>JAHZIX010000028.1 GCA_022601195.1 Deltaproteobacteria bacterium
ATCGATGCCTTTGAGTCCCGGCGCTGGACCAAGATCGGTCCGGCTCTTTGAGGTCTCTGGGAAATTAGACGGGTGAGGGTCGGCAGCGGGGAAGTCCCTGCTGCCGACTTCTTGGCAAGAGATCCCGTCTCTCTATTGTTGGAGCGGTTGAATCAGGCCTTTCCGGTCTATACCTAGCTGGAGAACCTCTCCCGGCGCAATCGCCAAGTCGCCGCTGTCGCTAGCAGGATGACGAGGACGGCAAATCCTGTAGAGCGTAGCGTCGGCACGGTGACCACCGGACCCAGGGGAAAGGTGCATTGAGCCAGGAAGATCTCTAGTCCGTCGGGGTTTTCCCCTACCAGGTCTGCGGTTGACTGGAAGACGACTTGCTGACCATCCGCGGAAAGGGATGGAAAGTAGCTGAAGCCGTCACTGTTGGTGACCGTATGAAAGGTTCCGTTCTCTAGGTCTGCCACCACGATCTGACTGCCGCTACTCTGGGGCGGAGCTAGCTCTGAGGAGGTTACGAAGGCGATGCGTTGGCCATTGGCCGAGAAGGAGGGGAAGGTGGACTGACCGGAATGAGTGTCGGTGAGCTGCCGTAGCCCGGAATCGATGTCGAACAGAAACACCTCCTTGTTGCCATCGGCATTCTGCCCAGGAAGCAAATCTTCAGCGGTGACGAAGGCCACCTGATTCCCACTGCCATCGAGGGAGGCGATGTGAAAATCGATAAGGGCGGAGGCTACTGGGGTCACGACTAGGGACGGGAAGGCGATCAACTGCAGCTCCTGCGTCGGCGCAACAGAAACCACGGCTAAGCGAGATCCATCGTCGCTGATGGCGACCGTTCGGTGGTCGACTCCAAGGGTGTCGGTTGCTTGGGTGAGGGTCGCCGGGCCGGCGTCGTAGACGAATACCTCGAAGTTGCCATCCGTGTTGTTGCCAGGGACGAGGTCGTTGTTGGATAGGAAGGCCACTCGGCTGCCATCGCCCGTTACAGCCGGGGCCGTATTGATTCCATCGGTTGTTTCGGTGACTTGAATCACTTGGCCGCTCGCCACGTCTTGCAGAAAAATTTCTAGATTGAACTCGGGGTTACCACCGGGTAAGACCTCTGATTGGGCGTCATAGGCGAGGGTGCTGTCGTCGCTGGAGAGATCGTTCTGACCCGGGCCGAAGATCGGAACCTCGGTGGCGTGAGTGTAGGTCTTGGTCGCCGTGTCAAAGAAATAGACCTGCCACTGGGAGTTGCCGAATGGAGGAAGGGTTCGGATGGTATGAACGCCAGCGATTCGATTCCCTAAGTGCGGGCGGACCACTCCGACCGCGTCGCTGCTACTGGCGTCCGTGAGCTGGGTGAATTCACAGAAACCAGGTGCCTGAGCTTGCAACTCAGGGGAGAGCAGAAAGCAGGAAAGCAGTAAGGCGGCAGTACCCGACAAGGCGCAGAGCTTGAATGACTTCATAGGTTTTTCCTTTTGAACGAGTTGCGCCGATTATGTCGAATTAGCATGAACTTTGCAACGCTTCTGCTCCTGAGAACCCGTCCTACCCCCAATGAGGGCGCCCTTGAAAGCAGGAGATCTCTCCGCCGCGAGTCGACTCTTCGAGGTCTGATGGCGAACAGCGTCCCTCTACGAACTGCTCGGAGGAGCGATGCTCTGCTCAAACTCTAGAGAAGAACATCCGTTCCGGCTCCGCGGCAAGCTCCTAACGCAGGTGAGGCTCGTTTTCGAAGCGGCAGTAGAGGGCGCCAAATCCGGGAAGAAAAGCCCAGAACCAACTCAGGAGATGGAAAAGGTAGTTGGGGCCCGTTGGACTGGGATCGGTCCAGATACCCGAGATACTCCAAAAGGCTAGGCCCGAGAGCAGAGCCGCAGCACCACCTCGAGCCAGGGCTTCAAATCGGCTCCAAGGTGCGCCAGCCAGGTGGCGGTAGAGAAGCCCCGTCAGGAGCCACAACGCCGCCCAGGTGAGGAAAAGGGAAACTCCCCCGACGAGGCGATAAAGAGGGTAGAAGCTAGCGGAAATACCGATGCCGATGAGGGATTGGAGGGAAATACCGCGAACCACCGCAGAGCGATTCCCGGCGGTCCAGCCGAGGACCAAGCCGATGGCGGCGAAAATTACTGCGCCATGAACGACACCATGGATCATCTTGCCGTTCGGAATGAAGTGTTCCCAGATCCAATCTCCAAAAGTACTGAGAATCGCTAGAAACAAGGCTCCGAGTAGCGAGGGGATGACTCCGGTCAGGGTGCTGATCTTCATCGGCAGGAATCTAACACCTGGGGAAGGGCTAGCGAGCCTGAAGGACGACCTTTTTCAATTCGTGAACTCGACCCCCGGCGGGAGGCACTTCCTGTTCGTGAGGAAGGGCTTGAGGGTGCTCGATGCGCAGCCGGAATGGGGCATTGGCACTGACCTCTAGAAAAAAGAAGGTGGCCCGGGAGCCCGTGTAGAAGGATGCGGTAGGCACAAGGAGAGCCGTGTCCGCTGAGCCCTCCGTAGGCAAAAGGGTAGCCGTGGGCCGAGCCTCTTGGAGGGTATCTCCCGATGGGAGCTCCACATGGATCACCAGATCTTGAAAGCCCTCTGCTGGTGGCAGGGGTCTGGAGAGAGGGACCTTTTTTCCCCGTAGGCACTGAGAGACGGGAGAGATCGCTTCGATTCCCTGTGCTCCGACGGTGTAGGCGACAAATTCTCCTACTGGGATTCGAAAGCGTCGGCGGTGTTCCAATGCGATGGGGTAGACGGCTCTCCGCGTCAGGCTGACTGCGTCGAGGCGTCGAAGGCCGGTCCAGACTTCCCCGGGCTCCAGGCGGATTTCGCAGGCGGGTACCACCGGTTCCACCAATCCCTTCTGGAAAGGAGCCACTCCCTCCGGATGGTCGATCCTGCCGCTCGCCACACTGACGTAGCCTTCCGACTCGGCGATCCAATGCCAGGTACCCGGAGGAACCTTCTGGGCTTGGCCAACTTGAGCGACCACTTCCGGAGTGTAGCTACCGGCTCGGAAAAGGTAGATTTGGCCAGTCTCGAGGAAGTCGTCTCGAGAAGGCCTGCCTCCGTTCCATTGCTCTTCTGCTACCAGGTTGAAGATGAACTCCTGTCCTGAGGCAGCGGGCGCCAGCAAGGCCGCCAAGATTCCACTGCTCAAGATTCCACGGCTCAAGACTCCACGGCCAGCCAAAACAGCACGAAGGAAGCTCCAACGCTTACGGTCGCCACTTTTCTGTCCCGAAGTGGACCAGGGGCGCTGACCCGGCAACGAAGAGGCGTCGATGGATCGAATCTCTTCCTCTGGGCTTTCTACTGGGCAGCTCATCGAGCTGTTCGCTTCTGGCGACGAAAGACGGTCACTGGGTTGCATCGATCACTGTGTTTCATCGGTCGGTGGCACCATCGAAGGAAGCAGGAGTGGGGTTCTAGGAGCACTCGAGATTCTCCTGGGCAGGGAAGTCAGAAAATTGCTGCAGCTCCGAGGGGTCTGTGATCGTCGCCGGTCACCCCCTCGGAACTGCGACTAGGAAGTGGAGAACCTAGGCTCTCTAGCAGTTGCCCGGAGTCTTCCCGCGGCAACCGAAGAGGTTGCAGTTCGCACCGGGCCAGTACACACAATCGCAGCCTCCTGGGACGGTGCAGCAGAGGTGGTCCCACATCACGATGTTTTGGGGATCCTCTTTGCCAATTTGGATTTTGTACTGGGCTCCAGCTCCGCCCGCATCGGACCCAGGCACGAAGACCGGCTCGGGGACCGCTCTGGCGGTATCACTCACCGGGGTAGGTACTGCCGTCGAGTCCGTTGCCGTCACCTCTTGGGCTAGGGTCGCTTCGGAGTCGGCCCCCCAGGCGGGACCCGCACAAACTAGGGCGAGGGCTAAGGCAAGAAGGGGGAGATGGGATAGGTAGCTCTTCATCATCGATTCTCCTTTCGATTCGTTGGGAGACTCAAAGGATGCCTCTCTTCGATCCTCTCGGAGGAGGCTATGACCAGAGAAGCCCCAACCGGGGACTCTCTAGAACCAATGGAACTGCAAGCTACTTCTCAGTTTGCATTCAATGTTATCCGCTGTCAAGACCTACTTTATTTTTAATAATCATTATTTGTATTATTGACATGGCTTTGCTGCTCAGTATTCCTGCGGCTCGGCGAGGCCGAGCCGAGATCGAATCGCTCGCATCTGTGGGCATTGGAAGTTCCGCTACATCGAGGGTCGATCCACCGAAAAGGGCTGCGGGGCGCTAGGGGAAGCTGAATCCTTGCAGAGGCTTCTGGACGATGGTTATGGAGAGGCTCACTGGGGGTCAGCTGCCTTTAGCTTTCTGCTTGCGAACCCAGGACACATGTTTGCGAATCGCATCGTCCTGGCGCAGGGACTCCACTGTAGAGAACCTCTGAGCGAGGGTCATCTCGTCATAGAGATTGTGGAGGCCCCAATGACACAGCTGGCAGATGTCGATGCCTTTTTGGAGCTCGGTTCTACCGTGTTGTTTCTTGAACCGGTTGCGGCGGTGGACTTTGCGGGGAATCAGGTGATGGAAGGTGAGACGGCTCTGGCGGCCGCACAGGATGCAGCAACCTTGTTTAGAGCGGCGCTCCCTACCCATTGGCTGCTTCTTCGAGCTCCGCCCATCTCTCGTAGGCGGTGGACAGCTCGCTGTCGATCTCCGCCAACCGCTGGTGGGCCTCGACGGCCCCCTCCGCTCCCTGGCTCTGAAAAAAGGTCGGGTCGGCAAATTGACCGTGGAGCTTCTTCTGCTCAGCCTCCAGGGATTCAATTCGCCCTGGGAGAGCCTCCAGATCTCGGCTTTCCCGATAGGACAGCTTGCGTTTGCCTGGGGGCTTGGGGGTTGGCTGAGAGCTCGGCGGTGATTTAGCTTTCCCCCGACCGGGTTTCGAGCCCTTGGCAGTGTCTTCAGCCGGGGCCTGAGGGCGCTGGTGGAGCCAATCTTCGTAGCCGCCAGCATACTCCCCCACCTGGCCGGCGCCTTCCATCACCAAAGTACTGGTGACCACATTGTCCAGGAATGCCCGGTCGTGGCTCACCAGGAGGAGAGTGCCGTGGAAGTCCACCAAGAGCGCTTCGAGGAGCTCGAGGGTTTCCACGTCCAAGTCGTTGGTGGGCTCATCCATCACCAGGAGATTGAAGGACCGAGTGAAAAGCCGAGCCAGAAGCAGGCGGTTCCGTTCCCCGCCGGAGAGGTTGGCTACCGGGCTGCGAGTTTGGGAAGGGGAAAATAGAAAATCTTGCAGATAGCTGATGACATGACGGGTCTTACCCGCGGTCACCACCTTGTCGTTGCCCCCAGCGACATTGTCGGCGACGGATTTCGTGTCGTCCAGAGATTCCCGGTGCTGATCGAAGTAGGCGACCTCCAGGCGAGTTCCGAGGCGCACCACGCCCTCGGTAGGCTCGAGGCTTCCCAGCAGCAACTTGAGCAGGGTGGATTTGCCGGAGCCGTTGGGACCGAGAATTCCCACTTTGTCGCCCCGCATCAGGAGAGTCGAGAAATTTTCGATCAAGGGCGTTCCGGGGAGGGATGCGGCAACCCCCGGATCACCTTCCGGGGCATAGGCGAAGGAGATCTTCTTCGCTTCCAGAACCAATTTTCCGGAGCGCTCACCTGGGTCCACCCGAAGCCGGGCCTGCCCCACCACTTGCCGCCGCTGACTGCGTTCCTGGCGAAGGCGCTCGAGGGCCCTGACTCGCCCTTCATTGCGAGTTCGTCGAGCCTTGATGCCTTGGCGAATCCAGGCCTCTTCCTGAGCCAACTTCTTGTCGAATTTGCCTTGATGGGTGGCCTCGACTTCCAGCTGGTGTCGTTTGCGCTCCAGGTAGCGAGGGTAGTCTCCGGGCCAATCGCTCAGCTGCCCCCGGTCCAATTCGAGAATGCGGGTGGCGAGCTTTTTCAGGAAGGAGCGATCGTGGGTGACGAAGATAAGGCAACTCTGAAAACCTTGGAGCAATTCCTCGAGCCATTCGATGGCGGGAATATCGAGATGGTTAGTGGGCTCGTCGAGAAGTAGAAGCTGGGGCTCGGAGACCAGTGCCCGAGCCAGGAGGACTCTTCTTTTTAGGCCTCCCGAAAGGGTCTCGAAACGCCCTTCGGTGGGTAGCTGTAGGCGGGACATGACGATCTCCACCTGCCGCTCCTGGTCCCAGGCACCCACCGCTTCCAGGCGGTGCTGGACTTGTTCCAGTCGCCGGAGATCCTGCTCCCCCTGAAGATTGAGGCTAAGGCGGTGGTATTCGCTCAGCAGGTTGCCGTGCTGAGCCAGACCGGAGGCGACCACGTCAAAGATCTCTCCTTGGAGATCCTGGGGAACCTCCTGGGTGAGCCGGGCGATGGTGGTTCCGGGCGAAAAGATAATCTCCCCATCATCCGGTTCCAACTCACCGGAGAGGATCTTCATGAGAGTGGACTTGCCACTGCCATTGCGCCCCACCAGCGCGATGCGTTCCCCGGCTTCCGCCTGAAAGCTCACCGCCTCCAAGAGGGGGGCGGCCCCGTAGGCCAGGGTGATGCTCTGTGCGCCAATCAATGCCATTGCTGCTGCCTCATGGGGCGTCATCCTATCCTCATCTTCCGACTTCAGTGGAGTCCGGATCGCTGAGTTCCTGGTAGGGCTAAGAGATTTAGGGGAATCTGTCTCCAGGAGAATGTTATGACTTCGTGTTGTCGGAAGAGTGAAAAGTGGTAATATCCCTTTTTATCGACAAGAGAAAGTCAGCGTCTTGGCAAAACCAATGGGCGCAGTGGGGATTCCAATTGAGAAATTCTCGACCTTTAGAGCCTTCTTCCCAAAGTTCTTCTCAAGGGGCTTTCGGAGAGCTAGGTTCCAACTAGAGTCACCGACTCTCGTCTTCTATTTTGAGCCCCTTCAAGGGTTTCAGCAGGGAGCGGCTTACTCGCTCTACTCTCTTCAGTTTCTCAACTGAAGCATAGGGTCTTCACTCCTTACAGCTTCGTTTCGAATGGCACTGCTGTAGGTGCTTAGAGTTTGTTGCTGTAATAGCGTATTTGAAAAGGAGAGATATCTGTATGTATCAACAATTTCACCTCCCCTTCTGTTTTGTAGCAGCTTTGATTCTGCTGCTGGCCTTTTCGCCCACTTCCACCCAAGCCCAACTCGACTCTGTCGAGAGTGGAGTGCAAGGTTTGGTGGCAGCTACGGGCCCAGGCACTCAGGTTCGTCTCGATTCAGCGACGGGAACGGCTCGTTTCGTCCGTCTGGAAGCCGGTAGCCTACCGGCTCTGGCCGGGGCCGGTTTTCCTGCTCAGGCCGAGAGCTTCTTTGAGACTCACGGGAGTGCATTTGGCATCGAAAACGCAGCGCGTGAGCTCGAGTTCGAGAACGTGAGCGCCACGGGCCTATTGACCCATGTCACCCATCAGCAGCGCTACCGAGGGCTTCCGGTCTTTGGAGGTGAGCTGCGGTCTCATTTCGACAAGTCTGGAAACCTCTTGGTGGTCAACGGTACCTTCGTGTCGAAGATCGCCGTTGATCCCAATCCGAAGATGGATGCCGAGGAGGCTGCTAAGCAGGCTGTGGTGCACGTCGCCAGTCGCACCGGCGTAGACGACCTGGAATCGGTTCATGAGGGTTTGACAGTTTTCCGGACCGGACTGATTAGAGGGGTTCCTGGATCCGACCATTTGGCCTACCAACTCGAGGTTTCCGATTCCGCCAAGAGCATTCGAGTTCTGGTCTTCGTGGATGCCCACTCAGGGATTATCCTCGATCAGATTTCTCGAGTTCATACAGTTTTGGATAGAGAGATCTCCGAGACGAGTTTGGGCAATGTGGTCTGGGTCGAAAGCGATCCGGATCCGATTCCGGCTGGTTGGGCCGGTGGGAGCTCTCAGCAGGTCACCGACTGGCAGAATGAAATCGACGCGTCTCTCGAGACCTACAATGTCTTCTCAAGCATGACCAATGGTGCGTACCTTTCCTATGATGGCGTTTCTGCCACGATGCGAACGGTCAACAACGATCCTGGCATCAGTTGCCCCAACGCCAATTGGAATGGCATTTCTACTAACTACTGCAGCGGTGTGACCGGCGATGACACGGTGGCTCATGAATGGGGCCATGCCTACACGGAATACACCAACAACCTGATCTACCAGTGGCAGTCCGGGGCTCTGAACGAGTCCTATTCAGATATCTGGGGTGAGGTGGTGGACTTCATCAATGGTCGGGGTAGTGATGCGCCCGGCGGTCTGCGGGACGCCCAGGGCCGTTATTGCTCATCCCTTGGCGCCGGTCCCAAGAGACGGGACTCTTCCTACCGTTGGCTTTCCGGCGAAGACGACCCGGCTTTCGGTGGTGCCATTCGCGACCTGTGGCGGCCCGAATGTTATGGCGATCCAGGGAGGGTCACCTCCGGTAGCTATACCTGTTCCACCGCCGACTCCGGCGGAGTGCATACGAATTCGGGAGTTCCCAATCACGGTTTCGCCTTGATGGTGGACGGCGGTAGCTATAACGGCCAGAGCATCACTGGCATTGGACTGGAGAAGGCAGCCCGTCTGCATTGGGAAGCTCAGAATCTCCTAACCTCGTCGAGCGATTTCGTTGACCACGCAGACGCTCTGGATGCGGCTTGCAGTGCTCTCACGGGGGCTACTCTCTACCAGTTAGATGCGGCTAGCCCCAATGGGGTCGTTTCAGGCCAGACCATCTCTTCAGCCGACTGCGCAGAGGTCAGCAAGGCCATTGCCGCGGTGGAGCTCCGAACACTGCCGACGCAATGTAACTTCCAGCCGTTGTTGCAGCCAAACGCTCCCGCCCTGTGTGGAGGAGGTACCGTCAACACCATTTTGCTATCGGACTTCGAGGCAGGCCTTGGACTCTGGGGAGTTGGAACTCGAGCAGTGGTCAACGCTGCGACCTTCAGCACTCCGGATTGGGCCACCGTCGCCAGCCTGCCGGCTGGCCGGACAGGTACGGCCGCCTTTGTAGAGGACAATCCTCTTTACGGCGATTGTGCGACAGATGTGGAAGCCGGTGTCCTGTTCCTGGAAAGCCCGACGGTGAGTCTGCCCGCCGGTGCCTCGACCTACGGCGTAGCCTTCGATCATTGGGTGTCTACGGAGCTCGGTTGGGATGGCAGCAACGTCAAAGTCAGTGTCAATGGTGGCTCATTTGGGCTCATCAACGGCTCTTCTTTCGACTTCAACGCCTACAACGGTACCCTCAACTCGTTAGCCGATGGGAGCGACAACCCCATGGCCGGTGAAGAGGGCTTCACCGGTGGTGATGGTGGCAGTGTCAGTGGTAGCTGGGGACAGTCGCAGGTTGATCTGAACGGGATTGCCGGGGGAGGTGATGACGTTCAGCTTCGCTTCGAAATGGGGCTCGATGGCTGCAATGGCGTGGTCGGCTGGTATGTGGATGATGTCCACGTGCATTCCTGCTCCACTGCTCCACCCACCGGTTGCGACAACGACAATGTTTGCGAGCCTGGGGAAAATTGCAATAACTGCTCCAATGACTGTGCTGGCAAGCTCAATGGCAATCCCAGCGGGCGGTACTGCTGCGGCGATGGGACCATCCAGTCGGCGGAGACGGCAGCCCTTTGCGATGGCAATTTCTAGGCACTAGCTATCTCAGCAAGTCTTCCGGGTCAGCTTAGGCTGATTCCTGGGGTCTCGGTAAGCGGTCGGTTTCTGTTGGGAGCCGGCCGCTTCCTTTTTGGGTTGTTCCCTCTCTGTCTTGTTGGGGGGGGGGTGGCGCGCAGGGTTGCTACAGCGACAAGAGATCGTCATTCCCCTTTCCTGGACGGCTGCTTCTCGATATATTAAGGGGGCAAGAGACTCCGAATCGGCAGGTTTTTTTGTGTCCTGCCTTCGGTAGTGACAACCAAGTTAGGCCGTTTCCCGCGATATCCGCGGGGTTGGACCCTGTACTGCGTTCACTTACATTCCAATGGAGGTATCCGACCATGTTTCGCAATGTTCTTCTTCTTGTTCTTTCAGGCTCTCTACTTACTCTTGGGGCTGAGGCCCAGAATCTTCTTCAGAATGGAAACTTTGATACCGATCTATCCGGGTGGAACCTGGATATCGATGAAGGAATCACGTCCTTTTGGATTTCGGAGGATGTCGGAGGTGCCGGCAACTCGGGATCGATTTCTTCGATCAACTCCGAGATCAATGGAAACCAAGGCAAGCGTCCGGCAACCCAATGCGTTCAGGTCACAGCGGGGGAGGCCTATGACGTAGGAGCCTCCATTCGCATTCCCACCTCGGATTCCGCTTTTGACGAAGCGCAGGTCTCAGTGCTGTGGCACACGGACAACCAGTGTGCCACTACCTTCGTGGGCGGCACCATCCCAATCTTTCACGACACCGCTGGAGATTGGGTGACCCTTTCCGACGAGGTGACCGTTCCAGCCAATATCCAATCCGCCACGATCGCTTTGGACCAGAAAAAAGGCATGGCTGGCGGCGTATTCGAAGTTCGCTTCGACTCGGTCTTCTTTCGCCCGGTCAACGGTGGCGGTCCTTGCGTCGAGGATGCCACGACCTTGTGCCTGCGAGAGGATCGTTTTTCGGTCACTTCCACCTGGCGCCGACCCAACGGAGCAGAGGGAGTCGGCACGGCCGTCGAGCTCACCAATGACACCGGCTACTTCTGGTTCTTCAATGAGGCCAATGTCGAGATGGTGGTCAAGGTTCTCAACGGCTGCAGTAACACGAATCATTTCTGGGTCTTCGCGGGTGGATTGACCAACGTAGAGGTGGAGCTTACGGTGACGGATACTCAAAACGGTACAGTCAGTACCTACACGAACCCGCTCAGCACTCCATTTCAGCCCATTCAGGATACTCAGGCCTTCGCAACCTGCCCATAGGGTGGGGAGCCAGATGGGTATTTCGATAAGACGGTTTGGGAAGCTCCCCTAACCACAGAAGTGGTTAGCACCGAATCGAAATCCTGAATGAGACTTATGATGAGTTTACTTTTGATACGTATGGAGATTTTAAATCATGCTTCGTAAGGTACTTTCTATCGCTGCGGTGGGCTGCCTGATGGCAGTGACCGCTAGCGCTCAGAACCGTGTCCAGAATCCCAACTTCGATGCAGATATTTCTGGCTGGACAACAGTGGACGGCGACGTCATTGCCAACAGCTGGAATTCGGACGACTTGGAAGGCAGCGCAACTTCCGGTTCCATTTCAACGGTCAACACGGATAGCGAGCCGAATCTTGCGCGGCGCGCAGCGAGTCAGTGTGTTCCAGCTGAGGGTGGGGAAACCTACTTCTCCGGTGGAGGTATTCGGATTCCGAATCCTTCTTCGATCATCAGCCAATCTCAGATCACCGTGGTCTGGCACAGCGACACCGACTGCAACTCGGATCCGGTTGGGACCACTTTCACCACTTTCTGGCGTTCCACGGGACCTTGGTTCTCGGACTACATCGAGATCACTGCCCCGGAGGGGACTCAGAGCGCAACCATCGGTCTGGATCAGCGCAAGAACGAGCCGGAAGCGGTCTACGAGGTCCATTTCGACGGTCTCGTCTTTCAACCGGTGAGCGGCAGCGGTCCCTGCGTGCCGACCAATGACAATCTCTGTCTTCGGGACAATCGCTTCAAGCTTTCTGCCCACTGGGTTCGCCCCAATGGCCAGGAAGGTGAGGGCACCGCTGTGCAGCTGACCAGCGACACTGGCTATTTCTGGTTCTTCAATGCTGCGAACGTGGAGATGGTCGTCAAGGTCCTAAGGGGTTGTAACAACAACAACCGCTATTGGGTGTTCGCCGGAGGCTTGACCAACGTGGCAGTGGAGCTGCGGGTGGAAGATACGCTGACCAGCGAAGTGCAGGTCTACACGAATCCCATTAGCACTCCGTTCCAGCCGATTCAGGACACCAGCGCTTTCGCTACCTGCCCCTGATCCCACACGGTTCTTGGGCCAAAAAGAAAAAGGACAGGTCGACGACCTGTCCTTTTTCTTTGCCCAAACTTGGCTTCAGACCTCAGTCGATGGAGAAGGTCTGAAGCTCTACCGGTACCGAAACGACCTGAATATTGTCGATGCCGAGATTGGCAGCAATAGCGTCCCCCCGCCACGAGGGGGTTGCTGCACTGACGATCCGAAACTGCGACACCATGCTAATCACATCCGTGAATGCGCCTGTCCCCTCGACACGAGTCATATCCGCTTCGCTCAAGACGAAGGTCGCCGTACGCCAAACGCCGTCTTCCGGCAGGGAGAAGGCCGTGGTGCTGACCCATCGTGCTCCTTCCATAGGCCCCGTCAACATGGGAATCTCGCCACCCTCAAAGGCGACGCGAATATTGAGCTGATCCGGTCCAGTGCCGGAATCTACGGGATTTGGAGGTCCGAAGTTGGCGAGGTCGACAGTAATGGTGATTTCCGACCCGACAGCCGTGTAGTCCCCAGTCCATTGATCTTCATTGACCACCCCGACGCGGCTTCCAGGTCCACCTGTTCCGGTGGAGATGACCTGGAGGTAGCGGTCCCCAGTGCCCTCGGGGCCACCATCTGGGATGTTGGTTGGGTTTCCCGTTGCAGAGGGGAGCATCCAGCCCGCGGTGGTTCCGTCCTGGAAGTCATCCATTTCGGTGGGGCCGATCGCAAGAACGGTCGTGGTGAGGGCGAGGCCCAGCAGGCCTACTGAAAGTGTAAGTGTTCGCAATGAACCCATGGTGTGTTTCTCCACTCGTCGAGATGTTGCAGTATCGATTTGATTTTCGTCGACCTTTTACCGCGTTTTTTCTAGAGGGGGGGCGGTAAGGTCCTGAACGTACAGTCGTTCAGTCTACTACGAACGTTACAGCCAGCCTGCTCTTTCGGTCGGTATGCTCTCTAGATCAGACTAGGCTAAGAGGTGCTGCGACGCTTCCACCCCAGTCGAGCCGGCCTACTAGCTACAGACCGAGATACCCTGCCTGACCGTGAAATAGAGCTCCAGCTACGGCTCCGGTGAGCAGCGTAGCGAGAGTGGCTGCCGCTAGAGCGCGAAGAGCGAGACCGGAGAGGTCCTCCATGCGCTCCTTGACCAGAGCGCCAAAGCCACCGACAGCGATTCCCACTCCTGCCACGTGGGCGAAGCCACACAGAGCGTAGGAGACGATGACCAGAGTTCGAGGGGAAAGCTGGTTCTGGGCTGCAAGGCTTCCGAGCTCTCGATAGCTGACGACCTCCGTCAAAACCATGCGTTGGCCCAACAGGCGGCCTGCCTGAGCCAAGTCGCCGCTCTCGATGCCTAGCAGCCAGGCCAAGGGAGTGAAGAGCCAACCGAGGCAACGAGCCAGACTCAAAGGCTCCCCTGCACCCATCAGTAGGCTGGAGACCTTGGCTAGGGAAAGGTCGACGAGGCCCACAACGCCCAGAACAGCGATGAGAATCGTGGTAATTCCAGCGGCGATCTTGAGCCCATCCCAGGCGCCGGCAGCGAGAGCCGCGAACCCATTGTCATGAGCCTCGGTGGCAGCCATCTCGGGAACAGCTCCCAAGGTGACGGGATCTTCTGTTTCCGGAAGAATTAGCTTGGCGGCGAGCACAGCGCAAGGGATGGAAAGGAGCGAGGCGGAGAGCAGATGGCCTGCAATCTGCGGAAAGGCCTCGCGCAGGAAGATGACATAGATCGCCAGCGTCGTCGAAGCGACGGTCGCGAGGTTCGTGGCCAGAACCGTCAAAAGCTCCGATCGAGTCATCGTTCCCAGGTAGGGCCTGACGGCTGCAGCGGTTTCGACACCAAAGAATAAGTGGATGGATCCGGCTAGAGATTCGGCCCCGGAGAGTCGTAGGGTGCGGTGGAAGAGCCAAGCGAAGAAGCGAACCACCGGCTGAATGAGCTTGAAGTGGTGGAAGACCGCCATCAGCGAAGCGAAAAAAATCACCGCTGGTAAGACTTGTGCTGCGAGCACGAACCCAACCGAGGGTTCTCCTGCCGAGGTTGCCTGGCCGGGGCTAAGAGCCAGGGGCCCAAAGAGAAACTGCGCTCCTTGGCTGCTACTGGAGAGAGCGAGGAGTACCAAATCATTGGCGATCAGCAGCAGCTTACGGCTCGCTGGGAGCAGGAAGACCACTGCTCCTAGGCCGAACGTCAAAAGGGTGGAGCCCAGGACCGTCCTCCAGGGAACCGGTCGGCGACATCCGCCGATCACCCAGGCAAGGGCGCAGAAAGCAACCCAACCTAACAGGGAAATGAGATTCAGGTAGCTCACCTGTTTGCTCCTGGTTTTCGCGCCGCAAAGTTCGAGGGCCTTGCTAGCTCTGGACTGAGATGTACGAATCTGGTGCCATCCTACCCTTCTCCCTACCGGCTTGGACATCTGGTGAAAATAGAAGGTAAGACTTTGGTCGGCGACTGCGTCTCATCCATGAAGCCCGAATGGTTCGGGTGATTTCGAGCAAAGAACGCGCTCAATGGGAGCGCCGAATGAACGAGGAGCTTTCACCATGTCCCTTCATACCCATCAACCGGCTCGCTACAGCTCTTTGCTGGCCGCTGCCGTTGTTCTCTTAGTTTCCGCCCTAGCAGCTAGCGCTGCAGACGAAGTCAACGTTTCCAAGGGGGGGACCCTCGCGGGAGGTCCTCTGGCCCTCCGGGGCTTCGATGCGGTTGCCTATTTCACCGTTGGAGCGCCCCGCCTGGGCAGTGCCGACCTCTCGACCCTCCACGAAGGAGCCGTTTACCGGTTCTCCAGTTCAGAGAACCAGAAGGCCTTCGAAGCAGACCCTGAGCGCTACCTGCCCGCCTACGGTGGCTTCTGTGCCTATGGAATCTCCGCTGGTGCCAAATTCGATGGCGATCCGGAGGTTTTCAGCATCGTGGACGGGAGGCTCTTTCTGAATCTCAGTCCGAAAGTGCAGAAGAAATGGCAGAAGGATGTCGGCGGTCATGTCACCAAGGCCGATACCAATTGGAAGAGGATCGAGTCGGTGGCCATCGCAAAATTAAAGTAGGATGCCACCGCTGAGCCCCAGGAAAAGGCCTGGGTCCCATAGGAAGTGCCGCTCTCCGTAGCTGAGGGCGGCGCTATTTCGAATCATGAAAGCTCAATCCACCTTGACGACTCCCCGAACGAACGATCAGTGGCTGGGTTCACTGAGCCAGAACGACGAAGCCCGAGAAGAAGCTTTGATGGCCCTTCGTCGCCGCTTATTGAAGGGGCTTGGGACGGCCATGGCTGGGAAAGGGATCGACAGAACCGTCTTCGAAGATGCTGTTCAGGAGGCCCTGGTGAAGATCTTGGCCAATCTCGGGAGCTTTCGTGGTCAGAGCCGTTTCGAAACCTGGGCCATGACGATCGCCGTCCGGGAGGTGTGGACCGAGCTGCGCCGACGGCACTGGAAGAATGTCTCTCTGGACGAGATTCTTCAGCCCCATAGCAGCGGGCCGAAACAGCCATTGAAAGCCGAAGAGGAGATTGGTCGTGGCGCCGAACAGTCCCAGCTCTTGAGGAGTCTTCGCAACGCCATTGATTCCGACCTGACAGAGAAGCAGCGAATTGCCTTGACTGCCGAGCTGGAGGGTATGCCTCAGGAAGAGATTGCCCGCCGCATGGGCAGCAACCGCAACGCCCTCTACAAATTGGTCCACGATGCCCGGAAACGGCTTCGGGCCAGTCTCGAGACCGCGGGCTTCTCCACCGCCGACATCATCTCTGCCTTCGAGTGAAAAGGAAGCTGCCATGACTCTTTCCCCACCTCAGATCGACCGCCTCCTCGCGATGATTGCGGGTACCCGGACCGAGGAGATGAGCTGTGACCCCTGCTTGGCCGAGTTGGCGGAGCTGGTCGAGTCGGAGCGCGCGAACAAGCCCTCTCGCAGAGAAATATTCGCCGAAGTGCGCCACCACTTGACTGCTTGTGGGGAATGCAGAGAAGAATACGAGACTCTGCTGGCGGCAGTGGCTGCCTTGGAAGCGGAGGGCTAGCCCTTCTGCTGGCGACCAGCCTAGCCATTGGACACGGCTACTGAACTGGGGCTTTATAGCCTAGGTGGGTCGATTTGGGCCTTACAGACTCACAGAGCTTTCCAGGGAGGTCACCAACGCGACTCCCAATAAGAAAAGGGCACGGTTTGACGCCGTGCCCTTCGCTTGTTTTACAGTGCAACCTCGAGACGAGGTCACTTATTTTAGGACTGCACGGAGTGCATGCCTGACACCCCATCTGTTAGGGGACAGTAACGGTCCAGGCTGAAGTGTTGCCGGACTCGAAGCCATCCGTAAAGATGTCGGGGTCCGCTCCACCGGGGCCCATGGTATCCGCGGTCATGAAAGTGGGAGTACCGTCCCGGAATAGGTGGAGGCGCACTTTGGTCATCGCCGGAGGTTCGTTGGCCGTGAACCAGAAGTTATACATGGTGCCCCAACGTAGGGCGTTGGCGTTGGCATTTGCGGTAAAGGTGTCCGTCATCCAAGAGACGGTTCCCCCAGAAAAGGTTCCGGGCCAGTCGGTGGTGTCCCAGGGCTCTCCGGAATGATGATCGACATCCCGAAAGCCAATATCGGTAACGGTGACAGAAGGGTCCACCGGCACGGAGAAGAGGCGGCCACTGCGATGGGAGTTGAGGTTGTGGACCGCATACTCATAGCGCCAGGTGCCGTCGAGGTTGTCCACGACCTTGGTGGCGAGAGTAAATCGACCATCGCTGGGAACATCCATGGTGTCGATTTCGACGGTTGGGTCGGTATCGGGCCAGGCGAGGATCGCTGGGCGTTCCCGCTGGGTCGAACCCACCGTGTTTAGATTGAGACCGGCGGAGACCGTCACTTCTCGATACGAGGCGTTGTTGAGGCCGTTGCCCGCGGCGGCATCGTCGCTAGCGATGTAGTGGCCTTCGATGAAGTACAGAGCACCCGCGTTCATCGCTGGGGTGACGTCATCTACATGAACTTGCAGCCGCTTGTATACCGCATTGCCGGTCTGGCCCTGGTCGGTGAAGGGGTAGGAGAAGATGCCAGTGGTGGCGTTGACTTCGAAGCGGGGGCCGAGGCCTGATTGGCTACCGTTGAGACCGGAAGAGTAGGGGTCGGAGCAACCGACCCCGAGACGGGTACCGGTTCCCGGTGGGATACAGCCAAGGCCGCAGGCGTCCCCGGCCAGGGCCAAGAATCCGTGCTTCAGCCAGCTCATACCAATCTGCTCGAGGCGGTCGTTCTTGAGGCGGTAGAGGTTCTGTCCGATCACCGGGTGGTTGTTGTTGTTGGCTTCCCAACGTAGCTCGGCATCTCCCTTGTTGCAGGAAGTTGTGCCAACGGAATAGGAGACGATGTTTCCGACTTGTCCGAAGCTACTGGTACCGGGCAACACGCCTACGATGACATCCGGCCCGATGGGCCCGCCGGTGAGCTCGGAGCTCTCCAGGTCATCTGCGGTGACCAAGGGAGTTATTTTGCTGTCGGAAGCTTGAACGCCAACCGTGATGAGGAGGGCGAAAGAAAACACGAGGGCGGTCATGAGAGTGCTACGCCAGGGGGGGCTAGCTTGAAAATCGGTCATGTTCCTTCTCCTGTGAGGCGAGTCGCCGCTATCCGGAAGGTGCCGGATTTGCGCACGAAAGATAAGGGAAAGTCGGTGGACTCAATGAAAACTCTACAAATGGGGCACAAGTATACCGTGAGTCTGACCCAAGAGTCGGAGCGCGAAGCCCAGCTTCGTTTCCCTAGGTGGCGCTAGCCCTGTCGCTCGTCGTAGCGACGGTCTTCTTCCAGGCGAATCGGCGGTAGTGATGCCGAAACTGATGGTAGGAAAGGCCGAGAATCCGGGCTGCCTCGGCTTGGTTGCCGCTGGCACTCTCTAGGGCTTCTTCGAGAAGCGTCCGCTTCAAATGGGTAACCTGTTCTGAGAACGTGCCGCCGGGTTCTCGCCGCGGCGAGCTCTGGACCAGGCCTAAGTCCTCCGGGGTGATCTCGTTGGTGGTATCCACGTAGGCGGCTCGCTCGATGATGTTCTTCAGCTCTCGGACGTTGCCAGGAAAGGGGTAGACGCGGAGTGCCTTGAGGGCATGCTGGGAGAGCCGTTTGCCCTGAAAGGTTGGGATTTCCTTCATGAAGCGGCTGAGGAATTCTCGGGCTAGGAGATCGACATCGCCCTGGCGTTTGCGCAATGGGGGCACCGAGATGATCTCGAAAGCGAGGCGATCGTAGAGATCGCGCAGGAACTCACCACTTTCCATCTTTTCTTTGAGATCTACATTGGTAGCGGCGATGACTCGCGCTGTGGTGCGTAGTTCCTGGGAGCCGCCGACACGGGTGTAGAGACCATACTCGACCGTGCGCAGGATCTTTTGCTGAAACGCCAGAGACATATAGCCGATCTCGTCCAGGAACAGGCTACCGCCATTGGCTAGCTCGAACTTTCCTGGTCTCTGCTGGTTTGCACCGGTGAAAGAGCCCCGCTCGTGGCCGAAGAGCTCGCTTTCGAGGAGAGCCTCCGGGAAAGCAGCGCAGTTGACGGCAATGATGGGGCGCGCTGGGTCGTCGAAGGCGGTGTGGATAGCCCGGGCCACCAATTCTTTGCCGGTTCCCCGTTCGCCGGTGACGAGAACTGGCCGAGGGACGCGGGCTACTTTTCGAATGCGCTCGATGAGGGAGCGAATCTCAGGAGATTCACCGAAAATCTGATACCGCTCCTGCTCTCGGTCGAAGAGGCGTTGGTTTTCCTCCTGGAGGGTGTGATTCTGCCTTAGAGCGACCACGAGGTTATTAAGCCTGCCGAGGAGAGTTTCCACTCGAGCCTCGAGGCGATCTCCCAGAACCAGCACATCCGCGGCGCCAGCGGCGAGCAACGTGTTGACGGTATCCACATCGTCACTTTCCGAAGCCACGATGGTCGGTAGCTCCCGGTATTTCGCTCGGAGACCACGGAAGGCTTCGCGCAGGCTCTCCGGGTCGCCGGCGGGACCGAGATCAAGAACCACCAGGTGATAGCCGAATCCCCGGGCCAGGCTGGCTAAGAGCTCTTTGGGCCGGCTTACCTGGTGAATCAGGCAGCCCTGTCCGATCTTGGCTCGAAAGGCATCGGCCAGGCGGGCGAGGTGTCCATCCGGGTTCTCGAGCATCAGGATCTGGGAAACCAGAGTGTCTCCGGAGCTGTGGGAATTCATGGAGAGATCCTAATTGAAGTGGTGTTTTTCACCAAGTTTGGCTCTATTTGCGATATTCGAGATCGAAGTGAAATTCTCCTAAGTCATTCTGTGTCAGTGCTATAGGCGGTTTCTTCTGGGTGGCGTGGATCTTGAAACATTCCTGGGGAAACGGGCACGACAGAACGCCGGGCCCGGTTGCCGAAAGGAGGGCGTCGATGTTTGCACAACTCTTGATCACATCCATCCTAGTACTCGGTCTCGCTGAGGGGATGAGCCGATGGCTGCTGGGGAGATCTCTGTGGGCCTTTGTCGAGGAGGCTCTTTCGGATTCTCAAGAGAAGAAATCGAGCCCATCAGCGGAGGCGAGCCTCGAAGCGTTGGTGCAGGAACGGCGAGAGGCGTTGGCGGCGGCACGGCGTCAGGTACGGCTCGCCCACCGGGCTGCATCGGTCACCGATGACCTATCCGCTAGCACCGATGACCTGATGGACGCTGAGGAGAGACTGGCCGCGGCGGAAAGGCGCTTGGTCGCTGAGCTCGAAGACGAAACTCGAGTGTTGGGCTAGTCCCCCGGGGCAGATGGACCGTAAGAAGTCAGCCCATTTGGGGCGGACCCATTTCAAATTCGCGAGACAGGAGTACGAATCATGAAGAACACCGACCGGAGTCCCTTTGCGGCTGTGGCAAGCGCTATCAAGAAGCTCAGGTTCGTTTTTGCTCTGGGGGCCATCCTCATCCTGGCCCTCTCCCTAGGGGGGAGGGTGGTGGAGACGGTGCAGAATGGTACCTACCAGATCAAACAGGCCGCCGTGACCGGGCATATGTCCGCCAAGATGGAGCCAGGTTTGTGGTTCCAAAACTTCGGTGACATCAAGACCTGGAACAAAGCTGAGACCTTCTACTTCACTGCCGATGCCGGCGAAGGTGAAAAGTTCGATCAAAGTATCGAAGTGCGGTTCAACGATGGCTCCCTCTGTAACATCTCGGGAACGATGAGAATCATCCTCCCGACTTCAGACAGAGAAGCGATCTCATTGATGACCGACTACAGCTATCGGGACTACACGGAGCTGGAGCGCAAGCTGGTGCTTCCGGTGGTTCGGAACGCTCTACGGCTGACCTCCAACCTGATGTCAGCGCGAGAGTCCTATTCAGAACAGCGGACAGATTTCATCTTTTGGGCTTGGGACCAGATTCAGAATGGTCTCTATGAGACGACGGAAGAGACCCGTCGAGTCCTCGATCCAGTTTCCGGGGAAGAGGTCACCAAGACCTTCAAGATCATCGAAGAGGACGCTACCGGATCGCCCATTCACCAGCGAAACCCATTGGAAGGCCTAGGGATCAAGCTGGCCAATTTCGAGATCAAGGAATTTGTCTACACCGAGAAGGTTCAGGCGCAAATCGCCACCCAGCAAGAAGCCCTCATGGCGGTCGCCACGGCTCGCGCCCAGGCTCAGCAAGCGGAGCAGGACGCATTGACTCGGGAAGCGAAGGGTAAAGCCCAGGTCATGCTGGCGAAGTATCAGGAGGAAGAATCGAAGATTCGTGCGGTGGTCAAGGCAGAACAGGCTCTAGAAGTCTCTCGCCTGGAAAAGGACGCTGCCGAAATGCAGAAGGAGAAAGAGATTCTGCTCGGGCAGGGTGAAGCGGAGCGCAAGCGCTTGGTCTTGGCAGCAGACGGTGCCCTGGCTCAGAAACTGGCTGCCATGATGCGCATCAACGAGCAGTGGGCCAATGCTTATGCCCAGCGACAGGTTCCTTCTCTGGTCATGGGAGGTGGAGAAGTTGGGGGTAGCGATAAAGCCACAACGGACTTCGCTCAGATGATGCAACTCCTGGTCGCCGGTCAGATGGGCTTGGATCTCAACATTCCCAGCGAGTCAGGTCGGTAGAAGCGCCCGATAAGGCGGCAGTGGCCTCGTCGGGAGAGGTATCGGTTCAAAGGGTGAGTACCAAGCACACCCTTTGAACCCTTTGGCGGGCCGGGTATCTGTCTGGGCAGTGGAGGTGGCCTCCAGAGGGCTTCTTGAGGGCGTTCCTGCGGTCTTCCTCAGGGCTCTGGCTCGTCGGAGGGACGTAGGCGGCAAGACCCGATAGAATCGGCCTTGCCCAGTGAGTCCAACGAGTCCAACGAGTCCAACGAGTCCAACGAGTCCAATTCAGGCAGCACCCGCCTCGAAGAATCTTTGGAAAACCCTTGAACGACACGCAAAAGAAATGGCTTCTCATCGTCTTCGGCCTGCTCCTCGCAGTTGGCTCGGTGGCTCTCCTCGAGGGAGCCTTAGCTCTCCTCAATGTGGGAGATGATTGGCTCCATGACGATCCCTTCGTGGGATTTGCTCCCGGGAGCTCCCTTTTCGAAGCAAAGACTTCATCTTCCGGGAAAGAGATCTGGGCGACTCGGCCTCAGAAACTAGCCTTTTTTAACCATCAGGAGTTTCCTCGGGAGAAGCGCTCCGGAACACTGCGGGTCTTTGCCCTGGGAGGCTCGACTACAGCCGGCCGGCCCTACGATGACCGGACCGCCTTTTCTCAGTGGCTGCAGCTATTTCTTGCCGAAGCAGATCCGTCCCAGAGTTATGAGGTGATCAACGCCGGAGCTATCTCCTATGCCAGCTACCGCGTTGCTCTATTGATGAAGGAGCTGGTGCGGTATGAGCCAGACCTCTTCGTCATCTACACCGGCCACAATGAATTTTTGGAGGAGAGGAGCTACTCCGAGATCATTCATCAGCCGGAAGTGGTCAAGCGGTTGCGCATGTGGCTCGGGGGCTTTCGGGTCGCTGCTCTGGCTCGGCGTGGCCTGCGCGCCGCGACGGGTGGGGAAGAGGCCGTGAAGGTCGCCCTGGAAGCTGAGGTCAATACCCGTCTCGACTCTTGGACCGGTCTCGATCTCTACCACCGAGACGAAGAGTTAGAGCAGTCCATCGAAGAGCATTTCTCTTTCAATCTGGAACGGATGGTGGCTTTGGCTAGGGGAGCCGGAGCTGACCTTATCTTCGTCGAGCCAGTGGCCAATCTGAAGGATTTTTCTCCCTTCAAATCGGAGCACCAGACCCCCTGGACCGGTGAGTTGGAGATCGCCTTCGAGAGAGAGCTCGACCAGGCGGCGCAGAGGCTTTCGGGCGGGGATATCGCCGCGGCCCTGGGGCACTTGGATGCGGCCCAAGCTCTAGATCCGTTGTTCGCCGAAGTCCATTTCAGACGGGGCCACACCTTGCTGGCGCTGGGAGACGAAGAGGCTGCTCGGGAGGCCTTCCTGGCTGCTAAAGAGCTCGATGTCGCCCCCTTGCGAGTGCGGCAGGCATTTATCGACTCTTTACGGACCTTGGCTAGCCGGCGTGATCTGCCATTGATTCCTTTACCCGAGGTTCTGGCGAGGGAAGGAGAGCGGCGTTTCGGAGTATCGATTCCCGGAAGGGAATTCCTGTTGGATCACGTTCACCCGGATATGGAAACCCACCGCCGCATAGCTGAACTCGTTGTCGAAGCCATGGCCGAACAAGGCTTGGTGAACCTCGGTAGCCGGTGGACGGAGGAAAACCGGACTGCCGTGTTTGACAGGGTCGTAGCGGCTATCGATCCTCGCTATTCGGCGCAGCGGGATCTCAACCTGGGGAAAGTCCTCGGCTGGTCCGGGAAGCTCGCCGAGGCGGAGCAGCCTCTGCGTTCCGCGGTCAAAGTACTCGCCGACGAGCCGGATGCGCATTTGAACTTGGGCATCCTTCTGCAGAAAACGGGACGATGGGAAGAGGCTGCTACGGAGTTACAGAAAGCTGCGACTCTGGACCCGGGCTCGGCTACCGCCCACTTTAACTTGGGGGTTACCTTCGCCCGTTTGGGTCGTTGGCAAGGGGCCATCGATGCTCTGGAGAAAGCTCTCGACTTGAGACCAGACTTCGGTGAGGCCGCTTATAACCTGGGGAGTGTCTACCGTCATCAGGGTGATCTAGTGGCGGCACAAGCGGCCTTCGACGCGGCTTTGAAGGCCGACCCGTCGGCTTCTACTCCCTATTTGGGGCTGGGGCGTCTATTCCAACAGCAGGGCCATTTGAAGAAAGCTGAAGGGGCTTTTCGAGCTGCATTGGAGCGTCTTGGGGGATCCGCCGAAGCGCGCACCGAGCTAGCCGGAGTCTTGGTGGCTCAGGGGCAAATGGAAGCGGCCCAAGAAGAGCTCCAGGGGGTCCTCTTCGACCACCCTGACTTTGCCGAAGCGCACTACCATTTGGGTTTGTTGTGGTCCGGTCAAGGGCGACAGCAGGAAGCGTGGAATTCCTACCAGGAGGCCCTGCGCCTCGACCCGGACCATCCTCGAGCCCACAACAACCTAGCCATCCTCCAGGCTGGCCGAGGGGAGTACCAGGAGGCGAGTTTGCACCTGCTCCGCTCTATCGAGCTCGATCCGACCTATGCGGAGGCCTACTTCAACTTGGGCGTGGTCTACGACAACGCGGGAGCACCTAGAGAAGCTGTCAGAGCGATTCGTCGGGCCCTCGAGCTGGCGCCGGAAGAGCCTCGCTTTCATTTGGGCCTCGGGATGCTCCTCTTCGGCCTCGGGGAGTTGGAACAGGCGGCTCCCCACTTGGGTCGCGCCCGGGCCGCAGGATTGGCCTTGCCTCCTCAGGTAGCGGCTGCCCTAGCTCCCTGATCCGAGCCTTCTCCCTCGCCTCTACCTTGATTGAGCTGCCGGTAGATCTCTACCGTGAACTCGCTCCTATGGGGCGAGGTAGAGAACCCATGCTGGTGACAAGTCTGGCTGCTGGAGGCAAGAGCCCCCAGTCCTAGAGCACGGCACTCCGGCATGTGGTGAACCTTTGGCTGGGTCCAGTATCTTGCGTCCACTCCTGGCCAAAACGGGCTGCCTCAAAGACAGCGCTCAGTTCCAAAAGCACGGTTACCAAGTGCCCTGTAGACAAGAAAAAGCCCCGACCGGTGAGGGTCGGGGCTCTTAGGAGCAATTTCTTCTAGAACCGATCTAGAAGCGCACACCTACCGAGAAGCGGATGGTGCGCGGTGTCTGGAAGTCGTTCTCGTTGAGGGCCTGTCCAAAGGTGTCTCTCAACTCGTAGTTGACGCCTTCCACTGGCGTTTCCGTAAAGGGGTCGAAAGGCGCCAGATTGTTGATGCCTTCGTTGTCATCCAATCCCTGAGGATCGATCACCCCATCCTCGTTGAAGATGTTGATGACTTCTGGCTGCAGGAAGAGCTCGATCTCCCGATTGCCGATACCGATGTTGAATGAGTAGTTGAAGGACAAATCCGTGCGGGTGATGTCGTCCGTGGTGAAAGCGCCGCGGCCACCAAAGTAGTAGAGCGAAGCGCTAGGCGGAGTTTGGTACCCGGGGTTGTCGACGAAAGGCCTGGTGTCGATGTTGCGGTTCGCCGAGTAAGGCTGACCAGCGAAGAAATTCTGCAACAGGCTGACGTTCAACTTATGACGGGCCGTGTCCAGGATGTCGTAGACACCCCAAATGCGGAACTTATGTCTCGAGTCGACCCGGATGTTTCCGTCCGGATAGTGCCAGGAAGCCTGGCGGTACTCGGGGTACCGGAGACCGGCAAACGTGACCGGTCCACTGTTGGGCGTTTCACCATCAAAGTTGCCTTCCGCCTTGGACAGGGTGTAGTTCCCTGCCAGGGTGAAGCGATCCGTGAAGCGGTAGCGGAACTGCGTGTGCAGGCCCGTGTACTCGCGGCTCACGACGTCGTTGGCAAAGTTGCCTTGCAGGGTCAAATCCGCTGAACCGGAGTTGGTGGGCACCGTTCCCGTTTGCAGGTTGGTGACCTGAGCGTAGAAGTCATCCCACTCGCGAAACACCACATCAGCTCGGAACATGCCCTTGCTGCCCAGACGTTTGGTCACGCCAAAGCTGATCTCGTCTGCCGAAGGAGAGTCGAGACTTTCCTGAATCTGCAAGGTAGCACCGGGGACAGTGATGGAGTTGAGGAGATTGAAAAGCGGCGCGCTGCCGTCCTGCTGGCTGAGATCGAACACACCTCCCACGGACTCATACCAATCGAAGATGATGCGCAAGGCATCGGGCGAGGAGGTACAGGTGCCGGAAGCGGCGCAGTTCGGGTCGGTGTTGATAGCGGGGCCATCATAGTCCCAGCGGAACTGGCCGACAGCGCCACCGTTGGACGCGTTGTCCGCCACGGAGTTAGCGAGAGCCGCCACATAGGTGCCATAGCTAGCGTGGAAGACGATATCGCCGTCACCCTTCAGGTCGTAGGTCGCGCCGAAGCGAGGACTCACCTTGGAGTCCTGGGCAACCGTCGCTCCGGAGCTGTCGGCGCCGTCGTTCTCGTCAAAGCGGAAGCCAATGTTGAAGCTCCACTTGTCGTTGAGCTGCCAGCGATCGTTGACGTAGAAAGAGTTCGTCTTGAAAGAGGTTGGCTGAGCCAGATCCTCGTTGAAGATGGCGAACCAACGTACCCAAGGAGTCGAGGAGTCGCCCAGCACATTGTTGGGGTCCAAGATCGGAAAAGGACTTCCAGTACCCGCGTCGAGGGCGATATTGCCGCCCCCATCCCGCACCACGTCAGAGGCGTAGATGGTGAAATCACTGCCAGTCTGGTGATTGATGGAGAAGCGATTGTCGTCAAACGTGTCATAGCCGAAGGAGATGTCATGGGAGCCAGCCTTCTCCGAGGTGAGGAAGTAGGAGAGCTTACCGAGGATGTTCTCGTTGTCTCTCTTTTCGTCTTCACAGGAGCCGCAGAAAGTGGGCGCCCAATAGCGGAAGCTCTCACCGCGGGTGCGAATCAGCGTTCCGTCGATGATGTCCGGTACACCACCGGAGCCACGGGCGATCACGAAGTCACGATTCGACCACTGGCCTTCGACGAAGAAGTTCGGAGTCAAGATACCGGTGTAGTTGACGGACTTGATTTCCTGGGGATCTTCGCGAGCGGCATTGACGCTCCTCAGGTCCAAGACGGTGCCAAAGGCGGTACCGCCACGGGTGCGGTCGATTTCCAGATAAGAGCCGATCAGACTGTGGCCTACGGCGGGCGTCACGGTGAGCTTGCCCTCGAGGCGAGTTTCTTCATCGGTGGTTCCGAAGGCGATGTTGGTGATGCTGGTGTTGTTGCTGCCGGTCAGGCTGCGGTCGCGGCCGGCGGTGAAGAACCACAGGTGATCCTTCCACAGGAAGCCGCCAAGAGTACCCTCGTAGGTCTCGTTGACGTCGTCAGCCTGGCTGCTGGTCAGGGGGGTTGCAGACTCCCAATCCTCGTTGGTGAGGCTGACCCGCAGGGAGCCATCGAACTCGTTACCGCCGGACTTGGTGATGGCGTTGACGACACCGCCGGTAAAGCGGCCGTACTCGGCAGAGACACCGGAGACAGCGGTCGTAGTTTCCTGAATGGCATCTTCGATGAACAGGGGCAGCACGGAGCCGCGGATGTTCTCGTTGATGACCACACCATTGATCATCCAGAGGTTCTCATTGGAGGCTGCCCCGGCAATCGAGGGAGCCGAAGAAGGACCGGTGTTCTGCACACCAGGAACCAGATTGATGGCCTGGGTGAGGTTCCGGGCAATGGGAAGATTTTCCAGCTCGTCCTGGGTGACATTGGTCGCCCCGGTGGAAGTTTCGGAGATCTCCGATTGGGCTCCGGTGACGGTGATCTCTTCGGTCACCACACCGATTTCCATGCTGATGTCAGACAACGAAGTCTGAGCAGCCGAGATCTTGACCTCTCGTACGGAGCTTTTGAATCCGTCGAGCTCGTAGTTGACGTTGTACTGGCCGGGGGGCAAGAAAGCGAGCTTGTAGTCGCCATTGGCGCCGGTCACGGTGACGCGGGTGCCCTGGAGCTTGTCGGAATTTGCAGTGACGGTAACACCGGGGAGACCCCCACCGCTATCGTCTGTGACGCGACCGGTGAGAGTACCGGTAGGGTTCTGGGCCAACATGGGTGGCGCCAGCAACAAGGCTGCTACCGCGAGGCTAAAAAGTAGCGCTCCTCGGCGGCTATGAATCCTGATCATCAAAGGCCTCCTTCCTTCTTTGCACATCCCTCTTCGCGTTGGCAAAAAGGGCCATCGAGACTGAGATTGCATACACCCCTATTCGGAGGGTTGTTAAACCACTACACAAAGCCGTTGTAGGGGAGAGATCTCGCCAAACTAGGGCTTCGGGCCGAAAGGGCCAAAAAATACGCTGCATAGAGCGATCAATGCTACTTGAGACTGCAAGCCCGGGGCCATCTTCGTTCGCCGCGAGCAGTGGACCTCAAGTCACTCTTTTCATGAGTCTTAGGACTGAAAGACGATTCTCGTTGGAGCGGTTCGGAGGGAGAAAAAAGCTCTCGATCCAAACAATTGGACTCAATAAAATGAATCCGTGAGATTCTGGACCTCCTCTTCAGGACCCGAAATCTCGTTGCGACTCGCACGAGAAAAAGTGTTTCAGCTCTAGCTCTGAGGGCAGTATACAACGGCCGAGCCCAGGGAGAAATCGCTAAGAAGGCTATACTTAGTTGTCCTGCTGGCTAGAGCTGGAATCGGGTAGCCCATCATGAGAAAAGACGAGACCATCAGGGCACAGAATTTTTCCGAGCCGCGTTTGCCGTGGCGCCGACTTTGGATCTTTTTGGGGATTGGGGTCGTCGGCGCTGGGAGCGTCCTGGGTTGTGGTGGCGGCAAAAAGCCTCCGGCTGTGGCGATCAACGGGGCGGACGAGGCTCCGAAAGGCCATGGAGGTACCTCGAATTCCTCCCCCAAGGAAACCCTGGAGCCTCCAGGTGTGGGTTCCCAACCGTGGTTTACCGACCAGACGGCCTCTTCCGGTCTCGATTTCGAGCACTTCAACGGAATGACGGGGGAGCTTCTTCTCTCGGAGATTACCTGTGGAGGTGGGGCCCTACTCGACTTCGATGGCGACGGCGATCTCGATGCCTTTTTGCTCCAGGGCCAGTTGGTGGGGGAAGGCAAGACGATGGCGCAAGCGTCCATGCCGACTTCGTATCCTCTACCCCTGACTCACCGTCTCTACCGCAACGACTCTTCGTCAGGACCGGGAAGCTCGATAGACATCCGATTTACCGATGTTAGCCAACACCTCGGTCTCGAGCCGGCAGCCTATGGTTGTGGAGTCGCGGTAGGGGACTACGATGGCGACGGTTGGGTCGATCTCTACTTGACTCATTTGGGGCAGAACCAGCTGCTGCGCAACCGTGGTGGAGCCTTCGAGGATGTCACCGAGAGGGCCGGGGTCGGCGACTCCGGGTCCAGTGTTACGGCAACCTTCTTCGACTACGACAATGACGGATGGCTCGACCTCTTCGTTGGCAACAATGTGACCTTCGACAACTCCGGTGCCACGGCTTGCTACAGCCTGACCGGAGCACCGGATTATTGCGGCCCGGGAGCCTACCCCGCCGAAGCCGATCGGCTGTTTCACAATCGCGGCGATGGCACCTTCGAAGACGTGACGGCCGTCAGCGGTCTGGGAAGGGCAAAAGCTGCGCCGACCTTAGGGGTGGTCTCTGCAGATTTCAATGGTGATAGCCAGCCCGATCTCTACGTGGCCAACGACGGTCAGCCGAACTCTTTGTGGATCAACGAGGGGGGTGGAATCTTTTTGGATCGAGCCCTTTTGGCGGGGAGTGCCGTCAACGGATCCGGCGCTTCCGAAGCAAGTATGGGGGTAGCGGCGGCGGATTTCGACGGCGACGGGGATGAAGACATCTTCCTAAGTCACCTGGTCAAGGAGACCAATACGCTGTACCGCAATGATGGTGAAGGCTTTTTCGACGACCACACCCAGGCGGCTCGCCTGGCGGCGCCGAGCTTGCCTTTCACCTCTTTCGGTGCCGGTTGGCTGGATGTCGACAATGATGGCTGGTTAGATCTGCTGGTGGTCAGCGGGGCGGTCACTCGGTTGCCGGCCTTGGTCCAAGCCAAGGATCCCTTTCCTTTGCATCAACGGAACCAGTTGTTTCGTAGCTTGGGGGGCGAGGGTGGTGGAGTTCGCTTCGAGGACGCCACGGCTCGAGGAGGGACGGCCTTCGAGGCGTCCCAAGTGAGCCGGGGGGCTGCCTTTGGGGATGTCGACAACGATGGTGACACGGACGTTTTGGTCATCAACAATGGAAGCTCGGCCCAGTTGCTGGTCAACCAAGTCGGGCACACTGCGTCCTGGCTGGGATTGCGTTTGGTCTGGGGTGATCCTCATCGGGATGCCGTGGGAGCGCGAGCTGCGGTCACCCGGCAGGACGGCCAAGTGATGTGGCGTCGGGTGCAGACGGACGGTAGCTTCTCGTCCGCCAGTGATCCCCGGCTACTCTTCGGTTTCGCTGGTGCTCCCCCGGAAGAGTCGACCGCAACAGTCACCGTCCTGTGGCCCGATGGTCGGCGAGAGGAGTTTGCAGACTTGCCGATGGGGCGGTATTCCGTCTTGGTTCAGGGGCAAGGGGAGAGCGGGTGAGAAGGTGGGGGAACAGAAGGAGGCGGCGGCTCGCTGAGGAGCTATGGTGGATGGTGGGGAGCGCAAGGGTTTACCGCGCACTGAGCCTCCCCGTCTCCGTCCTGGCCTTTCTTGCCTCCTTGTTGAGCTGTGGCCCTGGCAACTCTTCCCCTGGCAACTCTTCCCCTGGCAACTCTTCCCTGGGTGACATCGGCAGCGATACCTCTGCACCAACGGATACCATTTTCCAAGAGATCGCCGCCGAATCCGGTCTCCAATTTGAACACTTCAATGGCATGTCCGATGAGTACCACATGGCTGAAGTCATGGGAGCTGGTGTGGCTCTCTTCGATTTCGACAACGACGGAGACTTGGATGTCTACCTGGTCCAAGGGGATTTGCTGCCCCCCGCTGAGAATCTCTCTGAGGCTTCGTATCCCTGGCCGGCCGATGTTCCCCTTTCCGATCGCCTCTTCGAGAACGAGACCGTGGCTGGCGGACCACTGAGCTTTCGGGATATCTCCGCTGCCAGCGGCCTTCCGGCGACGGCATACGGCATGGGGGTGACCGCTGGCGACTACGATGGCGACGGCTGGACAGATCTATATGTCACCCAACGAGGCTCCAACCACCTGCTGCGAAACCTAGGAACGGGACGGTTCGAGGAAGTGGCGAAACAGGTCGGCGCCGACGATGATCGTTGGAGTGTTCCGGCGGTCTTTTTCGACTACGACGGTGACGGACACCTCGATCTCTACCTGGGCAATTACTTGCACTACCAACACGACCGATCCCCCCGCTGTGGAGCCTTGACCGGCATTCGCGACTACTGCGGTGCTGGGCACTTCGCGGCTCAGGGGGACCGATTGTTGCGCAATCTAGGAGATGGAAGCTTTGCCGATGCCACGACTGGGGCGGGCCTTTCCGGGGCTCCTCGGCCAGCGTTGGGTGCCGTAGCGGCAGACTTCGACGGCGATGGCTGGCTGGACCTCTACGTGGGGAACGACGCTATGCCGAACCATTTGTGGATCAACCGCGGCGACGGAACTTTCGAGGACCAGGGGGTGCTGGCGGGAGCCGCGGTCAATGGAGAAGGAGAGGCTGAGGCGAGTATGGGCATCGATGCCGGTGACCTCGATGGGGATGGCGACCTAGATCTCTTTATGACCCATCTGATCACCGAGACCCATACTTTGTTGCGCAATCGCCAGGGCTTGTTCGAAGATAGGACCACCGCCTCTGGGCTGGCTGCCCCAAGTCGTCTGCACACAGGATTTGGGACCGGCTTTTTCGACTTCGACGGGGATGGCTGGCTCGATGTCTTTGTGGCCAATGGTGCGGTGCAAAATCTTGCAGCTTTGGTGCACCAGCGGGACCCTTACCCTCTTCATGAAGTGAATCAATTGTTCCGGAACCTGGGAGGGGGAGGAGAGGAGAACCGAGGGATCCGTTTTGAGACGGTAATGGCGGAGCCGGCGCTGGAGTTTTCCGAGGTTAGCCGTGGGGCTGCTTTTGGAGATCTGGACAACGATGGCGATACGGATATCGTGGTGACCAACAACAACGGCCCGGTCCGTCTGTTACTGAACGGCAGGAACCCAGGGGACCACTGGATCGGCCTCCGAGTCATGACGGGCCATCCCGGGCGAGATGCCACGGGAGCCATGGTGGCTCTATTGCGGGCTGAAAGAGCCCCTCTTTGGCGCCGGGTTCACGTCGATGGCAGTTATGCTTCTTCTCAGGATCCTCGAGTGCGCTTTCCTCTTGACGAAGAAGATCAGGTCCTCGGCATCCGGGTCGTTTGGCCCGGGGGAGAGATCGGGCACTTCGAGCCGCCGCCGCGGGGCGGCTACACGACGATCCATCGGGCTGAAGGAAGGAATTAAAGAATGGGGTGGATGCCAGGGCAGGATTTTCGAGAACCTGGTGCTAGAAGACCGGGGGTTAGAGGACCAGGTCTCGAAAGGCCAGGTCTCGAAGGGCTGAGTCGTGGAGAGCAAGGTCTTGGAGCAAAGAGCTTCGAGAGGCCTCCTGCCCCAGCTGAGCGGGGAGGGAGCAGCTCCCTTGAGAGCCCCTTCGGCAAGGTCCTCCTTTGCCTCGCTTTTGCTTTCACCGCTTGTTCCGGGCCTTCTACTTTGGATCCTTCTTTGGACCTCGATCCCGTCCCCGCCCTCGAGCTCTCCGGTGCCGAGGCCGGAGCCCGGCAGCAATTGGAAGAGAAGCGAAGTGAGCTCGACGCTCTCCTGGCCGACTCGCAAGCCTCTCAAGGGGATCGAGCCGAGGCCTTTGGCGAGTTGGGGCTCCTCTACGTCACCTACGAGTTTCTCGAGGCAGCCCAGGTTTGTTTCCGGAACGCCGCCCAGTTGGCTCCGGAAGAGTACCGCTGGCCCTACCTTCAGGCCTACCTGAACCGAGCTCGGGGCCAGTTGGAGGAAGCTCGTGGAGGTTTCGAACGAGCCCTCGAGCTGGAGCCTTCCTATCTGCCAGCGACCCTTCGGCTAGGGCAAGTGCGGTTGGAGCTGGGGGACTTGGTGCCGGCTCGGAATCTTTTCGAACAGGCCCTGGAGCAGGACAGCTCCGCCGTATCCGCCCTCGAGGGGCTGGGAAAAGTGGCTGCCGCCGAAGGGGAGATGGAGACTGCCGTAGAGCGATTCCAGCAAGCTCTGGCTCTTCAACCTTCGGCTTCGAGCCTCCACTATGCCCTTGGCCAGGCCTACCGGGATTTGGGAGATCTGGAACAGGCTCAATTTCATCTGGAGCGTCGGGGAGACGCTTCGGTTCGCATCGCCGACCCGTTGCTCAATGCTTTGGCGGAAGTGGCACAGAGTGCCCAATTCTTTCTGGTGCAAGGGGCCGAGGCTCTCGACGATAGTAACTATGAGGCCGCCGCTGCCGCCTACTCTCAGGCTCTGGAAAGAGATGAGGAAAACCTCACCGCCCTCCGAGGCCTTGGTTTCAGCCTCGAGAAGTTAGGAGATGTGGACGGTGCTCTGGTCCAACTGCAAAAGGGGGCACTCGTGACCCCACCAGCGGGACCCGAGGGAGGGGCGCAGCGGAAGGAAAAGGCGGAGGTGCTCCGGCTCTTGGCTGGGCTCTTGGTGCGCCAAGGTCGTGATGAGGAAGCTATCCGCCGCTATGGGGCTTCCCTCGAGTTGGCGGACGAGCAGCCGTCGGTTCTGCTCGAGCTAGCCAATGCCCTGGCTCGCCAAGGTCGCTTTCCCGAAGCGTTAGAGCGCTACGATCGCCTGTTGGAACTGCAACCGGGGGTCGCCGCGTTGGTGTTGGAGAAACGAGCCACAGTGCTGGTCAATCTGGGCCGTGGGGAGGAAGCCGTGAGGGACTTCGAGCGGGCTCTGGAGGCTGCGCCGGGCAATGCCCGGGTTCGGCTGCGGTTTGCTGAGGCTCTGGAGTTCCTGGGCGACCCGAAGGCAGCAGCCCAACAGCGAGAGATCGCCCGTGAGACGATTCAGGACGGGCCTCAGAAAGCTCGCTTGGCCTTGGTGAATGCTCGCCACCTGGCTGCTACCGGGGAGTATTCTTCCGCTATCGCCCAGTTGCGAGAAGCCCTGGAGCAGGACCCGAGCTCGGTGGAGGCCCGCTTCCAACTGGCAGCGGTGCTCGGGCATACGGGAGAGTTCGAGGAAGCCATCGGGGAGTTCCGAGGTCTATTGGCCGCCCAACCCCGGCATGGGGAAGCTCGCCGGGGCTTGACCACAGCCCTGATTCTTGGGGGGCGCTATGGAGAGGCCCGAGTGGAGTTACAGGAAGGAATGCGGCTCTTTCCTCGGGATAGCAGTCTCGCCCTGTTGCAGATTCGTCTGCTCGCCACTTCCCCCGACCCCGCTGTGCGGGACGGAGGGCTCGCTTTGGAAGTGGCCTTGCGGCTGTATGCGGAGCGGCAGGACGCCGCGGTTCGTCAGGCCCTCGCTCTGGCCCATGCTGCAGCAGGGCAACATAGTGAGGCGGTCGCTCTGCAAAGCGCATTGGTGTCAGAGGCGCGAGCCGCGGGCCGTGACCGTGCCGCCACGGCCCTTCAACTCAAACTGGATGTCTTCGAAACGGGCCGCGCCTGGACGGCCCGCAACGGAGAAGAAGTGCTGGGAGGGTAGGTCGGTCAACGCGGTGAAGATAGCCCTGGCACGAACCCCTCGGTCACCAGGCGAAGGCGCGCTGCTACGGCGTCCCTGATCCTTCCGTTTTGGCGTGGCCTTGGTGGACGGCGCAGTGTTGTCTGTTGCGGGGCCGTCTGTTGCCGGTTTGTCGAGTTTTCACCTGCCCTTCCCGGCGTTTCGTTCTTTTCTACTTTCCCTACCCACTTCTCCACCCAGATGGAATCGCCAAATTCGTGGGAGCGATACCCCTTGATTTCCAGGGCCGAGCTCATGTGGTGTAGAACCTCTTCAGTGGTGAAGGCTCTCAGTAACTCGTAGTGACTCTCCCCTGGCTCGTGGGTACCGCTGATGAGGGCGTCGACGATCTGTAGCTCTCGGTGTGGCCCAATGCGATGAGTCGCCACCCCATTTCCAGGCCGAAGGTTGCCGGAAGAATCAGCGGCGTCTTCCAGAGCCCGGACTACGGTGGTCCCCAAAGCGATGACTCGGCCGCCTCGCTGCCGGGTGCGCTGGATGGCCCGTACCGTGGCTTTGGGCAGATGGTAAGCCTCGTCGAAAGGCAGTCGGGCGTCGAGCTCAGCCTCGCCGGTGGAAGAGAGTCCCGCTGCCAGGGTCAATGTCGCGAAGCCAACCCCACGGACCTGAAGCTCACTGAGTAGCTTCCAGTCCAGCAGGAAACCGGCAGAGGGTGGCTCGAAGGCTACGGGCCTTCCAGCGATGCGGGTCCAAACGTTCCACAGCTGGAGAGGTTGCCTCAGGTGGGCGTACTGAATGGGCCTCCCTTGGCGAGCCATCTCGCTCCACACGAAGTCCGGATGGCCTAGGAAGTCGATTTCGATGAGGCGCGGGTGCTCCAACTGCCGGATCACACGGGCTTGGAGCTCTCCCTGGCCTCGCCTTCTCTGCGGAAGGTTTTTCCGCAGGAGATCCCCGAACCGCAGGAGATCCCCCGGCCCCAAGGTCGGAGGGACCGGGCGGTCTTCCGTTTGAACTCGGTAGTCGCCAGCGCCGAAGGCGACGGCGGTGAATTGATGGATATCGCTAGGAGCTAAGGAGGGGCGCCCGGCGAGACGAATTTCGATGGCTTCGCCACTGGCTTCATGGATACCGTGGAGGCTCGCCGGCAGGGTAGCGGCATCGTTTGCCACCAACAGGTCTCCGGCGGAGAAATTCCGTGCCAGGCTCGACCGAGTCATGGGTTGCAGGTCTCCTTGCTCACCAACCATGAGGAGGCGGGCACCTGGTGGACGCTGGATGGGTTGATGGGCGGCTTTCATGACGTTACCTCCTGGGACTTTCGGGCGTTCTCGATCCACGTGATGATTTCTCGGGCAGAGTCTTGGGGCCGTTTGAGCTCCGCCGGGTCGGCGTCGAGAACGGCGAGGTGGTGCAGCGGGGTATCCATGTCTCCCGGATCGATGGCTTCCACCCGGACCCCATGCTCCTGTAGCTCCTCCTGCCAAATTCGGCTCAAGTGAGAGAGAGCGGCTTTGCTGACTCCGTAGGCTCCCCAGGTGGGATAAGGGGTCGCGGCGGCATCGCTGGTGATGTTGATCACCACTGCCGACCGGCCCTCTCTGGCAGAAGCCGTGAGAGAGCCGAGAAGAGCCTTGGTGAGGCGAAACGGGCCGAGAAGGTTGGTGTCCAGGGCCGTTTCGAGATCCTCACACTCCGTATCGGCCAGTAGGGCCAGCGGAACCGGTCCCAGGCTGGAAGCGTTATTGATCAAGACATCGAGACCTCCCAAGGCCGCGTTGATTCCCAAGGCGATGGGGTGAATCTCCTCCTTACGGGAGACGTCTCCGGTAAATCCGTGGGTGCCGTCGAGCTTGCCAGCGATGGCCTGCACCTTGTGTGTATCTCTCGCGACGAAGGCGACAGCCGCTCCGCGCTCCCGTAGCTGTTCCACCAAGGCGAGTCCGAGGCCAGAGGTACCCCCGGTGATGGCAACCCGTAGACCTTGTAGAGAGTCGGCAGCAGATTTCGGCATAGTTAGCTCCTTTCGCTTTCTTAGAGTCGTTCCCTAGGGCATGAGGCCTAGGGAGTGGCCCAGTTGGTCGATGGAGAGATGCTACAAGTTAAAGTTAACTTTAAGTCAAGAGGGAGTCCGGATTTTTCTAGCCACTTCATGGGTGGGCTTTCCAGGGGAGGAAAAACGAGGTTAGGAGGGAGCTACTGGAGGTAGCCCAAGGAGCGGAGCTTCTTGATCTGCCGCCAGCGGAGGTAGCCAACGGCTTTGACTCGGCCGGTTCCCAGGAGCTGCTGCCGGAGGGCACGAGCGTTCGCCATCTCCTCCTCTTCGAGGTTGAGCAGAGCTTCGACGATCTCTGGCTGGCGAAGGCTTTGATTCTCGACTTCTCGAGGATCGGAGGCTAAGTGGTAAAGCTCCAGATCGGTTCTCCGGCGATGCACCAGCTTCCAATGTGCTCTCTCGATGGCCTGCCGGGCTGGTCCGTAGCGCAGCGGGCCCGAAGTGAGGACTCGGCGTTGGAGGCGACCTGAGGAGAACCGATCTGACAATAAGCTCTGTCCTTGCTGAGGAGGTAGCTCGAGGTTGACGGCGTCCAAAATGGTGGCGAACAGATCGGTCAAGGTGGTGGGAGCATCGATCGTCCCCGGCTCCTGGCCAGGCAATTGGATCAGGCCGGGAACCTGTTCCAGTTCTCGGTAGAAATGGTGTCCGTGGTCCGAGTCGATTTGGTACCCCCTGGTGGCGAGTTGGTCTTGTCGCTCAAAGAAGTCTTCACCGTGGTCGCTCGTCACGACCAGGACTCTCTCTCGATGACCTCGAAGGCGGTGGAGCTCTCGAAGGAAGTGGCCCACTACGGAATCCGTATGAGCTACTTCTCCGTCATAGAGAGCTTCGAGCCAAGACCATTTGGCTTTTGGGGGAAGATCCGGAAAGCGCTCTCCATCGCATCCCCAGTTGGCGATCTGCTCGGGTTGGAGGCGAGCAGAAACTCGCTGGCAGGCCTCTTCGGGAGGTTCGTAGGGAGCGTGGGGGCCAAACAAATGGAGGAAAAGAAAGACTCGCTGTTCCTGGGCTTCTTCCAGCTTCTTCAGGGCTCTTTCGACGATCTCGTCGTCCGGCGCAAAGACATACTCATAGTGGTCGAAGCCTTGGTCCAAGCCGAAGGGTGGGGTCAGGAATTGGTTGTTGTAGAAACCGAGGGTATAGAAACCGGCGTCGGCGAGTATTTCGGGCAGAGTCAGGAAATCACGAGAGAGATTGGCGGGGATATGCCGGCTGTCCCCTTGTCCGGCGCCGTGAACGGAGGGGTTCAAGCCGGTGAGAATCGAGGCGATGCTGGGTAGAGTCCAAGGTGCCGGGGCGTGCAGATCCGTCAGCAAAAGGCTGTGCTGGACAGCTCGGTCCAGATGCGGGGTCAGACCATCAGGGTTTCCATAGCTACCGAGCCGATCCGCTCGTAAGGTGTCGATGACCACCAGGATGACATCCGGGCCTGGAACGGGTCGATGCGGCACCAATCGCGGATTTCCCCAGGTGGTTCCGCCGCCCCGTGGGGAGTCGCCCTCGCCAACCTCTTCGTCGATGCCTGCGACTTGGAGGACCAGAGTTCCTCCGTCCGGGGCAGAAACGTTCTTGCGGATAGAGAGCCAACGGGGATCCCTGGAAGCCTGGTTCAAGGGAACGACTTCGTCGACCCAAACATCTTCCTTTTGACTTCCGTGTTTTTGACCGCCGTCCTTCTGACCACCGTCCTTCTGACTACTATGCAGAGTGGCTCGGAATCGCGATGGGCCCCTTTTTCTCTCGTAGGTGGGGAGTAGCCCCAAGGAGGTTTCGAAGACTCCATCGGTATGCCTCGGTATTTGGAACTCGAGGCGTCGGCTACCGGGGAGGGTCGGCATCGAGACGCCGTCCAAAGAGATTCGCCGAGTCTTGCTCCCATCGGCTCGGACTTCGACTCGATGGACGGAAAACTCCCCTCCGGCGGCTCCTAAAAACAACGCCTCTAGCTGGCCGGTCCAGAAAGACTCTGCAGAGAGATCGAGGCTGACTTCCTCTGTCCCGGAGCCTTCCTTTGTCTTCGAGCTTTCCCCAAGGGAGATCTTCAGGAACTCAGGCTGTCGTCGGCCGCGAGATTCCCAGCCCAGGAGGAGGATGTCAGCATCCCCTTGCCCCACCAGGATCAGTTGATTGAAGTGGTTCGCGTCGAAGGAGGCAGGAAACCGATGAGGATCCTCTGGCAACTCTCCCAGATTGTCGAGAACCACTGTGCTCTCGAAGTCTCCTGGCGCCGGTTGGGCGACCAATCGAAGTATTCCAGGTGAAGGCTCACCATCTTGGGAGCAGCCGAGAAGAGCGAATGCAGAAAATAGGAAAATGACGAACAGCAGCCTGGGGGAAAAGCCACTGGTTGGGGAGGACGAGGACTCTGGCACTTGGTCGAGGCAAAGAGCTGCTTCCCCGACCAGATCAGAGCCCCTTGGACAGCTCCTCACTCCGGTCTCGAAGGGGCAACCTAAAGCCACTTCCAAAAAGGCTGGAAACGTGAATATGCACACGTTCCAATTATATAACGTTCGTTCTTGTGGTCAAAGCTCTGCGAGGTTGGAAGTTTCCTCTTTTGAATTTGATTCGTCGCATCTGCGCCAATGGCCGATTTTGACACCGAATCCTATCGGCGCGGGTCCAACTCCCAGGCGCTCAGACACGCACCGGCTTTTCTTCCGCCAGGTCTCGGGTCGAAACTGGGCGCCCACCAGAGTCGACTCGGTTGCCCCTCGGTCGCGCCGTTTGAGGTAGTTTGTCTCTATGAACGATCTACTGACCATTGGCGAGGTAGCACGCCGCAGTGGTGTCGCCTCTTCCGCTCTGCGCTTCTATGAGGACCGAGGGCTGATCAGCTCCCAGCGGGCCGGCTCGGGGCACCGCCGTTTTCCCCGTCATACCCTGCGGCTCATCGCCTTCATCGTCTACGCCCAACGTGTTGGGCTGAGCCTGGCGGAGATCGGCGAAGAACTCTCGAAGCTACCGTCCGGACGGGCCCCCAAGGGCAAGGATTGGTCGCGGCTGTTGGATCGCTGGGCTCGTCGTATCGAGGAACGCATCGCCGAGTTGGAACGCCTCAAGGGGAGCCTCACCGGCTGTATAGGCTGTGGCTGCCTGTCCCTCGAAAATTGTCGCCTCGCCAATCCGGAAGACCGAGCTGGCGATCGGGGTGCCGGGCCGCGGTTCTGGGCCGTTGACGGGCAAACAGACAAATAGAGGGGCAACTCCGAGGGATCATCCGGCCCAACCTATCGAAGGGGAACATTCCTTCTGAGAAGGCCTCTCGTCGAGAAAAGGCAACTCTGATCGCGAAGCCGGCGGTGCAGCACAGCGTTTGTAGAAAGACAGCGTCCTCAGAAAGACAGTTTTTCTAGAAGGAGACTCTCTCGAAGTGGAATTCGACTTCGCCTCTCTTACCTTTTTGGTGGATCACCAGGTGGATGGTCAGGGAATCACCACTACGCCGCAGGGTCAGCCCGCTGAAATAGGCAACATTTTCTTCCAGGTGGACGAGCGGGAATCGGACGAAGCCGTCCTTTTCCTCCCAGCCGATGAAGTTCGGGTCGAAGTGCTTTACCTTGAGAACGAGAGATTCTTCTTCTTCGACTAAGACCATGGCTTCCGAGAAGGCCACCTTGCCCTCTTGGGCCAGGACGAAGGTACCGAACATCCGGCCGTCCAAGGGGTGGCTCCAGATCTCTTCGCACTCTCCTCCCAGGCCCGGGCCTCGCCAATAGCCGGTGAGCCAGGCTACGTCACCGATCTTCGCTGCCGGGGAGGCCGCACCGTCAGCTAATCGGAGAGTGTGCGTTGAATTCTTCCGGGTGGTCCCTTCGGCTCCATCGGGGGCCGCAGCAGACTCGTCTGTAGCTGCTTCATCTATCGGCGTTTCATCCATGGCCGTTTCAGCCATGGCTGTTTCATCCATGGCCACTTCATCTATCGGTGCTTCATCTATCGGTGCCTCATCCATCGGCGTTTCATCTATGGCCGACTCAGGGTGGGCTGGCTCTTTCGCCATCTGCTCTTGCGCCTTCAACCCTTCGGCCGAGAAAAGGGTCAAAAAGACGGTGACGACGATTAGGGTGCTCCACTTCATGGTGACTCCTTCTGAGCAAACTCTTGCGCGTTTTTTCTGAGAAACCTCGCCTATCCAGACCGGCGACTACTACCCCGACGAATGGCGGTCCCTCATTTCGACCTCGATTCCGATTTTCCCATTCTCTCTCGAAGTCGATATTCGGTAACCTAGGGTCGTGAAAAAATTACTTTGCGCCCTTTCCCTCATCGCCACTACCTGCCTGGTCTCCCCCCTGGAGGCCCAACAGGAGACGACTGCCGACACCGAAGCAACGGGAGGCGAAATCTTCTTCGAGTCCATGGACGTCAATGTGGTCAATGTGGAGGTCTATGTTACCGACTCCAAAGGGCAGTCGGTGCCCGGCCTCACGGCCCAAGATTTTGAGCTCTATGAGGATGGCCGGCAGGTTGAAATCAGCAACTTCTATGGGTATGAGGGGAGGCCGGGTCGAAGAGACTTCGCCCCACCGGCACCTCTCGAGGTGAGTGGAACCGAAGGTTTGCCGCGGAGCCCCTTGAAGACCTTGGAGGTTCCGGAAGACCAGCGCCTCTATTTGATTCTGTATTTCGACAATCTTCACCTGAGACCCTTCGATCGCAATCGCGTGGCTCGGGAAGTGACGCGGTTTCTAGCTCGAGAGGTGGGACCGGAAGATCGGGTGATGGTGGTGACCTACGAGCGGACTCTGCATATTCGCCAGCCGTTTACTTCTGACCGGAGGCAGGTCGAGAAGGCGCTATTGGGCATGGAGAAGATGACCGGATTTGCCGTCCAGAAGCAGGCGGAACGGGTGCAGGTCATCCGCCGGGTCGAGAAGAGTGAGTCCCAGCTGGAAGCCGAGAACTTCGTGGACTTCTTCGCTCGATCCGAGTTTCAGGATCTACAGAACAGCATCGAAGGGTTGAAGGAGATGGTGGCCTCCCTATCGGGTCTTCCCGGCCGCAAGGCTCTCTTGCATGTCACCAACGGATTGCCCATGAAAGCGGCAGAGGATCTTTATCATTTTCTAGATATCAAATACGGGCAAAGTGTGAGCGGCCGCATGCAGGCGCTGCGCTATAGCGGCCGGAGTCAGTTTCGGGATCTCATCGCCAAAGCCAACGCCAACCGGGTGACTTTCTACACCTTGGATGCCACGGGGCTGGGGTCCCATGGCTCGGTATCGGCGGAAAGCCAGGGGAGAGCGGAGGGGGGGTCCCTCATTGATGTCGACGTTGCCCGGGCTTCCAATCTCCAGGAGCCGTTACAGATGATGGCTTTGGACACCGGAGGGATCTCCGCCTTCAATACCAACAACGTGGCGGGAGCTCTCGAATCCATGGCGCGAGATTTCAATAGCTACTATTCCTTGGGTTACGCACCGGCCCACAGCGGCGACGGTCGCTACTACGACTTGAAAGTGAAGGTCAAAAAGAAGGGCCTCAAGGTGCGCTATCGAGCCGGCTATCGGGACAAGACTCCGGAAACTCGCCTGGCGGAGGGGACGCTCGCCGTTCTATTGCACGGTGCAGGCTCCAATGACCTCGGATTGCGCATGACTTTTGGTAGCCCCACAAAGCGTGACGATGGCTTCTTTCTGGTTCCCATGGAGGTGCAGATTCCTCTTGCCAAGGTGACTTTGGTGCCTCAGGAAGGCGATCAGCATCGGGGTCAGCTACGAGTATCGTCGGCGGTGATCGACACCAAGTCTGGAACTTCGCCGCCGGATTTGGCGTCCCTCCCCCTCACCATCCCCAGTGGAGACTTGGCGGTAGCGCGGCAGAAACACTACGTCTATGCCATCGAGCTACTCATGCGGGCCGGCAACCAGGTGGTGGCTGTAGGCCTCCATGATGACCTGTCAGGAGAGTCTTCCTTTCTACGCCAGACCGTTCGGGTAGGGTCGTCCTGAGGCTTCCTCTTCGAGGCGGCGGCCAGCTGCCTTTTCGCGTTTCCCTTGACTGAAGAGAGTCGGGCCCGGGTGCCAATGCGATCCGGGCCCCCTGGGGACGACAGTCTTCTAGACCAGGACGCTTTTGCGAGGCTGGGCGGCCGGGTCTTTGGTGGGGCGGTCTCCGGGGTGGCTGAGGAAGCGCACGAATCGATTCTTCTCGTCCACCAAAATGGCCGTAGGGTCGATGGGCTTTTCGGTGAGCTCGAAACCGATGATGATGACCTCTTCTCCAGCTTTGATGAGATGGGCAGCGGCGCCATTCATTTCGATGGCACCGGAGCCTTTTTCCCCGGCGATGATGTAGGTCTCCAAACGGGCGCCGGAGGTGTTGCTGACCACCAGAACCTTTTCCCACTCCCAAAAACCTGCAAGCTCAATGAGCTCCGCATCGATGGTAATGCTGCCGACGTAACGTACGTCCGCCGCGGTGACAGTGGCTTGGTGAATCTTGGAACGGTACAGCATTCTCATGGCTCGATCACTCCGCAATTGGTTCGCTGTTGATGGGTTTCAAATCGTCGATCGGTAGATTGTCGATCAGGCGGACGGCGCCGAAGGAAACGGCTAGGGACAGCAGTGCCGATGTGCCGATGACAGGTAGTTCTAAGAGCGTGTCCGGATCGGCAACGCTCACATAGTCCAGTTCCGCTAGAGGCTCAGAGCGAATCTCCTGACGCATTCGCTGGCGCAGAAGATCCCCATCTCTCTCTCCCTCTTCCAGGGCTTGGCGGGCGATCTGCAGGGTGCGAAACAGAACCGGGGCTGCGGCGCGCTGTGGCTCGCTGAGGCGAGCGTTGCGAGAGCTCATGGCGAGGCCGTCAGCTTCTCGAACGGTGGGACACACGACCACTTCGAGATCGAAGTCGAGATCCTTCACCAAGCGCCGGACCACCACTGTTTGTTGGGCATCTTTCTGGCCGAAATAAGCCCGATCCGGCTGCACCAGGTTGAATAGCTTGGCCAGCACCGTCGCGACGCCTCGAAAATGAGTCGGTCTGGAGGCCCCCTCCAAAGGTTGGGTGACGTGCTCCAGATGGACGTAGGTTTGGAAGCCAGGTGGATACATATCTTCGTCGGAAGGGCAAAACACCAGATCTACCCCGGCCTCTTCTAGGAGCTGTAGATCCCGTTCCAAAGCTCGAGGGTAGTGGGCCAGATCTTCGGGCTCGCCAAACTGAGTTGGGTTGACGAAAAGGCTCACAGCGACCCTGCCACCGTCCTCCCGGGGGTGGTCAGCTCGGGCGCGGCGCACCAACTCCAAATGGCCGGGGTGGAGAAAACCCATGGTGGGAACCAATCCCCAGTGGCCATCGCGGTTTTCCCGGCGGAAAGCGCGTAGGGCATCCAATTTGCGAAAGACCTTCATCTCACTCACGGTGACTCTCCAAACCTTTCCACCAAGAGGGCGTTCAATAGGTCCCGCGCTGCATTTTCTGGGTCACTCCAGGGGCCGGCCCCCCGAGCCGGAAGGGCTTCGACCTCGTTGAGGAAAAGTCGATTGACCGGGGTGGGTATTCCCACTTGAGCTCCAGCTCGAACGACAGCTCCGCAAATGGCGTCGATTTCGGTCGTGACTCCCCGCAAAACGTCTTGGAGCATCGAGGAGCGGTTCGCGGCCGTTGCTCGGCAGGCTGCTTCCGCTTGGGCCACCGGGTCTCCCGCCGGCAGAGCGATCTTGGAGGCTTGGGCCACCTGGGCGACTTCGCGAGCGGCGAGAGCCAGAAGCTGCCGGCTTCTGGAGTCTTCCAACAGCGCGCCGTTGGTGCAGCGGAGCAGTGCGGTCAAGGGATTGATAGCGGCATTGAGCACTAGTTTGCCCCACATCAGAGACTCCACGTCATCTACCTGGTCGGTGGGGAAGCCGGCTTGCTGGAAGAGCTCGATGACGGTGCTCAATCTGCCGTCGGGATCGGTCTTGCGGTGGTCGATTTCCCATCCCAGGGAAGTAGGACCCTCCGCTGCATGGCGGATGCGTCCCGCTCCCAACCCATGAGCTGCTTGTAGGGTCACTCCCTGAGCGGTCCTTTCTTTGCCCAGAAGCTCGGAGAGAGTTTCTCGGTTGCCGATACCGTTCTGCAGAGTCAGAACCAACCCTCCCGCCGAGGAAGCCGAGGGAGCCTTGAGCCATCGTGGGGCGATTTGGGCCACCTGCTGCGTCTGCGGGCTCTTGACCAAAATCAGTGCCAGGTCGACGAGCTCCGAGGGCTCTGCCTGGGGGGCCACAGCGTGAAGACGGTGGTGGCTAGTCGACCCATCGGTTTCGAGCACCTCGAGGCCCGGATCTGCCAAGAGGATGCGTTGCTGAGGCCAATGACCTATCAAAGTGACATTCACCAACGGATGAAGTCGACTGGCGAACAAGCAGGCCATCGCTCCCAAACCGAAAATGGCGATGCTAGGCATGGGCGAATCTACTCATGGACGGGGTCTCAGCTTGGGAACGTCGTTTGGGCATACGGGGCGAGACGAGGCCTCGGGCCTAGTCCTCGATAGATTCACGAAAGGCGGCTAGCTCCTCTTCCGGCATCTCGAAGGAATGCTCCGCGGTAGGGAACTGGCCAGTTTCAACCTCCTGCCGGTAAGTCGAAAGAGCTTCTGTGATCACCGGGCCGAGCTCGGCGAAGCGTTTGACGAAACGGGGCTGAAAATCCTCGAACAAGCCCAACATGTCGTGGTAAACGAGCACTTGGCCATCGCAGCCGGTTCCGGCACCGATGCCGATGGTCGGAACCTCGAGTCGTTCGCTGACGATCTGAGCCACCGGTGCCGGTACCAACTCCAGGACGATCGCGAAGCAGCCAGCAGCCTCTAGAGCCAGAGCGTCGTCCAGCAGCCGTCGAGCGCTTTCAGAGGTTCGTCCCTGAATACGGTACCCCCCTAGCTGAGAGATGGATTGGGGAGTCAGGCCGACGTGTCCCATGACGGGAATTCCCGCTGCCACCATGGCTCGGATGGTGGTGGTGTCCTGGCCGCCTCCTTCTAATTTGACGGCATCCATCCTGCCCTCTTTCATCAGCCGTCCGGCGTTGCGTAGGGCTTCGGCGCGGTCGGCTTGGTAGGCCATGAAGGGCAGGTCTCCCACCAGGAAGCTCCGCTTGGCTCCCCGCGCCACGGCTTTGGCGTGGTGCACCATGTCGTCCATGGTGACCGGCACGGTAGTGCGATAGCCCAGCATCACCATGCCGAGGGAATCTCCCACCAGGATCATGTCGATACCGGCCCCGTCGACCAATCTCGCCGACGACAGATCGTAGGCCGTCACCATGGTGAGGCGCTTGCCCTGATCTTTTCTCTTCTGGATGTCGAGAACTGAGACCTTCTTTTTTCCCAAGGGGATTCCTCTGGAGTCGTGGACGGGAACTCATTAGGTGGCCAGGACAGGAGCGCGGCCACGAGATCGATAGCGTATTCAGGAAATCATGGAAGCGGCGGAAGGGTCAAGAGGGAAGAAGGGGCCGAAAGAGGGAGAGGAACCCGGGTTGGGGTACCATTTGGGTATGCGGAAATCTCCAGGCTTTTGCTCATTCCAGGTGTTTTCCTCCTGGGTCCTTTTGGGTCTCCTTGGATGTGCCTCGCCTTCGCCTCCACCTTCTCCGGAGCCGTCCCGGGAGCCGGATTTGACCTCGTCAACGGAGCCCGCCACGGTCGATCTCGTCTATCCGGGCCCCATTGCACCGGAGCTGGCGGCGCGTTTTTCGAGGCTGGCCATGGACTGTGTTCACCGGGAGTATCCCAACAAGGTGTCTCGCACCATGGAGAGCGATGCTGAGGTGGGGCCGCCCCGGGAGCTATTTCCTGCCTTCTACGGTTGCTTCGACTGGCATTCCTCGGTCCATGGGCATTGGCTGCTGGTTCGCTTGTTGCGGGTCGGACCCGTGGATGCGCCGTGGCGTCGGGAGGCCATCGAGAAGCTGAATCGTAGTTTCACGGAGGAGAATCTGGCTGGGGAGCTGGAGCAGTTCTCGCGTCCGGTGCGGGGATCCTGGGAGAGGCCCTATGGTCTCGCCTGGTTTCTCCAGCTTTGCGCTGAGTTGAGGGAGTGGGACGCCCCCCGGGGGAAGCAGTGGCTCCAAACCCTCGAGCCCCTGGAAGCGGCCATTGCGGATAGCCTGAAGCAGTGGTTGCCGAAATTGGTCTACCCCATTCGCCTCGGCACTCACAACCAGTCCGCCTTCGCCTTTGGGTTGATGCTCGATTGGGCGCGCATCGCCGGTGATCGAGACATGGAGACCTTGGTCACCCAGCGGGCCAGGGCATTTCATTTGGCAGATCGAGACTGTCCTCTCGCCTATGAACCCAGTGGCGAGGACTTTCTCTCCCCCTGTTTGATGGAAGCAGATCTGATGCGGCGGGTGCTTCGGGAGGACGAATTCAGCCGCTGGTTGAGGGAGTTCCTACCGCAAATTCCCATCGATGGCTCGGCCACCTGGCTGGAGCCTGGAATCGTTGTCGATGCTACCGATGGCAAGTTGGTGCATCTCGACGGGGTCAATTCTTCCCGAGCCTGGAACCTCTACCATCTCGCCCGGGCTTTGCCGGAGGGGGATCCCCGCATCGCCTCCTTGGTGGCAGCGGCTCACCGCCACCGGGATACCGGTGTTGCTGCCGTTTCTGCCGAGAACTACGAAGGTTCCCATTGGCTGGCCAGCTTTGCTACCTATTTGATGACCGACCGGGGAGCGGCCAGGTAAAATCCTTCGTCTCGAGCCATTTACTGACCCCAATCGTCTCCGGTCTAACTGTCTCCGGTCCAACTATCAAGGAGTCCGTCCATGATTGCCGTCAAACCGAATATCGCCGCGCGTGCCCACGTTTCCAGTCTCGAGGAGTACCAGCGCCTCTACCGGCAGTCCTTGGAAGACCCGCAGGCTTTTTGGGGCGAGCAAGGGGAACGCCTCACTTGGTTTCACTCTCCGAAAAACACTGCTCAGACTGCAGGCACCTGGGATTACCACGAGGTGGATTTCTCCTGGTACTCCGGTGGCCAGCTCAATGCTTGTTTCAATTGTGTCGATCGCCACGCGATGGCGAAGCCGGAGAAGACGGCGATCATTTGGGCGAAGGACGAGGCCGGGGAGTACGAGCACATTTCCTATGGTCGTCTGCTTCGGGAGGTGAGCCGAGTCGCCAATGTTCTGAAGGCTCACGGTGTGGAGCGAGGGGATCGGGTGTGTATTTACCTGCCGATGATCCCGGAGCTCGCTTACACCATGCTGGCTTGCGCCCGCATTGGGGCGATTCACTCCATCGTCTTTGCCGGTTTCTCCGCAGAATCCCTGCGAGACCGCATCGAGGATGCCGGTTGCCGGGTGCTGGTGACGGCTAACGAGGGCCTGCGAGGAGGCAAACAGATTCCCCTCAAGGCGATTGCTGACTCCGCCGTGGAAGGTCTCGAGGTGGTGGAGACCGTCCTAGTGGCCCGGCGCACGACGACGGAGGTTCCTATGGCTACCGGAAGGGACTTCTGGCTGGACGAAGAAGTCGCCCGGCAGCGCGCCACCTGCCCGGCGGAATGGATGGATGCGGAGTCCCCTCTCTTCATTCTTTACACCTCGGGTTCCACCGGTAAGCCCAAGGGGGTCATGCACACCACCGGAGGGTACTTGGTCTACACCTCCCTGACTCACGAAGCGGTGTTCGATGTCCACGAGGACGACGTCTACGCCTGCGTCGCCGATATCGGTTGGATCACCGGTCATAGCTACATCATCTATGGTCCCCTGGCCAACGGCGCGACGACGGTGATGTTCGAGTCGACGCCCCTCTACCCGGATGCCGGGCGTTATTGGCAGCTGGTGGACGATCTGGCAGTGACCATCTTCTACACCGCCCCCACGGCGATCCGCGCCATCGCCCGGGAGGGCACGGAGTGGGTCAAGAAATACCAGCGCACCAGCTTACGAATTCTGGGAACTGTTGGGGAGCCCATCAACCCGGAGGTCTGGCAGTGGTACCACGACCAGGTGGGAGAGGGGCGCTGCGCGGTGGTCGACACCTGGTGGCAGACCGAGACCGGGGGAATCCTGATCACTCCTCTACCAGGAGCTATCGCCGCCAAGCCGGGGTCCGCAACTTTGCCCTTTTTTGGCATCGAGCCGGTCTTGGTGGACGACGAAGGGCAGGTCATCGAGGGCAACGACGTGCGCGGCAACCTGTGCCTGGCTCGTTCCTGGCCCGGCCAGGCGAGGACCATCTATGGTGACCACGAGCGTTTCCGGGAAACTTATTTCTCCCAGTACCCGGGCTTTTATTTCACCGGGGACGGATGCCACCGGGACGCCGACGGCTACTACTGGATCACCGGTCGCGTCGACGACGTCTTGAACGTTAGTGGTCACCGCATGGGCACGGCGGAGGTGGAGAGTGCCTTGGTGGCTCACGAAGCGGTAGCAGAGGCAGCTGTTGTGGGTTACCCCCACGAAATCAAAGGTACGGGGATCTTTGCCTATGTGATCATCACTCCTGATTTCCTCGACACCGACCCACAGGAGCTGGTGGACAAGCTCAAAGCCCAGGTGCGCCAAGCCATTGGCGCCATTGCCCGCCCGGACCGCATTCAAATCACCCCCGGCCTGCCCAAGACTCGATCCGGCAAGATCATGCGGCGCATCTTACGCAACATTGCCGCAGGTCAATACGAGGACCTTGGAGACATCTCGACTCTTGCCGATCCCGGGGTGGTCGAGGCCCTCGTGGCCGAGCACCGAAAGGGGTGATCGAGACGGCGATTTGAAAGAGCTATGATGCATAGGTGATTTGTTTGATCTGTTGTTCATAGCTTTTGGGGTGGGTGAAGATGATAGCTAAATTTGGAAGAGTTGAAATATTTCTCGTAGCTGGGACTCTACTCGTCGGAGGAAGTCTGCTGTTGAGTTTAGAGGCGGAGGCGGGCGGCCTCCTAGCCAACACTACTTTCGACGTGGATACGGCGGGTTGGGAGGACCACGACGGGTCGGTTCTGACTTGGAATACGGGGGACGCAGACGGATCACCCACTTCTGGATCTGCCGCATTGGAGTTCAATGGCAAGAATCCCGTCGTGGTGGAAATGAGGTCCTCTTGTGTTCTCTTGGGAGAGGGGGACATGATTGAAGTATCAGTGCAATTTTCCAGTCTTTCTCTTTTTGGCAACGATGGAAGAAGCAATATTGAATTCTTCAGTGACGAAAGCTGTTCCGAGTCTCTTGGGCGGGAACTTTCGGACCCACAGGGATCCACTGGGAATTGGGTTCTGATCACTCAACCTCTGCAACGACCACCATCGGCGGTCGCAGCGATCTTGCGTCTCGAAGCCTCCATCGTTCCGGGATTTCCTCCCTTCGTTCTTTTCGATAATGTGGCCTTGAGTACCGATGTGGAAGCCGTTTTCTGTGACGACTTCGAATCGGGAGACACTTCGGAGTGGGCGGGATCGCTACCCTGATCTTCAGGTGTTGGGTACTCCGATCTTTTTTGATGTTTGTTCGCAGCGAAGGCAGGAATGGCGACCTTCTCACAAATTTGGATTCAGCAGGTCGCGGACGAAGTGCAGCTCGAGTTGAATCGGCTCTTTGCCCTTCCGGGCGTCCCCGTGCCCGGCTCTGCTCTCGATCAGTTGGGGCTGAAAGATGGTGCCAAGATCGTTCGGGATTACCTTGCCTATAACGAGGCGGGTTGTGCTTTCCATCACTTGTTGTACATGATTACCGAACCGAATGTCTGCCTTTCCCTAGAGAACTATCGTACTCTCTCGAGAGCTGGGAAGGCTCTTGGAATCGCCTCCGACGAGTGGGCGAAAGTGAGAGTGGCGAAGGGCTGACTTTGGGTTGCTAGGGAGGTTTTTTTACCCTTGAGACCTGTGCCCAGGAAGCTCTGGTTTGGAGACTCTGCCTTGGAGATTCTGGCTTGGAGACTCTGCCTTGAGAGCTTTGCTTTGAGTTTCTGGCTTTGAGAACGAGCGCCGTCGAGGTCTCTGGAACTTACCCAAGTTCGTAGCGCTTGAGCTTTTCGTACAGCGTTCGCAAGCCAATTCCGAGACGTTGGGCGGTGTTGCGGCGATGCCCGCCTTCCTCGGAAAGGGCGCGTTGAATAGCGCGTTTCTCGACTTCGCTGAGAGTGCCGAGAACCGTAGCGGAGGCGTCCGGAGAAGTCGGAACGGAAATCAGCCCTTCAACCCCGATGACGGTACCTTCGGTGAGGATGGCAGCCCGTTCGAGAGTGTTGGAAAGCTCTCGAATATTGCCCGGCCAGCGTTCCTGTTTCAGGATCGCCTCCGCGGCTGGGGAAAGCTCCAGAGGAGCGGGCTTACCCAAAGAAGCAGCAATCCTGTTCAGCAACGCTTTGGCGAGGGGGACGATGTCCTGGCGACGGCGGCGCAGCGGGGGGAGGTGGATGGGGAAAACTGCTAGGCGGTGGTAGAGATCTTCGCGGAAGGCTCCGCTCTTCATCATGGCAGGAAGGTCGCGGTTGGTAGCGGCGATCCAGCGAACGTCGGCGTCGAAGGTCCGGGAGCCGCCGACCCGTTCGAAGCGCCGCTCCTGGAGGACTCGCAGCAGTTTTCCCTGGAGCTCCGGTTTGAGCTCCCCGACCTCATCGAGAAAGAAAGTGCCACCGGCAGCGAGCTCGAGTCTTCCGCGGCGAGCTTTGTGAGCTCCGGTGAAAGCACCTCTCTCGTGACCGAATAGCTCACTTTCGAGCAGGTGATCCGAGATGGCGGCGCAGTTGACCACCGCGAAGGGGCCTTCACGGCGCAAGCTGGCCTCATGGATGGCCCGGGCGGCTACTTCCTTGCCGGTGCCGCTCTCTCCCAACAAGAGGACGGTGGCGGGAGTTGGGGATACTTTGCGGATCGCCTCGCAGACGGAGTCCATGGCGGGGTCTCCGTAGCTCAGGGATGGGGCAGCGCTTTCCTCGCGGCGGCTCTGTTCACGGAAGGTCCTCAGGCCGCGGTGTTCCAGAGCTTTGGCGACCAGCAAGCGAAGTTCTTCAGGGCTGTGGAACGGCTTCTGCAAAAAGTCGAAGGCCCCCAGCTTGATGGCTTCGACAGCGGCCTCCACGGAACCGTGAGCGGTCAACACCAGAACCTCCATGGCGGCGGATTCCCCTTGAAGGCGGCGCAACAAACCGAGGCCGTCGAGGTGAGGCATCTTGAGGTCGGTGAGCATGAGGTCGAAGGCTTGACCCCGCAATTTCTCGAGGGCCTCCAGGCCATCGGCTGCCAGAGTCACGGAGTGGCCAGCACCGGAAAGAGTTTCACCGATGAACTCTCTCAGGCCCTCTTCGTCGTCGACAACCAGAATCCGAGCCATGGCTAGTTTTTCCTCTGGGTCGAAGGTCTCATGGAAATATCCGTCATGGAGCAGGAGCTCCGGGAACCCGGGCCACCAACTCGGCACCGCCCTCGGGGTGGTTGCTGCCCGCTAGGGACCCGCCGTGGGATTCGACGATGCGCCGGGCCACCGCCAGGCCGAGGCCGGTTCCGCGAGTACGGGTGGTGAAGAAGGGCTCGAAGATCTCTTCTTCCTGGCCTTCCGGAAGGCCCTTACCGTGGTCGCGGATGGTCACCACCAACTCGGAGCCGCGAGGAGAGGCGACGACGCTGATGCTCGCTTCGACGGGAGCATCCGGCGGTGAGGCCTGGAGAGCATTGCGCAGGAGATTGCTCAACACTTGGTGGAAGCGGGGTCCATCCAGGGACCACAGTGCCGGGGCGGAGCGGGAGTCGATGCGAATCTGTTCGCTACCGATCTCTCGTTTGCAGTCCTCCACCAGGATCACCGGGTCGGTCAGTTGGCGATCGAGAGCGCCGGATCGGGCGAAAGTGAGTAGATCCGTGGTGAGTCTCTCGAGTCGGGTGGCTTCGCTGACGATGCGTCGCACCTTTCCGCCAGCGGGATGGTCTTCAGGGACCTGCTCGGCCAGCAGTTGAGAATGGCCCTTCAAGGAGGCAAGGGGGTTCCGAATCTCGTGGGCCAGAACCGCAGACATGACTCCGGAAGCGTTCAGTCTCTGCTGCTTTTCGAGTTGCCGCTGGCCTCGTTCCTGTTTGCGGGTTTGCCCCCAGAGCGCCACCGCGGCGGTGGTGAACAAGAGAGCCGCGGCGATGGCCAGGGCCAGAATGAACGAGCTTTCGCGAGGCAGATCCCGGGCGGTTTTCGATTCCAGATGAAGGATCAACGAGAGGTCGGAGTGTCCGCCGGAGGGGGTGTTCCAAGGGAGAAGCACGCCAAAGGCTTCTCCAGATCGAGTCCAGCCGTTGGCCGCCTCGAGACGGGCAATCGGGTTTCCTGCGGCCGTGGCCAGGACTTCCTCTCCGGCCCTCAGGAGGGCGGTGCCTTGGGAGTCGAACAACCCGGCATAGAGAAGGCCTTGGTCTTGGTGCTGCCCAAAGATAGTGGTCCATTGAGCTGGGGAAGGTCGATCTGCCGAAGTGGCCAGATTCGAGCTGGTTAACTGAGACTGCATGGATTCGGCGAGAGAATTTGCTCGAGTCCTCACCAGATGCTCAGCAGCTTGGGTGGCTCCCCGGTGGCCCAGCCAGGCAGTGGTGACCAAGGCTGCACTGAGGGCTAGGGCAATGGCCAGCAGACCCCTCCCGGCCCCTTCGGAGGAGAGCCGTTTCATTTGCCTTGTTTCGTGGGGAAGAGATTCGGGGCAGCGGTTCCCAGGAGCCGATGGCCAGCTGAGCTCGAAAAGGCTATCGATGAGGTCGGGTGGTGCATAGGTAGAAAGCAGGCTTTTCGGAATGCGGTCGCGCTAGCCCTGCACTGTGGTTCCACGGGCCTAGCACTGTCGTCGCACTGTCGTCGTCCTGTCCTCGGTGCAAATCTTACCTCGGTGGAGCCTGCCTGCGTTGTTTCCCCCTCTCGAGGGGATTGTCAAATGAAGCCGTAGCTACCTGCGTCCGCCGCATCCCTTGGCCCGCTCCCTCCTCGGCGCACCTCCAGTACGCCTCGCGCTAGACTCGGACCGAAGGACACAGATCTGCAGGTAGCCACGGCTTCAACTCTTCCATCGAAACCGCCTATGGGGCGGCGAAGCGGGTCCTAAGGAGCTTCCGGTACCCGAAAGGGATTGTTGGAGATCTCACGGCCGATGTCGGTGTTGCGGCGGATGATCCGAGCCAGGGATTGCTCTTCGACCATCTCCAGCAAGAAATCGGGCAAGTAGCTTTGGTACCAGAAGCGGTCACCGTCCCGCAGGCGCTGGAACTGATCCCGCAGTACCGCCCGCCAGGTTTCCCCGACCAGGGCACCCGGTCGATGACCCTCCGCCAGACCACCGACCCAAGCGTCGACTTCCTCGGCGTTTTGGTAGACCGAGCTCAAGCGGGTCGTGACTTCTTCGTCCGGGTGAAATTGCTCGAAACGGCGATAGGGGCGGAGACCCAAGTCCCGGCGCAGCTGATTGAAGCTCGGTAGCCCGTGATCCCGTCCCCTTTGGATGTTGAGGGAAGCCAGGTCGAATCCGCCGGAACCGGGAGGGCCAAACAGAAAGTTGCGGACTTCGTCGACGACTTGATTGTCGATCTCCTGAGCTGTCTGCCGAGCCAGACCGCGGAGGATCGGCTCGATTCCGTAGTCGCTCAGGGCTGCGGGGCTGAAGAACGCGTCGGCGAGGGATAGGTGGCCGGCACTGATTTCTTCCCCATTGTCATCCAGGCGTTGGAGCTGAGGCGACAGCATGCTGTGGCCGAAGCGATAGGCGGCACCGGCAAATAGGTTGGAGATTCCCGGCTGGACCCCGGGGCGGTAGCCACGATAGGGGGGCAGAGGGTCCGGGCCCAGGAGCACCGGTAGAAATTCACGGTAGGTAATTCTCTGCAGCTCAGCGTTCACGATGGCTTTGGCGTATTGGTAGATCTGCTCGCCATCCAGCTCGGGAATCGTTCTCCGCAGCCGATTGGCCCAGAAGTTGTGCTCGCGAACGAAAAGGGTGTGCATCGCGGTGAGCCCGACCTGTTCGTTGGCACGAAAATCCCCGGCGAGGAAAAAATCTCCAGGTGCTCCGGTGGCAGCGTTGGGAAGGCCTTGGTCATTGAAGGGCAGGAGGTTTCCAGAGCTGGTCTCGAGGCGACCGGTCCCATCGAAGGAGCGTAGAGCATCGGCCCTTTCCTGGTCGGAGCCATAGACGTTGGAGGCGTCGATAAAGGCGGTGATGGTGTTGATCTGCTGCCGAACTCCGTCGACCTCTTGGTAGACACTGCGGCTCAAGGGAATCGTCACCGTTCCGGTCGCCAGAGGGTCGAACCACGGGTCGCCAAGGGGTACCGGAATGTCGAGGTGCTCCGCCGGATCGACTTCCGGAGTCAGGTCGAGGTCATGGTCCAGGAATTGGCCCCATTGCCAGACGAAGTCCGAGGCTCCGGCTTGATTGGGAACAGAGTCCCTTTGCGCTGCGACACCGTTACTCACCTGCCGAGCGCTGGGGCGGTCGAGGCCCGCGGGGGTAGAGCTAGCATCGTCGTAGGCCACGGTGGTGAGGCGTAGGTAGGTCGAGCCGGCTGCCCCCCACTGAGGGTTCGCTGAGTTGTTGCCGACCCCGTCGATGGTGCGGAACTCTTCTGGAAATCTGGCTGCGCCACGGTCCGGACGGGGTTCGCCGCGGCGGCTGTCCTGAATATCCCGCAGCGACACGAGAGGGTTATTGGGGGACCGACTCCGCACGGCCTCGCTGGAATCGGGAGTGGGTTCTTGTGCCTGACCGGCCACCGAAATGGGAACGATCAAGGCAGCGAGGAGAAAGGGACGGACGATGGCTGCTGGTCTCATGAAGGGCCTCCTTGGGTGCTCTCGATTCTTCCGAGAGGATGAAGCGGAGCCTGTTGTCGACTCCTAGGACGGCTTAGAGCAACCCATGTGCCAGGGCCTGGGAGCAGGGGGCTCGAGAGACTCGAAATGGCATCAGCGCATCGAGTACAGAAGAGTCTTCCCCTTGTTTGAAAGGACCAAAGCCATTCGGGCAGGTGCCCCGAGCGGCTAGGCCTTGGAGTCGGTGGGCGCCGGTCTTCTCAGTAGCTCAGCTGGCCCGGAGTGCGGAAATCGCACCTCAAGATTCCCCCAGCCTGCGAGATCCGCATCTCTTTGGTTGTCGAGGGAGGAGGCCAGCTGGTGCAGGAGTCCTCTTCGAGCCCATCTCTGCGGTCGATTGGAAAAAGGACCCTGACAGGGGCAGGTAGGTGACGAGCCTTGGGTTCAAGACGGAGGGGGGGCACTTCTTACTGACTGGGGGGAGGCTCAGATCTCAAGAGAGGATCGACCAGGCACACGGAGCGTCCGAAGACGGCCTCTCTCCCAGGGGGCGATAGCCTGTTGGCAAGCTAGGTTTCTACAGCAATGTGGCTCCTCCCCAAGGTACTGAGAAGCTCCACGAGATCCACGGCAGAAAAAAGTTGTATTCGAGTCCGTAGGGGACTCAGACAGATCTTATAGATGATTGGGTTCAACGCTGGAACTCCCGGATCCAGCAAGGGATTCTAAAATTCGTACAAAGATTTCGTTTCCACTCCCAAATTGCTCTTCGAACTGAAAGAGCCGACAGCGGGATACTTCGCCTCGGGCGGGCCGCGGTGGCCTGGAGCCGCTAGCCGGACCCTCCCGAGAGGAGAGAAACGAATGCACCGCAAGATCATGGGAGGCCTCGCGGCCCTGTTTTTGGCTTTTCCGATGGCGACTCTAGCCCACGCATCTGTTCACCAGGAGGCAGCGACTCCCCTGGCTTTCTTCATGGATCTTCTGGCCCTCGGCGAAGACTCAACGGACCAGGATCCGGGCGATCACGGGCGAGCCGCTAGCCCGGATAGTTGGCCTGTAGTGGAGAAAGGAAGCTCCAGGGACATGGGAGGAGCTACAGCCCCCAACGGACGTGATCCGGCAGAAGAGGACTCAGGCGACCGTGGGGGAGCCACTGACCCGGATGGCTGAAGCACTGGCGTTGAGAGTGTTGGAGCAGCACATGAAGAGAGGGGAAAGCGCAGAGCAGAAGCTTGGCGTGTTATTCTTTCAGCACTGTTGAAACTTCATCCCCCCGCAATTCCGTGGAGGCCGGCCGTGAAATCCTTGCATTTGGATTCTAGAGTTCTCGAAATGCTAGCCGCTGGCCGGCGAGATCCCTACGTGCGGCGGTTGGTGCGCCACTTGGCCCAAAGCTGCTCCACTTGCCGCGCTCAAGTGGAAGCTGCGGGTCTCTTACTGCGCTACGGACGTAGGACACGCTAACCCTGTTGGAGCGGGGCGGAACTGGAGGCGGCGGTGGAAGAGCGGTTACCGCCGGAGTTTCTTGCTGTGATCGTACATCTGGGCCAGGTCTGTGAAGGTTGCACCGAAGGGTTACGGGTGCCGCTGCGAGCCCTGAGGGAGGGGCTTCTGCCCACCGACCTCAAGGGGATTTCGGAGATCGACCTCCAGCGGGCGCAGGCCCAGGTGGCGGCCAGTGCCGACGGGGAACTCGATGGTGAGAGCGCGGCACTGGCGGCCCGCCAACTCGAAGCCGCAGACGCCATTAAAGCTTGGGGGTTGGCAGAAGCCTGGTGCCAAGCGAGCCTGGAGGCAGCCCGGCACCGACCGGAAAGTGCCCTTCCTTGGGCCACACTAGCGGTTCAGGCGGCAGGCCGCGCCGCCCTTCCTTGCCTACCAGACCACTGTAGTAGGGAGCTCGAGATGCTCGCCCAGGCACATCGGGGCAATGCTCTTAGAGTTCTAGACGAGTTCCACGGCGCGGGCCAGGCCTTCCACGAGGCCAATGAGTCCTGGCGCGCTAGCGACAGCCAACTCTTCGGAGACATGAGGGCACGAACCTTGAGCTTGGTAGCGAGCCTGGCTATTGACCAACGGCGTTTCGACGACGCCCTCGAAGACCTATCTGAAGCTGCGGAGTGGGCCCGAGGGTGGCTCAGCAAACCAGTCAGCTTTGGGCCAACTTTGGAGATCAAGCGTGCCCACGCCTTGGCTCAGTTGGGCCGAACGAGAGAAGCAGTACAGCTTTGGGGAGAGGTAGCAAGAACCCTACGTCCAACACAAGAGACACGCCTATGGCTGATCGCCCAGAAGAACCAACTTTTCTACCTACCGGACCTAGGGCAGTTCGATCGGGTCCGTTCCCTACTTCCGGAGGTTCGCTCGGTAGCGGAAAGCCATGGAACGGAAGCTGACCGAATTCGAGTCCGGTGGGTGGAAGGGCGTTTGGCCCTCGGTACCGGTGAGATCGCCAGAGCAGAGGAGTTGCTCACGTCCGTTCGCCAAAGCTTCCTGGACCTAAACCAGGGCTACAGCGCGGCGGTGGCTTCTCTGGAGCTGGCCACCGTTTATTGCCAACAGGGGAAGCTACGGCAGTTGCGGCGGCTTGCCATGGAGCTGGTGCCCATCTTCCAGTCCAAGGACATCCACCGGGAAGCGCTAGCGGCCTTGGCTCTCTTTCAGCAAGCAGCTCTGGCTGAGGAGGTGACCGGGCACTTTCTGGAAGAGTTGGTCAGCTACTTTCGCCGGGCGGAAGGTCATCCGCAGCTGCGTTTCCGCAAAACCTAGAGAATTCAGCCCCCAAAAAAGAACCGCCCACTTCGGTCCAGTTGTAGGACCGATGCGGGCGGTATCTAGGAGAATTCTGCTCACCTACTGCACCCGCTCTGCCTTGAGGCTTTCGCGGGACGTCGCAGGCGCTTTGTCCTGCGTAGTTTCCTGAGGCACAGAGCGTGCGGGCTCAGGTTTCGGTGGAGCCGGGCGGCGAACCGGGCGCTTGGCGGGCTTGCGAGCTGGTGCTCGCCGCAGCAATCCGCTGAGAGCCTGGCTCAGGCGGCGCAGGGCGGAGAAACGGGGAACGGAAATGGTCATGATCTGGCCTCCTGTTGGCGGTTAAAGGGAAAGAATGCTCGTCGAGCGTCAGAGAATATCAAAAAGAGAATTAAAAAGTCCCAAATACATTTTTAAAATCTCTAAAAATTGCTCAGCCCAAGAGAAGAGTCCCCAGGGCTGCCCCTTTCCCATCCCATCGAGAGCCACCCTTCGCCGAATCCAGTACACTCGGGTCATGAACGAATTCGAAGGCTTGGGGCCGGCCTTGCGCCGGTTACGGGAGGGTCGTGGTCTGACGCAGCGCGAAGTGGCCGAGCGCTGTGGCACGGCCCGACGAGTGATCAACAGTGTCGAGACCGGGCGGAGCTTGCCCCGTGTTCCTACCTTAGAGGCCATGCTGGAGAGTCTTGGCAGTGACCTTTTCGAGTTGCTCAACACTCTCGAAGCCGTCAATGGTCGTTCACCGGTGCGCTTTCGCCGGCTGGTTGCGAAGCCCCAGCAACGGCATCGTCGGTTGATGGAATTGCTCGGCCTCGAAGATCTACCGGAAAAACGACAGGATCTCTTTCTCGCTGCCGCCGAGGACCTCCGTAACCTCTTTTCCCATTTAGTGACTCTTTCCGAAAGCCTGAAAGAGTCGGAGGAGCCCGAGCCTGTGCAGGAAAAGGTCTCCCAGACCCCCTGAACCGCAATCCACGGTGAAGGCTTGTCCGGAAAGGGATAAGAAGAGTGCGGGAATGGCCAAAAATATTCACCGAATGAATAGATATGCCAGCATAAGGGAGACTTGAAGAGTCTTATTTGGTACAAAAGGTCAGCGCGTAATCTCTCTACCTCTGGAGGCTGATGGATGCTGAACCCTTTTGAGCACCGACTCTGGCCCTATCTCAACCGTCTGTCCCACTGGCTTTTGCCTGGCTGGCTCACCTCTCCAACGAACCCACTGCGCCTTGTTCATGGCCTCACGGGGCACCGCCGAAACGTCCGCCGCCGTCTCCCGAACCCGGAAGAACGAACCCGGCGCCGAACCCTCGCCAAAGAGCAGCTGTCGAGCCTCGAAAACCTTCCCGACCACACTAGTCGGCTACAGTGCATTCGCCAGGACCGAGCCTTTCAAACCTGGGACCTGGGATTTCTCCTACTCGAATTCAGCCGCTGGCTGGGTGGCTCTGCTGGCTTCGACCTGGCAGACCTGACCCTTGCCCTAGCGGATACGCTCTTGGCCAAAACCCCCGGGGACCGGCTGGCCCGGGACCTCCGGGCCGGGGCTCTCCTGAATCAGGCGCGGCGCCGGGAGACCCGCGACAACATCGAGCGCTCCTGGCTAGCGCTGGCCCAGTCCCGGGCCGAGGCCGAGCAGGGCACCGGGAATGCATTGCTTTGGGCCGAGCTGAGCCTAGAAAAGGGAGCGCTACTACGGGCTCGAGGCAAGTGGCACCAAGCCACCTTGGAGCTGGCAGAAGCGGTGCGGCTTCTCGACCACTTGGGCAGCACCGGCCAAGCCGCCTATGGAAGAGGGGAGCTAGCCCTGGCGGAGGCGGAGCTGTTAGCGGCAACGACTGGTAGGCCCTGCCTTTCCTCGAACCCTCCCCAGGGTTTGCCGTCTCATCTGTGGCAAGCTCTCGCCGGGATGATGCGGGCAGGCGAAACGGAAAGGGCAGCCCGGTGCCTGGCCCGCTTTCGGCCCGTATTGGAAGGGCTCGACCAGGAAGACACTGAAATTTTTCCCCGAGAAGCGGATCGCCGGCCGACGGGGGCATTTCCAAGGCTCACTTTCAGGGCAGCACCTCCGTGGACCACAGCAGGGTATTTCCGCTCTCGAAGCCGTCGGCGAAGATCAGCGGATCGGAGTTCGAGTTCGTGAACCACTCAAAGGCGCCAATATCGCAAGCGTCGCCGCCCGGGTTGGGAATGTTGGGACGATCTTCCGGGCGTCGTCCTGTAGCAAGATTTCCGCGACCCCGCTGGTCCGTGATGGCGTCTGGGCATCCTCCTTGGTCGACGAGGGGGGACAGAGGATTGAGACTCGGTCGGAGTACCGGGGTTTCGCCACCGTGAAAAGCGAGAGACTGGAGAAGAGGGTTGAGGGGAGTCGCAGAAGTGCCCGCGTAGTCCCCTTCGGAGTTCGGGGAGCCCTCCGGGAAGAAGGCCTCGCAGGAGTCGTTGGAACCAATGAAGTTCCACCCGCTGGCGACCAAGTTGGGCGGAGTGGTGACGCAGGAGATGTCTGGCGCCAGTGCCCCACTCGTCGAGAGGTCGAAGTTATCGGCGATGACCGAGTTCTGGAGAGTGACGGTGACAGGGAATGCCAGGCCCGGGAATAGGCTGAGACCGCCCCCGTGACCCACCCCCAAGGCAGCAGCGGAGGTGTTGTTGGCGAGGGTCGAGTCGAGCAGGACTAAGGCCGCTTCCCCATTCGGAGTGGAGAGAATGAAGATGGCGCCTCCGTAGCTATTAGCTTCATTTTCACTGAAGGTAGATGCCTTGATGATCAAGGTACCAATAGAAGTCTTGATGGCTCCACCGGTACCGTTTTCATGAGCGGCTGAATTGTCGAACAAGGTGGAACCGACGATGGAAAGCTGACCGCTGCCGTTGCTGGCACCGATTCCTCCACCGCCAGCGGGCCCTTCGGCCACGTTGGATTCGAAGAGGCAATCCTGGATCGAAACGGTGCTCCTATGGACGAACAACCCCCCTCCACCGTTCTCGGAATGGTTTGCAAGGAAATGAACGCGCCGAAAGATAGCTGTTTCCCCCGAATCAATATAGGCGCCGCCGCCGCTATCGAGATCTGGTGAGGTGTAGCCATTGGTGAGAGTGAGGTCTTCGACGGCCAGCCAGCCGTCTGCAAGGGGGTCTTCCTGGCGGATGGGCCGGAAGTTGGTGGCCCCGTCCAAGGCTAGCAACTCGGAGCCAGGGCCGGAAATACGTAGGTGGCCGGTGATGGCCGGTAGGTGGTCCGTTAGCTGGATGGTTGCTGGCAAAACTAGATCGAAGGCGATGCGATCCGCACCGGTGCCGGTGGGGCAGTCCCGGTAGGGCATGTCATCGTTGGCGGCAGTGATCGCCTCCCGCAGGGAGCAGAAGCCGTCGTTGGAATCAGTATCCTGATCGGTATTGACCGTGAGGGTTGCGGCCGAAGCCGGGAATGTGGCCGGGCCAGCCACCAGGGCCAGACCGAGAAGAAGTATCGAAATTGGGTAGCATCGGGTCATTGTTTTTATCCTCCTGCTCTTTGTGGCGCAGGAAGGCTGAAGAACTGGACATCAAAGGAGAGGCACCATGAAGGCAATGGCAAGAGGCGTTTCCATGACCACAATACTTTGGGTGGCCGTGGCGTCGGGAGCAGCGGCGCAATGGTCGGAGAGTCCGGCAGCAAACCTGGCCCTCGCCGACCGTTCTGGTGATCAGGTGCAAACCAAGCTCGTCGCGACTCAGGATGGTGGATTTTTCGCTAGCTGGTTCGACAACTCGACCGGTGGCTACGATGTCACCTTGCAGCGTCTCGATGCCGCGGGCAACGAGCAATGGGCTCATGACGGCGTTTTGGTCTTGAATCGCGGCTTCAGCTCGACCCAGGACTACGGGTTGGGCATCGACGCCGCCGGCAACGCTCTGCTGGCCTTTCGCGACGATTCTGGGCCAGCCACGGAGATCACCGCCGCCCGAGTGGGGCCCGATGGAACTTTGTTGTGGGGCGCCGCAGGAATTCAGGTGTCCTCAGCCGGTGGCTTCGTGGCAGCTCCGAAGATCGTCGGCACCACAGACGGCAATATCGTCGTGGCGTGGACCCACGATGCAGAGATCGTGCTGCAGAAGCTGGATCCCTCCGGCACCCCTCTGTGGGGTTCGGGGGTGAGCTTTTCACCCGCCGCTGGCAGTTATTCGGTCAGTGATCTTCACGCTTCCGATAGCGGTACCGCCATCGTTTCCTTCACCCATCTCACCGGCTCCTTTCCTAGCCCGATTCACCTCCTTGCTCAGAAGGTCGATGCCGCGACCGGAGCGGTGCTGTGGGGATCTTCTCCCGTAGCGATCTACGATGTCTCTGGCGGTTCCCTCCAGATTGGCAACTTCCCGCCGTTCGTGACGGATGGAGCCGGAGGGGCGATCTTCGCCTGGTACACCAGCAGCCCCTCGCTGCAATGCCGAGTGCAGAGAGTGTTAGCGAACGGGACCGAGGCATTCCCCCATCAGGGAGTGGAGGTCTCGACCCAGGGAACGCGCCTCCGGGTGAGCCCGAGTGCCGCGTGGGATCCGGCGGGGCAAGAGATCTATACCTTTTGGACTGAAGAGAACACCAGTCAGAGCCAATTCGGCTTGTACGGACAGAAGATCGATTCTTCCGGCGTCCGGCAGTGGACCGACGAGGGGAAGCAGCTGGTTGCCTTGAGCTCAGAACAAATCACCAACGTCCGAGCCTTCCTCTTCGGTACGGACCCGGCGGTTGCTTGGGCCCGGACCGTCGCCTTTGGTAACCAGCCCATTCATGCCGCCCGTCTCGATGGCGCCGGCGATTTCGTTTGGACCCCTAGCATCGTCGACCTGGCGACCTCGTCGACGGCGACTTCGCGAATCTCCGCCGCCGCCAGCTCCCTGGGCTTTGCCGCCTTCGGTTGGCAAGATGGGGACTCGGGGACCGCGGACATCCTGGCTCAGAATGTCAACGCTGACGGCAGCTTGGGTTTCGCTGGAATCTTTGCCGACGGCTTCGAGTCCGGGGATACCTCCAGCTGGTCTCTGGCAGTCCCTTGACGGTCCCCTGACGATCCCCTGACCGAGTTGGCTTGTGTTCCTCAAGAGGATGCCGCTCCTCGGCTCCTGGGACAGCCGGACCTACTTCCAGTCGGCTGCCGACGCGGAAGAAAGGCGAGTTCATTTCGGTAGCGACTCGTCGTGGAGGCTTGGCTCATCGCCCCGTGATGCAAGGCCAGCGGAGCCCTGGACAGCGGTCGCGGTATTATCGCCTTAGATCGATAAGCTTCTAGGCGCCGAGCAGACCATGCCAACCTACAGATTCCACCCTTCCCTTTCTCTCCACCTGTGCCCTTCGGGCTGATCATGGATGGCGCCCACTGGACCGTTTTGACCTCGCTGTTTCCTCAGCTCTTGGAGGTGCCCCCGGAGGAGAGGCGATGCCTACTAGCTGGCTTCGAAGTGGACGAAGACCTGCGGCAGGAGCTGGCGAAGCTGCTGGAGGCCCATGAACGGGAAGAAAGGCTTCCGGCGGAGCAGTTGCTGGCGCAGGGTGAGGGCCCTCCCATCCGGCTGCCGACTAGGCCGTTCATCGGTGGCTATCGCTTGCTTTCCCTGTTGGGGGAAGGGGGAATGGGGGAAGTGTGGTTGGCCGAGAGGGAAGATCCGGAGTTCCCCCATCGAGTCGCCATCAAGAGGATTCGCTCGGGTCTGATCAGCGAAGAACTACGGCAGCGCTTCGCTATCGAGCGCAAAGCTCTGGCCCGCCTCTCCCACCGAGGCATCGCCCTCTTGCTCGACGGTGGAATCGACCAGGAGGGCATTCCCTACCTGGTGATCGAGCACGTCGAGGGGGAACCTCTGACGCGAGAAGCAGACCGACGCCGGCTGGCTCCTGAGGCTCGTGTCGAGCTCTTTCTGGCCGTGTGTGAGCCCGTTTCCTACGCCCATGCGAACCTTGTCGTCCACCGGGATCTGAAGCCCTCGAATATTCTCTTGACCGATGCCGGCGAGATTCGGCTGCTGGATTTTGGCATCGCCAAGTTGTTGGATCCGGACCTACAAGGGGAGGTGGGGGTGACTCGGACCGCCCACCGGCTAGCGACTCCGGAGTACGCCAGCCCGGAGCAGCTCCGGGGAGGGCAGATCACCACCGCCACGGATGTCTATGCTCTCGGCTTGTTGCTCTTCGAGTTGCTGACCGGTCAACGTCCTCATGGGCAGTATGAGACCTCCCTAGCGGACCTGGAGCGAGCGGTGTGTTCCCAGGATGCTCCCCGCGCCAGCGAAGTCCTCCTGCGGGGGGAAGCGAGCCTCCTCGAGGAAGCGGCGTTGGCGAGGCAGATGGGGGCAGGGGGGCTAGGCCGATTTCTCCGGGGCGATTTGGACACCATCCTCGCTACGGCCATTTCCAGAGACCCGGCTCGTCGCTACCCGTCCGTGGAGAGGTTGGCGGAGGATTTGCGCCGGTTTCAGCAGGGCAAGCCGATTTGGGCTCGCCCGGACAGTGCTCTCTACCAAGTGGGGAAGTTCGTCGGTCGTCACCGGGGAGGAGTCGCCGCCATCGCGACCATCGCGGTGTTGTTGGTGGGTTTTGCAGGCTATGCCCTCCGCCAGTCGACCCTGGTGGCGGCGGAGCGAGATAAGGCTCGCCTGGAGCGGGACACTGCCCGAGAGGTTTCGGACTTCGTCACGGAGCTCTTCTCTGCCGACCCCTTCGCCGACGACGAAGGATTCCTGGATACCACCACCCTTGGCGAATTCTTGGAGCGCAGCGAAGGGACTCTGCGCAGAGAGCTAGCGGATCGGCCCGTTCTAAGGGCGGCGCTACTCAGTCGTCTGGGTCGATTCCACGGCAACCTGGGGCACCTGGAGCAGGCGGGTGCTCTCGCCGCGGAGTCCCTGGAACTTCGTCGAAGTCTGCCGGGAGACCTACGGGAAGATGTGGCAGAGAGTCTCAACACCCTGGCGACGGTGCGCCAGGAGCAAGGGGAGTGGCAGGAGGCCGAGGAGTTTTTCCGGGAGTCCTTGAAGCTGCGAGAGGAGGTTCACGGTCCGAACCATGGAGAGGTTGCGGAGAGCCTCAACAACTTGGCTGTCTTGATGGTGGTCAGGAACGAACCGAGTCGCTATAGCAACCTGGAAGCGGTCATTCGTCGGGCGGTTCGGTTGCGTGAGGAGCTTTTTGGATCGGATCACCTGGACACGGCGCAGAGCCTCAATACCTTGGCGACTTTCCTTCTGCGGCGGCGCCACGGGGAAGATCAGAAGGAGGCCGAGGAGATTTTTCGGCGAATTCTCGAAACCCGCCGGAGGAAGCTGGGACCGGATCACGCCCTGGTCGGTACGGTGGAGAACAACCTGGCGAACTTGCTCGATGACCTCGGCCGGGAGGAGGAGGCCATTGTGCTCTTCCAGGACGCCATTCGGGTCTTGAAGTTGTCTCTAGGGCCGGATCACTCGAGGGTCGCCGGAAGCCTCTTTGGTCTCTCGGAGGCACTTTGGGATAGCGGGGATTTGGTCGCTGCCGAGGAGGCTCTGCGCGCCTCTCTAGAGATCGATGAAAAGGAGCTACCGGACGGGCACCCCTTTCTCGCTGCTTCGTGGCTAAGGCTAGGCGAGCTTCTCCTGGCCCGAGAGCTTCCTCACCTAGCGGAGCCGCAGCTACGCCGCGCTGTGGCGGCGATGCGGGGCCGAGAGGTGGCCGAGTTGGCGAGGGCCGAGTCCGCCCTCGGGGAAGCCTTGTTTCGCCAGGATCTTTGGTCGGAGGCGAGACCTCTACTGGAGTCCGCGCGGGCTCAGATGGAAGTGGCAGACTCACCGAATGAAGAAGCCTTGTCGCGAACCGTAACCTTGCTCTCGGCCCTCAACCAAGCTTCGGCGGCGGGGCGAGGTTTGACGGGAGATGCGCCGTGAGCGGAGAGATCACTCGGTGGCTCGCCAAGATGCGAGAGGGGGATGGAGAGGCTCTGGATCGACTGGTTCCTCTTCTGTACGACGAGCTGCGTGCCGTGGCCCATCGGCAAGTTCGGGGAGAGAAGTCAGGAAGAACTCTCGCTACGACAGCTTTGGTCAACGAAACCTATCTGCGCCTCAGTGAGGCTCGTCGCTTGCTGCCGGAGGACCGCGACGAATTCCTGGCGGCGGCCGCGGTGACGATGCGCAGAATTCTGGTGGATGCTGCCCGCCAGCGAATGGCTGCCAAGCGGGGGAAGGGAACCCCGGAGGAACCCCTGGAGAACGTCTTGGATTGGCTCGCCGCACCGGGAGCCGACGAAGAGTGGATCGCCCTGGACGACGCCTTGGATCGTCTCGACAGCACCAGCCCGCGAGCCCGAAAAGTGGTCGAGATGCGCTTCTTCACTGGACTTTCTCTGGACGAGACCGCACGCGCTTTGGGCCTGTCCAGCAAAACGGTCCAGCGGGATTGGCTCACCGCTCGAGCCTGGCTGAGATCTCGCCTGTTGCCTGCCTCCTAAAGACGACGCCTGTTCTCGATCCCGACGGGGGCGAAACTCCACAAGAGCCATTCGATTCGAAGAGGGCTCCGAGCCCTTCAGGATCTTCAGCGAAGAAGATAAGATTGGCCGCCGCTGGGGAGAAGCCTGGCATGGCTAAGAAACTCTCATGGCGCGATTTCCCCAACTCGAATTCCACCGCAATGGCACTGGTCTGGCGATTCCTCCCGAGGAGGAGACGCAGGCTTGGGCGATGTTATTGGTGGCGGAAGAGGCCGATGGTAGGCCTATGCGGTCCTGTACTTGTCAGACCAGCCGGACGAAAACTTGCCGTCATCTCAAGGAGCTCTCCAAGGCCTTTGTGCAGGCTCGCAGAAGTTTCGTCACGCCGCTGTGGAGAGAACACTTCGAAGCCAGCATTTGGTACCGCCTGGCGAAGCTACTCTTCGACAGTGAACCCCTGGCTGCGGTGGATGTCGAGGCCGTCTTGGTGCAGCAAAAGACCAGCACTTTGGTGCGGGTGGCGACGGGAAGTCAGGAGATATTGGCGGAGTACTTGGACCCGTCCCCAGCGCGGCTCCGTTTTTTGGAGCGGCTCCACAAGGCGCCGGAGGGGACCGTGGCGCGAGGGCAGCTGTTGGATCGCCTCGCCCACTACCAAGCGACCGGGGAGGAGCGCCGTTTCGCCGATTTGGGGATGAAGCTCGGTCGCCAGGTGTGGGAAGAGAGCTTCTGGCACCGCCTTGCCTACCATGGCTTTCGGGAGTTTGCCGAGGAAGGGTTGAGCTTTGCACCCTCCATCAACAAAGTGAACGGCGACTTTCGATTGACGGTGAAGGGCTCTTTGGCTGCCGTCGGCGAGGTTGGGGCCCATCCTAGCGATTCTGCGGCTCCTGGGGGCGCTCAAGAAGAATCATCGGAAGGCGAGAGGGAGGCCTTGGTGAGTCTCTTCGTACCCCGAGGCAAGGTGCGGTCGGTCCTGAAGTTTCTGGCCGCCGAGCTGCCGGAAGAACCGCAATTACAAATCCACCCGGTGCCCCTCAAATCCCTGTTCGTCATCACCCCGGAAACAGAGCTCGATGTCGAAGTAAGGCCGATGATCAGCCTGCTTCAGGCTACGGGAGAAAAACGTTTTTTTGCCCGCGACGACCTGGATCGTTTTCGCTACGGAAATTTGATCTATCTCGCCGATCTGGAAATCTTGGCAGAGCTCGAAAAGCCGGGTAAAGAACGGCGATTCAAGGCACCGGAGCGGGTGCAGTTGGCCCGCAGCCAGGTGCCGGGTTTTCTTTCTGAATTCCACGAGGCGGTGGATGCGGGAGCTCTGCTCGTGGATTCGGCTCTGGGAGAAATGGAGATTCACCGAGAGTTCGACCGCATTGAGCTTTCCTCGGGGCAAATCGACGACCAGGACTACCGGCTGCTAGCCCATTGCAGGATCGGTTCCCACTCGGTGGCTGTGGCAGAGATCCTCAAGGCTCGCGCCGATGGTCGACCTTATCTGGAGGTGGGCGATGGTTGGCTGGATCTCAACGCACCTTCCATGATTGCCCTGGCGGAGGCGGCTCGGCCGGATGAAGGGCTCGAGGCTGAGGAGGGAGAAGCCGGGGAGGGCTCGACCAAAAAGCCAGGTGGGGAGGAACGAGTGCGTTTGTCGTCGAGCGCTCTTCTGCACCTGCGAGCTGTCACCGATCGACCCGTGGAGGTTGCCGACGGGGCGGAAGGACAGGACTTCCTGGAACGGCTCCTGGAGCTGCGACCTGGAATCCCGTTCCACCAACCGAAAGGTTTTTCTTCACAACTTCGCCCCTACCAAGTGCTGGGGGTCGACTGGTTGCGATGGGTTTGGGACAACCGCCTAGCTGGGCTCTTGGCGGATGACATGGGGCTCGGAAAAACCCATCAAGCGATGGCTTTGATGGTGTCTCTGCTCGAACAAGAGAAGGTTCGAGAACCGATGTTGGTGATCTGTCCAACCAGTGTATTGAGCCATTGGGAGAAACAGATCGGGTCCTTTGCACCAGGTCTGCGAGTGCGGGTTCGCCATGGGCCGAAACGGCAGGATTCTCTGCCTCGCCTATCCCGAACGGTGATTCTCACCTCCTATGGAGTGCTCCGTCGGGATGCCGATTTGCTGGCCTCGAGATCCTTCTCGGTGGTTATTTTCGACGAGATTCAGCACCTCAAGAACCGTGGAACTCAGGCCTACCAAAGCGCCGAGAGATTGGTGGCACGACTGAAAGTGGGACTGACCGGCACCCCGGTGGAAAATGCTCTCCAAGATCTCAAGTCGCTATTCGATCTCTTGTTACCAGGGTATTTGGGGACGCAGGCAAGATTCGTCGAGCAATGGGGGCCGAAGGCTCAACCGACTCGGGACGATCTGGCCCGGCTGCGGCGGTTGATCGAACCCTTCGTCTTGCGACGCACCAAAGAAGCTGTTCTCCAGGAGCTGCCCTCGAAGTTCGAGGAAGAACGCAGTTGTCGGCTGAGCGCGGACCAGGCCGAGCTCTATCGGCTAGCCGTCGAGCAACGAGGCAAGACCTTGTCGGAGCGCCTGGCCAACCAGGGCGAACCGGTACCGTATATTCATGTCTTCGCTCTGCTGAGCTATCTCAAGCAGGTGTGTGATCACCCGGCCCTGGCTCTGAAAGATCTCGACCGCGCCGACTCGCTGCGTTGCGGCAAGTGGGAGTTGTTTTGCGAGATTCTCGACGAGGCTTTGGCGAGCGGTCACAAGGTCGTGGTGTTCACTCAATTCTTGGGGATGATCACCCTGATGTCTCGCTACTTGGACTCTCTGGGGGTGGGCTACGAAGAGCTGACCGGGGCCTCCACGAATCGAGGGGAGCGTATCGACCGATTCAATGAAGACCCGGAGTGTCGGGTTTTTCTCGGCAGCCTCAAGGCCGGAGGGACCGGTATCGACCTTCAGGGCGGTTCCGTAGTCATTCACTACGATCGGTGGTGGAACGCGGCGCGGGAAGATCAAGCTACCGACCGAGTGCACCGTATGGGACAGAAGCGGGCGGTGCATGTCGTCAAGCTTGTGACCGAGGGCACCCTCGAAGAGAGGATCGCTTCGATCATCGAAGACAAGCGCCAGCTGATGGCCGACATCGTCCAGGAAGATGATCCTTCCTTGGCGAAGATTTTCAGCCGCGGCGAGCTCTTGGAGTTGCTGTCCCCGGCGCGCTCGGTGGGGGCTCGAGGTCCTCTCCTTTGATGGAGATCTCTATGCCGGGGGAGGTGTGGGCCGGGAGTCCTGTCCGAGGCCAGGAGAGCTTGGAGACTCTAGTCCGTGCTCCACTGCCAGCTCTTGCAGGCTCGGGGCTCGAAATCCGGATTCCATGAGCTCCTGGTAAATGGGGCGTGCGGCTTCAAGATCGCCGAGGTGAAAGAGAGTCCGGGCAAGGGAGGACCGTGCCAGTAGAGAGGACGGAATCTTCGGGGGTGGATAGAGGTTCCGGGCGGTCTGCCAGGATTTGATGGCCAAGGAGCTGTCCCCGAGATCTCGGTGGGCGTTGCCGAGGCGCTGGTAATAGACGACCAGCCGCTCTTTGAGCTCGGCGTTGGCGGGTGTTTCCTGGAGCAGAAGGAGGGCTGGCTCGATGGCCTTGGTGAGAAGGGCTCGGGCTTGTTGCGGACGACCCTGATCCAGGTAGAAAGAAGCCAGCGCATCGTAGCTTTCGAATAGCCGAATCGACCCCGGAGCCAGGGTCTTTTCTCGAATCAACAGGGCTTTGGTAAACAGCTCCTCGACGCGGTCGTTGCGGCCGATGCGGGAGAGGATGACCGCCATATTGTGGCGAGAGGTGGCCAGGGTCGGGTGGTCCGGATCCAAAGTTGCCTCCCGCAACTGCAGGGAACGGCCGATGTAGGCTTCACAGGACTCCATATCTCCCTGAAAGCCATAGTAGATACCGAGACTCTCGAGAGAGGATAGGACATCCGGATGCTCCGGCGGGAAGATCTTTTCTCGAATCTTCAAGGCACGGATAAAGAACACGCCCGCTTCTTGAAAGTGTCCTCGCTCCCCCAGGGTGATGGCGAGCTCATGAGCACTGTTGGCCAGAGTGCTCCGGTCTCCAAGGCCACCGGTTTCGGCCAGAGCGATGGATCGTCGAAGGTGCTCTTCCGCAAGGGGAAAATTCTTGAGGGTGCGGTAGAGAGTGCCGAGGTGACTGAGAGTGCTGGCGGTCGCCGAAGAGTCTCCGCCCAGCTCACGAAGGCGCAAAGCCTCCTGAAGGTGCTCTTCGGCTTCGGGGTACTCGCCACCTCGGATCAGCATGAGCCCTAGGTCTTCGAGGTTTTCGGCGATGGCGGGATGGTCGTCGCCGACGAGGTCACGGCGGGTCGCGAGGGCTTCCAGGGCTAGGGGGCGTGCGGCGGCCAACTCGCCTAGGTTGCTATAGATGCGTCCCAGGGCCATCTGCAGCTCGGCGCGGATCTCCCGCTGGCCGGACAGCTCTCGGTGAATCTTCTCGGAGGCCTGGTCCAGGACGGCCCGGACGGTGAGATTCTGGCCAGGGGAGACATGTGGGTCGGCCTGCTGAAAGATGTCGACCATAAAGGCGGAGACCTGTTTCGCTTTGTCCCTCTCGAGTTTTGCCTGGTCCCGTTGCTGGGCCAGCTGTTGCCCTTGCAGCAGGACCGTGATGGTCGACCCGACCAGAATCGCTGCCACCGCTGCCACACCGGCAACGGCCCAACGGTGGCGGCGGACGAAGCGGTTGGCGCGGTAGGAGAAGGTATCTGGCCGGGCGATGACCGGCAAGCCTTTGAGGTATCGCTCCAGATCCTCGGCGAACTGCTCTGCGGAAGCGTAACGGCGATCCGGTTGCTTGCGCAGCGCCTTGAGTAGGACCGTGTCCAGATCCCCTATGAGTCGCCGGGCTCTGTCTTTGTCGATAGGTTCTCCATTCTCGGCTCTGGCTGCAGCGGCTGTGCTGGGGCGCGGTGGGTCCTGTTGCAAAATGGCGTTGGGTAGAGAGGTACCGGTATCCCCGTCGAGCTTGTAGGGCAAGCTGCCAACCAGCAACTTGTAGAGCAGGACTCCGAGGGAGTAGACGTCACTAGCGGTCGTGATGGGTTTGCCCTGGATTTGTTCCGGACTGGCGTAGCGTGGGGTCATGGGACTGTAGCCGGTGACAGTCTCCTCGATGTCGAAGGGCAAGGCTTCCGGCTCCAAGAGTTTGGCGATGCCGAAGTCCAAGAGCTTGGGCTCGCCCTGCTGGTCGACGAGAATGTTGCCCGGCTTGAGATCTCGATGTACGACCAGATTGCGGTGAGCCGTGTGCACGGCGGCGCAAACTTTGCGGAAGAGCTCCAGGCGGTCTGGTAGCCCTAGCTTCTGCTCCTGGCAATAGAGATCGATGGGTTTGCCGTCGACGAATTCCATGACGAAATAGGGGTGGCCGGCGGTGGTCGTACCGGCGTCCAAGAGGCGAGCGAGATTGGGGTGCTCGAGGTCAGCCAGAATGTAGCCTTCCCGTTGGAATCGACGCCGGAAGGTGGCAGCACCAGGTAACTGACGCATCACCTTGATGGCGACCCGACGAGCGAAGGAGCCGTCGTCTCGTTCGGCGAGATAGACCGTTCCCATGCCTCCCTGGGCAAGTTTGCGGACCACTCGGTAACCGCTGAGGACCTCTTCGGCCAGGTTTGGGGCGGAGTCCCCGACCTCCTGTCTGGGTTCGGTCTCCTGCCTGGGATTCGGGAATGGGGCCCAGGAGGCGTCCTCGAGAAATCCAGCGGAGGCCTCGTGAGCGGCGAGAAAACTCTCCGCCTCTGCCAAGAGCTGGCGATCCGAACCGCAGGCCGCTGTGAGGTAGGCCCTGCGAGCGTCCGCTTCTAGCTCCGAGGCGGCTGCGACGATTTTTTCGAGACGGGCCCAAATTTCCGGAGTCATGGGGATTCCTTGGGCTGCATCTCACGGTAGAGCCAAGTTTGGGCGAGGCGCCAATGGCGACTGGCGGTGGCGCGGGAACACCCGAGGATGCTGGCTGTCTCTTCGAGGGAGAAGCCGGCAAAAAACCGCAGCTCGACCAGCTTTGCCTTCACCGGATCTATCCTGGCTAAAGCGGTGAGGCCATCGTCGAGGGCAATCAGCTCCGGGGCGCGATGATTCGTTAGGAAGGGAAGATCTTCCAGGGACTCGGCGCGGCGTCCTGCTCCCCGTTTTTGATAGAGCTTCGCACGAGCGTGATCGATGAGGATACGGCGCATGGCTTGGGCAGCGACGGCAAAGAAGTGGCTGCGGTTCTGCCAGGGAGTGTCCTGCTGGTCGCGAAACCGCAAGTAGGCCTCGTGGATCAGGGCTGTGGCTTCCAGGCTGTGATCCGATCTCTCCCGGCGCAAATACCGACGGGCCAGATAGTGCAGCTCGTCGTAAACCGCGGCGAGCAGTTTGTCATCAGCTCCCGGTGACGAAGCGCGCCACTCTTGGAGAAGTTGGGTGATCTCTCCAGTCTCTTGCTCGAGGGAGTGGTCGGGGGTCTTCATGGGCAATCGTCCTCTCGGTGGGGCTCAGCAAAGGACAACGAATCTTTTGGGCTCAGAATTTCATTGTAGGTTAGCAGGGACGGTGGGCCGTCCCATACAATCAGCGCTTCCACGAGAACTATAGATGTTACGAATCACCGGACTCATCCTTCCCTTGGACCACTCTGAGGATCAGCTGCGCGAGGCGGTCGTGCGCCGGTTGGGCATCGAGTCGAAGGATTTGAAAAGCCTGAAGGTATTTCGTCGGGGCTACGATGCGCGAAAGAGGGGGAATATCTCTCTGGTTTATCACCTCGACGTGGAGACCCCGAGGGAGGAAGAGATTCTTGGGCGTCTGGCGGGGGCCAGCTCCGGTGACAGCGCCAGCCCTAGAGCCAAGGGAGGTGGCTCCGGTATCGGTCCTAGCCCGGATACTTCCTACCGCATGGTGGCCCGAGCTCCGAAGACGCTACGCACCCGTCCTGTCGTCATCGGAATGGGGCCTTGCGGTCTGTTCGCGGCTCTGCTGCTGGCCCAAATGGGTTTCCGGCCTCTTCTCCTGGAGCGGGGCAAGAAGGTGCGTGAGCGCACGGTGGATACCTTTGGTCTGTGGCGTAAGAGTCGCCTGGATCCGGAGTCCAATGTTCAGTTCGGAGAGGGAGGCGCTGGAACTTTTTCTGATGGCAAGCTCTACAGCCAGATAAAGGATCCGCAGTTTCGGGCTCGAAAAGTCTTGACCGAGTTCGTCGAGGCAGGTGCTCCGGAAGAGATTCTCTTTGTCAGCAAACCTCATATCGGAACGTTTCGGCTGGTGAAGATGGTGGAAACCATGCGCGCTCGTCTCGAGGCCCTGGGCGGTGAAGTTCGCTTCGGTAGCCGAGTAGAGGACATCCTCATCGAAGAGGGCAAGGTGAGAGGCGTGGTGTTGGCAGATGGGGCCGAGATCGAAGCGGATCAGGTGATTCTAGCGGTCGGCCACAGCGCTCGCGACACCTTCGAGATGCTTCATCGGAGAGGTGTTTACATGGAGGCGAAGCCCTTTTCGATCGGATTTCGTATCGAGCATCCTCAGTCATTGATCGACCAACGGCGCTTCGGCCCCCAGGCCGGCCACCCGATTCTGGGCTCTGCGGATTACCGCTTGGTCCACCATGGCAGCAATGGCCGTTCGGTGTACAGTTTTTGTATGTGTCCGGGAGGGACCGTGGTGGCGGCTGCTTCGGAGCCCAGGCGGGTCGTGACCAATGGTATGAGTCAGTATTCCCGCAGCGAGCGCAATGCCAATAGTGGCATTGTGGTGGGGATCACTCCCCAGGACTACCCGGGGGGATCGATGGCGGGAATCGAATTCCAGCGTCGCTACGAGGAGAGAGCCTTCGAACTAGGAGGAGGCACCTACGTAGCTCCTGGACAGCTGCTGGGAGATTTCTTGGCGGGAAGGCCTTCCAAAGAGCTCGGTTCCGTGGAGCCGTCGTACCGTCCTGGGGTGCGCCTTGGCGATTTGTCTCAGAGCCTACCGAAGTTTGCCATCGAAGCAATTCGGGAAGCGGTGCCTCAATTCGACAAAAAGCTAAGAGGTTTTGCGATGCACGATGCTGTGCTCACGGCGGTGGAGAGTCGCACCTCGTCTCCCATTCGGCTGCGCAGGGGGGAGGACTTTCAGAGCCTCCACACCGAGGGTCTCTATCCAGCAGGGGAGGGTGCTGGCTACGCCGGAGGAATCCTATCTGCAGCGGTGGATGGCATCCGAGTCGCGGAAGCGGTTGCTGTGAAGCTGGTTGAGAAGGTCTCTGAAGGGGCCTAGTTGGTCTTGGGTTAGCAGACACACTTTCAGTCGGTACAGCGGCTCCCTAGAAGAGCGTCCGGGCAAGGATGATGATTCCACCGGCGAACCAAAGACCCACGAGCCCAAAGATCACCCAAGCGGTCAGATTCATCCACATGCGCTTCAGGATTCGATCGCGGGTCTCCTCATCCAGCCTTTCCGCGAGTCGGCCCATCTCGTCGGGTTCGATCTGCCACAGCCGCGAGATCAGTTCCCGTCGGGAAGGGCGCTCGCCGGTGACCCGCAAGAAGGTCCAAAGCCATAGGCGAGGAAAGACGAAGGCAAACCACAGCAGGATGGCGAAGATGACCCCTACGGAACCGAGAAGAAATAACTGGACCGGATCCAACGCTAGCTCACTCCATGCCGAAGCCGGTGGACAGACATCAACTCATCGACATCCACAGTGATCAGCCGGATGACCAATATCTGCAGTGATCGACCTGGTGGAGACCAGCAGGAAGAGGACCGTTTCTGAAGTCCAGAGGCAGCCAAGGGTCAGGCCACGCGGTCTCGAGTTGGTCTTTCTTTCAGGCAGAAGAAGACTAGAGCAGCGGAGGCCACCCCCACAGCGGAGCAGCCGACGAAGTGCCAGCTGTAGCCGATAGCCTGGGCAAGCAGGCCGCTCAGGGACGCACCGACCAGCGGGCCAAGGACGGCGAGAGACTGTTGGAGAGTGAAATCTGTGCCTCCGCTTCGGGCTGAGGAGGCGTCCATCATGTGGGTGTACAGGGCGGTCGTGGCAACTCCTCCAGCAAAGGCTGTGGTCATGGCAACTCCCCAGATGATCCCCAGAGAGTCGAAGCCTTGGGCCGGCAGCAAGTATCCGAGTATGGCCAAGGATTGCAGCAGAGCGAAAGTGATCAGGGCTCGCCGGTGGCCCAAGCGACCTACCAAGGATCCGCCCGTGAGGGCTCCCGCTAGAGCGCAGATGGAGCTGCCCAAGCCAATGATGAGACCAATTTGAGCTAAGGAGAGGCCCAGGTCCACCATGAGAGGTTTCGCCATGGTGACAGCCATGGCATCTCCAGCGCGATAGAGGATCAAGATGGCCACCCAGATCCGGTGCCCGGGTTGCTGAAAGAACCTCCCTAGGGCAGCGAAGTCCACCTTGCGGGTCGGGGCGTTCCCACCTTGGGTGGGTATGCGGGCTGGCTCTCGAAACCCAACGACCGGAAGCAGAGGAATGGCCATGAGGAGAGCCATAGCGCAGAGAGCCCGTCGCCATCCATAGTGGCTCAACAAGATCAGCATGAGGCCACCGCCGAGAATCTGCCCCAGGTAATAGCCTCCTACCTGAATTCCGTTGCCGATGCCGCGGTTTCCCGGTTGCAGCAGCCGAATGGCGAGCCCATCGGTGGCGATGTCCTGGGTCGAGGCAAGAACCAAGAAGATTCCTCCAACGACCAGCAGTAGCCAGGGTTGGCTTTTCGGGTCTAGCCAGGCTAGAGCAAAGACCGCCATCACGGACAGAGTTTGTAGGGGCAGCAGCCAGGAACGATAGTGGCCGATGCGGGGTGAACCATAGGCGTCGATTACCGGAGCCCAGAGAAACTTGATCAGGAAGGGGAGAGCAAGGACTTGCACCATACCGATGGTACTCAGAGAAAGACCGAGGCTTCGACCGATTGCGGGGACCGCTTCGATGAAAAACCCCAAAGGAATGGCTTGGGAAATATAGAGCGCAGCTAGCAACCGAAAAGTACCCTGAACCTTTCGGTTCGGTACTGCAGGCGTGCTCAGGGGCGAGGTGGAGGAGCCTTGAAGGCGGGTGGTAGTCATCGTCAATCTGGGAATGGAGCGGGCCAACCGGTAGGCTCAGTCTGGCCGGTCCGGTTTGGCAAGCCCGTGGGGTCCTCGTCCTCGACAGCGATTCCGAATTCCTTGGGCAGGCCGGAGTTGCCGATCTTAGCAGGGGGATTTCGGCTGGGTGACTTCGTCTCGCCGGACCAACCTCTCGACGGGATCTCTACAGATCGTTAGACTGAGGCCGAATCTTCGAAAATACAATTTCCTCGGGGTGAGTCACGACAACCCACGCGATCTTGGCCGGCCGCCTTGTCTTTGGCTTCCTACTGACCTTCGGGCTCGTGGGTGCTTTGGCTCTAGCTTGTTCAGGGACCGCTCCAGCCGAGGGAGAGGGAAGGCTCTTGGCCGTGGGGTCGGTTCAGGAGCCATCTTTGGCTGCCGGGGAAGCTCACTCTTACCGCATGGAATTCAGATCTGCGGGGCCTCATCTCCTGGTAGCCCACCAGCGAGGTCTAGATGTGGAGATCGAAGTTGAGGCGAAGGGTGGATCGACCTTTGTGGTCGATAGCCCCTTCGATCGGCGTGGGCAGGAGACGGTTCTCCTGGAAGGGGGAAAAAGATACCAAGTCACGATTCGTAGCCGTGAAGTAGGAGCCCCCAGGGGGAGCTACTCTCTTCGTCTCGAGGCGATTCCGAGGAACCTCCCCAAATTAGACGCTCGACTGGATGGGTTTCGAGCACTGACCGAAGCAGCTCGGCTCTATCGGTTGGGTACGAGGGAGAATTGGAGAGAAGCTCTAGAGCACTACCAGGGAGCCCTGGTCTTTTGGCAGGACCTAGAGGAAGTCGAGAAGGAAGCGGAAGCTTGGTTTGCCCAAGGAGTGCTCCATCGGCTTCTCGACGAACCAAAAGCTGGGCTGGAAGCCTCCCTCCGCGCCCTGGATCTATTTCGTTTGAGTGAGGAAGCCTACCTGGAAGCCTATGCCTCCAACGAGATCGGCCTCGGCCATTGGCGCTTGGGCGCCTTGGATGAGGCTCGGGAGTCCTTCCGCCGGGCAGCGGCTCTCGGCGAGAGGCTCACGGACGATTTTGTGATGGCTGCGGCAACCAGCAACCGGTGTCTCATGGCTCTTTCCGCCGGTGCGCTGGAGGAGGGGCGAGAATGTTACGAGAGTTCTTTGCCCGCTATCGAGCGTGCCCAGGCAGCTCAGATCGAGAGTGCTGCCCGCACCAATCTAGGCCGCATCACCGAGCACCTCGGCGAACCGGCGGAAGCTCACGGTCACTATCGACGCGCTCTAGAAATTCACGCTGCGACCGGGGACCGCCGGGGGCAGGCTCAAACCCTCAATAACTTGGGAGTTTTACTCAGCGGGGCTGGTGATTTGGATTCTGCCACGGCTCGCTATGTGGAAGCCTTGGAGATCTTCCAGGCTCTGGGGGAGCCCCGCTGGCAGGCTCGAACCCTGAGCAACCTCGGCTATGCCGATCGGGCCGTGGGCGAGTCCAAGAGGGCGCTGGTGAACTTTGGCCGTGCGCTGGAGCTTTTCCGCCAGGCGGAAGACCGGCGGGGAGAGGCGACGATCTTGGGCAACCTTGGGCTGGTGAAGCGAGAGCTTGGTGAGCCTGCCGAAGCCCTGGACCTCCATCGACGAGCCCTCGAGTTGCGTCGCCTCCTGGGGCACCGCAGGGGAGAGGCGATGGCTCTTTGCCGCTTGGGAGAAATTCTCTTCGAGTTGGGGGAGACCGATGCTGCCCAGGTTCACCTCCGGCAGGCGATCGCTCTCGCCTCGGAGATCGGGGGCCGCCAGATCGGTGCCGCTGGCCGGCTAGCCCTTGGCAAGATTCTGTTGGACCGGGGCGAGCTGGGGAGTGCTCAGGAAGAGCTAGAGTTGGCTCTTGGTTTGGCCTCTGAGGCCGGGCAGCGGACGACGGAGGGGGAGATTCTCTTCTATTTGGCCCGAGTCGATCGAGCTGCTGGACTCAGTGAGAGCGCACGGAGCCATATCGATTCAGCCTTGGAACGATTCGAGGAAGTACGTTCCAGCTTTGAGAGTCCGCAGCTACGAACCTCCTATTCGAGTTTGCTCCGTCGGGCCTATGAGCTCGATGTCGAGCTTTGGATGGAAGCTCATGGTCGAGAACCGGAAGCGGGGCATGATCGCCGCGCCCTGGAGGTCACGGAACGCACCCGGGCTCGGACGCTCCTCGAGCTGCTACAGGAAGCTGACATCGATCTGGCTAGGGGGGTTAGCCCAGAACTGCTATCGAAGCGTCTTGGCCTAGCGCGACGCCTGGAGGCCAAGACGGATCGCCTCCTCGATGCGAAGCTCGATGCCGCCATTCGCCAGACTCTGCAACGGGAACAGCTCTCTTTGTTGCAGCATCTCGAAGTTCTCGATGCTGAGATCCGCCGCGAGAGCCCCGCCTTTGGCGAACTCGTCCGGCCCCAAGCCCTCGATACGGAGGAGATTCGTGCTCTCGTCGACGAGGAAACGACTCTCGCCGTCTATTTCTTCGGTGAAAGCAAGAGCATTCTTTGGCGGGTTACCTCGACGGCCATCGATGCCTTCGAGTTGCCGAGCCGCAGAGTCATCGAAGCTGCGGCCCGTCGAGTCCACCTGCTCTGGAGTGATCTCGATGTGGCGTCCCGTTCCCTCGACCATTCTGCTGCCGAGGATTTAGCGGGCCTCTTGAGGCTACCGACTCTTCTGGGATCTCGCCGGTTGGCGGTGATCGCAGACGGGGCGCTCCATTTGGTTCCCTTTGCGGCTTTACCTGTGGAGTCCATGGAGGGGGGAGGTCGCTCCGTGCCTCTGGTGAGTCGGGTGGAGATCGTTTCCCTGCCCTCGGCTTCCGTCCTCGCTCTCGATCGTCGTCTCCATGGGGCACGGCCTCCTCGACCCACAGTAGCGATCCTGGCGGATCCGACCTTCGGTCCTGAGTATGCCCAGCTTCCGGGAAGCCGCCGGGAGGCGGAGGCCATCGCCCAAGCCATGCAGCCAGCGCAAAGCCATTTGATTCTCGGTGCTGAAGCCAACCGGGAAGCTCTGGAGGACCCTCACCTTCGGGACTACGACATCCTTCATTTCGCCACCCATGGAGTGATCGACACAGAGAATCCTGCCTTCTCCGGGCTCGTGCTCAGCCAAGTCGATGCGAAAGGACGAGCGGTGCAGGGCTTTCTTCGCCTTCACGACGTTTTTGGGCTGAACCTCGATTCCGAGTTAGTGGTGCTTTCCGGTTGTCGCACGGCTCTGGGGCCAGAGGTGCGAGGGGAAGGTCTCATCGGCTTGGCTCGGGGGTTCATGTACGCCGGCTCCCGAAGAGTCGTGGCGAGTCTTTGGCAAGTCGAAGACCAAGCGACCGCAGCCCTCATGACGAGTTTCTATCGAGCTATGGGCCAGGAGGGGGCGTCGGCCGCCACCGCCCTTGCTGCGGCCCAGCGGGAATTGGCTGAGGGGCGCCGCTTTCGGGATCCATACTATTGGGCGGGTTTTGTCTTGGTGGGAGATTGGCACTGAGATCGGCACTGAGATCGGCACTGGACCTGTTACTTGCTGGAATCGGTTTTCTGGGGTGCGATGATTGCCTCTCGAATCCCACTCAAGAGGGTAAAGATGGAGCTACGCAAGATCTTTTTCACGGCTGAGAAAAAGCAGCTTTCCAGTCGACCAATCAATCGATGACCTCAAGGAGCTAGAAGATGATCCGTACACTCAGAGATTTTTCCGGTAAGTACACCATCCGCTGTGGTGAAGGTCGTTTTGGAATCGTCGAGGTCGGGAACTGGCTCTGCCTTGGCACCGGCCAGTTCGGGGATCCAGTTTCTGATGGGATTCGCATCGGAGTCTCCATCGTCGACTCGAAAACCGGGGTCCGGGTCCTTCCCAAAGAAGGCGACCCTCCGGCCTTCGCCTACCTTGTCGAGGGTTCCCTCAATGGCTCGACCTATTGGCTCGAGGACAAGGCCTTGCCGAAAATCCTCGCTTACCAGATTTCCCTCATGACGACAGCCTTGCCCGATGGCAAACTCTACAAAGCCCCCTCCATCATGATCACCATCGGCGACCCCCAGAATGCTGGAGTTTGGGGAGCGGATGACGATTCTCACGGCTAACCGCTAGACAGCTGGGAGTCACCTTGGCGTGGTACCATGCTGCGCCGATGACCCAATCTGAACCGCTCTCTGAGAGCCCTGCGGAGCTCGCCCAACGCATACGTTCGGGGGAGGACCCGGCGGCGGAAGAACGCCTCGTGATGAGATACGCACGAGGTGTCCGCATCGTCCTCGATCGCCACACCCGGACTGCAACCGAGGCGGAAGATCTCTTTCAGGAGACGTTTGCCCTAGCGGTGGTGAAGTTGCGGGCCGGAGAGCTGCGAGACTTGTCGAAGCTGGGAGGCTTTCTTTCCAGCCTGGCTCGCAACCTGGCCACGGAGCATTACCGCAAGGTGATTCGTCGAAAAACGGACGTTGATAGCGAGACCGCCGAAGGTTCTTCCAGCGCTTCCGGGGGCGGCCAGTTGGGGGAGGTGCTGCGCAGCGAAGAGGCGACTCTGGTGCGCCGAACTCTGCAAGAGCTATCGACGGAACGGGACCGGGAGATCCTCTTCCGGTTCTACATCGCCGAAGAAGACAAGGAGACCATCGCCGCTGCCTACGACCTGGACAGCTTGCAATTCAATCGAGTTCTTCACCGGGCCCGACAGCGATACAAGGCTCTCTATTTGGAGCGCCTCAAGGCCATGGAGGTGAGTAGCGCGGCGGTCACGCTGGCGGCTTTTCTCGGCCTTGTCACCGTACTCAGTGCGTTATTTCGTTTGTCGGTGACACTAAGAGGTTGAGGAGGGATCTCGAGACATGGCCAACAGCACTTTCGGCGATGGCGATTCAAGAGGCGACAGTCCAGGCGTAGATTCATTGGGAAGTGGCGCTTCGGGCAAAAACGTTTCAGGTGATGTTCTAGACGGTGATGTCCTAGACGGTGATGTTCTAGACGGAGGGGCCCTGGATCACAGCGCCATCAAAGATCAGAGTCTCCTCGAGCGATATCACTTGGGAACCTTATCCCGTCGAGAAGAGGCCCGTTTCGAGGCTCACTTCATGGACTGTTCGACCTGCCAGGAAGACCTGGAGATCCAACGGAGCCTTCTTCGCGGTATGAAGACGGTGGCCGGGGAAGAAGCAGCTCGATTCGTCGTTGGGGTTCAGCTGCAATCCTGGCTCAAGCGGCACGGCTGGGCGAGGGCCCTGGCAGCCTTTTTGGCGGTCGGGGCAGGAGTCGCCTGGATGGCTCACCTGTGGAATCAAAATCAAGTTTTAGAGACTCGAGTGGCCGCTCTAGGGGAAGCTGGGAGCATCGCTTCAAATTCCCCGCGGGAAGGAGTGCTGGCGAGTCCCTTGGCAGGTGTTCCCGTTGTTCTTCTCACGGTGCTACGGGGCGAGAATGACATCTCGGAGCGGATTCTCGATGAGGGGGAGCCCTACTCCCTAGCCATAGACGCTGGCTCTGACCCTCGGCTCTCGACTTACTCGGTGAAGGTTCTCGACGAGACTGGCAAGGTGCGCTTCGAACGTCAGAAGCTAGTCCCGAGTAATCTCGAGGTCATTCAGCTGACCTTCCCCTCTGGTTTCTTTCCTAGCGGCGACTATCAGCTTCGGGCGGAAGGTTTTCTACTCAGTGGCGATTCTGTAGACGTCGGCAGCTACCCTTTTCGGGTCGAGGTCGGTGGTGATGTTGAAGGGACTTCCCGAAACAATTCGAACCGTAGCGACTGAGCTCAACTCAGTTCAACTTAACTCAGCTCAACTCAGCTCAACCAACTGTAGGCGGCTCGAATCGCTTCGTGGCCACCGGTTTTCAGATGGGTGCCATGCCCAATTACGACGGAATCGAAAGATTGGGCGAGCACTCGGTCGATGCTGGATCGTGCTGCCTTTCGGTCGCTGAAGGAGGTCCAACGGATCACCCGGCTCAAGCCGACGCGACCATAAAACCCCATCAAGCCGGCGTAGATCTTGGTCCACTGGTCGTCCGGTCGGCCGATGTTGTGCACTAAATCAGCCACGATCAGAACCTGCGATGGTTGATACATCACGACTGTTTCTTCGAGGCGGAATCCGGCAATGGGAAATTCTTTCAGGACCCCTTCCATCTCTGGGGCCATGGGGGTCTCGTGCACTCGGTCAATTCGCAAGTCCGGCCGCTTCTTTGCCAGGCCCGGGGGAGCGTGGAGCTGGGCATTCGGAAAGGTGTCAGCCCATTCTCCAATTCTGCGTTGATGGGTCAAGCTCGGAGCATAGAGGTGGGTCACTTCGCCGAGCGACCGAACGGCAGCGAGTCGCTCGGGAGTCATGGCGGTGGGGGAATGGAGCAGGAGGCTGTCATCGCGCAACCTCAAGATGGTCATGGTTGTCGTTAGGGGCATCCCAACGATACTGGCAGGAGCTGTGCCGACCCAGACGCCCTCAGCAAATTGGGTGAGCTCTTCTCGCTTGGGATTCATGGGTTTGTTTCCTCTCGTACTTGATTTTCTTGTACGAGGGCTGTTGCTCCAAGGTTTTCCAACTCAGCAGCCAGTTGGCTCGCCTCCGTGGCATCCAAGCCGTCTATCCTCACCGACTCACCACGGAGGATCTGCTCCGTGAGGCTTTTGGCTTGCTCTAGACCTATGGCAGCTCGGGCCTTGAGGACCTTGGTCATCGATACCTTTTTCAATCCAGGTTTCCAGCCAGTGACCAAGACGGAAGGCAAAGTTTCTCCCTCCCTATTTTCTTGCCAGGTCTCTCTGCCGGCCAACCGGCGGGACTCGGACCTGCTTGTGGGTTCTAAAGTAGTCGAGAAACGATTGGGATAACCAGTTCGGGCTCTTGCGGATCAACCTTCCCGATTTCAACATGGCGTAGTTATCCCCACCGTTAGCGAGGAAAGCGCTCGACGCTACGGTATAGCGTTTCGCTGGATCCAGGGGCTCGCCGTTGATCTTGGCTTCTACGAGACGCTTCCCGATCGGCTTTCTCGAGTCGTAGGTTGCCTGGACTCCTGCCATCTGCGCGTAACCGTAGTGCAGCCCATAGCTGTGCTCGAGCAACTCTCGCAGGCCGGCGGAGTCGATCTCGACTACATGGAATTTGTCGATGAAGGGATAGGCGTTGAGAATCTCTTCCACCGTCACTTCCCCCGGGGCGAAGTCGACTCGTAGGCTGCCGGAATTCATCACAGCAATGTCGGCGCCGGAGGCTTGCTTGAGAATATCCGCCAGGAGGTTTCCGAGGTTCGACTCTCGATAGTAGCGGCGAAAGGCCATGACGTCGATGGAACCGACCACCTCTGAGAGGTGAGGTGAACGCTCCCGTTCGGCGGCGATTCTAGCCAGGATCTTGGGGTCAGGAATCAGCTTGTTGGATTCTACGGGGAGCAAGCGCCCTTCCACCAGTTTTACTGCTCGGCTTTCGGAATCTAGGGAAAGCCTCAGGAGTCCTAGGTATTTTCCCTGGCCGAAAGTCAGGCCGATCCAGGTGCCTGTGTGGGGATGGCGCACCGGCTTCCACAGGCCATGGTCGGAATGGCCGCCGAAAATGACATCCACACCTTTCAACTCTCCAGCTAAGGCATAGTCTTCATCGAAGCCACGCTGCACTTCCGGGTCTGCCTCCTTGTCGGTTTGCATGGGCGCCGTGCGGTTCTGGTGCGTCAGGACGACGACTAGGTCGACTTCGTCTCGAATCTGATCGACGTATTTCTGGACGATAGGTGCGACGGGACGGACTTCGATTCCCTGACGATGGGCGGGGTTGGTGGCATTGACAAAGGCATCGACCCCCATGGCTCCGATGACACCGACGCGAATGCCTTCCTGCTCGAGGATCGTATAAGCCTGACAGAAAGGGATATCCGTTCCCTGGTAGAAGAGGTTTGCGCTCAGTACTGGAAACCGTGCCCTCTGCTGGACTCGATGCAGGCTCTCCCAGCCGTACTCGAACTCGTGGTTGCCCAGGTTGACTGCGTCATAGCCCATCAGGCTGTAGAGGTCGAAAGCGAGTCTTCCTTCGCTGGCTTGAGAGAGCGCACCCGTGTAGATATCTCCAGCGTCGAAAAGAAAGCTCGGTTGATTCTTCTCGCGGACCTGGTGGATCAGCGTTGCCAGGTACGGGATGCCTCCAATGCGTTCGATATCGGGATTCCAGAATGCCTCGATGGGCTCGTAGACACTCTCGATGTCGTTGGTGTAGAGGAACGTCACGATCCGGTCTTCAGCGCTAGCCGGAAGGCAGCAAAGGAGCCATACAGCCAGGGTGAGAACAGATCGCGCTGTGAGTTTGTTGAGAATAATGCACCTTCCTTTTCAAGCTGTTCGCAGGAGGTCTCGCCAGCGCCACTCCAAGCAGGCTAGGCCACCTACAAATGATGCCTCTCCGAGCAGCTGGCCGAGACCGAGAACGGTCGCGGTATCAAAAAACCTGATGGTTAAAGTCAGGCAGAAGATCGCCCATAAGGAATTCGCGACCACCAAAAGCAGAATGAGTCTTTCCGGACGATGGGAGCGCGCTGCCAACGAAGTTGAGTACGATCCGTAGGCCAGATTGGCTAGGCCTAAAAGAAGGAGTAAGCCAGCAGGCAATCCGTACCATTCACTCAGCCATCCGCGGAGGAGGAGCATCGTCGCCCCCACCAACAGGCCAGCCAGACCATCGACCCACACCAAGTGGCGGCGTGGGTCTTTCATCTTCTTTTTTTGAACCTGACTCACAAGCGGCTCCCACGGTTGATCGAAGACGTTTCAGCGAACATCGGCCACAAGAGATCCGTTGGCAGTCAAGGAGAGTGCCGCTCCGCCTGGGTTACACAGATTTTCTAGTGAGCAACTTCATTGTGGAGGGCATTCTTATCGTTTCAAGATCTTACCGGGAAGCTCTCCAGTAGCTTGGCCGTTTTCGTACACGGCGATTCCGTTCACCCAAACTCGGGATATTCCCTCCGACAGCTCATGGGGTTTTCTCAGAGTGGCTCTATCCTTCACTTTCTCCGGCCGAAAAAGAACCAGATCGGCCGCACCACCAATTCTCAACGTCCCCCGTTTCTCGAGACCCACATGCTCGGCGGATAAACCTGTCATCTTGTGGATAGCTTCCTCGAGGGGGAGCCCACCACCTTCAACGACGAACTGCCTCAGTACCCGCGGGAAAGACCCGTGCCCGCGGGGATGGCCCGAAGAGCCAGACCCGTCGGAGCTAACATTGCTATGGGGCCACCGGAGGATGCGCTGAATGTCGACCTCCGTCATGGAGCGGGCGACTACGGACTCTGCCGCGTCTTCTTCCTGTGACAATGCAATGAGCTCAATGAAGGCTGTCACTGCATCTTCTCCTCGCATCTTTGCGACTTCCTCCAGCGTCTTTCCTTCATAGGATTCCTCGGCATCGTACCTAGCGAGAATCATCTCTCCAGGTGCGACTAGCTCGGTGAGGGCATAGCTCACGGACTCTCTGTTGGTGAAATCTCTCTCGGGCAGCAGAACGGTCATCGTAGATTGCCAGTATTCGTAGGGGTATATATCCGCTGTGATGTCGACCCCATCCGCTCGGGCTCTATCGAGCCTGGCCAGGATCTGATCTGCCTTGCCCCATAAGCTCCGGCGAGCCAGTTTCATATGGCTTATTTGGACTGGGAGAGCCGCCTCTTTGCCAATTCGTATGATCTCTTCCACGGCGTCTTCCAGGTGACGATCTTCGCTGCGGATGTGGCTGATGTATCGGCCTCCGACGGTTTGAGTTTCCTTCGCAAGGGCAATGACCTCTTCCGTCGTCGAATAGATGCCTGGGTCATACTCGAGGCCGGTAGAAAGGCCGAGGGCCCCGGACTCGAGCTCCTTACGAAGCAACTCTCGCATCTTGCCGATTTCCGCATCGGTGGCAGGTCGGCGAAAATCCTCCCCCATGACCTCTTGACGAAGGGTTCCATGACCCACATAGGAGGCGAGGTTCGTCGCAATGGGTGCAGCTCGAATTCCTTTGTAGAAATCGGCTAGGGGAAAGTTCGAGCTTCCGTCTTGGCCTACGACCAGGGTCGTGATGCCCTGGCTAACTGCGGCGAGTTTCGTTGATCCCGGGTCTTCGTCGTAGTGGCTATGAGTATCGATGAACCCCGGAGCCAGCGCTTGGCCGGTGCCATCGATGATGGTTTCACCAGACATTGGGGCCAGCTCGCCCATGGCGGTGATGACTCCCAGGCGGATTCGCACGGAACCGATAAAGGAGGGAGCACCCGTGCCGTCGATGACCTGTGCGTTACGGATCAAGACATGGGAATCCTGGGCCAGCAGGAGCTCCGGCGTCAGCAGAAAGGCCAGGAGCCAGGCCCATTGGTAGGCAAACTCAATCTTGAGTTTCATCGTGTCCTCTCAGGCGGTGTTTTCTTAGGCGGTGTTTTCTTAGGCGGTGTTTTCTTAGGCGATGTTTTCTCAGTCCGAGGCTTTCTCAGCAATGATCTCGACCGGAGCGATGCGATTGTGTGAGATGTTCTCGATCATCATCTTTATCTTCACCGGCGCCAGCTGTCCCATCAGAATATGGAGTCCCAGAGGAGGTGGTCCTTCCGCACTCTTCATTTTGGCGCGTAGCTGGGAGAAGAATTCGAGAGCAAAGTCCCGTCGGTTGCGCTCTGCAATGATCTTGAACCCAGCGGCTTGGAGGGCAGCCTTGTAGGCCGCTGGTGAAGCCACCGAGCTTCCCTCTCGATCCATCGCCCACGGCACCGGAAAAGCCAGGTCGCCCTTGCCAGCCTCCATGATGTCGTAGATGCCGACTTTGCCACCGGGACGCATTACCCGGTAGAGCTCCGAGGCCAGGGCTTCCTTGTCGGCGATATTCATCCCCACATGCATCATGAAAGCCCGGTCGAAGGTCTCCCCCGGATGGGGCAAGGAGGTGGCGTTGTGGACTTCGAGATGGATCCGATCGCTCAACCCGACCCATCTACAAAGCTCGTTGCCAGTCTCGACGTACTCCTGAGTCAGGTCGATGCCAGTCACTCGGCAACCGTACCGCTGCGCTGCGAACCGGCTGCCGCCGCCGAGCCCACACCCCACATCGAGCACCTGGTGGTCGGCCGCTATCTGGAGCTGATCCAGGAAACTCTCCGTAGCCTGCCGCCCGCCAATATGGAATTCGTCTACGGGAGCTAGATCATCGATCTGGACGCTATCGACGGTCTTTCCTAGTTTCCCAATGCCTTCCCGAATGGCCTCCAAGAGGCGACCGTGGGTGTAGTTTTCTTCTACCAACTGGGTGCCTGGCATCGGATGGGTCCTCTCGTTCCTGCGTGTCTATCCTGCGTTCTTTCCGGTGTTAGGGCGGAGTTTATCGAGGTGAACAGGGGAAAGGCAGAAATTTCCCCCTGGTTTGGGTCTAGGGTCACCGTCTGGCTTGGGTTCGGCAGGGCCGTGCTGGGAGGTTGTCGTACAATTCCTGTGCACAGTCCCCTTGTTTCCATCGTTAAGACGGCTCTAGCCACACGGGCCCATAATCACGGTCAGCGACGCCCTGGGCGTTGACCCCTAGTCCGGGAGGACTCTCATGGATACGCTACGATTCGTGCTGCTCTCGTTTCTCTTCTCAGCGCTCGCTTGCTCCCAGAGTCCAGACGTCGGTCCTCCGGCGCCGCTCACGGCAGCGGAGAGAGATGCCTTGGTGGCCGAGGCGGGATCTCCCCTCTTCGACGGTATGGGGTCCCACCATCATGGCATCACGACCTCCCATCTTGGCGCCCAACGCTATTTCAACCAGGGGATGGTGATCGCCTTCGCTTTCAATCACGCCGAGTCGATCCGGTCTTTCCCGGCGGCGCAGCGGCTCGATGATGATTGCGCGATGTGTTTCTGGGGGGAGGCCCTGGCGACTGGTCCGAACATCAACGTGACCAGCAATGGCAAGGCGATCATGTCTGACGGCGAGCGCATGGCCGCTTTCGCCGCGCTCCAAGGAGCGATGGCTCGCAAGAGTAGGGTCAGCGCAGTCGAGAGGGACTATATCGAGGCGTTGGCAGCCCGCTACAACGGTGATTTGGCAACGGATCGGGAGCCTCTCGACCAGGCCTATGCCGTCGCCATGCGGCAGCTGGCAGCCAAATATCCTAACGATGACGATGCCCAGGCCCTCTTTGCCGAGGCCCTCATGAACACCATGCCTTGGGACTATTGGCTCGATGGCGAGAATCCGAAACCGGAGACGGCGGAAGTGCTTACGGCTCTCGAAACGGTGCTCGAACGGTCCCCCGAGCACCCCTTGGCCCTCCATCTGTATATCCATGCGGTCGAAGCCTCCTCTAGTCCCGAACGCGCCGAGGCCGCTGCCGACCGCCTCACTGGCTTGGTGCCGGGCGCCGGCCATCTCGTCCACATGCCCGCCCACATCTACTGGCGGGTTGGCCGATACGCCGATGCCTCGGAAGCGAACGTCCGGGCGGCGGCAGTGGACGAGGCGTACATTGCTCAATGCAATGCTCAGGGCTTCTATCCGGCGCTCTACTACCCGCACAACATCCACTTTCTTTGGGCCGCTTCCAGCATGCAGGGCCGCAGTGCCGTCGCTATCGAGTCGGCGCGCAAGGTCGCTGCCAATGTGCGTCTCGAGATGATCGAGGAGTTTCCACCGGTGGAGTTTTTCCACACCATTCCACTTCTGGCGCTGACCCAATTCGGCAAGTGGGATGATCTTCTCGCCGAGGCTCAGCCAAGGGAGGATCTCGAATTCTCGAACGCCATTTGGCACTACGCCAGAGCGACGGCTCACTCCCGCAAGGGTGACCTAGAGGCGGCCCGGGCGGAACACGCAGCACTGCTGCCCCTGCTGGAAACCGACAAGATCCTCGCCCTCGATGGCTCCGACTATCCGGCCAGCGTTCTGCTCAGTATTGCCAACGACTTGGTGCAAGGGGAAATCGCTATGGCCAGCGATGACCTTGCCGGTGCAGTGGCGCATTTCGGGAAGGCCGTCGCGACCCAAGATGATCTGCCCTACATGGAGCCACCCTTCTGGTACTACCCCACCCGGCAATCCCTGGGAGCTGCCCTCCTGGCAGCCGGTGACGCGGAAAGAGCCGAGGATGTCTACCGTCGAGACCTCGAGGACTACCCTCGAAACGGCTGGTCTCTCTACGGCCTGGCTCAGAGCCTGGAAGGGCAAGGGAAGGCTGATGAGGCAGCCGCAGCGCAGGAAATGTTCGCTGATGCCTGGGCTCAGGCGGACTTCGAGTTGACCAGCTCGCGGCTGTAGCCTTTCCGGCACGCTGGTCTCCTACTGCACACGGGCCTTCTGCTACGGAGGCGTATCTATCAGGATCTCAGGCGTAAGAAAGGGATTTTGCTCTGCCTGTGAGGCTGCTGAATATTCGCAGACATTCCGCACCTTCGGGTGCCGACGGCCTTGACTGCCCTGCCCGGCCTTCCGTCTTTATCCCCGCGCACCTTGCAGATAAGCGGCTGCGATCTCGTTGGATGGGGCGGCGAATACTTGGGCTGCAGCCCCCTGTTCGATCACATTTCCGCTACCGTTCTCCATCCAAAAGACGGCCAATCGGTCGGCCAACCGGCGAGCTTGAGCCAGGTTGTGAGTGACGATGACGATGGTGTAGCGGCCCCGTAGCTGAGAGATGAGATCTTCCACCACGCCGGAAGAGATGGGGTCGAGGGCGCTGCAGGGTTCGTCCAGTAGGAGTACTTCAGGTTCCAGCGCTAGGGCCCGGGCGATACATAAGCGTTGTTGTTACCCTCCGGAGAGTTTGAGGGCAGAGGTGTCGAGTCGATGGGCGACCTCGTCCCAGAGTCCCACTTGCCGGAGCACCTGCTCGGTCGTCTCCGCAAGCCTACGGCGATCCTTCTCACCGTGTTCGCGAAGAGCCAGCTCGACGTTACGCCGGATGGACAGGGGGAATGGGTTGGGTTTCTGAAAGATCATTCCCACTCGTAGGCGAAGATCCTGAGGCGGGTGGCCATTGGCGTGGATGTCGACTTCATCCAGAAAGGCTTGCCCACTCACCCGAGCCGCTGGGATGAGGTCTGTCATGCGGTTGAGAGACCAGAGGAAGCTCGACTTGCCACAGCCGGAAGGGCCGACAATGGCGGTGATCTCTCCTCGAGGTATCTCTAGGGTCACGGGGCCGACCGCTTTCTGGCCGTCATAGCTTATTGAGAGATTTTCGACCCGAATCATGGGGACCACCTTCCCGGCGACCGACGGCCCCCTATGGCCATGGCGCTGACATTGAGGAGAAGAACCAGGGCGATGAGCACCACGGCGGTCGAGCTGGCTCGGTCGTCCGCCCCGGGTATGTTCATCGCTAGGTCATAGATGTGAATCGACAGGACTCGGCCCGAGTCCAGAAGGCTCTCGGGCCAGCGGGTGACATAACCGGAAGTGAACAGCAGGGCAGCAGTTTCTGCCAGAGCCCGTCCCATTCCCAGGACGAAACCGGCCGCCAGTCCTGGAGCCGCGGCGGGTAGGAGTAGCGACTTGAAGGTCGTCACCCGGCTTAGCCCAACAGCTGCAGCCCCCTGGCGCACTTCGTCCGGCACAGCGGTGAGGGCCTGCTCCGTGGTTCGAATCAAGATGGGTAGCACCATGCACGCGAGGGTCAGTCCTCCAGAGAGAAGGGAGAATCCCATCCCCAAGATCTGGCTGAAAAAGGCGTTGCCGAATAACCCAAAGACGATGGAGGGCACCGCTGCCAGGATGTCCAAGCTGGCCCTGACGGCTCGCCCGAACCCCCTGCGGCCCAACGAGAACTCCGATAGCAAGACAGCAGCTCCCAGGGCAACGGGTACCGCAGCAGCCATGCAAACACCGAGCACCAACAGAGTCGATAGGAGAACCGGTCCCAGCCCTCCAGCGCGCCCGGCCTCTCGAGGCTCGTCGACGAGAAATTCCACCGAGAGCCCAGAAAGGCCTCGCGAGAAGATATCGCCGAGGATCCACAACAGAGTCGCGACCACCAGGGCTGCAGCCAACCACAACAGGAGAGCCACCCAACGATCGGTCCCGTTGCGCTTTCGGAGCTTATTCATAGGGCAGGCTTCTGTTCCGCCATTGGGACCAGATCACCAGGGAGCTGACTCCCAACATGAGCATCAAGCCACTAGCAAAAAGGGCAGAACGGTGGCTGCTGGTGGCGTAGCCCATTTCCAAAGCGATGTTGGCGGTGAGAGTCCGAACCGGATCGAGGAGATTCTTGGGAAAGGCCGCAACGTTGCCGGCGACCATCAACACCGCCATGGTCTCTCCGATGGCCCGGCCTGCTGCCAGGATGAATCCTGCCACGATGCCGCGTCGGGCCGCGGGCAAGGCCAGGTTCCAGACCATGGACCAACGGCCGAGTCCCAAGGCTGCTGCGCCCTGGAGAACTGCTGCTGGCACTGCCGCCAAAGCCGCCCCCGCCGTCAGAGCAACGGTGGGGAGGATCATCAGAGCGAGAATGAGCATCGCTGCCAACAGACTCTGCCCTGAGCCGCCCAAGTTAGACAGCAAGGGGGCCAGACAGACCAGGCCCCAAAGTCCGAAGACCACCGACGGGATTCCCGCCAGTAATTCGACTAGCCGGCGAAAGACCCAGGCGAGTGGTGGGGGAGCGTAGAAAGACGAGAACACTGCGCTAGCCAAGCCGAGGGGGACGGCCAGGATCACAGCTCCTAGGGTCACCAGCAGGCTACCGGCAGCCATGGGTAGAAGATTGAGCTCCCCGGCTGAAGGGAACCAACCCGGATCGGTAAAGAAACGAATCCCGTGAGTCTCTCGAAGGGCCGGCCAGGACTCCCAAAGGAGAAAGAGAACCACCAAGAGCAGGACAGACGCCGCCAGGACCGAGGCCAGCACCACGGCCCCGGAGAAAGCGAGATCAATCTTGGATCGGAACGAAGAAGTGGGCTTCGACAAGGTCGTGAACGCTCTCGGATCGGGCAAATTTGAGAAAGGCTGTCGAGAGACCGCTTGGCTTTTCCCGAGTGATCAAGTTGAGTGCTCTAGCCATGGGAAACGACCCGGCAGCTACATTGGCGGAGGTCGCCTCGATCCCGCCGAGTCCAAGAAGCCTGATCGGCACCCCCGTAGCTGCATCGGCCTCGGCTGTACCGATGGATACGTATCCAATGGCGTTACGGTTGCCAGCCACCGTCTTGACCCCTTGCTCATTGTCTCCAATGACGACGCTAGGCTGGACTTCTCGGCCGTCCAGACCGAGATAGCCAAGAAACACCTCCAAGGTGGCGCGCCCTTCCGCCTTGTGGACCACGGTAATGGGAGCATCGTCGCCTCCTAGATCCTTCCAGTTGGTGATCGTGCCGGTGTAGATGGCCACCACCTGCTGATCCGAAAGCTCTCGCACCGGGTTGTCTCGGTGAACGATCAACGAAACTCCATCTCGGGCGATGGCGAAGGAGAGCAGGTCTTGCTCGTCGGCCGCCAGAGCCCGGCTAGCCATACCGATGTCCGCGGTGCCGTTTCGGGTGTCGGCGATGCCCCGGCTCGACCCTCCGGTCTGAACGTCGACTCTCACATGAGGATTCTCGGCCTCGAAACGTTGGCCGATCTCCAGGGCCAGCGGTGCGATGGTGCTGGAGCCGGTGAGAACTAATTTGCCGGTGAGTCCCTCTATCGCCAAATCTCGGCTCTCCGGGGAGGAACATCCCAGTCCCACCAGGATTGCGGTCAACAGAACGACGGTTAGGGCTCTAGGAAGCATCTTTTTTGGCTTTCTCGTTGGGAGGTTTCGGAGGGATTTCTAGTTACGTGGGCGGTTCAGGAGTCGAAGGACAGCGAGCAGCAACCCAAATGAATGGCTTCTTGTCCTGCCTTCACCCGCACGCCGGGAGCCAAGCGGTAGAGCACCGCTTTGCCATCCCTCTCCCCGATCACCAAACCGGCTTCTCGAAGAACTCGAAGGTGATGAGAGAGAAGGCTTTGGTCTATGGCTAGACTTTCGTTGAGCTCACCAACGTGTTTGGCGCCGGTAAAAAGCAAACGAACGACCTCGAGGCGGGTTCGATCTGCGAGAACCCGAAGCCGCTCAGCACAATCGGAGGACTCGTCGTTGGTCTGCCGGCTGGCTTCAGGTGATTCAGGAGGGGCGGCTTCCTTGGGGGGCGTCATTGGGTTGCTACCTTCATGAAATCAAGCCTACGTTCATATGAATGAGAATTCAAGTCTTGGCGGACTGGCAAATGCTCCGGAATCTCCTCGATGGCTCTCTCAGGGGTTCGAGGGCATCCCGGCATCGACTCGCATCGAAGGGTGGGGGCCTCTCCAATCGTGGTGTCTGGATGCGGGTTCTCGTAGAGACGTAAAAACGGATGGGTTGCTGACCATTGGCGCTTGGTAGCGTTGAGCTGCCCTGATAGAGAGAGCGGAAAGCTGGAAACCACCCAAATTGGGAGAAGAAAGCAATGATTCGAAGCTTGATGGTGTTTGGTCTTCTCAGCTGCGCCCTCGCAGCATCAGCCTCGGAAGTGGTGACGGTTCCGCCGTGGGAGTTCCACAGCAGTTTTTGGATGAGCCTTCACCAGAGATTGATCGAGGACGCCTCTCGTTCCACTCCCCGGGTGTTGACCGGGCTATCGTCAGAGGAAGAGGCGGTGTGGAACGAAGCGGTGGATGCCTACCGAACTGCCGGTGGATCTGACAATATGACCTTCTCCAGACCGATGCTCATCACGACCGATGCTCTTTCCCAAGTGGCCGACGATGCGGCCGAGCCGCTCATTGACGCGCCCCTTCAGGACGCGCTCACCAAAGCCGCTTCTACCTACCGGAAACATTGGTGGGTTGCCGATGATCGTGCCAACCGCTTTTTCATCGGCTATGCAGCAGCCATGCTTCGGGATGCCGGAGAGATTCTCGTGGAGCAGCACGAGAAGGTCTACCGCACCGCTTGGCCGGAGCGTATTCGCGCCTACATCACGCCTGCCGCCGGGCGGTTTGGTGCCTACACGATGCATGGACGCTCCGGCGGCATTATCACGACGATGTCGAGCCACGACGAGGGGTATCGTGGCTTGCGGGCCCTCGAGATGCTCCTCCACGAAGGCTCCCACGCCGTCGTCAGTCGCAACGGCGGTACCGTCACGGATGCCATCGAAGCCGCGGCGGAGAAGCACGGCGTACCCGTACCTCGTGACCTGTGGCACGCGGTTCTCTTCGCTACTTCTAGTGAGCTCACCAGGAAAGCCCTCGCGGAACGTGGCGTGTCGGACTTTGTTCCCTCTTCAGAAGATCTCTTAACCCGAGCCTGGCCGACCTATCGGGAGCCGGTAGAAAGCTTCTGGATTCCCTACCTCCATGGCGAAGGTACCCTCGAGGAGGCTATCGACAAGATTGTCCTTGCGGTTCCGCAATGAGGAAGTCACCGCTATTAGGCTGCTTCCGCCCAGAACAGGGTGCCGAGGCTTATTCCACCAGCTCCAGCTCTTCTTGAACGAATTCCGCCAGCCAGATAGGAACCCCTTTGTCATCACAATTCTCGACGACGAATTTCATGGGTAGGTCTGAAGCCTCGAGGGTGTGAATGAGGGTGCCAGTGTCGCCGACCGCTGGGCTGCGTTGATTGAAGCCGCAGAAATCGTAATCAGCTGCGGCGCCGATGAGTCGAACGACTCGGACCGTGCTGTACATTTGCGATAGGAGTATGGATTCTCTGTCCTTCATGGGTGAAAACGAGAATAGCGCAAAGGAGTTGTGGCTCAGAAGACTTTTGCCGGCGCTGAGATGTTTTTGCCGTGCTTGGTAAGGGCGACAAGGTAGAAAGGGGAAAAGAGATTTCGCCCCGGCTCCAGAGATTTCCAGAGCCGAGGCGGCGGATTTTTCTACGAGGTGCAGGTGCTGGCGTCGGCGGGGTTGTTGGTGAACTCGTAGGTGCAGGTGGAGTGTTTCTGCTGGAGGTCGCTGGCGATGCACTTATAACCATATCCAGTGGGCGGTGTCACGGTGACGACGGTGTCTCCTGTCGTCATGGGTTTGTTGTAAGAGATGGTGTAGATGCCGCCGGTGTCGGCGACCATGTATTGAACCGTCGCCACTGGACCGTAGTTCTTGGCATCTTCCGCGCTGATGGTACCGCTGGAGGCGTTGTAAATCGGGTTGGTACAGACCGGGTCGGTGCCGTGGGTACGGTCGATGTTGCCGAGGGTCAAGGTGCTTGCGGTATTGTTGTTGATGGTGATGATGATGCTGCGTCGGCTCATGATTCTCTCCTTGTTGGTTTCTGGGCGTCGCAGTGGTGGTCAGCCCAGACTGCTGTTCTCGCTTGCTCTGGCAAGCTGTGATTCCCGCCCCACCGACAATCGATCGGTGGTGGTTCAGGTGTGTGAATGATTGGGTAGTGGGGCGTCTACGCGAGCTATCGCACTTCTTTGGGAAAATATGGATGAAGCGACCTGCCTTGCTCCCTAGAGCCTTTTCTCTTCTCCCATCTCAGGATGACCCGAGGCCGTGATGGGATTTCAAAGAGGACACCGGATTTAATTCGATCGCGCTTTTTTGATTCAAGGTGTGACAGTTCAGGGACTCATCCCACTCTCCCGGTACAGCAAAACATCTGGCCCAGCTTCTTTCTCGGATGGAGCGGTGCCTTAGCTAGGGAGGAAAAGAAGATGAGTTCACCTATCGGGTTAGTGAAGAAGGCCGTAGCTTTGTTGGCACTTGCGGTGGTCGCATTGTGGGTGTCGCCCCAGCCATTCTTTGCAGAGGGAGGGCTGCCTTTCGAGGTGCCGGTTCCAACCCCAGAGAATGTCATTCAAAAGCGGCACACGGAGTTCTTTCAGCCGCGCAAGGTTTATGATTTTCAGCAGGATGCAGTCATCGCTCGGGACGTCCCTCCGGGACTGTCTTACAAACTCTTCAGCGCCGTCGGGTTCAATCTGGCCAATTCGATGATGACCATCGGGCCCAATGGGGGCGTGGTGATCGTCGACACCTTGGGAGATACCTCTTCGGCCTCCGAGGTGGCGAAGCTCTTTCTGGAGGCCTATCGGAAGGCGATGCCGGATCACTCCCAGTCCGGAAAGCCCTTGGAAAAGCTACCTATCGAAGCGATTATCTATACCCACAACCATATCGATCACACCGGTGGAGTTCAGGGATTTCTGCAGAGTGCCGATCGCCCTGTCTGTCCTCCGGAGTCGGAGAGCAAGCGCGGTCGGGATGGCTCCTATATTGGCCGTGGAGATTGCGTCGAGGTGATCTGTCAGAAGAAGGTGATCGACGCGGTGATCAATACTGCGACCGTGGCCGGGCAGATGATCAATACTCGTTCCGCCTACATGTACGGGAGCCTGTTCTCCGACCCAGATCACCGCGATGGGAAACCCTTCAATAACAATGGTATTGGTCCCTTTATCAAGGAGGGGGATTCTTCTTTCCAGATGCCGTCACGGACTTTCTCGGACCAGCTTCTATTGAGCGTTGCGGGCCTCGACATGCAATTGATCTACGTGCCCAGCGAGACCGATGACGAGCTGGCGATTTTTCTTCCCGATCAGCGGAATCGCCAACTTCCCTTCACCTCCGATTCCGGCGGAGGGGTCGCCGCTGAGGAGGATTCCTGGGGAGGACCGGGGCTTCTGTTCTCCGCTGAAGTGCTCCAAGGGCCTGCGTTTCCCAACCTCTACAGTCTTCGCGGCACCAGCTACCGCAATCCTGCCAATTGGTTTCGCAGTGTCGACCGACTGCTCCAGTTCGACAGTTGGTGCATGGTGCCGAGCCATGGGCCGCCCTTGTGCGGCAAGGAAAACATCGAGACTCTACTGGTCAACTTTCGCGACGCTGTACAGTTTACCCACGACCAGGCCGTGCGGTATTTCAACTTGGGTTATGTACCCGACCAGTTGGCGGAGTTGATCCGACTGCCCCGTTATATTCTCGACGGCCTGACCGCCCTTTCTCCGCCGGTGGAGAAGGCCGACCCCAAAGACTATTTGCGCCCTTTGTATGGCTCGGTCTCTCAGGCAGTCCGAGAGATCTACTTCGGCTATCTAGGTTGGTTCGATGGGGACCCGATGAACCTTCATCCGAACCCTCCGCAGGATCTGGCAGCTCGGCGGGTGGAAGTCATGGGGGGAGCAGCGGCCGTGTTGTCAGCTGCTGACCAGGCCCTAGAGAACTGCTCGGGAGCCACGGACGCTCAGTATGCCTCCTGCCAGTGCTTCTGGAGCGCCAGCACCGAATGCCCAGCGGCTGCCAGTTGTCAGTGGGCAGCGGATTGTCAATGGGCGGCGGAGCTCTCCAACGAAGTGATTACCGCTTATCAGGGGGTAGCAAAAGAAGAGAAGGCCTTCTGGCGAGCTCGAAAGACCAAGGCGAAGGCTTTCCTGAAGCTGGCTCCCTTGGCGACGGATCCCAATTGGTCCAATTGGTACATCACCTCCGCCATGGAACTGCAAGAGCCGCTCTTTGCCCAGCTTCCGGGCGCCACGGGAGGCCTAGTTTCCCCTGGCATTGTCGCCCATCTACCACCGGGAGCTTGGGTCAATTCCTGGACGATGCGACTACAAGCCGAGAGGACTGCTGCTGCAGGGATCGAAAGCTCGCTAGGCTTTCTATTTCCAGGCGAACCGGGCATTCCGACTCAGGCCTACGGGATCCAGATTCGCCGGGCGGTGGCTCAATTTTCTACTTTCGAAGAGGCGCCGGGGGAGGAGGAGTGGAGTCGCTTCGATGCTGCTATCGAGGTCACCCGTGAAGCTTTTTCGGACCTTCTCGCTGCCGAGAGTCAGTCCATCGCCCAGCAGGACCCTTCGATTTTCGATACCGCCCTTCAGAAGGCCTTGGCTGAGGGTGGCGTTGGAGTCCTTCGAGGAACGGCAGCTCAAGTGAGTGAGTTCTTCACTCACTTCGACCGCCGACCTACCAAGATGGTACCCGTCACCATTCACCCGAACCTCCCGGCGCGGTAGCTCTCATCGAGCTGAAAGCCTCTCGAGGCCGGAACCGCCTTGGGGGGCAGCTGTCTGATTTCGAGCTCCTTTTTTCGCGACAGGAAACAAATTCGTTCCATCGCACACATCAGAGTAAAACCAAGTACCTGCTCCGTCGAAGAATGATGGCTCGATCAGATTGATCCCTTTGATCTTTCAAGGTGATCGGCCCACGAGGAAAGGAAGAATCATGGCTCAGAAAATTCACCCTATCGTCCGCGAGCTGATCGCTTTGATCGAGAAGAACCATTGGGAAAAGAAGTTCAAGGCTGCTATCGCCGAGGCACAGAGTCAGAACGTCCCCAGCATCGCTCACATCGATTCGGTAAAGAAATACCTCCAGTACGTCAATGACCTGGTCGAGTGGGCTCCCCGAGAGATTGGCGACTCGCGGCTGATTTACGACAAGATCGTCGAGTTTTACTTCTTCCTCGATCAGCCTTCCCTGAGGAAGCTACAAAATCCCATCGAGCCGGATAGGACTCCCTGTGTGAATTCCAAGCCGGTTGGCCATGGCAAGTCGAAGAAATCTTCAAAACTGACACCCCTCTCCCAGTGGATTGTCGACTTTGCCAACGCTTGGGGTAGTTTTCTCGAGACCGAGGCATCGGCAGTGCATATTGATTCGTTCAAGACGGATCCCACCTTCAACTACGATGAGTACATGCCCCCTCCCAGCGGGTACAAGACCTTCAATCAGTTTTTTGCTCGCCACGTCAAGCCTGGTATGCGCCCGGTAGCAGCTCCGGAGGATGACCGAGTGCTGGTGGCCCCCGGGGACTCTACTTTTGTCGGTTGGTGGCAGATCAATCAGAACAACGATATCTATGTCACCGAGAACCCCCTCGATATCAAGGGCATTCTGTGGTCCATCGATCAACTACTCGGTTGCAGTGAATACGCCGACCGATTTCGCGGCGGTGTTTTCACCCATAGTTTCTTGAACACCTTCGACTATCACCGTTGGCATACTCCGGTCGCGGGCACGGTTCTGGAGAGCAGAGTGATTCAAGGTCAGGCCTATCTCGACGTCAAAACGAAGCCTGCCATCGTTGACGGAGAGAAGGTTAATGTGCTCAATGCCCTCGATGGCACGGGCTATCAATTCGTCCAGACTCGCGGACTCGTTGTCATCGACTCTCCCATCGGTCTCGTGGCCTGTCTCCCCATGGGAATGGCCCAGGTTTCCTCGGTAGTGATCACCGCGGACGAGGGAGTGACCTTGGCCAAGGGAGATGAGCTGGGCTACTTCCAATTCGGCGGTTCTGACTTCGTCATGGTCTTCGAACGCTCCAGCAACGTGCAGCTGATCGGCCAGAAAAACGTCCATGTGCAGCAGGGCTCCTGGATCGGCAATGCCTATCCCGTGACTTGATTGAGAGATAGAAAGAGGAGGGCAGAATTCCCTCTGACAGGCTCGAGGGCCGGTAGACAGACTGAGAGTCTTCTACCGGCCCTTGTTCGTTTTGAAGCGATCCTCAGCCTTCAGCTATGATCTGGCCAGTGTCCTCTCTGTTGGGGGTTTCCAAGGAGAAGTGAGTCATGATCGAGACAGGATTAGCGGACAAGGTTGTCATCGTTACAGGTGCGAGCGCGGGTATCGGTCGGGCTACGGCTTTGCGCTTTGCTGAGGAGGGGGCGCGGGTGGCGCTTTGGGATATTCGAGCAGAGGGAACGGAGGCTCTCCTCGCAGAGGTAGAGGCGACGGGTGGTGAAGGCGCGTTTCAGGCGGTAGATGTTACCGACAAGGTGGCCGTGGAGGCGGCGGTCGAAGCAGTGGTGGAACGCTGGGGCGGGATCGACGTGCTGGTCAACAATGCCGGAATCGTGCGCGATGCTCAGTTGATCAAATGGAGAAACGACCAGGCTACGGGAATGATGACCGACGAGGCCTTCGACGCGGTGGTCGGGGTGAACTTGCGGGGTGTCTTCTTGTGTACCCGGGCGGTGGTGCCGCATTTGATTCGGGGAGGCGGTGGAGTTCTGCTCCAGGCTTCTTCCGTCGTGGGTCTCTATGGGAACTTCGGTCAGACCAACTATGCGGCCACCAAGGCTGGGGTGATCAGCATGACCAAAACCTGGGCGCGGGAGTTGGGACGTTACGGGATTCGCTCCAATGCGGTCGCACCGGGCTTCATCGGCACCGAGATTCTCCAATCGATGCCGGAGAGACTTCTCGCTGAGTTGGTCCGCCATACGCCTCTGGGACGAATGGGCACACCGGAAGAAGTGGCCCAAGCCTATGTCTGGCTTGCCTCGGATGCGGCCACCTATATTTCCGGAGCGGTTCTTTCCATCGACGGAGGCTTGGTTCCAGGCACTTGAGTCGATGCTCGAGCCGATTCGTCCGTTGTGTTTCGGCGCGGCAATCCAGAAGGGCCTCGGCGCTGGGTATCTCTTTCGAGTCTTCCAGGCGGAGGCCCTCTTTCCCTCTGAGAGGATCGTGTCCTAACTGCTAGGGCGTAAAGAAGCTCGTATTGGTGTGGCTCCAGCTGCCGCCGATGCGGCTCCAAACTCGGACAAAGATCTGGTCGCCGGAAGGTAAGCTGGTGACCGCCAGGCTGGTGTTTGTGCCAACGCTTTGGGAGAGAATCTGGCTGCCACCGGAGCTGGTTCCCAGGTAGATCCAAAACGCCGAGGCTTGGGAGCAGGGCGTCCACTCTAGGGTGGTCGAGGTGCCGCCGATGGTGGAGCCGGCGCCGGGGCTGAGAAGCTCCGCAGGGCAGGCCTCTTCACCTCCGCCGCCGTCATCCACCGCAATGAAGCTGAAGTCTCTGTTCTGCCAACCGCTGGAAGTACGGGTCCACAGCCGGAACCATACGGTGGAGCCATCCGTCGGGAGTCCTGTCACGGAAGCTGAGGTCGAGGTTCCCTGATTCTCGGAGAGGATGTTGTTACTTCCTTGGGATGTTCCTACGTAGATCCAATACTGCGTTGCGCCGTCGCAGGCTTCCCAGGTGAAGGTCTCGGTGGCTCCTCCTAGGGTCGATCCCGGGGCTGGCGTACTGAGGCCTGCCGGGCAGGGAATCGGGTCGGGTCCGCCGCCCCCACCGTCCGCATCGTCCGCTAGCTCCACCATGTAGGCAGCTGCCAGCTTGGCGAATTTGACGGCGTGGTTGGCCTGCGTCCCAAAGGTAGCGAGAGTGTCGTTGGCGGTGTGAATCTGCAGGTTGTGCTGCTGAAAGCGAGCCTCGAAGGGGAATGAAGCAGGAAAGCCGCGGCTTTGCCAGGAGGCGTGATCGGAACAGGAGTAGCCACAGGCGGTGGTGCTCCAGTTGAGCTCACTCTGGTAGGTGTCCACCAAGTTCCCGATGAAGTCGTTCTGCGCCGAGTTCGTGAAGTCGGTGATCAGAAAGATGTCGTCGGCGGAGCCGTTAAAGGCCACCATGTCGAGTTGGAGAACGCCAACGACGTTGATGCCGCGGTTCAGGTGATCCTGGGCGATCTCTCCGGAACCCCGAAGCCCGACCTCCTCGGCTGCATAGCCCATGATCTTCACCGTCCGTTCGGGACGATAGCCGTTGGCCACAGCGGCCCGAATCACCTCGGTCAGGGCAGCGATGCCGGAAGCATCATCGTCAGCGCCCGGTGCTGGGGTGGTGTTGCCCACGCTGCCGGATACTTTGGAGTCCAAGTGGGCTCCCAAAACGACGACCTCACTGGCTAGGCCATCGCCCTGAATCTCCAGAATGACCGAGGGCTGACTCCAGCCACTGTGGTCGAAGGTCGTCACGGTGATGTCGCTGCGGCCGCTGGCGAGAGCTTGCCAGCGGTCCCGAATGGAAAGGGCAGCGGCTCGACCGGATGGGGTGTTGTAGTAACGGTTGACGAAATCCGTGGAGAGATCGTCGATGGTTGCGAGGATATTGGCCGCTTGCATTTCCCCTTGGATCGCCGTCACTCGGGCGCCGTTGTCAATCTCGTAGGACGCCGCTGATTCAATGTAGATGCCCAAAGGGGCGTTGAGAGCCGTTCGTGCCTGTTCGAGAGTGTCGTGGGTCTGGAAGCCGCCACAGCGGTGTTTGGTGTCGTGTACCCAAGAGGAGAGCTTGTGCAGATCCCCTTCGGCGAAAGGAATCGCGACGATGCCCCGGTTCCGCGCTTGAACCTTCAGGGAGGAGCTCAAGGAGAGGTTGCTGCGGCGTATCAGGTTGAGGTCGTCTTCTTCCAAAGTGATCCACACCTGGTGGTTGGGGTCGAAGGTGGACTTACGGTCGTCCTCGGTGCCGGTGCTTTCTAAGGCTACCGGTAGCTCAGAGGTCGAGGCTGCCTCGACTTGATGGGGGGGATCCGCGGCGAAGCCAGGCGAGGCGACGGCGGTCCAGCAAAGGGCGGCCAGAGCTAGCGAGTAAGCCCATGATCGCCGGGTTCTGTGGCGTTGAAGGAACCCGGGCGGGGGAGACGAAATCTCTGCGGGACAGTTCGGGCGGGAGACATGAATCATGGAACTCTCCGATCTCTTCGACGGTCGACATGGATAGCGCGAGGCGAAGCTCACACCAAGGGAACTAGTAATTGCGCTTATGTAGAAGCAAGAATTAAGCCAAAGCGCAAGAGTCTCTGGTGGGATCGTTTGGCGGCACCATTCAACCTCGTTTCTGAGGCCAAGGACCGCTGCGGCGCCGGGGCGGAGTTGGGTCGCAAGCTACGGTGGAGCGGTTCCCGTGTCTCATATCGTGAGGTTCATTCTCAAATTCGAGATTTCTGTTCGGCACGGCAGTCAGCTGGGTCCGGGCCCCTGGGGCCTGGGTCCTGGGTCCTGGGCAGATAGTTCGGAAACAGCGTCGAAGGTCGACAGAGCGAAGGCGGCGAGATTTTTTTGACCTCGCCTTAGCCGTTTTCCTCCATGGCTGCGCGGATTGAGTGAGCGGCAAAAAAACGCAAACCCAACAACACCCCGCTACAAGGAGAATGAATCATGTCGACCACAACCGAGAGAATGACGATTCGGAACGAAAAGAAGAGCTTCCTGGCCCGAGTGGCGATCGCTTGGCTACTAACCATCGCCTCGCTGTTGGTCCTGGCCTCCTCAGCCTCGGCTCATTCCATTACCTGGTCGACGGCCAGCTTTGAAGATAGCGCCCTCTACCGGGCGCGACTGCTGCAGTTGAGAGATTCCCACGAGACCATCGATGAGATCTCCATCAGCCCCTCCGGGGAGTGGGTGATCGTCTCCGGCAGCACGGTTTTCACCAGCATCCATTTTCCCGCAGGTCCCAAGAACAAGATTCAGCAGTACATCGCTAGTGGCCGCGAGATCGACGCCGTAGCCTTCGCCCCGAACGGTGCCTGGGTAGTGGTGGCGGAAGACTACCTCTGGCGCAGCGCCGGCCTACCGCACTCTCTCTTGCTGAAAGACAAGATTCGCAACCGTCAGAATGCTGGCAAACGCATCGACGAGATCGCCTTCACCGGCAACGGAGCCGGTTGGGTGGTCACCTCCGGTAGCTGGGCCTCCTCAAAGAGCGTTCCCTCAGACCTCTACGCGGCGGTTGTCGAACGCCACCAGGGGAAGAGAACGATTCAGCGGATCTCCATCGGTACCGACGGCCGTTGGGTCGTTCTTGCCGACCAATGGTTCGCCAGCAGTGGACTCTCTGATGGCATGGTCAACGGCCTCAAGATGTTCCAGCGGACCGAGCGCTCTCTCGATCACGCGGTGATCGGTCCCGGCAACGGTTTCGTGCTCTACGGCGGGGGCGTCTCTCCCAATCTCAATCACCCGATGCAGAAGATCGAGTACGACCTGGGGGCCAGCGGCAAGAACATTTATCAGCGAATGGAAGAACTGAATATTCCAGGTATCAGCATTGCGGTGATCGACAACAACAAAGTGGTCTACTCACGGGGCTATGGCACTCTGCGGGGCGGTACCCAGAAATTCGTGCGGGCCTCGAGCCCGTTTGCAGTGGGTTCCACCTCGAAGTTGATGGCCTCCATGGGGATCATGTCCTTGGTGGAAGATGGGGAGCTGAATCTGGATGACACCTTGCCAGAAATGGGGCCGACAGTGGTCCAGTGGTACACCTTTGGCCAGCAGTACCCGCTGAGCTTTGGCACCGTTGGGCCAATGCCTCTGGGCATCACCCTGGAGCAACTCCTCAGCCACACGGCGAGCCTCAACAACAGCTCTATCGAATATTGGCCCTCGAACTGGCCGGGCAGTGTCAGCACTCTACAGACTCTGCTGGGGCATCACTGTAGCTCCGAAGGTTGCTCCTACGGCGGCGGCCGTGCAGCCTGGATCGACCCCGCCAACGGCGCGCCGGGTAGTACCTTCGACTACTCCAACAAGGGCTACCTGGTCGCTCAAGCGGCTGCCCAGGCAGCCACCGGGCAGGGTTTCGCCCAGATCATGCAGGACCGCATTCTCGGCCCCCTGGGCATGACCGATAGTCGCTACACCCAGCCCCTGTCTTTGTCCTACGGTCAGCGGGTTGCCTCGCGCCACAACGACGCCGGCAATCCCATTCCTCGCACGGTGATCCCGAACTACGCCGCGGGTGGCTTGTACTCCTCGGCCCGGGACTATGCCAAGGCTGTGATCCTGCTCAACAACGACGGCCAGATTCCCAACGGTGCCCAGGTGCTGTCGCCACCGAGCGTGGATGAGATCTTCACCGACCGGGCTCCCGGTGGCCTCAAATACGGCTTCGGGGTCGAGCTCAACACCACCGCCCTGGATACCTTCACTCATGGCGGTGCCGTCATTGGTGGCTCCTCTTGCATGCAGGGCTCTGCTACCGCAGATGAGGGGATCGTCATCCTCACCAACTCGAACTACACGAACGCCAGACCTCTGATGACCGAGATTCGTCGGGCCTTCCGGGAAGCCTACGGCTGGCCCATTGCCGGCGACAATCCCCAGTGGTCCTGCTGAGGTCCTCCCCCATCCTCGCCTCCCTTCGATGCCGGTCGGCCCTACGCTGACCGGCATCTTTGCCATTTGCGGTGTCAGGCATGAGCTTCATGCGTTGCTTCAATAAGCCTCTTTGGCCTCGCAGGAAGCGAGAGAGGGCAAGGCTTGGAGTGAGTCGCCGGCGGACAGCATTTAAGGGCTGCATGGAACGCATGCCTGACACCGGATGGGGCTTCGGTCTAGGTGCAGCCCTGGCAGAGGCAGATGGGGACGACCACGGCTTTTTGGTTCGAGTCCAGAAAGGAGAGAAGGGTGGGGGAGGCGGTGAGGCAGCTTTCTGGGACGGAGGTCAGGACGAGTTTGGATCCGGGTTTGAGGGTGCCTGTTTCCAGGGAGTAGGAAGAGGTGCCGCATTTCAGGGTCGAGCTAGTGAGGTCCCCTTTCCACAGATCGTCCACCTCGAAGTAGAGGCTGCCGGGGCTGTCGAAGGTCGCGATGCAGTTGGGGCAGGGGATGAACTCCGGTTGGGGCTCGATCCAGGGCTCGAGGGCAGCCGAGGGGTAGCGATAGTGAGGGCAGGGCTCTGCGGGGGCGGCTCCCTTGCCGTCGTAGAAAACCGTTTCGTTGCCACAAGGAGGCTTTGGCTCGAGCTTTGTTTCGAGAGTCGAAATGTCGATGGTTGGAGCTGAGAAGCGTCCCCAGGCGACGGCACTGAGGTCCAGTGGTTGAGGTGTCGGGCAGGAAATGGGAGCGCACTGTGGACTGGTGCCGCAAGCCGCGGCTACGGCAGTGCACAGGGAGACCTCTCGCACCTCGCCCCGTTTCTTTGGGCAAGTTCTGGAGCCCGCGCAGTAGTCCGCTTGGCGCCCCGTGGAGATTCCCGCCTGGTAGACGGTTTCCATGACTTGAAATGGGTTGGAGGCGGGAAGGTAGGACCAGACGGCTGCAGCGGTGGCCGAGACCACCAAGGACGCCACCGAGCTACCGGTGAGAGTCGCTGTGGCACCAGGGCTTTGGGAGAGGGCGACGGCGGCATGGTCACCGAAGGCCGCAAGGCGAGGGACTCCTCGTTGCCGGGTGGTGTCGAGGGCAGCCGCCGAGTCTTTGACCGCAGCGACGGAGTAAAGCAATGGTCGGTAGGAGGCCGCTCCCCCTGGAGTGGCTGGAAGGCCGAGTCTCTGACACTGCGTCCCTCGAGGAGCTCGGCGGGTTTCCCATAGAGCGGGTAGTAGGGGACCTGGCTGAGAACTGGCGCCGGAGCTACGGTTGCCGGCCGCGGCGATGACCAAACCACCTCGGCAAGAGGCATCCTCCAGGGCTCGGTAAACTGCCTGCACGGGGGTTGGCATATCGGCGATCTTTCTTTCTGTTCCTCCAAGTCGAGGTTGCCAGCCTAGGGAGAGATTGAGCACCAGGCGGTCTTGGCCGGGCAAGGAGCTCTCCTGATGGATGGCTTGGGCAAGCTCGCTGATCAGGCCGATAAAGCCTCCCTTTACGTCGTCGCGACAGATCAGAGGATCCTGCGGATCGAAACACGTGTAAGCGAGGGCTAGCCGGGAGGCGAGGAGGGCGCGGCAGGTGGTCTCGCTGGGGTCGCACAACAGATCTCGGGCCATGTTGAGGAGAGCCGTGCCGTGGGGTGAATTTGCGGGAGCATCCTCCGGTCCTTGGGCCCCCCGAGCGGTATGAGTGGGGGAGCTGTCCAAGATGGCCAAACGAACGTTAGAAGCTGCGGCCCCGGGGAGGCTCATCTGTCCCACCTGGGACAAGAAATGCTCTTCCAGAGCTTGCCAGGTCTGTTGGGCCAGGGAGGATCCCTGGGCGGCGACCCCCATGATGTCCGGGTCGAGGTACTGCAGGCGGTTGGTTGGCAGACCGCTGGCGTTGCCGGGTGTTTTCCTTTGGTAAAGGCAGAAGCGTTTCAGCTCTTTGTTATTGGTGTTGGCGAAGAGAGGTTCTACAGACCAGCCGGAATCGGGCTTTGCCGGAGGACACCGCTGGTTTGCCTCAGATTGAATGCCGATCCACCTCCAAGGCGTTTCTCCTTGGGAAGTATTTTGGGCGCGAGCTTCCTGGGCGGTGCCGAGGAGAATCCCCAGAGTCCAAAGGAACGTCCCCAGAGCTATAGCCCGCTGACGCTGTTGATTTTGCCACTTCATTGCATCTCCTCCTCTTTGGGGCTGCTGGTAGGACAAGCCCGGCTTTTTCTCCGTCGCCTGATTTGAGTGGGCTTCCATTCGCCCTTACCGACTTCGTTTTGGGTTTCCGGACTATCTGACGATCCAACGAAAACTGGACCAATCTGAGCTTGGGTTGTTGCTTCTCAGTGCGAGTTGAGCGGATCTCAGTGCTTCGCTGGGTCGGCTACCCGCCACCCAGTATTGATAGAACTCCTGGACCAATTCCGAGGCGAGCCGATCATCGACCGGCCGCACGGCGGCGAGTACCCCTTCGGAGCCCGCTACCAGGAAAGCTTGCGCAAGCCCCAGGCTTTCCGCGACGGATCGGTTTGCGTCCGTGCGAGCCGTGTCGCATCCGGAGAGCACGACCCAGCGAGGAGCGTCTTCCAGGAGGAGGACATCTTCGAGGGTGAACCGGTTGTTGGCGGCGAGGGGGAGAAAGCTCTGCCAGCCTCCGCGACCGGCGAAGGTTGCGTGGCCAGCGAAGTGAAATAGATCCGGCTTACGGAGGGCCTTGGCCAAAGCGTCACTGGTGGTTTCTTGGCCGGTGAGGCTGTGGGTCTGGGCACTTTTTGAAAGTAGGGCAGTGACGATTTCAGCTTCCCTGCGCGCCTCGGGAAGGTCTCCCGTGGGGTCAGCGAGGATCAAGGCGGAGGCCAGGGTAGAAGTTGGAGCGGAAGTCCGTGGGGCAGGAACTGAAAATTCCGTCGTGGCATTCATCGCAGAATCTAGGTCGGAGTCACCTTGTTGATGCCGAGGATTCGATTCCAAGGACCCCAGATCGAGGTCGTAGATGACGGGGGCCAGGTCCAGAAGGAGTGTGTCCCCGATGGAGAGGCCGTGGAAGTCCACTTCCTTGAGGCGCCCGGTAGCCAGAATGTGAAGCTCCGAGGCGGAGCGAATCCTGTCCTCCTGGGGGGCCAGGAGGCAGGTTGCAAGGGAGGTGTCATCGAGTGAGGGACAGGTAGGTGTGGAGATGTCTATTTCTCCTGCCTGGTGAGCGAAGACGACCCAGTCTTTTTCTCGGCCGTTTTCTCGGTCGTTACCTCGACGGTGAAACAGCAAAGCGAGGGATGAGGGAGTCAGTCTGAGGGGGCTCAGGGCGACTCGTCGACGGCCTTCCCCGAGCCAACCCGGTTCCAGCAGGGACATGACTTCATCGAGTTTTCGAGCCAAACCCTTGCGGGTTTCCTGGCGTTTGTCCTGGAGCTCTACCAGGGCGTCAGCGGCGAGTTGCCAATCCTGTCCAGCAAGCTCATCAATGGCGGCTCGTTCAGCCTGGTAATCCGCCACGAAGCTCTCCCACCGGACCCGTTGATCGTTGGATAAGCCTTGCAGCCGGAGGGTGCGGTGATAGGAGCGAAGGAGGCGAACTCTCCCTCGGCGGGCCAAGGCAAAGGCGTCTAGGGGGCGATCCAACTGCAACAGAAGCTCTAAATGCCGCCGGGCAGAGGCTTGGCGCTGGGCTAGGAAGGACTCTCTTCCTTCCTGGAGGGGAACCTGGAAGAGCTCTCCCTCTAACAAGGCCTCGCTGGTCTCGAAGTCTTCCAGGGCCCTAGAGAGGTCGCCACTCTCCCAGCGAGCCGTAGCCAAGCCGACCCGGGCCCTCCAGGCCGCTTCCGGTACCAGCGCTGCGCTAGCTAGAGTTTCGAGCTCCCCGTAGAGGCGAATCGCCTCTCTCGGCCGCTGCTCCGCGAGAGCTATGCGCGCATCGATCTCTCGTCGCCACAGGAGCAGTCGCAAGCTGGACCCACGGGGGATGCCGTCGGCCTTCTCGAGAGCGCCTCGGGTAGCCTCTAGGTCACCGTCGTGAAGCCTGGCTAGAGCGATATTGAGCAGGGCGTTGTGGCGTTGGGTGAGACTCTTCGGACACTCTCCCTGAAATAAAGCCAGGGCTTCTTCCAGGAACGGAATGGGGTCTTGCTGCGGGGCCTGAGCTTCTTCGGAGAGCAGAGCGTTCCAACCGAGGTTGCCGAGCAGGCCGGCCTGACGACAGCTATCTCCGGCGGCCCGGGCTTGCTCGAGGAGGGATTCGAGGGACGAGGCTGCCTCCTGGCGTCGGCCGAGGCGCTGCAGTTGGACTGCGATCAACTCTTCGGCAGCCCGAAGATAGGCTGCGGTGCCGGTTCGTTGGGCAATCTCTGCAGCTCGCTCCAGGTGACTCAGAGCGCCGCGCAGATTCCCTGTGGAAGCTGCCAGGAGGCCTTGGTAGTAGCCGTCGTAGTAGTCCACTTCCCCCGGTGATTGCCAGTTTCGAGGCAGGGCTTCCAGTCGTTCTCGAGCTTCGGTGAACCGATGGTCCTGAGCGGTCAAGAAGTAGACCAGAGCTGTCGTCTGATTGAAGGCTTGCTGAAGATCTCCCCCCCGCTGGAGTAGGGGTAGGCTATTTCGGATCAGGTCCTGACCCCGAGCCGTTTCCCCACGCTGTCGTAGGAGCTGGCCGAAGAGGGCCAGAGCCTCGCCCCTTTGAGCGTCCGGGAGATCTTGGGCCAGGGCATCTTCGATCTCCCGGCGAGCCTGATCCAAGTCACCCTCTCGCAGATGTTCGAAGGCTCGAGCTCTCCACTCCGGCGATGGCTGGGGTTCAAAGCGTAGGCTCCAAGGTTGAGATCCAGCGTCTTGGCGGGCTCGGTGCTCGAGACGGAGCTGCCGGTTTTCTGGCGTGACTTCAATCTCCAGGCGAACTCCCCCTTGGACCCTGGCACCTTCCGGGAGAGCCAACGGTTGTCCATCGAGGCTGGCTTCCACCTCTGCGGAGGGGTGGGAGAGCCAGAGGGTCAGTTTGCGCTTCTCTGGGAGGAGGCAGATAGGGCCGCGCCGAGCGCCGCCGCAGCCAGCGTACTCGACCCGGAAAGCTACCTCTGCCGACTCTTGCGTGCTGCCTTGGGCGGTGGGTGGTGGGGTACCACAGCCGACGGCGAGTCCCCAGGTGACCAGGCCGGAAAGTAGAAGTCCAGCAGCCAACCTGTCCTTGGTTCGCGCTTCAGAAGAGCGCTCTCTAGAAGATGGCCCTTCCGAAGACCTTCTTCTCAAAGATCTCGGCCCCAAAGATTTCGCTCCCAAAGACCGCGCTCCGAAAGCTGCTACCCCGGAAGGGAGCCGGGTGGTCATGAATCTGGCGATCATTTTCAGGGCCTGACTTCGAGAGCCAGCAGTGTGGCTCGCCAACCTTCGCCGCTGCCTTCTCCAGTGGAAGAGATAGCCTCGAGGGCTTCCAGGCGAGTGGCCAGGGCGCTCGGCTGACCGAGGATCACCAGTAGCTCGCATCGATCCCCCACGTGAGCCGGGAGTCCCTCGCCGACGGTGGCTTCCAGACGCAGGGCTCCCTGGGCGGAAACGGCAAAGATCTCGTCCTCGAGCTCTTGCCAGGGCCCCTCACAGGAAAAAAGTGCTCGGCCTTTCAGGGAGCCCGTGTAGGCCTCTCCAGGAGTCATGGTTACCCGAAGGCGGTTACCCAGAGCGATTTCTTTCCTCTCGATTGGGCCGGCCGCGAGATGGCTCTGGGGAGCTTGCGAAGCATCGATGGATGAGCCTCGCTGGGAACGGGTCAGCCCCTCCACGGTCATGGAGTAAGTTGGCAATTCGGCAACGAGGGTCGTACCCGTACTCACGTTTCGTGGTTCTAGAGCGATGCGCAGAGCAAAGATGGACACCACCAGAAGCAGTGCTGCTGCAGCTGGCCAGGCGAGCCAGACCGGGAGCCGTTTTGTGCGAGGCCGAAACGCAATAGGCGGGCCGGTGCTATCTTGCAGCGGCGGCTCTTGCTCTGGTCCGGTGGCCTCTCGTTCATTGGGTTCTCGGTGCTCGGGAAATTCCTTGGCAAGGACTTGTTCCAGGTGTTGGACGATGCGCTGTTGTGCCTCGGCGCCGAGGGGTTTGGAAGCCTCCTGCTCCCAGCCTTGTCGGCCCTCGGCGTCTTGGACCGCATCATCGCGATTGGCATCTTCGTTTTCGGCAACCTGCCGCTCTTTGGCGAGCTGGCCGAGCTGTTTCAAAAGCGAGTCACTTCGTTGGTCGCTCACGTTATTCGTACCCCTGATCCGGTATACGCGACGGGACTTCGGTTTCTGACAGGATCTCGCTGCGGAGAGAGCGCGCCAAGCGTCGCAAGCGGCTGCGCCAGGCGTAAATGGCGGCAGCGGTCAAATTTGTCCTCTGGGCGATTTCTTCTATCTCCAGCTCTTGCAGGAAGAGGAGTTGAAAGAGCCTCCAGCCGAGAGGACTAACGCGTTCCTGGAGTCGGTCCAGCAGTCGACCTAGGACATCGCGACTAAGCGCTTGATCCTCTGGCCCCGGTTCTTGGGAGGCCCCATCGAGCTCGGCCATCACGACGGGTTCCTCGGTCCAGGGATTGCGTTTGCGAGTGCGCACGAGAGAGAGGACTTGCCGCTCAGCGATCAAACCGACCCAGTTGTCGAGGGAGAGTCCACGCTCCGGTTTCCAGGCCCGTAACGCCTCCCCTCGGCTCTCGAATAGGGAGACGAATACCTGCTGCACAAATTCTTCTACTTCTTGCTGGATGCGCGGGCCTCCAGCGTAGCCTTGGCGCTTGAGAACCCGGACGACTCGAGCTTGGATGACGGGTGTCCAGCGTTCCACCAGCTTGCCTAGGTAGTCCGAGCGTCCGGACAGCGCTAGCTGCAGAAGCGCGGCATCGGATTCGGTGATGGGAGCTGGGGGTTCCGCGTTCATGGACGGTGAGCTGGCGCCTCCGGCGTAGAAGATGCGACGGTGTCTTAGGGGGGCAGTCAGGCGGCTCTGGCTCGAAGGATACCACGGCAAATTGCTGACTTCGTGGCTCCCTGAGGGCTTCTGACCGGCTCTCAGCCGGCCTCCACCTTCTTCCCCTTTTGGGATCTCTTGGGCTCTGTGCGGTCAGTCTCTTGATCTCCCGTGGCCGGGTGAAGAGCCGCTTGACGTACTAGGGCCGCACAGGCCGCACAGGCCGCAGAGGGGGGAAAGGTCTTTCGGAGTTCCTCTCGTGGGTCCAGCTGGCCTCAAAGTAAAGAAACTTGTCGCCCGAGCTTCTTCGCGGCGGCGAGCCGGTTCCAGGAGTCCGCAAGAGAGTCTGCTCGACAGTTCGTTCGACAGGCTGGTTGGTGCCGGTAGCCAATCGCTCGGGCGGAAGGTATATTCACTCTTTCGCGAGGCGAGGGCATTCGGGTGTGCTTTTTGGCTTCGTGACGAAATCATACTCGGACACAAACTGGCCGAAGAGGCCTTGGAGCATCTCATGACGGATCGGGTCAAACCACGATTGTCGCGCGGCCTGCGGGACTTACTACCGGAAGATATGTTGGCACGCCAGTGGATGGTGGACACGATCCGCGGCGTCTATGAGAACTACGGTTTCTCACCCATTAGCACTCCAGCCATCGAATACCTCGACGTGCTCACCGGTTCCGCGGCGGGCACCGAAGCCCAGGGGTCGATTTTTGGCGTTAGCAATCCGGAAGAGGAGCAGCTAGGTCTGCGCTTCGACCTGACCGTCCCGCTGGCTCGGGTCATGGCGCAGCATCGGCAGCTGCCGAGGCCCTTTCGTCGCTATCAAGTGGCCTCCGTGTGGCGGGCAGACAAGCCCGACAAGGGGCGTTTTCGGGAGTTTACTCAATTCGATTTGGATTCCGTGGGGACCGTTTCGGAGATCGCCGACACGGAGATCATCGCCGGCATGTGCGACACGCTCACCGCCCTCAAGGTGGGTGGTTTTCGGGTTCGTTACTCGAGCCGCGGCATTCTCAACGCGCTTTTGACTTTCGCCGAGATTTCTCCGGATCAGGCTACCGATGTCTTCCGGGTCCTGGATAAGTTGGACAAGGTTGGCTTCGAGAAGGTCAAGTTGGAGTTGACCAGTGGATATCAGGATCGCTCCGGGGATGTTATCCGGGGGCTGGGCCTGGGGGAGTCTCAGGTCGACCGAATCCATCGCTTTCTAGGAGTCCGGGCAGAGGCGCGCCAGGATGTCGTCACTCAACTGGAAGAGCTTTTTTCTGGGGTGGAGGGCGCCGAGGAAGAGGTTCGAGCCGTGGAACGGATCTCTGGCCATCTTTACTCTCTTGGCTACGGCGACGATCAGGTGGCCTTGGACCTCAGCATCGCTCGCGGTTTGGCTTACTACACCGGCCCGGTGTTCGAAGCCCATCTGACAGAGGCTCCTCAATTCGGTTCGGTTTTTGGGGGCGGTCGCTACGATGGTCTGGTGATGCGGTTTCTCGGCGAGAAGGTGCCCGCGACCGGCGCTTCCATCGGGGTTGACCGACTGCTGGCAGCGCTTCAGCACCTCGGTCGCGTCGGAGGCAAACGAACCACCTCGGAAGTGCTCGTCCTCAACATGGATCCAAGCTTGGAGAGTGAGGTTCTAGGGCTGACCTTCGAGCTTCGCCGGGCTGGGATTTCCGCGGAGCTCTATCTCGGTAAGGGTCGCAACGTCGGCAAACAGTTGAAGTACGCCGATCGCACAGGAGTTCCTCTAGCGTTGCTGTTGGGATCCGATGAAAAGGCCCGGGGAGTCGTCACTCTCAAAGATTTGGAGGCCGGTCGCGAAAAATCTGCTGAGGTGGAGAAACGCGAAGACTGGATCCAGGCCCGGCCCGGCCAACGGGAGGTACCGCGAGAAGGGTTGGCAGGGACGATTCGCGAGCTATTGGCTGAGATTGGGAGCTAAGGCAGGACAACCCTGGCCGGGCAGGCGACTCGCCTCCCGGGCTCACCAGCGTCAACCTTGAGCCTTGGATATCAGCCTGGAACACGAGTCTGGAACATCAATCCGGAACATCAGCTAAATACGCTGTTTCACCCGCCTCGCTGACCAGCCCATCACCGTCGGTGGGTTTGGGGCCCGAGGAAGATTCACCTCCGCCCCGAACTCAACCTATCCTGCCGGATCCCCTTTGGCCTGCTCGGCCTCAGCGATGAGCTTGTCCTGAATGTTGCGGGGAACCTCTTCGTAGTGGGAGAACTCCATGTGAAAACGGGAGCGGCCTTGGGTCATGGCTCGTAGAGCCCGAGCGTAGTCGAGCATTTCGGCCATCGGGGCGACCGCTTTGATCACCTGATTGTCTCCCTTGACCTCCATGCCTTGGGGACGACCACGGCGCTGGGAGAGGTCTCCCATGATGTCTCCCATGAACTCTTCGGTGGTGGTGATCTCGAGCTCCATGAGGGGCTCGATGATCACCGGGGCAGCTTTGGCCATGGCGTCCTTGAACGCCAGGGAACCAGCCACCTTGAAGGCCATCTCAGAGGAATCCACATCGTGGTACTGGCCGTCTAGCAGGGAGACGCGGAAATCCACCACGGGGTAGCCGGCCAAAAAGCCTCGTCGCCGGGTTTCTTGGATCCCTTTCTCCACGGCGGGGCGGTAGCCCTGGGGAATAGCTCCGCCAAAGATCTTGTCGGCAAATTCGAACTCTTCCCCGCGCGCCAGAGGTTCCATCATGATCTTGCAATCGGCAAACTGGCCGCGGCCACCGGTCTGTTTCTTGTGGCGACCGTGGCCGTTGGAAGTCTTACGGATCGTTTCCCGGTAGGGGATTTTCGGTGGGTGGAGGATCACCTCGACTTTGTAGCGGCTCTTGAGCTTGGCGACGGCGATTTCGATATGAAGTTGGCCGGTGCCGGAGAGGAGGTACTCACCGGTCTCCGTATCCCGGCCCGCTTGCAGGCGGACATCTTCTTCGATGAGTCGTTGCAGCGCCTCGCCGATCTTTTCCTCGTCCCCTTTGCTCTTGGGTTCGATGGCAAAGGACATAGCAGCTTCCCGGATTGGGATCCAGCTCAAATTGACGGGTTTGTCTTTGGCACAGAGGGTGTTTCCTGTCGCTGTTTTCTTGAGCTTGGCTACGGTACCGATGTCACCGGTGACCAATTTGGAGACCTGGGTAGGTTGTTTGCCTTGGAGGAGGACCAGATTGGCCATCTTTTCGCTGGTCTCCGACTGGGCATTCCACAGCATCGTGTCGGCGGAAACTTCGCCACTGACGACTCGAAAGATCGATAGCCGTCCGGTGAAGGGGTCGCTGAGAGTCTTGAAAACCAAAGCGCTGGCCGGTTCCTCGGCCGTCGTAGGAATGTCGATCTCCTCTCCACCGAGGTTGGTGGCCGGAAAGGTCTCGCGGTCGAGGGGAGTCGGGGCGAAGCTCACCAGAGTGTTCAACAGCGCGGAGGAGCCAATGCCGTGGAGGCTGGCGCTCATGGTGACGGGAAAGATCTTGCGCTTGAGGATGGCCCGGCGAAGGCCTTTGCGAAAATCCGTCTGGGAGAGGGTTCCTTCATCGAAATAGGATTCGAGAAGCAAATCATCGGTCTCCGCAACCGCTTCCATGAGGTTGTTGCGGGCCTCTTCACAGGCGTCTGCCAACTCTGCCGGTACTTCCTCTTCTTTGCCTTTGCCATCTCCATCGAGATCGAAAAGGTAGGCCTTTTGCTCCACGACGTCGACGACTCCCTTGAAATCTCCCTCTTTACCGATCGGGATCTGGATGGGAAGAACGCCTCGGCCAGCGAGATCCTGAAGACTCTCGAGAGAGCGGGCTAAATCGGCTCGCTCGCGGTCCATGCGGGTGAGATGAAACACCACCGGCTGGTCCAGTTGCCCGGCGTACTTCCAGGCCCTCTCGGTCATCACTTCGACACCGGAGACGCCGCTGACGCACAGCAGAGAGGTGTCAGCGGCACGCATGGCGGCTCGGGCCTCGGTGAAGAAGATGCCGTAGCCGGGGCTATCGATGAGATTGATCTTGTGTTTGTTCCAGGGAACGAAGCAGGGCGCAAGACCAATGGAGATGCCCCGGGCCGTCTCCTCGGGGTCAAAATCGGTGATGGTATTCCCATCTTCGACTTTGGTCATGCGATTGATGGCGCCGCCGGTGTAAAGTAGAGCGCTCGCCAGAGTCGTCTTGCCGGTATCGTTGTGACCGACGAGAGCGAGGTTTCGAATTTGGGCGGAGTTGTCAACCTGCATGGATTAAGCCTCCTGATGAACTGAATTTAGCGCCGGCAATATATACCATAGGCGGAATCGCTTCGGAGCCGACTAACCACGATTCCATCGAACCTAGTGACCCAGAAGGGTCTTCATTGACGGAGCCTCTACCGAAACTCTAGACTGTTGATACCCCCTTAAAACAGAGTCGCCAATGTCGTCCCAGATGCCACAGAAGCTTGGTCGCTACGAAATCCTAGAGGAAATCGGAAAAGGGGCTATGGGTGTGGTTTACCTCGCCCGAGACCCTCTGATCAGCCGACTAGTCGCTCTCAAGACCTTTCATCTCGGTAACGATGTGGAAGAGTCGGAGCGAGAACAGTACCGGGCTCGCTTTTTGCGGGAGGCCCAGAGCTGCGGCATTCTCAACCATCCCCATATCGTGACCATGCACGATGTCGTCGAGCAGGGAGAGTCCGGATCCGCCTTCCTGGCGATGGAATATGTAAGGGGCACGAATCTAAAGCAGGTTCTGCAGCAGTCCCGGCGACCCACTGCAGAATTCGTGGTGTCGGTGACGCAGCAAATCGCCGCGGCCCTCGACTATGCCCACTCCAAGGGCGTGGTTCATCGGGATATCAAGCCGGCCAATATCCTCCTCACCGCTGATAACCAAGTCAAGATCACCGATTTCGGGATTGCTCGATTCAATGCTTCCAATCTGACCCACGACGGCCAGCTGCTCGGGACTCCAAACTATATGGCGCCGGAGCAGATCCGTGGAGGAGAGCTCGATTCTCGAGCTGACCTTTTCTCTCTGGGCGTCGTGGTCTACGAGATGCTGACAGGGCAGAAGCCTTTCTACGGCGACAACTTGACCACGGTGACCCATCGCATCGTCTACGGGAGCTTCGACCCTCCGGAAAAGTACATGGAGAAGGTTCCTCCGGAGCTGCTGGCAGTGCTCGAGAAGGCCATGGCGAAGGAACCAGCAGATCGCTTTCAGCAGGCGGAGGGGTTGGCGGCCGGCCTGCGGAGCGTCCTGGACGGTGAAGGCTCAAGCCGTAACGGCCTCAGCGATACTCAAGATTTGATGTCCGATACGGTCTACCAGGCGGTTCCTACGCCGGCCCGTGTCCCAGAGGCCCGTGTCCCAGAGGCGAGTGCGCCAGGTTCGTCCTCCAGCCAGCAGTCCCCCGTTGGATCTCTTCCCCCACTGCCGTCTTCTCCGGAGACCGCCTCCCGCTTCGACGAGGAGCCTTCAGAGAATATTTCTCAAGTCATTTTTACTCCCCCTCCCCCCGTCACCCCAGAGGTGACCTGGCGAGCTCGGGTAGAGGATGTGCTCGACCAAACGCGGACTTTGGTAGCTCGCGCAGTACCGCCGGAAGCTCGTCCCCCGAAACGGCGAGTGGCGGGGTACGGCATTGCGGGAGCACTGTTGTTGATCGTTGGGCTGGTGGCTGTTTGGGGCCTCCGAACCTCGGCTCGACCCGGAGCGGAGGAGCTACGCGAAACGGCACGTATGGAGTGGGCCAGTGAGTTTTCCCAACTGATGGTGGAAGGAGCCCGCCAGACGGAGGAGGGGGAATTCGAAACGGCTGTAGATCAGTTTCGCCGTGCTGGTGAGCTGGCCTCTGTGCGCCGAGCAAATCTCGAGAAGGAGCGCCAAGCCTTAATCTCGAGCGGCGATACTGAAGCTGCCACCTCCAGGAGCATCGAAATAGAGACTCTCGAAGAGAAGGCGATCAATGCCGGGCAGTCCCTACGCACCGCCGAATGGAGGCGAGAAGAATCGCGCCGAGCGTCCCTTCGCGAGACCACCATTTCTCGGAGCCTAGGCACAGCCCGGGAAGCCCTCGAGCAACGTCAATACGGCAAGGCCATGACCGCGGCTCAATTGATGCTGGAGCTAGACCCGACTCTCCAGGATGCCTGGGAGATCGTCGACGAAGTCGAGCCCCGTCTGTCTCGTCGCCGGGCCCGTGCCAGCACCGAGGCGGCTCGCGCATCGGCCCCTCGGGAACGACTGCCGGAGCCGATTCCTGAAGTGGCGGTGGCCGAGGAACCAGCGCCTCCGGAGGAGCCCATAGCGGTGCCTCAGGAAGCTTATATGCAGCTGGACTTCGTCAGCGATCTTCCCAAGGGCGTGTTGCTGCTGTACGTCAATGAAGAGCGGCTACTGCGAGAGTCTTTTCGCTTTGTGGAAAAGGGTGGTCTGTTCCGCCGATCCAAGTCCAAGCAAGGGCGCATGGAGAAGACTTTCCAGGTCCCGATCGGGGCACAGACGGTCCGGCTTTATGTTTCCGGGGCTCGGAATCGACCGACCGAATCGCGGGAGTTGCAAGCAAACTTTCCTCCCGGAGAGACTCGCGTCCTAGAGATTCGCGTCGATGAAGAAGGGGCCGTGAGGGCTCGATTGAGGTAGAGGTCGGCTACAGAGAGGTTGTCTTCAGTCGGGTTGACGCCTTCAAACCGGCAGATCTGTCTGCGGGTCCCAAACCGACACGGGGCCGAAGCTCTCTAGCTGGGGTTGCAAAGTCTTTGCCGGGCCAACAGCAACGATGGCCAGCTGGTCCGGGTGCAAGAACTCTTGCGCCAACCGGAGAACGGTCTCTCGATCCACACTCTCGATATCTTCCAGGTAGGTGTCGAAATAATCGTCCGGTAATCCGTAAATGGCTAGGGTCGCAAGGCGGAAGGCGATGTCGTCGATCGTCTGTAGTTGTTGGACGAAGATTCCCTGGAGATAGCTCTTGGTGTCCACCAACTCGGGCTCTTCTACGAGATCTTCCTGCACCCGCCGAATTTCACCGATGGTCTCTCGCACTGCAGCGCCGGCGACGTCGGTAGCGACCGCCGTGGAAACGACGAAAGGTCCTGGACCCAGCCGGCCGGAGAAGCTGCTGTGGGCTCCGTAGGTGAAGCCGTTGCGCTCGCGGAGGTTGAGATTGATGCGGCTGGTGAACTTGCCTCCCAAGAGCGCGTTGAGAACCTGCAAGGCCGTGTAGTCGGGATGGGTTCGGGAGACGGCTACGTGGCCCATGCGAAGCTCCGTTTGGGCAGCTCCAGGCTTATCGACGATATGTACCCGGGTGGCCTGGTGGGGAGTCGCTCGTAGATCCGGTAGCGGTTGAGCTGGAGAGAGGGTTGCCTTTCCCAGAGAGCTCTCTATGGCGCTGCGGAGCAGATCAGGGCTGGGATTGCCAATGCCGATAAGGGTACTGCCCCTCGAGGCGAAGTGGCCGTCGTAGAAGCCGCGGATTTCTCCTCGGGTCAATTGGGAGATCGACTTTTCGCCGCCATAAACAGAGCCGCCGTAGATTGAGTCTTCATAGATCGCCCGGGCCAAGAACTTACCGGCCAGAGATGCCGGGTCGTTTCTCAATTGCAGTAGATCCGCTAGGCGTTCCTGGCGCAGACGCTCAACCTCTGATTCAGGAAACGTCGGACCAAATGCGATGTCCGCCATGAGCTCCGTGCCCACAGCCAGATCCTTGGCGAGCATCGAAGAGCTCACATAAGCGGAATTCCAGCCTGCTCCAGTCGACAACCGACCTCCAAGTTGCTCAGCGGCTGAGGCGATTTCCGTAGCGGATCGGTGGCGGGAGCCCTCATCCATGAGGCTTGCCGTAAGAGTCGCTAAGCCTTCCTTGCCCCGGGGGTCATGCTGAGCCCCCGCCGGCGCGTAAAGATCCAACCTCACCAGAGGCACCCGAGCTACGCGAGCCAAGAAAACTTGCAGGCCGTTGGCGAGTTGAAAGCGCTCGAAGGCGGGGAATGAAAAAGGGCGAGCTGGTCCAGGTAGAGGCGGAACGCTACGATCGACTGCACGCCGGGTGATAGTCAAGGTCACGAGTCCCCACGGGTGGCCGACTCAGTGCGTGGCACAAAAGTCAGCACCACTCTCTGATCCGGTTTCAAGAAGGTGGAGGCATAGGTCTTGAGATCCTCGGCTTCCAGTCGCAGATAGTTCTCCGGTTCCAGGCGCACGCGGCCTGGGTCATCGAAGTAGGTGGTGAACTCGGAGAGAAGGTCCGCCCTGCGGTCCAACGGCTGAAGGCTTTGATAGTACCCACTGAGGATCTGGTTTCGAGGTCGGTCCAGCTCCGCATCGGTCAGAGGCTCACTCGCAGCCCGCGCTAGATGCTCGAACAGTGCCTTTTCTAGCTCCGCTGGTTCGACGCCAGGCTTGCAGGTCGCGACGAAGTAACAAGTAGCGGCGATTTCCGTCGGAAAAACGTGCGCCGAGACGTCTTGGGCGATCTGCCGACGATAGACCAGGTCTTCGTACAGGGGGCTGGATTTCCCTCCAGCCAAGGCGCGGGTCAGGAGGTCTGCCGCGTACCACAGGCGTTCCCCATAGGCCGGAGCCCGGAAGCCTAGGTAGATCCGTGGCAGTTGGATGTCGTCCTCGATAACTTCCCGCTGTTCCCCGGTCATGGGCGGGAGCTCCGCTTCGACGGCGGCGATGGGAGCAGCGGCTGGAATCGGTTCGAAGTAGCTGCGGATCGACTCGAGAGCTTTCTCGGTCTCGAAATCCCCTGCTACGGTGAGCACTGCATTGTTGGGTGCATAGTAGGTGCTAAAGAAGGACTGCACGTCTTCCAAGGTCGCGGCGGCGATGTCTTCCATGTAGCCGATGACCGGCCAGTGGTAGGGGTGGAGCTCTGGGAACAGCATCTCGTGAAGCCGTTCGTAGGCTCGACCATAGGGTCGATTGTCCACCCGTTGGCGCCGTTCGTTCATCACGACACTACGTTGATTTTCCAACTTCTCCTGGGTGATCGCGGGCAGAAGAAATCCCATGCGGTCAGACTCGAGCCAGAGGCCAAGATCGAGATGTTGAGAAGGGAGGGTCTCGTAGTAGTTGGTGCGGTCGTACCAAGTCGAGCCGTTGACGACTCCTCCCACTTGCTGGATATAGCGAAAGTGGTCGTTGGTGTCGACGTGCTCACTGCCCTGGAACAGCATGTGTTCGAAAAGATGAGCGAAGCCGGTGCGACCGGGGCGCTCATTTTTGGAGCCTACGTGGTACCAAAGGTTCAAGGTCACCAGAGGGAGCGAGGTGTCCCGGTGTAAGTTGACCTTGAGGCCGTTGTCCAGGGTGTGGCGTTCAACCTCTAGGGGAATGGATTCGAAGGGCATAATTGGAGCATTAAAGTCGAAAGAAGATACTTCTGGCAGTCTATGTTTCAAGATCGTAAGGTGTCAACCGAAGTGTGGCCTCTAGTAGGTATCATTTTGGTCACGGATAGACTTTTTTCGCGCGCCGGGCTAGGTGGAAGGTAGGTGGGAGAAGCCCCACCCTACCGATCCGGTCTCCCAAGGAGCCTTTTCGGTTCCCTCGCCTAGGGATGTTTCGTGGCACATGACCACGAGGTCCCTGGAGTTTTCTCGCTGGATTCTGTGTGCTGTGCCCCAGCTTCACTTTGCCTGTCGAAGACTGTCGGCCAGAGATGATTTGACTTACGCTTTCTTACCGCCTATAGTTTTTTCTCATGGCACCTAAAAAGAACCGCTACCTTACCGAAACGCAGAAGTCGATCCTAGATTTTATCCAGGATTTTCAAGCCCGTCAGGGTATCGCTCCGACCCACCGGGAGATTTGCGAGCGTTTTGGCTATTCCTCCTACGGAACGGTGTACAAGCATTTGAAGCTCCTCGAGCAGAAGGGCTATCTGACTCGGGATTGGAACCAGAAGCGCGGCATCCAGCTGGTTCAGCCGGAGTCTCAAGATGGGGCGCCAGAACTGCCTTTCTTGGGTCGAGTAGCGGCGGGACGCCCTATCGAAGCTCTGCCTGGAGACGAGCATCTGGAAGTTCCTGGCCATCTGCTCAGTCGGCGGCTGGGTGAGCACTATGTGCTGCAGGTCGTTGGTGAGTCGATGATCGATGAGGGAATCCACGAAGGAGACTTTGTGGTCGTCCTGCAACGAGATCAAGCGGAGCCATCAGAGATGGTGGTCGCTCTGGTCGATGGCGAGGCGACTCTGAAGCGTTTCTACCCGGAAGGGGCCATGGTGCGGCTGCAACCGTCCAATCCTCACATGGAGCCCATTTTGGTTCCTGCAAATGCCGTCCAGATCCAAGGTGTGGTCGTAGGGTTGATGCGTAAATACCTGTAGTCGTGTCCGCGAAGGGGCGATAACGGTGCCCACAGGCAGTTTGGCCGATTTCGTTTCGCGCGATCCTCCCAAAGAAGCCGTTTCTTCCAACGAGGGCAGTCCTGCCAAATTAGGACTGTCCTAGGTGAAGCTCCCCCATGATCTCGGCAAGAAAATAGAGTATCCTTAGCCGGTCCACGGAAGATGTTTTCTTTTTTAAGCCAAACCTGAGGGGCTAATGGATCTCGACTCCCTTCTTAAGTTCATGACCAAGAAAGGGGCCTCGGACCTTCATCTGAAGCCGACGCGCCCTCCTCTCTTGAGGATCAACGGCAAGATCATCCCGGTGGATGTCGAAGCCTTCAAGCCTCAAGAAATCGAAGGCATGCTGATGGAAATTCTGACGCCCAAGCAGAAGGAGCGTCTAGATGAAAGTATGTCCGTGGACTTGGGCTATGGAGTCTCCGGTTTAGCTCGTTTTCGGGGCAATTTGTACATGCAGCGGGGCACCTTGGCTGCGTCCTTTCGGCGAATTCCCTACGACGTGCAGAATGTCGAGGATCTCGATCTGCCGGATTCGCTTCTAGATTTTACGGATATTCCCATGGGATTGGTGTTGGTTACCGGGCCAACCGGTAGCGGCAAGTCGACCACTCTGGCAGCCCTGATCAAGCATATTGCCAACACCAAGCCCTATCACGTCATCACCATCGAGGATCCGGTGGAGTTTCTCTTCACCGACGGCATCTCCACGATTTCTCAACGGGAGGTCGGAACCGATACGACCGGCTTTCGGGAGGCCCTGCGCAATGCGATGCGGCAGGATCCCGACGTCATCATGGTGGGCGAGATGCGCGACCGGGACACCATCGGTACGGTCATTACCGCGGCCGAAACCGGGCATTTGGTGTTTTCGACCTTGCACACCAATAGTGCTCCTCAGACTCTGGATAGGATTCTCGACTCCTTCCCCGCAGATCAACAGTCCCAAGTTCGCTCGCAGTTGGCTCAGGTGCTCAAGGGCGTGGTGTCCATGAAGTTGGTGCAGCGCGCTGACGGCAAAGGACGGGTGGCCGCCTTGGAGATCCTGAAGGCTTCTCCCAAGGTCTGCAATTTGCTGGAGAAGGGCGAAACGACACCGATCCATGAAGAGATCGAGAGCTCGGTGGGTTACTACCGCATGCAGACGATGAATCAATCGTTGTTAGCTTTGCTCGCCCACCGGACGATCAGCTACGACGAAGCGATGCAGCAGTCTCCAGACCCAGAAGACCTGTCCCTCAAGCTCAGAAAAATGTTTCCCAAGATCGAAGAACATGGAGAAGACATGGCGACCTCCGACTTTTCTCAAATTCTAGAGCTACAGGAATTTCGGCGACTCTATGAGGAGCAGGAAGAGAAGGTCAAAGTCCGGATGGGGCAAAAGGACGAGGAGATTGGACTCCTGCAGCAACGGGTCGCAGATCGAAACCAGCGGTTGGATGCTCTCCAGGCTCAGATCCAGCAACTCCAGGAAGATCAAGACCGCATGCGAGCGGACTACGATCGTCTACGACAAGAGTCCGTGGAAAAGATCGAGACTCTGCGGGAGCGCATCCGAGCCCTCAATCAGCGAAATACCGGGGCGACCGAGACTTCCAGTGGGAAGAAGTCTGGCATCTTTCGGTAGGGTTCGTTTTTCCTAGAAAGGGTGCGGCCTACGCTCCCAGTCTTGTCTCCACCGCATCCACTCGAGTTTTCTTCATCCTCGGTCTCCCTATCAATCGGCCAACCAGTTCCATGTAGTGTGGCCAGAATCCGAGACTTCTCGGTCGCTGCCGCCCGGCCAAACCTTGCTTGCCCCGTCGCCCAAGGCTAATATCTCTCTTTAAGGAAATGGCTCTAACTATTGAAGAAGTAAAGGGAATTGCTAGCTTTGCCAGTCGCGGGCCCGGCCCTCAAGGAGAAAAGATCTTCGTTTCTATGATGTCGTGGGTTCGGAACCGGTCTGTCAATCCCTGGCAGCTCCTGGCTGGAATCCTTCTTGGTGCCTTCGGCGCTGTCGCCGGGCCGCCTGCGGCGGAGGCCGCCGAGCTGCGCCGAGCTCTTCCAGCTCAACCCGGTGCCAACGACGGGGCTGTGGTCGCTGTGTTGACGGATACCAACGATCTCTTCCTGGAGGCGAAGCCCCTCAAGGGAGAGGGCTTGCTGGCTTTCTGCCGCCGCCTATGCCTGGGAGAAGAAGTCGCCCAAACCGTTCGAGAAGTCAACGGAAATCCACGGCGCCTCCTGGCTGGGGTTTGGTATCGAGTTCCCCTGGAGCTATTGGCACCGCTGCAGCGGCGTAGAGTGCTCAAGACGTTTTTCCCGGCGGATCAGCACCATGTAGAGGGTTGGAAGCACCAGGTCGGGAGCTACGATGGTTTGCCGGACGAAACTCTCTGGCGCATCGCCCATCGCTTCACTGGCCGAGGGGAAAACTACCGGAGCTTGAGAGAGGCCAATAGTCTCAAGGACAACACGGTCTACCGGGGCCAGAAGTTGTTGATTCCCAGCAGGCTGTTGTTGGGTGCCTTCCGTCAGGAGCTAGCAGCGCGACAAGGGGGCGAGCCGGGGAGGGAGATCCCCACCCAACCGATCACTGCCCAAGCCCTATCTGGAACCTCATCAGCGTACCAATTGAAATATGGGAAAGACGGCGAAGGAGAGTATGCCGTCTACCGACTCAAACCGGGAGAAGCTCTGTACTCCAGTGTCGTGGTGAGGTTCACCGGTCGTATCTATGGAGCGGACGTCAATTCCCTCGCTGCCGATATCGCTGCCCGCAACGGTATCGACGATGTTACGGATATGCCGATCGGTTTCCCCGTCAAGATTCCCTTCGATGTTCTTCAACCGGAATTTCTTCCGGTGGGTAATCCACGGCGAGTGGAGTATGAAGCGAGCCTGCGAGCCAGTGGCCGTTTCACCAATCCGGTTCGTTCTCTAGATCTACAGGGGATCACCGTGATCCTGGACGCAGGGCACGGAGGCAAGGATGTGGGAACTTCCAAACAAGGGGTTTGGGAGAGTGTCTACGTCTACGACATCATGGTGCGTCTCAAGCGGTACTTGGAGACGCAGACCTCCGCAGAGGTTTACGCAACGACTCGCAATGGAGACCGCTTCGAGGTCATCGAGAAGGACGTTCTCCCCTTCGTCACAGGGCATTCGGTGCTGACCACTCCAAAGTACTCGTTGAAGCAGGACAGCCGGGTCGGGGTAAACCTTCGCTGGTACCTTGCCAACAGTCACTACCGCAGGGCGATGGCTCGCGGGCAGAAGCCGGAGAACGTCATCTTCATCTCGATTCATGCGGACTCTCTTCACCCTTCCATCCGCGGAGCGATGGCCTACATCCCCGATGCCAACCTCCGGAAGGGCAGCTTCGAGCGCACCGGCACGGTGTATACCTCTCGCAAAGAGGTCAAAGAAAAGCCTCGGGTTTCCTACTCCTTTCGCCAGCGAACGAAGAGTGAAGGCCTGTCTCGTCAATTGGCAGAGAAGGTGATTCGTGGGTTTCGCCGGAGAGGCCTAGCGGTCCACCCGGATCAGCCGGTTCGCCAGAAGATCTATCGAGGCAAGAGGCCTTGGGTGCCCGCTGTGCTGCGCTACAACGCGGTGCCGGCCGAGCTGCTTCTGGAAGTTTCCAATCTGGCCAACGATCAAGATCGCAAGCTCCTGACCACTCGGTCCTTTCGTGAACAGGCAGCATTGGCCGTCGCCGATGGCATTCTTGACTACTATGGATTCGCTAGCGGCGCCAGCGAACCGACCTCCAAGCAAACAGCGCGGTAAGATGGAATTCCCTAGCACGGGAACTATTGCCTAAGGAATTGGGTCCAACTCTTCCATAGGCCGAGCTTCCTACTGAGCTTGGCGAGGAGTAGGTTCTATGGAGGTGACGATCGCAACCGCCAGACCGCAAGCTGATCTCGATCTGGTGCAGCGTCACCGTTACGGTGATTCTGAGGCTCTTGGAGAGGTGTATCACCGGTATGGCGATATGGTCTTCAACCTGGCCTACCGCATGAGCGGAGACCGGGAGCTGGCGGCAGATTTTACTCAGGAGACTTTTCTTCGAGTTCATCGATCTCTCGGACGTTTCCATGGCCGGTCGACCCTCAAGACTTGGATCTATCGAGTCGCTCTCAATCACTGTCGCAGTCGTTTGAGCCGCCGTCGCTGGAAGCCGGTCCCTCTGGCGGAGGAGAGCGAGAGGGGTGGCCCTCAGCTGGTGGACGAACGGCGCGATCCGGAACAGAGAGCCCTTTCCACCGACCGGCAACGGATTGTCGAAGAAGGCTTGCAGCTCCTCCCGCCGGTATTTCGCGAGGCGGTCGTGCTGTGTGATTTGCAGGGTCTGTCCTACGAGGAGATCGCTTCGGTTTTGGGGGTTCGGATCGGTACCGTACGTTCCCGCATTGCTCGCGGGCGGGAGAAACTGAGAGTCCTCTTGGTCAAGAATTCGGGACAAAGCCTATGAGTCGTCACGCCACTGCCGAAGATCTGTCCGCCTATTTGGATGAAGAGCTGGAGCCGGTCCGTCTACGACTCGTGGAGACTCATCTGGAGGAATGCGAGGAATGTCGCCGGCGGGTTTCCGGCCTGAGTGGAGTGGTAGGAGAGCTGCGCCGACTCGAACACCTTCGCCCTCCCCCGGCCTTAGAACAGTATTTGGAACGCAGGGTTGCCCTGGAACCGCGGCCACGAGGTTGGGTCGAAGGGGTGGAAGACCGGCTCCGGGGCCTCGTGCTGCAACCGAACCTGGGTCTTACCTTCGCCATGGTGTTTGCCTTCGCAGTGATTCTCTACCTTTTCGCTGGTTGGTCCGAGCGGCAGCACCGTAGCAGCGTGCAGATTCTCCGTCCCACCGTACCCAAGACCAGCTTGGTTTCTCCGGTGAGTCTGACCAACGGCGAGTTTGTTCGGGTGGAGGGTGTTTGGTGGGAAGTGGGGCTTTCCGGAGAATCCGACCTGCTGCCGGGGCTCGAGATCCCGGTTGTGGAGGCGGTCGGAGAGCAAGGGAAACGAATCCGCGAGAGCCAGCCGGGCATCGATCGCTTGTTGGCGGAAAGCGCGGTGATTCTCCGATTCGAAGGCCAAGTGATTCGTCTGGATAGTGAGTGAACCGAGGGGAAGATTAGGACCGTGAGGCCTTGCCCGATCCTTCGCTCTCCACCCTTCGCTCTCCACCCTTCACTGGCCAAGTCTTGTTTTGAGTGTTCTGCCCTGTGAGGCCTTCGAGAGACTTCTGGTGCGTTGTTCGGCGGAGGCGGCTAAAGTCTGCCCTGGTGTCGTTACTGTGGGAGCGCTGTACCTTTACCAATCCTCTTCGCTGTCTTCCTGTTCCCAGGGCGGCAGGGTCTCTTCTTCCTCTTCCCAGTACTTTTCTTCATAGTCTTCCGGGCCCTCGATGGCTTGGCGGAGCATCTCGGAAATGGCAGTTCCTTGGTTGATGGCACGGGCATGGTTGGCTGCAGTATTTCCCCGGTTGTCTTCGATCTCCGGGTCGGCGCCGAGCTCGAGGAGGGCACGAACCACCGAGGCGCTGCCTTTTCGAGCGGCCTGCATCAGGGCTGTCAGCCCCTTCTTGTCCTGAGCATCTACATTAGCTCCCTGATCGACGAGAGCTGAGAAGATCTCCGTCGGCGGGAACTTTCCGGCCGCGATCATCAAAGGGGTCCTATCTTTGAAGTAGGGGCCTGCTAGGTTCGGATCGGCACCTGCCCACAGCAGCTCCAGGGAGGTCTCCCATTGGCCCCGCCAAAGAGCCATGCCCAGCGGCGTCTCACCATCGACGGTTTGGTAGAGGTCGAGGCCTGAGGCGATCAGATTTCGGGCCGAGTCAGCGTCGCCCTTGTGAATCGCGTTCAAGAGATCATCGAGAGTGGGATTGGAGCCCCCGGCACCGGAAGACCTTTGGGTCTTGGGGGCGAGGCGACCTCTTTGACCGCTGGCTGGGTCCTCGAAGATGGCCTCGTAGGCATCATCATCGATCCACTCGTAGGAGATCAGGTCCAGATTTGAGCCCACTCTCGAATTTCGTAGCAGCGCGGCAAGGGCCTCCTCATCTTGGGGATAGCCTTCCTCTGCATGGGCGACTTTGAGGATCATTTCTACCTCCTTGAGGTAGCTCTGGAACTGAGCACTCAGGGCCTGACCCAGATGGCTGCCGGAGCTGCGGAGCTCGTCTACCTCTCGGGCCTCCCGGATGTGATCCGGATGCTCCTCGACCCAGTCTTCTAGGTCGGCGAGGGTAGCGGAGAAGCCTTCCGTATCCTGCTCGTTCAGCTGGCGCATCGCTTCCTTCAGCACGAGTCGATACTCCAATTCGTATTCGATCTCCGCCCTCAATTCGGATTTGGCCGTGGTGAGGGGGGCTGCTTGTTTCAGGTGCTTTCGCGCCAGCTCGAAGTTGGCGCTGTCAGACTCTTGCCGGGCCTCGTCGAGGAGGCGGGTGGCTGCCTCCGAATCTGGCTCCGGACCACATCCCCAGCAGATTCCTACCAGGAGCAGCCAGGTGAAGCCGGCCCGACTGCGCAGCTGTCCTCGAGTCTTCTTCTCACCTCTGAGCATTTTCTTCCCCTTGTTTTGGGTGATTCTCTCATGCACCGTTTCACTACTCATCTCTTCTGCCCAGCCTCGAGCCGGGCCAGTCGAAGGTGGGAAGGGAGTTGATGGTCGTGTGCCCCTGCCCCGTCGGCCTTTTGGGAGGCGACTTTTCCCGGGGGCTAGGCGCCCTTCTCAGCCGAAGGCGGTAACATCGCTTCGTTTCCCGGCGAGATACTGCGAAGGAAATCTCTCCTCGGCGTCGCTCACTGAATGAATGGAGCCCGAGTGCAGGACAACCGTGATCAGATAAAAATCGATCGGCGTTTGATCGAAAGGCTCCTCAATGGGGAAAGGTCGGCTTTTGATGAGCTGGCCGACCAGTACTTCGACCCGGTGTATCGCTTCGCCTCGAGGCGAATTGGGCACGATCCGGAGCTAGCGGCGGAAATGGTGCAAAACACCATGGTGGCAGCCCTCAAGAAGCTCGACGGCTTTCGCGGAGAAGCAACTCTCCAGACCTGGCTCTGTGGCATTTGTCACTTCGAGATCATGAGTCATTTCCGGCGCAAGGGAAGGGGAGAGGAAGTCGAGCTAGAAGACGACCAGGTGCAGGCTCACGGTGCCTTTTGGCAAGCGCTTCCCGAGGCCCCCTGGGAAGAGATGGAGCGCCAGGAGAGAGGAGAGTTCGTGCACCGCACTCTCGATGAGATTGCCCCTCGGTATGCACAGGTTCTCGAGTGGAAGTATTTGGAAGAAGAGCCGGTTGCCGAGATCGCCAGTCGTTTGGGCGTTGGACTCAAAGCGGCAGAGTCGGTGTTGACTCGAGCTCGGGCGGCCTACCGAAAGGCCTTCGAAAGACTCAGCCAGAGCAACGCCGAGTGGCGGAGGCCAACGCTGGCCATGCCCAGTGGAGCTAGTGGTCATTTTCGGGAGAAGACGTGAAGAATCGTCAGGAAGACGGCGGAGAGATGTTGGAGCAGCTTCGGGAGGCCGGCCCCAGAGCCACGATGCCACCGGACCTCGCTGCTGGCGTGCGCGCCGCGGTGGAGCAAGCTTGGGTGGAGGCGGTAGCGGATCACCGGGCCGAGGGGGCCGCGAGCCGTCGGCGCACCTGGCTCGCTGCCGCTGCTCTGGTGGTGGCATTGGTCGGAGGAAGTCTCCTCTGGTGGACCTTGTCCCCCGAAGGCGCGACCGTGGCCACCATAGCGGCCATCTGGCCTGACGGGCATGCCGGAGGCTATTCCACAGGAGAGGACCTGTCGGCAGGGAGTCGGTTGACCACGGGGGAAGGGCAGCGGGTCGTCATCGAATTGGAGAGTGGCGCTACCCTGCGTTTGGACGAGATCTCCGAGCTGGTTCTGCAGTCCGAAAGCCAATTCGATCTTTCTCGAGGGGCTATCTATGTGGACTCCGGCCCCGGCGGGGTCAAGGGCTTGGAGGTGGCAACCCCAATGGGTGTAGTGACCAATATCGGGACCCAATTCGAGGTCCGCCTTTGGCCGGGAGCGGTCCGGGTGCAGGTGCGCGAGGGCGAGATCGCCCTCGCTGCGGCTTCGGGAGAGCCCTACCGAGCCGTCGCCGGTACCGCTCTGGAACTGAGGGGAGAGGCTCTGAGTCGAAATGAGGTCGACCCCTTCGGCGAGGCCTGGGCCTGGTTGGCAGCGGTCCCGAGGCCATTTCGCCTGGAAGGCCAGTACCTGCGTAAATTCCTGGATTGGGTGGTCGAAGAGACCGGTTTGGAAGTGCAGTTCACGACTCCCCAGCTCGCCAGCCAGTCGGAAGAGATCATCACCCGAGGCACCATCAGTGGTTTGACTCCCCTGCAAGCCTTGGATGTCGTGCTTCCCTCGTCGGGGCTTTCTTTTCGCATCGAAGGGAAGCAGCTGATTGTCGACCAGATGATCCGTCAGTAGCGAGAGGCGGACTCGTTGTGCCCCGAGATGGATCGCGGTTGGAGGCAGCCTTCTAGAAGGACCAGGTAAATCCAAGGTTGGGGATGATCCCAGCCCAAAATAGGGGAGAGGAAGTGACCCGGGGGTTTCCTTGTTCATCTTCCTCGAAAGTGACCTCGAAGCCCCGTTGATTTCTGTGGTCAGTGACGTTCTGAAGATCGAGAAAGGCGGTGAATTCCCCTCGGCGAAGGGACCATCGTTTTCGGATGGAGGCATCGAAGCGCCAGTAGGCGTCCAACCGCTGTTCGTAGAGGGGACCGAGAAGGGAGCCAGAGCTCTGGTTGGGGCTCTCCCCCGGAGAGTCGGTGAACACTTCGGTGGTGGGCCAGCCCGTGTGGGCCTGGATCCCGAGGCCAACTTGCCAATTCCGCGGGAAGCGCCAGGTCAGGGCTGCGGAGAGAGCATGCTCCTGATCTTTGGGCTTGGCAACTCGACGGCCCTCGACGCGATCCCAGGCCCCCGCCAGCGTATAGCTGGCCAACCAGTCGAAGCGCTGCCCCTGGCGGCCGCTGAGAAAGATCTCCAGCCCTCGGGATCGGCCGCGGGTGGCATCGATGCGGGTGCGGTCGGGTTCCGCCTCCGGTAACTTACTGATGGGGTCGGATATGTTTTCGAATCGAACCCTGGGATTGAGGACTCGCTTCTCATAGGCCTCTATTCGGAGGGTCACGGTGGAGTCACCCCTGGAGAGAAAGCGGTGTTCGAAGCCGAGAATCCCTTCGTCCGCTAGCTCTGCCGGTTGGAACTCCGCCAAGCCGTCTTCAACTTGTAGCTCAGACGGTCTCTGGACTTGAAAGAATCGCCCCCAACCCAGACGAAACCGGCTTCGTGGTCCACTTTGAAAGCTCACAGCGAAACGAGGACTGAGCTCTTCATCCTCCCTGATAGAGGATTCATCAAAGCGCAATCCTAGTTCGAAAGAAAATCGCCCTCGCTGGAGCTGGTCTGCCCCATAGACTCCGATTTGATTCCCTTGGAACGCTCTATCTAGGAGGAACTCGGCAGCCTCGGGCTGGTCGAAGAGATCAGCTAGCAGAGGGTCGAGGAGGCGCTGGTTGGCGTAGTCGTAGGAAACTCTCTGCCGCCGAAAGTCGAATCCCCATTTGATGAGATGGTTCTGGCTTTGGCTCTGGTTTCGACTCCAAGCCCAGCTTTGGCTAAGGCCGGGTGATTCCAGGCTTCTCTGGTCGGCAACTTCGAAGCGGCGTCTCTGTCGTTCCTGGAGGTTCTCCAGAAGACCACCACGACGGCGCCGTAACTGGCTCCAGGACAGGCGAGTTTCCACGACCAGCTCTGGTCGGATGAGGAATTGGTGGTTCAGCCAGCCATAGGCCGAGCCATAGCTGGTCTTGAACTCGGAGACTTGATTGTCGCCGCTCTCGTTCAAGCCAAAGCGGTCTTCGGAGGCAAGAAAACGAATCTGGAAGGTCTGTCTTTTTCCCTGAGAGTGGTCGATTTTTCCGAAGATGTCGGCAAATCGTGGCTGGTCGGGCTCCTCGGCGATCCGCAGGGGTACTTCCACCAGGCCGTTCCGAGCGACCAGGAGCCAGCGGCTGCTACCTCTTCTTAGGGATCCAGACCCAGTCCCAGTGGCTTCGAGCAGGCTCAAGCCCAAGGAGAAGCGCCGACGGTGAGAGGGTTCGGTACTCGTCAGGTCAAGGACTCCACTCAAGCGCGAGCCAAATTCCACCGGATAGCTGCCAGTGAGTAGTCGGGCTTCGCTGATGACTTCGCTGGAGATAATACTGAGGGCGTTGCCGAAATCTCGCAGGTGATAGGGCTCGAGAATCTCCTGGCCGTCGAGGAGTATCGTCACCTGGTCGCCCCGACCACCACGAATGCTGGGCTCGACGGAAAGCTCGCTCCCGGCAGCTCCCGGCAACAGGGGAATTGTCCTCAGAACGTCATCCGTTACCTGAGGCGAAGAGTCCAGATCTTCTCCCTGGAGAGCAAAGGTGCCGAGCTCGTCTCCCGGTAAGGGGCTAGGGGGCAGGAGCGCGTCGATCTGTTCTCGGATCACCGGAGTTGGGTTGAGGTCGATGGTCAGGTGGGTGTTCTGGCCCGACCGAACCCGCACTGAGGCCTCTTCGCTGAGAAAGCTCGGGTGGTGGATTGAGATTTGGTGTCGGCCTGCGGGAAGGCTTGGGAACTGAAATTCTCCTTCCGTTTCGGTCAGCTGCCGAAGGTCAAGAGCAGAGAAGCTGATTTCGACCCCATCGATCGGCTGACCAGTCTCTCGATGTGTTACTTCGCCGGAGAGGCGTCCCGTCCTCAGCTGGGAGACCGGTACGATTCCCAACGTCCCTGCCGGCCCCGCCCTCACAGCGAGACCGTGGGGTTCGAGGATCTCCTCCAGAACTTGTCGGGGAGTGCCGCGACGAGGGGACTTCTGTACCCGCATCTCAGGAAGGACGACTTGGTCCGTATACACCAATCGAAGACCTGCCTCACTTAGGGTGAGGAGGGCTTCCAGAAGGGGTGTGCCAGGGGGGAAGCTCACGGCGGAGGCCGCGGTGGTGCCTTCCTTGGCCTTTCCGGCTGGGGAACTTGCCGCCGTGGAGTGAGGCAGGAGGAAGCTCGAGATGGCGAGGAGAAGGATTCCTATAACCGAGGGGAAACCTCTTCCCTTGTCACTTCGACTGCACTGGTTCTGAAGGCCTAGGTTCCCACGAACGCAAGCTCCGGGGGCCCGGGTGTGGCAGCGGTGGGTGGTGGCGTAGTGGGAAGGCATTGTGCCGTGTCTAAGGGAGTTAGAGATGCGCTGGGCAGAAGATCTGATCGAGGCTTTCTATGCTATCCAATCGCTGCTCGAGTGTGGACCTTTTCCCTGTCGAAGGGGCTGTCAGAGCTCGTTTTCACCTCGCCAACCGCTTCGGAACTGTCCATCCAACAAGCTCTCAACGCCTCTGTGCCGGCCCATCCGATCTCGCCAACCAGAAAATACCAAGGAACAAGGCTTCGCTCCTCAGCCCTGTACTTCGAAAGTCTGGTCAGGCGCAGGATAGACGACCGATAGGGGAGTCGAGGTCCAACTTGAGCTCTTGAACCGGAAGCTTGACGGGTTGAATTTCGACTTGGCGACGCCTTGGGGTTCCCAGAAGTTTCCCTGCAGGCGGGTTAAGTACCTCGGGGGAAATTCACTGTGCCTCAAGGCGAAGGTCGCTCGTAGCTATCCAGGCGCCGCTTCTTGAGCGAATGGGTAATGCAGACCCGCACACGACCTGATTGACGCCTATTTTCCTTCCGCATATCCTGCTCCAAGGTCCGAAGAAGAGGGACTTGGGGCGGAAGAGGTGAGAAATAGGCAGCTGTCGATGTGTCCATATCGGCGCTGGAGATGAGGATGATTCCTAGCTATGAATTTATCGTTCTATGAAAGCTCTGATGTGGAGTGTTGGTTTTGGACTCCGGACGAGTTTGCCCCGGATGATGGAAATGGTCTGCTTGTAGTTGGCTTTAGCGGTACTGCTGGCAATAGTGGGCAATATTCTGGCGGAGATGATTTCATGACAGCGATGGTTGGAGCGGGGCGTACCTTATGGAATCCACAGTATTTGGTGTTGGACTTCTCAAAGTTAACTTACTCCTGGGGAGACAATATGACAGGAGTTATTGGTGCTGCTCGCGCACTGAACCTTTTGGGGGTCTGGGAAGATGAGGAAATCCCTCTGGCGATTGTTGTTTCCGAGATGTGCCGAGAGGGCCTTGCAACATTGATTGACAATGAGATGTCGTTAAGTCCCAGGGATTATTTCGTAGAGAGCGTTGAGTCTGGAATCGAATTGGTTAAGTCCCGTAAATAGATCATCAAAAGCAGCGGTGCCGGAGGCGTTAACGCGCGTTCAGTGTCCTAGACGTTAGCAAGGCGGTCGAAGAGTGGCTTTGATGGAGCAGGAAGTCCCGGTCCGAGAGCGCGCCCTAGAGGTCTACGGCCAACTATCTGATCGCGCACTCCAAGGCGTATCATCTGGCCTTCCAGCGAAGTTGCCGGCGAACTCCTTGGCCTGCTTCCTGGGCTACTGTTACGTGGACCTGCCTTTGGGGAAGTCCTTCGAGGTAGCGTACACTCCGGAGCATCCACAGGACGCATTCCACGCCAACTGCATCGTGGTCGCTGTCACGCAACAGTTCGCTGTGCCTCTCGACCACATTCCACACGGCTGGAAAACTATTGCAATTCTTCGATTCGATGACGGCGTCCCGGATGAGTTTCTCGTGTTGCCCGTGGTCGACGGTTGGAACAATGCTCGGCGCTTGATGATCTCGAGTCGCGAGACCCTGCTCGCCCGAGGAGGAGGCGAGCGCGAAGCTCGCTAACCGGACGTAGTAGCTGGCCGGCTGAGTGGAATCACTTTTCGGCGGCCTACGGCACTACGATAATCCAGTTCATCCGGCAGGCGCGGTCATCGGCTGTGGGTAGAGGGACGTTGCTGCGGTGCGACCCTCCCGGTGTCGCGACCTGAATCCCGTAACTCGACCCTCTCTCGAATGAGAGACTGAGCCATGGGAGGAAGTTAGGATGCTCAAGATCAGGTCGGCTGAATATCCGATCCCTCAGGCCGGCCAAGGCTAGGAGCAATGCGGCTGTTACGACTTCAGTATCCAGGTCCTATACTAGAAAGATCATCAAGTTTTTTGGCGGCATAGGTCTGCTCTTGGAAGCCAGCTCATGACCCAATCATCCTCTGACATCAGAACTGCTTATGATTCGGCAGCGGAGGCATATGCCGATTCGTTTCTGGACGAATTACTCCGCAAGCCACGCGACGTCGAGCTCCTGCAAGAATTTGCATCGTCGGTTGGGTTCGGCCAGCGTGTGTTGGATCTTGGCTGTGGTCCGGGGCATACCACCGCGCATCTTGCTTCGTTGGGCCTATCGCCGGTTGGTGTTGATCTATCTCCCGAAATGATCGCGAAAGCTATGACCTTGTTCCCACATGTGGACTTTGCTGTCGGCGACTTTTTTCACCTTCCCGATCACGACGACTCCGTTGCTGGACTCCTTGCCTTTTATTGCATTGTGCATTTGCGGTCGAATCAACTCGTGCCAGCTTTCGCCGAAATGCTTCGCGTTTTGAGCTCCGGTGGCGTTCTCTTATTGTCTTTTCATGTCGGCTCCGAAATGGTGCTCCAAGACAATTTTTTGGATTCTGGAAAAAGGCTCGAGTTCTTCCCGTTTCCTGTTTCAGATGTGCAGGCAGCATTGAAGGCGGCAGGGTTTAGCGATATTGAGACCCACGAACGACCACCCTACGAGGAAGAGTATCCGACGAATCGTTGCTACGTTTTTGCCCGCAAGCGGTAAGGGGTCTGGCAACTCAAGGGTGCCGATTTGGGGCGAATGTAACGCTTCCTAGGTCGGTTCTACTGTACGGACCCAGCTTCTGGCCGGCCCGTTTTTCAATGGCTCGTTGAGCCTCCGCCAGGACTGATTCCCAATCCCCCTGAGAATGGACCGCCCAGGGCATTCGCACCACCGACTGGACTTTGTAGACAAAGTAGACGGGGCTATCATGCTCCTATCTCCGGCTCGCAGTCTTTGAGTCACTAGCTCCGAGACGACGCTGGATGGACTTTTCGAGGAGATCTGGGTTGGAATTCTCTGAGACAGCTTGGGGTGAGGGCGGGTCACTTCGAGGACGTTTCGTTCATCGGGTCTGGATCCTTTTGCTGCTGTCTGTGCACCTTCTGGCTCTAGCTCCTGCGGCCGCGAGTCTATCTATGGAGTCCGAGGCCAATGACAAGGAGCTTTCTCTCTCCATTCACTGGATGAGCTCGACGGGCCTGTGGGAGTGGTCCGCTGGGAGCGTGTTGCCACCGCTGGCAGCGACAACTGGGGCGCGGGCAGCGCTGGTGGATCCAAGTCGGGAGCGGTTTTGGTGGGTCCGTCCCGATGCCCTGGTCTCCTCACCTCTCGGTGCCTCTGCCCTCCAGGACAGTGGGGTCGAAAGCTGGCCCCTCCCCTGGGCCGCTGAAGCGCTGCCCTTGCTGGTCAGTAGCCGCGACGGTCGGCAGCTGTGGGTTGCTGCCGGCAGGGAGATACTCAACCTGTTCGAAGGAGAGCTTCGTTCTTTCGCCAGCTTGGAAGAGGCGGCGGTCGGGTTGGAGCTTTCTCCCGTCGGAGATCGTCTTTGGGTGGCGACCCAAGGCTCGGTGTCGGCTCTCGATGTTGGCGGTGGTGACACGGTGACCGTACTGGCTCTGGGGCCTGACGCTCTGGTCATGGCCCTAGCGGTAGATCCCCAGTCCGGTGATGTCATGATCGCTCTCGACAAAGAGTGGCTACGCTTCGAGGATACCGGCTCGCTACTGGCCCGGTCCTCCTTGGGAGGGCTCCGAGCCCTCGCCCCGGATGGCTTCGGTGGGGCCTGGGGACTTTGGAGCGAACAGGTTCTTCGGCTCGATGAGGAGGGCACGGAGCTCTTGGAAACGACTCCCTTTCCCGCTCCGGAGCTGCCCTCAGGTCTAGCGTTGGACCCAGCCACTCGCACCTTGTGGGTGGCCGGTCGCAGGCATCTACAGCGGCTGTCCGCGGCGGGAGAGGTTCTGGTTTCCATCGCCTTGCCGGCCCCGGCTGAGCTGCATCATTTGGTGGCAGCCCTACCCCCGGAAGGGGCCGATCGATTCGATACAACACCGCCTCAGCTTCGATTCATTTCGTCCAACGAGCTCGGCAACGCCAGTGCTCCTGAGGAAGGCAGTGCTCCTGAGGAAGGCAGTGCTCCTGAGGATGGCAGTGTTCGTAGTGGTGGCAGGGTTCGCGGCAGGGGTGACCGACTCACTTTCGAGGTATCCCTGGAAGATTCAGGGTCCGGCGTCGACCTGGAGAGTCTGCGCATCCGTGTACTGGGTTCGAAGCTGGACCGAGAGCTGGAAGTCACTTGTACTCGAACCGCTGGCCCTCGACCCACTGGCAACCCCAGCATTGGCTATGGCATTCCGACGGGAGCCAAGTGCATTTTGGAGGAGCCCTTGGCACCGGAGGCAGCTTCTGGGGCAGCACCTGGGGCGGAACCTGGATCGATCGTGCTGGAAGCGATGGTCGCAGACTTTGCCGGCAACTGGACCGCACCCCAGAGCGCCACCTTTCAGATCAGCGAGGAAGCGGCGCCTCCTTGGCCCGGCGCTGTTGCTGAATGGGAAGAGCGCGGGCGGCGCGACCATCGCCACGAGTTTCAAGGGGAGGACTTCGAAACGATCGACTTGGCGACCGGGCGCCTCCTGCTCGAATTGCCCTTGGGGGGGACCTACTCGGTGGGGCCGCTCCTGTCATACCAGTTTCGTCTTTTCTATAACTCCAATGTTTGGCGCAGGGTAGTCCTGAACTGTGGGGCCGAGGGCAATCCCTGTGGAGGACCTTGGCAATCGGAGGAAGAAGCTCTGGAGGATCCCCCGGCGGGTTCTCTGACTCTCTCGGTTCCTCACCCCGAATCCAATGCCGGTCTCGGTTGGCAGCTGCATTTCGGCCGTCTCTACCGCGCCGAACCTCCGGCGGGTCTGGACTCGGTGGGAGAAAGCCTTTGGCCTCACCGCCAATCCTCCTCAGGTCCTCCTTCCAGTTGGCTCTATGTGGCCCCGGATGGCTCCGAGCATCGGTTCTATGACCTTGAAGATCGACCTCATTTGGATTCTTGGGGCCGGAGGGTGAGCTACACCTTGGATGGCAGCCGCCTCCGCCTCAAGGAGCAGTCTGCCCAAAAGGTCACGGTGGAGCGGGGCGATGGAGTGGTCTCGGTCTTCGAACGAACGGGGGCTATGGCCGGAACGTTGTTCTGTGGGGAGGGTGTCACCGGTTGCTGGCGCTTGGCTGGGATGGTGGACTCTTACGGCAACGAGTTGACGATCCAATATCAGTCCCGATCTCCGGAGGAAGAAATCTGGACCTTGGGGGATAGCACCGGGCGTCAGCATTTTCTTCGCTTCGCTCGTCCTGACCCACCGATGCAAGGAACATCTAGTGCTCGAGCCGGCGCTGCTCGAGCCAAGGGCGTTGAGGAGGTAGGAGCGCTGCGCCGCCTCCTCCTAGAAGTCGACCTAGCGGCTTTCGGCGGCCAGCGAACCGTCTTCACGCTGAAGTACCGGCAAGAAGAGTTTGCGCGGGGATGTCTGGGGCTCCCTGTGGAAGGAGAGCAACAACCAGTCGGAGCGCAACGCCTGGCCGCTTCTGTGTTGAGGCGTATCGACATCCCTACCCAACAAGACTTTTTCTTCAAAGTAAAGGAGAGCTCTTCCGAGGCTTGCTCGGATCTGTCCGGCAAATTGGAGGAGCTGACTCTGCCGTCCGGGGGGCGCGTGGGCTATAGCTGGGAGTCCTGGGATTTTCCTACCTGGCCCTCCGGCGCCCGTGCTGGCGACCAGGTTGTTACCGATGGGCCGTCGTGGTCCTCTTACCCAGGGATATCTCGAAAAGAGCGGCTGTTGCCGGATGGAGCCGTCGATGGGGCTTGGGAGATCTCCTCCGAAATGAGGCATCGTCCGAAAACGGATGGGGCTTCGGCTCTGACCCACCGCCGTTCTACCGTCACGGGGCCAGCGGTCGACGGCCGCTTCTCCCAAGAGGTCTTCTTTACGTCTCTTGAAAGGGCTGGCGCGGAGGCTGAGGGGGCTCCTGCGGGGCCAGCCTTCTCTCGGCAATGGTTACCGGTTCAGGGGGACGATTCACCTGGCAGGGAAGGGGAAGCAGGTTCCCTCTCTCGGGAGATGTACCAATGCGCTGTCAGAGCTTCCTGCCAGCCAGGGGATAAGCTGCGGTCGGTTTACCTGAAGTTCGCTGCCGAACCAGCCCCGCATCCCTGCGCCGCCATCTCGAAGGGGGCTCCTTGCTTCCCCGTCAATAGGAGCCTGACCGGTGAGAGGACTGTTTTCCATGACGACGAAGATCGTTTCTTGGAGCGGACTTGGCACGATTTCAACGGTCTGGGTTCGCCGCGCCGCGTGGTTGTCAAGGATGACTTCGAAGGGCCGCCGGAGGTCCGTTTCGAAGAGCGCCTCGGTTGGATCCAGGGTCATGCGGGCCTGGAGCCGGAAGCCTCGGAGGGGCTGTTTCCCAAGGTAGATCTTCAACAGATCTATCCCTCTGCCGACGAGCCCTGGGTTTTGGGCCGCCTGGGTTCTCGAAGTCTATCCAAGGGCAGTCAGACCTACCGGACCGACTATGAGGTGGATGCAGCCGGCCAGCCTCTTTGTGCCAGATACTTTGCTCAAGCCCAAGGCCGAGGAGAATCGGATGTGGTGGTTCATTGGCAGAGAGGGCAGCGACCAGGTGTCGATGCTGGTTTGCCGGTCTCAGAGCTACGCCTGGGGGGAGACGGAGCGACCCTTTCTACGGATGCGCTCTGTCCCACAGAGGATCCTTCTGGAAATACCGAGTATCGGGAGGTGCTCACCTACCAGCATCTACAGCTCGCTAGCCGTAGAAGGCCGGGTTTTCCATTTTCCTTTCGAGCCACCATTGACGGCGATTCCGGGCTGGCAGCGGCGACTTTCTCCCCTGGGAATCAACGCACGAGTTGGCAGATTGACCGCCTAGGTCGAAAGATTCGAAGACGCCCGGAAGCCTCCCTGCGGGAAGCCACGACCACCTGGGTTTACCGCAGTCCGGATGACAGCTCTCGTTCCACGGAAAGATTGCAGTGGGACCTGGAGGGGGAGCTCTTCACCAAGGAAATCGACAGTTTTGACCCCTTTGGTCGCCGGAGCCGGCAAGAGGTTCTGAGGGCCCTCGATACCGGCGAGCTGGGTCCGTCTCAACGCCGCTTTTCCTATGACCCAGCGGGCCATTTGAAGACAAGGAGTGCCTGGCAGGACTCCGCCAGCTTCGATGAACGGTGGAGTGAGGTTTTTTCAAACTACGATTCCTTTGGCCGACCCGGGCAGGTGACCGCTCCCGATGGAACGCAGCGGAATTTCTCCTTCTTCGGGGTCCGGGGGGTGCGAGAAACGGTGCAGATGCGACTGTCCCTCTCGGAGCGAAGGGAACCGGTTGTCACCGAGAGAAGGTTCGATTTTCGGGGCGATTTGTCGCGCTTCGAGGGACCTGTCTACTCGGAGGTCTACCAAACGGATCCGTTCGGTGCGAGGACTCGAGTGGAGCGGCAGGTGGGAGAGCGGTCGCAGGTGCGTCATTGGATACGGGACGGGCGAGGTTTTCTCGTGGAGGAGCGTCATCCGGAGCTTGGCGAGGCTTCCTCCCCCTTCGGTTCCATCCACTATCGCCGAGATGCCCTCGGAGAGCTGTTGGAGAGATCCGATGGCGAGCACGCGCTCTCTTTCGATCGCGATGCCGGCGGTCGTCTCATCCGGGTCCGAGAGGGAGAACGGATCTGGCAGGAATTTTTCTGGGGAGAGGCGAACGGGACGAATGATCTGAGGGAAGAGCCTCCGAGGGCAGCGGCCCCGAGGGACGGAACCCTAACGAGTTCCCAAGATCGAGCTTATGGGCAATTGGTGAAGGAAGTGCGCCACAACTACCTCGGATCCCCAGGGCCTGTCTCCGATTGGCGAGTGACCGAGACCTATCGCTATCGAGGAGCCTTGGGGCTCCGTAGCCATCGGACTACCAGGATCGACTGGATACCTTCCGGGGGCCCAGCTCAAACAGGCCCCGAGTTCACCACCGGCTGGAGCTTTGATGCCCTCGGGCGTCTCATTGAGCTGCAGTACCCAGAGTGTATGGGGCCAGTCTGTTCCGAGGAGGAGGATGCGCCGGGTTTCTCTCATCGGGTGACGACCAAATACCAGGCGGATCAGGTCGTCAGTATCCACTCTCCCGTGGACTTTTCTGCTACCTATACCTATCGAGGGGATTTCCAGCTCCAGAGAACGCTCTTTGGCAACGGCATCCTAGGCTTACGGGGGCCCGATCTCCATGGCCAGCCCCGAATCCGCCGCCTTCGCTACCTTCGGGGGAGCGAATCTCGTTTCGACAGCGGCTTTTATCGCTACGACGACGCGGGGCGTCTCTGGGGCTCCGGAGAGGATCGTAGGATCCTGGATGCCGCTGGAAGGCCGATTCTTGCTCGAGTGGGAATTGGCGGAGAGTTGCTGCGGGAGGGGCGGTCCTACGATGGTTTCGACAATCTCCTTTCCCGACAGATGAATGAGGTCACCTCGGAGTATTTCGGGGTCGATGAGAAGAATCGGCTGCGCAGCTGGGGGCAGCTACGAGCTGGTACCCATGGGGATGTCCGCCTCGATAAGGCAGCCTCCGGCGAGGTGCGATACGACACCTCAGGTCGGCGGCTGGGCTGGGGGAGGAGGGACGACGGAAGCCTCAACACGATCCTCGAGTGGGATGCCTTGAACCAGCTACTCGCCTTTCGGCGCTACTCTCCGGACGATGAGTTACAGATTCATCTCTATGGCCCGGGCAACCAGCGCATCGCCACCTACGATAGCGTCGATGGAGCCATTCGATGGTTTCAGCGGGATCTTCGAGGGAGGATCCTGCGATCCTGGTTCCAGGAAGGCACCCCTGGGGCGCAGGAAGGGGGGGGCGCCATGCTCCATGAGAAAGATCTGCTCTATGACCAAGAAGGCCTCCTTGGGGTGCTAGGCCCCGGTTCCCAGAGGCACTATGTTCACCACGATCCATTGGGAACCCCTCGCCTTGCGACTGGCGCTCAGGGGGAAGTGGTGGCTCGGTGGCAGGGTCTCCTTTTCGGCACTCCACCGCTCTCCCTGAGGCCAAGGGTACCGGTGGCTGATGACCAAGAAGAGCCGGGGGTTGGACCGACAGAGTTCCCCGTGGAATCCCTCTGCGGCCCAGCTTGTGTGGAAAGAGAGCCGAATGGATCGATCTGGAGGGTGCGGGGGGTAGGCTTTCACCTGGAGAGCCAGCGCCTGCTAGCCCCTCGATTCTCTGGAGAGCCTTCGGTCGATTTTCTGGGTAGACCTTGGAGTCTCTACTCCCCACGGCCACCAATGGCCTCGGGGAGTAGGCGTGACCCAAAGAGGGCTATTGATAAGCCAGGATCTGGACGATCGTGTATTGAACACCGCTGGTGGAGCAGGACTCCCCAGGCTTTTTCCCCAGAAGTCCCTTGGCTAGCTCGGACTCGTAGGAAATGATGTCGTCTTCTGGGGAACTCTCCCAGGGGCCGAGAATGGAGAGCACCCGATTCGGAGAGTCCTCTGCGGATAGCTCTACCCGAGTTCCCACATGGACCGTCGAGATATCGTCATGGCTCAAATCGATCGGTTGCGCCCTGGAAAGGTCATGGCTCAGAGCCGCCAACCGGGAGTTGAGGTACTCATGGCGCTGCCGAGCGCTCTTGTATTCGAAGTTTTCTCGTAGATCACCCATGGCTCGAGCTTCTTCGATGGCGGTGCGGTTGGCCGGAATCTCCACCAGTCGCAACTCTCGAAGCTCTTCCCGCTTGGTGTCTATGGAAGCCGGTAGGGCGTAGAGAGGAGCTTCTGCATCCTGCCGTAGGGAAGCGAACTTGAGTTCCAGGGAGCTGACCAGGGCTTGCCGCTGATACTCCTCTAGGCCAGCCGCCCGAGAGATCACCGTCTTGGCTTGTTCCGCCTGTTCCATTTCGATGAAGGGCAGGAGTCTCGGTACCGTACCGCCACTTTCGAATAGAGGTACCATTCGTGAAGCGCGATAGGGAGCGAATCTGTCGTCCTGCAAACTCGAGAGGAGTTGGGAGAGCAAGCGCAAGGGGCTCTTGCCGAGAAGATCCGGGTCATCCGCTGCCCGTTCCGCCAACCAGACGAAGGCGGCTGGTTGTTTTCGAGGCTGGCTGATGAGTTGCTCCGTGTAGCGCTGGAATGCCTCGGGCTGGACACTGATGACAGCATCTGCCAAGGAGCTCAAGAGAGCGGACTCCTGCTCGTGGCGAAGCAATTGTTCGTACACATTGGGCCAGTTCGAGCTAATTTCCTGAAATTGGGCGTAGGCCAGCTCTCGTCGGCCGCGATCTTGGATGGCGCGAAGGACTTCGAAGGGATTTTCGTGCTCGGCCAACAAGTTCCGAGGTTCCCAGGAAACATTCTTCGGCGCTGTTCCGCCCCGCTCTAACTCGTACCAAGTCTCCACGGCCAGACTCGGATCGGACTGAGTGGAACGACTGCCAAGCTCACGAAGGCTCTCGACCATACGCTGGGCAAGGCCCTCGTCTCGTTTGGCGTCCCGGCGGTAGAGATCTAGTTTGGCCCGCGGAGCGGCGGCGGTAAAGGCGAGCCACAGAGCTTCGAAAGCATCTGCAGTGGTGTCAGCCCATTGGTAGGTCTGGCGGCCCTTGCCTCGCGTGATCACCTGCGGGTGTTTGCGAGCAGTGCTCCACCAGCTCGCCCATTTCTTGTCGGGAACGATACCGCTCAGGTGCGTTTTGATCTCCGCTCCCGTCATGGGCTCCCCAAAGCTCTGCAGCAGCATGCCGAGAAGCTGAGCCGGGCTTTTGAGGGCCAGGGCCTTCATCTCGTCGGGAGTTTCCAGCTTGCGTACCAAGTAGTGGTCCGATTCCAGAGGAATCAGCATCTTGGAAGCTGCTCGAAAGCCAACCATCAGGGCCGGAAATTTCTCGAAATCGATCTTCAGGCTCTGAAGAGGAAGATTGACGTCGATGATACGCCCTGCCCCTTTTCCCTTCATGCGCACCACGGTGCCGATGTCGAAGGACATCAGATTCTGGAACCTACCCACCTTTTCCCAGGTCTTGGGGACATCCTGGGGGGCGCGGTTGAGACCGAGCTTATCGAGCAGCTCTTTGTAGTTCGAGTGGGATTTGTAGAGCTCGCCGAGGGTCGCCAGTATCGCCTCGTGACCTTCCTCCGGAGTTTCAAAGAGGATGTGCCCGGCTCGTTGTAGGAGCTTCAGGCGTATTTGCCACAGCTCTTTTTGGCCCAGCAGGTCGTAGAGCAGCTCGAGTAAGAATCGAGCTCGGTCGGATTCCCCGGTGCCTACTAGGGCCCGGGCAATGCCGACGAAATAGTCAAGGTCATCGGGAGCTTCGCCGCTGTGCGCGAGCCATTGAGTTTCAATGGCATCGAAGTCGCCCCGATCAAGGGCAGTTTGAATTTCTCGTGAGATCGCCATAGGTGAAGCAGGAAGATACCAGAAAGTGCGCTTCAGGAGGAGGGCTAAGAAGCGGTAGAGTAAGAAGATGTCTATCTCGGTGGACAATGAGCACCTTCGACAGCTTCGTGAAGCTGCCGCGGAAGAGCTAGTTCAACTCGTCGATGAGCATGCAGCAGGGATGGATGTGGCAGCGGTGCGCATGGTCTTACGTAATTCCTTCGTCTCTACGGAGATTATTGAGAGGTTGATGAAGGAGCGGCGACTCTTGGCTATCTACGAGTTGCGGCGTGACCTGGCTCGTCACAACAAGACTCCTCAAGTTCATTCGATGCGCCTCATCCCGACTCTTTTTTGGCGCGACCTTATGGAGATAGGCCTCGATATGCGGGCTCCTCCCTTGGTGCGCCGAGGAGCAGAAAGGCATCTTGTGGCTCGGGTTTCCAGCCTCGCCGTGGGCGAACGGATGTCCATCGGGCGCCGGGCCGGCCATGGAGTGATCATGCACTTGCGCTTCGACTCGGACTCCCGGGTGATCGGTGCACTGTTGGACAACCCTCGCCTCAACGAAGGCTTGTTGATGCCGTTGGTGAGCCACGAAGGGGCACCGCCGGAGGTGCTCAAGACCGTGGCTGGCAATCGACGGTGGGGGCGGCGCTACCCGATCCGAGTGGCCTTGGTTCGCAACCCTCGGACACCACCGGTGATCGCGGTAGGTTTGCTCGGTGGTTTGAAGAAGATGGACCAAAAGGCGGTGGCCCAAGATGTACGGTTACCCACGGTGGTACGGCGTCGCGCGCGGCTGCTGTTAGGGGATCCAGCGGAGTCCAGAAATAGGTTGAGGTGAAAAGGCTTCTGCCGAGGGATATGGCAATTCCCCGAAAAGCCTTTGTTTGCATTACAATCGGCAGGACTGGGGACCTCCGCGAAAGATCTCGCGGCTGGGCTGCCAGGCAGAACCAACAGCACGAAACATGACCGGCGCAAAGCGCAGCTCCAGCAGGCAACCTCCATGGCAAGGGCCGGACTCCGATGGCATCACTTTCGGGTCCTGGCTGAGGCAGCAAAGGGAGGTGCGTCAAATCGGCTTGAGAGAGGTGGCGGAGAGCAGCAAGATTAGCCTGCGTTACCTTCAAGCCTTCGAGCAGGATCAATTCGAGATCCTACCGGCGCCGGTGTTCGCGAAGGGCTTCCTGCGGCAGTATTCGGCCTATGTTGGGTTGGATGCCGACGAGGTGATCAATCACTACCTGCGGGCTCTCCAGGAAGGCGAGCCAGAGCCGGAAGAAGAGTCTTCCGGAACCCGAAAGAACGATCGCAGTCTGATGCCTTTATTGGTACTGCTTGCGGTTCTCATCGCCGTTGTTGCGGCGGTTCTATGGTTTTCTGCAGCACGGCAGGAACAAAAGGCTCAGCTGGAGAAAGTCGAGCCCAGCGAAGAGTTCGTTCCTCCTCCCGTCCCTGAAGTTCGAGACCTGCCAGCTGATCTTCCTCCCCCTCCTCCCGAGCCGGAGCTTCCTGAGGTTCCCCTGAGGGTTACCTTGGAATTTACCCGAGACTGCTGGGTCGATGCGGTCGTCGACGGGGGAGCTTCGAGAATCACCCAGACCTATCTACCGGGAGAACCGCTTCAGATCGATGCCCAAGAGAGTGTTTTGTTCAGGAAGTTGGGCAACTCTGGAGGCGTCAAGGTGGAGATCAATGGTCTCCCCTACGATCTTGGGGGCAGTGAAGGACGGGTTCTCAGTGGTCTTCGACTCGACCTAGGAACGGTGGCGGAGCTACGGGATGCTCAGTCTGAGGCAACCGAGCCACCCGTTGGAATCGAACCATGAGTGCCTCCGCTTCACTGGTGGAGCAAGTTCTTTCCGGAGGCAGCCGCGACTTGCAGATGATGGCTGCCGGTGGAGTTCTACCGGTCCCTCCCAGCGAGCTGATTCCCCTACAAATCTCTTTGGCAAGAGGATCAGATCCGGAGGTCGCTGAGCGGGCCTTAGGGGCGCTTCGGAACTTGACTCCTAAATTGGTCGCCAGTTTTTTGGCCGAAGAAGCCTCGTCCAAAGTCTTGAGCTTCTTTGCTCTCGAGGTAGATTCGCCGGAGATCCTGGAAGCGATTCTGCAGCGCCGAGATGTTCCGCGCTCGCTGCTCCGCGCCGTGGCGGCGAATCTTTCGCCGGACCTACAAGAGATTCTCTTGTTGCGGCAGGACGCCATCGTCGAGGAACCACGAATCCTGGAAGCCCTGGAGCTGAATCCCCATCTGAGTCTCTATGCCAAGCGCCGTATCGCTGAGTATCGCGAGCACCTCTTGCCCAGGGAACGCAAGGCGGAGGAGCCGGTGGAGGTCAAAGAGGCTTCCCCGGAAGAGGTTGAGGTCGCTATCGAAGCCGTCAAAAAGGCGGTTCCCTCTGAAGGCGAGGTAGACGACCTGACCGGGTTGACGGAACAACAGATTCGGATGTTGAGTATTCCGGTTCGGATGACTTTGACTCGAGGTGCATCACGAGTGATGCGGGGTATTCTGATTCGGGATACCAACTCCACCGTAGCGCTCGCCTGTCTGACCAATAACCAGTTCTCGGATCAGGAGATAGAAAACATCAGCCTGAACCGAAACTCTCATGACGAGATACTCAGTGCGATTTGCCGCAATCGACAATGGATGAGCCGTTACTTGATCATGGCGGCCCTGGTCCGTAACCCCCGAACGCCCGTCGGTGTTGCCGTGCGCTTGGTTCCTCGGCTGTCTGTGCGAGACTTGAAAGATGTTCGGAGAGATAGGAATGTTCCGGATCCGGTTCGTAAAACTGCGGATCGGCTGTATAGAATCAAAGTAAGATAGGAATCGTCAGATGGCGACGAACTACTACACAGTCCTTGGGGTAGCCCAGAATGCGACCACCGATCAGGTGCGCGCGCGTTTCCTCGTGCTCGCCAAGGAAATGCATCCGGATCGGTTTCCCGGCGAAGGGAAAGCCAAGGCGGAGGAGAGCTTTCAGAAAGTTACGGAAGCCTTCAATGTCTTGTCCAACCCTATGCGCCGTCGCGAGCACGATCAGGATCTGGCAACGCCTATGGTGGAGCAATCAGGGCCCGATCCAGATCAATTGTTGAAGGTCTACATGCAGCGGGGAGTCAAAGCTTACCGGGAAAAGAACTTTCCCGCCGCTGCTGACAACTTTCACCGCGCTGCGAAAACAGATCCTGCCAACGCCAAGACCTGGTATCACCTGGGGCTGGCTTGTAGCCATGAATCCCGTTGGCGCCAGCAAGCATTGGCAGCCTTCGAGCGAGCTTGTGACCTCGAACCGATGAATTTTCGCTACACCCAGGCTGCTGCTGAGTTTTTCGAGAAGGTGGGAAAAACCGACGAGGCGGAGAGGTATTACACCCTTGCCTTGAAGTGGGGCGGTAGCGAAGAGCCAATCCGGGCCGCTCTGGAACGGCTGAAGAAGACCAGTAAGAAGGGGCGTTCCGGCTTCTTCGGGAAGGCGACTTGAGTTTTCGTATTCGAGCCTGTGGTTTGTCGGATGTCGGGCTCGCGCGGTCCCACAATGAGGATTGCTTCGGCATTGATGCGGAAAACCGCTTGGCGGTTGTCGCGGATGGGATGGGCGGGCATAGCCACGGTGAGGTCGCCTCGAGGATCGCTGTTCAATCCATTCACGATACCGTCTCGAAAACGGCTCACCAGGAAACTGCCCGCCAGGAAGACCTGCTGGCTGATGGCAATGGCTCCAAAGACGAAGCGCACTCTCGAGTACTCGCAGAGGCGATGCGCCGGGCCCACCAACAGGTTCTCGGGGCGATTCGGGAAGATGGTTCCCTGTATGGGATGGGGACAACGGTGGTTGGCTTTCTCCTTCAGGGAGACAAGGCGGTGGTGGCCCATGTAGGGGACAGCCGTGCTTATCGAGTGCATCGGGATCGCCTGGAGCTACTGACCCAAGATCACACCTGGGTCAATGAACAAGTGGTGGCGGGGTTTCTCTCAGCGGAGCAGGCTCGGGTGCATCCTTTGAAGAACGTCATCACCCGCGCTCTCGGTGGCGAGAGCGATGTGATCGTCGATACTCGGGAGATTGTCGTGGAAGAGGGGGATCTCTACCTCCTGTGCTCCGATGGGCTCACCACGATGCTCAACGACGGCGATATTCATAGCGCCGTGGATTTGGACGCGGGGCTGGAATCAACCTGTCGCAGCCTGGTTCAGGCAGCAAATTCCCGTGGTGGGCTGGACAACGTCACGGTGGTTCTGGTCGCCATCGAGAAGAGCTAAGACCCGAGCCTCGATGTTGGCTGAATGCCAACCTGACGGCTAAATCCTTGCCGAACAACCTACCTCCCTCGCTCAATTTCCATAGAGGTACCCGGACCGGGCCCTCACCTTGAACTCGGGGTTGCGCGTCGCTACCTTTACCTTCTGATATCCCGACTTCCTAGGCTCATGCTTGGCCTGATAGCTAATCAGGTAGTAGCCGTTGTTGGCCTCTGAAGCTCTGCGCAACGGGGTCAGAAAGCTGGTGAAGTTGAACAGGTATTCACCGCCCGTATCGAGAGCCAGATGGCTCAAGGCGTCTTCCATGGCATGGCGAGTTCCCGAGGGTGTGATGTCGATGGTGTAAACCGCGACATTGTTGTCATTGAGATTTCGCATGGTGGGCGGGTAGTACCGAGGGTCGGGACGGTATTGGCCGAAGGAGTCGAGGTCGCCGAATCCCAGGCTGAAAAAGAGCAGGTTCTTTCTGCCCTGCACTTTGCCGGCAGCTCGCGCCAGCACCTGAAGCGCGTCATAGATTCTCTTGGTCTCTTTGCGAAGCTCTTTTCCTTGAGGCATGCCTGTCGCTAGAGAGGGGGCACCGTCGTTGGCGATGCGAGAGGGCCAGTTACCGGCATCCTTGGAGCGCACAGCGCGATCCACGGCAGCCATCAGGTCGCTACGGTCCTGGGAGAAGTCTTGGTGAAGTTTGAGCTTGAAGTCGTAGCTCAAGATGGCGACCCAGTCTCCGGGCAGCAACTCGCTCCGAATCCACTCCTTGGTCTGGCGTCCAGCATCGAGTTGGCGGCTCACCAAACGGGGGGCATCTGCAGCCCGACTGAGCTGATCCTCGAAGAGAACGATGAAATAGCGATCTTGCGGAACCTCGTCCAGGGAAACCCCTTTGGCCCGGAGGTCCTCTGCGGGGGTTTCAAGGACACGGTTGCTGTAGAAGGTCAGGCTGTCAATCTCGATAGGCTTCCCGTCTTCTTCGACGATGAAGTCGGTCTTGTCGAGGCCGATAATGACGTTGCCGCCCTTGTCATTGACCTGCACGTCTAGTAGGACTTCGGTTACGTTGACCTCATCGGTGAACGGAGCCTCGAGTTGGTCCTGGGCCACCAGGGGCAGGGCGAGAGAGGTGGCGGCGACCAGAACCATGATGCCCCAAAGTTGTTTTCGCACTCTGAACCTCCTTTAACTCAGCAAATCAAATCGAGGCTTGAACGAAGCCTCGGACTCGTCATAGGTAACCAGGTAGAAGCAAGTATCATTCCATTCCACTGTCATGAGCTGGCTGACGGATGCTGGAGTCGACTAGGGAGTTTCCGGCGACCACCACCTCCGATTTCGTCTCCGAAGGGAGACGCTGGAGCCCGCTTGGAGGACGCCCGACCTTCCAGATCTCTCCATGATCAACCATAAAACCCACCCCTTTGGTCGATTTCCCGTAGGGCCTCGGAGGGGGCAAATCTCTCTCCTAGGGAGTCTGACAGCCGTTCCAGCTGCCGCAGGATCGTCGCCAATCCCTGAGCGTCTGCCCATCGGCACAGGCCGCCGCGAAAAGGAGGAAATCCAGCACCGAGAACCATCGCCAAGTCGATTTGGTGGGGCGTCTCCACGATACCTTCTTGGAGGCAGCGAGCCGCCTCGTTGACCATGGGTAGTAAGAGCCGATCCAGGGTGACAACTGGGTCAGCGAGGCGTTTTCCGGAAGGCAAACCGAGCCAGGAATAGATATTGGTTTCCACGCCCTTGGGCCGCTGTCCCTGGTAGCGATAGAACCCACCACCCTGCTTGGCACCGAGGAGGTCGCGGGCAAAAAAGATCTCCTCGGGGTTCCAGGGGGGGAGCTTCAACCGATCCCCATAGGCTTCGCTCAATCGTTGGGCCACGGCGAAGGCGATATCGATGCCGACTCGATCGATGAGAGCGAACGGCCCGATCGGTAAACCCCACTTGGTGATCGCTTCATCGACAGCTTCGATGGCAAAGTCATCCGCCAGGAGCCAGAGCGCTTCTACCATAGTGAAAATCAGCAGCCGGTTGACGATAAATCCAGGGCAGTCACCCACTTTCATGGGGGTCTTCCCCAGGCTGCGGACGAAATTGGCGGCTCGGAGAACCGTCCTTTCCGAGGTCTCTTTGCCGGCCACGACTTCGACCAGGGGAACCCGGTTGACGGGATTGAAGAAGTGAAGACCCACGACTCGGTCCGGGTGAGGAATGTTCTCAGCGACGCTGCTGACGGTGAGGGAGGAAGTATTGGTTGCCAGTATGGAGTCCGCCGCCAGCTGCTGCGCGGCTCCCACCAAAAGCTGCTCCTTGACGGCTAGATCCTCACTGACGGCCTCGACCAGCAGATCGACTTGGCTCAATTGCTCCAACTCCAGGACCGGACGCAGCATCGCCATCGCCTGGCGACCTTGTGGTGGCGTCATGCGGCGGCGTTTGGTGCGGTTGTAGATCAGCGTAGCGGAGCTCTCGAGAGCCGCCTCGAGAGCGTCTTGGTTGCGATCCAGGAGATCGACCGGCAGCTGTGCTTTGGTGGCGATGGAGTGGGCGATGGCGGATCCCATGAGTCCAGCTCCCACCACCGCGGTCCGCTGGATCTGCGCGACCTCAGGGGTGGTTGGATTGCTTTTCTTCGCCCCTTGGTGGAGTTGGAACACGTGTAAGAGATTCTGCGACACTTTTCCCGTGGCGAGCTCTCCGAGGGCACGAGCTTCCGCCGCGAAACCTACTTCGGGGCCATCTTCGATACCCATGCGGATCACTTCCACCGCGCGCAAGGGGGCCGGGTAGGTATCCCGGCTCTTGTCGAGAATTCGTCGACGGGCTTGATCGAAGATCAATCTTCGCCCCAACGGGTTGCGGGTCAGCAAGCTCTCCCGAGGGTCTTGGTCTCCTGGGAGCTCAGACCGCTGCTGCACCTTGTCGAGGGCGAAGTCGCGAACATGGTGTAGGAATCCGGAATCGGGAACCAAAGCATCCGCCAAACCCATCTTCAAGGCTTTGTAGGAAGGAATACTCTTTCCGGAGAGAATCAACTCGAGAGCATTGGGAAGGCCGATCAGTCTGGGGAGGCGTACACAACCACCCCAAGCGGGCAGGATTCCCAGGCGTACCTCCGGAAGCCCGATACGGAGATCCTTACGGTCCGAGAGGACTCGGAAGGTCGAAGCGACGGCGAGCTCTGTGCCGCCGCCAACACAGGTAGATCGAATCGCGGCTACCGTAGGGAAAGGAAGCCGGGCCCAGGAACTGAACAGAGCCTGTCCCGCCTGGGATCCTGCGGTCCCCTGGGAAGCACTTTCTAGGTGGGTTAGCAGGTCGACCTGCACTCCGTGACAAAACGAGCTGTCTTTGCCAGAGAGCAGTACCAGGCAACCGATGTCTTGGCGGGCTGGCAGATCCGCCAAAACATCTCGAAGCTCTTCCAGGGCTTCCCGAGTGAACAGATTGACGCGGCTGTCGGGTAGATCGAAAGTGAGAGCTGCCAGACCACTGGCGCTAGTCTCCAGGTGAAATGCGTCCGCCACGGATGCCTTGACTCCCTTTTGGTTTCACCCGGCCACCACCGAGGGGCTAGCCCTTGCGAAAAGGTCTTTCGGTTGGTTCAGCCGGTGATGATCTCGATCGTTCCAGAGGATCTAGTCGCCACCGGAACGCTGATAGATCCCTTCCACGACGTCGGCGAATTTTTTGTTGATGATGCGGCGCTTGATTTTCAAAGTCGGCGTCATCTCGCCGCCTTCGATGCTCCACTCTTCCGGCAGAAGCTCCCAGGCCCCGACTCGTTGATGCTTGGCAAGGCCTCCGTTGACCTTCTCGAATTCCGATTTATAGAGGTCCTGGACGGCATCCTGCTGCAGTAGCTCGGCGATGTTATCCGTGGCCAGGCCTTGAGTACCCGCCCAGGCCACGAGGGTCTCGAACTCAGGCACTACGAGAGCCGTGAGGAACTTTCGGCGGTCGCCAATGATCATCACTTGGCCGATAAACCGGCTCGCTTTGAGGGAGTTCTCAATGGGGGCAGGAGCGATGTTCTTGCCATAGGCATTGATGATCAGCTCCTTCTTGCGGTCGGTGATCGCCAGGAAACCATCATCGTCGATATGTCCAATGTCGCCGGTGTGAAACCAACCATCTTCGTCGATGGCTTCCGCGGTGGCTTCGGGGAGATTGTGGTACCCCTGCATGATGTTGGGGCCACGAGCGATGATCTCACCGTCTTCCGCGATGCGGATATCGATGCCCGGAGCTGCCTTTCCTACGGTTCCCAGGCGGGCGTTGCCTTTGTAGTTGAGGGTCAGCACTGGTGAGGTCTCGGAGAGGCCATAGCCCTCGAAGATCGGAATGCCAGCACCCCAGAAGAATTCCGCCACATCCCGAGCCAGAGGGCGCCGCCGGAGACGGCGAACCGGAAACGGCCTCCGAGGCGTTCACGGATCTTGCCGAATACCAGGGAGTCGGCGATGGCCAGCTTGATGCCGAGCAGGCCCGGCGGTGTCTTGTCGGCGAGGCGGTAGGGAACCGCTTCTCGACCGACGCCGACGGCCCAGTGGAAGATCTTCTGCTTGAGGGGCGAGCTCAAGGCGATGTTCTCATGAACTCTTCCCAGAACTTTCTCGTAGACCCGGGGCACAGAGACGAACACGTGCGGCTTCGCCTCTTGAAGGTTCTGAGCTACCGCAGCGACCGATTCGGCGTAGGCAATGGTGCAGCCCCGGTAGAAGTAGATGTAGTCCACGGTGCGCTCGAAAGAGTGAGACAAGGGGAGAAAGGAGAGGCTGGTAAAGGAACTCTCGATGTCCAGATACTCCAGGCCAGCGAGGAGGTTCGAAGTGATATTTCCGTGGCTCAGGCGGACCCCTTTGGGGTGGCCCGTGGTGCCACTGGTATAGATGAAGGTCGCCAAGTCGTCTGGTTGGGGTTCCTTGGACCGCCTCTCGAATTCGGCGGGATCTGCCCCTTCTCCTTGGGCGATGAGGTCCTGGAGGTCGGTCGTCCCTTCCACGGCTTCGTCGCCTACAGGGATCAGGATGATGCGTTTGAGTTCCGGTAGGGAATCGAGGTGCTCCTGGAAGCCCTCGGCGCGCTCTTTACCCTGAGCGAACATGATGCTGGCTCCGCTGTCCCGGGCAATGTAGGCCGCTTGATCCGGCGGTAGGGTGGGGTAGACCGGGACCAGCGCTGCGCCCAGGGAGAGTACGGCGAAATCGACGGTGGGCCAATGGGGGCCGTTTTCCGCCATGAGACCGATACGGTCTCCCTTTTTGACGCCAGCATCGCTCAGAGCCTTGGCCAGCCTCTGCACGTCACGGACCAACTCAGCGGTGGAGATGGGGACGTATTTGCCGTCAACTTTGTGGAGTAGGCAATCCGGTTTGTTGTAGCCGGCCGCAACCAGAAAGAGTTCAGAAAGTGTTTTGATGGACATGAAATTGACCCCTATCCCTGTATGAGTTGGGGCGATTGTATACCTACTGAGGTCTATTCCTCTAACCACCCCATACCTACGGTATCCTTATCGGGGTAGGCAGGAGTCGATTTGATATTTCCTGTGTTCTATTTGCTATTTTTTTAAAGCCACCAGGAGACCCGCCATGACCCACCAAAACAGTGCCTCTGCAGACTCTCTCACCGAGTACCGAGACTCCATCGATAAATTGGATCGCGATTTCATCGCCCTCTTGGCGCGAAGAATGGAATTGGTTCGGAATATTGGGGGAGTCAAACGCGATGACCCGCAGGCGCCCTTGCGAGATGAAGATCGAGAACGAGAGATCTTTGAGGTCTGGGCCCAGGCGGCCGCTCAGGAGGGGCTCAGCCCCTATTTTGTGGGCCGAGTCCTGCGGGAGCTTCTCAACTATTCCCGCCGCGACCAGGAGCGCCACCTGGATCGACCCGAGGTTGCCTCAGCGGTTTCGGCAGTGCGGGTGGCCTACCAGGGCATGCCCGGCTCCTACAGCGACCTGGCGATCACCAAGCTGTTTGCGAGTCGCGACGTGGAGCGTTTGGATCGAGTCGGTTTTCGCGGCTTTACAGCTGTCTTGGACGCTCTGGAAGCGGGGCAGGTGGGGTATGCCTTGCTGCCCATTGAGAACACCATCGCGGGTTCCATCAACGAGGTCTATGACCTCCTCGCTCATCGTCCCGTCAGAGTGGTCGGTGAGGAAGTTTGGAGTGTCGAGCATTGCCTGCTCGGCGTGGAAGGGGCGCAAATCGAGGGCCTCGAGTCGGTGCGCTCTCACCCGGTCGCTCTACAGCAGTGCAAAAAGTTTCTTGGCGGTCTGGTGGGAGCCCGATTGGAGACCTACCACGATACGGCAGGAGCAGCCCGCAGCGTGGCCCGAGCCAAAGACCCTGCCATCGGTGCCATCGCTTCCGAAGAAGCGGCGCAGCTCTGGGGATTGCAGGTCTTGCGCCGGGACATCTCTGACCAGCGAACCAATCTCACCCGGTTCTTGTTGATTGGCACGGAGGCGGAAGCGCTGGATCCCCGGCAGCCGACTAAGACCTCCCTGGTCATGGTGGTACGGCACCAGGCAGGCGCCCTTTACGAGTGCCTGAGGATTTTCGATGAGCACGGAATCAACCTCACGAAGCTGGAGAGCAGGCCTCTACCGGAGAAGCCCTGGGCGGCGAGATTTTACGTTGACGTTCACGGTCACGCTGAGCAAGAGCCCTTGGCTTCAGCCATCAAAGCCCTGAGCCGTCACACCAGTCGCCTGAAGGTGCTGGGTTCCTATGCTCGCCGTACCGATGTGGAGGGTCCGTTGCCGTTGCCATCGCCGTCGGGAAGAGCCGAAACGACTTCACCGAGCCCCAGCCACGAGGGTGCCAATGCCGTGGGTGCCAGTAACGAGGGAGCCAGCAATGAGAGTGCAGCTGCCGAGGATGCAACAGAGAAGAAGGTCGGCCTCGAGGCCACCGGTGCGGTTTGCCCTCCCACCAAGGTCGAAGGCAAGTTGACCGAGCCGGCATTCAGCGGTGAGCGGCGGACCGTCACCGTAGGCAATGTCGAATTTGGTGGGGACAACTTCGTGTTGATCTCGGGACCCTGTGCGGTCGAAAGCCGCCAACAGATCGTGGCATCGGCGGCGATGGTTCGTGATGCCGGTGCTGCCATGTTGCGGGGGGGAGCCTTCAAGCCTCGCTCCTCTCCCTATTCTTTTCAGGGCCTGGGATTCCCGGGTTTGGAAATCCTCGCGGAGGCCGGTCACGCCTACGAGCTTCCGGTCGTCACCGAGGTTCTCCAGCCGGAAGACGTGATGAGAGTCGCCGAAGGGGCGGACATGTTGCAGGTGGGGGCGCGCAACATGCAAAATTTCTCGCTCCTCAAGGAGATTGGCAAGAGCCGCGCGCCCGTCCTTCTAAAGCGGGGTTTGAGTGCCACCATCAAGGAGCTGCTGATGGCTGCGGAGTACATCATGGCCGGGGGCAATCACCAGATCGTCCTTTGTGAGCGAGGCATTCGCACCTTCGAAACGGCTACCAGAAGCACTTTGGACGTCAGCGCGGTACCGGTCCTCAAGGAGAAGACTCACTTGCCGGTGATCGTCGATCCTTCCCACGCGGCGGGTCGCCGAGATCTCGTCGTTCCCCTAGCTCTAGCAGCTGCAGCGGTGGGGGCTGACGGTTTGATCGTAGAGATTCACCCGCAGCCGGAGGAAGCCCTCTGCGACAAGGATCAGGCTCTTACCGAAGAGCTTCTAGGCCAGCTCGTTCAAGGACTACGTCCGATCGTCGAGGCCCAGGGGCGCCGGTTCTAGCCCGCCCATCCGGCCTTTCGATTTCGACGGCTTTTCCGGGGGATTCGTCAGCCTTGAGTCGTCCACGGGCGCCCGGCTGTTGGGTCCCCTGGGCCGAACTTTGCTACCGACGGAGGCTTGGGAGCCGTGTCCCTCGATCCTGTAGGAAGCCGACTGCTCCGTAACCAGTTCGCTTCGTCCAGCTCCCACCCGAGGGCGGCTGTGATCCGAGGGGACGGCCTTGGGAGATGGTTCGGAATAGTCGGGGAATCCGCCTTCCTGAAGGGGGCTGGCGAAGAGGCAGCAAGTATTGACCCGAGAGAGCAGTAAGGAGTATCCTCTCGCTTCACGCGCGGCGCCGTTCGGTGAGCCTTTGGTGCCGCTCCCCAAGTTTTCAAGAGTCGGGGCGTAGCTCAGCCTGGTAGAGCGCACGCTTCGGGAGCGTGAGGCCGGAGGTTCAAGTCCTCTCGCCCCGACCAATTCCTTTCTTCAAGACCCTAGGCCGGTAGTTTCTCCCAATCCGAGTCCGGTGCGTCCGTGGCCAGAGCCAGGCCGCCCTCAGATCCTACGTAGACGGGGTTCTTGACCACTCGGACTCGGCCCCCGCCGACTTCTCCAAGGGTCTGTTGGAGGCCAGCTCCCAGGCCACCGATGAGGGAGGATCCGCCGGACAAGATGATGTTCTGGCGAACTCGCTCCTGGTATTCCGGCTCGACCTTCGACAACAGATCCAGCATGGTCTCCGAGACCGGGGCCAGCAAGCTCTCGCAGGCTTGGCGCATTTCGTCGGTGATGTCCAACTCGGTGGGCTTGCCATTGACCGGGGCCGAGACTTTGATGGCTTTCTTCGACGAGCCAACAAAGCTGTGCTGTTCTTTCCAGTCCCGGATCATATGGATGGAGAACTTAGCTTCTGGATAGCGTTCTCCAATCATTTTGATCAATTGCTCGTCGATAAAATCTCCCGCATGGGTGAGCGTCCGCTGGTCTTCCTCAGCTGGGTAGCGGCCATTCATGACACACAAATCGGTGGTACCGGCACCGATGTCGACCACCATGGAGTGAAGGAGCTCTTCGATGCCGTAGGCAACAGCGAAGGGTTCGGAAACGATGATCAGATTATTCACCAGGCCCTTGAGGGCGGTACGGAGATTTTCTTTGTTGACCCTCAGAGCTTCTGCGGGTACTCCCACCACGGCGCGGATCTTCAGGTCTCCGCGGTTTTCCGGGCCGGCTCCCACCAGGGTTAGCAGGTGGCTCAGGAGCTCCCGCACCGCCTCATCATCTCGTTCCGAGCCCTCCTTGATGAGTCCTCGTTCCAGAGGCCGGTGGAGATCGAGCATGGGTCGGTTCTCCAGGGCATCCTTGCCAATCAGAACATCCCGCTTGAGTACCTTGCGAGCGACCATATCGACGGGCCAGCCAACAAAGCTATCCACTACGTGACGCTGTTCGTTGGAGGCGCAAATCGAGCTTCGGGAGGTCCCGAGGTCAATTCCCACGTGAAGCACTCCATTCTCCTTGCTCATCAAGTCTCCTCTTTGGGGGGCTGTAGATCGTCGGGTTCCAGGGAGGTGGCATAGGAGCGAATCCCATTGGCCAACGCCTCGGCGATAAATTGACGGTAATACGGTTTTGCCAACTGGCGAGCCTCTTCCTCGTTGGAAAGGCAAGAGACTTCTACCAGAATAGCCGGCATTTCGGAAGACACCAAAACGACGAAAGGCGCAGTCTTGACACCACGATTGCGCAATTTGGGAGTCACTGTACGCAGCGCAGCGAACAGGTCTCCTTGCACCGCCCGGGCGAGCTGGCGGGATTCATCTTGCCGAATTCCCGTGTACAGGCTTTCTACCAGGGTGCGAAAATCGGCGAGAGAATAGTTGGAGTCAGAGTTCTCAGCAGCCGCGATGCGGTTGAGATAGGGATCATCCGTGGCGCCCAGAAAGAAGGTTTCGACTCCACGCACCTCCCGGGCCTCCAGCCAATTGACGTGGATGGAGACAAAAATGTCAGCTCGGTGATCATTGGCGAATCGGGTGCGTTCTTCTAGATCCACCGAGACGTCCGTGTCTCGAGTCATCAACACTTCTAGGTTCTGTTCTTCCAGGAGTTTCTTGAGGCGCAAGGAAATGTCGAGGGTGAGGTCTTTCTCCTGCAATCCACCGGGTGCCACCGTTCCCGAGTTGAAGCCCCCATGTCCTGGATCGAGGACGACCTTGTGCACTCCCAAGCTCAGAACAGACGGCTCGATGCGGCCTGGGGCGGGAAGAGAAACCGGTTCCGCTGTCTCGTTTCCGGGGCCGGTGTTCGTCTCGGGTACTTCCAAGACTTGGGTCACGACCATCACCTCGTCACTGTTCGATGCCATGGTGGAAAGAACATAGGTGGAAGCGGCGAGTACCGCTAGGGGTAAGGCTGCGAGCAGAGCGTGACGTAGGAAGAGGATTCGCTGCCGGCGTTTCCGGCGCCGTCTGGACGAGCCGTTGAGCAGGTCCAGGTTCTCCTGGACCGCTTGCTGTAAAACCCTACGCTTGAGCCGTTTCAGGTTGGCCATGAGCTCGTATCTGGGGGCGGCTGAACAACTTCTATCTTCATCTAAGAACGGTCAACGGACCATGGATCGTAGCACAGGGGGGCGTTTAGATCTGCCCAGGAGAAGAGACCCCATGACTCCGGTCTGCCCCGTTAGCAAGCTCCGTTGAGAGCCAGAGCTTTGCCTTTCCCGCCGGTCCCCCTCTTCAGGGGATCTCCCTTGGGGTCGATTCGCTCCAAAGGGCTCCACTGAGTTTCGGTTGGGTCCCAGGGGCAAATCGGGGTAACATGCCGCGTTATTTCCGTATTTGTCTGGCGCAGGACTTGCATCTTCCCAGAAGTCCAAGACCTGTCTTCAGACGGGGCATCTCTTTCAGGGATAGCGTCCCGTTCTGCCACCTCAACGAGGGAGGATCATGAGCACCCAGAACCCAGCTGCACCCAACGGGCCGACCTTTTTTGGTCATCCCCGCGGATTATCGACATTGTTTTTTACCGAGATGTGGGAGCGATTCAGCTTCTACGGGATGCGAGCGTTGCTCGTCTTGTTCATGGTCGATCAGATCAATCAGAACGCCAACGGTGGATTGGGCATGGACGCCGTCACCGCCGGAGCGATCTACGGCATCTATACCGGCATGGTCTATCTGGTGGCCTTGCCCGGTGGCTGGATCGCCGATCGGGTCATGGGGCAAAGAAGCGCTGTGCTCTGGGGAGGCATCATCATCGCCGCTGGACATTTCAGCATGGCGATTCCAGGGACACCGACTTTCTTCCTGGGCTTAGTCTTGATCGTCATCGGCACGGGGTTGCTGAAGCCAAATATTAGCGCCATGGTCGCCGACCTCTATCCAGAAGGGGGAGCCCGGCGGGACGCAGGTTTTACCATTTTCTATATGGGGATCAATATCGGTGCTTTCGCCGCTCCGATCATTTGCAGCTACCTCGGTGAGAACATCGATTGGCACTATGGCTTTGGCGCCGCTGGCGTCGGTATGGTCCTTGGTGTGGTGCAGTACATCCTAGGAGCCCGACACCTGAAGGATGCTGGGCTATTCCGAGGGAACCCGGTCGACCAGGCTCGAGACAAGTCTCGGATGATCATGGGATTGGTCGCCGGCACGATCCTAGTCGGTGGCCTCGCCTTTCTCTTGACCAACGGCACCTTGACGCCGCCTGCTCTGGCCAAGGCCCTAACCGCGGTGATCATCCTCGTTGCGATTCTCTACTTCGTCTACATGGCTTTCTTCTCCGGTTTGGATTCCGTAGAGCGCAAGCGAGTCGGAGTGATCGCCATTCTGTTTCTCGCCGCCGCCCTCTTCTGGTCCGGCTTCGAACAGGCTGGTTCCTCTCTGAATCTCTTCGCCAAGCAGCTCACTGACCGCATGGTCGGGAGTTTTGAGGTGCCGGCGGGCTGGTTGCAGTCGGTCAATGCTCTGTTCATCATCGCCTTCGCACCGGTCTTCGCCTCGCTGTGGATGGCCCTGAGCGCTCGCAAGAAAGAACCCTCGAGCCCGGCCAAATTCGGCATCGGCCTCTTTCTGTTAGGGATCGGTTTCCTCATCATGGTTCCGGCTGCCATTCGCACCGGCTACGACGGCGAAACTGGGAAACTGGTGGGCTCGTCCTGGTTGATCATGACCTACTTGTTTCACACCTTCGGGGAGCTCTGCTTGAGCCCGGTCGGTTTGAGCACCATGACCAAATTGGCGCCGAAGCGGTTCGTCGGCCAGGTCATGGGGGTGTGGTTCATGGCCACCGCCTTGGGCAATGTCATTGGCGGGCAGGTGGCTGGGCTGTTCGAGAGCCTGCCGTTGCCGCAAATCTTTGGTGCTGTGGCCTTATTTACTGCCGGTTTTGGATTGTTGCTGCTGCTCTTCGTCAAGCCGATTCGTAAGCTGATGGGCGGCGTTCACTAGGCTGCCGAGCCCTCTGGAGAGGGTATCGGTAGAACCTTCATAGGCCCGGCGTTTTGCCGGGCCTTTTCCATTTCGGGCTGTATCCACCGAAGGAGGTCGCTGAGGTCATTTGAGAGGCAGCAGGCTCGCGACAAAGTCCTCGGTTGGTTCAGGCTTTTCTTCCGAGCTGACCTCAGAGGCTTCCGTTGGTCGACAGCCTAGATTCCACGAAGCACGTTCCCTCGAAACACTGTCTCCTCGAAACACAGGCCCCCTAAGTGCCATCGTCCAAGCTTCCAGCTAGACCTAAGAAACTCTCGACGAGGTTCGGGTCCAATTGGCTGCCAGCAACTCTCGCCAACTCCTGGCGAGCTTCCCCGTAGCCACGGGCTGGGCGGTAGGGGCGGTGGGTAGTGATGGCGTCGAAGGTATCCACCACGGCAAGAATGCGGCTCGTCAAGGGAATCTCTGTCCCGCTTCGTTGATGAGGGTAGCCGCTGCCGTTCCATTGTTCGTGGTGGTGGTGGATCGCCGAGGTGACCTCCTCCTGGAAGCCGAGTCTTTCGAGAAAGGTCCCTCCGATTTTGGGGTGCAGCCGGATTAGGGCCCAACCCCTTCTGGTGAGGGGCTGGCGGCTGTGGAGGATCTCGCTGGGGAGGAAGATCTTGCCGATGTCATGGAGAAGAGCCGCTTGCCGTAGCGATGTCCTTTGAGCCCTGGTGAGCCCAACCTCCAACGCCAGCAGCTCGGCATAGCATTGAACGCGATGGCCATGGCCGAGCAGACCCGGGAGTCGTCGATTCGCTTCTACCAGAAGCTTCCAACAGTCACTCCTGGGTAGAGGAGGCCGAGTTGGCGACCTCTGAAAAGCCCCATTCATCATGAACAACCCCTCCCAGGGTCTTTAGGTTGGAGGCAGCAGGGTAGCTCGGCAGAGAGGAAAGGGCGATGTCGGTGTGCCTGTCACAACGAGCACGCCCGGCATGACTCTCTGGGGGCCACGGATCTTTGCAGAAGCCTCCTACATCAGAGCAAGAACAATTTCATTTAACGCATAGATTCTTACGGGAGCAGTGCCTTTTTTGGATTCTTCTTTTCATTCTTTTTCTGCTTCGGGTTGTGGCTTTTTCTGCCTCAGGTGGTGGTGGCTCATTCTTGCGGAGTTATCTTTGCGAAGCCGAATGTGTGGATATCTGGGCTGTTCGAGGGCCGATTATCTTGAACAGCTCTTGAGGAACTCATCGCTCTGGTAGAACCCATAGCCGAAGGCATCCTTTCGCTGACCGTTGATGAATCTCGGCACGAGTCCCAGCACCAGCCTCGGCATCCTCGCTAGATTTCCCGTACCTGACGATTCCGAGCTAGGCCCATGGTGGTGAGTTTTTCCGCCAAGACGAAACAAATCTCGATATCTCGTCACACCTCTCATGAATGCGGAACCATCGCGGGTATCGCTGCCAGAGGGGTGAGAAACGGGCTACTTGGAGCGCTTCTGGAATCTGAATAAGTGTATGTGAGTGTTTTACTTAGGAGACGCTGAGTCGCTTCGAGACATGCTATCCTTCAAAAGTTGTAACGAAAATATGCGGTGCTCGCTAACGTCTTAGCGAGAGACCGAATGGGTCTTGGCCCTTGGAGAGGCGGGAGCCGGTTGCTTTCACGTCTCTGGTTGGACTTGGTGAGGACCTTTCCGTTGCAAGGATTGACTGTCCGTGGTGAAACGCATGTTGCCTCCGAGGGGCTTGTCCTGGGAGGAAATTCGGTGATGTTTAGGTGCTGGTTTTGATAGGCAAAGAGTCGACAAATTTCGGCCAGACCAGGGCCTCCTCGCTGCAGACCAGAATTCGGTCTACTGCGAGTTTCAAGGGTGACAATCTCGCGGGTATATGTCTCGGGAAGAGTCTCGAGGAAAGTTAAGGGAACTGCTATGAGAATTCGGAAAAATGTCGTTGGTTTTGTGATTCTCTCTTTGCTGGGGCTGATGAGCGCCAAGGCATCCGAAGCGCAAGTCTTGCATTTCTTCGAGATGGCGGTGGATGCTGACAACTCGGACGCCACGGGGTGCGATTTCGTGGTCACTGATGCGGGCCTGCCGGGAGTGGCGGACCCCGGGTACGAAATCCTGCTGACGCTTACCGTCGATTCAGGGCAGACCCCTCCCATGGTCATCGCGGCGGACCGGTCCGACTGCAACACGGGCAGTGGCAGTTTCGAGTTTGTTTCCAGCTTGCCAGGGGCTCCCTGGCCGGTGGGTTTGAACAATGGAACGGCCGGCAGCGATGTGGTCGAGGGCTTCCTTCCTCTCACTTTCACTACCGCCGACGAGATTCGCCTGGCGTTTCGTTCCCTTTCTGACTCCGGCTCCGAAGACGCGCTGATTTCTACCGGTGGGAGCTCGGCAGACCCCCCCATCTTGATTCCTCTGGCTAGCCTGGTGGAGATCCCAACCCTCTCGACCCTGGGGCTCGTCCTGTTGGTGATGGTGCTGGCGGCCCTCGGTTTGGGGTTGCTGCGTCGGCGTCGCTCATCCCTACTGATGACTCTGGTGATTCTCCTCTCCCTCGCTAGCCTCATTTATGCTGCGATACCCGATGGCATGGTCGACGAATGGGCGGGAAGCGCACCGGTGGCCACGGACCCGGTGCCGGACTCTCTACCCATGAATGCCGCTGCGGAGATCGTTGCCGCATTCCTTGAAGTCAATGGCGGCGACCTGTGCGTTCGGCTGGACATTGCGGATCTGGAAAATGCTCCCATCAAAGCCCTGGACGACCTGGCCACGGTGGACGAGGACGTGGTCAGTGCGATCATCGACGTTTTGGCCAATGACTTGGACCCGGACCCCGGGGACAGTCTGACGATCATCCAGGTAGATAGCCCGACGGTGGCTGGGGGAACGGCGGTCATCGACCCGCTGGCAACCCCGGACAATCGAATCCTCTACACGCCACCGGCGGATTTCAACGGACCTGATTCCTTTACCTACACGGTGGAGGAGTCCGGTGGTGGCCTGACGGATATGGCGATGGTGAGCGTCACCGTAGATCCGGTGAACGACGCTCCCGTTTTGGACAACTCAGGAGCGATGATCTTCACCGCCATCGATGAGGACGCCGCGACTCCCATGGGAGACCCGGTATTTGCCCTCATCGCTAGTGCTGGCGGCGACCGCATCACGGATGTGGATTCCGGCGCTGTGGAGGGAGTTGCGGTGATCGGGCGAGACAACTCCAATGGTACCTGGGAGTTCTCCACCAACGGTGGGGGACTTTGGACCCCATTTGGTGCCCTCGGTGCGGCCAGCGCTACCGTGCTTTCCGCCACTCCTGAGGATCGAATCCGATTCGTTCCCGCAGCAGACTTTGCCGGCAGCGTGGATCCCGGCATCACCTTTCGTGCCTGGGACACCACCTCTGGAGAACCGACCGGCATGACCGGGGTGGATACCACTACCAACGGTGGCACCACGGCCTTCAGCACGGCCACGGAAACAGCTTCCATCGGCGTTAACCCGATCAACGATCCACCGGTCAAGACCGCTGGAGGTGGCGGCCCGGTAGCCTTCACGGAGGACGGCGGACCAGTAGCGGTGGACCCCGCCGTTACGGTGACGGACATCGACAGCCCGAACCTGGCCACAGCGACCGTAACGGTGACCAATCTGCTCGATAGCGGTATGGAGATCCTGGCAGCGACGGCTTCCGGTGCCATCGGAGCCGGGGACATCACCTACGTAGCTCCGACGCTGACCATCGCTCCGGTGGGGGGAGCTCCCATCGCAGACTTTCAGGCGGTGCTGCAGAGCGTTACCTACGACAATTCGAGCCAGGACCCGGACACCACTGCCCGAGTGTTGAACTGTGTGGCCAACGACGGAGCGGCCAATAGCAACACGCTGGCCCAGACGGTAACGGTAGCGGCGGAAAACGACGCTCCGGTGCTCGATAACACGGGCACCATGGCTTTCACGGCCATCGATGAGGACGTCACCGGCCCCACCGGAGACCTGGTGTCGGGCCTCATTGCCACCGGCGGGGGCGATCCCATCACGGACGTCGACAGCGGCGCTGTCGAAGGCATCGCGGTGACCGGGCGGGACAACACCAATGGCACCTGGGAATTTTCCACCAACGGTGGTGGGGCTTGGACTCCTTTCGGTGCCCTCAGCGATGCCAATGCCACGGTTCTTTCGGACACGGCAATGGATCGCATCCGTTTCGTGCCGGCCGCTAATTTCAACGGTAGCGTGGATCCTGGCATCACCTTTCGGGCCTGGGACACCACCTCCGGACAAGCCAGTGGAACGGCGGGAGTAGACGCCAGCACCAACGGTGGCTCCACGGCCTTCAGTACGGCGACGGAGACGGCCTCCATCATCATCAATGCTCTCAACGACCCGCCGGTGAAGACCTCTGGCGGTGGTGGTCCCGCAGCCTTCACGGAGGGTTTGGGGCCGGTGGTGATCGATGCCGGGATCACGGTGACGGATGTCGACAACGCCAATCTGGTTTCGGCGACGGTGACTCTGACCAACCTATTGGATGCTGGTGTAGAAGTACTGGCAGCCACACCCTCCGGGGCCATTGGAGCGGGAGCCATTTCCTATGCGGCCCCGATCCTCACCATCGCCCCGGTCGGTGGCGCACCGGTGGCCGACTTTCAGGCGGTGCTGCGGACCGTCACCTACAACAACACCAGCACGAGTCCCAACGAAACCAATCGAATTCTGAACTGTGTGGCCAACGATGGCGCGGCCAACAGCAACGTTGTGGCGCAGACGGTGACAGTGACCGGAGTCAACGCGCCACCTACAGCGGGCACTGACAACTACGACACCTTGGGCAATACCGAGCTCACCGTGGGCACTGGGGGGCCAGCGGCGGTGAGCCTGGCTACGGTGGCCCTGCCGGGTGTTTCGGTGCTCGACAACGACAGTGACCCGGAGGCGACAGCGGTGATGGTGGTTAGCGCTACCGGCGTGGCCACGGACTCCATGGGGCCCACTTTCGACGTCGTTACCACCAACGGTGGCGCCGTTTCCATGGACATGGCGGGTCGGTTCACCTACCTCCCGCCGAGGGGCGTTTCCAATATGGCGGATGCTTTCACCTACGGCATTCAGGACGCCGACGGAGTCGGAGCTACGGGAACGGTGAACATCACGATCGCCAACGCCCGGATTTGGTATGTCCATAATGACCCGGCCGGCGAGCCGCTGAATCCTGTCGATGGCGCCAACTTCGGCCGCTCCGACGATCCCTTCGACCTCCTGGCTGCGGCCAGCGCGGCCCACGGAGCGGGCGATCTGATTTGCGTCTACCGGGGCGATGGCTCGACCACCGGAATGAACGCTGGCATCACCCTGGCCGCCAGCAACGTAACCCTCCATGGGGAACACCAGGGCTGCTCGGTGAATTTGAGCCTCAACGGCCAAGCGGCACCCGAGGTACTTTTGGCGCCTACGGCCAACAGCCACGCTCGGCTCGGCCACACGGCTGGTAACGCCATTAGCGTGAATGCCACCGCCGGGAATGTGACCGGCATCTCTATTCGCGGAGTCGATCTTTCCTCCACCGGAGGCAACGGTTTGGACGTCACCACTTCCGGAGCCAACAATGTCGGCGTTGTCTTCGAGAACAGCTTGGTGGCCGGCGCCAGCACCGAAGGGATCGACGTCAACCACGCCAGCTCCGGCTTGGCGACGGTGCAGGTCAACAATTTGTCGAGCTTGGTGGCGTCGGGAAATGGTTTCGACGCGCGAACTACCGGTACCGGAGATCTAGAGGTTTCCTTCGACGACGTGGCCGGCATCACTTCCGCTGCTGGAGCGGGTTCCGCCGTTTTCATGGAAGACGTCTCCGGAGCGGGGACCCTCTTCGTGACCAGCTTCTCGGAGAGCACCGTTCTGGGTACTTCCGCGGGTGATGGAGTTCAGATTCTGGGGGCGGTCTTCGATGCTGACCCCTCGGATGCGGACTTCGATCAAGTCTCCGCCGGTGATCTGAACATCGGCCTGGTGTCCAATCGGGTCGGCCGTAGCGGATTGATCCTGGGAACCGCCGCCAGCCGGGTCTCGGGCAATCTGAGCTTCGGGACCTTGAATGCCTTCACCACAAACGGACCAGCCCTCTTTGCTTCGGGTTCCGCGGTTTCTGTCGGGGGTCCGCCTCCCACCGCCGGTTTCCTGCTGACCATCGCCACTGGAATTGCCGATGCCATTGGGGGGCCTGCGGTCTCTCTCGACCCCCTGACCGCCAACGTGCAGCTGAGCAGTGTTTCTTCCACGGGTAGCCCCCTTTCCGGAGTGTCTTTGGTAGATGTCGCCGGAACCGTCACTCTGCAAGGCGGGGGGCTCGTCAACAGCGCCGGTGCGACCTTCCTGGTGATGGGCGGTACGGTCACGGCGAGCTACAGCGGCGGCATCACACAGGCCAATAACGCTCCAGCGGTCACCGTCAGTGGAGGGCACTCCACGGGCATTGTGACTTTCGATACGGGGACGGTCTCAGCCACCAACGGTACCGGGCTGCAATTCGATAACGCCGACGGGACCTACAATTTCAACGGCACGACGACCCTTAACGGCGGAGATGCTGGGGTCGACATCCTCAACGGCTCCGCAGGTACCTTTAACTTTGGTGCCAATGCCGCCATCACCCATGCCGGAGCCGGGACGGGTTTCAATGTGAACGGCAGTTCGCCGACTCTGGACTATGACGGCACCATCAACGACTCGAGCGGTTTGGCGGTCGACATCAACAGCTTCGGTGCCGGGGGCTCGGCTCGGTTCGATGGGCAGGTCACCTCCAGCGGTGCAGGTCTGCGGATAGGCGGCGCCGCCAGCACCGTGCTCTTTGCCAACGCCGATCTGACCAGCTCCGCGACGGTGGATATCGATACCAATCTCGCTGTGATTACTTTCTCGGATCTCAGCCTGAATCAGACTGCCGGTGCGGTGAATGCCTTCGACGTCAACGGCGGGAGCGCCAACATTGTCGTGAACCTTACCGGTAGCGGAATTCGGAGCTCGACGGGCAACCGTTTGGTGGACATCACCGGGCGGGCTGGCGGCACCGTGAGCTTCAACGGCGCCGCCACGGTCCAGGGGACCGGTGGCAACACCGGTATCAACATCACCGGATCGACGGCAGCCAATACGGTTGCCTTCAATTCTCCGGTGGACGCCGGTCTCTCCGGGAATCGACTCACTGGCGGCACCGGGGTCAACATCGACAACAACGGCCAGGCGGGAGCGGTGGTTTCCTTCGCCAATCTCGACGTCTTCACCAGCGGTCAGACGGCCCTTCGGGCAGTGAATAGCGGCATGGCGAACGTCACTACGGGTTCGCTGAATGCCCTCACGGGCCAGGGCGTGGAGGTCGATGGAGTCGACACGGGCATGACTTTCAGCAGCCTCACGACCACGAGCAGTGGCGCGGAGGGCGTGCAGCTCACCAACTTGCGGGATGGGGCTAGCTTCGCAATTACCGGCGCAACCAGCGTGACCGGAGCCAGCACTCGAGGGATTTCGATCTCCTCGGCGGTGGGGGCCGCCATCGACCTGGACTTCACCGGTGCGACCACCGTCGACAACGCCGGTGCCGAAGGGATTCGGGTGGATCGGGCGGATACCAATGGCGATCCCACGGCCTCGGATATCGACTTCGGCGCCGTCAATATCAACAACCGCAACAACACCGGAATTTTCTTGGACAATGTGGAGGGCACCTTCGATGCCGGGGTCACCAATATTGCCAACCCCAACAGCGCTAGCGGTTACGGCATCCGGATGGAAGATTCTTCGGCCCTAGCGACTTTCTCGACCGCCAACATCAGCGATACCAATCAGGGCACGGCGACCACGGACGGTGGCGGCGGAGTGCCGGGTAACGACGGTGACGGTGACGCCATCTTCCTCAAGGACAACACGGGCGGATTCACCCTCAACGGTGGTTTGCTGGAAGATCTCGCCACCGATGGCATCGATATCCGCAACTCGGGAAATGTGACTCTGTCCGGAGTGACCATCGAAGATATTGGCACCGCCTCGACAAATCCCACGACGATTCCTGACAGCGGCTTGTTCATCAACAACTTGCGGGGGACGAACCTGATCCGCAACAGCTTGATCCAGCGGGCGCAGACGGACGATATCGATGAGCTCATTCGCATGCTCAACAACGGTCAGACCTACGAAGAGCTGCGCATCAACAACACGGATTTCATCAACACGACCATCGGTGCCGTGGGTGTTATTCGTGCCGCCAACGGGGTCCGCATCGAAAACCGCGGCGCCATGGACGGTACGGTGATCATCGAGAACGGCAGCGACTTCACGGGAATCCGCCTCAACGCCATCGCGCTTCTCAACGGCGATGGAAGTGGCGCCGGTAGCGGCACCATCCACGTCGTCGTGGACAACGCGGTCCTGACCGGCCCTGCCCCCGTCATCTCCGGGGGAGTCATCCAGGTCGGTGGCGGCAACGATGTCGCCATCGGCATTCAGGATGACTACACCGTCCACTACAACGTCATGAACACCACTCTGCAGGATATTCAGGTGGGTGGCACCCTCGCTGGGGTGATGAGCAGCGTTACCGGCGATGTCTCCACTGGCGGCCCGGGGCCCTCGGTCACCGGGCGCTGGATCGGCAACACCATCGATGACATCCGCGGTCGGCGAGCCTTCAACCTGATCACCGAGGGCGATAACCAAGCCTATTCGGTGACCATCGCCGACAACAGCATTCAGGATCTGCGGGCTGAGACTATTTCCGGAGCAGCCTTTTTTGCCCGCGAGGCTATCGCCATCGCCACTCGGGATGACACTACCAACCGTCTGGTGCGTATCGTCAATAACAGCGTCGGCGCGGGCCCGGACGGGGTGATTCAGAGCACCGGTGGAACCGTGGCCGGGGACGACCTGCCGGTAGCGGACGGTAGCTCCCGGGAGGCATTGGACTTCCTGGTGGAGGACAATTCGATTCTGACAGCCCTGGTCCACAACAATGCCTTTCTGGTGGGCGCCGGGGGCTCTGAAGCCATTGAAATCGATGTCGAGAACAGCACTACCCTTAACCTGACGCTGACCGACAACGACATTGCCGCCGAGCTCGACGTCAACAGTACGGCGGAAGAGCTCTTTCTCATCGATACGGAGGCGGCCACGGCCACGGCGAGGCTGGATCTCGATAACAACACGGCGACCCTCTCCGGTCAGGAGTGGGAGATCGACGAAGACACTGGCCCCATTACTATCGAGAACCGAGCCACGGTGACAGCGCGCAATACCGGGTCCTTCAACTTCATGGACACCATCGACGACAACGGCGGCGACGTGGCGAGACCGGGAGCGGTGATCTTGGCGCAATCGGGGCGCATTTCCCAGATCGCCACCGTGAGCACGGCCTTCGCGGCTCTGGAAGTGCGGATCTTGGACTCCAACGGCGAAGCCGAGGCTGGCGTCACGGTGAGCTTTGCTGCTCCGGGAGCGGGCGCCAGCGGTACCTTTCCGGGGGGCGCAACCTGCGTGACCAACGCTTCCGGGATCTGCTCCGTTGCTTTTACCGCCAACGCTACCCCTGGAGCCTTCCGGGTGATGGCCACGGCTACGGTCGAGGGCAGCGCCGGGGAACCGGCCATTTTCTACCTGAGGAACCTGCCCTAAGGGGCGACACGTTCCTGAGGCATCCCTATAAACGGGCTCGGTTCTTCAACAAGAGGGGAGGGGCGAGCCAGACACTCGGAGGAGAACCATGTCTGAGCCATTTCTGGCAGAAGTTAGAATCGTCGGATTCAACTTCGCGCCGCGAGGTTGGGCTTTCTGCGATGGGCAGATCTTGCCAATCAACCAGAATCAATCTCTCTACTCCCTTTTGGGAACGACCTACGGCGGGGATGGACGCACTTCCTTTGGCCTGCCCGACATGCGTGGCAGAAGCCCCATGCACGTTGGCAGAAGCAATGGCGGCGGTGATCATCGAGAGGGTCAAAAATCCGGTGAAGAGACCCATACTCTCTCCGCTGCAGAAATGCCTCAACACGATCACGTGTTGAGGGGGAGTACGGACCCAGCAACTCTCGATGCTCCCGAGTCCGGCGCTGTCATGGCCAACACCTCCCCGACCGCGCTGCAGTTCTACGGGCAACCCGGCGCACTTGTTTCGATGGGGACCGGGACCGTCGCCAACGTCGGTGGCGGTCAGGCCCACGACAACATGCAGCCCTACATCGCGGTGAACTTCTGTATTGCCCTTCAGGGGCTTTTTCCGTCTCGCAACTAAAGGAGAGTCACGATGTCAGAACCTTTTGTCGGCGAGATCCGCATGTTCGGTGGAAACTTCGCCCCTCGTGGGTGGGCTTTCTGTGACGGTCAACTTCTCGCAGTGTCTCAGAATGATGCCCTCTTCAGCCTCCTCGGCACCATCTATGGAGGAGACGGCAGAACCACCTTTGGGCTGCCCGATATGAGAGGCCGTGTTCCTCTCCATGCCGGTAGCGGACCAGGGCTCTCGCCGCGACGGCTAGGCGCCAAAGCGGGCGCGGAGAATGTGACCCTGACGGTCAATCAGATGCCCTCCCATGGTCATGCCTTGCAAGGCACTTCCGCCTTCGTGGATCAGACGACCCCCCAGAGTCGCATGCCAGCGAGATCCCCGGCTGCCGATCTTTGGGCAACGGACTTTTCCCCGCAGACGATGAGTAGCGCTTCCATCACGAGTGTCGGTGGCAGCCGCAAGCACACGAACCTCATGCCCTTTCTCTGCATTAACTTCATCATTGCCCTCTTCGGCATTTACCCGTCCCGACACTAGGAGGCTGTCATGTCAGAACCATTCATCGCAGAGATTCGCATTTTCGCGGGGAATTTTGCTCCCAGGAGCTGGGCCTTCTGCAATGGTCAGCTTCTACCGGTCTCCCAGAACACAGCCCTGTTTTCCCTCATCGGCACCACTTATGGGGGAGATGGTCGGACCACAACGGCCTTGCCGAATATGAAAGGGCGAGTGCCCATGCACCCCGGAAGGGGCCCAGGGTTGACCTCTCGGCGCCTCGGGCAACGGGGAGGGACGGAGATGGTTTCCTTGACCGAGGCACAGATGCCCAACCACACTCATTCCTTGATCGCTTCGGAAGAAGATCCCGGGGCTACGGAGCCCCAAGGCCACTACCTTCCCAACGGAAATCAAATGTACGGCACCAATAAGAGCATGGTGAACATGGCGGATCAGGCACTGCCCAATACCGGCGGTTCCCAACCCCACAACAACCTGCAGCCTTTCATCGTGATGAATTTCATCATCGCGTTGCAGGGTCTTTACCCGTCCCGCAGCTAGCTGAAGGAGGCAACCATGAGTGACACCGACAAACCGGAAGCCGGCGAACGCTGCAAGGTTCAGACCTCCGATGGCGAGACCGAGGCCATTTGGACCGGCCATTGCTGGGCCGTAGACAATGGATCGAAGATCCTCGACGAGACGGGGGTTCAATCCTGGGAGGCCGCTCCTCTTCAGGATGAGCTCAAGATCACTCGCCCGGAGGAGTAAGCGAGCCGTTGAGCGCGGGGAGATAAAGGGGCGAGGTCCGTAGATAGAGATCTAGTAGCGAGTGGCGGTGAGGGATTCACATCCTTCGCCGCCATTCGTATCGCTTCGCTGGCCGTCCCTTTGCCCTGACTTGGACCCTTCCCTTCCCTCCCCATGTCTCGCTTTCCACGTCTTCCCTCACCTGCTCTCCCCTAGGTAACACTGCTCCTCCAAGAATTTTGACAAGATTTGGAGTCTTGGAACCATCCGGACATCATAGAATGACGGGCGGATGCAGATCCCTCGATGGCTCTTCCATCCCTCGCTGCAAAGTCTTGAGGAACGACACCATGACCCCCACTTTTCGCCCCATCTCTCCTGAAGATCAGCCTTTTCTGCTACGCCTCTACGCCTCCACCAGGGAAGACGAGCTCGCTCAAGTAGAATGGAAGGAAGGGGAGCTCGAGGCTTTCATCGAGCAGCAGTTCGAGGCCCAACACCAGTACTACCAACAGACCTTTCTCGGGGCAGCCTTCGATCTCATCCTCCTCGACGGCAAGCCCGCTGGCCGCCTGTACATCCATCGCCGAGCGGACGAGATTCGCCTCATCGACATCGCCCTGCTCCCAGAACATCGGGGGGCGGGCCTGGGCGGGCAGCTGATGAAGACCATTCTCGATGAAGGACAGAAGGTCGGGAAGCCGGTGCGCATCCATGTCGAAAGATTCAACCCGGCCTTGCACCTCTACCAGCGCCTGGGTTTCGAGAACGTGGAAGACCAAGGGGTCTACTACCTGATGGAGTGGCGACCGCGAATGCCTGCAGTGTAGGGAGGGCGGAGCGAGAGCTGTTTCCCGAACTTATACCCTGAACCCGACTCGTCTGAAGCCGATTGGTCTTCCAGGAGAATTCCCATGTCGTTACCGAACCGCAACGCCCCCTGCCCTTGCGGTAGTGGCAAGAAATACAAGAAATGTTGCTTGAAAGCAGCTCGAGAAATGGAGCAGGCGGAGCGCCTGGAGGCAGGTGCTTTGACGACCGCTCTTTCTTGGCTGGACGAAAGGTACAGCGAGGAGCTCGAAGCGGCGATGGCCCTTCGGTTGGTGGAACTCCTTGGAGAAGAGAGGCTGGAGGGGCTCTCCAAGTTGCCCCAGGGCCTGATGGAGAATTTTCAAGACAATCTCCATGAATGGCTGGTGGCGGAGGGGGAGCTCCTCATCGGTGACGAACTGCGTTCTTGCCGAGAGCTGCTACTCGAACCGGGAGGTCCTCTCCTGGACGTGGTGCAGAGGCAGTGGCTCGAGAAGCTGTGGCGAGAGCCCCTAGGGTTGTATGAAGTAGAGAGCGTCCAGTTCGGAAAGGGTTTTTGGCTGCAGGACAAGCTGGCTACGGAAGAGGCTCCCGCCAAATGGGTGGAGGAGCGGATGGGCTCCCAGCAGATCACCCAGGGCATGATCCTCGGAGCCCGGCTCATTCCCGGAGATTCCTGGAGGCTCAGCGGTGCGGTGTTTCTCTTTCCGCAGGATGCCTACTTGGGGCTTCGGGCAGACCTTCTGGCCGAGCTCACCGAGACTCCCGATGAGGAATTGGCCAGGGAGATCCTCGGCACATTGATTTCCGAAGCTTGGTTCGACCTTCTAGTGCCTCCCCTGCCGCAAGTCATAGATAGGGGCTCTGGGCAGCCCCTGCTCTTGGTGACCGATCACTATGAAGTGTTGGACTGGGATCGCCTAGAAAAGCAGCTCGCTGAGCAAGCGGATGTGACGGGGGACCGCGAGCAGGGCTGGGATCACCTCGAGAGTTCAGAGGAAGGGCCGCAGCGGATCCTGCTCTCCTTGAAAGAGGGCGCCTTGAAAGAGGGGGCCGAGGACCGCCTCGAGTGCTTCGCGCCGACTCTCGAGAAGGCGAAGGATGGACGAAAGTGGGTCGAGAGCGTTGCTGGCGAAACGATCAAGTTCATCACCCGGGAAATGACCGACCCGGTGAGTGTCATGGGACAGCAGGGCGATGCGGGTTCCGGCAGCCCTATCAAGCCACCCTTTGGAGATATGCCGCCTGGAGAGCTCGGTGAGCTGTTTCAGAACCTCATCAGTAAGAGCTACGAGCATTGGGCCGATGAGCCCATCCCGGCCCTGGGAGATAAAACTCCTCGTCAGGCGATCGCGACCGAGCAGGGCTTGGAAGCTGTGGTGGGGCTTCTTCACAGCTACGAAAAAGGCGAGCAAGGGCAAGCGAAAGACCAAGATCGCCCACCAGTCAGCTACGACTTTCTTTGGCGAGAGCTTGGGCTAGAAAGGGAAGATTACCTTCCCTGAACCCTCTACCACCGGCTACCCAGGTTTAGGTCACGAAGAGTACGTTTGCTCTTTCCAACTCGTCCCGGAAGTTTCTCACCCTCCTTGGCAGGATCCCCCTTCTTTGGCTTCGATTCCCAGTGAAAAGTAGCTGGGCCAAAGGGTTCAGTAGGGCTATGTCAAGCTAGGTGCGTTAAGATATGAATCTATATATATAAATAATTTTTATGTAGATCTTTGGTTCTATCGCGCAGTGTCTGAGGAAGGCACTTCTGGCTTCCAATACTTCATTCGGAAGAGCTCAACTTGAAACAAATAGACGTTCGCTCAATGGGATGTATTCTGATCTATTGTTTTGTTTGTTGGAGTGCACGCTTCCGCCAGCCCTGCTGCTTCCCACCGTTATTCTCCGAATAGAAAGAAAGACTGTCACGGTTCCGATGGAGATCAGCACTTAGGCTGGTAAGGAAAGTGAAAATTTGTCTGGGTTGATAATTTCTTCCCGGATAACCCGAACGCTTATGTGGCGAAGTCAAGGGGGGAGTCGGCGTGTGGTGGCTATGGGGAGATCGGATGGGTGGAGGGGCTTGCCGTCGGTCAGCAAGCCAGGTTCCTCTCTCTTCTCGGCCCCTTCTTCACTAGAGCGCCGGATCTTTTTGTCTCTTTCTTGTTTATTGTCTTTGGTTGATTCACAAGTGGGGGGAACAATGCTAAAAAATCTCGTTCGACAGGGAATCTTGGCAGAGAAGGCGATCGGCATCGATCACATTGCGATCGCTGTTCGTGATCTAGAAGCTTCTATTGAATTTTACACGGAGACTCTGGGCTTTGAGGTCCGGGAGAAAAGAGAGACGGCGGGTCGCCGGACGGCTATGAAGTCAGCCGTCATCGACGCTGGCCCCATCTCCTTGGTGCTCGTTCAGGGCACCACGCCGGAATCTCAGGTTTCCCAATTCATCGAACACTACGGTCCCGGCGTTCAGCACCTCGCCATTGGCGTGAAAGACCTGAAAGAGGTAGCTCGCGGCCTCAAGGACTCTGGCTTGGAATTTGACACTACGGTCATCGAGGGAACAGGCCTACTTCAGATCTTTAGCCACCGAGACCCTGGTTCCGGAATCATGATCGAGCTGATCGAGAAGACCCAGCCGGACGGCAGATTCTCCGACGAAAGTGTCAAGGAGCTCTTTTCACAGCTCGAAGCAAGCGATTCTTTCTAGGCTACTGGTCTGTTTGCTAAGTCTTTGAGTGGTTGAGAGCGGCTTCGTCAGCTTCACCTTGGAGAGTGGCCCGGAGTCCTGGTTCCAGGGCTTTGTTTTCGCGCCCGGAATAGCTAGCCGGAGCTCTGCTGAGACAACGGTTACCGCGCCTAGGTCGTCAGACCGCTGGTACTTGCCTCCACCTGACTAGAGCAACAGGCCTTGGGAAATTCAGTCCGATTTGATCGAGTCAATTTTCTCGAGGAGGTCAGAAAATCATGGTTCAGAGGGTAGATGCCGAAATAGGAGCCGGAGAACAAACTGCGTGCAGTCCAGCCGAGTCCCCATGGAGATCGAGGATCACCATGGAGCCGAACGAAGTGGAGCAGATACAGGCGCTGCTCGCTAGCCTGCGGAACAAGTACTCTCACGTAGAAGATTTGGGATTCCACCGAGAGATTCCAGTGCTGCGTGGGGAATTGCCGGTCCGACTTCGACGAGCCCTTTTCGACTTCGAGAGGTATGAGCCGAACTCCGCCCTTCTGTGCATTGACGGCTACCCCATCGACGAGTTGAAAGTTGGCCCGACGCCACCGGATTGGAAGGGATATAAGGACCGGAACTCGGCCATGGAGGAGGAGATGCTCCTGGCTCTTTTTGGATCCTGCCTAGGAACCTGTATCGCCTGGTCGACTCAGCAGGATGGACGAGTGGTGCACGATATCGCTCCCATCAAGAAACACCAGAAGGAACAGCTCGGCAGCGGCAGCGATACCTTGTTGTGGTGGCATGTAGAAGACGCCTTTCACCCCTATCGGGGCGACTACATTGGCATGGCGTGCCTGCGTAACCCGGATCTGGTACCGACAACGTTCGCTTCCGCCGATCTGATCGATCTGTCGGACGAGCATATTGACCTCCTCTTCGAACGTCATTACACGATCCGCCCGGATGAATCTCATTTGGTCAAGAACAAGGCCACGGATCGAGATTTGGACCCAACCCTCGGCACCGCCTACGAAGGCATCCATCGGATGAACGACGCCCCCGACAAGGTGGCGGTGTTTTTCGGTCGGCGAGACGCTCCCTACATGCGTTTGGATCCCTATTTCATGGATCCGCTGGAAAACAAGAAGGCCCAGGAGGCTCTCGATGCTCTGATCGCCCAGATCGACGAGAAAATCAAAGACCTGGTCCTGGAGCCCGGTACCTTCTGTTTTCTAGACAACTTCCAGGCGGTGCACGGGCGCAAGCCCTTCAAGGCTCGTTTCGACGGTACCGACCGTTGGATGAAACGAGTCAACATCGTTCGAGACCTGAGAAAGTCCCGCGAGGTTCGTGAGTCTCCGGAGTCCCTGGTCATTCTCTAAGAGTTAGCATTTGGAGGCGGGTTTCCGTGGCAATGAGGACTCTGGGGGCAAGTCCAGGAGGACTGGCTCCTCAGGGTCTGGTAGAAGGGCCTTTTCAGAAGCCTCGCTTCCGTTGCTGCGCGGGAAGCGCCATCTCGAAATAGAAAATCTACCGGGCCGCCATTTGGCTCCAAAAAGAAGGGTCGCTGCGATGTTGAAGATACGGTCTGTAGCTATTTGGGGAGTTTTAGCCACATGTCTGGCCTGTGGCCAGGGTGGGTCGGGGGTAGCTGAAGCTGGGCCAGAGAAGTTGGCCCCAGCAGATCTGACCCTCGAAGAGTTGCTAGCGAACCACCTGGCGGCTAGGGGAGGAGCGGAAGCCATCGAGGGCCTCCGATCCGTGGTCAAGCAGGGAACCATGGGCACCTCTGATTTTGTCGGCAAAGAGGTGGTGGCGAAAGTGCGGGTCGGAGAGAGATACATCCGCCGGGTCGACTACGACGGTCAAGAGATTTACTCCGGTTTCGATGGCACCAAGGCTTGGCAGAAGGGCTCCGTCCCTGGAGTGGAAGGGGTCCAGGAGCTGAGCCCCAAAGTGTCGGCGGTGGTGCGATCGGAGCTCGATCTGGCGGGTCCCCTGGTGGACTCCCAGGCCAAGGGCCATCAGCTCGAACTGCTAGGTCGGTCGCGTCACGGCTATAAGGTGCGCATCGTTACTCCCGACGGTCTGGATCGCAACTTCTACGTCGATGCGGAGACCTTTCAGATCAATCGTATCCGGGAGTTTCGGGAGTTCTCCGGCACGGAGTTCGAGGTGGTGGTGGACTTCGATCGCTACCAGGCCGTGGGGGGAGTCCAACTGGCCCACCTGGAGGAATTACACATCGAAGCGATCGATTTCGACCAGTTGATCAAGTGGGACTCCATCATTGCAAACCCCGATCTGCCCGAGGAAGATTTCGCTCCCCCGGCGGCAGATTTGGGAGAGACCCCAGAGCCATGAGGCGACGATTCGTGGCACCGTCTTCCTTAGCGCCGTCGAACGGTTTCCAGGGTGATCGAGAGCTGCGAAAGGTGCAGCTGTAATGGAAGGAATTCTGGCAGACCTGCGCTTTGGGTTGCGCAATCTCTTGCGGCGCCCAGGGTTCACGGCCGTCGCTTTGCTCACCCTGGGCCTGGGGATCGGAGCCAATTCGGCGATTTTCAGTGTCGTCCGAGGGGTGCTCCTGAGTCCCTTGGGATTCCCGGAGCCGGAAGGGCTGACCATGGTCTGGCAGTCCTTGCCGGACGAAGGAATCATGGCGGAAGCTGCTTCGCCAGCCCTCTTTGTGGACTGGCGGGACCAAGCTGCGGTGTTCGATCAGCTGGTGGCCCTGGACGTTCAGATTTCGTCTGTCCTTTCCGGGGAGACACCGGAGGCGGTGGAAGTGGGGCGAGTCTCTCCGGCCTTTTTCAAGGCTCTCGGGGTACAGCCTCAGCTCGGTCGAGGCTTCCTGCAAGAGGAAAGCCCGGAAGTTCTACAGGAGGTGGTTTTGAGTCACCGCCTGTGGGAGCGCCTGGGCGCTGGAGAACAGGACCTCGTCGGTCAGCCCCTCCGGGTTGGAGAGCAGAGCTACACGGTGGTCGGCGTCATGCCGCGAGATTTCAAGTTCATCATCGACTCGGACCTGTGGCTGCCGCTGGTATTTGGCGCCGAGGATCTTCTCGACCGGGGTGATGTCTTTCTGCAGATTCTCGGTCGCCTGCACAAAGGAGTCACCCTCGATCAAGCCCAGGCGGAGATGGACCGAGTGGCGGCATCTCTGGCCAAGGCTTACCCTCTCTACCATCGAGGGGCCGAGGCCCAGGTGGTGCCGCTTCGAGAGCAGGTGGTCGGCCCGATCCGACTGACCCTGATTTTGCTTTTCTGCGTGGTCTTCTTCGTGCTGGCGGTGGCCTGCGCCAATATTGCCAACTTGATGTTGGCCCGGGCGGTGGAACGGCGGGGGGAAATGGCTGTTCGCCAAGCCCTTGGAGCCAGTCGGCGGGAGGTGATGCGCCAATCCATGGTGGAGAGCTTGCTGCTGGGCTTCGGTGGCGGCCTCTTGGGTATCGCCGCAGCCTTTGCCGGTGTGCGAGCCCTGGTGAGCTTTGGGCCGGCGGGTATACCCCGTTTGGAGTCGGTGCAAGTGGATGGGGTGGTGCTCTTTTTTACCCTCGTGGTAGCCGTCGCTGCCGGCCTCGCGGTGGGAATTCTTCCAGCCCTCGACCTGCGCAATCTGAGCCTTTCGAAGATCCTCAAGGAGGGTGCCTCCAGGGCCTCCTCTCAAGGCGGGGAGGGCAGGGTGCGGTCCGCGGTAGTGATTCTTGAGATCGCCTTGGCTCTCGCCCTACTCATCGGCGGGGGCCTCATGGTGAGGTCCTTTCAGAAACTTCTCGCGGTCGACCCGGGTTTCGAAACCGAGCAGGTGCTAGCCGCGATCTTCGCCCTCGAACAGGACCGCTATCCGGAAGCGGTACAGCGAGCCCGCTTCGTGGAAGATCTTCTGGGCCGGATGCAGCGGTCGCCGGAGGTGCAGAGCGCCGGGATCGTCACCACTCTGCCTTTGAGTCGCGTGCAGATCGACGAGGCCTTCTCGGTGGAGGGCAAGCCCTTTACTCCAGATATGCCACGAGATGCCGGTCTCGATGCGGCGAGTCAGGACTACTTTCGCACCTTGGGGATTTCCCTGCTCGCCGGCCGCAGCTTCTCCCCCCGAGACCGGCAGGACTCGCCGCCGGTGCTGATCGTCAACCAACGCCTGGCCCGCCGCCTGTGGCCCGACGAAGACCCCCTGGGGAAACGTCTGCGCCTGCCGGGTCTGGGGCCTCAGAGTCGTGAGGTGGTGGGCTTGGTGGAGGACATCCACCGCTTCGGGTTGGACCGGGAGCCGCGCCGGGAAATCTACGTGCCTTTCCGGCAATTCTTCGAAGAGCCTCTCTTTGCCCTGGTGCTGCGTTCCAAGGTCGAAGATCCTCTCCAGCTAGCCTCGGCAGTGCGCAGGGTGGTTCAGGACCTGGATCCGGAGCAGAGCATTATTCGTCTCGTCGGACTGAGAACGATGCTGGAGGACTCCATCGCCCAACGCCGTTTCAACACCTGGATCCTCAGTTTGGCGAGTCTGGTGGCCCTGGCCCTCGCGGTGTCGGGAATCTACGGTCTCCTGGCCTACTACGTGTCCCGCCAGACCCACGAGCTCGGCTTGCGCATGGCTCTCGGTGCCCGGCGCTCTCAGGTGTTGCTCATGGTCCTCGGGCGGGGGCTTCGCCTGACGGTGACCGGAGCTGTGCTGGGTATCGTGGGGGCTCTACTGCTGAGTCGCTTCATGGGCGCTCTGCTGTTCGAGGTCCAAGGTCTCGATGTGCTGACCTTCGTGTTGGTTCCCTTTCTGTTTGTGGTGATCGCTCTAGCAGCGAGCTTTTTGCCAGCTTGGAAAGCCACCCAGGTGGATCCAGCCATCGCTCTGCGGGAGTCCTGAAGAGGCGAGGAGAATGATGCGGCGAGTCCTCAAAGGTCGCTCTGTCCTCGGTAGCTCTAGATACCGGTGGTGGAGGCGATGAGCTCCCCAAAACCTTTTGTAGGTAGCAATGGTGACCTCCTGGAGGCCCTGCGCCATTGGTCTCGGGAAGCTCCTGACCAGGTTGCCTACACCTGGTTGGCGGATGGGGAGGGCGAGGAGGCGACCCTCACTTATCGCCAATTAGACTCCGCGGCGCAGTCCGTGGCCGCTTCCTTGGAGGAGGCTGGAGGCCACGGCGAGCGCGCTTTGCTGCTGTTCAAGCCGGGGCTAGAGTTCATCGAGGCCTTCTTTGGTTGCCTCTACGCTGGCTGCATCGCGGTACCGTCCTATCCTCCCCGCCGCCGTGGCAAACAGGAGCGGCTGGCTTCCATCGCGGCGGATTGCCAACCCGCCATCGTATTGGCAGACGCCAGTTTTGCCGGTCTCGAACACAGCCTGAGCCAGTCAGTGCCCCACCTGGAGGGAAGTCGCTGGTTGTCCGCCTTGGGGGAAGCCGACCCGGCTTCGTGGCGGCGGCGGTCCATCGGTGCGGACGACCTCGCCTTTCTCCAATACACCTCCGGTTCCACCTCTCAGCCCAAAGGGGTGATGGTTCGCCACGGCAACCTGACGGCAAATCAGGAGATGATTCGCCAAGCCTTCGGTCACGATCAGCGCTCCAGGATCTTCGGTTGGTTACCCCTTTTCCACGACATGGGCCTGATCGGTAATGTGCTCCAGCCGCTGTGGCTCGGCGTTCCCTGTGCCCTCATGTCACCGATGGCTTTCCTGCAGCGCCCTTTGCGTTGGCTGCAGGGGATTACTCGCCACCGGGCGACCACCAGCGGCGGTCCCAACTTCGCCTACGACCTGTGCGTTTCACGCATCCGCGAGGAAGACAAAGCAGGTCTCGATCTGTCCAGCTGGCAACTAGCTTTCAATGGCTCGGAGCCGGTGAGAGCCGAGACCTTGGAGCGCTTTGCCGAAGCCTTCGAGTCCTGTGGATTTCGCCGTGAGGCCTTCTACCCTTGTTACGGCTTGGCGGAAGCCACTCTGCTGGTGACCGGCGCGGAAGCCCGGCGGGGAGCCCAGTTGGTGAAGGTCGATCCGGCCCGGTTGGAGCGCCACGAAGTGTCGGAAATCTCCGCCGGGGTCGACGACGAGGTCCAGCAAATAGCCCCAGGGCGCCTGTTGGTGAGCTCCGGGAGGTCGCCCGTCGACACCGAAGTGCAGCTTCTTCATACCGATTCTCTTCGACCGGTGGAAAGCAACCAGGTGGGGGAGATCTGTGTCACCGGGAGCCATGTCACCGCTGGCTATTGGGGTCGGCAAGGGGCGGGCGGCGGGGCCTTCCTCATGACGGGAGAAGGGGAAGCCATTCGACCCCTGCTGCGCACCGGGGACCTCGGTTTTCTGCTCCACGGTGAGCTCTATGTGACCGGCCGCATCAAGGACCTCATCATCATCCGTGGGCGCAATCACTATCCCCAGGACATCGAGAGAACCGCCGAAGGGAGCCACTCCTGCCTTCGGCTTGGCTGCTCTGCGGCCTTTGGCATCGACACCGGCTCCGAAGAGCGATTGGTGGTGGTGGCAGAAGTGGATCGGCGGCGGGAGAAAGAGGCCCCCGAAGCCCTAGATGCCTTGCGCATCGAGGTCGCCGAGACTCACGAGATTCAGGTCCACGAGGTGGTTTTGATCCGCGCCGGCACCCTGCCAAAAACCACCAGTGGCAAGATTCGCCATCGAGCTTCTCGCGCCGCCTACCTGATGGGAGAGCTGGTCGTGGTGGCTCGCAGTGCCACCGGTGAGATCGATCCAGAAAACGGCGCAGAGCCTACCTTCTCGGCGGCAAGCCCGGGAGCGGTTTTGGATCGGGCGGGCCTCTTGGCTCTGGAACCAAAGGAGCGCCTGGCATGGCTGGTGACGGACTTGGCCCGCCGAGGAGAGAATTCTCTGAAGCTGCCGGCGGGAAGCATCACTTCCCAAACTGCCTCCATTGCCCAGCGCCCCCTTACCGCCTTGGGCCTCGATTCCCTGGCCGCGGTGGAGCTGGCCTACCAACTGGAAGATGCTTATGGGGTCGAGGTTCCCTTGTCGACCTTCCTCGAAGGCATTTCACTTCGGGCCTTGGCGGAGGAACTGGCAGCCTCCATCGATGGTGATTCCGCTGGCCAGATCGCCGTACCTTTGGCTGGGGTCGGAGCAGCAGGCGAAAGAGATGGCGCAGACGATAGCGGAGAGTTTCCCCTCTCTTTCGGCCAGAGAGCTTTGTGGTTCCTGGATCGGCTGGCTCCCTCCGCTGCGGCGTACCACATTCCTCTAGCTTTTCAGATCGAGGGAGAGCTAGCCCCCCAAGATCTCCGCAGGGCCTTCGAAGTCCTGGTGGCGCGCCACGGTGCTTTGCGCACCGCCGTGGTGGAAGTAGACGGAGAGCCCCGCCAGCGGGTGCTGGCCCGGGGAGAGGTGGATTTCGAAACCCTGGAGCTCAGGGATGGAAGCCGAGAGGTAGCGCTGGAGGCCCTGGGATCGGAAGCCTATCGACCCTTTTCCCTAGAGGCTGGATCCCTGTTTCGTGTGCGGATTTTCTCTGCCCCCGAAGGGCAGTGGCTACTGTTGGTGTTTCACCATCTCATTGCGGATTTCTTCTCCCTGACCGGGCTCTTCCAAGAGCTCCGGGAGGAGCTGGCGGGGCAGGCCGTTAAAGATAGTGCCGCAGAAGACAGTGCCGCCCACCGAGAAGAAGCCGTAAGGCCGAGCTACAGTGATTTTGCCCAATGGCAGCGGGAGCGCCTCGAAGGGGAGAGAGGAGTGGCTCTCCTCTCCTTTTGGCAGAACGAGCTGGCGGATAGCCTCGAGGCTTTGGAATTATCCACGGATCGGCCTCGGCCTCGGGTCCAGAGCTATCTAGGGGACTCCTGCCGGGTGGAGATTTCTGCCCCTCAGCTGGAGGACTTGCGCCAGCGAGCAGCCCAGGGGGGCGCCACCCTATTCATGGCCCTCATGGCGGGGTTCCAGACTTTCCTCCATCGCCATAGCGGCCAGCAGCGATTCCTGGTGGGCAGCCCCATGGACGCTCGTCTCAGCGCCCGTTTTCAGGAGGTTGTCGGCTACTTTTCCAATCCACTTCCCCTCAAGGCGGATCTCTCCGGTGATCCCACCTACGGAGAGCTGTTGCAGCGCTTGAGGGCCACAGCTCTGGTAGCCCTCGAGCACCGAGAGCTGCCTTTTTCCTGGCTCGCCGAGGGGTTGCGGCTGGAGCGAGACCCGAGCCGACCACCGTTGTTTCAGAACCTCCTGGTCTTCCAGAAGGCTCGGGACGAGGACAGTCAGGTGCTAGCTCTGCTGTCCTTGGGCGAGGATGGAGCCCGTCTGCCTTTCCCCGGCGGTGAGTGGGTATCCCGGGCTCTGCCGGAGCGTCGGCCCCAATTCGAGCTCACTTTGACCGCCGCCGAGTGGCAGCAAGGGTTGTCTCTCTCTTTGGAGTACAACTCGGACCTCTTTGACGCCTCCACGGCTCAGAGAATGTTGCAACGTTTTACGCGACTGCTTGGTGCAGCGGTGGAAGCGCCGGCGGAGGCCCTGTCGCGGCTCGCCATGTTGACTCCTGCCGAGGAGCACCAGCTGAGGGTGGAGCTCGCTGACGGTGGAGATGCTGCGCCGCGGGCCAATCCCCTGTTTGAGACGAGTGCGTCCGACGAATCGAGTGCCCAGGACCTCCTACCATGCCTCATCGACTCCGCCGCTAGGCGCCACCGGGAAGCGGTGGCAGTGGCCTTCCAGGAGGGGAGCCTGTCCTATGGAGAGCTCCTGGGTAGATCCGAGAAGCTGGCCCGGCAGTTGGTCTCCCTGGGGGTCGGGCCGGAGACTCGAGTGGCGATCTGCCTGGAGCGGCGGCCGTCCCTGGTGGTGGCGATCCTCGCCGTTTTGCGAGCCGGTGGTGCCTACGTTCCCCTCGATCCGGCCTATCCCCGGCAGCGCTTGGATTTCACTTTGGAGGACTCCGGGGCTCGGGTTCTACTGACCGAATCTCAGTTGCGGGACACCTTCGGGGACTCCGGTGAGAAGCGGCCCTGGCGGGTGGTTTTTCTCGATCAAGTTTCGGCAGAGGCAGAGGATTCGCAGACCGAATCCCTACCAGCCCTCCCTTGGCCAAGAATATACGGCCAGAACCTGGCCGTATTGATTTACACCTCCGGCTCCACCGGCCGGCCCAAGGGGGTCGCTGTAACCCACCGAGGAGTGGTGGCGATGCTGCGCTGGGCCCTATCCCAGTTCTCCCAAGAGGATCTGCGAGAGGTGGTGTTCGCCACTTCCGTCTGCTTCGACATCTCCCTCTTCGAAATCTTCGCTCCTCTGGTTTCCGGCGGCAGTCTGTCCTTGGTGAAGAACGTGTTGGAAATCCCCGAAGCCCCTTGGGTGAGAGGGGCCACTCTGGTCAACACGGTGCCATCGGCCATGGCGGAGTTGGTTCGTCTCGGAGCCTTGCCTTCGAGTCTCAAAGTGGTGAATCTGGCCGGCGAGGCCTTGCCGAAGTCTCTGGTCGACCAACTCCACGGCGCTGGTTGCCGGCGGGTCTACAACCTCTATGGTCCTTCCGAGGACACGATTTACTCCACCTACGCTTTCCAAGGGAGCCCAGCTCGAGAGCTGCCACCCATCGGCCGACCCTTGCCGGGTACCGCCGCCTGGGTCTTGGACCCCCGAGGCCGATTGCAAGCCCTAGGGATACCCGGAGAGTTGGTCTTGGGTGGTGCCGGCCTGGCGCGAGGCTATTTGGGTCGTGGGGCACTCACCGCGGAGAGGTTCGTGCCGAGCTCCTTCGGCGGTGGTTACGGTGAGCGCCTCTACCGCACCGGTGATTTGGTGCGGTGGGGCCCCAGTGGTGAGTTGGAATTCCTGGGACGCATCGACCATCAAGTCAAAGTGCGAGGGCATCGCATCGAGTTGGGAGAGGTGGAAGCGGCCCTTTTGGCTCAGGACGGGGTGTTGGAGGCCGCTGTTGTGACCCAGGAGAGTGAGGCCGGGGGCACGAGCTTGGCCGCCTTTTGGGTGGGGGAGGTATCTCCGGCTCCCTCGTCCTCGGCGGCAGCCCAAGCCGAGCCCGCGGAGGAGAAGCTGTTGAGGGATCTGCGGCAGGCCCTGCCCACCTTCATGGTGCCTTCTTTTCTGACTCGCTTGGAGGCTCTGCCGAGGTTGCCCAACGGCAAGGTGAATCGGAGGGCGCTAGCGGCCTCATCGGCCCCAGGCACCCCAGGTACCCCGGTCACTCCCGTCGTCGTAGGAGCCGGGACGGTCCGACCTGCAGCGGAGGGCTCTCTGCCGACGACGGGAGTGACCGGCCAATTGGTATCCCTATGGCAGGAGCTCCTGGAACGAGCTCCCAGCCACCTGGACGAGAGTTTCTTTGATCTCGGCGGCCATTCCCTTCAGGCGGCACGGCTGGCTTCTCGCCTTCGCGAGACCTTTGGCTTAGAGCTGCCGTTGTCCACTTTGTTCGAAGCGACGACTCTACGGGCCCAGACGGAAGCGGTGGAGGAGGCCCGATCCGGGGCGGCGGAATCCAATCTATTCAGCCAGCAAGGGTTGCCTCCCTTGGTGGCGGTGGGTCGGTCGGAACCCATTCCTGCTTCCTTCGCCCAGGAGCGCCTGTGGCTGTTGCAGCAAATGGACCCGGACAGCACCGCCTACAACGTTCCGGCGATGGCTCGGCTGCGTGGAGTTTTAGATTCTGCGGCGTTGGCGGCAGCTCTGGAGGAGCTACAACAGCGTCACGAAATCTTGAGAAGCCGACTGGAGAACCGAGCCGGCCGGCCGGTGCTCGTGGCGCGGCAGGAAACGGTGCCCCTGCAGATTCATGAGATGGCAGCCTTGCCCCTGGGCGGATCGACGGATTCAGAATCGACCTTGGCAGCGCTGCCGCCTTTGGTCTTGCAGTCGGCGCGTCAGGTGGCGGAGCAGAGCTTCGACCTGGCCGCGGAGCCCCTATGCCGTCTCCACCTCTACCGGCTAGGAGACCAGGACCATCTCCTCGTCCTCGTCCTGCACCACGCAGTGGCAGACGATTGGTCCTTGGGAGTGCTGATTCGAGAAGTGGGGGTTCTCTATTCGCATCGAGTCAGGCTGGGTGACTTGGGTCGCTCGGATGGCTCGGATGGCTCGGATGGCTCGGATGGCTCGGATGGCTCGGATGGCTCGGATGGCTCGGATGGCTCGGACGGTATCTCCTTAGCCCCCCTGCCGGTTCAGTATGCGGATTTCGCCGCTTGGCAAGCGAGCTGGCTCCAAGGGGAGATCTTGGAGCGCCTCCAAGATTATTGGCGCCAAGCTCTGGTCGGTGCTCCGGACGTCTTCGAGTTGCCCACCGATCGGTCCCGACCGGCCTTTCCCACCTGGCGGGGAGGCCTGCACCGTAGCCCGCTGGGTAGGGACCTCACCGCAGCCCTGGCGGACCTGGCTCGGCGTGCGGGTGCCACGGCATTCATGACCGCCCTGAGTGGCTTTGTGGGCTTGCTTCACCGCTACACCGGCCAGGTAGATTTTCTGGTTGGAGCACCGGTGGCCAATCGGGGACATTCCCAGTTGGAAGGCCTCATCGGTTTCTTCGTCAACACCTTGCCGCTGCGGGCGAACCTGGCCGGAGACCCTCCTTTCGAGGAGATTTTGGAGCGGGTTCGGGGTGTCGCCGTGGGTGCCTTCGCTCACCAAGATCTGCCCTTCGATCGCCTGGTGGAAACCCTCAAGGCGCAGCGTCTGCGGGACCGCTCACCGCTGGTGCAGGTGGTGTTTCAGCTTCACAACGCGCCTTCCGCGGATCTTCATCTGGAAGGCTTGGAGGTCGAGCTTCTGCCACCGGAGGCGGGGGTGGTGAAATTCGACTTGGTGCTCACTCTGGAAGAGCGCGACGGGAGTTTGGAAGCGACCTGGCGTTACGCCGAAGAGCTGTTCGACGCTGCCACTGTAGAACGCCTGGCGAGCCACCTGCGTCGCCTGTTGGAGGATGCCGCTCTTCATCCTCACCGTCGCCTCTCTCAGTTGGCAATGTTGTCCGAGGTGGAGCGGCAAGAGTTGCTTCCAAGCCCTGCTCCAGCCGTGGGATCGGAGCCTGGGCTTCCTGCTGGCTGGTTGCCGATCCATGGGCGATTCGCAGCGTGGGCTCGGAAATCTCCCGGGGCGGTGGCGGTGGTCTCCGGAGAGGGCTCTCTGACTTATGGCGAGCTTCATCTCCGGGCTCGAAGGTTGGCGAACCGATTGGGGCAGCTCGGCATCGGCGGGGAAGATCTGGTGGCTCTACTGGCCCCTCGAGGCCTGTCGCTGGTGGTAGGAATTCTGGGCATCCTCGAGGCCGGTGCTGCCTATTTGCCCTTGGACCCAGCCTATCCGGCACAGCGGCGGCGTTTCATGCTGGAAGACAGCGGTGCCGCTGCGATGGTGGTGGCGGGCGGCGCAGGGGAGGAAGACCTCGATTCGCGGCAGGCGGCGGATTCTGGGGTGGCCGGCGTGCCCCGCATCGACCTGGAGGAGCTCGCGGCAGAGGCGCTCGACCTTCGCTTGCCGGAAGCCCCGCTGCCGAGGGTACCCGTGGGCGCTGATCATCGAGCCTATGTGATCTACACCTCGGGCTCCTCCGGAACTCCCAAGGGAGTCGAGGTCTCCCACGGCGCTTTGGCTCGGCTGTTCACCGCTACGGAACCCTGGTTCTCATTCTCGCCGGAGGATGTTTGGACTCTCTTTCATTCCAGCGCCTTCGACTTTTCCGTGTGGGAGCTGTGGGGGGCTTTGGCTCACGGCGGTCGATTGGTGGTGGTGGATCTCGAAACCAGTCGTTCTCCGGGTCGGTTCCTGGAGCTGCTCACCCGAGAGCGGGTGACGATGCTCAGCCAGACTCCCTCCGCCTTTCGTCAGTTGGTGGCGGCGGAAGGCTTGCTCCCGGAAGAAGCTGTCGAGAGGGGCGGGCTGGCCCTACGGACGGTGGTTTTTGGTGGTGAGGCTCTCGATTTACCGGCGCTGGAGCCCTGGTGGCGTCGCCACGGACACCGCCGACCTCGTCTGGTGAACATGTATGGCATTACCGAAACCACGGTCCACGTCACCTACCGGCCCGTTTCCCCCAAGGATCTGGAGGTTTCTCAGGAGAGCCCCATCGGTGGCCCCATCCCGGATCTCCAGGTGCAGGTCGTCGGTCGTCTGGGAGAGCTTCTGCCGGCCGGAGTCCCCGGGGAGTTGCAGGTCGCGGGGGCCGGATTGGCTCGCGGGTATCTGGGGCGTCCGGGGCTCACCGCGGAGCGTTTCGTTCCCAACCCCTTCTCCTCGCTGCCCGGTGAGCGTCTCTATCGCAGTGGCGACCTGGCTCGGCGGCGACCCTCGGGGGGGCTCGACTACCTGGGGCGCATCGACCAGCAGGTGAAGATCCGCGGTTTTCGCATCGAATTGGGGGAAATCGAGGCCGCAATAGCAGCGGAGGTCGGGCTCGAGGGCTCCGCGGTGGCGGTGCGCGAGATCGCAGGCGAAAAGGCGTTGGTGGCCTATTTCGTGGTCGCCGGGGCCAGCTCCGTGGGTGACTCCGTGGAGGATTCAGAGGGGGTATCCGAGTCGACGAATCAGGCTCCTCCCGGGATTCCTGTCCTGTCCCCTCGCCAGCTAAGTCGAAACTTGGCGGACCGCTTACCGGATTACATGGTGCCGGCTCATTTCGTGGAACTTGCGGAGTTGCCCCGCACCGCCAGTGGCAAGGTGAATCGCAAAGCCTTGCCAGCGCCAGGAGGGGGCCGGGGGAAGCTGGAACAAGCCTTCGTGGAACCAGAAACTCCCCTGGAGCAGCGCCTCGCCGCTCTGTGGTCCGATTGTCTGGGCGTCGAAACCGTGGGGACCCAAGACGACTTCTTCGAGCTGGGCGGGAATTCCATCACCGCCGCGGTGCTCGTCAACCGCTTGCAGGAGGTGCTGGGGGCCATCGTTCACGTCGTGGCAATCTTCGATGCTCCTACGGTTTCCAGTCTGGCCGGCTATTTGGAGCGGGAGTTCGCTCCATCGGTGGCTTCCTGGCTCGGACGGGATGGAGCTTCGATGGCCCCGGTGGTCGCTGATGAGGTCGCTCCCGATGGGTCCTCTCCGGAGCGGGCTTCCACAGAGCGGGCCTCCAGAGAGCGGGCGGCGCTCACCGAGGCCGATGTGGCAGGGCTGGTGGAATATGTTCAGCAGGCCTCTCGGGAGAGCCTCCCGGTACTTCCCAGTGAATCAGCGGATACGGCGAGAAAGAACCCTCCAGCGATTTTCCTGCTGTCACCTCCCCGCTCCGGCTCGACCCTGCTCCGGGTCATGCTGGCGGGGCACCCTGGCCTATTCGCTCCTCCGGAGCTGGAGCTACTCTCCTTCGAGACCCTTGCGGACCGGGAGAGAGCTTTCCAGGGACGGGATCGCTTTTGGCTGGAAGGGGCCATCCGGGCGGTCATGGAGGCGCGCGGTAGCTCTGCCGACGAGGCCCAAGGGCTGCTCTCGGAGCTGGCTGCGGCAGGAACTTCCAGCCGGCGCTTCTACGGCCTGTTGCAGGAGTGGCTGGGAGCGCGGCTACTGGTCGACAAGACTCCCTACTACTCCCTCGATGGGCGCATCCTGGAACGGGCGGAAGAGGAGTTCGACAGCCCTCTCTACATCCACCTGAGCCGCCATCCCTTCGGTATGGTGCGCTCCTTCGTGGAGGCGCGGCTAGACGAGATCTTCTTCCGCTCCGGCGAGCCTCCCCTAGATCGCCGCCGAGCCGCTGAAGCGGTGTGGCTGATCAGTCATCGCAACATTTTGGACTTTCTCGCTACGGTGCCGTCCCACCGGCAGGCGCACGTGTCGTTCCAGGATCTGGTGCGCCATCCGAGCCGCTCCATGGAGGAGATCTGCCGCCTGGCGGGACTGTCCTTCGACGAACGCATGGTACGGCCCTACGACGATCAAGAGGGCCGCATGACCGATGGGATCCATCAGGTCTCCCGCATGCTCGGCGATGTCAAATTTCACCAGCACCGGGACATCGATCCCACCGCCGCCGATCGTTGGCTGCGGTGGGAGGAGAGGGGCGAGCTGGGGGAACCGACCTGGGAGATGGCCCAGAGGCTCGGCTACGAGCGTTCCCCGGTCGCTCACAAGTCTTCGAGCTGGCAGCCCATCGAGATCGCGGCGGACCTCGAGCCTCCCCTTTCCTTCGCCCAGGAGCGGCTGTGGTTCTTAGAGCAGCTCGACCCGGGTAGAGCTACCTATCTCATTCCCGCCGCCTTCGACCTGAACGGTGGGCTCTCGGTCCAGGCTTTGGAACAGAGCCTGAACCGTATCCTCCAGCGCCACGCCGTCCTGCGCACCGGCTTCGGAAGCCGGGGCGGGAAGGCGATCCTCACGGTTCGGGAGGAGGTTCCTTTCACGGTGCCGGTCGTCGACCTGAGCGGCCTCGAAGCGAACCATGGGCAGAGGGAAGCCCGTCGGTTGCGTCGTCGAGACGCCGAACTCCCCTTCCTGTTGCACCAGGCACCTTTGCTGCGGGCGACGTTGCTGCGCTTCGGCATTTTGCCCGGGAAGGGGGAGAGTCACCACCAGATCCTCTTTCAGATGCACCATCTGGTGAGTGACGGCTGGTCCATGGGAGTGCTGATCCGGGAGCTTTCCACCCTCTACGGCTCCCAGCGTCGGGGACAGCAGCTGGAGATGCCTCCCTTAGGGATTCAATACAGTGATTTTGCTCGCTGGCAGCGGACTCAGCAAGGGAGCGACGGAAGAGAAGAGCTGCTGGCTTTTTGGCGCCGCCAGCTGGAGGGCATAGAGCCTCTGGAGCTTCCCCTGGATCGGCCCCGACCAGCGGTGCAGACGGATCGCGGAGGTCTGGTCTACGGTCACCTGGAAGTGGAACAGGGTGCCTTGGCAGCGCTCTGTCGCCATACTGCGGCGACTCCTTTCATGGTCTTCGCTGCCGCCTTCCAAGGTCTCCTTTGCCGCCTCACCGGGAGGCGGGATGTAGCCGTTGGCACCCCCGTGGCGAATCGCTCCCGGGCGGAGCTAGAGGGTCTCATCGGTTTCTTTGTCAATACCCTGGTGCTGCGCACCCAATTGACCTCGGAAAGCGGATTCGCCGGTCTCGCAAAGGGGGTTCGAGAGGCCGCTCTGGCTGCCTACGAGCACCAGGACCTTCCCTTCGAGAGTCTGGTGGACGAGCTGCTTCCCCGTCGTAGTTTGAGCAGATCACCCCTGGTGCAGGCTCTCTTCTCCCTCCAGAATGCCCGCCGCGGCGGCTTGGTGTTGGAGGGCTTGGAAGCGGCGCTGCTACCGGCGGAGAGGGAGCCGGCGAAATTCGAACTCATGCTGACCTTGGAAGAGCAGCCCAGGGGCTTTGCTGCTCGATGGGGATACAACGCGGACCTCTTCGACCGCACTACGGTGCTGCGCTGGCAGGAACAATTCCAGGTATTTCTGAATGCCGCTCTAGCCGCTCCGGAAGTCCCCCTGAGCTCCCTATTGCTGACCTCCCCGGCGGAACGGCACCAATTGTTGGTGGAATGGGGGCGGAGCTTCGAGAGGCTCGCCATGGAGCCGGTGCACCGACGTATCGCTACCCTGGCAGAGGGCTCTCCGGCGGCTACGGCTCTCGTGCATCAAGGCGAAGTGACCCCCTATGGGGCTCTTCTCCAGAGAGTGGGTGAGGTGCGCTGCTTCCTTCAAAGGGCCGGCATCGAGCCGGGTCAGGTGGTGGGTTTGGCGGTGGAGAGGGGAGCGGACCTGATCGCCGCCACTCTAGGAATTTTTGCCGCTGGAGCGGTCTTCGTTCCCTTGGACCCGTCCTACCCCTTGGAGCGGCTGGCCTTCATGGTGGAGGATTCCGGGGCTTCCCTGGTGCTCGCTGACCCTGCTTCGGCGGCGGCTCTGGAAGGTTTGCCGGTAACTCTGGTATCGCTGGAGGCGGTCACAGGACCAGAAGCTTCGAAGGAGAGGTCCAGTGCCAGGCCTAGTCTCCAGCCCAGCCTCCAGCCCAGCGTCGAACCGGAATGGCCGGAGATCACTCTGGCCGATCCGGCTTACCTGATCTACACCTCCGGAACCACCGGTCGCCCCAAGGGAGTCCAGGTATCCCACGGAAATCTGGCCCAGACTCTCCTCGGTGCAGTACGCCGATTTGCCATCACAGCTGCCGATTCGTTCCTTTACGGAGCCTCCTACTCCTTTGATATTTCTCTCTTCGAGAGCCTGACCGCCCTCTTGGTCGGTGGCCGCACGGTCATCGCCAGTCGCCAGGAGGTCACCGAGGTGACCCCTCTCCTGGAGCGATTAAGGGAGGTCACTCTGCTGCACGCCGTGCCCACCCTGTTGCGGGAGATTCTTGGCCAGGTCGAGGGTCGCCGGGCAGCTCAGTCCTTGAGCTCTCTACGGCGGATTTTCGTCGGTGGGGAGCGAGTTCCGGCGGAGCTGGTGCGTCGCTGTCAGGAACTATTGCCGTGGGCCCAGGTGGAGGTCCTCTACGGCCCCACGGAGGCGAGTCTCATCTGCGCCAGCTTCGCCGTACCCATGGGGTCTTGGCAAGGGAACGCGGCCATGGTTGGACGACCCCTGGACCGGGTCGAGCTGCGGGTCATGGCCCCCGATGGCCAACCGGCCCCCTTGGGAGCCCAAGGGGAGCTTTGGATTGGGGGTGGCGGCGTCGCTCTCGGCTACCACCAGCGGCAGGAGCTGACGGCGGAGCGGTTCCTGGAAACGCCCCAGGGGCGCTTCTACCGCAGTGGAGATCGAGTGCGTTGGCTCGCCTCGGGAGCCCTGGAATTCCTAGGGCGCGTCGATGCCCAGGTGAAGGTACGGGGGCACCGGGTGGAGCCCGCTGAAGTGGCGGCGGTCTTGGAGCGGCACCCAGCGGTGGGGGCCGCCGTGGTGGTGCCACGAGACCAAGGCGGTGACCTTCGCCTCGCCGGTTATTTGGAGGCGGAAGGGGTCACGGGGTCCGAGCTTCGGGAGTATTTGCGCGACCGTCTGCCGGAGTATCTGGTGCCCAGCTGGTTGGTGGTCTTGGAGTCCTTGCCCAAAGCCCTCACGGGAAAAGTGGATGTCGCCGCGCTGCCGGATCCGGAAACGGGCTTGGAGACGCCCTACGAAGCTCCCCGTACCGCGGCGGAGCGAGCCCTGGCCGGCATCTGGGCGGACGTATTGGGTGTCCAGGTCGTCGGGATCGACGACAACTTCTTCGAGCTGGGCGGGGACTCGATTCTCACGGTTCAAGTGGTGGCACGGGCCCGTGAGCGAGGCTGGGAGCTGACCCCCAAGGATCTGTTTCGCTACCAGACCGTCGCTACCCTGGCGGCGGCCCGAAAGGGCCTAGGAGCCCAAGAAGATCAACGGCAAGAGGTCCATGCGGCTCGGTTGGACGACCTCTGTCTCGCCGAAAACCGGGACTCCCTTCTGGAGAGCCTCAGCGGACAAGGGCAGTTGGAGGACATCTACCCCCTCTCGCCCCTCCAGGCGGGAATGCTGTTCCACAGCGCCATTGCCGAGGATGGAGCCGGCAGTCCAGGTCTCTACCTCACCCAAGTGAGCTGTGAGCTGCAAGGGGAGTTGGACCTGGAGGCCTTTCGCGCCGCTTGGCAGCAGGCCATCGCTCGCCACGGGGCTCTGCGCACCGAGTTTCGCTGGCGAGAGGTCGATGTTCCTTGGCAAGTGGTGCGGCATCGAGTGGAGCTGGAACTACGGCAGGAGGACCTGAGAGATCTCTCTACCGAGGCAGCCGAGGAGCGCTGGCAATCCTTCAAAGAAGACGATCGCCGCCGCGGTTTCGACCTGGCCCAGGCCCCCCTCCTGCGCCTGCTATTGGCGCGGCGGGCCGAGGAGCGCTGGCGGCTGTTGTGGACCACCCACCACATCCTCACGGATGCCTGGTCTCTGGGAGTGTTGTTGCCGGAAGTCTTGGAATTCTACCGGGCTGCCACCGGTGGGGCTGCCGTGGACTTGCCCCCAGCGGTGCCCTATCGCCGTTACATAGCTTGGTTGTCGAGCCGGGCCTCGGAGCGACTGGAAGCCGACACGGAAGCCTTCTGGCGTTCCCAGCTAGAGGGATTCGAGCACCCTACCTCCTTGAGCGCAGACCGTCCGGCTTCGACCGGACTCCGCAGGACTTCGGAGGGGGAGCCAGAGCCGGGTTCGGAGCCGGGTACGGAGCAGGGTTCGGAGCTGGATATGGAGCAGATGCCGCAGCGCTGGCGTCAGGATCTAGCCCCTCGAAAGGTGCGCTGCCTAGAAGACTTCTGCCGCCAACATCGACTTACCGCAGGTACCGTTCTCCAGGGCTTGTGGGCCCACTCCCTAGGGTCTTACAGCGGGGAAGAAGAGGTGGTCTACGGTTTGGTGGTCTCCGGTCGCCCGGCGGAGCTGCCAGGGGTCGAGAGTGCCGTCGGCCTATTTCTCAACTCCTTGCCGGTGCGGGTGGCGAGCCGCTCCTCCGACTCCCGAGTCTCCTGGCTACAGGACCTCCAACGGCGTCTGGTAGAGCTGCGGGATTTCGAGGCGACCCCCTTGACGCAGATTCACCGGTACAGCGGAGTGTCCGCTGGACAAGAGCTGTTCGGCAGCCTGGTGGTGGTGGAGAACCACCCCTTGGATCGCCGGATGGTGGCCGGTGACGAGGGGCTGCGGGTGCTGAGGCCGGAGACCTTGGGCCAGAGCAGCTATCCCCTCAATTTGGAAATCGTTCCCGAAGCTGCCGCCTCCGGGGGATCAGGCCTGACTCTGGGCTTGGCGTACTCCCCATTGCGGTTCGACGGCACCACCGTGAGGCGTCGCATGAACCGGCTGATCCTGGGTTTGGAAGATCTACTGGGGGACCCTCAGGGCAGCGTCGACTCCTTGGAGACCTGGAGCGCCACCGAGCGTCAGCAGGTGCTCGTCGAGTGGGGGCGGGATTTGCGTCGCCCAAAGGAGGAGCGAGAGCAGGAGCAAGTCCCGGTCCTCGTGCACCAGGCCATCGCCTCCCAGGCGGCCCGAACTCCCAAGGCTCCGGCCCTACGTTTCGCTGGCCAAACTGTGGACTACGGCTCCCTTCAGCTGCGGGTGGATCGGCTCCATGGGTCTCTGCGAGCTGCCGGTGTCCGGCCGGGACAGGCCGTGGGGCTCGCGGTGGAGAGGGGAATCGACCAGGTGGCGGGCACCTTGGCGATCTTCGCTGCCGGGGGCGTCTTCGTCCCCTTGGACCCCTCCTACCCAGCGGAGCGTCTCCGCTTCATGGTGAAAGACTCCGCAGCCCGGCTAGTGCTCACGGACCCCGCTTGCGCCGCCGCTGTAGCTGAGCTGCCGGCAACTACCCTCCTCCTGGAAGAGGCTCTCGAGCAGGGGAGCTCCGCCGACCTTGCCGAAAAAATCAGCGTCGCCGAAGAAGCCGACGTTTCGCAAAAGGAGAAGGCGGCCATCCCATCTAGGGGAGACCTCGCCTACCTGATCTACACCTCGGGGACCACGGGGAAGCCCAAAGGGGTGCGAGTGTTGCACGGCAATTTGGCCCACACGCTTTTTGGGGCCGCGCGGCGCTTCGCCTTCCGCAGCGACGACCGCATGCTCTACGCCGCTTCCTATTCCTTTGATATCTCCCTCTTCGAGAGCCTCACCGCTCTATTGAGGGGGGGCGAGACGGTGATCGCCGCTCGCCATGAGGTCAGCGAAGTCACTCCCTTGGTGAGCCTTCTCGGGGAGGTGACTCGATTCCACGCGGTGCCCTCTCTGCTGCGGGAGATCTTGGCAGCCCTGGAGGAGTCCGGGGAAAGTCACCCCTTGCCGCACCTCCGGCGAATCTACGTCGGTGGTGAACGAGTGCCGGCGGAGCTGGTGCGTCGTTGCCAACGAGTGTTGCCCGAAGCGGCGGTGGAGATCCTCTACGGCCCCACCGAGGCGACCCTCATTTGCGCTAGCTTTCCAGTGCCAGCGCCGGTGGAGAGGTCCGGTGCCCAGGGAAGCTCTGCGGGAGGCTCAACGGGGAGCTTTCACGCCGCCATGGTGGGGCGCCCCTTGGATGGGGTCGAGCTGATCGTGCGGGACCGTCAGGGGAAGGCGGTTCCCCTAGGCGCTGCCGGTGAGTTGTGGATCGGGGGCGGCGGGGTGGCCGCCGGTTACCACCGACGGGACGAGCTGACCGCGGAGCGTTTTGTCGAGGTGCGGGGCCGGGCTGGTCTCGATGGCCTGGGTGGTCTCGATGGTCCGGCGGCGCGCTTCTACAAGAGCGGCGATCGGGTTCGCTGGTCGAGCCGTGGCGAGCTGGAGTTCTTGGGCCGGGTCGATGCCCAGGTGAAGGTGCGCGGCCACCGGGTGGAGCCCGGGGAGATCGCCGCGGCTCTGGAGGAGCACCCGCAGGTGGGGAGCGCCGTGGTGGTGCCGCGGCAGGATCCCGGTGGGGTACGGTTGGCCGGCTATGTGGAAGGGGCCCGGGATCTGACCAGCTCGGATCTTCGCCAATACCTCCTGGAGCGGCTGCCGGAGTACCTGGTGCCCAGCTGGCTGGTGGTGTTGGAAACCCTGCCGAAATCTCCCACGGGGAAAGTCGACACCTCTTCCCTGCCGGAGCCGGAGGCGGCTCTGGAGATCGGCTATGTGGCACCCACCAGCGAGGTGGAGGAGCACCTGTGTGACATCTGGGCGCAAGTTTTGGGGCTCCAGCAGGTGGGAGTGGAGGACAACTTCTTCGAGCTAGGTGGAGACTCCATTCTCAGTATCCAGATCGTCGCCCGGGCCCGGCAGCGAGGTTGGGAGCTCAGCCCCCGGGACCTCTTCCAACAGCAGACCATCGCGGCCTTGGCTCGACAGCTGGACCCGGGTGCTGCCGGGGAGCCCGCTCCTGCAGGGTTGGACGCGGCAGAACCACAGACCGCGGGACCAGAGACTGTGCAACTGGATGCTGAACAGCTGGACAGCCGGACTTTGGCCACTGCCGATTCGGCCCTGCTGGAGCGCCTCGGGGGCGCACCGTCGGTGGAAGATCTCTATCCTCTCTCCCCTCTTCAGCTGGGAATGCTCTTTCACAGCACTCTGTCCCCGGACAGCGGGGTGTACATCACCCAGGTGAGCTGTGAGCTGACCGGAGAGCTGGATCTGGCAGCCTTTCGGGGCGCCTGGGGAGCGGCGTTGGCTCGCCACACGGCGTTGCGCACGGAATTTGTGTGGGAAGGGCTGGAGTCGCCCCTCCAGGTAGTGCGAAGGCAGGTGGATCTAGAGCTCGAGGAAGTCGACCTTCGCGGTGTTTCTCCCACGGAGGCGGAAGAGCTCCTGCGGTCCCGGCAAGGAGAAGATCGACGGCGAGGCTTCGACCTGGCTCGGGCTCCCTTGTTTCGTCTCCTCTTAGCGCGCCTGGCGGAGGGGCGGTGGCGGCTGCTGTGGACCACTCACCACATCCTTACCGACGCGTGGTCCCTGGGGGTTCTTTTTCCGGAGGTCTTCCAGCTCTATCGTGCGGCTTCGCAATACGGCCCGGAGGCGGCTCAGCTGGCGGAGTCAGCCCGGCAGGCCCAACTAGATGAGGCGATCCCCTACCGCCGCTACATCGCTTGGCTGGAGGCGAATCGGCAGGGGGGCTCCGAGGAGCAGGAGAGATTCTGGCGCTCCCACCTGGCTGGATTCGAAGAACGAACCCCCTTGGTGGCAGATCGGCCCGCGGTGGGGCGGGGGGGCGAGCCCAGCGCCGTGGCTCAGCGGCTTCACCAGACCTTGGCCCCCGACCTCCACCGTCAGCTGGAGGCCTTCTGTCGCCAGCATCGACTGACCCAGGGGACCGTCCTCCAGGGGCTGTGGGCCTTGCTCCTCGGCCGCTACAGCGGCCAGCGAGACGTCCTCTATGGTCTGGTGGTGTCGGGTCGACCGGCGGAGCTGCCGGGGGTGGAAAAGGCCATCGGTCTGTTCATCAATTCTCTGCCGGTGCGGGTGAACCTCGCCGAGGAGGCCTCTTGCCAAAGTTGGCTGGCGGAGCTTCAACAGAGACTCCTCGAGCTGCGCCGCTTCGAGGCAACTCCTCTCATCGACGCCCAGCGTTGGAGCGACCTACCCTCGGGAGAGCAGCTTTTCGACAGCCTGGTGGTGATCGAGAATCATCCCTTGGACCGCCTTTCCATGGCCGGGGACGAAGATCTACTCATCTCTCGCCCGGAGACTTTGGGGCAGTCGAACTTTCCCCTCAATTTGGAGGTTCTGCCCGGCGAGACCCTCACGGTGGGTTGCGCCTTCGCTGCGGATCGCTTCGATGCCACCACAGCGCAACGGCGGCTTCAGCAATTGGTGCACGGCTTGGCGAATCTACTCGCCGAGCCTGCAGAGGCTCTCGGTGCCCTGGGGTTGTGGAGCCGCGGGGAGCGCCATCAGGTGGAGCTGGAGTGGGGCCACGGGCAGCAGGTGCCGGAAGCAACGGTTTTACAGCCGATCGCCCAACGGTACGCTCAGGTCGCGGCCCGCTATGAGAAGGACCCGGCGATTGCCTTCGGCGACACCACTCTTACCCACGGTGCTCTGTGGCGGCGGGTCGAAGCTTTGCGCCAGCGGCTCCAGGAGGCAGGGATCACTACCGGTCAAGCCGTGGGCTTGTCGGTGGAGCGGGGACCGGATTTGGTGGCAGCTACCTTGGCGATCTTCGCTGCCGGTGGAGTTTTCGTTCCTCTGGACCCTTCCTACCCCTTGGAGCGCCTCGCCTTCATGGCCGAGGATTCGGCCGCTCGCCTGGTGCTGGTGGACGAGATTTCCGCTGCGGCCCTGGCAGGGCTTCCGGTGGATCTGCTGAGAATCGACGCCAGCAAGGTAGATCGCGGCGGAGAAGGAGAGGAAGCGACAGCTCCGGAGGCCTTCTCACCACCCACCCTGTCGATGAGCGATGCGGCTTATTTGATCTACACCTCCGGCACCACCGGTCGGCCCAAGGGAGTCCGGGTCTCCCACGGCAATCTGGCTCACACCCTGCTCGGGGCGTTACGGGCTTTTGGCTTCCAAGCTTCCGACTCCATGCTCTACGTGGCTCCCTATTCCTTCGACATCTCCCTCTTCGAGAGCCTCACGGCCTTGTTGGCGGGAGGCTGCACGGTGATCGCTTCCCGCCAGGAGGTGGTGGCCGTGGCACCGTTGGTAGAGCGGCTCCGGCAAGTGACTCGGATGCATGCGGTGCCCACTCTGTTGCGGGAGATCCTCGCGGTGGTAGAGAGCTCCGGAGCAGCGCGTCAGCTCTCTAAACTGCAGCGCATCTTTGTCGGCGGGGAACGAGTGCCGGCGGAGTTGGTGCGTCGCTGCCAGCGAGTCCTCCCGGAGGTGGCAGTGGAGATTCTCTACGGCCCTACGGAGGCGACCATCATCTGTGCCAGCTTTTCGGTTCCGCAGGGCTTTGGGGCGGTGGAGTCGTCGCCTACAGTCTCGGCACCCTCTGCCGCTGCCATGGTGGGCCGCCCCCTGGATGGAGTGACCCTTTCGGTGCGAGATCTCAATGGCTGGGAAGTTCCCTTGGGGGCTGCCGGGGAGCTGTGGATCGGAGGCGGTGGGGTGAGCACCGGCTATCACCAGCGAGAGGAGCTGACCGCGGAACGCTTCGTCGAGGAGGCCGGAGGGAGCGGCGGTTGCGGAGAGTGCGGAGAGTCCCAGCGTTTCTACCGCAGCGGCGATCGGGTTCGCTGGTTGGCCGGTGGTGAGCTGGAGTTTCTCGGTCGCGTCGATACCCAGGTGAAAGTGCGGGGCCATCGGGTCGAGCCCGGGGAGATCGCCGCGGTGCTGGAGGAGCATCCGGCGGTGGGGAGCGCCGTGGTGGTGCCCCGCCAGCAGGCCGAGGGAGTGCGCCTCGCTGGTTACGTGGAGGTGTTGGAGCAGGCCGCGTACCAAGAGCTGACCGCTTCCCAGTTGCGCCAGTATCTTCTTGATCGCCTACCCGAGTATCTGGTGCCCAGTTGGTTAGTGGTGCTGGAATCCCTGCCGCGGTTTCCCACCGGTAAGTTGAATGCCGCAGCCCTGCCTGCCCCGGAGGCGGGTTTGGAACCGGGGTATGTGGCACCTCGAAATGCCACCGAGCAGCTTCTTTGCGACATCTGGGCTGAAGTTCTGGGGGTCGAGCAGGTGGGAGTGGAAGACGATTTCTTCGCTCTCGGGGGCGACTCCATCATCAATATCCAGATTGTCGCTCGAGCCAGCCGAGAAGGTCTCCACATCAGTCCTCGTCTGCTCTTCGAGCAACCCACGGTGGCGCAGCTGGCGCCGCTAGCGGAATCGGCTCCGAGGTTCGAAGCGGAGCAGGGGCCGGTGACCGGGGAAGTGCCTCTCCTGCCGGCCCAGCGGGCTTTCTTCGCCCAAGATCTGCCGCAGCCCGGTCACTTCAATTTGCCCCTTCTGCTGAGCAGCGGAGAGCTTCTTCGAACCGAGGCTTTGGAGGCGGCTCTGGCCGGCCTCGCCCGGCATCACGATGGGCTTCGATCCAAGTTTCAGTTTGTCGATGGCAGCTGGCAGCAGCTGATTCCACCCGTCGGCGAGGGCAGTCCGACCTTGACCACGGTGGATCTTTCCTGCGTCGCCCCAGAGCATCGGAAGGGCTCCTTGGGGGTGGTTGCCGAGAGGCTGCAGCAGGGCTTCGACTTGGCCCAAGGGCCGTTGCTGGCGGCGGTGCTTTTCCGGGGATTGGAAGGGGGGGACCATCTCTTCCTGGCGGCTCATCACCTCATCATCGACACCGTTTCCTGGCGCATCCTGGTGGAGGACCTGACCTCCTTGTACAGCCTTGGCTCCGCGAACGCGATGGGCCAGGCGGATCTGCCCCCCAAGACCACTTCGGTGCAGGCTTGGTCAGCGAGGCTGCAGAATCTGGTGGCTGAAGGGGGCCTGCAAGACCAAAGGAGCCATTGGACCGATCCGCAACGCAACGAGGCTCTTCCCCTAAGGCGTGATTTCCCCGCCGGAAAGGCCGTTGGGACGAGCTTGGAGTCCGTTGCGGTGCGCCTCGATCGATCCCGCACTTCCTCTCTACTGCGCCGCGTGCCTTCGGTCTACCGAACTCAGATCCAAGATGTCCTGCTAACCGCCTTGACCCAGGCGTTGGTGAGTTGGAATGGGGCCGGTTCGGAAGATGCCGCGGATGCCAGCCTAGAGCCTAACGACAAGCCGAGAGTCCACTCCGTTCTGGTGGAGCTGGAAGGGCACGGTCGAGAAGACCTCTTCCCCGAAGTCGATCTATCCCGCACCGTCGGTTGGTTGACGGCTTCCTATCCGGTGCTGCTGTCATTGCCTGCCGACCGGGAGGATCTGGGCTCCTCCCTGAAAGCGATCAAGGAGCAGTTGCGGCGTATTCCCCAGGGAGGGCTCGGCTACGGTCTGTTGCGCTCCACGGAAGGGCCGGAAGGGGAGCTCTTGGCCCTTCAACCGGCAGCGGAGCTGCTATGGAATTACCTGGGTCGTATCGATGCTGGAGGTGCAGTGGAGGGGCTGTTCCGCCCCGCCGCAGCTTTCGTGGGCTCGGCTCAGAGTGGGGAGCAGACCCGGCCTCAACCGCTGGCGGCGACGGCGAGAATCGAGGCTGGGGAGCTTCACGTGGGTTGGAGCTACAGCACCAACATTCATCGTCGGGAGTCCGTGGAAGAGCTAGCTGCCGGCTATCTTCACCGCTTGGAAGCCCTGGTGGACCACTGCCTATCACCTCACGCCGGCGGCTTTTCTCCTTCGGACTTCCCCCTCGCCGGCCTCGATCAGGAGGCGGTGGATCGAGTGGCCGCGACCGGTCCTCTGGAAGATCTCTACCCTCTATCTCCCATGCAGGAAGGGATGCTCTTTCACTGCCTCTACGAGCCGGAATCGGACCTCTACTTGGTGCAGATTTCCTGCGAGTTGGTGGGACCCCTGGATCGCGGCCTATTTCAGCGCTCTTGGCAGCGAGTGGTAGACCGTCACCCGATTCTGCGCAGCCGCTTCCTCTGGGAGGGTTTGAAGAGGCCTCTCCAGGCGGTGGTGGATCCAGCGCCAGTGCCCCTTTTCTGCCTCGACTGGAGGGAACTCGAAGAGGGCCAGCAGGAAGATCTCCTGCCGCGGCTCCTCGCTGCTGACCGTAGGTGGGGCTTCGATCTTCGAGAAGCCCCCTTGATGCGTCTCACGGTGATCGCCACCGGGCCCCATCGTCATCGTTTCCTGTGGACCACTCATCACATGGAAGCGGATGGTTGGTCCCTGTCGCTGATGTTCCGGGAGGTCTTTGCTGCCTACGAGGAGGGACGCTCGGGACGGACGACGGAGCTAGGAGATCGAGCCGCTGCACCTCCCTATCGCAGCTACATCGCCTGGCTGGAGAACCAGTCGGAGGACGAAGCACAGGCCTTCTGGAGCCGCTACCTGGATGGGATCGAAGAGGCCCTGGAGCTACCCTTCGACCGACCGGCGGGGGAGAACACCCCCTACCGCCATCTACGCTGGGATCTGGCAGCCCCGCAGACCGCCTCCTTGGTGGAGTTGGGACGCCGACACCGTCTCACTCTGAGCAGCCTCGTCCAGGGTGCCTTGGCGCTGGTACTCGGTCGTTACGCGGCTACCCGGGACGTGGTCCAGGGGGCAGTTGTCTCCGGTCGGCCTCCGGAATTGCGGGATGTCGAGAGCACCGTCGGGCTATTCATCAACACCCTGCCCATTCGGCGGCGGCTGGCTTTGCGGCAGCCTCTTTTAGAGTGGCTCGCCGAGTTTCAGGAGGAGCAGCTGGAGGTTCGGCGCTACGGCTACGCTCCCTTGGCGAAGATTCAAAAGTGGAGCCCTCTAGCAGCTGGAGAGCCTCTATTTCACTCGGTGGTGGCCTTCGAGAACTACCCGGTGGACGAGACGGTCCTGAGCCTCGATACGGGACTCCAGGTGCAAGATATCTCCGGCTTCGAGCGTTCCAGTTACCCCCTCAACGTGGTGGCCGCGGAGGCCACCGACGAGGCCGGAGAGGCGGTGTTGCGCATCGATCTTCAGCACGATGGACAACGCTTCGATCGGGCGACTCTGGTGCGCATGGCGGAACACTTGAGGATGCTGCTGACGGCCTTTCCGAAGCTCAGCCAGGAACCTCTGGACGCTCTGCCGCCTCTGCCGGAGGCGGAGCGGCAGCAGCTTCTGGAGGATTGGAGTGGCCTCCCCAGGCATGAAGGCGGGTACGAGGATGGGCAGCATGATGGGCAGCGCGATCAGGATGGGGTTGGTGGTGAGACCATCCCCTCCCTGTTCCGTCGCCAAGTGGAGCTTCACCCTCTGGCGGTGGCGGTGGAAGCCGTGGCCGGGGGCAAGCTCACCTATGGTCAGTTGGATGCTGCCTCCGATGATGTGGCCCAGCGTCTCCTGAAGCTCGACCTCGGCCCGGAAGCGCCAGTGGGGCTTCTCGGGGAGCGCAGCCTGGGAGTGATGGCTGCTGTCCTGGGCATCCTCAAGGCGGGTGGGGTTTACGTGCCTCTGAGTCCTCAGGACCCCGTCGAACGCCTGAGGTTTCAAGAGCAGGACGCCGGTCTCAAAGCGCTGGTGGTGGAGCCGGGATTGGAGCAGCTGGTAGAGGCCCTGCCCACCTTGCCGGTCCTCCATGTTCCGTCTCCGGTGGAGTTGTCTCAGCTACCAGTGCTTCCCACGGCGGTGCCGGTTGGCCTCGGCCTCGAATCGACAACCGGTTGGGCCGATTCTCTGGCTTACATCGCCTACACCTCCGGTTCCACCGGAGTGCCCAAGGGGGTTCCGGTACCGCACCGGGCGGTGGAGCGTTTGGTGCGGCAGCCGGACTTCCTGGAGCTTGGGCCGGAATCGGTCTTTTTGCACCTCGCTCCCCTCTCTTTCGATGCCTCGACTCTCGAGTTGTGGGGACCTCTGCTCAACGGTGGTCGCTTGGTGCTGGCGCCCCCGGGGCCTCCCAAGCTAGAGGAGATCGGGGAAGCGATCCGGTGCCATGGCATCACCACCCTGTGGCTGACCTCCGGTCTGTTCCATCTCATGGTGGACGAGCGTTGCGAGGATCTACGTCCCCTGAAGCAGCTTTTGGCCGGGGGAGATGTGCTCTCCCCGGAGCGGGTAAAACGGGTCCTGGAGTTGGAGTCGGGGCCTCGAGTGATCAACGGCTATGGGCCGACGGAGAACACCACCTTCAGTTGCTGCCATTCCATGGAGGCCCTGGCCACGACAGCGTCTCCGGTCCCCATTGGAACTCCCATTCGCGGCAGCCAGGCCTGGGTGTGCGACGACCAACAGCGGCCGGTGCCCTTGGGTGCCCGGGGGGAGCTCCTGGTGGGAGGCGCGGGCCTCGCTCGGGGGTACCTGGCGCGCCCGGCGCTGACGGCGGAGAAATTCGTTCCCGACGCCTCCAGCGGTCGTGTAGGGGCTCGCCTCTACCGCACCGGCGACCTGGTTCGCCATCGCGGCGACGGCATCTTGGAATTCGTCGGTCGTCGGGACGGCCAGGTGAAGATCCGTGGTTTTCGAGTCGAGGTCGGGGAGGTGGAAACAGAGCTGCGTCATCACCCTGGTATTCGAGAGTCAGTGGTGGTGGCGTGGAAGCCGCAAGGTGCAGCGGCGCGGCGGTTGGGGGCCTATGTGGTCGCCGAAACCACCGGCGAAGTGGATGGAGAAGACTTGCGCCAGTGGATCTCCCAACGCCTACCGGACTACATGGTTCCTTCGGCCTTCCTAGAGATCGACGCGATACCCCTCACCACTACCGGCAAAGTAGATCGTCGCTCTCTACCTCCTCTGGAAGCGGCCTTAGGGGAGGTTTCCGGGGCGGGAGCGGAGGGCAGAGTGGCCCCCCGGGACGATCGAGAGCAGCTCCTGGCAGAGATCTGGGCGGCGGTGTTGGGGGTCGAGGAAGTCGGCGTGGACGACGATTTCTTTGCCCTCGGTGGCGACTCCATCCTGAGCATCCAGATCACCTCCCGAGCCAACGAAGCAGGTCTTCGTTTGAGTCCCAAACAGGTCTTCGAGAACCCCACGGTGGCCCAGTTGGCTCGGGTTGCGGAGGTTGGATCGAAGGTGGAGGCGGAGCAGGGTTTGGCCAAGGGAGAGGTACCTCTCACCCCCATTCAAGAATATTTCTTCGACACCGTGGAAGTGGATCGACACCATTTCAATATGCCGCTGCTATTGGAGGTGGGGGAATCTCTGGGCGCGAGAGCCCTGGAAACGGCCGTGGCGACCCTGGAGAAACACCACGACGGCCTGCGGTTGACCTTCCAAAGAGTCCGTCAGAAGGCAGAGGGAGTCGGCCAGGGTGAAGGGCACAGTGAAGGGCACGGGGAAGGGAAAGCGTGGCGGCAAAGCTACCGACCCCTAGAGGCCCGGACCGAAGGGAGCGACCGGCTCCATTGGATCGACCTCCAGGGCTTGGCGTCACCGCACCGGGAGGAGCAGCTGGCCCAGGTGGCGGCGCGGGCCCAGAGCAGTCTGGACTTGGGCGGTCCCCTCTTCGAGGCGCTATGTTTTCGTGCCGGAGATTGGCAGCGGTTGTTGTTGGTGATCCATCACCTGGTGGTCGACGGGGTTTCCTGGCGCATCCTGCTAGAGGATCTGGAGATCGCTGCTCGCGCTGCCAGCGTTGGTCAGGCTGCGCAGCTGCCCACCAAGACGTCTTCCTACCAGGCATGGTCTGCAGCTCTGGGCGACCTCGCCACGGCTCCGGAGACCCTCGCCGAGCTTCCTTTTTGGGTCGACTCGGCGGCACCAGCTCAGGCCTTGGTTCCCCTGGACCGAGAGGGGGGCAGCAATACGGCTGCTCGCGCGGTAGCGGTGACTCAGGCCCTTTCCAAAGAGGACACCCAGGCTCTGCTCCAGGAGGTGCCTCCGGTCTACAACACGCGCATCGAAGATGTCCTGCTGGCGGCCTTGGCGGCCACTTTGGGACCGTCGGTCGCGCCGCAGCCTCTGGTGGTGGATCTGGAGAGCCATGGCCGCGAGGAGATCTCGGATCGCTTGGATCTCACCCGCACCGTTGGCTGGTTTACTTGTATCTATCCCTTTGCCATCGATGCCTTTGCTCCCGATCCTTCGGCTCCTGATTCTGGGGCGTTTGGGCAGGATCCAGTAGAAGGGCCCGGCGAGCTACTCAAGAGAGTCAAAGAGGCTCTGCGGCGAGTTCCCCGGGGAGGCCTCGGCTACGGGCTGCTGCGCTACCTGGCAGCAGAGACCCCGGAAGTAGCTCGGTTGCGGGCTCAGCCGGCACCGCAAATGAGCTTCAACTATCTGGGTCAACTGGATGCCGGTTCGAGCACGGAGGGGTTGTTTCGACCGGCTCGAGAGGCCACCGGGCCGCCCCGCAGTCCCCTGCAAGATCGGGATTACCGTCTTCAACTCAATGCCCACGTGGAGGCCGGCCAGTTGCAGGTGGCCTGGGTCTATAGTGAAGAGCAATATCGCCCAGAGACGGTGGAGGAGCTGGCCCGGACTTATTTGGATCAGCTGCGCAGGCTCATCGAGCATTGCCGCAGCCCCCAAGCCGGCGGATTTACGGAGTCGGATTTCGCCTTGGCGGATCTGGATGAGTCAGGCCTTGCAGCAGCCTTGGAAGAGTTCGGATTCGAGGACGATTGAGATCATCAAAATGAGCATAGGAACCCGGCGGAATAGCGCCAGATCCATGAATTGGCCAGCACAGTGAAGAAGCCAGCACCGTGAAGAAGAACGTCGAAGATATCTATCCCCTATCCCCCATTCAGGAAGGGATGCTTTTCCAGGAGATCTACTCTCCCGAAGAGCACCTCTACCTGGTGCAGATTCGCTGTGTCCTAGAAGGAGATCTTCAACAGGAGGCCTTCCGGGAAGCCTGGACCCAGGTGGTGGCACGGCACCCGGCATTGCGCACCGGCTTCGTGTGGAAAAAGACCCCCAAGCCTCTGCAATTGGTGGGCAAGAAGGTCGCCGTGCCCTTTCGGATCGAGGACCTGAGCACTCTGGACGAGGCGGGACAGCGAGCTGCCCTCGACCAGTTTCTCGTCGAAGATCGCTGCCAGGGTTTCGATCTCAGCCGAGCTCCCCTGCTACGCCTGGCTCTGTTTCGTTGGGGGCCGCGGCGCCATGCTTTCGTGTGGACCCTCCATCACCTAGTGGTGGACGGTTGGTCCTATCCCATGGTGCTCGGGGAAGTGCTCACCGCCTACGAAGCCATCGCTTCCCAAAAGGCTCCCCAACTGGCCTCACGGCGCCCGTTTCGGGACTATGTCTCCTGGCTCAAAAAACAGAATCTGGGGGAGGCGGAGGCGTTTTGGCGTTCCACCCTGGAGGGGGTCACCGAAGCCACCCCGGTGGGCTTTACCCAGGCTATTGGCCTCGCCGGCAATGGCTCGATCAGCACTGGGAGCAACGGGAGCCAAGGGAGTCAGGGGAATGGTACTGGGCCAGGGGCGCCCGGGGCGGAGCATCCGGATCCGCCCCAAGGAGAGGGCTCCGGGGCTCTTCAGGAATTTCTCAGCGAAGGGGTGTCCGCCGCCCTGGAGCAGCGGGCGCGAGGTTGGAAGGTCACTCTCAATACCGTCATCGAGGCCACCTGGGGCTTGCTCCTGGCTCGCTACGGCCGCCGTTCCTCGGTGGTTTTCGGAGCCATTTCCTCCGGGCGTCCACCGGAGCTCGATGGCGTCGAAGGGATGATCGGCCTATTCGTCAACACCCTGCCGGTGCGGGTCGAAGTGGCTGGAGACCCGGAGCTCGGCTCCTGGCTGCAGGGTTTGCAGCGGCAGCGCTTGGAGGCTCGCCGCTTCGAGTACAGCCCGCTGGCTCAAGTACAAAAATGGAGCGGCTTCGCCGCCGGGGAGGCGCTCTTCGAGAGTGCCGTTTCTTTCCAGAATCACCCCTTGGACAGCTCCCTCAAAGAGGCTCGCTGGTCGTTGGCGTTCACCGAAGTCGCGGTGGCGGAGAAGCCGGGCTTTCCCATTATTCTCGCCACCGTTCCCGGTCGCCGCATGCTCTTGGAAGCTCAGTACCAGGAGCGTAGCTTCTCTCCGGTCCAGGCACAGCGCCTGCTGGGACACCTGCGTCAGGCGTTGGGGAGCTTGGCGGATGGTCGCCACAGCCGTTTGGGGGAGATCTCACTGCTTTCCGCTGCCGAGCGCCACCAGCTCATGGTGGATTGGAACTCCACGGCCAAGCCCTTCTCCGAGGATCTCTGCCTCCACGACCTGTTCCGCCACCGCGCTGCCCAGCAACCAGAGGCGGTGGCGGTGGTGTGGGAGGGGGGAGAGCTGAGCTACGGACAGCTGGACGTGCAATCCGATGCCCTGGCAGCCCAGCTTCGGTCTCTGGGGATCAAAACAGAGAGCCTGGTGGCTCTGTGCGTCGGTCGTTCTCCCGCCATGGTGGTTGGCCTATTGGGCATTCTGAAGGCCGGCGGTGCCTACTTGCCTTTGGATCCGGCCTACCCGGCGGAGCGCTTGGCCTACATGTTGGAGGATTCCGGCGCCGCCATAGTGGTCACCGAGGAGGCAGCGCAGGCAAGCCTGCCCGAGACCCCTATCCACCAAGTGCTGTTGGGGGAGATGGACGATCTGGAAGATCCGGAAGAGCTGCGGTCACGGGTTCCGGAGGTCGGGGATTCTGGTTCTAGGTCTCACCCGGAAAGCCTGGCCTACGCCATCTACACCTCCGGCTCCACGGGGCGTCCCAAAGGAGTGCTCATCTCCCACCGCTCGGTGGTCAACTACACGGAGGAGATGGTTCGTCAGTTCGGTCTCTCCCGTCAGGACCGCATCCTGCAATTTGCTTCTCTGTCTTTCGACGTGGTGGTGGAGGAAGTTTTTCCGGCCCTACTGGCAGGGGCCGCGGTGGTGCTTTCCAAGCAGGATCTATTGCTCGATGTCGGTGAGCTGCAACGCACCCTGGAGGAGGCACGGGTGACCGGCCTCGAGCTGCCCGCTGCCTATTGGCACGAGTGGGAGCACTCCTTGGCCACGGGTCGCAGCTCCATTCCTCCCTCCCTGCGTTTCCTCTTGGTGGGTTGTGAGAAGCCGAGTCCGGAACGCCTGGAGAGCTGGAGTCGCTGGCAGGTGCCGTTGATTTACGTCTTCGGCCTCACGGAGACCACCATCACCACGACTTTGCACCGATTTCACAGCGGCGGCGATGCTCAGCCATCAACCCCTTCGGCCATCGATCTGGACTTGCCCATTGGCCGACCGGTGGCCAACACCCAGGTCTTCGTTCTCGATGGCCAGCTGGACGCGGCACCGGTGGAAGTGGCCGGTGAGCTCTTCGTGGGAGGCGAGGGGGTCGGCCGTGGCTACTTGGGTCGACCTGGTCTGACCGCCCAACGCTTCATTCCGAACCCCTTCGCGATGCAGCCGGGACAGCGCTTGTACCGCACTGGAGATCTGGCCCGCTTTCGTGCCGGTGGCGAGCTGGGTTTTCTCGGTCGCCTGGACCACCAGGTCAAGATACGGGGCAATCGCGTCGAGTTGGGAGAAATTGAGGCTGCCCTCGGTCTTCTCGATGCCGTTCGCCAATCGGTGGTGGTACCCCGGGACAGCGCCGCCGGCCAACGCTTGGTGGCCTACCTGCTCCTCGCCGAGGGGGCTGAGGTTCCTACCACCGGGTATCTCCAAGGGCAGCTCCGCGAAAGCCTGCCGGATTTCATGGTGCCGTCCGCCTTCGTATGGCTGAATGAGCTGCCCCTGACCAGCAATGGCAAGGTGGATCGGGGGGCCCTGCCGGAGCCGGACCTGGACGGGCCGGTGTTGGAGGGAGGCTACGGTGCGCCCCGCAACCCTGCGGAAGAGACTCTGGTGGAGTTGTGGCAGGAAGTGTTGGGGGTGCGCCGGGTGGGTGTCCACGACAACTTCTTCGAGCTGGGAGGGGATTCGATCCTCAGCATCCAGCTGACCTCTCGGGCTCACCGTGCCGGCATTCCCATCACCGCCCGGCAGCTGTTCGAAAACCCCACGGTCGCTGGCCTGGCGGCTTTGGAGGCCACCCGGGTGGTGGCGGACCAGGGCCGCTTGGCGGGCGTGGCACCCCTGACCCCCATTCAAGCCTGGTTCTTCGACCAGCAGCTCCAGGATCGCGGCCGATTCAATATGCCCTTGGCCCTGGAGCTCTCCTCGCCGCCGACCGTAGAGGTGTTGCAACGGTCCCTGGATTCTCTGCTGGAACATCACGATGCCCTTCGCTTGCGCTATCGACAGCAGGATGGGGTTTGGCACCAGGAACACGGGGAAGAGGCGATCCAGGTGCCCTTGGAGGTCGTCGATTTCGCCGCCCTCGAAGAATCTCAATGGCCAGAGGCGGTGCGGGATTTGGGCTCTCGCCTCCAAGGGGAGCTCGACTTGGAGGGGGGACCCTTGCTTCGGACGGCCCTATGCCATCTACCTCAAGGCGCCGCCCCCAGGCTCTTGCTGATCACCCACCATCTGGTGGTAGATGCCGTCTCCTGGCGCTTGTTGCTGGAAGATCTGGCTCAGGGTTGGGCGACATCGACCTCTGCAGCTCAGGCCTCTGCAGCTCAGGCCTCGGGGGCCCAGGCATCGAGGGCTCAGGCGTTACCCTCGAGTCTTCCCCCGAAAACCACTTCCTTCCAGGCCTGGGCGGAAGCACTGGCGGCCTATGCTACTTCTCCTGCAGCGCTTCAGGAGCTGCCCTATTGGACCGACGAGACTCGCCGCACGGCGACGGCTTTGCCCTGGGCTCCCTCAGCTGAAGACGACCCAGCCCTCGATCTGGAAGCCCATGCCGCAACGGTGCGGGTGTCCCTCTCCCGGGAGCGCACCGAGCAGTTGCTCCAAGAGGTGCCCAAGGCTTATCGAACCCGCACTGACGAAGTCCTATTGGCGGCTCTTGCGGCGGCATTTCAGAGCTGGACGGTTGCCCAGGGTTGGCAGGAGACAGATCGCCTTCTGGTCGACCTGGAGGGGCACGGCCGGGAGGAGATCTTCGATCACGTCGACCTCTCCCGCACCGTCGGTTGGTTTGCCACTCTCTATCCGCTGCTACTGGACCTCAGCGGGTTGGATTCGGCGGCAAGTTCCTCTCCCAAGGCCTTGTTGCAAAGGATCAAGGAGCAGCGCAGGGGCATCCCCGGCAATGGCTTGGGCTACGGCGTGCTGCGCTATTTGGCGGATGGGGAGACCCGGTCCCGCCTCGCGGAGCTGCCGGCGGCGCCCGTGTTGTTCAATTACCTGGGCCAGGTAGGGGCCGAAGGAGCCGGGGGCTCGGAAAACAGGGACCCGAAGGGAGAGGATCTGCCCTTCCGACTGGTGCCGCAGGACCTAGGCCCCGCGGTGGCTCCGGAGAGCGTCCGAAGCCATCCCCTGGTGATCAACGGCGGCATCCAGGGGGGCTGCCTGGAGATCTCCCTGACCTACGGCTCAGAGGTGTTTTCCTCAGCGACGGTGGAGGCTCTGGCCCAGGGCGTCATCGCCCAAGTGGAGAGGTTGGTCGATCACTGCCGGAGCCCCGAGGCCGGTGGGTTTACGCCCTCGGACTTTCCCCTCGCCCGCCTCGGCCAAAGTCAGCTGGATCACCTAGTGGCAGACCGGACCGTGGAGGACCTCTTCCCCCTCTCTCCGATGCAAGAGGGCATGCTGTTTCACGCCCTATTGGAGCCGGAGGCGGGTCTTTACCTGGCCCACATGACGGCGGAGATCCATGCGGAGCTCGATGCGGACGCCTTCCGGGAGGCCTGGCGGCGACTCCTGGAGCGCCACGGGGCGCTACGTTGCAGTTTCCATTGGGACGATTTGGATCGGCCGCTGCAAATGGTTCACTCGGGGGTCGAGGTGCCTCTGGCGGTGGAGGATTGGAGCGAGCTCGGGGCTGGCGAGATCAAGAGACGCCTCGCCAGCTACTGCGAGGCAGATCGCGCTCGAGGCTTCCAGCTCAATCAGGCTCCCTTGATGCGCTTCTTCATCGCCCGCTTGTCCGAGGGGCGTTCCCTCATGGTGTGGACCTACCACCAGATTCTCTACGATGGCTGGAGCTTGCCGATTCTCTTCTCGGAGTTGTTCTCCTTTCTCCGCGGCCCGGCCGCGGAAGCGCTCCAGCCCTCGCCCCGCCCCTACCGGGATTACATCGCCTGGCTGGAGAAGCAGGACATGGAGGCTGCCGAGGAGTATTGGCGCGGCCAGCTGAAGGGCTTCCGGCAAGGGACTCCCCTCGGGGTCGACTCTCCCCGCGGCCTCGAGGTCAGCTACGACAAGCTGCGCTTTCAAATGGGGGCCGAAGTGAGTGCCGCCATCCAGGCCTTGGCTCGTCGTCTGCGGCTCACCCAGAGCACAGTCATGCAGGCCGCCTGGGCTCTTTTGTTGGGGCGCTACAGCGGGCTTTCGGACGTCGTTTTCGGCGTCACCGTCTCCGGCCGGCCCGCGGAGCTCGATGGGGTCGAAAAGATGGTCGGCCTATTCATCAACACCTTGCCGGTGCGTTTCGCTCTGCCCGCAGAGGCTACGGTAGCGGCTTGGCTGGAAGAGCTCCAGGACCGCCAAGGGCTGTTGCATCGCTTCGAGTACACCCCCTTGGTGGAGATCCAGCGGTGGAGTGAGATCCCCTCCGGAGAGGCTCTCTTCGACAGCTTCCTGGTGTTCCAGAACTATCCCCTAGATCAGGCGGTGGCCAAGGAGGGGCAAAACCTCGCGGTGGGGGAAGTGGACGGCGAGGAACGGGCCAACTACGGCCTCACCCTGGTGGTGATACCCGGAGCCCGGGTGGCCCTGGAGATGGAATTCGATGGCCACCGTTTCGACCCGGCCACCATCCGCCGCATGCTCGGTCACCTGGAAGTCCTCCTTTCCGCCATGGCCCGGGAGCCGGAGCAGCCGGTGGTTGCCCTTCCGCTGCTGACGGCTGCGGAGGTGCACCAACTGCGGGTGGAGTGGACCGCTACGGAGGCGCTCCCAGCAACGGGTTTGTTCCTCCAGCGTTGGGCAACCCAAGTCGCGGTGCAGCCTTCCGCGCCGGCGGTGTTTTGCGGCGCTGCCGAGTTGAGCTATCAGCAGCTGGACCGCCGATCGAATCACTTGGCGCGGCGGCTGAGGGCCGCCGGAGCTGGTCCGGGAAGGGCTTCCGGAGCGGTGGTGGGGCTGTGCGTGGACCGCAGCCTAGAGATGGTGGTGGGGCTCCTGGGGATTCTCAAGGCAGGTTGTGCTTACTTGCCCTTGGATCCGGCCTACCCGGCGGATCGCCTCGACTGGATGGTTCAGGATGCCGGAGCGAAAGTCCTGGTGACCACGCCTGCGGCGCCCCTCCTTACCGAAGTGAGCACCATCGAGTTGGGGGGAGAGGAGTCAGGGGAATCGAGGGGACCCGAGGCAGGGGCGGTGGCGAGCCTGGCTTCGCTGTCGATATCTCCCCAACAACCGGCTTACGTGATCTACACCTCCGGTTCCACGGGGACTCCCAAAGGGGTGGTGGTGAGCCACGGCTCCCTGGCTTCCTACACCTCGGAGATGGTGCGTCAATGGGGCCTTGGCCCGGCGGATCGCTTTCTCCAATTTGCTTCCCTATCTTTCGACGTCGTGGTGGAAGAGATCTTCCCGGCTCTCGAGGCCGGGGGGGCGGTGGTGGTGCCGGAAGGGGATTTGCTCTTGTCCGTGGAGTCTCTGATGTCCGTTCTCGAGGGCCATGGAGTCACTTGCGCCGAGCTTCCGGCCGCCTATTGGCAGGAATGGGTGGACCAGATCCACCGCGGTGAGGCGACAGTGCCAGAGAGCCTCCGCCTGCTGCTCCTCGGTTGCGAGAAGCCCTCGGTGGGGCATTTGGCTCGCTGGCGGGATGCGGTGGGTTCCCGAGTGGATGTGCAGGTGGTGTTCGGCCTGACGGAGACCACCATCACCAACACCTTGCACCGCTGGCCGGTAGCCCGTTGGAATGGCGCCGAGTCCTTGCCCATCGGCCAACCGGTGGCCCGGACCCGGCTGTGGGTGGTCGACGAGCAATCCCGACCTGTCCCCGTGGGAGCGGTGGGAGAGCTCTACGTCTCCGGCAGCGGAGTCGCTCAGGGTTATCTTGGGCGTCCCGGTCTGACGGCCAGCCGGTTCGTTCCCGATCCCTGGAGCGCCGCTGGTACCGACAACGGCAGCGATGAGGACAAAGGCCTAGGGAAGGCGAAGGCGCAGGGTGGCCATCGCACCTACCGAACCGGCGATCGGGCTCGCTGGCGGCCCGATGGCAGCCTGGAGTTCCTCGGCCGCCGGGACGATCAGCTGAAGGTTCGGGGTTTCCGGGTGGAACCCGGAGAAATCGAAACAGCCCTCGTCGACCATCCGGCGGTGGCGCGAGTCGCGGTGGTACCCAAAACGGTGTCGAATCCTGCGGCGAACGGTCTCCCGCCGGCGAACAAACTCCAGCTAGTGGCGTTCTGGGTTCCCGCGGTGAAGGATGGGGTCGAGGCGAAGGTCGACGGCGAGGCCCTGCGGGAGCATCTCCGCAGCCGCCTGCCGGACTACATGGTGCCCTCGAGCTTTTCGCCTATCGAGGAGCTGCCGCTGACCCCCAACGGCAAGGTGGATCGGGCTGCTCTGGCGGCCAAGGAGGTGGCACCGGCCACAGTCACTAGCCAGGGCTTCCGAGCCCCTCGCACGGGGAAGGAACGGGCTCTGGCAGAGATCTTCGGGGAAGTCCTGTCGGTGGAAACTGTGGGCTTGGACGACGATTTCTTTGCCCTCGGCGGTGACTCTATTCTCAGTCTCCAAATCACTTCCCGAGCCAAGCGGGCTGGTCTCAAGGTGACTCCCCAGCAGGTCTTTGAGGCTCCCACCGTGGAAGCCTTGGCTCGCCTCGCCGGTGAGATCGAGGAAAAGAGCGCCGAAGAGCTGGCTGCGGAGCAGAGCCCCATCACCGGCTCCGTCCCCTTGTTGCCGGTGCAGCGGTGGTTCTTCGAGCTGGAGCAGGAGGGCCCCCACCACTACAACCTTCCCTTGGTGCTGGCTCTGCGGGACCGGCTAGACCCCGAACGGCTCGGGCAGGCCCTGGAAGCCGTGGTGGCCCACCACGATGGGTTGCGAGCTTCTTTCCAGGAGGAGGCGGGCCGGTGGCGGCAGAACCTATCTCAGCCAACGGCCTCCGCTAGCTACGACTGCATCGACCTTTCGGGCCTTCAGGAGGACCAAAAAGGGCCAGCTCTGGAGCGGGTGGCCGGAGATCTTCAAGGCAGCTTCGACCTGGCGGACGGCCCCCTCTTGGCGGCAGCTCTCTTCGACCTCGGGGCTGAGCAACGCCTGGTCTTCGTGGCTCATCACCTGATCGTCGACAACGTCTCCTGGCGAGTGGTGCTGGAAGACTTGGCCCTCGCTTACCAGCAGCTGGAACAGGGGACGGTGGTTCGTCTGCCCGCCAAGACCGCTTCTCTTCGCCGCTGGGCAGAGGAGCTCAGGGACTGGGCGAAGGCCCAGGACGGCGATGCCGAGGCCTACTGGCGGCAGGAGTCGTGGCAGGAAGTGTTGCCTCTACCGGTGGATTTTTCCCCCGCCGATGGCTCCTCTGCTCGGGCCGCGGCGGCGGGTAGGGAAGAGTCCACCGAGGCGGTGGAAGTGAATCTCTCGGTTGCCGAGACGGAAGATCTGCAGCGCCGTGCTCTGGCCCCCTACCGCAGTCGCCTGGACGAGTTGCTGCTCACCGCTTTGGTGGAGGCTGTCGGGAGTTGGCTCGGCGAACCCCTGCTGGCGGTGGATCTGGAAGGCCACGGGCGGGAGTCTCTCAGTGGCGACCTGGACCTGTCCCGCACCGTCGGTTGGCTCACCACTCTCTATCCGGTGTTGTTGGATTTGCGCCGGAGGTCCACCACGGGTGGGGCCATCAAAGCGGTCAAGGAGCAGCTACGGCAGGTTCCCCATGGGGGTACGAGCCATGGCGCCTTGCGAGCTTGGGGCGATGAGACGGTGGGGTCGGCTCTGCGCCAGCTGCCCGCGGCCCAGGTGCTCTACAACAATTTGGGCCAGGTGGATCGCCTGGAAACGGCGGAGCTGCCCTTCCGCCTGGCCACCGATGCCATTGGCGCTCCCTTTGCTCCCGGTGCTCGACGCACCCACTCTCTGACCCTGGAGACCAGCATTCGAGAGGGGAGATTGCAGGCGGTCTTCGGCTATAGCTCCGAGGTTCATCGCCCCTCCACCATCCGCCGTTTGGCCGACGGCTTCGCCGCCGCCTTGAGGTCCATCGTCGAGCACTGCCTGTCCCCGGACGCTCACGGCTTTACCCCATCCGACTTTCCCTTGGCTCAGCTGGATCAAGGGTCCTTGGACCAGCTCCTCGGGGAGCGCCGAGGAGTGGAAGACGTCTACCCCCTGTCCCCCCTGCAACAGGGCATGCTCTTCCACACCGTGTTCGAGCCTACGGAGGGCACCTATGTCGGCCAATTGAGCGTCGACTTTCACTCCCAACTCGATCTCGAGGTCTTTCGCCGTGCCTGGCAAGCGGTGGTCGACCGCCACTCGAGCCTGCGCACCGCCTTTCACTGGGATTCCCTCGATCGGCCCCTGCAAGTGGTCTTGGAGGGGCAGGAGGCGGCCGTTGAAGTGACCTACCGGGACTTGCGGGGGCAAGGTCGTGAGCAGCAGGAAGGGTTCATGGATGGCTACCAACAGGAGGACCGGCAGCGGGGCTTCGACCTGGGAACAGCGCCGCTGTTGCGCTTCGTGGTGTTCCAGTTGGAAGACGGCTTGCAGCGCCTGGTGTGGAGCTTTCACCAATTGGTGCTGGATGGCTGGAGCTTGCCCATCCTGCTCCAAGACTTCTTTACCGCCTATCGCCACGGCTCCGCTGCGGAACAGATCCACGGCGAAGGTGCCGGGGCTGAAGCAACCACCGGCGAGGTCACTGGAACAGATTTTCGGCTGCCGCCGGCGCGTCCCTACCGGGACTATGTAACCTGGCTTCTGGAGCAGGACTTGGAGGCCGCGGAGACCTTTTGGAAAGGGCAACTGGCTGGTTTCTCCGAGGCGACACCCCTCACTTTTGATCATCCGCCATCGGCCCAGCGAGAGCATCGGGAGCTGCGCCGCCGCCTGTCCGCTAGCACCACCCATGCCCTGCAAGCCTTCGCCCGCAGCGGCCGGCTGACCTTGAACACATTGGTACAAGCTTCCTGGGCTCTCGCCCTGGGCCGAAGGGCCGGTCGCCGGGATGTGCTCTTCGGAGTCACGGTTTCCGGTCGGCCAGCGGAGCTCGAAGGGGCGGACGAGATGGTCGGGCTGCTGATCAATACCTTGCCCGTGCGTATCATCGCGCCGCGACGGCAAGCCCTGCTGCCGTGGCTTCAGGAGCTTCAGGGGCAGCAGGTGGAGATTCGCCAATACGAGTTCTCGCCCCTCGCCGAGGTGCAGCGGTGGAGCGAGCTACCGGCCGGCGAGAGTCTCTTCGACACCTTCATGGTGTTCCAGAACTACCCGGTAGAGCAGATCGCTGACCAAGGCGACGGAGACACCCCGGTCCGTTTGGGAAAGATGCGGGCTGACGAGCGCTCCAACTATGCCCTGACTCTGGTGGCCAATCCCGGGCCGGAGTTGGAATTGGTGATGGAGCACGATGCCCGCCGCTACGACGCCACCACGATCTTTCGCATGCTCGGTCATCTGGAGACGCAAATGGCAGCCATGGCAGCCCAGCCGGAGCGGTCGGTAGCGGACCTTCCTCTGCTAAGTCCTGCGGAGGCTCATCAACTGCGCTGGGAATGGACCGCCACCGCGAGGGCGAACCCGGCGGGGCTTTTCCTCAATCGCTTCGCGGCTCAGGCGGCGGCAGTCCCCGAGGCGGTCGCCGTGCTGTGCGGCGCCGAACACCTCACCTACGGTCAGCTTCAAGATCAGGCTCAGCTTCTGGCGGTGCGCCTCCAGGCGGCAGGAGTCGGCCCCGGCTCCGTGGTGGGGCTTTGCACCGAGCGCAGCCGGGAGATGGTGGTGGGTCTTCTCGGCATCCTTCAGGCCGGTGGTGCCTATTTGCCTCTGGACCCAGCCTACCCACAGGATCGGCTCCAGTTCATGGTTGAGGACTCCGGGGCCAAGCTGGTGGTCACGGGTCCCGGTGCAGGGGATTTTCCTTCCGTCGCAAAGGTGAATCTGTGGGTGGACCCGGAGCTAGGTTCTGGCCTCGGGTCTAGTACCAAACCTGGTCCCAACCCTAGCCCCGAGGAAGCGGTTCTATCCCCGCACCAACCCGCCTACGTCATCTACACCTCCGGCTCCACGGGGACCCCCAAAGGAGTGGTGGTGAGCCACGCTTCCTTGGCTTCCTATACCGCGGAGATGGTGCGCCAATGGCGCCTGGGGGCTTCCGACCGCTTCCTCCAATTCGCCTCTCTCTCCTTCGATGTGGTGGTGGAGGAGATCTTCCCGGCTCTCGAGTCCGGCGGAGCGGTGGTGGTGCCCCAGGGGGATCTGCTGCTATCGGTGGAATCCCTGGTGGCGGTGTTGGAAGAGCATGGAGTGACCTGTGCTGAGTTGCCCGCAGCCTATTGGCAGGAGTGGGTCGCCCAAGTGGCCGCTGGGGAGTCGCGGGTGCCGGAGAGCTTGCGCCTGCTGCTCCTGGGTTGCGAGAAGCCGGCGGTAGGACGTCTTGCTCAATGGCGCGAGGCGGTGGGTTCTCGGGTGGATGTGCGGGTGGTCTTCGGTCTCACGGAAACCACTATCACCAACACCTTGGAACGGTGGCAGCCGGCCCGGTGGGATGGCGTCACCGAGCTTCCCATCGGCCCGCCGGTGTCGAACACCCGCTTGTGGGTAGTCGAGGAATCGTCCGGCGAGGCATCGGGAGGGACGCAGCGGCCGGTACCTCTGGGTGTGGTGGGCGAGCTCTACGTGGGAGGCTCCGGAGTGGCTCAAGGCTATCTGGGCCGGCCGGCGCTGACGGCGTCTCGCTTCGTCCCGATGGCTGGAGCAACGCGGTGGGTGGCGATTCGGCCGTTGGAGACAAGACGGGCGGCGGCCGAGTGTACCGCACCGGTGATCGGGCTCGGTGGCTGGCGGATGGCCGCTTGGAGTTTCTCGGTCGCCAGGATGCCCAGATCAAGATTCGGGGTTTCCGCGTGGAGCCCGGAGAGGTGGAGGCAG
>JAHZIX010000029.1 GCA_022601195.1 Deltaproteobacteria bacterium
CACCGATCTGGAGCACTTTTCCCACGCCTTGGCTAGCCAACCCCGCCCGCAGCGCGGGAAAAAAAGAGGACCTGATATTTGGACCTGGGGTTAAAACCCCAGGCTAGCCAACCCCGCCCGCAGTGCGGGCGAAGCAAGAAGATGTGAAGCCTTCGCCCCTTCAGGGGCGGTGTATAGGAGCCTGGGGTTTCAACCCCAGGCGGTTTCCAGTTGGGGTTTTGGTCACCGGTCCCTTTCCTTGCGCTTCACCGATCTGGAGCACTTTTCCCACGCCTTGGCTAGCCAACCCCGCCCGCAGTGCGGGAAAAAAAGAGGACCTGATATTTGGACCTGGGGCTAAAACCCCAGGCTGGCCAACCCCGCCCGCAGCGCGGGCGAAGCAAGAAGATGTGAAGTTTTCGCCCCTTTAGGGGCGGTGTATAGGAGCCTGGGGTTTCAACCCCAGGCGGTTTCCGATTGGGGTTTCGGTCACCGGTCCCTTTCCTTGCGCTTCACCGATCTGGAGCACTTTTCCCACGCCTTGGCTAGCCAACCCCGCCCGCAGCGCGGGCGAAGCAAGAAGATGTGAAGCCTTCGCCCCTTTAGGGGCAGTGTATAAGAGCCTGGGGTTTCAACCCCAGGCCGAGCCTACGGCGCGTCTTCCTCGGCAGCTCTGAGACTGAGATCTCGCAGCTCCAAGGCTGGTAGAGAGTCGCTTTGAACGCGGTCTTCGGTTTGATCGATTGTCGTCAGGGGGACGGTGAGAGTCCAGCGAGAGGTATCACCGGTTTCGAAGCCGTCGGAGAAGATCTCTGAGCCAAGAGCCAAGCCACCGAGCCAGAACCCACCATTGATTTGAAAGGTATCGCCCGCCAGCGTTCCAGGGTCCGGTTGACCGATGGTGCCCCGCACCACGAAACCGGCCTGGGATTTGGGCGTGATGCCGCCACCGTCGATGGTGGAGCGGCGGATCTCGAAAAGGCCACCACTTTGGGCCATGGCGGGAGTCGCAGCGAGGGCCAGCGTCGCCAGGATCAAGGGGACCTGGAAGCTTCGGCCGAGTCGGTGGACGAGAAGATGGACTTTCATCGGGTTACCCCTTCTTGTTTCCGTCGCAGCACCCACAGCGCCGCGCAGCCGAGAATCATCACGAGAATCAAAAGGCCTGCTGCCCCCAGAGTCGGAACAGCAACGATTTCCCCAAAGGAGATGAGGGCCTGCGCTTCGTTGTTGTCGAGGACCGGGTCCGCGATGGAGGAGCTGACCGAAGCGATGTTGACTACATCCCCCGTCGAGCCGGCGGGCGCCGTGAGGTCGATATCGCAGATCGCCACGTCTCCGGGATTGAGGCTGCCGATATCCCAGGTCAAGATATCCCCTGCCGGAGGACCAGCGCCGCAGCTATCCGCCAGCCAGATGAGGGGAATTGGTAGCGAGTCTATGACCAGTACGTCGAGAGCCACGGAGGGGCCTAGGTTGGTGACCTGCAAGGTACAGCGGATGCCGGGCTCGCCACATTGCTTGGTGATTTCGAGATCGCTGCCGCCGACGCAAGCCTCGCAGACTCCTCCCACCAGGGGAGTGGCGATCAGTTCCCAATCCAGCAAGGTGCCGACATCACCGGTGGAGTGATCGATGACGGTCAGGGTCCAGGTTCCCTGGCTCGACTCTCCGACGAAAGCTCCGAGAGGTTGGGTCGGCAAGACGTCGCCGCTGACCCAGGGGTCTGCGGATGAGGCGGAGCAAACAGTTTCCGGGTCCACCGCTGCCGAGTCGGTGAAGGTCACCCGAACGTCGTTGTTGTTGCAGCCGAGGGCAGAGCCGGGCACTCCCGGGCGATCCAATAGAGTGACTTCGGTATTCGCCGGGCTACGCAGGCGCAGCTCGAGATCGCCAACCCAGGTATGACTCAAATCGACAGCGACAGCGATGCTGGTCACAGTGGAGTCGGTCGCGATGTCCAGGTTGCTCGGTACTCCTGCCGGTTGGCCGTCGGGGATCACAATTGGAGCGACCGGTTGTTGGCTTTCCCCTACGCTGTTGGAAAAGATCACGTCGAAATTCCCCTGATCGGAAGTGACGGTCAGGTCGAGCTGTATCAGGTCTCCACAGGTGGGAGCCAACAGGACGATGCGCAGCGGGTCGAGGTTGATGGCGCTCTCTCCTCGCAGAAGGTCTGGCCAAGAGGAGCTTCCATCGATGATGACGACTTCCGGGGAGCTGGCGCTCAACACAGCGGAAATGTTGGTGAAGTCCCCTCCGCTGGCTATCAGAGAGAATTCCAAGTCAACAGTTTCGCCGGGCTCCCAGGCGCCGTTGTTTTGAGCTGGGGCCGTGGCGCACTGATCCGCCCCCGTGAGCTGGTTAAAAATCAATACAGAAGGCACCAGATAGCTCAGATCGTCAATGCCTTCGGCTTCGTTGTTGGCGGAAGTCAGCATGATGCGGGCGATGGGGCTCGGCGAGGACACGCCCCAAAAGACTCCCGCCGCGGAAGATGGCGAAGAAGTCGTGCCGAGAAGCTGACCCGCGGAATCGAAAATCTCGATGAATAGACTGTCGGGAGGACCTGGGACGTTGATCAGGTCCATTCCCGCGGCGGACACCGGTTCCGGAAAGGAGATCTCGAGAGCATCCGCCAGAGTGTTGGTGGCTAGCACCTTGGTGCTGTTGGCGAAGATGCCGTCTCCCAACAAGATGAGACCATCCAGATTGTCGGGCCCGGGAAGATCTTGAAAGCTCAGGCCTTCGAGGATCTGGCCTGGAGCAAAGCAGGCATTGTTGCTGGTCGAGTCCAGGGGGGCTGGACAAACGACTGAAGAGCCAGGTCCCACATTGCCCGCTTCGAAGGTTTCCGTCGGCAGGCCGGGAAAATCTCCGTCGAAGAGAGTGCGATCACTGTAGAAGACCAGGGCACCGACCTCCGGATCTCGCGGGGCCGAGGGTTGCCAATCCTTTTGGGTTTCGAATCCGCCGGACTCAATCCACTGATCGAGACGATCCTGGCCCTGGGCGTCAGGGATGACCCAGAGAGATGCGATTACGGTGGATAGGGCCCAAAGTCGACGTCTCACGGTCTCACCTTTCCCAAAGAAGCGGCTCGAGTGAGCTACAAGAGCTCCAGGACAGATCCCCTTGCCGCCGAACTAGAAGCACTCTTCGATGCTTGGAGCATTGGGCATTATAGGCGGAGGTAGGGGTGGTGTCGAGTTGGAGCGAGGCTATCGAGGTAGGGAGATGATGCTGACATTCCTCTGTGCTCTGAGCTCTCCCATCCTCTGTTTTCCTTGGTAGCTGGAGCTTCAAAGGGGTAGAGTTTGGACCGGCCCCCAAAACCCGAGACCTGTCGAGGATTTCTCGCTGCCGAGTTCCCGCTGGAGAGCTGTTCGGAGTCAAAGAGAGCATCTCAACAGGTAGTCAGCCGTTGTGCGGAGTTCCGGGGTCCGGAGAGGAAGGCTTGAGTGGTCGAGTTTCCTGAGGTCGATCCCGACGAGCAACCAGATGAAAGAAAGGCCAGCCCTATCGTGATCTCCCCCTATAGACGAACCCAAGCCAAGGCACTCGCTCCCACCTCCACTTCTCTCTGGCTGGGAGTTTCATTGGTCGTGGTGATGGCTTTCCCCTGCTTCGCCCAGAGCAAGAGCCCGTCATCCTTCACCTATGAAGGCCAGATGGCCTACGAGGGCAAGCCCTTGGACACGGGAGGTGAGGCGGGCCGCTATGACTTCGAGTTCCGACTCTTCGACCAACCGGAAGCGAACTCGGGAAACCAGATAGGCCCGACACTGTTGCGGCCTGGGTTGCCGTTGGAGCAGGGGAAGTTCAGGACGGAGTTGGATTTCGGGCCGGAATGGCTCCAGCGCTCCCAGAGCTGGTTGGAGATTCGAGTTGTCGAGGCGGTGGACGGGCAACCCAAACTGCTGGCGGCGAGGCGTCAGGCTATCGGTCGACGATCTCAACAACCGTCCCTGCCACCGGCCACTAGCGATGCTCAGGTATTGGCTCGGTTACCGGCAGCGAAGATCCTCATTTCGGACCGGGCGACGCCTGGGGAGGCTCATTTTGTCGTCGACGAGGAGAGCTTCAAGCGAGCTTTTGGCCTCGGCGGCCGGCTGACGGCAGTCGATGTGGCCAGCGTCGGAATCGTCGCTGCCAGTGAATTACACCGCGAGAGCCAGCGAAGTCAGCAGGCAATTCAGGAACTGCAAGCGGAGGTCAGTGCTCTACGCTTCCGTTCCAATCTGGCTTTTCTCGTGCTGGCCGCCGTGGTGATCACTGTGCTACTGCGTCGTCGCAGCCAGACTTTTCCTGAAGCGGAGCCGGACACCTTGAAGAGCTCCGAAGGTGCCGATCCGCAGTGAAGGGGGAAGACTCTCTTCTCGATCCGGCAGAAGGTCCCTCGGTAGGCTCAGATCTTCAACCCGAGGTAGCTGCGATGAGAGCCGTTCGGAACCCGGGCTTGGACGGCCGCTTGAGAATTATCCGCTGGGGTTTGTTCGCTGCATTCTTGCTCTATGTTTCGATTCGTGTTTTTTCCGTGCCCCTCACCAACGACGAATTCGGTGCTCTTCTGTCGGTGTACCGAGGAAGCTTGGCTGATCTGATTACCTTTCGGATCGTCGACGCCCAAAACCATCCTCTGGCAGCCTTCTGTGCCATCCTGCTGCGGCGTTTTTTGCCCCTGGGGGAGATTGCTGCGGTTCGCCTTCCCGCTGTCTTTGGTTTTCTCTGCTTCGGACTCGGAGCTCTTCGAGCTACGGCACGCTTGAATCATCCTTGGCTGCAGGTGCTGGGGCTGGCGGCTTTGCTGACCAACGCATTCGCTTTGGACTTTTTTTCCTTGGCGCGGGGTTATGGTCTGGCTTTGGGTTTCCAAATGCTCTCGTTGGCCTTTCTCATCGACCTGGTGTGCACTCGGGAGCGGCCGAGTCACAGCAGCTTGCGGACTCAACTGGCTCTGTGGTGTGGCTGCCTCGCCGTGATCAGTCACCTGGCATTCCTGAGCTATTTCGTAGGGCTGATCGCGATGCTCTTTCTGCTCGGATTCTCTTTGCGTGGGGCTTTGCGCGAGTCTTTGCGTGGGGGTGCTGCCTGCGATTCCCCCGACTTGCCACCGAAGAAGGTCTGGCTTTCGACCGTGTTCCATGAGGTGGGGCGCCAGGGTTACCTGTTGGTGTGTGGAGCCCTGCTGGCCGTCTTCTATCTTCCTATCGTGATCAAATTGGTGGCCGGGGACAAGCTCTATTTCGGTGGAACTCGGGGTTGGGTGGCCGACTCGGTGAGCTCCTTGATCGACGCCACGTTTTATCGCCTCGATGCTCCAGCTAGTGTGGTGACAGGGCTGGCCTATGGGCTCGTTATTCTGGGTTGTCTTCTGGGAGCTCGTCAGCTTGTTGGTTTTCGAGCTTGGCGAGATCTCGCTCGCCTACGACCGGCTGGGGTGTGCTTTTTTCTCCTCGCGGTCATGGCGCTTTTCGCCTACGGCCTCCATCTAGGCTTCGAAGTTCGTTTCGTCCTGGAAAGGGCTGCCCTGATCCTCCTTCCTCCTGCCGTTTGCCTGTTCCTGTTTGCAACCGACGATCTCTCCGGCCGATTCCAGGAGGTGCTTTTTCTGCTCCTGACCGTCTATGTGCTGGTGGGAGCCTCTCAACTCAACCTCCGCCGGACCCTGAGTTGGGAAATGACCGCCGATGCACCGCAGCTGGTTGCCGACTTGGCGGCTCTTCGGGAGGCGCAGGGAGGGGGGCCCTTGGTGTTGGGTATCAGTGATAGTTGTAAGACCACGACCTGGTATTACCTCAACGAGCTTTTGTCCAAAGAAAAGGAGCCGAAATTGACGGATAAGGGGTTGGTTCGTATCACCGATTGGCTGGCCCTGTATCCGATCAACCTCCAGCCTGTGGTCAATACTTCCATCAAAGTGCCAACAGCTTCTGAGGCGGAAAGGGCCGGATTTCAATACTGGCTTCCGGTGGATCCTCGGGAGGGAGGCGACTCGGGCGAGGAGCGAGTTTGGTTGCACCGGGATACGGATTACTTATTGGTGCGAGACGGCCACGGCTTGGACCAATACCCATGGCCCGCGGAAAAGGTCAAAGACTACATAGAATCCCGAACGACCCTCCTGCGGTTGCGATGGCCCACGGGAGGCCTAACCGGTTAATTTGGCCGGAAGTGATCTCCTCTTCACCCGTCTCTCGCCAAGTACAGTTAGGGGGCATGAGTCTTGGCTTGTCACCGGGTCCGTCGCGAACCGGTCCACCCGCAGACCGATTCGAAGGCGCGGTGGTCCCCATCTCCGGCTGAGCCTCGGCTCTTTTTGGTGTCCCCCGCGAGAGTTCGAAAGGGTTCCTTTGAAGAAAGTTCTTCGACGGAGATACGAATGGCCATCGGTTCTCGCGTTAAGTAGAGAACTGATGCAGAGAACCGATGTAGAGGCCCATGAGGGAACCAGTGAGGGGTTAGTGCTTTGAAGAAATTTGTACAAATGGCTTGGGTGATCAGTTTCATCAGTCTTACCGCCGCGGCCCAGCTGCCGCAGGGGCTCGAGGCCGAGCTCGGGCAGGGGACGGTGGTGATCGATTCGGAAAGGGGAGACTTCCTTGCAATTCAGATCCTGAGGGATGAGGAACGAACCGTAGTCGGGCATTCCGCTCAGCTCTACGACTCGGAGGGTTCCAGCCTTGGTGAGGCCTTCGAGCTTCCGGATCTCCCCAAGTGCGGCTATTCCATTTGGGGTGGTGGTCTCACCGACACGGAGTTATTTCTCTTCTGGCCTGAGTCGGTCCCAGGAGAGGAAGACATAGATCTTTGTAGCGAGCCTCCGGCCTTGTCAAACCTCATGGGCCGTCGCTACTCTCGGGGTGGACAGCCTCTCGCCGCGGCATTTCAGCTCAATACCTCTGCTATCGGAAATCAGATTCTGCCTGGGTTTGCTGTACTGCCCGACGGGGGTTTCATCGTTACCTGGTCGGATTGGACGGCGGAGCTGAACGATGGCGGCGACTATATTTCCCATCAGCTCGTCAGGCGTTTCGACTCTGACGGGTCTCCGCGGGAGCCGACGATACGGGTCCCCGCGCTACCTATGGCCGATCCGTTGTTTCACGGGGCTGTTTTAGCGCTCGAAAATGGTGGTTTTACGGTGGCGTGGAGTTATCTCGACGCCGCTGGGGATTTCGAAACTTCCTTTCGAAGCTACGACGCTGAGGGTCAGCCGGTCGTCGATCAAATTCGCTTTGGGAACCCTTCACTCAGTATTTTCCTTGATTCCGATATTGCCCGTTTGGAAGACGGTACAGTGGCTGTCGTCGCTTCCGGAGGAGGGGTCTCTGTGCGGCTACTCAGTGATTCGGGATTACCCCTGGGGGAGCCGATACAGGTTCAGCCTATCCTCTTTGATTCGAGCAATGCGTACCGTAGAAACGCGCACATCCTGGCTGGAGACTCGGGAAGGTTCTTGGTCGCCTGGGACTCTCGGGTCGGTCCAGATGGGGAGGACCCGTCAGATGGAGATCTCGAGGGCATTTGGGCTCAGTGGATCCGGCCCGGGAGCGAGCCGGAGGAAGAGTTCTTTCAGTTGAACTCCCGTTTTCGCGGTGGCCAGAGACTCGTTGAGTTGACGGGCTCTTCAGGGAGTGAGCCTCTCGCTATCTACTCTTCCGGCCAAGGCCTCCTGGCTCGTCGCTTGCGCACCGCCTGTACTCCCGGTCCCGCTACCCTGTGCTTGGGGGAAGAAGGCCGATTCCGCGTCGAAGTCGCCTGGGCGGATTTTGGCGAGAGGGACGGTCAGGCCGGTGGGGAGATGCTGAACGGGGAGAGCGGCTATTTTTGGTTTTTCCGACCAGGAAACGTCGAGCTGATGGTGAAAGTGGTCGATGGTGGGGAGGTGAACGGGAATTTTTGGGTCTTTTATGGCGCCCTTTCCAACGTTGAATATCAGCTGACGGTTACCGACACTGCAAGGGGGGTGCAAAAGGTCTACCGGAACCCAGCTCACCATTTCGCTAGCGTGGGAGATACGATGGCCTTCGCTAACCCACCCTCGAGCTCCCCCCCTGGAGAGGCCCCGGAAACCACCTACGGTCTCGACCCAACGGCCGTGGCAGCTCTACTGCCCGAGGTTCCGGAGTTCTCGACCATCGAGTCACCGGCTAGCGTTGGCGCGAGTCTGGCTGGGGAGCCCTTGGAATTTGCCGGAGGCCGTTTCTCGGCAAGCCTGGAATGGCAGGATTTTTCCGGTAATGCGGGCCCGGGAAACGGCGTGCCTCTCACGGACGACACGGGCTATTTCTGGTTCTTCGACTCTGACCGGCCAGAGGTGGTGGTGAAGGTATTGGATGGGCGGTCCATCAACGGGAGCTTTTGGGTGTTCTATGGAGCCCTCTCCAATGTCGAGTACACCCTCAACGTGGAAGACCGGCAACAGAGCACGACCCGAACCTATTTCAACCCATCCCGGCACTTTGGCAGTGTGGGAGATACGGGGGCCTTTCCCGAGTAAGGCCAAGCTCGAAGCTGCCTCTCGGCCAGGAGAGATCGTCGGCGACTTACCAGGCAGCCTCCTGACCGCCCCGCTTACCTCGCCCATAGGGCGCCCAAGCGAGAGCCAGGAGGTGGATGTTGATATCCGTCTTGCGAGGTTTGAGCACGACGGTGTCCAGCTCTTCCCCTTGGGGATCGTAGCGCTCAGTGAGGGTGTCGATTTCCTGCTCCAACTCAGCGTTGAGCTCGGCGAGTTGTCGCTGCAGCACCTCGACGTTTTCTTCCGCCCGGTCGACATCTTGAGATTCTCTCGCCGAGCGGGCGACTCCCCGCATGGCCGTTCCAGCGCGACCCACGTTGGATCGGGAAAGGGCCTTGCGTCCGAAGAGGGCTGAGATGGCCGTCATGCCGAAAGAGATGGCTGTTTGGAACTTCTGATGCTTGGCCTGCTCCTTTTCTTTTTCGACCTTCTCAAAGGCCTTGCGGATGCGCTCTTCCAGGCGGGCTACTTTGGTACCGTACTTGGCGCGCAGCTTTTCGGTGGCCTCGTCGCGCTCCTCGCGCATGCGGCTGGTGAGCCGAATGCGGAAATCCCGTTCGCTTTCGCCGGGTTCGGAGATCTCTTTGAGCAGAGCGCTCTTGAAGAGTTCGTAGCGCTGGTTTCGGTACAGACTACTCTTGAGCTCCCGCTTCCAGGTGGTGAAGCTGGTTTTCTTGTTGGCGCTGGTGGGTAGAGGGCCAAAGTTAGCGGGTTCTTCCGGCTCCCGCTCCAGCTCTTCTTCGGTTAGCTCCAGGGTGACGGCGTCGTCCCAGTCGACCCGGAGGGCGTCCGGGTCCAGGGGAACCATGAAGGTCTTTTCTTCCGTGTGCTCCAGACCCTTGCGAGTGTCGACGCAGCTAATGGTGGTGGTCGCCAACAGGTGAGGCTCGTAGAAAACCGTTTCGATCCGGCTACGAACCGGTAGGAACGCTTCGGTAACTCCGGTGGGCACCGAGGGCCGAGGCTCGAGGTCTGCCGCGGCAGCCTTGGGTGCTGGAGTGGACTTAGCGGTGCGCCGGGCCGGGGGCGCCTCAGCGGTGACCTGTCGGGCGGCGAGAGCCTTCTTGTCCGCCATGAGGCTCTGAATCTCCACCCGCGTCATGGGCCCCCGCAAATAGGACATGGCCCAGCGGGTGTGGAACAGCACAGGCCCGTCCTCGTGGACGTTGTAGAGCAGGAAGACCCGCTTGCCCAGGCCGGAAAGCAGTCGCTCCATTTTCTGACGGTCGAAGTCGCCGCCGGAGGCGCCCTCGAGGCCGTCGAGAATGCGTAACTTATCCCTCTCCGTCTGCAAACGGCCCAGGAACCAAGTTCCCATATTCGATAGGCCCTTGTAGTCCAGATCCATCGGGTTCTGGGTCGCCAACACGACTCCTAGGCCGTAGGCCCTCGCCTGCTTGAGGAGGGTCAGCAGGACGGTTTTCGAAGGCGGGTTAGCCACTGGGGGCATGAAGCCGAAGACCTCGTCCATGTAGAGGATGGCCTGCAAGCTGCTCGAGCCGGGCCGCTGGCGCATCCAGGCCAGAGTTTGATTGAGCAGCAGAGAGACGAAGAACATCCGCTCCGGTTCCGACAAATGGGCGATGGAGAAGATGGTGATGCGGGGCTTGCCACTGTCGGTGAACAGCAAGCTGTCGATTTCCAAGGGCTCGCCGGAGAACCAGGTTTGAAAGCCTGGAGCCGCCAGCAGGTTGTTGAGCAGCATGGCGAGCTCGAAGCGATCTTTGTCCGGGAAGAAAGATTCGAGATCGAACACGCCGATCTTCTTCATGGGAGGCTTTTGAATGGCCTGGATTAGGGAGCCCAGATCGTAGTCTTGGCCCTGGCGCCAGCCGTGGTCGAGAAGGTTCGAAAGCAGGATGTGCTCGCGGCTACGCAAGGGGTCGGCGTCGATGCCGAGTAAACCTAGGAGACTGGAAACCGTGCTAGACACTCGGTCGGAGAGGAGATCGTTGTCCTCCAACACCGCTGGTGGAGGCGCGCCGAAGGAAGACAGGATGGAAATGGGCAGCCCCGCTTCACTACCGGGCGTGTAGACGGAAAAGTCCGCTGAAGCCTTGAGGCGGGCGATGCGTTCTCCGTCCTCCCCCCAGCTCGCCAGGCCCTCCTTCCAGAGCTTGGCCTGCCCGGCGGCGAATTCATCCGGGGTTTGGCCTTTGCGTTCCGCCGTTCCAGCGTCGATCCAGGGGCGAAAGTCGTCCGGAGCGAGGTCCGGGAAGGTGAGCAGGAGATTGGCCAGGTCGCCCTTGGGATCGATCACCAAGGCGGGGACATTGTCGATGGCGGCCTCTTCCAGCAGGGAGATGCAGAGCCCGGTCTTGCCGCTACCGGTCATGCCTACGCAAACCCCGTGGGTCAGCAGATCTTTGGAGTCGTAGAGCAGTAGGTCGTCGGTCATCTCGCCCTTGTCGGCGTCGTACTCCTTGCCTAGATAAAAGGCTCCCAGCTTTTCATAGGTCTCACGCCTTGGCGTCATCTCGCTCTCCTTATCCCCGTCCGGAGTCAGCGCGGGCGACTCCGAATTCCAAGGTGTCTGACGTTCGTAGGGAGGAGTCTGCCATATGGTCCCTGCGGGCTCAACCGTGGAAGAACCGAAGGTCCGGCAGGTGAGAAGGAAAATACCTTCGCTATGAATTCCCTCGAGGTAGGGCGACGGGAGGGTCACGGACCGCTTCGGCCTGTGAAGAGAGGACTCCGATGGACCTACTCCGGTGCCGGGTCTGCGATCCGGTAGAGTAGGCATCAACGGTACCGAGCGCGTTAACGGCTGATGAATCGGAGAAATATTTTGCCAGGGAGAGCATGGCATGGGCCCTCGACCTTTCGGTTCGTATGGGCCCTGATTCTGTTCTGGTTGTTAGGGTCACAGCCAATCCTCTCAGAGGGAACTCAAGTGGGCGTTCTTTCCGGAGTCGTGGTGGACTTGGAGGGAAATCCTGTCGAAGGGGTTGCTGTCGAGGTGGCCGGTTCCCGGGAGCTCCGCCAAGCGGCCACCGGGAGCGCCGGTCGGTTTCGGTTCCCACAACTTTCTGAGGGTAGTTACCAGGTCAGTGCTGATCTATTGGGGCTAGCGGCCAGCGCCGAGAGTGTCGCTGTCTACATTGGCAAGACCAGCGAAATAGAGTTAGTGCTCGGCGAGGACAGATCTCCGGCCGAGGGGGCGGCTTCCGGTGAAGTAGAAGACCGGATCCAAGTGATCGCCTTGGCTCCTCTGCTGGACCCCTTCGACACGCGAATCGGCACCGTCGTTCGGCGCGAGTTTCTCGATCAACTACCAGTAGAGCGTATCTATCAGAGTGTGGCGCTTCTGCTGCCGGGAGTGGCTGGCGGTGAAGATGGCAACCCCAATGTCAGCGGGGCCTTGCGAGGCTCGAATCTCAATCTAATCGACGGAGTGGATACGACGGACCCCACCACGGGCCTTTTCGGGTTGAATCTGAGCTACGAAGCGGTCCAGGCGGTGGAGGTCACCACTTCCGGTGCTCCAGTGGAGGTTGGGCGAGCCAGCGGCGCGGTGATCAACGTGGTCACCCGTTCCGGTGGGAATGAGTTTCAGGGCTCGGCTCGGTGGATCGCCACCAACCCGGCCTGGAACAGCGCTTACCAAGGGCCCGAACCGGCCACGGCCCACCTGGCCCCAGAGCTATTTGCTGCCAACGCTGGCGAAAACCGCCTCGACTCCACTCTCGGCCTGACTTTGGGAGGACCCTTGTGGGCGGATCGGCTGTGGTTTTTCGCCGCCTACGAGGACGGCGAGACGTCATTCCTGCGCCCGACGAGGGACTCTAGGTTGTGGGATGAAGGGGCTGGTCTGGAGAGTGAGGCGTTGAAGCTGACTTGGCAAGCGGCTGCTAGTCACAGCATCGTTCTCCAACGGACCGCCGACTCGGCGGAGTTCTCCTCTTTTTCTCCCTTCGACCGTGGCCCAGCAGAAAACCGGGCGGGTCGGCAACCGACTCCTTTGGGCAATTCCTTGGTCAACCCGATCCCTGGAGATATCTTCGCCCTCCAGAAACAGAGCCAGGATGGCAGTTTCACCAAGGTGCAATGGCATTGGACTCGTTCTCAGAACTCGACCTTCGAGATGAGCCTAGCTCGTCAGGACAGAGAGCTTCTGCGGGGTCGGCTCAACTCCCGCGGTCTGAGCGCTTCGTCTCCCCATGTGGTGGTCACCCAGTTCGACCCTGCCCCTCCTGGAGAGGAAGATATCCGCATCCGAGAAGTGGTGCTCTACAACGGCTTGGTGGATCAGGGCTTCGAGAAGCGGCCTCGGGAGCAAGGACACCTGGCGGTGAATCATTTTTTTCGCTCCGGCGAGGTAGATCACGAGTTCCTGGCCGGTGTCGATGTGCAACGAACCGAATCGGAACGGCTTTTCAATGTGCCGGGGGTTACTGGCGTCGATAGGGCTACCGGTAGGGCCGCCCAAGGGCAAATTTTCCTCGATGTAGATCTGCGGCCCCGCTGTGTACTTCTCGGTGAGTGTGTTCCCTTCGATGCCGATAATGGCAACTTTCAGCCCCTGCTCCTGCTCAACTTCTGGCAGCGGGATCCCCGCCATACTCGCAGTCGAACGGTCGCTTTCTATGCTTCTGACTCCCTGAGCGGCAAACGGTGGTTGTTGAGCGGTGGGGTGAGAGTGGAGGAGGTACAGGCGAAAGACGATGCCGGGCGGCGGTTAGTGGAGGACCGTACCTGGGCACCGCGCTTGGGATTCAAATACGATCCGGTCGGCTCGGGGCAGGTACTCTTGTCCGCCCAGGTGGGGCGTTTCTACGAGCCCTTTTCCCACGAGTACCTGGACACCTTTGGACGCAGCGAAGTGTTCTCCGGCTTCACTGAATACAGTTGGCTTGGCACCTTGGGTTTCGATTGTAGTGAACAGGATCCCTCGAATATCGACTCTTTCTGTTGGTTTCCTTCCGATGCCACCGGCTTCCTTGCCATTCAGCCGGCAGAGCCCAACCGCTCCTTGCGGCGTTCCTATGTAGACGAGCTGATTCTGGGTTTCGAGCGTCAATTGACCTCCCATACGGCGGTCCGGTTGCACTACGTCGATCGCCGTTGGGGAGATCTTTGGGACAATATTCAGCGCTTCGACCCATCCGGCGTTGGCCGAGTGGTTTCGGAAGTCGACAATCTCCCTCAGGCGGAGAGAACCTACCGAGCCTTTCAATTGCTTCTCCAGCGCCGTTATCGGGCCGGTTGGCAAATGCTCGGTTCCTACACCTTCAGTGAGTCGGAAGGAAACCTATTTCGCACCGACGGGCTCGACACCTTTGCCGACTTTGCCGGCCTGGACGATGCCAATTTGGTCAACCGGGTCGGCCCGGCACCCTATGACCGCCCTCACCGGTTGCGCTTGTTTGGGAACTATCAGAAGCCATGGAAACGGGCCAATCTGTCTCTCGGTACGGCGATCCGCCTGGATAGTGGAACCCCCTATGAAGCGATCGCGGACGATCCGTTCGGTCAGCGCTTTTTATCTCCCCGGGGGGACTTCACGCTCCCAGATGTATTCCAGTGGGATTTCAGTGCCGTGGTGAATCTAAAGCCTTCGGATGCTTTGGAGGTGGAGCTCAAGGTGGAAGTGTTCAATGTTTCCAACGAGCAGCGGCAGGTGGGCGCTGTCAGTGAGCTAAATACGGGTTTGTTCGGTCGACCCAGATCGATCGTTGATCTACAGGCGCCGCGGAGTTTTCGAATGACTCTCGGCTTACGGTTCTAGGGCATGGAAGTGACCCCTCGTCCGGTGACGGAAGTGCTGCGTCAGTGGCGGGGAGGAGACCGCCAAGCCCTCGAGCGATTGCTGCCCTTAGTCTATGAAGAGCTGCGGCGCCAAGCCGGGCGGTATCTACGCCAGGAGCGTCAGGACCATACCCTGCAGCCGACGGCCCTGGTTCACGAGGCCTATCTGCGCCTAGCAGACAAAGTACAACCACAATGGCGAGATCGAGTCCACTTCCATGCCGTGGCAGCTCAGTTGATGAGGCGAATTTTGGTAGACCATGCTCGGCGCCACGGAGCCTCCAAACGAGGCGGCAGCGCCGTGCTCATTTCTTTGGAAGATGCTGCGGCCGGAGCGCCGATGCTGGAGCGAGGTGCGGATCTGGTGGCCCTAGACGAGGCGCTGGAAAGACTGACGAAGCAGGATCCTCGGAAGGGGCGAATCATCGAGTTACGCTTTTTCGGTGGCCTGACCCTCGAGGAAACGGCTCAGATGCTCGAGGTCTCCATTCCCACCGTGGTCAACGATACTCGCATGGCCCGGGCCTGGCTGTTCCATCAACTCAAATCGGAGGGTTCCCTTCCGGTTCCTGGCAAGACTCCCCCGAGCGATGGCTGTTGACCGCTTTGAGCTTCTCGACCGGCTCTTCCAGCAAGCGGTCGTTTTGGACTCAACCGAGCGCACCGGGTTTCTCGAGCTGGCTTGCGCTGGAGACGAGGCGCTTCGCAGCGAGGTCGAGGCCCTGATCGAGGCCGATTCAGAGGCGGCGGATTTCATCGAACAGGCGGTGGTTGGCGGCTCTCAGCTGTTGAGGTCGAAGAAAGATCCCCTGGCCTCTATCGGCCGAGTGGGGAAATACGAGATTTTGGACGTTATCGGCGAGGGTGGCTTCGGAATCGTCTATAAGGGACGGGACACCGTCCTCCAGCGCTACGTCGCCATCAAGGTTTGCACTTCCAACAATCCGGAGCTTCGCCAACGCTTCGTTCGGGAAGCAGAGATCGCTGCAGGTCTTCAACACCCCAACATCACCACTCTTCACGACCTGGGGCAGGAGGGAGATTGGTCTTACCTGGTTCAAGAGCTCCTGGGTGGGGAGGATCTGGAAGCGAAGATCGGGCGCCGGGAGCCCATGAGCTTAGAGAGGCGACTCGACCTCCTGTTACAGGTCGCTCGAGGCCTCGGCTACGCCCACGAGCATGGCGTGCTGCACCGCGACGTCAAGCCCGCTAACGTGCGGGTGCTGGCCAATGGTCGAGTCAAGATCATGGATTTCGGCATCGCTCGATGGTTGGGAGAAGAGACCGGGCTAACCCAAGATGGTCAATCTTTGGGCACCGTGGGTTACCTCTCACCGGAGCAGCTGCGCAACGAGGAACCGGATCAACGAGCAGATCTCTTCGCTTTCGGAGTGCTGGCCTACGAGCTGCTGAGCTACGAGAAACCTTTCGTCGGTGATTCCTTCTCCCAAGTTTCCTACCAAGTGCTCTACGAGCGGCCTCGACCTCTTGGGCAGGTTTGGAACGAGTGTCCAGCGGTTGTCGAGCAGATCGTTCATCGTTGCCTGGAGAAGAATCCTCGCAAGCGATTCGCCAGCCTAGCCGAAGTCGTGGCAGCTCTAGAGCCCTTGGTGGAAGGCCTACGTTCGGGCTCGACAGTGCTTTCAGAAAAATTCCTCTCGAGATCGCTGGGAGGTCGTTGGGCTAGCTGGGGTCCATGGAGCCACCCAGGGACCCGAGTCGCTGCGGGGGGGATCGTCGTGACCGCCGTTGCCGTGGCGACCTGGTTGGGGGTGGTGAGTAGTAATTCATCGGGGCTTTCCGGCCCTCCCGCTGAGGCCTTGGGTGGAGTGGAGCGGCCCACTTCCCTGGCCTTCTCTCGGAGAGCGCCTGGAGATGGCCTGGATCGGACGCCGAGCTCCTCCGAGGCAGATTCTTTGTCGGCGAGGACCTCGGCCGAGGATCCGGGGAATGGGAAGAGGGCAAGGACTCTCGGCTCCGGTTTGGAGGCTTCAGGACCAGCCTCGACACTTCCGGCCTCGTCTTCTCATGCCCAGGGTCCTCTTACCCCTGGGACCACCCTGGAGGGCGAAACTTCCTCGGAGCTGGAACTGGAATTTCCTAGAAAGCCAGGATTGTCAGAGAATTCTGTGCCTTCGGCGGAAGTGGCCCTGAGGACAGCCCCTACCGGGGAGCCGCAGGGCTCGAGCCAGGCCGGCTTGCTGGATTCCGTTGACCCAGGGAGGACTGTTCCCGAAATGGGCCCTGGGGATGGATCATCTCTCACTTCTCCTGGGGCAGGAGGGGCTTTGGTGGAAGCTGAACCGCGCCTATCGGCACCACCGAAGAATCCGGGTTCCGGTTCCAGCGGTGCTGAAGTGCCACCGGAGGAGTTTCTGGAGTCTCCGGGAAGTGAGCCAGATCCTTCGGTGGTGGCGGAGGTCCCGGGTGGGAGTTCCGACCCCGAAAACTCCGCCACCGTGATTTCCGCCACCGTGATTTCTTCCACTGGAGGTTCTGGGGATTCGGTGGAGAGTCCACCTAGACAGGATCTTCTTTCTGAAGGCCCCGGAGTGGTCAAACCTGGGCTCTTGGAGCGTCCGAATCCGGTCTATCCGGAGAAGGCTCGCCGCCGCCATCGGGAAGCCCTGGTGGTGGTTGCCGTCTTGGTGGATGGTGGGGGCCGGGTGGAGCACGCTCTCATCAAACGCGGTGATGACTCCGGCCTCGGTTTCAACGAGGCAGCGATTACCGCGGCCCGAAGCGCCCGCTTCCACCCCGCCACCGAAAACGGAGTGGCCGGAAGAATGTGGACAGAGATTCGATTCGACTTCCTGTTGCAGTGACCTCGAAGGGGCCGGGACTCCCAGGGGGCCGGCATGAGGCCCTCGATGCCCCCGAGCAGGAAGACATCTCACCCTCGGTGCAGGGGGCGAGGCTCGCTACGACAGCTCAGGCTATCGAGTGACTCCTAGAAGGTTGGGGGAGTAGCCGGTGTCGGGAAAGACATTGCGAAAGTCGGGATTTCCCAAGCAGCGGGTCACGATCTCCGTGAGCACGTCCCGGTAGTCGGTGGTGATAGCCAGGTCCTGACCTTCGTAAAGTTGCCCGTCTTCGAGACCGGGCCACTCACTGAGCACTCGGCCCCCGGCGATGCCGCCACCCATGGCGATCATCATGCTGCCGTGGCCGTGATCGGTACCCAAGCTGCCATTTTCGAACACGTTACGACCAAACTCCGACATGGCGACGGTGGTGACCTTTCTATCGCTGGTCGCTAGGTCCGCATGGAGGGCAGCCAAGCCCTGGCCCAGGTAGGTGAGTAGCGTGAACAGAGTGCCGTCGAGGGTCCCTTGAAAATCATGAGTATCCCAGCCGCCGACATCGATGTGGACGGCTTCCACGCCGACGTCGGCACGAATCAGAGCCGCGGTAGATTTCAGGGCTTGGCCTAGCTCGTCGTCTCCGTAGGAAGCCCCTCCAGTCGGTTGGTAGCCGGGGAAGTCGATTTGGTCGAGGAGGTCAATCGTACGGAAGTTGTTGGCGGCGGAGGTCTTCAAGGGCTCCGTGTGGCGGGAGTAGAGAGTCTCCAGCTCGACCTGCCGTAGGGCATTGGCTTGGGGGTCGCCAATCAGGCCATAGTTTGCCGGGTCGTCGACCGGTAGGGTTTTGGGTCCGCCAACCAGAGTCCGGGGTAGGCCGAACCCAAGGTTGATGGCACGGAGAGCGGCATCTTCGAGAGTCGGCGCGGTGCTCGCCAAATGGCGTCCCAGCCAGCCGGTGACCAAATTACCGGGAGGTTCCGGCATTCCCACCTCCATTGAATTCATGGCTTGGAAATGGGATCGAGTCGGATCCAGGTTGCCGGCGGCGTGGACCAGCAGGAGGTCCTCGTTCTGGTAAGCCTCCAGGAGAGGTGAAAGCGCCGGGTTGAGACCGAAGAATCCGTCCAGATCGAGGGCTGCGCCGGGAAGCGAGCTATCGGGACGAGGGACGGCAATATTTGGCCTTAGGCGATAGTAGTTCTCCTCACCGAACGGTACGCAGACGGATAGGGAGTCCATGCCTCCCCGTAGAAATATCGACACTAGAACGTCTCTAGAACCGTTGTGGGAGTCAGCGAAAACAACTTTGGGGAGCCACCCAGGGGTGGCTGCGGCAGCAAGGGTGCCCGCCGTCAGACCGAGGAAGCGGCGCCGGGAAACCTGGCGATATTCCTTGCATCCCGGCTTGGTGTCATTTGAATTGCACATTCTCTCTCCTCCTTCTTCAATATTCCTGAAACTGCGGCAGGCTGAAGGCCAGTCCGAGGGCCTGGCGGATGCGAATCTGGTTGGTGGGGCCCTCTTCCAGGAATCGGCCGATCCCCCGGCGGGCGTTCGCCGGCAGTGATTTGTTGAACAGGAGCCAGTCGATGCGGCGCATCAATTGAGCTGGACTGAGGTTTGGTTTCAGCAAAGGCTGCTGAAAGCTGAACCCTGCTTCCTCGATGTCCAATAGGGTGGTGGCGAAGTTCCAGCGGGGCAGAAGGTAGCCCGACCAATAGCCCTCGCTATCCGGGAAGCCGTTAGGAGGAGACCAAGTAAAGGGCACGTGCCCCATGCTGAAGAGTCCGGAGGCGAAGAAGAGGAGGTTGTCGATGTCCGCCGAGATCGTGCGAGCCGTCGAGATGGCCAAGTGATAGGGCCTCTTTAGCTTGGGAGAGGCTCGGTCGATCCAGCGTCGCTTGAGAATCTCCCGGAGCATGGCTTTGATATCGCCGCCGGTGTCCAGGTAGACCTGAGCGACCAGGTTCACCCAGTGGTTCGGTGGGTCGTAGGTGAGAAAGTAGCGAATCAGTTTGGTGGCCACGAAACGGGCCGTGTTCGGGTGACCGGCAAGAATTTCCAGAACCCTCTCGCCGTCCTCGATGCCGCCCCCGGAGGGAATATGTTGTCCGAGAACCGTTTTGGCTCCGAAGTCGTGAAGGCTCGGAAGGAAATGAAATCGCCCCGGAATGCCGCCATCATCGCCGACGGACATCGTCCAGCCGGTAAAGCAGCGCGCTACCTCCCGCACATCTTCCTGGGTGTAGCCGTTGTCGGCTCCCAGGGTGTGCAGCTCCATGAGCTCCCGAGCGTAGTTCTCGTTGGGGTGATCCTTGTTGTTGGAGTCGTTGGTCAAATAGGTCAGCATGGCAGCGCTTTTGGCACTGGCCTCGAGCAAATCCGGAAACTTTCCGAGGGCGTGGCGGCGGATGACTTCCCGGTCGTCGGTGGATTTTAGATAGGGCCCGAAGTCACTGAAGATATCGATGTTGAAATGGTCGGTCCAAAAAATCACCATGCGCTCGAAGAGTTGTTTCGGGCTGTAGAGAGAACGAAGTACGGTGGCTAGAATCAGCTCCAGGACGGGCGTCTGGAGGTCTTCCTGGTAGTTGAGAAAGAGCTCCACCGGTTCTAGATTGATGGTCGGGAAAACCTGCCCTAGGATGTCTTCCAGAAAACTATCGTCAATGGCCTCGTGATTGAGTTGGAAGCCCAGATAGCGGTAGTAGCCGATCTCGTCGACCAAGGCCAACTCAGCCTGGGTAAAGCCCATGGTGGCCCTGAGCAACAGGCGATGAGTGGAGCAGACACCGGAAGCGGAAGACTGGGAGGCGTCGGCGAGGGCTTCCAGGCTCTCTGGGTCTTGGTCTCGAGCTCCGCCGCTGAGAGCTTGGAGGCCTTCGAGCCTTCTCTGAGCCAAGGCAGCAGTCGCCACCACAGGAGCGGGTCGGCCTTTCAAAGAACGGCCAAAGGCCTTCGCGGATAGTGTATTGCGGCGGAAAGAGGTCCGTCTTCGAGGCTCCATCCCATTCATCATAATTTCCTCCCCTGGAGGCACTACTCATGGAGAGCGGTAGCGCACCGTTCGAACAGCTCGCGGGCTTTTCGCCCGCCTAGTACTGAGGGTCGACTATTCCTTCACTAGGTAAAGCGCAGTCGAAGGAAGGTATTGATAACAGCGGGCGTTTTTTCTCGTGGCGTGTGAAGATACCAGCGTCCGTCAGATCGTCGAAACGCAGGAGTAGAGGCGCACAGTCCTATCCCGCCTGGAATCGAAATCCCAGTCTCCTAGACACCGCCCCTCCGAGGCGAAGACTCATGGCTCCCTATTCGCCCAAGCAAGGCGCGTGAAGCATGCGTCAGATCGTCGAAGCGCAGGAGAGAGGCGCGGAGCCGTACGTCCGTACGGCGCACAAGTCGAACCGACGAGCACTCGGCGAGATGGCGTGCGATCCGCGCGCCGCTAGCCGGTCTTGCGATTCAACCAGTCGGCAAACCGTGGCGTCAGGCGGCGGCTCATGGCGAATAGGCGCATCATGGCCGGCAGAGTGACCTCACTCTTGTTGCGTTCCACGGCCTTGACCGTGGCCCGAGCGACTTCTTCTGCAGAGAGGGTGCGTACCAGGAGGCGCGCTAGCAGGGGTAAGTCTTTCTCGGGTTCGAGATCGGCCTTTTGGACGAAAGGTGTTTCCACCAGGCCAGGGCAGATCCAGCTGACGCCGACTTGGCGGTCGACAACCTCCAGGCGGAGAGCGGCAAGGTAGGCGTTGGAAGCGGCCTTGGAGGCGCAGTAGGCGGAAGCCAGGCGGTGCGGGATCAAGGCGGCAGACGAAGTAACCCCGACGAAATGAGCCGGAGTTGCCGCCAATAGATGAGGAAGGGTGAGGCGAGCCAATCGGGTGAGGCCCACGTAGTTGGTTTGAATGGTGGTTTCCACGTGTTCCGCCGGTTGGTCCTTCACTTCCGCGTACCGGCCCAGGCCGGCATTGGCGACCACCAGTCGAAGGCTGCCAAAAGCGGCCACGGCCTTGGCGACGGCAGCGCTCATGGCATCCTCCGAACGCACGTCGGCGGTTAGGGCGATGGCTTCCCCACCTTCATTGCGGATTTCCTCAGCGAGCTCTTCGAGAGCGCCCTCCGAGCGTGCCAGGAGGGCCACCCGACATCCGCGGCGACCGAGTTGTAGAGAGATTTCCCGGCCAATGCCAGAAGAGGCGCCGGTGACCAAGCAAGGGGTGCCCTGTTCGATTTTCATGGGGCGAGTATATGTCCCATCCTCGCCAAGGGAGAGGAATGTCTAGTCCAGATTTCTCACCGACTTCGTCGCGAGGAGCTGTAGATGTCGGTGGATACAAGGAAGAAGGTGATTTCTGCGCAGCAGGCAGAGTTGCACTCTGTCGAGGAGCAGAATCGACCCCTGACGCAGTAGATTCAGAGGGATAGGGAGCGCCAGCAGGAGGCTAGTGAGAAATTCTGACTAGAGCACCCAGGCGTAACCGACTTTGAAGAAGAAGGTGCGGTCCGTTCGAGTTAGGGAAACATCCGTGTTGCCGGCGGAGGTGTCGGAGTAGCCGAGAAAAAATACGGTTTGAGGATTGATCTTGTAGGAGAACAGGAGCTGAGTGAGCAGCTGTTCGGTCTTGGCTTCGACACTCTCGACAAAAAGCCCCGGGTCTCGCTCGATGTCGGTGAGCTGGAGAATGGTCCTCACGAAGGTGCGTCGGTTGAATTGATAGATCGCTTTGAGCTGGCTGAGATTGGCTTCGAAGAGAGTGCCGCCCTCGACATCCAGACGCCGGAAATCATGCTCGAGGTTGAGGCGCAGCCGTCTCCCAAGGTCGTAGCGCACCTCGGGGTTGAGGCGAAGGATCTCTCCCGGGCGAGTATTGGCGAAATCGATGTCGTCGCCGGCGCGAAACCACAGGCTGAGCTCCAGGTCGCCGGTGGGTTGGATCTCGAGGAAGGAGTTGACGTAGTTTTCGTCGAAGGTGACTCCGTTGAAGAATCGCTCCCGGGTACCCAAGCCAAGAAAGACCTCGCTCTGCTTGGGGCCGTCGTAGTTGAAAAATAGCTCAGCTTCTCGCTCCAGAGTATTTCCACTTTGGTCTCGGGTGAGATCCCAGTCTCCACCAAAGCTGAGGCGATTGAACCAATCCTCTTCTTCCCCCCACCAGATGCGTTTCAACCCTCCCAATAGAAACGTGTATCCCACCCTTGGGAGAAAGCCTAGATCAGCCCGAAAATCTTCTCCGATGTCGTCATAGGAGGCGTACCACTCCCAATTGCGGGCATCGTGGTTGTAGGCAATCTTGAAGGCCTGGTCCTGGAAGCTGTCGTTGGGTTGGTTGAACTCCTCGGCCACGGCATCTGGATAGGTGGTGCTGCTGCTCAGCCATTGAAACCGCAGACGGTCCGACTCGCTACCGCGCCAGAGGCCATCGAAACCATAGACGCGGTTCGAATACCCGTCTCCTTCTCGGCTCGTGGCCATGACGCCGAGGGCGGAAGAGGCACCGAGGTCTCTCCGGAATCGTAAGGCCCCGTCGAAGGTCTCCAGGTCCAGGGAAGTACTCTGAGAGCCTTGGCTACCGGGGAAGAGTAGATTGGTAATTTTGTCCTGGGCAGCAAAGACACCAAAAGCGCTCTTGCCTTGTTTGCCACTCAACTTGACCCCCCAATCCGGGTCCGCCACGTTGCGGGTGAAGATGGCTCGGAGGGGCGACTCGAAGAAGTCGGCGCCTTCGAGGAAGAAAGGCCTGCGCTCCGGGAAAAAGAGGGCGAATTGTTCATTGATCCCTAATTGAGCGGAATCGCTCTCGATTTGAGAGAAGTCCGGGTTGACGGTACCGCTGAGGATCAGATTGGGGGTGATTCCCCAGCGAAGGGTCAGGCCAGCGTCGGTGTCTTCACTGGCGTTTTCCAACTCGCCATGGGGAAAGTCGCTGCGCAAATCCAACCGAGCCGCGGTCAGGGTTGGGGTGATCTCGATATTGCGGCCCGGGGTGATGCCCTCGAAGCCGGAGATCTTCGACAGCTGGCAAAGGTGGCAGGAGTTGTTGCGGTCTCTGGAGACATTCGTCAGGCGGTGTCTCGAGTTTCGAGGCCAAAATCGGAGCGCATCGAGCCCCCAAGTTTGGGGGCCACTGGCGTGGGGAAAGCGAAGGGAAGAGAAGGGGATCGCCAACTCCACTTCGTAGCCCTCCGGGGTGATCCGTCCGGCAGAATCCCAGATGGCGTCCCAAGACGGGTCCTCGCGGTCGTTGACCTGGTCCAGGAACACGTCCATTTGGACGCCTCGGGGATTGACGAAGAATTGAAAGGCACGCCGTTCGTCGTTGAAGGTGTCGAGAATGATCCCGACGAAATCGTCACTGAAAACCTGATCACGATCCGCCAGCCGAGCCCGGATCTTCTGGGGGTCCGGGTCCAGAGCCCGAAAAGCGACATAGAGGTGGTTCAGATCGTAGGTCAGAAGGCACTCCGTCTCGACCGGAGCGGGGAGATTTTCTCCTGGGTCCGTCTCCCAAAGGAGGGGAATCGACAAGGCATTTGACCAGGCGCTCTCATCGATAGAACCATCGATCTCGATGGCTTCCGTAGTGACCGGAATGGAATGTTGAACCCCTGGCGCTTTCGGGGGCAGATCGTCCGCTGCTCCAAGATAGAGCGGGCAACTCGCCAGTAGGAAGGCGATGAAGCCGAGCCTCTTCGAGAAGCGGCCGAGGGGTTCAGCAAGAAAGGACGATGGGACGCAAAGATGGTCTTGGGCCACGATTTCCCCGAGTTAGATGGAGGTTGAGCGGCGAACCCAAGCCTTTTCCTCTACACCGACTTTCTATCACGTAGCGGTTGGTGCCTCATCAGGTCGAGGCACTTCCGACTTCTCGGGCTCCATTCGGTGAGAAGCAAGGGCCAATAGGTCCCGCCATCATGATACGACTCGGGCGGGAAAAGGGTTGCGAGGTGTAGAAAAGAGTCTCGAAAAGGCGCCCCCCAGCGGAGATGAGCCAGGGGGCGATGAGGAATGGCAGAGGTCGGAAGGCGGCCGCAGAGAGGGAGGGAAGGAGGCGACCGCCTTCCAGGAATCTTGCGAACGGCAGCGAAAAGCAGATCACTGAGTTCGAGAATCCTTCCTCGTGGATTTCACCGAAAAAGACCGTGGCGTGATCTTTCTGGCTATCCACCTACTCTATAGAGCAAGAGTCCTGCCAGCCTTCCGAGACCGGTCGGCTTTTCCTATATTTCAGTTAAGCCCTTGAGCAATAGTGGGTTATCTCTCTGGTGTCGGTATCTCACGAAAGACGACCCTCTCATGGTTGAGAAGATTCTGTCTCAGATGTGAGACGAGCAAGGGATTCCTAGGCGAAACCGGGTTCACTCAGGACCGAGCTCCTGTCGCGAGGAGCCGTCACCAGGAATCGCCGCCAGGGTTGGCTTCTTGCACCGACTCGACGGAACGAAGTCGAAGCCAGACTCGATCCTACTTTGGGGAGGAAGGTCGGATTCCCAGAGCCTTCATCCGTCGGTAGAGAGTCGCTCTGCTGATTTGCAGGCGCTTTGCTGCCTCAGCAGCGTTGTTGCCGCAGCTGCGCAAGGCATTGGTGAGTTCTCGGTGTTCTGCCCGTTCCATCGCTACCGAGAGAGATAGATCGTCGCTCTCCGGGTCTCCGGCCCGCAATCCGGGGGAAAGCCGGCGGGAGTCGAGCAGCTCGCCATCTTCGAGAAACAACACAGCCCGAGCGATCTCATTGCGGAGTTGGCGAATATTGCCGGGCCACGAATACCCTTGGAGGACCTGGACTCCGGCGCGAGATATTCCACGCAGCCGAATGCCGCGGAGTCGCGCTTGCTCGGCAAGAAAGTAGGCGGCCAGATTCGGTATGTCGCTCCTTCGATGACGCAGAGCGGGCAACTCGACGACCCAAGTTGCGATGCGGTGGTAAAGGTCGGTACGAAAGCTTCCTTCCGCTAGCATCTTGTCGATAGGTTGATTGGTGGCGGCGATGATTCGGGCGTCCGCAGGCCGCGGTTGATGGGAGCCGAGGCGATAGACCTCTTTTTCCTGAAGGGCTCGGAGAATCTTGGCCTGGGTTTCCGGGGCCATGTCTCCAACCTCGTCTAAGAATAGAGTTCCGTCATGGGCAGCTTCGAATTTTCCGGCGCGGGCTTCGACGCCCGTGGCGACTCCTCGTTCGACTCCGAATAGCTCGGCTTCCAGTAGATCGCTGGGCAGAGAGGCGCAGTTGACCGCTACCAGCGGTTTGACAGATCGGGACGAAGAGGTGTGAATGAACTGAGCCAGAACCTCTTTGCCGGTGCCGGACTCGCCGCAAATCAAAACTCCCACGTCGCTGGCCGCTACTCGTTCCCCTTGGTCATAGATCTCCTGAACCTTCGAGTTTACGCTGGCTGGCTGAGGGCGGCCGGTTGGAGTTCCTCGGGGGCGACTGACGCGCCGACGGCGATTGCGCAGCTCCGCCAGGGCAAGAAGGGTTGCTCCGGATTCCACCAGAGGTTCCAGGAACTCTGCCAGGTCGCTATCCGCAAACAAGACTCGCACGGTGCAGTCGCCTTTGTGAGCCTCGATCCAAGGTCCCGGAGGGTTGTCTTCCGTGTCGCGTCGAACCGAGTAGAGCACGCCACGTTCTTCCTGCTGACCGTGAATGACCTCCATCTCCGCAATGGGGAGCGTGTCGGACAGGGCGAAGCCGACGTGCTGAGCGAGGCGAGGCAAGTCAGTTCCTGAGTAGAGATGGGTTAGGAGGCGGGGCAAATACTTGGTGGAGAAGCGGTCGAGGGCGTTCTCTTCGATCCGTCGTCGAGGAGGAGTCTTTTCTTCTCGATCGAGGCTCTCTGGTTCAGGAGGTAGAGCGATGCCGACTTCCAGGTCTTCTAGGGCTACCAGCTCGACCTCGAGGAGATAGCGCCCGATTTCGAACGAGTCTCCGGGGAGCAAATGAGCCTCTCGGACTCGGTGACCTCGAATCAGGATGCCGTTGCGGCTCCCGAGATCTTCTACCGTGATGCCCGCTTCAGAGACATTCAAAACAGCGTGCTGGGGAGCGATGGTCGGATGGGTCAGGAGAACGTTGCTATCGGGCTCCGACCCAAGGGAATTTGCTCCTAGCTCAAGGGGGAACCGGAGAGCTCTTCCATGTAGTTTGGCGACGATGCAGTAGGGCATGGTGAACGGTCGTCCGAGTTCGCGAGCTCAGTCAGTTACTGCCGGCCTGCACGAGGACTAGATGTCCTGGCCACCGGAGCCTTCGTGACCCAGAGGTGCGAGCCGTTGGTCAACCCGAATGGGCGAGGCTTGCCAGTATGCCATAGGTAATTCAGGACTTGCGAGAGTTGCCGTATCTGATCCCCTGGCTCTGTTGCCGGGGTCGCGGAGTCAAGGCTTGTGGATACCGTCTTAGAAGACCGGGTGTTAGAAGACCCAGCGTTAGAAGACCGAGTGCCAGCAGATGGAGTGCCAGAAGACCGGGTGCCAGAGGACCGGGTGCTAACGGACGCAGGGCTAAAAGACACAGTTCCTGCGAACGTTGTTCTTGTAAACAAAGTACAGCCGTTGGATGGTTCGTTAGTTTTTTGGAAGGGAGACCAAAGGGGAGCGGGTCTGGACCCACTCCCCTAGGACCTAGCTAGGAGTCCCCGGTGTCCTGAACGCCTCTCGGCAATTCAAGGCACCGTGGGCTCATCCGATGCTAGTTGTCGCAGATCGACACGTCGTCGATACCGCACTCAACGAGGTCTCCGGGGCCGGCGCCATCGGAGCACTGTACTCGCAGCTGTACGTTCGAGCCCGCTGGGATGGCCGTCGTCGCGGTCGCCCAGGCAGCGCTCGATCTGGTGTCACCGTTGGACCGCAGAGTGGTCCAGCTGCTGCCACCATTGGTGGAGTACTCGAGGAGGAAGAAGTCACCCGCCGCATCGTCACCGGTATCCCGCTGACCATGCCAGTACGCGACCGATAGGGTCGAGGCGTTGGCGACGTTCCAAGTCGGCGAACCGAGAATGCAGTTGCCGCCATCGACGTCCGCATTACCGGCGGTGGTGTTGGTAGCGGTGAAGATCGAGTTCACGCCGGAATTCGAGCCGCCCACCTGAGTGGTGACACCACTGCTGGTTTGCTGGGTTGGGTTGCCGACCACATAGGCTCCTGTGGAGCACGTGCTGGCAGCATCGTTGGTCCATGCCGCAGCACCACCTTCGAAGTCGTCCTCGACGGTACATCCACCGGTCGGCGGATCATCTTCGGTGCCACAGATCTGCACGTTGTCGATACCGCCTTCAACGAGGTCGCCGGGGCCGGAGCCGTCGGTCGCCCGCACCCGCAACTGAACGTTACCAGCGCTCGCCAGGTTGACGTTGCCGGTGAACGGAGTCCAAGCGGCGTTGGAGGTGACATCGCCAATGTTGACCAGTGTTGCTACTACGGAACCGTTGCTGAGCACGTCAACGACGAAACCGTCGGCCGCGTCGTCGCCGGCATCTCTCTGACCATGGAAGTAGTCGAAGGAGATGTTGAGGTTACCAGCAGCAGCTGAAGCACCCGGGGACCGAGTGTCACAGGTTCCACCGTCGACATCGTTGGTTCCAGCACCAGAGTTCGTAGCGGTAAACCACGATCCGGCTCCGGACGCGTTGCCACCGACCTGCGTGGTGACGCCACCATTGACGATGACGGTCGGAGTGCCTTGAACGAAGGTACCCGTGGAGCAGGTAGAGGCGGCATCGTTGGTCCAGCCGTTGGAGCCGGAGTCGAAGCTGGCTTCGTGGAGCAAGGTCGTGCCCGCGGGGCAGCCCGAGGGTCCGGCCACGGTGACCGTCACGGAGTCCGAAGAGCTTCCACAAGTGGTGGTCGCCGTCACGGTGTAGGTGGTGGTGGTCGCTGGAGAGACGGTGATCTGCGCCGTAGTGGCGCCACCGGGAGACCAGCTATAGGTGTGACCGGCTTGCGCCGCTGTACCGATGGTGGCCGATCCTCCAGCAGCGATGGTCTGGTTGGGGCCTGCGTTGGCCACCGGTTGCGGAGTGCAGTCGCAAGCTGCGGGAATGTCGAAGCCGTTGGTGGCATTCCGCGAACCTGAGCCAGCAGTGGTGGCGTTGGTGCCGAGGCCGAAGGCCGCGAAGGCCTCCCACAAGGTACAAACGTCTTCGCCGCCAAAATTGTCCGTCGCCGCTTGGATGATGCCATCGCGGTTGTTGATGAAGGTCGGCGAGCACTGGGTGTTCTTCAGGCCTTCGTTGATGTAGAGCAGGGCACGCTGGGAGCCGGTCCAGCCGTCTCCTACTGGATCCTGAAGGTCGTCACCGGCGGAGAAGCCATGTTGGTCGACCAAGGCCCAATAGACCTCCCAAGCGGCTTGGGCCCAACGAGAACCGACACCGTGGGGGATGCCCGCGCCGCCGATGCTGTTGTAGGTCCAGTTGTTGACCGCCTGATTGGTGGAGTAGGGCAGGTCGCGAATGCCAGGGCCGTTGGGAGCCTGACCGAAGAGGTAGGTACCGATGCCGCGGCTGTCGGTGCCCGCGTCGCCCACTTCAGCGGTGTAGACCAGGCCGAACCAATCGGACCAACCCTCACCACCCTGCTGAGTGTTGTTCAAGCAACTGGAGTTGCCGGGGCCGCCCACCTGGCGGATGGAGATGCCGTGACCGTACTCATGGACGATGACGCCGTTGTCCAAGTCGCCATCCCGGGCTGGACTGGCGTTGGTGCAAGTAAACATCTGCATGCGAGGGTTTCCGCCGTCCGTGGGGGTGGAGAAGTTGGCGTTACAGTTTCCGGAGCCGTCCTGGGCATCAGCGTTGACGGAGTCGGATCCGTTGCCACCGAGGCCGAAGTTGTTCTCTTGGAAGTTACCGCCGGGCTCATCGAAGCCGTACTGGTACTGCACGTCGTGGATCAGGTTGTTCCAATAGAACAGGTTTGCCGTTGCCGCGGCCACGTAGTTGGAGGGCGCCTGGTTCAGGTTGATGGCGAAGTCACAAGTGGTGCCAGAGCACTGCGGGTTGGAGTCGCAGGAATTGTTGGCAGGGCTGGTGTCGGGGCAGGCGTGGACGTTGTTGCCGTCCATGGTGCCACCAGTGAACCAACCGTTCGGGGAGGCACCGCCATTTTCCGGATTGACGACCAATTGGCGTGCGGTGGTGCCATGGAGTGGGCTCTCGTCGGGCTCTTTGTAAACCCGGTAGGTGCCGGAATTGGTCCAGTCGAAGCGAGTCATGACCTCGCCGGAAAGGGCATCGACGGTGACGTCATAGTGGTGGTCGAAGTCGGTGGTCTCGCGCTGGAAATTCCACACCAAGCGCACATCTCCGTCCCGAATGGGAAGCCAGAAGAGCTCGGCGGCAGCGTCGGTAGCGACCAGGCCACTGTCGGCGAGGCCCAAGTGCTGGGTGAGGCTAGCGACCGCATCACCAGGCTGGATGCCTGGCTCGGTGCTATTGATCGCCTGGGCAATATTGCGCACGAAGGCGTTGTTGACGCTGATGATCTTGCCGTCACGGTTGACGTTGATGTGGAGTTGGCCGTTGTAGACCGGAATGCCGTCATACCTCTGACGGAGGTAGATGTGGGTAGCTCCGGTTACCTTGGAAAAGACCGAGTCGGTGACTTCGAAGTCTCCAAGATCTTCGGCGCTGAGACCCAATACGCCGTGGTTGGCTCGGACGTAGCCAAGGGCAACATCCATGGGACTGCCGCTGATGGAGTCGGTTAGGTATCCCATGCGGTTGTAGATGGAGCGTGTTGTTCCCATCACAGAGTCGAAATCGGATGCGAGCTCGGGAATCTGCTTGCGTAGGGCGTCCACGGCTTGTACTTGAGCAGCAGCTGGCTGAGCTGCTGCTAAAGCACTCATGTTGGCTCGAGCATCGAAATTGCGGCCTTCGGCTTCGGGCCTAACCGCAAGTGCGGTGCCAACAAAGGCGGTTGAAAAAAGAGCGATAGCGCTGGCAGCTGCCAGCAGCCGAGTCCCCGCCCGCGGGCGGGAGGACACTTTTTCTGGGGAGGTCTGGGCTGGATTCGGATTCTTGAAAATCCTAGAAATCATCTAATTCTCCTCTTCGAGAGATTGGAAGATCGAGAAGCCGTGCTTCTCGGTACAGGGGCGTAAGTGGAGCCACAAGCCGGGGGGGGGAGGCCCATGGCCAAAACAAGCTGGTTTTCGGCCTAGGCCTCCAGCTCTCAAAGTTGACTGCCGCGCAAAACCGATGCTCGGGCCTACGCGGCGAACCTGCCATTCGGAAGGTTCCGTTGGAAACAAACTTTCGGAAACATTCTTCTCTAGCAAATGGAGTGCTCCGTTACGGCGCTGCGGGACAGATTTCGACATCATCGACGCCCGCTTCTATGAGATCGCCGTCACTTGGGCCATCCGCCACTTGCAGTCGGAAGCGCACTTGAGCGCCAGCAGCCACCGAAGTGGTCGCTTCGGTCCAGGCGGCGTTGCTGGTGACATCCCCGGCGGAAGCCAGGGTCGACCAACTGCTTCCGCCGTTGGTAGAAATCTCCAGGGAGAAGAAATCGCCGCTGTCATCTCCGGCGTCTCGCTGGCCATGGAAGTACCAGATAGAGATATTGGAGGCTTCGTTCACCGTCGTAGTGCCGGATTCGACGACGCAAGTTCCGCCGTCGACGTCGTTGGCGCCGGCGCTGGTGTTGGTCGCGGAGAAAAAGGCGTTGCCGGTGCCACTGGTGTGGTCACCGCCCACCTGAGTGGTGACCCCTCCGTTGGTTTGCAGGCCGGGGGTTCCCACGACGAAGGCTCCGGTAGAGCAAGTGCTCGCCGCTGTATTGGTCCAGCCGCTAGCACCGGCGGAGAAGTCCGTGGTCACACAGCCGGGAGGAGGGGTGTCTTCGATGATGCGCACACAGCTGAATCGGGTGTCCGCAGCGGCGTTGGCGTCGTCGTCGTTGGTGAACACCAGGAACATGCTGCCGGTGTAGCTCTGGCCCACGGGGACGGAAAAGCTCTGGGCGCTGCCGGAGCCGTTGTATTTCGGATTGAAGTCGATCTTGCCGGTACCGGTCCAATTCTGAGTCCCCCAGTACTGGAAATGCCTCGGGGCGTCGTTGAGATCATCGTTTTCGTCGAAGCCAATGGCGTGGATCTCGCCCTGAAGGGTTCCGGTGAAGTCGAATTCGACCACCGTATTGGCGGTGACGTTGAAGGTCTGGGTGCTTCTCACCCAGGTATTCCCGGTCAGCCTTAGGGTGTCGCCGCCGTCCAGCACCTCGGTGCCGTTGGACGAGTTCTGGTTCGAGTAAGAGGTCAAGGACAGGCTGTTGAAATCCAAAGAGCCCGCCGGACAGCTTCCACCGGTGTCGGCGTTGACGGTGATGCCTACGGAGTCGGACCCGGAGAGTCCTCCACTATCGGTGACCGAAGCGGTAATGGTGTGAGCCCCCACTGAGAGAGCCGAGGTAGAGAAGGAAGCTCCGGAGCCGATGCTGCCGTCCAGGCTGGAGGCCCAACTGAGGCTGGCAGAGAGTGTTCCATCCTCGGTGTCGGTGGCGTTGCCACTGAAGTTGACGGCGTTGCCCTCGGTGGAGGAGGAACCGTTCGCCGGTGCGGTGATGTTGACCGTGGGAGCGGTATTTCCTGGGTTGGCGTTGACGGTGATGTTGATGGAGTCGGATCCGGAGAGTCCTCCACTGTCGGTGACCGAAGCGGTAATGGCGTGAGAGCCCACCGAGAGAGTCGAGGTGGAGAAGGAAGCCCCGGAGCCGATATTGCCGTCCAGGCTGGAGGTCCAGCCGAGATTAGCGGAAAGGGTTCCGTCTTCGATATCGGTGGCGTTGCCACTGAAGTTGACGTTGTCGCCTTCGGTGGAGGAGGAACCGTTCGCTGGTGCGGTGATGTTGACGGTCGGAGCCGTATTGCCCGGTCCAGTGCTGGCGCAGATTTGCAGGTCGTCAAGGCCGGCCTCGACGATATCCCCTCCTGAGGGGGCATCGGCAACCGAGACGCGGAATTTGACCTGGGTCCCTGCTGCGACGGTGGTCGTAGCCTCCGTCCAGGCGGCGTTGAGAGTGACATCTCCGACAGCAACGATGGAGGAATAGGAGGCTCCTCCGTTGGTAGAGATCTCGAGGTCGAAAAGGTCTCCCGCATCGTCTCCTGCATCTCGCTGTCCGTGGAAATACCAGATGGAGACATCGGAGGACTCCGTAACGGTGTACACCGGGGATTCCACTATGCAGGTTCCGCCATCGACATCGTTGGTTCCGGCGGCCGTGTTGGTAGCGGAGAAGAAAGCGTTGCCACTGCCGGAAGTGTGGTCACCGGCGACCTGGGTGGTCACTCCGCCACTGGATTGGAGAGTAGGAGTGCCGACCACGAAGGTTCCCGTGGAACAGCTGCTCGCTCCGGAGTTGGTCCATCCACCGGCCCCGCTTTCGAAGTCCTCTAGGGCGGCGCAGCCGGCAGGGAGCACCGTGATGGTGGCCGAGTCGGTCGTGCTGCCGCAGGAAGTCGTGGCGGTGACGGTGTAGGTCGTGGTGGTCGCTGGAGAAACGGAAATTTGAGCCGAGGTGGCGCCACCCGGATTCCAGCTGTAGGTGTGTCCGGATTGCGACGGCGTGCCGACGGTAACGGATTGGCCTGCGGTGATCGTCTGGTCCGGTCCCGCATCTGCCACGGCCTGCGGTGAGCAGGCTGGGGTTAGGGCGCCCGCCACGGAAACGGCGAAAGGCTGGGGACCGCTGGGGACGGTGAAAGACCGAACCGTGACCGTGTAGTTACCTACTTGGGGATTTGCCAGAAGAACCTGCTCCACATTGTTGAGGCGGTCCGCTGACCCGCCGCCGGTGGAAACCCCACCGGAGAAGACATTCCCCAGAAAGGTGCCGGTGGGGCCGGAAATTTCCAAGTCCAGGTCATTGACCAAGGTCGGGCTCGCCAAGGGAGCCGCCGGAAAATCCGTCCAGGCCAAGGTTACTTTCAACGGTTCGAGGCTGCTGCCCACAGAAATATTAAAGGTCCTGGTGTCACCGCTGGAGCCTTGGGCGAAGCCGGTGGTGTCGTCTTCTACGAAGAGCTCTCGGGCTTCGCCGCCGAAGTGCAAAGCTTCATCCAGCAGCACTCGTCCCCAGCCTTGGCAGTTACCGGGAATGGCTGCAGTACCGGTCATGTTGACCGCGGAATTGATCAAGGTGGCCTTCAGCAGGGCAGCCGAGGGAGTGAAACCGTCTGCGGGAACGGGGTCCCCGGTTGGGTACCAGCCATCGGTGAAGTATTGGCGTATCAAGGCCGCTGAACCGGCTGCGCCAGGGGAGGCCATACTGGTTCCGCTGGAACTTTTGGTGTTGCAGTTGTTGGAGCCGGTATTGTTGTCGGAATTGGCGGAAATGATGCTCGAGCCCGGCATGGTGACGTCCGGCTTGATGCGGCCATCTTGAGTTGGGCCGCAGCTGGAGAACGAAGACATGCTGTTGGCGCTGCCGTTGCGCAGAGTGGATCCTACGGAGACGACATTCTTGCCGGTCGAGGGGCTGCCGATGGATCCGGTCCCGGGGCCATCGTTGCCGGCCGCGAAGAAGAGCAGCATGTCTTTGTTGTTCCACATGAACTCATCCGCGTCCTGGCTTCCGGCTGTGTAGCGTCCCTTGACCGGGTTGTTTTCTTCGTCTCCCCAGGAGTTGGTGTGGATGCGGGCGCCCTGGTCGTAGGCCTGCTGGAAAATCGGCACCAGATCCACCACTGGGCAGCCGATGCCGGGGCAGTCAGCGCAGTTGTCGGTTTGGAAACCGCAATCCTGAATTACCAACTTGGCACCTGGAGCCATGCCGTCTCCAGGATCGTGAATCAAGGGGTTGGCCAGGTTGTCTCCGGCCACGGTACCGGCCACATGGGTACCGTGATCTTGGGTATCCCACTCGTTGCTACCAATGCCGCCGTTGCATTCGCTATTCCACAGAAAATCTACGGCGATTACTTTGCGTTGAGCTAGATCGACCACTGTTCCACCATTGCACTCATTGCGTGGTGGCAAGCCCAAGGTGCCGTCCCGGAAGTAGCACATATCAGGGTCGATGCCGGTGTCCAAAACACCGACGATCTGACCTTCTCCGAAAATGCCCTGGTCGAAGATGGGAGTGGCTCCCGAAGCGCCGACGCCAGCTTGGCTCACGGAAACGGTGGTGTCGTTGAGCAGTACTCTCCGGGCCTCCAGATCAGCCCAAACGATTTCTGGAATCTGTGCGAGAGAAGCTCGCTTTGCTGCCAAGCTCGCTGGCTCTACCAAGACTCGAATGCGGGAAAAGCGGTTCCCCGGTGCAGCGCCTACGATCTCTCCCAAGCCTAGAGTTTCTACTTGACTGCGGACTTCCGAGAGGTTGGCGTCGGGGTAGATCTGAAGCATCAGAATCAACGGCCGAGCCGTGGTTGACACCGTGGCGTCAACGGCCAGCACCGCAGTGGAAAGCTTGTAGCCGGGTTGAAAGGCTCCGGTCCAGGAGGCTCCAGGTACTCGGTCGAGATGACCGCTCTGGCTGCCGTTCGGGAGGCGTACCAAGAACGCGTCGTGGGGGAGGTAGGCGTAAATACGCTCGACTCGCTTCTCGAGCTCGTCCCGCTGAGCTTGGGAAACAGGTCCTGGAAATTTCACTAACTGATAGGGCGAAGATACGGCGTCTTCCGGGGCGAGCCGGAGATGGGCGGGTAGAGACTCCAGGGGAGAAGCGGTATCAATGACTTGGGATTGAAGGGAGATCGTTCGCGATCGATCGACGGGCAGTTCCGCGGCTTCGGAATCCGAGCTGAGGAACAGGCTGATGACAGCCACTATTCCGAGAAGCGCGGAAACTCCAAGAGGCAAAGGGGCAAAGGCCCGGTCGAGGCGATTCATCATTTCAAACTCCTTGTCAGGGGTTGCCTCGCCGAATAGCGATGGCGAGGGTGTAAAAAGAGGGGCGAGCTGTGGACCTCGCCGAAAAAACTGAATCTGGCGTTGGGGGGTGGCCGGCTCGGCGTGTAGGGCTCAGGAGGATTGAGCCTATTGGGAGTAAGGCTTTCGAGGGGGCGTGGAGGAGCAGTCTAGACCCCATTGACACCCATTTCGGAAGGGCAGCTTGGACTCTCGACTCTCGTGAACAGGGTGAGAGGCCTTGCGAAGGCTTCCATCCCCTGAAGAGCTCGATGAACCAAATCTCCTCCTTGTCCCAGCGAAAAAATAAGGCATTTATCTCGAGGTATTCGGGCTCGAGATGTTCGGGACAGACACGAATGCCGCCGTAGATCGTTGACTACGAATCGGCACTGACCTTGGGTGCCTCGCGACCGGTTCCGGTGCCGGCTAGCCGCAGCGTGAAGAAGCGAGCGGCCATGGCACGAAACCGAAGCTCCGCGAAAACGGAGCCTAGGCGTAAGTGGCCCAGGACTCTGGGCGCATTTCGATGTTGCGGTGTCCCGCGAAGTTATAAGGCCCAAGGAGTATAGCGATGGGATTGGGGAAAAGCTATACCTTTCAATTCCAAACAATGAAAATGAATTGTTTTTGAGGTTGACGGTAGGAATGTTGCTGGCGGAGTGTGCCTAGGGGGGAGAACTCCTGGGAGTATTTGTCTTCATCCGTAAGTGGACCTCGCTTGATCAAGTGCTGTCGGTGCCGCTTGACCAGCGACAGCACTGGCTACCCGAGGGGCTTCAGATAGATCGTCAAATCGGGATTGAGGTAGGTCCTTCCAGGAAGAGTGGTGCCTGTCGCTTCGAATTTCCTGGACTGGGTGGCACCCCAGGCTTCGAGTAGAAATAGGGCCAGGATCCCGGCCGCAGCGAGTTGGAGCCAACGCCGGGATGGGGAGCTGGTCGGTTTCACCCAGCGTCGGCCAGCTCGCGCTAAGGAGACCAGCCCAAAACCTAACAGGCTCGCCCAGAGGGGAGTGAGCAGGACTCCTTGCCTTACGTAGCCGAAAAACAAAGCCGTTACCAGGAACGTGCACCCGCTCACCAGGAGGACGATAGCTCCCCACCGACGCTCTGGTCCTGGCTTCCAGAGGCACAGGATCAAGCCCAGCAAGAGCAGTGGAATCTGAAGCATTGAGGCCGCTCTCGAGTAGGGGACGAAGATGTCGATGGGGCGCCGAAGGCCGGTCAGGCCCCCTGGCCAATTCCACTGGGACCAACCCAGCTTGGTGGTTTCCAGGACAAGGCGCCATTTCGTTCCTACCAGGCCCAGCCACTCTCTAGGGTTGGCGCGAATATAGCTCCAGGCCATCTCATCGCCGTGGAGCAGGAAACTCAAATGTTGAGGGTCGGTGAGCTGAAGGGTGCCGCTCTGGCTTTGAGAGCTCATGAGATCTCGGGAAAAGGTGCCTTCGGCAGCCGAATGGTTGGCCAGCGCGAGGTTCAATGGTCCGTAAAGAGTCAGCGGGACGAAGGTGGGTAACGGTTCGACCATCGCGGCGCCCAGGGATTGGTTGGTGGCTTCGAGACTTCGACTATTGCGGAGAGTCCAAGGGGCGAGAGTCAGGGCCACTCCCAGGGCCACTAGGATCCAGGGCGTCAGGGTACGGGCCGTGGCTTCACCGGTGCGAGCCCGCAGGAGCCATCCGGTGAGGCCGATTCCCCATAGGGAGGCCGTCAGCAGTGCCGACTCAGCCCGGGTCAGGGCCAGCAAGCCCAGCATCACGCCTAGGGTGAAGCCCCAGGCAGCCTCCCTTTGGGGCAGGTTCTGCACTTTGCCGGCCAGAGATCCCCATGCCGAGAGGGGATGGGATAGCTTACGAGTCCACACCCACAAGGATGCGAGCAACAAGCTCAGGAACACTCCTTCGCTCACCGGGGCGATGGCGATCACGTAGAGACCGAAGTGGTAGAGGCACAGGAGCGAGGTCACCAGGGCGACGGTCTTCCCCAAGTAGGGTCGTACCAAGAGGTAAATCAGGCCCACCGAGCAGCTGCTGACCAGCGCCAGAGCCAGCTTTACCGCCAGATGAGGTACCTGTGCGGTCGCTTCTCCGGCTCCCAGGAGAGATTGAACCCCAGCCAAAACGTAGGGAAACCCAGGTGGGTGGAAGGGGATGCCGGAGTCGTAGACCTGCCCTCCGAGGATGGCTCTGGCGTAGCGAAAAAAGGTCTCCGCATCTCCTTGGTAGAAACCCGTAAAGGGAAGTGCAGAGTCCGAGGTAGAGAAGACGAAGAACATGCGGTGCAGCCAGGCGAGTAACGTCAGGCTTATGGCAGTGAGTAGATCACCGCTCCACCGCCGTTTTCCGGGCGGGCTTTTTTTCTTTCGCGAGGGTTTGCTCGGAGCCGTCTGGCCTGAGGAAGATTTCTTCCTAGCTCCAGCCCCACGGGAGCTTTTCTTGGACACCGACGATTTGGGCGGGCCAGCCTTTCGTTGGCCCGCCTTCCGTTTTGGTGTCTTTCCCGGTGACGGGCTTCCCTTAGAGAGGGAAGGTCGGCGGCTCAAAACTGGTCTGCTGCCTCCTTCAGGGCCTCGACCAACTCTTCATGCTCGTGTTCTCCATCTTTTCCATAGCCCGCTAGGGTCGCTATCTCCCTTAGGGCTGCCTGGATATAGGCCTCGCCAAGGTATTCGCGAGCTTCCGGAAAGTCCGAGCGAAGCTCCAACGCTCGGTGGTAGTTCTTGATGGCAGAATCCAAATCGCCGGTTTTTCTTTGGCTATAAGCGAGCATGTTGAGAATGTCCGGATTGTCCGGATCGAGGGAATCAGCCGCCTCAAAGCGCTTGAGAGCTGCTGGGAAGAGATCCTTATCTACCTCTTTCTTGCCAGCCTCATAGAGTTTCGTGGCCTGTGGATTCTCTGAAACGGCAGGCGCCTGAGGCTTGGTGGGGGCGGCAGATACCGGAAGAGTCATGAGTAGAGCGGTACCGAAGGCCGCCAAGGCGCCAATGGGTTTGCTCAGGATTCTTGATGTATGCATGAGGTTTCTCCTTTCCATCAATGGCGGCCGATTATAGCCGGCTGGTCCAAGTTTTCTCACTAGCTTCCTGTTTCAACCTTGAATCTACAGCGCTACTTGGGAGATTGAAGAGAACCAAGGGCAAGTCAGGCTCCTTGACTTTTTAGTGAGCCTAGATCATGATTTTGATGACTCAAAAAATAATATTGGAGGCGATTCAATGCCCCTGTCACAGCACAAACTAGACCCGGTCACCAAACAAAGCCCGCGCAGCAGCCGAGGAGGCCTCGGTGCTCTGCTGATCAGTGCCTTGCTGGTCAGTGTCTTGGTGCTTTTGGACCTACCTTTGAACGCTCACATTGTGCCGCCGGAAGATCTCCACCCGGCCGCTGAAAGCTACCGACGGCTCAACTTCTTGCTCAACTTGAGACCGGTGCCATGGCTCGAAGTGGGGCGCGATCTGAAGGTCATCGATGGAGCCTTGGCTCAGGTCGTCGAGCAAAAGGGGAAGGTCACCGGCTTGACGGTCCCTGAAGTGAATGGCCTCGATCTCGACTCAGAGACGGCCTGGCTTCTCGAACCCCAGGAGAGTCAGCAAGCCGAAGGGAGGGAGGTTCCGGGGATCCGAGAGCAACAGCTGCTGGCCCAGAGGACCTTCGAAATAGCGACCCGCAAGGTCTCCCGGGCTCTGGTGTTGGAGCTCGAAACGGCAGCTGCTTCGATCTCTGATCACAGCACAGCGCTGGGCCATCTGGAGACGGCCCGTCAACTCTGGGCTGCCTTCGAACCAACGTTGCGTTCCACGGATCGAGCCGGTTTCCAAGAAGCTGGCCGTCATTGGTTGGAGATGACGAGCGCTTTGGGCAGTCCGGGAATTCTCGGAATCGGTGCCACTCCCCCGAAACAGCAGGAATTCGAGCACAATGCGAGGCGGCTGGGGGAATATTTGAATGCCAACTTTGGTGCCAGCTTCCAGGCTCCCAGCGGAACCTTGGCTCCTCTGCCAGCCCATAGTCCCACCTTCGATCGAGATGCTGCCCTACCGGCCATCCTGCCGCCAGGGGCGGAGATCAACAAGCAGCTTCCGCGACCCCGTCAGATTCTCAACATGAGCGAGCGAGGAGTCGATGAGCGGCAGACCCCGCTCATCGCTCTAGGCGACATGGCCTTCGACAGCCCGATGATTTTCGGTGAGCCAGCTCGAGCCCTGGGTTTGAGTTGCAACTCCTGTCACAACAAGAGCATCACCAACCCGAAGTTCTTCCTGCCGGGACTCTCGAGCCGAGAGGGTGGGCTCGATGTGTCCAACTCGTTTTTCGCTCCCCATGCCAACAACGGCCATTTCGATCCGGTGGATATTCCAGATTTGCGGGGACTGCGTTTTACGGCACCCTATGGCCGTAATGGACGTTTCGAGTCCCTTCGTGAATTCACCCGTAACGTCATCGTCAACGAGTTCAACGGAGCTGAGCCGGATCCGGTTCTTCTCGATGGTCTGGTGGCGTACATGATGGAATTCGACTTTCTTCCCAACCCTGCTCTGAGGCCTGATGGGCGCCTCCATACCGGGGCATCCGAATCGACCCGTCGAGGTGAAGAAATCTTCTACCGACCTTTCGAGCAGATGGCAGATCGGTCCTGCGCTACTTGCCATGTGCCTTCAGATCATTTTCTGGACCGGAAGCGCCACGATATTGGCAGTGTCGTCGGTGCAGCCGAATCCTCTCGGGACGGTGCCATGGACACCCCGACTTTGCTCAGTAGCCGACATACGGCTCCCTATTTTCACGATGGCAGCCTGCCGACTCTCCGGTCGGTGACCGACTGGTTCAACGAGCGCTACGACTTAGGGCTGAGCGAAGTGGATCTGGGCGACCTGACGGCCTACTTAGAGGTGATCGGCGATGGGGTGGACCCCTATGAAGACACCTTGCACACCCTCGAGTCGGAGCTGGAGGAATTCGATTTCTTTCTTTCGGCCTACGAATTCCTCGCCAGTCGCGGCAAGAGTGACCTTATCGATACGACTTTGGTCACCATCGCATTCGAGATTCGGGCCCACAAATGGGATGTGCAAGATGCGCGGCTCCTGCCGGTGCTGGACCGTCTGGCCGAGCTCATGGACGAAGCCTACGAGGCCAACCATCAGGGGGAGTCCGAGATGGTGGCGGATCGGATTGCAGAGTATCGACGGTTATACCAAGAGAACGTGGAGGTGTTGAGATGATCGCGCGGACAACCGTCTCGGAGAGGTCCTGGAGACCCTTGGGTTCGGGCCCATCTCGACGGAGTCGCTGGCTCCGATCTACCCTGTCCAATATGGGCCTGCTGATTCTTTGCACCACGTTCCTCTGGGGGATACCGGCGGATGCGGCTCCGGAACCTCTACGCATCGTGTTCATCGCTTACCAGAACCCAAATCAGCTGGTCGAAGATGTGCGACCGGTGGTCGCCTACCTGGAAGAGCGTCTACAGAGGAAAGTGGAGTACTTCACCGCGACGGATTACGCCGCTGTGGTGGAAGCGCTTCGCAATGAAACCGCTGATGTGGGATTCATGGGGCCGCTGCAGTACTTGCTGGCTCACGAGCACGCCGGCGCTCGGCCGATCCTCGGTGAGATCTACAATGGCTCCTCGACCTACCACTCCCGGATTTTCGTTCGCAAGGACAGTGGCATTCGGAATTTGAAGGACCTCAAGGGAAAGAATTTCGCCTTCGTCGATCCCATTTCATCGTCGGGATATCTGTACCCCTTGGAAATTTTTGTCGAGGCTGGTCTGATCGAGAACCGAGACCAGACAGATCGTTTCTTTCGCCGGAACTACTTTGCCGGTGGCGACGAGCAGGCGATCCGCGCTGTTCTCAATGGCTTCGTGGATGCTGCGGGCATCGGCCAGTATTCCTTTTCGTTGCTACGGGGGGAGGAGCGAGATCAGGTGATCTCCATCGCCGACTCGAAACCGATCCCTTCCCATTGCGTGGTTGTTCGCAAAGGGCTGGAAGGGGCAGCAGCAAACTCCTTACGGGATTCCTTGTTGGCTCTCAATGAGGGGGAAAACCGGCCGCTACTGAAGTACCTCTACAACGTCGATGGCTATGTCGAGGTCGATCACCAGACTTTTGCAGGGACGGAGGAGTTGGCTCGCAAGCACGGCTTTCTCCCAGCCCTTGAGCCCTCGCCCTCAGAGGAGCCGGCCTCGAAACTTGATTCTTCTGGTCAGCGGAAGTGACGGAGCTCGATCCCAGCGAAGCGGTGATCGAGCTGCTGGAAGTGCATCAGCTATTCGGTCAGGTGCTGGCTTTGGATGTGGAAAGCTTGATCATCCACCGAGGGGAAAAAGTCTTTCTTCTCGGTCACAGCGGCTCCGGAAAGACGACCTTGTCTCGCCTCCTCAAAGGCCGTCTCCAACCCTCTACGGGAACGGTTCGGGTCCTCGGACAGGACCCCGCAAGCCGGGATCCGGCTCGGCAGAGATCGATTCAGAGGCGGGTAGCGATGATCGATCAGGAGTTCTTTTTAGTCCCCCGAATGAGCGTCATGGGGAATGTGCTGACCGGCTGCCTGGGGCGGGTTCGTCCCTGGAGAAGTCTGGTGGGCTGGTATCCCCAGGCGGAATGGAAGAAGGCGGCTGAGATTCTCGAAGAAGTGGGGCTGGATGCTCTGGGCCATCGCCGGGTCGAAACTTTGTCGGGAGGGCAGCGGCAAAGAGCTGCGATCGCGCGGGCCCTGATGCAGGAAGCGGATATCGTCGTCGCCGACGAGCCGACCTCGAGCCTCGATCCGGAGCTCGCAGAGGATGTGCTCGAGCTGTTGGTGGACTGCGTCAGTCGCCGGGGCGTCACCCTGATGGTGAATTTTCACCAGCCGGAGTTGGCGAAAGGATTCGCCAGCCGTTTCATCGGCCTGGCGGACGGCAGGGTCGTCTACGATGGTCCACCGGATGGCTTTAAAGAAGAGCATTCCGAGCGGGTCTATCGCAGTGCCCGGCAGGATCATCTGACCCTAGCAGCCTCAGGAATGAGGGAAAATTGACGGCCCTGAGGCAGAGGTGGAAGCTGCGATTCCTCGCTCAGACTCTCGTCTGGCTTGGTGCCGGCGTCCTGGTGGCCGTGGCCCTGTGGTGGTCGGAATTCGACCTCGCCGCGCTAGCCCGTTCCGGCCCGCGTTTCAGCGAGTTCTTTGCTCGCCTGGTGCCGCCGGATTGGAGCGTTACCCAACTGGTACTGCAATCCACCCTGGAGACCCTGATGATCGCCATTGGGGGAACGGCCCTGGCGGTGATTTTCGCGCTTCCTTTAGGGTTCCTGGCCGCTGCCAATGTCTCACCTGGCTGGCTGTCCCAGGCGATCAAACTGTTCTTGGGGCTTATTCGCTCGATACCTCTGATCGTGATCGCCATTCTCTTCGTGGTGGCTGTGGGGCTGGGACCTTTCCCGGGAGCCCTGGCCATCGCGTTTCACTCCATCGGCATGTTGGGAAAGTTCTACGCCGAAGAGTTCGAGACTGCAGAGAAGGGAATCGTCAACGCTGTTCGAGGTACTGGAGCGACTTGGTCACAGACCTTGCGATGGGGCCTATTCCCCCAGTGCGTGCCTCAAGTGGTGGCTTTCTCGGTCTACCGGCTGGAGATGAACTTTCGGGACGCGGCGGTGCTGGGTCTGGTGGGGGCTGGGGGCATCGGTTATTACATTCAGCTCTATGTGCGAGGGTTTCAGTACGAGAAAGTGGCGGTTCTCCTACTGGTGATCATCGTCGTAGTCACTCTACTGGACCAACTAACTTATTGGGTTCGGCGGTGGGTTCGCTGAATTCGGATCAAAGGAGGCAAACCATGGCGACGAGTACCGTCGAAGACTATCTGAAGTGTATTTTTTCCGAGCAGCAGCGCTCCGATGGGTTGGTTCCCATGGGGCACTTGGCCTCGGCACTCGGAGTCGCCTCTGGAACCGTGACCGCCATGGTCAAAACTTTGAAGCGAAGTGGCCTAGTGACCTACGAGCCCTATAGCGGGGTCAGCCTGACTCCGGCTGGCCGGCAGCTGGCAGTGCACGTTCTACGCCGCCATCGCCTTATCGAAGTGTTCTTGGTAGAGATCATGGGGATGGATTGGGGCACGGTACACGAAGAGGCTGAGCAGCTGGAGCACGTGGTGTCGGATCGCCTTATCGAGCGTATGGACGAGATGCTCGGTCATCCGGCGGTGGACCCTCACGGGGATCCTATTCCCAGCGCTCAAGGAGAAGTTCTGGAGCTCAATCACCTCGACCTCTTGAGCTGTGCTCTCAGCCATCCACTCCGAGTGGCCCGAGTTCTCGATCAAAGCAGCACCTTCCTGCACTTGGTCGAACGGCAGGGATTGAGGCCAGGTAGTCATCTCGAAGTTCAGGGACGGGATTCCGCTGCCGAGACGGTTCAAGTGAAGCTCCTGCCAGATGGCCAAAGCGTCAATCTTGGCTTCGGGGCCGCCTCCAAGATCGAAGTGGCCTCCAGTGAGAGCTTCCCCTCTGAAAAGCTCAGTACTTCGTTACCCTCTTGACGGTCGAGAGCAGTCGACCACTGGCCGGTTGATACAGAGCGACGATGAGATCGTGGCTCTCGTTGCGGAGTTTGATGGCGGTCTCATAGGTGGCGTGCTGGCCCGGCTGAGGAGCTTCGGGTCCAGCCAGCCGGACAGGAATGACCGGCATCTCGTTGCGGTCACCGCTTTCGTCTAGCACTGACACTCGCAATTCCAATTCGGCCACGAATTGATCGCCGGAAGGGATCATGATGACCGAGTCCATGGGAATTGTCAGGGTCATGGGCACCTGGAACCGCCCCCGACGCGATTTGCCGAATGGGCCAAAGGAGGCTTGTAGGGGCTCACTGCCAGGGACCTGGCCAAGAAAGAGAGCGCTTTCGACTTGAAAAGAGACTTCCTTGCGGATCGAGAGGTCCTGAAATCCCTTTCTATGTCGTACCCGGAGACCTGGTTTGAGCACTTCTAGCTGGATCTTGTGCTGGCTGTCATTACCCTCCCACTGTGGAGAAAAGCCAAGCCAATAGAAGGACCGTGTGTCGTCAACTGCGGAGTCGAAGGCGGCTAGACTGGCGCCATCGAGCATGGCCTTTCCTCCGGTTTGTTTGGCGAGGATTTCCAGAGAAGTGTGCAATTCGCCTTCCGCCAAGGCTCTTCGACTGTCCGAAGGGAACCCAAACCCCTCCGCGCTCGGGGCGCCTCGCCGCCCAGGTACATCTACCGGGTAGAGGGTGTAGCCGATGAGATTGGCCGTCTCGTGGATTCGCCGGAGGATCTTCGGACCTTTTTCCGGACCGCTTTGGATCATGGGTTCGATTGGGGTGAAGCGATATTCCAAGGGAGATTGAGGCCAGCCGCCGGATAGCAGCAGCATGACTTTTCTTCCTGGAGGGTTGGCGAAGGACCTCATGGTTGCCTGGACTGCTGTCGCGACCCGTTCCAGAGAACGCTCCATCTCGCGAAGGTATTTGCGGACGGAGGATTCGTCGAATGAAATTTCCGGGAAACCGTCTTCGTTATTGCCTTGCTCCTCGGGAAGGTCCCGAGCTACCGCTTCTTCGGGAAGGCTGAGGGCCTCCACGGGGTCGCTTCGGTATCGGGAGTCATTCTGGAAGAGGTAGGCCGCGGCTGGCCTGAGCTTGGCGGATTCGATCACTTGTCTCAGCTCTGCCGGAGACTGCTCCCATGTGGTTAGCATCTTTAGGCGTTGCCCGTTGAAGGCAGCGATCGCCATCCGGTCGCGAGGCCCCATTCGGTGGAGTCCGTCTAGTAATCCGTCCAGGGCATTGTTGCGGTCTCGGGCTTTCGGGAAGTACTCGTCGATGAAAACCAGATAGCTGGTCCCGATGGACTCTCCTTCTTCCACTCCAGGAGCAGACGTGAGCCTGGAGGGCTCAGCGGAGCTCACGGCTTTGCCCTCGAGAATCTCGGAGAAGAAGTCGATGGTCATGTTGTCGCCGTCGACCCGCAAGCGAAAATCCTCTGGCCTCAGACCGGAGACCCGCTGGCCTTTGGAATCCGTCACCACCAGTTCGAGGTCGACGCCTCGAACTTCTAGAATCTCACCGAAGACGCTCTTTTCCTCTTCCTGTATCCCCTGGGCCTGTGGGGACAGGGCGAGAAGTACTCCCATGAGGGCCGCTGCAGACTTCAACATTGTTTCTCCCTTGTTACTCGTTTCAACACGAATTTTGTTAGAAAAATTCCCCAGTCCTCGAGGGATGCGAGTTGACTGATATTGCTTTCTTTTATGATATACAGTGTTTGTCGACTTCTTGGGCTTCGAAGCACGGTTGGAGCTGAGAGTCGTCGATTTTTTCGGTGCTCTCTCCTTTTCGAGGAAACACTCCGGACCCCAGCGTCTAAGAGCCCTGCTCCTGAGGGCCCAACGTCTGAGGACCGAGTGCCGAAGGGCCCGATTTGATTTATATGAGCTTGGGTGGTTCACTGGCCGTTGAGAGACGGGCCCTTTGAAAGAACCGACCTTTTGAGAGAATTTGGATCCCGAAACTAGCGATGATGAAGAAGCGCAGTCTCCTCCTGCTCCTCCTGGCGCCAGCATTGGCCTTGGCCGTATCAACTACTCCGGCGCAAGATGAATACTCTTTTCGAGTGATTGCTCATCCCGAGGTTAGAGTCGATTGGATCTCCAAGTCGGATGCTTCCGACTATTTCCTGAAAAAGACTCCTCGTTGGACCGATGGAGCGGACATCAAGCCCATCGATCTCAACGTTCAAGAAGTTCGGAACGAATTCTCCACCGCCATCCATGATCGCAGTCGCAGCGCCATCAAGAAGTACTGGCAGCGCCAGATCTTCACCGGTCGAGGCACCCCTCCTCCCGAAAAGGATTCGGAGCGTGAGATCGTTGAGTTCGTGAGCTCCACTCCGGGAGCGATCGGCTACGTTTCCTCTGGCTACAGCTTGGGTGGAGCTGGAGTCAAAGTTCTCAAGATCAACTAGCCCCTTCCGCTCACACCGGTTCAGTATTCCACTAGCAATCTAGCTGCCGCTTCGATGTGCTTCTCGTTAGCCAGAAACTCTTCTTCGAGGGGAGGGGAATAGGGCACGGGTGTGTCCAAAGCCCCGAGGATGCGAATGGGGGCATCCAGAAATTCGAAGGCCTGTTCTTGAAGGAAGGCGGCTAGGCTCTCTCCCAGGCCACCAGTACGGGTATCTTCGTGGCAGATCAGCACGCGGTTGCAATGCCGGGTTACCGCCAGCAGGGCGCTACGGTCCAGGGGAACCAGGGAGCGTAGATCGAGGACTGAGGCTTCGATCCCGTCCTCTGCCAGTCGCTCGGCTACCCGCAACGCGTGGTGTACGTAGGCCCCGTAGGAGATGATGGCGAGATCTTTGCCGGCCCGCCGTAGGGCTGCCTTTCCCAGGGGGATCGGCTCTGGAGCTTGCTGCCCAAGAACCTGTTTGATCCGCGGCTCCCGGTACAGGGCGATGTGTTCGTAGAACAATACGGGATCTGGGTCTGCCACAGCGGTGGCCATTAGAGCTCGGGCATCCTCTGGGGTAGAAGGGGCAACGATCTTGAGACCGGGAGTGCGAAAGAACCAGGCTTCCGTGTTCTGGCTATGGTAGGGACCCGCGTGGCGTAGCCCACCCCAAGGCATGCGGACCACCATCGGTACAGACTCTCCCCATCGATAGCGAATCTTCGCTGCGTTATTCACCAGTTGGTTGAAGCCGGTAGCGACGAAGTCGTTGAATTGAATCTCACCGATGGGCCGCTGACCGGCCAAAGCAGACCCCACACAGACCCCGAGAATGCCTCCCTCGGCCAGAGTCGAGTTGAGGATGCGATGGCCGAATTCTTTTAGCAGGGGGCGCAGCAGCAAAAAGGCATTGCCGTAGGGAGGCCCCACGTCCTGGCCGTAGACGAAGACCCGTGAATCTGCTGCCAGGGCGTCTCCGACCCCCCGCATGACAGCTTCCAAGAATGTGCAGCCTTTGGGGTCGAAGGGTGACCCGACCTCGAGGCTCGGAAGGGCCGAAGGGGGATCATAGGCCACCGGCAGGCGGTTCTCCAGAGGCTCCTCATGGCGCAGTGGGGGCTGATCCGAGAACACACCTTGGCCGGCCTCGGCAGGAGACGGCCAGGGTGCATCAATGACCGCTAGGGCTTCCTGTTCCACCAGGGCATCCACTTCGACTTTCCACTGGTCTAACTCTCCGGGAGCCAGAACTCCGGTCGCTTCGAGATGGTCTGCGTAGCGGTGAATAGGCTCCCTTTGGGACCAGAATTGGTACGCGGACGGATCGGCGTAGCCACCGTCATGGAGCTCCCCATAGTCCCAGGACGGCTGAGGGTCTTTGCCTAGGAATAACATGTCATCGTGGTGAGCATGACCACACATGCGCATGGAGATGGTCTCGATGAGGGTCGGCCCAAAGCCCTGCCGGGCCCGTTCCACAGCCCATGCGAAGGTCGCGGCGATGGCCTCCGGGTCCGTCCCATCGATAGACAGGCCAGGGATTCCATAGCCGGTAGCCTTGTCGGCGAAGAGACGAACGGCGGATTGTTCCGGAACCGGGGTGGAAAGAGCTGTCTGGTTATTCTGTACACAGAAGACAATGGGGAGGCACCGGGCTGCGCTCAGGTTGATCGCTTCGTGCCACTCTCCCAACGAGCTGCCACCTTCACCGATCATGGCCAGAGCCACTCGGTCATCGTCTTCTCTGGCCATGGCGAAAGCGATGCCGGAAGCGGTGAGAGAAGAGATACTCAGCGGAGCCGCGGGAGGCAGAATGCCGCGGCGAAAATCGCCGATATGAAGATCTTTGCCGTTCATGGGTGGCCCAGCCTTCCCCATCTGTGCGCTCAGGATCATTCGAACGGTCTCAGCAGCGGGATGCATCCCCAAGGCGAGGCCCGCATCGCGAATCAGCGGAGCCACCATGTCGCCACGCCAGGTTCCATCCTCGGCAACAAACCTTGTTCCCTTGCGAAGTCGTAGGGCCGCCGCGTAGATCCCCTCTTGGCCCAGGGAGCGGAATCCCTTGCCCTGGAAACACGTTTGTCCATGTCGAATCTCGCTGCCGGTGAAAAAGACCTTGAGGCGATTGTCTGTCGCCCGGGTCAGCATCATGCCACGTAGCATCTCGCGCTTTTCTTCGGCGGAGAAAGAGAGTCGAATCCTCTCTCTCTGGAAGAAGCCAATGCAGCTGGCACGTAGCTCGACCTCCCCTTGGTGTCGCCGTTGTTCGAGGGAGACTCCCGGAGTTGTTTCTAGTTGCCCTGGTGAGGCAGGAGAAGAAGATCCAGCCAACGAGCTTTCATTGCCGCGCTCCCCAGTGGTCGACCGGAAACCGGTTTCGAAGGCCGATTCGAATTCCAGTAGAAATTCCTCGGTGAAGCCATCTCGGGCTTTTGCGGCCACGGAGGGAGCCTGTTGAGCACGCCGAAAGGCGCTCAAGGTCAGGCCGGTGGCGAAGGGATATCTCTCTGTGACAAAGGCTTCGAAGCGCTCCCTGAACGATGTCAGGGAAGGGTTCTTCTCGGTTTTCATGAAGCTCTCTCTTCCATGGTTCTCGAGCTCATGCTATTCGCCCTTCGAGCCGTCGGCAAGGCGGTGGCATCCGGAGGGGAGTAGGTGGAGGCTCGGAGGATCTAGAAATTCTCCGAGTCGGTCTCGGGAAATCCCCCTGTCGGTAGAAAACTGTTCGGAATCGAACACCAGATATCTCGTTGGCGCACAAAAAAGGGGTTCTCGAAGGATGCGGTGTTCTCTTGCCGAACCGTGGCTTTGGCTGGCGGAAATAGAGCTTTGAGGGGAGGCGAAGCTCGTGGCATGGCCTTTGCTGTCTTGGCTTAACGGCAGGTGTTACTGCGGGTCTCAGCGAGAGGCCTCGGCAGAGAGACTCGCCGGTGGTCAACGAAGAGATACAGGAGAGCGACATGGATGGTCTATTCCAAGATTTGGGGTTCGGAGTGCGGAGCTTGCGGCGGAGGCCAGCTCTGGCACTGATCGCTATTTGTACCCTGGCTCTTGGGATCGGAGGAAATACGGCGATTTTCAGCGCCCTCTATGCAGTGGTGCTTCAACCTCTACCCTTTACCTCTCCGGATCAGCTTGCCATGGTTCATGCCAGCGAAGAAAGCCACTCTGCTCCTCTGTCGGGACCCGAATACCACTTTCTGAGGGAGCAGGGGCAGTTCTTCGATCACCTCGCAGCTTTCTATCGCACCAGCCGAAATCTCACCTCTAACGCTGAGCCCGTTAGCTTGGCGGTCGCTGAGGTAACTCCCAACATGCTCCAAACTCTCGGAGTCCAGCCCTCCTTAGGACGTGGCTTTCTTTCTCAAGAAGGCCAAGTGGGACAGCATCGAGTCGTCCTTCTTTCGGAAGGGCTGTGGCGGAGTCGTTTTGGTGGGGACGACGAGGTGCTAGGTACGTTCATTCGTCTGGATGAAGTGCCCCACGAAGTGGTCGGGATCATTCCTGACGCGGCGAGGCTGGCTTTGCGTCATGGCGAGCTGTGGGTTCCACTGGTCTTCCAGGGCGACCATCTGACTTCTACCAGAACTCATGTCCTCAGCGTGATCGCGAGAGTTCGAGCCGAGATGTCTGTCGAAAATGGCATAGTGGAAGCTAAGTCTCTGTTGGAGCGTTTTCAGCAACCTCTGGAGACAGAGCATCGCGACCACAGCACTGGCATGACCACTCTCCACGAAGTTTCGGTGGGGTCGGTCCGCCCCCGTTTGATTCTTCTCATGGTTTCGGTAGCTGCCGTTCTACTCATCGCCTGTACCAACATCGCCAACCTGCTGCTGGTTCGATCCGAACAACGGCGCAAGGAGCTGGCTCTGCGGGCAGCGCTGGGAGCGGGACAAGGCAGGCTCTTCCGGCAGATCATGGGAGAAACTCTGGCGATTTCTCTCTTTGGGGGGCTCCTGGGCTTGCTGGTGAGTTCTTGGGCCGTTGGCCTTTTGATCGCCTTCAGTCCACAGGGAGTCCCGCGGCTGGATCTGGCGTCGCCAGTGGGTCCTCTATCGATTCTTTTCACTTTTATCTTGGCCTTGGTGACCGGTGTGGCCATTGGGCTGATACCCGCTTTTCATGCCTCGAGGGTCGACATTCAAGAATCGATCAAGGCGGAGTCGGGAGGTTCTACTCGAGACCGTCGCCGCGACCTTTCCAGGAGCTCCCTCGTGGTGGCCCAAGTGGGTCTGTCTTTGCTGCTATTGATCGGGGCCGGCTTGTTGTTGAGGAGTTTCTGGGGCTTGCTACAGGTCGATCCCGGGTTTGAAGCGAAGGGAGCGTACACGACCCGTCTCGATATGTCCGATTCCAATTATCCGGACCTCGCCTTGGAGTTGGCCTTCGCGGATCAGCTTCTTTCCCGTCTCGAGTCGATCCCCTGGGTGGAGGCCGCGGCGGTGGTCAACCCGTTGCCCATGAGCGGAGGCTTCATGACTCTGGGGGTGAAGCTCGACCCGGCGGACGATCCGGACCAAGGGGAGCATCGCGCTGTCTGGAGGTCGGTCAGCCCTGGCTTCTTCGAGTCCTTGAAAGTTCCGCTGCTGCGGGGTCGGTTGATTTCACCTTCTGATAACCAAGCTGGGGCGGTGCCAGTGGTGGTGATCAACGAATCTATGGCCGGTGATCTTTGGCCCGGGGGCGACGCTTTAGGGAAGAGAATTCGTATCGGCTACGACGACATTTGGTGCGAGGTGGTGGGAGTCGTCAAGGACGTCCGGCACAATGGCCTCGGATCAGATTCCGGTAACGAGATCCACACGGCCATTGCGGTCACTCCCTGGAAGGGATGGGGAGGGATGGATTTGGTCGTCCGCGCTTCTTCGTCGAGTACCTTAGACCGCCGTGCCATGTCCGAAGAGGTACGCCGCCAGGTATGGGAGCTCGATGCCCTCCTTCCTGTCGATCCCCTAACTCCCATCGGAGAGCTGGTCTCCGCTTCGGTGGCGCCGCAGCGGTTTCTTGCCGCCCTGGTGGGAGGATTCGCCCTCATGGCGTTGGTCATGGCGGCCTTGGGGATCTACGGCGTGCTTTCTTTTTCCGTGGCCCGAAGAACACGAGAGATTGGAGTGCGTCTCGCTCTCGGCGCTCACCCCAAGCAGCTTCTAAAGTTAATTCTTCGCCAGGGAATGTCCTTGGTAGGGATTGGTGTGGTTGTTGGGCTGGCGGCAGCATGGGCCTTATCCAAGCTCCTTTCGAGTCAACTCTACGAGGTGAGCGCCAGTGATCCCCTGACTTATGGAGCCGTCGCTGTCATCGTCGCGGTGGTGGCTTTCATCGCGAACTACTTGCCGGCCCGTAGAGCCGCCACGGTCGACCCCTTAGTGGCTCTTCGCCACGACTGAGGGGGTCTAGCCCCCTTTTGCAAATTTTTGTTGAGACTCTGCCTGGGAGGCCGTTTGGCGGCTCCCTCGAGGGGCTCAACGACCTTAGCTGTCCTCCCGGACCGTGTTTCCCAAGACGTGTTTCCCAAGACGTGTTTCTCGAGACGTCCTGCGCGTGACGTGTTGATGGAGGTCGTGTTGATCGAATCCGTGCTCCTGCAGTCGTGCTCTTCCGAGCCCTGGCAGAGCTGAACTTGGGGTAAAATCAAGACTTGAGAGTTGTTTTTCTTGTTGCTTAGGGGAGCTGAGCTGGTCGACTCGGTGAATCGGCGTACGGGTCGCCCGTGGGATCTTGGGGGAGAGAGGGCTTGGTGGCACAGATTAGTGGTAGATCCGTCCGTGGCTTGCTGAGGTTTGGTAAGGAATATGGCTATCCCGGTGGTATACCCGCCTTGGTCGCCGCCTTACCCACAGAGAGTCAGGAGATCCTTCGGCAGCCAATTCGCACCGGGGTGTGGTTGCCTTACCAGGTCTATCCGGACCTGCTTCGAGCGCTGACGACCTTCGACTCTCGAGCCATTCAAGCGATCGGTCACCAATCTCTCCGCTGGGATGCCGCCTCGATTCTCAAGATCTTGAGTGTGTTCTCCTCCGTTGACGCCTTGGTGACCCGCGGTTTTGGCGCCTGGGGACGGTTTCTTTGGTCTCGGCACTGCGACGGTGGGGAGGTTTTCCTTTCGGACCATGCTCCAGGCACCGCCAGCATGGGGTTGCGAAACTTCCCCGACATCGATCCCATTCACTGCCAGCTGAATGTCGAGTACCTCAGCGAGATGGCCCTAGCAGTGGGCGCAGAAGATGTTCAGGTCGAGCAGGTCCGGTGCGTCCACCGGGGGGATGAGTTCTGTGAATTTCGAGGAATTTGGAAACGGAACACGGAGTGAGCCAGGGTTCTCGAGTGCCCCCTAGCAATGCGTTCGCAACTCCCCTGACTACCAAAGTACTTCGATATCGTAGGAGGCAAGCTTGGGGTCCGCAGTCAGTATGGGAACCCCCGTCTGTCACCAAAGCATGACCTGGGTGTCTACCAGAACCCTCACGGTTCGAGGGGTTCCATCCACTCCTCACCGAGCTTGTCGTCAAAGTCGTTTGCGACTCCCAAGTGATTGGCCCAGGTACCTGGTTGACGGTTTGGGGAGACGGGCTCGGCGCGCACCAACTTTCCGATCGGTATGCCATACCTAGCGATAACGACTTCTTCGCCGGCCTCTACCAGCCCCAGGAGCCGAGAGAGTTGAGTCTTCGCCTCTTGACTGTGTCATCTCGTTATTGTTGACCAGGTCGACTTTCGAGCCAAGCTAAGCTGCGAGCGGGGAATCTAGTTTCGCGTTTCAACAGCATCCTGGACGCGCTGGGTTGAGCAGGGGCTTCTGAATTCGCCACTGTCCGAAATCGAACACCGAGGTTCTCATTGCCGCTCACCGGAAGGCCTGCCAAAGGCGAAGGAGCCTCAATGGTCTCGGTGGTGAGAGCGAGACGGACGCTACTTTTCGAAGGGAAAAGTAGCCGTGAGTACCTTTCGTTGATGTCTTTCCCGTGTGGCATGACCTTTGCTGATCTCTAAGGACGGAAAGCAGCTGAAGTGGCCATGAACGGCGGGAGGAAATCGAGATGAACAGCTTGTTGCAGGATCTTGGGTTTGGGTTGCGAAGTCTGGCGAGAAAGCCCGGCCTGGCCTTGGCTGCGATTTTCACCCTCGCCCTGGGAATCGGTGGAAATACGACGATCTTCAGCACTCTCCACGCAGTAGTACTGCAACCGATGCCCTTCGAGAGCCCGGACAAGCTGGCACGAATCTATGCGGTCCATGAGGATCGATATGGCTCCCTTTCGGGGCCGGAGTTTGAATATATCGAGGAGCACAGTGAAGCCTTCGAGCACGTTGCTGCTTGGCTTCAGGAAGAGCGTAATCTGACGACTGCCGGTGAGCCGGAGAGTCTCCGCGTAGCCTTGAGTACCCCAGGTCTATTGGGAATTCTAAGGGCTGAACCCTTGCTCGGCCGTGGTTTTTTGGCCGAGGAAGGCTTGACCGGCCAAGACCGAGTTGTGTTGTTGTCGGAGGGCCTCTGGCGTCACCGTTTTGGTGCCGATGAGACCATCGTCGGAACAGATGTGTTTTTGGACGAAGAGAGCTTTCGTGTCGTTGGGGTCCTTCCCGAAAAAGTAAAGCTGGTCGTTGATGCGGCCGATATTTGGATTCCCCTGGTTCTCGAAGGAGACCTGCTCACCGAGCCTGGAGCTCACGCCTTGAGCGTCTTGGGGAGAGCTCGGCCACAAACTTCCCTACCGCAGGCAGCTGCCGAGGTAGAGACGCTTCTGGCGACCTTTCAGGCAGGCCTGGAAACAGACCACCGGCCTCACCACACCTCCGCCACCTCTCTTCACGAAGTCTCGGTAGGGGATGTGCGGCCTCAGTTACTGCTCCTCATGGCAGCTGTGGCCGCGGTGCTCTTGATCGCCTGCACCAATATTGCCAACCTCCTCCTCGTCCGTTCCGAACATCGGCGCAAAGAGCTGGCCCTGCGCGCCGCGTTGGGAGCCGGGCGGGGACGGCTGATCCGGCAAATGCTCACGGAGAGCGTCGTCATTGCCCTGCTCGGAGGGGTTTTGGGTCTTCTCTTGGCTTCCTGGATGTCGAGCCTGGTGGTGGCTTTCAGCCCTGACACCATCCCCCGTATGGATGGTTCGTCGACGACGGCGGTGCGGTCGATTCTCTTTACCTTCGGCCTGTCCCTGATCACCGGCCTCGTGATCGGGTTGTTGCCTGCTTTCCATGCCTCTCGGGTAGACATTCAGGATTCCGTGAAAGCTGAATCCGGTGGCTCGACCAAGGATCGGCGTCGGAGTCTGCCGCGAAATGGGCTGGTGGTTGCCCAGGTAGCCCTGTCACTGGTGCTATTGGTGAGTGCTGGTTTGCTCCTGCGGAGCTTCTGGGGTCTGTTGTCGCTGGATCCCGGTTTTGAACCCCACGGGGCCTACACCGTCCGGCTTCATTTGCCGGATTCCCGCTACCCGGAATTCCCACAGGAGATGGCATTCGGGGACCAGGTGGTGAAACACCTCGAGGCATTGCCTTGGGTGGAGACGGCAGCCTTGGCCACGCCCCTTCCCCTGACCGGCTCCCGGATGCGTCTCTCCGCCAAGCTCGACCCGGCGAAGGATCCAGACCAAAGTCGGTTCTCAGCGAACTGGAGGTCCGTGAGTCCAGGCTACTTCGAGACCATGAAAGTGCCCCTGTTGCGGGGACGACCCATCCTTTCCGCGGACAATCGAACTGACGCGGCTCCGGTGGTAGTGATCAACGAATCTATGGCGAAGCACCTATTTCCCGGTGAGGATGCTCTCGGGCAAAGAATCCAGATCGGTTACAACGATCTTTGGTGTGAGGTCGTCGGCATCACGGCCGATGTGCGTCACGATGGCCTGAGCAACCAGGCTGGCAATGAAATGCACACTGCCATGGCTGTCACTCCCTGGGGAGGAATGGACGTAGTGTTTCGTACTCGCTCTGAAGCAAACCTCGGCGCTGCAGCTATGTCCGAACAGGTCCGACGCGTCGTCTGGGAGCTCGACCCTCTCCAGCCGGTGGACGCGCCAACTCCCATGGAAGAGTTGGTGGCATCCTCCGTGGAGCCGCAAAGATACCTGGCCGGTTTGGTCGCCGGCTTTGCCTTGGTAGCCCTGGCGATGGCAGCGCTAGGTATTTACGGAGTGCTGTCTTTTTCGGTGGCTCGTCGAACTCGCGAGTTAGGGGTTCGTTTGGCTCTTGGAGAACGGCCCAGTGGAGTCTTGAGGTTGGTTTTGTCCCAAGGAATGTCCTTGGTTGCTATCGGTTTAGTGATCGGGTTGACGGCTTCGTGGGCGCTGTCGCGCTTTCTCTCCAGTCAGCTCTACGAAATCAACAGACATGATCCGGTCACCTATATTGCGGTGGCCGCAGCGGTGACTGCGGTGTCTTTGCTGGCTAATTTCGTACCGGCCCGGCGGGCAGCGTTGGTGGATCCGATGGTCGCCCTACGCCACGACTAGGGGGGCGCGGATCGTAGGCCATCTCGGCGCGTGCTCGTCGCTCGGCTTGTGCGACGTACAGTAGTACACCTCCGCGCCTCTCTCCTGCGCTTCACCGATCTAACCCACGCTTCACGCCCCCTTTGGGTTGATCGGAGTGGATCTCGGCGGGTGTTGGCCGTTTGGGTTTGCCTAGGTGAGATCTTCTTCGACTTCTTCGATGGCGAAGCCGCGCTCTTCGAGGCCGCGGAGAATGGGCACGGTGAGTTCCTCTGACACGGGAATGCGCACTCCGGTCAAAGAAATTTTTCCGTCCAGGATGAGGCCGCAGGCAAGCCCTGCCGGGGTGCCGACGGTCAAAGCCATCGCGGAATGATCCCCGGCTGTACCAAACACCTGGAGACGCTTGACGATTTTCCGTCTGCCGCCACCGGAGCGAGTGGCGATGAAATGGTGTTCCAGAATAACCAGGTCCTGTTCTCCCGGGGCGTACTGCAGCTTGTCTTGGAAGAGAGTTGCAACCAGGTCGAGAGGTGCTGTCGGTTGCTCCGGTAGAGCGCGGTCGGACAAAAGACCGAGCCAGGAGAACCGCTCAATGATGTCGTCACCCGGTTCAACCCCGAGATGGGCAGCGAGTTTGGTCTCGACATCGCCGGCCGGGGCCGCCAATCGTTGTGCCAGGAGAGAGCGGTAGGTCAGGCCTTTGCATTCGATCGGTTCCAAAGAGAGGAGATCCAACTCCAGGAGGGATCGCAGAGTGGCACACCAGCCGGGGTAGCGCAGAGTGCCTCGAAAGAGGTCCTTGAGATGCTCCAGGCGGTAGGGCTTTTGATATTTCAGGGAGTCTCGGGTCGGGTAGACCTCTAGCTTGCCGACCCGGGGAACCTCGAGGCTTCGCACTGCACCTGGGTGGTAGGGGTGAGGGAATTGGTGAACCTCGCCTCCCTCTCGGTATTGGACATGGCTACGGGCCGATACCAGTACAGCTCTGGGGCTCCAAGAGAGCTTATAGCCCCACGGGTTGTCGTTGTTTGCCGGAGCGGGAAGGCCACCCGCATAGGAGGCGAAGGCAAGGATCTCCTCACCTTCTTTTCGCACCCGCCGAATCACTTCGGCAGCCATCATGTGGTCGATGCCGGGATCGAGGCCGGTTTCGTTGAGTAACAACACTCCGAGCGATTGCGCTTCTTGATCCAAGGCCCGCATCTCGTCGCTGACATAGGAGGACGTCACTAGAGGAACTCGGTGTTCGAGGCAGGCTTTGGCTACGGGAACGTGCAGGGTGGCGGGCAGCAGGGACACTACGGCGTCGGCTCGTCCCACTTCCTCGTGGAGTCGAGCTCGGTCACTGGAGTCCAACTCCACAGCTCTACCTCTACTGTGCCCTTCGACCAATTGTCGGGCACGATCGATGTTGAGGGCAGCAACGGTAACCGAGGTGTTGGGGCGAGCGAACAGCTCGTCCAAAAGGGGCCGAACCACCAGGCCGGCTCCCAGTACCAGAACGCTCTTTTCCGAAGCATCTTTTGCAGGCATCAGCGAGTCTCCTTGGTGAGGGCTTCTTCCAAGTTGCGGTACCGAGGTGTCAACTCACCGCCGTGAGTAATGACTGCCGGCAGAATCGCCGCGGGCAGAGCTAGGTGCTCGAAGGAAGCGGAGTAGTCTGCTGCCAACAAGCCGGAAACGAAGGGGAAGAGTGAATCTCCAAAGTGCTCCGTGGAGTCGCGGGGAAATTCGGCCGGTAGATTGTCGACCGCGAGCACGACAGGCCCTCTGCCGGCTACCCCAAGAGTGGCCTTACCGGACTCCGGATCGAAAACGAAAACCGGATCGTTCGGGGTGGTCGATTGAACGGTGGCTTCGATGGAGCCGTCGATGTCACAAGATAGGTCTGCTAGAACCTTGAGTCGAGGATTCGGTTGGCGCTGCCAGAGATCTCGTAGTTCCCCTCGCGTAGCCAGCTTAGGGTGACCCGGTTCCCAGTAAATACCGTTCACGAGCATCGTGAGGTGGGGCAGATGTCGGGAAAACTGCAAACGATCGGGCCGCCGAAAGACTACCTTGTAGATGACCCGGCGGGACAGCTCTGGACGATCCGCGAGGGACTTCAGCTCATCCGGCTCGATCTCGACCACCGGTAGATGGTCGAGGATCTCCTGGGCTCCCCGAGAGACGTTGCCTCCACCCGTGAATCCGATGACGAGGGGGTGCAGAGAAGAGGACAGGCGTTGCTCTCGGATCCGCACTCCCACGTCTTTGACCAGAGTTTCGCAAGCCTCGGCGACACTCTTATAGTCGAAGGCTCGCTTCACTCCGGAAAACGCCGTTTCGACTCCCTCGTGCTCCATGCGTTGGCCCAGAGCCCATAGAGCGTCGATCATGCCGGCATAGCCCGCATGGCGGCCGAAGAACACCAGGCGGCGACCGAAACGATCGACGATGGGTTCGTAGTCGATGAGAGTACTGTTTTGCTGGAGCATGCGTTGCAGCAGCGGCATACCCTGAGGCTGACCCTTGATGACATGGGCGAAGCATAGGTAGGTGGTCGAGGCGAGCACCTGCTCCGGCGGAACCTCCTTGACTCCCAAGATCAGCCGGCAACCGGAAAGATCGTCGGTCAACTCCGCACCGGCCTCGCGGTAGGCCTGATCCGAGTAGATTCTCTTCTCGGAGGGCTCGATGGCCACGGTAACTCCCAGCTCCCGCACCAACTCTTCGACGTGATGGGGAGTCAGTGGAGCCCGTCGCTCCCAGGGGTTCTTATCCTCGCGTCGTATTCCTAGTACTGCCATATTGAAATCCTCCTCCAGCGTAGAAGACGCGAGAGTCTAACATCGGCGGCGGGGCTCTGGGAGCCTGCCACTGGGTCTCGCCATGGTCTATCATCGGGGGCGCGGAAGAACAAATCCAAATCAGGAGAGTTCCATGGCTTCAGAAAGCATGCCGTCGCGAAGTTCCCATCTGGAGAGTCGCCAGCTAGGAAACTCCCCCTTGGGACGACTGAGTCTGGGCAAAATGTGCTGTTGGCTGCTCGTCCTGGCGGGCCTGATTCCATGGGCATCTCAGTCCTTTGCGGTATCCCCTTCCCGTTCCCTGGAGACAGCGCTCCTGCTCAATAGTCCCGGGCAGGTTGAGATCGAAGGGGATGAGGCCGGGCGCCTTTCTTTCGCTTCGACCCTGTTTAGCGTCAATGAAGCTAGCGGCAGCGCGACGATTACTTTTCGTCGAGAGGGAAGCACAGTCGGAGCGGTGATGGTGGGTTTTACCACCGCGGCAGGTGGATCTGCCTCTCCAGGGGACGACTACCAGCCGACCCTGACCACGGTTAGTTGGGGCAATGGCGATGGAGCCGACAAGACTGCCACCGTTTCGATTTTCGACGATGCTACCGCTGAGCCGACAGAGACCGTCGATTTGGTGCTTTCCAGTCCCACAAACGGTGCTGTCTTGGGGACTCCTTCGGAGGCCACCTTGGAAATTCTGGATGATGAATCCGGTGGACCTGGAAATTGCACCGAGAATCCAACTACTCTCTGCCTGCAAGGGGATCGCTTCCGCATCACCGCAGATTGGATTCGCCCCAATGGTCAGAATGGTGTCGGCATGGGAGTCGAGCTGACCGACGACACCGGCTACTTCTGGTTCTTCAATGCAGCCAATGTCGAAATGGTGCTCAAGGTTCTACGGGGTTGCTCCAACAACGGGAACTACTGGGTCTTTGCCGGTGGCTTGACCAACGTTCAGGTCGATATTCGAGTCGAAGATACCCTCACCGGGGAAGTGCAAAACTACCGTAACCCTCTCCGCACCGCTTTTCAGCCGATTCAGGATACCGAAGCTTTTCCGACCTGCCCTTAGGAGCCCGGGCGGCCTGAAGAGAGCTGCCAAGACCCTGCTGTGGCCCGGTTTCAGGGTTAGCCTTCGGAGGCACGGAGGGCATCGACGGGGCAAACGTCGCAGGCGTCTCGGAGGCGGTCCGCATCGATCTCTTGGGGTGTTTCTCGAAAGCTGACGATCTGCTGGTCGTCGAGCTCCAAGGCCTCGGGAGCTATCTTGACGCAGGCGCCGCTGCCAATACACATATCGCGGTCAATGACGATTTTGAGGCCCGAGAAGTTCTTTTCGACGACTTTCGACATGGAGTTGCTCCTTCTGTCTCAAGAAAAGGATTTGTCAGGATGGCCAGCCACTTGACTCCAAAGGCTCGTGAAGAGCAGTACCGCTCCCCCAGCCGCCACCCAAGGTATGGTGATTCCGGCGACGGCCCATCCCGGTCCCGGTAGAAGCAGCAGGGCACTGGCGACGAGCAAGATTCCTCGGGCGATGGGACTCAAGGGTCTGAGGAAGTACCCGGCAACACCGGCGGCGAAGGGCACAATGCCTAAAACCGCCAACGTCACAGCCAAGGTGATGGCTCCGACGGAGGCGGAATCGCCGAGCTGATTTAGCATCAGTAGCTCGGGCCTCAATACGAACATATAGGGCAGGGTGAAGCCCACCAGGGCGAACCGAAATGCGGCGAAGGCCGTTTTCAGAATGCCGGAGCCAGCGATGGACGCGGCCGTATAGGCCGCCAGGGCAACCGGCGGCGTCACCATCGACATCATGCCGAAATAGAAAATGAACAGATGGGCGGCTAGGGGGACGACGCCCAAGCCCTGGAGAGCGGGGCCGACGAGGGTTGCCAGCAGTAGATAGCAGACCGCGGAAGGCAGCCCCATTCCTAGGATGAGGGACGAGATCATGATGGTGCCCAAGGCCAGAAGGAGATTGTCTTGCGCTAGCGTCAGAAGAGTGGAAGGCAGGCGATTGCCGACGCCGGTCAGAGTCACGACACCGAGAATCACCCCGACGCAGGCGGCGGCGCAGATCAGCGGAACCATGTCTTTCGAAGCCTTTTCCAGGGCGGCCGTCAAGCGTTCGAAGGAGAAACGGGTCGTGGCGTGGAAGCTGGCCAACAGCAGAATCGTCGCCAGAGCCACGGTGACGGCTCGGAATGGTGAGAATCCCGCCAGCAGGAAGGCGATGAGGCTAGCGAATGCGGCTCCGAATACGAAGCCCGCGTAGGGCCTCAGAGGTTGTCCTGCTAGATCCTCCGACGGTTGACTTTGGACCTTCCTGGAGCGGAAGTGGACGATCAGAAAGAGCGATAGGTAGTAGAGCACCGCTGGAATGAGCGCAGCTCGGATGATTTGCACATAGGTCACTGCTGGTTGGATGATCTCCAGCATCATGTAGGCTCCGGCACCCATCACCGGGGGAGCCAGAGCACCCCCTGAGCTCGCTGCCGCTTCGATGCCCCCTGCCACCGAAGGTCGAAACCCGGAGCTACGCATCATTGGGATGGTGAACGTACCGGTCGTGGCGGTGTTCGCCACCGCGCTTCCGGAAAGAGAACCCATCAGCCCGCTGCTGAGCACAGCCACCTTGGCGGCCCCTCCAGGACTGCGACGAAAGATCCGCCGGGAAGTATCCAAGACGAATTTTGTCGCACCCGTAAGCTCTAGAAGGGCTCCCAGCAGCACGAAGAGAAAAACGTAGGTGAACATCACCCGCAGAGCGATTCCGAAGACTCCCTGGCTATGGAGAAAGGTCTGAGCGACGATGCGCTCGGCGCCATATCCTTTGTGAGGGAACAGCCAGCCAGGCAGCTCCGGCCCCAAAGCCGCATAGGCCAGGAAGAGGCCCGATAGAACTGGCAGGGCGTAGCCGACGGTTCGCCGGGCGGCTTCCAAGACGAGGGTCAGGCCGACCGCTCCCACGACCAGATCCAGGGTCGTTTCTGCCCCGGCTCGTTCTCCCAGGTTATGGCCTCCAAGCCACCAGCTTTGAAACCTCGGCTCGGTTTGGATCACCACGAAAAGGGAGCAGAGTCCAGCTAGCAGGGCTAGAAACCCATCTAGGGCGCGGGTCACCGGCTTTGCCTTCCAGGACGGGTGCAAGGGAAAGCGCAAGAAGCACAACACCAGCCCTGCGCCAGCGAATATTGCCAGTTGGCTCTGCGGTGAAAGGCGAGGGTAGTTGACCTCGGCTACCGTGAACAGACACAGAGCTATGCCGATGATCCGAGGCAGGCGCAAGGGTAGCTTCATGGACGTAAGCCGATTCGGGTCAATGGGTAGGGGCGGTTTCTACGGCGATGGGGAATCTCCCGGGCTCTCCGGTCCCGCCTCGGGTTCGTCGGGCCAGATTCCGATCTCCCGGTAGTACCGAATGGCGCCCGGATGAAACTCTGTGCCCGTGTCACGAATTACATTGGCAGGGTTGATGGCTCGGCCCGCCGGGTGACGTTCCACCACCTCCGCGCGGTTTTCGTACAGAGTGCGAGTCGCCTGGTAGACGACTTCCTCGTCTTGGGCGGCGGGGACGATCAAGTGCATAGAGCCGACGTCGAGGCCCGGATAGTCCTCTTCGAGGCCGCGATAGGTGCCTGCGGGGATGACAGCGGGGCGGAAAAAAAGATAGTCGTTGATGAGCTGTTGGCGGGCGTCCTCGTCCAAAGGCATGAAATGCACTTCCTGACCCGCTGCCGCTTGAGTGATCGAGGCGGTGGGGACGGCTCCTCCCAGGAAGGCTGCCCCGGCAGCACCATCCCCGAGCATATCCACGGCACCCACCTGCGTGGCATAGAGAGGATCGAAATCGTCGTAGGTGAGGCCATGAGCTGCCAGCAGCGGTCGAATGAAGTACTCGAAACCAGCTCCCGCTGGTCCAACGACGACCCGCTGGTCTCGCAGGTCGCTGATGGACTCGAGGCCTGAGCTTTTTGGAGTGATGAATAGGGCGACGTTGGGAGCCAGAGTCATGATGGCTCGGACCTCCTGAGCCTCTTCCCACCCTCCCTCGCCGCGCACAGCAAAGTAGCTGATCGCCGAGTTCGCCAGCGCTAGGTCCAGCTCGCCTCGGGCGAGGCGTCGGATGTTCTCTTGGGTTCCCTTGGTGGCTTCGGCGCTAACTCTCCACCCAGCCTCGCCCTGATGTTGTTCCAACACTTCCGCCAGGGCACCGCCGACTACAAAGAAGGCGCCGCCAGGAGGGGCCGTCCCCAGGCTCATGAAGCGAGTTTCTACTTTCGGTGACGAGGAGTCCGGTGCGTCCCCGCCTCCACAAGCCGCAGTCCAAAGGAGTAGTGCAGGTAGGAGGGTGATGGCGCTTCTGTGGAGCCTTTTCCAGTGCATAGAATTCTTTGCTCCCGGTGGTTTTTGGGTTAGGCGTCTCCGTCGAGGCGCAAGTGTACCTCAGCACCTGGGCTCTTCTTCTTATCCGCCTTCGTAGCGCATTCCTGGACCAACTTCCGGCTGCCTTCGGCTTGGCTCGGTTTCACCTAGAAATCCAAGGCCTTGGCGAATAAGCGGGCCTTCTCTGCGGGCTTGCAGTAGGTAGATGCCGGAGGGTGTCCTGTAAGGGTGAGAGAAGCCGGACCGTTACCGTCCACCCACCACGGTGCGAGTCGTCGCGCCGGGTAGGTCTACCTTGACCTCTACTTCGAGGGGCTTGCCGTCCGGTTTGGCGTAAAACGTCAGGAGATATTGGCTACGCAGCTCGGCGTTGATCTGGGCATAGGCAGCTGCTAGCTCATTCGGATTTGAGACGAGGAAGACCTTACCGCCGGTCTTGGCGGCAACCTCCTTGAGGTCGTTCTGTTTGTAGGCTCGCAGGAGTTGTTTGTGCTCGCCGAGGCCGATGATGTAAACCGGTACTCCGCTCTCTCGGGAGTCCTTGATCGCCCTCGAGGGGCTAAAGCGGCTGCCGTAGTCGTCGCCGTCCGTGAGCACCACCAGAGCCTTGCGGCCCCGTCCCTTGCCGAATTGCAACAGAGAAAAAATCACCGAATCGAAAAAAGCGGTAAACCCCTCGGGCTTCATGCTGCGAAACCCTCGGGACAGGGCCCGGAGGTCGGAGGTCACTGGGTGAGCGAGGCGTGGTTGGGAGTCGAAATCTACCAGGAAGGCTCGATCCCCCTTTTGCATGGTCTTGGCTAGGAAGCCTCCTGCCGCCTGCTTGGTTTGCTGCATCATGCCTTCCATGCTGCCGGAAGAGTCGATGACCAGTCCGAGAAGCAAAGGGATGTCTTGGGCGAATCGAAAGCCCTCGATGTCCTGATGTTGGCCTCTACGGACAATCTCGAACTTTTCTTGGGGCAAACCGGAAAGAGGCTGGCCATCTCCGTCGTTGACCACCACGAACAGCTCCACCAGGTTGACATCGACATTGTCGGTGGCTCCTCGAGCAGCCAATAGCTCGACGGTGTCGATAGAGGAGCCATCTTTCAAGAATGCCGCTACGCGGACGAAGTCTGCGGGTCCAGCGGTCGGTGTGGGGACCTTGGCGAGAAAGGGAGGCTGGGCGAGGCTGTGGGCAAGTTGGTCGTTGAAATAAAACTCGACCCGATCGAGGACGGCGTCCAAAGGAAGCTGGACGGCAGCTTCTACTTCGATGGAGCCCAGAGCCGGATCGCCGCGCAGCTCCGAAACAGCAACCCGGAACGTACCGTCCCCCCCGTTGACGAGAAGAGTGTCCTGTCCTAGTTCGCGGTTTCCCTCGTCATAGGCTACTACCCGGACCTCTTGGCGCTGAGGAGGCCGCTTTAGTTCCAGTCGAGCGGCGAAAGGCTTGAATCGATCCTGCTCAATCTTGACTCCATCGAGGTAGAACTCGACTCGATCCACCTCGTCAGTGCTCACTAGGGTGTCGAAGCGAGTCCCGCCGCTGTGCTCGGCCCCTCGGGGAGGAACCAATCGAATGATGGAGGAGATTGGGGCCTCAGTGGTGACCGAGGGAGTTAGGCGCACTCCCAATGGCTCCGCGCTTTCAGTCAGTACCGCATTGTCGGCAACGGCGATGGGCTCTGAGGCGAGCTCCACCAGGCAACCTCCCCACAAGCCGGTCTCTTCTTCCTCCACCGCCAAGGCGATTCCTCGGGCTCCGTTGGGAATCTCCAGAGGCACCAAGTAGACCCAGGAGCTCGCCCGGGCCAGGGGGCCGGTGCGGACTTGCCGTTGGTGCCTTTCGGCCTCGCCTTCGGACAGGGCCACTTGAATCTTGATCGAGAGGCCAGCGCCGGTTGCTGGTAACGCGTTGGAGTCCACAACGATCTGCAGAATACAGCCCATTCGAGCGGCCTCGGCATCCGGGGTTCCCGTGGGCAGGCAGATGGCCTTGGTCGGCAAGTCTCCACCTAACTCGGAAGCCTCAGCGCCAGCTAGAAGGTCGTCGGTGTAGTCGGCCCCAGGTTGGGCGTGGGCCTTGGGGGCAAGAGTGAGAGCCCAAAGAAGAGCCATGCAGCACAGAGCGAAAGAGGAGGCTGGGTAGTCAGTGATTCCCTTCATGAGGTAGAGCATACTCTCTGTGGGGGGGCGAGCCCGGGTCTCTTTCCGGGAAGGACTAGATTCCGTACTTGGTGTGGGAGCGGAAGACTCCAGGGCATTCAGCCCGGTGACGAGAAGGAAGCTCGTCTCCGGCTCTCAGCTGGGATCAAAGGGTAGCTTCGGATTCCCCTGGGCTCGGTGGAAGTAGTCCACCAAATCTCGAACCAGCCGCTCGGTGAGCTGTTTCGTAGCCGCCGCTTGTTCGAAGAGGGCCAAGGCTGCTAGAGCCTCTCGGTCGATTTCCTGAGCTCGAAAGACGGAGAGCATTTGTGCGGCTAGTTGCTGCACCTCCTGGAGCTGGCCTTGCTCGAAAAGAACCGTGGCCAATTCCAAGGAGACCAAGGCAGCTCGGTAGCCTTGGTTTGCTTCTAGAAAGCTCTGCTGAGCTTCTTGAAATAACCGGATACTCGTCTCTGGGGCCCCGGTTCCTTGGGCGATGCGGGCCCGGGTCCAAGTTAGCTTGACCGGGTCTGGTTCAAGGCCTAGGTCGGCTGTCATTTCTTCGAGCCGAGGAAGCAGGCGTTGGGCTTCTGGGTAGTCACCAGTTCGGCTGAGATAGTCCAGCTGGTTCTGCAGCACGATCGAGGCCAATCGAGACGGCCCGGCTGGCTCGAGAAGTCTCTCGGCCTCCTCCAGAGTTTGAAAGGCTTCAATCTCGTTGCTGCTATATGTCAGTACAAGGTACTTCTGGATCAATATTGTTGCTTGAAGATCCAGCTGTTGGCCCTGCGTCACCTTCGCCAGCTCTAAAGCCTCCGCCAGAGATTCGAGGGCTTCAGAAAATTTTCTTTGATCCATCTCTAGGCTAGCTCTGAGGCTCAGGACCCGCTCTCGATAGTGGAAGTACTGTGTTCGTGTTCTATTCCAGAGCAACTCAGCTTCCAGAAATTGCGAGTTTGCCGGATGCAATTGGTCGACAACTCGTAGAGCGTTACCTTTATGTGCCTTGGCGAACATCCAAAGTTCGTTCACGCAGTCTTTGGGCAAAAAGGGGCAGCGAACCAAAGGGGCAAGAATGTCGGCTAGGCTAGCAAGTTGGAAAGCCTTTTCTGGATCTGTTCCAGAGCACGAGCGGCTCTCGGAACACATTTCCTCTACCAGGCCCCAAGATCTGAATTCTTCCTCGTGGTGTGCGGATCGGAAGCTAGCTTCCTCCGGTTGGTCCAGAATTCTTCGTAGCAATCCTGGGGCGGCATGGCGGGATCGTCCCAGAAAAATATCCAGCTCAGTGATCGAAAAGTCGGCAGGTAGCAGACCTTCCTCATGAAGCTGGCCGAGATCTCCTAGCTGGTCGTTGCACTGTGGGCATATCGCGGCTAAGTGGACGAGAACTTGAAAGTGAAGAGGGTCCGTGTCGGAAGTCAGAACTTGTGCAAGATCCTCCGCCGTTGCGTGCCGTTCTCGTTGACTTAAAGAGTGATGTTTCTCTGAGGGTATCTTTTCGCTACAAGTGGCGCAGGAATTCATGAGATGCCGCTGCAGTCGCCCCAGTATTGCCTCTTTTCTACGGGCAAATAGAGCTTCTCCTGAGGCGTTATCCAGATGTAGCTGAGTCAACTGCAATCCCTCCGCAGTAGCAGGTCCACATTTTTCGTCTTTCGTTGATCTACGGAATCTAATGCAGGCTTCACGGCTTTGATTGTAGCGGTGGCTCCCGTGGGCGGCAAGACTTTCAAGGGGGAATTCCCGGCTATAGATGCATACGGTTAGAGCACTTGGTCTGGGTAGGCAGAGAGCGAAGGTCGCCCATGATTCGTTCCCGGGCGACCTTCGCTGCCTCTTACGTTCTCACTACCTTTTTTGGGGCCTGTGGCCCTTTTGGGAGCCTAGCCTTTATTTGGAGCTAAGCCATCCTTGCCGCAGCCGACGGCCTCTGTAGCTCCGGCTTCAGCTTCAATTTTGTCGTAGCCATGGCTCCTCGGGACGCAGTTAGTGAGAGGTTGGGGCTAGTTGTTGGGGTCTACGCCACTGCCTTGATCTCCGCCTCCATCTCCGTCCCCGTCTCCGTCGGCTTGACTCGTGGGAACCTCTCCGCCAAGGCTGTCGGAAAGAATGGATCCGATCCAGTGCAAGGGGTGAAGAGAAGAGCTCTCAGCTGAGGTGCTGGGTTCATCTAGTTGGCCGCTGGTGGATGTTGTAGTGAGCGAGACAGAAAGGGTCAGAGCCGCGATCGTTCCAAAAACTTTACGAAACATAAAAAGACCTCTTTTGGGCGCGGTCAGGCCGGCAGCTCCATACCGCCGGAGCCTTGCCCGAAGGTCAGTATGGACGTTCGAAAGTAGGTCTTTAGTGCACCTTTTAGAAGGGTCTGAAAGGGGCTGAGGGTGGTGATGAGTCGCCGAGAGCGTCGCTATGGGGTCCAGAGAGGCGAGGCTTTTCTATATGGGGAACTAGTAAGTTTTCGGGACGTGCATTGATTCCCGCGTCAATCCACGGAAAAAAAATAGAAAAAGGCAGGAATGTTCTAGGAGGACGAGGTCTGCTGGGTCTTAGGTGGCTTGGGGAGAAACTAGAAACCAATTACGTAGCTCTTGCGCAAGGCGAAGAAAGACCTCTTCTTCTTCGCGTGGCATTCCGTCCAGTTCGAGCAGGTCCAGCAGCTCGTGGCCGGGGGTACGCTGTTCCGATGGGTGAGTTGGGTAAGCCAAGGCTGGTCTTCCGTTGACCGCTTCCAAGGATGTCCAGAGATCGAAGCGATCTGCCTGAAGAGAGGAAAGTATCTTCTCCAAGCTATCGAGAGTAGGTAGCACCTTTTCCAGCTCATAAGAACTGATCAAGGCCTGCCCCAGCCCACAGTCGTCCCCAAGCTCTCTTTGCGTTGTGCCCCGCTGCTGGCGCAAAAGCCAGAGTGCCCTTCCTAGACCTTGGAATTCATGCATCGGCGCGGAGTGTACTTGAGCTCTCGATGTCGAGCAAGGCGACGAGTCGGGTGGTGTTCAAAAAGAACCTTTGGCTGATGTTTTTAGGGAATAAAGATTGTAAGTCCGATAGGTTTTTTGGGGAAAGTTCTGTTATCGGTTGTTTGGGTGTTGTGATAGAGAATAATCGAAGTTGGAGAACCGGTCCCAATTTGTAAAAGGGAGACTGCTCAGGTCGATGTCTCCTTCTCAAAATGCCCTCTGGGCTCTGTGTCTAAGGCCTCGAGATGACCCATCTCCGACTTTTTTCGAGCCTTCCTTTCGAGTCGACTCCAGCTCGACTGAGCTGGATCGCTTTGATTCGGTGAGACGAGGAAGCCTTCGGCATTCCAGTGGACTTATAGGCTCTGGTGATGAGTCGATGAGTCTCGGGAGCCGTTGTCTAGATTTTCGGCGACGCTTTTTCTTCCTATCATCGTCCTTCCGGCGGACGTTCCTGAATCTCCCTGAGGAGCTTGGGATAGAGGGTTCGGGCAGTCGTTGGAGCCTCTTCGAGGCGGCGGTTGGGCCGAGTCAATCGGGGAGGTCTGGATTGGAGAGTTCTCGACTGGGGCCGACTCCCTTCGGCCCCGACCTTGCTAGCTTTCGCCCTGTTCTCATCTGTTGAAATAGGGCGCGTAGATTGTCTAGGGCAGCAAGGAATACTTCCTGGTCACTGGAGTTGAGCTCTGAAAGGTCAAGGGTTTCCAGGATTCGCGATCGTCTTTCTTGTGAGCTGTTGACAACCGGGCGGGGGTGGTGAATTGGCCGGTCATTGACCACGTCCAGAGCCGTAAGAAGCTCGAGGCGGTTGGAGCCCATGGCGTGAAGAAGAGAATCTAGGGTGTGAACCCGTGGAAGGTTCTCGCCCGTCTCCGCTTTACCGATGACTCGGCGCGCGGTTCCAGCCTTTTTTGCAAGCTCCTCTTGCGTTAGTCCGCGACGTTCTCGCAACATTCGCAGAGCTTTCCCGATCCCATCAAATTCTCCCATTCTGTGAATTCTATCTCCTGTTTGAGTCACTGATGTCGATAGGTGCTCAAGAAGGTTAGATGGAAAATGAGTCTTGGGAAGATTTAAATATGCTTGACAAGATTCTTTAGGTGACTAGACTGCTTGTCATGAATTCGGAAATTCGTACAGGAACTTTGGGTCCAGTTCGTCCTTTGATTGGCCCAGTTTCTGCTCGAGGAAAGTTCCCCCATTGGCGATCGCTGGAGTTCTAGTCAGCGACTCGGAGTTCTCTGCCGAGAGTAGGGAGCGCGACTCACGAGGTCCGTTGAGTCTTTGGAGGATCTTGAACGCGGTCGAATCCGTCTCTTCCTGCTGCTGTTGGATGCAAGGAAGATCTTTCGTCCGCAAATGGCAGCACTAGATCAGAGCTTAGGATCTGATGCCGCTCCGGGAGGAACGGGGTCAGAAACGCTGAACAGAATTCATTTGCCGGTAGGTCCCGGCGGCAATACACCCTTCCCGTAGCCGCCGGGGCCACCCTTTTTTCTCTGTCACCTTCGATCTTCTCTGCGATCTCATGCCTTCCTATCGGCCGTGTTGTTGAGATCACCAGCGACTGTTCCTTGTGGTGACCTCAGTCTACCTCTCGCAGTGCGTCGAGCCCGCTGAGTCAGGCGCCCCAAAGGAGCCATCGCCGTAGCTAGGGCGAATTCGGGTAACCCAGCTCGAAAACTCACCAGAGGGGATGGTGCGGGCCTCGAGGGGGAGAGAAACCACCGCGCGGATGAGGCTCGAGAGCCCCTACTCCATCGTATCTGGTTCACCATCTAGATCTTCGATCAGAGCCTCGGAGGGCGGTTTTTCCTTTTGCAGGCGACGGGCGGCCTTTTCAGCTTGCTCGAAGGCCCGGAGAGCGTTGAGCCCTGTGATCTTCCGCAAGTCGTCATCGGAGTAGCCTCTGCGAGCCAGCTCGGCGAGGAGGTCAGGGTAGCGGGAGACATCCTCGAGGCCGACCGGTACAGCCCGAATACCGTCGAAATCAGAGCCGATGCCTACATGGTCGATTCCAGCCACTTTGCGGAGATGATCGATGTGGTCGGCAACATCGTCGAGGGTTGCCGTTGGCATGGAGTGGTTCATCTTCCAGGAAGAAAGTTCCGATTCGACTTTTTCAGGATCGCCCGGGAACAGGGATTCGAGGCGTTTCTCCTGCGCCGCCAAATTGGCCCAATATTGGCGTGCGGGTTCTGATACGAAAACCGGAACGAAGGTCACCATCACGACGCCGCCGTTGTCCTTGAGGCGCTCTAGGATCTGGTCGGGGACATTGCGAGGATGAGGGGTCAAGGCGAAGGCAGAAGAGTGAGAAAAGATAACCGGTGCTTGGGAGATATCCAGTGTTTGCTCCATGACCTTCTCGTTGACATGGGAAAGGTCCACCAACATTCCCAGGCGATTCATCTCGCCGATGACCTCGCGGCCAAAGGCCGTGAGCCCACCGTGGACGGGAGCGTCGGTGGCAGAATCGGCCCAATCTACGTTGGCGGAATGGGTGAGGGTCATATACCGGGCTCCGGCAGCGTAGAGCTGCCGCAGGACACCCAGAGAGTTGGCGATGGAGTGCCCGCCTTCCATGCCGACCAAAGAGGCCACCTTGCCAGTCGAGTGAATTCTGAGAATGTCTGCAGCGGACAGGGCCAGCTCCAAGTCGTCTGAGTGGCGCTCCACGAGACGATGGACTAGGTCGATCTGTTCGAAGACCGCGCGGACCGCGTCGGCTCCTTGGAGACTCACCGGGACGAATACAGACCAGAACTGACCGCCCACACCACCCTGGCGAAGGCGAGCTAAGTCCGTGTGCATGGGAGGCTCCAGGGTGGAGGTATCTCCTGCCAGATCCAGCTCGGATAGCTGGTTGTCAGCTCGAGAACGGTACTGCCAGGGCACATCGTTGTGCCCGTCGATGAGGGGGACCTCACGGAGGATCTTGCGAATCTTTTCGATTTGGGCCCTTGCCTCCGGTGTGTCGGAGTCTGAGCTGCCGGAAGCTTGAGCTTGTTCTGTCGGTGAGGAGGAAGCTGCGAAAAGGGTGACTGGGCTAAGGACAAGCAGTGCCCAGAGGAGGGCCCAGAGAAATGACCGGCTCGCTCGAGATCGGGGGAATCCTGGACGTAGAAAAGTGTGGCAAGCAAGATGGCTTCGATAGGGTTCCCAAAGCATAGTCTCTCCTTCAATACGAGCCCGCTCGATGGCTTCTCGGGCGAGGATCCCTTGGACCGATAGGCAGCGGTTAGGGAGAGCCTGCCCAGCAAACTCAGGTGATTGGCAAAGCGTTGCCATTGTATCGGCAAATGAACCGGGGACCCGAGTTAGGATGAGCCATGGCTCAGCTCCCGATACATATGGCAAGTGAGTTCTTCGGCGAAGAGGAGCGATGTGTCTACCTCCCTGGCGAGCGATCTCGGATGAGCTACCGCTATTTGAATACTTGTAGCCCTGAGACTTACCAAACCTTGTTAGAGCGTGGATGGCGGCGCTTTGGTCGGGTCTTTTTTCGCCCAGCTTGTGCAAGCTGCAGCGAGTGTCGCAGCTTGCGAGTCGACGTGAGAGCCTTTCAGCCCAATCGTTCCATGCAGCGCACGGAGCGGCGAAATAGAGGGCTAAATATGCTGGTGCGGCGGCCCACCCTTACCGAAGCACACTTAGATCTTTACCAGCGGTACCACCAGGATATGGCTCTGCGGCGGGACTGGGATGTTCGGGAGGCGGATCCGGAGGATTACTTCACCACCTTTGTGGAAGGGTACGAATCCTATGGCCACGAGTTCTTGCTACTTGACGGTAGAGAGCTGATTGCAGTGGCCCTGGTCGATCTCTTGCCTCAGGCCCTCTCTGCTGTCTATTGCTTCTACGATCCGGAGCGTCGCTCTCGCGCTCTAGGAGTTTTTGCCGTACTGATGCAGTTGCAATGGGCGAGACGGCACGGTATTCCGTATGTCTATTTGGGCTACCGAGTGAAAGGCAATGCGAGCATGGCCTACAAGGCCCAATATCGTCGCCATCAAATTCTCCAGGGAAGGCCTGTCTTAGACGAGACCCCTGATTGGAGATAGACCTGGCCCTATTGAACAGGGTCCGAGACAAGCCCCGAGACGAAAATGATCCATACAGAAAAACTCCAAAAGCAATTCGGGGACAAAGTCGCCGTGGCAGGGCTCGACCTAGCCGTGGAGGCCGGCGAGTTTTTCTGTTTTCTAGGGCCCAACGGTGCCGGCAAGACGACTACGATCAAGATGTTGACGGGCCTGCTGCGCCCGACTGCTGGGCGGGCCTTGATCGGTGGATTCGACATCCAGACGCAGCCACTGCTGGCAAAAGGTCTGACCGGCTACATCCCCGACCACCCCTTTCTCTACGATCGCTTGACGGGCCGCGAGTTCCTAGCCTTCATCGCTGGCCTCTACCGTCTACCCAAGGCCCGATGGCAGCCTCTCGCGGAAGAGTTGCTCGAGGTCTTTGAATTGTCTGCTGCGGCAGATTCTCTGGTTCACGGCTACAGTCACGGAATGCGGCAGAAGCTCTCTTTTGCCTCGACTTTCCTTCATGAACCGAAGTTGGTCGTGGTGGATGAGCCTTGGGTGGGCCTGGATCCCAAGAATATCCACCGCGTAAAGCACTTCCTTCGCCAGAGAGTCGACGAAGGTCTGACGGTGTTCATGTCCACCCATAGCCTCAGTCTGGCCGAAGAGCTAGCGGACCGGGTCGGCATCATTCACCAGGGAGAATTGTTGCATGTGGGAAGGGTGAGCGAAATCAAGGCTCTGGCTCAGGAGGCGGAAGCGCATCGGGAGACGGGGTCCCTGGAACAGGCCTTCCTGCAATTGACTCGAGACAACGAAGCGTGAACCCTCTGGGGGCCATTTTTCTGGCCAAGGTCCGCATGGCGAGGCACTCCCTGGCGGCCTTGCGCAGGGAGTCGAAGCTCAAGGTAGCCTTGGTGAGTCTCTCGACCCTACTGCTTTGGTGGGGAGGCTTTTGGCTATCCCTGGCTGCCTTTGGCTGGTTGCAACGTTTAGGGACGGGTTTTTTCGCCTCCGGCGAGATCCATCTCGGAAGTTTGATCGCGGCGCGTCTCCTGTCGAGCTTTGCGTTCGCACTATTCGTACTGCTCCTGTTTTCCAACGTCTTGGTCCATTTCGCGACCCTCTACCGGTCGAGAGAGGTCTACCGCCTCGTCTTGAGTCCCGTGGGTTGGCGCACTCTCTTTTTGGTCCGTTTTGGAGAAGCTTGGGTATTGAGCTCCTGGGCCTCTGCATTCCTCGGCTCTCCCTTCCTGATGGCTTATGGCTGGACCAGTCAGGCACCCGTTTCCTTTTACCTTGCATTGGCCCTGGTTGCCATACCCTTTACTTTGCTTCCGGCGGCACTGGGAGCTGCGGTAACTGTGGTTGGAGTTCGACTCCTCTCCGGTTTGGGTAGGAAGGGTGGTTTCGTGATTGCGGCTGGCTTCATTCTGGCGGTCTGGGCTCTGCTCCGGGCTCGCCTTGCGCCGTTGTTGCCTGGCTCGGGGGGGAACCTCGAGACCTTGGTACAGGCGATGGGGCAGACCGGTCAGGGGTGGCTGCCGAGTCAGTGGGCAGTAGATGTGGTGGTCGAGAGTGCCACTGGCTCTCTCACCACGAGTTTCCGAGCTTTCGCGCTCCTCATGGGGGTTGCCCTGGTGGTTCTCCTGGTAGCGATGGAACTGGCTCGGCGGTATTTCTATGTCGGTTGGTCCATGCTGGCGGGAGCTCCCGGGCGGCCCAAGGGTTCCTCCAGAAGCGGGTTTCTGGGGCGTTTGGAAAGTCTGCTGAGACCGTTGCCGGAACCCTATCGGTCGATGTCGGCCAAGGATTTGCGGTTGTTCTGGAGAGATCCGGCTCAGTGGTCCCAATTCCTAATCTTCTTCGGTGTCATGGCTGTTTATGCGGCGAATATGCATAGAACGTCTCCGGCCTACGATCCGCAGTTCTGGCGTAGCCTGCTCACCTTGCTCAATGGCATCGTGTGTATGTTGGTGTTGGCCACCTTGACGACTCGATTCGTGTTTCCCTTAATCAGCTTGGAGGGACGCCGCGCCTGGATCCTCGGGTTGGCGCCCATAACTTACCGGCAGATTCTGCGGCAGAAGTTCTGGCTAGGTGTCGTGACCACATCGGTTTTTTCCCTGGGCCTGACCTTGCTTTCCAGCCTGCGATTGGAATTGGGAGCCCGCTCGGTACTGGTTTCCCTATTCACCGTTGTCGTGGCGAATTTCGCTCTCAGCGGTCTAGCGGTGGGCCTCGGCGCCCTATTTCCCAATTTCGAGGAGGACAATCCTTCCCGAATCGTCTCCGGCATGGGGGGGACGCTGAATTTCATCCTCAGCCTGGCCTTTGTGGTCCTGGCCGGCTTTTTTCAAGCGATCATTCTGCAGTGGAGCTTTGTGGAGTCACGGTTATCCTGGCAGCTGCCGGATTCTTGGGTGCTGGTAGGTGGCCTAGGGGCCATCGCTTTGTTGGGGGCGATCGCCTGCTGGCTTCCCTTGAAGCTAGGTCGGGAAAATCTCGAGCAGTTGGAGCTAGCTGGCTAGAAAGCCGAAGACGCCCTATTGACGCCGGCGGGCTCCTGGGTTCTTGAGGTAGCCAAAATTGGCGGGAGCCCTTTGCCTACCGCGAGGCCGCAGTACTAGAGACTGGTTGATGTGGTAACGGTATTGTTGATTGGGCACCTGAATCAAGCCGGGTTGAAAGGGCCGAAGCGGCTGGTAGGAAGAGGCTCCATAGCCGCTATAGGGGAAGGCACCGGCGCCGTGGAATGACCCAAATTGAGAGAAGCCCTGGCTGCCGTTACCGAAATAAAAGGGGGAAGACCAAGTCGCCGGCAGTTGCCCTCTGTCACGGAATTCGGCCCGGCGTTCCTCAGCTGCTCTTTCTTCCTGCTGCTGGAAGCGGGATTCCTCTCGGGCTTCAGCGCGGGCGAGCTGGGCGTTCTTCTCTTCCGCCCGAAGCGTAGCTTCCCGAAGTAGGATCTGGTCTCGAGTGCTGCCAGACATCCACTCCCCTCGGAAGGAGATCTCTCCCCGGAGAAGGTGAAGTTGTTCTTCCGTCACCCAGGAGCCATTGTGGGGTAGGTGTCCAAGGGCCTGTCTGGCTCCGGCATGTTGCGGATCGATGGCGATGACTTCTTCCAGCATCCGGCGGCTCAAAGTAAAGCCTTCTTCCTCAGCAGCCAGCAGAGCCAGTTGAAAGCGGCCTTCCGCATCGTTGTGAGGCAAATTTCGGAGGCGTTCGACCAGCACGTCCCGGAGGGTCGCTGCGGTTTCGATGGATTCGATCTGGTCGCTCGGAAGCTTCAGGCTGCCCGAGTCCAGATAGACCCGTACCTTGCCATTGCCCAGGTCGCGAGCTTTGCCTTCCAGGCTCTTGCCGTTTTTGAGGAAGATGATGTCGGCGCCGCTAGGAGCGGACCAGAGTAGGAATCCGAGGACGAGGCTACAGAGTGGCTTCATGATGCGACTTCCGTTCTGCTGAAAGGTCATCCCTTAGAAGTCTGTCGTAACACTCACTCTGGCAAAAACTCATTCTGGCAGACAAGCGACTTTCACCACAGGCTCTTAGAGATCTGAATCTACCATCCGGTCCCAATGTACCCGCGCTCCCAATGAGAGTCAACGCTGACCATCATGCCGTTATTCCGTCTCCGGGCCGCTATACTTCGCGCAAAGCTTGCAGACCCTGAGGTACTTACCATGAAACTCTTCAGCTCCATGAAACGAATCTTCTCTCGGCTCGGCCCTTTTCCCGAGCACCTATTTTCTATTTTGGTTGTAGGCGTTGGCTGCCTGGTCGCCTGTGAGGCCCCCTCAGGGGGGCCCGCCGAAGAGGCTACCGAGGCTTCCCCAGCGGCACCTCCGGTGGAATGGGCTTTGGCGATCCACGGTGGCGCGGGAGTCACCCGGGCAGGAGTCGCAGCCGAGACCGAGCCAGCCTATGAAAAGAGTCTTCAAGGGGCTCTGGAAGAAGGGAAGAAGATCTTGCAAGGGGATGGGACGAGCCTCGATGCGGTCGAGGCAGTAGTGCGTTTGTTAGAGGATGACCCTCTTTTCAACGCGGGCCGCGGCGCCGTCTTCACCAACGCGGGCACCAACGAGTTGGATGCTGCCGTAATGGATGGCGAAAGCCTTTCCTGTGGTGCTGTTTCTGGGCTGAAGACGGTGAAGAATCCCATTACTCTGGCACGTCACGTGATGGAACGGTCCCGCCACGTCTTTCTGGTCGGAGATGGGGCCGAGCGATTTGCCGATGAGATGGCGGTGGATCGAGTTCCGGCAGACTATTTTTTCGTTCAGCGCCGCCATGACCGTTGGCGTCAAGTCCTCGAAGCCGAGGAGGAAAAAACCGCCTCTTCGGCAGCGCCTCCCGCGTTACCGACGGGCCAGGGCCGCTACGGAACGGTCGGTGCCGTCGCTCTCGATCGCCACGGCAACCTGGCCGCAGCGACCTCCACGGGAGGCATGACGAACAAGCGATTCGGCAGGGTTGGGGATGTACCCGTGATCGGCGCTGGAACCTACGCAAACAATGCTACCTGTGCTGTTTCTTGCACGGGAATCGGTGAACAATTTATTCGCCACACGGTAGCCAGCGACGTGTCCGCCCGTATGGAGCACGGTGGAAGGTCTCTTTCGGAGGCTGCTGGCGAGGTGATCGGTGAGGTTCTCAATCCAGGGGATGGAGGTCTCATCGCGGTCGGCAAGGATGGCTCCATTTCCATCGAATTCAATACCGAGGGGATGTTCCACGGCTCGGCGGACTCCTCGGGGCGTTTCCAAGTGGGGATCTGGGCCCATGGCGACTGAATTTCACCACGCGTTGGTCATCGGTGCTTCTTCCGGAATTGGTGAAGCTCTGGCTCGCCGTCTCGCTGCCGGGGGAGCCCTAGTCGCTTTGGTCGCACGCCGGGAAGCCGAGCTGAACCGCATCGCCACCGAAATCAACGAGCTCTGCGGAGAGAAAAGAGCTTTTCCTTTTGTCCATGACGTTCTCGATCGGGAGGCCGTTCCAGCACTCTTCGAAGAAGTGCCCCGAACCCTTGGGGGACTGGATTTGGTGGTCTATGCCTCCGGTGTCATGCACCCGGTGGGCTTCGAAGAGTATGACACCGGCAAGGATATCCATGCCCTCGAGGTGAACCTTTTGGGCGCGATGGCGTGGCTCAACCCGGCGGCTCAGAGATTCAATCGGCTCGGCGGAGGCACCATCGTGGGTATCGGTTCGGTGGCCGGTGATCGGGGCCGTTCCGGAAATCCTGCCTACAACACCGCCAAAGGTGCCCTCGGTATCTATTTGGAGGCCCTGAGAAATCGAATCCACCGGCGCGGTGCTCGGGTGGTCACGATTAAGCCTGGATTCGTCGAAACGCCCATGACCCATGGCATGAAGGGTCTATTTTGGTTGATCACGGCAGATCGTGCCGCTGAGATCATTCTCCAGAAAGCCCGCCGGGGAACGGGTACGGCCTATGTACCAGCCCGGTGGCGTCTGGTGAGTTGGGTCATCCGTGCGATTCCCTCTTGGTTGTTTCGGAGGCTCAAAGTTTGACCCCCTCTGTCGTTCCACCTAGCGCCCCTTCAGTCGTTCTCTCCGCCGAAGGAGACGCCGCTGAACGAGACGCTACCGCAAGAGACTCCACAGCCTCTGGGGTGGAAGATTCTGAGTCTGAGGATAGCCAAGCTGGGGCCAACACTCCTGCGCAGAAATCCACTCTCACGGTGGCAGGGACCAAGAAGCTCTTCTCTCCCGAGCGCCTGGAGTGGGTGCCGGGCTGGGGACAAGCGGTCGGCGCCGCAGGCTATGTCTTTCGGCCTTCCACTCTAGAAGCCTTGCAGGGAGTGGTGGATCTGGCGGAAGAAAAAGACGTGCCCTTGACTCTGCGTGGAGCCGGTTGTAGCTACGGAGACGCTGCATTCGGCCCCGAGGGAGTCGTGGTTGATCTGAGTCGCTTGAAGAGGATCTTGTCCTGGGATCCAGACACTGGGGTGCTAGAGGCAGAACCCGGGGTGACGATTCGCGATATTTGGCGCTATACCCTTGGGGATGGATGGTGGCCGGCGGTGGTGCCGGGGACCATGTTTCCGACTTTGGGTGGTTGTCTCGCCATGAACGTCCACGGCAAGAACAATTGGGCTCGTGGAACGGTGGGAGATCACTGTCTCGACCTCGATCTCATGCTCCCTTCTGGGTCGGTCCAAACTCTGAGTCGGCAGCAGTCTCCCGAGCTTTTTCACGCGGCGATTGGCTCCTTTGGCCAGCTTGGCTTGATGACCCGTATTCGTTGGCAGTTGAAGAAGGTGAACTCCGGCTTAGTGGAGGTGGAAGCCGTGCCGGCGAAAAACCTCGTGGAGATGCTGACTCTGTTGGACGAAGCGAAGGATCGCTATGAATACTGCGTGGGCTGGATCGATGCCTTCAAGGGCGGTAGGGGGCTCGGTCGAGGCCAGTTGCATTTTGCCCGCTACCTGCAAGAGGGAGAGGATTCTGACCCTCAACAGACTCTACGTCTGGAAGCCCAAGACCTACCGGAGACCTTCCTGGGAATCGTCCCGAAGTCCATTCTTTGGCGATTGATGAAACCGACTTTGAATCGCCTGGGCATGCGGCTCACCAACGCCGCGAAATACGCTAGCGCAGCAACCTTGGATCGAGGCAGCATCTATCGGCAGAGTCTCGCTGGCTACCAGTTCCTTCTCGACTATGTGCCAGGGTGGAAGAAGGCGTATCTCCCTGGAGGCCTGATTCAGTTTCAGAGCTTCGTGCCTCGGGAGGCTGCCGAAGGCGTCTTTCGGGGCCAATTGGAGCTTTGTCGGCTCCGCCGGATGCCTTCGTTTCTAGCTGTACTGAAACGGCATCGAGCGGATCCGTTCCTGTTGACTCATGCGGTCGATGGGTTTTCCCTGGCTCTCGACTTTCCTGTGACGTCGAGAAATCGCCCTCGCCTGTGGGCCTTGGTGCGGGAGATGGCCGAATTGGCGGTCGCCGCCGGTGGCCGTTTCTATCCTGCCAAGGATGCTGCAATCCCGTCGGACCTCTATCGGCAGAGTTTCGCCGGTGGGGAATTGGAGCGGTTTGCGGAAATCAAGGATCGCCTCGACCCTCACTGCCGCCTCACCTCTGCCCTCACCCAGCGTCTTCTCCCCGATGGATTTTTGGAGAAGGCAACTTCTTGATTCGAGAAAGGTGAATGCCATGCCGAGAATTACCAAGGTGTATACCCGCAAAGGCGACTCCGGGGAGACGAGTCTCGGCGGCGGACAACGAATACCTAAGGACGCTCTGAGAATCCAAGCCTACGGCACGGTGGACGAACTCAACTCGACGCTAGGGGTTGCTTTGGCGGAGGGCTTGTGTAAGCGGTTGGCGGCTCCCTTGCGGCGAATTCAAAATGAGCTGTTTCACCTGGGCTCTGACCTGTGCATTTTGGAAGAAGACAAGCAGCGCCTGCCGGTTCCCTGTATCGAGAGTCGCCATGTGGATGCCTTGGAACAGTTGATGGACGATCTATCCTCTGAGCTCTCGCCGCTGGCGAATTTCATTCTACCGGGGGGGACAAAGGGAGCAGCTCAATTGCATGTAGGGCGCACGGTCTGTCGCCGGGCGGAAAGAGATCTGGTCGCTTTGGGCCGGGAGGAAACCATCGGCGCCCAGACGGTTCGCTATCTCAATCGTCTTTCGGATGCCCTCTTCGTGGCCGCCCGCTACGAGAACTTCCGCCAGGGGGTAGAAGATGTCCTTTGGGATAGTCGGGCTTGACCCGGACGAAAGTTGAGGAGTCTGGGTTGAAAGTTCTTGGTCAGCGAAAGCGAGGAGCTTGGAGATGAGCCCGGGAGAGAATCCGGATCCAACCCAGGGCCTCGAGGCAGACGCCATCACGCCGAGTCTTCACCAGAGCCCCACTCGGAACCCAATGAGTCTTCATCACCGGCGCAAAGAGAGTCTTCCTTGAAGGACCGCGTCCTCATCGTCATGCCCGCCTATAACGCGGCCAATACCTTGGAGCGTATCGTCGCGGATATTCCTCCCGATTGTTTTGACGAGATCCTAGTCGTTGACGATGGCAGTACCGATGCCACGGTGGAGATTGCCCGGCGCCTCCCGGTCAGCCTTGTGTTACACGCGGAAAACAAAGGGTATGGAGGCAATCAGAAGACTTGTTATCGAGAGGCTTTGGAGCGCGGCGCGGACCTGGTGGTCATGCTGCATCCAGACTACCAATACGATGCTCGGGTGATTCCTGCAGCCTTGGATATTCTGAGACTGGGAGTTTGCGACGTGCTTTTGGGTAACCGAATCCGGACTCGCAAAGAAGCGTTGGCCGGAGGTATGCCGTGGTTCAAATATCTCGCCAATCGAGGGCTAACGCTCATCGAGAACCTTTTGGCGGGGCAAAACTTGGGAGAGTGGCACAGTGGCTTTCGGGCCTACCGCCGTTCGGTCCTGGAGACTTTGCCCTTGGAAGTCAATGACGACGGATTCGCGTTTGATTCCCAACTCTTGGTGCAAAGTGTTCACTTCGGATTCAAGGTCGGTGATGTGCCGATTCCGGTACGCTATTTCGACGAGGCCAGCAGCATCCAGTTCTGGACAGCGAGCCGCTACGCGGTGCGTACCCTGTGGACTTTCGTGGTTTGGTTCGCTCACCGCTCCGGGTTGCGCAAGAGCCCCCTGTTTTCCTCTTCGCCCTCATGAGCATTAAAAACGCCCGCCGGTTGGCGGGCGTTTGAGGTTATCGCTATCGCTGGCTAGAGCCAGTTAGCCCGTTAGCTTGAGGTCGTGTTGCGCTCGATGATCTCTCTCGCTTTCTGCTGACCTCCTAGACCAAAGGCGAGGCCAAGGCCAAGGGCGGCACCGCCGAGGACCGCGGAAACGGCGATGACGATAATCTCCTGCCCGACTCCGAGTTGGTTGAGGCCCATGCTGAAAGTCAGGAAGATGATGGCGTAGCGGGCCACCGCAGAGACCAACGCACGATGGGGGGATGCTGAAAGGATCGAGTCGAGAAGGCCGGAAACGTAATTCCCGAGACTCAAGCCCACCAGAATGATGGCGACTCCTACCACCAGGCTCGGTAGGTAGCTCACCAGGCTGCCGACCAGGGTCGAGAGTTCCGTGAGCTGAAGGGTAGCGAGCGCTTGTTCTGTTGTCAGCAAGAGGATCACCGCCATGATCACGGTGCCGGCAATGGAGGAGAGAGAGGCTTGGCCTTCTTTCGGTTCCAGGAAGCGCAGGCCAACTTTGGCCGGTAAGGCGTCAAACCCGACTCCGCTCAGGAAGGATTGCACGATGCCGCGTACCGCCCGAGCGATGAACAGCCCGATGGCGACGACGACAATGGCTACCAGGAGTAGAGGTATGGCGTTCATTAGCCGTTCCAGGGTTCCTTTGACCGGGCCCGAGATGGCATCGATTTGAAGGCTGTCAACGGCAGCTACGATTATCGGGATGATGACGAAGAAAAAGGAGATGGCGCCAGCGATGTCCGAAACCTTCTTGGTTTCTTCACTCTTGCCGAAACCGAAGCGCTCCGCGAAGGAGTCGACTCCGGAAGCAGCCAGTAGATTGGTGATCACCTCTTTGACGATGGTGGCGATGATCTTGCCGATGAACAGCAGGATCACAGCAGCGAGAATATTCGGCAGGAAGGCGAAGACCTCGGAGAACATGTCGCTAAGGGGTTTCACCAAGGCCTGTTGGCCGAGGGCCTCCAGGAAGGGCGGAATGCCGATCAGCAGAATGATGTAGAACAACAAGCGACCCAGGGTGATGCTGGGACCGACCTGTTGGCCGTCGATCTCACGGGCAGGAACCCATTTTGCGACACGATTATCGAACCCTACGGCTCCTAGGCCCTTGGTCACTACGAACCGCACCACCGTGGCAACGAGCCAATAGCCGAGCAGGATCACTGCAGCGCTGAGCACCGTTGGAATACTGCCAGTGATCTTGTTGAGGACGTTCTGGAGCGGGCTGGCTACCATGCCCAGGTCGAGGGCGTTGAAGAAGGCGACGAATCCAAACAAGAGGATTACCCACTTGACCACGGTTCCAGCAGTTTGCTCGAAGGCGTCTTTCTGCCCCTTGCCGGCCATCAGTTGATCGAGACCCCAGTCCTTGGCGAGACGGTTGTCGACATCGGTTTTCAGGAGCAGGCGGGTCACTACGGACCCGAGAATGGAAGCACCGATCCAGAAGGCCAGTAGCAGTAGAAAGGCCTTGAGGAGGGACGGAAAGGCAGCGGCAAGACGTTGCCCCATGGGCATGAGGGCTTCCTGCCAGACCTTTCGGCCCTGTTCGGTGACTTGGACACCGGTGTTCTTGGCGACTGCAGCGGTATCTTGAACGGCTTCACTAGCCGTGGCAGCGATGCCCTCGGCGACGGTTCGATCCGCAGCTGGATGTGTGGCGTGGCCTGGATCCATGGGCTCGGCAACAGTGCCAACTGGATCGGTGGTCCCGATGGTCTCAGCCTGAGCTGGGGGTGCGTCTTGGCTCAGGGTGGCCTGAGCTTGAAGGGGTAGAAGGGCCCAGCAGAGGGCTAAGGCCCAAAGGGTCCCCAATTGAGTTTGTTTCATGATGCTTCCTCCTCGGAAAATTCCACTGTCGCTGCAATCGGCTGGTGAAAGACTCTTCGTGCCAACAGGACCTAATTCAGGTTTGAGTTTCCCTTGCGCAGGTTCCAAACAGGGAGACCTGTCGAAGAGACACTTCGAGTCAGCAGCCCCCTCGCCCCAGGTTGTAACGGAGCGGTGACTTTTGCCAGCAAGAAATGGGCTATGTACGGCAATACTAACTAATAAGGTGGGAGTGTTCGACTTCCCTAGCTAAAGCGAAGCAAAGTCGATGCCAGCGAAAAAGAGCGATTCCTGGGCTACTGGAGCGATTCTGAGGCCAAATGGGGTAGGAGAAATGCCCAGGCTAGGAGGTTCTCCTGCCTGCTTGGTTAATCAATCAGCTCCTGGGGTCGGAGTCGTTTCCATGCCCAGCCGATGGCCGGCGGAGTAGATGTTGAAACGCCGGTCTCGGAGAAAAGCCGCAAGGGTGATGCCGTGTTCTCGAGCGAGCGAAACCGCCAAGCTGCTGGGAGCAGAGACAGCACAGACGATGGGAACTTCAGCCATCAGGCATTTCTGAAGGATCTCGTAACTGGCGCGACCGCTGACCAGGAGGACATGGTCATGGAGGGGAAGGAGACCTTCTCCCAGGGCCCAGCCCACCACTTTGTCGACAGCATTATGGCGCCCGACATCTTCTCGCACCGCAAGGAGGTGGCCCAGGGAGTCGAATAACCCTGCTGCGTGGAGGCCGCCGGTGGTCTGGAAGATCCCTTGGGCAGCACTGAGTTTGGCGGGGAGGTCATAGAGAAGCTCTGGCGCCAGGATGGGGCCAGAAGGAAGTTGCGGCCGGCGGCCCAATAGGAGTGCGTCCAGGCTCGCCTTGCCGCATAGCCCGCAGGCACTGGTGGTGTAGAAATGACGTTCGAGGGGGGCGAGGTCCGGAGTCAAGCCGGTCTTCAGCTCGACCTCTACCCGGTTTCCCATTTGTCCTCCCGGTGGGGGTGGAGATTGGTCTACCGAAACCAGGTCTTTAGGGTCCCGGATCACTCCCTCACCGTATAGAAAGCCAATGGCGAGCTCTTCGTCGGCCCCTGGGGTGCGCATGGTCACCGCCAACGGTTGGGTTTCGTCGTTGCTCTTGAGGCGAATCTCTAAGGCTTCTTCTACTGCCAGTTCATCGGGTACCGGCTCGCCACGCCCATCTTCGACGACCCAGACCTCGACGGGCAGAGTTCGGCGTTGCCGAAGATTCTTCACTGTTTCCGCCACCGTCTGGCACCTTGGTCCTGGGCCGCGGGGTCGATAGGCGCCGAGCCGGCATGGAGCCAAGTGCGAGTCCGTCTTTCCATCCCCTCAGGCTACCTCAAGTTTGACAGCGGTTTCGACTGGCGAAAAATCTATCTCGTTAAAAGGGCCGAAATATCCGTTGCGGATTCCGCCGCTCGTTGAATCGCCAACTCGAGCACCTCTGTGCGCCCCAGTTGTTGGGCGGTGATGCCCACCAAAATCGCGATTTCGGTGCTTCCGGAGAGTCGTCCTTTCTTCAGGAAGGCCTTTTGGAGGATGCGGAAGGCTTCGTCGGCGTCTCCCCCAAGAAGAGCCGCCCTGCCTTGGAGGCCGCGAAGACGGTTCTTGAGCGAAAGGGGGCTGTCTCGCCGAATGAGAGCGTCGGCACTTGCTAGGTACCGCGCTGCTGCTTGGAGGCGGTCGGTATCCAGGTTCAATCGAGCGAGACCAAGAAAGATGATGCTGTCGAGCCTTTTCCCTTCCTCCTCCAAAGTATCCCGTCGAGCTTTGCCCGGTTCGGAATCCAATAGAAGAACCTCGGCGGTGAGCGCTTTCTCAAAAAGCTCCTCGGCCTTTGCCGTTTGCTGGGTTGCGGCCAGGTCCCAGGCCTTTCTCAGGAGCACGCGTTTTGGATTGCGGGTCTCGCTGAAAAACTGGCCGAAAACCTCTCGGTCCGGGTCGAGGATGATGGATCTAGGCTCGATCTGGAGCGGTAGCTCGAGAAGGGTCGATTCGCCGGACAGCATGCGGTGGGTGAGGAAGTTGACGTTCCCAGTCCGGCCGGAACCATGGCTTTTCCCTCTGCGCGGAGATTTGTTTTCTTCGACCCGTTTGGGGTCGAAGCCGACGATTCGGATGGGAACGGCGATGGCAGATTTGGAGGTGTCGACTTGAGCCTCGGCTCGCCGGGCTACGTCGAGGCGATCCTCGCCTCTTTCGATGATGCGGTAGGTGTACCGAACTGGCGACTGCTGTTGGGCAGAAAGAAAGATCTTCCAACCCTCGCCGTCCGGCTCGAAGCGATAGTCGTAGTAGATTTCCGGCAGCCCGGTTCCGTAGATGAATTGGTCGGCGAAGGGGGCTAGGTCGAAGCCGGAAATGCGGCTGAGGATCTCCAAAAAGGACTCGGTGGTGACGGGACGCAAGGCGATGTGTTCGGTGGCTGCCTTGAGGACCCTCAAGAATGCCTCCTCGCCGAAGAACCGCGACAACATGTCGACGACTACCGCACCCTTTTTGTAGACGATCGAGGAGTAGGCGGAGGAGGAATGGCTCGAGACAAGCCTTTGCCCCAAGGTTAGGGGGCCCAGGGATTCGATCGTCCGCCCTTCGGAAGTCTGCCGAGTGAGCTCAGTTTGCCAACCGGTGGTGGGGCCAACCAGGCTCCGCGTCTCTGTCCACAGCTTCTTACGGGCAAAGAGAATGGCAGAGTAGTTTGCCATCGACTCGCTGATCCACTGCTCGTGATAGCTGCTCATGCCGACGATATGACCCCACCATTGGTGGGCCACCTCGTGAGCAATCACCGTTCGGGGGTCCTCGAAGCCGAAGAACAACGACATGATGCCTCCTTCATCGAGCATCATGAGGGTCGAGAGAGTGATGAAACCCAGTAGAGACTGGGAAAATCGCCGGGGGCTCGTCACCGCCGCCAGGTGATCCAGCGGGTAAGGGCCAAAATTCTCCTCATAGAAGGTGAGTGAATCCGCCAGGGTCTGGAGGAGCCGCTCGTGGTCCCCTTTGAGCAGGGATTTGGATTCGACATCCAGGGAAAGGCTGATCTCAACATGGCCCGCCTGTTGAGTCAGAGTGCGGTAGCGGCCGATTTCGAAGCTGAAGGCGAAGGAAGGAATGTCGAGCTTGCGCCGCTGCCACTTCATCCCTCCCGGTGCTACGCCCGACTCGAGCTGCCGACCGGAAGCCAAGAGCTCCAAGCGCTGAGGCCAGTGAAAGGTCACGTCGTAGGTGGCCATCTCGAATTCTCCGGCGTGGGGGTACCAGTTCACCGTGTCTCGGAGAAAATAGGTCTTCCCTTCGAGCTTCTCCACCATGCGGCCGGAGTAGTGAACGTCGACTACGGTGAGGGAGCCTTCCTCTGGTGGGTTGGGAAGGATCACCAGAAGATCCTCTCCGGAGTGGTGAAAGAAAAGCTCCTCTCCACCGTCCAGGGTGACTTTGGAGACTTCCAGATCCGAATGACCTCTCAGGTGTGCCACGCGGCCGAGGCTCGAGGCTGCCTCGAGGTGAATGCGGGCGTGACCAGAGAGGTGGAGATCCTTCTGAGCCAGCCTAATGTCAAGCTCGTAATGCTTCGCGGCGAAGGCTGGTTTACCTGGCCTGGGCTCGCCGCGGTCGTTGTAACGACTGGAAGACAACCAGGTATCCCAGGTGCCGAGATCCGCGACATCGAGGCCGATGAACCTTCCCTGGCGCTGCTGCCGATGTAATTCTCGGCGGATCTTCCGTTTTTCTTTTTCGGAGGCCTCCAATACGACGAACTGGCCCAGGGTGACTTGCTCCGGTGCCGAGGGTTCGGCCACATAGAGAAAAGAGCCGAGCTCTGCGCCCTGCAACCAGCCAGCGAAATAACCCTCGTAAAAAGGGTCATCGAGAGCATCTCCTAATAGGGCCCCCTCGATATCGAGGAGGCGCCGCTCTGGGCTGCTGCGCCACCGGTGTAAAAGCTCCGTCGCCCGTTGCGCGACCTCTCGGTCGAGTTCAGGGAGAGTCTGTCGATCGAGCAGTGCATTGGCGGCTGCATCCAGCGCCACCACAAAGACACCCGATTCGATGTCTTCATGGAGCGTCTCACTACCGGTAAATAAGTCCAGCTGGCTCGCCTCGATGGCGTTGGGAGCTTCCAAAGTCAGGCTGCCATTTCCCAGAAAAACCAGCTCCATGGCGTGGGCACCGGGAGCCTCAGTCGGAATCACCGTGCCGTCCTGGATCTCCAGGATAGCCATACCTGTGTTGAGTTTGAGGTTGGTCACCGACACCGCCTTGCCGAGCTCCAGCTGACTATTACGGATTCTCTCGAGGGCGGCGTCTGCTTTGAGACCGCTCGCAAGGGTCGCCGTGGGCATGAGGCTCATGAGGGCAATGAGCAAACCGCCGAAGAAGGAAAAATAGCTTGGTTTCATGACGCGGTGTCTCCTTGAGAGCTCCCTTCCAATGGACCGGCTCTGCTAAACAGAGTTTTTTCCCAGAATATCAAAGTTGGAACCGAGGCATCTTTGGGGAATCTGTTCCTTATTCCTAGGAGTGTCCTCTAGGAATAGCGCCAAGGAGGGCGGCTTCCGATCCCTCCAGGGCGTGACTCGACCGGCCGGCCTTTGTGATGCGCCTCCTTCTAAGGGTTCTCTACTGTGAACCTCAGCGATAGGAGGAGAGGGTAATATGTTGCCACTACCCATGAGTAAGAACGAACTACCTCCCTCTCGACGCGGCTGGTTTTACCCCTTTACCCGTCGCTGGCTTCTCACCGCTACGGTCTGGTCCATCGTGGTTCTAGTGGCCGCCTCTTGGTTGCTGTACCGGCCCACGGTGGAGTCTTTGGAGCAGCATTGGAAGGCGCAAGCCGGGTTTGACCCGTTGATTGCCTATCCAAAGCGGGAGATCAACGATGCGGCGAGGCGGATCGAAGAACTGGTGGCTCCGTTGGGCATCGAAATCGCTCCGCAAGGGGTTGCCGGTCGTGCCCGGGTATCGAAACAGCAGGCAGCGAAGCTGAGAGAGGTTAGAGAAGAGCTAGACAGCTTCCTACGCGGACTACGCCAGACCGAGCCGGTCTTGTCCCCTCCCCCTCCCGGCCTGGAGACTTTCCTTACCGAATCGGAACCGACTCTGATGGAAGTGTCCAGGCAGCTGCGGGAAGGAGAAGTGCCCCTGTGGGATCAGGACGTGAACGCGGGGATTAGGAAAGTGCTGCCGAATTTTTTGGGTCACCTCTGGTTGCAGAAGTTCCTGGTGGCCATGACGGCGGAGGCGGCTAGGCGGGGAGAACGGGAACAGAGCCTCGAGTGGCTAGAAGCATCATGGCGTTTGAGCCAAAGCTTGGGGGGGGATCCTGCGATGATTCCGCAGTTGATTTTCTTGGCAGAAATGAGGGCCAACCTGGCTGTTCTTCGGGCCATAGATCTTCCTCTGGGCGATTGGCACCATCGGCTCAGCATCGGGCCCTGGTGCAAAGGAATGGAAGCGGCCTTCCGTCTCGAGAGCTGGAGCTTTATCCGAGGGCTTCGGTTGGGCCAATTCGAGGAGGACTCGAACGGAGGAGTGATCTCAAATTTGCTGATTCGACTACGGACGCGTCATGGTGCCAAGGGCTTGATGGACCTCAACGATCGTCTCTTCGAGCGAGTGAAGAGCGAAAACATTCTCGAGATGGACTACGACGGGGTGTTCGAGGAAGAAGAAGCCAAGATTCCCCGTTGGAATATCTTGGCTCGAATGTTTGTACCCAACTATTTTGACGCTCTAGCCAAACCGGCGCGCCTCGCGCTTTCGACGGATTTGACGCGAAGAATCCTCGAGATGCGAAGCCTTCTGCGAGCCGGAGATCTGGAGGCCATCGCTGACCTCCAAGGGAGTCACCCTTCGGTTCGGAAAGGGGTCTCCTGGGTCTACCAAATCGAAGGAGACAAGATCACCATCCGTGTGGATGGCCACGTTCCCGATCTGGTTGATAAAAAGATCGGGAAGCCGCTGCCAGTGGAGATATCGCTTTCGAGATCGAGCGATCTTGTAGAGGCGGACGGCGTTTCGGCTCCGGATCTGGCACGATGAATTCACCTCGAACAACGCTTCGACGTTCCTGGTCCTACCCGTTCACTCGCCGTTGGTTGTTGATCGCCACGGTTTGGTCCGTCTCGGTTTTCGCTGCCATCTTGTGGTTGTACTGCTGGCCCACGATCGGGTCTATCGAGGCGCAATGGAAGGAGAAGGCAGGTTTCGACCCGTTGGTGGCCTTTCCAGGGAAGGAGCCAAACGAAGCAGCGAGGCGGGTCGAGGACCTATCGACTCAGTTGGGGCTCACGATTGCTCCCACTTGGGATACCAAAGCGTCGAATCCTTCAGAACAAGCAAGGGCGCGTTATGGAGAGGTTAGAGAGGGGTTGTCTGGATTCTATTTCGATCTCTATGGAGTCGAGCCGGTGCTTGCGCCTCTCTCCCCGGAGCTAGAGTCCTTCCTTGTCGATTCAGAAGCAGCTCTCTTCGAGATTTCGGCTCTGCTCCGGGAAGGGGAGGCTCCCCAGTGGCATAGCTTGGTGAACGAGGGGTTCGAGGGCAATGGGTACAACATTCTCGGTCACCTCAACCTACATAAGCTACTGATCGTCATGAGTGCCAGAGCGGCTAGGCGCGCTGACACGCAAGAATGCCTAGAGTGGTTGGAAGCGGCTTGGAGCCTAAGTCTGAGCGTTGCAGAGGAACCAACGACCTTGCCGCAGCTGGCAGCTTTGGCCGCGTTCCGGGGCAATATGGCAATTCTTAGAGCTCTCGACTCGCCCTTGCCGGGTTGGGCCTTGAAGCTCGAGGTGCCGCCGTGGCAGAGGCGTATGGCAGCGGCCTACCGCCTCGAGAGCTGGACTCTGATACGCAGTTTCGAGTTGGGTCAACTGGAGAAGGTGTTGGACGGCTCCCGCTTCGCCAACTTTCTGGCTCGGCCCGTCGTCCGCCATGGTTTGGTGGGGCATATAGACTTCGTTGAACGCTTCCTGGCGCGGGCGAGGAGCGGCAAGGTCCTCGAGATGGATCACGAAGAGGTGTTCGAAGAAGAGACAGCGAGGATTCCCCGCTGGAATTTCTATGCCCGACTCTTCGTACCGATTTTTGCCGATTCCATGGGAAAGGCGGCTCGTCTCGAGCTCTCGACGGACTTGACCCGCCGAGTCGTTGAGGTGCGCGAGCTACTCAGGGCCGACAAGATAGAGATCCTTTCCGGTCTCCAAGGGAGTCACCCTTCCGTTCTAGAGGGGATCTCATGGATCTACCAAGTCGAGGAAGATAAGGTCTCCATCCGAGCCGACACAGAAGTATTTTCAACTGGCGAACACCCCCTGCCGGTGGAATTTTCCATCCTGCGAACCCAGTAGGGTGCTGTGCCTACCCTGGCAGGGGGGCGGTTTCGTGGAACCTCAATAGACGATGGGAACCGGTTGGGTTCTGCGGAGAAACCTCTTTCGAGGCGGTGTTGCATCTTCACGGAAGAGCTCTCGTGTGGCGTCACGGCGAGACTTTCTGAGCAGTAGACCGGAAGAAGCGTCGACCCAATGTTCTTCGATCTCCCGGGGGCGGTTGGGGCGGCTGGTGGGGCGGTGAGGGACAGCCTGTTTCATGAATTGGTGCCAGAGAGGCAAGGCTGCCCGAGCGCCAGAGAGACCCAAGGGGGTGCCGTCGTCCAGCCCAACCCACACCGCTGTCACCACCGAGCCGGAACCCCCAACGAACCAAGCATCTCTGAGGTCGGAGGAAGTTCCGGTTTTTCCCCAGGCCTGGTAGTCATCGAGGGCGGCGCCTTGGGCCGTGCCTCGAACGACAGCGTCCCGCATCAAATCAAGGACCAGGAAAGCCGTAGCCGGTTGGGCCACTTTCCTTCGGCTCGAATCCCCGCGGCTCAATAGTCGACCTCCCGAGGTGGACATGCGCTTCAGGGGGACCGCTCGAGACCGGTAGCCGAGGCGGGTGAAGACGGTAAATGCCTCCGCCAAGGCCAATGGGGTCGATTCGATAGCGCCCAACACAAAAGAGGGAGGTGCCTCTTTGGGTACCTCCAGGCCAGCTTGGCGGACTGTGCGAGCGGTTTCCTCGAACCCACACCAGCGAGCCGTTCGCACGAACGGCACGTTGAGGCTGTTGACGAGGGCTTCCCGTAGGGACACTGGGCCGCGGAAGCGGCCATCGTAGTTCTGGGGCTCCCAGGCGCCTGTGGGTAGGGGAAGCTTGACCGCTTTGTCGGCCACCAGGCGGGCGGGGTACAGAGGTTCTCGGGAACCACAGCTCTCGAAGGCTTCGAGTAGGACGAAGGGTTTGACCGCGGATCCCGGTTGTCGTTTCGCTCTGCGAACTCGGTCGAAAGCATCTTCCGAGGAACTGGGATCCCCTGCCACGTAGGCAAGTACTTCTCCGGTTTTCCCATCTAGGGCGACTAGAGCTGCGGAAAGAGGTTGTGACCTCAGTCTCCGGCGACTGCGCCGAAGCTTTCCCAGGCCTTCCTGAATGGCCGTTTTGGCGATTTCCTGTAAATGGGCATCGAGAGTGGTCTCTAGCACCAAACCTCGGCCTTTTTCTCGCTGTCGGGGAGCTTCTTGCTCTGCTAGATCCCGAAGCCAGGCCAGAAAGTGCCGGTTTCCTTGGGGAGGAGGAACTTTCAGCCGCAGCCGAGGTAGGTTCTGCCCGCGGGCCTTGCGGAGCTCCCCAGCGGTCGCCCATTCGAGCTCTTCCATCCGGGAGAGAACCCAGCGTTGCCGATCGAGAACCGCCTTTGGGTTTCGGGTTGGCGAAAGTCGATTGGGGCCTTGAATCACAGCCGCGAGCATGGCGGCCTCGGCCAGAGAGAGGGCCTCGGGAGCCTTCGAAAAGAAGGCCCTGGAGGCGGTGCCGATGCCATAGAGACTCACTCCTTGGATATGGCCGTAGTAAACCGAGTTGAGATAAGCCTGAAGAATCTCCTGTTTGTCGAATTCAGCTTCCAGCTCCAAGGCTCTCATGGCCTCGGAAACCTTGCGTCCAACGGTACGCTTAGAGGTTAGATCGCGGATCTTGACCAGTTGCTGAGTCAAGGTGCTGCCGCCCTGAACGACCTTACCGGCTCGAGCATTCTTGAGAAGGGCTCGGGCGATGCCCCGTGCGTCGATTCCCGAGTGCTCGAAAAATCGTGCATCTTCTGCCGCCAGGAGGGGTTTCCAGACGTGCTTCGGAAGCTCTTTGAGGAGAATGGGGTGGCGGGCAGCCCGCCGGCCTCCGAGGTCTTCGGCGACCAGCTCCGGTTCCAGCCAGAGGCGCTTGGACGACCGGTCGTTGGGGCTGCCACCGAGATGGAGAATTCTCCCGGTTCCCCTAGAGAGCTTCAGAGATAGAAGCTCGGCGGGCTGGTTGTCTCCCTCTCGGAGGTGTTCTCGCTGCCAGATGTGAAAGGTCTCGTGTCCCCAGAAAAACTCTCCCGGTCTTTCCGGTTTTCGATGGACCCGTTGATAGCCGAGGCGTTCCAGCCTCTGAGCCAGAGCCGTTGTGGCCACAGATGTCCCAGGCAGGATTTCGAAAGGGGCGGCATAGACTCGAGTTTCGCTTCTCCCTAGCTCATCTTCTAGCCCCGCAAATACCCAGGGAAATCCGGATGCCAGGGAAATCAGGATCACAGCCAGACCGCCCAGGACAGTGGGGCGGTGAAAGTAGCGGGGAGCCTTCATGAGCGAGTCTCAGCTGAAGGTGAGTCTGCTGTTTGGGCTTCCCTCGCAGGGTAGAGCTGGTGGTTCAGAAAGGGGATCAGGGCGAGAGTCACGGCCGGCTCGTAGAGAGTGGCGCGGTCCAAGACTCCGGCAGTCAAGAGTCCAACTGCTCCGGCTTTCTGTTTGGAGTTGGTTTGACCGAAGATCTCGTCGTCCGCTTCGCCGAGCTCTTTGCCTCCTCTGACCAGGTGACTCACCGCAGGGGGAAGAAAGAAGGTACTGGTGCGCGCCCGGCCACTCCTTTCCCGATTTTGGACGACGATCCAAGCGAAAGCTGCTAGGTCTAGACCAACTTCTTCGACACCTCCCTCGATTCCGACCCAGAAATCGGCTTCCGGAAAGGCTTTGGCAACATTGCAGGCTCGGTTGCGAGCTCCTCGGTAGGTTTCGACATCTGAAAATGGCTGATCGGCTACTCCGGAGTCAGCCGGAGCCTGGACTAGATCGAAATCTTGGTCCGGAAACAAATTTCGGAATCCGTTCAGGGCCGCTCGGGCCTTGACGGGGTTGGTGGATGCAAGAACAATCTTCATACTTTTCGACTTCCTTTCCTGCCAAGCGGATTGTATCGCTGGCTTGTCACCGAGGTACTCGTTTCATGACGATGAAAGTGGATCTGCCCATCGACGACCAGGTCCTAGAGGTGGCAGCTGCACTTCAGCGGGCCGGGGGACGGGCCGTGATGGTGGGAGGAATCGTTCGAGATCATTTGCTGAGCCGCCCATCGAAGGATCTCGACGTCGAGGTCTATGGACTCGAGTTGGAGCGGTTGGAGAAAGAGCTCTCCCGCTTTGGTGAGGTCATTGCCATCGGGAGGGCCTTCGGTGTCCTTCGGATCAAAGGCATCGATGTGGATTTCTCGATTCCGCGCCGCGACTCGAAACGCGGCCCCGGGCATCGAGGCTTTCTCGTCGAGCTGGATCCAAACCTCGACTTTGCGGCGGCGGCACGGCGTCGGGATTTGACCATCAACAGCTTGGGTGTGGATCCGTTGAGCCAGCAACTACTGGATCCGTTCGATGGGTTGAGTGACCTGCGCCAAGGAATATTGAGAGCCACGGATTCACAACAGTTCGCCGAGGATCCTCTACGCGGTCTCCGGGTGGCTCAGTTCAGAGCTCGTCTGGAGATGGAGCCCGATGCCGAGTTGGTGAGCCTGTGTGCTCGCCTCGATCTGTCGGAATTACCTGGCGAGAGACTCTTCGAAGAGTTTCGGAAGCTGTTGCTCAAGGCCCGAAGGCCTTCGATGGGGTTAGAGTTCCTGCGCGAAACAAAGTTGCTTCGTTTTTTTCCGGAGCTGCAAGCCATGGTTGGGGTTCCTCAGGATCCTCAGTGGCATCCGGAGGGCACGGTTTGGGAGCACACTCTCTTGGTCGTGGATGAAGCCGCTCGGTTGCGCACCGGCGATGAGCGGGAAGATCTTGTGCTCCTTTTCGGAGCCCTGGCTCATGACATCGGCAAGCCGGCTACGACGGTAGAGGTCGAAGGCCGGATCCGCTCTCCCCGGCACGACGAAGATGGCGTGGCCATTGCTGCCAGTTTCTTGGCAAGGCTGTCTGCTTCCAAGCAGCTGGTAGAGAGTGTCGGTGCTCTGGTGCGTCATCATCTGGCTCCTGCGCTGCTGCCGACTCAGGGAGCCAAACCGAAAGCGTACCGGCGACTGGCTCGCAAGTTAGCCCAGGCTTCCGTGACCTTCGATTTGCTCTATCGTTTGGCTTCAGCGGATCATTTGGGGCGAACCACTGCGGATGCCTTGGCAAGAGTATTCCCAGCAGGAGACGAATACCGGAGACAAATAGAGGGCTTGCAGCAGGGCGGGGATGCCACCAAGGACGTCGTCCTCGGTCGGCACCTCATTGCCCGGGGCATGAAGCCCGGGCCGCAGTTTGGCGGTTGGCTAGCCGCTTGTCGAGACGTACAAGATGAAACCGGCTGGAGTGACCCGGAGCGTATTCTGGATCGCGTCCTCAGCGGCTGATGACTCCACTCCCCAAGCAAGTTTCCTGGTGATAGAAGACGGCGAACTGACCGGGAGCGATGCCCGAGTCCGGCCTGGATAGCTCGACCTCGCCTTCGCCACCGTCGGTGGTGAGCTGACAGGGAAGCAGATTGGGGCCGTGGCGTAATTTGACTTCGAGGTCCTGCTGCTTTGGGGGAGCTGCGATCCAATGGAGCTCCTCAACAGCGAAGGTCGAGCGAGATTCGACTTCCAACTCCCGTTTGTGGGTCACGAGGATTTCATTCTTCTCGACATCCTTGCCAACCACGAACCACGGGCCGCCGGATAACCCAAGACCTTTGCGTTGTCCGATGGTGTGGAACCAATAGCCTCGGTGTTCACCGAGCACCTTGCCCGAATTCCCCTCCCGAATTACACCAGGGAGCTCCCCCAAGTGATGGCGAATGAACTGATCGAAGGGGATCTTGCCTAGGAAACAGATGCCCTGGCTATCCGGCCGATTTCGGTTGGGCAAGCCACGTTCCTCGGCTTCGTTTCGCACCTGAGCCTTGGTCAGATGGCCTAGGGGAAACCAGCATCGCGCCAGCTGTTGCTGACTGAGCCGAGAGAGAAAGTAAGTCTGGTCCTTGACCGGATCCGGGCTGCGGCTCAACTGGCAAAGTCCCTCCTTGGTCGAGGTCTGGGCGTAATGGCCCGAAGCGACTCTCTTGAAGTTCGTATCAATGGCATCGAAGAAAGCGCCGAATTTGATGCGCTCGTTGCAGAGTAGATCTGCACTAGGAGTTCGGCCCGCCCGTAGCTCAGCGACGGTGTAGGAGACGACGTGTTGCTCATACTCGCGCTGCAAGGGCACGACTTCGAGGGGCACGCCAGCCATTTCACAGACTTGCCTTGCGTAGTGCAGGTCCTCCTGCCAAGGGCAGTCACCTAGATCTTCCAGCTCCTCCTGGAGCCAAATCTTGAGGTAAAAGGCGCGCAGCTCCTTGGGGCGCCGCTCCCGGAGTAGGTGAAGGGCTACCGAGCTATCGACCCCGCCGGAAAGAAGCATCGCCACACTCACCTGCGGATCCTCCCGGTGAGTCGAGGCCAGATCGATCTATATTCGAAGAACAGTATGGGTCTGGTTGGTTGCAGTGATAAAGTCATATTCTTGAAAGCGAGAATAGAGATGCCTCTCATTGCCTTGATCGAAGACAATACCGATAATCGCCTCCTGCTGCTAGTGATCCTCGAAGGGCGCTACGAATTGGTGGAGTACGAAACGGGCCCTGCTGGCCTAGCAGGAATGGCGGAGCGAGTTCCGGATCTGGTGTTACTGGACATCTCCCTGCCGGAAATGGACGGGTTAGAGGTATTGCGGCGGATGCGCGGGAGTGAGTCATTGCGGGGTCTTCCCGTAGTGGCTTTGACGGCTCATGCCATGGCCGGTGATCGAGAACGGCTGTTAGCGGCCGGTTTCGACGCTTATATTGCCAAGCCAATCGTCGATGAGAACGTCCTCTTCGACACGATCGACCGGCTCCTTGCCTCCAAGGCCACGACTTAGTTACCCGTCCCTTCGGGGGGTGGCTAGATGGCCTACTCGGCTCGCTTCAACCCCGTCGCTTTTCGATTTCGAACGGACAACATGCCTACCTCTGTCTTGGGACGGAGCACTTTCACCTGCAAGTAGCAACGCCATCTTGCAATGAAAACGGAAACGAATCCGGTAAGAAAAAAGACCTCACTGAATTCACGGGTCAGTCTGTAAGAGACTCCTGCCGGGAAGACCATCTCCCTTCGTCTTGCGGTCTTCGTTGCAACGAGATGGTAGGAGAGATCAATGGTTGGCCCCATCGATGGTTTCACTGGATGCGATGGATTTCCTGGGTGAATGTGTCAAGTTCGAGATTCTCTTCGTCAAAAGAGGCAGGCCTTCCTAGATCCAATGGCAAGATTCCGAGATCGATCGATATTGGGAACCGGCTCCCTATCTGAACCTAGGAGACTTTTGGGTACTGGGCCACGTCCTCAGGATAGGAAAAGAAGTTGGGAGACGAAAGCGATCGGGCGTCGGAAGTTTCTGGTTGCAGCCAATGATGGGCTCGCTTACACTTGAAAGTATGATGGATTTCAAGAATATTGGAGCAGCCATTCGATGGTTACGCACTCAGCGCACCAAGAAGCAGCGCGAGGTAGCCCGAGCCGCGGGGATAACTCCAGCGATGCTGAGTGCCTACGAAACAGGGAAGCATCGACCGAGTCTCGATACTACAGAGCGTGTTTTGGCAGCGATGGGGTGTGACGTAATCGACCTGACCAATGCGCTTCACGTCGTTTTTGAGGCGCAGAAATCTGCCGAAGCAAAGAAATCTCAAGGAGAGACTGAGTCTTCAGGAACTCGAGCCGATCAGGAACTGATAGCCGCTATCCCTGACACTCTTGGACTTTCCAGGCTCGACCCGGAAGAAAGAGAAGTTCTTGGTAGCCTCCTGCCAGGTATTCTTCGCCTGATTCGTTATCTGAAACGTTGACGACTTCCAGGAGTCATTAGCCGATCGTTTCCCGGACGACTTCTTCAATGGTCGTCACTCCTGTCCGAATCTTTTGAAGACCACTATCGCGGAGCGTCACCATGCCATGCTCCTTGGCATGTTGTCGTAGTTCGTAAGAGCTACCTCCGGACAAAATCATTTCTCTAACAGAGTCTCCCACCTCCATCACCTCATAGAGGCCGATTCGTCCTTTATAACCGGTGCCGTTGCAGCGGTCGCAGCCTCGACCTCGAAATAGTTTGAGGGATCTGGCTTCTCGTTCGCCGAAGCCGATGTTCACCAGCGCTGCGGGAGGAGCTTCTGTAGGTTCCTTGCAGAAGCTGCAAATTCTTCGTACCAATCTCTGGGCGACGACCATGTGGACGGAGGTGGCGACGAGAAACGGTTCGATGCCCATGTTCATCAATCGACTGATAGAAGAGGGAGCATCATTTGTGTGCAAGGTCGATAACACTAGATGGCCAGTCATGGCTGCTTTGATAGCAACCTCTGCCGTTTCGAAGTCTCGAATCTCACCGACCAAGACGATATTCGGATCTTGTCTCAGGAACGACCGCAGAGTAGACGCGAAGTTGAGGCCGATTTGTTCCTTCATCTGGACCTGATTGATGCCGTGAAGATTGAACTCCACTGGATCTTCCGCGGTCATGATGTTGACTTCCGGCGTATTGATTCGGGATAGGGCAGAGTAAAGAGTATTGGTTTTTCCCGAACCAGTGGGCCCGGTAACGAGGACCATGCCATAGGGTTTGAGAATGGCCTGCTCGAAAATTCGTAGAGAGTCAGCCTCGAATCCCAACTTCGTCAGGTCGAGCATCAAATTATCTTTGTCCAGGAGCCGGAGAACGATCTTCTCGCCGAACAGAGTGGGAAGTACGGAGACTCGGTAGTCGAGAGACTTCAACTTGCCACCGATACGTGTACGGATCTTGATTCGACCGTCCTGCGGGAGACGCTTTTCCGCGATATCCAATTTCGCCATGATCTTGGCGCGACTAGTGATCGCTTCTCGTAACTTGAGCGGGGGCCTCATCACTTCATACAAGATGCCGTCGATTCGGTATCGGACCCGAAACTCTTTCTCATAGGGTTCGATGTGGATATCGGAGGCGGAGCGCTTGATGGCATCGGTGAGAATCAGATTGACCAACTTGACCACTGGCGCAGTCTCGGATTCCTCTTCGAGAGACTCAAGGTCGAGGTCTTCTTCTTCCTCTAAAACCTCCAAGTCGGCGTCGGCGTCGTCACTCAGGTCGTCCATGACCTTTTTGAGCTCGACGGCATGAGTAGAGCCGTAGTACCGGTCGATGGCCGCTCGAATCGCTGCCTCGGACGCCAAGACTGGCTTCACTTGGTAACCGGTCATGAACTTAATATCGTCCATGGCGAATACGTTGCTAGGGTCGTTCATCGCCAGGGTGACCTTGGCGCCAGCTTTGGAGACCGGTAGCACGGTGTACTTCCGAGCGATGTCGGGGGGGATGATTTTGATGACGTTTTCGTCGATCTCCATGTTAGTGAGATCGACCGCAGGCACGCCGAAATGTTCGGCGAGAAAATCTAATAGCTCTGCCTCGGTGACAAAGCTCAGGCTGACCAGAGCGGCGCCCAAGCGACCACCCTTCTCCTTCTGGTGCTGCAGGGCCTGTTTCAGCTGGCCTTTATCGATCTTTCCAGCTTTGAGCAGCGCCTGGCCGAATCTCTCTTGCATGCCACACCCATTTCTTCATCGAAAACGCGCAGAAAGACCGAAACGATATGCCTCCAAGGCTCGGGCCTCTAGGCTCGCGCCCTCGAGGCTGGTGGAAGCTCGGTATTTTCAGTCGGTTTAGGAGAGGTAGTTCTCAACCGCGACAAGGAAGTCTAGCAACCGGCAAGGAGCAGGGTCAATTCAGATTTCGGAGGATCTCCAAAGCTCTACTAACAACCCGTTCAACTGATAGGGATTGGAGGCAGGCCTTGGGGCTCGTGAACCTGCGGTAGCAGAAGCTGCAAGGCAACTCCTGCCAGATCGCCCAGTCTGCTTCACCATAGGGGCCGTGTCGATAGGGGGTCGTCGGTCCCATGGTGCAAAGAACGGGAGTTCCCAGGGCATGAGCCAGGTGGATGGGGCCCGTATCGCCTCCGAGGACGATGCCGCTTCTCCGGATCAAGGCCGCGAGAGCTGGCAACTTGACCAAGCCGAGGTTGGTGGCAGCACCATGGCTAGCGTCCACAATTTTCTCGGATAGAGGCTCCTCACCGGGTCCACAGGGAATCAACACCGAAAGCTCTCCATGGTCCCGCAGCTGGGTTGCAACCCTTCCCCAGGAGTCGGTGGGATACCTCTTGTTGTGCCAGCCGGCTCCAGGAATGAGGAGCGCAATAGGGCGGCTCGGTGCTGGGAGCACCTGCTGGAGGTCACCAAGAGCAGCGCCTTGGAACAATTTCGAGCCTTGGAAGTCGGGCGTTTCGAAGGGAACCCCCAGAGGCTCCAGGAGCTCTAGTGCTCGCTCCACCGCGTGTAGCCTTCGTGGGTGAACGCCTTCGTTGATCCAGAGGGAACTAGAGGGCTCGCGCCGGCTCCGCCGAGCAAATCCAATTCGTCGATTGCAGCCGGTCAGGGCAGCGACGGCGCCTGCCTTGTGGTTTCCCATGAGATCGACGACAACATCGGCCTGAAAACTTCGGATTGCCCGGCGGAACTGGAGCATCTCTTTCCAGGTGACGGTCTTGGTGAGTCGTTTTCGCCAGGCCCTGAACCGAACCGGAATGAGCTCGTCGAGATCGGGGTGCCCCTGGAGGATGGGTGCCATGGAAGACTCGACCACCCAGCCGATGTGGCCTTCCGGAAAGTGGCGTCGTAACGCGGTGAGCACCGGAAGGGTGTGGACCACGTCTCCTAGGGCGCTCGTGCGGATGAGCAGGATTCGCATAGAAGGGTGGAGATCTCGAGATGCTGGCTAGAAAATCAGCTGGGTAGGGCTTTGACAGCCGCGATGATGTCGGTCGTGTTGTGGTCCTTTGGGTCGCCGACCAAGCGAGTGGAGCCACCATAGGATCGAACCGCCTGGTATTCCGGAACCTCTTCGGGGCTGCCATAGTCAGGACCCTTGCAGTGGACTTCCGGTTCGACCATCAACAGTAAAGAAGCGGGACTATCGCCTTCGAAGATCACTACGTAGTCCACTGCAGTGAGGCCAGCGAGGAGCTCTGCTCTTTCCTGTGCCGGGACAATAGGCCTCCCGGCCCCCTTGAGGCTCGCTACAGAGGCATCTGAGTTGATGCCTACTACCAAGGCGTCGCCTTGATTCCTAGAGTCCTGGAGGTAGCGTAGGTGACCGACGTGCAGGAGGTCGAAGTGACCATTGGCGAAGGCTATACGTTTGCCTAGCTGCCGCAGGGTATTGACCTCTTCGACTAGCTCCGGGACCGTCAATACTCGGCCCATTCGAGATCCTCCAATAGGGATGGATTTGCCAACACCGCCTGGCGCAGCTCGTCTTGGCAAAGTGTGGCGGTTCCCATTTTCATCACTACCGTGCCTCCGGCGTAGTTAGCGAGGCAAGTGGCTTCTAAGGTGGAAGCGCCCGCCGCTAGGGCGAGAGCATAGGTGCCGATGACAGTATCGCCTGCACCGGTGACGTCGGCAACTTGGTCTGTGCCATGGACCGGTAGCTGCCAGGCTCCATCGGAGTTGAACAAGGCCATACCTCGACTACCACGGGTGATCAAGACGGACTCGCCTTGCAGGAGCTCGAGTAAGCGCTGGCCTCCCGCTAGGACGCTTCGCTGGTCGTCCCCAATGGATCTTCCAAGTAGGGTCTCTGCTTCCTCCTCGTTGGGAGTGGCTCCATCTAATCCTGAGAAATCGGCCAACCGATATCGGCTATCACAAAGCACGGTCCCGGGTTGTTGGGAGTCGGTGGAGACCGCTCGGCGAATCGAAGGTAGGAAAGTCGGTTCCACGGCACCGTATCCATAGTCGCTGAGCACAGCGATCCGAGCTTTTCCGCCAAGGCTATCTAGGTGAGCTGAGATAGAAGCTCTTTCTGCGGCAGTTAGCTCGATTTGCTCCTCGATGTCGTATCGCACGATCTGCTGTTTGATCGAATGCCGACCTCCGCCGAGAATTCTTGTCTTGGTAGGGGTGCGAAAGCCAGGCCGAACCAGGATTCCAGCAGTAGAGATCTCGGATTGCTCCAGCTTTGCCAACAGAGCAGTGCCACTTGGGTCGTTGCCCACAATGCCTAGAGGAAGAGGATTTCCTCCCAAGGCTCTTATATTGGCGACAGCGTTGGCTCCTCCGCCTGGAGTCAGGGTCTCGTGTTGGAAGCTCAGAATCAAGACAGGTGCTTCTCGGCTGATGCGCTTCGGAGTACCGGTGATAAAACGATCCGCCACGAGATCCACCAACATCAGAATCGGTTGGCCGCTCATCCCCTCAATCAGCTCTAGAAGGCGCTCAGGGGTGACAGGGGGCTTCGTCATAGTTCCGTAACTCAATTGAGAGAGAGGAGGGATCTGGTTCCTGGCTAGAGCCAGGTTGGACAGGTCATTTCGATGAACTCTGAGCATACAACACAAGGATGGGAGTCCTAATCCGAGGGGTGTGACCTGAAGAGTGGGCAGTCAGTGTCCCCGAACGATGACAGCAGACCCTGACCTGGGGGACACCCGGATTCCGCCATTGAGAAATCGGTGCCTGGTTGGGCCAGGAGCTCGTCGGAGTGCGAAGGCCCATGCTCGCCGGTGGCTGGTGAAACCGAGGCAGGGCTTCCGGTTGCCCTGGGTGGCGGGCGGAGCCGCTTTTTCCCTACTCAGAAAGGGCAAAGAGTCGCTTGATCGCTGGACCCCTGAGGGTAATGAAGGCTCCGCTCTAGGTCGTCCGGGTCCCGTTCTTACTCATGAGAACTAAGTTGTAGGAGCCGGAAACAACCTCGAGAGATCTCTCTGGCATCGTTCGTGCTTAAAGTTTCTCGAAGGAGAGCATCACAGAATGAATATTGCTGAGACGATTCATCACCCGGGACAACAGCCACACAGGTGGGACTTCCAGGGGGCTGCGATGCCCTACATGGATTCCTTGTTCAACACTGCATTCCGGATGGCTCGGAATTCTGAAGATGCAGAGGACCTGGTCCAAGAGACCTATCTCAAGGCGTATAAGTATTACGACAAGTTCCAGGAAGGCACGAACTTCAAGGCCTGGCTCTTCAAGATTCTGAAGAACACCTTCATCAATTCGTATCGGAAGAAACAGCAAGTCCCTCCCGAGAGCGATTTCTCAGACATCGAAGACTCGTTTGAGCGGTTGGTGAGTGATGAGGTCACGCACCGTATGAGAAGCCCGGAAGAGGAATTCCTTGCCAATATTCTCAACGAAGACATCCAGGCGGCTTTGGAGGCCTTGCCTAGCGATTTTCGTATGGTCGTTCTCCTGGCCGATATCGAGAGTTTTTCCTACAAAGAGATCGCCGATATCCTCGGAGTGCCTGTTGGGACGGTCATGAGTCGCCTGTACCGCGGACGGAGACTTCTCGAAGCAGCCCTTCTAAAATTCGCTCGAGAGCATGGGTACCTTCGTAACGGGATGCCCAGCAAGATGCGAAGCCAGGTCCAGAGCTGAGCATTCCTCACCGCCGGTAGACGGCGTTTCTGGCGGAGCCGCAGCGTCTCTCCTGAGACACTTACCGGCTCCTTGCGAGAGCCGCCGACCCCCTTTCTGCCTCACCTCCTCTGACCTCTTTAGGGCCAGCCGGAATTTCTCGGCACAGTTTTCAGTTTAGTATTCAGGATTGAAGAGAGTGCGCGATAGGATCGCTGGGACGAGCCAGATTTTTCTCCTTCGAGGGTACGGAATGGACTGTAGTCGAATCAAAGATGCCATTTATCTCTTTCTCGACAATGAAATGGGGGAAGAGGTCGCGTCGGAGTTCGAGAATCATCTGGCTAGCTGTCCTTCCTGCGCGCGCAGGCGTGACTTCACGACGCGTTGGCTGGTACAGGTACGGAGACGGGCGGTTCGGCTGTGTGCCCCTGATTCTCTTCGTCAGAAAGTACTGAGGAGCCTGCGGTCCAATGGTCTAGAGCGTCTCTCCCCATGAGTCCGGAGCCCGAATGCATTTTTGGCTAGTGCGCGGAATCACCCTTTCTGTGGTCGTCGTCCTGCTGGGGTTGGCGTCTTCTGCTGTTCTGGGAGAAGAGAGGGGGCTTCGCCTGGAAGGGCTCGACGGGGGCGAGCTAAGGGAGTCAGAGCTTGAAACGGGAGACTCCATTGTCGTATTTTGGGCCTCTTGGTCTCCCCGTTGCAGAGACATCGAACAGCGGGTGGAGGGGATTTCTCAGCGCTGGAAGGAAAAGGCGAGGGTTCTGACGGTCAATTTTCAGGAAGAGCCTGACGAGATTCACAAGTTCATTGGGGCACCGACAGCACAATTTTCGATCTTCCTGGATTCCAGTGGAAGCTTTGCAAAGAAGCACTCGATCACGACTCTACCGAGCTTATTGATCTACCGAGACGGCAGGCAAGTTCATCGTGGCCTCCTACCCGCAGACGTGGATGCCGTCCTTCGGCAGTGGCTTCCCAGCCGCTGAGTTAGCTAGTCAGCCTCCTTCGAGAGAGTTTCGTCCGATTTCAGGGAGCTTAGGGCTGCGATTTTGGCATCGTCTATTTCCAAAGACTATTTAATCCATTCGCGAGCTTTCATGGGGGGCGTTACTCTCACGATTCCGTTCCTCTTCCGCTAAAGTAAGTTGCTGTGGGGCCCAAAACGGCTCTCCGAACAACGAAATCTTGTTTTCTTGTGCTACGATTCGCCGGGATTTATCGAATACCAGGAATAAGCTCTGCATGCCCTCCTTTCTTTCCAAGCGAGCCCTTTTAATAGGAATCGTGCTAACTCTTTGTCTGTCGGCCATTCTTATTCTTGCTAAGACTCGGCAGCTGGAGAGAGATACGAACACCCTTTCCGCCCTGCCCATTCCGGTTCGACCTCACACCGCGCTGATGACCCATCCGGTCCTAGCCGAGTCTGCTCTTGCTCTGGATGAGGTGAAGGTGCCCATCCAATCTCATTTCAAAGCTGGAGAGAATCTGAGTGAGGTCTTTGCGGGCTTGGGAATTTCCCCGCTAGAAGGGCGTCGGTTGAGCTCTGAGCTTGGGGAGCACGTGGAGCTTCGTCGGCTTCGCCCCGGAGACTCATACTCAGCCTATTTTGATCAGCAGGATCGGTTGGCAGCTTTTGAGATTTCGGTTGTTGGCGAGGGGGAGGCAAGGGTAGAGCGTCTTTCCGGGGAATGGCAGGGGAGCTGGAGGGCTTTTCGACGTACCACGGAGGTGCGTAGCATCCAGGGTTCTCTCAATGGGAGTCTGGAGGCTTCTATTCGCAGCGCGGGCGGATCTCCGTCCCTCACTTATTCCATGGCGGATGCCTTGCAGTGGGATCTCGATTTCACCCGAGACCTACGAATCGGCGATCGTTTTAGCGTCGTCTACGAACAGGTTTTCCTGGATGGGGACGATCGAGGACCAGGCAACCTGCTGGCATTGACCTATGAGAATAGAGGGGAAGTCCTAGAAGCCTATCGATATGGATCGGACGGTGGATTCTACGACCCAGAGGGAAGACCACTGCGCAAGATGTTTCTACGTTCCCCTTTGCGATACTCGAGAATCACTTCGGGCTTTTCTCATCGTCGATTTCACCCCGTGCTCAAAGTGCATCGTCCCCACTACGGGGTCGACTACGGAGCGCCGGTCGGAACACCAGTTCGGGCCACAGCAGCAGGCACGGTAGTGTCGGCTGGATGGAACCGAGGCGGCGGCAGAACTATCCAGCTACGGCATCCCAACGACTACAGAACGTCCTACCTGCATCTTTCGAAGTTTGCCAAAGGCATGACTCCTGGGCGTCGGGTGGCACAGAGCGAAGTGATTGGCTACGTCGGCGCCACCGGGCTGGCAACCGGGCCCCACCTAGACTACCGAGTCAAGCACCAAGGTCGCTGGATCAACCCCCTATCCATCAAGAGCGTTCCTGCCCAGCCGATCATGCAACAGGATCTTCCTGACTTCATTGCTTTGAGAGATTCTCTTCGCCATGGCCTCGAGACGGGCGAAGTCGAGCAGCTCGCGACTCTCCTTGCGGGCATTGATGAGAGTGGAGAAGAAAGCCAGAACCGGACCTCCTCAGCCCGCGAGGATCAGAGCGCTGCCAAAGCAGTCACTCGGTGAGAATCTGGCTTCATGACCTTTTGCCGAGCCTGGTGTCGAGTCGATTTAGCAGGGGGAACCCTCGATCTTTGGCCCTTGGGGCTATTGCATCCCAATGCCCGTACGATCAACGTCGCGGTTGATATTCCGGTTTCAGTTACTCTGACTCGGAGAGATTCCGGCTATGAGGTGAGGCAAGGAGCCAGCGCTGTGGTGGTGGACTCCGTCCAAGAACTGGCGGCTCACCCGGAAACCCAGCTTGTGGGGGTGGCTGCAGAGGCCTTCCAATGGCCCCCTATGGCGGTGCAGTTGGAAAGTGGCTCTCCTCGTGGAGGAGGACTCGGAGCGAGTTCCGCGATGATGGTCGCTCTTCTGACAGCTGGCCGCCGCTTCTTGGGCCAGGATTCTTTAGAGGTCTCCGAGGTTGCTGCTATCGCTCGCGATCTGGAGGCGCGGCTGATGAGGTTGCCGACGGGGCTCCAGGATCACTTCCCAACTCTCGTAGGGGGAGCCTTGGAGCTGACCTACCCACCCGGAGGAGTGTCGGTGCGGCAGCTAGAAGTCGATCTCGGCAGGTTGGGAGAATCTCTACTGGTGGTCTATACCGGGCAGAGTCATTTCTCTGCAGGAAACAACTGGCAGATCTTACGGAGTCATCTCGATGGTGACTCCTCATCCTGGGCCCATTTCGATGAGCTCTCTGCCGCTGCAATGGATGTAGGTATGGCCTTGGAGGCAGGAGATCTAGAAGCGGTCGGCGCGGGCATGCTTCGAGAGTGGGGAGCTCGTCGCCAGCTGGCTCCTGGAATCTCGACGGAACCGATCGAAGAACTCTTGGGCCTGGCCTCAGAGCAGGGCGCTTGGGGTGGTAAGGCCTGCGGAGCGGGAGGCGGTGGCTGTGTTGCTATTCTGGTTCCGCCAGAGGATAAGGAAGGACTCGCTCGGAGTCTCGAGTCGAGAGGCTATGAAGTACTTCCAGCTCAACCCACGGCCGAGAAATTCGTTCTAGCCTGAGACTTTGGAAATCCTAAGTCTCCCATGGGCTCCCGGAACAGAGAGACGAAGGAAAAGTCAAGAGCTAGCGGTTGGAGATACGCTGCCGTAGAACCTGGTGCAGCGTAGACAGATCTAAATCCGCCCCTGGAACCAGGCTAGCCGGATCGGTCCAGCCTTCGGTGGTTGTCTCCATGTAGTGGAGGTGCCCCTCTTCTTCCCAGGCCACAATAGCCTCGGACCCCGTTGCCGACAGGTAGAGGCTAGTTGGAGCTTCAGGAGTGATCGGTGCCGGCAGGGAGCGGATGTGACGGGAGGTCAGAAAGTAACCACCAACCGGTCCTCCCGCTTCCGAGCGGAACCCGATATCTACAATATGGTTCCCAAGGCCTCCGGAGAGGTTGGTTAGGCGGCCACTCAGTAGGTCTGCGCTGGACTCGATCATCAAATTCTGAGCCTGCTCGGCTAGTTCCTCTAGGGAGATCTCTTGCGGCGACGCTTCTGAGAGTAGGTAGAAGACTTCTCTCGCCAGAAAGCTCCGAATGCTGGGATGAAGGTTCTCGCCGAGACGATGAACATCCTCGCGCACCGCCGTGGCAAAACTCAGCTGGTTGTCTCGCCAGCTCAGAGCGTAGCCGATGTCCACAATGTGGTTCCCAAGGCCTCCGGCGAGATTCGAGATGTTTCCGGAGGCTGGGCGGATTTCCATGAAGTGCATCGAACCACGCGCGGTATCGCTGAATCCCACTACCAAAGTCTCGCCGCCAGGACCGAGCCTGAGGGACGGAGTTTGGGCCAGAGCCTCTGAGACCGAAGCACCCTCGAATTCGTCGCTGCCGGAAATCAAGTCTCCCAAGCGAATCACTGCGTGATTCTCGATGCGGCGGCCATTTTCCAGAAGGATCGGAGTGTAGAGAATCTCGTCGCCAGAATCGGGACCTTCCCACCAGAGAAGGTGGATATAGGTGCGGTGGACCGTTTCGGAAGTGGCACCGGTGGTCGTCTCATGGCGATCCCGAGTTACCGCAATTCGTGGAGCGGTTCGGGGAGTCAGCCAGCCGCCTCGAACTTGAATGACTTCCGACCAGCCTTCAGAGTTGTAGCTCGCCAGATTCAGTACCGAGTGGATGTTGTTGACCCGGCTATCCCACACTAGAAAAATCGTCTCGGAGACTTCCTCGTAAAACAATGCCGAAATCGCCTCGGTATCTTGGGCTCGGTCGGTTTCAGGAACCAATAGCCGCGCCCGAGTACCGTCCTGGTGAGAGATGTCCAAGGCCAGAACGGGAGTATCTTGCCCCTTCCAACCGGGAAACAACTCGCTCTTCGAGCCGATCAAGAGCTGATAGATCTCGCCGTGTCCACCAAGAGCCATGTTTTGAGAAGAGGCGGGCGGAGAGACCAGAACACCCAGAAAGAGCGCCAGGGTTGCCGAGAGGGTCGTGAGGGTTTTGGATCTCAACATTGTTATGCCCTGAGGTTAATCATTGGGAGAACATCCACCACCATGAGGAATTTCGAGACTTCCGGGAATGATGGAAAGAACTCCTGTTGAAGTTGGCTAAAGAAAGTTGCAGCTTTTTCTGGCTGGTCACCAAGTCGGTAGGCTTGCCCCAGCAAATAGAGGGCGTTCTTCTTTCCTTCTTGGTGGACCGCAAGCTCCGCGAGGCTCAGGGCTGCGGTGGCGTGTCTTTCTGCCAGGCGGTAGTGGCCTAGGTCGAGGAGAGCAAAGGTCAGATGAAGCCGGCAGACCATCCGATTCTCATAGGATGAGATTCGACGTAAGCCGCGGAGACTCCGGTAGAGGCGCTCTAGACCCCGCCGTTTGCGGCCTAAGATAAGGTCGCAATAGCCCAGGTTGTCGAGGATTGTGAAGTAGCGATCTCTCTGGCTCGCTTCCAGCAGATCGAGTGCTTCCTGAAAGCACTCCGAGGCTTCCTCGAAAAGGCTGTCACCAAGTAGGCAGATACCGAGAAGATTGAGGCTGGAGGCGATCCAGTCGGAGCGTTCCAGCTGCTGTGAGTAATTGAGGGCGGTTCTGGCGTAGAAGGCCCCCTTCTTGAAATCTTTCTTCTGCTCGTAGGAGCGACCCAAGTTATAGGCCGCCAGGCGAGAGTTGGTCGCATCGGCATGGTGATTGAGTACCGTTCGCAGCTCCGGCACTACCGCTTCGACCTTGCCCAGGACGATTCGTGCCGCAGCACGGTTGCAAACGGCACGATCCACCAAGATGGGATCCTCTAAGGCATTGGCTTTTCTTAGAGATGCGTCGAACAAGGCATAGGCCTCTTCCGGTCGGCCGGCCTGTAAAGCTGCCTCACCTCGATCCCGAAGGGTTAGATAGGACGGGTCACCGGAGAAAAAGTTCGGTTGAGGCTCTTCAATGAGCAGTCGGATCGTCATGATCTCTACGCCCGACCCTGCTTCGAATCTTTTTGCTCTCGCTTAAAGGCTATGAATTCTTTGACCTCCCTCTGTGCTTGAGAGGGAAGAGAGTTGAAGGTCTTGACGAGTTGAACATCTGTCGCGTCGAGGCTTTCATGGGCCATTTCGTCGAAGAACTCGCTAATGCCCATGCCGAACTCTCCCAGGATACGAAAGAGAGTGTCCAGGCTAACCCGGTATTCGCCCTTCTCCATGCGAGAAAGATCTGACTGCTGAATACCAATCCTGCTGGCAAGCTCCGTCTGCGTCAGGTTGCGTTGCTTGCGTAGTCGGCGGATTTTTTGGCCAACCAACTGTACTTGCCGGATTTTGGTCGCTGTCGTCATCTTTGTGCCTCGCGACCCTCTCGCGATACGGCGGAGGGCTAAGTTCAGGATCTACGCTGATAACTCTATCAGGTTGGCCATGCTACGCTCCGATAGCGTTATGTGTCAACCCCATAGGCAGCTCTGGTAGTGACCCAGGGCCTTGAAGGGAAGGGGCACTGACACGAAGGAGACGTCGTGAGCTACCTCGGAGAAGCAGTCAGCCCGATACCGCCCCCTGAATATCTGGAGGAAAGAGACGAGAGCACCCGCTTGATTCGCTCAGGTCAATTTCAGCAAGCGCTGATTCATCTGGAGCGTTGCGAGGGTATTGCCTTGGCCAAGGATCTGCCAGCGCTCCTCGAGATGGCTATTGTGAATCGGTGTCGTGTCCATGCGGAGGTCGACCCCAAGGTCGAAGGGATAGCAGAGCTACGAAGGCTCATCACCAATGGTGTCACGCAGGAAACGAGATTCCGAGCCTGCGTTGCTTTGGCTTCGATCTACCGGGGGCGCGAAGAATGGGCCAAGGTGGAGTTCTATGCGAATTGTGCCCTGGTACCAGCAGGGAAAAATCGGCACTTCCAGGCGGACGTGCACAGTTGTCTAGGGGTCCGCTACCTAGCTTCGAATGACTTCTCCAAAGCCTTGCGAGCCTTTGAGCTAGGGCTGGAGCTGCTAGGGCCAGCCGGACAGGGCGATCGGCGCAGCCTTCTGCTCGAGGGTGTTGGTGTGTCGTTGGTGCTCTTGGGGCGTTTGGGGGAAGCTTTGCGGGCGCTAAGTGAATCGTTGACCACAGCGAAAGCAGCGGCCACACCTTGGATCGAGTTGGAAACCCAGTTGAGTTTGAGCTTCGCTTACCTCGAGCAAAGCAACGCGATAGGGGCTCTGGCGCACGGGAATGTCGCCCGTGGCCTCGCCGACCGCCAATCTAGACAGGGGGCACAGAAGAAGGCCCTCTACTTGCTGGGGGAAGCCCACAAGCTAGCGGGCGAAGAGACGGCCGCCTACGGCTACTACAGAGAGCTTCACCATCGTTTTTTGCCCGAGTTCGAGAGTCTCCCGGATCTTCTCTTGAGAACGGATACACGAGGGTTGGTCAACATTCTCTAGATCCTCCGCCCGTCGAATCTAGCTGTCTTGATGAGCTGTCGCTCTGCTTAGCTGCTCTACCTAGCCGGTAGGTGCTCCCCAGGCTCCCGCCCAATTCTTCTCGCAATTGACTAGGAATCGACAGATTTCACGCCTTTATAGATATAGCGGCCGTCGGCTGAGCTGAGGGCTGGCGCAAGGGCAAATCTGTCTCTGCCAATGGAAGGCCGGTCGTTGTTGGACTTATCGGTTGAGGGTTTCGGGAGGTGAAATGTCGACCCACTTCAACAGTACGTTGCGATCCCTGGAGGGGGATTCTCCTTGGCGGGCTCTGCGTTGGGTGCCGTTGGCCTTGCTCTTTCTGATTTCTTGGTTCTGCTGGTTCTTCTTCTCTTCTGTTCCTGTCTATCTAACCAGTCAAGAGGCTCGCCTGCAGGTTGAGGGAGATGGAATCCCAATAGCTATCGAGAAGGGTGGGCGCCTATCGAAGTTGTTCGTTGCCGCCGGGGATGAGGTAGAGGCCGGGGATATTTTGCTCGCCATGGAGTCCGAAGCGGAGGAACTTCTATTCCTCGAGGAGAGCCGTAGGCGATCCGGTTTTCTGGAAGAGGCCCGGCGGTTGCGTGAGGTGGAGGCTTCGGCAAGGTCGGTAGCCCGCCATGCAGCGACCTCTCTGGGGGCCTCCGTCGAACGGGCAGAGGCTGAGCACAAAGCAGCGCAGGCCGCCTTCGAGGCGGCACAGGACGAAGTCCATCGCTCGAAGCGCCTGGGTCAGGAGGGGCTGTTATCTGCCAGGGATCTGGTCGCTATCAAAGCCGCGGCTCAGGAGAGGGAAGCTGAGGCGCTAGCAGCAGCTCGTGGCGTGGTTCAGGCGAAGGGTGAATTGGCTCGGGAGCGGCACGAGCGAGAGGTGGCCCTGGGGGAGATCGCTCGACAGATTGTTGAGGTGGTTTCCCTTGCCGAAGCTTCCGAAGCCAAGGCGGCCTCTTTGCGCCAGGAAGTCGACAAGTTCTTCATCAAAGCACCCGTCTCAGGTCGCCTGATCGAGCTGGCTGTTCTTCCCCCGGGGGCTGTTCTTCGCCCCGAGGAGAGCTTGGGTACTTTGGTTCCCTCTACAGAGCTCAGAGTCGTGGCTCGATTTCCCTTGACGAGCTCCCTAGGGCGTCTGCGGACCGGCCAGACAGGGCAGCTTCGCCTAGATGGATTTCCCTGGGTCGAGTTTGGGACCGCGAAGGTGCTGTTGGAAGAGGTCGCTGGTGATCAGCGGGGAGGGTTGCTGAGGGCTGATTTCTTGATCGAGAAGGCGAGCGCCAGTTCCTTGCCTTTGCAGCACGGACTGCCTGGGAGGGTCATGGTAGAGGTCGAGACCGTGTCCCCAGCAGCCCTGCTGCTCCGAGTTATCGGTAAGCGGCGTTCAGTTCCCCGGGCTGCGAGGGGGTAGGCCGGAATGGAAGATCGAAGCAATGGTCGAAGGGAGATGCCGCGGCGCCGGTTGTTTGCGCCCGAGGTCGTGCAAACCTCCTCCATGGACTGCGGCCCAGCGGCTCTCAAGAGCCTGCTCGAGGGTTTTGGAATAGGAGTCAGCTACGACCGACTCCGGGATGCCTGCCAGACCAGTCTCGACGGAACGTCGATCGATACGATGGAAGAAGTGGCTCGTCTGCTCGGCCTGGCAGCGGAGCAGATCATGTTGCCAGCGGACCAGGTACTTCTTCCTCAGGCACGGGCCTTGCCGGCCATCGTAGTGGTGCGGCTACCGATGGGGGCGACTCATTTCGTTCTCCTATGGCGTCGCCATGGAGACTGGGTGCAGGTGATGGATCCGGCGGTGGGGCGGCGTTGGATGAAAGAGCGGGCCTTTCTCGACGAGCTCTACCGACACACGATGGCGGTGCCCGCAGGGGCTTGGCGGGATTGGGCAGCTTCGCCGGAGTCTCTAGAAAGCCTGGCCGCTCGCGCTCGGTCACTCGGTGCTTCCCCGGAAACATGTAGCCGGTGGCGCGAGATCGTCTTGGCAGATATTGGTTGGTCGGCCCTCGCTACTTTGGATGCGGCTATCCGGATGACCGCCTCACTCATCGCGACCGGAGGCTTGGCACGGGGAGATGTTGCGGTCCGGTTGGTGGATGAGCTGCTGACGGGTGGCCTGTCGCCGGACCGTACTGGTTCGGAGCCTACCGAAGGGAGAGGCCCAAGAAGCTTCGAGATACCTTCGAGGTATTGGTCCGTTCGTGCCACCGAGGTAGACCCGGAGACCGGTGGAGAGCAGCTTTTCCTTTCGGGGGCGGTTCTGGTTCGGGTCCACCGACCGGAGGTTTCCGCCCAGAAGGACCCTCGGAACTTCACCGGCCAACCGGAGGGGGGGGCGATGGAACAAGGGGAGGAGCTTGCGGCGAGACTCCAGTCCCCCGCCACTCATCCGCTTCGAGAAATGCTAGGGAAGATGCGTGCCGGAGGTCTTCTCGCTCCTGGACTGATCAGCGGAGCTCTTGCGGTCTCGGCGGTAACGGTCTTGGTCGAGGTACTGCTGTTTCGGGGTCTGTTCGACCTTGGTCAGAAGTTGCCCATGGTCGAGCAGCGCGGGCTGATGGCGGCCGCGTTGGCCGTCTTCTTGCTGGCTCAGCTCATGCTCGAGGTGCCTGTGTTCAAGGGAGTCTTGGGCTTGGGGCGGCATCTGGAAACGCGCATGCGCCTAGCTTTCCTCCGTAGGCTGCCGGCCCTCGATGACCACTATTTTCGCAGTCGCCTCAGCTCGGACATGGCCGAACGTGGGCATAGCGCTCACGGTCTTCGCATGGTGCCGGAGCTGATGAGTCTAATGCTGCGTTTGGTGCTCCAGTTGGGGATGACCACTGTCGGCCTGATCTGGCTGGACTCCTCGCTATGGATGGGGGCCCTATTGGCTCTCCTTTTGGCCCTCTTGCTGCCGCTGCTGGCTCAGCCCGTATTGGCAGAAAGGGAACTGCGAATGCGGACCCACACGGGAACTCTGAGCCGGTTCTACCTCGATGCTCTCGTCGGATTGGTGCCCTTACGTAACCATGCTGCGGAGCGACCCTTGCGCCGAGAGCATGAGGGCCTTCTTCGCGAGTGGTACGAGGCGGCGCTGAGACTGCAGCGATCCGGGCTCTGGTTGGAGTTTGGCCAGGCCGCCGTGGGCTACGGACTCGCCGCCGCTCTGGTCTTCCACCACGTCTTCGAGAGCGGTGGAGGACAGGTCCTCCTGGTGGCCTACTGGGCGTTGAGCTTGCCCGTGCGGGCAGGGCAGCTGGCTTTGGTTGCTCAGCAATACCCCGCTTTGGGAAACACCGCCCGCCGAATGTTGGAGCCTCTCGTTTCTGTCGAGTCTGTCGGTGTCATCGGAAAGGAGGCATCCAAGAAAAGGGTGTCGAAGGCGCCGGCAATTCCGTCCGAGGCGAGCCCATCTAGAGGGAGTGGGGTCAGCATCCGGATGGCTGGAGTTGCCGTCGATGCTGGTGGACACCGCATTCTCGATGCCATCAACCTGGAGATCGAACCCGGAGAGCATGTCGCGATCGTCGGGCCCTCCGGCGCTGGCAAGTCCACCTTATTGGGCTCGCTCCTGGGCTGGCACCGCATGGCAGAAGGGGAAATTCGAATCGAGGGTGAGCTCTTGACTCCCTGTCTCCTGGACTCTTTGCGTAAAGAGACTGCCTGGGTCGACCCGGCTATTCAGATCTGGAACCGTTCCTTACTGGACAACCTAGCTTACGGATGCAAAGAAGATTCTCTTCTCCCCGTCGATGAGGTGCTCGAGGCGGCCTGCCTGAAAGAGATGCTGAAAGGTCTTCCGAACGGGCTGCAAACAGCCCTCGGGGAATCCGGTGGATTGGTCTCCGGTGGTGAGGGGCAAAGGGTGCGCCTGGCCCGTGCGTTGATGCGTCGTCACGCTCGCCTGGTCCTATTAGACGAGCCATTTCGGGGTCTGGATGCCGAGGTTCGCGGCAAGCTCATGGACCGTGCCCGCCAATGGTGGCCTACGTCGACCCTGCTCTGTGTGACCCATGACATTCGTTCGACGTTGAGCTTTTCGCGAGTCTTGGTGGTGAAAGATGGCCAGCTCGTCGAATCCGGTGCTCCGAAAGAGCTGCTGCGGTCCTCCGCACCTGTCTTTCAGGACTTGTTGGCCCGGGAGACCGCTGTGCACGAAGAGTTGCGCCGCGGCGACTGGAAGCGACTTTGGTTGGAGCAGGGAAAGCTAACGGCTTTGAGAGACGCGGAGCAGGAAACTCATGGATAGGGATCTGGTGTCATCTTTTTGGACCGAGGATCAGCTTGAGGAGGGCGTCCAAGTCTTGTCTCGAGCTGTCGGTTGGAGCCACGATGGCGGCTTCGTCTCAGGGCTGAGGGCCGGGGGGGCTGTGCCCGTCAGTCAACGTCTGGAATATTGTGCCAGCCGCTTGAAGCTCGAGGTGGAATCCGTACACGCCCGGTACGGAGAGGTCGAGGAGTTGCTGGCAAGTTGTGCGCCAGCACTGCTTCAGCTAGAGGGCAAGAACGGCGAGAAATCATGGCTTCTGGTATTGCGGAGTCGAAGCCATGGACTGAGTCTTCTCGGGCAGGATCGCAAAGTGCGGCGGGTGACCATTTCGGTGGTCGCTGCTGCCTTGCGCGATCGTCTCGATCTACCCGCAGCGGCAGAGATCGAAAGCCTGCTGGAGCGCCTTGTTCTGTCTCCTAGAAAGAGGCCAAAAGCTCGCGAAGCCCTGCTCCGCGAGCGCCTCGGTGGCGAGTATGTAGGTGGTTGTTGGCATCTTCGACTGCCACCGGGAAGCTCGTTCTCGGTCCAATTTCGAGCTGCCGGTCTTGGTAAACACTTGGCCCTGTTTCTCGGCTCCTATGTCGTTCAGTACTTGCTCTTTCTATTGTCCTGGTTGCTACTCGGTCGAGGGGCCCTTCAAGGATTGCTGTCGCGGCCCTGGTTGTTGGCATGGGCGCTGCTGCTGTTCACGATCGTACCCCTCCGGTTGGTGAGTACTTGGTCTCGGGCCAAGCTCGCGGTGGGTTTTGGAGCTCTGCTCAAGAGAAGGTTGCTGCAAGGAGCCTTGGAGCAGCGCCCGGAAGAGGTTCGGTGTCAGGGCACTGGCCAACTACTGGGGAGGGTCGTTGAATCGGAAGCCGTAGAGTCCATGGCTATGAACGGCGGTTTTCTCGCCGTCGCTGGAGTGATGGATCTGGGGCTGGCCTTTCTCGTCGTTGCGGCTGGAGTATCCGGAGTACTGCACTTTGCAGCCTTGTCCTTCTGGCTGCTCCTGACGGGGGTCGTCACCCAAAACTTCTTGGGGGTCTTTCGTGGTTGGACGAAGAGCCGGCTGCGGATGACCCACGACTTCGTCGAGCGACTCCTCGGGCATCGGACCCGTCTCGCTCAGGAGCCCCGAAGCAAGTGGCACGAAGCCGAAGACCGCCTTCTCGATGACTATCTAGGGGGCTCGGTGGCGGTTGATTCCGCCAAAGCTTATTTGATTGCTCTGGTACCCCGAGGTTGGTTGGTCGTGAGTGGCTGTGTGTTGGCCCCGGCCTTTATCTGGGGGCTTGGCTCCCAGGGAGAGTTGGCGATAGGAATAGGAGGGATGTTGGCTGCCCATGGAGGGTTTAGCAAGATCAGTGAAGGATCCATGCATCTTTCTCGGGCATGGGTAAGTTGGAGCCAATCCGCGGGTCTGTTTCGGGCTGCAGAGCGAGCCGGACGGGATGCGCCAGCGCCGGGAGTTCATGCTGAAAATACGATCAGGCGCGATGAGGAGCCTGAGGTCGGTCAGCTCCTGTTGGAAGCCAGGGACCTGGTGTTTCGCTACTCAGGTCAGGAGCGACCTGTGCTCGAAGCAGCCAACCTGCGGATCGAGGCCGGGGATCACTGGTTGTTGGAAGGACCTTCCGGTGGCGGAAAATCTACCCTGGCGGCTGTGCTCAGTGGATTGAGGAAGGCTGACTCGGGACTGCTCCTTCGGGGCGGTCTGGACCTCCCGACTCTGGGGAGCACCGCCTGGCGTAGCAGCGCCGTGTGCGCTCCCCAATTTCATGAGAACCACGTTTTTAGCGAAACCTTTGCTTTCAACCTGCTGATGGGCAGGGGGTGGCCGCCAACACCGAGTGATCTAACGGAAGCGGAAGAGGTCTGCCGAGATTTGGGACTGGGGGAGCTTTTAGGTCGTATGCCCGGAGGTTTGATGCAGATGGTCGGGGAGACCGGCTGGCAGCTCTCCCACGGTGAACGCAGCCGTCTGTTTATCGCTCGAGCCCTGCTGCAACAAGCAGAAATTGTCATTCTGGATGAGAGTTTTGCTGCTCTAGATCCGGGAAATCACTTGCGAGCCCTGGAGGCAGCTCGAAGGAGGGCGCCAGCATTGTTGTTGATTGCACACCCCTGAGAGGTTTAGCCCCGAACTCTTGGCGCCAGCTTTGTTGCTGCTTTGCTACTGCGCAATCGGGTGTGAACCGGTATTACCTGCGTCCTTCACCCAGACCCTACCTTCACTGGACCGACAGGACGATTACGTCGGCTTCTGGAGGGAGTTCTCGCATCTCCAGACACCGATGACTTCTCTGCTTGGGTGTTGAGTCTCGGTGCAGGGATGGAGCTTCGACCCGGTGCGATTTGACTGGTTGACGCCCCGCCCATGCTGTTGTAGCATTTCAGGAGGTCGACCTTTTTTAGATAACCCGAAAGATGGAGCAAATGCAGCCGTTGTCGCTGAGGTAGCCATCTGATGGATGGAAAACTCATTGAATTTGCCCCGTTTTTTAAAGACCTGTTCGGTGGGCGAGCTGTATCGAACAGCAGTTAGAGGGTATAGACTACCGTCCCGTATGTCTTGGGAAGTAGGTTTGAGGAGATATTGATTTGGCCCGGGATACAAGTAGTGGCTCGATGACTCTTTATGGTTCGTTGCGGGAGGAAGCCCTCGAGCTGACCCGAGATGGGCATTTCGAAGCTGCGGTGAAAGTGCTCGACAAAGCCTTGGACACCGCCCGAGAAATTGGGTGTGAGATCTTGATCGGTCTGGCAACGGTGAACCGGGCTCGAGTCGCTATCGAGCTAGCGCCCAGTACCGAGTTGGTGAAACAGCTCGGCCAGTTGCTTCTGCAGAGCTCGGACCCAGAGACGAAAGTTCGAACAGCTTTGAGTCTCGCTCGGGCTTATCACCTGCGCAAAGACACCAAAAAATCTCTCTTTTACGGCCGAATTGCCAGGCAACATGCCGAGGGATTAGACCAGCCGGAATTCGTGGCCATGGCTCACAATGAGATCGGTCTCTCCTTTTTGGCAGCCAGTTATTTCTCCGAGGCCGTTGAAGAATTCGAGCAAGCTCTGGCGCTCCTGGCCGAAGGAGGAAGTCAGAGACGAGCTCCGATTTTGGACAACCTGGGCTACTGCTACATCATCTTGGGTCGTCGGAAGGATGGTTTCGAAGCTCTTTTCGAGAGCTTGCGCTGTCTTCGCCGTCTCGATCAAGCCTGGGCAGCCATGAACACGATGATCAGCCTGAGCTTTGCTCATCTAGAGCACGGCCGGCCAAGATCGGCAATTCGGCACGGAGAGGCAGCTTTGGCGATTGCAGACCGAACGGATGACCCTGCCGCGGTCAAGTCGTCTCTCTTCCTACTCGGAGAAGCGACTAAGCAGGCTGGAGATGACGCCTCAGCGAGGCACTTCTTCGACCGCCTCCAGGAGAAGTTTTATCCCGAGGCACCCTATCTGGCAGAGATGTTGATGCTGATTGATGCCCGAACGATGGTCAACCTCAAGGCGTGACCGAAATGAAAAAAGATCTTTGGAAAGTTATCTTCCTCTCCCTTCTTGTTGGGTTTTCTCCTCTCGCAGCAGAGGCAGGAACTCTGGGTTCGTCGTTGCTAGACGAGTCTGGGCATCTCTATCGGGTTACCGCAGGGGCTTATGGAGAGCTTTTTGTGGGCAGCACCGAGCTCCCGGCGGAAACCTCTGTGCTTGTCCTCGAGGTTCAAACTCCAGGTGAGGATGTCGAAAGGTTCTTGGTCCCAGGGACAGAAAATCAGGCCGTAGAGTCCAGCCCATCCTTGCTTTTTGAAGACGCGTCCCGAACCTTGTTTGTGCTGTGGCACAGCGCCAGACCAGCAAGCTCGACCCTTGTTCTGGGTAGCTTTCGGGAAGGTCAATGGCTCGATGTGGTCGATGTGCACAACAGCGGGGAAGTTGATCCTGGGAGTTCTCGTTTCTCTGTGACTCGAGAAGTCTATACAGCGGACTCTGCCGATGAAGCTCCCAGCTCGGTCCGGCGTACCATCGTTCACTTAGTCTGGGCGGAAGAAGAGACTTCGGCTAGCCCCTCCGGGGCGGTTAGCTATGCCCCCATGATCTTCGAGGAGGGCGTATTTCTAGGTTGGAACCCTGTGGTCAACCTGAATTCCCTCGCCCCTCACTCTGAAAGTCCTGGTTCTCCCTCCGAAATCATCGCGGGCCCTCCAACCGTTCAGTCTGGAGGAGACTCACGGACTGTCATGGTTGGTTTTCCTGACCCTCAAACTGGACGGCTCGTCACCGTCGAAATCAGGCCAATCACGATGGAGCTCGGATTGCTGGCCTACCAAGCGAGTCTGTTCATCAAAGAAAGTGGAGAGAACGGTCCTGCCTTAGGTGGTCTATCTTCCCTGGCCGGAGGAGTGGGGAATACGATTATCGATATTGGCTTTTCATTCCACTTGAGCGTCAAGGCTTATCTAGCTTCTATTGCAGAAGCCTCAGTGCTGGAGATCGCGAACAGTTCGAATGGTCCCGGCATTTCACTGGATTTTCTGGCTGGTGGCGTGGGGAACTCGATTATCGATATCGGTTCGAGGGTCTTTGGTGGGGATGGGATGCAGAGAGAATTCGAGGACAGTCGCTTGACTCTTCTCAGGGTTCCATATGAATCTCCCGAGGGGCAGGAACCTCTCCCCATTTACGCCCAGAGCAGGCCAGCTCATATCATCCGTCTCTATGCGGTTGCAGACCGCCTGGCACCACAGACGGGGAATCAGGGACTCACCTTTCTCTCTTCTGAAAGCGGTGACCACGGGTTGGTCTGCTGGGAAACAGCCGACGGCCAGCTTCGCTACCGCGAGACCATAGAAGGCGAAGAGGGCTGGACTGAAGTACAGTCGCTGACCATCGACGAAAATCTCACCTTAGAGCGGGCTCATGAAATCCTCCGGGAGCGAGCCCGTCGCCGGTAGTTTCGCCTGGGGGCCTAGGGCTCGAGTGAGCCCTCTGAGAGGTTGTCGGTTTCTCCGCTAGCCCTTGCCACAGAATCTTCCTCCTCATGAAAACTCATCAGGCGAATAGGGATTCCCTCGCCAAGGCGGAGCAAAGCAGATGAAGCAGCATTACTTTCTCCTTCGTGAGTTGGTGAGGCGTGACTTCAAGGGGCGCTACGCTGGTTCGATACTCGGTTTTCTCTGGTCCTTCGTGCAGCCCCTGTATCAGCTGATCTTGTTTAGCTTTATTTTTGGCACGGTGATGAGTATTTCGCCGATCGGCGAGCGAACCGAGAGCTTCGGGATTTTTCTCTTCTGTGGTTTGCTGCCTTGGACGGCCATCAATGACGGAGTTCTACGCTCGTCCACTGCGATTACCGAGAATGCGGCCGTGGTCAAGAAGTTGAGCTTCCCTTCCGAGTTGTTGATTGTGGCAGTCTGCGTTGCAGCCCTCCTGCACGAAGGGATCGCGACCGTAGTTTTCTTTGTGATTCTGATGCTCAAGGGGGAGTTTGCTGTTTCCGGTTGGCCTCTCTTGGCGATCGCTCTTCCTCTGCAGTTCTCCCTGACTCTTGGCCTAGGGCTGATCCTGAGCTCCATCCATGTCTTTTTCCGCGATACAGCTCAGGTAGTGACGATGATCTTTATGGGATGGTTCTATATGACGCCCATCGTCTACCCTCTTGGGCTCGTACCGGAAGCGTATTCTCGATGGATTCAGCTCAATCCTCTGACGACCTTGGTGGCTCTCTACCGGGAGGCTCTGCTCGGTGGAGAGCTTCAGTGGATCCCAGGCCTCGGCTGGTTGACCCTTTGGTCAGTGGGTAGCCTGGTCCTGGGGCTGTGGCTTTTCCGGAGCCTCAAGCCGGCTTTTGCCGACGAAATTTGATCAGAGAACCTTCGGGAGTTTTTTCTTCGGGGACTACTCCTCCCCCCAGTTACCCTAGTTCGTTAGGGCTAGCTCACTAGCTGGTCGTCCTCATTGGTTGGTCGTCGAGGTCCAACGACTGGTGTCTCCAGACTCGAAGCCATCTGCAAAGAAGGGAATCGGCGCGTTGGGAGCGTTCCAGCGATGAACGTCCAGGACAGAATGTCCAGCTCGATAGAAGTATCTTTCGGCGAATTTGCCCATCCTGGGGGCAACCCGATTGAATCCATGAATGCCGTTAGCTGAGTAATACCAGCCCCAATAGCTGATCGGTTCGCCGTTGATGACAACGGTCCCCGGCGGGGTGACATCGCGGGGTGACGTCGGGTCGTTCATCTCGAAGAGCCACTCGTTCTGGTTGCCTTCCTGGCAGTCGTTCCGGCTACCAAAGTAGAGAAATGGTGTGCCGTCACTCAGCGAGTCCGTGACCGTGCCGGTAGGGGAGCGGACCATTTCCTGAGACCAGATAGGGGCAGGGAGAGAGCAGGGCCCTGTAGCGATGCAAGTGACATCGAAGACTAGAGCTTCTTCCAGGGTGCGAACGGAGAGGAGATAAGAAGGGCCTTGGCGCCAGAGCGCTACCCCATACACGTCTTCGCTATCCAGTCCTGCGAGCAGTGGCTCGGGATTCCGGGGGTTCGCGACATCCCAGATCTCGAGCCCGGTCGGAAAGTGCCCGGAAGCAATGGCCAGGAAAGTCTCGACCCCATCCACGGCCAGGGCATTGCTCCGGTCACCAACAGGGCCTAAAAAGACGCCTGGGCAGGGAGAGGTACTGCCAGGCTGTTGGTCGACACAGGGGGTTGGAAGAGCTGCGGCAGCTGTTAGGTCATAGGCGAAGACTCCCCCTGGGCCGGTCTCAGCGGCTGCGAAGGCATAGGCTCGGTCTCCGATCCGGTTGGTGTAAACCTCAGCGGCATTGCGTCCGTTTCCTCGGTCCTGGTACTTGAATCGAGGCTGCGTCTTGTTGGTCGTGTCGAAGACGACGAGTCCGATGTGATTCTGTCCCACCAGGGCAACATGATCGCTGTCTCCTTCTGGCGCATCAATATCTCTGAACAGGTAAAAGGCGTGAGGATCTGGCCCCCAAGTCATCCCTTGCTGAATCAGTGCAGTCGCACCAACGTTTGCTCGTAGGATCGGTTTGTTTGGGCTCGTGCGAGCGTCCCAAAGTTGCAGTCGGCGGTTTGCTAGTGCAAAGAGCCATCCCTCCTCGATGTCGAGGGAAAACCAATAGGGGAACGGCTCGAAGTCCTCACCCTGGTCGAAGTCGGTGGTGTCCCGAGAGCCTGGAAGTTGACCGATATCTGTGGGCTCTAGCTCTCCCCAAAGGGATGACGGGACCCCAAGCGCAGGAGTCTTGTCTAGAGAAAAGGCGCAGTCACCAGAAGCATTTTCTGGTGGAATTTGCGCTGCGCTTTCCGTGGCAGGGAGTGACAGCAAAACGCAGGCGACAGCGAGACTCGGCCGGAGAGGGAAGGGCATCTGTGACTCCTAGAGAGGTCGAGAATGAATGTTAATGCTTTTATACCATAAAAATGCCCCAATCTCTCCTGAGATTGAACGATGCTAGTCGTAAAAGAATGAAGTTTTTGAGGGGTTTAAGATGGGAGGGCGATTCGGGGGGAAACTAGTGTTGAGTCTTGGGTCTTATGGCTTTGAGACATTTTCGAGATGGGAAAGGCTGCGGCCTGCTACGGCGCGCAGCCCTTCCGAGAGAGGCCTAAGTGGATTTCTCAGGGTGTCACGGTGAGGGTCCAGGCGCTGGTATCTCCCGCTTCGAAGCCGTCTACGAAGATCGCAGTGGCATCGATGACTGTGATCATCGAAGAGCCCTGGGCGCTACCGCAAGCACTGTTGGAGGCAGTCACTGTTTTAGTCCCTGGCGTAGACCAGCTCAGGTCAATGGAGGGGCCCGTCGAGGCGCCTGAGCCGCCATCTGTCGTCCAAGTCCATCCGGTCGAGACGGGGGCGCAGTCGCTGGCAGTGGCATTGAAGGTAGCCAAGGAGTCGATGACGACGCTGCCCGGGCCGCTAACCGAAATGCTGGGATCCGGGTCGACATTGCCTACGTTGATGACGAACTCATGTTCGAAGGTGTTCTGGGAAGCGCCCTTCCGTACTCGCAGAACGGGCCGAAACAGTCCCGGGTCATCGTAGGCATGGCTGGCCACCGGGCTGGTGTTCCCGGCATCCTCGAAAGAGCCGTCGCCATCCCAGTCGTAGTCCCAGAACTCTGGTTCTCCGAGGGAATCGTCGTTGAAGGTGATGGGGTCACCAGCATCGGCGAAACAGGTCCCTGCCTGACAGAACAGCACGGCTGAGAAATCTGCAACCAAGGGGACCACCGAGAGGATCTCCACCTCGAGGGCGCTACTCTCGCTTGCTGACTCGAGGCAGTTCCTCACTTTGACCCGTACCGAGTAGATGCCAGCGGTATCAAAGACGTTTGTGGGGCTTGGGCCAAGAATCGGGTCGGATGTCCAGCCCTCGTAGCCATCCCCATCGGGACCACCGCCGGGGTTGTCTCCAAAGTTCCAATTCCACTCGGTAGCTCCGCCGACCGAGACCATGAACTGCACGGTTCCGCTAGTGGGGGGATCCTCGCTGGTGATGATGGGAGTAAAGGTCTCAGATTGGGGAAGAGGGGGTAGGGAGCTCAAGGAAACGGGCGGGCTGGTACTCATATCGCTATCCGTGGAGTTCATTACGGTAACTTCAGCAGAATAAGGAGAGCCCGCCAGATCCCCTGGAGAGGTACTCCAGGTGAAAGGGTTCGTGCTGCCAGTGGCGACGCTCGCCCCCTGGTTGTCTCGAACCACCCAGCTGAAGCCTAAAGGTGGTTGGCCCGTGACGCCTTGAGCCGTGAAGGTCACCGGCTGGCAGATCAAGGCGGGGTTCGGGACCGCTGCAACGTTTCCGATATTGGGGGCTGCTGGAAGAACCTGAAGGGATCGAGAGGTCATGTCCGAGCCCGCCGAATTGCTCGCTTCCAGGTTGATGGTCTTGGTTCCTGGGGACGGAAAGCTGACTCCATTGGGGTTTTGCTGACTAGAGTTGCTAGGAACGCCATCCGGAAGAAAATCCCAATCCCACCCGTCGGGGCTACCCGTTGAGCCATCGGTAAACTGGATCGAGGTGCCTGGGTAGATCTCCAAGGGAGCCCAGGAGAAGCTCGCTACCGGAGGCGAACCTCCTGTGCGTTTGTGCACGTCAAAGATCGAGTAGCCGGCACGGAAGAAGTACTCACCGGAGAACTTGCCCATACGGGGAGCAGTGCGGTTAAAGCCGTGTACGCCGTTATTCCAGTAATACCAGCCCCAATAGCTGACGGCCTGGCCTCCGATGACGACTGTACCCTGCGGAGAAATGTCCACAGGAGAACTCGGGTTTGAGACGTCTAGTAGCCACTCATTTTGATTGCCAGAGAGGCATTCTTGGCTAGTGCCATAGTAGACAAAGGGAGTGGAGTTGCTGCGAGAAAAAGTTACTGTCCGTTCCGACCCGGACACCGTGTTGCTCTGGCTCCAGGCCGGGGAGCCTAGGTTACAGGTACCGCCAGTAATGCAGCTCACGTTATAGACCCGCGCTTCGGAGGTCGTCCGAATCGCCAGGTAGTAGCTGGAGCCATCCTGCCACATGGCAACGCCATATACCGGGTCAGAGGTGAGTGCGTTCATCACCCGGGTTGGAGCAGAGGGCGTCGATACATCCCAGATCTCGAAGCCATCGGGGCTGAAGGTCGAGCTTAGGACGACAAAATCGCCAGCTCCATCTATGTAACGAACGTTGGTACGGCTACCGATTTTTCCTTGGTAGACGCCAGGACACAAGCTCGATCCGGATGGTCGAGCCTCGACACAGGGTGTCGAAGTCAACGTCAGGGCAGCGCTTAGGTCATAGACAAAAGCTCCACCAGGAAGAGCCGTGTCTTGGGAGCCGGCAACAAAAGCGTAGTGACGCCCGCCGATGGTCGTGGTGTAGACCTGGCGGGCGTATCGACCTCCCCCATGGTCTTGGTAGATCAGCGAGGGATTGGCTTTGTTGGTGGTGTTGTAGACGCCCATGCCCATCCCGTCTACCCCAACCATGGCCACCACGTTGGAGTTGTTGGGCGGGGCATCGATGTCCTGGATGACGAAAAAGGAGTGTCCACTATCTGTGTAGACGAGACCGCTATTGGCCATAGAGGTCAAGCTGATGTCGAAGTTGGGGACGTTGAACGAGCCGGGTAGAGTGTTGGCATTCCAGATCTGGAAGCGGCGATTCTGGGCCAGGAAGACCCAGTTCTGCTCGACGTCCATGGAAATTGCGTAGGGGTGGGTTTCAAAGCTTCCGATCTGGTTCCAATCGGAGTTGTCCCTGGCGTTCGGTAGGGCGCCCGTATCCCATGGTTCGAGGTCTCCCCAAAGCTGAATAGGTGCTCCTGCCGCAGGGGTCTTGGCTGCTGAGAAGGCGCATTGCCCGAGGACGGGATCATTGGAAAGGAAGAGAAGGGACCAGCAAGACACCACAGCAGCAAATGCTCTTCTGGAGTACGAATGAAGGACCAGGGGTTTCATGAAGCCTAATCTCCTGAGGTGTGCAGAAAAGAGGGGGGAGCGCCTAGCGGGCTCTGCTAGGGGAGAAAAGCGATTATGGCATTTTCCTATGACGTGTCGCAAGGGTCTCTCGTCAGAGGGCTGGGAGTGGTAGTCGTTCAGGTTCTTGGAAGGACACAGGGGCCGAGGATTCAAAAGGCTGGCTCGAAGCAGGTGCTTGGATTCATTCCCTCCAGTCTGCTAGGATCGATACCGGAGCCCGTAGGTCCGGAATGCGCCTGATCTGGCAGCCGAAGTCCGAAATGACGTAGGGTTCTTCAGCCAGATTGATGCGCATTTTCCATAAGATTCCGGAATCCCTTCCGGAGGCTGACAGAGTTCAAAACAAGGCATAGATTCAGATTGGAGATCGAAGCATGCGTGCCCAAACCTATCTACTATCTTGGTATATCGGCATTGCCGTCTCGGCGCTGTTGGTTGCCTTGCTATTTCCTCTGCAGAGCCTCGCTCAGAAGTCTTCTTCCCAAGTAATGACCTCCACTGGGAAGATCTCTGGCCCTTCTTCTGATGACGATCCTCTGAACGATCTGGGAAGCCTAGTCCCAGCAGATGGTGTCTGGCTGAAGGATGATGGTGGGCGCGAATATTTCGTCAAGCCCCTGCCGAAGCTGAAGGGGACCTATCAATGGATCGACGACACTCAGACCAGCATCAAATACAAGAGGTGGTACAACTTCGAGGTTCTACGGCACGATGACGAGAATCTCTACCTGAAGTTATATAAGCCCGCTGTGGTGCCGAAGTTACCCACTCGGGAGGAGCGCGAAGCTCAGCGTATCAAGGATCTAGAAGCGCTCGCTCAAACCTACCTACCCGAAGCCGGCAGCGGGGATCGACTCTATTTCGACACCTTTGATGAGGGGCTTCCGAAGCGCGGAATGTGGAGGAATGGCTTCGATGTTGCCGACATGAACGGTGATGGGCATCTGGACATCATTCACGGTCCTGCCCGCAAAGGAATCCCGGTACCTCGAGTGTTTCTGGGAAATAGCCAAGGTCAATGGCGGGTGTGGAACGAGGCGAAGTTTCCTCGAGCGCCGTGGGACTATGGCGATGCCGCAGCAGGAGATTTCAATGGTGACGGCTTACTCGACATTGCCTTCGGCTTTCACCTGCGGGGCCTGTTGGTCGTGGTCCAGGAAACGCCTGGAACCTTCGTAATCGCCAGCGAAGGCCTCGACCTGGAAATTCCCGGCCAAGGTGGAGATGCCTCTGGCTTCTCTACGAGAGCTATCGAAATCGTTGACTGGAACAGCGATGGTCGGCCGGACATTTTGGCCCTCGGAGAAGGTCCCCGGCCTGCGGGTTCCAAAGATGGCAAGGTCATGGGAGTAATTACCTCTTATGCCTATGGAGGCGTGATCTACGAGAATCTGGGCGAAGGCAAGTGGATGCGTCGCGACCAAGGGTTGCAGCGCAACGGAGTCTTTGGCGATTCCTTGACCACCGGTGACTTCAATAGCGATGGCCGTCTCGACTTTCTGACCGCGTCCCATGTGTTGAACCGTCGAGATGTCCTGAACCTTGGGCAGCCGGACAATTCTTGGCAGACTTTGAGCGTAGATCCGGTGCGCCGCTTCGCGCTGGTTCAGGCCGTGACGGCGGGCGATTTCGATGGCGATGGCCGAGATGACATGGTTCTGACCTACTCCAGTGTTGAGATGAAGGTTCGTAGGGCGGGCCTAGATCTTTTCCTCAATAAGGGAGAGGAAGGTTGGGAGCGCCACACGATAGCCGTGGAAGAGGGCAGAAGAAGCCTCTGGGCTCTCGACTCCGGTGACCTCGACGGCGATGGGAACCTAGACTTGGTTGCATCGAGTAGTGACGCCGAGGTCTGGGTCTTCTTAGGAGATGGCAAAGGAGGTTTCGACCTCGAAGAGTCGCCGGAGATCTCCACGCCTCGTGGTTGCCGAGGCTACGCCATCCGATTAGAGGACTTGGATGGCGATGGAAAAGACGAAGTCTTGGGAAGTTTTGCCGGCGAAGGTTCCGCCCTTCCGCTGCCTCAATTTCCAGTACACTGCACCAGCGGCGGCGAGATCGCTGTCTGGAAGCCGCGCCAGCAGGAAGACGCGGCGTCTCAGCAGGTAATGCTTGACAGAGAAGCTGCCAGCGGCCTATAGTCGCGACCAGCAGCTCCATTGGCAGCGAAGTTTGGGTATTGGTCAGGTAGACAATCTGGTCGCTCAGCGCTTCGTGCGGTGGAGCCAAAAGAATTCATACGCCTTTGACGGCATGAAGAGTTTTTGAGCAGGAGGTGATGTTCCTACCCGCATCTGTTTCGAGGAGAAGAAGTGTCAGGCTTCCCACGGCGAAAGCAGCAGTCGCTGCCTCTGGCTAGATTGGAAGCAAATTTAAGGGCTAACCCGCGTGGTGTTTTGTGCGCCCCGGAAGCCAGAAATATTAACGGAGATTGTTAGTAATGAAGAAATTCATTGCCTCTTTTGCCATCGCCGGCCTGCTCGTGCTCGGTGGAGGACAGGCTCTCGCAGAAATCGGCGCCATTGACGCCGTACCTGCAGCGACCCTGCTTCTGCCGTACTTCGAGGTGGGTCTTGAGAATAGTGGCAGCGGTGTTACCACCCTGTTTTCTGTCAACAACGCCTCGGCCGCGCCTGCGGTTGCCCACGTTACCTTGTGGACCAAGCTGGCCCGTCCGACCCTTGACTTTGACATCTACCTAACCGGTTATGACGTCTACACAGTCAACTTGGCTGACCTCTTCCTGAACGGCGCGATTCTGCAGACTCCGGTCTTCGGCCCGGGTGAGTTCTCAGATCCGAATTCCGTCCCCGGTGGCTGTTCCTTCCCGCTGCCTGCGAACATTCCGCAGTCCCTGCTTGACTACATCCGTAACCTGCACACCGGTCTTGCCGCGCCTAACGGCTTCGGCAACGCTGGCCTCTGTGGCGCCCCGGATCTCGGTCTTGCTGATGCGGGCGACGGTGTCGCAACCGGCTACATCACCATCGACGTGGTGAATGACTGCTCGCTGGCTTTCCCCGGTAACCCCGGGTACTTCGCCGACGGCGGTACCGGTATCGCTGCTAACCGCAACGTCCTGTGGGGCGACTACTTCCTGGCCGATCCAGGTAACGCCTTCGCCCAGGGCGATCAGTTGGTTCACATCGAAGCTATGGACTCCGTCCAGACCGGCTTCTGGTCGCCTGGTGACTACACCTTCTACGGTCGTTACCTCGCCTATGACGCCTCTGACAACCGTGAGCCGCTGGCGACGGTGTGGGCTTCCCGCTACTTCAGCGGCAACGCCGGCCCGTTCAACGACGACTCCGACATCATCTGCTGGCGTGACTCCGGTCTCGACGACAGTTTCTTCTTCCCTTGTGGCTCCATCCCGAGCCCCTACCCGCTGACCCAGAACCAGATTGTTGTCTTCGACGAAGACGAGAATCCCGTGGTCTTGGAGGGTTCGCCCTTCTCGCCGCCGCCGGTCGGTGTGGACGTCACCCCTTGCGCTTGCGCCACCACTCGTGCTGACGCGAACGACTTCGGTGACATCTTCGACTTCGGTTGGTTCTACCTGAACCTGAACACCTCGACCGGTTCGCTGCAGGATCCCATCAAGCAGTCGTTTGTGAGCACCATTCACAGCGCCTCGGGTCTCTTCAGCGTCGGCTTCCAGGCCGTTCACCTTGACAGCGCGCTGGACAAGACCTTCACGGTCACCACCGCGCCGGCTGACATCAGCCTTCCTGCCAATGGTGACGAATAGTCGATAGTCCCCACACGTCACTTCGGTGACGGGTAGAAAAGGGCGGGCCCCAAAAGGTCCGCCCTTTTTCTATGTTGGGGGAAGATTTTCGGCTGAGGATGGGGCGTCGGCCGTGGCTTTCGCCTTTGTAGAATTAGCGATACACTGCGGTCAAAGGGGGCAGCGGCCTAGTAGCCCGCCTCCATCTCCTGCATTCTCAGCGACGAGGAGCTCTCGATATGAAGAGTAGGGTAAGTCTTGCCATTGTTCTCTCAGCCTTGTTTTTCAGCGATTTCGCCCGGGCGGAAATTGGAGCTATTGATGCCGTTCCGGCCGCCACGCTACTACTGCCGTACTTCGAAGTAGGCCTAGAAAGCTGTGTCGAGCAACCTACAACGCTCTTTTCGGTGAACAACGCCTCCCAGTTTCCTGTGGTTGCCCATGTAACCTTGTGGACCAAGCTGGCGCGTCCCTCGCTGGACTTCGACATCTTCCTAACCGGCTATGACGTTTTCACGGTTAACCTAGCGGACTTGTTCCTCACCGGATCCTTGTTGCAAACAGGTCCTGGCATCAACGGCGGTCCTGGAGCCTTCTCGCAGCCGAATTTCGTACCAGCAGGGTGTACATTTCCGTTGCCGGCGCAGATCCCGCCGTCCTTGCTCACTTATATTCGCAATCTACATACCGGGTTCCCTGCCCCTCCTGGTTTTTCCAACTCAGGACTCTGTGGAGCACCCAGTCAGGGGATCACCGACCCCGCTGAAGGGCTTGCCACTGGCTATATTACGATCGATGTAGTCAACGATTGTTCGCTGGCATTTCCAGGGAACCCAGGATACTTCGTAGACGGGGGAGCTGGTATCGCTACGAATGCAAACGTTCTTTGGGGCGACTACTTCCTCGCACGTCCCACGGAGAGCTTCGCCCAAGGAGATACTCTGGTTCACATAGAAGCGATCGATTCGGTTGCTAGTGGCTTCTGGAATCCTGGCGACTACACCTTCTATGGCCGTTATCTCGGCTTCGATGCCAGTGACAACCGAGAGCCATTGGCGACCACCTGGGCTACGCGATATTTCAGTGGCAATGCAGGTCCATTCACCGAGGACTCAGATGTGCTCTGTTGGAGAGACTCGGGTCTTGACGATAGTTTCTTCTTCGACTGCGGGACGATTCCTGCGCCCTACCCTCTGACTCAGAATCAGATTGTCATCTTCGACGAAGAGGAGAATCCTGTGGTGGTGGCCGGATCACCTTTTTCGCCGCCGCCGGTAGGAGTCGATACCCTTCCCTGTTCCTGCGCTACGACCCGTGCCGACGCTGCAGATTTTGGCGATATCTTTGACTTTGGCTGGTTTTTCCTGAACCTGAATACTTCGACGGGATCTCTTCAAGATCCCATCAAACAGTCCTACGTCTCGACGATTCATAGCGCTTCGGGCCAATTTAGTGTCGGCTTCCAAGCGATGCACTTGGATAGCGCTCTAGCGAAGACCTTCACGGTGACGACTTTTCCAGCAGATATCTCTTTGGGACCTGCCGGCAACTGAGAGGCCACTGCTCGGAGATTAGGCTTTCGTGACATGGAAGCCTGGGATACTCGAAGAGAGGTTCGAATACCTTTCAGGCTTGGCTAGAGATCTATTAAAAATAGGCTTTCGCGCATCGATTACACAGTTTGTTCGGCCTAGCAATTTCTTGCGCTGAGCTGTCAATTTTGCTATAACAGCATGTCCAGACGGGTTCTTAATTTTTAGGGTCCCCGCTTGAGTTGGAAGCGATTTTGCCGAGTCGCAGGATCGCCTCCATCGAGTCAAGCTTGTCCAACAACAGGAGTTTCCACACATGCGCTCACAGCTCCCGAGCACTTTTTCCGTTCGATTTCGATGGTTTCTCATACCGTCCATTTTGTGTTCCCTGATGTTGTCTCTGAGCCTCCCTGCGTCGAGCCAGTGTGCTTTGGACGAGGACAAGACTCCCGCTCGAGGAGCGCCATCTCAGCTCTGGGGGGAGCTAGCCCCATTCGACACCGGACAGCTCCCCAACCCTCGGGACAATACGGATTGGAATCAGATCGGGGACTTCGAGACTCATCCCTATGCGATTTCTTTGGACGTTGAGCAGAATTGGGTCTTCCTGGCTCAAAATCGCCGCTTCCAGATCTGGAACGCTTCGACCCTACCCGGGTCCTTCAATGTCCCGCAGTTCGACATCGGCCTTCGGTCCATGGAAACCGCTGGCTTGATCTACACCGACAGTGGTCACTCCTTCTTTGTCTTCGAGGACATCGACGCTCCACCCAATAACTCGAATGTAGTGGCCTTGGTTGGAGTCGACGGGATGGGCATGGCCGTCTACAACACGACCAATAAGTCAGCGCCTCAACTCACCTACCAAGATCATGGTGGCGGACGGTACGCGAAGCAGGTCTACGTCACAACCATCAGTGGTCAGCACTATGCCTTTGTAGCAGCACCCCAGGCTACGGCTCTTCCGGGCGGCGTCTTTGCCTACAACTTGAGTACAGCCCTGGCTGTGCCTTCCCCGCCCTGCATCGAGGCTCGCCCCACCGGTGCAGCCAATTGTCCCAACGTCTATCTCGGCAAACTGGGGTCTCGTACCAACGCTCGTTTCATTGATGGGGCCGGAAACTTCGTCGCCTTTAGCTCCACCTTCAGCCCGGATGGCGTCGAGATCTGGGACGTGGCTGCCCCTTCGAATCCTCAACAGGTGATGAATGCTCTCACCTCGGAACCCGTATATGGCGTTGCCATGTGGCAGCAAGGCTCCAGCCACTTCCTGGCTCTCCGAACCACAAATCAAGCTCGGATTTATGATGTGAGCTGTATTTCCAGTGGCAGCTGCAATCTCGGCTCGCCCCTCTGGACGCAGACGATCAACACCGGCGGCAATGAGCGTACGGTTACTTTCTCTCGAAGCGGTTCGACTCCTTTTATTTACTACGGCTCTAGTCAAGAGTGCCTCAGCGGTAACCAAAACGAATGGCTCTTCGACGTCTCGAATCCCTCCTCTCCCAACGACATTTCTCCTCAGGGAACGACAGTGATCAACGGCGAGGCGGTGAGCTACTGGGGCTGGTACTACTGGGACAATGGAGTCCATGGGTTTAACCGCACAGCACCTAGAATGGGTAAGTTTTCAGGTGACTACTTCTTCCGGGCCGGGTACGCGATTTTCGACGTTCACCGGCGGACCAGCGGTTCACCTCCGAACGCCAGCTTTAGCTGGAGCCCGACTCTGATCTACCCGGATACGCCGATCAACTTTACCGACACTTCGAGTGGTGCTCCCACCGCCTGGGATTGGGATTTTCTAACCGATGGAGTGCCGGGCTCGTCGAGTCAGCAGAACCCAAACGGGGTCCGCTTTCCTACGGTTGGCAACAAGACCGTAAATCTGGATGTCACCAATCCCGCGGGTTCTGATAACACCTCCATGAACCTGCAGGTATTGGCCCCCGAGCCCACAGTGAGCAGCGTTTCCGTGGCTCCCAACCCTGCGCTCATTTGCCAGCCAGTCACTTTCACAGCACAGGGGGTCACTGGACAGCCACCTTTGAACTTTGCCTGGGAGGTCAAGAACAACCAGGGTGCTACGGTAGCTACAGGGACTGTCAACCCATTCGTTTGGACATCAGCTCCAGCCGACCAAGGGGATTCCCCTTTCACCGCAGAAGTGACGGTGACGAACTCTTCCGATTCGGCGATGGCTACCAGCCCGTCCCTGACCCTGAATCCCTTGTCTCCTCTGCCCCAATCGGGAACTTTCACGCCAGTCATCGTGGGCGAGAATCCGCCTACCGGGGCTAGTGTCGAGTTTATGGTCACAGCGGCAGGGGCCACGGAGTGGAATTGGAACTTCGGGGACAACCCCGGCGGTGGTCCCAACAACGATGGTTACGAGGGCTGGACCTCAGATCCAAGCGATGGTCCCAATCCCACTCACGTCTACGGTTCCATCGGCACTTATCAGGTTCGTGTCAAGGTAAGGAATTGTGTTGAGTCCGAGCAGGAGTCAGCTGCTCTCAGCGTGCAGATTGTCAACGTCGTACCGGTCACCGCCGGTTTCGAGCCCGTACTTTTTTGTCAGGCGGGAAGCTGCTTTGCGGACGTCAACGAGCCGATCACCTTCAACGACACCTCGACCGGCCCGCCGAGTTTCTGGGACTATGATTGGGACGGCAACTCCACTTTTGAAGACAACAACAATACGAGTCCGGTTACCACCCATACATACACTTCAACCGGAAACTTCACACCTCGGCTGCGGGTGCGCCTCAACGGGCAGACGGACATCTACACTCTGCCCTTCGTGATTCGGGTCGAGTCCGGAGGTGGGGGCGGCGGTGGAGACCCGCCGAGAATTACTGTAAGCGGCCCGACCACAGGGAACATCAACCAGAACTTGACCTTCACAGCCAGCGCATCGGATTGCACGGCGACCTCAAACGGTTGGGTGTGGACGGCAAATGGTGCTACCGGAAGCTCAACCACCAGCTCGATTCAGCTCAGCTGGCCAACGTCGGGTAACAAAGTGGTGACCGCCCGTAACTCAAACAGCTCCTGCGGCACCGCCAGTGATAGTCACATCATCGCCATCTCCGGCGGTGGCGGTGGCGGTGGCGGTACGGATCCAGTTGCCAACTTCACCTTCACGCCGCCAGCCCCCGTCGAGGATCAGTCCGTAGACTTCGATGCCAGGTCCTCGACCGGCAATCCTACGGGGTTTTCTTGGACCTTTGGTGACGGTACTTCCGGTTCAGGCGACACGATCTCTCACGTCTTTCAGAATCCAGGTACCTATCAGGTCACCCTCGAGGTCACCCGGCAGGATTCCGGATGTACCTTTGGGATTTGTAGCGATGAGACGACTCGGACCGTGGTGGTCACTAGTTCTGGACCACCTCCGGTGGTTGCCCGTTACACCGTCGACACTTTCTGTGGAGGGACGAGCGGCCAGGAGGTTTGTGATGTTGATGCCGGCCAGGAGATCAATTTCACCGATACGAGCACCGGCCCGGTTACCAGCCGGCAATGGAATTTCGGTGACGGCTCTACCTCAACAGCCGCCAACCCCAGCCATACCTACACTGGAGGTGGCAGCTTCGTGGCCACCCTCACGGTCAGCGGTGCGACCAACCAGGATATGGCTTCCAGGACCTTTAACGTCACCGGACCTCCCGAACCAGAAGGCAATGTCATCGTTCCGTGGGTCGTGACCCAGAACAACGAGGCTTTGGTTCAGACCAGCGCTCTCTACGTTCACAATCCGGATCGCGTTTCCCGGCAGATCACCATGCGATTTCATCGGCGCAGAGCAAGCTCCGATGACTCGACGCCGCCGGAGTCGGTGCAGACCTTGGCAGCTGGGGCAACCGCCTTTTTTCCCGACGTTCTCCAGGGAGAGTTTGGGTTGAGCAATGTCTCGGGCTTCTTGGAACTCGAAGTGGATGGAGACGACCCGGAATTGCCAACCGCGGTCTCTTATCAAAGAACCTTTCCGGGAAATGGGCAAATGTTCGGACATGCGGTTCCGGAAGTCACCCCCAATGGCTTCCCGACCTCTTCGAGTGAAGGCGGAACGACCTTGCACCTCATGGGGCTCAACGACAACGATGAGCGTCTCGCGTTCTTCGGGGTCGCTAACCCGAACCCGACTCCGTCCCGCTTTCAGCTGCGCTTCTTCAACCAGCTGGGCGAGTCGATTGGCGTGACCCCACCCTCCATGGTGGTCGGTTCTTTCAACCAGAGGCAATTCGAAGTCAGCCTCATTCGCAACTCTTTTGGGCTCACCGATGTGTCCGACTATCGCATCGACCTCGAAGTGTTGACCAACGGTCCTCTCTATATGTACGGCGCCAACCTCCGACTACAAACGGAGGACCCCAGTTACCTCCGCCCCGGTGAGCCCGGAGCAGCGAAGGTCTATCTACTCGGGGTTCTCGCCACCGGCGGGTTGAATGACTCCCTGTTCCGAACCGACGGGCTGCTCTCAAACGTCACGGGTTCCCCGGTACAGGCTCAGATCACCTATACGCCGGTAGGACTTGGATCCGAGTCTCTACCTCCTGCATCCCTGTCCTTACAGCCCGGTGAAACTCTGCGTCTGGCCAATGTTCTTCAGGAGCAGTTCGGCCTTAACGACAACAACAATCTTGGCTACCTGACTATCGAGAGTGCTGGAGTGAATGGCGTATTTCCCTTGGTTCAAGGGGAAAGCTATGACACTGCGAATCCCTCAGGCCGTTTTGGGCAGTCGATGCCGGCGTTGACCGAAGACCATATCGGCGAAGTCGGGGAACGCCACATCCTGACCGGTCTGCAGCAGGATGCCCAATCGAGGTCGACGATCTGGCTAATGAACCCCGGCACGGTGAGAGGGGAGTACGATCTCATCTATCGCAACCTAAATGGTGCCGAGGTAGGCCGGATTTCAGCCTACCGAGTGCCTCGCGGCGGAATGCGTCAACTCAACCCCGAATTCCATCCCTTACCCGGTGGGACGGTCGAGGGTGGCTTCACGGTTCAGGTCATCATTCGCACCGGTAGCCTGTTGAGTGGCGCCCAAGTGGTCGACAATGACACCAACGATCCGGCTTTCGTGGCTGGAGTCCGGCGATAGCACTCGAAACCAGCTCCCCGAATACGCTGTTCGTTTTCGGGGAGCAGGTCGGCTAGACTAGCTCTGCATGAGCTATTCGCCCCCTCTTGAGGCACCGACTTCTCCCGCCGAGCTAGCCGTCTCGATCAAAGGTCTGAGCAAGACCTATCGAGTGTATCCACGACCCTGGGATCGCCTTCTGGAGCTCCTGTTCAAGAGGCCGCGGCACAAAGCCTTTCGAGCTCTGGAAGGATTAGATCTGGAGTTGCCGAGAGGAGAAGCCCTCGGTATCGTCGGTGAAAACGGAGCCGGAAAGAGCACTCTCCTCAAGATTTTGGCTGGGGTAACTGCTGCCACTGCCGGAGAGCTTCAGATCCGGGGCAAAGTAGCCTCCATTCTAGAGCTCGGCTCCGGTTTCCACCCGGACTTCACGGGGCGCCAGAACATTCTCCTCAATGCAGCCATGCTGGGTCTCAGCCAGAGCCAGGTGGAGGAAAAGACTCCAGACATCATCGCCTTTAGCGAGCTTGGAGACTTTATCGACCAACCGGTGAAGACCTACTCAACGGGAATGTCGATGCGGCTAGGCTTCGCCATCGCGACTCAGGTGGAGCCGGATTTATTGATCATCGACGAAGCTCTGTCGGTGGGTGATGGCTATTTTCAGAAAAAGTGCATGGACCGCATGGTGGAATACATCTCCTCGGGAGGCACTCTGCTGTTCTGCTCCCATGCCATGTATTACGTCACCTCATTCTGTACCCGTGCGCTGTGGCTCAAGGACGGTCAGGTACAGGCATTGGGGCCGGTGGATTCCGTTGTCCGCGACTACGAGAGCTTTCTGCTTCGCAAGGGACAAGTGGAAGCAGAGGACCGTACCGAGAGCGTCGGCAGTGGGCCGGCACGCATCCTAAAGGCAGGCCTAAAGACGGAGCGTCGGGAGGATGGCTTGGCGATCTATCGCTATCGTGAGCCATGGTCCTTGGAAATCGAGTGGGAGGCGGCAAGCGAAGAGACCGAATTCCACTTGGCCATAGGGATAGATCGCATCGATGGGGTCCAGATAGCAGCCTTCTCCACCTACCACGATCGACTCCCTCCTTTCGTGGGGCACCTTCGATACCAGATAACCCTGGACCTCCCGGAGTTACCGCTCCTTTGTGGCGATTTTTCGGTCAGTGTCTTTCTCGGTGACGAAGAGGCCTTGCACCCTTACGACACTCGTCTGCTCCGGGGGGCGTTCCAGGTAGATGGAACGGACTTCGAAGTCGGTCTGATGCGGATCAAACACCGCTGGCAGGTGAGTGGTGGCGAAGCCTATCCCCGCACAGGCTATCTGGAGGAGGGGCTCGCTCCCGCCCGTCGCCTAGTCTGAGAGAGAGGCCCAGTAGCTCAACAACGCCTAACTTGAGGGCGCCGTTTCACGAAGCACAGCCTTAGGAGGGCATCTGGCGCGAGGCCCCGGAGGCGGCAAAAGTCTCTTCGATGCGGTCGAGGACTTTGTCGAGGCTCATCGAGCGAGCGCAGGCCAAGCCTGCTTGGCGAAGGTTCCTTCGAAGAGAGCCGGAAGAGGCTTCTAAGACCAAGGGAGCCAAGGTCTCCGGCTGGCCGGCGTCGAATCGGAGAGCGACATCTTGGGGTAGAACTCGAAACGAGCCGATCCGAGTCAAGGCTACGGGAACGCCGCAGGCCATCGCCTCCAGGGGCGGTAAGGGGAATCCCTCCTCATCGTGGGAAGGATGCACCAGCAAATCGAGGCGATGATAGAAGCTCACCATCTCCTGAGTGGACAGACGATGAAAGAAGCGGTCTGTAACCCCGAGAGAGTCCTCCTCGGTAGATAGGGGTAGAGCGGAGGCGTGGTGGACCTCTAGTTTTGCTCCCTGCTGGCGAGCCAAGCGAAATCCCTCGAGGGCTTCGCCGATTCCCTTCGACCGGAATCCAAAAGGCCCCACGACGCCCACTGTCAAGGGCTGGGGCTTCTCGCGGAAAGTTCCCGGCACGAAAAATTCGCAGTCGATGGCTTGGCCCAGGAGGTGAGTCTCGGCGTTGTAGCGCTGTCGAAGAACCGGTTCAAGATGTGCCGAGATCAACATCTTTGGAATCGGTAGTCGGTAGGTCGCATCAATCTGGTCCAGGATGGATGCGTACTCTCGGTGAACCCCCTCCCAGCCCTGGCAGAGATGAAATACATGGGGAGCTCCAGATTCGAACGCCGGTCGTACCGTTGTCCAGAAGGTGCCGATGCAGATGTCGGCTTTGGGAATAGAGCCCGCTTCGTGGAGCGGGATCTGCCGATAAGGAACGGTTAGTGGGTGCCAATCCGGGGCAGGCTCCGGTCCGACGACCAAGACCTCGTAGCCTCGCTCCTGGAGGCCCTCGGCATGCTCGAGAATGACTCGAATGCCACCGTGCAGGGCGCTAGCGGGAAGGATGTAGACAATGCTCGGCACCGTTAGAACCCCATCTTCTGTTTGTTATGGACAAGAAAGCCTGCGATCTTCCGTGATCGCCCTGGTCCTGGCTCGGGTGGAGGGCGTTTGTCATCGTCTCGGTGGCCCCTTGATTGGGCGTAAATGAGAGCCCTGGAAGGGGCGCGACCTGGACATGCGGGATTCTACCCAGGGTTCTCGCCAGCAACAATCGAAATCTTCTTGTTGCCCGCTATCGACTGGCCAAGAGCATGACCTGCTCCAGAGGTCGAAAGGGAGGAGGATGGCTACTTCGGTGGGCCAGGAAAGTGAGAGCTCGCCGGCGTAGCGCCAAAGGAAGGCCCCCAAGACAAATTTCTTGGATCGACGTCGACAGTGGGGGGCGGATGTCTGGAGCGCGATCGATGCCCTGTAGAACCTTGATCTGAGAAAAGCCCGCTCGGCGTAACAGTCGGCCTAGCTCCTGATGAGTGTACTCGCGAAGATGTAAACCCTCGGTACGGTCGGAAAAGTACTTTGCTACATCATGAGGGCCGTGAAGTCGGTTGGGAGTCACGCAAACGTAGCCCCCACCGGGTTTGACCAGTCGAAACATCTCCTGGGCATGAGAGAGGGCGTCGTCGGGATGAAGATGCTCGATGAAATGACAACTGAAGGCCAGATCAACGCTCGATGGAGGCAGGTCGTAGGGGGGGGAGCTTGCGATCACCAACTCGAAGTTTTCTGGGGTGTTGAGTTCGGCAGTAATGGTCTCGGAGGCTTCGACGACTAGAACTCGGTGTAGCCGATCCGCCAAGGAGAGGGCCAGCGCGCAGCTGCCCGACCCAACTTCGAGAAACGTCACCGCCCCCTCAAGGAATGGCGCAAGGAGCTGGGTCTGCAAACGCACCAAGCCAGCTTCGCTTTCTGGGTCCTGCTTCTGGGTCAGTTGAGGTAGGTGGGGGACACGTCGAAGAAGCTCTTCGTAGACTTCGCTATAGAGCTCTTGGCGGAGTTCAGCAGGTGCGTCGAGGAGGCGTCGAGCTAGCTCTTTTTCCACCTCGTATTGTGCTCTCAACTGTTCCAGGGTGCGAGTTTCGTGCTCGGGAACGGGAACGGGCATAGCGGTGAGTCTATCCCAAAGGCTAGACTCCGTTGCTATGGGAGCCACTGCCGACCTCGCGATCATCATGGTTCATTTCCATACTCCTAGGCTGGTAGCGGAGGCGGTCGCTTGCCTAAAAGACGATTTGTCGAGCTCGGGTCTTTGCGGACTTCGGGTCGAGTGGATTCTGGTGGACAACGGGAGTGAGCCTGAGGATCAAGAGCTGTTCCAAAATCTCGGCCTGAACCGGCTGGATCCCGGAGGGAACACGGGCTATGGAGGAGGGGTGAATCGAGGGGTGGCCGCCTCGACAGCTCCCTGGCTGGTGGTGATGAATCCCGACGTTCTGGTTCTCAGTGGTTGTCTCGGTGCTCTTCTCGCGCCCTTGAAGGCCGGTACAGATGTGGTTGGCCCTCGTTTCTACTGGGACCGAGAACTACATTTGCTGCTACCACCCAATGAACCTCGTCGCCGCAGGTGGGAAATCGTCGCTAGCTTGGGAAGGCGGTTCCCTTCCACGGCGGGATGGGCGCGGAGAAGTTGGCGTCGCCACGTGCGTCGTCATTGGAAGGCCGAGGGGCTCTTTCCTTCCTTCGAGCTCAGCGGGGCGTTATTGGCCTTTTCCCGCGAGGCCTGGGGCAAAGTGGGCCCCTTTGATGAAGCCTTCCCGCTGTACTTCGAAGAGACAGACTGGCTGCATAGGCTTCGACGGGCTGGAGGGTCGGCTTGCTATGTCAACGAAGCCTCAGCCATCCATCTTTACAACCGCAGTGCGAGCCAGGAACCACGGGCCGCTGCCTGGCTCGCTCAATCCAGGCAACGCTTCCAGAGGAGCCACTATGGATCTTGGTTTGCGGCTCTAACCGGTTTGGTAGAGCGAGGCGCGACCGATCTTTCCGGAGGAGCGGCCACGGCAACCGACGGAGCGAGCCTCACTCTTCCCGGAGAGGAGCCGTTATGGATCGAGATCTCTCCAACGGTCATGGGTTTTCCAGCAGCAGCGGAGCAGGTGGATCCGCGGCAGCAGCGAATTTGGACGATACCTTCTGCAGTGAGGAGAGACCTTTCGCCGGGAGTCTGCTGGGTCCGGGTCGTGACCGAGGGTGGAGGGGAGTTAGAGGTTCATGCCGTGGCACTGCCGTAGCCAAGGCATTCGCCTACCGAACCAAGGATTCCCTGGAAAGAGCTAGAAGAGGTCACTATCCCCCAGGGTGTAGTAAAGGCTTTGGCGCATCGTCTCGGTGGGGTCCTGGGCCGAGAACGGTACGCACATGAGAGCGAGATCATTGGGTTCTGGGTGTCTTTGGAAGCCCAAATTGACAAGCTCTTGGGCAAACCAGTCTGTTCGATCCGAGAACCAGCCTTCAATCTGGGTCACTCCTTCCGCCCAGGTGCTCTCCAGGGCTGCGGTCAATAACATCGGTAGAAGGTTCAGATGTCGTTGATCGAACAAGCAGTCGCCCCAGAGCAAAGTATCTTCCTGCCGTCGAAAAATGCTCCAACCACAGAGCCGGTTCCTCTCCATTGCTGCCAGCACAAAGTAAGAAAAATCCGGTCGATCCCAATAGCGCCACTGCAATTGTCGAGCTGTGCGCTGGGCAAGAAAGCCGTATTGGGGAGCGACTCGCTCGAAGAACTCATCCCATTTGGAGTTCGGCTTTTCTACCAGCTGAATCTTGGTCCTGCGCAGCCAGCGGTCAGACCGCGACGGCTGGACCGAGAAGTCCTTCGAACTCCGTCGCCACAAAGCCACCGGCATCACTTTTCGAGCCTCGAGAAAGCGCATGGAGAATCGTTGGATGTTTCCTACATTGAAGCCATAGTTGAAGGCTACCTGGCTCTGGCAATGGCGGGAGTAGAAATGCCGGGCGGTACGACAGAGAAGGCTCGTTGGGCCTCGCCCGATGTGCCGTATGTCGGGCCGCGTCATGGTGTCGCCGACCTGGTGAGAAGCGAAGGTCTCCTGCTGGCCACCTCGGTACCGTACAAATGACACTGGATACCCTGCATACTGCCCGGCTAACTGCTCATTTCCTTGCACAGCGAGGCTGATCTTGGGGCCGCCGCCGGGAGCGGATAGGTACTGCCAGCGCCAGTGTTTCTGGGAACGATGTTGGTGAAAACAGCGAGCGAAGAGCTCCAGTATCTTCTCCTCGTCTCCGCTGCGGTAGTCACGGATGCGAAAATCCGTCAGCTGGCAAACCAGTAGGTGGCAACTGGCCTTTCCCGAGGAGAGACTGGATGCGATGGAGTTCGATGCTAGGAGCGGTGTTCGATCGGCAGTTTCTGGACGCCGGGTACCCCAGAGGGAGGCGCTCCAAGCCACACCTTCGGTGAGGTTTTCCTTTCTGCGGATCGAAAACCCTGTTTCCGCTAGAATAACCTCTACAGAGGCGAAAGACGGTCTGGTGTCCAAGCCGTGGTGAACGTCGAGGAGAACGAGAGTTCCTCCTGGCTCCATTGCGAGGCCCAGAGTGGTTAGCTGCTGGCGTCGCGCCTCGATATTCTCGGCGTTTCTGGAGCCCGTAGGTTCAGAGCCCGGGGGCAGCGAAAAGTCGCCGAAAAGAAGCGCTCCTGCGGGTCGATGGTCAGTGGGAGTAGAACTCTGTAGGCCTACTGAGGCCTTCTCTGGGCTGAACGGAAGGGGCGAATATCCTGCGGTGGCAAGAAGCTCGGAGGCGACCTGAGAGGCTGGGCCAGCGAGCCAAATCTGCGCTGGGGACTTGGGAAGATGCCTCGCTAGGTAGAGCACAAGCTGGCGCTGGCCTTCCTCGAGAGTGATCTCGAGGGACGGATCCTCCTTGAATCCCAGAAGCGGTGAGTCGGTGGCGCGAAGGGGGTTTGTAGACCTTTCCGGGATCCGCATCCTCGGTTCCGTGGGACCTTCCATGAAGGAGCATCTTATCTCGTCCTCAGAGTCTGGGTAGGAGTCTATAATCGCCTGCGCCATGAAGATCTCCGTCGTCATCCCTGCGTTCAACGAAGCCACCCGGCTGCCGGAGTCTCTAGAGAAGGTCTGTTCCTTCCTAGCGACCCGCTACGGCAATGGGAATGTCGACTACGAGGTGGTCGTCGTCGATGATGGCAGCGACGACGAGACGGCTCTGGTGGCCCAGCGATTCGAAGGGCGAGGGGTGCGGGTGGTTGCGTTGGCGGAAAATCGTGGCAAAGGGGCTGCCCTCAAAGCTGGCGTGCTGAGCTCCAGGGGAGAGACGGTCTTGCTTTGCGATGCCGATCTGTCAACTCCCATCGAGGACCTTGTGCGCTTGGAGGCCCGGCTGGCAGAAGCCGACCTGGTGGTGGGGAGCCGAGCTGTTGCCGACGCGGATATCGTTTTCCGCCAACCCTTCTACCGGGAGTGGATGGGGAAGGTCTTCAATCGCATCGTTCGTCTCCTAGGAATCACCGGCATCAAAGATACGCAATGTGGTTTCAAATTGATGCAAGGGGAAGCTGGCCGCACCCTGTTTCAACAACTGACGGTCGATCGCTTCGCTTTCGACGTGGAGCTCATCTGGCTGGCGCAGCGCCATGGCTACCGGGTAGCTGAGGTGGGGGTCACCTGGGCGAATTCAGCAGCTTCCAAGGTCGATCCGGTGACCGACTCCTTCAGCATGTTTCTCGATGTAATCCGGCTGCGGCTGCGGCACCGAAAGACACCGCCCAGATGACTGCCCACTTTCCCGGGAGGGCTGCGGGGGCGCTCCTGCTCTGGCTGGTCACTCTGGGAGCCTGTGGTGGGCAGGAGTCCTCTCTCCGAGGTGTTTCACTGCTCGCAGCCATGGCCGAGAAGGAGACTTCTGAGGGTTCCGAGGGCGACGCCGGTTTTCGCTTCTCCACCCCTCCTCGACGCGGTTCAGTAACCGTCGACCACCAGCGCCGGCCTGTGGTGTCGCTTCCGCCGGGCAGCTGGACTTGGCGTGGCCGTGTTCCCCCCGGGGGCCGGTTGATCCTTGGAGCTGCAGCTGTCGCAGAAACCACTCCGAAAGAGCTTCAGCTCTCCGTGACGATTCGCCAAGGGGACCAGGAGGAGCTGTTATCGGAACAGAGCTCAGATGGCTCTAGTTGGTTGGATTTGGAAGCAGACCTTTCATCCTGGGCCGGCCAGAGAGTCGAATTGACCTTCACCGCCGAGGCTCCTCAGGCAGGGGAGGGAGTCGAGATTGTCTGGGGGCCCGTGGTTGTTTCTGGGCGGGAAAGGTGGAACCAGGAAAAACCCAACGTCCTTCTCATCGTCATCGATACTCTTCGTGCCGATCACCTCTCCTGCTATGGCTACGAACGGCCCACCACTCCGCGCATCGACGCCCTCCTGGCGAAGCGAGGTGCCGTTGTGGAACAGGCCTATGCCCAAGCTCCTTGGACTCTGCCCTCCGTGATTTCCCTAGTCACTGGGCGCTATCCCACCGAGCTGCTCTCGGAAGAGGTTACGGGTTTCGAGTTACCTCCCAGTGAGCCTTCTTTGGGCGAGTTGTTGCTCCAGGAGGGGTATGAAACCGCAGCCTTTTACGGCAACCCAGCCCTGCACGAAGGTACCGGTTTTGGTAGGGGATTTAAGACGTTCTTTGCTCCACCAGCCGCCTTCGATTGGTTCGAACGCCATGCGGACGACCTACAACATAGGCTCCTTCCTTGGGTTCGAGCTCACAAGCAACAGCCGTTTTTTCTGTATGCTCACTATCTGGATCCTCACGACCCCTATGACAACGACGATGTCGTCGACGGTCGTTCCGTCTACGGCAAGGATTACCAAGGCGAGATCACCGGTCATCAAGTGCATTCGGTCTACGGTGGGACAGTGGATTTGGCGGATCCCCAGGCGGACGTCGAACAACTTCGAGCTCTCTACGACAGCGAGCTCACCTACGTGGACAAATACGTCGGGGAGCTGCTGGAGGCTCTGGGACCGGAGGTACTGTCAAACACCCTGGTCATTCTTACTTCCGACCACGGAGAAGAGCTATTCGATCACGGTGGCTGGAAGCACGGCCAAAGTCTCTATGACGAGCAGATTCGTGTTCCATTCCTGGTGAGGTGGGATGACCGAGTCGAAGCGGGGCGACGGCTTGCCGGTCCCGTAGAGCTGCTCGACGTGGTCCCGACGGTGCTGGCCGCAACGGGGACCGAGGGGGAGGCGAGCTATCAAGGGATCAACCTCTTGCCAGCGTTGGCCGGTGAGGGACCCGTGCCCCGCCGCACGGCCTTCTCACAGCATCTCAGCTTTGGCCCGCTACGGGCAGCTGCTGTTCTCGATGGCTACAAATTGGTGCTGTTCAATCGTCGAGAGGCCTTTGAGCCCATGGACGACTTTCAGGCCTATCTGAATGCCAAGGACTTAGAGCGTTTCGATGACGTTGAGCTCTACGATCTTCGTAGGGATCCAAACGAGAGCCGCAACTTGGCCTTGGAGGATCCCCAGAGAGTTCGGCAAATGGCGCCGGTGATCCACCGAAGGCTGGATCGACGTTTGCCAGGCCTGAGGGTCTTGGCCAATGCTCTACCTCTGGGAAGTGAGCTAGTCGCTCGGTTCGAGTTCGAGGCGCCTCCGGAAGGCTGGCAAGCCTACTTTCTGGGCCCTAATGAGGAGGTACGTCTGGAAGATCGAGTTCTCGAAATCCATTGGCGGGAGGAGCCCGGTGCCGTTCCCGGGCGAGGCATCCGGATCGAAGGGGAGTTGCCAGCCCTCCGAAGCTTGAAAGCCACCCTCGATGGTAGGGCATTGCTTCCGGAGGCTTTTTGGCTCGGACAGGGACGGCCGTATCTGAGGGCAGCCGCGGGGGCAGTAGCTCCTGATTCTCTCGTTTCTCGAGGTTGGCCGACGCCACCCAGTGCGGTGGGAGTGCGAATTTGGATTCCTTCGGATCCGGTGCTTTCTGAGCCCACGGAGGCCAGCGATGAGAATCGCCGACGTCTCGAGACCATGGGATACTTGCAACCATGATGTCCCCCCCCGGTTCGACCACGGAGATCCACGCACGATCTGTGCTGGTACTAGCACCTCACTACGATGATGAGATTCTCGGCTGCGGTGGCTTGTTGGCTCGATTGGTAGCGGATGGAGCGGCCGTGCGGGTGCTCTTTCTTTCGGATAGTAGCGGCGGCGTAGAGCCGGTGGAAGATCCAGAGGCCTATCGCTCGCGCCGCCGTCAAGAGGCAGAGGCCGTAGCGGCCTGGATGAAATTCACCGCCATCGAGCACCTAGATCTCCCCGACGGCAACCTGGAGCTCGCTCTCAAAGAGCTTCGAGAGGCCTTGGAGGAGGCGCTGGAGCGCTACCAACCGGAACTCCTCCTGACCCCCTCCCCTCTCGAAGTAACAGAGGATCACCGCGCGACCTTTGCAGCCCTGCATGGACTATTGGGCTCTTTGAGAGGTAGTGGACCTGTGATGACTCTGGCGCAGAGGCTGGAGGTGCTGGTTTATGAGGTCAATCACCCTTTCTATCCCGAGCTATTGGTCGACGTTGGCGATCACCTGGAAGTACTTGCCGGTGCTATGGAGCGCTATCCCAGCCAACAGGAACGTCACGACTATTGGGCTGCCGGGCTAGGCCTTCGGCGCTATCGAACCTTATCCTTGCCTCCGGAGATCAAGGCCGCTGAGGGCTATGTTTCCTTGAGGCTGAAAGACTTTGTGACCCACAGCCCCAGCCAGCTGATTCGCCGGCTCGGGGGGGAGCCGCAGCCGATGGAAGTCCGCGAAGGGCCACTCGTCTCGGTGGTGGTTCGCACCTTCGATCGCCCGGAGTTTCTTACCGAGGCGTTGGAAAGCTTGGCTTCGAACACCTACCGTCAGGTGGAGGTCGTGGTGGTCAACGATGGCGGCTCACCACCAGTCTTGTCAGAGGACCTACCCTTTGCGGTGCGCCAGGTGAATCTGGACAGCAACCAAGGCCGGTCGGCGGCAGCCAACGCCGGAGTCGAAGCGAGCACAGGCGACTTTGTCACCTTTCTGGATGATGACGATCTCGCGGCTCCGGAGCATCTGGAGACTCTCGTGGGGCTGGTCTCAGCGGCAGGGGTACGAGTTGCCTACACGGACGCGGCGGTCGGTGTCTACGAGTTGGACGGCAGCGGTCGTTGGGCCTGTATCGAGCGTCGTTTGCCCTACAGCCGGGACTTCGATCTGGACCTCCTCCGCCTGGACAATTACATTCCCTTCAACACTCTACTCATCGAGCGGCAATTGCTGGTCGAGACGGGGCCTTTCGATACTGACCTTCCCTTTTTCGAAGACTGGGAAATGCTGCTTCGCCTGGCAGAGAAGACTCGCTTTCATCACCTTCCGCGGGTGACCTGTGAGTATCGCCATTTTCGCAGTGGGCAACACCAGATTTTTGGCGGTACCCCTCGTCAGCGAGCAGATTTTCTGAGTGGGAAAGCCCAGGTGTTGGCGAAGCATGGAGCCGCGCTTCAGCCGGAGTTGGTGGCAGGGGTGGTCGATCAGCTCCGAGCGGAAGCGGTGGGGCTGAGTGAGCAGGGGCGGAAGTTACGCCGTGAGCTAAGGGGCGTCAGAAAAGAAGTGGCAAAAGGTGAAGGTCGCTATTTTCGTCTCAACGGGGAGCTCGAGGCTCTCAGGAACGACCACGAATTGCTAGTGGAGTCCTTTCAGCGGCAAGGTGAAGAAGAGATCTCACTTCGGCAAGTGATCGACGATCAGACGGCCCACCTGGGGCGCACTTATGGGGAGATCGAGCGTCTGACGAGGGAAGTCAGCCAGCAGGGCGAACACTTGAATCGTACCTATGGAGAGATCGAGCGCCTCAATCAGCTGGTGAAAGAAATGGAAGCCAGTCGCGCCTGGCGACTACACCAATGGATCCAGCAGCGACGCAAAGGGGTATCGTGACCCGCATCGCCCTGGTTTGCAGCGAACCGCTGCGTCCTCGCATGGCCGGTATCGGAATCCGTTACCAAGAACTGGCTCATCGTTTGCCTCGGCCGGGGATCGAAATCGTGGTCGTTTCCGCTGGTGAGCTCTCTCAAGTGCCGGATCTTCCAGCGATCTCCGACCTTCGCCCCTTCGAAAGGGGAGCTCTCGCCACGACTCTCGAGGACTGCGACGGGGTCATCGCTCAGGGTCAGTTGGCCAATGATGTGCTGCTCGAGGTGCCGCAGCTCCCTTGTGCCATCGACTTATACGATCCCTGGTTGGTCGAAAATCTTCACTACCACGAGACCTTGGGACTGGACCCCTACAGAAACGATCATGCGACTTGGGTTCTGCAGCTCTCCCGGGGGGATTTCTTCGTGTGTTCCTCCGAAGAGCAGCGTAACTTCTATCTCGGTTTGCTCACCGCATTGGGGCGGGTCAACCCACCGAGAGTCGCTGCCGACCCGGACCTCCAAAGCCTAATCGCCATCGCACCTTTTGGGATTCCTCAGCAGCTACCCCCTCATCGTCCCATCTTGGAGTCGGCTCCGGAGGGGACTCGTCGGCTGCTCTTCGGTGGCCTCTACGATTGGTACGACCCCTGGACGCTCTTGGACGCTCTGGCGCTTCTCGAGGAAAGCAATCGGGACCGACTTTGGCAACTTCTTTTAGTGCGAAACCCTAATGCCGAGGCGACTCCTCAACAACTCTTTCAGCAAGTGGAAGATTGGTGTCGGGAACACGGTTGGTGGGGAAGCAAGGTCTTGGCCGTGGATTGGGTCGCTTTCGAGCGCCGTTACGATCTGCTTCGAGATGTGGATCTCATGGTGACTCCTCACCGCCCCAGCCTCGAGACTCGCCTTTCTTTACGTACCCGATTCCTCGATGCCATCGCCGCCGGTTGTCCCGCAGTGACCACCGAGGGGGGAGCCATGAGCCGGTGGCTTCAGGGCTTCGAAGCGGGCTGGATCGTTCCACCCCAGGACACCGAGGCTCTTGCCGAAGCCCTGAGGGAAGCTCTGGACGATGAAGAGGCGTTGGAGAGGCGTTCCAGGGGAGCAGAGAGACTGCGCAAAGAATTTGCCTGGGAGCGGGTCCTGGAGCCTCTCGTCGAGTTTTGTCGGCAACCTCGACGGGACGCAAACAAGGAGGCCTTCGCGTTTTGTCCGCCTACCCTCTCGCCGCCGGACCCTCCCGCGTTTCGAGCCAAGAGATGGCTGCGGCGGAAGATCTCCCCTTCATGAGTAGAAAGATAGCTATCTAGATGCCGGACCTTCAGAAAATTTCTGTCGCCATCTTGAGTTGGAATGGCCGGCAGCACTTGGAGATCTGTCTTCCAGCCCTTGCCAAACAGAAGCCTCCAGGTGTTCCCTGGGAGATTCTTGTCCTCGACAACGGTTCCACGGATGACACCGTCTCTTGGTTGAAGAAAAATCATCCGGAAGTGAGTTTGGTAGAGAGCCCGACCAATTTGGGTTTCTGTGGGGGAAACAATCGACTCGTCGAAGCAGCGCAAGGGGATGCCGTCGTTCTGCTCAACAACGATACCCGGCCCCAAGAGTCCTGGTTGGCTGCGCTCACCGAGACCTACCGTAGCGCTCCGAAGGATGTGGCTGCTGTGTCCGGTTGCATTCTCGATTGGTCAGGAGACCGTCTCGACTTCGGTCGTGGTCTCATGACCTTTGACGGCCACGCTTTTCAAATGGATTTTCGTCGCCCCCTTTCGGAGGCTCGATTACCTGCAGCTGATGAAGAGCTTCCCTTCGCTTGCGGAGGGAACTTGATGATTCGTAAGAGCTCTTTTCTTCGTGCTGGGGGCTTTGATGAGAGCTACTTTGCTTACCTGGAAGACGTCGATCTTGGGTGGCGGCTGTGGTCCGGTGGGGAGCGAGTCATCTTTTCTCCGGAAGCTGTCGTACATCATCGCTCCGGAGCTACCAGCGATCTTCTTGGTTTATTCAATCGAGGCTTTCTTTTCGAGCGCAACGCCTTTCTCACCGTTTACAAGAATTACGAGTCGGGACTTTGGGAGAAGATCATGCCGGCTGTTGAGCTGACGTTGCTCAACCGAACCCAGACCATGCTGGAGCAAAACAACCCCGGTGGGGGCTTGTTAAATATTGACCCCTATGCCGGCCACATCGCCAACACCGCGGTCCAGGGCGAAGCAGGAGAAGTCGATCCAGAGCGCGGAGATCGAACCGTTTTCGAAGGACGCCAGCAACGTTGGAAACGCTACGGAGTCCGGGAGTTGGTGGGGCGCGGCCTCCTCAAGCTTACGAAAAGAATCTGGCCGCAGGCTCCAGCTCTCGTTCCCCCTTGCATCACCGACGAGCGAACCATCGCTCAGCTGCGGGCTCAATCCTACTTGCTGAGAAATCTCGACCGTGCAGCCGAGACCAGAAAGAAAGTTCAATCTCGCCGCCGCCGCAGTGATCTGGAGATCTTCGAAAGGTTTCCCGCCTACCTAGTGCCCACCTACCCTGGAGACGAAAAACTCTTCAGTGACCCCGGCTTTCGCTCCTGGCTGCCAGAGGAGCTGCCAACGGTGGAGGCAGCGTTGGGCGGGGTGATGGAGCTGGGGTGAGGTGTTTAGTCCGCCAGCTAAGTCCCTTGTGCTAAGGTAGAGAAAGGCGCGCCGGTTTTCTCAAGGTCGCCTAATCGAAGGAATCTGCCCTGCTCGCCGTAGATGGAGGTTGAGCAAGTGCCGGAAAGTTCTCCCGCCTCGAAGTTATACCCACTCGCCATTTTTTCCTCGTCACTGTCTCTCTTGAGCTCAGCAGGTCTTTCGGTCACCTATGAAGTCTCAAGTCGACTCGGTCTCAGCATCGCCTTTCCTGTTCTTCCCGAGCTTAGGGAGAAATCTGGTGGAAGTATCTCCAGTCAATGAGTCTAAGGAGAGTAGCTTGAAGAAGTTAGAGACCTTTTTGCTAGGACAGCATCCGTACTCGAGGCCGATGAATAACTTGCAAAGAGGGCAGTTGGTGACGCCATTTCTGGCTAGATTGTTGCTATTTATGTCCCTTTCGATCGGAACTTCTGGGTTCGCTTCCGAGGCTCCTCGTATCTTTTCGATGGGGTATGAAGGTTCCTATTTTTTTTCCGCGGAAGCCCTGGAGGCAATTGTCGAAGGTCGAGGCGAAGAATTGTCGGCCCTAGGATCTTTTGACCACCCCAAGGTTCACAAGGCTGTACGTTCCATGGTCGACTATCGAAGAGCTTTAGCCGAAGAGGGAATTCGTTCCTCAGATGAGTGTCCAGGGTATGGGATTAGGGATCATGAGGAGGCTCTGACTGAGTTTGGTGAAGAGCTTGATTTGGAGACGCTGGTTCAACGCGCTCCAAGAGCTATCGTGGTAAAAATTATCGAAGTGATACCTGGTGCGATAGGAGGGAGGCTCAAGGGCTCGCTGGTGGTGGGTGAAGTCGTAGGTGACCTGAAGGTTACTCAAGCAGGTGACTCTCCGGTTGGGCGGATAGTTTTTTGGCGTTCTGTATACGATTTTTCGATTTTGGACGTTCGGGTGTGTGCGAAGCGGCCGGGATTTGTCTGGGCGGCAAGAGGTGGGCATTCACTTTTACTTCTCCCTGAAGCACTTCCGGAGGGGGATGGGCAGTTCATCCCTTTCGTCGAGTTTCCAGTTGAGGATGGTGAAGCCATTCCCCAGCCCTACCCGTTTGTCGATTCTGAGGCTCCGAACCTCCATCTCGACAAAGTGCAGCCATGAGAGACCTTCACTCCTCGAGGTTTGGTGAGGTGTTTGCTTTTCCTAAGCAATCGGAACAGATCGATCGCGGTTGCCGATCTCGAGTGCCCCTCATCGCAACGCTGATTTTCGGTTGTTTCACCATCTCAGTTCCGGTAGGAGGTCAAGTGCCGAGTTGCGGCATGGTTCACGGTGATGCGAAACCTCAGAGAGGTCGGAGCACCACTACGGTCTACGTTCCAGTGAGCGCAAGTGATCCGGAATTGTACGATCGGATCGCCTGTCTCATGGAGAAGGCGTCAACTCGATGGAACAATACTTGTCCTTCTTCGGAATCTCCGAGGGTAAATGTCGTTCGAGGCGATAGACCTAGCAATTCGACCTCCGGGATCGAAGTCACCACCAACGTCGATCTGCTTGGTCCGAGTCATTGGGATTCCGAAGGCAATACGATCAATTTCCATCCTAGCCTAAGCACCCACGATTGGGCCTGCGATTCGGGGGATGGAGGCACTGCTGAACATCGCCAGTGGCAAGCAGATCATGCTACCCACGAGATTGGCCACGCTTTGGGTCTTGATCATGACTTTTGTCCCGGCACTTCTGGCCCCGGGGGGAGCTCTCGAAGCATCATGACAGATGGCTTGCCCTTTAGCCCGACACTGCCACCTTATGCGCTGCGATCTGAACATTGCAGAGCTGTGCAAGTCGCCAATCGTTGTGAAGATCCGCAGCAAGGGGATGGTGAGCAGTGCTGCTTCTACTGCGATATTCCCGAGCTTGACGATCTTTGCCGCCATACGGCGTTGGTGGCTAGGTGTCAGGAGGACTTTCCGGATTCCTATCGTCTCTGCTACTTTGTGGTCACTCGCTACATCATTACGGTTACCATTGAGTTCACATTTCCAGGAGCAACCTACATTCAGGTTGTGGAGCGAGAAGTGAGAACTTCGGATATCAACTGTTTTGAGAGCCGGTTCCAAGGCGTGGAGGATGGTGAGGTGCCTACAGGTTCTGGTCCCTTGGTTTTTCTTCGTACTGAGTACCCCCAAGGGGCCTCAGGTCAGGTACGAATTGCGGGGGTCTCTCGGGACGACCTCTTTGGTTCCAGCACGGTGGCCTTCTGGCTCGATGGGCAGCCGGTGGATCTCACCTTTTTACGAACGGACCTCTATGATCCCTACACTTGCGGAGAGGTGCCTTCTCCCTTTTGTAATCCGTTCAGTGGTTTTGAGGGGTACCTGGACACCACGTCGCTGTCGAATGGGGATCACGTACTCGAGGTGGTAGCTCTCAACAATCGCCGAGGAGATGAGATTCCAACTTACTACCGTACGACCCTGAAGGTCGACAACTCCGATCCCTGTGACGAAACCGTGCCACCATCGGCAGCGGTGTCCAGTCCTTCGCCGGGCTCGACCGTCTCGGGAACAGTCGCTGTGAACACAGCTGTTGCCGATTCCTCCGGCGTCGATAAAGTCATCTTCTATGTTGATGGGGTGTGGAGTCGCCGGGACGAAACTGCTCCCTTTTCCTACAGCTGGAATACAACATCCTTGGCGGATGGCGACCATCAGCTGCAGGTGCGGGCAGTGGACAACTGTGGGAATGGAGCTTGGTCGGAGCCCGTGATGGTTTCGGTGGCAAATTCAGTTCCGACGACTGTTCAGTTCCCTCCTAGTGATGATTCATGGGTGAATCAGGACAATCCCGATTTCGTCTATGGGCACTACAATTTCCTGAGGGTTCGTACCACTGCCGGAGGCAACGGGCGTCACGGTTATATGAAGTTCTCAGTCAATGGAATCACCGGCCCAGTGACCTCGGTCAAGTTGCGCTTGCGGTCCCAGGATCAACCGATCCACTCCTTTCAGATATGGCGTTTGATGGATGCCACTTGGTCGGAGTCGACTCTGACCTGGAACAACGCACCTCTTTCTCACGATTGGAATAGTGGTGAGCAAACAGGTTGGCCGGCTGAAACGTGGCGAGAGTTCGATCTGACCGATGCTGTAACTGGCAACGGTGTCTATGCCTTTGGGTTGACTACGGGATTCAATCAGGGGTTGTTGGACTTTTGGAGCAAGGAGTCGGTCATTTACTCTCCCGTTCTGGAAGTGACTTTCCTGCCCTAGTTTGCTAGCCCTTACTTTCTCGCCAAACTTCTGCTTTGGCACCTCGCGACGTAGTCAGTGAGAAGGAGGGGCCCGGAGGCTCTTAGCATTCAGAGTGGTCATCCGGCGAGACTTCACTGCGCCTAAGTAGTCAGTAGCTGGCGGAGTCGCATCTGCCCGTGTGCTCCTCGTCCCGATGATCGGCGAAGTAGACTGAGGCCCATGGGAAAGAACTGGAAGGTAGATCGGTGGGGGTTGGTGGGTTTATCGATGCTGGTCATCGGTGCGAGCCTGTTTTATGTGGCGGTGCGCCATGGCTGGGGGGATGAAGGCCTCCGCGGTGCGATTCGGGTGACGGCGCGAAGCTCGCTGTTCCTGTTTCTCTTTGCTTTTTCGGCCTCGTCCCTGAAGACCTTCCTGCCCTCCGATGGCACCCGGTGGCTGCTAGCGAACCGTCGATTCTTTGGTATCGCTTTTGCCCTATCCCACCTCATCCACGGCGCCGCAATCATCACGTTGGCGACCCTCACGGGAGGTGGCTCGCTGACTGCTCGGGTGGTTGGGCTAGGGAGTGCGGGGGTGCTCTACGGATTCATCCTCTTCATGCTGGCAACTTCCTTCGACCGAACCGCGGCCTGGGTAGGACCGCGGTGGTGGAAAATCGTTCATACCCTCGGGAGCTATCTGGTTTACCTCACCTTCCTTGCGACCTACGCTCGCAAGGCCACTGACTCCCCGGCCTTCCTTCCTCATACGCTGTTGCTATTGGCGGTTCTGGGGCTCCGCATCGCCCGGCGAGCGAGAGGTCGTAGGGGAGACGTCATGGGGGCCAAGAGCGCTTCCCCTTGAAGGTTCTTGGAACGCAGCCCTATTTTCCTATGTGGATCCGGAACCTACGGAACCTTCAACTTGAAAGTGCTCGTTGTTGAACGGAGAAGGCTAGACTGAATAGGCGAGAAGTTCGGGCTGGGAGCTACCGGCGGTTTTCCTCTCTCCACTTTGCCACCCGTTTCAAACCATAGGGTTTCAGGCTGACGGGAATGCGCCGTGGGACGAGGATCTCATCTGGGGAGTGAAGGACTTCGATGGCGGAGAAGCGGACTCCTTTCCGGCGAACCTCACGAGCGGTGGCAGCGAAGGTGGGGTCGTGAACGTCACTGGGGCGTACTTCCTTGACTCCGGGCATTTGGCAGACGAAGAGGACTTCAGACCGCACCTTTGGTGCCTGGACTTCCGCTAGCTCGTGCAAATGGCCCGTGGCTCTTTGGGAGACGGAGTCAGGGAAGTAGGCCCGAGAGTCCGGGTAGACTAGGTGGCAGTTCTTGACCTCCAGGTAGAGCTCTCCCGCTGGACCTTTGAGCCAAAAGTCGACCCGCGAAGATTCTCCGTATCGCTTCTCCGCCTTAATCTTTGTGTAAGCCTCTAGCCAAGGGAGGCGTTTCTCGCGCAGCAGCCGGCCGACGATGCGGTTGGGGAGGGCGGTATTGGCGCCGTAGATTTGGCCATCGAGCTCAGCGAGCTCCCAGGTGAAGGCCAGCTTTCGCTTCGGGTTGTCGGCCCGGGATAGCCAGACTCGGCTGCCGGGGGTAGTGAGACCCTCCATGGCTCCGGTGTTGACGCAGTGGGCGGTGACTACCGTGCCGTCGCCCAGCTCCACATCGGCGAGGAAGCGTTTGTATCGCTTGACGAGGATGCCTTCCAGCAAGGGGGTTTCCCGTGGCCACCGTACATCCAGCATGGTCTATTTCCCCAAGACCCAGGCAAAAATGAGAGGAGCGACGATAGTGGCATCGGATTCCACGATGAAGCTCGGCGTCTCGGGTTTTAGTTTCCCCCAGGTGATCTTTTCGTTGGGGACTGCTCCCGAGTAAGAGCCGTAGCTAGTGGTGGAATCGCTGATTTGGCAGAAATATCCCCACATGGGGATGCTCTCTCTTCGCAGATCCTGATGGAGCATAGGGACGACGCAGATGGGAAAATCCCCCGCGATGCCGCCGCCGACTTGGAAGAATCCGATGGAGGCCTCGGCGCTAATGTCGCCGTACCAACGGGCTAGCTCGGTCATGTATTCGATACCGCTGCGAATGGTGCCGACTCTCTCGATATCCCCGTCAATAACGTGAGCCGCGTAGATGTTGCCTAGAGTCGAGTCCTCCCAGCCCGGTACGAAGATCGGTAGGTCTTTCTCGCAGGCAGCCAAAAGCCAGCTGTCCCTCGGGTCGATTTGATAGTGCTCCTCGAGGGCTCCCGAACGGAGGAGTCGAAAGAGAGGCTCATGGGGGAACAGGCGTTCTCCGTGCCGGTCCGCGTTTTGCCATTCGGAAAGAACGGCTCTTTCCATGCGGCGCATGGCTTCTTCTTCGGGAATGCAAGTGTCGGTAACCCTATTGAGATGACGGGCCAGGAGGTCTGCCTCGTCGGCGGGGGTCAAGTCTCGCCACTGGGGAAGGCGAACATAGTGGTCGTGGGCCACCAGGTTGAAGACATCCTCCTCGAGATTGGCGCCAGTACAGCTAATGCCATGGATCTTGTCCTGGCGAATCATCTCTGCGAGGGACAGGCCCAATTCCGCGGTGCTCATGGCGCCAGCCAAAGTTACGAACATCTTTCCGCCACCATCTAGGTGGCGCTCGTAGCCTTTGGCGGCGTCTAGCAGCGCCGCAGCGTTGAAGTGCCGGTAGTGGTGTTCAATGAATTGGGAAACAGGGCCTCTGGTCATTCGTTCTGATCCTCTAGGGAAACAGGGACTTTGGCTCCCGCTCCGGGCACTTCCCGAACCAGTCGAGGAACCAGGTAGCCTGGGAGACGCTCTGCCAGTGTTGTTACCAAGGAGCGGGCATGATTCTCCTCGAGGTCGAAGTGGGCGGCACCAGCTACCGGGTCCAAGAGGTGGAGGTAGTAGGGGAGCACTCCGGCGTCGAAGAGCGATCGGCTTAAATTCTCGAGGGCGTCGACGGAATCGTTGACTCCTCGGAGCAGTACCGCCTGGTTGAGCACAGTCACACCTGCCTGTCGCAGCTGGTTGGCCGCTGAGCGGACCTCCCCATCGATTTCGTTGCCGTGGTTGGCGTGAAGTACGACCACCGGTTGCAGGCGGCTGCCGCACAGCCAGTCGAGGAGGAGCTCGCTAACTCTTTGCGGCAGGACGATGGGCATCCGTGTGTGCACTCGAAGGCGTCGGAGGTGAGGGATTTCCTCCAGCTGGTGGCATAGGCGAGAGAGGACTTCGTCCCTAGCAACCAGGGGATCACCTCCACTCAAGATCACTTCATCGATGGAGGGGGTGGAAGCGATGTAGTCCAGGGCTTCCTGCCATTGGCGATTTCCCAGTTGGGAGTCGCCGTAGGGGAAGTGACGGCGGAAACAATACCGGCAATGAATGCCGCAGGCACCGGTGACCACCAAGAGCGCTCGGCCCCGGTATTTGTGGAGAACTCCTCTGGCGGGGGTTGAATGGCTTTCTTCGAGGGGGTCGCAGGAAAAGCCAGAAGCGGGAGTCATTTCGCTGCCCAGGGGAAGAACCTGCCGCAGCAAGGGGTCCTGGGGATCCTTGGGGTTCATCCTAGCGATAAACCCTCTGGGGACCTTCAACGGGAATTGGTTTACCGCCTCAGCAACCTGTTCCGGCAGGCCTAGTTGCTCGATCTCCAGGCCGAGCATTTCCAAGAGCTCTCGAAGGTCCGAGACTCCCTCTTGCAGCTGTCGCTGCCAGAGAGGCGTAGTTCGAGTTATCATGGCCTCACTTTCGAGAGATAGCATCCGGCTTTCCTCTTGCCTTCAATGAATCGGAATCTGCGAGGAGATCATGTCTTACAGTACCAACCAGTTCAAGAGCGGTCTCAAAGTCATGCAAGACGGAGACCCTTGCTCGATAGTGGAAGCAGAGTTCGTAAAGCCTGGAAAAGGCCAGGCTTTTGTTCGTGTCAAGCTGCGTAACCTCAAAAACGGTCGGGTGCTGGAGAAGACTTTCAAGTCGGGCGAGAGCATCGAAGGCGCAGATGTAGTGGAAACCGACATGCAGTACCTCTACTCCGATGGTGAGTATTGGCATTTCATGGAGCCCAACACCTACGCCCAGCACCAGGCGGACTCGACGGCCATGGGGGATGCGGTGAAGTGGGTGAAGGAAGAAGACACCTGCGCTGTCACCCTCTACAACGGCGTACCCCTTCAAGTTTCTCCTCCGAATTTCGTTACCCTCAAGGTGACCCAGAGTGACCCGGGAGTGCGGGGCGATACCTCTTCCGGTGGCACCAAGCCGGCCACCCTGGAGACGGGGGCCACAGTCAAGGTTCCTCTTTTCATCCAAGAAGGGGAGCTTTTGAAGATCGATACCCGCACCGGCTCCTACGTTTCCCGGGCCAAAGAGTAGCCGGCCCGGGATTTCGATGTCCCAACCGTCGAAGGGGTCGCCACTCTGGCGACCCACCGCCGACTGGTCTCGACTTCGCCTTCGGGCCCGGATTCTGCGCCAGATTCGGGGATTCTTCGAGGCTCGCGGGGTCCTAGAGGTCGAGACTCCCTTGCTGGCTGGGGCCACGGTCACGGATCCTCATTTGGCGAGTCTCGAGACTCGCCTTGGCGGTCCCGGGGGCCGTCGGCTTTTCCTTCAGACCTCACCGGAATTTGCGATGAAGCGGCTCTTGGCTGCTGGCAGTGGCTCGATCTTCCAGATTTGTAAGGCCTTCCGGAACGGTGAGGTCGGCCGGTTTCACAATCCCGAATTCACCATGCTCGAGTGGTATCGGCCCGGCTTCGAATTGGAGCAGCTGATGGAGGAGGTGGACGATCTCCTGCAGCTGGTTCTCGGCGGCCCCGCGGCTCGGCGACGCACCTTGGCCCAAGTGGCAGAGGAGTATGGAGGCTTCGATCCCCATGGGGCTTCCGCTCAGTGCCTGCGGCAGCGAGCTGTGGACCTAGAGCTGAGTGGTCTCCCAGACCTTCCGGAAGACGATCGGGCAGGTTGGAGAGACCTGTTGGTGAGCCATGTCGTGGAGCCCAGACTGGGGCAGGGATCCCCGGATTTGATCTTCGATTACCCGGTGGATCAGGCGGCCCTGGCAGAGGTGAGCAGCGATAGTGGGGCTCCGGTAGCTCGTCGGTTCGAAGCCTATGTCGACGGGGTGGAGTTAGCCAATGGTTACCAGGAGCTGAGGGATGCTGCGGAGCTACGGCGGCGTTTCGAGAGCGATCTTGCAGAACGTCAGGAGAGGGGGTTGCCGTCGGTTCCCGTGGATGAAAACCTGTTGGCAGCTATGGAGTCGGGCCTTCCCTTTTGTTCGGGAGTTTCCATTGGCATCGACCGGTTGGTCCTACTTGCTGCGGGTGCCGAGGCTCTCGAGGATGTGATTGCGATTCCCGTCGACCGAGTGTAGAGATCTCTCTCTTCTCTCGAGGGGGAATCCTTTGGCAGCCATCTTCGAGTTCTCTATCTTCAGCGTTCCGCCTGGCGAGCGTTTAGCTGGTGGTCTAAGCGCAGGGTGCGGCGATCCTCCGGGTCTAGGCGGCGAGCGTGTTTGAGCCAGCGACGAGCTCCTCGAGTGTTGCCGTTCGATAGGGCGACCTGGCCGAGGGCGGCGTGGATGGGGGCTATGTCGGAATCGAGGTTGAGGGCTCGTCGGTAAAAGCGCTCCGCCGATTGCAAGTCGCCCTTCCGTAGGCTGAGATCTCCCAGCTCCAGGTAAGTGAACGGATTGCGGTTGCCGCGTCGGTCGGCGAGAGCCAACAGCTGGCGGACAGCGTCTTCCTCTCCCTGATGGCGGTAGAGGGCAGCGAGATTGTGGTACGCGGCCACGGTGTCCACATCGATCTCCAGAGCACGCCGGTAGCTGGCTTCACTGAGCTCCATCTCTCCCTGCCAGCGCCTTGCTACCCCCAGGTTGACCCAGGTGTCGGCAACTAGCGGGTCGATGGCAGCGGCCCGCTCGAGCCACCAGATGGCCTCGCCGATTTCTTCCGCACGAAGCTTTTCGGCCCCTCGGTTGGAATAGAAAAGGGCTACCGCTCGGCGGTCGGAGATGCGCGACACTCGTCGGTAGTCGGCCCCCGGCAGCTCGCTGAACTCGAGGATTTTCGGTTCGTGGGAGGGGCCGGCAGCAGCGGTGATATGGCCGGCGCGAATCACTAGATCCCCCTCCCGTGCGAAAGTCTGGACCTCGTCGACCATCAAAAAATAGGCTTCCATCTGCAGGGCCCTGGCCATGGCGACGAAGAGGTGGGTGAAAGAAAGGCAGTTCGCTTTGCGCTGCTCGAAGACTTCTCGAGCGGTGCCGGTGTAGTCCGCTTTGTACTCGAGATTGAGGCCTTCCAGGCTGACCAGGGCTTCCAGTAAGCGATCTACTTTTTGGTCCTTGGGCACGGCCTGTGGCACCGCTTCTTGCGCCCACTGGATCATCTCGTCACTGAGCTCGAAGGGCACCAGGATGGACTGAGAGTCGAAGCCGAGAGTGGCCAGCTCGTTGCTCAAGGTAGTGTCGAAAGGGTGAGCGTCCGGGCTCGTCGAGCAGGCGGCCGTTAGCAGGGACAGAAGCACGACACCCAACTTCCAGAGCTGGCCGGGGGCTTCGACTCGTCTGCCTAGGTCGCGCATCGTGTGGTGTCTCCTTCCAGGTCTTGATACGCAGGTTTGGCGATCAAGTTTTTCCAGCCCGAGGGGGGGGCAAGTTCCCGTCTGTCGGCGCGAACTCTCCAGACTGGCTAGAGTCCAGAACAACCGCTGGATTGGGAAGATTCCCCGAACCTACCCCGGCACGGCTCTGAGGGCTGGGCTTTGGGTGTTACTCATGCCCCTCCGTTGGGTCCTCGGTCTGCTCAGCGATCAAGCTGGAAGGCAGTCGAGGGGAGGACAGCAGTTCCGAGAAAATCTGCCATCTCCGCTGTGGTTGATCTGAGCCGCCGCCCTTGCCTTCTATGTATTGCTGCACTAGATCTTCGCCCAGGTTGTAGTTGATGACGTAGCTGCGGTATCGGTCGAAGAATCGGACTCGCTGCGCCGCTCTTTCCGGTGAGCTGAGGGAGTAATCGGTGAGCCATTGGGCAGCCAAGGTTTCGTCGATCTCACCATCAAGGTAGCTGCGGGCGGCTTCATTGCCGGCATACCGTAATCCCTGCAATAGGCCTTGAACGTCGTAGTACTCCTGTGCCCGAGCCGGATCGAGCCCGGCCAAGGGAAACAGGACTTCCTGCTCGAAAGCGATGCGTTGATCCCCCGGGAAGGCGACCTGAATGCCAAAATTCGCCGTTCCTTCAGCAATGAGAGACTGGGGGCTGAAAAGAGCATAGACGGAGAATTCGGTCCAGCCGCGGTCCCGGACCAGGTTCTTTTCCAAGAGCAGGTTATACACATGGTGTCCGGGGTATCCCTCGTGACAGGCGAGATCGATGGCGCGATCGATAAAAATCGGCAAATCTGTATTCACTTGGATGAGGCTCCGAAACCCTCCCTGGTACCAGTTGTAGGCACTCCAAGGCTGGTCCTGCACGTATTCCACCTCGAAGTTCTCGTCTTCCGGAAGCTCGACGTACTCGAGGGTCCGCTTGCGGCAGGCCTCAATGGCGGCGGAGAACACCGCGTCCAGGCGATCTGGCGGGATAACAAAATCGGCTCGGAAGGTCTCTAGGCGTTCCGCCAACGAGCCGTTCCCTGGAAGCACGTTCTCGAGTTGGCGTTGAATCTCTAGGAAGCTCTCCGGGGAGTGAGTCGGAGCTACCGCGTCGTAGAGAGCTTTGGATTCCTCGTCGAAACTCATTGTCTCGCCGGCCAGGAAGCTCACTCGGGCTTCTAACGACTGCAGTTGGCGGGTCAGGTAGGAGTGCCGAAGCTGAGTTAGCTCATCTGCATCGTCGGGTGGAGGGGAAGCTCCCAGAGAGGCCAGTAGATTCTTAGCTTCTTGGGCCAGGCCATCAAGACTCTTGGCTTCGGATTTGGCTTCCTCCCGCCACTGCTCGGGGCCGTAGTAGGCGTCCACATAATTGGCGTCGTGCTCTCCGACGGCGAGCACGAGACGGGTGTATTTCTCTCCAATCTCATTCATGGCTGCCAGGCTATCAGCAGGCGTCACTGACTCTGTCGAGGGTGCTTGGCAGGCCAGCGGTAGGGTGAGCAAAGAGGTCAGGACGGTCACCGCAAGGGCGTTGGTAGGGCTAGTTTTGTCGGTTTTCATGGAGAAATTGTCTCATAGAAGGGCTCGGGAGGGATCCGAGTCTCGGGACCTCGGAATCCGCTAGATGCCTTTTATGAAAGGGGGAAATGTGTCTTCAATGCCATACTTCGGGAGATTCCCCGGGATTCTGTGGCATTTCTAAGGGGAAAAGCAGCCCAAGGTAGCGTAAACTATCTGCGCAATTCGGTCCCCGAGGTCTGAGTCGTCCGACATCTCGCCGGGATGGATGGGGGGCCGAGCAACCGGTAGAGATGCCGAAGGAAAAATGTTCAAGGAGATGAACGCTTGATGAAAAGTTTCAGAGAGGATCGCGCTGGTGAGACGAGGTAGATTCGCCCCACCACCAAAGCAGGACACAGTTCGAGTCAACGAGCGGATTCGCAAGAGCCCCGTGCGGCTGATCGATTCCGATGGCGCTCAGTTAGGGATCGTCCCACTGGAAGATGCCCGTCGCCGTGCGGAAGACCAGAATCTAGATTTAGTGGAGGTCGGCGCCACCGCGGACCCACCGGTCGTCAAGATCCTAGATTGGGGTAAAACCCGGTTCGAGAAAGAGAAGCAAGCCCGCGAGTCGAAGAAGAAAGCTGTGACCATCGAGGTCAAGGAAGTGAAGTTCCGCCCGACCATCGGAGAGAACGACTTCCTGATCAAAGCGAAGCGTGCCATGCGATTCCTCAAACAAGGCAAGAAGGTGAAGATCACCGTATTCTTTCGCCTGCGGCAACTCCGAAGGCCTGAATTGGGGGAGAAGATCCTCGACAATGTGTCTGAGATGATCCAGGAGGTCGGAGAAGTCGAGGTTCGTTCCCGTCTCGAGGGACGCCAAATGACGATGATTCTCGCTCCTCATCCTCAGAAGGCCAAAACCTAGGCCTCGGGGGCCTGTCTGCCGGAGAGCTCGGGCTGCCTCCCTCCCGAGCTTGCCTGTAGTCCAACTCCTATGATCAACCTTCTGACAGAAGAACGCCTAGGCCAGGGCCTGGACTACCAGGCTTTTCGGTCCCGGGTTAACCGCAACGGTGAGATCTTCGACGAAGCTTGGCAAGAGTCGCCGGTGTTTTCCGACGCCGATCTGGCAACGCTGCGTAAGCTGCCGCCACTCACGGTGGTCGCCATCGCCGAAGATTGGTGTCCGGATGTCTTTCATACTCTCCCCACCTGGGCCAAGCTCGGAGAGCTACTGCCCGATTGGGACTGCAGAATCTTTCCTCTCGATGAGAACCCCGACCTCATGGAGGCCTTCCTCTACAAGGGGAGGGCCAAGCGCATTCCCGTCTACGCTTTTTTCGATCAGAGAGGCTACCTTCAGGCTTGGTGGTCTGGCCGCTGTAGGCAGGCTCAAGAAGCTCTGGATGGGCATCTGGGGGGACGTACCTTCGCCGAGCTATCGGCCGAGGAGAAAAGCGGGCTGACCGAATTTCTCAATGCTGGCTACCGAGAGAGCTTTCGTCGTCAAAATTTTCTAGAGATAATGGCCCTTCTCAAGGCCTTCTTTCACGTTTCCTGAGATCTCCACTCCAGTTCCCCTGAGCACCCTCATTTCTTCCAGCCTCGACTCTGAATCGCGACGCCAATCAAGGTGAGCGCCAAAAAGGCGAGGCCAGCTGTCGGACCCTGAAGATCGAAGGGAGTGAGTAGGGTCGAAGCTCCAATCAAGGAAGAGAAGACGATCAGGGCTGCCTCGACCAGCAGAGTCGAAAGAAAGAGCCCGAAGAGGGCTCCGACACCGAAGGCGAGCCACGGCGCGGTCTCCGGGGCGAAAGCGGTCGATTGCACCAAGTAGAGTGCCCCCAGGCCTCCCCCGAGAATGCCGAGCAGGGGGACAGCCAATCGGCGCGCCAGCTTCACCACGAGCAGTCCGCCGAGGCCGCAAAGGATAGCGACTGCGATGCTCCATCCTTGATCTAACTCCAGCGGCAACCGGGACGCCAAGATCGTGCCGGCCGCGAATCCAGCTACTGCCAAGACCAGCCAGAACAATCTGCGCCCTGCGATGAGAAGAAAAATCCCGGCGATAGCAGCCACGATTTGGGAATCGAAGTGAGTGAGATCTGGCGGCCAAGTCATGGTTCCAGATTCTATCGGCTTGACGCCCTTCCGCCCAGGAGAGGTTTCTAGGTGATTTTTCAGGGGGTCTGCTGAGGCCTTGACAGAGAAGAGAGCTGAAGGGGATAATTCAAACGTTCGATTGAGGTATCTTATGAAGCCAAATGATCCCACCAAAGTCAAGACAGGAACTCGGGAAGCGCTCTTGGATTCCGCGGAGGTCCTGTTCTCCGATCTCGGGATCGCGGGAACCTCCCTGCGAGCGGTCACGAGTCATGCGGGAGCTAATTTGGCGGCTGTGAATTACCACTTCGTTTCCAAGGAAGGCCTGGTGCGGGAGGTGTTCCGCCGTCGTTTGGCCCCGGTTTCTGCCGAACGCCTTCGTCTTCTAGATCTGGCTCGAGGGGAGTCGGCGCCGGAGGCCGCGCCGGTGGCGGTGATCGTCGAAGCCTTCGTCGCTCCTGTGTTGCGCATGGGAGAAGACCAGCCCGAGAAGACTCGCAATTTCAAGCGCCTTCTCGGGCGCACCCTCTCGGAGCCCGGTGACGAGATGAGCAAGATCGTGATGGAGCAATTTCGAGAAGTGGGGGAGCGTTTCTTGAAGGCATTTCAGGAGGCGCTGCCGGGGGTCCCGCTGGATATCTTGATGTGGCGATTTCATTTCATGGTTGGCAGTCTGATCCAGGTGACTCTCAATGGCGCTTTGATCGAGAGGCATACCGCTGGTCGGTGTGACGCCTCCAACATTCCAGAGCTGACAGCTCGCCTTGTGGAATCTCTGGCAGCTGCCTTCGAGGCCTCCGTCTCGGGCTTCCGTTCACCACCGAAGGCGGCTAGGTCTTCCCAAGGCAACGCCGCAGAGATTTCGCCGGAGAGGCGAAAGCAGGCCGAATCTCACCAGCAACCGGATGGTGATTCTTCGAGCATTTTCCCTTGGGAGGAAGGCTTCTGATGAGGCGCAGCAAAGCTCTAGTGACAGGAGTCCTGGGAGGTCTTCTGGTTGCAACCTCTGGCTGTCTCTCCACCTCCCGGGGGATATCTGAGTTGGAGGTCGAGATACCCGATCGATGGTCTTCCCAGGAGGGAGGGCAAGAGGCGGCGCCCGACGAGCACCCGTGGTGGGAGAGTTTCGGAGATGCGAGGTTGTCTGATCTGATCGAAGAGGCACTGGAACACAACCAGGATCTAGTTGCGGCAGAGGCGCGCCTTCGCCAGGCGGAGCAAAGGGCGAGGATTGCTGGCGCAGACCTGAAACCGCAACTTTCCGCTGGCTTGAATGGCTCTCGTTCGCGCCGAAATTTCATCGGTTTTCCCTTTCCGGGTGGTGAGGAGCAGGTTTCAAGCTCCACCACGACGAATTTCGGAGTCTCCCTGGACATTAGTTGGGAGGTGGATCTCTGGGGCCGCCTGCGCGCTGGACATGTTGCTTCCAGAGCAGACTTCAGAGCAGCTTCGTGGGACCTCGAAGGGGCGCGGCTTTCCTTGGCGGGACAAACCGCCAAGGCGTGGTTTGCCTTGACGGAGGCGCAACACCAGGTGATGTTGGCGCAGCAGACACGGGCCTCCCGTCAGGATACCGCTGCCATGATTCGCCGCCGCTATGAGCAGGGGCTTCGCTCCTCCGTTGATCTTCGGTTGGCGTCTGCTGGCGACGCGACAGCGCTGGCGGCAGTCGCCGCACGGGAGAGGCAGCTGGATGGAGCGAGGCGCCAACTCGAGGTGCTCCTTGGCAGATATCCGAGCGGTGAGGTTGCGCCCGCTGAGGATTGGACGGAAGCCCTGGAGCCGGTGGAACCTGGCCTACCGGCTCAATTACTCGCTCGGCGGCCGGATTTACGAGCCGCCCAGCAGCGAATGGTCGCCCGGGACGCCCAAGTCTCTCAGGCCAAAGGAGCATTGCTGCCGACGCTTCGCCTCACCGGTGGGGCAGGCCAGAGCGGAGAAGAGCTTGCAGATCTTCTCGATGGGGACTTTTCCGTTTGGAGCTTGGCAGCGGGCTTGCTCCAGCCCCTATTCCAAGGGGGGCGCCTACGAGCGGGGGTCAGCTTGGCGGAGGCTTCACGGGATGAAGTTCTCGCGAGCTATTTCCAGGCTGCCCTACGGGCCTTTGGCGAAGTCGAAATGGCGCTGGTATCGGGGGAGTTTCTGGCCCGCCAGGAAGAAGCGCTAGCGGAGGCCGCAAAACAGGCCCAAGGGGCTGAGGAGGTCTCCCAGCAGCGTTATGTCGCTGGCTTGGCCGATTACTTGGAAGTTCTCGAAAGCCAGCGACAGGCAGTGGACTTTCAGAGCCGATACTTGGACCTGCGTCGCCAGCGGCTAGCTTCTCGCGTCGATCTCTATCTAGCTCTAGGCGGAGGTTTCAGTAGTGCCCGGGAAGGGCTCGAGCAACCTATGGGGGCGACCGACGCCAGCCCAGGGACGGCGGGGGCCGGGGCCGGGTTGTCGGCGGAATCAGTTTCGACAGAAAACGGATCGATCGGGACCACGTCCCGGTGAGGAGCGCCATGGAAACTTCCGAACTCCATCCATCTGACTCTGGGGGTCTCGACGAGCCTGCGTGGAGCGGCGCCGAGGAAGCGCCGCCCGGGAAGCGTAGATGGATCTTGCCTTTCGTTTTCCTTCTCCTTGGCCTTGGGGTCCTCGCCCTGCTCGTCAAGAGCCGTCCCCAGGTGGAGCGGGAGGTCGCTCCCGTGGTTCCGCCTTTGGTGCGAACCGTAACGGTCGAACCGAAGAGGTTGGCCCTGACGGTAGAGTCCCAAGGGACGGTGCAGCCATCCACTGAGGCATCTCTAGTGGTCGAGGTTCCCGGCAAGGTGGTGTGGGTGTCCCCCTCTTTCGCTGCCGGTGGTTTCTTTCGGGCAGGAGAGCCCTTGGTGCGATTGGATAGGAGGGACTTCGAGCTCGCTGTGGTACGGGCTCAAGCGGAAGTATCCAGGTCGAACGTTCGTTTGAGTCAGATTGAGGCAGAGGCTGCTCTAGCGAAAGCGGAGTGGCAGGAATTAGGCGAGGGGCGGGTCGCCAGTCCATTGGTCCTCCGACTGCCTCAGGTGGAAGAGGCGAAAGCGGTCGTCCAGGCGGCTGAGGCAAGCCTGCAGGTAGCGAAACTCAACCTGGAGAGAACCACGATTCGATCTCCCTATGCGGGGAGAGTCCGCATCAAACAGGCCGACCTCGGGCAGTACCTGGCTCCCGGGCAGCCGGTCGGTGGAATCTACGGTGTCGACTATGCCGAAGTACGACTCCCCGTACCCAACGCTCAGCTGGCCTACCTCGAACTCCCCTTGGCCTATCGAGACGAAGGGGGCAGCGAGCCGGGACCGGTGGTAGAGCTTTCGACGGTATTTGCCGGTCGCACTCATCACTGGCAAGGTCGCATCGTTCGGACGGAAGGAGAAATCGATCCCCAGAGTCGGCTGGTGAATCTAGTCGCCCGGGTCGACGATCCCTATGGGCGAGGTCAAGACGAGCTACGGCCTCCCTTGGCCGTGGGGCTGTTCGTCGAGGCTGAGATCCAGGGGATGACCTTGAACGACGTGACGACGCTGCCCCGCAGTGCTCTTCTCAGCACTGCTCTTCCCAACAGTGCCAACAATGAGTATCGAGTTCTAGTTCTGGACCGGGAGGATCGGCTGCGCTTTCGTTCAGTCGAGGTGCTGCGCCGCAGCGGTAGTGAGGTACTGGTCTCAGGAGGTCTGTCCCGCGGTGAGCGAGTGTGTATCTCTACCCTCGAAGCACCAGTGGACGGCATGGTGGTACGGACTCTCGCGGAGCCTGCCGAGGAGGCAGCATCTTGAACGGAGCCATTGCCTGGTTCGCAAAGAACCACGTCGCATCCAACCTATTGATGACGGTGATCATCGTCGCTGGCCTAATGAGTCTCGTCGGGCTCAAGCAGGAGGTGTTCCCAGAGGTCGCCTCGGAAACCATCACCATCACGGTGCCTTACCTAGGAGCTGCACCGGAAGAGGTGGAAGAGGGGGTCTGCCAGCGGATCGAGGAGCGGATCCAAGATCTGGAGGGGATCAAGGAGATTCGCTCCACCGCGTCGGAAGGAGCCGGCGTGGTTGCGGTCGAGCTGCTCCCAGGACAGGACCAACGGGAGTCTCTCGACGACATCAAGGCTAGGGTGGATGCCATCGACACCTTTCCCGAGGAAACGGAAAAGCCAATCATTCAGGAGCTGACCATCCGTCGGCAAGTGATCAACATTGCCATTTCCGGAGAAGCACCTGAAGCCACTTTGAAGGCTCTGGCCGAAAGGGTTCGGGATGATTTGCTGACTCTGCCGGCTATCACGCAAGTGGAGTTGGGAGCCGTGCGCCCCTACGAGATCTCCATCGAAGTTTCCGAGCGCCAACTGCGGCAATATGGCCTGACTTTCGACCACATCGCTCAGGCGGTGCGGCGTTCGTCCCTCGATCTACCCGGTGGGTCCATCCGCACCGAGGGTGCCGAGATCCTGCTGCGGGCCAAGGGGCAGGCCTACCGAGGCAGCGACTTCGAAAACCTCATTCTGCTGACCCGGTCCGATGGAACCCGTCTTCGCCTTGGGGATGTGGCGACTGTCGTGGATGGTTTTGCCCAAACCGACCAGCGGTCTCGTTTCGACGGGCAGCCCACGGCGTTGGTGCAGGTGTTCCGGGTCGGAGACCAGGGAGCCATCGAGGTAGCGGACGCGGTCGAAGGCTATTTGGAAAGAGCTCGTTTCGAGATGCCGGAGGGAGTCGAGATGACCACCTGGCAGGACGACACGGAGGTGCTGCGAAGCCGGCTGGATCTCATGGTTCGGAATGGCCGCGCTGGACTGATTCTGGTGTTTTTGGTGTTGGCTCTCTTCCTCAAGCTGCGTCTGGCCGGCTGGGTCGCTTTAGGCATTCCAATCTCGTTTCTGGGCGCCTTCTGGCTCATGCCGGTCCTAGATGTCTCCATCAATCTGATCTCTCTCTTCGCCTTCATCGTCGTTCTCGGCATCGTGGTGGATGACGCAATCGTGGTCGGCGAAAACATCTTTCGCCACCTGGAAAAAGGCAAGGATCCCCTGAGGGCTGCGATCGACGGTGCCAGGGAAGTGGCCATGCCGGTCACCTTTTCGGTGTTGACCACCATGGCGGCCTTCGCCCCGCTGATTTTCGTTGCCGGTAGTACCGGCAAGGTGATGAAATTCATCCCCATCATCGTCATCGCGACTTTGGTGTTCTCTCTCATCGAATCCCTTTTCGTGCTGCCAGCTCATTTGGGCCATTCTAGGCCCCCTGCCAAAGGATCGATACCAGGCTGGCTAGGGGGCTGGGGGCGGCTACAAAAAGCCTTCAATGATCGGCTGCAGAGTTTCATCAACGGCCCTTACCGACAGGCTCTCACCTGGTTTCTGCGCTGGCGCTATAGCGCCATGGCTGCCTCTTTCGCGCTGCTGCTGATCACCGCTGGGTTGGTCGCCGGTGGGCGGGTGCGTTTTACCTTTTTTCCTCCCGTCGAGGCCGACAGCGTCGTCGCTTTCCTGTCTTTGCCCCAAGGGACACCGGCCGAAGTTACCGAGAGAGTCGTCCGGACCATCGAAGAAAGGGCCTTGGAACTAAGCCAGCAGTTGGAGGCGGAAGGGGAGGGTGCAGCCTTTCGGCACGTTCTCACCTCTATCGGAGAACAGCCATTCCGGGCCGACCAGAGCCGAGCAGGAGGGGGAGCCGGAGGGTCGGCATCGGCAGCGCACCTGGGGGAAGTCAACATTGAGCTGGCTCCGGCGGAAGAGCGCAACATAACCAGCCCTGAGGTGGCCAACCGTTGGCGGGAGATGGTCGGGGAGATTCCTGACGCCAGCGAACTTGTCTTCACCTCGTCCCTTTTCTCCACCGGTGACCCCATAAATGTGCAGTTTGCCGGCCCGGATCTGGCCTCTCTGGAGACTGCTGCCAATCGCCTGAAGGAAAGTCTCAAGGACTACCCCGGCGTCTTCGATGTGGCGGACTCGTTTCAAGCGGGTAAACAGGAGTTTCAGCTCCAGGTGACTCCCGAGGCCGAAGCTCTTGGAGTCACCTTGGGCGATCTTGGCCGTCAGGTGCGCCAGGCGTTTTACGGGGAAGAAGCCCAGAGGGTGCTCCGGGGTAGAGATGAAGTGCGGGTCATGGTGCGTTACACCGAAGAGGAGCGGCGATCCGTTGGCAGCTTGGAGAACATGCGAATCCGTACTGCCACTGGTGGAGAGATTCCCTTCAGCGTTGCTGGGCGGGTGCTAGAGGGGCGTGGGTTTGCCACCATTCAACGGGTCGATAGGCAGCGCACGGTCAATGTCACTGCAGATGTTGATACGGTGGAAGCCAACGCCAATCAAATCATCGCAGATCTTCGGGCCAGGGTTTTGCCCGGGATCAAAGAGGATTTTCCCAGGGTCCGGGCGACCTTTGAGGGGGAGCAGCAAGAGCAACGAGATACCCTGCAGGGCCTCATGCGCGGCATGCTCTTCGCTCTGTTGGTGATCTACGGCCTCTTGGCGATTCCCTTTAAGTCCTACTTGCAACCGGGCATCGTCATGGCAGCGATTCCCTTTGGCCTCATTGGAGCGGTGTGGGGGCATCTATTGCTAGGCATGGATCTCACCATGCTCTCTGGCTTCGGCATCGTCGCTTTGACCGGGGTGGTCGTGAACGACAGTCTCGTGATGGTGGACTTCATCAACCGAGCGGTAAAGGAGGGCTTGCCCTTGTCTCAAGCTCTTCGCCAGGCCGGATCACAGCGTTTCCGAGCTATCGTGTTGACTTCTTTGACCACCTTCGTCGGCCTGTTGCCCCTTCTTCTCGAGCGCAGTCTGCAAGCTCAATTTCTCATTCCTATGGCCGTTTCTCTCGCCTTTGGAGTCCTCTTCGCAACCGTGATCACTCTCTTTTTGGTCCCCGCTTCCTATGCCATCCTGGAGGACATCAAGGCTTTCTTTTTGGGCGATCGGCAGTCATCTGCGGTAGAGAGCTCCGTGGTGACCTGAGTCGGTCCAAGGAGGTGGAATTGCTTTTCAACTCGAGACGGCTTCCTCTCCTTCCTTGCTCGTCGAGCCTATTCCGCCTCGAAGCCCTCCTTGGCATGGGCTCCATCGCAGTACGGCTTGTTTCGGGAGTGGCCGCAGCGGCAGAGAGCGCCTTTGACGCCTTCGGAGGTGGCCTGGCCTTCGCAGGAGAGGGTGACAGGGCCATCGATGAGGACAGGGCCGTTTGGGGCCAATCTGAGGTTGAGGGTTCCGTTGGAGGGTGTTTCTTGGGCAGGCCGTAGCTGGCTCTCGAGGCGGGTCGCCGGGTCAGTGAAGCCGGCCTCGACGTGGGAGTTGTCACAGAACGGCTTGTTCTTGGAGGCGCCACAGCGGCAAAGGGCGACGCGGTTTTCTTCGAGAACTTCACCGTTTGGCAGATGAAGACGGATTTCCCCTTCCAGGTAGACAGGGCCGTCGGAGGCGACGCGGGCTGTGTTGCGTTCGGCCGTGGGCTCCCCTGGGACTCCGTCGCGCCGTTGGTAGCGGAGGGCTCCCGTGGGGCAGGCTTGGATCACTTTGGCGATATCGTCGGCAGACGCCGCCGAGGCATCGATCCAGGGCCGCCGCTTGGGGTCGAAGACCCCTGGGAGGCCGTGGACACATTCTGCAGCGTGGATGCAGCGGGCGACTTCATACTCGACGACCAAGGCATCCGACTCATAGGTGAAGATTTTGCGCTTCATGGGGCCTCCAGTGAGCTAGGCCGCACCAGGCTTCGAGCCGGTGGGCGAGGGGTATCGTAAGTCTCTAGGATACTCCGAGAGCCCTCCGGTATTCAGCTGGTCGGCTCCAAGGGTCGCCGCCAGCTGCTCTAGGCTTCCGATTGCAGCCGCTGGGCACGCCAGGAGGAGATGGCTCTGGTGATGAGGACGCCGCAGACGAAGCCGCCGGCGAAAATCGTTGCCGTATCTACCGCCCGCAGGCTGCCGGCCTCAACCAGGTCGAACATGCGCAGCAAAGTAGGGAAGAAGAAGGCGAAGGCGAGGGCGATGAGGGCTCCGATATTTTCTTTTCTGCGCATCGTGATATCTCCTTGGGAAGGTAGGGGTCAAAGAACGTCCGAATTCAGGTTTCCTTGGCTTAAGGTCCAGAAAATTCCAGCCATCAGGCCGCCCACGTTGAAAGCCACGTGGACCAGGATCGCTGGAAGTAGGCTGTCGGAGGACTGCCGGTGGATGCCGGCGAGGAGACCCAGAGCGGTGGTGGCGGTAACGATGATGGCGACGGTCCAGCCGTCTGTTCCGATGCTCAGCAGGGAGAGATGCATGGCGCCGAAGACCAGCGCGCTGGCCAGGATGGGACGGCTCACAAGGCTCGACGAAGAGCCGACACGGGTCCAGGTTTGAAGCAGGCCTCGAGTGAAAACCTCTTCCGTCAAGCTAGACCAGATCCAAATCACCAGGATGATCTCTCCGAGGCCGGCTGCCTTCAAGAGGGGATGTCCCTGAGCTGGGGTAATGAGGATCAGGAGAGTCGTCAAGGCTCCCAGTCCTAGGCCGCTTGCCCACACCCAGTGCCACTTCATTGCTGCGGGGCGCTGCCAGCCGAAGGCTCGCCAGGGTCGGCGATCCATCGCCATCAGCACCAGAGAAGCCGCGAAAAGAACCGCTTTGAAAACGAAGTGGCTCCCCAGGCTAGAGGGGGGCAGGAATGAGTCATCTCCCCAAAGAGGGAGCCCGACTCCGTAGAACAACCAGTAGATGCCCAAGAACAGCCCAGAGCCCACTACCAGGGCTCCCCACAGAGGCAGTTTGGGGCTCATGCCGGGCCGTCTTCCGGGAGCAGGCCTGAGGGGTACATGCCATAACGTTCGAAGAGTAGGCTCTGGCCAGGAAGATCGCTGTTGTAAAAGAACCCCTGGTGACGGAGGATCTCCCGGATCTCTGCCGGCAGATCCACCCGGGAGCTTAGGCCATCGAGCTGGTGGATGGTTCGTTCCATGTTGAGGCCCGCGTGAAGCAAGCAGGAGAGGTATAGATCGTCTGTCCACAATGCGTGGTGAACTCGCTCCAATCCCTCAGTGAGGAGGGACAAGAGTGCCTCTTGGGCATCGACTACCAAGTTGAGCTGTTGGCAGCGCCAGAACTGCAGAGAGTGAGCGCCTCGAGGGGCGTGGACAACGGTTGGACCATCGATTTGGGTTGGGGCATAGGCGAGTACCAAGATCTGAACTCCGCGAGCAGCAGCAGCTTCCGCTGCCGGCTGGATGGCTTCGAGAGCTTCTGGGAAAGCATCCAGAATAACGATTTTCTGCGCTCTCGCCAGCATGGTCGAAGCTCGTTCTAAGACCAACGGCACAGAGGCCAGGCGGTAGATTCCTTCTTGGGCCTGGGGAGGACCTAACTCCTTCAGCTCCTTCGAGGCCCGCTGTTTGTGAGATCGGAATTGTCGCTCGAGCTGAGCGAGAAATTCCTCGACGGAAGCCGCCTGGCAGAGGCGTGGCTCCCCTTCCTGCACGGTCACCGCTCCTTTCAGAGCCAGGGCTTCTACGGCTTTGTAGACATTCGCCGTGGCCTTGCCCAGAGCCTTGCCCACGGCGTAGGCGGTCACCGGTTCTGGTTGGCGAAGCAGAAAAGAGTAGATCTCTGCCTCGAGACGGTTGAGGCCGAGGGCTTGAAGGGTTTCCAGGGGGTCGGTCATGATGGGAAAATCATAGCATAATTTAATGCTACGACTCCTTCTTCGCGAGAAAACCCTCTAAGAGAGGAACGAGACGGCTACTGGTGGGACTATTCTTGATTCGCGGGAAGTACCCTTTGGGCAACATCCCACAGAGCCGCTGAGGAAACGGCAAGTTGGCTGAGAGAAAAGGTCAACTCGCCTCGCTCGCAGGCTTCGGCACTGGTCTCTTGAATGCGGTCTGCAGCCCAACCGAAGCCATCGGTGAGAAGATCGATGGAGGGCTCCGGGCGAATGAGCTCAGCTGCGACTTCGGTGAGGCCGAGCTGAGCTTCATAGATGGTCGCGGAGTCCCCAATGCCAGCGATCATGGCCTCGTCCAACCGCCCTCGAAGAGCGGCCAATTCGAGCTTGAGCTCCCGAAAGTCGGTGGCGGTTGGATCTCGAATGATCCGGAAGCCGGAAACCTCTTCGCTGGTCATCAAGGATGTGGCCTGGACGCTGCCACGGCGCAGGGTCTGAGCGAGCTTCAGGAGAGATACGGCAAGGCCGGCCTGGTCGACTTGCTCGGCCGGGTTTGTCTCAGACCCTACGATCTCCTGGTTTCTCGCTGCCTTGCTCTCCATCGTCTTGCTCTCCATCGGTATATCAAGATCAGATCCATACGCCGCCGGGCAAAAGCTGTTGAGGCATTTACGGGCGCGGGGAAATGAATGAACTCTTGAATTCTAACGGAAGCGGCTCTCTGAGCCTACTTCCTGTTGGCAGCGGGGGGCTGTGTAGAATCCTGATTGGGATCGGGAATTTGGGAGAGGAGAGATGACATGGTCGGTGCTCCACGAAAGTCGATGCCTTCGGCAACGGAATGGTCTTCCGCAGTCGCCTCTTTCTTGGCTGATGATGGCGCCTATTGCCTGTTCCGTTTCGAGTCCTGCCTCTAGCCCGGAGTCTGAGCCTAGATCTAGTCCCATACCTAGCCTTCCGCGAGGTGCCGAGTCGACGGAAGGTCTTCCGACACTCAATCCGGAGCCGCCTCCCGTGGCCCCCTTTCAGGAACCTCCGCCACCTGTGGGCAGGTTTCTCGATTCGGTGATGGCAGCGCAATACGCATTTCTTCATCCAGCCGGAAGCCTGCGAGGTGAAACTCTGAGATCGTCTTCGACGATTCGGCCTCCGTACTCTTGCTGGTGGCTCTGACTTGTGGTCAACCAGAGGGAATGGAGGTCGCCGTGAAGCCGTCCCGGGGCGATCAGGGAGGCGAGTCGTTGTGGTCGGGAAGCGCGCCGATTTCCCGGCAGGGGGAGGTACGGTTGGCCGTCCCCAAACAGCTATTGCCCCCGGGGAGCAACCAGCTGAGCTGGGCCGAGAAGGCTGGCTCTAAGGAAGTTAGCTCCGAAGAATCCGTCGAGGGAATGGGTGCTCCCGCGCCTCCTCGGCAGGAACGGTACCGGTTCACTGCGGTGGCTACACCACCACGTTGACCAGCCGTCCCGGCACATAGATGACCTTACGGGGCTCTTTGCCATCGAGAAATTTCTGCACGATCTCACTGGCTAAGGCGGCTTTTTCTGCCTCGTCACGGTCGATATCTACAGCTACCTGGAGGCGGTCCCGTACTTTGCCATTGACCTGGAGCACGAGGGTAATTTCTTCTTCCGCCGCGGCCTCCTCACTGTACTCCGGCCAGCTTTGCACATGCACTGAGTCACCAGGCCATAGGCGTTGCCAGAGCTCTTCGGCGATGTGAGGCGCGGTTGGCGCCAGCATGCGCAGATAAAAGGACCAAGCTTCGTTCCACTCGGAGGTGCCGACGACTCCGGCCTCTCGGGCGCGGTACATCTCGTTGAGCAGCTCCATGAGCGACGAGACGATGGTATTGAACTCGAAGTTCTCGTAGTCATGGGCCACCGAAGCCAGGGTTTGGTGCACTTTTCGTTTCAGGGCCCGCAGCGTCGAGGCAGTGTCTTTTGCTGTGCCGTCCTTCGCTGTTCCGTCATTGGTAGCCTCGCCGACCGGGGAATCCGGGCAGAGGGCCCATACCCGGCGCAACCAGCGAAAAGTACCTTCGATGCCGTTGCTATCCCAGGGAGCGCCTTGCTCCCAGCGAGCAAAGAACATCAGGTAAGCCCGGATCGTGTCGGTGCCGTAGCGCTCTACCAGAGCATCCGGAGCCACCACGTTGCCGCGGCTCTTGGACATCTTTTCGGAATCTTCACCGAGGATGATGCCCTGGTTGCGCAGTGTCGTCATCGGCTCATCGCCGGAGAGGATTCCCAGGTCCCGGCAAGCTTTGTGGAAAAAGCGAGTGTAGATCAAATGCATATTGGCGTGCTCGATGCCGCCGGTGTAGGTGGCTACGGGCATCCAATAATCGTATTCCGCCGGGTCGAAGGGCCCTTTGTCATAATCCGGCGAGAGATAGCGCAGGTGGTACCAGGAGGAGCACATGAAGGTGTCCATGGTGTCCGTCTCCCGCTCCGCTTCCTGGCCGCATTGAGGACAGGGAGTTTGGCGCCAGGTGGGGTGGAGTTTTAGGGGACTTTCTCCGGTCGGGCGCCAGTCCACGTCTTCGGGAAGTTCCACAGGCAGTTGGTCGTCGGGAACTGGCACGGCGCCACAGTCCGGGCAATAGACGATGGGAATGGGAGTGCCCCAATAGCGTTGCCGGGAGATCAGCCAGTCCCGCAATCGGAAATTCACTGCCCGGCGGCCGATACCCTTTTCTTCGAGGTAGGCCAGGACCTTGTCCATATCTTTGGAAGAATCCGTACCGGTGAGGGGGCCGGAGTGGATCATGACGCCCTTGGCGGAAACCGCTGCGGTCATGGTCTCTGAGTCCGGTAGCTCTTCACCCTCCGGCTGGATCACTACGGAGATGTCGAGGCCGTATTTGCGCGCGAACTCGAAGTCTCGTTGGTCCCCCGCGGGTACCGCCATGATGGCGCCGGAGCCGTAGGTCATCAGCACATAGTCAGCGATCCAGATGGGCACGCGGGCACCGGAGGCCGGGTTGATGGCGTAAGCACCGGTGAAGACGCCGGTCTTTTCCTGATCCGTGGCTTCCCGTTCGACGTCCGTTTGGCGAGTGGCTTCGGCAATGTAGGCTTCCACCTGCTCGCGCTGCGTATCGGTGGTGATCTTGTCCACCAGGGGATGCTCCGGAGCCAGCACCATGAAGGTGGCGCCCCAAAGGGTGTCCGCCCGGGTGGTGAAAACTTCGATTTCGTCACTCTCTTGGGACTCTCCCAGGGCTTCGGTCTGGAAAGTGACGTGGGCTCCCTCCGAGCGACCGATCCAATTGGTTTGTAGGGTACGCACCCGCTCCGGCCATTCGATACCCGAAAAGCTCAGTAGCTCGTCCGCATAGTTGGTAGTGCGAAAGAACCACTGCTCCAGCTGGCGCTTGATCACGGGTGTGTCACAGCGTTCACAGTGGCGATCGTCTCCCCACACCTGTTCTCGGGCTAGCGTGGTATTGCAATGGGGGCACCAATCCACCGGCGAAGACTTCCGGTAGGCCAGATCCCCCTTGAATAGCTGGGTGAAGAACCACTGGGTCCAGCGGTAGTACTTCGGGTCGCAACTGACCATCTCGCGGCGCCAGTCGAACATGGTGCCCATGGTGCGCAACTGGCCCCGCATGCGTTCGATATTGGCGTAGGTCCATTCCTTGGGATGGACGTTGTGCTTGATAGCCGCGTTCTCCGCCGGCAGGCCAAAGGCGTCGAAGCCGATGGGAAACATGACGTTGAAGCCTTGCATGCGTTGGAAGCGGGCCCGGGCGTCGGAGGGCACCAGGGCGTACCAATGCCCGATATGTAGATCCCCGGAGGGGTAAGGGAGCATGCTCACGGCATAGAACGGTTTCCGAGAAGAGTCGATATCCGCATCGTAGAGGCCTTGCTCCGCCCAGCGGTTCTGCCACTTTTCTTCGATTTCGGCGGGGTGGTACACGTTGGGGGTCGTTACTTCGGTCATGACGGAATCCGTTTTTCTTGTTGGTTCTTAGGGTGCCCAGGAGCGGAGGGTGGTCCGTGGTTGAAACGCTAACTCTAGCACTGTTCAAGAAGCCAAGAGGGGCCGCACGGCCAGAGTGACGACCGCCAGCAAACTGCCCATGAAGACCAGCGTCAGCACTGCTGCCCAGACTCCTGCAGACCGGGATCGTTGACTCTGACCGATCCAAAAAGCGCCCGCAGCCGCTAGCAGAGAGAACACGACGTAGACGACGAGTGCGAGGATCACGAGGAGGAAGTCTCGGTGCCGAGGCGGCGCAACCGGCGGACGCCTGAACCCAGCCAGCCCTTAGGGGTCGTGGGGAGGAGTGACGTTCTTGGTGACCGGGTGATCTTCCGGAGTGCGGCGGTCCTTGAAGGCGCCGAGCAGAAGAGTCAGGAGCCCGAGGAGGGCTTCATCCATGAAAGGGATGGCGTCCGGTATCAACATATCTAGGGCGAAGAGGCCAGCGGCGAGAAAGAAAAGCTGCGGAAACCTCAATCTCGAGGCGAATGCAGTCAAGAAGCTCGTAGGTCGACTCATGTAGCAAGTATAGCTTAGGAGCCAGTTGAGAGCTCTCGTCGCTCCTTCCGCACCTACGGGGAGAGCTCTACGATCTCCAGAGCATGGCGAAAGAAGAGAGCTTCCTGCGCTTGCTTCGAGGCGGCGGCGAAGTCTTTCTCCTTCCAGTTCGGAGGGAGATGCATGACGGCGACACGGCCTGGCTGAATGGCTTCGGAAATCACTCCTTCCCAGGTGCTGTCAAAAACGATCCAGCCCGGAAGCAGGGCGACGTCGATGCCGTCCTTGTCGAGGGAGTTGGCGGCGAATTCGTCTTTTTGTGCCTCCGTATCTCCCACGTGGAGGATCTTCCAGCTGCCGACCTCGAACACGAATCCGTGGTTTTCGACCAACGGGCGGCGATTGCGGCCATGGTGGAGATTCAGGACTTCCAGGCCAAGCTCAGGGAATTTATGGCGTTGTCCCTCTTTTGGGGCTGCGGCGTGGACCCGATCTTCGATCTTGCTGAACTCAGAGAACTCATTTTGTAGTTTCTCCACCGCCTGGCGGGTGGAAACGAATACCGCTCTAGGGTTGGCTAACAAATGGCGACCCACTCCTTGGGCTTCGAAATGATCACCGTGATAGTGAGTGGCGAGGACTAAGTCGACATCGTCGAAAGGTGCTTCAGCGCCCTCGAGCTGAGACCTCACCTCGTGGCTCATGGAGATGTACCGAGGATTGGTGCCGACGAGAGCGTCCACCAGGACCTTGCGACCTCCGGCCTCCAGGAGGAATCCCTCGTTAGAAATATAGGTGAGGCTCAGTTGCTGGGCGGATTCTCCTCGAGCGGGTACCAGAGCTGCGAGGGTGACCGCGAGCCAGAAGCCAATGGAGATCCAGCTCCAGGTTTGGTGGCGGGATGGCTGGTGCATGCTGGGACCCCTTTGCAATGGATACGGAAGCAAACTTACTCGGCAAGAAGACCCTTGAATCTTAGCCCGAATTTTTCACCGAATTCTGTGATGCTGGCGAAGCTGCACTTTGCCCCGAGGCGGAATCCCGCTCTGCCGCAGGAGCTCTGGGCAGATTCATTGCCCATTAGAGGACCAGTGTTTGCCCGCTGAGTCTCGAGAAGGTCCCTTCGGGTGTCTCCTAAACCGCCAGAGCCCTATGCTTGAAGGTGCGTTTGCCAGGGCCGTAGTCGGCAGCGGTTTGGCCGGAGCCGCGCAGCAGCCAGCGGGTGGTGAGGAGACCGTCTGCTCCCACGGGTCCTCGGGCGTGGATACGACCGGTGCTAATGCCGACCTCGGCTCCCAAGCCGTAGCGGTAGCCATCGGCGAAGCGGGTGCTGGCGTTGACGAATACAGAGGCCGAGTCCACTTCTCGTAAAAAGCGTTCCGCGGCCAACTCGTCGGTAGTGACGATGGCGTCCGTGTGGGCGCTGCCATACTTGTGGGTGTGGTCGATCGCCTGGCCGATCTCGCCTACCGTCCGAATAGAGAGAGTGAGGTCTCCCCATTCCGTAGCGTAATCTTCCGCCGAAACCGGTTGGGAGTTCGGGAGGTAGGAGTTGGCTTCCTCGTCTGCTCTCAAGCTGACCCCTTGCTCTTCGAGAGCTTGTCCAAGCTGCGGCAGATGAGGCAGGAAGTGGCGGTGTACCAATAGGGTTTCGGTTGCGTTGCAAGCCGCCGGATAACCGCATTTACCGTCTACAGCCAGTCGTAGCGCCAGCTCCGGGTCAGCGCTGGCATCGAGGTAGAGGTGGCAGATGCCCTCGGCATGACCGAGAACAGGAATTCGGGTGGAGCTTTGGATGCGTTGCACCAGCTGTCCGGAGCCGCGAGGAATGACCAGATCAATGAGCTGGTCAAATTCGAGTAACTCGGCCACCGCTTGGCGACCCTCGATGCCAACGACAGCGTCGGAGGGCAGGCCTTCCGATGCCACGGCCTCCCGGAGACATTGGACCAGCGCTCGATTGGAGTGAAGGGCTTCGGAGCCTCCCTTGAGCAACACACCGTTGCCGGTGCGCAAGGCCAATGAACCGATCTGGATCACGGCGTCCGGTCGGCTCTCGAAGATGATCAAGAGGACTCCCAGAGGACTTTCTACCTGAGTCAGCATCAGACCGTCGTCGAGCTCGGTACGGCGCCGAACCCTGCCCAGAGGATCCGGCTGCTCGGCCAACTGGGAGACTCCTTCCCGAAGAGTCTCCAATTTGGCCGGAGTCAGGGCGAGGCGCCTCAAAAGGGGAGCCTCCAGGCCGGAGCTATGGGCCGCATCGAGATCTCTCTGGTTGGCCGCCAGTAGGTCGCTCTCCCGTTCCTCTAGAAGGGTCGCTAAGCGCACCAGGATCCGGCTGCGTTTCTCGCCGTTTGCACTTCCCAATCTTCTTTGGGCATCCCGCACCGAACGGACTAGGCATTCGAGGTGATTGTTCATCTCTAGATCTCCCATCTCTAGATCTCCCATCTCTAGATCTTCTAACTCTCGGAGGTTACTGAAAAAGGCACTCTGGGCCCTTCAGAATCTCCAAAGGCTTCTTTCTTCGGGGCTTGGTCGATCCCCTCGTGGGACCAGGGGGGATCGCCTTTCCCCGAGTGCTGGTCCTAGGAACGAGCCCGTCCGGAGTCGCCACAGCACGTCCATCGAATTCTTCAGCATTCTCTTAAGCCGTTTGCGGGGCATCCCGCGCCAGAACGATGAAGTTTCTACGAATCAGGGCGCCGGTAGCGGCACCGGAGTGGGGAGCACCGCCTCGGCGCCACAGTTCCACTTGATCTCTGCTTTTTGGAATCATGGCTCTTCCCACGAGATCACCATCCGGCCCTCGAAGCTCCACTACATCTCCACCTTCGAATTGCCCTTCAACGGCAGTGACACCAGCAGCCAACAGGGAGGCTCCGCGGCTGCGTAGGGCATCCACGGCTCCGTCGTCTAGGTGGAGTACCCCGCGAGGGGCTGTTGCGAAGGCGATCCACCGGTGGCGAGCTTGTAGGCGCCCGCGGGGCGGAAACCAGGTCCCAAGAGCCTCTCCTGCGAGGACGTGGGAAAGAGTGCCGGGATCTTTGCCGGAAGCGATGATCGCTTGACTCCCTGAATCAGCGGAGATCATCGCGGCCTGCACCTTGGTGCGCATGCCGCCCCGACTCGCTACCCCATTTTCGTTGGGCGCCGGACCGGTACACCCAGCCAGATCTTCGCCTCCATAGAGACAAGGCAGCAACCGAGCGTCCGGGTTGCGGGTGGGATCTTTGTCGAATACTCCGGGGACATCGGTCAGCAGCAGCAGCAGATCAGCTTCCATGGCGCTACACACCAGAGCGGCCAGTCGGTCGTTGTCGCCGAAAACAGGCCGGGTCTCGCCGGTAACGGATGTCAAGGTCTGGCCGGCCACGGCATCGTTTTCGTTGAGGATGGGGATGACTCCACTGCGCAGCAGGTTGTCGAGGGTTTTTCTGAGCTCGAGATTTCGCCCGCGATCGTCGAAGGCGCTCTCGCTGACCAGGACCTGCGCGCAGATCAGTCCTTGAAGGGCGAAGGAGTGTTGGTAGAGGGACATGAGTCTCGCCTGACCTACTGCAGCACAAGCTCGACGTAAATGTTGGCGGGTGGGAGGGGAATCGAGGCCGAGCATACGGTAGCCAAGACCGAGAGCTCCGGAGCTGACCAGGACGACTTCTTTGCCCGATCGACTCATGGCTGCCGTGGTGGCGACCAACGAGCCGATGTGCGTAGTGGCCAGGCTGCCGTCGGGATTAGTGAGCACTCTGGTGCCCAACTTCACCACGATGCGACGAGCGCTCGCCACGAAGGGGCGGTCTACTCGTTCCAGATCCAGGTCCAGGTCTTGAGGCCAGATTCTGCCGTCTTTGGGTTGGGTCAGCTCGGCGATCATCGTCCTTGATTCCTTCGTCTTTTGAAACACGATCTCCCTTGGCAGGATTCCGAGAACCGGTCACGAAAATCCTGATGATGGAGACTTTGGAGGGGATTGGCCAAAACCTTCGCACCGAGAGGTACATCGAAGACTCTCGGAGAACCCCTATATTGATGAATGTGCATTGATGACGGTGTAGCAGGACAAATGAGCTGCTGGCGGGGAAAAAACCTCCTCAGATCGAGAGGTCGAGAACACTCCCTTGGGCTGAACGTAATAGTTCTCAACAACCCCTGGGTCGATTCCGGGCCTTTGTGGCCGTGTCTGGCTGAAATGGGCGAGCCTAGGTCACTGCCTGCCTAGGGAGCGATCGTCCCTTGCTCAGGCCGGGTGAAACGTTGTGCCTTGGGCTGCCATGTCTCGCAGTAACTGCGCGGGCTTCAGGCGGTCGCCGTATTTGGCAGCGTAGCCCTCGAGGCGAGAGACGACGTAGTCCAAACCGAGGCGATCTGCCTCGCGGAGGATCCCGCCGCGGAAGGGAGGGAAGCCAAAGCCGAAAATGACTCCCAGGTCGGCGTCCACCGGGTTATCGATGATGCCATCCTCGATGCAGTGGGCGACCTCGTTGAGCATTTGCATCCAGCAACGCTCGATGATCTCTTCATTGGAGATCTCCCTAGGTTGCCAGTCCAGCAAGGGGTAGACGGTTTCGTCCACCTTCTTGGGGCCGTCCCCATAGGAGTAAAAGCCGCGATTGACTTTGCGGCCTTTGCGGCCATCTTCCAGCAGTCGGTCGAAGACGGGTGGTGGAGTGATGCGGCCGCCGAAATACTCCAGGAGCACCCCGGAAACGTGGGCACCGATGTCGATGCCCACCTCGTCCATCAGGGCGATGGGGCCAACCGGAAAGCCCCAACCGGTGAGAGCTTTATCGATCTGTTCGATGCGGGCTCCTTCAGTGAGAATCCAAGCTGCTTCATTCATGAAAGGGGCGAGCACCCGAGTGGTGTAGAAGCCCGGGCCGTCGTTCACCACGATGACGGTCTTGCCCATACGGAGGCCGACCTTGACGGTGGTGGCCAGAGCCTCCGGGGAGGTGGTGGGGTGTTTGATGATCTCCAGCAGGGGCATCTTGTGGACCGGGCTGAAGAAATGCATGCCGATGACGTTCTCGGGCCGGCCGCTGCCCTCCGCCAGGCGAGCGATGGGAATGGTGGAGGTGTTGGAGGCAAAGATGAGGTCTGCCGGTGCAGCGGCTTCCGCTTCCTGGATCACTCTATGTTTCAGACCGACGTCTTCGAACACCGCCTCGACCAGAAAGTCGATCTGTGCCAGGCCGTCATAGGTGGTGGTGCCTTCGATGCGATTCATCGCCGCCTCGAGTTGGTCGCTGGTCATGCGGCGTCGCTTGACCAGCCCGCCGAAGAGTTTGCGACACGTGGCTAGGCCTCGTTCGACCCCCTCGGTGCTGATGTCCTTGAGCAGGATTCCTGTCCCCTTGTGGGCAAGGAGCTGGGCGATGCCGGCCCCCATGAAGCCCGCTCCGAGTACGGCCGCGCGATCGACGTCGCGGGAGCTCTGGGCTGCCAAAGCGGCGGCCCGGCTATCGGAGTCGGTCTTCATGAAAAAGATGCCCATCAGGTTCTTGGCGACGTCCGTGACCACCAACTCGGAGAACGCCTGGGTTTCCAGAGCGAGAGCTTGGGGTAGGGGGAGGCTCAACCCTCTCTCGATGGTGTCGACGGCCTTGAGAGGTGCCGGGTAGTGGCCACCGGTCTGCTTTATCACGCCCTGGCGGGCCTTGGAGTAGATCAGGTTGCGGGCCAAAGGGATCTTGGCGAGGGTGTTGGCGACCCGAGTACTGAAGGGCTTGCTCGGCCTGCGGCCACTCTTCCCTTGCGCCACGAGTTTCAACGCTGCGGCTTCTAAGTCGTCCGGCTGACAGACGGCGTCGACGATTCCCAGCCGAAGAGCCTTCTGGGCCTTGACCTGTTTCCCTGTGAGGATCAGCGGCAAAGCGTCGACGACACCGATCAACCGCGGTAGCCGCTGGGTCCCCCCGAGGCCTGGAATTAAGCCAAGTTGTACTTCCGGTAGGCCAATCTTGGTCTTAGGGTGGTCCGTGGCCACTCTGCGGTGGCAAGCCAGAGCCAGCTCCAGGCCTCCTCCCAAGCAAGCACCATGAATGGCCGCAACCACCGGGCAGGGCAGGGCCCCCAGCCGTCGACAGATTTGGTGACCCTGCTCCAGCATGCGGGTTACGTCTTTGGGATCGTCGGTATCTCTGAGTTCCTGGATGTCGGCGCCGGCGACAAAGATGTCGGGCTTGTCGGAGCGAATGATGACGCCCTTGGGCGGATTCGCTTCCAAGGTCGAAAGGCAGGCTTCGAACTCGACGACCACCCGGCTCGAGAGGGTATTGACCTTCTTAGCCGGATCGTTGACGTGAACCCACGCGACACCATCTCGAAGTTCTAGCCGCAGTGCGGCGTCGGCGCTCTCTTCCTGGCCGTTGGTAGCAGTGTTCTGAGAGGGCTCAGCCATGAGGAAGACTCCTTGTATTGCAGTGCTAGGGGTTCGGTCTGAGAGGGGCTCACGTCCGTCGCCCACTGGGGAGAAGTTGCCGGATGCTAAGGCTCTTGCCGCGGTGTGTCAAGACGCGGTGTGTCAAGAAAGGGGAACTTGGAGCACCTCGAACCTCGCCGGTTCTCTCTGGCGGTCCTCCTATAGGCCGAGACGGAATAAGAACGCTATGATCTCCCTATGTCTCGTACCGCTGCAGCGTTGATCATCGGCAATGAGGTCCTCACCGGCAAGGTTCAGGAAAGGAATCTTGCCGCCTTGGCCAAGGTACTCTTTGGGGTCGGGATGACCCTTCGCCGGGTTGTGATCTGTCCAGATGAGGAAGAGGGCATTGCGGACGATCTCAACGCTCTGCGGGCCAGTCATGACGTCGTTTTCACCAGTGGGGGCATCGGGCCGACCCACGACGATGTGACCATCGCGGCGGTGGCTCGCGCCTTTGGCCGACCCCAGGTCCGCTCCCCGCAGCTCGAGGACCTACTGCGAAATCACTTCGGCGGTCGGCTAACGGAGCGGCATCTGCGCATGGCCGACCTTCCCGAAGGATTTCGGCTTCTTGGAGACGAGCCGGGTCGTTGGCCGGCGGTGATCGTGGACAACGTGTACGTGTTGCCTGGTTTGCCGGAGGTTTTCCTCATGAAGCTGCCGCTGATTCGCCGTAGCCTCGAGACCGGATCCACCTTCGTCAGCCGGGCCGTGTACACCCACTGTGACGAAGGGGAGATCGCCGACCTCTTGGAGCACTTGGCGGTAGATCATCCTCGAGTGGGGATCGGTAGCTATCCGGTGTGGGAAGGGCGAGGCTACTCCCTGAAGCTCACCTTCGATGGCCGTGAACAGAGCGAAGTCGATGCCGCTGCGGAGGCTCTCTTGGCAGCCCTCCCAGCCGAAAGTCTAGCGAATCCAACCCTTTGCGAGGATTCCTGAGTCGAATCCGCCCATCTGACCGACAAACCTATATGTTGGGGTGCTCCTTGACACCTCCACCTACATCTAGTAGGTTGTTCGATATGTCGCTATGAGCGTCGGCGGTCTTGGAATGGTGGTTTCACCGCCAGGGCTGTGGATAGCTTTTGTATTCAAGGGCAAGAGAGAGGTCTCTAGAGAGCCCAGCTGACAACACGATCGAAAACAAACCGGTTCCCGGCTTTGATTCCCCCCATGTGGCCTGGGTAGAGACGAAAGTTTCCTCCTTCTGCCCAGGGCTCTTGGCTGGACTCACGCTTGTTCGGTCGTGTTGGTGTTTGGGTGGTCTGGGTCTGCGTTAGGGATTGGGGAGACCCACCATTAGGTCGGCGGAATCGTCGAGGGTTGAGGGAGGAACGAAACAGCCATGCGAGCGCTCAAGGTCGTCAAGAGAACCGGTCAAGTAGTCGACTTCGATGGAGTTCGGATCAAACACGCCATCGCCAAGGCAGTGGGTGCTGCAGGCACCGAGCTGGGTGATGGCAATCTGGACAGCTTGGTGGGCGGGATCACCGATGAGGTAGGTGGTCGTTTTTTTGACTTCTACCCGAATGTCGAGAACATCCAAGATATCGTCGAAAAGCATCTGGTTCGGGAAGGCCTGTACGAGATAGCCAAGACCTACATTCTGTATCGCGCCGAGCGCACCCAAGTACGATCCGAGGCCAAGCGTCGCGCTATCGAAAGCGCCCGGCTTGGCAAGCTCACCGTCCGAGAGGCCGATGGCCGGTCGATGTTGTTCAACGTGCGGGAGATCGACGACACGGTTCGTCGGGCCGCCAAGGGTCTCGGTGATGGTATTGACGTCAACGCGGTGATCCGAGAAGTCGTCAACAACGTCTACGACGAAATCCCCACCGAACGAATCTCTCAGGCTCTCGTGCTGGCGGCAGCCGTATTCATCGAAAAAGAGCCCGCCTACAGTTTTCTCGCCGCCCGCCTTCAGCTGGAGAGAATCTACAAAGAGGTCCTCGGGAAGACTTTGCGCGGTGCCGAGTTGGACACCGCCTACCGGCAGTCCTTCATCGACAACATCCGATTGGGAGTTCGGGCCGATCTCTACGATGCTCGGCTCGAGGAATTTGACCTAGATCGAATGGTGGCGGGGTTGGACCCGAGCCGCGACGAGTTCTTTCAGTTCCTCGGGATCCAGACGCTTCATGAGCGCTACTTTCAGCGCCACAAACAGCGCAGCCTGGAAATGCCGCAGCATTTTTGGATGCGAGTGGCCATGGGCCTGGCTGTCGAGGAGGCGGATCGGGAGACCAAGGCTCTAGAGTTCTACGAGATCTTGTCGGGGCTGCGCTATGTGGCTTCTACTCCCACTCTTTTTCACGCAGGAACTACCCACCCACAGCTGTCTTCCTGCTACCTGACCACGGTGGAAGACGATCTTCGCCACATTTTCAAATGCCTGGGGGACAATTCCCAGCTCTCGAAATGGTCCGGGGGCATCGGCAATGACTGGTCGAATATTCGTTCCACCGGAGCGCCGATCCGTACCACCAACGTTGAGAGTCAGGGTGTCATTCCGTTCCTCAAGATCGCCAACGATGTGACCATGGCGATCAATCGGAGTGGCAAGCGCCGAGGGGCCACTTGCGCCTACTTGGAAACCTGGCATCTGGACATCGAGGATTTTCTGGATCTACGCAAGAACACTGGCGATGAGCGGCGGCGCACCCATGACATGAACACGGCTAACTGGATTCCAGATCTGTTCATGAAGCGGGTCTTGGCGGACCAGGAGTGGTCGTTGTTTTCTCCCGACGAGGTTGCCGATCTACATCACCTCTACGGCAAAGCCTTTGAAGAGCGCTACCTTCTTTATGAAGAAAGGGCTCGTCGTGGCGAGATGGTGCATCACAAGTCGATCCCCGCCAAGGCCCTTTGGCGCAAAATGCTGACCATGCTGTTCGAGACTGGACACCCCTGGATCACCTTCAAGGACGCCTGCAATATTCGCTCACCCCAGGACCATGCGGGAGTGATTCACAGCTCGAATCTTTGCACCGAAATTACCCTAAATACCTCGGCGGAAGAAACTGCGGTGTGCAACTTGGGCTCGATCAATCTGGCTCGTCACTTCAAAGGCAACGAGCTCGATCGAGATCTGCTGGAGAGCAGTGTCAAAACCGCGATTCGCATGCTGGACAACGTGATCAACATCAATTTCTACCCAACGCCGGAGGCTCGAGATTCCAACCTCCGCCATCGGCCAATTGGTCTAGGGGTGATGGGGTTTCAGGATGCCCTTTTCAAGTTGGGCCTACCTTTCACTTCTCAAGGGGCGTTGGATTGCGCCGACGAAGTGATGGAACTGATTTCGTACAACGCGATTCTGGCCTCTTCAGAGCTCGCCAAGGAGCGCAGCCCCTACCCCTCCTATCAGGGGTCCAAGTGGGACCGAGGGATTTTCCCTCTGGATACCCTCGATCTACTGGAACAGGAACGTGGTGTGCCCGTGGAGGTCTCTCGAGCCCAACGACTGGATTGGACTCCGGTCCGGGAGCACGTCCGTCAACATGGCATGCGGAACTCCAACACCATGGCCATTGCCCCGACAGCAACCATTTCGAATATCTCCGGTTGCTTTCCCTGCATTGAGCCGATCTACAAGAATATCTATGTCAAGGCGAATATCAGTGGTGAGTTCACCATCGTCAATTCCTATCTTGTAGAAGATCTCAAGGCTCTGGATTTGTGGAGCGATGAGATGCTGGATCGCATCAAGTATTTCGATGGCAACATCTCACGGATTCCTGAGATTCCGGACGAGCTCAAGGAGAAGTACCAGGAAGCTTTCGAGATTGACTCAGTCTGGTGTTTGAAGATGACCGCGGCGCGTGGAAAGTGGATCGACCAGAGCCAATCCCACAATGTTTTTATCAAGGGAGTTTCGGGGAGAAAGCTCTCCGAAACCTATATTGCTGCTTGGAAGATGGGGCTCAAGACTACTTATTACCTTCGTACCCTGGCAGCGACCCAAATCGAGAAATCGACCCTCGATGCTTCGAAATACGGCTTCACTCAGAAGCGGGAATATGAACCCATGGCTGCGAGTCCGTCCGCTGATTCACTGGCGGCCAACGGCGCGCCACCCGTCCAGCCGCCGGCTGAGGTCAGAAACAATGGTGAGGCTTTGCGAGCTCCGACCGCCGAGCCCCAGTTGTGTCGTATCGACGATCCCGACTGTGAGGCCTGCCAGTAGGTAAGTGGGGCGGGGGCTGAGGGTTCAGGCTCGAGCTGAACCCGGTCGTTTCGAGAAGTCTTCAGGTTTCAAAATCTAGGTTAGTTTCAAGAATCGAAGTGACCCTTAGTCATTCTCAGCAGGCCCTTGGAGGGGTTGGAAGTCATGGCCATCATCAATAGCTCGAAGACGGATCCAAATAAAATCTTGCCGATGCAATATATGTGGGCGCGCCAGCACTATAAAGATGGCCTCTCCAACAACTGGACTCCGGAAGAAGTCTCCATGCAAAAAGACGTGGAGCAATGGAAATCCGATCGAGTGTTGAATGCGGACGAGCGGCGCCTGATTCTTTGGAATCTGGGCTTTTTTTCGACTGCCGAGTCTCTCACCGCCAACAACCTGGTGTTAGCGGTTTACAACCACGTCACCAATCCGGAGGCTCGCCAGTACCTCCTTCGGCAGGCCTTCGAAGAGGCCGTGCATACCGATACCTTTATCTACTGTTGCGACACTCTTGGGCTCGACCCGGATGAGATCTACAACATGTACCAGACGATTCCTTCCATCAAAGAGAAGGATGATTTCGTCGTCAATATCACCCAGAGTGTCTTCGACCCCCTTTTCACTACCAAAGGGACCGAAAACATCCAAAAGTTCGTTCGTGATCTGGTGGGTTTCTACGTCATCATGGAAGGCATTTTCTTCTATGCCGGTTTCGCCATGATGCTGGCCATGAAGCGGCAGAACAAGATGATTGGTATTGGCGAACAGTTCGAGTACATCATGCGTGATGAGAGTCTTCACCTGGCCTTCGGCTGCGACTTGATCGATACCATCAAGGTGGAGAACCCGGACATTTGGACCTCTGAGTTCAAAGACGAGTTGGTCGATCTGATTCGACAGTCGGTCGTCTTGGAGCAAGCCTACGCACACGATGCCTGTCCCAACGGCCTGTTGGGAATCAACGCCGAGCAGTTCAGCGAGTATGTTGAGCACATCGCCGATCGCCGCCTCGACCGCATCGGGTTGCCGCGAATCTACAACCGCCAAAACCCTTTCCCGTGGATGTCTCAATCGACCGATTTGGCGAAGGAGAAGAACTTCTTCGAGACTCGGGTCACGGAGTACCGTATCGGTGCTTCTTTGACCTGGGACTGACCAACAGCGGCGAGGCTCCCTTCAGGCCCCGCTTTTCCTAGCCAACGACCGGGTACCTGTTACTGGCTGGTGGGGAATCGGAAAGACATTTCCAGCCGGCAGGAGGGTGAGCCGAGCTACCGCCGTTTCAAGCCTAGACTCAGTCCCAACCCTGTCGGTTCTTGAAAGCGGATGCCGGTTGCTCTAGACTATCTATGGGCGAGACACGGGAGTGTTCTCATGTTGCAATCCGATCAGCTCGGAATAGCCCTTCGGCTTCTCCGCACGACTCGAAATCTCAAACAACACCAAGTCGCCGGCTGCGCTGGAATTACCAGCTCCATGTTGAGTGGGTATGAAAACGGTCGCAAGGTCCCTACTCTGGCCAGCCTGGAGAAGATCCTCGAGGCGATGGGGTGTCGCTTACAGGATTTGGTAGCTGCCCTGGAAATGACCCGAAGGAAGAGCGGTGGAGTGGCTGACAGGGGCTCCGAACCCGGCGTTCTGGAGCGGGATCATCGGGGCCGCGAGCCTGCCCCTTCCTCGCCACCTCTCCCCTGGTCTCAAGAGGCCTTTCGGCCCGCCGGCTCTCGGGCTTTTGACCTGGACGCGATCCTCGGTCCGTCCCCCTGTCTCGCTCAGGAAGAGCAGGAGGCCTTCGAGGAGATGTTGAGCGGTTACTATCGCTGGTTGAGATTTCTCCATCGCCACGGGGATGTGGCCCGGGGTTCCTAGGCCAATTGCCGCTGCTCAGGCCTTCACTGGGATAGCTCTTTTGTTCCAGTAGGCCTCTACCTTCCGGCGTGAAGAAGGCTCCGATTCTCGTCTTGTGAAACGCCGACCCGGTGGGATGTCCCGAATCTCGTGGTGTTGGGCACCTTTATGGCGCAGGAAGCTGTGAACTGGCTAGCTGGCTGCTTAGCCGTGGTAGCTGAAGTAAACTTCCCAGGGCAACATCGACCTAGACTTTCATGAGGGGAACATATTGAACCGTTCAGAACAGCAGAACCGCTGGATTGCCTACCGAAAACCCAACCCGCAAGCTCGGCTTCGGCTGTTCTGCTTTCACTATGCAGGAGGGGCTGCCTCGGTGTTTCGGAGTTGGCAGAAGGAGGTCCCGGCCGAAATCGAGATCTGTCCGGTACAGCTGCCGGGGCGCGAGAGTCGCCTTCGTGAACCCAGATATGACCGTCTTGGACCGCTGATCAATGATCTCTCTAGCGCCTTGCTTCCGTTGATGGATCTACCCTTCGTCTTCTTTGGCCACAGCATGGGGTCTATCGTGTCCTTTGAGCTCGCCGTGAAGCTTCGAAACGAAGGGAAGAAAGGGCCTCTCGCGCTCCTGCTCTCCGGGCGTAGAGCACCGCACCGGCCAGACCCTTTTCCGCCTCTGCACGCGTTGCCTGAGGAGGAGTTCAAACAAGAGCTCCGTCGTTTGAATGGCACTCCGGAGGAAGTTCTCAATCACCCGGAGCTCATGGAGTTGTTGACGCCGGTACTCCGGGCTGATTTTGCCGTTTGTGAGACTTACGAGCACGCGCCAACCGAACCTCTCAGCATTCCGGTCGCCGCCTTTGGAGGTCACGGAGATGAAGAGGTTGCCACTGAGGACCTGGAAGGGTGGCAGCGTTATAGCACCGGTGGTTTCAAGGTCAGGATGTTTGAGGGGGATCATTTCTTCCTCAACGGGCCCTCGCGGAGTTCCCTGCTCTCGGCTGTCAGTGAAGAGTTGATGCATCATTATCGGAAATCCCTGAGCGCCCAGTCTCAATGAGCCCGAATCGACTCGAAAAGGGCTCAGTAGGGGGGCGCCCTAGGCCCGGCGATGCGCCGGCCCCGGGGCTCGGAGAGGCCGAGATCCACATCTGGTCGGTTCCCTTGGACCTGCCTGCCGCGGAAGTGGCCTCCCTAGGAGAGTTATTGGATCCGGAGGAGATGAAGAGGGCTCTCCGGTTTCGATTCGACCGCCATCGAAGGCGCTTCATCGTAGGCCGAGGAACACTTCGCAAGATTTTGGGAGCCTACCTTGGGGAGGAGCCCAGAGATTTGGCTTTTGCCTACGGGCCGAAGGGCAAGCCATCCCTAGATGGCAGATTTGCCAGCTCTGGAATCTGTTTCAACCTGTCCCATTCCAGTGAGCTAGCTCTCTATGGGTTGACCCTGGGCGGAGATCTCGGAGTCGATGTCGAGTTTCGCCGGCCGATGCCCGATGCCGAGCAGATAGCAGAACGTTTCTTTTCTCAATCGGAAAAGGAAGCCCTGAGAGAGATCCCCCAGGAAACCAAGTCAGAAGCGTTCTTCAATTGTTGGACGCGCAAAGAGGCCTACATCAAGGCGACTGGCGATGGCCTGTCAATGCCTTTGGATCGCTTTGATGTGACCCTGACTCCTGGAGAAGAAGCTCGCATGCTTCGTGCTGAGGGCAGCCGAGAAAAGGCAGAGAATTGGTCTATGTTTCATCTGGAACCGGCTGAGGGTTATGTGGCTGCCGTGGCCATTCCTGGGCATGGCTGGCGGTTGGTCCAACCACAGAGCGAATGAGTTCCCCAAGGGAAGGGTTAGTCCACAAGCTGATTTAGGAAGGCCCTGAATTCCTCGACGAACGCCTGGTGCTGATCGAGAAAGGGCCAGTGACCTGCATCCGGAATGGATTTCCAGGGAACTCCAGCTTCGTCAAGGAGGGCTCGCGAGCGGTCCCCAGTGCCATGGGGGTGTCCTAGGAGGTAGAGATGGGGGATGGCAAGGGCCCCGAGTCTTGGAGCTAGCTCTTCGCTGCGCGACAAGGCGACGAGATCTCTGCTGTTACGGTACAGCAGTCGCGGATCACAGAAACGCATGCTAGCGAAATAGGTGCGCAGGGCAGGTTGAGTAAGACCACCCTGGTAAACGGATGCGGTGAGTTCTTCGAAGCCTCTGGTGAGAAATTCATCGGCAGAATACTTGACGATCTTGCCGCTGAATCCACAGTCTGCCGAGGAGATGTTTCCCTCCACGTTGAGAAAGCCCTTGACCAGCTGTGGGCTGCGCTCGCAGAGCAAGAGGCCGATGACTCCACCCATGGAGTGACCAAGGATAATGACCGGTTCATGAGTGACTTCAGGCAACCATTGAGCCAGGAAATCTGCCTGTTCCTTGAGGCTCTGGGGAAGACTAGACCAAGGGCTCTTGCCGTAGCCAGGAAGGTCGGGGGCGATATGCCGGAGATGGCTCAGCCCTGGGTCCTGCATCAGACCTTCAAAGCCCAGTGCAGATTCGCCGAGGCCGTGAATGTAGAGTACCGGCGGGCCGACCGGTGCAGATTCGACCAAGCGAAGATGAACTCGAGACTGGAACCGATGTTCGATCGTGGAACTCCCTGTTAGATCGTCGACCCACCCGTTTGGGGTTGGGTATCCTGAAGGCTCAAAAGGCGGCCTCTGCTGCCTCGGATTCTTCAATATTGCACGAAGGCTCCTATTTTTCCCAGGAGAATTTCCGTCTTTTTCCCAAGGCCGCTCCCCAAATGGGCTGAGAAGCCAGGGAATCACCTAGTGTCTGCTGGCAGGAGGCAATGGCATGGATTTCGCTGGTCTAGAGGGTTGAAGTTCTTGGTTGGATGCCTTTTTCCATGGATGGACCTTTGATAGGCTGGCGCCGCTAAAATAAGCCTTTAGGTGATTGATGCGACAGAACTCGGAAACAAGAAGAATGGGGACGGTGCTAGCGGGAGCACTATTTTTCTTGTTTGTGGGTCCGCCAGTTCAGGCTCAGGGGGTTCCTCTCGTCGAAGTGCCGGAACCCCTACCGGCATCGGAACAGCTGGTGGCTCCTGAAGAGCCTCTCTCCGACGACTCTGAGCTAGCTCCTCCCATCCCCCTCGATTCCGAAGAGCTCCCAGGTTCCTCAGAGCTGGAAGCGCAAGAGGAGGTGGAGACGAGCGTCTCCGCGGTGCGGGAGGCGGTCGACAGCTGGGTCCGAGCCTGGCAGAGTCGGAAGGCCCAGGCTTATTTTTCATGGTACTCACGAGAGTTTCGCCCTGCCCGTGGTCTGAGCCGGCAGGCCTGGGAGGCTCAGCGCCGAAAGCGGGTATCGGAACCTGAGTTCATTGCAGTAGAGCTCCAGGAGGTTCAGGTCCGAGTTAGCAGCGACTCCGGTCGAGCTCGAGTCGAGTTTGTCCAGAAGTACCGCTCAAACCTCTACGAAGACGCGGTCCGGAAGGTACTCGACCTGCGGCGAGAAACCGGAGAATGGAAGATTTTCCAAGAGCAGGCCCTGCAACTGGATGGTTGATTCGAGAGGTTGAATCTGGCGAAAGGGCAGTGGTTCCCCTCCTGCCGGTGATCCGGTAGCATCTAGGGCACCATGAAGGTCCATTTTTCCAACCTGGGGTGCAAACTGAACCAGGCTGAGCTAGAGAAGCTCGCCCGGGATTTCAACGCCGCGGGTCATCAAGTCGTCAGCTCCTTGGAGGTCGCAGATCTCCATGTCATCAACAGTTGCACGGTCACCCACATTGCTGCGCGAAAATCTCGCAAAATCGCTCGACGCGGCCACAAACTCAACCCAGAGATGCGAAGTGTACTCACCGGCTGCTTCGCCAGCGAACGGCCCCAAGAGGCTGGGAGTGTGCCCGGAGTAGATCTAGTGGTCACCAACGACCAAAAGGATCATCTTTTGACCCTGGTTCACGAGGCCTTCCCAGATCTGGAAAAGACCCGCCTCGATCACCGGGAGCCAAATTCGGATGCAGCGGAGGGCATCCCTGTGCCCTATGTTCCTCTGGAATTCGGCAATAGCCGCGCTCTGGTCAAGGTCGAAGATGGGTGCAATATGCGTTGCTCTTTCTGCATCATCCCCATGACCCGAGGGAGTCAGAAAAGTCGAGCCCTGGATGATTGCGTCGAAGAAGTGGAGGCTCTGGCTCAGGCTGGTCACCAAGAAGTGGTGATCACCGGTGTGCAGATCTCGGCCTATCGGTGGGAGGGCCAGCGTCTGGTCGACCTGGTGCGAGAGATCCTTGACCGAACCACGGTGCCCCGCCTGCGGTTGACCTCTATAGCTCCCTGGCAACTCGATGATCGACTCCTCGAGCTCTGGAAGGATCGGCGTTTGTGCCGCCATTTACACATATCTCTCCAAAGCGGCTGTACGGAAACGCTGGCTCGAATGCGCCGACCGTATTCCAGTGACGGCTATGCCAAGGTGCTGGATCGAGTCAGACAGGCGATTCCCGGCGTGGCGATCACCACGGATGTCATCGTTGGCTTTCCCGGGGAGACTCAGGAAGAGTTCGACCATAGCCTTCGTTTCGTAGAGCGGATGGACTTCGCGAAGATTCACGTTTTCCCCTATTCTCAACGCCAAGGGACCTTGGCGGCGAGCCTGGAAGGGGCGGTCCCCCATCCGATCAAGCAGGAACGAGTCGCCTCGATGCTCGAGGTGGCGCGGCGGGCCGAAGAGAATTTTCTGACGCGGAATCTTGGCATCTGTGAAGATGTATTGTGGGAGGGGAAAAAACAGGGTCTTTGGCATGGCTTTACCGACAACTACGTCAGAGTGTTTGCTCGGCATGCCGGAGATTTGAGTCATCGGTTGATTCCAACCCGCTTGGTGGCTTTGTCGGAGGGTGGAGTGGACGGGGATCTGCAGCTCAACTAGACGGTGAAACTCTCTCTGGCTCCGAGAGGAGCCCTTCGAAGGTGGCTTTTCTTTGCCTTCTGCCAGGGCCTTCTTCTTCTCCGGAGGGGGGACATTCACTGAGGCCTGCTAGTATCTCTTGTGAGAGGGTGGCTTCCTCTGGTCCGAGACCGGATTGTGCCGCCCGTAGCTAGGGCGAGTCTGGATCATTGAAAATTGGTGACAAAGGCGGAGGTTGAACCGCGTTTGGCGGAGGGCTGAGTTTTGGCCGAAGAATACCGCATCAAAGGTAGCTCCATCCGGGGTAAATTGGACTACATTCGAGAGTCCTTCGGGGAAGATGCAGAATTCGAGGTCAAGGAACTCTTGAGCAACCTCGGAGTTGTGCTCATACTGGAGTCCGATTGGTACGACCACCGGATCTACGAAAACCTGAATCAATTCCTGGCGCAGCGTTTTTTCAAGGGCGACATCTCCAAGTTAGTCGATGTCGGAATTTTCTCGGCGAACCGGGCTTTGAGCTCGACCTACCGTGCCTATCTCGAGAGAGGGGATTTTGTCCGATTCCTTCAGCGACTGGCATCTCTCCATAGTCGCTTCTTCAGTCATGGCGACATGGAGGTTCTGACGGCACCGGACGAGAAGTCTTGTCAGATCCACCTATCTGGAGCACCTAGTTACCCCAAAGCCGACATGCAGATTGCTGTGGGGTTCTACATCGGCGCTGGTCATGCCTTCGGCCTCGAGAAAATTGAACATCAGGTGCAACACCGGTTTGGAGGCGTTCGCTTTCTACTCCAGTGGCAAGACCATCGGGTTCCCTAAGGTCTACCGGCCAGTTGAACTTCACCCATTTGCAATAGTAAATATTATAGGAGGCTCTGGAAAGTCGCTGTGCGCCTTTCCGAGCCTCCTGTCGGTCATCAGGCGGCCGGTTCAGTTCTTCCTCTGTGAAGGGGAAGGCTGACTCCTCGCGTTTCACCCCCTTGCTTGCTCGTCCCAAGGAAGGGGAGGCAAACAAGGCTTCCTGTTAACATTTCTCGAATACATGAATCGCGTGCCTGACACTCGGCTAAGGGTGATGGAGCTCTTGGGCGATCAGGCGAAACATGTAGTTGAGGTTGGAGTCTTGAACAAAGATTACCCCACCGTCATCTGAGAAGTAGGACCTTCCTAACTGACCCACTTGTTGTCCGAAATCGAGTCCGATGAACGGGGGTAGGCCCCGAAGACCTGGGAATTCTGACGGTAGCTCCAGTACGAGGAAGAAGTCTTCCGTCCCGTGCCAGATTTCCCATTGTAGACGCCAGGTCAATAGAATCGGTTTTGAGAAATAGAGTGGGGAGAAATCATTGTCTTGCCCGAGGAAGCTCTCGTTCTCGGCGAGAGGGTGGTCGAGATCTAGGTGAGGAGATCCATCCTCGAAATGGCCTGTCACTAGACTTGCCCTGGAGAAAACATTACTGACGGCACGATCGACCTGGAAATTCCGGAAGGCTGCACCCTTGAATATCAGGTTCTGATCGATCAGAGATTGGATCTCTTCCGCCGGGAAGTGCACCGCAAAGATCCGATTCGGTGGTGCATCGAAGAAACCAAGGGAGTCGAAGTCGGAAAAAGGCGAGAATCCCTGAAGGTCGAAGGCATCTAGATTGTGGTCGACAGGGGTGGTGTGATCGATACCGTTGACTTCTCTTCCTGCCCTTACCCGTACTCGTCGTGGCCAGAATTTCCATAGGGAGTTAAAGAAGGGAAAGAAACCTTCATTGAAATTCTGTAGGTCGAAGAATCCAGAGATAATGGTTGTAGTGCCGATGGAACCGGTGCTGTTTGGGGAGCCGTCTAGGGCTTCGATGCCAACGTGGTACTTACCAGCTGGTACGGGAAGAGTGTAGGAGCCGGAGACCAGATGGAATTCCGGTTGATCTTCGAAGATATCCAGACCGATGCCAGGAACCGAGGCTAGCCGGGTTCGCCCCGTATAGTGGCTGGTGACCAGCCGACCGCTGTTGCTTTCGGCGGCGAATACGCTGGCTCCGGCCAGCGGTAGGCCGGAGGCTCCATGGGTTACTTCGCCGCGAATGACTCCATAGACTGCCCGGAAGGCGGTGTCACCCGGTTGCAGTGCAGCTACACCCGTTTGAGAGCTCCCCTCCGGATAGACGAACGAACTCCAGGCGATATCGTCCGCCTCGAGGGTCCTTAGGCTAAGCTCCGATTCTGGGTCGGTCGAAGGCACTCCATTGATCATTGTGGGGCTGGTGCCGTCGGTAGCGTCTTGCTGGTTGAGGGCGGTGTGGGAGAGGCCGTGGGAGTGGCCGAACTCGTGAGTGGAAACAGCCTGGAGGTCTAATTGACCCGCCACTGCATCCGGTGGCCCTGTGGTCCAGAGGGTGCCGTTGTTGAAGAAAACATCGTTGTCGAGAATGGTGCCGGCTCGGTAGAAGCCTGCGGGGAACTCGATGTCTCCGTCTCCATCCACGTCGGCGCATTTGTCGAGACCAGTGACCGCCGGGTCAAAGATATCTCCGTCTCCATCTCCATCGAGGTCCATCCCTGGCGAAAGGTCCGCATCGGCGGTCAGGGAGACAGAGGGTGAGGCAGCTATGGGGTCACCGGGGAGACCCAGGAAGTTAACCTCGTTAATGAAGTCGAAGGCGGCTAGATCAAAAGGACCTGTTCTAGGTCGGTTGATGTCGTCACCAAAGCGCATCTCAATGAAGGAAGTTGGAATGTCATTCCATGAGTCGAAGGAGGTCTGCAGTAGGGCCCGGGTCTCGTCGACATCGAGAAAAGGAGAGGTGTTGGCGGACACAGCCGTGTTGAAATGGTATTCCACGGGGACGCATCGAGAGTCCCAGGCGATGGGCACGATGTCCACGGCTGTACTACCGGCGACCGGTCCTGGCTCCATTCCTGTGAAATCAAAGGTTTCTAATTGGCCTCCGGCGAACACGGCAGCGGTAGGAAGAAGTACCAATACTAGGCACGGTAAGAGCGCTCGGTACTTCTGGAAAGTCGATGGAGTCCTGCTCGGCTCTTGGGGTAGGTGACTCATGACTTCCCTCCTTGGGCTGTTTGCCCCAGATGTTGCAGGATGTCTCGCCGTGCCTGCTCGAGAGTAGTTCCAAGAGGGTTCTCAAGACCCTGCTGTAGGTAACCAGCTCCCGAGTCTTCTCGGCGAATGTGGAAGAGGCCCTGGGAAAAGCCCACTACGGAATACCCTGCCGGGCCGTCCTCCAGAGGATCTAGGAATAGCAGGACTTCTTCGTTGGGTAGCAGAATCGGTGCCCCAGGTACGGTGACAGCGATGGGAACTTCACGGTCCAGGTCGATCCCGCCAGGGATATAGAGGTTGATTTCGTTGCTAGCTTCCCCTTTGAGAGTTTCGGAAATCGCAATGGAATAGCGAGTGGCTAGAGCTCCTTGCCACCATTCACTGGCTACGGCGGTGCAATTCCCGATGGCAATGAGAGAAGCGTTTTCTATCAACTCTCCACCGGTGCGAGACTCTACGGTTGTAGCGCTGAGCAGAGACACAGAAGACAAGGCAAGGGCGAGGAAAAGAAAAGAAACGACGGGTGAACGATCCATGTAAGATAACCTCCTTTCAGGTCGTAGAGGTTGAGTGCCTCCTGGAGCAGGAAAGTTCAGAATTCTTTTCTTGGCGTGAAAAGAAAGTACCTTGGGTGGTACTCAGAGCAAGCGGAGCTGTCGAGGATTTTCTGGCTGACGGGTAGAGCTTTTCTGTCTAGATTCAGATCGCTGAAGAAGGTCTTCTTCAATGACCCTTAGGAAGGGGGAGGGTTCAGCTGGCCTTACCTTGCCATAGCGAAAACGGCGAGCTGCGTGAGAGAGAAAGAGCCGAGACTCGGCGCGGGTAATACCAACGAAAAAGAGACGACGTTCCTCTTCCAGATCGGGCTCTTCGCCGGGAAAGTAAAAGGGTAGCAGGCCCTCTTCGCAGCCAACCAAAAAGACGACGGGGAATTCCAGTCCTTTGGCACCGTGCAGTGTCATCAAGGTGACCCGTTCGGCTCTCGGATCCCAAGTGTCGACTTCGGCACCGAGGGAGATACCGGCTAGGAAGTCGTCTACGGTGCCCTCGCAGCTGAGCGCCAGCGGGCGCAGAAGCTCTACTGCAGCCTCCAAGTTCGACTTCAGCGGTGGTGTCGAGCCGGAAGCCACCACGTTTGCTGCCTGCCCCAGGAGCCTCTCCAGGTTCACCTCCGAAGCACCGCCCGGTTCGGCAAGGCTCGGCAGAACTTCGAGAATTTCCGCCACTGCTGGCTGATTGGCGAGTCGGTGGTGGGAGCGCTTCTGGAACGGAATTCCAGACCGGTTCAGAGCTTCCACGAGAGGGGCTGCCTGAGCATCCGTTCGGTAGAGCACTGCGAAGTCGTTGAAGGAGAGAGCTTCACCGTCGTTGGTTCCCACCCGGCCGCTATCGACGGAGAAATGGGAAGTTCCTCCGAGGAGTTTTTCGATGGTGGCGACGACGAATTCAGCTTCTGCCTTGTCGCTCGCTGCGCCGTGTAGGACGGGGCGCTCAGCTGCCTCCCGGCGCATCGCCGTCAGGCTACGGTCCGGCACCAGGCTAGATGGGGCTACGGCCTGCACTGCGGCTCGAACGATGTAACGGCCGGATCGGTAGTTACGCCCGAGTTGCACTCTTTTTGTGGTGGGAAAATCCTTCTGAAATCGGAGGAACAACTCTACATCGGCGCCTCGGAATCGATAGATGGACTGATCGGGATCGCCGATAACGCAGAGGTTGCCACCCCCACGGACCAGCTGGCGGATCAGCTGGTACTGGAGCGGGTCGACGTCTTGGAATTCGTCGACAGCCACATGGCGAAAGTGATTGCGGTAATGGGATCGAAGGCTTGGGTTGGCGAAGAACAACCTCAGGGGGAGGATCAGGAGATCATCGAAATCGACCCGGCAGGAAGCCGCGAGGGCTTCTTCGTAGGCGGCCGCTTGGTCACTGATTTCGCTGTTTTCGATGGGTCGGGTCCCACCCTCTTGGCCAAGTCTACCGCTTTGCCCAATGGCATGTTCCCGGCGCCACTGAGAGAGCTCCTGGGCCCTGCTGATCGCTTCTTTGGGAGTCAACTCGAATCGGCGGGCCAGAATTTTTAAACTTTTCTTGGGGTCAGCAACTCGCGGCGGTGAAGGAAAGCCCAAAGCCGAGGCGTTCTCTCGGATCAACTCGAGCCCGAGGCCATGGAAGGTGTGAAGGCGCAGCTCGGTCGCCTTGCTCGGCACCAGATCCAAGAGCCTTTGGCGCATTTCGTTGGCGGCTCGGCGAGTAAACGTCACCGCGAGGCAGTGGGCAGGTTCGACTCCGCACTCCGACACGAGGTAGGCCAGTCGGTGGGTCAGGGTCCGTGTCTTTCCGGTGCCAGGGCCCGCGACGATCAGCATCGGACCGGTAGTCAGTTCCGCTGCCTTTCGCTGATCCGGGTCGAGGGCACCCAGGACGGATGAGCTGGTTGGGGCCTCGCTCTGCTTCGCTTCTGGGGAGGGAGGCACTGGGGTCGGCGGTTCTGGGTCCGAGCGCGGGGGCACTTGGTCTGGTGAGTCGCCGGTTTCTCTCCGCGTCGGTAGAGCGGCTGATGGTGGGCCCGAAGGGGATTCCTTGGGAGAGTCCAAGGGAAGGTTGGAGTCTCTTTTCGGGGTCTCGGATCTGGAGGAGCTCGGGGAGGGCTGGGGCGACTCGAACAAGGACGCTACGGAGTTACGGGCGTCCAATTCCCCTGGTTCAAACAGTCGAATCACTCCGAATTCGCCATCGAATCCGGATTGGCGATGGACCTGACCAGCCCGCAACCGGGTCAGGGCTTCTGCAACCAAGGGATCCGTGGCCCGTTGGATGTCTTCGATAGGAAGGCTGGCCAGAATGTCCAGCTCGGGCCCCAAGCGATCCACCAACAAGGCCACAGCGTTTTGGACCGTCTTGGATTTGGGGCCAACTCCACGGATTTCGGAGACTATCTCCGGTAGTGGAACCAAGGAGTGAAACGGCGATGTTTTCTTCGGTTGCACCCCCGCTGGGCGATCCGACAGGGTTTCTACCCGGTGCAGCACTCCCACCGTCACCGGTTTGCCGCAATGAGGGCAGAGACCCTGGCGATCGCGGGTCTCGCCGGGTTCCAGGCAGACTTGGCAGGCTCGATGGCCATCTAGGTGATACTTCCCTTCTTCTGGAAAGAACTCCACCGTTCCTCCGAAACCAACGCCGGTTTCCAGAGCGTTGCGCATGGCGAAGTAGTCCATTTCGGTTTCAAAAATATTGGCTTCTCTGCCGAGCATGGGAGGGGAGTGAGCATCGGAGTTGCTCACCAGAGTGAACCGATCCAGCTGAGAGACTCGCCAGTTCATGGGGGGGTCCGAGGACAGCCCGGTTTCCACCGCGAAGATGTGAGAGGAGAGATCGCCATAACATTCGTCGATGGAGTCGAATCCGGACTTGGAGCCCATAGCAGCGAACCAGGGGGTCCAGATATGGGCCGGAATCAGATAGGCATCCGGGCCGCTCTCGAGGGTGATCTCCAGCAGATCTCGGGAGTCCAGGCCAAGAATTGGCCGACCGTCTGAAGAAATATTGCCAATGCTTCCAAGGCGATCCCGGAACTTGCCAGCGGTCTCCAGGTTCGACGCATAAATCAAATGATGCACCTTGCGGGTCTTGTCACCCTTCTTGTAGATCGTGGAGATTTCCACCTCGATGAGGAATCGGGTGATGCCTCGGCAAGCGGCGGGAAGCCTGCTCGACACCTCTTGTTCTATCTCTGGTCTGAGGCGAAAAAGTCCAGGCTCGGCTGGTACCAACTTCTCGGAGATCTCTTGCCACCAGGCCGGGTGAGTGAAATCACCCGTCGCCACGACCGAAATTCCCTTGCGCCGAGCCCACCAAGCCAAATTCTCCAGATCGCAATTGCGGCTGGTGGCTCGGGAGTATTTGGAGTGGATATGAAGGTCAGCGAAAAAGGACATCTGTGGACTTCCTGCGGTGTCAGGCATGCGTTCCGTGCACTGCTTAAACGATCAGAGGATTCCTAAGCTATCGCGACGGTCCTTGTTTTCCAAACGCCTGGAATGCATGCCTGGCACCGCCCGGGCGGGCCCCTAGGCGAGACCGAGGTCCTGGTAGATTGCCTCTGTGAGGGATCGCATGCGAAGGCGGTGACGACTCTCGTCGGGGAGGCCATTGACCGCTAGGGCGACCACCAGACCCTGCTCTGGGTCAGCGAAGGCGACAGACGAGCGGCGGCCGCTGTGGCCGAAGGTGCGCCGGGAAGCGTGGCGCCCGTAGCCATAGGGGACGATGGGGTCGTCCAGTTGGTCAGCGCGGTCCTGCCCGGAAATGTCGTGCCCGGAGTTGTAATGCTCGGAGTTGACGATGAGCCCCAACCCCCAGTCGAGCATCGCTTTGAAAGTCTTGTCGTAAAGGCCGACTCGGTGAGGGCAGGTGAGGGACTCCACGGTCTGAGGGGTGAGGAAGGTTTTTCCGCCGGATCGTCCTCGCTGCAGGAGCATCTCGTAGAATCGTCCTAAATCTCTCATGGGGCCGCAGCCATTGGCGCCCGGGTTTGGGTTTACCAAATAGGGAGCTTTGTGCCATGGGAAATGCTGAGCTACCTGGCTCTCGGTATTGTCCATGACGGCAATCTCCGGCTCCAGGGCGTCAAATTCCCCCATCGGTAAGCCAATCCAAGAGCGGCTCATACCGAGAGGTTCGAAGATCTCCTGGCGAAGGAATTGGGAGAAGGGAAGCCCTCCGACCCGCTGGACGACTTCTCCTAGAAGGAACCAACTAGAAGCCAAGTGGTAGCCGGCAGTGACTCCCAAGTCCCAACGAGGCTCTGGGCGAGCCTGGCAGATCCGATCGATGACCTCTTCCCAAGTTGCCTGAGGCCACCCGAGGTTGAGCAAGCGAAAGCCTCCTGTGTGGGTCAGGGCATGGCGCAGGGTGATGCGCTCTTTGCCCTTGGCGGCGAATTCTGGAACGTGACGTGCGATGGGGTCGTCCAGGTCCAGCAGGCCTCGTTCCCAAAGCTTGGCGATAGCTACCGCGGTGAGAGGCTTCGTGGCGGAAAGCCAGATCATTGGAGTCTCAGAAGTCATGGCTTTCCCTTCGCGAGCTTCCCCCAGGGCCAGGTTGCTGACCATTTTTCCGTGCAGAGACAGGTAGATCTGGCCACCTCGATGGAGGCCTTGTTTTCGGCCCATCTCGAAGGCAGCGATGGTCTTCGGCAGGGAAGGGTCCGGGTGTGGAACGCTGGCCGCTGGGGAGTGGGGACTTTGGGTCATGAGGGGTCTCTCTTCTCAACAGCTCTTTGTTGGTACAGCTTCAAATCTTCTAATCGGAGCGCGCTCAGAGAATGGCCCCAAACGACCCCGCTGTCCAGAGCGCAGAGGCCAGGCTGGAGTCGCAGGCCCAGAGCCGCCCAATGACCACAGACAATGGTGGCCTCTCGGCTTCGGCGGTTAGGGACGGCGAACCAGGGTAAGCAGCGAGGGGGAGCCTCCTGGGGAGGACCAGCGAATCGACATGGCTTTCCCTCTAGGGTGCAGGTGCGGAGGCGGGTTAGGCCTTCTAAGGCAACACGTAGCTGCGCTCGGTCTGGGTCGCGAGGAGTCTCGTTTCGCTTCAGGAGCCACTGGAGATCCTCCCCTGCCAGGGCGATTTCCAGCCGCCGGGCGAGGTCTGCCGCTTCCGAGGGTGACCATCGAGGGAGTAGCCCGGCGTGGACCAGAAGGTGTTTCTGTTCTCGATGAAGAAGAGGGCGGTGACGCAGCCAGGAAAGTAGCTCTGACTGGTCCGGTGCACTCAGGACCTCGTCCAAGGTGTCACCGTTGCGGGTCTCGGTGATGCCGTGACCTACCGCCAGTAGGTGGAGGTCGTGGTTGCCCAGGACCACGGTCATGCGGCCTGCCATTTCGAGGTGGAGCCGCTTCGCCCAGCGAAGGGTTTCCAGGGAACGCGGGCCCCGGTTGACCAAGTCGCCCACCAACCACAGTCGATCACGACGCGAGTCGAATGGAAGTTGGGCTAGTAGAAGCTGCAAGGTTTCGAAGCAGCCATGAAGGTCGCCGATCGCGTAGGTTGCCATGTCTGGGGCAAGATGCCGGATTCCCCAGGAGGATGCAAGTCTGTTGGGCCCTCAGAATTCCGAAAAGCAGCGGTAATGGGTGCGGGAGGGCTCGAGGTGTGGTACATCAAGGCGGGCCCTGAAAGCCGGCGGTGAGGGTCTTCTGCCTACGAGGTCCACTCGTCGGCACCGAGAGTCTCACCACGGGCAGCTGACAACCATAGAGGCCAACGAAGGAGCCAATGACGATGAGCAACGATCTAACCGTTCAGATTCTGCCGCGACTGCGCCAAGCCGCGGCCCTGGTGTTTTGGGAGGCAGAGGCGGTACGCCTGAATTTGCAGGAGCCCTTCGAGCTCGCCTCGGGAAACCGCAGCCCTATTTACATCAATTGCCGACAGGTCATCTCAGACCGGGCCTTCATGGCGCTTTTCGTTGCTGCCGCTCGGTCCATTCTGGAGCGCGCTGGTGCAACCTTCGATGCGGTCGCTGGTGGCGAGACGGCAGGTATTCCTTTCGCTGCCTTCCTGGCTCAGGGATTGGATCGCCCCATGCTCTATGTGCGGAAGAAAGCCAAAGGTTATGGCATCGCTTCGAAGGTGGAAGGAAAGCCTCCTCAGGGAGGTCAAATTCTGTTGGTGGAAGACTTGATCACCGACGGCGGTAGTAAGTTGGGTTTCGTAGATGCCCTTAGAGAGGCCGGCGGCACAGTAACCGACTCTCTGGTTTTGTTCGACCGTCAGCAGGGCGGAGGAGATACCCTCGCCGGGCACGAGGTCAGACTGCATTCGGTGACGGATCGCCAGACGGTCCTCGAGGTCGCTCAGGAAAGTGGTTTGCTGCCGGTGGAAGATCGGCTAGCGGTGGATGCCTATTTTCGTGACCCAGAGGCCTGGCACCAAGACAGAGGGTTTCCTTACCACCGAGGAAAATAGCCGGAGATGGTCCTCGCCCGGAGGCCCTTCTTCTTGATCTCCACTTCGATCTTTCGCCAGGCGGGAGTGCCTTCGGAGGCGGAGGCATAGTAGGTGAGGAGGTATTGGCTACGCAGCTCCGTATCGATCTGCTGGTAGATGGTGTCTAGGTTGTCGGTGTTGGGGATGTAGTAGGTTCGGCCACCCGTGGCCTCGGTCAGCCGATCCAGCTTGCGGGTAAAGCCCTTCATGGACGAGGTCAGCTCATCCCCCCGGGCGACGCCAGGGTGAAGCACGATGATGTAGATGGGCACTCCGAGGCGCTGGGAGAAGTCGTAGCAGACCTTGAAGGAGAGAGCCTCTTCTTCTTGGGCTCCGTCGGAGAACACCACCACTGCCTTTTTCCCCTGGACAGACTGCAGCTCCACTAGGGAGAAGACGATGGACTCCCAAATATGGGTGTCTCCGTCTGCCTCGAGGGAGTCGATACTCGAAACCACGCTGCGCAGGTTGCTAGTTAGCTCCCGGGCCATGCGAGGTTGAGTATCGAAGTCGACGAGAAAGGCTTGGTCTCGACCAGACAGAAAACCTCGAACGAAGTCTCCCGCTGCCTGTTGGACGGCGGGTAGCTTGACGAACATGCTGGCGGAGGAGTCGATGTTGAGACCTAGGGTGAGGGGAAGGTCTCCGGCATCATCGAAGCTCACGATTTCTTGTTCCACACCCTCTTCACGAATCACGAAACTCTCCTGCTCTAAGCCCTCGGTTGGACGGCCCTTGCGGTCCGTTACAACCGTATAGAGCTCGACCAGGCGGACCTGGAGCTGGTCGGCAAAATCTCTCTCGTTGAGAAAGACCACATCCTCGGTTGTCCGTCCGTCGTCGAGGGTGGCCACCGCTCGAATGAACCCTCCCGGCTGGTCGGTGGGTATCACCATGCGGTGCCGAAACGGCGGGCTGAATAGGGTGGCGATGCGCCGTTCGTTCCAGGACAGCTCCAGGCGATCGAGACGGTGCTCCAGGGGAACGCTCAGATCCATCTCGACATCGACGACTCCACGCTGTCTCCCGGGCTCTGGGGAGGTTATGCGTACCCGGAATCCCCCGGAGACGTCATTGAGAGCTAGGACGTCGGAGGAGAGTTCCTTTCCGTCCTCGCCGTAGGCGACCGCTCGGAGGGTGCGGGCTCGTGGAAATCGGCCTAGGTCGATCTTGGTGTCGAAGGGGGGGCGGTTGCGAGTGGCTACCAATTCGCCGTCGAGAAAGAACGAGACTTTGGTGACTCCCTGGGCTTGGACCAGGGTGCGGAAGCGCACTTTCCCCCGCAACAGCTCCGAGCCTGGGTCGATGAGCCGAATCGCTTTGGGCCTAGGTAGGAAGGCCGCTTCTGCGAGGGCTGCCGAGAGGGCATCCTCTCGCGCTTCGTCAGCTTCCGAGTTGGTTCCGTCGCTAACCTTCGTGGCGTCTTCCGCTGCCGCCACCACCGCCGCAAGGGTGCCTCCCCAAACGCCACTGCCCAGCACTTCGACGACGATGGCGACTCGCTCGATGCCAGCGGCAACTTCCACAGGCGCCTGAAATCGAATTCCGTCCGCGGGGTTGTCTACGGTCTCGTAGAGGTGTTGCAATTGGCTTGGCCCGCTACGGTCTCCCTGAGCGAGCGTGATACGCACCACAGTGGGTGGGCTGATCGCGTCACTCGCAGCGATCGCCTGGTCAGCCACCTGTTCTCTATGGTTCGGGCCGTCCGGGGCTATCGACTTTTCCGGGTCGGATGCAGGATTGCTCTCCCCTGTCTTCCCTCGCTGAGGTTCCCCTTCGGTCTCTCCTGGAGGGGAATCTCTCAAGGGCAGCTCTGCCTGTATTTCGAGGGTCGCTCTGGAGACCCCTGCTGCTTCCGGTTCGAGCCGCAGGGCCGAGGCCAGATCTAAATCTCCACCTTCCAGATCCCCCGCTAGCAATCGTCTTGCACGACCGGCGGAGAGGCTCTCGGGAAGATCCAATCCCAGCCAGCGGGGGCCTCGGGCTCGCAGGCCGCTGCGATCGCTGCGGATAGAGATGGAGTGGAGGTGGCGGTCCGGAACGGCAACGGTCAGAGTGATCCGTCGGTCCAAGCTGTCCAGAGCTGCTTCGAGCGCTCTGGGCTGACGAACCAGGTCTCCGCCGGTGTCGTCAGCCAGCATTTCCAATGGAGCTTTTGGTGCCAGCAGCAGGGGGCCCTTGGGCTCGGGCTCGACTGCATCTCCCCGAAGTCGTCGACGGAGCTCTTCCATGCTCGTCTTGTAGCCCCCGGAAGGGCCCCTCTGATTCCCATCGCCGCCACTCTCGCGGAACCGGTCGAATTCCCGCTCGGTAGCATTGACGGCCTCTCCTAGGGGTTCCGGGGAGAAGATCAAACTGGTCCAGCCCAAGGCCGCTACGGTTCTTCCCGCTTCTACAGCCACCGCCTGAAGAGCCGCACTGGTGGTGCTGCTCTTGACCAGATCGGCTTGGGTGGAGGGTAGTTGCCGCAGATAGAACTCTCTTGGCTCGAGGTCGAATCCGTCTGTGACCCAAAGGAGAGCGCGTCGCTCTCCGGGCTGGCGGTTTGCAGCGAGCCAGGAGAGCAAATAGTCCTGTTGTCGGGTCACCAGACGAGCTTCCGTATCGATTGCCTCTTGGACGATGGAACTCATCTCTGAAGAGGTGTTGCCGGCCTCCGGTCGGCCCCGCAAATGGCTGATTTGCTGAAAGGCGCGTTTCCGTAGTCCGCGGATGGAATCCTGCTCGGCTGCCTTCAAGGATGTCAGGCTTAGAGCCGCCTCGATGGCTGCCGGATCTCGGCTCGGTGGCAGAATTCGGTGAGGCTCAGGGTCCGCGCTGACGATCTCCACTTCCCCTAGTTCGGCAAATCTCCTGGCGTGGCCCGCTAGGAGCAAGGCTCCCCGGCTGAGTGCACCAGGGCTAATGAGGAGCTGGTCGATGTAGATGACGAGTCGCCAAGGTCTCTTTTCTTCCCCTTGCGAGGCGATGGCGAGGTCCAGAGATCTGCCTTCGAGGAAGATTTCTAGGTCTTCTGCTACCAAGTCTTCTGGTAACTCCCCGGAAGGGTCGGCGACTTCCACTTCCAAGGTGGCTGAAGAGCTGAGGAGGTGATTCGACGCCGCATCCTCAGCGGCGGCAGCACTCTCCAGGAATAGGGGGGAGACCAAGATAATGGCGAGGGCTCGGAGTCGATTCAAGCAAATTTTCATGGTGACTTTCGCGGCGGGAAGGGTTCGATCCATCTCCTCTATTCTACGGGAGTCGCCTTCCTGCGGTTGCTAACGGCTTTTTAGGGAGAAGAATTCCCCTTCGGGGCCTTGGGACTCGGGACCTTGTGATTCGGGACCTTGTGGCTCGAGGAGGATGACGAGCGGCGCTGTCGGTGTAAAGCTCTGGCGAGGGGGTGATGGCGCTGAAAGCCTTGGAGCTCTTTGACGCTCAAGTGGGAGCTGAGGGAGTCGAGAATCTCCAGGCAAGATTCCCTGTGTTGTTGGCTGCTCGTCGATTCGCAGTGGGGCATGCGGCTGAGGAGCCAGTGGATCTCAGCTCGCAGCTCAGCTGGCCCGGTGATCGGGGCTTCGGTTTGGTCCGTTTCGGCTTCTCCCATGAGAGCCAGGTAGGTCTGGGGGAGCTGGCCTGGATTGACCAGGGAGTAGTCTTCGACCAACGCTGCAGCTTCCCGAAAAAGAGGCTCGGCGGCTCTAGAGTTTCTTTGTTCCAGTAGGAGGCGTCCGAGGCCAAAGGAGGTCTGAGCGATCGAGCGACTGGCCGCCAAGCCGTGGTGCAAGGTGAGAGCTTCCTGATACAGAAGCTCGGCCTCGTCGGCATGCCCCCGACGCCGAGCCAGCTCTCCAAGATGAAGCAAGGCGTAGCCCTCTACCCGTCGCAGGTGGCGACTGCGGCTGCTTTTCAGGCAGGTTTGAAGCAGCTCTCGGGCTTCATCGATCTTGCCTTCCTCGAGGGACAAGCGGCCAAGGTAAAGGAGGGCCTGGAGGGTACCTCGGACGTCACCGATTTTGCGCGCCACTCCGAGGCTTCGCTCCAATTCGATGCGAGCCTCTTTGTAGTTGCCCAGGTAGCGTTGCGTGATGCCCAGTTGTGCCATGGCTCGGGCCTGCTCGGGAAGGGCATTGGCGGATCGTAGAGTGGGAATGGCCGACTCCAACTCGCCGCGGGCCTGATCGTAGAAGCCGAGCTGTTGGTGAGCACAGCCCTGATAGAACCGGGTCAAGGCTTCGTGGCGGTCATTGGCGGGGGAGTCTCGTCGGTCCAGAAGGAGTACGAAGGTCTCTAGAGCATCATCCGCTTGTCCCAGGCGGAGAGCAGCGGTGCCGAGGTGGCCGAGGATCTCTCTTTCTAAAGATCTCAAACCGAGGTCGTGGGCCATAGTGAGAGCTCTCTCCAACAGATCACGAGCTCCTTGGTAGTCCTCTAGAAGAAATTTCAATCTGCCTGCAGCAAGGGTCGCCTCGGCGATGCGGCGCTGACAACCGGCCGCTCTGGCTGACGCCAAGGCCCGGTCCGTAGCCTGGCGTTCCTCCTGCTGGCGTCCCCGTAGTCCTAGGCATTTGGCCTGGTGCAGGAGAATGTCGCAACGCAACTCCGGGTCCTGGTCGCTGACTCGCGGAAGAGCCAGGCTGGCAAGCTCGAGAAGCTCCTCATTGCGATATTGACCTTCCAGGAAGTCCAGACCGGCCAACACGGTGCGCAGGCCTTTGCCGCCCTCTCCACTGAGGAGAAAGTGCCGCGCCAGCCATTCGGCGTCTTTGCCGGACAAGCGTTCCGGAGGCACGTGCTCCAAACCCTCTCGGGCTTCATAGGCTTCTGCGAGAGCCAAATGGTAGCCGGCTCGCAGCTTGGCCGGTATGGAGTTGTAGAGAACCGCTTGGAGTTGAGGATGGTCGAAGCTAAACCGGGCACCTGCCGCACGGATGATGCCGCTGCTGCTTTCAATTTCAGCTAGCTGTTCCAGTACCTTGAGACGTTTCTGGTCGGTGGTGCGAGCCACGAGGTCTGGGTCGAAGAGGACTCCTTGAACAGCGCCCACTTCGAGTAGAGATCGGGCTACCTCGCCTATTTGTGCGAGGCGTTCCAGGAGTAGGTGGCGAACGGATTCCGGAATGCGTACCGCTTCCGCTTCTCCCTGCAGGTAGGAGTCTGAAGACTTCTCCCTGCTCAATAACTCCTGATCGCGGAGATCGCGCACCATCTCGACGATAAAGAAAGGATTTCCATCCGAGCGGGCGGAAAGCTGTCGGCCAAGAGTTGCTGTGGCCGCTTCGGTATTCAGGAGCTCTTGCAGCAGGCCGGAGACTTGGCGTTGGGATAAGCGGCGCAGTTCCAGGCGACGGGCTCCCGGGATCTCCAAGAGCTCCTGCCGAGATTCCGGGTCGTTTCTGGGGCGAAGAGTTGCCACCAGCAAGACTGCATTGTCTTGGGCTACCTCGGCTAGGAAGGCGAGGCGGCGGCGGCTTTTAGGGCAGGCGAGATGCAGGCTCTCGAGAAACCACAACACCGGGCGGTTGGCGGCGAAAATGCAAGTGAGGTAGGCGAGAACCGCTTCGATGGAATCCTCGGAGGTGGACTCTTCGCCACCACCACCGCTTTCACTCGCGTTTTCACTAGACAGTGCCAGCGCAAATTCAGGCGCCAGATAGGGGGTAGCCGTGAGGTACCGGGCTAGTTTTTTCTCCAGGTCTTTGGAGCCGAGGTGACCGAGAATCGACCTGGCGATGGCGGTCTCGGCGAATGGAGGAGAAGAACCCGGAGGCGCCTCCTGCTGCCCTCCTTCGGCGCCATAGAGCAGGAGGAAGTCTTCTCCCTCCAGATTCAACTGACAGGCCAACTCATCCAACAGGCGGGTCTTCCCGACGCCCGCTTCTCCCTCCAAGAAGATCACCTGGCCGTGACCGCGCTTGGCATCTCGATACAAAGCACGGAGAGTTTGCATTTCCTTGAAGCGGCCCACGAAGGGTGTTTCCCGATCGACTTGGACCCGGCTCAGTAGATGTTCCGGATGGACTTCGAGGACTGTCTTTTGCCGCTCTTCCCACCACGGGGACGCTTCGCCGGCTTCGAGCACTTCCAGGAGCTCTCGAGAGGAGGCGAAGCGATCTTCAGCATTTTTCTCCAACAGGCATGCCAACACCTCTTCGAAGAAGGGTGTGATCTGGGGGCTGATGTCTCCGGCCCGAGGAGGGCGGTGTTTGAGCTGACGTTGGATCGTTTCTTGTTGGTGTGCTCCTTCGAAGGGGTGAACGCCCGTGGCGGCTTCGTAGAGCACCACCCCGATGGAATATAGGTCCGCCGCCGGCCCGACGGCTTCGCCTCGAATTTGCTCCGGGGAAGCGTAGAGAAGAGTGCCGACAAAGAAGCCATCCCGAGTCAGTCGAGCATCACTTTCGAGTAGAAAAACCAAGCCCAAGTCCATCAGCTTGACCTGGTAGTTGGGTGTGATGAGGATGTTGCCTGGCTTTAGGTCGCGATGGGCGGCACCCGCTTGGTGAACCGCCTGAAGGCCGGAGGTAATTTGCAGCGCGAGGTCTCGCAGCAGCGCTTCCGGCAGTACGCCGAGTTGGCGCATGAGATCCCGCAAGGTGCGCCCTTCCAGGTACTCCAAGATCAGAAAGTGAAAGTCCGTTTTGCTGGTCGCTTTGCAACCGAAGTCGAAGGTTCGGACGACCGCAGGGTGATTCACCTGCTTCCCTAGGGCAGCCTCCCTCTCGAAGCGCTGAACGATATTTTCGGAACTAAGGCAGCCAGGGTCGAGGACTTTCACCGCGACCCTGGCTCCAGCGGGTGCGTAGGCTTGATCCGATTCGAGAGCCGCCAGATAGACAGTCCCCGCTCCGCCAGAGCCGAGAGGCTTCAAAAGGCGGCAAGGGCCGAGGCGAGCGGGCAGGCCGGGTAAGATCGCCCCAGGTGCTGACGGGCCGGAATCTACAACCAAAGTTAAAGACCGTCGTCCTACAGAAAAACTAATCGAATCCGGCGCGGAGGGGGGGCTGCGCCGGGATGGAAGTGGATAAACTATGTCAAAAAAACATCACGGAGTCTCGTTAGGGGATGCCGTCCGAGAGTTCCTATCTTGGCGCCATTCGCAAAGCCCCATCGAGGCGGATGACCTCGCCGTTGAGCATGGAGTTGGAAACGATGTGAGCTGCGAGGGCTCCGTACTCCTCCGGCTGGCCTAGGCGAGACGGAAACGGTACCTGCTCTCCCAGAGAGAGGCGGGCCTTTTCTGGTAGGCCTGCCAGCAGAGGGGTGTCAAAGATGCCTGGGGCAATGGTGACGACCCGAATGCCGAAGCGGGCCAACTCTCGAGCTGCAGGAAGAGTCAGGGCGACGATTCCTCCTTTGGACGAAGCGTAGGCGGCTTGGCCGATCTGCCCGTCATAGGCGGCGATGGAGGCGGTGTTGATGATGACGCCACGCTCCCCACCAGCATCCGGTTCGTTCCGGTTCATGGCCTCCGCCGCTAAGCGAAGTACGTTGAAGGTACCGATCAGGTTGATGCGAATCACCTTCTCGAAAAGCCCTAGGGAATGAGGGGCTTCCCGGCCGAGGATCTTGCCGGGGTCTCCGACCCCAGCGCAGTTGACGGCGCCGTTGAGGCCACCGAAGGAATCCACGGCGACCGCGATCGCTGCCGTGACCGCTGCTTCATTCGTGACATCGGTGGCTGCGAAGCGAGCCTGATCTCCCAGGTCAGCGGCGACCCTTTCCCCGGTTTCTCGGTTGATGTCTGCAAGAACGACGTTCGCTCCTGCAGCAGCGAGGCGCCGGGCGGTTGCCTCTCCTAGGCCGGAGCCGCCACCGGAGATCAGAAACGTCTTGCCTTGAATTTCCATATTGTAGGAATCCTCTCCAAAAATCCGGAAGTTTTTGTCAATGATCCGGAACTGTGTATAAAAACTCGGAAGTGCCTCCCAAAAGTTCGGAAGCGATTGCGCGAGAGATTGTAGCAGCGCCTAGGGGATCGGCCCTATAGAAGTTCCCTTGGTCAGGGTGTGGAACAATAAGAACCCGCTGCTATGAGCGAACTTAGCTCCAATTCCCGACCTGGCACGCGGCGTTTCGCCGTCCGGTTCCTCAGTGCTCTGGTCCTTGTCCTCGGAGGCCTTTTCCTAACCTATCCTCTCACTGCTGGTGCGGGAAGCGGCAGCCTGGCCTTCTTTATCAACGATCCGGACGACTACGACTACGGTCACCAACTGGCGTTGCCTCCCACCTTCGGGGAAGCCGAATTTACCTTCGAACTGTGGATCCGGCCGGATGACAGTTTCCCGGTGGGGCCGACTACCAGTGGCGCAGCTCAAAGAACCAACTGGTCCGATTCCGACGAAGAACCCTATAGCGGTGGAGGCTGGTGGTTCTCTGGCAACTTTCTATTAGACGGTCACAACAACGGAGTTTTCGAGGACGGTACCTTCAGCCTTCAGTTCTATGGAGGCGGCAGGGTCCGGTGGCTTTTTGGAGACGGTGAGTTCGCCGGTCCCGGCGGTCACTGGTCGGTAGGAGCCTTCCCGGCGACCACGACCCCTTCCCTCCTCGATGGTGCTTGGCACCAGATCACCTTGGTCCGCCGCTGGTTGGCTGAGACTCAAGCGCAACTAGAGCTTTGGGTGGATGGAGCTCTGGTGGCTACTGAAGTGAGCTCTGCGCGCACCGACATGGGCTTTTGGTGGGACTCTTGGGTTAGCTTTCCCCTCGAGCAAGAGGGCTGGTTTTGGGCGGTTGAGAAGCAGGCAGCCATTGGCGTCCTGAGCCAATATGAAGACTACAAAGGACCCATCGACGAGGTCCGCTTTTGGGACCGTGCCAAAACTCCGCAGGAGATCGCTTCGGACTGGAATCGGCCAGTTACCGGCTCGGAGACTGGATTGGTGGGTTGGTTCCCCATGAACGAGGGTTCCGGCAGCACCACTTGTGATGCCCTAGGAGCCAGTGGCTGCATCAATTTGGTCAACCCTATGGTAGGAGTCTGGTCCTCGGATCAGGCCCCCCTGGGAGGCGCCATCTTCGCGGATGGCTTCGAGTCGGGGAACACCTCTGCCTGGACCGCCCAGGTCCCCTGAGTCCTCCCCGCTACCAGGTCTTACTTTCTAGCCCCCACCTAGCCGGTTCTGCGCCCCTTCGGAAAGCGAAGCATTGCTAGCGCCGAGCGGCTCAATTGGATACCCACGGTTTTCCAGAATATTCCGTACCCCTGCCAGAGGGTTCTCCGAGCTGCCCTGGGGCCGCCTTGTTCCAGAGCTTCCGCCTGCTCCATCTCCAGATCGCCAAGCAGAGGTAGGAACACTCGTTCTCGTGTGGGTAGGGAGAAGATGAAACTTGCCCAGGTCCAAAGGTTGTCGTGACGGGTTGGGCAGAGGTCGGCGGCCTTCAATTGGCGGCGGTAGTTTAGAAATATGCGGGCGAAGAAAAAGTGGGAGAAAAAGAAGGGCATGAAAGGCATGGGGTAGAAGTGAGAGACCGAGCCAAGACCCTCGGGCAGCAAGCTACTGAACCACAACTGCACGAAGGTCGCGACCCAGACGACAAGCAGACAGAACACGCCAAATCTCAGCCGGGTCCTCAGCTGTTTCAAGCTGTGAGCATAGAGATGCTCATTCCGCTTGTAGGCTGCCCAATATTCCTTGATTTTCATCCTGGTATTCCTTCCTGTGGCGAGGGAGCCCTCTACTAGCCGCGGCGGAGTCGGCCAAGGCGCAAGAACCTGTCTATTGTGGAGCGCCAGAGCTGCGCGGCGACGGTTTTCCAAAAAATGCCATAGCCTCGCCGGGATACAGCACGGGCGGCGCGACATCCTCTTTGCTCTTCTTCTCTCTTCTCCTCGACTTCAAGGTCGCTCAAGAGGGGAGTGAATACCGTTTCCAAGGTAGCTTTTGAGAACAGCAGGTGAGCCGCGGTCCAGAGGTTCGGGTGTGCCTGAGGGAGCCCTTCTACTGCCGATAGAAGGCGGCGGTATTTGCGCAGCCGATCAAAAGCGATGTAGCCGAAAAAACAGAGGCCGGCTAAATACGTCAGTAGGTGGAGACCTAGAGAAGCCACGAAGCGCTCGTAATCTCTCTGAAATAGGGGTCGGCTTACAGCAAGTAGAATTAAGGGAATTCGGACTAGTTGACACAGGATGAAGGGGGGGAGCAAAACCCTCAACCAAACTCTCAACCTGCGGAGACTCGTGCGATTTATTTCTTGGTACCTCGGAAGAGACCTCTCAGTTTTCAAACGGACCTTCCTTTCGGCAATGGATGCTTCACCGGGTCGATGGCGATGGTGGCTGGTGGTGGCTTCAAGTATCGGTTCTTGTTTTCTTCAGAGCCTTTGTTCTCAGCCGACCTGGGGTCGGTCTGGGATAGAAAATCTTGCCAGGGAGCGTCCCAACTCGGCGCCGACGGTCTTCCAGAAGATCCCATAGCCTCTCCAGAGGGTTCCTCGGGCCGCTCTTGGGCCGGATTGTTCCAGAGCTTCCCTCTGCTCCAACTCGAGATCGCTCAAAAGGGGAACGAAAACTCTCTCGAGAGTAGGGTCGCGAAAGAGAAGTTGTGCCCAGGTCCACAGATTCAAGTGTCTCGTGGGGAGAGGACCTCTAAGCACCAAGAGCCGACGGTGGTGTCTGAAATACAGGGGCATAGAGCAGAGCAAAAGAACGGTAGCCCCTAAGGCCATGAATAGGGTGTCGGGTAGGAGGTGCTCGGGGGGATCTAGTAGTACCGGAAGGTGACTCGTCCAGATCCAGAAGATGGCCAGCGGGTCGATGACCAAGCCGTACCGAAAGCCTCGGCGAGATCTGGTGATTCGTTCGTCTTCCCAGCTATCCAAGATCTGGCGGTTTCGCTCTAATGAGCCAAGAGTGGTGGTTCCTTCTTCCGTCGAATCTTGCCTCGATCTCATCGGCTTTTTCTCTTCCTGGGGTCCGCCAGACGGTGCACTAAACCGAGGGTCAGTTGGACTCCGACTGTTCTCCAGAAGATCCAACCGGCGGCGCAGTCAAATCTGCGAGAAGCGCCAGAGTCTTGCTGTCCGGGAGCCGTACTACTTTCCATTTCCAGATCGCTAAGCAGAGGAAGAAACACCCTTTCGACGACAGGCGGGGAGAACAGGAGATTCGCCCAAGTCCATAGATGCAGGTGCCTCGAAGGGCAAGGTTGAGTGGAGCTGAGTCGCCGCTGATAGCCGCCGAAGAATAAGGCAACGGAGAAGTGGATAAACGGTAGCGGCAGAAAAGGGATGAGCCAGCGGTGCAGCGAGATTGAGGTTCCTTGCCGATGATCCAGCCAAAGGGCACAGCAAACCAGCAAGGAAGAGATCCAAACCATGGCGAGGGCAAGGCAGTTTAGCCTTATCTGAGATCTCAATTTGCCCGAGCTGAAATGGTCGAGGGAATCATTGCGCCAGTGGGCAGCCACGCGTTCGGCGAAATTCATCCTGGTGCTCTTTCCGGTCATCCTGGTGCTCCTTCCGGGAAGGCTAGGGCGACCCAGTCGGCTGCAGCGAGCATGCGCTCACCAAGCCCGGTCATCTTGAACAAGCGGCGAGGAAGACCTCCTGCGGTTGGCGGCGCGGCTACTTGCCGCGAGTCCACGAAGCCCTTGTCCGCCATACGGCCGAGGGTGACGTAGACAGTGCCTCGTTTGAGCTTCCCGTCGGACTTCTTGACCAAATCCAAGCCGTAGAGCTCGCTGTGCTCGCGCAGGAGCTCGAGGACGACGCGTTCGGTGGGGGAGAGTCTTGGCGTTGTCATAAAGAGCAGTCTTACAAAATGTATGCATGTTGTCAAGGGGCGCCCATAGTACCTACCTCCAAACAGGCCTTCTGCCACCGCTCGCCAGGAACCTTGGGGCGGAGTATGGTAGGCAACAGAGATGCGAATTCTTGCTCTAGAGCCCTATTACGGAGGCAGTCATCGTGCTTTCTTGGATGGCTGGATCGCCGACAGTCGCCACAGCTGGACTTTGCTGACTCTGCCTCCCTTCAAGTGGAAATGGCGCATGAGGCACAGTGCTTGGACTCTAGCGGGACAGGTAAAAGAGCTCGTGGCCGAGGGAGGGAAGTGGGATGGAATTTTCTGTTCTAGCTTGTTGGACTTGGCGACGTTTTCCGGGCTCACCCTGAGGCAGATAGGCCGCCTACCGACGGTGGTCTACTTTCACGAGAATCAGCTGACCTATCCGGTGAGGCGGGAGGCGGAAAGGGACTTACACTTCGCTTTTACCCATCTCTCCTCCAGTCTGGCTGCCCAGGGGGTGTGGTTCAACTCGGCGTTTCATCGCGGCGAATTCCTGGGCGCCCTAACTGCTTTGCTGCGCCGCATGCCGGATTTCAGCTCCCTCGAGATCGTCGATCAGATCCGGGACCGGTCTTCCATTCAGAATCCAGGTGTCGCCGGGTTTCCCTCCAGAGGGCCAAGAAAACCAGGGCCCCTTCGAATCCTTTGGGCAGCCCGCTGGGAATTCGACAAGAATCCTGAAGGCTTTTTTCGGGCTCTCGAGAGCCTCGAAGACCAGCAGATCCCTTATCGCCTCAACGTCCTCGGGGAGAGTTTCCGGGAAGTTCCAGAGGTCTTTGCCAGCGCCCGAAAGCGTTTCGCTCATCGAATTGACCGTTGGGGCTTTTTGGAAAAGCGGGAGCAATACCAAGAGGCTCTTCTCGAGTCCGATGTCTTCGTGTCGACAGCCCACCACGAATTCTTCGGCATTGCCGCCGCCGAGGCGATGGCGGCAGGGTGTAGACCCCTGCTGCCGAATCGGTTGGCTTATCCGGAGTTGCTGGCGAGCTTGCCGGAAAGGGGCCGGCGGCCGTTTCTCTACTCTGGAGAGGAGTCGGATCTAGCAGCTCGACTAGAGAGTCTCGCCGCTGACCCAGCTCAGTGCCTCGGAGAGGTAGCCCTGCTCCGTCGTGAGATCGAGAAGAGCTTCTCCTGGGCCGCTCGCTGTGATCAGTTGGACGATGCGATAGAAAACTCCTTGGAGTGATTACTCCGCCGAGGCGTCGCCTTCGGCAACCAAAGGTGCTGCTGCGAAATCTCTAAGGATCTCCTGGGCTCGCTCGGCGGAGCGGGAGACGACTTTGAGAGTGATGGGGTCCGGGCCGACGCTCAGTAGGCCTGGTCCGAAGAGAAGCCGATCCGAGCCATGAACTTCGCTTTCGATGCCTTCCTGAGCCAAGAGCTCCTGAGCAGCCCTCGCCGAAAGGCTGTCACCAAAGGTACGAACGACGGCTAGATCTGCCAATGGCAATTGGCGCTTTGCCAAGGCTGCCCGATAGGCTTGGTGGGCTGCTTCGACGGCAGCGTCCGAAACCCCACGTCGGCGGACCTCCGCCTTGAGCAGTTCCAGGGCTTCCGGCTGGAAATCATCCCCTCGGCGCACGAGCTCTTCCAAGAGAGTCTCGCGATTCCAAGTCTCGAAGGTCCGCTGCGTCTGTTCCCGATCTGTCGTCTCCATGGTCTTACTCCTCATGGTCGGTGGTATTCGAAGCGAGCCCGGGAGTTTCTACCTCCTGTACGAGTCGCCTAAGAGTCGCTTGTAGCCGCAGTCTCTCATGCTCCAGCTGCTCGCTGAACAGGGAGCCAGTAGGATGAGTCCTATTTCTGGCTGGCTCAGCGGTCACGGGGCAAGGGAGGGCTGGAGGTCTCCAGCAGCCCACTCTGACGGGAGTGAGATATCCTGCTTTTCCTCGACCATCTCGAACCTGGAATCCGGAGAAATCACCTCGTGAGCCAGAATGCACCGCCTCTCGACCCACCGCAGCGCCTTCTCATGGGACCGGGCCCCAGCGCGGTCCACCCAAGAGTATTGGAAGCCTTGGCAAAAGGCACCGTCGGGCATCTCGACCCCTACTACTTGGAGCTCATGGATGGGCTGCAAGGATTGCTGCGGCAGCTGTTCAGAACCAACAACGAGCTGACCTTTGCGGTCAGCGGCACCGGCTCAGCGGGAATGGAGGCGACTGTCGTCAACCTCATTGAGCCGGGAGACTCCATGGTGGTCTGTATCAACGGAGTCTTCGGCAGTCGAATGGCAGAGGTCGCCGAGCGAGCTGGAGCGGTGGTAACTCGAGTTGAGCGTCCCTGGGGCGAGGTTTTTTCTGTGGAAGATTTGGAGTCGACTCTGGAACAGGCTAGGCCAAAGGTGGTGGGGATCGTCATGGCGGAGACGTCTACCGGTGCTTACCAGCCTTTGGAAGAGATTTCTCGGCGAGTACACGAAGCGGGAGGCTTGCTGCTGGTCGATGCGGTGACCTCTCTGGGAGGGGTGCCGGTAGAGGTAGACGCCTGGGGAATCGATGCCATCTACTCGGGCACTCAGAAATGTCTCAGCTGTCCACCGGGTTTGGCTCCAGTGTCGTTTTCTCCCCGTGCTCTCGAGGTGATCCGGAGTCGAAAGACCAAAGTCCAGAGTTGGTATCTGGATGCTTCGCTGCTGGCCAGCTATTGGGGGTCGAATCGGGTCTACCATCACACTGGGCCCATCAACATGAGCTATGCCCTCTATGAGGCCCTTCGGCTGATCCATGAAGAGGGGTTGGAGGCCTGCTTTGCTCGCCACCTACTACATCATGAGGCCTTGGCTGCCGGGCTAGCGGCCCTGGGGATCGGTTACACAGCTCAACCAGGGCACCGTCTGCCGATGCTCAACGCCGTCGCCGTTCCGAAGGGAGTCGATGACGCTGCGGTTCGCCGGGGCCTCCTGGAGGATTTTGGCATTGAGATTGGCGGCGGTTTGGGAGCATTCGCTGGCAAGGTTTGGCGAATCGGGCTGATGGGGTACGGGGCTCGAACCAACAACGTGCTGCTATTTTTGGCCGCTCTCGAGCATCTTCTCGCCAAACAGGGCCATCCCTTCTCTGCCGGCTCCGGGGTGGCGGCTGCTTCGGCCCACTACACCTGAGCCGAGTGAGTCAGAGCCCCCCGAAAGGGAATGGGCCACCCTCCATTGGGCTGGTCCCTCGAAGGTCGATCCCTGTCGTCATTTCGGCTGGCGTTGTATGATGGGAAGGAAACGATGAAAAAACACCTATCTACTCGGCCACCAAAGTCTTCCGGTTTTTCGCCCAATCCAGGCCTTCTCTTTGGCAGAGTCCAGAGCCTATTTCGCCTGACTGTCCTCGCCGTTCTATTGGTCTTGGTGGGTGGGGCCCAAAATGGTTCTTGGGGAGCCTCCCAGGAGCCCGAAGGCCAGCCTCCGGAGGAGCAGTCTTCCCAGGAAGTCTCAGCCGGTTCGTCAGCTGAGGACACTAGCTCGGAGAAAGCTACCGAGCTCGTTGTCGTCAGTGGCAAGATCGAGGGCGAGATTGGCACGGTGACCAGCGCCTACGTCAAGCGTCTCATCGCGGAAGCAGAGACCAAAGGCGCGGACGCTCTATTTCTCGAGATGAATACCTTGGGAGGTCGTGTCGACGCAGCTGTGGCGGTGCGGGATGCCTTGATCGATCTCGAGATCCCGACTCTCGTCTACATCAACAAACGAGCCATCAGCGCGGGGGCTTTGATTTCTTTGGCGTGCGACAAGATCGCCATGGCTCCTGGAGGCACCATCGGGGCTGCGACGCCGATCCTCTCTGGCCCTGGCACCGAGATGCCCGAAGCGGTGGGGGAGAAGTATCTTTCCTATTTCCGTGAGGAGATGAGAGCCACCGCCGAGACCACGGGCCGGGATCCGGACATCGCCGAAGCCATGGTCGACAAGGACAAAGTGGTCGAAGGCGTGTCCGAGGAAGGCAAGCTCCTGACTCTCACTACCAAGGGGGCGGTGGAGATTGAGTTCGTCGATTTCGAAGCCAAGAGCGCTACAGAGGCCTTGGAGGAATTTGGATTTCCAGTCGTTCCGGAAGAGGTGATCTCCTCCTGGTCCGAGAGTCTCGTTGGGTTCTTGACCAGCTCCGCCGTCGCAAGCATTCTGTTCATGGCGATGATGGCCCTTGCCTACATGGAGTACCAGACCCCAGGCTTCGGATTCTTTGGTGGCGGGGCAGTCCTCTGTTTTCTGATCCTTTATTTCAGTCACTATCTGGTGAGCTTGGCGGGTTGGGAGGAGATGATTCTGTTCGTAGTCGGCTTATCCCTTTTACTGCTCGAGGCCTTCGTTATTCCTGGCTTTGGGGTAGCAGGAGTCGGCGGTTTTCTCCTGCTGCTGGCCAGTGGCGTGATGCTGTTTCTCGCCGGAGATTGGAGTCAGGTTCAGCTCGACAACCCCTTCACCCTCGACGCGGTCCAGCGGGTACTCTTTTCGACAGCCCTTGCTCTCGTCGTTTTGATGCTGATGATGCGCTTTCTGCCGCGGGAAGATACTGGTCCAGGCGGCCGGTTGATTCTCGGAAATCGCCTCGCAGCGGGTACGGGCAGCACACCCGTGGACCAGGGCCCCGCAGGGTCGGTGGAAGATCTAGCCGGTCAAGAAGGGGTGGCACTGACCCCCTTGCGTCCCGCTGGGAAAGTGCGGATCGCGCATCAGCGCCTGGAGGCGGAAACCGAAGGGGGATTCGTCGATACCGGCCAGGCCGTGCGGGTGCTCAGAACGGAGGCCGGGCGAGTGATCGTGCGGCGGGCCTGATTCATGAGGAACGGAGACGCCAAGCTGGAAAGAAGAGGTTGTAGGACGTGAGTATCCCCGACGGACTCGGCTTAGTGGTCGCCATGCTGGCGGTGGGCTATTTACTGCTTTTAGCGGAGCTCTTCCTGCCGGGAGGTATCGTCGGCATCTTCGGGCTGGGAGCGGTTCTCTACGGTTGTTATCTCGCCTTCGGTCTCGGCGACCTCTGGGGTTCGGCAGCCATCATTCTGAGCGTGGTGGTCACGGTTCTTGGGCTTAGGACTTTTTTTCGCTCCAGAACGGGTAAGCGACTCATGCTCAACGACGACAATCCCAAAAAATGGAAGGCGCAGGAGGAAGGGTTGGAAGTCCTCTCCGGTCAGATAGGAGTCACCCTATCGGCACTACGCCCATCGGGGCTCGCCGACTTTGACGGTCGTCGAGTGGATGTCGTCTCCGATAGTGAATTTCTCGCTTCTGGTCAGCGGGTGCAAGTGGTGGAAGTCGAGGGCAACCGAGTCGTGGTGGAGGTGGCTCCAGAAGACAGTGTTCCAGAAAACAGTGCTTCAGAAGACAGTGCTCCGGAAGAAGTTGCCTCAGAAGAGAGTATCGTCGCCTAAAAGATTCTTCGATTTTAGACCCTCGAGGTAGGAAAGGACATCATGCAAAGCGCTTCGATCCTCTTACTCGCCTTTGTCATCTTTATATTCCTGATCATTCTGCTGTACGTGATTCCCGTGCGCCTATGGTTGGCGGCGCGGTTTAGCGGCGCTTCCGTCAACTTTCTCAGTTTGATTGGAATGCGCATTCGCCGGGTGCCGCCCAAGGTGGTGGTGGAGCCTCGCATCAGCGCCATCAAGGCTGGGCTCGATGTGAGTGTCTCGGACCTGGAGTCCCACTACCTGGCCGGCGGAAACGTCTACAACGTCATCAACGCTTTGATCAGTGCCGACAAGGCGGGAATCACTTTGCCTCTGGAGCGGGCGGTTGCCATCGACCTGGCGGGCCGTGACGTCTTGGAAGCGGTGAAGATGAGCGTCAACCCCAAAGTCATCACGACCCCCATCGTTTCGGCGGTGGCAAAAGACGGTATCCAGCTCAAAGCCGTCAGCCGGGTTACGGTACGGGCCAATATCGATCGTTTGGTGGGTGGTGCTGGTGAAGAGACCATCATCGCCCGGGTCGGCGAAGGCATCGTGACCACCATCGGTTCCGCTGAGACCTACGAGCACGTGTTGGAGAACCCCGACTCCATTTCCAAGACAGTGCTGGCCAAGGGGCTCGACTCGGGAACCGCTTTCGAAATCCTGTCTATCGACATCGCTGACGTAGATGTAGGGGACAACATTGGCGCCAGCCTTCAGATCGACCAGGCGGAAGCGGACAAGAAGGTGGCTCAGGCTCGAGCCGAGTCCCGCCGCGCCATGGCTGTCGCGGAAGAGCAGGAGATGAGTGCCCGTTCCCAGGAAATGCGCGCCAAGCTCATCGAGGCCGAAGCAGATGTGCCCAAAGCGATGGCCCAGGCCTTTCGCGAAGGCAACCTTGGCATCATGGACTACTACCGCATGAAGAACATCGAAGCCGACACGGACATGCGTGACTCGATTTCCGGGCAGGAAGGATCTTCGAGAGCCCCAGAAACAGGAGGGGAGTAGGGTCAACCGGCCCCCCTGAGGCTGAAACCTGGATAAAACTAGTGGACTATGTCGAAGTCATCGCCTTTTTCATCATCCTTGCGGGATGGTTGTTTCGGGCTATTGCAGGGGCTTTGCTGAGGAGCCGGAAGAGGAGAGCCAGAAAATCTCCCCCACCGGAGCAGCAGAGGCAGCAGAGGCAGCAGACGCAGCAGCAGAGACCGTCCCCGCAGCCAGAAGAAGAGCCACCGCCTAGACCGCGACAGACTGCAGTTGAGCTGTTGCGGGAGTTGGGGCTCGAAATCGAAGAACCCGGCCCGGCGGCCATGCCTGAAGAGGTCGTCGTGGCCGAAGCGGAGGACCTTCCTCCTTTGCCAGACGCCTCGGCAGCGTCGTCGAGATCTCGTTCGGCTTCGCCATCGACCCGAGAGCGGGGCCGAGGCCGGCGAAACGAAGAAGACCTGCCGCATTTGCCGTCGGTAGCGGAAATGGCTGCTGGCGACTCGGCTACGGTGTCGGACTCGCCGAGGCCAACTCTGCGGCATCGAAAGAGAGCTTCCAGGCGCGTCTCGGAGCAGGTCCTGGAAGATCTCCGGCAGGGCCCTTCCGCTGCGGCTCGGGCAATTCTCTTGGGGGAGATTCTCGGGCCTCCTCTGGGTCTGCGTCCGCCCGGCGAAGGAAGATAGTGAAGCCCTTTGTCGTTGCCGCCACCCGTCCTGTTGTTCGACGTCATGAGCACCTTGGTATACGACCCCTATGCCTTGGAAGAACCGGCATTCTTTGGGACTTCCCGGGAGAGATTGCAGGAGTTGAAGGATCCATCCGCTTGGATTGATTTCGAGCTGGGCAGGATCGATGAAGCCGAGTTTTTCCAAAGCTTTTTTCTCGACCGCCGCGCTTTTGATTACGGTGGATTGCGTCAGTGCTTTATAGAAGGCTACCGCTGGCTAGAAGGGATGAGAGAGCTGCTGGCTGACCTTCGAGGTGCCAGTGTAGAGATTCATGCATTGTCGAACTATCCACCGTGGTACCACCTCATCGAGGCCAAGTTGAAGCTGTCGCGGTACCTGAAGTGGAGCTTTGTCTCTTGTAATACCGGAATGAGAAAGCCGCAGTCAGAGGCTTATCAGGCGGCCGCACGAGCTCTCCAGCGGCCTCCCCAGGACTGCTTGTTCATCGATGATCGGCAGAGCAATTGCAGAGCTGCTGAGGCGGTAGGAATGCCCGCTCTGCTCTTCTCTGATGCCGACTCCTTGAGGAAGCGGTTGGAGAGTCGGGATTTGCTCTAGCCATGCCGTCACTCCCGGATCTGGTGGGGCTCGTGGGGGTGGTCCTTCTCCTAGTCGCCTATTTTCTTCTCCAGAGTGGTCGTTTACCGCAGTCGTCCGGGGTTTACTCGAGTCTCAATGCCGCAGGCTCCGGATTGATCCTGGTCTCCCTATACTTCGATTTCAATCTAGCTTCTGTACTGGTAGAAGGGGCCTGGTTCGTCATCAGCCTCTATGGATTGACTCGGCTGCTGCGGTCCTCGGACTGAAAGAGCGATTCCGAGGGAACTCTGCGGGTGGGCTCCGATCAGTGATTCAACTCCTTTGACCCATCGATGGCGGTTTGGGCTTTTTCCTTCCAGCTCCGTTTGACGACTCGCTCCAGCGGCTGATCCGTGAAGGTGGGGCGAGAAGCCTGCCGCGTGGCCAGATCGAAGTGATCGCCAGGAGCAAGGAAATAGAACTGGCCTCCGGAGTCGATGCCACGTTGGTAGTCGTAGATGGCCACATAACTGCTTCCCAATACCTCGGCCTGGTCGCCGCGGACCACCAGAGCAGTATCCTCGTCAATACCGATGCCGAGGAGCTGCGGGTGAGCTCGGATAATCTCGATCAAGTCGAATTGGCGGTTCCGTTTCAACAGATGTTGGTCCACTGCCGTATCTTTGAGAAAGGCCAGACCCTCTTGATGGTCTCCCATCATGACGGTATTTGTGGCCGTGTCACCCCGAGCCAGATAGGACCCCTGGATGGTCGCTCCCGCTGAAGATCCACCGATCACACCGCCACGGTCGAGTAACTCCCAAAGAGCTGTGTGCACCTGGGTATCCAGATAGGAATCCGCCAGGCGCCATTGGCGACCACCGGTGAACCAAACTCCGTGGGCCTCTCGAATCGGTTGGGAGAAGGCTTTCGTGTCGGCCTCGGATGGGTCGTAGGTATGGAGTAAGGTCACAGAGGAAGCTCCCGCTCGTCGAAACAGATTCAATCCCGGCCATTGGGGGCCATAGTTCTCGCCACCACCAGCGGTGGGTATCACCACGATGGAGGCCTCTGGTCCTCCCGCAAGCTCGAGAAACCGTTCCAGAATCTCCGGGTTGCTCATACTGCCTCCGACCAGAACAAGTGAACCGTTGGCGGGCCCGACCTTGGGACCTTCTTGTCCCGAGAGAGCTCCAGTAGCCAAGCAGAGACTCATCAAGGCCACAGCGGTCAATCTTCGATCGAACATGATTCCTCCTCCCTCTTCAACCACCTGTGGTGAAAGAGGTGTCAGGCATGCGTTCCATGCGTTGGTAAAATACTGTAGGCAGCCCCAACCGGATTGTGGAAGGAGCCGGCACTGATTTCATGCGCTTTTGAAGTGGCGTCTTCCAGCTCTTGCAACGAACTTTCCCGTAGGTATTCAGCTCTCGTATTTTAGGGCTGCACGGAGTGCATGCCTGACACCGTGACACCGGGGCTGTGGATGCTGGTTGGGATGGACGTTAGCACCGAAGGTATTTGATCACGGGGTTGGAGGTCTTTTCGATTTCTTCGAGGTTCGAGGCGCAGAGCTCGCCCCGTTGGTAGAGGTATTCTACGTGGGCACCGGTTTCGATGAGCGCAAGAAGCACGTGGTAGCTCTTGCGGGGGCCGAAGAGCTCGAGGCTGATCTCAGTGAGGCTCTGCGGCGTTTGGCAGATCTCCATGACTTTGTCGAGGCGACTCAGGTGAAGGCTGCGGATGTCGCCAATGCGGGTTTTCAGGTCTTCGATCGGGCCCTCGTGGCCTCCAAGGCCGAGGCGGATCCCATCCAGCTTAGAGATTTTCTCCAGGGAGGAAAAATAGTGGCCCAGGCCCGTGTACTGGGTGATGGCTTCCGGTGCCTGGTTTGGGGTGATGCGAGCCAAGACGTGATCGGCGGTCAAAAGGATGTCGTCAACTCGCAGGCAAACCTGCCCCGGGCAGTGGCCCGGAACATGGTGGACCTCGAGACCTCCAGGAGCTGGAGCCCCTTCTTCGAGCAACCACTCGACGGGAGTCGATCGATAGCGGCCTTTGGCGAAGAGGTACATGGACATGAGCCCGCTACGGGGTTCGGGGTCGACACCGGCTCGTTCCAGGAAGGCCTCGACAGCTTTGGAGGCGACGACGACTCTTTCTTCATAGTTGGAGAGCACTCGGCGGTCTAGGATGTGTACCGCCGCGGGGGCTCCGGTGGCCTCTTTGGCCCAGCGCAGTCCTCCAAAATGGTCGATATGCCCATGGGTGATCAGGATCGTGGTCACGTCTGAAATTTGAATAGGGCGGTCGAATTGGGTGCGCAGCTGGTCGAAGCGAGCTTCGATCTGTCGTTGGCACTCGTCAGTGCCGGAGCCGCAGTCGACCATCAGTAGGTGATCACCGCTCTCGATGAGGTAGAGGTTGACGACGAACCCGGGGAAGGCTTCCACCGGGAGTGCATAGATCCGGCGATCGCCGGAGCTGCGAAAGACCTCGATATTCTCCATGGTTTTGATTATAGAGGGTTGGAAATTGGGTTTGGGTTTTCCGTCGATAGAGGCCTTGGTGTATGTTTGCGCACCTTCTCCTCCCGTTCGAGGGGAAGGAGCGCAGCGAGATCTCTATGACTCCTATTCGTCGTGAAGTAAGAACCTTGGTACGGCTGGCCATTCCCGTGGCCGTGGCCCAGTTGGCATCCATGACCCTGTGGATGGTCGATGTGGTGATGGTGGGGAGGGTGGGGGTGGATGCCCTTGCTGCTTCTTCTCTGGGGCGATCTTGGATCATGGCGACCGTGGTTTTGGGTATGGGGTTGGTATTCGGTATTGACCCCATCGCCAGTCAAGCCTTCGGCGCCCGGGATCGGAAGCGGCTGAGTCTCTCTGTTCAAACAGCTTTGGTGGTGGCTGGGGCCGCGAGCCTGCCGGTGGGGTTGTCTTGGCTGGGGACCCAGAAGGGCCTCGAGTGGCTTGGCCAGGAGGCTCACCTCAGCCAACTTGCCCACGACTACGTGTTGGTTCAACTGCCTGGCCTACCCTTTTTTCTTGCCTTCATCGCTATCCAGCATTGGTTGCAAGGAAGAGGCATCATGCGCCCCGCCATGTGGGTCACCTTCGCGGCCAATGGGATCAATATCCTGGCCAATTGGGTGCTCATCTTCGGCAAGTGGGGGTTTCCCGCTTTGGGCTTGCTTGGGGCGGGTATCGCCACTTCGATCACGCAGATATTCATGCCTTTGGCGCTTCTTTTTCTCGTTCGCCGCTATCGCCTGGGTCGAGGTGGCTGGCTCGGTTGGAGTCGAGAGGCCTTGAAGTTGCGGCAGATTAGGCCGATGTTGGTGTACGGGTTTCCGGTCGCGATGACGGTCGGTTTGGAGTTGTGGGCTTTTGCTCTCACGACGGTCCTGTCTGGAGTGATTGGCAAAGTCGAGCTGGCCACCCATACCATCGTCGTCACCCTTGCCTCTTTGTCTTTCATGCTGCCTCTGGGGATTTCGATCGCTGCGGTGACCCGAGTAGGAAATTTGGTAGGGGCTCGGGAAACGGAGAAAGCCAAGCGAGCAGCGTGGGTTGCCTTCGGCCTCGGTGCCGGGGTGATGGTGGTATCGGCCGTGGTGTTTATCGCTGGGCGTCACACCTTGCCGCTTTGGTTTGGCGCTTCAAGGGAAGTCGCCCTCTTGAGCGCTTTGATCCTGCCCATCGCCTCAGCCTTTCAGATTTTCGATGGCATCCAGGTGGTGGGGGCAGGAATTCTGCGGGGACTCGGGCGCACTCGGCCCGCCGTAGTGTTCAATTTCATCGCCTACTACGTTTTGGCGCTGCCTCTTTCCTGCTGGTGGATTTTCGTCCACAAGGGAGGACTCGGGGGACTTTGGTGGTCCATGTGCCTCGGCCTGGGGGTGGTCGCAGTGCTCATGATGCTCTGGGTGTGGCGCCGCTGGCCTGAGGACCTACCTCAGAAACTCACCTCTGAGTCTTCAACGATCGGATCTTGATGTCTCGCTGCTCCACCGGTGTGGGGCTGTCAGCCGTGAAATAGAGAGCTCTTTCCCAGGAGCCGTAGAGGGGATTGGGAAGCAGTATCCATTGCCGCCCCCAGCGCTGCGCATTCTCGAGGAGAATCTGCTCCCTCGCCTCTCGGGAGGTTCGCGCGGCGCCGACAAAATCACCCAGGTCGTCCCCTACCAGTAGAAGGACGCGGTGACCGGCGGCTACCTCATGCCATCGCGAGCTCTTGTCGGATTGCCACTCAGGTTTTTCGTAGCGAGTCATGAGGTGATCTTGGCCTTCCTTGCCGACATCTGGGAAGCCCAGCTTTGCCAGGTTGCGAGCGGTGGAGCTCTCCACCTCGTGGTCGCGGTTTGTGACATAGAAAACGGCCACACCTTTGGCGGCTGCATAGCGGGTGAATTCCAGAGCTCCGGCGATGGCTGCCGCGTTTTCCTCGCGACACCATTGAAGGAATTTCTCCTTGCTGAAGCTCTCTCCGTCGGCGATCAGTCGAGCCTCGAAGGGGGTGTTGTCGAGGACGGTTTCATCGACGTCGAGGATGACCGCTGGCGGTAGGGGCTCCTGGGTCCTGCCGGCGAGAGCCTCCCATTGGGGATTGGCCAGGGCGTCGTCGAGTCGTTCCCGGGCCATTCGGTAGGCTTGGAGAGTCGCCGCGCGATACTCCACGGAAGTCTGCATCCACAGCACTCCGTTGAGGATCTCGAGGGATGGCTCCCCTAGAGCCATCGCGGCTTCCTCTGAGCCTGCACCGGTCTCAGTAGAAGTCCTCGAAGCCGCTCTCGCAGCTGGAGTCTTGGCCCCGCTGGGTTTAGGGGTCGGGGAGTCCGGCACGGTTGCCGGTGGAGGGTCGAGGGGAGGGAGGGGGCGGGGTGTATTTTGAGGTCTCTTGGGTACCGGGACGGGCATCTGGACCGGGCCTTGAGTCACCAAGCCTGGCGAACAAGCGCTGAGAACGAGGCTTGCGAGGCCCAGTCGAAGCAGGGGGCGAAGTGAGATTCGAGAAGTCATCTATTCTCCCTCGCCCCGGAGGAGGAGCGGGTCGCTGTCAGTTTCATGGGATGCGCGGTGTTTCTGGAAGGCAGTGCTTCCAGAAGGCAGCGCTTCTGGAAGGATAGGGCTCTCGAAGGCGCCGTACCGGTGGCTGACATCTTCTGAGTCGTTGATGGCTCGGCCGCCGACCTCGACCCAGGCATGGGCCTCCAACTCTGCTTCGTTCTTGCGAACGCCGAATTTCAAGTCCGCCGCCAGGCCCTGACGGTGCAGAAGCCACCACAAGGTCAGGGAGCGGTCGAGGCAGTTGGCTCCGCCGGGCAAACGCCGGGCGGCCCGCTCGATAGCCAAGGCAATCTGGGACGCCTCAGGCCCGCTTCGACCCAGGGTCGACTTGGTGCGGGCTGGTCGATCCCAAGCGAGCCAGCGGTGCCAGCGGCGAAAACCGGCAGCACGGACCCCGAGGCGGTGAATGGGCAAGTAGAACAGGGCGACCCGGAGCCAACGCCGCTCCACCCGAGGCAGGGCGATAAAGCGATGGAAGTTACGGAGCATCATCACCGTTGCCGGCTGGTTTGGAAACTAGAGCAGCGAAGGAGATCAATTCTTGGCTTTCCAACCGGTCGAGGAAATTCCGTAGATCTCGGCTCAGATCTTCTCGAGGCGCATCGAACTCCAACTCCAAGTGCTCGAGGACGATCGATTCCTTCGCATGCTCCGACAGGAGCTGCCAGATTCGAGTGCCCACTAAGTCGAGACCAAAGTAGCGTTGGCTTTTGAGATCTAGGAGAACCGCTTCCCCCTGAAGCTCGCGAAAGAGAACCTCTGGGGAGAGTTGGACGCTGCGAGTCATGATTCGCCTCTCGATGTTGTTGACGGAAAAACAGGCCGAAGTGCCCGGTTTCCGACGGGTACCTCCTAGTCTATCCTGAGCCGACAGCTGCCATTTCCAGAGGAGCGCCTCGGCTGAAGGACTGGCCGAAGTATCGACGGAATGTTCGATTCGGGGAACATTCGGAGTCAGCCTCTCGTCTTGATGGCTGAAGGGGGAACGAATGTTGTCGTGGAGACCCAAATCTGACCTTCGCCTGGCGCGAAAAGCATCTAGTGGGGATGCTGCTGCCTGGGAGGAGCTGACCGAGCGTTATGGAGGCCGTATCTACAATTTAGCCCTGCAATTCGCTAGGAGCTCGGCCGAGGCGGAGGATCTTACTCAAGATATCTTTCTCAAGCTCTACCGGAATCTTCACCGCTACAAGGGCAAAGCTCCCCTTCTGGCCTGGTCTCTGCGACTGTCTCGGAACCTCTGCATCGAACACTATCGGCGAACCCGCCTGGAGCGTCAGAGTCCTCATTTCTCGGTGGAGCACCTGGCGGATCAGGCATCCGGGGACGATCCACAGGCTTTGGCCACGCGACGGCAGCAGTTGGAAGTGGTTCACCGGGCGCTGGGGGAGATGGGGGGAGACATGGCAACAGCGGTCCTGCTGCGAGATCTCCAAGGCCTCAGCTACCTCGAGGTGGCTGCTTTTCTCGAGATCCCCATGGGGACTCTCAAGTCGCGACTCGTTCGAGCACGGCGTGAGCTGGCACAGCGAGTGGCGCAGCAGCTGGAAAGAAACTCCCCGAGTGGGAGCGACCTGATGGAGGTAGGAACATGCTGAAACGCATTTCTCCCAAAACGATGCCAGATCATCTACGCCAGCGGCTAGCCGACATCCCGCACCAGCAGGTGCTCTGCCGAGATCTGGAACGGCTGTGGGCACCGTGGTTGGCCGGAGAGCTGGCTTCGGAGCAGACAGCCCCTCTGGAGCTTCATGAAAAGGCGTGTGTTTCCTGTCAAGGGTGGCTTTCGGCCCTCCGAGGGGCTCGGCCAGTGGCTGCGCCAGCGGCTCCTCCTGGTCTACAACGCAGGCTGTCGCGGATCTCGAATCAACCATTAAAGGTTCGGGTTCCTCTCTGGCTAGCCGATATTCGTTATTCCGCAGCGGTCAGCTATGCCGCTGCATCGCTGGTGTTCTTGCTGGTGGGAGATCCCTCCCGAATTGCCTTGGAGCATCTACCAACCGTTACCAGCTCTCTCGCCCTAGCCGCGGACAAGGCGGAGGAGAGAGGGGAAGAAGTACTGGATTCTTGGACTGCCGATTTCCGGAAGGGTCTGGAGGAGAGTCAGGTTCGAGCCCGTCAGTTGGGGGAAGGTGTACAGGAACGTTTCGACCTCATCAAAAGCGAATTCTTGAAGAGGACTCGTAGAGAAGCCTCGTCCGAAGGCTCCTAGTCAAACGCCATAAGGAGAATCTCATGGAATCTATCGAAGAGAACGTTGAATCCCCCGATCCGAGCGTTGCCGATGCGCCGCCCCCCCCGACCCCTCCTCCGGCCCCGGCCCTGGCGTCGGATGCCAGTGGTGGAGTCGGCGCTTCCCCTCTGTCGAAGAATCCCTTCCTGGCTGGATTTTTGTCGTTTTTCCCTAGCCTAGGTCATATCTACAACGGCCTCTATCTTCGAGCCTTCGTGTTCTTTGCGGCCTTTGCCTTCTGCGTTCAGTTGGTCGATCGAGTTGACCATCCGGTCTTTGGGATGGCGGCTGCCTTTGTTTGGTTCTTCGGTGTACTTGACTCGTTCCGCCAGGCAACTCTGATCAATATGGGTTTGGCAACCGATTTGGGAACCCTCGATCGGCCGCGCAAGGTGGCTTCCGCGAACGGACCACTTTTCGCCGGGGTGGCAATCTTCCTAGTTGGTTTTCTGGAGATGGTCAGCCGGTACGGGTTGTGGGATTGGGATTGGTTGGTGGAGTATTGGTTCGTCGTCCTCATGATCGTCGGGTTGGGCATGGTGATCTCCGCCTTGAAGAGACGGGCCGCTGGAGGAGACGAAGACAGCATCTTGACGGAGGGTGGTTACTAGGCCAACCTGAACTGCTGGCCTTCGACCGTCGACTTTGGACGCACCGCCTAGTTTGGAGGCGGGGTGCCCACTAAGTTGGCGGTCGGAGCTGTTTTCTGGAGCGTGAAATGGCCGGCGATCAACTGATCTTGAATCGCTTCATTTTCTTTCGCAGGCCCTCCCGACTCAAACCGAGAGTGTTCGCTGCCTGGGTACGGTTGCCACCAGCTTCTCGCAGGTGGATCTCGATTTGGCGCCGCTCCATCTCGTCCAGGGAAGCGAGGGCTTCAGGCTGTCCCTCGCTATTTGCGGTGATTCTCTTGGAAAGGTTCTCTACCGAAAGAGGGATTCCGTCCGGAGTAATCGCTACGAGACGCTTCGCCTCATTCTCCAGGTCACGGATATTCCCCGGCCAGTAATAGTCCTGGAGTACCTGTTCCAGGTGGGGGGATACCGTGGGGATGGAGCGGCCGGATTTCTCCGAGGCCGACCGGACAAAGTGGTGAAACAGAAGGAGAATATCCCCTGGCCTATCCCGCAATGGAGGCAGTTCCAGAGTGATGGCGTTGAGGCGATAGTAGAGGTCTTCGCGAAAGTCGCCAGCTTCAACCTCGGCTTCGAGGTCCCGGTTGGTTGCTGCGATAAAGCGGACGTCCACGGTCTTTGGCCGGGAGGCGCCTACAGGTTGAATCTCGCCGAATTGGAGCGTCCGGAGCAATTTGACCTGCAACTCCTTCGGCAGCTCTCCCACTTCGTCGAGAAACACCGTGCCGGTGTGGGCTGCTGGAATCAAGCCAGTCTTGTCTCGAGAAGCACCGGTGAAGGCTCCCCGCAGATGCCCGAAGAGCTCCGACTCGAGAAGCGATGGCGACACCGCGCCGCAATTGACCGTTACGTAGGGTCTGCTGGCGCGGGTGCTGTTGAGGTGAATAGCACGGACGATCAGCTCTTTGCCGGTGCCAGTCGGTCCTTGCACCAAGACGGGCAAATCGGAAGGAGCGATCTGGGCGGCGGTCTCCAGGACCTTCAGAAACCCCGGATCGCGAGTCAAGATTCCAGGGAAGTTATAGCGATCTAGAAGGTCTCTTTCGAGGAGACTATTCCGTTGTTCCAGAAGAATTCGCCGCATGCAAGATTCGAGTGCTCGGGACGAGAGCTCTAGGATTCGGTTGAATAACCCGAGTTGCTCATTGCCGAACAGGCGGTCTATGGACCGACTCTCCAGGTAGAGAGCTCCCACCAGCTGGCCCTCTACTTCCAATGGGGCTGCCAGTACGGAGCGGATACCCTTGCGCAAAATACTCTCGGTTTTGCCCAGACTCTCGTCGGAGAGAGCGTCCTCCACAAGCACCGGAACCCCTTGACGCAAAACGTTGCCGACGATGGATCGGCTCACAGCGTCCCCCTTGCCCTCCAGCTCGTCTCGGCTCCAGTTACGAATGACCTTGAAGTCGAGGCCTTCGCCCCGCTTCATGACGAGAAATCCCCTCTCTCCCCGGAGGATCGAAAGGGAGTAGCGCACCACGGCATCGAGCATCAGGTCGTAGTCATCGAGCTTCAAGAGCTCGATGGCGAGAGAGACCAACGCTTCCTGTTTCTCGTTGGCGCCGTAGGGGGTGATGGGACCAGTGTCGCGAGTTCTCATTTACTGCCCCATGCTACCATGGGCATCTATCTTGCAGATCCCACAAGGTCATTAGATTGTCAGTAGTCTTCAGCAGCGGCTCCGGAAGCTCGGAGATAAGTCTTCCACGTCCGCAAGCCCAAGGCGCACAACCAGAATGGCCGATTGTTAGCTAGGAAATGAGGAGAATCGAAATGGGTATTGCAATCGAATTTCGGAGACGGATGACCGGCACCCTCTTGGCGTTGGCTCTGGGTATGATGTCCTCCGGTTGTGCTTCAGCACGCCCGGACACGGGAAAGCCCCGACCAGAGATCTTCGACCAGGAAGTCATCAAGATCGAGTTGAACTATCGCGCCAAAGAAATATCTGTCGTTCCGGAATCGGTGAAGATCTATTTGCAATGGGATGACGACCGGCGAGATGCTCATCGACCTGTTCAAGCTCGTTGGGTCGTCGAAGGCCTGAAGCGTGGTCATACGGTTTTCATTTTCCCCAAGAAGGATTCCCCCAGGGTGGAATTTCCCTACCCAACTGAGTACCAGGGGCAGCGTGCTTTTTCTATCGATGGAAAGAACAACTCCATTCGCTCTGGTGAGCCGAGGGCTTTTCCTGGCCTTGAGAAAGGCAAGGGTTATTCCCGTCGAGAAGGGAAGGACTACAAGCGGGGAGGCAAGCCCATCTTCGCGAAATGGAATTATGATGTAGCCGTGGTAAACGAGGATGGGGAAGAACTATTTCGGGTAGATCCCCAAATTATCGTAGTGGGGCACCCGTAGAGGTCGAGGCCGACAGGTTCCTAGCCCGAGCTTCTCACCCTGTCGACAGTAGACGGTTGGTCAGTAGGGAGGGCAAGATCTTTTTGGTTCTCGATGGGGTCGAGGGTCTGTCGGAAGTATTCCCATCTGAGGTTTTTGCTACGTCGCCGTTTTTCCTGGTTGATTCCCTTACTCACTCGCAGTGAGGGCGGTGAACTCGCTACTTTTTCGAATGGATTCGAACTCGTCAGATCCACGGATTTGGGGAATTGGAAAGCCTTGCTGAATGGCGGACTTTAGTGCCTGAATAGCCGCTTCTTTCTTTTGGCAAAGCGAGAAAGTTTGAGCCACCAGGAATATGTGGTCGGGGTTTTTGTGTGCTTCTTCCAAAAGAGCCTCCACTGCTGGCAGGGATTTGCTGCATTGGTTGAGTTTTGCCTGATAGAGGGCCAGCCAAACTCTCCGTTCCGTCGACGGCTGAACTTGAAGAGAGTCTTCGAGAATGGAAACCGCATCCTCGAGGGCCTGCTCTGCGGCGGCTTTTTTGCCGAGACGTAGAAGTACGTCCGCGAGGTTTCTTAGCAGTGCAGGGTCGGTTGGGTCTAGTTCGAGGGCTCGGCGGTAGAGTTGCTCAGCGGCTCCGAAATTCCCCATTGAATAGTTAGCTGTTCCAATATTTGAGGCCAGGCCTGGTTCCAGTATGGGCTGCGGTACCTTGTTGGAAAATTCAAGGGCGGACTGAATGTCTCCCTCGCCAAGAGTCATTCCGATGAGATTCGCAATAGGCCTGCTCGTTGCGCGGTCATTCGGTGCGTTCTCGGCTGACGACAAGAAAGCCTCCCTCGCCTCAGCTCCCCGATTCGTCTTCCAGAGGAGGATTCCTTTTTGGTTGAGGAAGTCCCAGTGGTCCGGTTGTATGTCCAGGGCCCTCGCAAGCTCGGCGAGTGCCTGTTCAGGCTGCCCCGAGAGGCGATGGACGATCGACCGTTCTAGGAAGATTTGTGCGTTCATGGGATCTGCATTGGCTGCGAGATCTAGCTGTTCCAATGCTTGAGGATAGGATCCCTGGATCCGCAGTAGGCGGCCAAGAGCTACCCTCGGTTTCGATTCGTCAGGAGCCAGGTCAATCGCTGTGCTGGCGTCTCTTTCTGCAGCGTCGAGAAGAGATTTATCATTGGTCCTCATGGCTTCCTGTTGCAGCGTGTTACTTCTCGCTGCATAGGAGGCGAAGTCGGTGGGGTCCTGCTGGATCGCTAGGTCAAATAGGACCGTTGCACGCTTCGGTTCGGGAGCGAGGTTGACCTCTCCTAGCTGTTCTATTCCAAGCTCACGAAAATCACTCGCTTGCACTGGGCGGTGAGAGCCGATTCGTTTCCAGGACGACAAAACGGCTAGGATTTGCTCTCGGAGGTTCAGGACTAATTCTGGAATTTCTTCTGGATTCCCTTGGTATGACTGAAACCAGATCAAGACTCTGGACTTGGTGTCTTCGATCTGAAGAGAAAGGTTTACACCGTTGCCTGTTCGGTTGATATAACCGGTCAAGATTCCGTCTGCTTCGGGCTTACCTCTCGATACCTCGGGGCTGGAGGTTAGAGAGTTGATAATCTGGAATCCGCTGGAACGAATTCCATCCAGCAACGCAAGAGGAATTCCCTTTTCTAGATCAGAATAAACCGAGCCATCGGTTAGGTTCTCCAGGGCGCGAACCTCGAGTTTGGTGGGAACCTCACCAGGAGCATTGGACTTCATCCAAATCCCGACCAGGATGGTGACGAGAGCCACCAGGCCGAGGGCAATAATGGAGGGATATCTACCCTTGGGGCGCCAGCTCCGAGTGGTCTCGGCTCGGCGCCTCTGCCACAAGGTGGGCGGTGTCATCGGCCCTGATCCCCCCTGGGCTCGAAGAGCTCCCGCGACTTGGCCAGCGGAGGGGATGCGGTCCTCCGGATCTTGCTCTAGCAAACGGCTGACGATGCCATCGAGGTTCTCCGGCAAATCCTGCCGAAGGCTGCGTAGATCGGTGACCTGCGATTGATTCAGAGCCTTGATGTATTCCAGCAAGTTGCCCGCCGGGTACGGAGGCTCGCCGGCAAGCATTTGGTAGAGCACGACGCCCAGAGAGAAAAGGTCACTGCGATGGTCTACCTCCTCCCCTTTGAGCATCTCCGGCGCCATATAGGGCGGGGTGCCCATGAGCATTCCCTTGGTGGTCTGGAGAGAGATGCCCGCCACACTTTGGGAGGTTGGGCTCAGGGAACCCTCACGCACTTTGGCCAGGCCAAAGTCTAGGAGCTTCACTCGGCCATCGTGAGTGATACGGATATTGTTGGGTTTGAGGTCGCGGTGCACCACCCCGGCTTGGTGGGCGGCCTGGAGTCCCTCGGAGATCTGGATGGCGTAGCGAACGGCAGTTCGTGCTTCCAGAGGACCGGCCTGGAGCTTGGTGTAGAGGTCTTCCCCTTCCACGTATTCCATGGCGAGAAAGAGCACCTCTCGGGGGGTCGAATCGCTTGCGGCCGAACCGGTGAACTCGGAGTCCGTTACTTCGGCAGGTCCGAATTGATACACCGTGGCAATGTTGGGATGGTTCAGGTTGGCGGCAGCTTGCGCCTCCCGGAGAAAGCGGGAACGGCGTTCCGGATCCGAGCTCACCTGAGGAGGCAGAACCTTGATGGCCACGACCCGGCCCAAATGGGTATCTCGGGCACGGTACACCACGCCCATGCCGCCTTGGCCAATCCTTTCGCGAATCTCATACTGGGCTAGACGGCTTGGGCTCATGGTGAAAGGACGCTGCCGCGAACTTAGAGATTCGGAAGAGCGCTCCCTGGAATGGTGTGGTCCCGGTCTTGTGAGGCACGGAAAAGTCTAGCATGGGCCGTCGTTCCGTGGAGGTTTTTCGGGTGGCCCTTCACTGGGGTTAAGGGCGCCGATCGCCGTGCTAATCTCTTGCCCGTAATTGTCTTTTTCGATTTCCGGAATACGCTGGGACCGACGGTCCCGAATAGAGTTTCGGAAGAGGCCTCCGAGGAGATGGTGAGATCATGAACGACCCTTCGACCCCCGTGGTTAGCCTCGTCATGGGGAGTAAATCCGATTGGCCCACCATGACCCATGGGGCGCAGATTCTCGAGGATTTCGAGGTTCCCCACGAGTGCTTGGTGGTTTCGGCTCACCGAACTCCGGCGTGGTTGGCGGAGTTTGCCACCGGTGCGGAGGAGCGAGGTGTACAGGTGATCATCGCTGGGGCCGGGGGGGCTGCTCACTTGCCAGGTATGGTGGCCGCACAAACGTTGCTTCCGGTGATCGGGGTTCCGGTAAAGAGCCGGGCTCTCAATGGCCTCGACTCTCTTTTATCTATCGTTCAAATGCCCGGGGGAGTTCCTGTGGCCACGGTGGCAATCGGCGATTCCGGAGCGAAGAATGCTGCTCTCTTGGCGGTCAGTATTCTGGCTCGACAGGATCCGAAGCTGAGGCAGCGCTTGGCGAGCTTCCGCGCCCAGCAAACGGATGAGGTTCTCGGGCATACGGTCCCCTAACGACGATTCTTGGGACGAAGTGCACCCAAGCGGCTTTGGTCTACAGGAAATTTTTCCAAGGACTCCTTCATCACCATGTCTCCTCCCATTCTTCCCGGTTCTACTCTAGGGGTACTCGGTAGCGGCCAGCTGGGTCGTATGCTCGCATTGTCTGCTCGGGCCATGGGGTATCGGGTTCATACCTTTTCACCGGAGAAGGCTAGCCCCACCGGCCAGGTCGCTGATTTGGAGATAGCAGCTGCCTACGATGACCTGGAAGCAGTCTCGGACTTCGCAAGAGGGGTCGATGTTGTCACCTTCGAATTCGAGAACGTCTCGGCGGCAGCAGCGGCAGCGGCAGCGGAGCATGGGCCGGTGCGGCCGGCGGGGAAGGTTCTCCACACGACGCAGAATCGCCTTCGGGAGAAAGATTTCCTGAGCTCCGCAGGCTTTCCCCTTCCTCCTTATGCTGCCGTGAGAAGCCTCGAGGACCTCCGTGAGGCTCTTGGGCGTATCGGTTGTCCGGCGGTTCTGAAGACGGCAGGATTTGGCTACGATGGCAAAGGGCAAGTTCGAATCCATCACCCCGGCGATGCCTCCTCCGCTTGGGAAGCTCTAACGGGACAAGAGGCCGTGTTGGAGGCCTTCGTGGACTTCGAGAGGGAAGTCTCCGTGGTGGCCGCCCGCGGTCTTCACGGCGACTACGAAGCCTTTGAGGTTGTCGACAACCAGCACCGAAATCACATTTTGGATGTTTCCGTAGCTCCGTCTTCGCTCTCCCCGGAGATCAAAGGGCGCGCGGTGGAGATCTCACGAGGCATTCTCGAAGCCCTCGATGTGGTGGGGGTGTTGTGTGTCGAGCTTTTCGTCACCCGTGGTGGAGACCTCTTGGTGAACGAGGTCGCTCCCCGTCCTCACAACTCGGGCCACCTCACTGTGGATGCTTGCCGCACCAGTCAATTCGAACAGCAGCTCAGGGCTGTTTGTGGCTTACCTCTTGGGTCGCCGGATCAGCTGGCTCCAGCGGCGATGGCCAATCTGCTGGGTGATCTTTGGAGCACTGGAGAGCCCCATTGGCGCGCGGCATTGGCACTGCCCGGAGTTCACCTTCATTTGTATGGCAAGAAAGAGCCTCGTCCGGGCCGCAAGATGGGGCATCTGACCGCTCTGGCGGCCAGCTCGAGAGAAGCCGAAGAGCTTGTCTGTCGAGCTCGGGATTTGCTCCAACAGTCGGACTGATCCCCCCTTCCCCCTCGGGCCTTTGAGGGGGAAGCTTCATCCCAACCAAATTCGCAGTCCACTCTCCGTAGCCCCTCTCAAAAAAGGGGGCACCGGGTCGAGGGTGTGTCCCTCTCGCTTCTCAAGAAGAGGGCTCTAGGGCCTAGTCTTGGAGGTATCTATGTAGAGATCTGGGTCGATATTGATGTGATATCATTTCGGTATCGAACGAGAAGATTGGAGGAAACCGTGAACCAAGAACGAAAAATTGATGCACCCAGCGGTCTGGGCATGCTGCTTCTGCTTCTGATGACTCTCATTGGATCCATCGCTCTACTGGTGTGGGGAGGATCCCATGGCAAGATTCCCTTCCTGGTACTGGGAATCCTGGGAATTCCCCTATCGATCTTCTGCCTGGTGGGTCTCTTTACCGTCGCACCCAACGAAGCGAAGGTCTTGCAGCTGTTCGGTGCCTACAAGGGCACCGTTCACAGCCCGGGTCTCCGCTGGGCCAACCCCCTTTTCAGCAAGGCTAAGGTTTCGGTTCGGACTCGCAACTTCGAGACCAACAAAGCCAAGGTCAATGACAAGTCCGGTAACCCTATTGAGATTGGGGCAGTGGTGGTTTGGCGGGTGACCGATACGGCGGAGGCACTGTTCAACGTAGATGACTACCGGGATTTCGTCGCGGTGCAGAGTGAGGCGGCTCTTCGTAGCCTGGCCACCGGCTATCCTTACGATGCTCACCGAGAGGGAGAAATCTCCCTCAGCGGCCACACCTCGCAGATCTCAGAAGAATTGCGAGAGGAAGTTCAGGCCCGCTTGGACAAGGCTGGAGTCAAAGTCATGGAGACCCGGATCAGTCACTTGGCCTATTCGCCGGAAATCGCTGCTGCGATGTTGCAACGCCAGCAGGCCAGTGCGGTGGTAGCGGCGAGGCAAAAAATCGTCGAGGGAGCGGTGGGAATGGTGGAGCACGCCTTGGAGATGCTGTCGCAGAAGGATGTGGTCGAGTTGGACGAAGAGCGCAAGGCCGCCATGGTGAGCAATCTGTTGGTGGTTCTGTGCAGTGACCGTCACACTCAGCCAGTGGTCAATACAGGAACTCTTCACAACTGACCTGGTTTTTGAGTGAAGGTGTGGTGGGGCGATGGCGAAAAGAAAGTCATTCCTATTGCGGCTCGACCCGAAGCTCTACGACTCGCTACAGAGCTGGGCTTCAGATGAACTGCGCAGTGTCAACGGCCAAATTGAATATTTGCTGCTGACCGCGGTGCGCAAGGCAGGGCGAAAGCCCAAAGGAAAAGACAAAGAAACTCCAGAGAGTGGTTGAGCCTTCCTGCTGCCAATCTCAGGCGAATGGGGGTCTTCGGCTGAGGGCGATTCCGCCCCGGATCCGATCCCAGGACGTTCACGGCTTGGTTGTTGAGCCGAGAGGCCATAGACTGTTGCCGTTTCTGTTTGGATCTGCGTTTCGCGAGGGGTGTCCGCGGCGAGAAATTGTCGAAACGGGCTGAGATTAGACCCTAGGAACCTGACCCGGCTCATACCGGCGGAGGGACGGCGGAACGGTGCGACTAGGCAAGCTGGATTGAGCTCCTACCCTCTCACCGCGCCACTCTCCTCAGCCAATTCTCTGGAGGTGGCTTCATGAATGTGCGGCAGTCCTGGATCGAAAAACGGCGAGGCGATGCGACGCCGACCCAGCTCTACTATGCCCGCCAGGGTCAGATTACCGAAGAGATGGCCTTCATCGCTGAGCGCGAAAAGGTCGCGCCGGAGCTGGTTCGCTCCGAAGTAGCAAGGGGGCGGGCGATCATTCCCGCCAACATCTACCACCCAGAGCTCGAGCCGATGATCATCGGCCAAAAATTCCGCGTCAAGGTCAACGCCAATATTGGTAATTCGGCGACCAGCTCTTCCATCGACGAAGAAGTGGAGAAGCTCGAATGGGCCGTCCGCTGGGGTGGGGACACGGTGATGGATCTGTCCACCGGAAAACGAATTCATGAGACCCGGGAAGCTATTCTGCGAAACTCGACGGTACCGATTGGCACCGTGCCCGTCTACCAGGCCTTGGAGAAAGTGGGAGGGCGACCGGAAGACTTGACCTTCGACAGCTTCATGGAGACTCTCGAAGAGCAGGCCCGCCAGGGCGTCGACTACTTCACCATTCACGCCGGTGTGCGTATGGCCTACATTCCTCTCACCGCCAATCGGCTGACGGGGATCGTGTCTCGGGGCGGCTCGATCATGGCGAAGTGGTGCCTTTCTCACCACCGAGAGAACTTTCTTTACACTCGCTTCGAAGAGATCTGTGAGCTCATGAAGCAGTATGACGTCTCCTTTTCCCTCGGCGACGGCCTACGCCCGGGCTCCATCGCAGATGCCAACGACAGGGCTCAATTTGCCGAGTTGGAAACTCTGGGGGAACTCACCGAGATCGCCTGGCACCACGATGTTCAAGTCATGATCGAAGGACCCGGGCACGTCCCCATGCACAAGATCAAAGAGAATGTCGACCGGCAGATGGAGATTTGCCACGAGGCTCCTTTCTATACTCTCGGCCCTCTGGTGACGGATATCGCTCCCGGCTACGATCACATCACCAGCGCTATCGGAGCGGCCATGATCGGTTGGTTCGGCACCGCCATGCTGTGTTACGTCACTCCCAAAGAGCATCTAGGCTTGCCCAACAAAGAAGATGTCAAACAGGGATTGATCGCCTACCGCATCGCCGCCCACGCAGCCGATCTTGCCAAGGGTCACCCCGGGGCCCAGGATCGCGACGATGCTCTGTCCAAGGCTCGCTTTGAATTTCGCTGGAACGACCAGTTCGACCTCTCCCTCGACCCGGAGACGGCTCGGGCTTACCATGACGAAACGTTGCCCCAGGAAACGGCCAAAGTGGCTCATTTCTGCTCCATGTGCGGCCCGAAATTCTGTTCCATGGAAATCACCCAACAGCTCCGGCAATTCGCTTCGGAACGAAAGCTCGAGGTATCTCAGGCGGTCGAGGTGGGGCTGAAGGAAAAGGCGGAACAATATCGCCAGGAGAGGCTGGCGCGGATCGCCCAGGCCAGTTAGCTTCCCGTGCAGCTAGTTTCGCTCACCTTCGAGGCGCCCTGCGTCCCGCTGTGCTTTGTAGCTCCAATTCGCCGTAGCCAGGATGATGGCTGCATGGGGGCGCCGGGTTCAGCGGGCGCGTCGAACCACTCGGTGTAGAACGAACTAACCACACGAGATACTCCTAGGGCGCAACTCGCGTAGAATTGGTGGGCTGCACCGACTCGGACGGAATATCATGCACCTACCGTTACCCACTCTCACCGTACTGAGCCTTCTTCTTTGGCAGTTCCCCCAGCCCACCTGGGCTTTACCGCCAGAAGGGGAAGAGTGGATCCGTCTGGACACCCCTCATTTCACCTTTTTTAGTAATGCCGACGAAGAGGTCGTTCGGCAGGTCGGTGGTGAGATGGAGACGTTGCGGACCGCTCTATCGCGATGGATGGGGGGCTTGGAGGTGCGCTCGGCGCTGCCTACCTGGGTATACCTGTTCAAGGACGAGGAATCTTTCCGCCCCTACAAGGCAGGGGTCCATGGAGATCGGGCGAATATCGCGGGCTTTTTCCTACCTCATCCCCACGGAAATTACGTTGCCGTCAACGCCGGTTCCCGAAGCTCTCCTACCCAGGTGATCTACCACGAGTATCTCCACTCCTTTGTCAGCGATAATTTTCCCGGTGTACCCCTTTGGTTCAACGAGGGCATAGCAGAGCTCTATAGTACGTTTCGAGTGGACGGAGAAGAGGCTCGGATCGGCGAGGCCAAGCTACAGCACCTGCGCTGGCTCAAGCTTCACGGCCTTCCTTTCCTAGGCGAGCTGTTCGAGGTCGATCATCAGTCGCCGGGCTACAACGAAAGCTCTCGTCGGGGAGACTTCTACTCCGCATCCTGGGCCCTCGTACATTACCTGATGGTAGGGAGTCCCGAACGGGGGGCGCAGCTGATCGAATTCCTGAGCTCCGTTGGCACAGAAGAGGATCTCGAGAGGGCTTTTAGCGAATCCTTCGATGCCACCTTCGAGGAGTTGGCGGAGGAGCTGTCCGATTATCTACTGAGGCCGAAGCTTCCGGTGCTAGGAGTGAGGGTGGGGCCTTTGGCCGCCAACTCACTTGGGCGTCCGACCACCATGGAGCCGTCCGAGATCTACTTTCGCTTGGGAGACTTGTTGGTTCACGCCGCTCCTCGAGCAGCCGATGAGAGCGCAGACCATTTCAATATGGCCTTGAGGTTGGCCCCCGACCATGGTGGCGCCTATGGTGGCCTGGGACAGCTGAAGGATTTACAGGGTAGTTACGGTGAGGCTCAGGGCTTCTTCGAAAAAGGGCTGGAGCTGGCGCCAGAGAATTTCCTCCTTCACTATTTGTTGGGACGTAGTCTTCTCCTGCCGCTGTCCCAAAGGGGAATCGAATCCGCCAGTAGGGACGAAGATTTTCTGCCTCGTCTCGAAGTGGCCTTGGCCGCTTTGCGGCGCAGCCTGGAGCTTCAGCCGGGCTTTCCGGAAGCGTGGGTCGCCTTGGGTGCCGCCTGGACCTTTCACCCGGAACCGCAGGAAGAAGCCTTGACCGTTCTGATTCAAGCCCGACAGAGGCTGCCTCAGCGTATGGATGTTGCCTTCAATCTGGCGATTCTCCAGGCAAGGTTGGGAAGAAGGGCGCAAGCCCGGCGGACCATCGAGACTGTGTTGGTGCCGGGAGCCAGCCCGGAGGCGGTACAGTCGGCTCGCGAGGCTGTGCTGCGTGCCGACCTCAAATTTGCAGATCAGCTTCTGAAACAGGGAAAACAGGAAGAGGGCATTGCTCTGGTGGAGCGGGTTACCGAATCGACGCAGGATTCGGTCCTGGCACAACGCCTGTTGGAAACCCTCGAGGAATTGCGTGGGAAATCTGACTCGTAGGCCTCAGGAAGAGCAGCATTGCGTACAATCAGCGGTGCGGCCCTTCATCTAGGGACAGGTTTGGAGATATCCAATGGAAGACTTGATCGAATCCCTCGATAGCGAGAGTTTGAGCTTCGTCGAAGAGCTCTACCAGCGTTATCTAGAGGACCCTACCGCGGTGCCGGAGTCCTGGCGGGATACCTTTGCGGGTCTGGGCCAGGAAGGGAGTGGAGCCCAGAAAGAGGGGCTTAGCTTGGGCCCGTCCTTTCAACCATCGAGCATTTTCGACCCGCCATCCGCAGTGGTGCAGGAGGAGTTTCGCCTGCCGGAAGTGACGATCGAGGCTCCACCAACGACGTCGGAAGTTTCTGCAAGAATTCCCTTCCTCAGTAGCCTCCTCCTCTTCAAGGGAGTGCCGGAGGCAGACGTCACCGAGTTGGCCAAGATCGCTACCGAGGTCGAGGCGGAAGATGGCCAGCACATTTTTCGCCAAGGAGATCCTGGCGAAGGGCTCTACGTTGTGTTGGAAGGCAGCGTGGTGATCTGGCGTGATGGTGAGTTGGTGGTCGAATTGGGCGTCGGGGAGGTGGTCGGGGAGCTTGGAGTGCTGGACCATTCTCCGCGCATTGCCGATGCCATCGCTTGTGGTCACGTCCGCCTGCTTCGCCTTCGATCCAAAGAGCTACTGGAAAGGCTGGACCGCCAGCCCGCGATGGCTCGAGGGGTGATCCGAGGGCTGACCCGACGCCTGCGTGGTCGGGGCTCCAAGCAACACAAAGTAGATCAGCTGGTTCGAGCCTACCGGGTACGGGGCCATTTGTTGGCAGATCTCAATCCCCTGGAAAAGCCCAGTAACAAAGTGCCGGAGCTCGAGCTTCAGCATTGGGGTCTCTCAGAGTCGGAGCTGGACACCCGCTTTGCCAGCACTACCATCCCGGGCAGTTTCTACATGACCTTGCGCCAGATGATCCAGCGCATGGAGGAAAGCTATTGCGGCTCCATCGCTATTCAATACATGCACTTGGATGATGTCGAGCGAAAAGATTGGCTGCAATGGCGGTTGGAAGATCCGGCCTATCGGCGGCGCCTCACCGTCGAGGAACAGCGGCGAATTCTCACCAAGCTGACGGATGCGGAGATCTTCGAGCAGTTCATTCACAAAAAGTTCCTGGGAGCCAAACGTTTCTCTGCGGAAGGAGCGGAAACCCTCATTCCGCTTCTCGACCAGGTCATTCAAGAGGCCGCTTCCCAGGGAGTCAAAGAGGTGGTGATCGGTATGGCTCACCGAGGTCGCCTCAATGTGCTGGCGAATATCCTCGGGAAGAGCCCGGCAGCTATCTTCCGGGAATTCGCCGACCAAGATGCCGAGCGATATCGGGGCCGTGGGGATGTCAAGTATCACCTGGGCTACAGCACGGATCGTGAGTTCTCCGATGGCAGGAAGATTCACCTCTCCCTGTGCTTCAACCCGAGCCACCTGGAATTCGTTGGCCCGGTGGTGCTCGGCCGGGTGAGAGCCAAGCAGGAGCGAACTGGCGATACGGATCGCCGTCGGGGCATGGGGTTGGTGGTCCACGGGGATGCCGCCTTTGCGGGCCAAGGCGTGGTCCAAGAGCTCCTCAACATGAGTGCTCTGGAGGGCTATGGCACGGGCGGTGCTCTCCACTTGATCGTCAACAACCAGATCGGTTTCACCACGACTCCTGAGAGCGGTCGCTCCAGTCACTACGCAACCGACGTCGCCAAGCTCCTGCAGACGCCGATTTTTCACGTCAACGGTGAGCACCCGGAGGCGGTCGCGCAGGTGATCCGCATCGCTATGGCTTACCGGCAGGAGTTCGACAGCGACGTGATCATCGACATGTATTGCTATCGCCGCTACGGCCATAACGAGGGCGACGAGCCAGCTTTCACCCAGCCAGACATGTACCGCCTGATTCGGCAGCGGAAATCTGTTCGGGAAGGCTTCTTGGATAGTCTCCTTCCTCTGGGAGGGGTCACCGCCGAAGAGGCGAAGAAAATTGCCGAGGAGCGAGGAGCCGCCTTGGATGAGCAGTTGGCTCGAGCCCGAGAACCGGGCTACAAAGCTCCGACGGATGGCAAGCTGGCGGGCATTTGGGCTCCCTTCCAGGGAGGAGCCGATCGGGACACTCCCGAAGCCTCGACTGCCGTAAACGCTGCGACCTTGAGTCAGTTACTGCAACGTCAAACGGAGATACCGGAAGGTTTTACGGTGCACCCCCGCCTGGCGAAGACTCTCATTCGCGCTCGGCGAGCGATGGCTCAGGGGGAGAAAGCGCTCGATTGGGGGGCTGGCGAAGCTATCGCTTTTGCTAGTTTGCTCGTGGAAGGTCATCCAGTGCGGTTGAGTGGGCAGGATTGTGGTCGAGGTACCTTTAGTCATCGCCATTCCGTGCTCCACGACTCCAAAACCGCAGAACGCTATTTGCCTCTCAACCACCTTTCGGAAGGGCAAGCTCGATACCAAGTTTGGGATAGTCCCCTCTCGGAGATCGGTCCTCTGGGATTCGAGTACGGATACAGTCTGGATAATCCGGAAGGATTGGTGATCTGGGAGGCGCAGTTTGGCGACTTCGTCAATGCGGCCCAGGTCATCATCGACCAGTTCATTTCCAGCAGCGAAGACAAGTGGAATCGCCTCAGCGGATTGGTGATGTTCCTACCTCACGGCTTCGAGGGCCAAGGGCCAGAGCATTCCAGTGCACGTCTGGAGCGGTTTCTCACTCTCTGCGCTGAGGACAACATGCAGGTGGTCAACCTGACGACACCGGCGCAGCTCTATCATTGTCTTCGGCGACAGGTGCTGCGCCCTCTTCGCAAGCCCCTCATTGTCATGTCCCCCAAGAGCTTGCTGCGCCATCCGCAGGCAACCTCCAGTCTGGAGGACCTGTCGCAGGGAGGCTTTCAGCGGTTGATTCCGGATCGACAAGTGCAAGATTCCAAGTCGGTGCGGCGGATTCTTCTGTGTAGCGGCAAGGTCTACTTCGACCTGGCCAGCCACCGTGAGGAAGAGGGCATCACCGATGTCGCTATCGTGCGACTGGAGCAGTACTACCCGTTGTCCCTGGAGGCTTTGGAGCAGGCGTTGGCACCTTTTTCGGACGGTACTCCAGTGCTCTGGGTCCAGGAGGAACCGGCCAATATGGGAGCCCTCGTCTTTCTCAAGGTGCAGTTCGGAGATGAGCTCTTGGGTCGTTGGCCCTTGTCTTATCTCGGCCGGCCAGCTTCCGCAAGTCCGGCTACGGGGTCGGCGGCAGCGCACAAACAGGAACAGGCAGAATTAGTCCACCAGGCCTTCGAGGCTGAGTAGCAGGATCTTTAAGGAAACCCGAGGAAATCATGGCTGTAGAACTGAAAATACCGACGGCAGGGGAGTCCATCTCAGAGGTGGAGATCGGCGAGTGGTTTTTAGCGGTGGGAGAAGCGGTTGCCATCGACGATCCGATGGTTCTCATCGAAACGGACAAAGCTTCCATGGAGCTTCCGGCACCGGTTTCCGGGGTGCTGACCCAGATCCTCAAGAAGGCTGGGGAAGTCGCCGAAGTGGGCGAGGTCATTGGGCTGATGGAAGAGCGTCCGGAGGCGGCGGGCGAAGCCAAGACGCCGAGCGCTACTACCGCGCCGAGTGAACCCGTCGCAGCGGCGGCTCCGGAAAGCGAGACCCGAGTCATGCCGGCGGCGCAGCGAGCGCTCTCCGATGCTGGTCTCGAGGCGGGGGAGGTCACCGCCACGGGCCCCGGGGGGCGGCTGCTGAAGGAGGATGTCCAGCGCCACGAAAAGCTGCAGCCAGCTTCCACTCCGGCGTCCAAGACGAGCCCGAGTCCAGCAGCGGCAACACCGGCACCTGCACCTGAGTCAGCAACCTCCGACGGTCCACGGCAAGTGGAGGCTGTTCGCATGAGCCGCCTTCGTCGGCGAATCGCCGAGCGGCTGGTCGAAGCTCAGCAGCAATCGGCATTGCTGACGACTTTCAACGAAGTGGATATGTCCGCCGTGATGGCATTTCGTTCTCAGCACAAAGAGGCCTTCATCAAGCGCCACGGAGTCAAGCTGGGCTTTATGTCCTTCTTCGTCAAAGCGGTGATCGAGGGCCTCAAGCAAGTCCCCGGCCTCAATGCCGAGATTCGTGGCGACGAGGTTCTCTACCGCAACTACTACGACATCGGCGTAGCGGTCGGGGGTGGTCGCGGTCTGGTGGTGCCGGTGATACGCAACGCCGAGCGGCTGAGCTTTGCTGGGGTCGAGAAAACCATCGGGGACCTGGCCCGCCGTGCTCAGGATGGCTCCATTCAGGTGGAAGAACTCCAGGGAGGAACTTTCACCATCAGCAATGGAGGGATCTACGGCTCCATGCTTTCCACCCCGATCGTCAACCCTCCTCAAAGCGGTATTTTGGGAATGCACAACATCAAAAAGCGTCCGGTGGCGATCGATGGCGAGGTGGTCATTCGGCCCATCATGTATGTGGCTCTGACCTACGACCATCGGATCGTAGATGGCCGTGAGGCAGTGGGTTTCTTGGTCCGAGTCAAAGACTGCATCGAGCAACCGTCTCGCATGCTCTTGGAGGTCTGAGCATGGAGGAACGACAGCACGACTTAGTGGTCATAGGAGCCGGCCCCGGCGGCTATGTGGCAGCGATCCGAGCCGCCCAATTGGGGCTCGACACCGCTTGCATCGAGAAGGCCTCGGCCCTGGGGGGGACCTGTTTGCGGGTCGGCTGTATCCCCAGCAAGGCTCTCCTGGAAGCGAGCCACAAATACCAAGAAGCGGTTACCGGACTGAAGAAATATGGGGTCTTGGTGGGCGAGGTTTCCCTCGACTTGGCCCGAATGATGAAACACAAAGACAAGACCGTTACCACCCTCACCCGGGGAGTGGCCGGACTGTTCAAGAAGAATGGCATTACCGGCTACAAAGGCCTCGGGCGCCTCGCCGGGCCGGGGGTGGTGGAGGTGGACGGTGACACCCCCATGCGCTTGAAGGCGAAGCACATCCTGATCGCAACGGGTAGCGAGGTCACCTCCTTGCCGGGCATCGAGCTCGACGGCGACCGAATTGGAACCAGCACTGAGGCCTTGAGTTACCCGGAAGTACCTCAGCACCTCGTGATGATTGGAGCCGGGGTCATCGGGCTCGAATTGGGCTCGGTGTGGCGCCGCCTCGGGGCGCGGGTCACGGTTCTGGAGTACCAGGACCGTATTCTCCCTGGGATGGATGCCGAAACGGCGAAATTGGCCCAGCGCATGCTCAAGAAACAGGGTCTCGAATTTCACTTGGGAGCCCGGGTCACCGGAGCGCGGGTCGAAGGTGATAGTTGTGTGGTCGAGGCGGAAGGGCTGGAACCCATCCAGTGTGATCTAGTGCTCGTGGCCGTGGGGAGGAAGCCCAATACCGAAGGCCTGGCCCTCGAGGCGGTAGGTCTCGAGACGGATTCCCGCGGGCGCATCGCCGTCGATGAGCACTACGCCACAGCAGTGCCTGGGATCTACGCCATTGGTGACGTCATCGCGGGGCCCATGTTGGCTCACAAGGCGGAAGAAGAAGGTATCGCTTGCGTTGAGCGAATCGTTACCGGGTACGGTCACGTGAACTACGATGCCATTCCCAGTGTGGTCTACACTCACCCCGAAATCGCCTCCGTGGGCAAGACAGAAGAAGAGCTCAAGGAGGCAGGGGTTGCCTACAATAAGGGAGTTTTCCCTTTTATCGCTAACGGTCGAGCCAAGGCGGTGGGAGAGACCGAAGGTCAAGCGAAAATTCTCGCTGACGCCACCACCGACCGAGTGCTCGGGGTTCACGTCATCGGAGCCCATGCTGGAGATTTGATCGCTGAGGCTGCTGTGGCCATCGAGTTTGGAGCCAGCAGCGAAGACATCGCCCGCTCGAGCCATGCTCATCCCACCTTGGCCGAAGCCCTAAAAGAAGCTGCATTCGCCGTAGACGACCGCGCCATCCACTCCTGAGTGGTGTCAGGCATGCGTTCCATGCAGCCCTAAAATAACCTCCGTTTACCGCTAGCTTTTTCAACGGTGCTTCAGGTTGTCCCGCAAGCCTAGGTTGTTCAGTAGGCGGTGGCGGGTTCGTTGGGTTGATGCGCTCTGAGGAAGCCTGTCTTCCAAGCGGCAAACCGATCGACTCACCGAGGAGGGGTCTCGGCCAATCCGCGCGGCAACTTGATTCAACGTCGCGGAGCCTAGATCTCGGGCAAGAAGCCCAATCCATCCGTGGGCACGAATTCTTCGGGAGTCTTGGCTCCTGCTTCGCAACCGACTTTCCGGAAGCTCGAATTCCCGGCAGACGATCTCGAGAATACGGTCTAGCTCCGGTGCGGTAGGAGTATCTGGAAGCGGTGAGGTATCCGAAATGACCAAGTCCTCTCGGTCCTCGTTTGGAGGAAGCCTCGACAAGTCGATGGGAGATTCTTTGTCGATCCCTTCTCGAATGAACTGCTCGTAGAGAAGGCGTCCCCGCCAGCGGACCGGGCTGAAGTGGGCAAGGAGCTCCTTCGTGCTTACCCAGGGTAGATGCTCGAGGCCGAGGATGGTTCGGTGTCCGCTCCACGGGAAGTCACCTGGGTCTCCCACCAGGCCGGCCCGCACCGGGTTGAGGTGGATATACCTCACTAGTTCGAGAAAGTAGGATTCGGTATCCACGTAGAAGGCCCGGAACCGGTTGTGAAAGAGATGCCCTTTCCTGCCCAGGTCTCGGTGCAGTCTCGAAGCATACTGGCCTGCCAGGTGGTGAATGATTCGGGAAAGAGAAACGGTACGGACTTGGACTGCTAGGTGAACGTGCGTGTCCATGCAGCAAAAAGCTAGGACTCGATGGCCATAGCGTTCCTTGCCTCGATGGATCAAGTGGTAAAAGAGCTCCCGGTCTTCCTTTCGAAAGAAGATAGGGCGTGAATCGTTACCTCGAAGGATGACGTGATAAGTGCCGCCGGGTACATGTTGTCGTGGTTTTCTTGCCATAGGTATTCCTCCCAACTTCTAAGAACGCAAAACGGTGACGTTTCTCGTTGGGAGGGGGGAAAATTGATGGGATAGTGGCTGCGTAGGGTTGTGTATTTTAGGCATGCACGGAGTGCATGCCTGACACCCTTTGGCTGACTCCAGGGGAGAGGGTTGCTGGTAGACTGGGTAGGTGGCCCCTTCCGTCGTCCATCCTGAGGTGATTCCGGTATTTCCTTTGACCGGATCTCTCCTCCTGCCCGGGAATCTCCTTCCTCTTCACATCTTCGAGCCTCGCTACCGCAATATGGTCGAAGATGTCATGAACGGTGATCACCTAATCGGCATGGTGCAACCTCTTGTGCCGCGCCAAGACAATCAGCTGCCGATAGATGAGGAGGCGAGTCCGGAATCCTTGGAACTCTCGGCTGAGGCTGAGCCGGAGCTCTATGAGGTCGGTTGTATGGGGCAGGTGGAAGAGTGCAAATCCCTACCGGGGGGCCGCTACGCCATCGGCCTGCTGGGTCTGACTCGGTTCCGGGTGATGGAAGAGATGCCTCTGCAACGGGGATACCGCAGAGTAGCGGTGAGTCTTGCGGAGTTCAGTCAAGATCTTGTGGCCCAGGAGCCCGAGGAAGCCCCGGAGAATCTTTTGGCGTCGCTCAGTGCTTTTGGTACCCGATATGATTTTTCTTTTGATCTGGAGCGGCTCCAGACTTTGCCGCGCATGACCCTCGTCAACGGCTTGTCCATGGCCTTGCCTTTCGCGCCGGCGGAAAAGCAGGCGCTCCTCGAAGCAGATTTCGAGGAGCGACAGAAGATTCTCGAAACTCTGCTAGCGATGGGTGTTGATTTGGAAGAGGCTTTGGAGCCCAAAGTCGTCGATCCGAATTGAGTAAGGGGTGCTTCTCTGGAGTTAGGAAGCCGTGAGGATTTGTTCCAGCTGAGGCCAAAGATCGCTTCTCAGCCGCTTCCATTCCATGCGGCTCCAGGGAGAAAGGTTGCTCGCCAAATCGGCGGCTCTGGCATCCAGCTCCTCTAGGGTGGCCCAAGACAAGTCTGCGACTTCTGTTGGGTTGACGACGATCCCCTTCGAATCCGCCTGTTCCGTCTCTGGAGACAAGCGGGCCGCGAAGACAGCGCAGAGCTCTCGTTCCGAGCCGACCAACTCACCGTCCGCCTCGAAGCGCGCGTGGTATTGGAATTTGTAGAGAAACTCCGCCTCGCAGGAGATGCCCAACTCTTCTCGAAGCCGTCTCGAAACTGCCGATTCCAGAGTTTCCCCACGTCGTGGATGACTGCAGCAGCTATTGGACCAGATGAGCGGCCACAGGGGTTTGGAGTCGCTTCGTTTTTGCAGTAGCACTCGGTTTCTGGAATCAAAAAGAAAGACCGAAAAGGCTCGGTGGAGAATTCCGTCTCCCTGATGGCATTCTGCTTTGGGCAGATATCCAATCACTTCGTCCTGGTCGTCGACGAGAATCAGGGGCTCGTCGTCGAAGGAAACGCGAGTCGGTTCGCCGGTCGCAATGGTCAGGGTGTCGCTCTTCGGGAGCATGGGCTTGGCAGAAGTAGCCGACATAGAGATCTCCACAGGCTGTTAAGTGCCGGATGTTACACCAGACGGGAAAACCGCATCTGGTCCTATGGGCAGTTGGGTCTTGCTCGTTGCTTCCAGAGCCGGCCTTAGGTATCTTGCCAAGCATGAAACAGTATCTGGATTTGGTGAGCCATGTGCTCGAAACAGGAACGAAGAAAGAGGATCGTACCGGAACGGGAACCCTGAGCGTATTTGGATACCAAATGCGTTTCGACCTAGCCGAGGGTTTTCCTCTTCTGACCACCAAGAAATTGCACCTGAGATCGATCCTTCACGAGCTGCTTTGGTTTCTCCAGGGATCGCGCAACGTGGGATATTTGCGGGAGAACAAGGTTCGAATTTGGGACGAGTGGGCTCGTGAGGATGGGGACCTGGGGCCGATTTACGGTTACCAATGGCGGTCTTGGCCGACCTCCGACGGTGGTGCCATCGACCAGATTCTGCAGGTCGAGGAGCAGATCCGCTCCCAGCCGGACTCACGAAGATTGATCGTCAGTGCTTGGAATGTAGCCGATGTGCCTCAGATGGCTCTGCCCCCCTGTCATTTGCTATTTCAATTCTACGTCGCCAATGGGCGTCTCTCTTGTCAGCTCTACCAGCGCAGTGCAGATCTCTTCTTGGGAGTGCCGTTCAATATTGCCTCCTATGCCTTGTTGACTCAAATGATGGCTCTGACGACGGGTCTAGAGCCGGGCGAGTTCATCCTCTCGTTGGGGGATGTGCACATCTATACCAATCACTTGGAGCAGGTGAATCTGCAACGGGAGCGGCAGCCGCGGCCCTTGCCGACGATGAAGATACTGCGCACCCCCTCGTCGGTGGTGGATTTTCGATACGAGGATTTCCAGCTCGAGGCCTATGATCCTCACCCTCACATCAAGGGCAAGGTTTCCGTATGAGATTGTCCATGATTGCTGCTGTCTCGGAGAACGATGTCATCGGCCGAGCTGGTGATCTGCCCTGGCATCTACCAGCGGATCTGCGGTTTTTTAAACGCAAGACCGTTGGGCACACCTTGATCATGGGACGAAAAACCTATGACACGGTGGGGAAACCTCTGCCCAGGCGCCGCTCCATTGTCCTGAGTCGCCAAGAAGACTATTCACCCGAAGGGGTCGAAGTGGTGAGCAGCCTGGAAGCGGCCCTGGAGCTCGCAGGGGAGCAAGATGAGATCTTCATCGCTGGTGGCGCCTTCGTGTACCGGGAAGCGATGCCAGTAGCTGACCGACTGTACATCACACGGGTCCATGGGGAAGTGGAGGGAGACACCTTCTTTCCTGCTATCGATCCCAGCCTTTGGCGCCTAGTGGAGGAAGTTCGTCACGAGGTGGACGACCGTCACCGGTTCCCTTTCAGTTTCCGCACCTACGATCGCTGGACTCCCCGAGTCCCTTCGTGACTCTGCCTCATGTGCCGCGACCCAATGCGCCGCGACGATGGCCCGCTTTCCTCATTCTGTTGGTGGTATTCGTCTTCTGGGCGAATTCCTTCATCGCGGTGCGGCTCCTTGTCGGGGAGGACGTGCCGTCAGCGGAGCGTCTCAGCGCCCTCGAGTTCGTCGAGGCCCGATTTGCCCCGGTAGCGGTTTTCTGCCTGCTGTGGTTCGCGTTGATTCCTTCCGCCAGGAGAGAGGCTCGCCTCCTGCTGCGGCGCCATGGTGTGCTGTTGTTGCTGTTAGCCGCCTTCAATGTCTGGGGCTACAACTTAGCCTTCGGTGCCGGTCACGAGCGTGTCGCAGCGGGAACCGGAGCGTTGATCATCGTGTTGAACCCGATCTTGACGTTTTTGTTGGTTGTGCTTTTGGGATTCGAGAGGGCCACGTGGCGCAAGGCTCTAGGGTTGGCCGTGGCCTTTGCCGGCATCTACGTGGTGATCGTTTATGGAGCCCATCGAGCCGTGGAGCGAGCCTACTTGCTGGACGCCTTGCTACTGATCGGTGCACCTATGAGCTGGGCGGTTTACACCGTTTTTAGTAAAAAATTGCTGGACGGGGCTTCGGCGCTGACTCTCAACTTCTTGATTCTCGGTATCGGCAGCCTTCCGACTCTACCGCTACTGGCGGTGGATTCTTCGTTCCAGGCAAAAGTCTTGGCTTGGGGGCCGCAGCGTCTCGGAGCAGCCCTGTTTTTGGCTTTTGGTTGCACGCTGCTGGCTTTCTGGCTTTGGCTGGTGGCGCTGAAGCGATTGCCGGCGACGACAGCCGCGGCCTTTGTTTTCCTCAATCCGCCCTTGACCCTCTGCTTCGAGTGGTTGTGGTTCGGCAGGACGCCCAATTCGGCCCTTCTTCTGGGAGGAGCTATCGTGCTCATAGGGGTGTTTCTGGCCACCCGAGAGAGCGTTCCCTCTAGATCTCGCCCCCCTCGGAGGCCTCTTCCGGAGTAACCGGCTGTTGGGCCAGGAAGAAGTCGACGAAGCGGGGGGAGAAGGCTTTGGCATCGGGAATACGGCTTGGGTCGCTATCGAGACACTCCAAGACATCTAATCGAGCAGCATCGATGAGCGCCTCATCGGACTCGCCACCGCCGATGTACAAGGCGAAGCGGGCCGCCGCTTGAAACAGGAAGCTATGGGAGCGGGCTTTGGGGCCGGGTAGAGTCACCTCTTCGAGAAGCTCTAGGACTTGCGAGTAGTTGCCTTGAAAGAGTGCGTCGGCGGCAGAGCGAAGCTCTCTGGGCGGTGGTGCTGCTGCCGATTCCAGAGCCTTCCGAGAAGTCGAAATTTTCTCTTTGAGCGTCCGCACGTCCTCAGCGCTGGTCGTCGGGCCGACGTTGTTGGTGGCTGCCAATAAGGCTTCCAACTTGGCTGCCCTATTGCCGACACGAGGAGGCAGAGGGGAGAGATAGGAGATCTCCGAGAGGGTGCGCTGCGCCCGCAGTCGAGTCGGTTCCAAGGAAGCTTGCGCCTCGGTTCTTTCTCCGCGGAGGCGTTCCAGCTCACCGGTCGCCGCAGTATTGAGCTGGTCATAGAGGGAGATGGCCGTTTGAGCTCTCTGTTGCAGGTCTTCGACCTCTTCTGGATCCGCAGGGGTTGTGAGGGCAGCCAGGGCTTCGCGGGCCCCTTCGAGGGCTTTTCTAGCCTCGACTCGGCGAGCGGCAAGGGAAGGCTCCCCGCGGTTCCAGGCGGCTCGCAGCTCGGCCCCCGGGAGGGCTTCGGCAGCCGTGGCAGCCTCCTCTGCGCGGTCGAGAGTTAGCCTCGCCGATTCGACGGCTCGAGCCTCCTCATCCTGGCGTTGGGAGCAGATCTGGCGGTCTCGTTCGAGACTGGCCATTTCGTCGTAGCGCTCTATGACGCCCTGGGCTGTGGCCTTCTTCCAGGCGGCGAGAGCACCTCGGCAATCCTGCTGCTCGAACAGAGAACGGCCCAGGAAGTAATGGGGGATATAGCGTTTGAGATAGAGGCGCTTCTTGAGACGGGGGCTAGAGCTTGGCTGCTCTTCTATGGCGAGGCGCATTTGAGTGGCAACCTCGGGCCAATTCTCCTGATCGACAGCTTCCAGGCCGGCTTTGTAGCTATCGAGAAAATCTCCGCGGGCAGGTAATGTCCAGCTCGTGGCGAGCAGTAGCGCCAGCCAGGTTCCGCCCATGAAACCAAGGCGACTCATTGCCACCAGCCCGTCTGTTTGAAGTAGTCGGTGACGGCGACTCTGGAAAATTCAGCGGTGCATTGAGCAAGCGCCCCAGTAAAAACCTCGACTTCGCACTTCAGAGTACCTTCCGCGTCCGGATGGGTCAGCTCCACGAGGTAGGCACCTTCCGGAAGAGGCAGTTGAAGCGGCGTAACGGGGTTGGCCGGGAGAGTCACGGCCTGGCCAGCTGCGTCGCTCAGCCTTGTCACCTCCGCCCAGGGCAGGGCATCGATGAACAGAGTGCCATGAAGCGCCTCCGGTTCGGGCTCCCTGGGAGGAGGGGGTGGGGGCACTGCGGCCTGTTCCACGGGAGGGTCCGGCAAGGGCTTTGGTGTACCTTCCTGCAGACTACAGAACGCGAGGGATCCGAGAATAGGCAGAGCTAAGAGCGCCGCCCACCACCATTTTCGCATCTTCCCGGAATCGGGCTTGGTAGGGGGAGCCTTCGCTTCACCCTGGCTTGCTGGAGCGGGTGGCGCAACCGGGACGGAGTCCGAGGGTTTGATAGCTGGAGGCGGCTTTTCGGGAGTTGCCTCAGTCTGGGTTCCTTGGACCTTCGTTGGCCCAACCTTGGCCCGCTGAGGAAGGCTCTCGGACTGTCCTGCAGTGGCCTTCTTGGATGGGCTGGTTTTCTCCTCGGAGCTCGCTTTCTCCTTGGGACTTGTTTTCTCCTTAGGACTGGGCTTCTCGGGGGCAGGTGGTTTTCTAGCCGCCTCGAGCTTGGCGCTATCGGAAAAATAGGCTGTCGTGCGATCTCCGTCCTCTTGCTGGTCGAGTGGGCTCTTGTCGGTGATGATCCCAGGGGGAATCTCTTGAGTATCTTCGTTGGTCAGGGCTCTTCCGCCGGTCGCGTCCGGGTTCTCTCCCTTGGCCTTGGACTCTTCCCGAGCTGCCAGCCGTTCGCGGGATCGTTCCCGTTCGAGAATGGGGCCCAGCTCGGCAAGAAGTGGGTCAAAGTTTCGATAGCGATCCGCCGGGTCCCTTTCGAGGGATTGGGCGATCAGCTCCCTAACCCCGAAGGGTAGACCTTTGAGCCGGTCGTCCGAGGGTTCCAGGCCGGTCTCCAGTACTTGGCCCAAGAAATCCGCCAGGGTATCCGCAGCAAAGGGTCTTTGGTAGGTCAGGAGCTCGTAAGCGAGAGCACCGAAACAGAAGATATCGGTGCGAGCGTCCGCCCGGAGGCCCAGTGTTTGCTCCGGAGCCAGGTAGCCATCTGTGTGGGGGCCCCCTTGGGTGAGGCGGCTCGTTGCGCTGGCTAATTGAGCGATGCCGAAGTCGGTTATTTTGACCTCGTGGTCAAGGCTGATTCGGATAGAACGAGGAGATACGCTCTTGTGGAGCACCCCTCGAGAATGTGCATAGCGGAGACCCTCGGCAATTTGCAGAAGATAGTCGAGACGCTGGGCCATCGAGAGGGGTTCGTCTCCCTCGATTTTCCATCCAAGGTGTTCGCCCTCGACATAGTCTTCTACCAGGTAGGGCTTTCCATCTCCGGAACCAAACTCGAGAACCGTTGCGATATTGGGGTGCTGTAGACGGCCAGAAGCCTCGGCTAGGCGAAGAAAGCCCGTCCGTAAATTCTCTTCTTGAGCGATACAAATCTTGATCGCAACCGGCTTGCCACTGAAGGAGTCCCGCCCGCGATAGACGACGGTGAAACTACCGACGCCGATTCTTTCGAGGACTTCGTAGCGACCAATTTTCTCTACTTCATCCATGCCTTCAAATCATAGCAGGACGGCAAGGGGGATGGGGCTCGTGGGCTTTGGCAACGAGGTTTCTCCGTAGGGGGTTGGCAGGAGCGGTGATGGTCTATCTGCGGCCTGCTGAATTCGATAGCCTAGCGAGTATGGAAAACTCGAATCGAGCCGGAAACGAACCCTCTCTCTCTTCCGAAAGCGGCGCTGTTCCCCAGGTCCGCTTGGAGCCGACGACCTGCATACTCGACTGTCCAGATGCTTGTGCTCTGGAGGTCGCTGTCGAAACCGGGCCGAATGGCGACCGGGTAACGAGTCTGAGGGGGCGCTCCGACCACCCAACAACGGCGGGGTTCATTTGTAACAAGGTGTCTCGCTTCCATCGGCGGGTGTATTCACCGGAGCGAATTCTGACTCCGTTGCGCCGCAAAGGAGAGAAGGGCTCTGGAGAGTTCGAAGCTATTTCTTGGCGAGACGCGTTGGCAGAAATCGCCGGTCGGTTTGGTGAAATTCGCCAAGAATGGGGCGGGGAAGCGATTCTTCCCTACCACTACGGTGGCTCCAATGGCCTGCTGGAAGACGGCTTTCTCGATGACTACTTCTTTGCTCGAATGGGAGCTTCTCGCTTAGCCTCGACAATCTGTGCCATGCCGACCAGCTCGGTCAACGAAGAGATGTACGGCAAGATGCCCGGCGTAGCCTATGAGGATTTTGCCGAGGCCCGATTCATCCTGATCTGGGGGGCAAATCCCAAGGTTTCCGGCATCCACCTGATTCCTTTTTTGCGCCAGGCCAAGAAGTCGGGAGCGTTTGTAGCCGTTGTCGACCCGTTGCAGAATTTCTCCTCTCGAGAAGTCGATCTTCATTTACCCGCTTACCCGGGCACGGATCTCCCGTTGGCCTTGGGGATGATTCACCGGTGGCAAGGCACGGGCAGCCTGGCCGAGGCGTTCTTAGATCGCCATTCGGTGGGTCGGGAGAGTCTGCTGGAAGCCGCCGCTGCCTGGCCTGTAGAGAAGGCTGCTGAGGAAGCTAGGGTTCCCGTGGCCGACCTACGTCGCCTGGCCGACGTATTTGCCGCTTCGAGCCCCGCGGTGGTTCGTTGCGGCTGGGGTGTCGAGCGCAATCGCAACGGAGGAGCCGCTGCGGCAGCGATCATGGCCATGCCAACGCTATTAGGGAAGTTCGGTGTCGCCGGCGGGGGCTTCACCATGAGCAATAACGGTGCTGCCAAGGTAGATCGGGAGGCTCTCCTGGGGACTCCCAAGTGGCAGACGAGGATCATCAACATGACACGTCTCGCCGAAGCCCTGGAGGCTCAGGCCGAGAAACCGATCAAAGGCATTTTCGTCTACAACTGCAACCCGGTGGCCACGGTCCCGGACCAGAGGGGGATTCTTCGGGGCCTTGCTCGGGAGGATCTGTTCACGGTGGTCTCGGAGCAAGTGATGACCGACACGGCCCGCTATGCAGACGTCATTCTTCCGGCCACTACTTTCCTGGAGCAGCGGGAGATTCGAGTCGGCTACGGCAGCTACTCAGTGGGAGGAATCCAGCCGGTGATCGAACCCGTGGGTGAATCGCGCACCAACACGGAGACCTTTGCAGCGTTGGGCAAGGCCATGGGATGGCAGGACGAGGTTTTTTCCTGGGATAGCGAGGAGGCTTTTCGCCGAGTGGCGGCAGGGCTGGAGGTGTCCGGAAAACCCGCGGAGGTAGCGACTCTCGAGGCGGGACGGTCACAGAGCTATGATTTTCCCGGCGATCGGCCCGTGCAGTTCGGCAATGTCTTCCCCCGGACCTCCGACGCCAAAGTAGATTTGAACCCCCCTTGCCTGGGGAAAGCCCCCTATAGCTACCTTCCCCTAGAGAGCCCCTTTCCCCTGGCTCTGGTAAGCCCCGGGGACCGCCGTCTCATCAACAGCACTTTTGGCGAATCGAGTCTCGATGAGCTCACCGTCACTTTACACCCGGAGGATGCGGAGGCTCGGGGCCTGGCGCCGGGAGACTCCGTCCGGGCCTTCAATGACCTGGGAGAGGTCCATTGCCGGGCTCGGGTCAGTTCGCGCACTCGCCCCGGCGTTGTGCTAATGCCCAAGGGGGCTTGGCGAAGAGCCTCCGATAACGGATTTACTTCCACAGCCCTCTGTCCTAGCGATACTCAGCGAGTGGGCGGTGGAGCTTGTTTTAGCGATGCTCGGGTCGAGGTGGAACGGCTGGCAGATTGACTCTCCTTTCGGCCATCCGACTTTTAGATTCAAGTCGAGAGCTCCGCCGTGAAAACGGGCGTCAAGGTTCCTCGATGAGGATCGGTTTCCTGCTTCCTTCTTCCTACCTGATCTTGGGCCTTGGGATGCTGGTGGCCATGGTTGGAGCCTGCTCCCCGGGCGAAGGAGAGGAAGACAAGGAGCACCTAGAGAGCTTTGGAGTCATCGTCGAGAGAGTTGGCGTTGAATCGGCCATCGAGCTTGCCGGGATCGAGCCGGGCGACCTCCTTTTGTCCTGGGAAGCAGTGGATGCTCATGGTGCTCACCCACGGTTGACCTCCGGGCGTTTCGAAACCTTTGGCGATTGGATTTCCTTGGAGCTAGAACAAGCTCCTCGTGGGGAGATTCTCATTCATGGAAAGCGAGCCGGAGAGTCCAGAACTTTTCGTTTGAAGCCGTTGCTATGGGACACGGTGGTCCGACCTGTTTTTTCCTTTTCTCCAGGCCCGATTCGATATTCCAAGCCTGGTCCTCCCAGTTTGGAAGAACGGCAGAGGGTCGAAGAAGCCCACCGGGAAATAGTTTTTCAGGCTCGGCGGCAGAAGAATCGATCCCTCGAATGGTGGTCCCACCTGCGCTCCGCGAGACGGTGCGCTTGGTTTGGTTGGTGGCCATGCGTTGAGGCTTCCTTTGATGCAGCTCTCGAATCAGCCTCCGATGAGGGAGAGAGAGGCAAGATTTGGAGAAGGCGGGGATTCTCCGAGGAGTTGAGGGGCCAGTTTGCTTTGGCTCAGCAATTCCATGAGAAGGCTGCTGAGCTCTGGGCGGAAGCTTGGGGCGAGGGCAGTCTCCATTTCGCAGCCTGCCAGGCTGAGCGGGGCAGAATGGCTTGGCGTCAGGGAGACCTCGAAACGGCTCAGGAAGCTCACCACAGGGCCTTGAAGCTATGGAGGGAGTTGGCTCCAGCTAGCGAAGCCCTAGCCTGGAGTGTCACTTCCCTGGGTTTGCTCGCCCAGGATAAAGGAAATTATGAGGAGGCAGAGCAGCTCCTTGGGGAAGCGGTAGAACTGTTTCCCTCCGGAAGCTCAAACCAGGGGGTAGCCTTCAACAACATCGGGAACCTGATCGGCCGCCTGGGTCGTCTCGATGAAGCGGAGATCTTCTTGCTACAGGCGCTGGCTGTTTTTGAGCCGCTCGATGGCCAGGAAGTTCAGCGCGCCAAGAGTCTGTCTGGTCTGGGTTCCGTTGCTCTCCTGAAGGGACAGTTGGGCTTGGCCCAGAAGAGACTTGAGCAGGCTAGTCGTCTCTACCGGCAGGGAGGTCGTACCCCGGACCTGGCTGCGTCATTGCAGGATTTGGCTGAGATAGCGGCGGATCGGGGTGAGTTGGACAAGGCTCAGGATTTCCTGGAGCAGGCCTTGGCCCTAGAAGAGGACAGTGCTCTCGGCCGGGAGAGCGATGCCGATATTTTGCACCAGCTCGGTACCCTGGCTTGGAAGCGTGGAAGCCTCCAGGAGGCTGAACAGTATTTCGAGAAATCCCTGGCGATTCACTCGGCTGCACCTCAAAGCCCACTGCAAAAAGCGCGGGCATTGTTGGGAAAGTCTCGAGTGGCTCGGGCCGGAGAGCCCACGAAGGTGGTAACTCTGCTCGAGGAAGCTCTGGAGATCTGCCAGCAGGCGGCTCCTCGCGGTGAGGACATGATCGTCCTGTTGAATGAGCTAGGGGAGGTCGAGCTAGGGCGAGGTCGATTCGACGAAGCGGTGTCGAGCCTTCTGCGAGCGGAGGCGATTCTATTGGAGACAGCTCCCCGAGGATTGTTGATGGCCGAGACTCTCCAACACCTTGGCGAGGCCTCGAGGAGGCTAGGGAACCTAGAACCGGCGGAAGAGTATCTTCAGCGCTCCCTGGATATCCGCAGTCGCATCTCCGCTGAGACAGCCTTGGAAGCGGAGACCCTGCAGTCTCTGGCTCGGCTGCGCCGGGATCGAGGGCAGGTCGCTATCGCCGCCAAGGTTTACGAGAGAGCCGTTCAGGCCCTGGAAGGGCAAATTTCCAAGGTCGGAAGCTCCCGGGAGCTTCGGGCGAGTCTTCGATCTCAGCGAGGGCCCTACCGTGAGTACATCGAAACCCTTCTTGCTTTGGGCCGCGAGGAGGAGGCGTTCTCGGTTCTCGAGAGGTCGCGGGCTGGCAGTTTTTTGGAATTGTTGGCTGAGAGAGACCTCATCTTTGCATTGGATGTGCCCGGTGATTTGGAGCGGGAGCGGCGGGAGATCACCGTTCTCTACGACCGCACCCAGAACGAAATTTGGAGCCTGCCGGTGGAGAGCTCCCCAAGTCGGCAGCGCGAGCTCGAAGAGCGTCTGTCTTCTCTTCGCCGCAGGCATGAAGCCAATATCGAGAAGATCCGCGGCGCCTCTGCCCGCTTGGCGGCCTTGAAGTACCCGCGACCCCTCGATCTTTCGGCGGCTCGGGAAGCTCTCGATGGGGGTACGGTGGTGCTGTCCTTCAGTGTTGGCGAAGAGGTGTCAGATCTTTTCGTGGTCAGCCGGGAGAGGGGGCTCTCGGTGGTTCCACTGGAGGTGGGAGAGGAGGAGTTACGGAGCAAAGTAACCCTCTTCTTGGAACGGATCCGCAACCCTCCCTGGCGCTCCGACGACCTAGGGGTGAGTACCTTGGCTCGAGAGCTTTACGACGACTTGTTGGCTGGAGCCGAGCCTGAGATCGAGCGAGCGGAACGTCTGCTGATTCTGCCCGATAGCGCTCTACACCACCTGCCCTTCGCAGCTCTGCAAAGGCCGGCAGCGGGCCCGTCCAAGGAAGGTGCTCCGGGGGTCCGCTATCTGGTCCAATGGAAACCCTTTGTCGAAGTTCTTTCCGTCACGGCGTTCGCAGAGCTGCGGCGCAGTCGTGGAGATTTAGACGGAACGCTAGAGTCTCCTCCTTCTCTGGCTGCCTTTGGCGATCCCTTCTTTTCTAGGGGGGCCATGGACGGAGTCGAGACGATGGCGGAACCGCGGCTGCGGTCTGCTCTGCGGCGAGGCTTTCAGTGGGCCCCTTTGCCTTCGACTCGGGAAGAGGTGGAGCAGATCGCGGAGTTCTATGGCGATTCGAGCAAAGTATTCCTTGGAGAGCAAGCGAGCGAAGAGGAGGCGAAATCTCTCCCCCTGGGGACCCGGCGAATTCATTTCGCCACCCACGGACTCTTGGATGAGCGCTTCCCTCTCGACTCGGGGCTTCTCCTAGCGGTTCCGGAGGAGTTCGAGGAAGGCAAAGAGAACGGTTTGTTGCAAGCCTGGGAGATTTTCGAGAGCTTGCGCCTCGATGCGGATTTAGTGGTGCTCTCGGCCTGTGATTCCGCTCTGGGCAAGGAGCAAAGAGGGGAGGGCTTGATCGGCCTAACTCGGGCCTTTCACTATGCTGGTGCCCGCACGGTGGCCGCCTCTCTTTGGCAAGTAGCGGATCACGCGACGGCGGAGCTGATGGTGAAGTTCCATCGCCACCTACGAGGCGGGAAATCCAAGGACGAAGCGCTGCGGGCCGCTCAGGTGGAGTTGATGGAAAGGCCCATTTACGGGACTGGGGAGGAAGGGGGAAGGGGCGAATTAGATGTTTCGGCACCCTACTTTTGGGCTGCCTTCCAGGTCTATGGGGACTGGCAATAGGTCCTACTAGAAGGTCTTGAGATCGAAGCCCATGTCTGCGAACAGTCGGTAGGTGGTCGAAAGTGGGAGGCCAACGATGTTGCTGTAGTTTCCCTCGATGGCTTTGACGAAGAGCGCTCCGAAGCCCTGAATCGCATAGGAACCGGCCTTGTCCATGGGCTCCCCGGTATCGACGTACCAGGAGATCTCCTCTTCGCTCATCGTTGCAAAGCGCACCTGGGATGTTTCTACCGCAGATTCGGTGCGACCGGTGGCCGGCTCGTAGAGGGCGATGCCGGTAGCGACGGAATGCTGGCGGCCTGAGAGGCGTCGCAGCATGTCTTTGGCCTCTTCAGAGGACCCAGGCTTGCCCAGGAGATCTCCCTCGAGGGAGACGATCGTGTCTGCGGCGAGCACGAGCTCTCCTTCGTGGGCCTGTTCGTGAGCTTTGGCTCGGGCCAAGCGCAGTACATAAATGGTTGGGTCTTCCCCGGGGAGAGGGCTTTCGTCAATCTCCACGGACCGCACCGTGAAGGTCAGGCCCAGCCCGACGAGGGCGTCTCTTCGGCGAGGGGATCCGGAAGCGAGAATGAGGGAAGGCTGCATGGTGGTTCTCTCGGCGAGCAACAGGGTTCTTAGGGGAAATAGCCACTCTGGGTTTTGGCCGTCACGCCGGGGCGACTGACCTCGACCTCGACCTTGCGGAAGTCATCCCCCTCCGAAGTGCTCTGGTAGGAAATCAAGTATTGGGAGCGTAGCTCCAATTGAATCGCATCGAATACCCGTGTGAGGTCGTTGGCGGTATCGACGAAAAAAGAGGTTCCTCCGGTTTCGGAGGCGAGGCGCTGTAGCTGGATCCGAATTTCGTTCTTGGCGCCACTGAGGCTAATGCCGACCGGGTAAATAGCAACGCCGGTACGGCGGGCGTAGTCGATGACATCTTCGAAGGTGTATCGGCTGCTGACATCTTCGCCGTCCGACAGCAGGATAATGGCACCCTTGCCGCCCATGCCACTGAAATAGTAGAGGTTGTAGATCAGAGCGTCGTAGAGAGCTGTCTCTCCTTCTGCAGTCAGCCCGGCGAGGCCACCGGCGAGGACTTCGAGGCTGTTGGTGAATCGCACTGCCAGACTGGGCTCTTCGTTGAAAGTCACCACTGCGGCCCGGTCCTTGGGAGTCAGAACAGTCTCAAAGAAACTTAGGGTGCCCTCCACAGCTTTCTCCAGCCTCTGGGTCATGGAATTGGAGACATCCATCAAGATTCCGGCGTGGATGGGGACGTCCTCTACGAGCTCGAAACGCTGGATGGTTTGCTCCACACCATTTTCCGAAACCTGCACCTCAGAGGACTTGAGATCTTTGACTTGTTTTCCCCGCCGGCTGAGAACCGTGGTGTAGAGCTCGACATACTCGATCTGCACGTTGTCGACGAAATCTGGAGCATTGACGAAGACGGCATCTTCCACGGAGCCACCGTCGTTGAGGTAGGCCACCGCTCGAACGAAAGCCAAGGGTTCGTTGTCTGGAATGACCATGGGTTGTAGGAAAGGGGGTTGGAAGAGGGTGGCGATGAGGGTCTCGTTGAGATAGAACTCGACTCGATCCAAGTGCTCTCCCTCGGGGATCTCTACCTCTGCTTGGGCGCGCACACTCTGAGAGTAGGTTTTGCCCGCTTGGGGTTCGATGAGGCGAAGGTCGAAACGGTGAGGCCCGGCATTGATGAGGACTTCGTCTGCCGCCAAGAGGTTTCCCTGATCGTCGGTGACGACGGCCCGCAAAGTGTGGACCCGGGGTGCCTCTCCTAGGTTGAGCTCGACACTGTAGGGGGGCCTGCTCTTCGAGAAAATGCGCTTACCGTTGAGGTCAAAGCGCACCCGAGCAATGTTCTCACCTCGGGTCATCGCTTCGACCCGTACTCGGCCGGTAGACAGGACATCGCGAGGCACCAGAAGGGTGACGGTGTGATCCCCCGTTGGCAGGTCGGTATTGGCCTCCTGAAGCAGGCGGGTCGAAATAGCTGTAGAAGAAGCCGCCGCATGGCCCTGGGCAGCCTCTGCTCCTGGGGCCGTGGCGCCTCGGGAAGCTGTCGTCGAGGTGTTGCGAGGCACCACTAAATCGAAGGACTCACGGTAGAAAGCATGACGGTTGAGGTCCTCCACTTTGAGGACCAAGGTGTAGGTGCCAGGCCTCAGATATCGCTGGAAGGCCAAAGGGAGAAGACCCTGCTCTGCTTGGCTCGATTTGAGGTTGAAGCGGTATCGGAAGTGTTCGAAGAGTTGGTCCTTGCGGAGGATTTCCCCATCCAGTACGAAGTTGTAAGAAGGACTGTCCAATAGGTTGGAGGTGCCGACCTCATCGGTCCCCACTGAAACCAATCCTTGGACCAGCGTGCGGCTCTGAAAACGTCCCGGAAAGGTGAGCTCTACCGAGGCGGAAAATTCTTCGGCCCCCGTGGGCATATCCGTCGAGTAGGCGACGAAGGTGTTGAGCCACTCGTCCCCGGGATCGGGAAAAATCTCCTGCCGATCGGTAAAGCTGCCCCAGTCGAGAGCCGAGGTGAGTACCGTGGCGATCTCTCCACCTCGAGAGCAGGCCTCGGAGATAAAGGCCAAGATTTCTCGTTCTCCCGGAATTCGACTCAGGGTCGGAGCGAGAAGGGGAGACAACCCTTGGCTGGGATACCAAAGCTCATACCGAGCTTTGCGGCCAGAGCCCTTGCGGAAGAACACCAGATAGAAATCGCTTCGGATCTGGAGAGTGCCCTTGAAGTACCAGTACTCCAGAGGTAGAAGATACTCACCGCAGCGAATTTCCTGGCGCTTCACTGGCTCGCCATTGACCAACATCATTCGCGCCCGGGCGTCGTCGAAATCTGGGAAAAGATCTCGCGCCAACTCTAGATTGGCTTCCCAGCGCTCTCGGAACTCGTTCCGGGAAGTCTCCGGGAAGGGGTCCCGGGCTCGCCAAAATCGCTGGATAAAAGACTCCCTTTGGTAATCCTGACGAAGGTTGATGAAGACCTCCCGCTCGGCGTCTCGCATCAGCTCCGCCACTGACTCCAACCACCGCTGGTGTTGTCGGCTCAGGGAGGGCGGCTGCGGTTCGCCAGGCGGTGGAGAAGCCTCGGCTGCCGAGATCGCATCTACTTCGGTGGTTTTCTCCGCAGAGTTGGCGGGAGGTGAACCCTCTGGCAGCGGGTTTTCTGGATCTGCACCCTCCTGTGCCGTGCGTTCTGGTATCACCTCCGGAGCAACAGCTGCCAAGGAAGGCTTGGCCACGAGGAGGCTCGCCAAAACCATCAGGGTCCAAAGAGCGCCTAGGAGCCTACCGTTTCCCCCAAGGCCATGGCCTCGTCTCCTGGGAAATCCTGATAGCCCGAGCTTCTCACCGAATTCGTCGCGAGACACCGAGGATGTCTGGAAATCCAAGGAAGAGGGTGTTTTCCGCGACGCAGGCATAGTTACACTCTGTCGAGAAGCAGAATCGCCCTCTGACGCCGGAGTTCTAGGCAGATCCGGTGTCGCAGTAGAAAGTTGGTGAGAAGTTCGGGCTAAGCTTGGTTGCTGGTGGAGAAGGACTCCCAGGAGCTTGGAGGGTTGCTGCATTAGGGGTAGTACCCACTCAAGGTCTTCACCTCAGTTCCGGGCTTCGCTACCCGCAGTTGGACCTCTCGAAAGCCGGCATCACCACTGGTATTGGTGCTCTGGTAGGCGACCAGGTATTGGGAGCGTAGCTCTTCTTGAATCGTCTGGTAGATGCCTGCCAGCTCGGCAGGGTCGTCAATGAAGAAAGACCTTCCGCCGGTGATCTCTGATAGGCGGGAGAGCTTGCGGCGGTTGGCGCCGTCCTTACCCGCCTCTTTGAGGCCGATGGCGTAGATGGTGACACCGGCTCTGCGGGCGTATTCGAGGGTGTCCTCAAAGGAAAAGCGACTGGACTCGTCTTTGCCGTCGGATAGCAACAAGATGGCTTTTTGGCCACGGATACCGTTGAAATAGTAGAGGCCGAAGATGAGGCTATCGTAGAGAGAGGTTCCCCGCTCTGCCTTGAGTCCCGCCAGAGCTCCCGCCAGGGCCTCCGCTTTAGAAGTGAATTTTACAGCCAGGTGGGGGCGATCGTTAAAGGTGACCAGGGCTGCCCGATCTTTTGGGCTAATCGCCTCCTCGAAGAACTTCAGGGCGGCGTCTCGAACCGTGTCCAGACTTTCGTCCATGGAAGCCGAGACGTCCAGCAGAACACCTGCATGGAAGGGCAAGTCTCTGACCTGTTCGAAGCGGGTGATCGTCTGGGCAGCCCCGTCCTCCGCGACCGAGAAATCCTCTCGCGTCAAACCTTTCACCGGGCGGCTCTGGCGGTCGAGCACGGTGGTGTAGAGCTCGACGAATTGAACATCCACCTCATCGAGGTTGTCGGGAGCGTTGACGAAGACGAGATCCTCGGTGGAGCCTCCGTCGGTCAGGTAGGCGACCGCTCGCACATAGGCGATTTCGTTTCCACCGGGAAGGAGTATCGGCTGAGTGTAGGGAGGTTGGTAGAGAGTCGCCAACAAGTCTTCGTTGAGGTAGATCTCGAGACGCTCCACGGTGCCGCCTTCAGGCGCCGAAACCTCGACCTGGGCCTGAAGGCTATTGTGGTACGTCTTGCCCTTTCGAGGTTCGATGAGGCGAACTGCAAAGCGATGATCACTGGCATTTAGCAGAACTTCGTCCGTGGCGAGCTCCTTCCCCTCGGAGTCGTAGCCAGCCACTTTCAAGGTGCGCGTTCGCGGTAAGGATCCGAGATCCACCTCGACACTATAAGGAGGGCGCCGTTTGGTCAGCACAGGTTTGCCGTCCAGGGAGAAGGTGACCCGGTGAAAGTCGTCGCCGGTGGTGAGTGTTTCCAAACGCAACATCCCGGTCAGGAGCTGCCCGGAGGGTTCGACCAACTGAATGGTCGTTTCTCCGCTGGTAATGGCGGCGTTGGCCTCGGCCAGCAAGCGGGCGGTCTCCGGGTCCTCGGGACCGGGTGGGGGAAGGTCGATCTCTAGCTTGGGGACCTCCAGAATGCGTTCGGCTCGGAAGAAGCGATGGGAGTTGAGATCCTCTAACTTCACCACCAACTTATATTCACCGGAGCGAAGAGTGCGCTGAATGATCATCGGCAGAGTTGGCCCCGAGGTCTCGGCGGTGGGGAAGTCGAATTTGTAGCGGAAACTCTCGAAGAGCTCCCCATCTTTCAAGACTTCGCCGTTGAGGAGAAAGTTGTAGGCGCCATAGTCCCCGAGGTCGACTTGGGTTGCCTGATCCACGGCGACACCGATGACCGCTTGCATCACGGTGCGATTCTGTTTGCGGCCTGGGTAGGCGACATCGAGAGAAGCCTCGAAGGTGGGAGCCCCTTCCGGTAGATCTGTCGAATAGGCTGCGAAAGTGGCTACCCACTCCCCTTCCGGAGGTTCCGGGGGGCTGTCGAGACGACTGAGCAGAGAAATATAACCGTTGCCCTGCCCCAGGACCCAGCTGATGGCGCTCCGGACCAAATCTCCGTCTCTACATTGACGGTCGACTTCCGCCAAGCTCGTCGAGCCATCAGAAGCTACCGAGAACGTATTGAACAAGGAGCCCAAACCATCTTCCGGGTGAAAAATGCGGAACGGGCCAACACTGCTGGGCTGATAGAAGACGAGATAGAACTGGAAGCCCACCTGGAGACTCCCTTTGTAATACCAAACTTCCAGCGGGAAGAGGAGTGAGCACCTGACTTCGAGGCGAGAGGTCGGCGGTCCGTTGCGCATTAGAAACCGGCCACGATCGTCTTTGAGGCCCCCGAATTCCCCCTGTGCGTAAGCCAAGGACTCGTGCCAGCGATCCTTGAACTCATTGCGGGCGGTTTGGGGGTAGGGATCTCGAACTTGCCAAAATCGTTTGATGAAGGCGTCCCGCTGATAGTCCTTCTCCAGGGCAATGAAAGCGTCGACTTCCTCGGAGGTAATCAACAGCTCCACTTCACTGATCCAAACTTGGTAGGCAGGAGCCATGGCACTGACTGCTTTACGCTGCTTTTTCTTTAGGTCCGCCTGTGCGGAAACAGAGCATAGCGAGAGAAGCAGGGCCGGTATGAGGATGCTGCTGAGGTGGTATTTCTGCACTGTATTTCCCAAGTCAGTATCTCCCAAACCAGTGTCTCCGGACCAGTATTTCCGAGCCCTTGGTTCCGAGCTCAGCCTGTTGAAACCTGAAGGCCGATTCCGGTGCCAGCGGGCGGCAATGGAATCAAGGGAAGGCGTCTCGCCTCTTCCCAATGGGCTCCCGAAGAGCTGCCTACCAGGTAGGTAGGTACAATAACAGTCGAAAGGGTTCGACTATTTCTCGTCCTCCGAATCTTCTAGGAAGCAGCCATGAAGCCCACCGCAGCTTTGCCTCATACCGCGGGTGTTCCCCGGGTCTATTTCGACAACAACGCCACGACGCCATTGGATGCTCGAGTCCGGGCCGCCATGGAACCCTATTTTGGAATGGCCCATGGCAATCCATCTTCCGCTCACGGTTATGGCCGCCAAGCTCGCCAGGCCGTGGAGGCAGCCCGTTCCAAAGTCGCCACTCTGATCGGCGCTGAGAGCCAGCAAGTCATTTTTACCGGATCGGGGACCGAGGCCAACAATGCGGTGATTTTCGATGCGGCTCGGCGGGCCGGCGGGAAGGGACATTTTGTTCTCTCGGCTTTCGAGCATCCATCCATTGATCGCGCTATCGAGAGTCTCGAGGAGATGGGTTTTTCAGCAACCCGAGTACCTCCCGAAGCCAACGGTGTGGTGGCAGGGGAGCGCTTGGCAGCGGCCCTCCAGCCGGAGACGATTCTGGTCTGCCTGATGTTGGCAAACAATGAGCTGGGTACGCTGCAGCCGGTCGTCGAAGTCGCGGCCTTGTGCAGAGAGAAGAAGATTCCTTTGCTCTGCGATGCAGTGCAAGCGGTGGGTAAAGTCCCGGTGACGGTCACCGATCTTGGAGTCGACTACCTGGTCCTGGGGGCCCATAAGTTCCACGGTCCTTTGGGTGCGGCTGCTTTGTGGATTCGCCCCGGCTCTGCTCTGACCGGCCTGCTGGTGGGGGCTCCTCAAGAGTTCGGTTTCCGCGCCGGTACCGAGAATGTGCCCGCCGTCGTGGGGTTGGGCGAGGCCAGCCACTGGGCCCGGGAAGAGATGGCTTCCAGGAAGCAACATCTAACAGGTTTGCGGGATCGGCTGGAAACTGGACTGGAAGACCTAGCCGCTTCCCGAGTTCATTGCCGCCAAGCGCCACGACTGCCTCACACCACGAATGTTGCTTTTCCGGGTTGGGTGGGCCGAGATCTGATGCTCGCCCTGGATCTCGCCGGTTATGCCGTCTCTACGGGAGCTGCTTGCGGCGCCGGGGATCCCCTTCCCAGTCAGACTCTTTTGGCCTTAGGGCTCGAAGCAGAAGAAGCGATCGGCTCACTCCGCATCAGCTTCGGCATCGAGAATACGCAGCAGGAGGTGGATGACTTTCTTTGCGTCCTCCCGCGGGTGTTAGAGGAGCAGCGAGGTGGGTCGCTTTCGTTGGGAGGCGGTACCGCCCGGTGATCACCGGATCATTCGAGGATGAAGCCTCGCTACAAGGCTCGGCCCGAGAATTCTGGGCATCACGGGACAACGGGATGAACGGTCCCGAATGGACCACCTTCCTCATTCGTTAGACAGAGATTCGGGGGCCATGGGATCTCCGGCGAGAGTCGAGTTTCAGGTCATGCCATTGCCGGTCAACGGGGCTCCGGGTCAACGGGGCCTTCCTGCTGGTTCCACTTCTTCGGGTTTCGCCGAGTCGACTTCTTCTCCTTCGTCGCTCCGAGCACCACGACGAATTCCCCCTTGAGAGAGGGGCGCTGAGCGAGCTGGTGATGAAGTTCCGAAAGGGGGCCTCGCAGGACCTCTTCGTGGGTTTTGGTGAGCTCTCGGGCGATGGCGGCCGGCCGGTCTCCCAATTCCGTGAGAGCGTCTTCGAGGCAGCGCAACAGTCGATGGGGTGACTCGAAGAGGACGAGAGTGTGGCCGAGGTCAGCGAAGCGGCGAAAAAATGTGCACCGTTTGCCGGTCTTAGGGGGAGGAAAGCCGAGAAAGCTGAAGGGCATGGGGGGGAGGGCTGAAACCACGAGGGCGAGAAGCACCGCGGAGGGTCCTGGCAAAGCTTCTACTCGAATCCCTAGGCGAGCTGCTTCCCGGACCAGAAGAAAGCCCGGATCCGAGACCAGGGGAGTACCGGCGTCGCTAGCTAAAGCGATGTTCTCGCCTCGTTCCAGCGCCGCCAACAGCCGCGGCAGGCGTTGCTTCTCATTGTGCTCGTGAAGGGAGACGAGGGGTTTCTTGATATTCAGCTGAGACAAAAGCCACCCGGTGCGTCGGGTGTCTTCGCAGGCGACCAGATCTGCCTCTTCGAAGGCTCTGCGAGCTCGAGGAGAGAGATCTTCGAGGTTCCCCACGGGAGTGGCTACGACCCACAAGCGCCCGAGGCCGACGGTATTGGGAGAGAGCTGGTCGGAGTCCATAGTTCTCGGTTCGGGCCTTTTTTCCAAGGGTAGAAGGGTCGTTTGATGATCGAGATCGGGATGCTAGCATGCGGCCATGAACCAGCTGCGGAATCTCCCTTGGAACCAGAGAGAGTTTCACCACCGTCTCTTTGCTGGGCCCTTGCTTTCTTTGGCCTTATTGGTGACCTCCTCGTTTGCCCTTCCAGGCGAGGCACAGGAGACTTCTGTTGGCGAGTTGAAAGATCGTATCTTTGCGGTCGTGGACGAAGATCCTATTCTTGCTTCTGACATCGATCGAGTGATCGCTCTGGGCTTAGCCGAGAGGAGGGTCGACGAGCAAGGGGAGCCCCTGGAAGACAAGACGACTTTCCGCCGTCGCGCTCTCGACGCTGTCATCGAACAAAGACTCCGTTTCCATGCCGTCGAGGAGATTGGCTTCGAACGGGTGCCACCGGCCACCGTTGAAGCCGAAGTCGCCAAATTGCAGGCCCGGTTCGAGGACGAGGAAGCGCTCGGAGCTCAGCTTGCGGCGGTAGGACTGGATGATCAGAGCTTGCGCCAGTTGCTGACTCGCCAACTGATGGTGCTGACCTTTATCGAGGAGAGGCTCGGGCCGCGAATCTTCATCCGCCTGGAAGAGGTCCAGGGCTACTACCAGGATGTTCTGGTGCCGCAAATGGAAGCCTCCGGAGAGGCCCAGATACCTCCCATGGAAGCCGTCCGGGAGCAGATTCGGGTCGTTCTGAGGGAGCAGCGCCTCAACGAGGAGATTCTTCGCTGGACAGAGGAGCTGCGCAGCCAAGCGGACGTTCAGCTATTTCTCGATTCCCCACCGGGGGATCTACCTCCGGTGGTCGACGTTCTGGAATAAGGGCACGGCCGCCACTGACCGTTTCGCCCATGGTTTGGGGAGGGAGAGCTTTACCAACGTTTTGGGGTCGGTAAGGTAGTGGTGGGGTAGACCCGCTGGAAATGGGTTCGACTGGTGAGCACCTTTCGCAGATAGTCGCGGGTTTGGCGGAATCCCACCTTAGAGAAATATTCTTCCGGCTCACCACTGAAACAGTATTGCTTCCATAGATGCGCCTGAGGTTCTCCTGCGTTGTAGGCGGCTACAGCCATGTGAGTGGCGCCGTCAAACTCCATATGTAGATCATGGAGGTAAGCAGCTCCGAGAGTGATGGCGACCGGCGGCTGGTAGAGATCTGCCGGCTGAAGGGTGCCCATACCCAACTTCTGCCCCAAAGGCCGCGCGGTAGGCATGATGAACTGAGTCAGGCCCCGAGCTGCCGCGGCGGAAAGAGCGGTAGGGAGAAAGCGACTCTCCTCGCGAATGATGGCTCGGATCAGAGCTGCTTCCACGTTGAAGCGGAAGCCCTGATGGACGATCAGATCGCCGAAGGCGTTTGGGTACAGCAAGCTCTGGTAGGCCTCTGGGAGAACCTCTAGGGGAATTCGTTTCGGGATTCGTTGCGACAGGATTTCAACCTGCCGTAGAGATTGATTGGTCTCACCGTCCCTCGCCAACAACAAGCTTCCGGTCAGGGCCAAGGCCGGCTGACTTACCGGGAAATGACGCGGTACCATGGCAGCCCCGTCGCGCCAGATTCCCAGAGCCAAAAGCAGCTCCTCCGGCTCTCGCAAGGAAGCTCGCCAAAGAGGCCACTCCTGCACCGGTGCTGGTTTCATGGAAAGGTAGGGTTCAGCTGTACGGTCGGCAAGGAGCTGCCCGCGGAGGGCCTCCAGGGCCGCCGTGCCAGCTTCTCCAGCTCCAAGGAGCAACCAGGCTTCTCGGAGGTCTTGGATTTTGGAGGAGCGAGCGCGGCGCAGTCCCTCCTTGCGAGACAGGCTCGCCAAGGGACCGGATTGAAGGCGCTTCAGGGCCGCCCGCGAAAGAGGGTGATAGGTGTCTGCCTCGAGAGCTTGGAGATAACTCTCCAAAGCTCCCGAGAGGTTCTCCTGGAGTTCCCGCTGGCGCCCTCGCCAGTACCGTGCTTCGACAACGGTGCCCTTGCCGGCTCCTTCAGCCAGCACCAGCCAAGACTGAGCTCGGTCGTGGCGACCCTGCACGAGATCGGAGGAAGCCAAGAACAGAGAGGCTCGAACCGCCGTCTCTTTCCACTGACGTTTCGATTGGAGCAGGCCGAAGAGCTCTAGGGCAGTTTTCTCATTGCCCGTGCGCCATTCCAGGCGCATGGCTGAAAGCAAAGCGGCATCGGACCACCGGCTCATGGGATCGGCGTTGAAGGAGCGCCGAAAGCTATCCGCCGCTTGTTGCCATTGTCCCAGGAGTTCCAGACAGCGGCCCGCTTGATAGAGGGCTTTGGCTCGATCCCGGGGCAGGCTGGCCTTGGCCGCGAGTTGGGCGAACCCCTCTGCCGCCTGCTGCCAGCGGCCGAGCCAGAAGTTTCCCCGTTGCAGGGAGTAACCTGCATCGTAGAGCTGCCGGGACGACGGCGTTGGGGACATGCGGCCCGCTGCTGAGCGATCCAGGGCACTTTGTAGGTATCGAATGGAGCGGTTGAACTCTCGATGGTGGTGCAGGGTTTCACCGACCAGGAAAGTCAGATCCGGGCTCTCGGAAATGGGTTGGAGGTTGACCACCCACTCAGCCGCCTCACGGGCTGTGTCATCCCCCTTGGCTTCTTTGAGCAGGTCGATCATGCGGCTTCGGGCATCTTCCCGGAGGCCTCTGCGAAAAGAACAATGGGCCTGAGCCAATCTCAGCTGGCGCCGCTCTGGAGTCGAGAGCCGTAGGGAGGGCAATCCCTCTAAGAGTCGGCAATCCCCTCCTTTGCTCAAGGTGCGCCGCAACAATGCCATGGCTTTCGGGACCAAGGCTCGAGGAGGATCCAGGCCCAATAGCTTGACGATCAATCCGGCAGCGACCTCCGGATGATTCTGCTCCTCTTCTTCGAGGGCGATCTGGTAGAGGCTGTGGGCTCGGAGCAGGTTGTTCGTGGAGAAGGCCTCTCCGAAAGCCACGCCAGCGTCCTGGGATAGGCCTTGGCGGGCCAGGAGGTTTCCTCGAAGATAGCTCAACCCTAGCTGGGCTGCTTGGTCGGGATGTTTTTCGAGGAAGTCTTCCGTTCGCTGAAGAACAACGGCGGGGGAATCCATGAGACTGAGGCGTACAAGCTCGATGCGCGGATCTTCCGCTGTCAACATCAGAGCGAAACCGAGGCTCAATCTCAGCACGAGCATTCAGTCCTGTGAAGTTTTTGGTGTGTCGAAACCGAATCGCTGCGGTGAAGTCTGGTTTCGAGCTCGGATCAGCTCACGCGCTCGACCCGAGCCCCTAGAGCTTGCAATTTCAATTCCATCCCTTCATAGCCACGATCCAAATGGTAGATCCGCTGGACCACCGTCTCTCCCTGGGCGACTAGCCCGGCCAGCACCAGGCAAGCAGAAGCTCGCAGGTCTGTTGCCATGACGTGAGCCCCGGAGAGGGGGGCAGGGCCGCTGATACGGGCGTAGCTGGTGTCGATCTGAATATCCGCCCCCATGCGCATGAGCTCCGGAGCATGCTGAAAGCGGTTTTCGAAGACGGTTTCGCAGATGGTCGACTTTCCTTCCGCCTGGGTCATCAGCACCATATATTGAGCTTGCAGATCGGTGGGAAAGCCCGGGTGGGGGGAGGTGAGCAGGTCCCGAGGCTTGAGCGCGCCCGTTCGGGCCACTCGAATGCCTTGGGCGGTCTCGCTAACTTCAGCGCCGTTTTCGACCAGCTTTTCTAGTAAGGGTGCCAGATCGGCAGGATTGGCGCCTTCCAATACGACATCCCCGCCGGTCAAGGCAGCGGCGGTCAAATAGGTCCCGCCTTCGATGCGATCAGCGATAATCGTGTGTCGAGCACTGCCTAAGCGATCCACTCCCTGAATCTCGATGGTCTCGTTTCCGGCTCCTTCGATCTGTGCGCCCATGCTGCTGAGCAGCCTGGCGAGGTCGACCACTTCCGGTTCCCGGGCACAATTTTCCAAAATCGTCGTGCCTTGGGCGAGGACAGCGGCCATGAGGACGTTCTCCGTTCCGGTAACCGTGGGCATGGCGAAGCGGAACCGGCTGCCGGTCAGGCGGCGACTCTGGACCTCCACATAGCCGTGCTCCAAGCGTACCTTTGCGCCGAGAGCTTCCAGGCCAGCGAGGTGTTGATCGATGGGGCGCACGCCGATGGCGCAACCTCCGGGAAGGGAGACTCGGGCATGGCCTCGCCTTGCTAGCAGAGGTCCCAGCACCAGAACGCTGGCGCGCATGGTCTTGACCAGATCGTAGGGAGCCTCATCGAGGCTCGCTTCTCCAGCGGGAGCGAGCTCCAGGACGGAGCCATTTTGTTTGCTGCCGACACCGAGGTGCTCCAAGAGGCGCCTCAAGGTGCGGATGTCCCGGACCTGCGGCACCCGGTCCAAGTACAGAGGCTCGTCGGTCAACAGACTGGCTGCGAGGGCCGGTAGAGCAGCATTCTTGGCGCCGCTGGCCTGAACGGTACCTTTAAGGCGGTTGGGGCCGACGATGTGAAATCGGTCCATGAGGGGAGTCCTTTCCTAGGGTGCTAAGGCACTCTTCGCAGGACGAGAGTGCGCGGAATTCCTGCGTAGTCTGAAATTTGGTCCGAAATACATAAGCCGAGGTCGGTGGCTCGGGTGCGAATTTCCTCTAACTGTCCGAATCCGATCTCGATCATCAGGGCTGATTCGGGGGGCAGCTCTTTGGCTCTTTCCAGGAGGCGCTGGAAGAGAGCCAAGCCTCGATCTTGAGCGAATAGGGCGTCGGGAGGCTCGAACTCACGGATCTCCGGGGACAGCTGTTCTCGGTCTGCGGGGTCGATATAGGGTGGATTGCTGATGACCAAATCAAAAGCCCTTAAAGAGATCGCTTCGGTCAGGTCCCCTTGGACCAGCCGGACTCGACCACCGACTCCATGCTCATGCACGTTTCGCGCCGCGAGGGCGAGAGAGCTCAGAGAGAGATCTGAGGCGGTAATGCGAGCATTGGGCAGCTCCAAGGCGAGAGTAATCGCTAGACATCCGGAGCCGGTTCCCACATCCAGGATTCTCGAAGGAGGGTGGCCGGAAACCTGGAGAGCCGCCTCGATGAGGTGTTCGGTTTCGGGGCGAGGAATCAACACTCGATCATCGACTCGAAAGCGCCGGCCGAAAAATTCTCGCCAGCCCAAGAGATAAGCAACGGGCTCTCCTTGAAGGCGGCGCTGGAGACGGTGGGAAAAGAGCTTGGCGCAGTCCTCTGGCACCTTCAGGTCACCGCGAGCGATCAATTGGGCTTCTGACAGCCCTAGAAGGTCGCCCAGAAGAAGGTAGGCCTCCCGGGGGGGCGCTCCAAAAGGAGTAGCTGCAAGGTGGCTTCGCGCTGTGCGAAGCAAATCGTCAATGGTGTCGCCCACCGCCGGATTGTATGAGAACCGAGGCGGGATTGCTCTATTCGAGCACCACTTGGTGATCTCGCTGACCGGAAAGGTGGGTTACCCCACTCCAGGTCCTTCCGTCGGGAAGGGAAGCGGTGATGGTCCAGGTGCCCGAAGGGAGGCCGAATACCTGGCCGGCGCCAGCGAAGAGAAACCACTCAGATAGGACCGTGCCGTCCAAAGATAGGCCTCGGTGTGGCACTTGGTCGCTCCCTAGAACAGTCACGACGGCGGTGGTAGAGCCCTCCGCAAGTTCTGGCACGGAGATGGCGAGGTTCGTCGCCAGTCGCAGCTGTACGTTCACCAAGGGACTGGGGATGGTCACGGGTAAGCGGACCGTGGCCTGCCCTTGTGCCGAGACCAGCATTTGGAAGGTTCCCGGCTGGGCCGTAGAGATGCTCACCCGACCTCCCTCGCGGGCTGGGTAGCTACCCGAGGAAACAACGCTGTCTCCGGGACCGAGCAGGGCTACCGAAACCTCTCGAGCTGGCCGGCCCCCCGGCAGAAAGACATCGAGAGTCAGGCCCTCGGCAGGGGAGAGGCGAACTTCGACTCCCTCGACATCGGAATTACCTTGAATTTCGAAGGCTTGGTCATGGTTTGCATAGCCTTCCCGGCTAACTTGGAGTCGCCAAGCTCCCGCGGTGATCGAGTCGAGGCGAAACAGGCCTTCGGGGCTGGTGGTTACGGCGGCGCTGGGGCCAAAGCGGGAAAACAAGCCTGTGGATTCCGGCTGGAGCTTAACCAAGGCACCGCCCAAAGGTTCAAAGGTGAGAGCGTCGATCACCTGACCGCTGACGTTAGAGGCAGACAGCTCGATCAAGAGTTCCTGGTCAGTGGAGACTTGAACCGTCTCTGAGTGTTGCAGGGATTGAGAGGCCGCCGTCACCCTGAGCTGGTAGGACCCTTCTTTGAGGCCGCTCAGTTCGAATCGGCCCTGGTAATCGGTGGTGGTAGCAGAGAAGTGGCCCCCGGGTCCCTGAAGGACAAAGACCTGGGCACCGTCGAGGGGAGCTTCGTTGACTAGAACGTGTCCCCGAAGGGTGAGCCCGTCTTCGAACTCCAGGTCGAGAGGAACCTCGGCGACTCCTGGGTCGAGGGTCACCGTGCCGGTTACAGCTTGCCCTTGATCTAGTCTGGCAATGACGGTCCAGGTGCCTGGGCTGAGATTCTCGAGGCGATATTTGCCTTCGAAATCCGGGTGATTTGATCCCGGAAAAGTCTGGCGTCGATTCTGCTGAAACGCCGATAGCTCGACTCTGGCCAGTTCATCGAAATCCAGGCCGAGAACTCGGCCGTAGATTGCGGCGCCGCGAGAGAGGCGGATCTCGATCCCTTCCACCGGACTACCGGCCATTTCTATCGGCATTTCCGTGCGACTCTGGGCGTAGTCTTCGTGGCTCGCCTCGATTTCGTAGCGCCCCGCTTGAACACTCTCGAAACGGTAGGAGCCATCGGCCCCGCTACGAGTTGTCTTCCCTCCGAATAGGTGGTTGTTGGATTCGAGTTGGAGCTGCGCGTTGGCGATGCCGTCCCCTTGCTGGTCGGTGACTTGGCCGCTGATCGAAAAGCCCGGTTCGAAGATGATGTCGACCCTCTGCTCGCCGGGCTCTACGAGAATGGTCTTTCGTACCTGGCCATAGACTTCATGGAATGCATCCAGAGTCTGCTCGAATCCGGACTCGAGTCCTTCTAGGCGGTAGTGCCCTTGGGAATCCGAGACGGCGGATTTGGCACCGCCAAGAATGTCTTGCCGGTGACTCTGTTTTGACAGTCGCAGGCTGGCCTGGGAGACCGGCTTGCCGTCCGGAGCCAGAATTCGCCCTTGAATCACAGCTCCTTTTTCGAGAATGAGGACAATGCCCTCCACCGTAGCCCCTTCCGCCACTTCGATAGTAGGGATTTTCGCGGTACGGTAACCGGTCCCGGATCCACTGAGGGAGTACTGGCCTGGCTTGACGTTTTCGAGGACGAACCGACCCTCCTCGCCAGAGTGGCTCATGGCGAGACGATCGAAGCGAGGACTGACACGGTTGCCGTAGACGATTCCCGAGGCCGAGTCCTGTAGCACGAGCCGTGCTCCGGTCACTGGTTCGCCGCTCTGATTCTCGACTCTGCCGGACACCGTTGAAGCAGGTTCCAGGACGACCACGAGAGGGTCTAGAGGGGGAACCTCGACTCCTGGAAGCTCTCTGGGCAGATACCCCTCTTTCCTCAGCTTCAAAAGGACCTTCGTCCCGGCTTGGAGATCTTCCAAGGCGAAGAAGCCGTCCGCGGCGCTTAGCACTTTGCTCGCTTCCACCGCCGCGGCGGAGGTGAAAGGTCCAAACTGGTCGGCGGAAGCCGTTTCGGCATGGACGCTCGCTCCTTCCAGGGGCAGGCCTGCAGAGTCGGTGACCTGGCCTTCCAGAGCGGTACCGGCTTCCAAGTAGACAGTGCCCAGGTCGACCTCCTGATCCCCGCGAGGGAGCTCGATGCCCCGCACGAGGTTTGGAGCGAACCCCTCCGCAGTGACCAAGAGATTGTAAGTCCCGTGGATCAAGTGAAAGAACTCAAAGGTACCCTTGTCATCACTGGCTCCTTCTTCTGGAGTCCCTTCTCCCCTCCTGCGCTGGAGCCAACGCAACCGATTGTTAGCTGTTTTAGGTTTGCTTTTGAGCTGAATGAGAGCTCCCGGTACGGGATTGTCTTCGGAGTCCAGGATGAGGCCGAAAGCTCGAATTCCTTTCTCCAAGACAATGGAGGTGGGGGTCGGCTTGGCTCCTACCTTAACGGTGAAGACTTCCTTGTGATCGGGGGCGAAACCTGAAGCGGTGGTACGGAGGCCGTAGAGCTGTTCCGGAGAGAGGTTGGAGAGCTGAAATGAGCCAGCCTCATCGGTGACAGCCACATGGTTCCCTCGGTGGGTGGTGTCGGAGCGCCTCGCGGAGGGCTGCTGGATAGCGACGATTTCTGCCCTTGGGACAGGTTCCCCCTGAGAGTCCAGCACTCGCCCGAAGAGCCTTGTTGAAGGGGTTAGAGGAAGCTCCAACCCTGATCTAGCCTGCCCGCCTTCGCTCGGAGAGTAGCTCGGCAAGAAGCCAAGAGCCGCAAGGTAGAGGCCATCCTTTCGGGGGAACGGGCCCCCCGTCAAAGAGAAGGATCCATCTTTGGAAGTGGTGACGACTTTCGACGGGTCCCTGGGACGCCAGACCAGAGCTCCCGGTACCGAGCGTTGCTCCAATGAGTCGACCACTCGACCCGAGAAACGCTCCGCAGTAGGGAGAGTAAACGAGGCCACCTTTCGAGGTTCTTCGAAGGAAGGGAGGAGTTCCACTGCGGCGTTTCGGCCGTCGGCGGTGATCAGTCGTAGTTTCGAGGTTACGTCACTGGCCGCCACGAGAGTCAGACGGCCCAACTCGTCGGTGCGGGCCACCGGCCATCGCTCCCGACCGATTCTCACCAGTACCTCACTGGCCGGCTGACCGTTGGTCTCGAGAATTTCAAGGGTGCGCGACGTTCCGTCACGGAGGCGAATGTTGCTCCCACATCGGTAGTTTTCCACCTTGGTTTCCAGGTGGGCTGGACTCCAGGCGGTGACGCTGATGTCTCCGGTTGGGGGCTTGTGCAAGGAGAACTGGCCGGATTCATCACTTTGAGCCCATTGGGACATCACGGCGAAACCACTGCCTCGGTCGATACCCCAGCGGCGATGATCCGAGAGAGTGATCCAGGCTGTCGGGACCGGCCGGTTTTTGGAATCGACGACCTTGCCATGGCAGAGCTTCGACTCGACCAGCTGAACGGTTTTCAGGTCTTGGGTTTCCAAGACGGCCTTCGGTCGGAGAACCAAGGAGGGAGAGTCGGGTGCTCTCACCAACAAAGCCCAAACGCCCGCCTCCGGAGTTTGCACTTCGAATCGGCCTGAGGAGCCTGTGCGGGCGGTTGCCACGGGAGCTGGAGTGGCCTGTCCTTCCCACTCCATATCGGCTCGTTGGTAACTGCCGAGTACCTCCACCAGCTCCACTTGGATTTTGCTGAGGGCCTCTCCGTCGACATCCAAGATACGTCCGCGAAGCTGCGGGGCGGTTCCTCGAGCCGGGAGAGTGACGGCCCCAGCTACGAAGATGGCAACCAAGAAGAGACCATACCGTCGAGCGAGAGGGGTGAAATGCCGCTCGAAGATTCGCTTCATGGTCCCTAACCTCCAATTCCAAACCGAAGAAAACGCAGCGGTTCCTGTCTATTGTTGCCGAATGGCAGTTGCAGAGGGACAAGAAAGTCCGTTCACAGCCTTCGAGTATGACAACCTAACTAATAGAACAACCGACCAAGGGGGGGATTTCTTCCGGGGGGAACAGCTGGCTGGCTTCTGGGTTGAGTTCTACGCCAGAGCTTCCAAGGCTTGGAGGATCTCCTGACTCACCGTGGGATCGCCTTCCCGTCGCCTCTGTCCTTCGAGAGCCGTCTTGGCCTGTTCACCACCAATTTGGCCCAGAGCCCAGGCTGCGTGGCATCGCACGGAAGGCTCCACTTCTTCCTGAAGGGCATTGATCAACGGTTCGATATAGCGCTCTTCTCGGCGATTGCCCATGGCATTGGCGGCGTTTCGTTTGAGCCCGTCCAGGCGGGCTCGCTGCATGGCGTTGCCGATAAACGCTTCTCTATAGCCCTCGGCGTCAAGACTCAGCAGTCCAATAAGGTCCAGCCGTTGCCGGTGGGGTGGAAGCTTGAGATCCGGATGGGAAGCAGGAGGAGATTCTCGTATGTTCCAAGGACAAACTTCCTGGCAGATGTCACAGCCAAACACCCAATCTTTCTGACCGTGGCGGACTTCCTCAGGTAGAGCGCCGCGATGCTCGATACTCCAGTAGCTGATACACCTGCGGCTGTCCAAGCGGTAGGGTTCCCGGAGGGCGTCCGTCGGGCAGGCTTCGAGGCATCGGGTACAGCGGCCGCAAAGATCAGTCAAAGGCTCGTCCGGAGGTAGTTCCAAGGTCAGGAAGATCTCTCCCAAAAGGAACCAAGATCCCTGCCGGCTTAGCAGGCAGGTGTTTTTGCCCACAACCCCCAAGCCGGCCCTAGCGGCCAGTTCTCTTTCCAGGACAGGTCCGGTATCCACATAGTGCCGAGTTTCACAGCCCGGGAAGTCGCTACGGAGACTCTTCGAGAGCTTTTTCAGGCGTTTGCCCATGAGGTTGTGGTAATCGCGACCACGAGCGTACCGGGCGACCCGAGGCCACAGGTCTCCCTCGACTTCTCCTGCTTCTTCCAGTGGCCAGTATTGGAGAGCGACACAGAGGACCGAACGGGCTCCCGGTAAAACTTTCCGAGGCTCGAGTCTTTCCTCGGTGCGGTGGGCTAGATAGTCCATCTCTGCATGGTCCCCTCGGCCCAGCCAACGGAGAAAGTCGGGTCCATGCTCCAGGGGCTCCAAGGATGAAACGCCAGCTCGGTCGAACCCTGCGGCCAAAGCTCGAGCTTTGAGCTCGCTGGCGAGGTCCAGACTCATTCTTCATCAAGGAAGGGACCGACCCCTTCGATGCCGCTGATGAAATCGGAACCGAAAGCCATAGCTGGAGTGAGAAAGCCAACCCTCTCTTCGCCGGATAGGACTCTCTCTAGGATCGCCACTGCGGTACGGGCTGTCAGGGTATAACCTTCCGGGGTCTCCAGCCGGGAGGTCACCGTTTGTCCGTTGGAATCCCGAGCCTCACCCCAAAGCAAGCTCTTGCCTTGTTTCCGTTGTTGCTCGTTGGGGCCGGCCGGCCGGCCCTTCGCCCGCCCTGCGACGAAGGCACGTACAGGAGCCGTCGCGAGGAGAGGGGCCAGATAGCGAGACAGCTTCAGGTAGAAGCGGCTGGAGCTCGGCATGGCTGCGTAGACCTCGATATTGGGAATACCCGTGGAATGAAAGGCCGTTGCGACATCTCCCCAGGGAATCGTCACCGAGATGGATTGCCGTCCTGCCTGGAATTCGATAGTGCGACTCTTCCAAGCGGCGGGTACGGGAGTCAGCTTACCCTCTTGGCGAACCAGTCCTCCCCGGTGGAGATTCTCGGCCATGGTCCGAGCGGTGCCTCGTGATATGCGTGACATCGCTTTGAGGCCGAGAGCGAGGTGAGTGGCTGAAGGCAGTCTTTCCTTGAGGTGGAGGGCCAGGCAGTCGGTTGGAACAACGTCGAACCCGACTCCAGGGAGAATGAAGATGCCGGCCTCTGTGGCCTCTTGGTGGCGAGCGGCCAGGGATTCGAAGACAGAGGCTTCTCCTGAGATATCTAGGTAGTGGGTTTGAGTAGCCAGGCAGGCGCGACTCATTTTTCCGTAGGTGTGCAAGAAGGGGCCGGCACAGTGGAGGACAGCTCGAAAAGGTGCCAGTTCTCCTTCGATGATGCGGGGGTCCTCGAGCTTGAAGACCCGTTTCTCCAAGCCGAGCTCCTGGGCCAGGCGGCCGAGCTTTTCGGGGTCACGGCCGCCCAAGACAGGCCGATGCCCTCTCTCCACCGCAAGGCGGGCAATGAGCTCTCCGGAATATCCGTAGGCTCCATAGATGAGGAATTTATCGTCGCTCATATTCACTCCTAGAGGGCAGAAAACGCATGGGCGTTGGCGGCCAAAGCATATAGACTGTCTGGCGTCATGGCGAACAAGAATATTCAGCGTTGTAGTTGGGTGGGAGAGGATCCCCTCTACCAGGACTATCACGATCTCGAGTGGGGAGTCCCGATTCACGATGACCGTAAGCTATTCGAGATGCTGACTCTCGAAGGTGCCCAGGCAGGGTTGAGTTGGCTGACAGTGCTCCGGAAGCGGGAGAACTATCGTCGTCTCTTCGAAGGGTTCGATCCTGCTGTCGTGGCTCGATTTTCGGACTCGAAGATTCAAACCCTGCTACAGGATCCTGGCATCATTCGAAATCGGCTAAAAGTCGAGTCTACGGTCTCCAACGCTCGCGAAGTATTGCGCGTCCAGGAGGAGTTTGGCAGCCTGGACGCCTATTTGTGGAGCTTTGTTGACGGCGTACCCCAGGTCAATGCTTGGTCCACCATGGCAGAGGTTCCCGCCTCCACTACGGCTTCCGGCATCTTGAGTAAAGCTCTCAAGAAGCGGGGGTTTCGTTTTGTCGGTACGACGATTTGCTACGCCTTCATGCAGGCAGTAGGAATGGTGAACGACCATACCATCGACTGCTTTTGCTATCCGTCAGGAAGTTAGCAATCCTGGTCACCGGTCTTCTAAGACTTAGGTCGTTCTAGCTGCACCTGTGAGGTGGACCGTCCGGATTCCATCCACGCCGAATGGTCCATTTGATATTAGGGAGACGTAGATCTCCATGGGAGACCCTGGCACCTTCGGCAAGAACGAGAGGGTTCGAAGGGCTAGCTTGCCGAGTGAGGAGCTAGCCTTCTGGAAGCAAGACTCAGGACTGCCCGCAGCCTACCGGTCCCGTCGCAAGCTTCGTAGATGAGTCATCGTCGATCGAACCAGTTCGGTCGTGACGTGGTTTCGTTCGCTAGCCTGTTGGAAGAGCACCAGTGCGGCCAGCGCCTCCCGGTGAAGACCTGTGGCTTTGAACTGAGGAACGAGCTCGTTGACCAGGCAATGAATCTCGTTGTTTCGGCCCTGCTGGGCGTAGAGAGCAGCTAAGTCGAGGGAGACGAGAGCGACTTCCCAGAGAATTCCCTCTTGAACAAAGGCCTCTCGAGTTTCCAAATAGGCCTGCTCGGCAGTCTCCAGTTGATCTCTCTCCTGCGCCAACCGCGCTTCTAGCCAGCGCAATCTCCATAAGGAAATTCGATCTCCAACCTCATGGTAGAGAGGGCGACTTTGGGCGAGAAGCTTCTCGGCCTCCTCGGTTCTACCAAGGTCATTGAGATTGAGAACGAGGTTGTGGAGGGCCGCAAGAGCCAGGCGGGGGTTCTTAGCAGGGTCGACGGAGGCAAGCCCTACCTTCAATAGCTCGATGGCTTCAGCTGGATGATCTGCATAGCCCGTGTAGAGAGCTCGGCTGATCAACGTTTGACTCTCGAGCTCCGTTTCACCGCACTGACGATAAATTTGTAAAGCTCCGTCAAGCTGCTTGAAGCACTCCTCGAAGCGCCTCTGATTTCCCCGCAGGGCACCTTTGACGACTTTGAGAAAACCCTTCTCCAATAGATCTCCGGTTCCGAGCAGATTGTAGTGCTCGGCCTTTTGAAGAGTCTCTTCAGCCAGGTGGACCTCAGAGCTCACCCGATAGGCGTTGGCCAGGTGAGCGAGAGCCTTGGCCTTGAAGTCGTTCACGATCGGTTCTCTGAGGGATTCCACCGATAGACCATCGGCTACCGTCACCGCTAGCTCAGCTAGCTGAATGGCTTTCGCGGGCTCTCTAAGGCATGCCTCGAGACTCTTTTCCAGCAAAAGGTCACACAGCACTCGATTCTTGAACCGTTGGCTATTGAGAACCAGCACCTGACGACGTTCGAGAGGATGCTGAATCAACTCTTGAAAAAGCTCGGGTGCTTTCTCTCGTTGTTTTTCCAACTCGTTGGCTCGACCCCGGAGTTGCCGAATCCACTCTACCGAGAGAGATTTGTCTCCCTCGAGGGCAGTGTCCTTGGCAAGCCGGGCTTCTTCAAATTTGGAACTCGAAGCGCACGGCTTGGATTGCTGGCTTTCTCCACGAAAGAGAAGCTCTAACGCACGATGGTCACTGGGAGATAGCTTCTCCATGAGCATTTCCCTCAACTGGTCGAGGGTTAAGGGAAGGTCAGCCACGTCTCGCCTCCTCCATGAAGCCAACATCGACCAACTCCCGAACCAGGGCAGCTAGGCAACGGTTGGCTACCTTGCGAACGCTGCTTTGGCGATATCCCATCCGTTCGGCGATCTCATTGGGCTTGAGACCAAGGCCATAACGCAGGCGCAGAATGGTCCTGCATCGCGGGCGAAGTTTGGCGAGGGTTTTCTCGAGATCTTGCCGCAGTCCCGCATTCTCCTGAGAAGGTTGCTCTGCCTGAGCTACCAACTCGAGAATGGCTTCGTCCACGGCTTCGTACAGACGGCTCCGGCGGGTCCGCCAGTACATGATGCAGCGGCGCCGCAAGGTGCCGATCAACCAAGCCTCAGGCTTGAGGACAGTCTCCCATTTGTAAAGGAGAGTGAGCATGGTGTCTTGAAGCACATCCTCGGCATCTTCCGGCGGGATTTGGTACCGCCCCAGGATCTGCTTCAGGGTTGGTTGCACCCGTCGCAACAGAATTTCGAAGGTCTCACCGTCCTGTAACTCTTCGGGAATAATCATGATTTCAAAGCCTTCATGAGCTTTCAAGGGAATTGCTTCGGGGAGACGGCCTCCTCGTGCCTCAGCCGCCTCCAATCGGATCGATGCCCGTACCGTTTTCGTTGGTGGTTTGCTGCTCGGGTTCGTCTCCATTTGCCGGACTGAGGGGCGGCAACTCTAGAAGAGGCGAGGTTGGGTCTTCTAAGATTGTCTTTTCGGGATCGTTTTCCCAAATGTCACTCAACAAGCTCATGACAAATGAGAACAAGCCGACCGGACCTTGCTCAACTGTTTCAAGAGAAGGTGAGGATGCGCCTTCTCCGGAAGCGGCGTAGGCCAGTGGGGCAGTGGACAAAATGACTGCCAGAAGACCGGCTGCTCCGACGCGAAAAATAGAGATCCCAGACATTTTCAACCCTCCCATAACGATACCCAATCTGGGCTAGGACGAAGATCCTCTACCCAATGGAGTGTTCATCCTGCCAGCTTTCGTGACAGCACCGAACAGAATCCACTCCTCGTCTCGACCCCGTGCTCGCCCCTGACTAGGAACTCAGTATAACCAATGCAGCCTGGGCTGCCGAATCTAGAACCAAAGAACATCTCGTTGAGGGCCCCAATCATGCCCCCCCGAGCTCAAAGCATCCCAACTCGCGTCTCAGCTTCCATCCTCTCGGCCTGGAAGTGATCTGCCAACGGCTCGATGAGCGCATCTAATTCTCCCTCGAGGACGCTTGGGAGCTGATGGACGGTGAGACCGATGCGGTGGTCGGTGACGCGATTCTGGGGGAAATTGTAGGTCCGAATCTTCTCCGACCGATCCCCGCTGCCAACCATTTTTTTTCTTTCTTCACTAATCGCGCTCTGGGCTTTTTCGTTTTCCATCTCGAACAGGCGGGCTTTCAAGACTCTTAGAGCTTTTGCGCGATTCTTGATCTGGCTTCGCTCGTCCTGACAGGTCACGACCAGCCCGGACGGGATATGGGTCAGGCGCACTGCGGAGTAAGTTGTGTTCACTCCCTGTCCGCCTGGGCCAGAAGAGCAATACCTGTCGATGCGCAGGTCTTTCTCGTCGATTCGAATCTCGACGTCGTCCGCTTCCGGCAGGACTGCTACCGTCACTGCGGAGGTATGAATGCGCCCGGAGGCTTCGGTGTCGGGGACTCGCTGCACGCGATGAACACCGCCCTCGTATTTGAGCCGGCTGAAGGCACCCTTGCCCTCGACGATTGCAGAGATTTCTTTGATGCCGCGAACACCGGATTCAGACATGTCGATGACTTGAACTCTCCAGCCGCGTTCCTCTGCATAGCGGGTGTACATCCGGAATAGCTCAGCGGCGAATAGGGTGGCTTCGTCTCCACCGGTTCCGGCGCGAATCTCCATAATGATGTTGCGGCCGTCGTTGGGGTCTTTTGGAGTCAGCTCCTTACGAAGCTTCTCTTCCAGGCTAGCTTGGCGGTCCTGAAGCTCTGCCTGCTCGAGGCGTGCCATTTCGGCAAGCTCGTCATCTTTGGGCAGGGTCTCCAGCATCTCAGCGGTCTCGCCAAGCTGCCGAAGGATCTCTTTGTGTTCTCTGTAGGTCTGGACGAGGGTATCGATGTCGGCGAGAGCTTTGCTGGTCTCCCGGAAAGATGCAGGATTGGCCAGGATCTCTGGCTGCGCCAGCTTGTGGGTCAGCTCTTCGTAGGATTGCTCGATTTGGCTCAGCTTCTCGAACATGAAATTACTCGGCAGCGAATCTCAGAACACGGCATTCGAATGAAGAGGCACCCGCAGGCGTCTGAAATCAGCGAAACTTGGGGGGACCAGATGATGAGAACGAGCTCTGGAGTGAGACTCCAGAGCCCGGAATGTGTAGCCTTAGCCTTCTGCTTGCTGTTGGCCGTAACGACGGCGGAAACGCTCTACACGGCCGGCGGAGTCGACTAGTTTCTGCTTGCCGGTAAAGAAGGGGTGGCAAGCGCTGCAAATCTCCAGGCGCAGCTCGTCTTTGGTGGAGCGAGTCTTGAAAGTGTTGCCGCAGGCACAGACCACGTCGATGAGGTGTAGCTCGGGGTGGATTCCTTCTCGCACTGTGCTTACCTTTCGTCGGTCTAGGTTGGCGAATCAAACTTAATCCCGCTGAAGCGAGAGAACAGGGAGCTTAACGCAGGACCCCCTTTTTTTCAAGTGCAAGGCTCTTCTCGGTCGCGTTCTACCTCGAAACGAGCGCGGGCCCGCAGGTGCCCATTTCTAGCCAGGGCACTGGCGGCAGGAAGCGAGCAGGTGTCTGGGCGCGGTCGAGGTAGTGCTCGCGAGGCCCGGGACCGTCGCCGGAATGGGTTCCCTGGGCCGACCTGACGAAGCGAATTCAAAGTAAGGCACGGACCCTCATGCTGGAATCGAGCTCGTTCCCAGAGGATGGCATCAGGCGACCGCTAGAGAGCTTTTATCGAAAGACTGTAAACCAAAGTGGGGGCAGCGGCGTCTAAGGGGTATGGAAACTCTGACAACTCCTCGAGGGCTAGCTCCGGCGCGCCCCGGAGTTCATGCTGAGGAGGATTCCGATTTGACTTCGATGGATCTGTTGGTCGCCCGGGCCCAAGACGGCGACCGATTGGCCTTCGAGGAGCTCTATCGCTGCCATGTCGGTAGGGTCTACGGCCTTTGTCTGAGGCTAGCCCAGCAACGGGAGCAGGCTGAAGAATTGACTCAGAGGGTGTTTGTCCAAGCTTTTGAAAAAATAGGAACATTCCGCGCTGAGAGCGAGTTTCTGTCCTGGCTTCATCGGTTGACGGTGAATCTGGTCCTGACGGATATGCGCACGCGCCGTCGCCGAGAGGAGCGAGTCTTCCCCGTGGCAGATCTAGAACCCCTTGCCGGTCACTGCGCAGCGGTTCCGGATGCGGCTGCCTCTGGCGTCGACCTGGAACGAGCTCTATCTGTCCTACCCCCTCAAGCCCGAGCGGTGTTCGTGCTCCACGATGTGGAGGGATACGGCCACGGAGAGATCTCACAGCTTACCGGGTTGGCCATAGGAACCTCGAAGGCGCATTTGCACCGCGCTCGTCGTCGTTTGAGAAAGGAACTCAGAAAATGAGCTGCGACCGGTATCTGGAGATGCTGGACCCTTGGGTTGATGGAGACCTCTCTTCTGTAGAGGCCGAAGAGGTGGCTTCCCATCTCGCCAGCTGTGTCTCCTGTGATCGAGAGGCGATGGAGCTACTGGATTTATTGGCGAGAGCGGATGCCTTGCCGCGAGCAGCCGAGCCAAGCCGAGACCTTTGGCCTGATATCGCTCGCCAGCTTCCGACGAAAAAACCATCGACGATAGGTCAGCCCGGATGGGCATTCGTGAGCTGGCGGTGGATAGCAGCAGCGAGTCTGCTCCTAGTCCTCGGAGGAGCCAGCGGTTGGTTGTTGCGAGGGCAGCGGTCCCTACCCTTGGAGCTCACTCGAGGTCTGACCCCACCCCCAAACTACAGCACCGCGAGCCAACAGGGAGGTCTGCCGAAGCGTCTGTTGAGTCTAGAGAGGTCCATGGCCGAGCTTCGGGGCGAGATTCTGCAGGAGATGAAGGCAACCGACAGCAGTTCGGAGGAGTTGGCGGTGGTGGAGAGAAATCTGCAGGTGATGGATGCCGCACTCCTTGAGATTCGACAGGCATTGGAGCGGGAGCCGAGAAGCCTACATCTTCATTTGCAATGGGCAGCCACGTTGAGACACCAAGCGGATTTGCTGCAGTTGGCAGGAAAGTTGGTCCGAGGAACTTGATACGGCGAGTTGTCGGAGAGCCGAGTGGGGCAGGTGGGAGCTGTTCTTTGGCACGGGTGATCGGTCCGGAATCGATATCTCGAAGAGGCTCTCTACAGCTTCTCCGGGGGGATTTCATTGGAAAAATATGTTTTGGGAAACAGAACGAAAGGAACAAAACCATGTGGAGTGTGAATCTCATGGCTCGAATTTGGCTTAGTGGTTCCCTGGTAGCGATGCTTCTAGTCTCAACGGGGCTACAGGCGGAGCAGGCTCGATCGAAGAGCTGTGCCGTTTCTGGTAATGGGGAGATCGAAATCAGTAACCTGTCCGGCTCGGTAGAAGTCATCGGCTGGTCCCGCGAAGAAGTGGCCGTTGAGGCAACCGTCGGTGAGGGGGTTAAGGAGCTCGTCGTTTCTTGCCAAGGGAGCAGGGCCAAGGTGGAAGTGCTCCTCAAGGAGGGAAGCAGCCACTACAAGAATGGCGCGGCTGATGCCCATCTCACGATTCAGGTCCCTTCGCAGAGCTTGCTGTCCGTAGAGACGGTCAGTGCCAATATCCAGGTGTCTGAAGTCACCGCTTCGGCGGAGATGGAGTCCGTTAGTGGAAACGTAGCTTTCTCCGGCAGCGCTGACGAGGTCTCCGCAGAGTCCGTGAGCGGAAACGTAGAGATTCAGGGCACTGCCAATCAGCTGGAAGCGGAATCCGTCAGTGGGACGGTCTCGGTAGCGGAAGCTAGTGGTCAGCTCTCGGTATCGTCCATCAGCGGCACAGTGGAAGTCCTCGGTGGATTCGTGACCGAGGCGGAGATCGATAGTGTTTCGGGCTCAGTCACGTTTCGGGCGGAGCTCGCCGCAAACGGTGAGCTGGAGGCCGAAAGCCATAGTGGGTCCGTGTCGATCGCTCTTCCTGCGAGCACATCAGCCGTTATCAAGGCTTCTTCTTTCAGTGGTGGTATTTCAAATGACTTGGGCTCGGAGAAGGCCGACAAAGGGAGTGACTCGAGGCGAGAAGTCGAATTCACCCTAGGTGGGGGTGAAGGAAGGGTGTCCGTGGAGACTTTCAGTGGGTCGATCTCTTTCGAGGACTATTGATCCACTCTCGAACGCCTCGGGCCTATTCGAGGAAGCCAGCTTCCTGAAGACTAGGTCCATGCAGTAGGCCGTTGAGGAGCAGGGGCATGGTCCCTCGCCAGAACAGGCGGAAGGTCGGGTCATAGGTGAAAAACATCACCCGCCCGGCCTTTTTCTTTTCGACCCCAACAAGTAACGAACCGGCGAGGCGTTGTCGAGCTTCTGGCCAGGCAAATCCGGCCAGGACCGGTGATTCCTGGCGAGCCAACAATAGATCCCGGCGGGGATCTCCAAAGGCTTGGAGCACTCGATCTCCCAAGGCCAACACTGCAGGGGAAGAAGGAGATCCCGCTGCTAACGGGTGGCCGATGTTGAGTTGAGAAGAGAGGGCCGCACCGGGGGTAGAAATCTTGTCGAAAGGCCTTTTCTTGGCCCGAACTCCTTTCTTCTCGAGCTCTTCTTCTATGGGTTGCCAGTGCTCTACTCTGCTGAGCTCTTTGTTGTGGAGCCAATCGATGGCGCCGCCGATGGCGACCAGAAACCCTCCAGCTTCCAGCCATCGAGTTAGCTCACGAGCCGCTTTTGGGCCCAGGATGGACTGGTAGCTATTGCTGTCAGGGAGGATGAGAACGTCGAAGAGGCGAAGGTCTTCGTCTTCGATGGAGCCAATGTCGATGCGGCTATAGGGGGCTTCTACCAAGCGGTCCAGAAGGTGCCATAGGGTGCCATGAGAGCTCGGGCTCAGCCCGGCTCCACTGGCGAGAGCAATCATCGGAGGCCGAATGGCTACCACTTCATCCGAGCCGAGAGAGACACCTTCGGTCGTTGTCGTGGAGCTCACTCGGTGGCCCTCTAGCTGTTCTTCCTCTAATGCCTCTTCTATCCACGGTTGGGCCTCAGGAAGGTTGCTCCTGGCGGGAATGAACAGAGTTCCGGCGGGGAAGGAGCGGCCTCCGGAGGTGAGTTCAGAGAGAATCAGCCGATAGTGGATTCCCTGTTTCTGGAGCTTTGAAGCGAGGCGGTAGCCCGAAAGGCCCTGAGGTGGAACCAGGATGCCCACTGCTCCGTCGCCGTGTAGACCTATCTTCTCGGTCTCCGGGGTTTCCGGGGTCTTTGGGGCCTGGGAGGGGGCAGGTTCCCCTTCGATGACCCAAGTCGGCATGGCAAAGGCCAGTGGTAGGGACCAAGCTGTGACGTCGTAGAATTCCGTTTCCTTCCTGCTCGCCTTCAGCTTCTGCTGGCGCTCTAGAAAGCTCGTAGAGAGCTGAGCCTCCCGCTCCATGAGGGCACGAACCAGGTGCCCCAGAGGTTGAGCTGTCGAGATCACCAGAGTTCCAGTTGGGAAGGTTCGCTTCTCACCCTTGCCCAGAGCGATGCTTCGTGCATCCAGTGTCGTCGGCGTAGAAAGGAAGTCGATGTCGATGCCATGCAGCCGCAACAAATCAATGAGGGCTGGTCTCTCCGCCTGATTCGGTTCCACGAGGAAGGAGCGAACGGGCTCTTGCATGGGTCTTCGACGAGTGGATAGGAAGCTCTCCACAAGATCCTCTCGGTGACGAGCCGCCACCTCAATAGTGGTGAGCGAGGTCGTGAAGTGGCGGACGATGCGGTCCGACAAGGTGAGGGCTTCGCCCCTGGCAGTGGTGACAGAAAGCCCGCCCCGTGCTCCACCGGCGACTTCGTAGGTCATGCCGACTGCGGCGCGAAGAGCGGGATAGGTGTCGCCATAGCCGGGATAGAACAGATCGAACTTTTCTTTGTTGTAGTACAGCCATCCCTGTGCGTCAAAGGCTCTGGCATTCGCTTTTCCAAAGATCTCCAACCAGTGCAGCGTTTCAGAATCGATGAGCGGGAGGATTGGTTCTGCGGCAGGAGGAAAGAAATAGGTCGAGTCGCTACTCATCTCGTGGAAATCCGCAAAGGCATGGGGCTCCCAGCGTCGGTAGGCGGCGATACGAGCCCGAGTCTCGACCTGAGTTGCCCAGGTCCAATCCCGGTTGAGGTCGATCATGTAGTGATTGGTCCGGCCTCCGGGCCAGGGCTCCTGGTGTTCCAGAGCATCGGACAAAGGATTGGCTGTCTTTCCTTGGCGCTGAAGAAAGGAACCGACATATCGTTCCCGGCCATCTGGGTTGACCAGCGGATCGATCAGAACGATGACATCGTCCAAGAGGTCTGCCCACTTTCCCGAACTAGCAGCCAGAGCGTAGGCCACCGCCATGGAAACCTCTGTACTGGAAGACTCGTTCCCGTGTACCCCATAGGCTAACCAGACAATAGCCGGTGCTCGATCCAGAAGTTGTTGAGCCCGTTCCCGGGGCAGCTCGGGGTCTGTCGCTAAGCGAAGGTGGTTCTGGCGCAGCTCCTCCAGGCGGGCCAGGTTGGCTTCGCTGCTGATAGCCAGTTGAACGAGAGGTCGCCCTTCGTAGGTCTCCCCGTATTTCCACAGAGTCAGCCTTGGGGAGTGGGAGGCGAGAGACTCGAGGTAGGAGAGGACCCTGTGATGTTGAGTAAATCGGCTGCCGAGAGAATAGCCAAGAAACTCAGCAGGTGAGGTAACATCGACCTTGAGGCTGCTGACGTCGAGCGTTTCGATATCGAATGCCGGTGCCACCAAGAAGGGAGAGTCTTTCTGAGGGGGCTCGGCGACCACCGAGGCAGCCATTGTCCACAGCAGCACGCCTAGCAATCTATAGAAGGAAGTTCTCTGGCTCCGGATGGAGCTGTCATGGCGGCTCTGTTGCGAAGAGAGCAGACCTTTCAACGCACTAGCTTTGTGGCGAGGCGCCGTAGACTCAGGCGAAAATCTTCCCTTGACAGGAGAACGGGAAGAAGTTCGGGCTAGCCCAACTCGTATACAAACCATGTCGAATTCCCTTCTGAGCAGGAAGTCATCATAGCTCGAAACGGGCTGAGGGCAGCTGCTAGGTCAGCTCGCCTGAACGCTTTCGGCGGAGATGCTCAAACGTTTCATCATCTCGTGGAGGGTCGTTGGTTTGACCTTGAGGAGCTCAGCGGCCCTCTTTTGGACTCCATTGGAGACTTGAAGGGCGCGAATGATCAGTTGTCTCTCGAAGTCACTGACCGCTTCCTTTAGAGAAACGCCATTGGTAGGAAGGGTGCTTGCTGCCAACGGTTGGGCTTGGGGCTGGCGGACAGAGCTGGGTAGAAGCTCGACATCCAGGACTTCGCCGCTGGACAAGACGACGGCTCTTTCAATGACGTTCTCCAGCTCCCGGACATTGCCTGGCCAACGGTAGTCGAGAAACCGTTCCATGGCACCGGGGGACACTTCCCGAATGACCTTGTCGTTTTCCTGGGCATAGTGGGTTAGGAAATGTTGAACGAGCAAGGGGATGTCTTCGCTTCGCTTGCGCAGAGGCGGTAGGTTGATCGTAATGACATTGAGTCGGTAAAAGAGATCCTCCCGGAAGGAGCCGTCTTGAACGGCAGATTCCAGATCCGCATTGGTCGCCGCAATGATGCGGACCTCGGCGGTGTGGGTCTCGACCCCTCCCAGTGGCATGAATTCCTTTTCCTGGATCACCCTCAATAGCTTGGCCTGGGTTTCCAGGGGCACATTGCCGATCTCGTCGAAGAAAATGGATCCCTTGGAGGCGATTTCGAATAGGCCCTTTTTGTTGGCCACAGCACCGGTGAAGGCACCTCTTATGTGGCCGAAAAGAGTGCTCTCGAGCAGGTCTGCTGGCATCGAACCTGAGTTGACCGTCACGAACGGGCCGTCGCTGCGGCGGGAGTGAAGATGGATCGCCTTGGCAACTAGCTCCTTCCCGGTGCCACTCTCGCCGAGGATCAGAATATTGCTCTTCGCCGGGGCTGCCAGGCGCACCAATTCAAAGACCTGCTGCATTGGGCGACTCTTGCCTATGATGTTGTCGAAACCAAAGCGGCTGCGGAGCTGCTCTTTCAGGGCCCGATTTTCGTTGGTCAGCCGCCGCCGTTCGAGGCCCTTACGAAGAGTCAGGAGGACTTCTTCGTTCTTGAAGGGCTTGGGGATGTAGTGGAAGGCCCCTTCCCTCATAGCCTCGATGGCTCCCTCGATGGAGGAGTAGGCGGTGATCAGGACCACGACTTGGTCCGGGTCCATCTGATTGATCTGGCGCAGTACTTCTAGCCCGGACATGCCTGGCAGCATCAGATCTAGAAGGACGAGATCGATCTGCTCCTGCTGCAGGATCTGCAAACCCTGTTCGCCGCTGCGGGCATTGAATACGGTGTAGCCCTCCCGTTCGATAAGCGAGGTCAGGACGTCTTGAAGGACCTCCTCGTCGTCTACGATCAGGATATTCATGCGGAAGGGGGCAAGGAAGCTTCGGGTCTGGGTAAGTCGACGGTGAACCGCGTCCCCACCCCGAGCTCGCTCGAGACATTCAGGGTTCCGCCGTGTCGGCGGACGATGTCGTAACTGATGGATAAACCGAGACCCGTGCCTCCACGATTCAGTTTGGTGGAGAAGAAGGGCTGAAAGATCTTCTCGAGCCGTTCTTGGGGAATCCCCGGCCCGTTGTCTTCGATGGTGACGACGGTGCGGTGGCCTTCTTCGGAGAGGCTAACTCGGATTTCTCCGCCCCGGTCCATCATGGCATCGTGGGCGTTGAGAACCAGATTGGTGAAGACCTGTTGGAGCTCCCCTTCGCTGCCCTGGATCACGAATGCCGTCTCCGGAGCATCCCACGCGAGGCGAATGCGGCTCTTATATAGCTTTTCACGTAGCAAATCGAGGGTATCCGTAATCAGGCCGTTCAAAGTCAGGGGGCGGTATTCTCCACGTCGGTTACGGGCAAATTCCAATAGGTTGTTGACAATGCGCGCGGCCCGAAAAGTCTGGGCCTCTACCTTCTTCAACAAGCCGTGCCTCGGATCCTCGGCCGGGGTGTCAGCTAGCAACATCTGAGCGTAGCTGGAAATTCCAGTAATGGGAGTATTTACTTCGTGGGCGACTCCGGCGGCGAGCATTCCCAGTGAAGCTAGGCGATCCTTCTCCTTGAGAGCATTCTCCAACGCTACTCTTTCGCTGACATCGTGAATGACCAAGATGCGCAGCTGTTGTTCGAGGTCTGGCTGAAAGTCAGCGGTGCTGAGCTGAAAGTACCTCTCTTCACCAGCTGGATCACAGAAGCTCACCTCGACGATGTTCTCGCCGGGGAGAGGGAGAGGTCGCACCGGAAGAAAAGTCTCCAGCTCCTGCCCAATGCAGGCAGTTTCTGAGTGCCCGGTCATTTGGCAGAAAGCCTGATTGATGCTGACGATCCGGTCCTGGCTATCGAGAACCACCGTCCCGGCCGGAGAGGAATCGATAAGACCCTCGCTGTAGCTCTTGAGGCGCCCGACCTCGTCGAGGCGTCGTGAAAGTTGGTCGACCAACTTGGCGTTTTCGATGGCTAGAGAGGCCTGGTTCAGCAATCCACGAATCAGGTCCTGGTCGTCACTGCTCAAAGGTCTCGCTTCGGCTTTGTAACCGGTGAACAAGACCCCCACCGGAGCGCCTCGAACCATCAACGGAAAGGCGTAGCGATAGCCGGCGGTGTAGAGGCGTCGAACCTCTGAATTGTCTTCGAGGGGAAGATCGAAAGCGGATACACCGGAGACCTCACGATCCCAGAGATCCTCTTCGAGGCAATCGAAGCTCAGCCTGCTGGGAGTGCCGGGCTCGGAGCGGGCAGGCACTAAGCTTCCGGCCTGTGCCAGGAAGAGGTTGACTCGCTCGAAATCGAGAGCTTCTCGGATGCTGTCCAGGAGGACGGAGCACAGGTGTCCGAGGTTTCTTTCGTGAAGGAGCTGGCCTGCCAGTCCTTGGAGAGCTCGTCTTCGTCCGAAGCCGCCGCGGTATTGCAGTCTCTCGAGGGTAGATGAAATCTGCTGCCTCACTGGCACGACCAGAGCCGCAAACATGAGACCAGCGGTGAAGGAGACGAGGTTGCGGGCCATCCCTAGCTCCGCGGGCAGTCCTCGGCTGAGGCCTAGATTGATGAGGGAAAAACCGATGACGGCCACGAGAGCTGTGGCGGTGTAGGCAACGACGTCTCGAACGATGACGTCGAGATCCCAGAGCTTGTAGCGCAAGATGGACCAGGCGAAAGCCAGCGGTACCAATCCGAGGGGAAGCACGACCAGAATTTCTAGCCACGCAGAAAGGCCTCGACCCACCGAGAAAGGCAGTTCCTGAAAGAGCAGGTAACCGAGAAGTGGCAGATATCCAACCGACATCCCGAGCGCGATCCATTGGACCTGCCGCCGCTCTTCCCAATTCCGTTCTTTGTGCAATCGGAAGGCCAGCAGGCCAGCTACCGCCAAGGAAAAGAGCACCAGGTGATATTGATCCAGTCGCTGCAGTACGGAGATGGCACTTCCTAGCGCCGCCTCATTGCGGTCAGCGCCGAGCAGGAAACGCCCACTTGCAAACATGAGATCTGCCTGCAGAGCGAGTAGGACTGCTCCAGGTAAGTAGAGGAACGGCAAGATCCTCCGGCTCAAGGTGGACTGGCTCAAGCGGCCTGGGAAAACGAGAAAGAAATGGACGGTCAAGGCTGGGAGCAGTAAGCGCGCTAGCTGGTCCAAGCTGTAGAACAGCCGGTCGGCAGGGTCGAACTCTCCGATGTCAGTCAGGAGGAACAGCAGGGCATAGAGAAGGCACCATGCATAGAACAGGGAGCCGGCCTGCTGCCGACTGCGCAGCAGAGTGTAGAGACCAATGATCAGGTAGATGGCTCCGATGATCGCCAGAATCAAGTACGGCAGGTCGATGGCGAGAGCGGGGCGGAGATACTCGACAGGCACCAGCATCCCCTGGCGCTGCACCACCAGTTGACTCTTCGGCTGGCTGTGGAGACCTTTTCTGAGATCTCCGATATTGGAGGCTTCACCAGCGTTGACAAGTAGAATTTGGTCACCGACCTCGAGAGGAACCGAGGGATCATCGATCGCTGAGACGGTCCAAGTGTTTTGCGTCAGTTGGGCTTGAAACCCGAGGGTTTGAAAAGACGCCACTTTGCGTTGGAAGCTCATGGCTGCCAAGGCGATCACCAGCGTTGCCAGGGCCAGGCCGAAGATGAGTGAGGAAAGTTTCTTGTCGGTAGGGCGCACGATGTTTACTCAGCTATTCCGGCTTTGCCGGTCGTCGGTGTGGTCCGGTTGCTCGGAAAGTGTCATCAATCTTTTATTAAGCACGATTCATGCCATGCAAATCGGTTTCTTGAATGGGTCTAAAGCCCCTATTCGCCAGTATTTTGCGAGGTGGAGATCCATTTTCTTGGATAGATCCATTGTCTTGAATGGGGTTCCAAGGTAGGCCTCAGCCGTAGTCGGGGCTTTCGCAGCTGAAGCTGCATTGTGGAGAAGGGGGGCTGTGGCCAAAGCCACGCTGGAGAGGGGATCGAAGAGACGATCAGAACCGGACAGCGATGCCGCCCAAGAAGCGTTGCCGGAGCTCTTCGTCGTCACTGCTTTCGAGAGCGCTCAATTCGGAAGACCCACGGCTCAGCTCAACATTCAATTGCAGAGCCCAATCTGCGGCCACCCGGGCAAGGAAGTTCAGGTCTTGGGTAACCCTGACCTGCAGGCGATCCAGCTCGAGAAGGGGGCTACCGATACCTTCCGAGAGAAGAGGCTCGAGTTCCTGCTGGAGATGGTGAAAGGCGAACAGGAGCCCGGTGGAGGTGCCAAGAAACTGAGTATCGAGGGAGGTAACGAGATAGCGCAGCCGGTTCTCGTAGGGCTCGTCGTTGACCGTGAAGACGGTACCTCCACCGCCGGAAGCGACATTCGAGGATACGGTGGTCAAAATCGTTGGAGACAAGCGTCTCGAGAAGGAAAGCTGTAACTCGGGTAGACGATCACCGCGAACTAGGAAAAGGCTCTCGAGGTGATTGAAGAAGTCCTCGTTGAAGTAAAACCGCAGAGTTTCGCCGAATTCACGGTGCATGGCGCCAATGGTGAAACGGCTGTCATCTTCAGAGTGCCGAGATAGAGCGATGCGATAGCAGGATTCCCCGGTGGTCTCGCAGTGGCCAGATTCATGGAAGAAAGAAGGGATGAACTCCTGTCTAAGGGGATCCTCTTCTTGGTCGATCCGATGGCTGATCTGGGTGGTCGCTTGCCAGAAGTCATTGAGCTGAAAGACGACTCCCGCGTGGGGCACGAAGGACAGGCTTCCGTCTCGTAGCTTCGTGGCCAAGCCATACTCGAGAAGCACTGCGGGTTGTAGGCGCCAACCTCCTCGGCTCACCAGCTCGACACTCTCCTCCTCGGCTTGAAGGTTGTTTAGGCCAAGAGGACCATGGAGGGACACCGAGTCCCGACCCGAGAAGCTACTCTCTCTCTCGCGGTAGCGGAGTTGGGTCTGAAAATTTCCTTGGTTTCCGATGGATCTAGAGTACGACCCTTGGAGGTTGAGGGTGCGGGAAGCGTCCGGTATCGCTGAAGGCTCTACGGCACCGGAGCTATAGAAGTTGCTCTCCTCGGTGAAGTTAGCGCTGAACTCAGATTCGCCTCGACTTCCCATGGGAGCCTTCCAGCTTACCTGGAACTGATCGAAGTTCATCGGGCTCTCGCCGCTACTCTGCGGCATCACCATTCGACTGCTTCTGGAAGCGAGGTTGACTTGAGAGCTCCCTTCCCCTTTCAGTCGAAGAGACATGGAACTTTGCCTTCCGCTCGCGGCGGTCAACAAGCCCGACGAGCTGTCAAGGCCGTCCATTTTGAGGTAGTAGCCATCAAAATCAATCTTCGTCCTGCCGACATTGCCATCGAGGCCTAGCCGCCCTCCGGACATGGGGCTGGAAGATCTGTGCGCTCCCTGGTGAATGCCTGCCAAGGCCTGCATTTCGGCGTTCAAATTTGAATCCAGGAAGGACATCCTCTCGAGGGATGTGCTCGACTTTTGCCTCTTCTGCTGAGCCAGCTGTGGTTCACCGACCAGACCGATATCTCTCAGTACATCTCTGGGAATCTTCTTTCTGACCGCCCAAAAGTCGGTGGGCGCAGCGGTTTCAGAAAGAGAGTCGGAGACCAGCTCGAGGTTGACGAATTGGTCTGCCTCCGCCGAGGAGCGGGCGAGAGTGATGACTGCAGGGACGAAGCCGCTCTTGTGAGCGATGAGCTTGTAGAGGCCGGCTGGGAGGTGTTTGAAGAGGAAGTTGCCGTCGGAGTCGGTGACAACTTTGGTAAGGGTGAGATCCGCTAGTTGATAGGCGTAAACCCCGGCTGAAGATACTGGGGTGTTGGGCCCGTCGACTTTGCCAGCCAGAAGTCCCTTTGCCGAAGGCCCTGCGCTAGCTGCTCCGCTTACGCAGAGGAGTCCAAACATCAGAGTAGAGCAAAGAATTTTTGGAGCGTTCATGGCCAATCGCGTCCCTTTAATAATCTACCGAGTATAGGTCTAAGCACCTTTACCGTCAAACCAGCTCTCCTAGTGGGATTATTCCCAGGAGTTGGAAGAAGGGTTGAAACTGGCGCCCAGAGCTGATTGCTCTTCCTCGAGCGCCAGGTCGGGTTCCCCCTACAGTCTTGCTCCGTTAGGAACATCCATCGAGTTTCGAGCCTGGATCCAGAGATGGCTCTTCTCTAGGAGTGCGGGCCACAGTTAGTGCGTAGACAACTTGGGCTCCCGATTCCCGTAGTGCCGCTGCTGCGGCTCCCAAGGTAGCGCCCGTCGTGAACACGTCGTCCACCAATAGGACTCTACGTCCGTCGATGGTGGCAGGTTTTGCTGGGCGAAAGACTCCCGCCAGATTCTTCTTGCGTTCTGCCCGGGGCAGTCCCGTCTGGGGGGAGGTAGCTTTGCGCCGGGCGAGAGCCTGGCAGAGGGGTATGGAGAGTTGCTTTGCCACGGGTCTGGCGATGACTTCGGCCTGGTTGTAACCCCGTTGCAGCCGACGTCGCCAGTGGAGAGGCACCGGGACGACGAGCTCGACCTCTGACAATTCTCGATGAAAGCGCTCCGTCAGAGCCGCGGCTAGCAGAGGGCCCAAGTAGTCCAGTCGTCGATATTTGAGTGCCCGCAAGATTTCGTCGATGGGTTTCTGGTAGTTCCACGCCGCCAGGAGGCGTCCGTAGGCCCTGTCCTCCCTACGGCACTCACCGCAAACGTAGTCCTTGGGGAGTAAGGCAGCCTGTAGAGCTCTTCCGCAGCCCGCGCAGGCTGGGGAAGGGGATGGCGCCAGCTTGGAGTGACAGCTGCGGCACAGGCCCATTCGTCCGGAGTTATCGGAAATGGGTTCACCGCAGGCCAGGCAGGGGTTGGGAAAGAAGAAATCCGCTACCTCCCAGAAGCGTCGGCGGAGGTTCTTTGTGACGTTCAAGGGCCCTCTTTCGTATATCTATGACGGATGCCGATCCACCTGCCTTCTCTCTTCTTCGGTCTGGGCGGCATCGAAGGACTTCATTGCTACCGGAATCCTATCCGAGCAGGGGTATACTTTCCGGGTTGCATCTCGGATGCCGACTCGACGGCAGCATCAAAACTACGGCCAACCCAACGGGGAGGAAGCTATCTTGCATCGCACTCATATTTGGATCGCATCGGGCGCTCTGGCGCTCTCCTGTTTGGTGCTGCCGGGCTCAATGGGAGCCCAGGAACTGCACAACTATGCGATCGGCGTCTTTGGGGGGATCGGCGGTTCCTTCGACGTCGAGCCCGATGCAGGGTTGGACAACGAAGCTCTGCAGCTGTCTTTTTCAATGGTGACCAGCTCACGAACCTTGTTTGTCGCCCGTGTGGGTGAGCTCGACTTCACCTCGGAAGGTTTCGCCCTCTTTTCTGAGGCGGATCTGACCTACCTGACCTTGGGCGGTGAATATCGGTCTCGCCGTAGCTTTTACGATTCCGGCCTATATTTTGCCCTGGGTGGATATCGCCTAGAAGGAATCACCTCCGCAGGCCTCGAGGATGAGGACACCGCGTTGGGGTTGGCGATTGGCTCGACCGCAGACTTTCCCATCAACCGGTGGTTGAGCATTCAAGCGGAGCTGTCCGGGCATTTCACCGATTTGGATGATGCCCAGTTCTTCGGCATGCTCCACATAGGTGCTTCGGTCAAGTTCTAGCGGCTCTCCCCCAGAAGATCTGACTGCTCCACAGATTGGATGGCCTCGGGAGAGGCGAGCCAATTTCGACGGGACAATTCGACGAGACAAATAGCGTGTGCGCCAAGGCCTCGTCGACCTATTCGACAGGGATACGGGGATCCACCGAAGCATCTCTTGGCCTTGCCGGGGGATTTTGTCTAAGCAGCTTGTAGCGAAGGAACCCTCCACCGGTTCGTCGGCATTAGTTCCTAGGCATTGATCTTTGGGCGGGGCATGTCATTGACGACGGCCAGGATTTCATCCAGCTCTTCTCCCGCAGCCGTCCGAGAGATGATCTGGTCGAGTATGGCTCGAATCTGAGGATCATCCCAGTTCGTATTGCCTACGAACTTTAGCTGATCGATGGTACGGCCCCGGACGATGACGTAGGTCTCGGGCACCAGCCGCGTTCCGTATCGGTGGGCCACTTGCCACTCGGGATCATAGAGAACAGAGAAAGCTCTTTGGTTGCCTACGAAGGGGCGAACTTTCTCGATATCATCTGCTACCGCTACCATGGCGATCTGAAATCCGGGCTTGCCAATGTAGTCTGCGGCGAGCCGGTCCAAAGCTGGAATCTCCGTGATGCAAGGGGGACACCAGGTCGCCCAGAAGTGCAGTAGGGTCACCGGAGTCAGGTGATTACCGAGAGTCGTCGGACGTCCGTTGGAATCGAGCAGAAAGCCACCGGGAGCCGTCGTCGTTCCGTCTCCTCGGGGCCAAGCTACCGACACCAGGGCGAGAACGAAGATGATGGCGAACCAAATCTTGGCCTGGTTGCCAAGACCTGGGTTGTCGAGATGGGCTTGGGATACCTCGGGTAAATCAGCTTTTGGGGGCATGGAGTGTGGTCTTCCAGGGGATATTTCGTTCCAGATCTCTCATCGGGCCGAGAGGTTACGAGTCGAGAATTGACCAGTCGTCAACAAGAAGAAACTAGAAAGCGCAACCTCATTGTACACCTTAGATCCTAAGGGCTCGGTAGGCCCCAAATCGTCTTTTCTGGTCGCAGTGAACCTGCCGGACCAGCCCTTCGATGAAGTGGAAGAGCACCTCGCTGAGCTTGCCGAGCTAATTCGCAGCTGTGGAGGGAAGGTGGTTGGGCAGGAGATCCAGCGTCGTCGCCGGCCCGTTGCCTCCACTTTTATCGGGCGAGGCAAGGCACAAGAGATCGCCACAATCGCGCGAGAGGCGGGCGCTGAAATCGTGATTTTCGATGACGATCTAACTCCCAGTCAGGTAAAGAACTTGGAGAAACTGGTCGAGCTTCCGGTGATGGACCGAAGCTCAGTGATTTTGGAAATCTTCAGTCGACGGGCGCGCAGCCGGGAGGCCCGTACCCAGGTCGAACTGGCCCGACTAGGCTATTTACTGCCTCGCCTAACCCGATTGTGGGGGCACCTTTCTCGCCAGGTAGGTGGCATCGGCGTCCGGGGTGGTGCCGGTGAAACACAGCTGGAAGCCGATCGACGCATGTTGCGGCAGCGCATCAAGAAACTGAAGAAGGATCTCAAGAAAATCGAGCGGACTCGCCAAGTCCAGCGCCGAGGCCGTCAGAATGTCCCCGTGATCGCCTTGGCTGGCTATACCAACGCGGGCAAGTCGACGCTGTTCAATCGCCTCACTGGCGCCGGAGTCCGGGCAGAGAACCTGCTCTTTGCGACCCTCGACTCCCGCCTACGTCGCGGGGCCCTCAAGGCGGGGCAGATCGTTCTCTTTGGAGACACGGTCGGGTTCATCCGCAAATTGCCCCATCACCTCGTGTCCTCCTTCCGAAGTACCTTGGAAGAGATTACCGAGGCCGACATCGTCCTCCATGTCGTCGATCGGAGTCACCCTGCCTGGGCCGACCAACTCAAGGTCGCTAACGGAGTATTGGAAGATCTTGAGGTGGATCCATCGCGCATCGTTCTGGTCCTCAACAAGACCGACCGCCTCGAGGAGGCCTCTTTCTCTGCAGGTAGTGAGGCCGTTGCCGTCTCCGCCTTGACCGGAGCAGGTCTCGAATCCCTCAAAGATCTCTTGAGCCAACGCCTATTCCCCCAGGAAGAAGTCACCGTTGACACACTGGAGACCACCGGCTAAAATCCGCGCTTCCTGCACGTGGGGCCGTAGCTCAGTTGGGAGAGCGCCTGAATGGCATTCAGGAGGTCGTCGGTTCGATCCCGATCGGCTCCACCATTTCAGAATCCTTAGACTCTTGCAGATAGCATCGTTCGCGTAAGCGGCGTACAGGCATCCCGTGGGCGGGAAGTCAGCTATAAGTCAGCAATTCCCCCCGCGAGAGTCAAGCTCTGTTCCAGCTTCTTTCCACGGCTCCAGCTGTCTGGCCGTCTCCAGCACCTCATTTCTTGCCGGTTTTGGGTTTCGCCTGACTCGTGCCTATCCGCTCACCCTACCCACAGGGGTACCCGCAACGCGGGCGGGGTTACCGGGTAGGGCGGCGGGTACCCTTGCGATTGGCTAACCTGCACAAGGTAAATACTTTAGGGGAATCGCCCCAATCATGATTTTCTCTTCTGGCTGGACACCAGAATAGAGCGCAGTGAGAAGAAGGAAGAAAGGAGATGGGAGCGGAGAGAGAGGTTCTGAGGGACGACAAAAGCATTGTCGGTGCTGACGGATGGTGGTTGGTGGGGAGGAGGAGGCAGAAGATCTGGAGTCGGGAGGGCGCTGAGCACAACCGTGCATTCGTGCAAAGTTGGAGTCCCCTGCTCGAGCAGGGGCGAAAACTCCTTGCACAATGTCCTGTTGTGCCAGTGGGGTGCAGTGAAGAAGGTGCTTTTCAGGTCTTCCTCGGCACAGCGCAGGAAACTTTCTGCCGTTTTCTAAGATCTTCTCTGATGTAGGGCGAAGTCTTGCCTTCTCAGCTTTTTCCTTCTTCTCTCTTGCCCACTTGCAGATCCCTTCGTGAAAGCACTAAGGCCTTTTCTTGCGCTGGATGAGTCGCGAAGGCTTTTGGCTGAATCCGTCTCGATCTGCCTCCGCTCGCCACAATCCTTCCAGAACGCGGCAATCAGTCCAGTCATGGTGACTGCTGACCTGAGCTGTCGTAGGAGGGAGCTTCGCGATGCAAGAGTTTTTCTGGTTGATGCTTGGGTTCTTCGGTTTTAGTTCTAGTACCGACCTTCATGGTGGTGACTACGGCCCTGGAATCGATCCTGACGGTTAGTTTTCTGGTGCGTTCGGCTCCTATTCGACGGAGTCGAGCGCAATTTTGTGACAGTAATGGCTTATGAGCGCAATTGCCTGCTAGGGTTTCTCGGTCTTTACGGAAATAGCGGGAGGTGCTTGTGAGTGGCAAATGCTTTTCTACTGATGTCTTCGCCCGGTGGATGGACGGTGACCTGGATGACCGGGCGCTGCTGCTTGAGCTGATTGCGCACTTGGCATGGTGCTGCGAAGACTGCCGCCGCGCGTGGCGCGAAGCGGCGAGGAGTCGCGTCCCGGGTCGTGGTCTCCTGGCGGAGTGGCACCATTCGGCAACGATCGAGGGAGTCTGCGGAACGGATGCTGTCGATCAGGCCCGGGAGCGGGTGCTGAAGGTCAGGGAAGAGGTCTTCAGTGTGGAAGCTGCTCGTGCACCGAAGCTACTTCAGTCTCTCTTGGCCTTCCCTGTCCAGGAACAGGTCGGGGTGGTGCAACGCACACGCACCAAGTACGTGAGCCTAGCCTTGGCGCAGCTCCTCTTGGAGAGCGCTCACAAGGTGAGGGTCTGCGACCCTCGGGAGTCGAAGAGGTTGGCAGCATTGGCGAGGGAGGTGGTGAAGAAGGGCCAGAGCGACCGGGTTGCTCGCGCATTTGGAAAGGATCTCCTCGGAACGGCCAAGGCGCTCGAAGGAAACGCCTCGCGGCTCTTCGGCGAGTACCGTGAAGCGGAAGCCTGTTTCGACTCAGCGCATCGGATTCTGGAGACTGGCTCTGGTGATCCGATCGTCTTCGCGGAGCTACTGAGCTATCGCGTGTCATTACTGCTTGATCAAGTCCAGCTTGATCAAGCAAAGGTGGTTGCAGGACAGGCGATCTCGATCTTCCAGAAAGCAGGGGAAGACCATCAGGCTGGAACGGTCCTTATCAAGAAGGGGTTGATCGAAGCGGGTCTGGGTGTCCCAGCGCAGGCAGTGAAGTCGCTGGGCAAGGCTCTGGAACTCTTGGACGCAGAGCGTGATCCCCAGATGGTGCTGATTACGCACAAGAATCTGGCGCTCTACATCGGGGAGGCTGGCGATCCCGCTCGCGGGCTAGAGGTACTGGAGAAGTATCGTTCAGAAGAACACACGCCTGAGCGCATTCAGATCTTTCACACGTGGATAGAAGGAAAGATGCGGGCGAAGCTCGGCGAGTACGAGGTGGCCACGGCTGCCCTTGAATCGGTTCGGAATCTTTTTGCGGAGCAGGGTGATGCGCCGAATGCGGCGGCAGCGACGTTGGACTTGGCTCTCATTCATGCCAAGGCAGGTCAGCTGGAAGCGGTGCAGCGCGTTGCTCTTGAAGCCTTGCCCTTGCTTTTGCCCTTAGATATCCCGGATGCGGCATTGGCTCCGTTGATCTTGCTGGAAGAGACGGCACGGGCGCAGGCGGTGACGGTGACGCTGCTCCAGAGGTTGCAACGGAAGTTGGCAGAGCCGCTCATTTGGCGGAAGGGTGAGCAGGTGAACTGAGCTTCGCTTCTTTTCCTTCACTGCGAGGGGGTACGGGGGAACGTCCCTGGGTCTGCGATCGCCAGCTTTGCTGGGCCACTGCTCAAGGTCGAAACCTCCGCGCTAGCTGGGGGAAAAGGAGGCCCAAGATGGTAACGAGCGGTGAGGGTCCTTCTCTGTGGGTTCGCAGGGCGATCCCTTAAAGGCGCTCGAACTGGCGGTGCAGACATACATGCCTCATTCTTTCATGGTGTCTGGAGCGCTACCTTGGCCGCCTAGCTGGTAAACTTGGGGCGGTGTTGAATTATCGCTGCTGGATAGGATCGGCTGCCCAGGTCTCAGCATTCTTCAACAACGCGACAGGCGTAAGCGATCTCTTGAATCAATTCCTGGCTCAGAGAACATTGGGCGAGCCCCTCCCTCTAAAGGGTCTGGCACCGTCGCGGACAGACCTTCCTTTCGGTCAGAGTGTCGACAACAGTGGGTTGGGTATTTGATTCGGCTCCCTGGTCCCAGGTGCTGTCCACCACTCAGTGGCAGTCGATAGGGCTGAATCAATGTTCTCTCTGATGCCGTCTCCTGTCACCTCGTATCGTTCGGCCTCATCGATAAGAATCCTTTCGAAGCTGGTATCCCCGCCCAGGAGTTCCTTAGTACCTGTCCACAGCTTCAGGGCACCCACCGGGACAGCACTTGTCATATCCCACAAAGTGTTGATGCTGACTGCCGAGACTTCGGCCGGAATCGCCTCCAGCTTGCCCAGTACCGTGTTCTCGTTCGAGAAGGCCTCAGCTAGCCTTTCACTACCCGCATGGACGTTTCTTCCGATATCGATGACGTCAGAAGCTGTACCCGCGAGGTCACCAGCAACTCTAACGGTCTTCCAAGCACTCCTACCGATCCTTGATTCCACATGGAATGACCAGAGCGAACTGTCCCCTCGAGATCGAGCTCTAGTCATCAAGTTGCTATGCCAGAATTCTTCACTGTACCTTAGAAGATCTTTGCGAAATGCAAAACCTAATCCTGCGCTTCCGTCAGCTACCAGCGCTGCCGCTGATGGAATATTTGCAGAACTCAGGTCATCAGTTAGGTACTTAGGAAGGACCGGCCCTGACCGCGTCACTGATGGTTCCCGGCTATAACCATAACGATCACGGAAGCGAGTGGGATTATCCCCGACATAGGAAAACCGATGGAGCGTCGCTGGCTCTACTAGCCCCCCTCTAAAATCATCCGCCCGGCTCCACACACCCGCCACAGGGTCGTACTCCCGGGAGTGGAAGTGCATATTCCAGGTTTCCTCCACCCACTCCTGTCCGGTGTAGGTGAAATGGTTGTGGGGGTTGGTGAAGTTGCTGGAGTCAGCGGCACGACCATTGTTGTCGAGGGGTATGCCGTAGTCGGAATAGCGGTAGGCATGGACACTCTGACCACTGTGCTTGGTGAGCGCGCTCACGCTACCCAGGCCATCGTGATGGTAGTAGTAGAGGTTACCCTGGCCGCCGCCTCGTTTTTCCCGAAGGCTCAGCATTCGCCCCAGACCACGGTGATAGTTGGTGTATTGCGGGCTAGGGTGGGCATGTTCGCTTACAGGGTCGAGGCCGTCGTAAACGAAATCTGACCACTTGCGACCACCACCGCCCTGCTTCTTGTCACGAGTGCGCCGGAAGAGGCGATCGAAGCCGTCATACTCCATGGTGGTCTCATCGAGCTTCTGCCAGCGCCGCCGATTGACCTGGCGCTGGCTGGCGATCCTGGTTAACCGATTCTCCGAGTCATACTTCGAATCGGTTCTCAGAGTGTCGTCGGCACCGGTCCAGACGTTGGGACCCTGGCGGCGCACGCGATTGCCATCCTCGTCGTAAGTGTAAGCCGTGGCTCCGAAGACGGAGTGAACGCCGTGGATCAGCCGGTCGGCATTGTCGTAAGACGAGGTGACCGTGTAGGGTGCCACATCGGTTGGCGTGCGGTAGGGATCGTAGTTGGAGTGCAGCCCAAGGCGGTTGCCGACCGCGTCAAACTGGTATTCGTTGAACCGGCCAAGATCGTCCGAGGACCGGACGAGTCGGTGGGTCGGGTCGTATTGGTAGTCCGTCACGACCGACCTGAGGTGGGGCCAACGATAGGCCTCTTCGGTTCGGATGCGGTTGCCTACCCGATCAAGGGTATACGCGAACTGGCTGATCAGCTCACCGCCGACCTGGCGGTTAGTCAAGCTCAAAAGCCGGTCCGCCGTGTCGTAGGCCAGCGTTGCCGCGGTAGAATTCGGGTAATCAATGCGCTCGAGGTTGTGGGTCAGGTCATAGCTCGCATCGAAGATATTGCCGTTGGGGTCGACGATCCGGCTCTGCCGATTGTTGGCGTCGTATTCGTAGCGCATCAAGCTATCGTCTTGGTGGCGGAACGAGGTGCGGTTCCCTGCCGCATCGAAGGTGTAAGCGACCTCCTGGCCCACGTGGTTGGTGGAGCTGGTCAACCGATCCAGGAGATCGAAGACCTGCTGAGTGGCTCCCAAGGCATCAACTATTCGGGTCAAGTTATGAGCGTCGTCGTAGCTGAATCGGACGTCTGGCTTATCCGGGAAGCGCGACCGCACCAGAAGGTCATCACGATTGTAGGTGTGGGCAATTCGCTGACCCCGGGCGTTGCGTTTTTCCACCAGGTTTCCGACGGCATCGTAGCCGTAGCGCCAGGTGCTACCAACCGCGTTGATCTCCTGAGTAACCCGGTCGAGAAGATCGTATTCGAAGCTCGTTGGTTGGGCGTTAGCATCCCGGATCAGAGTTAGATTGCCCATTGGGTCGTAGGAGTATTCCGTCACCTGGGACAGGGCATCGGTCACAGCGATCAACCTCCCTAGGAGGTCATAACCGTAGCCTGTGGTGTTACCCTCAGCGTCTGTCAGAGCTAAGAGCCGGTTCAACGGATCGTAAGCGAACTGGGTTTCATGACCGAGGGGGTCAATCTCCGACGTGAGCCGGTTGAGGGGGTCGTAGCTTCGGTGGGTTGTATGGCCCTTGGCGTTGGTGAAAGCCCTCAAGTTATGCCCTGAGTCGTAGCCAAGAGTGCTCTCTTGGCCACCGGCTTCGCCGAGTCCTACAAGGAGCCCGTCGAGATCGTAATCCAACCGGGTCGTATTGCCGTTGGGGTCAGTGATGTGGGTACGGTTGTCCTCGGCGTCGTAGGTTAGAAGGGCGATTCCGCTCAGCGCATCCTGAAGCCTTACTAGGTTGTCGTTGGGGTCATATGCGAAGTAGGTAATCGCGCCCCGGCCATTGGTGACCTGGGTCAAATTGCGAACTGCATCATAGGCCAAGTTTGCCTGGTGCCCCTCTGGATCACGAATCGAGGTGAGCCGATCAATAGAGTCATAGGTCAGGACGGTGGAGTGTCCATTGCCGTCGGTACGCACAATGAGGTTGCCAGCCGGATCGTAGGCATGCTCGGTCTCACCGCCGAGAGCATCTCGGACAACCGCTAGACGATTCATCGGATCGTACTCGTACTCGGTGCGAGCACTCCGAGGGTTGACGGTCGCGGTGAGCCGTCCCAGAGCGTCGAACTCCCGCTGGGTCAGCCCACTCAAGGCATCAGTTGTGGACTCGCGTAGGTTGCGTTCTTCGTAGCTGTGCTCGGTCACAGCGCCGAGAGGGTCGATTTGCCGCAGTAGATTGCCATTCTCATCGTATTCGAAGCGATTGATTTGGGCTAGGGCATCTTTGATCTCGACCAAGCGGTCGAGATCATCGTATCGGAACTGGGTCGTGTTGCCTCTAGCGTCACGGGTCGAGATGCGGTTGTACATGAGGTCATAGGCGTGCTCGGTGCGGTGCTGTTCGGGATCAACCTCAGCTACCAGCCGGAGGTTGACATCGTATTCGAACGAGCGCACACCACCACGGCGATCAGTCAGGCGCACCAATCGGTCGTTGAGGGCGTACTCATAGGTCGTGATCTGTGTCTTCGGATCGATGACTGCAACCACGTTGTTGCCGGCATCGAAGGCGAAGCGAGTCGTGCGCCCGTTTCCGTCAGTCATCGAGAGTTGGCGGCCCGCAAGGTCGTAGGTCATGCTCGTCACTTGCCCCAAGGGATCCCGAATCTCGATGAGGCTCCCGAAGCCGTCGTACTGGAAAGTGGTGGCCTTGCCGTTGGGATCCGTGCGGCTGGTGACCTGCCCAAAGCCATCGTAGGTCATCGAAGTAGTTCCACCATCTGCCTGAAGAATCTCTTCCGGACTGCCATTGACCCACGTGAAAGAAGTCGTATTCCCTACAGCGTTGGTCACCTGCTCAGGGTCGTTCTCCCCGTTGTAGACAGAGCTGGTAGTGCAACCGGTGGGGCAGATGGAGTGGACGAGGTTGTCCTGGTCGTCATAGTCGTAGGACCAGCTGTTGCCCCGCCGGTCTGTGTACTCTTGAAGCTGATACTCATCATTCCAGACGAACCGCTCCGATTCTCCCAATGCGTCGATGCGCTCCGTCCGACGGAAGGCTTGGTCAAAGACGAAGGTCGTTGTGCGGCCCAGGTTGTCGGTGAAAGCCGTCTCGCCAGGACTGTAAGAAAAAGTGCTAACGGTCCCCGCAGCGTCGTATTGCTCTACAACGCGGCAGCGGTCATCAACGACCTCGTAGACGTTGCGAAGGTAGACGATGCCCTCCGGATCTGAAACCGAGGTCATGCACTGTGAGTCACCGTAGCCGTAGCGGGCGATGCCGCCTCTGGGATCGGTGACTGCCGAGAGCTTGTCATCCGAGTAACTGTACAACCAGCGGCGTCCCAGAGGATCTGACATCGAAGTGATTCGTTCGTCGCTATGGGTGAAGTTCAGCGATCGGCCTGAAGCATCAGTCACGGAAAGCAGCTGGTCGTCAGCATCGTAGGCGAAGGTGGTGGCGTTGCCGTAGCGGTCGATCTTCTGAGTGATCCGACCGAAAGCATCGGCAAGACCATGCGCTTCGAACTCGTAGACCCATTGATCCGGAGTGGTCAGGCGCCAGCCGCCGGTAATCTCTTCGAGCTGATCGAAGATACCATTGGCGCCAGAGAATGCACTGTCGTTCCATTTGAAATAGCGTCCCTGGCCGTCCTCGAACCAGATCATGGCTGATCTGTCTGAATAGATTTGAAGGCGTACGTCCGCGACTGTTGTCCAGCCTTTTCCGAAGAGGCCAGTGTTCAACTTCTGTGCGTTGTAGAAGCGACGGATGGCAAGCTCGCTCTCACCCAATCCGGGTATTCCAATATCTTCTTCCCGTAGTGTGAAGTTGCCGGTAGTGGGCGTCACTGGATCACCGACTAGATCACCAAATGCCTGGCCGCCCTTTTCTCCCCCCCAGGTATGTTCGAAAACCGTCTCAGTTTCGGTAGGCGGAACGCATGCACTCGGCCTGAAAATAATATCGCCTATGGCAATAGCCTTCTCGATTGCTGGCCTGAAGCCGGAGTCCTCGGTGATGTCGTCAAGGTATATGTATTCTTGGCCCTTGTTATTGAACCCGTAGACTCCCAACAAGTGTTCAGGGTTAGGTGTGCGGTGATCTGCCCGGACAACTTCAGCTCGACCCTCGTGAAAGATCACGTAACCGGCATCGGCCGTGATTCCATCACCTAGCGTGCCAAACCGTCCCTGCGCTGGCGGAATCTCAGCTAGGACGGCATAACACCCTGGTTCCGGGAGCTTCTTACTGCCTGTCGGTCTCCAAACTGCCCAATTCGCCGGAATGCAATCAGAACGAAGCGCCGGATCCCAGACCCAATCATTCCATTCCGGGGGTCGAGGGCCGAGGGGCTCGGGCAGGAGGTTGCAAGTGTAGGCTTCTGCCGGAATCCGTGTACAAGAGCCGAGTTCTGGGTACATGTTGGGATCATCGGAGCGATTGAGGCTGAACCAAAAGTCACACTCAGAAGTCGGTGTTCCCTCAGCGTCGTCGCACTCGATCGGTTCTTTCCAGAACCAAGGTTCACGCCCCCGACCGCTGCGGTCCGCGTCGATGCAGACGCTATCGACTGGGTGAAACTGTGAATCCGTCACCGAGATTACGACGTCTTGCGCTGTGATGAGCGCTGCCGGTATCGTCATAAGGGTAAGTAAGAATAGGTATTGGATCGATCGTCGGTTCATGTCTCCCCTCCCACTCAATTGCGAAGTATTCGAGGCGGTGAATGTTTAGTTTATTTTGAGTGATTTGTAATAGATACCTATTAGAAGCATTTGAATATTGCAGGAAAATGAAGGCTTCGATTGGCCGGCGGCTCTGTTCATTCGGATCCAATCGGTGGACTCACGTCTTTTTGCTCGGATGGCAGTAAGCCTGTTTCTGTGTAGATGATCGCCTTCGGTTGCATGCACTCCTTACTCTTCACCTACGAAAGCGAAGATCAGGCCAAGAGAGGCTCATTGGGCTTCCCTACCTCCAGCCTTTTCCCTCGATTTCTCGACACCTCTTCCCTCTTCCTGCCATCCTCCCCAGGGCCTTCTATTTCATGCGCTCCGATGGCCCTCAGCCTCCACGACGCCCGCCAAATCGTCGGAGCCGATGCCAGCAACATCTCCGACGCAGAACTCAACAAGCTGCTGGAGAGTCTGCACTTCCTCTGCGCAGAACTCCTTGATGCCCAAGAGCGAGGAGAGCTATAGTGCTTTACGATTTTTCCCCATATTCTGAAGCAAGCCGTTGTCTACTGCCGGGTCTCCAGCCAGGAGAGCACCTGCCGTAGCGTCGCCGCTGACCAAGGCTTCACCGTCACTCGCGTCTTCACCGACGACTTCACCGGTGGTGGCGACTTCTGGCAACGACCGGGAATTCGCGCCCTCCTGGAATACCTCGATGAGCAAGACGACGAGATCGCCGTCATTTTCGACGACATCAAGCGTTCTGCCCGCGATGCCGTCTTCCACCTCAAACTCCGCAAAGAACTCTCCGTCCGTAGTGCCTTTCCCCTCTGACCAACCTTCCGCTTTGAGGACTCCCCGGAAGGAGCCTTCGTTGAGACCGTTATCGCCGCCACTGCCCAGTTAGAGCGTGAACAGAATCGTCGGCAGGTCATTCGGAGGATGAAAGCTCGCTTCGAAGCCAGGCATTGGACGTTTCCTCCACCACTTGGCTATACCCGAATTCGTCGGAATGGCGAGAAACTTCTGGTGCCTGATTCCGAGTGCTCCAACATTGTGCGCAAGGCGCTTCTTGGTTTCGCCAACGGTACGTTGGTCACCCAACGAGACGTGGCTCGCTTCTTGGAAAGAAATGGCTGCAAGAGCAAATGGTCTCAGTGTGGAACGTACTCACGGCAAGCCATTCGGGCGTTTCTCCGCAACGAGCTGTACGCTGGCTGGTGTGTCTGCCGGAAATGGGATCTGCGTTTTCGTGGTGTCCATGAACCCCTGATGTCGCAGGCTGACCATCGCCGCATTCTCAAAAGGCTAGAGATGACGGCAAAGCTCCACCCACCTCTCAAAAATTCCAAAGCCATTCCCCGCGAGTTCTCCTTGCGCGGGTTCATTCACTGCCAAGCTCACAATTGCCAGATCACCGCTTCTTTCGCTCAGGGCAGGAGCAAGAAATATCCCTATTACCGCTGTCTTTCCCGAGGCTGTATTCATCTCCGTGCGAAGAGAGTGAACCGGCTCTTTGCCGCCAAGCCGGCAGAAGCGGTTCCTACTACTAGAGCCTTCTGTCTTTTTGAGGCGGATCTCATTGAGTGCTTCCGGGATCGTCAGAAACTCAGTCGGATTCAGGAGAAGAAGCGCGGACAGCGTCTTCAGGAAATCGAGGGCGAGACGGCCACATTCGTGCAAGCTATCGGGAAAGAGACCAGCCCGGCAGTCCAGCAGCTCTACGAGAATCAGCTGGAATCTCTGCAACAGGAGTACAAGCAACTCGAACAACGCACCGCAGATGATGAGTCGGAGACTGTACTCGAACCGGTTCTGGAAAGAGAACGTGAGCTGCTCAAGAACCCGCTCCTCTACTGGGAACGCGGGAATCTGTGCCAACGCCACCAAGCCCAGCGCCTCGTCTTCAAAGCGCCGAATTCCTTCACCTGTGAGTCGGCCTATCGAACTGCTGGAGTCTCTCTTCTGTACGGGCTTATGGGGCGATCTGAGAAGGTGGGGGCAAGTATGGTGGACCTCCTCACCGCAGAAGTGAACCCGGTAGCCGAGGAGCTCAGAAGATGGGCGATGATCCTGAACGAGGGTAGCGGGGATTCCGAATGAGCAGAGACAGTTATTTCAGGATGCTCAATTTGCGGCAAGCATGATGCCGACAAAAAGAAAGCAGCGCAAGAGAATCGTCTACTAAGACCTGGGAACCGAGTTCCTACCCATCGCCGCCATCAGACGATCTCCAATCAGATTCGCCGCCTCATGCATTGGATCAGCTGCCAAGTGGGCGTATCTCGCGGTGGTTCGCGGTTGCGTATGCCCAAGCAACTTGCCGATCATCGGAAGCGAGAGACCCGGGCCTGCCCCGATGGCTGCAAAGCTGTGCCGCAGATCATGAATCCGCAGATTCTCCAGTTCCACTCGTTGACAAATCCTCCGCCATGGGCCTTTCAGGTCAGAGAGATGGGTGCAGGGCTTTCTGCCCTCAATCACCCACGGATTCCCCAGGGTACGCGGAGTGCCTGCCAAGATCCCCTGCGCCGCTGTCGCCAAGAACACCGTCTTCGCTCCAGTCTTCGAATCCGGCAGAGCCAAGCGACCGTTCTCGAAGTCCACGTGCTCCCAACGGAGCCGCAGAATCTCCCGCAGGCGGCATCCGGTGAGAATCGGGAGCCGTAGAGCCGCCAGAGCGTGCACGCTCTGGCGGCCATCGGTTTCAGCCTCGGCGAGAGCCTGCGTGAGTCGAGAGAGTTCTTCCGACGTCATGTAACGCTCACGAGTTCGCTCTTTGAGCTTCTCAACATGCCGACAAGGATTCGAGCCATCAGGGCGCAAACCCCATTTCTCAGCCAGATTGAGCAACTTCGAGGTGAGGGCGAGAACAGGGTTGGCGAGATAGGTCTTTTCCCGCAGACTGTGGTGCAAGTTGGCCACATCCTGTCGTCCGACATCCCCAACCGCCAGATGTCCGAGCTTGGGCACCACGAAGTCCCGCAGCATCTGCCGGTCGGTCTTGACGCTCGTGAGCTTCTTTTTTACCTCGGTGGTTCGGTCATGTAGCGCTCGGCCAGCTGCGCTACGGTGCACGCTTTGACTGTCGCAGCTTTTCGCTCGGCGAGCGGGTCGCGCCCTTCCATGGTTACTGCACCCAGAATCTGGCACGCTCTAGCGCGCGCCTGTTGCAGGGTGAGCACGCCATAGGCACCGAGAGTCATTTGGCGCTGCCAAGACCCGGCACGGTAGAAGAGGATGAACGACTTCTTGCCCGCTGGAGTGACCCGCAGTCCCAAGCCTCGCACCTCATCATCCCCAAAGACGCAGCGACTCCAGGTGGTCGAGTCGTTTCTGCACGAAGCCGGAGTTCCTTTATAAGCAGCTCGGTCGAGAGTGGTCTTGGTGAGCTTCATGAATTCCCCTCTTGCTTGCCGTGTCAGCACAGTGTCAGCAAAATATAGAGAATTCTGTCGTAGCTCGTCGAAGAGCGTCAACGGTAAATATCTGTAAAAATGGACTTTGTGCGGCTCTGTGGGAGGTCGTTCGGGTAGTGTCTTTTGAATGGCATTCAGGAGGTCGTCGGTTCGATCCCGATCGGCTCCACCAGTTTTCAGATCGCATCGTCGCAGAAGTAGCCGCCTCCTCGGGCGGCTTTCGACGTTTTGGGATAGTCCGAATTGGCCTGGGGTGTCCCTTCCCTACGCTCCATCCATCCTAGATCTCCCTATCCTTGTCTGACGAGTCAGCTCCAGCTGGCACCGGTTCGAACCTGGGTTCCAATGAGCCCCAACGTCAGGTCTATCGACAGGGCTCGATTTCTTAGTCAATGCAAAGAGCTTCGCTGCTGGTCTCCCTAAGCAAGTCGGCCGATTACAGGCGATACTTGGGGAACCAAACAGATTGGTGGTCCTTCATCTTCTGCCGCGATTGTGAGGCCAGGGGGTGGTCTGGGATCGCCAGAGAGGAGCTGAAAATGCAGGATTTGTGGACTTGGATCGGGTTAGTTATCGAGGGTTTCAATGTGGGAGGGGGAGCCAACGGTTGCGACCGGGGAGCGGGAACTGGCCCGGACGGCTGAGGAGCTGGGTCCTGCCACCAGCTCTGGGAGAGTCAGTGGTGTCCTGGTTTGAAATGAGAGGAGCCTTTTAGGCACCCGATTTCGACTAGAAATCTGGCGGAAGAAAGCAGGTACGTATCTGAGCGGATGCGAGTTGGACCTGCGCCGCTAGGATTCGTCGTCAAATTTGGTCATTGATGCCGATGCGACAGGTCGAATTCATGCTCGGACGCTGCCAGCGAGTCCGGCTGGTGGCAGGGTTCGGCTGTCCCGAGATAGCCCTACCGTGATAGAACTGTGGCGACAGGTAAATTTCTGAGGGTCGTAACAAGAGCTGCGGAGCTTTAGGCCATGGCACATCTGCACCTTTCGCGGGAGCTATTGAATGGTGCATTCAATGGCGAGCGGAATCTTGAAGAACTGGTACCCCTAGTTCTACAGCATTTGTTCGATTTGTGCCCAGAATGCCAGCGAGCCTTCGATGGCTGGCGCCAAGAAGGCGCCCATACCCACCTCGAGCAGAAGACACCTACCCAGGAGCTTCCCTTTCACGCCGAATCTTCCATGAAGAGAATTAGGGCGGAGCAGGTCATTGCTCTCGAAAGGGTGAGGGACTTGGCGGCAATGCCGCGGGACCTACGTCTCGAGGCCGTAGAAAAGGCGCCCAAGATCTATCAGGGTGCAGCACTTGGCAATCTCCTCATCGAATCGAGCCGTGAGTGCATGCCGGGCAAGCCTCATGACTCTTTGTTATTTGCTCAATTAGCCCGTGCGGTCCTGGAGCACTCGGTGCTGTCTCCTCTTATCGGTGAGCTCTACGCCCGGGCTGTGGCCTACGTCGCCAACGCCTGGCGGGTGATCGGTAGATTGCCGGAAGCTTCTGAGGTCATATCGCACTCCAGATTTCTCCTCAAAGTCGAATCTGGCAGCGATCCCTCGGTAAGAGCAGAAATCGACAAACTCGAAGGCCTCATCCGTTTCTACCAACGGCGATTTGGTGCAGCTGAACGGCTCCTGGGTCGTGCAATTCGAGGTTTCAAATCCATGGGATTGGACCAAGAGGCTTTGAGGAGCGAGATTTACTTAGGGCTCGTCTATCGAGATTTAGGAAGAAGCGATCGGGCGGTCGCGGTTTTCGAACGGCTGATCGGCTGCCTAGAAACGCAAGAGCCAGACCGTATGTTGCTCTATGTGCGGAAAAATCTAGCGCTGAGCCTTTGCGACTTGGGACGTTTCGCGGAAGCTCGCCAAGAGCTGGCAGCTCTGGGGCCCTTGTTTCCTTTGTTCGGGGACGACGTCACCAGGCTGAAGGCTCTCTGGATCGAAGGTCTCGTTGCCTTGGGGATGGAAGAGTTGGATTTGGCGGTGAGCCACTTCAGGGCAGTGCAGCACGGCTTTTCTCAGCTGGAGCTGACGGTCGACGAAGCCCTCGTTTCGATCGATCTTGCTCGGGCCTATCTGATGCAGGGGCGAGCCGGGGACGTTCAGGAGATCGCCGCCAAACTAGCACCGCTGTTCACTGAGCAGGAGTCCTATCGGGAAGCTTACATAGCTTTGATGCTCTTTCAGGATGCCGCTACGTTGTCTCAGGTCAGTCTTCGTCTTCTCGAAAATCTTGCTACCTATTTGCTCTACTTTCAGCGAGACCCCTCCTTCGTTTTTCAGCAGACTTCGTGAGACCCGGCCTCGGTCCAGGAGAGATTCCCTGGAGGCCGACTCAAGTCGGCCGGAGAGCGGCTGACGCAACCCTCCGGCCGTGAGTTTCTCGGCGGCCCCTCCGGTGGGGGCTTTCTGGAGGATTCCCTAGAGGGTCACGGAACCGACCCAACCTCGCATGACTCCGGTGCTACAGCCGAATTTGCGGTGCCCTTGGCCCAGACCTCGCTGCTCGATGATCTGCTCGCAGGAGCAACCACCGGTTTGTAGTAGGGAGAACGCCTCCGTCGGCGGTCTATTTCCCGGGGTCCGAGTGTCGAATTGGCCGTCATTGTCTACCAGAGCCCAGCGGTTGGTACCGAGGCGCACGGTAGGTACCCCTTCGGGGACCAACGTTCCTGGGCAGAGATCTAGCTCGTCCGGCACACCGTCGTCATCCTCGTCCTGACCTCCTTCTTGAATGAAGAAACCATTCAGACGAACTGCGACTTCATCATTGGTGGTCAAGCTGACATCCTGGAATCCCAGGTTCGCATCCGGGAGGATGGCGATGGTCACTCGAGCCTCTTCCGGGGACAGCACTTCTACCTCCAAGGTCTCGATCCCAGCGCCGAAGTCAGCGATTGTCAAGCCCTCCTCGAACTGGCTGTTGAGGCCGGTGACGGTGACTGTAAGAGTTTCTCCCGTAGAGCCCTGTTCGGGAGAGACGGCGAGAATCTCCGCGATGGCGGCGATTCCGCTACTCACGAAAAGGGCCCGACTCTTACTTTGGGTGCCAAATCCGGCGGTGGTGACGGCGGCGGTGCGGAAGCCTATAGGAGCCTCTTCCGACACGGCGACCTGTGCTTCCAAGAGATCGTTAGAAAGCACGGTGGTGGTGGAAACAGTGATGCTGCTACCTAGGCTAAGGGTCGAGGAGACATCCCACGCTGTATTGAGCCCGCGAACCAGGACGGTTGTGGATGTACCTCGTTCCAGAACACTGGGTTCGACGCTCAGCAGAGTGGGCGAAGAGAGGGCGCCGGTGACCTCGATAACATCCTGTCCAAAGGCGACTTCGACTTCACTTCCCAAGGGCGTCACCACCTCGACGTTTCGGAAGCCGGTTGAGGCTGCCGGGTCGACCTGAAGAAAGGCGGTCAAGGAAGTTGCCGAGCGGGCCTCGGTATTCAGGACTTCGATTCCTTCGCCGGTGAAGGAAACCGTGCTGGAAGCTCGCCAATTGGTGCCCCGGCCGTTGAGCTCGACCGCGAGGGTGGAGGAGCGAGGTAGTTTGCCCGGATTGCTGGCCAGAACCGCCGGCTGAACGGAGCTCAGCAGGACGTTGAAGAGAGCGGCCTCATACTCTTCTTGCTGGCCCGAGTTGACACCGTCTCGCACCAAGAAGACGCCGCCGGTCTGTTGGGAGATGGTGGAGAACATCTCGACAGCGGAGCTGAGGAGAGCGAAGGCATCTTCCCGCACCGAGACCTCATAAGGAGCTGGACTGGTGCCGTTGGCGCGGACCACTCTGAGAAAGAAAGTTCCGGACTCGGTTGGGGTGAAAACGAGACTCTGAAGAGAAGAGTTGGAGAGCCTCCTGGATTGCAAGACCGTTGCCCCGTCCAGATCCAGGAGCGCTACCAAGATCACGGCACCACCATCTCGGGCCATGTCGATGCGATACGTGAGTCCCTGCTCCAGAGTGAAGCGAAAGAAATCTAGGTCGGTTCCATCTGCTACCAGGATTCCACGGCTTCCTTCTTCTCCAAGCAGCAGAGTCGTCGCCAACTCGGGAGAGTCTCCATGAGCGTCCAGGGGAGCTTGTTCCGGAACGTCGATGGGGCCGAGGGGGGGCTCTTCCTGATCTCCGCCAACCTCGTTTCCGGCTAGGCGATCTAGCCCTTCCTGCTGGCTTTCCAGAGAGAGCTCAACACGGTCCGAGCTAGAGGGGGAGCTTAGAGAGTCGATGCCTTCACAATCTCCGGAGAGAATCGTATTGACGCTCACGCCGATGGCTCGGAGGCGCTGGATCAGGGCTCCCAGGTTAACTCCTGGGCGGGAGGAGGCGTCTGTGGCGAGCACCACTGTACCCCCGGGCCCGATGCTCGTGGCAGCGGCTTCCAGGGCCTGGGCGCTGAACTCCGGGCAGTCGCCGCCTCCGGAGGCAGAGAGAGCATTGACTGCAGCTCGCACCGCTTCCACATCGTTGGAGGCGATTCGCCGGGTTACATTGTCCTTAAAGGTCAACAGGGCTAAGGAGGGAGGCGCCTCGCCTTCCGGCAAGGTGGCCTCTACCCGGTCGATGAACGAAGCCAGGGAACCCCGGACTCGGTTGATCTCTTCCCCCATGCTCCCGGTGTCATCGATGATCATCGCTGTTTTGGGCGGCGAAAGGGTCCGAAAGCCACTCCAATAGTGCCCGAGGTTGCTGCCGGGAGGAGTGGTCAGTACAGATGGAGTCGGAGGGTTGTCTGCCAGTGGTGTGCCCGCCAGGCTACGGCCCTCGATGACCCAGCGGATCGGACCACCTACGTCCACGAGGCTATCCATATCGGCTTGAGACGGAGTGAACTCATTTCCTGAGACTGCCGCCTGAAAGAAGGGGCCTTCAAAGGTCTCTGAGTAGAAGCTAACCCGGAATTCCGTCAGCGGGTTCGGCGTGCCTCCTCCGTTCGCTAGCCACCGGAAGGTCGGCGGTGGATCTCCTCTGAGCAGGATGAGGTTGTCCGGCGGAGCGTTCAACTGGGGAGCGATGTGGGCTAGGCCAAACACGGATCCATGATCTACCCGATCGGAGGTAGACGGGAAGGCGGCGGCGAGAGCTTCCCAGGCGGCGCCGACCGTGGTCGGGGCCGCCACCTTGAAAATCTCGAACAACCGCTTGTCCGTCAGATCGACGCGGTCTCCAGTCTCATTCGTGGAGTCCACGAGGTCCCACAAGGCAGCGGCCACGGAGAATTCGTTGTCCTCTCCGACACAGAAGTCGCCATTGATGGAGCGAGTGAAGAAGCAGGTCTCGAGGTTGACGTTGAAGGTCTGCTCATCCGTTTCGTGATAACTCACATCTCCGACGTTGGGAATGCCCAAGCTACTTGCTTGAGCGTCGACCTGACCTCGAATCCCAAAGAAGGTAACCCATCCTTCAGACCAAGCCAGGCGAATTCCCTTGTCCTTGCCCCGGGCAGCCGTTGTTGTATCCGACTCCGGTGTGTTTGACAGGTTTGCGGTTATGGAGTGGATTCCTCCGGGCGAATTGACAAAGCCATGGACGGCTTGAAAGTAATGGCCATACTCGTGATGAAGAACATCCCAATCGAAAGCGTCGGTCGCTTCGATGAAGAGTTTGCCGTTCTGGAATTTGGAGCCCGACCCGAGCCCCGGAAATCGGACCTCGATCACGTCCGGCAAGGAGCCGGCGAGCTTGCTGGCGTAAGCACCGATGAGCACCAAGCCGTGGTGAAGACCGAAGGCTTTGTCGCTGTCGAGGTCGTTTCCGGCGGTAAGAGGGATGGCGAAGGTAGCTCCGTCGAAGGCCTGGAATGGTTCGGATTGTAGCCGGTAAGTTCGGCTGTCGTTCTCGGAGCGAAGTCGTGCCACAGTGGACTCTGCCAGAACTCTCACGAAGAGCTGATCGGTTTCGGAGTCGTCATGGTTGGCCTGAGCCTCGTAGAAACCTTCGGCATTTGTTCTGGTCTCGGTGATGAACTGCTCACCGCTGGCTAGGGGTTTGTAGATCTCCACCAACGCCTCGGGAACCGAGTGGACATTGCCGGCACTGTCGGTCCAACGAACGGTTCCCTCGATGTTGGTGGTGAGAATGGTGGCAGCAGGGGCTGCCTCCAGGACCTGCTCCCGCTCACCTGATACTTGAACGTGCTCTGCTTGATTCCGTAGGGTTTGTTCCAACCACCGACTGTGAGCCGTTTTCTCGGCAGCTGGAAGAGGAGTTGGACTGGTCACCGACCGGCCGGTGATCAGCCGATCGAGGAGGTTCTGGTACTGCTGCGGGTCTATCTCGCCTTTGCGAAACAGGGATTCGGCGCGGTGGTAGCCAAGGTCGGTCCAACTGGAGATGCTGGTCCAGATTCGAGCCTCTTCCACGAGGCCATAGAGGTAGGCCCTGTGGAGAGCTTGGGGCCTCCCCTTTTCATCTAGGCTCTCCAAAGTCACTATCAACCGTCCCTGCCCGAGTTCCCTACCATGAGCATCGATCCCGAACTCGAATCTGTCCCCGGCGCGCCAAGGGCCCGGCAGAGTCTCTTCGAGTGAATTCATAGCGAGGCTACCTTCTCCTTCGTAGGTGAGTCGCAGGGTATCCGCCGATTGATTCAGGCGGACGGTGCCTGTTACCGAAAGGGTTTCCTGCGTAGTCAGTCTGGGTGGCGGGTCGAGATGAACCTCCAGGCTGGAAGGCGCAGTCGCCAAAGCGGGTGGCGCAGAGGGCGCTAGGAAAACAGCGGCCAGGGCTGCGACTCGGAGAAGAGAAACGAAACCTCTTTTCGATAGGAACATGGGGTCCTCCCGTGTGCTGACCGAGGTCCTAGGTCTAGACCTGAGGATCTGGGTCGTTGTGATGGATTCGAGAGTTCCATCTTCAAGGGCAGGAGGGTCGCTGCGCATCTAGCGGAGGGCGGGAACTCGGCACTCTTTCGGTGGTCAGCGCTAAGTCAAGAGTCATAGGTATTGCGCGACAAAAGTAGGAGGAGGCCTTGCGGTGAAGAAGCAACCCACCGGGTTACCTGGCCTACCAGACGAGGCGGATGCCGAAGGGGGCGAGCTTGGGGTCTCGAGAAATGAGCGGGAGGTCTTCCAGGGCGCTTTGAGCTGCCAACATGCGGTCGAAGGGATCGCGGTGAGCCTGAGGCCAAGCCCCTGCTTGATGGGCGTGGGAGATGGTGATGGGCAGCTCCTGGAACCCGGCCCGTTGGAGCCAGCCGCCGAGATCTTGCATCAGTTCCCGGGCGGCCGGCAGCTTCCCTAGACGGTATTTGGTACTGACTTCCCAAGCACTGGCGGCAGAGACTCGGATTTCGTTGGCAGGGTCAGCAACCAGCTCGCGGGCCGTCTTGGACAGCTCCGGTGCATCGAAGAGCCACCAGAGGAGAGCGTGAGTGTCGAGCAGAAATCTCAACTTTCCCAGGCCTCGAGTTCGTCCTCCGGCAACGGCTCGAAAAAAGCCTCTCCGACGCTCCCAACCAAGAGACCGGGGCGGCGAGGAGGAGGCGATTCGAGGGGACAGAGTCGGGCATAGGGTTTGCCGCTCTTGGCGATGATCACTTCTTCCCCGGCGCGGACTCGTTCCAGCAGGCGGGAGAGGTGGGTCTTGGCTTGGTGCACGTTGACGGTAGTCATGGAGAAAAGGTTAGTCATCTTATTAAACTAAGTCAACTAATGGGGTGTGTTGATGGATCCGGCGATGGCGAACGGCTAGGAGCCTTGGCGAGCTGTCTGCGGCCTCCCCCAGGCCAAGTAGAGATTCTCCAGGCGCTCTTGGGCACGGTCCAGAGCAGATTGGGAAGCCTCTTGCCCCTGGAGCTCTTCCAGTGCGCCCAACAAGATCTCTTCGGCTTGAGGAAACTGCCCTTGAGCGGTGAGGCTCTCTCCAAGAACCCCTCGGGCTGCGAGTACCCAGGGGTGATTCGGTTGGTGGGTGTGGGCATAGATGTCCAAGGCATCTCGGGCCAGCCGTTCGGCTTCCTCCCCACGATCCAGATCGAGAAGAGCCGTGGCCAGGCTCTTTAGAGTCACAGCGACGTAAGGGTGCTGCTCGCCGAGCTGCTGCCGCAGAATTCTGAGAGATTCCCGAAACTCCGTTTCAGCCTCTCCCGGGCGTCCCTCGTCCAACAGGAGAACCGCTAGATTTTGGCGGGCGGTGGCGACTCTGGAATGGTCCGTGCCGAGTTGCTCTTGGAGGATCTTCAAGGCCCGTCGGTAGGTAAGCTCCGCTTCTCCGAGTTTGCCGGCCTTTCTCAGCACCGGGCCTAAGCTGTAGAGCACGGTAGCTACGCGCACATGGTTGCCGCCGTAGGTTTCTTCCGTCAGCTCCAACGAGCGTCTCAAATAGGCTTCCGCCTCTTCAAAGCGGCCTCGGGTCTGGAGTATGCGAGCCAGGTTGGCCATCGTGCCGACCATTCCGGAATGTTCCTGGCCATGGATCTCATGTCCCATGGCGAGGGACTCGAGCAAGAAAACTTCGGCTTGTTGCAAGTCCCCCAGCTCAGACTCGATCATTCCCAGGAGATTCAGAGATCGAGCGATACGGGGATGTGGCCCTCGCCCCAAGACCTCGCGGCGGATCTCGAGGGATTCCTGGGCGAGCACTTTTGCCTCGCCAAACCTTCCTTTGTCGTGCAGACAAGATGCGAAGTTGTACAGGGTTGTGGCCAGGCTACCGTGGGGGCGATCGTAGAGGTGGCGTTGAATCTCCAGCGCTCTACGGAACCCTTCTTCCGCCTCGTCGAAGCGATCTAGGCTAGCCTGCACCTGAGCCATATTCTGGAGAGCGCCGGCGACTTCAGAGTGGGTTTCTCCGTGCTCTTTGCGGAGCAGATCAAGAGCTTGGTTGTAGAAGGTCTCCGCCGATTCCAGCTGACCCTTCTCCTGGAACAGGCCCCCTAAAGCCGTGAGGGTCGGGGCCGTCTCGAAGCCGTTCTCACCTAACCATAGCTGCTGCTCCCGAAGGGATTGGCGGAGCAGCTCCTCTGCTTTCTCGAAATGACCCTGGGCTTGCTCAACGGTTCCCAACTCAGCGAGAGCCTGGGTTCTGAGATCCGTAAACGCTTCGTCTTCCAATAGGGGCAGGGCTTCGGACAGAAAGTCGTGAGCCTCTTCATACCGACCGGACGCGTGTTCGAGCTCGCCCATTCGCAGGAGCGCTTCTCCCAGGAATCGTCCTCGGCCCCTCCCTCCCTGCCTTCTCAGAGCCAGAGTCTTTTCCCGATGGGGTCTGGCCTGGGTCAAGGCTCCGAGCTTGAAATAGGCGTCGCCTACCGTTTGTAGCAAATCCGCTCGTACATGAGGGTCATTGTCCAGAAAGCCCTGCTGCAGCTTCTCGGCGCCGCGATCGAGAATTTCTAGTGCCGTCAGGCTCCTTCCGGAGCTCTTGTCGGGGTCATTGCTGTCGAATAGCCCGGCGAGAAACTGGGCCGTCTCCACGGCGCTGCGCCGTTCCTGAAGAGTTTGGCGACGCTGAGCTAGGAGGAGCGAGAAAAAGATCAATGCCACCCCAGCGGCGGCCACAGCTGCAGTGGTTGCCCAGCGGTGTCGCCGGAGGAACTTCCCGGCTCGATAGGAGAAGGCGTTATCGCGCACCGCAACCGGCAGCCCTCCGAGGTATCTCTCTAGGTCCCAGGAGAACTGCTCCACCGAGGAGTAGCGCCGGCTGGGTTCCTTGCGCAGAGCCTTCAATAGGATGGCATCTAGGTCACCTGTCAGCCGCCGGATCCAGGAGGCTGGTAGGTCGGATTCAGTTGAGTTCTCGGTGGGAATCTTGGTGGAGGTCTCAGTATCTCGCACCGCTGAGGGTCTGGTTGGAGAATCCTCGCAAATGGCCTGAGCGAGGGCCTGTAGATCCCTACCGCTCGTGTCGTAAGGCATATGGCCCGTGAGAAGTTGGAAAAGAAGGACCCCCAGGGAATAGACATCACTGGCTGTGGTGATGGCCTGGCCTCGGATTTGTTCTGGGCTGGCATAGGCCAAGGTCATGGGTTGAAGACCCGTGCCGGTCTGTACGAGAGTCTGTTGGAAGCCCTGTTCCTCTAGAAGCTTGGCGATGCCAAAGTCCAATAGCTTTGGCTCTCCGTCCTCTTGCACCAGGATATTGCCGGGCTTGAGGTCGCGGTGAACGATCAAATTCTGATGGGCAAGCTGGACGGCTCCGCAGACTTTACGAAACAGTCGGAGGCGATCATCGAGATCTAGTCCTTGGCGCAGGCAATACACATCCAGAGGGAGCCCGTTGACCAGCTCCATGACCAGGTAGGGGCGTCCGTCCGAGGTGGAGCCGCCATCCAAGAGCTGGGCGATATTCGGGTGCTCCAGGTTGGCGAGAATCTGCCGTTCGCTACGAAAACGCCTCACCAGATCTTCGGAAGCGAGGTCCCCTCGAAGCACCTTGACGGCGACCTCTTTCTCGAACGCTTCATCCGACCGTAAGGCTCGATAGACCGAGCCCATGCCGCCTCGTCCTAAAGATTCCAGGAGCCGGTAGGGTCCGAGCTGTTGGATCTGCTCTTCCGGTTCCACGGCCAGGCCCTGGACGGTTCCCGGCGAGAGGTCTGCGAAGGGCTGTTGAATGAAAGACCCTGCCTCCTGGTGAGAAAGGGCTAGCGACAAAACCTCTTCGAGCAGGTCCGTGTCTTCGCCGCAAGCGGCGCGGACAAAAGGCTCCCGTTCGTCAAAGGGTATTTCTAGGGCTTTGTGGAAGATCGCGCAAATCTGGTCCCAGCGCTCGGGGGTCAACCTTCAACCCTCCCTAAGCTCCCTGAAGAGCCAGGCACGGGCTGCTGTCCAGTCTCGACTGACCGTCGCTTCACTGATCTCGAGAACAGCCGCGGTCTCTTCCAGGCTGAGACCGGCGAAGCATCGAAGCTCGATTATTTTTGCCTGTCTCGGATTCAACTGGGCCAAGGCCTCGAGGGCGTCATCCAGAGCGATAAGGTCCACAGTCTCGCTATGGGGGACACCCATCGCCTCATCGAGGGCCAGATTTGCCACCCCGCTTCCCCGCTTACTAGCTTTTTGGGCCCTGGCGTGGTCCACCAAGATCCTGCGCATGGTCTCCCCAGCGAAGGCGAAAAATTGGGCTCGGTTCTGCCACTGCACCTTTCGTCGATCCGCCAGGCGCAAATAGAGCTCATTGACCAATGCTGTTGGTTGAAGAGTGTGACTGGGTCTTTCGCCACGGAAATAGTGACCCGCCATGCGTCGCAGCTCGTGAGTGACGATGGTCATTAGCTTCTCGAGGGCGGCAGCGTTTCCATCGCTCCAATCCAGAAGAAGCCCGGTAACTTCCTGTTTTTGGGAGTGAACCATTCCCCGAGTTTACCGTACCCAGTTACAGCAATGCGGTCCCCACGAATGAGATAGGGTTCTTCCTTCACCAGAATGAGGAGTTTGGCTTGGGTTTTACGCCTTCGTCGACTGGGAGGTGCAGTCCAGCGCCGTCCCGGTGAGTAGGTTTGTGGAAGTCTAGAAGTGGGGAAGTGTGATTCGATCGAGAACGGAGAGCAAGATGTGGAGAAAACGGTTGACATCCGTCGTTGCAGCATTGGCGTACCTGACTATCGCCGTAGACCCTGGGGCCGCCTGGGCAGGTCAGAGATTCGTACTCCCAGCCGAGAAACAGGGCGTAGCTATATTTTTCAGGGACATACTGTTCAATGAAGGTGCGCCTGATGGCTTTATTTCCGATCACTTTCTTCCCTCTCGAGGGACCATAGCTCGGTCGGGTGATCACTATCTGTATCAACCTAATACAAAGTTCTGGGGTTTAGGGTCGGATAGTTTTGTTGTGGAAATCGATCCAGACAACGGGGAGGACACTTTCTTGGCGTCAGTATTCCTGGTCGCCGGGATGACCGGAACATCCACTTTCTTTGAGACCTTCGATACAATGACTCATTCGAATATCGACGAAGAACTGTTCATCGATGGAGACCCTCAACTCGTTACGCTCGACTCAGTCGATCCTTTGAACGGGCTTCAAGATTTGAAGGTCGATCCAGGACCTGAAAATGTGTTCATTTGCCCTCGCGTTCAAAAGCCCGGGCTTGACCCTGGCGGCACCCGATTAGGCGGTGGCATCGACCCTGGAGATGGTCAGCCCCACATCATTCCCCTCACGGTCATCACGGCTCGGGATTTCAGCCACCAGGATTTTCTCGAGGTGGTCCTCGGTAGTCAGCCATCGAATACCTTTGAAGTTCACTTGGAAACGACTCTTGACGGAGGGGAGACAACAGCCACCTATCCAGTGCCCTTCGATGGCGGAATGCGGGTAGAAATCAATTGGTGGCGTGCCACCTCGGAAGCCTCGAAGGATGGCGGAGCCTTGCTATTTCTAGATGGAGCTCTGGTTGGAGAGCTGCAGGCCCTGGACAACTACTACGCCAATCTCGAGACATGGACCTGGGGCCTTGAAGGGGGCACCGGATGGGTTGGGCCGATGCATTTTGACGATATTCAGATCTGGGACCTCCCTCGTCGTCCGAGGTTGCAGCCTCTGTTTGCCGACTTTTTCGAGACTGGAGACTTTCGTCTCTGGGACAGTCAACAATGTGGCCCTGTGCCGGTAGGGGGAGAATCTGGGCAGTATAGGTTAATCCTCAATCCAGCTTTTCCAGACTGCTTCGTCGATCATCGTTTCGATTGGAGCGTGAGTCACTATCAGGCTCGGATGACGGTAGATTTGAGCCTACTGTCGATGCCTGCCTTCGAGCGCATCTTCCTTTTGCGAGGATACTCCGATGCCTACCCATCATCGGTATTGAGGCTACAGGCTCAGTGGACTGGGAGTAAGTTTCAGCTGCGGGCCAATGTTCGCGATGATGAGGGAGCTTTGCAGCACACCCCATGGGTTTCAGCTCCAGCCAATGGCCCGTTCGAGGTAGAGCTTCAGGCCTGGACGAGCGATAGCGGGTCCAGTAACGGTGGGTTGCGTATTTCTGTGGATGGTGCCGTTGCTGAGGTTCTCGATCTCAACAACTCCTCCAGGAGCCTCGACAAGGTGGAGCTAGGAGTTGCCAGTGTAGGCGCGGGGTCCAGTGGCGAGATCATTCTCGACGATTTTGAAGAGTGGAGATGATCCGCCGTCAGCTCAGCCATTGAGAGAGAAGAAAAGACAAGAAAGGGTGAGGGCTCGTGAGGAGTTCCCTCACCCTTTTGCGCGTCGTCCTTCAGAAGGGATTTTTCACAGAAAGGGCGAAATATGAAAATTGCAACGAGATCACTTTCCACTAGCTTCTCGATGGCGCTCTCCATGGGCTTAGCAGCCATCATTTTCTTGAATCTTCCGGTAGCGGGGCAGGCACAACCACAGACCCCGGACGCCAGGCCTGCTGGAGTTGAGGATCCTGTCCCCGAGGGACCCTGGCATTCGAGTCCGAGAATCCTCGTCAACAGCACTATGAGTGTTGCTTCTTACCTTTGGCATGTGCGCCAACCGGAGAGCCGCCAGGCTCGATTTACGGTGAGAGTGGATGCTTCCCTGAGCAAGCGTTTCGTCACCGAGGAAGTTGAGCTATCGATAGATGGTGTGCGCAGCACTCACTCTTGCTCGCTGGAGGGCAAGGGTAGTTATCGAATTAACCCGGGAGCCCTTCTTCCCCTGTCCATTCGACAGGGGAGAGCCGTCTGTGACCTACCCTTCGCAGTATCAGAGGCCTTGATGCAAGCCCGTGCAGTCGAGATTCGCCTCGGCGTCGCCGGCAGAGACCTCAAGAGCAAGAACCTCAAACCGAAACAAGTTGCCAAACTCCAAAGACTCACCAAGTTGGTCGGAGCTTAGGGGCCGGTGTGGAGAGCCGACCTGGGGTGGGTATCCCTCGTGCCCAGGGTAAAACTGACCGGTAGGATTTGCTTTCTAGCCTTCTTGGTTTGGGCAGCGGGCAACCCCGCCCAGGCGGGGAAGATAGAGGACGCTCTGGAGGCTCAGTGGCGGGGAGTCTTCGTGGTGCTCAAGGCAGAGAGCACTTCCGGATGTGGGGATGGCTACAGCAATAATCCAGTATTTGGTGCGCGGCTGGGGGGCCGAGGAGAGCACAGTTTTGGTCCTGGAGAGCTGGGCCAGGTGAAGAAAGTAGATGTCAAGCGGAACCGAGTGGATCTGCTCGTCGACGTCATCGAGCCACTGCGGATCTCTTTTGAGGATGGTCCGTTTCAGCTCTATCGGCACGCGAGATGTGGCATCGAGTTGCAGTTCGATATCCCGCGGTCAGCGCTCAAAAAGGGGGGCGTGTCAGAGGCCGACAACCACCTCTCGAAAGTTCTGGAGCGCCATGAGGCCCAGAGCACAGCGAGAGATTCTGCTCTTTACAACGCTCGGCAGGTCGACCCCTTTCCCGAAGGTTATGAGACCGTTCAGGCGGAGTATGAGCAGTGGAAGGCGGAGCAGGTCGAAGTCGCGGTGCGAGATCGGCTCGCTGGCGCCCTCGACGCCGCCAGCCGAATCGGCGACCGTACCCATTCCAATCAGAGCTATTCGGAGGGTTTTACCTCTGGTTTGCGCTATACCGGAAGCTACCTCGTCGGCTCTACGGATTGTTATCAGCTAATCAACAGTACGCTTTATGTCGTGGCTCCAAGCCCGCCCGTCGCCAGCCTTGAGATTGATTCGGCGGAATGGCAAGCGGGGCACCGAGATGGGCAGGAGCTCGCCTACTACCTGGACCTAGCGCGGGGGCTCGAACGTTGTCTTAGCTAGCTTTTCTCTCTCGCGACGAAGTCGGTGAGAAGTCCGGGTTAACTCCTTCCTGCGCCACGGCGAATCCGCCGTTGCCACCGCCGAGCCTTCCACAGAGAGCTTGCCAAGAGGGCGAGAGCACCTCCGCTGGTCCAGCAGAGAGCTTGGGATAGGTTTGGGTCTCCTTGTTTGTGGGCGAGATAGGCGAAGGCGCCGGTGGTCAGAGCGAAGGCGGTGAGGAGGAATTGATGGCCGAGGGCGTAGAGCAGGCTCACTCCCTCGGTCAGACCTCTGACCTCGATGGTCATTTCTCCCCGTTCCGCTCGTTGGAGAACGCGCTTCAGGTCTCCCGGGAGAGACACTGCTGCCAGGGAGAAATCTTGAACCACAGAGCGAGCGATTCCTAACCAGCTGCTCTTTTGGTTCAGGAGAAGCTCTTCCAGAAAGGGCTCCAGAGTTTTCACGGGCCGCATGTCCGGGTCGACCGTGGTGCACACTCCTAGGAGGAGAATGTGGGTACGGGCCAGCAGGATCCATTCTTGGGGAATCTGGAAGGCAGCGGTGAGCTCGCCGAGGGCTAAATCGAGACGACGGAGGTCTGCGAACATCTCGGTCTTCATGTCCAAGTCGAAGTGAACATCCTTGAGGTTCCAGGATTCAAATTCCAGGTCCTCCAGGAAGCGAGAGTACAGGTAGTCGATCATCTGTTGTGCGACCTCGTCGCCTCCCTGCCGCTGGACGAATCCCATGCTGCGGAGCGCCCGCAAAACCTCTTGACGATCTCGTCGAAGGAGGGCTTCGAGGAGCTTTGGTAGACCCTCCTTCATCACCCTGGACACCCTACCGACAGCTCCGAAGTCAATGAAGACCACCGTGCCATCGTCGGACACCAATAGGTTTCCCGGATGAGGGTCCGCGTGATAAACGCCGTCGATGAGAATCATTCTGCAGTAGGCATCCAAAACTCTCGCGGCGAGAGCTTGGCGGTCGATGCCGCGAGCATCCAGGGCTGCAAGGTCCGTTATCTTGACCCCTTCGACAAAGCGAGTGACCAACACTCGGGAAGTAGAAAGCTCTGGGACGACCTCCACGGCCTCAATCTTCGGCAATCCTTCGAGCTGGGCACCGATCTGCTGGATGTGGTCGGCTTCGCGACGAAAATCGAGCTCTTCGTGGATCATCGAGGTGATTTCGTCCAGGAGGCTATCGAGGCCCCTGATTCCGGTAAAGAAGCCGGCGACCTTGATCACCCTTCGGATCGTGGCTAGGTCGAGGCGGGCTAGGCTCTCGATATTTTCGTGCTGAACCTTCACCGCCACCTTGCTACCGTCCTCGAGGACGGCGCCGTGGACCTGGGCCAGGGAGGCAGCAGCGAGGGCCTCAGAGTCGATTGCGGAGAGCTTAACTTCCGGCGCCTGCCCCCACTCGGCTTCGAGGTGCCGACGCACTCCCTGCCAGGGCCGGGGCGGAACGCGGTCCTGGAGTTCTTCCAGCTCGCTGCGAAAATCTGCGGGGAGAAAGTTTGCCAGCAGGCTCACCAGCTGGCCGACCTTGATAAACAGGCCACGGACTTGGAGAATCATCTCTTTGAGCCGGCGGGCATTGCGTCGGTTGATTTTGGGTAGAGCTGCATCGGCCCAAGAAGCTCCGCGCAGGCGCTTGACGACCTGGAACCAACCGTAACTAACGAGAACTCTGGAGGTCGTTTGGTAGACCCGGACTTGCCGCAGCCAAGCGCTCGTGGGGTGTTTCTCTTTGGATACCAGTGGTTGCTGGGAGCTCGGAGGGGGGGACTCGTGGTGAAGGTCTCTCATGATTCTCCTCCTGGAGGGCTCAGCCCTTCGAGAAGCAGCCGAGTGATCTGTTCGGGAAGCTCACTGTGACGCTCCGACAGAACTGGGTCGCCAAGCATCTCCAGAAATAGCGTTCCGGAAACCAACCCGGCCACCAAACGAACGGTGACATCGGTGTCCGTAGAGCGGAAGGCTCCGGCCTGGGTCAAGCCATCGAAAGCTCCACGGGCTATCTCGATGGTAGGGGCGAGGATCTCGGAAAGAAAACGGCCTCGTAGGTCTTCGTTGAACAGCAACTCGGGGATGACCGCTCGGAGCAAGGGCAATTGCTCCCTCACGACTTTCAGTCGATGCCGAATCAGAGCCTCGAGCATGGCGGGGAGGTTGCCGCTTGCTGGGTTGCCGCTGGCGGGAGATTCGCCGACGAGGGCGCCTAGAGCTGCCGGTCGCTGCTCGGTTTCATTGAGGCGGTCCAGAAGACCGAAGAGCAATTCGGTCTTGTTGGCGAAGTAGTTGTAGATGGTGCCCTCAGCAATTTTTCCCTGGCGGGCGATAGCCTTGATGGTGGCTCTATGAAAGCCCCGCTGGGCGAAGATCTCAGTGGCAGCATCCAAGATTTGGTCGCGCCGCGCCTGGGCTAGCTGAGTCTGAATGGGGTCTCTGGTGAATTTTGAGTCATCTGAGTGAGCGCTCATTCATTCATCGTAACTACGAAGAGACGGCGGCGTCAATTCCTCTTTCAAAGGGGGGGTAGAGAAGAGGAGAAGATGCGTTGAGCTCGGATTGCCGACTCAACGGCCAGGCAGGCTCTAGGGTTCTTCCAATCGGTTGGCGGTGAGGGACTCTCGATCCAGCCACTGGCCATGAAGAATGACCCCTGCAATCGTGTCGTAGGCTTCCACGGTTTCCAACGGGTTCTTCTCCAGCAGCAGTAGGTTGGCCACCTTGCCCTTGGCAATGGAGCCGAAGCGATCCTCCAGGCCAAAAGCTCGGGCATTCTCTAGGGTGGCAGCAGCGAGCAGGCGGTCCAGTGGGAGGCCTGTGGCTGCAAGGCGGCGCATTTCCAGAAAGCCGTTGTAGCCTGGCGGGTTGCCATAGCTGGGGCCAGAGGGCGTGTCACTGCCGAACAGAATGCGACCTCCATGATGAGCCAAGTATGTGGCCACCCGTTCCCCCCTGGACAGGGCTTCGGTATGACCGTCGTAGGCGGCCTGGGGAGTCTGCTGATCCGGCGGCAAGCCTTCGAGAAGGTTCTGGGCAAACCAACCACCTTCTTCGGAGCTATACCAGCTGACCAATTCAGTGGGTAGAACCTGGAGTAATCGGGGGTCGGCGAGGAAGGTGGAGTCGAATAGAGCCCTATCTCCGGCCAACACTTGCAGCGTCGGCATAACGGCGGTTCCCGAGGTGATGACCCTTTGGGCTAGGTCCTGGAGAGGTTCCGGTAGATCACTTCCTGGCGCCCGGTCGGCCTCCTGATGCCGGTCCCAAGTCCAGAGGCCATGGACCAGGACGTCGGCCCCGCCGTCCAAGGCCAAGGCATAGGCATCGAAGCTATTGGCGTGGACCGTCATGGGGATTTGGTGCTGTCGGGCTGCTGTCTTGATCGCTGAGAGCATCTCCACGGTAGGTACGGGCCAGGTTTTTTGGACACCAAAGCCGTCCTCGACGAAGGTCTTGACGCAGATGCCTCCGGCGTCGGCGACCCGTTTCACGCCAGCTGCAGGGGAGTGGTCCTCGGGTCGAAATTTCTCCGGAATGGCGTCGGCTTGCCGTGGGTCGTAGAGAAAATTGGGGTAGAGACGGAAGCGCAAGCGAGGTGGCAGGAAGGCCATGGGATAGCCGTTGGCCAGGACTAGGGGATTGGAGCAGCTGAAGATGTCTGGTGCCACAGGGCTGCGGCGGATCGTTTCCAGCACTTCGGGATTTCCAGGAGCCAGGTCGATCAAGCTGGTAAAACCGTGGAACAGGTAGCTGCGGGGGAGCTGCCTCCGGTAGGCCTTCACTAGCTTTGGATTTGCCTGCTGCTGAGGGAAAGCCATGCCCGGGATGGATTCGAGATGGACATGAGAGTCGATCAGGCCCGGAAGTAGGTACCTGTCCCCCCCTTCCTTTCGTGGCAGATCTGCTGTGGATCTGGGCGGCTCTCCTTGACCGATTGCCTCGATGAGCCCGTTTCGTACTTCGACCCAGGCATCGGTCAAGGGCTCGCTTCTCTCCGGCGAGATGACGGTGACCTCGGTGAGGAGGATCCCATCGATCTCGGAAGGAGCCACCGAGGCCTCCGAGCAAGCGTTGCCGGCCAGAAGGACGAGACCAAGACTCAAGCTAGGGCTCAGTAGAGCCAATCCAGTCGTCCGCATGTAGTTCTCTCCAGTTGTTTCGAATCCGTATCTAAGACTCACCGGTCACAGGAGACACCTACTCCGGAGGGCCTGCAGGTGTTTCAGGGAAGGGGACCTGGTGGGGGGAAGACCTATCCTTGACGAAGTCGTTCTTCGACTCTGCGCAGGGAGGTTGTGGCGGGTGACTCTCTTCTCTGGCGGGCTTCCCGGAGTAGGCTGCCCACTGAGATGCCGACTTCATCCATGAGCTCCATGAGGCGATCGAGGTCGTGCTCGCCAGCGCTGTAACGGGCGAAAGCCAAGGCACCGCCCCCGTTGATGACGTAGTCCGGGGCGTAGACGATGCCCCGTTCGTGAAGACGGGCAGCGTCATCGGCTTCTGCCAGTTGGTTATTCGCTGAGCCTGCCACGATGCGGCAGCGAAGCTGCGGGATCGTGGTGCTGTTCAAGACAGCGCCGATTGCGCAGGGAGCGAAGACTTCACACTCCGTGGCGTAGGCAGCTTCGGAGTCGACCTCCTGGGCGCCGAAGCGTTCCTTGGCCGCGGTGAGACGTTGCGGGTCGGGGTCCGCCACGAACAAGGTGGCGCCGGCTTCGGCGAGGTGCTGGCACAGAGGGACGCCCACGTCTCCGGCCCCTTGCACCAGTACTCGTACCCCCTGAAGGTCGGCGAGGTCGAGGGTGTCGTTGACCGCGGCACGGATTCCTTCGAAGACACCTCGGGCGGTCAGGGGGCCTGGATCGGTGACGCCCCCATCCTGACGGGTGCCATGGACGTACTCAGTGGCCTCCGCGATCACCGCCATGTCTTGGGGAGAGATACCCAGGTCTTCGCCCGTGCCAAAGGCGCCTCGCAGAGATTGAACCAGTTGACCGTAGCGCAGCAGCAACCCACGGCGGTCGTCTCCGTGGATGGCTCCGGGGACGGCGAGAACGGCTTTACCGCCTCCCATGGCAAGGCCCAGGGCTGCCCATTTGTGGGTCATTCCCTCGCCAAGGCGCATGGCATCTCGGAGACCTTCAGCGGGCCGCGAGTAAGTGCGCAGGCGAGTGCCTCCGGTAGGAATGCCAAGCACGCTGGAATGCAAGGCGATGAACATCCAAGTACCGGTAGTCTTGTCGAAGTGGCTAATCACCGCTTCGCCGTCCCAAGAGGAGACGAGATTTTCCATATCAGTCATCCCTAAAGTCTAGCTCAGTTAGCCCCGTGAGTGACCTCGTTTGCAGAGCCCAAACGGTTCGAGGACTCGGGGAGTTAGTTCGGGTCGATGGTGAAATCCTGCGCTCCTGATGGTAGATACGCAAAACATCGTCGAGCCTCGCCAGGGCAAAGATGAAGTTCCTTTCTTCCTCAGCTTCCTGCTACTGAAAACCGGGAACCGCAGGCAGGGGAAAGGAGTACGATGCGGAAGATCGTCGGTTCGTCGAGTGAGGTAGCATGATCGGGTGAATCAGGCTGAACAAGAGATTGCAGATTTGACGCCGGAACGGCTCCCCGCGCCATCGAAGCTGTGGTTGCTATTGGAGGGGAGAGCCGCGGGGGAGCTCCTCACGACTCTTGCCCTGCGGCCATTGCTACGCCGATTAGTGCGGGGGGACGGCCATCCGGTTCTCTTGCTACCTGGGTTCCTTGCCAGCGACCTTTCTACCCGACCCTTGCGGGGATTTCTCCGAGGTTTGGGGTACTACGCGCACCGTTGGAATCTGGGGCGCAATCTTGGCGCTCAGGGCGACCTGGAAGAGCGATTGAGCGAACGGCTGGACGAAGTCTTCGAGCGCCATCAACGGCCCGTGAGCCTGGTGGGCTGGAGTCTGGGAGGGATTTATGCTCGGCTCCTGGCCAATCGCCACCCGGAGAGGGTGCGTAGCGTCATTTCCCTTGGTAGCCCGTTCGCAGAAGACGTCAAGGCGAACAATAGCTGGCGGCTCTACGAATGGATTACCAAGGAACGCTTGGACGAAGTGTCCGCAGAACGCCTCGATGAGGTTCGCCGTACACCGCCGGTCCCGACCACCTCGATCTTCAGCCGCACGGACGGAGTCACCGCCTGGCGTAGTGCCCTCGAGAGGGAGGGGCCACAGGCCGAAAGCGTAGAGGTTCGCGGCAGCCATCTCGGCCTGGGCTTCAACCCACTGGTCCTCTATGTCATCGCGGATCGCCTGTCTCAGGGGGTCGATGATTGGCTTCCTTTCTTCCGATCCGGAATCGCCCATCCCCCGGGGATAAGTCGTCCTCCGGAGGCGTTACTGCCGGAGGCCCAAACTCGAGAAGCCCAAACTGAAGTTGCCCAAACTGAAGTTGCCCAAACTGAAGATACCCAGTCTCAGGAGGCCGCCTTGCAGGAGGATGAGCCAACGGAGACTTCTACCGATGGGGCTTTTTCTCCGCAGGACAGCCCTCTCCATTCGCTCGAGGCAATCGGTACCTTGCCGGAAGCGGCATTGGACGCCTCTGGGGAAGTTCCCGAGGAACTCTAGCTATGCGTCAGCTATCCGGTCTGGATGCCGGTTTTCTGTCTCTGGAGACATCCACCGCCCCCATGGCGATCGGCAGTCTGTCTCTACTCGATCCTCGTACCACCGAAGGTCGGTTGGAGGTGACGGATTTTCGGCAACTCTTGCGTCAAAGGTTGCCGGAGACAGTGGCCCTGCGTCGCCGCCTGGCCTCGGTGCCGCTGGACCTGACTCGCCCCTATTGGATCGAGGTCGATGCGGAAGAGGTGGACCTGGACCTCCATGTACAGCGGACCCGATTGCCAGAGCCTGGGGGCTGGCACGAGCTCAGTGAGCTGATGGCTTGGGAGCTCAGTCAACCATTGGACCGAGACCGGCCCTTGTGGCAGATTCTTTTCGTGGAGGGTGTCGACGCGGTACCGGGGGTGCCAAAAGAAGCGGTGGGCTTGATCAGCAGGGTCCATCATGCGGCTATCGATGGCGTCTCCGGCGCAGAAATTCTCGGCGCTCTTTTCGACGGTTCACCAACCGTTGTGGACACCCCCTCGGTCCGGACTGGATCCTCTCCCGTCGGCACTCATGAGCCCGACCTCTCCGGAGCGGGTGAAGAGCTTCCCGGGAGAAGGCGCGAGCCCCGAGTTCTCGATGTGCTGACCCAGGCTGGCCGGGACCTCGCCGCTGGGTCCTCCGCTGTCCCCAAGGTTGTCGGAAGATCTCTCTTAGGCCTAGCGGGAAGCGCTGTTTCCCGCCTCCGGGGGGGCGCTTCCCCGCCTCTTCCCTTCTCGGCTCCCAGGACGCCTATGAATCGACCGGTGGTGGCCGAGCGATCCTGGGCTCCCGCCTTTTTCGACCTGGAGCGGGTGAAAGCCATCAAGAATGCAGAGCAAACAACGGTCAACGATGTCATTCTCGCCGTTTGCGCGGGGGCTTTGCGGGGTTGGCTTCAGGACCGAGGAGAGCTACCCCAGGAGTCCCTGGTCGCCATGGTTCCGGTATCGGTGCGGGCGGACCAGGAGAAAGGGCAGGCCGGCAATTTGGTTTCCGCCATGCTGGTCTCTTTGGCGACGGAGGTCGAGGGGCCCGTCGAGCGCCTTCATAAGATCCGCGATGCAGCGGACTCGTCGAAAGCAGGTCTGCGGGCGGTAGGGGCGCGGACTCTGGTTCAGTCTGCTCAGTTGTTGCCTTTCGCCCTTTCCGGGTTGGGAGTACGGCTCTACAGCCGACTCCATTTGTCTCAGAGACATCGGCCTCTGTTTAACTTGGTGATCACCAATGTTCCGGGGCCACCTCGTCCCTTGACTGTCGCCGGGGCGCCCCTACTGGCCCACGTCGGTGCGGCTCCGATCTTTGACGGTCTGGGTCTGTTATTGGCTGTCTTTAGCTACGCTGGGAAGGTCAGCATTGGGGTGACTGCGGATCGCACCGTCATGCCCCAGCCGGCGTCCTTTGCCGCCCGCCTTACGGCGGCCCTGGACGAATTAGAGAATGCCCTTTCCTAGGGCTATGGGTACCTCGAAAAAACAAGGCAACCGGGGAGACGTTCTTTTTGCCTCCCTCGTGTGTATCTGTCTTGTCTCCGGATCCATCGGGTGCAGCTCGATAGCGATCTCTCCAACGAGTTCTGCCGCGCCAGCCGAGGCAGAACTTGGAGCAGCTGAGCTGGTTGTCGCGCAATTGTCGGACAGGCCTGTTTTCTGTGAACAGCTAAAGAGGTTCAGTTCCAATCCAGAGCAAATGAAGGACGACGAAGCTATTAGCCGTCTCACTGCTTTGGCCGTCGACGCCCATCTAGCTCGACAAGCCGAGGGCCTTGGTTTGGACCAACGCCCGGAGACTGTCGAGGCCTTGCGACGCCATCGCCGAGCTTTCCTGAGGAGCTCCCTCGAAGAAGACTTGGCCCAGGGTATCGAGATCTCGGCCGGGGAGATCGAGCGGTCTTACCGGGATCACCCGGAGCGTCATCGCTCGCCGGAGAGGTTAGGGACACGATTTCTACTCCTCCGGCTCGCCGCCGATGCCTCTCCCCAGGAGGTTCAAGAGACGCGAGATCGAATTCTCGAGATTCGACATCAGGTATCCGATGCAGCAAGTTTCTCTAAGCTTGCCCGTCTGCATAGCGAAGCGGAGAATGGGTCCAGGGGAGGAGCGGTCGCCGCTAGCCCCCGAGGATCCCTGCTGGCAGCCTACGAAGAGGTCGCTTGGAAGCTTCAGCCAGGGGAAGTCAGCGCTCCCTTTCGCCTCCCGGACGGTCTGGCGTTGGTCTTTGTGGAAGATTTGTTCGAAGCGAGAACCCGAACCTTAGGGGAAGCTTCCAAGGGGATCGAGAGCCGGTTGCGCCATGAAATGCTTGAGGCTCGCCGTCAGGAGGCCTTGGCAGAGGCTCGTTCCCGCTGGCCCGTCGAGATTCGATGGCTCAACAAAGTCAGTGGCGGTAGGGAGCCGGTGGTCAGCTTGGCCGGCGAGCAGTTGACCTTGACCGACTTGGGCCTCGACCACCGGCCGCCACGGCTCGAGGAGCGCCTGGAGGCAGCCATCTCAGAGCGTTGGCTCTTCCGGTTGGCGGAGCACAGAAGCTATGACAAACAAGTCGAGGCCTCGGTTGCTTTGGAAAACCACCGCCGTTCCCTCCTCGCCAAGGAAGCTATCGAGGCTCGAGTCGGCCCTCGGTTGCCGGAGGTTCCCGAAAGTCGCTTGGCGGAGCTCTACCAGAAGCGCGCTCCATCTTTTCGAAACCCAGAAAAAAGACGATTCGAGGTTCTGCTGGTGGTTGCAGAAGAGGGCCAGCGGCGGGGGGCTCTGGCTCAGGCACGGGAGATCCAGCGGATCTGGGCGCAAGAGGGGCAACTTTCCTCGGGCATTTCCCAACCGGGTATTTCTCGGGAAGTTTGGGGGCCGTTGACCGCCAGCAACTTAGGAAACGCCGTGTCCCCCAGGCTGGCTCGAAACGCCTTTCATCTCGAGCCAGGTCAGGTGAGCGAGCCTTTGGTCATGGAACGCTATAGCTCTCAGCACCTCAAGTTCCTGCCGGAAGGGTACGTCCTTCTGCTGCCAGAGATCGTTGTTCCAAGCTCGATCCCTAGCCTGGAAGAGGCTCGAGGCCGCCTCCGCCAACATGCTCTCCGCAACGTCCGCTCGCGACTGCGAGATCAAGCTTGGATGGAGGCGGAAAAGGCCCTTCCTTTGGTCGTCGACGAGGTGGCTTTAGCGAGATGTGAGGAGGAGGTGGAGTAAGGGTTGGGCGCTTCGGTGGAGGCTCTTCAAGTTTGCAGTGTCCCTTCAAGCGTGTGCGGGGACTTCAGACATCTGATTTAGCTCAGGGAATGCCGATCTCCCCTAGCATCTCCTTGGCCTGAACCGCCAAAGGGCTCCGTGGCGCTTGTTCGATCAGTTTCTCTAGCTCTTGGCGCGCGCTTTCCGGGTCCTCGCTTCGTAGCAGTGCCGTAGCCAGCCCAAGGCGGGCGGCCGGGTAGGGGCGTCGGTAGCGCAGGGCGTTCTGGAAAGAGGTGGAAGCTTCTCTTGGCAGACCCTTCCCCAACAGCAATAACGCTAGGTTGTAGTGGGCTCGGGGAGAAAAGGGCGCTATCACCAGGGCCTGCTGAAAGTGCTTCCTAGCCGCTTCTGAGTCCCCGGTCTTGGCGAGCTCGATACCGAGGTTGATCTGGCTATCCCGGTGGCTTGGGTCTAGCTCGAGGACTTTCCGATATTGCTCGATGGCATCCTTCGGGCGACCGTTGGCCGCCGCGGAATAGGCCCTCAGATAACTAGCAGTGAGGTTGTCCGGGGCGAGTTGTTGGACGGTCTCAAAGAGAGCTTCTGCCGCTTCCGGTCGCCCTCGATCCCCTTCCAACTGGCCGAGCTCGATGAGGATCGTGGGATCTTCCGGGTCGAGGGCCTGGGCTCTTCGATAGAGCTCGAAAGCGGCTTCTCCATGGCCCAGGCGGCGCTCTAGATTGGCCAGGGTGGAGAGAAAGCTAGGGTTAGCTGGGTCCAAGGGAAGTAGGGTGCCCCGGAAGATCTCCGCCGCCTCCGCCAGACGCCCCCGGCCCGCTAGGCCATTGGCCAGGTAGTAGTCCGGTAGAAAGGTGATGCCATCGTTCGGGCTCCGCCGACCGGAGGGTTCCCGGGGGTTGAGGGCCCCGGGGTCGCTTCCTCCTCCACCTCCCACGTATCCCAGGGCGGCAAGTTTTCTTTGGGCTTCCGCATCCAGGGGAGTGGACTCCTGGGAGCCTTCGGGAGGAACGCTGGCTTCGACGACGCGAAACAGTAGATCTTCCATCTCCTGGCGGCGGCTCTCTTGGCTACCGGCGAGGTTGTAAAGCTCCTCTGGATCTTGGCTCAAGTCATAGAGCTCTCGCTGTGGGGCGTGAATATATTTCCATCCTTGGTCTCGCACTCCGAAAAGAGGTTCCCAGCCGAAGGAAAAGTGCGGCAGGGTGCTCTCGAAGTAGGCCGGTCTCTGGGGTCGATCTTCCCCATTCATGAGAGGGACTAGGCTGCGACCTGGTAACCCTTGGGGAGGCTGCAAGCCCAGAAGCTCTAGAAGGGTAGGAAACAGGTCCACATGAGACACGTCTCGAGAGGTTCGGCTCGGCTCGATAGGGAAGTGGCTAGGGGCCTTGATGATCAGAGGAACATGGAGGGTGCCGTCGTAAGTGAGCACCGCATGGGTGGTCTCCCCGTGCTGCCCAAGCCCTTCGCCGTGGTCCGCTGTAACCGCTACCGCGGTGTTGCGCCACAAACCCCGGTCTCGAAACGTCTCCAAAAGAGTACCGATCTGGGAGTCCATGAAGGCGATCTCGCCGTCATAGGGGCTGTCCTGGAAGACCTGATCGTAGGGGTGTGGCGGATCGTAGCGCTGATGGGGGTCATAGTAGTGAACCCATAGAAAGAAGGGCTTCTCTCCCCGTTCCTGCAGCCAGGTGAGGGCTCTGGCGGTAGTCTGGTCCGCCGGTCGATCCGTCACCATTTGATTGTAGATGCGGGCGTCGCGCATCTTCTCCTCACTCCACTCTTGCGTGTACTCGTCGTCGTAGACATCGAAGCCCTGGTTTAGGCCAAAGCGGGAATCCAGAACGAAGGCACTGACGAAGGCTGCCGTGTCGTAGCCTTGCTCTTTGAGCCTTTCCGCAAGGGTCTCCAGCTCGCTCCGAACGACGAAATGGCCGTTGTCTCGGGCGCCGTGAAAGAGAGGGAAAGTGCCAGAAAGGATGCTGGCATGAGCCGGTAGGGTAATGGGGACATGAGAGAAGGCGCGCTCGAAAAGGACTCCTTCAGTGGCCAGGGCGTCGAGCATGGGAGAGGTGGGCCGAGAGTAGCCGTAACTCGACAAGTGGTCAGCGCGAGTCGTATCCATGGTGATGAGCAGCAGGTTGGGAGCAGAAGGCGGTGCCTCGCAGCTAGCGACTAGAAACAAAAGGGCGAGGAGGGGCGAAATACGCTGCATCTCAGTCCCGCAAGCCTGCAAGGTAGCTGTTCAGGGCGGCTTGGTGAGTCCGCAGCTCGACTTCCGATAGAACCTTCTGTCGAACTTCCTGGTCGAGCTGTTGGATTCGGCTCTGTGCCATTGAGGTGGCCACGTCCTCCCGGGCCTCCTCGAAAGAGCGAGGTTGGGGGGGGCGGCGCTCGTGGAGCTTGAGCAGTGCGTAAGCGGCGGATGGGGTCTCGTGAATCAACACGGGAGGCGAAACTTCTCCCACCTGGAGCTGGCTGGCTTGGGAAATGCCCTTCGAGCCGAGAATGATGCGCAGCCGCGGTACGGGAAGAGGTCCTAGGCGGCCACCGATCTCCCGGCTGCCATGCTCTGAATGTTCCATGGCCAAGTCTTCGAATCGTGCTCCCTTACCGAGTCGTTCTGCGACCTCTTGCACGCTCTCCAAGGCGCCTCGCCGTCCCGGAGTGCCTTGGGACGAAACCAGGATCATGCCTAGGTCGAGGATCAAATCGGTCTCGAACCTCTCCTTGTGAGCGTTGAAATAGGAAACGATTTCCGCTTCCGGCAAATCTTCGATCAGGGCTCGGCGTTCGACTCGCCATTGGGCTTCCTGAAGAAGAGTCTGTCGTGCTTGTTGGACCGCTTGATCAAAAAGAGCTGCTTGGGTCGGATCTTCTTTCAACGCTTCCTGGGAAAGAAGCATGGCCTCGGCGAAATGGCGCAGGCTCTCTCCAGGACGAGGAATGAGAGCTAGGGGAGTTCCTGCCTGGGAAAGGCCGCTGAGCTCCCCTAGTGAAAAGCTCTCTTCTCCTACCTGGAGAGCGGTGGCTGTTTCGTCATCGCTGCTCAACGCAGCTCTGTCGATGGTCACCGGCGTGTCTTGGCCGAGCTGAAGAAGAACCTCTTGGCCACATCTCTCGCGTCGTTTCAGCGCCTGTTGCTGCTGAAGCGTTTCCCGTGCGTCTTCAAAGGACACGGGAGCTTCGGCTCCCGAGCTCTCCCTCAGCAGGAGATGAAAGCCATTTTTCACTTCCACGATATTGCTGATCTCACCATCCTCGAGACTCCAAGCGGTATTCCTCACCAGGGGATCCAGCGGTGCCTGGCGAGAGATTCGACCTATCAGACCCCCGTCCTTGGCGGTTTCGGAGTCGGAGCTCCGGCGAGCCATCTCGAGGAAGCTGGCACCGCCGCGAACTTGCCTTTCAATGGATTCCATCTCCCGACGGACCTTCTTCCGTTCTTCGTCGGACGTGGCGGGGAGAGATCTTTTGTAAATGTGCCGCAAGAGAATCCAAGGTTTGGGTTTCTGCGAATAGCTCTCCTCGAAGACCTTGCGTAGCTCTGAATCCGGTACTTCTTCATCCGGGCAGCGGGTCCGGAGGAAATTGCGTCCCCATTGCTGACTGGTAAGGAATCGGCTGCGCAGCAGCAAGGCGGGTTCTTGCCCCAAGCCGCTTTCTTGGCCTCGTAGGAGGAGGGCCTGCGGTAGAACCAGATCTCCGATTCTCTCTTCTAGCCAGCTTTCCAGGGCCTGACCGCTCGGTGGCTGCCGTCGGGATGAGGGTAGGCTGCTGAGAAGATCATCCAAGAGGGAAGCGGTGATCTCCCCACCCTGCCAGCTGGCGAGAACATTGGGATTTTCTTGGGGAGCACAAGCTGCCAGGGAGCCGAGGATAATCGCTGCCAAAGCGATGGCGGGGTGGGGGCTCAATCTCAAAATGGGCTCACACTTCTGCTTTAGAAAGTTTGAATTCGGAACCAAACACAAAGAGGGACGGCTGCGACGCCATCCCTCTCTGCTGCTGAACTGGCCCTAGGGCGCTTTGAAAAAAGCGCTCAGTCGATAGAAAAGGCCTCTAGTTCCACAGGAACGTTGCCGTCCACCAGCAGGCGGAGGAAGTAGTTGCCGGAGAATCCAAAGCTGCCGAGGGTTCCGGGACCGAGGCTCAGGCCCAAGGTGTTGTTGGAGGCGGAGCCAGCGAACTCGCGGTCGTTGTTAGGTCCGGTGCTGTCACGGTCGATGAACCAACTGGTGGTCCCCAGGCCGCCCAAGCCTAGTAGAAGACTGCCATTGGCGGTGGAGATCACGGGACCAGTGAGGGGAATCATTTGGGTGACTCCCGTGGTGACTCCAGCGGCTGCTTGAGCTGCGGGTGTTGCCGGGTTGGCGGGAAAGCCATTGGTCGCCAAGGGGTGCCAGATGTTGACATTGGCCGCTGTGAGACCGGCGTTGCCCGCACGGATACGAAGGTAGGCACCTTGGATACGAAAGGGTACGAGAGCTGTTGTCGCCGCGGAACCACCGAAGCGCATCGCGAATTGCCCGTCATAATGGCCACCGGTGGGGCCGAGGCCGTTTTCGAAGCTACCGTCGTCCCAAGTCAGAATGGAGGTTCCGAGGTTGGAAGTGTCTTTCGGAGCGCTCTCGTAGGCGACCGGGTTCTCCGGAGCGGCGAGGCGTTTGGTCTTCTTGGCCTTACCGTCCTGGGCTGTAGCTGCGATGGTGAGGGCAGCTGTTAGCCCGAAGGCCAAAGTAACGGCGAAAAATTTGCTCATTTTCTTCATGGTGCCGATCTCCTCTCCCCAAAATTCTATGGGAGACCATTGAGAAAGATAATTCATTTACTTCTCTAAGTCGATTCTAGCCTCTTTGTAGACTGTTTTCCAGGGGGTTTTTGGAGATCGTTCCGGAGAGGTGACGACTCGAAACGCCTTATTCCCTGCCTTCTGCAAGATCCCAGCTCTCCCTTCTAGTTCTCGGCAACAGGCTTTCTTGGTCGACTTTCGCTCGAGTGTTCGGGGAGGCAAGGTAGGTGGGGAAGTTTGCTCCCCGGGTCATTTTGTGAAACTGTTCGGTGGTCAGTGTTTTTCCACGTTCTCTCTACGAGAAGTCGTCGAGGCGCTGATTCTCTTCATTGGGCCGACCAGAGCCCGAACGGCAGCCTCGCCGGCAGTCTCCCGTTTTCCCTGAAAATTCGCCGGAATGAATTCATGGACCCCATCGTGTGTGGGCGAAGCCCCGCCGAAGTAGCGGTGTCCACTGGAAGGATGTATCTCACAGATGAAGTTTTCTGATTTGAACCTCGAAGCCCAACTTCTTAAGGGCATTCAAGATATGGGTTTTTCCGAGCCCACTCCCATTCAGAGCGCAGCGTTGCCTCCAGCTCTCGAAGGCCGGGATCTCTTGGCGTCGGCGATGACCGGCAGCGGCAAGACCGCCGCTTTCGTGTTGCCGATCTTGAACTGCCTACTGACCCACCCTGGGCGGGGAACCCGAGCCTTGGTGCTGACCCCCACCCGTGAGCTGGCGGCTCAGGTTCAAGAACATTTTGCAGCTTTGGCTAGCCATACCCGGATTCGGTCTACGACGGTGTTCGGTGGCGTCAATGCGGCTCCCCAAGAGCGTGCTCTAAAGGCGGGAGTGGATGTCGTCGTGGCGACTCCGGGCCGGTTGTTGGATCACATGAGCCAACCCTGGTGCCATTTCGACCAGATCGAGTTCCTGGTGCTGGACGAAGCGGATCGTATGTTGGACATGGGTTTTTTGCCCGACGTCAAGCGGATTCTCCGGGCCCTCCCGGATCAACGCCAGACGATGTTGTTCTCGGCGACACTGCCCCGGCCCATCGTTGAGCTGAGCCGCCAGCTGCTCTCCAACCCGACTCGGATTGGCGTCGAGCGCACTTCCGCTCCTGCTACCGGAGTCTCTCAAACGGTGCTCACGGTTCCCGAAAAGCTCAAGCCGCAGCTGCTTCTGGAGTTGCTCCGCAGGAGAGAAGTGGAAACCGCCCTCGTTTTCACTCGCACCAAGCATCGGGCGAATCGCCTGGCGGAATTCCTGAGCGCAGCGGACCTGCCTTGCGATCGAATTCATGGCAACCGTAGTCAACCTCAGCGCCAGGCAGCTCTCGCTGCCTTCAAGAAGGGTCGCCTTCGCGTGTTGGTAGCCACTGATATCGCTGCTCGAGGCATCGACGTTCAGGATCTTCCTCACGTGGTGAATTTTGATCTGCCGGCTCAAACGGAGGACTACATTCACCGCATCGGTCGGACCGCTCGGGCGCAAGCCAAGGGCAGTGCTTTGACCTTAGCTTCTCCAGGAGACGAGCGAGCCGTGCGCTCCATCGAACGGGCTGTGGGGCGAAAGCTCGAACGGCGCCGGGTCGAGGGTTTCGATTACTCGGCCCAGCCCAGTGAGCGATTCGAGATCCCCATTGGTGAACGGATTGCGGCCATTCGAGCCCGCAAGGCAGATGAAAGGGCCCGAGCCCGAGCCAAAGCAGCGAAGCGAGATGCCGCTCAGGGTGCGGGAGGCCGCAACCCGGGTGGACGGGGCCCTGCTGGCCCTCCTTCCCGCCGAGGAGAAGGTGGAGGGGCACCGGACGGCCGTCCGCCACGCCGCCGTCGTCGGCGCCGTAGCGCCTAAGCCCTAGGCGATCAAAAGATCGCTCGGTGCGGTGCGATCGCGGTCACTGAGGCCTTTTTACAGCGTGTCGAGCTAGGCTCCCCTTCCCGGGGAGCCTTTTTCGTTGGCTTCGAGGCCGGCGCTCGCCTCGAAGAGGTTTGTCTAGCGCAGCATTCCGCTCACCAGCTGGCTCCTTTCTGTGATCCAACTTGCGACGGGCCAAAGCCATTCGCTAGCCTGGTGGGAGTAGAAAGGATGTGTCAATGAGTGACGACCGGCCTTTGGGGTGGGAGGTCACGGAGCGGTTGCGGGAGACGGATCGACTCTTCTGCCAAGCTCTCGATCTGGAGCCGAAGGAACGCAGAGCCTTCTTGGACAGCGCCTGCGCCGACGACGAAGAGTTGCGCCGGCAGGTCGAGGCTTTGCTCGAAGGGGTACCGACTCGGGATGACTTACTTCGCCCCGGAGGTGCAGCGAGCCCGGATTTGCTCCTCGAGATCGGGCCGCAACAGGAGGCCACCGCCGAGGGCTCGGTGATTGGCCGCTACCGGATTCGGAGCCTCCTGGGTCGAGGTGGCATGGGAGTCGTTTACCTGGCGGATCGAGCCGATGGCTCCTATCGCCAGCAGGTCGCCCTCAAGAGGGTTCGCCTCGGAGCGGGTCCTGCCGCCATCGAGCGTTTTACTCGGGAACGACAGATTCTAGCGACCCTGGAGCATCCGGGGATTGCACGCCTCTTGGATGGTGGGGTCGATGCTTCTGGCCAGCCCTACCTGGTGGTGGAATATGTGGAGGGGCTCTCCTTGACTGGCTTTTGCGAGCAAGGAGGACTGTCTTTGCGAGCTCGTTTGGAGTTGCTCTGCGAGATCTGCCAGGCCGTATCCGCAGCCCATCGGCAGCTTGTGGTGCATCGAGATCTCAAACCTTCCAACATCCTGGTGACTTCTGAGGGGAGGGTGAAGTTATTGGATTTTGGAATCGCCAAACTGCTGGCGGGAAGCGAAGGGGGCCTCCGGCCTGAGCCTGGGGGGGCGGAAGCTCCGACCATCGGCATGGCGATGACTCCTCAATATGCCAGTCCGGAACAACTCCGAGGGCAGCAGGTGACCGTCGCATCGGATATCTATCAGCTCGGCCTACTGGCCTACGAGCTCATCTGTGGCGAGCGACCCTACCGAGTGGACAGTGCTTCGCCGATCGACTGGGAGCAGCAGATTTGTCTGCGAGATCCGGCCCCGCCGAGTAGTCGGGTTGAGTTCTCAGTGGCTCCGGTGGCCGAAAAGCGCCATCTCGAGGGAGATTTGGACGCGATTGTTCTCAAGGCTTTACGCAAGGAGCCCGAGCGTCGGTATCGCTCCGTCGATCAGCTGCGAGAAGACCTGGAACGTCATCTCGGCGGCCTGCCGGTTTCAGCTCGACCCGCGACCGTGGGTTACCAAATGGGGAAGTTCCTCCGTCGCCACGCAGCGGCGGTAGCGGCGACACTGATAGCTCTAGCTGTGGTGGTCGTGTTGGTGACGACTTTTACCTGGCGCCTTTCCCAGGAGAGGGACCGAACCCGGGAACAGGCGAGGCAGGCCCTGGCCGAGCGGGACCTTGCCGAACGGAATCGGCAGGAGTCAGAGGAAGTCAGTGGCTATCTACTGGATCTCTTCGGAAGTATCGATCCCGGTCAGCCCGGCGGTTCGGTTCTCACCGCTCGGGAGCTTCTGGATCGAGGTGCTGCTCGCCTCGAAGATCGTTCCGACATTCGACCGCTGACCCGCGCTCGCCTCCACCACCGCATGGGTCGAGTCTACGATCAGCTGGGCGCTGATATCCGTGCGGAAGAGCTGCTGACTCGGGCGTTAGCGGTGCAGGATGCGGCGGGGGAGGAGTCCGAGGTGGCCGCCGCCGAGACTCTGGAGCATTTGGGGCTCTTTTACGATCGCCTCAACCGCCGGCAGGAGGCCCGAGAGGCTCTGGAGCGGTCTGTGGAGATCAAGCAACGCCGCCTCCCTGGCGATGATCTTCGCCTGAGCTCTGCCTACAACGCGCTAGGGACTTTTCTTCACGCTGGTGGTTCCAAAGATGAGGCCGAGGCAATGTTTTTGCGCGCTCTCGATATCCACACTGCTGTATTGGGTGAGGAGGATCCGGACACTCTGATTCAGAGGTCGAACGTGGCAGCGAATTGGGTGGTTGCGGGAAAGCTGCACCAAGCCAAGGCTGCCCTCGAAGAGATTCTGGCGATTCGCGATGCGACCTCGCAGACCCCCGATGTGCGGTTCTTGTCCGTGGTCTCTATGTTGGCGGTAACGACGGCACAACTAGGCGATCCGGAGGCTGCGAGTGGTCTGTTCGAGCGAACGGCTCGAGAGTTCGAAGAGGCCTACGGACCGGACCACCACGGACTGGTTTCCCATCTCAACAACCTGGGAATCTGTCTCACCTCCATCGGTCGGATCACCGAGGCTAGGCAAGCTTTGCAGCGTGGGTTGGAGTTGGCCCAGAGTTCCTACAACGCCCAGCACCCCTGGGTGGGCACTCTGTTGAACAGCCTGGCTGGGGTCGAGCTGAAACAGCAGCGGTTCGCCGAAGCCCAGGCCCTTTCGCTGCGCGCCCTCGAGGTTCAGGAGGCAGCGTTACCGGTCAATCACCCCTATATCGGCAAGACCGTAAACGGACTCGGAGAGTCTCTTGTCGGCCTCGGCCGGTTCCAAGAGGCACAGGTCGAATTCGAGCGAAGCCTCGGCATTCTCGAAGCCTCTCTTGGCAAAGATCATCTCGAGTATTCGAAGCCTCAGCTCAATTTGGCCGGGCTCTTCCAGCGTCAGGGTTGGTTCGAGTTGGCTGAGCCGCTGTTTCGCAGCACAGCGGAGGTGAGAGTCGAAGGCCTCGACCCGGCTTCCCTCGAGCGCCAAGAGGCCGTGGATGCCTATGTCGCTTTTCTCCGCCAACAAGGCCGTGGTGACGAGGCGGAGGATTTCCAGAGAGAAATTGCCAGCGCTCCATGACAACTTGGGTTTCTGCGGTGCCGGTGACCGCTCCTCAAGAGCGAGGAATCCTGCAGCGAGTCCAGCCGAGAAATTGGCAGCGGTCTTTTCGGTCTGTCGGGCATCTCGAGGCATCGAGCCGATGAAATAAGTCCTCAGGGGAATCTCATCCAAGGCTCCGAGGAGGGGTAGTGGAGTCCAAGGTGGGGCTCTCGCTGCGACCTCGGTGGCCGGAGTTTGTCAGTTTTTTCTTACCGATCTCGTGTTCGGAGATGAAAGCCATTCATTTTTGAAATCGAAGGAGGTTTGATATGTCTGATATCCCTAAGAATTGCGCCCGGAGCTCGAGGTGCTTTGTCGCAGCCCTGGCGATCCTGTGGCTGACCGGAGGGTCTGCGACGGCCCAGCTCATCGGCGACGCCAACGGTGATGGTGAATTGAACCTCGCCGACGCCGCCTTTATTCAGGCAGCCATAGAGGGTGGTGCCGCCCAGACCGCCCCCTTTGCTCTTTCCGATGTGGCCCACCCTTGTGATGGGAACATCAATGACGCCGACTTTGCGCTGGTGGAGCGTGCAGCGCGGGCGGGAGAGCGTGCCACTCCGGTGCAATCGATCTGTCATGGAGGCCTCCTCGGTGAGCCACTACCACCCGCTGCGGAAGTGGGGGATCCGTTGACCCTGGATGAGCAGTTTCTCTTGGTCGCGGACCAGGTCCCGGAATTTGGCGGTGTGTATCTCGATGAGAGCAACCGTCCGGTCCTGATGCTCACCAAGAACGAACCCGAGGTCTACAACGATGCAGTGGCAGCCTTGGTAGACGTATTTGGCTACGAGCGATTCAATACCGAAGAGTTTGGAGTCGCTGAGGGGCGCTACGGCTTTGAGGAGCTTCACGGCCATCGTCTGGCGGCTCTCAGCCTATTCTCCAATCCATGGATTTCGGCCATCGATACGCACGAGGTGTCCAATCGCCTTTGGATCGGTCTGACCAGTTGGGATGGGCGAGAAGAGATCGAGACCGAACTGGAGCGCGCCGGGATTCCGCGGGAGGTCGTCGTGCTGGAGGAAGTGGGGAAATTCGTCGATCACCAGGTTGCCTTTGATCTATTCGAAAGGCCCGTGGTGGGAGGAATCGGCGGCGCCGGCTGTACTGCTGGCCCGATCGTCAACCGCGGCGGTGTTCGGGGCTTGCTGACCAATTCCCATTGCTCCGCTGTACCGGGGGTCGTGGACTTCGCTCAATTCCACCAGAACACCAACAGCGGTACTTCGACGTTGGTGGGCATCGAGACCTTCGACGCGCCTCTCTTTACCAAGGCTCAGAACTCCGCCTGCCCCTCCGGTGAGACTTGTCGTTGGGCCGACGCCCTGTTCGCGTCCTCAGGCTTTATCACTGGAACCCGAAGAGGCGCCATCAAGAACTCCTACAATCCGGCGAGCTATCCGAACCGCTTCGTGCAAGCCATCGAGATGGCTCCTTTGTGCGGAGACCAGGTGAGAAAGTCGGGAGCGGCGACGGGCCGGACCGAGGGAGAAGTGATCAACACCTGCTTTGACGGCAAGAGCGCCTCCTCCGGATTGGTCAATCTCTGCTCGTATCGTATTTCCGCCACATCCTTCTTTGGCGACAGTGGCAGTCCGATCTACCATACGGACTACTTCGGCCCGGTGGGAGCTCAATTGTTCGGGATGCTATGGGGGGGCAACGATACCTCCACAGCGTTCTCTCCTCTCAGTGGCATTCTTGCTCAGCTGGGTTCGATGGATTTTCTCTCCGTGCAGGAGCCGCCGGCTCTGACTATCTTGAATCCCCTGGACAACTCGAGCATCGGTACCGGTAGCTCTTTCCCGATCACTCTCACGGCCTCGGTCAACGATTTTGAGGACGGCTTCGCTTGTGCTGGCTGCCAGGTGACCTGGACTTCGAGTGCCGATGGATTTTTGGGGACGGTCGCTGTGGCGGCGGGAACGGCCTCTCTCAGTACCGAGCTTTTCGGACCTGGAAGCCGAGTGCTGACGGCGACCGCGGAGGATTCCAATGGCGCCAAGTCGGTAGATACGATCACCGTTTACACCGGCAATTCGCCACCAGCGGTGTGGATCGAAGAGCCCCAGGCTCCTGCCCAGGTTCCCCTTGGAGTGGGCGTTACCTTCTCTGGTTCGTCGTCGGATCCGGAGAACTTCGGAGCACCCCTGGGCTGTGGATCCCTCCTCTGGACGTCGAGTGTTGCCGGGGACCCCGCCGCCATCGACTGCTCAGCCGTGTTCACCTTCAATTCCCTAGGTTGGAGGAAAATCACCCTCACCGGTTTCGACTCTCAAATGTTGCCAGCCTACGCTTACATCTGGGTCGAAGTGGTTCCCTTGGCGCAAACCGGAGAGCCCATCATTTCAATGGTCCAACCGCAGGTAAATCAGCTCTTGGCTCGCCAGAGTTTCCACTCTCTCCAAGGCTACGCTACGGATCCGGACGGCAAGAGCCCGATCCAATATGAGTGGGTGCTCAAGGGGCCTGGTCTCATCGGTGGGACCAACGGAGAAGTGACCGTCGGGACGACCTCCGGTGCCAGCGGCGTTTCGACCCAGCTGCAATGGAAGCCCTCGGACTATGTCATCGAGAGCTGCGGTGGGATCGTCTTAGATCTCGAGCTACGGGCCACGGACCCGGACAATGAGCAGGCGGCGCTGCCCCGGCAGATTACCGTCAGCGGACCTCTGTGTTAACAGCCGTGCTGCCCAACCCTGAGCGAGGTTCGCTGCCTCCCTGAGTGAGCCTGTCCTTTCTCTGTGGATAGCGGCAAAGCGATCGAAGGCCGTCCCTTCTCGATTTCACGAGGGGGGCGGTTTTTCCTTCTTTCCAGAGGCTAATTGACTGGCTTCGGCTCCTGATTCGAAATTTTCGAGGCGAGCTAGAGAGAATCGATCCAGGGGCTGCCGGTCACCGGTGATGAGGTCGGCCACGTGCTCGCCCACGGCAGGGCCGAGCTTGAAACCTTGGCCGGATCCCCCTCCCACCAGCCAGAGATTTTCGAGCTGAGGATGGCGGTCGATGAGGTAGTGACCATCCGGGGTGTTGCCGTATTGACAAACCCTGGCTTCCAGCAACGGGGCCTTGGCGAGTCCAGGAAAGCGGGTCGCTAGCTGATTCCTGGCTCCCTGAAGGCTCTCGTGGGAGGGGATTCGATCGAAGGTCGACGGGTCGACGGTTTCCCCATGGGTATCGTCGGCTATCTTGAAGCCTCGGTGCCGGTTGCCTGGAATGCCATAGAAAACCCGTTCTCCAAAATCGATCCAGGAGGGAAACTGCCCCTCCTGCCAAGGGGAAGGAGATGCCGGAGTGCCGAAAAAGAAGACTTCCTGGCGGGTGGGCCGAATAGAGGAACCGACGATTTCCGGAAAAATCTTCCCGAGCCAGGGGCCGCAGGCGAAAACGAAGCGATCACCGGTGAGGCGCCGACCGTCGGCGAGCTCTATGTCTTCCAGCTCTGCGGCTTCGAGGTGGGATCCGGTTTGTGATCCCAGGCGAGCTTCCCCTTGGACGAACTCACCCCCTTCCCGCACCAGTGCTTCTGCCACCGCTCGGCAGGCGATCCGGGCCTGGAGATAGCCGGCTTGCTCCTCGAAGTAGACAGATCGGATGCCTTCGAAGGAGACCTGGGGCCAGCGCCTTGCCCCCTCCGCCGGCGTCAGAGTCTCCACAGGAAGTCCTGCTTCCTGGAGAAAGGGCAAAGAGGTCTTGGCATAGCCATCGTCGCCGCGAAACATCCACAGGATCCCGGTGGGGTGATAGAGGTCGAGGTCCCAACGCCGTGCCTCTCGGAGCCAGATTTCGAAGGCTTGAACGATCCAATTGGTGTAGATCTGGTCTGGCCCGTACATGCCCCGAATCACTCTGGTTTCACCACCGGAGCTGGCCCGAGAGTTACCCGGTCCCCAAGCATCCACCAGGGTCACCCGGTAGCCGCGGCGCCTCAGCCACAGGGCTGTCCAACCGCCAAAGGCTCCCGCTCCCACCACCACGATCCGTTGCCGCTCCCGTTTCGGCCTTGCAGTCTTTTGGCTTGTCATATTTGCTCCCAAAGCTAGCGGTAATCCCGCTAGGGTGCCCAAGAGGCGCCTTCGGCTCCAGTCACTCATGGGGTAGGCCTGGGATTCACCCGAGAGTAGCCACAGATTGGAAACCGAGGGTCCATTGGTTCCATGTCTCGAAGCTATCAGATGCCTCGCAGGTGGGGGGCAGCCTTTCGAGGATCCGGTGAGAGGGATGGACAGGATGGAAGGCGGGCCGAGCGACCTCAACCCTTATTTGTGACCCCTATTTCGGCTCTGTCTGGGCTCTTTCTGGGTTCCGTGACGACACCATGGATAGGGAAGGCCCCTCCTGCTCAAGTTCGATGGGAGTGATTTCTCGCCCGTTGACGTCTTTCGGATCCGGCGAGGGAAGCCTGGACGGAAGCTTCTCTTTCCAGAATGGATCTCTTCCTCTCTCGCCCCCAGCGGTAGTCACCGAGGTTGCCATCAGCGCGAATCACCCGGTGGCAGGGAATGGCGATGGCGATGCGGTTCGAGGCGCAAGCGGTAGCCACGGCGCGCACGGCCCGAGGCTTTCCTATGCCCTGGGCAACTTCCGAATAGGAGCGAGTCTCCCCGTAGGGGATGGTCTGTAGGAAATTCCAAACCCGCAGCTGAAAGGCGGTGGCTCGAATATCTACCGGGAGGTCCAGGTGGGGCTCTTCACCGCTCAGGTGTTGGCCAAGGGCTCCCAACCAGGCTTCGAGATGAGGTTGGGCCTGCGGCTCCATTTCTCGAAGGTCCGCCGCCGGGAACTCCTCTTTGAGGCGCCCGAAGAGCTCTGAGTCCGAGTCGCCGAATTGAGCGAAACAAAGCCCACGGTCCGTCGCCGCGACCATCATCCGGCCTGCCTCCGTCTGGGAAAGCGCAAAGGAGATAACTTGCCCCTGGCCTCCAGATCGATATTCTCCAGGAGTCATGCCAAAGCGCTCCGTAGCTTGCTCGTAGACCTGACTGGGAGAGCCAAAGCCAGCCTCATAGATGGCTCGGGTAACCGGGTCGCCACTCTTGAGTCCCTCTTTCAGGGTTCCGAATCGACACGCTTCCACGTATTGGCGCGGCGTCACCCCGACCACCTCTCGAAAGGTTCGGCGCAGGCGCGAGGGGGTCATCTCAGCCTGCCGAGCCAGAACTTCCAGAGTTAGGGGATCGCCGGAGTCGCAGTGGTTTTGAATGAAAGCGCAGAGTTGGCGCATTGGCACGACTCGGGAATCCATGGCGGCTTCGGCAGGTTTGCACCGCATGCAGGGCCGAAGGCCGGCGGCACGGGCTTGCTTTGCCGTCTCGAAGAATCGTACATTCTTACGCAAGGGGCGTCGGGAAGCGCAGGAAGGCCGGCAGAAGATTCCGGTGGTCTTGACCCCGAATAGGAAGCGACCATCCTGCTGCGCGTCTCGGTCCAGCACGGCATTCCAGCAAAGTTCCTCGTTCAGCATGCCAAGGCTCCCTTCTCGATATGGGATCTTTTGAAGCTTGATGTCTCAACCCCGGTTACTTGGGGCCCGGCGGACTCCGCCGTCGGCTGAGCTTCTCCGAGCCGCGGACGGTAAGCCGATTCCGGGATCTCTGCCAGCCTGGAAGGATGCACCATGGGCCCGAGGCCAAAGAATTGGCAGAAGCTCATGATCAGAGGTCTCCACTTTATCGGGTCGATGCGGTTTCCGTGACCCTCGATGCGGAGACTCTCGTGGATGTGGACTCGTGTGATCTGGGTCTCTAGGGCGAGAAGATGACCTCGACGTTGAGGGTCGTTTCCCGCCAGAGGATACGAGTCCACCAGAACAGCCTCTAGCTGTACTGGGCATTGTTCCACCCGGGGAGGTCGAACGGTGTGGGCAGCCCTTGGGGTGAGGCCAGCTACGCCAAATTTGTCTGCCTCGTGGCGGTAACCCATCGCCTCTTTGTGGGCAGGCACAGGATTCGAGCCGGTGAGACGAGCCAGGCGGTCGACCGCTTCCACCTCGTGGATGGAGGGTAGGTTCAGAACACACTCGCCCGTGCGCAGAATGTTGGTTGGAGTCTTCGACCTGGCTCCAAAACCCAGTAGACAGCTCTTACCGAGCCACCAGGCAGATGAAATCGGTGCCAGGTTGGGGGTTCCGTCTTCGTTGGTGGAGCTGATGAGAACCACGGGGGTTCCAAAGTAGAGAATCGCTGGATCGATAACCGTGTGCATCCTGTCTCTCCCATTGCCGAGCGCGGTTTTTTCGGCCGTGCTATTTCTCGTCATGGTCGTTGTGCGGGGTCTTCCCGCAGGTCCAGGGAGATCCTAGGTTTTGACGCCTCCTGCCGCTATCGGATTCTGCCGCCTAATTCGGCAGCCGGGCCGGACCCGTCTCAGGGGGAGCCTTGGTAGGCTCGGCCCAACAAAACCAAGGAGGTCTGCAGTGGCATTTTTACCCCTGACGTTCCAACACTCCCCGGCTAGATGGCTGGTCGTTGCCGGGCTCGTTCTTTTCAGCTCCCTTTTCTCCGGCTCCGCCGTGGCTGAGGAGCCGAAGGCTTCCGGTCCAGAAGCCAAACTTGCCAAGCTGGGGATCGAGCTGCCGGTGTCCCCACCGCCGACGGCCAATTTCGTGCGCGCCGTGCGCACCGGGAACTTGGTATTTCTCTCCGGCCATGGACCTTTGAAAAAAGGAGGGGGTTACATCACTGGACGTCTGGGCCAGAACCTCTCCATCGAGGAGGGCTATGAGGCGGCCCGACGCACCGCCATTGCACTACTAGCTTCTCTCAAGGCGGAGATCGGAGACCTGGGTAAGGTCAAGCGCATCGTCAAAGTGCACGGAATGGTCAATTCCACCCCAGCCTTCATTCAGCAGTCGGCGGTGATGAACGGCTGCTCGGACCTCCTTGTCGAAGTTTTCGGTGACGCCGGCAAACACGCTCGCGCCGCCGTTGGCATGGCCTCTCTTCCGCGAGGGTTCGCCGTGGAGATCGAGATGGTGGTGGAAGTGGAATAGAAGCCAATCCGCTAGCTACTTCAATTCCAAAGCCGCCTGCTGGAGGACACCTTTATGGGGGTTCACCAGGGGACCGACGAGCTGTCCTTTCGGAGGAAGCAGCCCGGAATACAGCTCCCTTGGGGCTAGACCCAACCAAGGGTCGTCCAAGGGGGTCAGGAAGAGCTGGCCATAGATCCTTTCATTGAAGGCCTCTAGTTGCGGCCTGGAAGTCGTCTGTTCCAGCCAAAGGTGGATCGTTCGGCGCCAAAGCTGTTGATTGCGGATGGTGTCGAGGGCCAAGCTTTCTTCGAAGGCCTCAATGACGGCTCGTGCCTCCGGGCCCTCAGGGAGGCCGTGGGTGCTGTGCAGCAGGTTGAGACTGTTTTCGTCGAGGTGAACGTCCGGGAGGTGAAGATTGGCCAGAAGAGGCCAGATCTCACTGCCCGGAGCGGGTTCCACTGCCTCGAGAGCTCGGCCAACTCGAGACAGGACAGGGGCTTCCACAATGGCTTTGCTGGTGGCTCGAAGGGCAGCTTTGTGAGCCGAGGGAGAAGGGTCGGTAGATCGGCTGGAAGCGAGCTGATGAAGCTCGATTCTGAGGGACTCGAAACGCTCGTGAAACCCAATTTTTCCGAGATCTGCCCGCAGGCTAGCGTCCAAGTTGCGTCGTTTCTTGGAATGAAGATTCTGCACCCACGGTACGAATTTATCTTCTGAGAGAGACGCAGCCCGACGAGCATTCTTGCCGGCGGCGCGGACCTCTTCGAAGAAGGTCTTGGGATCATAGAGCCCCGGAAGCGCGTCGATGAGGCGCCCCTGAGAATCCAGTACATAGTGGATACTATTGCCCGTTAGGGTCCCTTCGAGCTGACGCCCGTCACCGTAGTCGACGACCACTCGGGGAACGCTTCGCACACTCTGCCAATGGAGGACGAATTCGTCCCGCAGCAAGTTACCGACGGCGTTATCCGGATAGAGGGCAGTGCGGAAAAAGCGACTGTTGGCGCAGCTGAGATCTTCGTCGAGGCGGCCGAGAAGTCGTAGGGAGAGCACCGGCCGGTCGGACTGGCGAGCAGCCTCCAATGCGGTGTCTAGGTCGGTGTACCAGAACAGGCGAGAAACGGCGCAATCTTTCATGGCGCAAACCCGGTCGAGGGTATCCAGGGCAGCCTGCTCGCCTGTGGCTAGGGAAGCCTCGGTGAGGGAAGCCTTGGTGGCGGAAACCTTGGTGACGGAAGCCTCGAGGGCTGGAGGGAGAAGGGCTTCGAGGCTAGCCGGGCCGAGTGCTCTCAAGGCTTCGATAGCGTTGTCGCGGGTGCCTACGTGATCGCCGAGGGCATCGGCGACGAGGGGCTCAACGGGCTGTTGGGACTCGGCCGAAGCCGGGTAGGAGAAGACGAAAACGAAGCTGAGCGCTGCAACGAACCGTTGGTACCAAGAGCTGCTTCTCGGTTGAAGACTGGGGTACGGGGAGGCGGGAGGCGTTTCGAAGGGGTTCATCGTGGGTCTCCTTTCAACTGAAATAGAGCCTACTGCTTGCCGTTCAGTTCCAGTGTAGCCCCAATTGAGCCCAAGATTCCCTTCGGCTTCCTCCAGTAGCGAAGGTCCAAAGCTGCTTTGTGGCCTCAGGCCCTGCGGGCCGTCCAAGGCAAGCAGAAATTGGGTGATTTCGAACAAATTCTGGTCGTCTTGCATTCAGGGCCCTGTGTCGATCGTCTCTCAAAGTAGTGGTGCTGGGGATCCGCCCCGGAAACCGAGATCGCAGTTCAAGGGAGACTTAGGATGATGCTCAACAACCACCTTCAGAGAGTTCTATTGGTAGCTTCCGTGGCCATGGGGACGGCCACCCTGGCCGCCGACGACCCGTCGATTCAAGGGAAGCTGAGGCTAGGGGTCCAGGAATCCATGAGTTCTTTCATCGACCAGCAGACCGTGAATGGCATCTACCGCCACTATGATCCGGTGTCCGGGGAGCTCTTGGTCCTGACTCCAGGAGAGGTCCATGCGGGCATCGTCAAGAAGGGGGACTTCTTTGTGAGCTGTGCCGATTTCGTAGATCACCGAGGGCGTGAGGTGGATATGGACTTCCTGGTGGTGCAGGACGGAGATCGACTCCTCACGGTGCAGGGATTGGTGCACAAAGTAGATGGCAAAAAGCGGCCCTATCATCTGGAGTCGAAGTAGCCGGTGGGAGGAAGTGACCCCGCCTTGATTCTCTGCTCTCGGTGAGCGTAGCAGGAGTAGATTTGAGCCAAGCCCGACAGCCCAAAGGCCTCGAGGAGTTACTCCAGCGGGGTTTTCGCTTCGCTCTCTCTTTGACCGGAGACCGGCAGGAAGCGGAGGATCTGCTGCAGGATGCTTGGGTGGCGATGCTGCGCAGCCGCAGCCCAAGGCATCTGGGCTACCTGTTTCAAGTGATCCGAAACCGCTTTCTGGATCTTCAACGACGCCGTGGACTGGTTTCGTTCGAGCCGATTGAGGCCTCCGAGGACGAGTTGGGAGGTCTCGGTTTTCTCGACGCAACCCAGTCCCGGGTCGATCTCGCCACAGTGGAGCAAGCTTTGCGCTACCTTCGACCCCAGGAACGGGAGGCTCTTTTTCTCGCCGCCGTCGAGGGGTATACGGTCAAGGAGATCGCTGAGCTGACGGAAAGGCCCTTGGGAACGGTGTCCAGTCTGGTGCAGAGGGCTCGGAAGAAGATTCAGAGTCGGTTTCGAGGGGACCATGAGAGGGCGTTGCCATGAAGCCATCCACGCTGCGCGAAACTCTTCGTGCTCATTACGACGAAGAGAGCCTTCGGCCGGAAACGCTGCAACGATTGTTGTCTTTAGAGGGAGCTGGCCGTCGCCGCAAGAGCTTGGGCTATGGGTGGGGACTCGCTGCTGCCTTGCTGCTTTCCCTAGGGTTACTCTTCTTCTGGAACGGAATGCGGCAGAACGATCTCGCTGCCGGTATTGCAGCAGAAGTCGCTATGAACCACGCCAAGGATCTGGCCGTGGAGTTCGTCGCAACGGACCTATCAGGGCTTCGGAAGCAAATGGACAAACTCGACTTCACTCTCCTCGAGAGCCACCACTTGAAGGGGCGAGGCCTTCGCCTTCTGGGGGCTCGGTATTGTTCGATTCAGGGCCAGCTGGCGGCTCAGATCCGGCTGAAGGATGGAACTGGGAGCACTCAGACCCTCTATCAGACACCGCTCGACTCTTCCACCGCTCGCCTTTCGGCTCGTCGGTCGGTAGCGGCTGGGATCGAAGTGCAGATGTGGCAAGAGGATGGGCTTTTCATGGTCCTGGCGGAGGCTGAAAGAAAGCCGGAGGAGTGATGCCCAGCGAACTGACCAGGAGAGGGGCGGGTGGTCTTAGCTTGGGATTGCGGCCTGGGATTGGGGCCTGAGATTGCTACCTGAGATTGTGGTTCGAGGTTAGGGCCCTGATCGCTGCTGTCGAACGAATCGGTAGTGAGCGACCCGCCATTCGTTGCCCGATTGAGCGCCAAATAGCTCCGCGCAGGCCATGAAGAAAACCCGCCAGCGCTCCAGCCAGCGTTGGGCCTCGGAGGCACCGTAGGTGTCAGCGAGGATTGGAATTGCCAGCTCACGATGGCGATCCAGGTTCTCTAGCCAGGCTTCACAGGTACGTTGGTAGTGCTTTCCCCCAATCCGCCACCGTTGTTCCAGGAGCAGGTGGTCCTGAAATTTCGGTAGTAGGTCTTCTGCAGGCATCAGGCCTCCGGCGAAGAAATGACGGGCCATCCAATCGTGGTCGCCGGTGTCTTCGAAGGTGTAGGTCAGGTCACGGTGACAGAAAATATGTACGAAGAGTTTTCCGCTGTCGACCAACCAACCGGAAATGCGTTGGAGAAGCTGGTGGTAGTTCCGCAAGTGCTCGAACATTTCGACCGAGACGACGCGGTCGAAGCGTTCCGTTAGCTCCAGCTGCCCGACGTCTGCAACCCGGTGTCGAAGGTTGAAGAGATTTCGTTTCCGAGCCTCTTGGCGAATGGCTTCGCCCTGGCTGACCGAATTGGAGATTGCCAGGATCTCACTCGAGGGGAAGCGTTCGGCGAGGAATAGAGTGAGGGAGCCCCAACCACAGCCGAGATCGAGGATGCGATGACCGTCTTCAATCTCACTTCTGAGGGTGGTCAATTCCAGCATAGCTAGCTCGGCATCCTCGAGACTTGAGACACCCTTGGGCCAATAGGCGCTGCTGTATTTGAGCCTTGGCCCAAGAACCAGGCGATAGAACTCTGCTGGAATCTCGTAGTGTTGCTCGTTGGCTTCTCGCGGGGCCGGCGCGACTGGGGAATTCCGCAACCGAGCTGCCCATTCCCCATGGCGGGCGTCCGGGTTTGAGGCCGAGCGCTGCCTTTCCATCGTAAGTCTCGAGTTGAGAAGGCGACGAATTCCCAGGCGAACAAGAGAGTCCGGTAGCCAGCCGCGGTCGATGAGGGAGGTCCCCAGGGAATACAGGCTCATGATGATTCTCCGGCTCGAGAGGGAAAAGGATCTTCCCCTCGTTGCAGCAGGCGAAGGAAGTAAACGGCGATGGCGAGATTGCCCAGGCTCAAGAAGGCCAAAAGCCATAGTGCTTTGCTGAGCCAGCTGCCATCGCGGAAAAATACCCATAGGTACACCACGAGAAAGGCGAAGTAGGTATCGAAGAGGGTAGCCTTTCCCCAGGGGTCGGCCCAAAGATCCTTGACTGCCTCGAATACACTGCGGTCCAAACTAGCCGTTACGGTGACCCAAATCATGGCCAGGAAAATAGCTCCGAAGAAGAGAACCAAGCTGCCGCGCTTCATGGAGAATTGACCTCTGGGCTGGGGGGTAGAGCTGGACGGACCCAGGGAAGTTTCAAAAAGGGCTGTCTCACGGAAGAGTTCCCCGAATCGTCTCGTCGCGAAAAGAAGGCCCGGCCAGAATCAGCTGGATATCGCTGATGACTCGTTCCCGAAAACCTCCTTCGCAGTAGCAGAAGTAAAACCTCCACAAACGGCGGAATCGTTCGGAGTAGCCGAAGCGAGAGATCTCCCGCCAGTTTGCCTCGAAGCGTCGACGCCAGCGCAGCAGGGTTTCGGCGTAGTGGAGGCCGATCTCTTCCAAGTGCACCGGGGTTAGGGAGCTAGCCCTGGCGATAGAGGAGCAGAGAGCTGCCGTGGAAGGAAGGGCCCCGCCGGGAAAGATGTAGCGCTGAATGAAATCGACGGAGTGTTTTGCTGACTCATAATTCCTATCGGCGATGGTGATGGCCTGCAGTGCCATCAAGCCTCCCGGTTTGAGTAAGCGGTCGCAGGTTGAGAAGAAGGTGTCGAAGTACCGGTGCCCTACCGCTTCGATCATTTCTATGGAGACGATTTTGTCAAAATTTCCCGAAAGGTCGCGGTAGTCCCGTTGCAGCAAGGTGATGCGATCCTCGAGGCCAGCCTCTTCGACGCGGCGCAGAGCTTCCCGGTGTTGGGAGGGAGAGATGGTTGTGGTCGTCACCAGGCAGCCGTATCGGGAGGCGGCATGCAAGGCGAAGCTTCCCCAGCCGGTCCCTATCTCTAAAACGTGGTCTTGAGGTCTTAGCTGGAGCTTGCGGCAGAGGGCGTCTAGTTTGGCTTCCTGGGCTTCTTCGAGAGTCGCCTCAGGCGTAGGAAACAGAGCGCTCGAATAGGTCATGGAGTCGTCGAGAAAGCGTTCGAAGAGCTCGTTGCCCAGATCATAATGAGCCTCGATGTTGCGTCGGCTACCCAGGCGAGTATTGGTGCGGAGGAAATGAGTCATCTTGTTGAGCATTCGTCGCACGGCCACCAGGCCTCCCTCGAGACGGCCAGCGGCACGGCGATTGCGGGCCATGAGGCGGATCACTGGAGTTAGGTGAGGGCTATCCCACCATCCATCGAGGTAGGCCTCGGCAGCTCCCAGGCTGCCGCTGAGGAGGATAGAGCTGAAGAAGCGGCCATCACGAACATGGATTTCCGCTGCAATATCGGAGGGCTTCAAGAGCCGTCCGAAGATTGTGCGCCGGTGCCCTTCGCGAATGACTAACTGTCCCCCTTGAAGATCTCTCAGGTGGCTATGTAAGACCTTCCTTGCACGGTCGCTGACCCAGGTTGTTTTCGCTGTGGGAGGGTCAGTGAAGAGAGCCTCTCTAGAAACGGCTTCCGCGGGCACTGCTTCTTTGAGGTGCGGAGGTTGGAACATCAGATCTTTGGGCATGGTGGTCCTTTTTCTCGTCTTCAGAGGGGCAAAGGGGGAGTGGAGGAGCGGGCTGCTTCGGTCTTCTTGGGGTGGGGATAAAAGGGGACGCCCTTGGCCTTGAGTCGAGCCGCGTGAAGGTAGATCCAGAACAGAATTCGCCAAGTCATTAGCGGGTAGCGCCAAAGGGTTCTACGAAGATTTCTGGGAGTTGCTGCCACTCGGTTGAGCGACAGAGTCGCCTCGAACACGGTGTCGTGCTCTCGCAGGTTCTCCATGTGAAAAGCCAGGGTCTGGTCTGGCTCCGTGAAGCGCCAGCGGTAGCCCATAGACATAGGGAGGAAAGGGGAGACATGAAAGACCTTGTCGAGATGGAGCCTCCAACTCTTTTCGATCTCAACTTGCTTGCGGTGAATCACATAACAGTAGCGCTCTCCCCAAGGAGTATTGGTGACCTCTACGACAACAGCCTCGAGTTCCCCTGCGGCGTCGAAGCAGTAGTAGAAACTCGCCGGATTCATGCGCAGTCCGAAGGTGCGTGGGAAGGTGAGCAACCGAATCGCTCCGGCGGGTCGGCAATCCGTGCGTTCCTCCACTAAGGAGCGGACACTCTCCTCGAGGGGGGTCGAGGGGTCTCCCAAATAGTCGCTTCGCTTCACCCAGGCCAAAGCGGGCCGTTTGGCGGACCACAGGGAGGTACCCCGAAAGGCTTGGTCCAACTCCGAGAGATCCAGGTAGAGCATGGCGATGGAGTAGCTGAAACTGTGCTCTTTGGGAGAGTACCTACGGTGATGAACCTTGCCGTAGTAGAGGGAAGTTTCCACGACTAGGCCGCTTCTCTCTGGCGAAGGCTGAGGTTGAGAGCAGCACGACGGCCGCTCCAGGCTCCATCTTCGTGGAAGCCATATCGCCAATAGGCTCCGCAATAGTGGGTTCTTTGTCGACCACTGATTTCTTGCCAGCGCTGCTGAGCCCGAATCGCAGCGGCGTCGAGTTGAGGATGGGCGAAACTCACGCGATGTTGGATGAGGTTCGGGTCGATTTCTTGGCCAGAGTTGAGCGTGACGCACCACGGTGTCGAGCTCGGGAGGGGCTGAAGTTTGTTCATCAGATAGGTGACACCTATTCCCTGATTGGGGTTTTTGTCGAGAGCGACATTCCAACTGGCCCAAACTCGTGGGTTGGAGGGTAAGAGTCGACGATCGCAATGCAACACAACTTCACTGTCTCGATAACCGATAGCCCTGAGAATGTCTCGCTCGGATCGGGACGGTTGGTGCAGGATCGACAGGGCGCGGTCGCTGTGGGTGGCGATGATGACCTGGTCGAAGTAGCAGGTTTCACCATTGACGAACAGCTCTACGTGATCCGGAGCGCGTTGTACCCGAACGACCGCAGCGTTTAGATGGACTCGGGCATCTAGGCTCCGAACCAAGGCATTGACGTAGGATTGGGAACCCCCGGCAACGGTTCGCCAGGGTGGCTGATTGGTCACCGAGAGTAAGCCGTGCTGCTCAAAGAAGCTCAGCAGGCTGAGGGCCGGAAAGTTCATTGCGTCTCGTCGAGGCATAGACCAGATTGCACCCGCCATGGGGGCCAAGAAATTCTTGCGAGTCAACTCTGAGATACCTTCTCGGTCACAGAACTCCGCCAAAGTAGGCTGGCTGAGAGTCGCGCTGTCTTGGTCCTCGAGGGCTTGACGCCCAGCGCGGTGAAATCGCAGGATTCCTCTGATCAGTCGCCAGAAACGGGGCGATACCAGGTTGCGCCGATGTCCTAAGAGCCCATAGAGGCCCTCTCCGCTGAACTGAAACCCACCGAGTTTGGAGTAGACAGCAAAACCCATCGTGGAGGGAGTGGTGGGGACTCGGAGCTCCGATAGCATTCGGCTGAAGTAGGGATAGTTACGTTGGTTGTAAACGATGAAGCCCATGTCGATGGGGAATCGCCGACCTTCTTCCTCTACCTCCACCGTGTAAGCGTGGCCGCCGGCCTGAGGTGCTGCTTCAAAGATCTCGATCTCATGCCGACCGGATAACTCGCGGGCGGCGAACAGACCGGAGATACCTGCACCGATAATGGCTAATTTCAGGGTGGGGCCTCCTTCCTCAGGAAGGGTCTCTTTTGGGAAACCAAGGTAGAAAAGCATTCGTGCTCTCGATGTACTGTCGATAGCCAGGCCGACGCTCGACAATGGTCTTTTCCAGCAGAGCCACACCGGATACCTTGAGCAGAAGGAGAGTCATGACCAGGGGCGACCAGAGCGTCCAGATGCTGCCAGCGCTCCCCAGGGCAAAGGCTGCATAGCCCCACCAGAGGAGAGCCTCGCCGAAGTAGTTGGGGTGGCGGGTATAGCGCCACAAGCCGCGGTCTAATACTTGGCCGCGGTGGCGAGGGTCAGCTTTGAAGCGATGCAGCTGGGCATCCCCCACGGATTCGAAAAGAAATCCGACCGACCAAAGCCCTGCACCGAGGAGGTCCCAGGGAGTCACTGACCGAGGTGTGGTGGTCTGGACGATCACCAGTAGGCAGCCAAGAGCCGCAACGAGAGTCGCCTGGAGAAGGAAAACGGTGAACAGGCTCACCCACCAGAAGCTCCTGCCGTGGCGTTCCCGCATGGCGGCATAGCGGTAGTCCTCGCTTTGGCCGTGGTTCCGCCACCCGATATAGCCAGCGAGACGCACTCCCCAAATTGTCACGAGGACCAGGTGGAGCCATTGGGCAGGTCCGGCGGATTCGGTGGAGCCCGGAGAGTTGGAGTGGAAGTGGGCGAACCAAGTGAGCCCGACAAAACCCAGACCCCAGAAAATGTCCACGATCCCGGCGTTCTTCAACCGGAGGCTCAAGAGCCACAGAAGAAAAGCACCAGCGAGTAGCCCTGCCCAACCGATGAGAAGTGTTGCTGCCATCGTCCCTTGCCAAATACGTCAGCTTGTGAGTCCGTCGTCAGTGGATTCGTTCAGGAGGCGAGCCAGCTTTTGCTGACGGTAGTCAAAGATCTGTTTCAACCGAGGGGCAACGATGAGCCGATCGACCAATCCAGATCCCCAAACGGCGTATTCGACGTGATCTTCGACAGTTGTTCCATCGGGACCCTCGGAGAAGCGATGGTGGTGGACCCATCTTCGATAGGGTCCTTTTATCTGTTCGTCAACGAAGCCGTAGGGTGGATCCCAAACAGAGATTTCGCTCTGCCAATGTAGGCGAAGGCCATGAAGCCTCAATTGGTAGTCGATCTTGAGACCGGACCTCATGACTAGGGGGCGAGGAGTGAGGATACGGAAATGAAGCCATGGTGGGGTGATGGCTTCTAGGTTGCCGGCCTCTGCAAAGAACGAGAAGACTTCCCGAAGAGGCTGAGGGACGGTTGCTGCGCGGTGAATCTGGAATGTCTTCATTACTGAATGTTTACCATGAAGTACGACTATTTGGAATAATGTCGTCTATCTTATACGGTAGTGTTGTGGACAATCGGCATATCGGCACCGCGTCATCGAAACGACTCAAAGTAGCTCGGCAGTCTTTTTTCGCAGCTCTCATGGCAAGAGACCGTCTCGAAGCGGCTGCGGTGGTCGAGGGAGCCTTGGTGGCGAAGCTGACACTCGCCGAGCTCTACTTGGAGGTCTTGGCGCCAGCTCAGAAAGAGATTGGAGATCGTTGGCACCGGGGTGAGCTCAGCATTGCCGAGGAGCATTGGTCCACAGAGGTGATTCGGGAATGTATGGGGCGTGTTCGGCGTACCCTTTCCGATCTACCCCGGCGGGGAGCCTCGGTTCTGGTCGCTGGCCTGGAAGGAGAGAGGCACTCTCTTTCCGCTCGCATGGCTGCTGACTTCTTCCTCTGGAGAGGCTGGCAGGTTGAGTACTTGGGATGCAATCTCCCTTCGACGGAGCTTCTTTCTTACGTCGATCGTCATGAACCGGAACTCATCGCTCTTTCCGTCACTATGGAGGAGAACTTGGAAACCGCCTGGTCCTTCTGTCGCCAGCTTTGCTCCGGTCATCCAGGGCGGAGAGTTCTCCTAGGGGGAAGTGCTTTTCGAGGGAGGGAGGGACCGGCGTCCCTGGAAGACGAGATTTCCGGATCCTACGCGGTGGCCCGAAGTGCCCTCGAAGGGCTGGAGTTGGCTACGCGTCTGGTCGGTGACGGTTGGCGTCCGGAGCCCGAGGCTTACCTGTCCATCGTAGGGTTGCGGATCCAACGCTTGAGGAAAGAAGTGGGCCTGACCCAGGCCCAGCTCGCTTCCAGGGCTCGGATCACCCGGCCTTACCTGTCCGCGGTGGAGCGGGGCAAACAGAATATGACTCTGGAAGCTGCTCTGAAGCTGGCCGGCGCCCTCTCGACATCTATGTCGGAGCTATTGGACGAAGCTCCGGAATAGTCCCAGGAGCCTGCGGAGAGGCTCCGCCTGACTCCGGTTGCGCTCCTGGATTCACCGGAATTTTCCTCACCCTCTCAATCCAACGACCTTCACTTCAGGTCCTTCGCCCTCTATGCCGCCCTCCTGGCCGGTCTAGCAGGGAATTATTCCCCGATGTCCTCATTCCTTGCGATCTGACAGGTAGGGCTTCGGTTCTTGCAATTGACTGATTTCAATAAGCTTATCCTTTTTCTGCCTCGTTGGCACGGACGTTGCGCTAGAAGGTTGCCGCGGTAGGGAACAGGGCCGGTCGTTGTGACCACCGGCCGACGCCAAAGGCGGATCAGCGACTCCCTGGAAATACCGTAGGAGATTTCAACTTATGCGAATCCAGAGTTTGATCACGGGTCTAGGTCTCTCGTTAGTCTTGGCAGCGGCGCCTTCTTCAGCGGTGTTTGCTGATTCTCAGGAACCAGTCGACACGACTCCGGATTGCCAAGCTTCCTTACTTCCAAATGCGATACCCCGACAGGTTGCCCCGGTCGAGGTTCGCTTGACGACTCCACTAACCCTCGGCGCTGTCGAAGCTGTCGAGATCGAGGAGAAAAGCGGTGCCAAAGCCGCGGCTCTCCAGGACCAAGAACCGAGCAGTATTTCCTTCAAGGTGGATACAAGCGAAGCTCAGACAGGTTTTTGGACCATCGTTCTCAAGGCCGAAGATGGCGAATGCCGAGCGGTCTTGGAGATTCTCTAGAAGAATCTGGGTGATACCTACCTACGCCCATAGGTTCTATTTCGAGCGTCTTCAAATCCTGCCATATATCCTTCAACACTGAGATCCCGAAGCGGCGACTTACCTTGCCGCTTCGGGATTCCCCCCTCCTTCTCTCGCTTGAAAGCGGCAAGTCTGTGAACTAGACTGGGGATCATCGAGGAAGTCTGTGTGAGAACGCGCTCTCGGCAAGGGTGCGCTCTCGGGTCGAAAGGTAGAGCTCCCGGTTTGCCCCCCCAGCGCCGGCGACGAGGTCTAGGTGTCCCCCATGCCTGGGTCCAATGTGCCGAACGCGATAGGATAGGATCAATCGTAGAAATAGCCTCAGCTTTCCATTGACAAAGACATCAGCCATTGAGCTTAGAGAATAAGAAAATCATGACGGGTTCCGAAGTCCTTGCAGAGCTCCGAAGCTCTTTGAGCCGCGCGGGAGCGCTGGCTGAGTCACTGGAACAGAATCTGAGATCTCGCCAAAGTTCCTTGATGGGTGAAGAGTCGGCCGGAGATACGGGAGACATGGAGCGCCGCCTCACTCTGGCGGAAACCGATGTCCAGGAGCTCACATCCCGCCTCGTCGACTCGGAACACCATGCTGGACGTTTGATGAATCTCTACGTAGCAACCTTCCAGTTGCACGCTCATCTCGACCCGGAAGAAGTTCAAGCGACGATTGCCGAGATCGCTATCAACCTCCTCGGAGCGGAGCACTTCGTGCTGTTGCTGAGGAAGGGTGAGGGCTCGGAGTGCGATGTCGCATTGGCGGAGGGGACCGCGGCCAATTCCGGCGGGCTCTATTCCGATAGCCGCTATTTGGGTGGAGACTCGATGGTCGACTCGACCCTCGAGGATGGCGTGCTCCGAATCGGGCCAGAGCAGGGCTCCCGGGCTCTCGCTGCTGTGCCTCTGAGAGTTCAAGAGACCATCGTCGGTGCGCTGGTCTTGCTGAAATTACTCGATCACAAACCTGTTTTGCGGCCGGAAGATCGAGATCTCTTAGATCTTCTTTCGGCTCATGCTGCCTCTGCATTGTTCGCGGCCCGGCTCTTTGCGACAAAGGACCGCAAGCTAAGAACCTTGGAGAGTCTTGTAAAACTCGCGCAAGGGGAATGAACCATGTTTGGCATCGGTTTCTACTTAGGAAGCCGCCAATCTCTTTGCACGAAAATCCACTGAGCTGGTCAATATCCCGATGAGTATTTCTGGCAGTCTGGAAGACGTCTCTGTTTCTGACGTCATGCAATTTATCCATCTCGGTCGACGGACCGGGACTCTGATGCTGGCTCGGGGATCTTCCCGTGCCATGATCGGCTTCCACGAAGGTCGGCTGATCAGCGCTCAGGGTCCGACGACGCCCAAGTTGGGTGATTTGTTGGTGCGAGCCGGGGCGGTAGACGAGCCAACCCTACAGCTGGCCATCCAGCAGCAGGAGGAAGCGGGCATTCGCAAGACCTTGGGTCAGATCCTCATCGCTCAAGGAGCGGTAGAGGAAGAGGGTTTGCGGCAGGTGATCTCGGAGCAGATCGAAAGCACCGTTTCCAATCTGGTTAGCTGGGAGAACGGTACCTTCGAATTTGCCGTAGACGACCTGACGCCCATCGACGAAATAGCGGTGTTTCCTGCGGACGTCGTGCCCGGAACGGACATGAACACCCAGATGGTGTTGTTGGAGGCAGCGCGGATCTTCGATGAGCGAAACCGTGCCCCAGCGGAGGCTTCAGCTGCGGAGTCCGAGTTAGATGATACCCACCCAGTGCTTCCGTCCCAGCCCGATGCTGCGTCGCCGCAGCCCGTAGCGGCAGCAACGGCGGCGAAAGCGCAAAGCCCCGTTGCGGAATCGACCCTCCCGGAGGGAGACACTCAGGTAGAGAAGCTCGGAAAGTCAGCGGAAGTTTCGAACCAGGGTTATGTTCTTCATCTCGTTTCCAGCGATGAGACTTTTGCCAATGAGCTGGCGGCCTCAGATGACCTTCCCATGCCGACGGTGGAAGTGCGCGATCTTGCCGAGGCGGGAAGAATCAGCTCTTCTTCCGGGCAATCGGCAAAGAGACCCATCGTCCTGGTTGATCTACGGGAAGGCCAGGCGACTCTGGAAGATGTCGCTTCGATTCACGACGACCGACCAGCGATCCCCATCGTCGCCTTGGTGGATCGAGTGGTTCCGGTATCTCAGGTGTATGCCGTGGGGGCACTTGCGGCGATGCCAGCGGAAGTCGAAGCGGTGGCTGCGTGCGTTCAGAACATCCAGCAGAGCCAGAAGCAATTCGCTTCTTTGAGCCCTACGGTACGGCCTTTACAGGCGGTTCGCGGCTCCGGAGTAGCTCGATTGCGTCGGGTATTTGGAGATCTACGCTCCGGCCTCTTATCGGCCACGGTAGCTTTGAATCTCATGCATATTATTTCCGAATCGGTAGAGAGGGCGGTCCTCTTTCTAGTTCGGCAAAATTGTCTTCAGGCCTTGGGGGCCTTCGGTCTTGGGGAAGACGGCTCTCCTCTAGCGGAGCTCACTCGTGGGCTGCGTTTAGATCTCGAGGAACCCAGTGTTTTGGCGGATAGCTTGAACTCCGGCGAGGCTGTGACCCTCAGGTTTGGTGATGCCCTTCTGCCGGATCGCTTGAAGAATGTTCTAGGAAGACCGCTCACCGGCCAAATCGTCGTCTTTCCGGTGCTAGGAGCTCAGCGGGTCATCTCGGTCATTTATACGGACAATGGCCAGGTCGATCGACCCATTGAAGACATCGAGATTCTCGAGCTGGCGACCGCCCAGGTAGGAATGGCCTTCGAGAACGAGCTACTGCGGCGGCAGATTTCTCGGCAGGATTTCTAACGTGCCGCTCTACGAATATAGCTGCCGTGATTGTGGGCATCGATTCGAGCAGCTGCAAGCCCTAGGTGCCGGAGCCGAAGGTTTGAGTTGCCCGCAGTGTGGAGCAGAGCACCTGGAAAAGGTGTTCTCGACCTTTGCCAGCACGGTAGCGGGAGGGTTTGGAGCTAGCTCCGGTGCCGTTGGGGCAATGGCATCGGGAGGATGCTGCCGAGGCACCCCTACGTGACCCGTTGACTGAGCCGGCGGCCCGGTGGGCTGCCTCCGACCTTCAAACTCTATCCTGTTACCCGTCGCTGGAACGCTCCCGGCGAGACTCCTGCTGACGCACGGTCTTTGATCGAACCTTCTTCAGTCGGACGTAGAGAAGCTTCTCTACTTCTGCGACGACCTTTCCTTCCTGGTTGAGCACTTCCGTGCGAAACGTCGGCTCGACGACACCTTCCTCCAGCACTTCTTGGCGAATCTCTGCGACCCGTTCATCGGAGATATGAAAACGGGCAGAAACCGTTCCCTTCCCCGGCCGGCGGAATCGGATCGAAGCAGCTTTGTCCCAAACGATGAACTCAGGACCCAGGCGTTCGAGCAAGATCAGCATGAAAAAGGGGTCGCACATGGAGTAGAGGGAGCCGCCGAAGTGAGTACCCACATAGTTTCGATTCCACCACCGCAGTCGCATCGATACCTCGAAAGTCGAGAAATCTTCTGCCACCCGGGTCACCTTGATGCCGGCACCAGCAAGAGGGGGGTAGATCCTCATCAATCTCTTCAGGCGCCTGCCCTTCGAGAGCAATTTCCGACTGTGGCGCGGGGAGGGCGAGGTGTCTTTTTGGTTTTGCAATAGGCTTCTCTCGCCCGAGCTTGGCACCGCCAGGGTCTAGTTACTTTCCGTAGGGGAAGGAAATTCTACCTCCAACCGCAGGGTTTGAGGTTATTGGGGGTTCCAGTACCAGAAAGGAGGATGCGAGGATGTCATTCATGAGCTGCAACAGGTTGTACCCCGTCGGAGTCACCTTCGTACTCCTATCGGTTGTCTTCACCTCGAGTCTCGGATCTTCAAGTCTAGCTCCGAAACGCCCGGAGTCTCCTTGGCGCGATGCCGGTCTCACCGAGAGGCAGGCCGCGGCCCACCTTCTCGACCGCTTGAGCTTTGGTGCTACACCGGGGGAGGTCGATGAAGTCCTTTCGGTGGGGATCGAGAGGTGGGTGGAGGACCAACTGAGAGGGCAAATACCAGACCCACGGTTGGCTCGTCGTCTTCGTTCCCTCGACGCCCTAGATCTATCCGCCATCGAATTGGCAAAGACCTTTCTGGATCCTGGAGACCTCCTTCGTCAAGCGGATGCTCAAGGCATCGTCGATCGCGAAACCCTCTTGGGTTTGACCGAAAGCGGCGAAAAGGGTGAGCCGGTGTCCGCACCGGAGCGTCGAAGAACCATCCGACGCCTCAAGGCCTGGGCTGAAAGTCAGGGGTACCGAACCACCAAGGAAATGCTGCAGCAATTGGGCGCTCAGAAACTCCTGCGAGGCGTCTATGCAGAGAATCAGCTGCAGGAGGTGCTCACGGACTTTTGGTACAACCACTTTCACGTCTCTACTTCCAACCCACGCAGTCGAGGCTTTGTTCTCTCCTACGAGCGCGATGCTATTCGTCCTCACATCCTGGGTTCTTTTCGAGACCTCTTGGGAGCGACGGCGCGACATCCGGCGATGCTCCTCTACCTCGATAACGCCAAATCCATCGCTGCTGAAGGCATGCCCAAGACTTTTGATCGGACGGAAAGAGCAGGGAGGAGGAGAGGCTTCGCTGGCTCCCGGCGGCAGGGAAGTTCCGAGAGTCGGAGAAATGGGGGACGCCGAAGGGCACGGCTCTCCGGCCTCAACGAAAACTACGCTCGCGAGCTTATGGAGCTCCACACTCTCGGTGTGGATGGCGGCTATTTGCAAAAAGATGTCGTCGAAGTGGCTCGGGCTTTCTCCGGTTGGACCGTGTTGTCCCCTGGCCGAACTCGTGATCGAGCGGAAGGCCTCTACCGGCGAACCTCTGCCGGGAACCGTAGAGGCTTCGTCCTAGATGAGTTGTTCTTCTTTCGTGCAGATGCTCACGATGCTGGCGAGAAGGTGGTTCTCGGTAGGAAACTGCCGGCAAACCGAGGCATCGAGGATGGGGAAGATGTGCTGGATCTACTGGCGACAAACCCAGCGACTGCTCGACATCTTTCCCGCAAATTAGCGGTGCGCTTTGTGGCAGACGACCCACCAGGAGCATTGGTGGATCGACTCGCCGAGGTTTTTATCCAGAGTGATGGTGACTTAGAGAGAGTGTTTCGTAGTCTCTTGAAGTCGCCGGACTTTTGGTCCTCCGAGGCACGCCGACAGAAGATCAAGTCTCCCTTTGAGCTCACCGTTTCGGCCCTACGAGCCTTGGGGGCCGAGGTGGCAGACCCCCGTGGCTCGTTGGAATGGGTCATGCGGATGGGACAGCACCTCTACGCTTATCCAGCCCCCACAGGCTTTCCGGACTCCGCGGAACATTGGGTCAACACAGGGGCCTTGTTGAGTCGTATGAACTTTGGTCTGCAGCTCGCAGGGGGCTATGTACCTGGAGTGTGGTTCGACCTGGAAAGTCTCAACGGCAAAAAAGAGCCGGAATCAATCTCGGATGCTCTGGAGACCTATCTGTCCCTCCTTTTACCGGAGCGGGATATCACCAATACCGTGCGGCAGCTGGAAGCGACAGTGGCAGACCCGGACTTGGCACGGAAGGTCGCTGCGGCCATGCCGGACTCGAGGCAAAGCGATGCGGCCCTCGGGGAATTCGATCGACAAGCCAGGCTTTTTGCCGGATCTTCTATGAATGAAAGCACCAACCCATTCAGCGAGTTTGAGCAGGGTTCCTTCAGGGCTCCTAGCCCCGTGGCTCAAGTCGTCGGGTTGATTCTGGGTTCGCCGGAATTCCAACGTCGCTAGCCATCGATGGTAGAGAGGAGACGGTTGTGACTTTAGATCGGAGACTTTTTCTCAAGGCAGGTGGAGCGGCCCTTTTCTCCGCCGGCTTGGGGCCTTCGTTTCTCCAGCGTGCAGCTTTGGCAATGACTGAGCCCGAGCCGTTTTTCCGCCGCAAAGCATTGGTGACGATTTTCCAGCGGGGGGCGATGGATGGATTGATGGCGGTGCCATCCCTCGACGACGACCGGCTGCGCCGGCTGCGCCCCCGACTAGCTCAGAGTGCTGCGAAGGGAGCTGGAGAAGCCGCCGTGCTGGATCTGGATGGCAGATTCGGGTTGCACCCCTCCTTAGGTCCTCTCCTACCGTACTGGCAAGAGGGTCGCCTGGGAATCGTCCATGCCATGGGATCACCGGATCCGACTCGTTCCCACTTCGATGCCCAAGACTACATGGAGACGGGGACACCCGGTCGCAAGAGCACTTCCAGCGGCTGGCTGAACCGAGTCTCCGGGCTGCTCGGCCACGAAGCGACTCCCTTCCGCTCCTTAGCGTTGACGCCGGCTCTGCCCAGATCTCTATATGGCGACGAACCTGCGATAGCGGTCACCAACCTCGCCGACTTCCAGGTACAGCTTCCGGGAGCTAGTGGGGCAACTGCCGTGGCTGGCCAAGGCTTCGAGTCCCTTTACGAACAGACTTCTCAGAGTTTGCTTCGAGACACCGCTACGGAGACTTTCGAAGCGGTAGAAATTCTCGGTCGGGTGAACCTCAATGCCTACCGGCCTGCCCATGGAGCCCGGTACCCCAAGAGTCAGCTGGGCAGAAGCCTGAGGCAGATCGCCATGTTGATCAAGGCGGGAGTGGGCCTAGAGATCGCCTTCGCGGAGAGTCGTGGGTGGGATACGCACGTGAACCAGGGGACGGTGACGGGCACTTTCGCCAATCGAGCCTCGGATCTGGCGAAGTCCATTCAGGCCTTCTGGACGGACCTTGGTTCTCATCGCGATGACGTATTGGTCATGACGATGACGGAATTCGGTCGAACGGTTCGAGAGAATGGCTCCGGGGGCACGGATCACGGCCACGGTTCCTGCCTTTTTGTCTTGGGTCAGGAGGTGGACGGGGGAAAGGTGCATGGCCATTTCCCGGGTCTAGCGGAAGGAGACCTCTTCGAAGGTAGAGATCTACCGGTGACCACAGATTTTCGTTCTATCTTCGCCGGGGTTGCCTCCAACCACCTAGGAATCCGAAATGACAAAAATCTCTTTCCCGGTTGGAAAGGCAAGCCCCTCTCTCTCTTTAGCTAACCTCCCCTCCCTCGGTGTCAGGCATGCACTCCGTGCATCGCTTAAGTAAAGTGACGTCAGGTTTGCATGCCCTGCATCACAGCCACTTTCTTCTTTCCCAGGCTCCCTGCATCTCCAAGTTCGCGCTACGAAGTAGGTGGGGGGGAAGGGCAAGGCAGACCGACCGGCCGGGGCCATTGGAAGACCTTGTCTATTTAAGCGGTGCACGGAGTGCATGCCTGACACCGGTGGGGCTGAAGGGTTGTTAGGAGTACTCGTAGACTCCTTTTCCGGCCTTGCGGCCCAGCCTTCCTGCCTTGACGTATTGGCGAAGGAGGTTTGAGGGTCGGTAGGATTCGCCAAGGGTGTGGTGGAGGTGTTCGAGAATTGACAGGCGGATATCTAGGCCCACTAGATCGACCATTTCAAAAGGTCCCATGGGATGGTTGAGTCCGAGTTTGAGAGCTTTGTCGATGTCTTCTGCGGTCGCCACTCCGGTTTCCAGCATTCGGAAAGCCTCGTTGCCGATCAGGGCGTTGATCCGGCTAGTGACAAAGCCCGGGCTTTCATTGACGAGAACTGTTTCCTTCCCCATTTTCTGGGCGACCTGGGTGATGAGCTCCAGAGTTTCCTGCGAGGTTTCTAGACCTCGAACGATTTCCACTAGCTTCATCAAATGGACCGGATTGAAGAAGTGCATGCCCGCAAAGCGTTCGGGTCGATCCGAGGCTCCCGCCATTTCTGTGATCGAGAGACCCGATGTATTGGAAGCGTAGGTCGCCTCTTTTGGAGCATGGCGGGAGACCTCAGCGAAGGTTTCGATCTTGAGGCGCATGACTTCCGGGACGGCTTCGATGACCAGATTGGCATCCTCGACCGTGGCCTCCAGGGAGGCGTGCCCATGAAGGTTGCTCCGAGCGGCGTCTGCCAACTGCGGCTCGACCTTGCCGAGGCTGACTCCCTTGTCGAGGGAACGGTGGACCGTGGCCACCGCTTTCTCGAGGGCTGCGGCACTGACGTCGAATAGATGGGCTCGGTAGCCTGCGAGGGCGGCCACCTGGGCAATACCTCTGCCCATGGTTCCGGCCCCCAGTATGGCGATGACGGAGTTCTCGTGTTTCATGGTGGAGTCGCTCTAGTGATGTAGGTGAGGCTGCCTGAGTGATGGGAGCCAGGTCTGTGCTCGGTGGCTGAATCTCAATTTCATGAATGACATTTAGGGTCAGGACATAGGAATGGCGCTCAGTCCCGTCGTCTTGGTTTTCAAGGTTCGTAGTTCATCGGCGACGGCCAGTGTGCTGCGAGTGGCCGCTGCGGCGAGCTCTTGGGTTTCGGGAGTGGTGCAATATTTGACCAGAATGTCGCGGCCCCAAGCGTGATGGTGGACTTCTTCGGGCTGAATGATGGTCTCGTAGAGCTCAGCGGTTTTGTAGTCTCCGGCTTGGCGGCAGAAGTTGATGAACTGAAGGTTTCTGACTCGAGCGATGGCTTCGCAGGCGAAGGGCCCAGCGGCGACTCGTTCGACGGTGGTTCGTAGGCCTCGCAAATAGTGGTAGAGGGGAGAGTAGCCCTCTGTGGCTGGGTCGAACTGGGAAAGATCTTCCCCCAACTCTTCCAAGCGAACGCTGATCAGGTGATAGTGCTTCATTTCGTCGCCACACTGCCCGGCCAAGAGCTGCTTGGCATCCATTTCCGGGGTCGTGGGCATCCACAAAGCTGCCAGCTCGGCCGCTTCGAGCTCACTCTTCAGGGCTAACTTCAAGAGTGAGTTGACTTCCACTTGCCCCTCGGCCTCTGCTTCCAGGGCCTCCTGTTCTCCCAGGCGACTAAACAGCTCTTCCATCTCTTTGACCAAGCCCGCGACGAATTGTTGACTCTCCACGATAGGGTCTCCTTAGCAAGTACTCCGTAGGAAGCCTATTGTAGTGGAGTCGCGGAGATCTCTGCGGTTGAAATGAGCAAGACATTCGGCTGCTAGTATCGCGAGATGAGCGATCGAACCCAGGGAGAGAGTCCTACGGTTGCTGGTTCTGCGGGCCGGAATGACTAGATCCCAAATCAGGGGACGCGAGAGAGAAGGCGAGAGGCGATGAGCACGATGATGTATGGGTGGGCTTCCGAGGCTCCGGCTCCTGTAGCTCCGCGAGTGCGAACTCCTTTAGTGAGGGTCTACCTAGCGATCTTTTGCGCAGCAGGAGCTCTCTTGGCAGGAGCTCCTGCCAGGGGGGAGCTTTCGAATCCGGAAGAATCCCCGAGGGACCCCATCGCTAGTCTGTTGACTCTGCCCGGCGATTGGGTGGAAGTGAGGTTCACACCGGGCTCCCTGGATCGGGCGGCCCGACTCCAGGGTCGCCTAGGGGATCTGTTTCGGCGTTTCAATGCTTGGTCGAAAGGGTCCCGTGCTCTCGAGGTTTTGGTGGTTTCTCCGGATGAATGGGCCCGTCTCCAGATCGAGCTGCCTTTTGGTTTTCCAGCGAAGAAGGACCAGGATTCTTGGTATGCCCCAGCTTGGGGGACAGAAGGCAGCGTTCAGCTTTGGAAGGGGTTGGCGGCCTCCGAGGTCGAAGGGATCGAGCAGTTCCAGGTGCGCGGTAGCCCTAAGGAAATTGCCAGTCTCGCCCTAGCGGATTTTGTCTTGGAACTAGAGATCTGCCGTAGCTTCATGAGCTCGGAAGCAGTAGCGGGAGGTGTGGAAGGGCTGTGGTTGAGTGATCTTTTTGCTCACGTCCTGTGCACCTCCAGCGACCGACTTCGCACCTATCAGGATCCGGTTGGCTCGGCGGCGCTATTGCAGGCTCTCGCGGTCGCCGAGGGGGCGCCGACCCGCTTGAAACTGAGCGACTATGGACCAGACCTCGATTTTGCTGCTTGGCTGGGATTCCAGGCCCGCTTCGCTCAGGGTGCCGAGTTGATCTGGGCAGAGACGGGGAAAGCTTCCGTGAAACGGATCCTCCGCATGCGCCGGAAGAAAGGGTCTGCGCTGGTCTTCGAAGATCTGCTTCGAGAGTATCCGAACCTGTCTCAGTGGCATCCGGGCGCAAGCTAGGTCTCGGTGAGCAGCTTAGGGAGAGGCTTTTCGTCCCGTCAGGAAGGTCACGGCGCACTCTGTGTCAATGGGAGGTGTCCTTGGGGCGGCTCGATAGCCACCTGAGGGTCACCCAGTCCAACATGGCTCTGCCGCTCGGGGACTTCCCGGGTCCTTCGCGAATCCTTCTAGGATGAGGAAGTTCTGCTGGTGTCCGAATTTGGGACGAAAGATTCCCGAAATCGCACATCGACTTAACGAAACCCAAGAGCAGGCGCCCCGTAAATGACTGGGAATTTGATATTTTTGAAGGTCAACAGCTGGCATGGCTCTTGCGCTTTCTGAGGAGCTGACGGAGGACGAAAGTTTTGGATATACCGAGAGAAGGACATGCCGAGAAACTTCGCCGCAAGCGAATTCTCTACATCATTGTCGGAGTAGGCCTGCTGGGTGCTGCTTGGTTTGCTGTTGCGAACCTGGAGCCGGCGGCCAGATCCATCGAGGCCGACTCTCTATGGATGGAAGAGGTCAAGCGCGGTGAGATGCTGCGAGAGGTCCGCGGCCCGGGGACTCTGGTACCCGAGGAGATTCGCTGGATTGGAGCCTTGACGGATGGCCGAGTAGAGCGGATCCTGATCAAGCCAGGTGCCGAAGTGACGGAAGATTCGGTCATTCTGGAACTCAGCAACCCAGCGGTAGAACGGGCCTCCCGGGACGCCGAGTTACAGTTGCAATCGGCAGAAGCCGACTATCTGGATCTGAAAGTTCGGCTGGATAGCGAGCAGCTGAGTCAGCAGGCTTCAGCAGCGGCGGTAGAAGCTGACTATCGGGAAGCGGTGCTCGAGGCGGAAGCCAACGAGCAGCTTTCCAGCGACGGGCTCATTTCCAATATCGAGCTGCGCCGTTCGCAGATTCGTGCCGAGCAGCTGGCCAACCGTCATCGCATCGAACAACAACGTCTGGAGAAAACCGCAGAATCTCTGGAAGCTCAATTGGGTTCCCAGCGAGCCCGGTTGCGCCAGGCGGAGGCTCTATTCGATCTTCGCAAGCGGGAGATGGCCGGTCTCGAGGTCCGGGCCACTCTGAGCGGCGTTTTGCAACAGGTCCCTGTGGAGGAAGGACAGCAAGTCTCTCCCGGTACCAACTTGGCACGGGTGGCGCGGCCCGACCTGCTCAAGGCGGAGCTCCGCATCGCGGAAACTCAGGCCAAAGATGTGCAGGTGGGGCAGGTGGCTCGTATCGATACCCGCAATGGGGTCATCGACGGACAGGTACAGCGGATCGATCCGGCTGCCCAGGACGGTACGGTGACGGTGGATGTCACGCTGACGGGGGATCTTCCCCGAGGGGCTCGTCCCCAACTCAGCGTCGATGGCACCGTCGAGCTGGAACGTCTCGAGGACGTGCTTTACGTCGGTCGCCCTGCCTACGGACAGCCCTTCGGCAAGATCGGCCTATTTCGCATCAGCGAAGACGGCGGCACCGCCCACCGAGTCCAGGTGGAGTTGGGACGGAGCTCAGTCAGTACCTTCGAGATCGTCAATGGTCTTCAGGTAGGCGACAAAGTGATCCTGTCGGATACCTCCGCGTACGATAACGAGGACACTTTGAGGCTTCGGTAACGGGTGTGCTGTAGGGACGGAGAAAATCTGCTGGTACCTGAAACAAAGGTCGCGTCAGCACCGTCCTTACTCTTATGGGACTCAGGAAATCTTGTGGGACTCAGGGATAGGGATGGGCTGGCTGCCAGCAGAATGAGTCGCTGGAGATAAGGTTGATATCGGTATAGTTGAGTGCGAAATTTGGTAAGTGTAGTGGCCTTGGTTCGGCGTCGCACCACAGCGGCCACCAAGGCTCCAAAAAACGCTATACAAGAAGACATGCGGTGGAAAGCTACCGAGAGGAGAGCAAGATGAGTGATTCCGGCCAAGCTCTGATTCATCTGGAAGGCGTCAAGAAAGTCTTCCTGACCGACGAAGTGGAGACTCACGCCCTTTCCGGGCTCCACATGGACATCGAGAAGGGGGAATACGTTTCGATTTCCGGCCCCTCGGGTTGCGGAAAGTCGACGCTGTTGTCGATTCTCGGGCTTTTGGATACCCCGTCTGATGGTACCTACATCCTCAACGGAAATTCCGTTGCCAACATTTCTCTGGCTGAGCGGGCACGTATCCGCAATCGGGAAATCGGTTTTATCTTCCAGGCTTTCAATCTCATTGGTGATCTGACGGTCTATGAGAATGTGGAACTTCCCTTGACCTACCGTGGGATGCCGTCCGGTGAGCGGAAAAAGAGAGTTCAAGCAGCTTTGGAGCGGGTGGGTATGGCCCATCGCATGAAGCACTATCCTTCTCAACTCTCCGGTGGTCAGCAGCAGCGGGTCGCGGTGGCTCGAGCGGTGGTGGGAGATCCTTCCATTCTGCTCGCCGATGAGCCGACCGGTAACTTGGACTCCACCAATGGTGAGGCGGTCATGGATCTCCTCAAAGAGCTCCACGATGCGGGTTCCACCATTTGTATGGTGACTCATGACCAGCGCTACGCTAGCTATGCCAGCCGAACGGTCAACCTCTTCGACGGTCGCATCGTCGACGAAGGCACTGCGGAGGTAGCCTGAGGCTTGGAACCCCTGATTCGCCTTCGTGACGTCGAACGATTCTTCGAGACTTCTCATGGCCGGACCTACGTTCTTCGTCGAATCAACTTAGAGATTCGACCTGGGGAGTTCGTGTCGGTCATGGGGCCGTCTGGAGCTGGTAAGTCGACTTTGCTGCACTTGCTGGGCATGCTGGACAATGCCTGGAAAGGGGAGTACTTCCTCGATGGTCAACCGGTGCACCAGCTGAAGAGAAAGCATCGCAATGAGCTGCACAAGCAGTACATTGGTTTTGTCTTCCAGAGTTACCACCTATTGGATGACCTGACCGTCTACGAAAATCTCGACCTCCCTCTGTCCTACAAAGGCATTCCGCGCAAGGAGCGCCAGGGGTTGGTCTGCGATGCGTTGGATCGATTCCATATCGTTGGCAAACGGGACCTCTACCCGAACCAACTCTCGGGTGGTCAGCAGCAATTGGTCGCAGTGGCCCGGGCGGTGATCACCGGCCCCCGACTGATCCTCGCTGACGAGCCAACGGGAAACCTGCACACCAGCCAGGGTCGAGAGATCATGGACTTGTTCAAGATGCTCAACGACGAGGGGACGACCATCCTTCAGGTCACTCATTCAGAGGCCAACGCTGCCTATGGAGACCGCGTGGTCAACCTCCTCGATGGCTGGATCGTAGACGATTGAGCCAGCCCTGCATCCTGGTCGCTGACGATCAGCAGGATGTCCTCGAAGCCTTGAGGATTCTGCTCAAGAGTGAAGGTTTCGAGGCTCACTGCGTCTCCTCTCCCAAAGAAATTCTCGAAGCTATCAAGGGGCGTGAGTTCGACGCCCTGTTGATGGATCTGAACTACACGCGAGATACCACGTCGGGTCGAGAGGGGCTGGACCTTCTGGATCACCTCAAGGCATTGGACGAGGAATTGCCGGTGGCGGTCATGACGGCTTGGGGCAGTGTGGAGGTGGCGGTGGAGGCCATGCAACGGGGCGCTGGAGATTTCATCGAGAAGCCCTGGGAAAATCGTCGCCTGTTGTCGGTTTTGCGCACCCAGGTGGAGCTCGGAAAGGGGCGCCGCCGTCGGCAGATCCTGGAAGAAGAGAATCGTCTTCTACGCCGCCAGAGCCAGCCGGTAATGATCGCCGCTTCCCCGGCCATGGAGCCGGTGCGGGAGCTGATCGAGCGAGTTGGGCCAGCGGACGCCAACGTTTTGATCACCGGTCAGAACGGTGCTGGAAAAGGGGTGGTGGCTCGGGCCCTCCACGCTGCTTCCCGACGCGCTCTCAAGCCCATGGTCTCTGTCAACGCGGGCGCTCTGGCCGAAGGGGTTTTCGAAAGCGAGCTCTTCGGTCACGTCAAAGGGGCTTTTACCGACGCCAAGCGAGATCGCGTGGGGCGCTTCGACATGGCGGATGGCGGGACTCTTTTTCTTGACGAGATCGCCAATATCAGCCTCGGCCAACAAGCCAAGCTTCTAAGGGTGCTGGAGACCGGGGAGTTCGAGCGCATTGGCTCGTCCCGGACCCGCAAGGTAGATGTGCGGATCATCTCGGCCACCAACGCGGATCTGAAGAAAGAGGTCGAAGAAGGGCGCTTTCGCCAGGATCTTCTCTATCGTCTCAACACGATAGCCATTCCTTTGCCCCGGTTGTCTGCCCGGGGGGACGATATTCTCCTTCTCGCTAGCCATTTTCTCGAACGCCACGGAGCCCGCTACGGCAAGGAGCTGGACGGCTTCGACGCGGTGGCTCAGCAGGCGCTGTTGTCCCATGATTGGCCGGGCAACGTTCGAGAGTTGGACCACGCCGTAGAAAGGGCAGTGTTGATGTCCGTCGGTGAGGTCGTTCGGGCGGTAGATCTCGGCCTCCAAGGAGGAGAGGACGACCGCCTGGCTGAGCTAGAGGAGATGACTCTGGAAGAGGTAGAGGGCTTGTTGGTGAAGAAGGCTTTGCAGCGCCACAACGGCAATGTGATGCAAGCGGCTGCAGCTCTCGGCCTGTCCCGCAGTGCCCTCTACCGGCGCCTCGAGCGGCACGGTTTATAGATAGAGTCTCGGCCCTTTTTGTCCTAGGCAGGATCGTCTCCGAACCAAGAAACGAGGGCACCCACCTATGAGTCGCCGGTTGCGCCACGAGCAGCGGGTTTTCTTGTTTGCGCTGCTCGCAGGGCTGCCGGCGGTGATCGTCTCACTGGTGCTGCTTTGGGTGGGAGATTTTGCCCCCCGGACCCGATGGACCCTGGCCCTCTTCATCGGGCTTTCCTGGTGGGGCTTTAGCGTCGCAGCTCGCCATGGGGTGGTCTACCCTTTGCAAACTCTGGCGAATCTCCTGGAAGCTCTTCGGGAAGGGGACTACTCCCTGCGGGGTCGCCACTCTCACTCTGACGACGCCTTCGGCCAGGTCGTTCACGAGGTCAACACTCTCAGCTCGACATTGCACCAGCAGCGTTTGGACGCCGTCGGGGCAACTGCCCTTCTGGCGACAGTCATCGAGGAAATCGATATCGCTGTTTTCGCCTTCGATAGTGAAGAGCGCTTGCGCTTGGTGAACCGAGCTGGAGAGAGAATACTCGCACGGCCCTCCGAACAACTGGCCGACCGCGGGGCCCGGGAGTTGGGTTTTGCGGAGTGGTTAGAGGGGGACTCTCACCGCCTGGTGGAAAAGGCCTTTCCGGGTGGCGTGGGTCGCTGGGACGTGCGCCGCACGACCTTCCGATTGGAGGGGCGACCCCACAAAATGCTGGTGATTACCGATTTGAGTGTCGCTCTGCGTCGCGAGGAGCGCCAAGCTTGGCGTCGCCTGATTCGGGTTCTCGGTCACGAGCTAAACAACTCCTTGACCCCGATTCGGTCTCTCGCCGACACCCTTCAAACTCTGTTGGCCAGGGAGCCCCGACCGGAAGATTGGGAAGAAGATTTGGACCGGGGCCTTCAGCTCATTGGGGCTCGTTCCAAGTCTCTGTCTCGCTTCATTGGAGCTTATGCGCGGCTAGCTCGATTGCCGGAGCCCTCGAAGCAGCCCATGGCCGCGGGGCAGTGGATTCGCCGCATCGCCCGCTTGGAGACTCGCATCGAGGTCGAAGTGGAGGCCGGCCCGGCACTGACCCTCGAAGCAGACCCCGATCAGCTGGAGCAGCTCCTCATCAACCTGGTCCGCAATGCCGCCGATGCCGTGGGGGAAACCGGCGGTGGAGTGCGGGTGAGGTGGGAACGGAAGGGGGACTTCTTGGAAGTCGTTGTGGAAGACGACGGCCCCGGCCTGGCGAGCAAGGACAACCTCTTCGTGCCCTTCTTCACCACCAAGCCCGGGGGTACCGGCATCGGCCTCGCTCTATCTCAGCAAATTGCTGAAGCCCACGGTGGAGTCCTCACCCTCGACAACCGCGCCGAAGCCTCCGGTTGTGAGGCTCGGCTGCGGCTGCCGCTGTAGGGCCGTAGGGTAAGAACCTATCTCCTGGGGTCTCAATCGATCGAGAAGCTCAGGAGCTCCACGGGAACCAGTACGCAACCCGATGTGGTGGTCATATTGGGCAGACCCGGGGAATTGCAACGGCCAGCGAAATCGACATTGTTCTGGTCCGTGTCAACGCCGTCGGCGATCCGGGAAATGCTGAAGAAGTCGTTGCCGGGGGCGTCGGTCAGCCCTGTGCCGGAACCCTCCGTATAAGGGGCGCCGGTGTCCCCTTCATAGCTCAGCGTATCGACGATGCTGCCCATCAAGGTGAGGGCTACCGCGTCGGGCCCGCCGTTTTGTATCAAGTTGGTATCCGGGGTCGTGTCCAGGTCGCAGCCGGGGACCATTGCCGCATCACCACAAACGACATAGTAATCGCCGGCAGCGAGAGAGACGTCTGGGAGATCGATGGTGGCGTAGACCGCGGCACCTCCTCCCGTGCCATTGACCAGCTCGAGAGAGTAGGGGTCGAGATTGATGGGGGAGGACGAAGGGTTGTAGATCTCGATGAACTCTTCTTCATCGGTCCCCGACTGGTCGTAGTCGACCTCGTTGATGACCAGATCCGCTGGCGGGCCTAGAGAAATGATGGCCTCGACGTCGCCGGCGCCGAAATCCAGGTCGACTTCCACCAGAATGCGCCCATCTTCCGCCAAGGAGAGTCCCGGTCCGATCCCTGAGGAAGCGTTGAAATCCGTGACGGTGGCATCGGCCGTTCCGTTGCCGTCGACGTCTACCATGTCACCGGTGCTCAGAAGCGGGGTGGAAGTGCCGGACAGATCCGAGGCGTCGGAGGCGAAAAAGAGGATTTCCGTCCCACCGGAAACTCCCCATAGGTGCAAGGCCTGTTGCAGGTTATTAAGGCTGACTGCTCGCACAGAGGCTGCGCTGGTCAAAGTGACTCCCCCAACCGTGTCCCCTTCCCGCAGGGCGATAGCGCCGTTGTAGGCGATGAACTCGTCACTGCTGGTGGCACCATCGGTGTCTCCGGAGAACAGATAGTTGCCGGCGTTGTTGATGGAGAGCGTGTCGAAGTTATCCCAGTTGTCGCCGTCTCCTGAAGGGTCGGTCTCGCGGGCCACGAAGGCACCATCCACGTAGACGTGACCATCGTCGGTAGTGGAGCCGGTGTCCATGAGGAGCACCTGAATGTGGTGACTGGCGTCGTCGGAGAGGTGATAGTCGAAGTCGAGACCGGAGGGTCGGTCGATGGCCAGGCCGCCGATCATGTCATCCGAGCGCAGCACCACGGCGATAGTGCCGGGAGTCGAGTCGGACGAGGTGTAAAGTATGCGGCCTTCGGTGCCTGTACCGCCGGTTTCGTTGAAACCGGAAATCCAATAGGACTGGCCCCCTGGAAGCATCGTGGGTCGGCTGTGAAAGGTGGAGTTGGTGCCCGCAGGGAAGCCGGGAGCTTGCGTGTCCTCCGAGAGCAAAAGGCCGTTGTGGGTCCATACCGAATCGGAGCCGTCAACCGAGGGGCTATAAATGAACTCGCCGTTGTTGCCCACACCCATGGTGCCTTCGGCGCCGGACAGGGTCACTCCAACGGCGCTGCTGTTGAGCCAAGCGATGGAGGTGTCGAACCACACGAAGGCGTCATTGGAGCCGCCGTTGTCTACGTTGCCGGTGAAGCCGACTTCACCATCTCCATTGGAAAATGGCGCATTCAGGGAGGTCACGGCGTTGCCGCCGCCGCCGGTGGGGGTGTCGCCCTCCTGTACGATCACGGTCACTGGAGTTGGCCCCCCGAGGACTGCACTGGCCTGGCGGCTCAATCGGGCTCGAGAACCTCGCTGGGAGGGAGCAGAGGCTGCGTCGTCATCCGGGTCCGGAGCCTCGATTCCTGCAGCCTCGAGGGCTGCTGCTTGTGGGATCGGGCCAGGGGCTTTGGCGCTGGTTTCTGAGGCGACGTCTTCAAGGGCACTTGCGACGGAGGCCGCCAGGGCCAGTCCCCCTAGGGCTATAGCGAAGGTCAACAGAGTGAAGGGGGAACGCATCATGATCGATTCTCCTCAATTGGGTCCATCCGATTCGAGTTCTGGAGCAAGTCGGCGGCGCAAGAGCCTTGCTTCGAAGACGGAGGTTCCAGAGCCTTTTGCGATGCGGAAGGTCTCTGGGAATACTCTCTCCTACTTTGGTCGGTTGATTCTATCTCAGTATATTGGCCTATCTCAGCAAGCTGATCTATCTCCGCAGGCCGGGCTCAGCCCTTAGGTGTTTCAACCACTCCCGGTCGCTGACTCCACGAGCTAGCCTTTCGGTCCCAGCGTACTTCAGCCTTCTGGGGGACAATAGGCTCATGAAACTCAGAGAATTCGAACTCGAACGCTACTTTGCGCGCTGGGAGTTCGTCGCCCCACACCTGCTCTGTTCCTCCGACGCCGAGGCCCTTTCCCTGCAGGAGCTGGTCGCCATGGCGGATGAGGAGGCCCTGGATCTATGGCAGGAGCTCGCCTTGGGCTATACCGAGTCGGCGGGCCATCCGCTTCTGCGGGCAGAGATCGCCAACCTCTACGACAAGCTGGAGCCAGAGGACATCTTGACCTTATCCGGCGCGGAGGAAGGCATTTTCCTTTTCGCCCATGCCCTCTTTTCTACCGGTGGCCACGCGGTGGTGGTCACCCCGGCCTATCAAAGCCTCTACGAGGTGGTTCTTTCCACCGGCGCTGAAGTGACTCGAGTGCCTCTCGAGGCCCAAGCTGGTTGGCGTTTGGACCTGGACGCCGTCGCAGCAGCGCTGAGGCCGGATACCCGAGCGATCGTCGTCAACTATCCCCATAGCCCCACGGGAGCCTTGCTGCCGGTCAAGGATTATCAGCGGTTGGTGGATTTAGCTCGGGAGGCCGACGCCTATCTTTTTTCCGATGAGGTCTACCGCTTTCTGGAGTTTGATGAAGCGGTGCGCCTGCCAGCCGGGGCAGATGCTTACAACAAGGGTGTGAGCCTCGGGGTGCTCTCCAAGGCCTATGGCCTCGCTGGCTTACGGGTGGGGTGGATCGCGACTCGAGATCGTGACCTGCTGCGGCGCATCGTGGCCCTCAAGGATTACACCACCATCTGCGGTAGTGCCCCGAGCGAGATCCTCGGTCTCATAGCGCTGCGTGCTCAGCAGGAAACAGTGGGGCGGGTGCGAGGGATTGTCGAAACCAATATGCCTCATCTCGATGGGCTCTTCGACCGCTGGAGCTCGGTGCTGGAATGGGTGCGTCCGGAGGGAGGGACGGTGGGTTTTCCTCGCTTGAAGTCGGATCTTCCGGTGGCGGCCTTCGCAGACCAACTGCGGGAGGCCGAGGGGGTCTTACTACTTCCAGGGGATCTCTTCGAGCATTTTGGAAACCATTTCCGTCTGGGATTCGGGCGCAGGAACCTGCCCCAGGTTCTGCCGCGCTTGGAGCGATTCCTCCAGCAGCACTGCGGCTAGCTACCTCTCCGCTCGCCGTCCCCTCGCTAGTCGTCTTCTTACTGGCCGTCTTCTCGTTGGCTGTCCCGGTTCAAGAAAAGGACCTCACAGATCCCTGACGGTTGAAAACCGAGGCTTTTGGCGAGGTGTATGGAGATGGGGTTAGCAGCGTTCCAATGGGGCTCGAGGTCGTGATCGAGGCAGTGCAGGAGAAGTCGGGCCGCCACGGCCTTCGCCAAGCCGCGGCGACGAAACGCGGGATGACAGGAAATGGCGATCTCCAGGTGCCGGCGGCTAATGGTGTAGGAGCTGGCGACGCTGGCGATGGCCTCTCCCTGCAGAGCACAGAAGCCGATGCCCCTTCGACCGAAGTCTTCTGCGGACTCGAACACTTGAAGGGCATGGGGTTCCAGATCGGTGTCGAGGAGGGCTGCCCGGGGGGCGTCTAGGGGAACCGTCTGGAACTCGGAGGGTAGCTGGGCAGCGAGCTGAATCAGCTTTTGCCTATTGAGATCACGGGCCGAGAAGGCCTGCATCGACCGGTCCGTTAGTCGAGGGCCATGGACGGATCGAATTTTCGACCTCCAGGCTTCCGAATCAGGAAACAGCAACTCCTTGGGTGCCGGAATCTCGCGCAGCCATCCTTCCACCAAAGGTGAGCTGACGTCCCCAGCGAAGATCGAGTAGCAGCCCAGGTCCAGCCGGGCTACCCGGGGGCTGTGGGAGTCGTCGGCCAGAGCTCGTCCTAGATTTCCCTCTAGGATGGCGTCGATTACCGCGCGGGCTGTTCGCCGTTCGGCGAATAGAGGCTCAAGCTTGGATCGATTTAAGGGCGACACCTCGAAGGAGTCCATCATGGGCTCATTCTATAAGAGCCGGTTTCTATGAGAGCCGGTCGTGGGGGGCAGCCGTGAAGGGCGGGATCGATTGTGGGTCTTACCGACACCTCGACAGCACCAGCCGAGAAGTTTTTCTGCTGCGCATGAATTCTTATTGCCGCGGGTTGCAGAGATGACCACGGAACAGGAGACAATGATCTCCGCCGAGTCCGAAACCAGTACCGAGGAGATGGCTACCATGTCGCGAGCTTCGATTTTTCTACTATTACCCCTTCTCTTTTCGCCTTCCCTGGCGGCCCAGAGCTTCGTCAACTGGGAGACTCCTCAAGTGCATCCCTTGGAGTTGACTCCGGACGGAGCCTTGTTGCTCGCCGTCAACACGCCGGACAACCGATTGGAGGTCTTCGAAGCGACCGGGGGTACTTTGAGCCACCTGGCCTCCATTCCCGTGGGCCTCGATCCGGTCACCGTGCGAGCCCGCACGGCCAGCGAGGCCTGGGTGGTCAACCAAATCTCGGACACCGTGAGCATCGTGGATCTCGAGACAGGGCATGTGGTGGCGACCCTCGACACCGCGGACGAGCCTTCTGACGTGGTCTTCGCCGGTACTCCTCAGCGGGCCTTCGTCTCCTGCTCCCAGGAGAACCTGGTCCAGGTTTTCGACCCGGCGAGCCTCGGATCTCCGCCCCAAGAGGTCAACATCGTTGGAGAAGACCCTCGTGCCCTGGCGGTGAGTGCCGACGGCTCTCAGGTCTACGCAGCGATCTTCGAGTCCGGCAACGGTTCGACGATTCTTGGGGGCGGCAACACCAACGGCAGCGGTCCTCCCAATGTGGTCAACCACCCTGCTGGCCCCCATGGAGGAGTCAATCCCCCTCCCAATGCGGGAGCTGCCTTCGACCCAGCGATACGACCCGAGTATCTCCCCGGAGGGGCCAGCCCGGCACCGCGAGTATCTTTGATCGTCAAGCGGAATTCTGCGGGTCGGTATTTGGATGACAATGGCGGCGATTGGACACCCTTTGTGCGGGGGCCTCAGGCTCCCCTGTCCGGGCGCCCAGTGGGTTGGAATTTGACCGATCGCGACGTCGCCATTGTCGAGACCTCCAATCTCTCGGTCACCTATGCGACCCGTCTGCTCAATGTAGTCATGGCTCTGGCGGTTCACCCGGTCAGTGGTGAAGTCACCGCTGTGGGCACCGATGCCACCAACGAGATTCGCTTCGAGCCGAAGCTCAAGGGGAGGTTTCTCCGGGTCAATTTTGCCCGTGTAGACCCGAAAGCTCCCACCGCTGGTGCTGTGGTGGATCTCAATGAGGCCCACCTGACCTATTCGGATCTGCAAGTGGCGACCCAAGCAGACCCCTCGACAGCGAGCCAAGCTCTTCGAGATATGTCCGTGGGGGACCCGAGAGCCTTGGTTTGGAAGAGCGATGGAGCCCGGGGCTACGTTGCCGGTATGGGTTCCAACAACGTGGTGGTGATCGATGCCGCGGGAGGGCGGTTGAGTCCCCTGGGAGCGTCGGGAGAGGCCAGCATTGAAGTGGGAGAGGGCCCCACCGGGCTGGCCCTAGACGAGGCTCGTGGCCGACTCTACGTGCTCAACCGCTTTGCCGCTTCGATCTCGATCATCGACACAGCGGTGGAGCAGGAGATCTCCCGGGTAGCTCTCTTCGACCCGACCCCCGAATCGATCCGAATGGGTCGCAAGCATCTTTACGATACCCGAAAGAGTTCCGGCCTCGGCCATGTGGCTTGTGCTTCCTGTCACGTTGACGCCCGGATGGATCGGTTGGCTTGGGATCTGGGAGATCCAGACGGCGACATCAAGGCTCTCAATGCTGTCCCTGGCCAGCACAATCTGGGAATGAACCTGCCCGGTCTCAGCAATGGATTCCAGCCTTTCCACCCCTTGAAGGGGCCGATGGTGACTCAGACTTTTCAGGACATCATCGGCAAAGAGCCCTTCCATTGGCGGGGGGACCGGGATGGCCTCGAAGAGTTCAATGCAGCCTTCCAGGGTTTGCAAGGGGATGACGAAATGTTGACCCCTACCGAGATGCAGGAGTACGAGGATTTTCTTGCCAGCATTCACTTTCCCCCCAACCCATTCCGCAATCTTGACAACAGTCTTCCAACCAACCTGGATTTGGGCGGACACTTCGCGACCGGTCGTTTCGCTGGCGCCGGCGGGCTCGCCGCTGGTGAGCCCTTGCCCGCTGGTAGCGCGGTGCGAGGCCTAGCCCTGTTTCGCCCACCGGTGACTCTCGATGGAGTCCTCCCCTGTGTCACCTGCCATTCTCTTCCCACCGGTGCCGGTGCCGATGTGCAGCGGGTAGGTACGCAGTTTCTGCCGATCCCGGCTGGACCCCAGGGGGAGCACCATCTCGCTCTGGTTTCTGTCGACGGCTCCACCAACGTCAGTCTGAAGACGCCCCAATTGCGCAATATGTACGACAAGGTGGGCTTCGACACGACCCAGCCTTCCAACCGTTCGGGCTTTGGCTTCGCCCATTCCGGCAGCTTCGACTCCATTACTCGCTTCGTGGCGGCTCCCATTTTCGGTGTCGTCAATGATCAGGAAGTAGCCGACATGGTGGCTTTCATGCTGGCCTTTTCCGGTTCAGATCTGCCGGAAGGTTCTCCGGATGTCTCCGATGGTGAGCCCCCCGGTCCTCCGAGCCTCGATACCCATGCGGCCGTGGGGAACCAGGTGACGGTAACGGAGACCAATCGCAGTGATCCGAAGATCGTCAGTCGCCTAGCAGCCCTCCAGGCTCTAGCGGACGGGGCGGAAATCGCTTTGGTGGCCAAGGGGCGCCGAGAAGGAGTTTCGAGGGGCTGGGTCTACGTGGGTGCTGGTCAGCTGCAGAGTGATCGTGCGGCCGAGATGGTGACCTTGGAGTCGCTTCGTCTGGCCACCACAACCGGTTCTGAATTCACCCTCACCGCCGTGCCCCAAGGTACCCAAGAGCGAATCGGAGTCGACCGGGACGAAGACGGCTTCTTCGATCGGGACGAGATAGAGGGGTGCAGTGATCCGGCGGATTCGAGGGAAGTGCCTGCCGACCCCCCCTGCAGGATCTTTCTCGATGGCTTCGAATCCGGAGATGTCTCTGCCTGGACCTTAAGCTTCCCTTGATGGGGCAGAGCCCGTCTCGAGGGGGCCGAGGTTGCAGGTTGGGTTGATCGAATTGCTTGGCCCCTGGCCTCTCGTCCGCCGGGGCCCCGAGGAGCTGAAGGGTCTACTTGGCGGGTAGAGTGAGCACGAATCGCAAGCTGCGCTCGACCCAACTCGCCAAGGCCGCATCGTCCTCGTAGCCTTTGGGGTCGACGAACACGAAACCTTTCATGGGCCGTTTGGTGAAGTCCATCGGCCGAGCATGGGGCTGTGCTAGGGCTTCCTCGTGGCCTTCGGGCCCGACGCGGACCATCAGGTCTTCGGCGTTGACGCCGAGGCTCATATTGCCTTGGACCATGAAACAGAGGCCGCCAAACATCTTCTTCTCGACCACATCATCCAATTCTTCGAACTGCTCTCGAACTCTCTGGGCGAGACCTTCGTCGTATGCCATGTGTCGATACCTCCCTTGCCAGGCTCACATTCCTCCGATGCAGTCCTTGAGCTGACTTTCCGTGGAAGCTCCCATGGCGCACTCAAAGCCTTCACGGGTCCAAGAATCACCACTGAGGCAGGACTGGAGTTTGGCCTCGCTGGTTCCCCGCTCTTGCCGCATCGCGATGAATTCTTCCCGGTCGGATTCGGATAGACCGGAGGCCATGATCTCTTCGACCTTGTCGAAAAGTGCGGAACACTCTGCCTCGTTGAGGAGGTTGCCGGAAGAACCCGAAGGACTACCACTACCACCGCAGCCGGCTATCAGGACCAGCCCCATACAAACTCCCAATATCACCTTCCCCATGCCCGGTCTCCTTATCGATCGTTCGGAGACATTGTAGCGGAGCCCGGAAAAAGGGCGGAATTCCCTCCTGAGTCTTCACCGAAGTCCTAGGAAGGAGGAAGGGCTTGGGGTCGAATCTAGGATGGGGTTGAGGAGGCCTGCATCGAAGTCAATCCAAGGCGCTTCAGTAGTTTCTGGAATCGGGGCTCGGTGGTGAGGCTTCGGAGGCTCGGGTCCGACGCCAAGCGCCAAGCGTTGGGGTGATGTTGATTCACCACGAACTCTAGCCAATCCAATGCTGCCAATTTCTGACCCAGGCCAGTGAGAATGAGGGCAGCTGGGTAGCCGGAAGAATCTTGCGAGGCGGTCTGCTTTTCGAGCAACCGAGAGGCCTGATCTCGGTGACCGAGTCGAGCTAAGGCATAACCGATTTCCCCTGCATGACTGGTGGCGGGAAGCAAGCTGCGAATCTCTCTGAGGGCCTGCCGCTCCCGACCCAGCTCCAAGTAGTTGAGGGCTAGAAGAATTCGCGTTTGCCGTGAGCTTGGCTGGACGGCGAGGAGTCTTTGAGCTTCTTGGGCCGCCCTCTCGAAGCTCCCCGAGAGATAGAGAAGATGAACCTTCTGGCGTCGCAGCCGGGGGGATGAAGGATTGTCTTCGAGCAGTGTTTGAATTTTTTCGAGAGCAGCTTCGGGACGGCCCATGGCGGAGAGAAAGGTGGAATAGAGGAGGAGGGCACGCTCGTTTTCGGGCTCCAGTTGCAAAGCTCGTAGAAGAGATTCTTCGGCTTGAGGCCAGTCCCATTCAAGAGGTCCGGCAACTCGCGCTCTCGCCAGATGAGCGGCAGCAAGCTCGTCATCGAGCTCCACAGCGCGGAGAGCGGCAGCCTTGGCGGCCTCTCGGGTCGCAGGGAGAATTCCCAGGGTTCCCTTGCCCGGCTGGAGAATGTAGGAATCTGCCAGTCCGGCATAGGCCGGAGCGTAGCTGGGGTCTTGGGCTACCGCCGCTGCGAAGCTGAGTCGGGCTTTTTCTCGATCCGCTTTGCTAGCTTGGGAAAGAAAAAAGCGACCTTGGGACACCAACGCTTGCACTTCCGGTCCCGGGGCTTCCGGTCCCGGGGCTTCCGGTGAAGGGGGCACTCGTGAGGGGGACTCTGCTGTGAAGCTGGAGCTCCACCAAAGGAGGCAGACCAAGACGCTACAGGCCAGAAGGGAAAGGCCGGCGAAGCGCCAGCGTTGCCGGGCTCCATGTTGTCCTAACGGGGTCTCGTCAGGCCGGTCCGAAGCTGGGGCCTTCGAAGAGTCAGCTTCTTGGCACACCGGGGCAGGAGGAACCAAGAGCCGGTATCCGCGTCCTCGAATCGTTTCGACGAATTGAGGGTTCTTGGCTTTGTCACCGAGGGCTCGGCGCAACTCCCAGACAGCGTTGGTGAGCACCTCATCGGTGACGAAGGCTCCTCGCCAGACTCGATCCAAGAGATCCTTTTTGGTCACCACCCTGGGCGCTTCTTCGGCTAGGCAGAGCAGGACCTCCATGACCTTGGGTTCCAAGGGTGTCGTCTCTCCCAAAAGGAGCAGGCGATTGAGTTGGGGTTGGACCTGCCAGTCGGCAACCATAAAATCTTCGTTTCGGTCCACGTTCACCTCCCTAGATCTCACCTCGTCGGCGGTCTCCCCTCAAAGCTCGCCCGTCGCTCCTATCAAGGACGCCCCCTGAGTAACCCCTGAGACAGTCCTGACTTGCGGCTGAGGACGCAGATCCATCGTCCTGGCTAGATTGAGCACTCAACTTGGGTCCGATTTTGTTGTAGGTCGGATCATCCGCATAGAGGAGAGACTCATGTTGCACCGCGTTGCCACCTCCGTTTGGCTATGGGCTATCGCCTCGATGGCCTCCCTCCTGGTTTCGGGCCCCCTGATGGCCCAAACCTTCGTCAATTGGGAAACCCCCCAGGTTCATCCCGTGGACCTGACCTCCAACAGTCGCCTATTGGTCGTCAACACAGCCGACAACCGCCTGGAGATCTTCGACGTCTCTGGTGCTTTGCCGCCACCCCAAATCGGCTCCGTTCCGGTAGGCCTCGACCCGGTGACCGTGCGAGTGCTTTCGGATACGGAAGCGTGGGTTGTCAACCAGATCTCCGACAGCATCAGCATCGTCAACCTCACCACAGGGAATGTGCAAGCAACCCTCCTTACCCGGGACGAACCTGCGGATGTGGTGTTCGCCGGCTCGCCCACCATGGCCTTTGTTTCCTGTTCCCAGGCCAATGTCGTCCAGATATTCGACCCGAATGACCTGTCGGCCCCGCCCTTAGAGGTGCCGATCGATGGTGAGGATCCCCGCGCCATGGCGGTGAACGCGACGGGTACGGAGGTCTACGTGGGCATTTTCGAGTCCGGAAACGGTTCGACGATCCTGGGTGGAGGGACTCCGGACGGGCCGCCACCTCAAGTGGTCAGCGACACGACGTTGGCAACTCCCTATGGCGGAGTCAATCCGCCACCGAACCTGGGTACGGAGTTCTTGCCACCGATCCGGCCAGAATATCTGCGGGCCGCCTCCAACGAGAACCCCGCGCCTCGGGTGAGTCTGATCGTCAAGCAGGACTCCACCGGAGCTTGGATGGACGACAATCTGGGGAATTGGACCGAATGGGTCAGTGGAGCTTCGGCTGCCGCCAGCGGTCGTCCCGTGGGCTGGACCCTACTGGACAACGACATCGCCATCATCAACACAGCGGACCGCAGTGTCACCTACGCCACCCGGCTGATGAATTCGGTGATGGCTTTGGCCGTGAACCCGACCTCCGGAGACATCATGGCGGTGGGGACGGATGCGCTGAACCAAATCCGCTATGAGCCGAATCTGGTGGGCACTTTTTTGCGAGTCGGCCTGGCCCGGGTCGCGCCGCAGAGCCCTGGCGCCGGGGCGATACTCGACCTCAATAACCACTTGGACTACTCCCAGGGGACCCTGCCCCAGGCAGTGCGAGATTGCGCCGTCGGCGATCCCCGAGCCATCGTTTGGCTTGACGATGGGAGTCGCGGCTATGTCGCGGGTATGGGGTCCAGCAATGTGGTGGCCATCGATAGCCAAGGCAATCGAGCCACAGTTTGCCGAAACGCGGCGACGGATACCATCGCTGTCGGTCCAGGCCCTACGGGGTTGGCTCTCCAAGAAAGCCAGGACCGGCTCTATGTTCTGAATCGTTTCGAAGCTACGGTCTCGGTGGTGAATCTCGATACAGAGCAGGAGATCGGGCGCTTCTCTTTCTTCGACCCCACGACGGACGATATCCGTATCGGCCGTCAGCATCTCTACGATACCCACGCCACTTCAGGCCTGGGGCATATTTCCTGTGGCTCCTGCCACATCGACGGCCGGATGGATCGTCTAGCCTGGGATCTGGGTGATCCAAGCGGCGAAATGAAGGATTTGACGGATGTCCTCGATGGCGGTCAACACAATCTGGAAATGAATACCCCAGAGGGGGTTTTCGCCGGTGATCTGGAAGACTTCCACCCCATGAAAGGCCCCATGCTGACCCAGACCTTCCAGGACATCGTTGGCAAGGAGCCTCTCCATTGGCGGGGAGACCGGGACGGCTTCGAAGAGTTTAGTGGGGCTTTCGTCAGCCTCAATGGTGACGATGAAGAGCCGGATAACGAAACCATGCAGGAGTTCGAGGCTTTTGTGGCGACGATTCGCTTTCCTCCGAACCCATTCCGGAATCGGGATAACACGCTGCCCACCAACTTGCCTTTGCCGGGGCACGTGGCCGCTGGAACTCACGATCTCGAAGTGGGGGCTCCTCTTCCCAACGGCAACGCCGCCAGCGGGCGAGACCTCTACGTGGGCGGCGTCCAAGGAGCCAACAGCGCCTGTACCCGGTGCCACACCTTACCCACGGGAACCAGCGCCGACCTGACTCTGGTGGGGGATCAATTCGAGGTCCTCGACCCCGGTCTGCCCAACGGGGAACGACATCTCTTCCTCCTGGGGCCGGAGCGGACTCCGGAGACCACCGTCAAGCCCGCTCAACTGAGAAATCTCTACGAAAGGGTCGGTTTCGACACGATCCAATCGGTCAGCCGGGCCGGCTTCGGCTTTACCCACGATGGCTCGGTAGATTCCTTATCCCAGTTCTTGGCTCGAGTGATCAATACCAACTCGGACCAAGAGGTGGCGGACCTTCTCGCTTTTATGCTCGCCTTTTCCGGTTCCGGGCCGGAGCTGCCGGTGGGAAGTCTCGATCCGGCGGATAATCACCCTCTGGGGCCGCCGAGTCTGGATACCCACGCCGGGGTTGGCTTGCAGCAGACCGTCAACGCTGCAAATCTCAACGACCAAGCGGTCATCGACCGCCTTGCTTTTCTCCAGGGGCTGTCCGACAGTGAGGATACGGGCCTGGTGGTCAAGGGGAAACGAGCTGGAGACCAGCGGGGTTGGGTACACACCGGTGATGGTGCGCTGCAGAGCGATCGGCAGAGCGAGACCACCTCGATTCTAGCTCTTCGTCAGAGTGTGATCGCTGGAGCCGAGGTGACCTTTACGGTAGTGCCCTTGGGAACCGAAGTACGCATTGGAGTCGATCGGGATTTGGACGGTTGTTTCGACCGGGACGAAATCGACCTGGGCTTCGACCCGGCGGATGACACCAGCACGCCTCCTCCAGCGGATTGCTGAGTTCCACTGGTTCGCTTCGAGGGTCCGGTCCGTTCCAGGGTTAGATGAGGAGGCTCGTGGCGCTGCCGGAAACCGGTGGCGCCGCGACGATGTAGAATGACGTCATGGGACGAACAGAATCGAAATCCTTTTGGCAAAACCCGTGGGCTTGGGGTGGTTGCGGATGTTGCTTGGGGTGTTTGATCATACCCCTGGCCTTCTTTGGAGTCCTGGGTGCTGGTTTCTTTGGGGTGGTGAAAGGCTCAGACGTCTATCGAGATGCTCTAGCCCTGGCCGAGACTCACCCACTGGTCATCGAGAGCCTTGGAGAGCCCATCGCTACGGGCTGGCAATTCCAAGGCTCCGTCAACCTCGAAGGTAACCGGGGAACGGCTGATTTTTCGGTGCCGATTTCTGGCCCCAAAGGAAGCGGAAGGCTTTACGTCGAGGCCGAAAAGCGGGTAGGAGAATGGTCTTATCATCGCCTAGAGATAGAGCTGGAAGATGGCTCTCGCCTGCAGCTTCTCGAGGATTCTCCGCTGCCCGAAGCACCTCTATCACCCGAAAATTCGCCGCCACCGCCGATCCAGGATGACCCTCCTCGAGTTCTCGAAGAAGCCTGACGGCCAATCTCTGAGAAGCCTGTAAATCTCTGAAAAGTCCTTGAGGCTAGAGATTTGGGAGCAGAAGCGATTCAGGGAACCAAAATGAAGCTATTCATGAAAGCCATATCAAAGAGGGCTACCTACATTGTCCTCTGCCTCGTCGCTTTTGCCGGGATCGCCACTGTTGGAGTTGCCGGTCCTGGGGCTGCCAGTGCTGAAACCGCTGATTCGGCTAGCAGCCTCCCCCCGGAAACCTGCCTGCGCCAACTGCGGGAAGCTCGTATAGCTCGGATGAACGACGACCAGGTTGGAGAGTTGGGCTTGCTGCGGGGGGCTCGAGAGAGTTGTTCCGAGGATCTGTCCACGATGATGGCCTTGCTGGATTTCCATCAGCGCAAGCCTCTGCCACCGGAAGAGCTGAACCAATTGGCGGGAGCGGTTCGAAAGCGCCTGGGAGATAGCGAGTTGTCCCTGCCGATGGGGGTGTTGTTTCAGTTGGCTCTGGACCCGGAGATCAGCGAGGAGGTGCTGAGGCTGTTGGTGGACACGCTCCAGCGGCGGTCCGAGAATCAGTCAGAACCAGAACTGGATCTTCTTCTGGTGCAAACGGAGCTGAAGACGAGGCTGGGCGATCGAGAAGGGGCTTACCAAGATCTCTTAAGGCTTTGGCGGCTGACTGGCGATCGGGACCTCGAGTGGAAGCTGACCAGCCTGGCAGCTTCCCAGGAACACTGGAAAGTTGTGATCGAGATCTTGGAAGGGAAAACCTCGACCGACAGCAGTTTGTTGCGGCATCGATACCTCGTCGCTCTGGCCCGGGGTGGGTCCTACGAGAAGCTGAAGAGCGAGCTCGACGCTACGACGGCCAAGGTGGTGTCTACCGAGGAGGTGAGCGCCGAGGTGAACGTTGTGGAGTCTCGAGCCGTCGGCGTCGGTTGGTTTGCTGACACCCTCCGAACGATCGCCTGGAGTCTCTATGACCGGGGTATGGACGGGGAGGCGGAAGCCGAGTTTCGGAGGCTCCTGTCGATCTACCCGGATCATAAGGAGGCTCAGGCGGTGCTATTGAACCTCTACGCCTCGGAAGAAGATCGTTCCCGGTTAGCAGCTGCCCAGGCAGAGAAGTGGCAAGGGGAGTCGGATCCACAGGAGCTATTCGACGAGGGCACCCAGCGCTTGACCACCGGCGATGCCGCTGGAGCCTTCGAGTTGTTGGAGAGGGCCGCCCCCCATTTCCCAGAGCTCGAAGCTGCTTGGTACAACCTTGGCATGGCCGCCTACCGCTTGGAGAAGTGGGAGACCGTTGCCGAGGCCTTCGAGAAAGCGTCAGCGTTGAATCCGGAGAGGCCCGACTCGATCTATTTCGCTGGGATTGGTGCCAGTAAGCTGGGTCGCTGCCAGGGAGCCGTAGCCTTGTTAAAGAAGGCCTTGGAGATGGATGCCAAGAGAAATCAAGCTCATTACTACCTCTACGATTGTTATCGCCAGCTGGGCGATGCCGCAGCCGCGGCCCGGCACCTAGAGGCTTATCGAGCCACCAAGGGCTAGAACTTCTTGACGTAGTCCAGGAAGGGTGCCTCGAAGTCGGTGAGCTGTTGGCCATAGACGTTCTCGAGGGCGTCTCGGCCGGGATACCCTTCCGAGAGATAGAGCATCAGTCGAGGGAATTGATCCCCTTCCCACTGGGGATCACCGTGGCGTAGGAAGTGAACGAAGAGCCATGACGTAGGGTAGTAGAGATTGTACTTCTCCCCATAAAACAAGCTGTCGCCACCGTCGACCAGTTCTTCCACGGTCAGCCCCTTTTTTTGCCGCAGCAGGCTCTTGGTTTCCTCCAGTTGATTTCCGGAATTTGTTTGCCGCCGGTAAGCGCCGCCGTAGTGGCTCAGAGCGAAGTGACTCTTGAGGGTCTTGCCGGGAAGTAGGGTGCCTTTCTTGATCTGGGAATTGCCCATGTATTCCGCAAAACCTTCGGTGATCCAAGGGGGAACGAGGGTGCCGTGGCGGGTCAGGTGACGGTCCATAAAGGCATGAGTCGCTTCATGGATCATCAACTGTTGGAGGAATTCGGTGGTCTGGACCTGGAGATGGAAGATCATCAGTCCTGGTGCGGCGTAGAACCCCTCTGCCCAAGGTCGTACCTGGAGCTCTCGCCGCACTTTCCGAAGAGAGTCCTTGTTGGCGAAGACGTAGGCGACGATCTTGTATCCCTCCGGCTGTAGAGGGATTTGGTTCCCTAGAAGCCCTTCGAGGATGTTGAAGATGGCCTCGAGATTGCCGGCTATGGCCTTGGCGGTGTCTGCGGTGGGAGCGTCGCTGATCACCACGAAACGGTTCGAGTCATAGCGTTGGCGGTGTTCTGAGTCGAGCTGCTGCTCGGCCACCTCTACATAGCGCTGCAGAATATTGACCCGCTGCTGCTTTGATAGCCGTTGGGTTCTGAGGCCCTGATGAGTTCCTAGGCGGGGAAGAAACCCCGGGTCGGAGGGGAGGAAGCTCTTCTGCCCCGACTTCGCTTGGAATTTCACCGACCATTCGAGAGTTGCTTCTACCGCTTCACCGTTGGCCAAAGCCGGAGCGTACCGCCAGGAGGAGATGCTTTGCTCTGTTACCTCCTTGAAAAGCTCATCGAACTCGCTGCTGGGGTGGATGTTCTTCACTTCGACGAAGGAGACCCGGCCTCGGGTGTCGATGGTGACCACCAGTTGCAGCTCCGGGGCGAGGCCGCTGCCAGCGGTTTCGAAGGGAGTGAGCAGGATCTCGCTGTGGAGCAGAACCGGTGGCGAATAGGTCGGCGTCGGTTCTGCCGCGAAAGCTGTCCCCGCGATGAGCAGAGCCCAGGACACCAGAGAGAGCAGAGGAAGTTTGCCTAGCATGCCCAAAAGTATAGCTCGGAGAACTTCATTGGGCTCCTGCCGAAGGACTCTAGAGTAGATAGGTCTCCCAGATGGCTCCCGGGAGCTGGTATTCTGGTCTTTGTCAACTACAAGAGACCAAGTAGGGAGTGAGTGCCATGGCAGACATCTTTTCTGCAGAAAATCTAGTATCTCTGGCTCTGTTGATCCTTCTTCAGGCCGTGTTGGGTTTCGATAACCTGCTCTACATCTCGTTGGAGTCCAAGCGGGCTCCCTTAGAGGAACAGGCAAAAGTACGGCGATTGGGCATCGGTTTGGCGGTGGTGCTGCGCATCGTTCTGCTGTTTCTCTTGATGTCGATCATTCAAGTCTTCCAGTCGCCCATTTTTTCGCTAAATTTTACCGGTATCGTGGAGGGAGAGTTCGATCTGCACAGTCTGATCGTCCTCTTGGGTGGAGTCTTCATTCTGTACACCGCCACCAAGGAGATCATTCACATGTTGGGGGTGGACGATTTGGAGCATGAGGAGACGGCTCCCAAATCCGTCGCCAGTATCGTGTTTTGGATCGTCCTGATGAATCTGGTTTTCTCCTTCGACTCAATCCTGAGTGCTATGGCTCTCACCAAAGTCTTTTGGGTGATGGCCACGGCAATTCTGACCGGTGGTGTTTTGATGATTTGGCTGTCGGACCACGTGGCGACCTTCTTACAAAAGAACCGCATGTACGAGGTACTGGGCCTGTTCATTCTCTTTGTAGTGGGCATCATGTTGCTGACCGAAGGTGGGCATTTGGCCCATCTGAGCTTGTTCGGCAACCAAATTCATCCCATGACCAAGACGACCTTCTACTTCGTCATCGGTGTGCTGGTATTGACGGATTTGGTGCAGAGCCGGTACCAGAAGAGACTATTGAAGCTGAGGGCTTTGGAGATGGCCGCCAAGGGAAGGCAATCGGGAGCCGCTGGTTGAGGATTTGGCAGATATTGGGGGCGTTGGTTGTCCTGGTAACGGGCTGCGCCCCGGCTCCAGGACCCCCTCCTCCGTCGGAGCTTCAGCTCGACTCCGGGGCACCGGGTCAGGCCGCGGAGGCCTTGGAGCTCGCTTCGTGGCGAGAGATCTTGGCCGCGGAGGGGGCGGTCCCGGAAAACCAACAAGTGGGCACCCTGGCCCTCGAATTGATAGAGCTACTCCGGTCACCGAATCCGGAGATCCGGGACGACATCGCGACTACCTTGCTCGATAACTGGATCTTGCGGCAAAAGACCCTGACCGGAGGCGATCTCCGGGCCTTATTGGGTCCCCTTTCCTCGGCACTGGAAGGGGGCGAAGCGGCCAGTGGAGAAGCTACCAATGGAGAAGCGACCCGAGAAGAACCTGCCCACGGCCGCTCCTTCTCAGCGTTGGCCCTCTCCATGGTGGTTCGACGGGATACGGAGTTGGGTTTTTTGAGTCCCGAAGAAATCAGCAGCTTGGTGGTCGCCAGTGGGCGCTATGCTGCCAGTGAATCGGATCTTCGAGGGCGGGTGGAAGGAGAAGGGTGGGTCCACGCCGCTGCCCATACCGCCGACCTACTCGCTGCTTTAGCAAGTCACCCGGCGGTCGGCGAGGAGCAGGCCAAGGTTCTCCTGACAGCGGTCTCCGACCTCTGCGTCCGACGCCACGGATTCATTCTTCATCATGGAGAAGATGCTCGCTTGGCGGAACCGGTGCTTCGTCTGGTGAAGCGTGGTTTTGTGGGCACAGAGTTGTTCGAAAGCTGGATCGACACCCTGCTGGCTCCCTTGATGGAGCGGGGGCAGGGAGGCTTTGATGCTCCCTTGTACGCGGCACAGAGAAATGCCCGCAACCTCCTTTTCACTCTACATACCCGGCTCGCCCTGGTGGAATCCCCGTCACCGGAGCAGGAGAGCGCACTGGCGATCTTGACAGCAGCCTTGCGCGGCTGATGTCACCTTCAGAGAACATGAATACAGCGCGTTGGTCCGAAGTGGATCGCCTTTTTCAGCTTGTTGTCGAGCTGCCGGAAGAGGAGCGCCAAATCCGATTGGCGAAAGAGGCGGCCAAGGAGGAAAGGGGAGGCGAGGAGCTGGTTCGCGCTGTGGAACGGCTATTGGCTTACGATAGCCAGGCGGGAGACTTCCTCGCTCAACCCTTGGGTCGCTTGTTGCCGGAAGGGGTGCCGGAAAGTGCCTCATCCTCGTCCGACTCTCCCCTGCTCCAACCAACAGACCCCACTCGAGTCGGCCCCTATCGAATTCTCGAACCTATCTCACGGGGTGGCATGGGGGCTGTTTTTCTGGCCGCTCGAGATGACACTCAGTTCGAGCGGCAGGTCGCAGTGAAGTTGGTGCGGGAGGACGCTTTCAGCCCTCGGCTCCTGGAGCGTTTTCGCCTCGAACGACAGATTCTGGCAACTCTGGAGCATCCCTACATCGCTCGCCTCTACGAAGGGGGTGAAGGGGAAGACGGTCGCCCCTACTTGGTCATGGAGTATGTCGAAGGCCTGCCCTTGGACAGCTACTGCCGGGAGCATTCTTTAGGGGTGGAAGAGAGGCTCAGTCTCATGATCAAGATCTGTTCTGCGGTGCACTATGCACACCAGAACCTTCTGGTCCACCGGGACCTCAAGCCGGCCAATGTCTTGGTGACCGCCGACGGCACCCCCAAGCTCTTGGATTTCGGCATCGCCAAGGCTCTGGGAGCCGAGGGCGAATTGGAAGGTTCCAAGCTGACTTCCCAAGGGATTCGGCCCATGACCCCGGGGTATGCCAGTCCGGAGCAGGTCCAAGGAAAAGAGTTGGACCGAACCAGCGACATTTACTCTCTGGGGGTCCTGCTCTACGAGCTCCTGACGGATGAGGGGCCCTACCATCTCGAAGGCATGAGCCTTGGTGAGCTAGAGGGGGCCATTTGCCATCAGGTCCCTGCTCTACCCAGTATTCGGCTCCGGCAGCGATCCAGGACCGCCGATGGGACTTCCCAGGCCGCTCGCGGTCTCGAGGGAGATTTGGACACCATCACCATGATGGCGCTGCGCAAAGAGCCGGAACGGCGTTATTCCACCGCTTCGCAGCTGGCCGAAGATCTGGAGAATCACCTACATCACCGTCCGGTGATGGCCCGAGCGGAATCCTGGACCTACCGCTGCGGCAGGTTTCTGCGTCGCCATCGGGTTCCGGTTGCGGTGGCAGCGCTGGCTGTGACGGCGGTTCTTGCGACCGTCGTCGTCGCTTTGTTGGGGCATTTCGAGGAGGCGAAGCGTACTGCAGAACAGCGAGATCAGGCTCAGCAGGCCCTAGAGGGGCTGATTCAGGTCTTTCGCATGGCTGACCCCCACCACGGAGCTGGGGGGGTGATTTCTGCAGAGGAAATGCTCAGCGAGGGCGCTCGCCAAGCCCAACAAAGTTTCCGTGATCACCCCGGTCAATTGGCGACGGTACTGGATGCCATTGGGCAAGCTTATTTGGGCCTCGGATTGACTAAGAAAGCGTCCTCCTTGCTCGAGGAGGTAGTCGAGATCCGCTCCCGGTTGCCGAACGCCACCACGGAGGAGATCGTAGCGGGACTCACCCACCTAGCGGAAGCTCATGTCGCCCAGGCCGACTTTGCGAGGGCGGAGACGTTGCTCTTGGAAGCGATGAGGCGGGGACAGGGTCGAGTATCCGCCAGCGTCGAGGCTCGCATCGTGGCCCATCGTGGCCTCGCTATGCTGCGTCTCGAACAGGGACGACTGGCGGAAGCGGAGGACCTACAACGGGAGACACTGCGGATCTTTGAGGAGGTCCCGAAACCGCAGCCCCTCGACCGAGCCATGGCTCTCCACGAGCTTGGGGCGACGCTTCAGCTTCGAGGCCTCATTAAGGAATCGATGGCGTTACACCGGGAGGCCCTCGAGATCGAGACCGCGCTGGTGCCGGAGGATGATTTGATTTTGGCTCAGGGGCGGCAATACCTCGCAGCAACTCTTTTGGTCCAGGAGGAAAACTCAGAAGCGGAAGAGTTGTTGGAAAAGGTCTTAGCGGTACGTCGGGCAGCTCTTCCCTCCGATCATCCGCAAATTGGCTCTACCATCAACACCCTCGCCGTCGCAGTCGGACAGAGCCGCCAGTTGGGCAGGGCCGAGGCGCTGTATCGAGAAGCTATCGAACAATCCCAGCGTGGCCTAGGTCCGGACCATCCGGATTTGGCGATTATGCACGGCAACCTCGCCATAACTGTGGCTCAACAGGGTCGGTTCGAAGAGGCGGAGGAAGAGGCGCGAATCGCCTTGCAAATTCAAGGTACTGCCCTCGAGGAGGGCCAATTGTTCACCGGCGGGACCAAGGTCGCCCTTGCCGTTGTTTTGCACCTGGCAGGAGAGCTCGAGGAGGCGGAGTATCTGCTGCGGGCTGCACTGGAAGACTATGGCGCTAGCTCCCTGTCCGACGATCTGCGTACTGCCACCTTGCTGCTTCAGCTGGGTCGATTGAGATTCAAACGCGGAGACGTCGAAGAGGCGGCGGTCCATTTCCAGGATTGCCTACGAATCCGCCGCCTTCGCTTGGCACCGGAAAAGTGGCAGATTGCAGAGGCCAAGGGTGCCTATGGAGTGGCGTTAGCCACCCTCGGCAGGTCCGACGAGGCCAGACCTTTTCTCATCGAAGCTCAGCAGCGCATGGCAGGGCAGTTTCCCGCATCCGATTGGAGAGTCCAACGGATTACTTCGACCCTGGCCGAGCTGGCCGACGGGAACTGAATCGCCTCGAGGTGTCTGCTCCCTCGGCATTCTTTTCGGCTGCAAGGAGTCTCATCGCTATGGAGATCAGCAGACATCCTAGGCTCGCTCCCGCGGAAGGGCTAAGATTCAAGCCTGGGAGGACACACATATGTCAGCAGATTCATCGGGCAGCGACCGGTACCAGGTCGTGATCAATCACGAAGAGCAATATTCCATTTGGTTCGCAGACCGAGAGCCGCCTTCCGGTTGGCGACCCACTCGCTTCAAGGGGAGTCGTCGTGTCTGCCTGGATCATATCGACCAAGTTTGGACCGATATGCGGCCTTTGGACCTGCGGGAACGAGCCCAGGAACTGGTTCGCCGCCGGGGTTAGAGATTAGGGCTGGCGGCCTAGTCGCAGAAAGGGAGGCCATCGAACTTCGTGGGGCATAGTCGGTTCCCAAATCGGCTGCTCTGGTGGTTTACACGAGGCTTGCTTGCAAGAGCCCCTAAGGTGAGGCAAAGACAACGCCGAGTTCCGAGATGGGAACTCGGCGTTTCTAGTTCCCTCTTCAGGTCATTGTTCGCCCCTGGTGGCAAAGCTGACGCCTACGTCGAGGCGTTTGCCACGGGACGACCCTCCGATGGAGGAAAAGACGAAGGCATAGGCTTGCTGGAAGATCTCGCTGTCATCGAGTTGCGGCACGAATCGTACCTGCTTGACTCCGTCGCCCAGAGGTTCCGCCCAGGCCACCGCTCGCCGGCTGCGAAGGTCGTAGACAGTGATATCGAAGAGTTCCGCGTTCGAGAAGGTGAAGACGGATCCGGGGCAGGTGCCGGCACATTGAGGGCAGCCATCGATGGGGCAGATGTCCGGAAGCACGATTCCCCACTGGACCCACAGCATGGGGAGCTCGGCGCGATAGTCAGGAAACACTGGCTCGAAGGGCGGCATGCAGATGCCCTCCAGTCCCAGCCGGATCTTCAGCGACTCGCAGTAGTTGGGCTGTTCCGAATTCGAGTAGAGGGCGACTTCGACGCTGGAGGGAGAGACCGCTTCGCGGTCACCAGGGGAGTGGCGGGCCCAAGTCAAGAAGGACAGACCGTCGACAGTGCTCTTGGCGGTGATCGAACTCAGGGTCTCGCCGGGCAGGGTCGAGCAGGGATTGGTAGCTCCCAGACCAGTACAGCCATCGGCGGCGAACGCAGGGTCCACGCTAGCGACGACGGGATCATGAGTCCGGGCGTTGCGAGTCAGATCCAGCCCAATGACGTGGGTGATCGGTGGGCAGTTTCCTCCCTCGCAGTCGCCGGAGCAGATATACCACGCGACGGCCTCTTTGGTCTGACCGGCGGGAATGTGGATCTGCTCCGTTTCGGTACCCGCTACGTATCTGCCGTCGAAGCTCCAGAATTGAAAGCGGCATCTGGTATCCATCTGGTTGAAGAGATCCGGTTGTGGTTGAAGATTCGACCAGATTTCAGAGCTGGTTTCTGCGACTGGTAGGTCGCAGGAAACGATCTCTTTCATGGTGAGGAGATCAATGCTGCATTCATACAGCTTGGTGAGCTGGGCTCTGGCCGGGACGGTGACCAAGGTCAGACTCAGAGCGAATCCGAACAAAGTTAGGACGGTGAGGGGCTGGCGAATCATGGGAAGGCTCCTTTCCTACGTTGCTTCTTGAGAGGCGGCGGTGGCGTGAGGAGGTGGCTTGCGTCCTAGTTTTCGTTCCTCACACATTTCAAGAGGCGACGCTGGAGCGTAGGAGACAACAAGAAAGTGGTTCTTTTTGTTGCGACTCCAGTTTCTGAGGGGAGATGGGTCCGTCAGCGGACCTCGATCTCTTTGCCACGGATCAGGTGAATACCGGATTCGAGGGCGGCCGCGGCGTCGGCATCGAAGTTGCCGACGGTGGGAGGCAGTGGTGTGTCCGAGAGGAGCAGGAGGCTTTGGTAGCGACCCGTTGCCGAGAGAGGAACGATAGCGATGAGGTTGGCGCCCTTTTGGCGACAGCTAGGCTCCCCGGAGCATTGGAAGACCAGTTGGGAGTCGTAGCGGTAGAGGCGAATCTCGACGAAGTCGTGCTCAGCGGTCCTTCCTTCGAGAGTCAATCGGTCGCCGATTCTCGCTTCCTGCTCCACGAGGCCGCGGCGCGGGGTGCCGCTTCGCGCGTCGACGGAGATTTCGAGGGAGGGTGCCTGCGGCCCTCGGATGGGAAGCCAAATTGCCAAAAGGGCTACGATAGCGATGCCCAGGGAAGCAGCGTATCGCCACCATCCGCCGAACCAACTCTTTGCCTGAACCGAAGTTTTGCTTCCCGAGTTCTCTTGCCGAGCGATTCTCGACCAGACTCTCCCTTGCCACTGGGGATCGGGTCGGAGGTCGGCCCCGGTCTCTCCGATCCTCTTGCCGAGGCGTTCGTAGGAAGCCAGGGCCTCGAGGCAATCCGGGCAACTATCGAAATGGGGGGGCAGGGGCTCGCCCCGTTGCCAGACTTCCAGAGCTTCCTTCTCGAATCGAATGCAGGGCCTCATGGCGCCACTCCACTTTCTTCCAAGCAACGCCTCAGCAGGGGCATGGCCCGCGCTACTCGAGCTTGGAGGGTCGCTGGTTTTTCACGACACACAAGGGCCATTTCGGTGTAGGAGCTCTCCTCTCGAAAGCGCAGCAGGATGGCCTCTCGAACTCTCGGGGCCAGAGAGCCCAAGCAGCGTTCCAGGGTCAGATTCCGGTCGATGGCTTCGAGTCTCTGGTCTGCGCTATCGGTGCCATCCGGGCGATGGGGAGGCTCATCGACCAACTCGAAGCGTGCTCGTCGTCGGCGGAGAATTTTTAACGCGTCGAGGCAGCGGTGGCGGGCGATGCTGAACAACCAGGTTCGAAAGCTGGATCGAAAGGCGAAATCGCCCAGGCCTTGGTAGGCCTGAACGAAGGTCATCTGATGCACGTCCTCGGCCAGGGATGCTTCACGGGTCATTTGCCGACAGAAGCGGTACAGGGAGTCTCCGTAGGCGTCCATGAGGAGAGTCAGGGCATGCTCTCGATTGCCGCTATTCAAGGCTTCGACTACCCCTATTTCCGGAGTCGAGGCTACCCTCTCGGGGCCTTCCTTGGTGCTAGTCGATCGGTTTCCCATGGTGACTCATCCCAGCCTTCGGCTCTCGGTAGCCCTGGCGGTTAGCCGAGACCTGTATTCCAGGCTATCTTCTCGGAGAGGGCTCCTGTGGAAAATTCAACAGTTTGGTGGGGCCGAAGGGCGCGACGGGAGGTCTGCGGGGAGCGATGCAGATGCTATCCCGGCAAGGATTGCAGCGACTTCCTTGGCAATTCATGACCGGAACCAGCCCAAAGATCAAGTTCCTTTCGGTGGCGGAGAATTGAGCACGCCCCTCAACCTGATCCACTTCGGTGTTCTCGGACTCTGCTAGTGAGACGATGAGATAAGGGCTACCGGTATGAGATGAAACGGTCATGTTCCGGCGGTCGCTCACCAAGGTGAGATCTCCTTCCATTTCTCGAATCAGGTTTTCATTGGGGAGATCTGCCCAGGCCTGATTTGCTCCAATGTTTTCAGGAGCAGAAGGGCCGAGAATTAGGGAGGCTCCCCAGCCGAGAACGAAGGCTAGGATCAACGGAAGTCTGGATTTCGGAATATTCGGCATCTCATTTCCTTTCTTGTGGGAGTTTCGAGACAGGGACGGAACCGGAACCGATCACGATGAAGGGAGCCCAGGATGAAGCTTCTTCTCCAGCCGCGATCCAACGCCGCTGAGTTTTCGCCAGGGCAGCGCCAGGAAAGTTGCTTCCTTCCTGGCGATAGAACTCTTGAATGAACCGTTGAGTGGCCGCATCCTCGACGGACCACAAGGATGCAACTACAGTCTCACTGCCGGCAGCCAGAAAGCTTGCTGCAAGAGAACCCCAGATTCCCTTTCCTCGGCGAGCTCCCGAAGAGCAGCCGGCGAGAACGACAAGGGAAGCCGAGATCCTTTCGTCCACCAACCTAGCAGCCTCCATTCTGCCGTCTCCCAAGCTCAACCATGGCCCCCCCGGGCCTAGGCCGGTATGGGTGGCCAGGTGTAGAATCCTGGCCCTGGTTGCTCCTTTCAAAGCCGATGAGGAGGCCGAAGGACCGATCAAGGGCTCTACCGCCAGCCAAGCAGCGACCCAATGAGCTTCACGGCGGGCGCCGGGCAAGTCTCCGGCGGGATCACCTAGGATCAAGGCGTTAGTCTCGGAAGACCGTGGACTCTGTGAGATTGCCACCAAGGCAGAAGCACTGGGTACGTAGACGAGGTCGTAGTTTTCGGCCAGATAGCGTTGATTCCATCGAAGAGCGGCGAGAGGCAGCTCTCTCAGGGGGCCGTCGGTGCTCAGGAAAAGAGTCGTTCCCGGTGGAGGTAAAGCGTCCGCTGGAAGCAACTGCCGGCCAAGCTCCGCTGCCAAGCCGAAGTCACCCATGTCGTCGAGGAACAGCCGGACCTTCTCTTCCAGGTCCTGGCCGGAAATGCCGAGGTCATAGGTTCCTACCTGACCGTTCTGCACCGTGAAGAGCAGCATCGAGCCTCGAGCCAGGAAGTAACTCCAAACCGTGCGGCCTTGGAGTTGCTGCAATACCTCGGAGAGAGGACGGGGGACTACCACCGGCGATGATCGAAGGATGGGAATGAGAGAGTAGAGCCCATCCAGCCGGTCCGAGGCGGATTCTCGTGGAAGGTTTCCAGTTTTGCTGGGCTCGGCCGCTCTTACAAAGGCGTCAAGAAAGGCTCGCGCCTTTGCTCTCTCGGCTATCTCCAGCGCTTCGTTGAAAAAACCGTTATTCATGCGCAGGCGAACCAACTCCTCATAGGGCCTGCGACGTTGCTCGAGGATCCATGCTTTGAGGGCGTTTAGGCCCAGTTTCTGGCGTAGCTTCTCGAGAATGGCGATGGCTTTCAGCTGTGCAGCTTCCGCTTCTTGGAAGTTCCCTAGAGCCGCCTCGGCCAAGCCTAATTGGTGCTGAAACTGCCAGGCCCAGGTAGGGACCGGTTCTTCGTTGAGCTCATCTTCGATCACCCGTTTCGCTTCGCTGTAGTTGCCCTGGGTTCGCAGAAGCCGTGCTTGGTAGAAGGGGAGCGCGGAGGGCACCTGCGAGGTAGCCTCAACGTGAGCCCAAGCTGACTGAAGGTGCCTCTCTGCATCCTGCTTGTTTCCCTCCTCGAGGGCGACTTCTACGAGATTCAAGTGCAGAGAGCGCAACACCCTGGGGTCCTCTAGACCCTCTGCCAAGGCAAGGCCACGCTCGAAGCCAGCTCGGGCAAGAGCCAATCGGTGCCGGTTGAAATCGAGGGCGCCGCGGTTGAGCAGCAGGTGAACCTGGCCGAGTCGGTCCGCGGGGTCGAGGTTCTGTTCGACGACATCGAGAACGCGCCCTGCGCCCTGCAGGTCGCCCACCTCATAGAGCACTGCGTAGAGAGCCTCCGTGGCGAAGTCCTGCATTTCGGCATCGGAAGCCTGAAGCGCGTGGTCGAAGGTCTCCTGAGCCATCTCCAGGGCACCGCGGTAGTCGGAGTTTTCCCAGGCTCGATAAAAGAGGGTATAGCTGACGCGGCTTGCTTCGGAGTGATCTGCGGCTTCAAGGTAACGGGCCAGAGACTCGAGAAGTGCCTTCTTCTCCAGTTCCCTCTCCCCCCTCTTCTCATAGACCTCGCCAGCAAGTCGCCAAGCGGCAGCTATCTCCGAAATGCTCTCGGAGTTATCAGCTAGGCGCTCCGGCCAATCGAGAACCTCGTCATCGTGCTCGAGAGCACGGGCAGCCCGAGCAGCGAGTAACCCTGCTTGCGCAGCTTTGGTTTTGTCGAATGTCTCTGTGCAATAGTCCATAGCCGCCTCGTGATCCTCTGCCTCGAAGAGCTGCCGGCACTCTTCCAGCCCCTGATTGCTGCAGGCACTCAGGAGAAGAGCGAGGGCGGCGAGAATCTTGCGGCCAACTCCCGTCGGGAGAGGTCGGGCAGCCGTTGGAGTCATGCCACCAAGTCTCGAGCTCCGGGCTCTCTGTTTGTTTTGGCGACACAGGGGCCGAGAAGACAACACGAATGGCTCCCAAAACTGAAAATTTATTCAGAAACGTCCTATAGAGCCTATCCTGGCACCCAGCCCCTGAGGTCTTAGGGTGTTGGTCAGAGTCTGGTTCCATTCAACTTTCACGGGCCGTCGCCGGTCCCCGAATCGGTTTTGGGAGGCGGTCGAAGGGCTCGACGGGAGATCCTCTGTTTGGGAGCGGCGGTTGCGGTTTTCCGCTACAGCGCCCCACCACAGTACATGCAGAAATCCGCCTTGTCGGAGTGACCTTCTCCCCCACACTCAGGGCAGGCGGCTTGGCGGGTCGATGTCTGCATGGTGTTAGCGAGCTCCACGCTGACGATCCCAGTTGGGACGGCGATGATGCCGTAGCCAAGGATCATCACGACGGATGCAAAGAGCTTTCCCATCACCGTTTGGGGAGCGATGTCTCCATATCCCACGGTGGTCAGGGTGACGACCGCCCAATAGATGCTCTGAGGAATGCTCGTGAACCCGTGTTCCGGTCCCTCGATCAAGTACATCAAAGCTCCGACGATGAGCACCAGGCTCAACACTGTTCCCAGGAAAACGGTGATCTTTCGGCCGCTGGCTCTGAGAGCCTCCGACAGCAAGCTTGCCTCCGACAGGAAATGACCGAGCTTGAGGACGCGAAAGACTCTCAACAGACGCAGGGCTCGAATCACCAGGAGAGCCTGAGTGCCGGCAAAAAAGAGACTCAGGTAGGTTGGCAGAATCGACAGCACATCCACGATGCCGAAGAAGCTACGGGCGTAGCGCAGCGGCTTTCCCACCGACATCAAGCGAAGGACATATTCGATGGTGAACAGGATCGTGATCACCCATTCGAGGGTTCGCAGCTGCGTTCCGTAGGCCTGGCTGATAGAAGAGACGCTCTCCAGGGCCACGGTTATGACGCTGACCACAATGACGATCAACAGGGAGACATCGAAGGCTTTGCCAGCGGGGGTATCTGCTTCGAAGATGATTTCGTGCAGGCGAAACTGCCAGCTGTCCCGGGAGTAAGTATTGTCTTTCATGTAGGGGAATTGTAGCGAAGCTGGAGATTCGTCGCCCTGAGTCCCTATTCATGGTCTTGGAAGGAGGACGGAGTTCCGAGTCTTTCCCCCCTAGGGGCACCTCCCAGGTTCGGCGGCGGACGATCCGAGCCCCAAGAGCAAGTTTCTGTCTTGCATCCCTTTGATCCGGTACCGCGAGGGCTTTCAAGGCGAACGGGAGATGCGCTTCTGCCATGTCCCGATGAGGGATGCGGTGATCTAGAACACCGTGGGTGAGGAATCTGGAAAACGACCGAAGTCCCGAAAAATGTGTGTCTTTCAGCTGTAAGAGTTCACTTGGAAAGCCTTGAGGGTGGCCAAGATATCGGCGCATTTGGTTCCTGTTGGGAGAGCATGATATGTTCCTGTGACATTGAAGAGTTCGATCGATAAGAAATCGAGGAGAGGGAGAGAGAGCCCTCCCGCTACGAGGAAATGCGATGGTGATGGCAAGGAAACGATGGGCGGTTAACAACCTTCTGGCAGTCATTCTGGTCTCGGTTTCTTTCGGGGTTCGAGCAGATCTCTCGCCTTCCGAAGCTGCATTCGATCTGGCGCCTTCCGGGAACGGTGTCGCAGTGGCCAGCAACGCCCAGGGCAGAACGGTCTATCTATGGACGCAGGAAGGTCTCTTGATGGGGCACCTCTTCGATGCTCAGGGAGAGCCTCTCGGTGAGCCCTTGGCTCTGGCGGCAGGCGACGATGCTTTCGCTTATTGGCCGGCGGTGGCGGTAGCTCCCAACGGTACCTTTGTCGCTATTTGGAATCGCCAGCAGCCCTCACCGTTTCTACCACTCCCTCCTTCCTTGGTGGCGCAGCGGTTCGACCCGTCGGGCCATCCCTTGGGAGATCGCTTCGAGCCTTTGGACGGCCGAGGGTCTAGTGGACCGCCGGCCATCGCCATGGAACCTAGCGGCGCCTTCGTGGTCGCAGGGGGAGGGGCCGATATCGACGGTCTGGCGGTGTTTCTTCGCCGCTACGACGCCGTGGGCGAGCCTCGGGAGGGCTTTTTTCGAGCCGACGCGGGCAATATCCCTTTTCACTCCCAAAGAAGGTTCTCTCTTGCCGTCGCTCCCGCTGGGAATCTCTTCGTCGCTTGGGCGACCTATCTTTGCGGTATCGAATCTTGCAGCCAGTTTCGGGTCCGAGGGCGGTTGTTGGATTCTTCTGGAGCACCCCTTGGGGAACCGCTGACGATCACCAACCAGGGTGTAGGAGTCACCGCGACTTGGCATCCCACGGAGGGGTTTCTAGCGGTGTGGCGAAGGCCGAAGCTATCCGGGCTCTACCTGGCTGACCCACCGGAGTTTTCCGTCCACGGGCGCTCTATCGGCTCCCAGGGCTTGGGCCCGGTCATCGATATCAAGGCCGAAGCCGGGGGAAGGTTCACTCTGGGAGGTTTTTCCCCCGACGTCGCTGTCGATCCCCAGGGAAGAGTTGTCGTCGCCTGGCAGGAGGGTGCCGAGTCCGGCACTTCGTCGGATGTCTTTGCGCAGGCCTTGAATTCTCGCCTCGAAACCGTTGGGGCGCGTTTGAAAGTAGAACTATGGCCAGGGTCCGGGAATGTCCAGCCATCGGCAGCGGCGGCCGGCCCGGGCGAATTTGTTGTCGCCTGGACCGAAGAGCAAGATTCCGGAGACATCTCCCTTCCTCGCGCCCAGCGATTCCAGCTCATCGATGAGGGTTGCCAGCCTTCGGAGACCAAGCTATGCCTCCAAGGCGGCCGGTTCGAAGTGACCGGTAGCTATCGGACTCGTTCCGGTGGGCCTGCTCCTGGGGGAGCCGGGCCAGCGCGTTTTCGGGCCCTCAGTGGCGATAGCGGTGTCACCTGGTTTTTTCGTCCGGAGAACCTGGAAGGGTTGATCAAAGTGCTCGATGGTAGATCTGTGAACGGTCATTTTTGGGTCTTTTTCGCTGGCCTGTCCAATCTGGAGACGACCTTTGTGGTCAGGGATCTCCACACCGATCGAGTGCAGGTCTACGAGAATTCGTTGGGTGATTTTGGAAGTTTTGGAGATACGGAGGCCTTTCTGGAATCCGGTGGGGAACCCGTCGCTGGAGCTGTCCGGAATGGTCGTTCGAGATCGATCTTCCACGATACCGAGAGAAGTCCTTTCTCGATGGAGTCTGCCTCCGGTGGGGCCACCCCCTGCGTGCCGACCCCTCAGCGCTTGTGTCTGTTGGGGGGAAGGTTTCTCGTCGAGGTCGACCAAGCTCAAACCCCTGGCGGAGGCGTAGTGATTCCGGCCCTGGGAAGGCCTTTGACGGATCGAAGTGGTGTGTTCTGGTTTGGCAGTCCCAACAATCTCGAGTTGATGGTGAAAGTCCACGATGGTCGGCCTAGCAACGGTAGATTTTGGGTGTTTTGGGGCGCAGCGACGAATCAACGCTACGGGTTGAGGATTACCGACACCGAAACGGGAGCAGTGTGGTCACGAGAGAGTCCTCAGGGTGAATTCAGCGCCGGAGCCGATACGGCTGCGTTCTAAGAGGAGCCGATTTTGAGGAAGAATCGAAGGAAGGGTTTCGCCGGTCCTAGGGGACCCATGGCCGCTGAGGCCCTGCGTCTGAATGTACGTTCGGCAGCGTCGCTTCTGACTACAACCCTCCTAAGGGTGTCCTTCGTCGCGCTGCTGGCTGCGCCACCGGCCTGGGCCGATCTTGAGCCTGATGGGGAGCTTCTCGAGCTGTCTCGAGGTAGTCACCAATCCTCCGCCTCTAACCTTCGGGGAGATTGGGTGGCGGCCTGGACTGAGAATAATGAAGTCCATGCCCAGGCCTATGAGTCCTCCGGTCAGCCAAGGGGAAATCCGATTGTGATTCCCACTTTCGGCACCTACCAGCCGAGCGCTGCGGAAGTGGCCATGGACGCCATGGGGAACTTTGCTCTGGCTTGGCGGTACGAGTCGCCAATCTTACCCACAGACCCCTTTCCCGAACCGATTCAGGTTCAGATGTTCGACTCCGAGGGTAGAGCTCGAGGCGATCGCCTTCTTCCCTTCGTCGATCTTCCCGCCACAACGGGCTTGCCGGTTCTCGCCATGGATGCTCACGGAGGCCTCGTGGTAGCGGTGATCGGCACCGAGGGTGGGGGCAGAGAGACGATCCTCATGCGCACCTTTGATTCCCAGGGCGAGCCCCGCGGGGGAACTTCTCGCATCGATTTGCCGGTTGGGTCGCAGCGCACGAGGCCACAGATCGCCCTCGATCCGCAAGGCCGTATCGCCGTGGTCTGGGGGCGATACGGCTGTGATGCTTTCACTTGCTTTGACTTTCGGGTGATCGGCCGGGTTTTTGACGCCGACGGGCAGCCTCTGGGTAGGGAAGTCTTCATCTCTGAAAGCGGCATTGGGTCATCGGTGGCCTGGCATCCCCGCAAAGGCTTCACAGCGATTTGGTATCGCCCTCCCTTCCTGGATTACAACATCGGCGATCCGACGGTCTTTGCCGTGTGGGGGCAAAGCTTCGACGAAGAGTCCAGGGTTGGGCTTCCCTTTGTGATCGAGAGGGAACGAGAGGGAAGTATCCTTCCCCGGGAGACCTTCTTCGGCTTGCGCAGTCAGTTGACTTTTTCTGTGGACTTATTGGGCAACGGCTTGGTGGTGTGGCAGTCGGATAACTTCAGTCGAGACAGCTCGACTCTGCTGGCTCAATCGTTGGACTCGGAGCTCAGGCCTGAAGGTCCTCGGTTGGAGCTGACTCCTGGGGAGAGCCTTCGCAGCCGGTTTCCTGTAGCCGTGGCGACGGGGCCAGGTCGGTTCCTCGTCACCTGGACTTCGAGGGAACTCAGCGAGCCCGAAGCGAGGGTGGTGGCCCAGGGGTTTCGCCGAGCTGAGCAGCCCTGTGGGGCCGACCAAACCCGGCTCTGTCTCCAAGGGGGGCGCTTCGAGGTGACCGGTTCCTACGAAACACCTTCCGGCGTCACCGGACCGGTGCGATTCGTGACCCTCAGCGACGACAGCAGCTATGTCTGGTTCTTCCAACCGAACAATGTCGAAGCTCTGGTCAAAGTCTTGGATGGGAGGCCGGTCAACGACCATTTTTGGGTGTTTTCAGGGGGGCTTTCCAACGTCGAGTACTCCTTGAACGTGCGGGACTCCTCTACTGGAGAAGAGAAGGTCTACACCAACCCCCAGGGAAACTTCAGTAGCTTCGGTGATGTCGCTGCCTTTTTCGATCCTACCGAGGCCCCGCTTTCTCAAGGGGAAGCTGTCGATCTTTCTATCGCTTCCTCTTCTAGTGGACCCCGGCAGGAGAATCGAGCCCCAGCCTCAGCCCCAGCCCCGGAAGCGGGTCGCGGTGGGTGTGTGCCAGATTCACAGAGTCTCTGTTTTCTCGACCGCCGCTTCCAGGTCAAAGTGTCCAGAGAAGGCCCTCGTGGAGAGCTGGTCCCAGCCCAGGTGGTCCCCCTCACCGACCAGACGGGAGCCTTCTGGTTCGGCAATCGCAACAACCTGGAGTTGATCGTCAAAGTTCACGATGGCCGTGTGGTCAATGACAAGTTTTGGGTTTTCTGGGGAGCTGCTACCCACCAGCGGTACCTGCTGACGGTGACGGACACGGTTTCCCAGGAGGTTTGGAGTCGCGAAAATCCAGCTGGCACCTTCGCTAGCGGAGCCGATACCGGGGCGTTTTGAGGGTCTTATCTAGGAAAAGGAATTGCGTCATGAGACGAGCAGAAGCGAGTTTTCGGAGTACCTGGGCAGTGGCGCTGTTGGCGCAGGTTTCGTTGGTGGTCGCTTTGTTTGGGGTCGCTACCTTTCCCGCCTACGGGGATCTTCAAGCCTACTCGGATCCGGAGGCCCTGGGGAAAGGAGGGGGAGGGTTCGATGTCGCTGTCAACGGCAAGGGAGAGATGGTTGTCGTTCGGAGTACCGGTAACTCGCTCCACGCTCAGAGTTACGACTCCGCAGGGAGGGCCCAGGGCAATATCGCGGTGATTCCACCGGTCTCTTTGTCTGTACCCCTATTGCCAGCGGTGGCGATGGACCAACAAGGTCGATTCGTTCTGGCCTGGCGCTACGAGTCGCTTTTTCCTGATCCTAGTCCTCCCATCGGCCATGTCTTTCTCCAGCTCTTCGACGCTGAGGCAAATCCGGTGGGGTCCACTTTTCAGGCCTTTCCTTTCGATCAGCATGTGTCGGGGTTTCCCCGCCTCGCTATGGCGCCGGATGGTTCGTTTTGGGTCGCCGGCCGGACTGGGGACAGTGGAGACGCCGGGGTGATCGTTCTGCGTCGCTTCGACTCCCAAGGGAGTCCCATGACGGAATCCCTGCGGGTGAGCGCTCCTACGGAGAATCCCTTTCATTTTCCCCTCTTGGCCATGGCGCCGGATGGGCGGTTGGCAACCCTCACCAGTGACTGCGAAATCACCTCCTGCACCCATCCGGGTGTGCGAGCTCAGGTATATGGGGCGTCAGGAGCTCCCTTGGGAGAAGGAGTGGAGTTGACGGATCAAGGCTTGGGCTACGGAGTGGCTTGGGTGCCCGGCCAGGGCTTCGTCGCCTTGTGGAGGCGACCTTCTCAGCCCGATCTTCCCTTGATACATCAAATCTTTGCCATCGAGGGACGGGCCTTCGGCGAGGACTCGGTGGGCCCAATTTTTGTTGTGAAGGGAGAGAGCGAAGGAGTCGGAACTCTCTCCCAATATGTCGAGTCCGGAGTAGAGGTTCAGAGTAAGGTGGCTGTCGACTCCTTCGGCAACTTGGTGGTGACATGGGAGGAGGAGCTGGATTTCCCGGCGGATTCCGGGATCTATGCTCGTGCTCTCGACTCCCAGCTAGATGTCAACGGTCCCATTGTGGAAGTTTCTTTCGGTGCCGGTCAGCCGGTCTTCGGGCCGGTGGTGGCCCCCATAGGACCGCGGCGGTTCAACCTGATCTGGGTCTCGGTGCCTGACGGGCAGGGAAGCCACCTGGTTGGGCAAAAATTCCTGGTCAGTGGCGATGATTGCTTACCCGCCTCGACCTCCTTCTGTCTTCAGCAAGGGCTTCCTTCAGCGACGCCGGTGACGATGGAGGGAAGTGGTCTTTGACTCGGATCACAAAGGAAAAGGATTTGGCTGATGAGGCGTGTAGAAAGAAGTTTCTGGAGAAACTGGACCGTGGACTTGTTGGTACTAGCCCTATGGGTGGTGGTCCTGTTCGGGGCTGTTACGTTTCCCGCCTACGGGGACCTTTTGGCCTACTCGGATCCGAAAGGCCTGGCGAAGCGGGGGTTCGGGGTAAACATGGCTTCCAACGCTCCTGGGGAAGTAGTGGTCGTGTGGGAATCTGGCAGTTCGCTCCTCGCCCAGGGCTTCGACTCCTCAGGTGAACCGCGGGGAGTCGTTGCAGAGATCCCCCTCGTCTCCATTTCTTCTCCGAGGTTGCCAGCCGTCGGGATAGATGATCGAGGTCGGTTTGCCCTCGCGTGGCGCTACGAGACGATCTTCTCTGATCCGGGCGGTCCCATCGGTTCGTTCTTTCTCCAGCTCTTCGATGCCCAGGCCAATCCTGTCAGCGATATCTTTCAACCGTTTGCCTTCGAGCTGCCGGTGTCGGAGTATCCGAGTCTCGTCATGGCTGGGGATGGATCTTTCTGGGTCGCTGCGCGGGATGGGGTCATGGGCAGCGAGGCCAGCATCTTTCTTCGAGGCTTCGATTCCCAAGGGAATCCACTTACCGAGCCCCTGCAGGTGAGTTCTCCCACTCAGCGTCCCTCCCAGGCTCCTTTGCTAGCCCAGGCACCGGACGGCCGACTCGCCGTGCTCACTAGTGATTGCCACTACCCAACTTGCACCCATCCGAGTCTGCGCGCTCAGTTTCTCGATGCTCTCGGGGCTCCGCTAGGGGAGGCTCTGGAGATTACAGATCAAGGGTTTGGCTACGGATTGGCCTGGGTGCCTGGTCAGGGATTTGTCGCCCTCTGGTTGCGGCCAGCAGATCCCGAGCTGCCCATGCGGCACCAAGCCTTCGCTCTGGAAGGGCGAGTCTTTAGTGAGGCTTCCCTCGGCGCTGTTTTTACGGTGAAGGGAGAAAGCGACGGTGAAGGTGTTCTTTTCTTCGACGCCGACACAGGTTTGGGGCTCGGGGGCAAGGTGGCTGTCGACTCCTTGGGCAACCTTGTAGTGGCCTGGGAAGAGGTGCTAGTCCCCCTTACCGAGTCCGGGGTTTATGCTCGTGCCCTCAATGCCCAATGGCAAGCCCAGGGACCCATTGTGGAGATTTCTGCTGGCTCTGGCCAGCGAGCTCGACGTCCGGCAGTGGCCTCGTTAGGGCCGGGGCGGTTCAGTTTGGCCTGGTCGGTGATTTCCATTCCCTTCCGAATTCACCTCTTCGAGCAGAAGTTTCTGGTTACCGACGACGATTGTTTGCCGGCTTCGACCGCCTTGTGCCCATAGCAGTCGCTGCCGCCAGCAAGACAGGTGACGATGGAGGGAAGTGGCTACTGATCCTGAAACACCTAGGCTAAGGTCGGGGAGAAAAGTGACAGAGCCCACCCCGACAACCCTTCGCACCCGATTCGGGCATCCAGCGAGGAGCCAGGCCGAGAGTCCGATCAAGAGGCCGATCGATAGGTAGTCGGTGGCAAAGGTCCATCGATAAAACTAGTGCTAGCAACCGGCAGACGGCGTTACCATAGCGCCATGAAGAAGATTACCCTATTCCGACTTTGCTTCCCTGTTCTACTCCTTTTCTCCCTGGCGGCTCTTCCGGCTACGGCCGAGAAGGTCCAGCGCCTCGATATCGTTGATCGGGCCATTGAGTTCCATGGCGGGGCTCTGTACCGCGGCTCTGAGGTTCGTCTTCGTGTCAGCTCCCGCTCCGGTGGTTTCCAAGTGGTTTCCACAGTGGACGGCGACTCTTTCGAGCATGTGGTTAGCGGCAAGCTCCGCAGTGGCGTGGTGCGCAAGGTACGCCAGACCAATACGAGCCTCGAGCAATGGAACGATGGTGAGCCAGTGGAGCTCGATGACGATGGCCGACGTCGCGCTCAGAGCTTCGTGGAGGCGCGAGTCTATTTCTCCTTTCTTCCCTACGGCCTCAATGACGAGAACACTTGGAAAGAAGACCAAGGTCTAGAGGACTGGGATGGCCGCAAACTGCATCGGGTGAAAGTGACCTTTGAGGCCGGTTCCAGCAATAGCGCTCACGACGAATACGTTTTCTGGTTCGACTCGGAGAGCGGTCGCCTAGAGCAGTACGCATATAGCTTTGGAACCGGAAGGGACAACGGCGGCCTCCGCTTCAGGCCCCTCTCCGAATATCGGCGAGTCGGTGGCATTCTCTTTTTTGATGCTACGAATCTGGGAGTGGATGGCTCCGGAGAGCTTCGCGTCGATCAGATCACGCCGGCCTATGTGAAAGAAAAAATGGAACACGTTTCTTTCGTCAACCTGACGGGGCTCAAGGTGAAACCCGTGGTGGCGGAACGGTAGCCTCTGGTTGTAACAGGGGAGATCGACAGAAATCCGCAGGGCAGCTATCCCTTACGAAGTTTGGCGAGTTGACTTTTCAAGTGAAGCCGCTCCGCTGGAGTCCGGGCCAGCTCCCAGGCCCGGTTCCATTCTCGGCGGGCGGCGTCGGTCTCACCGAGATCCAGCCATAGCTGGCCGCGAACTCCGTGGAAATGGAAGGTGCCGTCGAGGTGCTCGGCGAGGGGTTCCACCAAAGCCAGTGCAGCTCTCGGGCCTCTTGCCTCCCGTACTGCTACAGCTCGGTTGAGAGTGACCACCGGTGAGGGAGCTAGACTTTCTAGGGCTCCGTATAGGCGGTCGATCTCATCCCAATCTGTGGCCGCTGCCTGCGGCGCCCAGGAGTGCACGGCGGCGATGGCGGCTTGTACTTGGAACGGCCCCGGCACCCCCTTGCGGAGGGCTTTTTCGACCAGTACCTGCCCTTCCGCCATGAGCTCCCTTTGCCACAGTCGCCGATCTTGGTCCGACAGCAGAATGATCTCGCCATCGGCACCCAGGCGAGCTCGGTAGCGGGAATGTTGGAGAAGGCACAGGGCGAGTAGGCCCATGACTTCCGGGTCCGCTGGGATGGCCCGCAATAATATGCGAGCTAAGCGAATCGCCTCCTCGCAGAGGTTCCGTCTTAGGTGAGCGTCCCCGCCAGTAGCGCTATAGCCTTCGTTGAAGAGCAGATAGATCATCGTTCGCACGGTGGGAATACGCTCATGGCGCTCAGCTGCCGTTGGGGGACCGTAGTTGGCCTCAGCGGCGATGAGGCGCCGCTTGGCTCGAGTGATTCGTTGCTCGAGAGCCTTGGGTTGGATAAGAAGTGCCTGGGCGATTTCGGGTACGGTGAGGCCGGCCACCACTTTCAGAGCCAAGGCGATCTGGTGCTCCGGGGCCAAGGCTGGATGGCAGCAGATCAAGAACAGACGGAGTACGTCATCATCGAAGAGACCTTGATCGAGGCTGGCGATCCAGTGCCTCTCCGGGTGACCTCGATGGGACTCCAATAGGTCCTCCGGCGGCAAGGCTTCACCGCGTCGCCGTCGAGCCGAATCGATTCCCGCATTGCGGCCCACCAGAATCAGCCAGGCGATAGGGTTCTTGGGGAGTCCATGGGTCCTCCATGAATTCAGAGCTCGAAGACAAGCCTCCTGGAAAGCTTCCTCACTGGCGTCGAGATCTCGCAGGGAACGCAGTAGCGCCGCCATCACCCGTGGGCGAGCTTCAGCTAGCGCAGTGCTCAAGGCGGCTTCCTCCATGAGCTTTTCAGCGCACGCCCGGGTCGAACCAAGTCACGGGTCGGATTTCGAGGCTACAGCTTCCCAAAGGGAGCATTGCGGCTTTCTCGATGGCCTCCTCCAGACAACAACAGTCGAAAAGGTAGAAGCCCACCAGTTGCTCTTTGGTTTCGGCGAAAGGTCCATCCGTGACCAAAGGCTTGGCGTCCCCCTTTCGCACGGTCACCGCCGCCGTGCTCGGCATGAGGCGGGCGACCGGACCGAGGGTTCCGGATCGGCGCAGGTCGTCCTGCAAAGCCTGATGCTTGCCAAGCTGCTGGCGTGTTTGTTCCTCGGTGTGACGATCCACTACGGCTTCGTTGTCATAGATCAGAATGGAATAGAGCATCGGACCTCCAAGGGTTTCTAAGATAGCGCTTCCGGTCGGTCTCTCTCAAACGCCTGTCCGTCGCGGTTCGATCGGTTTTTGGGGGAATAGGATGTCGCGACCCATCAGGGCTTCGGCAGCTCCTTGACGGGCCGCTGGGGAGTTAGGGAGCCTGGTAGCGAATCAAGGCGACGGAAGCACCGGTGGGATCTTGGAGTACGACGATGCGCCCGACTCCGGGTGCATCGAAAGGCTCCGTCAGCACTTGACCGCCAGCTTTCCGGGCGATCTCGGTGCGAGTGTCCACGTCGTCCACAGTGATGTAAGGAAGCCATTGTTGGCCCGGTTTGTCGACGAAACCACCGATGGGCTTATCTCCCAAGGAGATCCCTGCATACTGAGAGCCATCTTGCAGGGGCATCTCCAAAGGGTTCCAGCCGATCACCTGGCGGTAGAACGATTGGGCGCGGGCTACATCCTCACTGTGATGCTCCATCCAGCTGAAGGCTCCGTGGGTTTGAGTTGGGTCCATTGCTTGTTGTCCTCCTAGTGGGGCCGCGGCATTGCGACCTCTCCAAGGACGGTTGGAACCCAGGTCAACCGACAGCCTCCATGAAATTTCCTTACGGAGTTTGGGACCCGATATTCGACCAACTCCATCTCTCCGCGTTCCCACCGCTGCGGAGGCCCAGTTACCGGTATATGCTTCGTAGGAAGAACTAAATGAAGAGAGGGGGCGGTGTGTCCCTCTCCTACAGGTTTTTGGGGTTATTGGGGAATGGCTCGAAGGGAAGACGAGTGAGATGATGGAAGAGAGTCCGATTTCTTCGGCTGAGGAGCTTCAGGAGTCTCCCGTAGACCAGACTCGCCCTTTCTTCGAGGTCTCTCCCGTCAAGCTAGCGGTCCTGTGTTTTTTTACTCTGCACCTATATACCGTCTATTGGTTCTATCAGAATTGGAAGACTCGTCAGGTAGAAGGCGATGACGTTAGCCCGATTCTGCGAACCTTGTTCAACCCAGTCTTTTTTCCTTTTCTTGCCCTGAGAGTCCGAGACAAGAGTCGGTTTCACGATTTCGAGGTGCAATTCAGCCCGGTCGCCCTAGCGATCCTGTACTTCCTCATCAATCTCAGCTTCAACTTGCCAGATCCCCAATGGCTGGTGAGTAACCTCGCCTTCGTACCTCTGGCCTTGCTGCAAACCGATATCAACAAGCTCCATCGGCAATTGGGTTTCGGGCCGGAAGCCCCAACTTTGAACCGAGTCGAGGCCCTGCTTCTCGGAGTTGGAGCCGTGTTCTGGGTGCGGGCGATGATGCGAATCTTCTCCGGCGATGCCGGTCTCTAGCTTCGGTCCCGGACAATATCTCTAGTACCTCTAGTCTCTTTTTTTGAGCTCTCTTCTCTTTCTTGTCCCCTCGCCTAGGGCCGGTTCGTCATCTTTACAAAGACGAACTCTGAGGGCATTTTTGGGACCCTCTCTTCATGGGCCTCCCTGGGAGGTCGAGTAACTGAACTAGGAGAAACGACAGATGGCGAAGTTTATGTTTTTGTATCGCGGTGGTCACGAGAAGATGAAGGAGATGTCCCCTGAACAGATGCAGCAGGGGGTGCAAGCTTGGATGAGTTGGATTCAGGGCGGCACGGATGCGGGCTGGTTATTGGATGGGGGCGATGGCCTCAATGCAGAGGGCCAGGTGGTCCAGTCGGATCTCTCGGTCATCGACGGACCCTTTGCCGAGTCGAAAGAGCTCGTAGGGGGCTACTCAATGGTCGAGGCAGCAGATCTCGGGGCCGCCACAGAGCTGGCCAAAACGAGCCCGATGCCCGCTGCTGGTGGCACCGTAGAGGTTCGCCAGCTATCTGGCCACACCTCGGACTAACCCGTGAGCGCTGAAGGGGTATCGACCGGAGCCACCCAACTGGTCGAACACTTCTTTCGGCACGAGTCAGCCAAACTCATTGCAGTGCTGACTCGTGCCTTTGGTTTCTCTCGCCTCGACTTGGTGGAAGACAAGGTCCAAGAATCCATGTTGGCCGCCATGCAGGCGTGGCGCCAACGGGGTGTGCCAACAAACCCTGCCGGTTGGATCTACCGGGTCGCCCGCAATCGCATTCTCGATGCTCTTCGGCGTGAAGAGGCTCATCAGCGGGCCCTCGCTCTGAGCCATCAAACGGAGGCAGACGTCGAGCTGTTGGTGACGGAGTGGCTGTCCGAAGATCAGCTACCGGATAGCTTGCTGAGGATGATCTTCGTCTGCTGCCATCCAGCCCTCGACCGGCGGTCTCAAATTGCCATGACCCTCAAGATTCTCTGCGGTTTCAGCCTGGCTGAGATCGCTAGGGGACTATTGGTTTCTACTGAAGCCGCAAAGAAAAGGGTTCAGCGCGCCAAGAAGACTCTGGCCCAGCAGCAGGTCGAGATTGACTTACCGTCATCAGCTCATCTGCAAGCTCGACTCTCGGTCGTCCAAGAAGTCCTTTATTTGATGTTCAACGAGGGGTACAGCACTTCCCAGGGCATCGAACCGCTGCGAGAAGATATTTGCGAGGAAGCCGCTCGGCTTTGTCATCTGCTTTGCGAGCACAGGGCTTTCAGCACCCCCTCTACCCGCGCGTTGATGGCGTTGATGCTCTTCCACGCCTCCCGGCTGGAAGCCCGCGTCGACTCTCAGGGCGCCGTGGTTTTATTGGCAGATCAAGATCGATCCAAATGGGATCGTCAACTGATCGCGGTCGCCGACTCGTGGCTGGAGCGTTCCAAGGGCGAAAGCCCTTCGCGGTTTCATCTGGAAGCCGCCATCGCCCGGGTTCATTGTCAGGCAGATTGCGTTTCCTCCACTGACTGGGGCCTTATCGTGCGGCTCTACGATCGACTGCTAGCGCTCAACCCCTCCCCCCTTTACATTCTCAATCGGGCCGTTGCCCGGGGAGAGTCGGGGGAGGTCGACGCCGCCCTTGCGGACCTCGAATCGATCCGCACGGGCCGGGCTATGAGCAACTACTCCCTCTTGGACTGTGCCGCAGGACGCCTCCACGAGCTCGCTGATAACGATGCCGCTGCCCGGGAGGCGTATACCGCCGCTTTGTCCGCCGCCGTGGCACCTCACGAGCAAGCGCTGCTGAGAAAGAAGTTGGAGCAGTTGCTGCCCGACGAGCCAGCCTGACCCTCGGCCGGGCTCTTCGCCTCTTGCAGACTCGCTACCCGGTGGTTTTGGTTGTCCGTTCTGCGGCCAGAGGAAGGCGGTAGGCGGCCATTTCTTCACCATTCCTGAGGTAGAGGACACCTTCGGCGATTACCGGGTGGTTCCAGGTCTTTCCCTCGATCGCTTCCATGCGGGCCACCTCAGAAAATCCTGAGGGAACAGCCTCTACCAGGGCTACGAACCCCCTCTCGGAGAGAACCAGGAGGAGGTCTTGGTCCGGCAACAGGAGCATCTGGCCGTTACCGTAGCGGCCTCCCTTCCACTGGCGCTCGCCGGTGGCCAGGTCGATACAGGAGAGAATGCTGCCATCGAAGCCATACACCGATCCATGGTGCACGACGAAGTCGTTGTAGTAGGGCTTTAGGCCTTTGCTGGTCCAGCTCTCGGTCACCTGCCAATCCGCCGAGGTTCTGGCTACCTGGAGGCGGCGCATGCCCATGCCGAAGCCAGTTCCCAAAAGAACCCCTCCGTCCGCAGTGACCGCCGGTTGAACCACTCGAGCCCCTCCGGCGACGGGCCATTGGTGCTGCCACAGCACAGCACCATCCGTTGGCGAGAGTCCCCGAATACCATCCCCGGTGAGGATCAGTAGTTGGCGCACTCCTCCCAGGGTGGTCAAGTGGAAGGAGCTATAACTCAGCGGGCCGGCGGGGGCAAACCACCGGGGCTCACCGGTGGCTGCGCTGTAGGCTGCCACGGCTTTTCCATCCGGTCCTCCCGTGTGCACCAGCACCAAACCATCGACCACCAAGGGTGAGCTCGAAAACCCCCAATCCGGGGTTGGAGCGTTGGCATCTTCAGCGGCGTTGCGGCTCCACAGCAACGCACCATCGCTAGCGTTCAAAGCGTTGAGGATGCCCGTAGCGCCGAAAGAATAGACTTTGCCGTCGTATAGGGTGGGAGTCGCTCTGGGCCCGGCTCCTGCCATGGCCTCCCAGAATCGTGCTGCATCGGAGTGGGCCCAGACGAGGTCACCAGTTGCGGCGCGGTAGGCCGATACGATCTCTTCCTCTCCGCGCTGCTCCTGAGTGAAGAGGAGGCCGTTGGCCAGGGAGAAAGAAGACCATCCGGGGCCGATAGGTCGCTTCCACAATTCCTGAGGCGGCGAGACCTGCCAATCCGTGGCCAAGCGAAGCCCGGGGACGACGCCGTCCCGTTGTGCGCCTCTGAAACCGGGCCAGGGAGAGTTCAGTTCTAGCTGTTCGTCGGAGTTTCCGAGGCCAGCAGCCGAGCCTTGTCTCGACCCGGCTGTTGAGTCGGAGAGTAAGCGCTCTTCGGCGGTGGGGCTCCAGCGCGAAGTCAGTTCAAAGTGCATCTCTCCGTCGACGCCGTCACTACGCATCAGTGTCCAAGGGGCGCAAGCAGCGAGAACCGCTGCTACCAGGGCCCACCGTCGAGGTTTGACGAGCCAGTGCCGGGTGAAAAAGGCCCAGCCCACGAAGGCTACCGAAAGCAGGCTGATGCCATAGAGGAAGATGACCATGGGAATCGTCTTGTGACCGACGATTGAAGCCAATCCGAGACCGGCGAGGGCCAAACCCACCGGCAAGAGCCGTCCTGGCCAAGGGTCTTGGCTGGTTCGGAGCCACCAGACGAAGAGCAGCAAAAGTGCCAGCGGTGGCCCGATGGTCATGCCGATGAACTGGGGGATGGTTGCCGGTGCTACTAGTCCGATGCCGAAGGCAGAGAGCCACAGAAAGGCCAAGATGGCTAAGGCAGGCCAGAATCTCTTCACTGCAGATCTTTGCTGAGTGGCCATGGGAAAGGTCTCCTCGTTGCGTTTCCTTGGATTTCAAGTCTGACTCTACTCTAGATAGGAGGGAGGAAGTGCTCGGCAACCCCAAGGGGGTGTTTGGCGATCTCCCGGTGCCTCGAGACTGCTACCCAGTAGCCGTCAGCCTGGTTCGTCTCCCCTGTGGATCTACCGCTCGAGTAGGAAGTTGGTGTTGCTTGCCGAAGCCTAGCCGTTCCAAGGAATGGTGAGGCTACTGTGTGATGAGCGCGGAATCGGGTTAGAGTCTGCGGCAAATGAGGCCCCCTACTCACCGACAGGAAGTATTTTCCCTCGCGGAGGGAGCGGTATGAAGGCATCCGAAACAGCGCAATCACAGTCACCTTGGACTCCTCTTCGGCAGCCGGTTTTCCGAGCGTTGTGGCTGGCGGCCATGGCCTCGAATATCGGCACTTGGGTCCACGAGGTGGGGGCGGCTTGGACCATGACTTCTCTGACCACGTCGACCACCCTGATCGCCCTGGTTCAAGCTTCGGCCACTCTGCCGATGTTTGCCTTCGCCCTACCGGCGGGGGTGCTGGCAGACTTGGTGGATCGGCGGCGAGTGTTGCTCTTCGGCCAGTGCTGGATGACTCTGGCTGCTGGTGGCTTGGCGGTGACAACGGCCCTCGATGCGGTGACCCCGGGCCTCCTTTTGTTCTTTACGGCGGCCCTCGGCTGCGGCCTGGCATTCTCGGCCCCGGCCTGGCAGTCCATCGTTCCGGAGCTAGTGGACCGCAGCGAGTTAGCCAAGGCTGTGGCCCTCAATAGCATGGGCTTCAATGCTGCAAGGGCTCTTGGACCGGCCCTCGGGGGTGCCTTGCTGGCGCTGTTCGGAGCGGCGGCCAACTTCGCTCTGAATACGGTGTCTTTTCTCGGTGTCCTATTCGTACTGGCTCGCTGGCAGCGGGAACCGGAGGACAGTGGCGGTTTGCCCGGAGAGAGCTTTTCCGGAGCTTTTCGAGCCGGGGCCCGCTATGTTCGTTATTCGCCGCGGTTTCAGACGGTGATGGTGCGGGGCGGACTATTCGTGTTTGCTGCCAGCGCTTGGTGGGCGCTGTTGCCCTCCATGGTTCGTTTCCAGCTGGGAGCGGGCCCTGGTGGCTACGGCTTGGTCGTCGGTGCTTTTGGTGCCGGGGCGGTGGCGGCTGCCTGGCTTTTGCCACCAATCCGAGAGAAGCTCACGGCGGATGCTCTGGCGCTAGTAGCTTCCGTCATCTTCGCTATTTCACTAGTGGCCCTCGCAGCCGCGCCGAAGCTGTGGTTGGCTAGCATCGCAGCGGGTTTTGCGGGCGGTGCTTGGTTGACGGTGCTCTCGGGTTTCAATGTTGCGGCTCAAAGCTCTTTGCCGGGCTGGGTGAGGGGTAGAGCTTTGTCGGCCTATATGTTGGTTTTTTTTGGAGGGCTCGCCTTCGGTGCGAGCTTTTGGGGCGCTGTAGCGGATCTCATTGGCCCGCGCTTGGCCCTAGTGGGCTCGGCAGCGTTGGTTCTTTTGGGCCTTCTTTCGGCGGTTCGTTTTCGCCTCGGCAAGGTCGATCCGAGCCGGCTGGCGCCGTCCCGTCACTGGCCGGCGCCGCTTCTCGTGGTGGACCCGGAGCCTCACGGCCGGCGGGTATTGGTTACGGTGGAATACCTCATCGACCCGAGCCGAGCGGAGGAATTCGATCACGCCATGCAGAAGGTCAAACGGAGCCGCCACAGAGCTGGTTCGGTGCGGTGGGGGCTGTGGGAGGATGCTGCTGAGCCGGGCCGGTATATGGAGAGTTTCGTCGACGAATCCTGGGTGGAGCACCTCCGTCACCACCAACGGTTGACCGAGCAGGATCTGGCTATCGAAGAAGCGGTCAAGGCATTTCATATCGCCTCTGATCCTCCCCGGGTGCGTCACCTTCTCTCCCATGACCGTCTCCGTCGATGGACTCGGAAGCCCTAGGGAGGGATCAGACTTCTCATACCCTAGACTGGAATGGTCCAAATCTGATCACCACCAGGGTTTTGGCTCTGGAAATCTTGGAACAACCGACATGCCCATTCGCAAACTCCTTCCCACCGATGCCGGCGAATATTTTCGCCTTCGCTTGGAAGGGCTGCAGAGCTTTCCAGAGGCTTTCGGAGAGAGCGCAGAGGAATTCGAAGCTCTAGATCTCCAGGCCGTGGCCGAGAGGATCGCCACCAGAAGTCATCAGACCGCCTGCATACTGGGCCATTTTGATGAAGACGAGGTTCTTAGGGGAACGGTGGGTCTCCAGGGTTCGTCGAGGCAGAAAATGCAGCACACGGCTCTATTGTGGGGCTTCTACGTGGCCCGGGAATCTCGTGGTCAGGGCCTGGGACAGAAGTTGGTGGAAACTCTTCTCTCGGAGGCTCGGTCGTGGCAAGGGCTGGAGCAGATCAAGCTCTCGGTTTCCTCACGAAACGAAGGGGCAATGCGTCTCTACCGCTCGTTTGGTTTCGAGACTTTCGGGGTTGAGCCGCGGGCCCTGAAGCTGGGTGATGAGTACTTTGATGAAGACCACATGATGCTCTGGTTGGGGAGGGGTTTTGGTGCAGGCGAAACCGGATAGACCCCTCTGGTTGCTGCGCTGCGCTATAATCCAGTTATGAGAGGTCGTCACTCCACCGCTTGGGCCTTGGCCCTGCTATTGATTTTCAGCGGAAGTTTTGCCGCAGCTCTGCCTCTTCTGTGCGGCCCTGGGGCATCTTGTCCCATGATGGCAATGGCTCAGTCAGGAAGCTGTGGTGGGGCTTCGAGCTCTTTGCCGGAGTGCTGTCAGACTCAGGAAGCTCCGCAGCCTGTGGACGAGCCCGAAGGGGTTGTCGTTTCGAGCTCGGTCGTCGCTCCGAGCCCTGACTCTGCTGTTCTCTTGCAACAGTCCCTCTCCGGGAACCAACTCTCCGCCTTGCCAGCGCCGCCTCGCCGACCGGTCGACCGTCTGTCTCTCTTCCAAAGCTTGCTGATCTGATCTGCCCCTGGGCTCAGTGTGTCCGGACGCGCCTCGTAAGGGGCCGTAAAGCAACGCTTTGGGAGAAAAATCATGTATTTCAGGAAGGTGAGCTGCAAGCTCACTACCGGGGCAGCAATCTGGGTATTGCTGGCAGGACCGGCGATCGGTCAAGACATTGACAGCCCCACAGCCACCAAGGCGGTCGGTCGTCCTGCCGACCAGGTGGTCGCGGCTGTAGATTCACCAGCCCTAAAGGTCTTTTTGCTCGAGGTTCTCGAACGGAACCCGGATCTCGAGCGCTACCGGGCCAAGGCTGCTGCCGCTGCGGTGCGCGCACCGCAAGTGCGGGCCTTGCCCGACCCGGTGGCCATGGTCACCGCTTTTCCTTTGCCACCGGAAACTCGAGTAGGGCCTCAGCGTCTGTCTGTCTCCCTGTCCCAGCGCCTACCGGGATTTGGCAAATTGGCGGCACGGGAAAGGGCCGCAGTATTCGCCGCTGTAGGGGCGCAGCAGAATTGGGAGAGCCAGCGGCTGACTGTAGTGACGAAAGCTCGGGAGTTAGCCAATGAATGGGCCTTCTCTCAGCTCCGCGACCGTATCGTCGAGGAGGAAAAGCATCATCTGGTGCATCACGAGGAGCTAACTCGCGCCCGGTACTCCGCCGGCCTCGGCATTCAACAGGAAGTCATCAAGATCCAGGCAGCCATCACCCGGGCCGAACAGCGGCTCCTCGAGGTGAGGATTCGGCAGACAGAGCTTCTCGCTGACCTCAACGCGCTCCGAGACCGTCCGGCGATCACGCCTTTGGGGGGATTGGAGTTACTCGAGCCGAAGGCTCTTGCCCTGGACTATGAAGATCTGGTTACCGCTTCCCTCGGTCTACCCGAGCGAGCTTCAGCAGAGGCCGAAGTAGAGAGGCGGAAAGCTCTTGTAGATGTTGCTCAGCGGGATTTCCGACCGGAGATCCGCCTGGGCTTCGACTACACCGTGGTGGAGCGGCGTCAGGATGCAGCGGGCCGAACCGTCGCGCCCCAGGGCAATGGCAACGACATTCTGGCTCTCTCCGCCGGCATCGAATTGCCGCTGCATCGGAAACGGCGCAGCGCGGCCCTGGAACAAGCCCTAGCGGAGCAGCAAGCTGCCGAAGCTCACCAAAGAGCCATCGAGGCCCAGATCGAACGGAATTTAGGAGAGAGCCGAGCCCGCTTGCCCCTCCTTTTTGAGCAATGGTGGCTTTTTGAGACCGTTCTATTGAAGCAGGCAGAGGAATCCCTGCGCTCAGCGGAGACGGCTTATACCACTGGCAAGCTGAATGCCTTGGAGCTGTTTCACTCGGAGCACGTGCTCTATGAGGTGCGTCTTGGAGCGGCTCGGGCGCAGGCAGATTTCGCCATTGCCTGGGCCCGGTTGGAGGGCGCCTTGGGGTCTCCCTGGAAGGCAGAGGAGGTGGGGAATGAGGCAGGCTGAGTCGGAACGAGGAACAGACCAAAGCAGCTCCGGGCGTCGGCATTGGTTACGCCTTCTCGGCCCTTTCTGTTGGTTGCTCGGTGGCTTTCTCTTGGCGGTTCTGGTGGTGGTGGATCCCTACGGCTGGCATGCCTGGGACGACCAAATCCGGGGATGGGGATCGGATAGCGTAGATGGCTCTCATGAAGGGCATCGGCATGAAGCGGCTGAAACCAAGACTCTCTGGACTTGCGGTATGCATCCTCAGGTTTTGCAGGATGAGCCTGGCCAATGCCCCATTTGCCATATGGATCTGACCCCCCTCGAGAGAGAAGAGGATAATCATGAGGTGTCCGGGGAGCGTGAGTTGCTCTTCTACAGGCACCCTATGGACCCTTCGGTAACCTCACCGGTTCCTGCCCAAGACGAGATGGGGATGGACTACCTACCCATCTACGCCGACGACGCTGTCGACAGCCCTGGCCAGAGCCCTCAGGTGCGCATCGATCCCGGAGTGGTGCAGAACATGAACGTTCGTACCGCGGTGGCTCGCCGTCGAGACATCCACCACCGAGTGCGCACCGTCGGCTATTTGGAGTACGACCAGGAGCGCATGGTCTCGGTGACCACCAAGTATTCCGGCTGGGTGGAGAAGGTCTACGTCAACGACATAGGTGAGTCGGTGAGAAAGGGGCAGCCTCTGTTCGAGGTCTACGCTCCGGAGCTGGTACAAACGGAGCAGGAGCTGCTCTCGGCTCTCTCCTTTGCCCGCAACATGGAGGAAGCGCCGGAGGCGACCCGCCTGCGAGCGGAAGGTCTGGTAGAGGCTGCCCGAGAGCGTTTGAGCTACTGGGATGTCTCCCCCCGTCAAGTGGCGGAGTTGGAAGCTTCCGGCAAAGTTTTCCGAACCCTGACCGTGACCGCTCCAGCCGGGGGAGTGGTGATGAAGCGAATGCCGGGTCTCGCCGGGATGGCGGTGACCCCGGGTATGCAACTTTTCCACTTGGCGGACCTTTCCAGCCTGTGGCTGTCCGTCGAAGCCTATGAAAACCAAGTCGCGTGGATTCGGGAGGGAACCCCAGCGGAGATCTCTCTCTCCTACTTTCCCGGCGAGGCCTTCGCCGGCCGGGTCAGCTTTTTGGCACCGGAGTTTTCCCACGAGACGCGGACCCTTCCGGTCAAGATCGCTGTTCCTAATCGAGACGGCCGTCTGCGACCGGGAATGTACGCAACGGTGGTGTTTGCACCGGTTGCGCAAGCAGAGGCCGTGACTGTGCCGGTGGAGGCTGTGTTGCGTACCGGTGAGGGCGCGGTAGTGGTGGTGGCTCTCGGAGAGGGGCGATTTGCTCCTCGTGACGTTCGGTTGGGGGAGGAGGGGGAAGATCACGTCGCTGTATTGGAGGGCATTGAGGAAGGGGAAGAGGTCGTCACCTCGGCGCAGTTCCTACTAGATTCAGAATCCAGCTTGCGGGAAGCGATTCAGAAGATGGTGGCGGGCAAGGAGGAGGGGAGATGAAGGGGGAAAGACCCTCACTCCAGCCCCTCTCCCTGGGGGAGAGGGGCTCCGGAGAGGGAGATTTTGGTCGGTGTAGGTTTTGCTGGTGGAGGCAGGTCCTGCTCCCCTCTCCTGTGACGAGAGGGGCAGGGGGTGAGAGCCCCGAGAATCGAGGCACGTCATGCTGAACCGCGTCATCGAATGGTCCCTGGAGAACCCTCTGCTGGTCAGCCTTGGGTTTGCCTTGGCCATCTTGGGTGGAGTTTGGGCGGTGGGAGAAACAAGGGTAGATGCGATCCCGGACCTTTCTGATGTTCAAGTCATCATTTACAGCAAATTCCCTGGCCAGGCCCCTCAAGTGATCGAAGATCAGGTCACCTATCCCATGACTTCCAAGATGCTGGCAGTTCCCCACGCCAAAGTCGTTCGCGGCTATTCCTTCTTCGGCTACTCGTTGGTCTACGTGATTTTCGAGGATGGGACGGATCTCTATTGGGCCCGTTCCCGGGTATTGGAATCCCTATCGGGGCTCTCCAATGATCTCCCTTCGGGAGTGACCCCTCAACTGGGCCCGGACGCCACCGGTGTTGGTTGGGCTTTCATGTACGTTCTCAACTCCCCTCAGCGGTCTCTCGCCGAGCTCCGGAGTCTCCAGGATTGGTACCTCAAGTTCGGCCTATCCTCAGTGGAGGGAGTTTCGGAGGTCGCCTCCGTCGGGGGGTACGTGCGCCAGTACCAGGTCGAGGTGGATCCGGTCAGGCTGAGGGCCTATGGCGTTCCTCTCAGCAAGGTCAGCGCGGCCATCAAACGCTCCAACATCGATGTCGGCGGACGCCTCTTGGAGATGTCGGAGCGCGAGTACATGGTCCGGGGGCGCGGCTACGTCCAAGAAGTGAAGGATCTCAAGCAGGTCGTTCTGGATGTGGGGCCGGGTGGAACACCCGTGTTGTTGAAGGACGTCGCCAACGTCAACATCGGTCCCGAGATTCGCCGCGGTCTGGCGGATTGGAATGGTGAGGGGGAAACCGTGGGAGGCATCGTCGTGGTGCGGTCCGGCGCAGATACCCTCTCCACCCTGGCGCGGGTCAAGGAGAATCTCGCCGAGCTCAAACAAGGTCTCCCAGCAGATGTGGAGATCGAGGTGGCCTACGATCGCACAGCTCTCATCGAACGCTCTATAGCCACCTTGACCCACACTCTCTTCGTGGAAGGGGTGGTAGTGGCCTTGGTTTGTATCTTCTTTCTCTTCCATCTGCGTTCTGCTTTTGTGGCAATTTTCTCCATTCCTGCGTCTATCCTGCTCTCCTTTCTGATCATGAAATTCCAGGGCTTGGGAGCCAACATCATGTCTCTGGGAGGGATCGCCATTTCCATTGGCGTGTTGGTGGATTCGTCCATCATCATGGTGGAGAACGCACACAAGCATCTAGAAGCTTGGCAGGGCTCTCCGGAAGGTCCAGGGAAAGAGACGCGTTTTCAGGTCATCTTGCGCTCCGCGCGAGAGGTAGGGCCGACTCTGTTCTTTACTCTTCTGGTGATCACGGTTTCCTTCCTGCCGATTTTTACCCTACAAAATCAGGAAGGACGTCTCTTTCGGCCTTTGGCCTTTGCCAAGACCTATGCCATGGCCACTTCGGCGATTCTTGCCGTCACGGTGATCCCGGTGCTGATTCTGTTCTTCGTGCGGGGACGGGTCCGTAGTGAAGAGAATCATCCGGTCTCTCGCCTCCTGCGGTTTCTCTACACGCCGTTTCTACGCGGTGCCTTACGATGGCGCTGGGGGGTGATCCTCCTCATGGTGGTGGCTCTGCTGGTCACCTGGTTTCCCATGCAGCAACTCGGTTCGGAATTCATGCCTCCCCTGTGGGAAGGGGACATCCTTTATATGCCCACGACCTTCCCGGGCCTCTCCGTCACCAAAGCTCGGGAGATCCTGCAGCAGACGGACAAGATTCTCGCTACTTTTCCGGAGGTCAAATCGGTTTTCGGCAAGATCGGCCGGGCGGACACGGCTACCGATCCAGCCCCTTTGTCGATGATCGAGACGACCGTAGTGCTGGCGGACCCAGCCCAGTGGCGGCCGGGAATGACGCCAGAGAAATTGGTCAAGGAGATGGATCAAGCGTTGCAGTTCCCGGGCCTCACCAACGCTTGGACTATGCCCATCAAAACCCGTATCGACATGCTGTCCACAGGCATCAAGACGCCGGTGGGTATCAAGTTGGGTGGTCCCGACCTGCTGGAGCTGGAGCGGCTCGCCAAAGAGGTCGAAGCGGTGGTTCGCCCCCTGCCCGGAACCCTCTCTGCCTACGCCGAGCGGGTCATGGGAGGGAGCTACCTGGACTTCGATATCGATCGCTCAGGGGCCGCCCGGTTTGGCCTGACGGTTGGGGATGTGCAGGACGTCATTCAATCCGCTGTTGGGGGAATGAACGTATCCTGGACGGTCGAGGGGTTGGAGCGGTACCCCATTAACGTTCGCTACCCCCGGGCGTTGCGGGATGACCCGGCGTCCCTCAAGGAGATCCTGGTCGCTACTCCCTCCGGGGCTCAAGTTCCTCTGGGGCAATTGGCAGAGCTTCATTTACGATCCGGACCACCGAGCATCAAGTCAGAAAATGCCCGGCCCAACGCTTGGGTGTATGTAGATCTGCGGGGAATCGACATCGGCACTTGGGTGGAGCGCGCCCGGCGGGAAGTGGCTGAGCGAGTCGATCTTCCCGCAGGGTACACGCTGTTCTGGTCCGGCCAGTTCGAATACATGCAGCGAGCTCGCCAGCGGTTGCTTCTGATCGTTCCTCTCACTCTGTTCTTGATCTTCTTGATCCTCTACATTCATACCCGTTCGTGGGTGAAGACTCTCATTGTGCTCGCCGCCATCCCATTTTCCCTGGTGGGTTCGATTTGGCTTCTGTACCTCCTGGGTTACAACACCTCCATCGCCGTTTGGGTGGGGTTGATCGCTCTGGCTGGGCTAGCTGCGGAGACCGGTGTAGTGATGCTTCTCTACCTCGACCTGGCTTACGAAGAGAGATTGCAGCAGGGGCGTATGAGGACGTTGGCGGATCTTCGGGCAGCGGTGGACCACGGTGCCGTGCAACGGATCCGGCCGAAAATGATGACCGTGCTGGCAACTCTTCTTTCTCTCCTCCCTATTCTGTGGGCTACCGGCACCGGTGCCGACGTCATGCGCCGTATCGCAGCGCCCATGGTGGGGGGAGTGGTGACTTCGTTCTTGGGAGAGCTGTTGGTGTTCCCCGTGATCTATTTTCTCTGGCGTTCCCGGGGTCTAAGAAAAGAAGAGAGCAAAACCTTTTGAAGGAATCTTTCTGTACTAGCAATATTGACCACCTAGACTCAATAGGAGATTTGAAACATGAAATCGATCTGGACTAACTCTTTCGCTAAAGCCACCTTCGCTGCAACCTCTCTTCTGCTCCTCGCAGTCTTTGCATGGGCGCACTTTGCGACCGCCGACCAAGGAGAGAACCGCGATCCTCTGGTAGAGATTTTCGAGCACTATGAAGGCGTTCGCCTGGTACTCCTCCATGACAATACGGAAGGCGTGACCGCCCACGCCACCCAAACCAAAGTTGCCGCGCAAGGTTTGCAAAAGAAGTTCGACGTCCACGGGGTGGAGGCGGATTCGGACCAAGCCGCAGCGATTCTGGAGCAGATACCAGTCGTTGTCGCGGCCGCTGAGGCCCTGGCCGGAGCGGAAGATGTGGATACCGCTCGGGATGCCTTTCATGCTCTCACCAAACCACTGTTGGAAATTCGCAAAGCCGCACCGGTAGAAAGTGCAATGGTCGCCTTCTGCCCCATGGCCGGGAAATCTTGGTTGCAGCCGGAAGGGGAGATCGGCAATCCCTACTATGGCCAGTCCATGGCTAAATGCGGAGCCTTCGTCGAGGAGTAATTCCCTGGTTTTTCATCGCAAGGGAGTCGCCCCCGGCGAAATTTTCGTAGCTATGCCATTCGGGCCGCCTTGATGCTACCGATTTGGGTGGGGGTTTGATACGATGAGAAAATGATTTTGACTTGCCAAAAAAATATTCTCTCTATCTCTCAAAAAACGACCCGCTGGCAAAATACAGACTTCCCTCGCCGAGCTTTCTCGATGCTGCCAATCTGGTTGCTGTGCTGTATGGGGATCTCCGCTCAGGGACAGGAACTCATTACGGACCGCCCAGATTTCACCGAAAGTGGAGTGGTGGTTCCCACCGGCTCCCTACAGATCGAGGCTGGAGTCACTTTCGAAGATGGTGGCGACGGCGATGAGACCATCTCCAGCCCTGAGCTGCTGTTGCGTTGGGGATTCGTGGAGAGGTTGGAGTTGCGAATCGGGGTTCCCGATTGGGTCGATCAGAGGAGAGGCACATCTGGGATTTCCGATGGCTCCCTCGGTGTCAAATGGCAGTTGGGTCCCACGTCCGCCGGATGGGACCTGGGCCTGATCGGCACCGTGAGCCTGCCCCTCGGGGACCAGAGAAATACCAGCGATGAGGTTGATCCAGACCTGATTGTTACTGCTGGGCGGGATCTCTCCGAGCTGTGGTCCCTCGGAGGTCAAGTGGGGGTAGGAAGGGAAACCGCCGGCGCCGATCACGAGACCGTGCTGAGCGCCACCTTGGTGCTGGGGCGCGCCTTGGGGGAACGAGGTGGGCTTTTCCTGGAGTTCGCTGCCGAGGACCGGGAAGAGGGAGGCACCGCGGTGCTCTTTCACCACGGCTTTACCTACCTCGTCACTCCAACCTTCCAGTGGGATGTTCATGCTGGCGTGGGACTGACTGACGATGCGCCAGACTTTCTCATCGGCCTGGGCTTCAGTTGGCGCCCCTAGCCACTGTAAAAAACGAGGCTGTCGTGGTGTTTCCAGAGACCGAGTCAGATGGCACGCCTCGGAAGAGGTAGTGACGCAACAGCCGAGGGGGGCACTAGAGGATTTCAGCAGAAGGCCCCGGAAGGATCTTGGCCTTCCGAGGCTGAACGGTTCTGGTCAGCTGGGCTCTAGAAGCACCAGGCCCTGTTGCTTGCCCAGATACAGCGGTCTACGGGGCAACCCGCTGCTGCTGCTTCGTCGGCTTCGCACTCACGGATTTTCTTCTGCTTTTTGGGTAAATCCAGGAAATCCATTTCCAAGTCCGAAAAATCCACGACGATAGACTGGGCTGTTTCAGCGGTCTCTGCCGGAGTCTCGGTGGCAACCTCTGTGGCAGGTTGGATTTCAACTGAAGGTGTGGTTGGAGACTCTGCGACGGCAGAGAGAGTTGGAAGCAGGAAGATCCCGGTTAGGGCCAAGGTAAAGGTTAGAGCTTTTGCGCTGTTCATGATGTCCTCCCGGTAGGTTTGCGGAATATGCGTCATGAACAATAAGTGATTGAGTGAGAGATTGCTAGGCTTCTTTGAGAACACCGTCGAAGGTTTGAGGTGGATCGTCCGGTTCCACCCATCGATCAATCGATCAAACCAGTCGGCAACCGAAGAGTGGATGACCGAGACAGAGAGTCGCCGACAGCCGTGCAGCTAGTCGGCGCTAGCTCGCAGCTTGGCAGTGGCCTCGAAGTCAATCTCGTAGTGACCAGGCAAGCGAACTCGTTGAGAAGGTGAGCCAAGGTAGTTGATGGCTACACCATAGATCTTGCGGGAGCTTTCAATGGACACGTAGCCGTTTATGACGTCTTGGAGTACGAGAAGAGGGTCTCGTTGCTGGGGCTCTCCGTATCCCCCACCACCTGGAGGGTCCATAGAGATCACCGCGCCCGGCTCCATCCATAGGATGGTCTTGGGAGCCGCTTTTTCGTCGTTGAGGCGGAATTCACCGAGTTGCCCCGGAAGCCCTCCCTGAAGACCGGGAGCAGCGTACTTCGTGCGATCGACCATTCCGGAGACGCTCCAGGTGTCGTGGCCCAAGTGGGCGAAGTCGGTAGCTTGGCCGAGGCCTCCCCGAAATTTGCCAGGCCCGCCGGAGTCGGTCCGCAAAGCTCGTTTGAGCTGGAGAATTGGCGCCTGGGTCTCCATGACTTCCGCGGGCACTCCAGCTACTCCGCTGGGGAAGCCGGTGGTGTTCAAGCCGTCCTTGTTGGGGCGGGCGCCGGTACCTCCCAGTTGAAAGAGGGTGAAGTTCGCCGGTTGCCGAGTCTGAGGCCACGTGGCTCGCCAAATGCTCATCCAGGCGGCATCGGCGCCACCAGCGATCACCCGCTCAGGGATCGCCTGGGCTAGAGCTCCGAAGATCAATCCAGGAATGAGGTGCCCTACCAGGTGCCGAGAGGCCACCGCCGCGGGCTCGCTACAGTTCAAGATACTGCCTTCCGGGGCACGGATGTGGACTGGTCGAAAGGAACCTTCGTTATGAGGCACTTCGGGGCTGATCGCCGCCTTGACCGCAAAGGAGGCATACCCTTTGGTGTAGTTGAGAACAACATTGATGCCCCTTGGGCTTTGGGGAGACGAGCCGGCGAAGTCGATATGAATATCTCCTTCCTCAACCGTCACGGCGACCTTGAGGAGCACCGGTTCTTCGAAACCGTCGCTGGCTACTTCGTGGAGGTAGCGGCCATTGGGGACCCCTTGCAGGGCCTTTCTCAGTGCTCCTTCGGATCGCTCAATAATCTCATCAGCCAACGGATCGATGGTTTCCAAGTGAAACTCGTCCATCATCTGCAGGAGGCTGCGGGCTCCAACGGCATTGGACGAAGTTTGAGCATAGAGATCTCCCACCGTCTCGTCCGGGGTACGGACATTGGCACGGATGATCTTTAGCAGCTCCCGGTTGGGCTTACCTCGATGAAAGAGCTTGGTGATGGGGACCCGTAGTCCTTCCTCGAAAACTTCTCTGGCCTCGGCGGACAGGATGCGTCCGCCAATATCTGGTGCATGGCAGCAATTAGCAAAGTAGGCGACGATCTTGGAATCCCGAAAGACCGGGGTCAGGACGGTGAAGTCGTTCACTTGGCCAGCGGTTTGCCATGGATCGTTGGTAACCAGCACATCGCCCGGCTCGAGACTCTCCGGTGGATAAGCCTCGAGGAAGTGAATGGCTCCCGTAGCCATGGGGTTGATGTGCCCAGGAGTTCCGGTAAGGGATTGGCCGATCATCCAACCTCGGGTATCGAAAACGCCGCAGGCTAGGTCGAGGGACTCTCGGACGATGGTGCTGAAGGCGGTGCGAACCAGGGTCGTTTGTTGCTCGTTGGCAACGGATAGCAGTCGGTTCCAAAGGACTTCGAGTTGGATGGGGTCCAGTGCCACGGTTATTCCCCCCCTGCTGGCATCCGGACTACCAGATTGAGGTGCCGGTCAATTTCGCACTGGCCACCAGGACCCACGATCACCGTCGACTCTCTCTCCTCGACAATGGCCGGGCCCGCGAATCGGCTGCCTGCTCGCAGCCGGTAGCGATCGTAGACCGATGTTTCCAAGAACCCATTCACTTCCGGGAAAAAGGCTTGGCGGTAGTTCTTGCGTCCCTCGGCAGCCGATTGGCTCGGTGTGTCCTGCGGAGCCCTATTCGCCTCCTCAGCGGAGCCTTCTTGTTCCACTCGAAGACGGACCTGAGGAGTCGGGCCGGAGGAGACGACTCGCCAATTGAGGATCTCGACTCGCACCGGCGGCCCGGGTCGTTCGTAGAGCTCCCGGTAGACCTCCTCGAAGCGAGTCTTCAAGGGGTTTCTTGCGCTTGGGCCGAGCTCGCCCGAGGCCACTTCCACGGCGATCTCGTGGCCTTGCCCAACGTAGCGCATATCGACTTCTCTGCGGTGAGCGATGTCGGATTCCGGAACTCCGGACCGTGCCAGAAGCGCTTCCCCTTCGGTTTCCATCGCTCTGAAGAGGTCGTTTACGCGGTCCCAGTCGATCTCCTCGAGCTGAATGACCCAGGTGCGCACGAAGTCGAAAGAGAGAGGGGCGGTCAGAAATCCCACCGTACTCATGACTCCCGCCCCAAGGGGAGCCAGGAGGGTCGGTGAACCCAATGCGAGAGCGATGCGGTAGGCGTGAACCGGTCCAGCACCTCCGAAGGCGAACAGGGGAAAGCGGCGGGGATCTTTCCCTCGCTCCAAGGCATGCACCCGCGCGGCGTTGGCCATGTTCTCGTTGGCGACTTGGTGGATGCCCCAAGCCGCTTCCTCGACCTTCAAACCCAATGGTTTGGCGATCAGCTCTTCGATGGCGCGACGGGCCCGTTCTACATCCAGGAGCATCTCGCCTCCCAGAAAGAAGTTCGGGTCGAGGTAGCCCAAAACCAGGTTGGCATCGGTGATGGTGGGTAGCTCACCCCCCCGGTTGTAGCAGGCAGGGCCAGGAGCGGCGCCCGCTGAATCGGGGCCGGCCTTGAGCAAGCCGAGGGTGTCGACGCGGGCGATGGAGCCTCCACCGGTGCCGATTTCTATCAGCTCGATGACTGGAATCTTGATGGGAAGACCAGAGCCCCTGGCAAACCGGTAGACCCGATCCACTTCAAACTCATGAGCCAGGAGAGGTTGACCCTTGTCGATGACACAGATCTTGGCGGTGGTTCCACCCATGTCAAAGGAGATCAGGTCCTGGTAGCCAGCGGCTCGACCATAGGATTGAGCTGCCAGAGCCCCCGCTGCCGGGCCGGACTCCAGCAACCGCACCGGGAAACGCACCGCGGTATCTACGGTAGCGATTCCTCCACTCGACAGCATGAGGTAAAAGCTTCCGGAGAAGTCGAGGTTTTCCAATCTTGCCTCGAGGCGCCGGAGGTAGGTGTCCACCAATTCTTGAACATAAACGTTGGCAATCGTGGTGGAAGCCCGCTCGTACTCACGGATCTCGGGGACGATGTCGGAGGAGATGGAGACTCGAAGCTGCGGGGCGGCCTTCCTCAGCACTTCGGCAGCTGTCTGCTCCGGTTGCGGATTCGTGAAGCTGTGAAGGAAAGCTACCGCCACAGCTTCGATGCCGTTGCTGGCCAGTTCTCTTGCGAGCTCTTCCACCTCGTGGGTATCGAGCTCTCGGTGAGTGGTGCCGTCTTGGCGAGTTCGCTGGCCAACTTCGAACCGTAGGTAGCGGGGAACCAAGGGAGTTGGTTGCTCGAGCATCAAGTCATAGAGGTCATAGCGAGATTCACGGCCAATCTCGATGGAATCACGAAAGCCTTCCGTGGTGATGAGGGCTGTCTTGGCCCCTTTGCGCTCGATGATGGCATTGGTGACGAGAGTCGTGCCATGAATGAGATGGCTGAGCTCCCCGGCCGAGATAGCCATTGATTCCAGGGCGCCTCGAAGCACTGTTTCCACGGCCTTCGAGGGATCTTCTGGAGTCGTTAGGGTCTTGCCGATGTGAAAGGCACCGGTTCGCGAATCGACCACGATGAGATCGGTGAAAGTGCCGCCAATATCGGCGCCAGCGCGGAAATTTTGGGTCATGGCGAGTGCATTATGGCCCGAATTTGCGCCCCTAGCCCCCTTCTCACCACGAAGTCTGTGAGAAGGGGGCAGGGGGAGTCTGAAAGGTCCTTTGTGTTCGGTGGGTTCGACGCTGACATCTGGCAGGCCGCCAGGCCCCGAGGAAGTTTGAGGATGAAAGGAAAGGGAGAAACTAGACAACCTCCCTCGGCCCCTTCAGCCGATTCCTTTCTAGCCCATCAGATAGAGAAACTCCTCTTGGGCAATCTTGCCGTCTCGCACGGTGTAGAGCGCCATTTCGCGCATCTTGCTCCGCTCGCCACTTTGTTTGTTGGTGATCTCGAAGTCGAACTCTGCGGCGAATTGGTCCTGGCGATGGCCACAGAAGGGGCCGCTGACGGCGCTTGAATGAACTTCGTGGTTGTCGTACCACCATTGGTTCTTGCCTTTGATCGCTTCGATTCCTTCCATGCGGGCTGGCATCTCCGGCATATCCTGGCCCTCGATGCTGACGATGTCATCGGCATAAAGGGTCTCGATGGCCTCCATTCCCTTTCCCTGCTGACAGAGACTGACGAGCTGCTTTCCGATCTCGAGTGCTGACATGGAAATCTCCTTTTCGGAATCTTGTGTTTCTTTTCTAGGTTTCTATCGACGTAGGGCGTCGCCAGAGACAGAGATGTCTATTGACTGAAGATATAGTGGCATGAGGCTCCTGACAACGTTGCGTCAGGAGACTCAGAGTTTGCGTTCGGGAAGGGGCAAGTAGGGGTGAAAATGAAACGAGTAGTTTTGGGTCTTTGGATGGTTGCGGGTTGTGTTCTGTTCTGGGCAAGTCTTGTAGAGGCGGCCGAGAGTCGGACCCTGACCGGTGAGTATGTTTGGAATCGCGATGGAACCCGAGGAGCCCTAGAGGCGGTTTTTACCCCAGCTGGGGAAGGTAGCTGGGAGGTCGTTTTCTATGCCAACTTCAACGATCGGCGAGTGACCTACGAGGGAACAGCCAGAGGAAGCCTTTCGGAGGGAAGCCTCCAGGGGGAAGTGAAGAGCCAGAGCCGGCGCCAGACCTACCGGTTCTCGGGCACCTTCGATGAAGGCTCCTTCGAAGGCACTCACTCGGAAGTTAGACGGGGCTCGGATCGGCCCTTGGGGACGCTGACTCTAGGGCGGTGACTTCAGGACGGTGACTCTAGGACGGTAAGTTCAGCGCGGTGAATCAACCTAGCCAGTGCAGCTCAGGAACTCTTGGAAGGATGGTTTCGGTCTTGAAGTCATGGGGCGCCGATATGGGCGTCTTCTCTCTTGAGAAGAGTCTCGACGGGCTAGCCATCGGCGAGATTGGCCAAAGAAAGCGCCGGGCCAACCCGTGTCGGCCCGGTTGGAGCTTAGGAGCTCTCTAGGCGTTTTCGTCCTCGGAGTTGTCGATTCGGTCTTTGACGTTGGAAGCCGTCTCAGCCACGCTCCCAGCGATGCCAGCCGCCTTGGCTTGCACTGAGTCAACGGCGCCCTCGACTCGATCTTCCACCGCGTCCTTAATACCCCCAGCGCGTTCTTTGGCCGCGTCCGCGACGTCTCCCAGCTTTTCTACCGCGCTATCTTTCATGTCGTCTACTTTGTCCACCGCGGCGGCGGCATTTTCTTGAACCTTGTCGACGACATCTCCGGCCAGATCCTTGGTGCGTTCCCAAAGGCCTTTTTCTTCACTCATTGAACTCTCCTCCTCACCTGCTCCGGGCCCCCAATGGCTCCGGAATACTGCCCCTAGGATACCTCGAAGGGGATGGGTTTGTCGTCAATTCTCGACCTAACGTTCCATCAGGGAGGTGAGGTGTCTCCCATCACAGCGGACCATCTAGAGAAGTCGCCCGTATGGAAGTCGTCGTCAAAGATTTGTAGGCATTGGCTCGACTCCCATCCGGGAGACAAACCAGCCAGGTAAGCTCGGACCAGTGGATCCGACGAGGAGATACAGTTTCCGTCGATGAAGAGCGACACCAAGCCCTCGCCGAATGCGACGGGGATCTCGTTCGAAAGCTTATTGTTCTTGAAATTGAGCTTCGGCGACGCGCCCATGCCCGCTAGCTCAGAAGGCACGGAGCCTGAGAAGTCGTTGTCCTCGAGGATGAGCGCCTGCAGAGTGAAGTTGAAGTTCGTCACTTCCGCAGGCACCGGCCCCGAGAGATGATTTGAGCTCAGGTCGACCACTTGAACCATAGGTAGCTGTATGAGCTCCATGGGGAAACCGCCGGTGATTTCATTGCCGGCAAGCTCGAGCAAGATTAAGTTGGGAAGACTCCCTAACTCGGCCCAAGGCACAGAGGTCAATAGGCTGTCATTCAGGTATAGAGCCTCGATTTGGGAGAGATTGCCCAGCTCAAGGGGAACCGACGAAATCCGGCTGTCCCTAAGGCTAAGATGCCTCAGATTTTGCAGGTTCCCGATCTCCGCCGGGACGGATCCCGTGAGCTCGCTACCGGTAATGGATAGAAACTCCAACTGAGCGAGATCTCCGATCTCCACCGGGATCGAACCCGGAAGATCGGTCCCTTGAATCGTTAGGTTTTCCAACTGAACCAGGTTGCCGATCTCCGGGGAAAGCGGTTCGCTGATCTGAACGTCAAACAGGTTCAAAGTGGTCAGTTGGGAAAGACCGTAAACTTCTACCGGAATAGCTCCCTGGAGGCGACGGCCGGTGAGCGCCAGAGACCGCAGTGCGGGCAAGCCTCCCAGGGCAGCTGGGAGGGTTCCGACCAGGTCAGCGCCTTGTAGAGAAAGAGACGATACCTGACCGCTAATACAGTCGACACCGGACCAGAGGCAGGGCCGGTTGGTCTGGTTCCACCCAGGGCGGAACGGACCCCAGTTGGGACCATCGAAGGCATGGTAGATCGCCAGAAGCGTTTCGCACTCTGACTGAGGGACTTCGGTTTGGACGGCACAGTCTGTTTGAGCAGACGCGTTTAGAGGAAGAAAAATCGTCAGCCCCAGTACAAACTTTGCTCGCCAAAGGTAGGGCATTGCTCGACAAATCGTCATAAAGCACCTCGCAAAATTCGTTCGCAAGCAGGAAGGTGATGACACAATCTAGCACATACTGCCCTCGTTTTTAGCCTTGAAAACCCCAGTGCCCATCGAGCCCAGTGCCCATCGAACCGAGTGCTCATTGAACCCAGTGTCCAGGGATCGACCTCCAGAATCGGAAGAAGGTCTTGGCGTCGAATCTCTTGTGAGTTCTTCGACAAGAGTCCTTGACTCACCCGAGTCCCCTAGTTCGAACCGCGGTGGAATTAGACTCGGAGTTGCTCTCTCGGTTTATTTGATGCTTTCCTTCGTTTCTCGGTCGTTCCGGCTGGTCCTCGCGCCACGCTCGTCGTTTTTGGCAGATCCATCTCTTCGAGCATAGATCTCTCGATGACTTTCTCTGGCAGTCGGCCCCAGAGGCTAAGTCTGCCGTCGCTCGACCTGTCCTTGGAATCGGGTGAGAACTTGTGGAACAGCAGCGAGCCGTCGTAGGCGTGGAGGGTCAGGAGCGCTACCGGTGTAGCTGATCTAGCAAGAATCTGCGTACCGGTTGGCTGATGGTCAGTTCTAGAGCGCGACGGAAATGATCTTGGGCCAGATGCCTCTTTCCCAATCGCTTGTAGAGGGCGCCAAGAGAGGCGTGAAGGGGGTAGTAGTCGGCCATTGTCGGCTGATGTTGGATTTTCTCCAAAATCTCCAAGGCAGCCTTGGGGCCCTTCACCTCAGCTAGGGCAACGGCGCGATTGAGGGCAATGACTGGAGAAGGGGTCAGGCGCTGGAGGTCGTCATAGGCTCGAAGGATAGAGGCCCAATCGGTGTTCTCGTAGTCGGTTGCCATGGCGTGGCAAGCAGCGATTTCCGCTTGCAGGTGATAGGTGGAGATCTTTTGGCCCCGAGCAGATCTCCCGAGGTATTCGAGGCCCTGACCGATCATTTCAGCATTCCACAGGCGACGGTCCTGCATCGGTAGGAGAATCAGGTCTCCATCGCCGTCGGAACGGGCTGGCAGCCGCGCCCCCTGGAGCAAGAAGAGGGCTGCTAGGGCCTCCGTTTCCGGGGTCTGAGTCGCCGGGTGTTCGGCCAGTAGCTCGCATAGGCGAATCGCCTCGGAACAGAGCTCTCGACGGACCAAGGCTTCTCCCTGGTGGGAGCTATACCCTTCGTTGAACATAAGGTAGAGCACCTCGAGAACGTTGGGAAGGAGCTCCGGCAACTGCTCTGAGGAGGGGATCTCTAAGCGCAACCCTTCGCTGCGGATGTGGCGCTTGGCACGCACTAAGCGTTGCGCGATCGTGGTGCCTCTCGTCAGGAAGGCCCGACCGATCTCGGAGGTGCTGAACCCACCAACGGTCTTGAGAATCAGAGCGGTTCGAGAGTTCTGAGGAATGCACGGGTGACAGCAGGCGAACATCAAGCGCAGCCGATCATCCCGCAGCTCCTGGGCGAAGCGAGGTTCCTCCGAAGATCCCATTCCTTCCAGCGTTCGAAAAGAACTCTGCACCGCCGGGCTTTTGTCTTTCCAGTTCCCTTGCCGGCGGAGGACGTCCAGGGCTTTGTTGCGAGCTACCCGGAGGACCCAAGCCGCTGGATTCTCTGGCACCCCTTGAAAGGGCCAGTTTTTGAGGGCCGCAATGAAGGCTTCCTGAACGACATCTTCGGCGAGGCTCAGGTTTGGCAAGCCGAAAGCACGAGTGAGAGTGGAGACCATCTGCCCGGCGTCGTGCCGGAACAGATGGTCGACGACCCGGAGGTGTACGTGGGTCTCCTGGGGAGAGGCCTGCGGCGGAGTCTCCGGGTCCGGGGCGATCCTCAGAACAGGCTGAGGGAAGGAACTGTCAGTCATCGTCGTGCATTTGATCGATCTCCCGGAGCTCGATGCGGCCACCGTATTCGAGGTGAGGGCAGCCAGAGCTGATCTCGACCGCATGGTCATAGTCTCTGGCCTCAATGACAAAGAGTCCGCCCAGGACCTCCTTCGCCTCACTATAGGGACCATCCACCACTCTCAGTTGGGCTTCTGTTCGAGTGAGACTACGGCCACCTTCATCGGCCAGTTTGTGGCCATCCACGAAATGACCTTCGGCGGCGATCTTTTCTCTCCAGGCCGAATAGCGTCCGATGATGGCCTGAATCTCGTCCGGTGAAACGTCCGAAAAGTCACTGGGGTTCTCGTGTAGAAGGAGAATGAACTGAGACATAGGGGACCTCCTGAGTTCTTGTGATGGTCGTGAAGATATCGCGCCTGGGACAATCTCGGCGCATTCACCCACAAGACGAACCGGATTGGGTCGATTCGACATCTCAGAGAGATTCAGGGGAAAAAACTTCCTCCCGGTGGCCACATTCGTTGCCGCCGAGAGGATGGATAGGAGCGCTGAGTCCTAGGGCTTGGTCTTGACCTCGAAGGGTAGGGAGAGATCTTCGGAGAGGACGTTGTAGACCTTGTAAACACCGAGCATTGGAGCTTCCGGCGAGGTGTTGACTTCCATATAAGCAGTCACAGCATCGAAACGGAAATCTGTCCGGTGGCTCATGCGCTGGGCTGGGACGAGAACTTTCAAGGTCCCATCCTGGGTCAGAACGGCAAACCCAGGGGAGTCCATAAACATGGGCATGCCAGGATTGGTGGGAGGCAAGGAGGAAGAGATTTCCCCTGGATCGATCTGCCCCACGGCGAGACCGCCGGGCACTCGCTTCTCTGGTTGAAGCAGGACCCAATGAGTATGAAAGACGACTCCGTCGTTGGCAAAATTTCGGTCGCCGTTTTCATCCCAGAGGGGAGTGTCGTCGAAGTCCGGGTGGGAAGTGACAGCCAGAGCAACGATCCCCTCGGCCTCGCGGAAGCCGACGTCTGTGGAATCTAGGGTCGTCGGAAAGACATAGCCGAGAACCGGGGCGCCGTCCAGATTGCCTCGGGCTTCGGGTACGGTACCTCCCGCTCTACCCTCGACCCGTTGTTCGAAGACCAAGAGATCGAGTGATTTTAGATAGGTTACGGACGCTGCCTGTATCTGAAGATCTTTCGTGGCAGCAGGAATAGGGCTTCTGGCTTTCAGGGTGGCAGAAGCTTGCTCCGCATGGCCTGCCGAGGCGAGAGTGAGAGATACCAAAACGAGACTGAAGACGGCAACGATGACGGGTGTCCTATTCATGGTGAACGGTTCCTCTAAAGTTGGTTGAAGGATATTAATTAGGACTACTAATCAATCGGGACGTGAAAATCTTGGAAAGATCTGTTGCATGGCTATGAAGTGGGCATCCTCGGGAAAACGAACGGCTCAGAGGGTCAGGGCTTGGCCTTCGGCGGCGGGTTGGTGATCCGGGCAGTCGAGGCGCAGGTCAGCGTTCCCGAAGGCGGTGTCCACGAAGGCGCAGTGGTGAGGAAGGGCTGTTTCGGGATGCGAAAAGGGACGGAAGAAGGTGCAGCCGTTGCACATGCGGGCGACGGGGATTTCGCCTCGCTGTTGAAGCTCTCGAATCATGCGTTGCAGCGCCTTCATGAGAGTCTCCGCTTCTTCGGGAGGCAAGGTCTCGATGGCGCTAGCGAGAAACTCCGGCCAACCCTCCGCTCGGGTCGCTTCCTGAGAGCCTTCGGTCGTGAGGTGAAGCTCCAAAGTGCGGCGATCCTCGAGGCTGCGACGCTTCTCGACCCAGCCCTTGCGAACCAACACCGAGATCGCTTCGGAAGCCGTAGAGGCCCGAACTCCGAGGCCTGCAGCAACCGCTGCCAGAGAGATACCGGCCTGTCGGTGGATTGAGACGAGGGCTTGGCCCTGAGTCGGAGTCAAGTCTCGTGCGCTTCCTTCCTGCCATGCCCGGTGCCGTAGAGCGATACTGATCTTGGAGAAACCGATCGCCAAGCGCCGGCTCAGGGGAGTCTGTGGAAGGTCGGTGGCGATGGGCATTGGGAAGGATCTTTCAATTTATTAGTTCGGAGTCCGAATTATGTATGTTGATCGCTTATTTTGTCAACCCCCGAGCATACAGGAGGACTTCTGAGCCCAAGCTCAGGGATCGCAGCGAAGTTTGGTAACCCTTGAAATCAACGACTGGGAGCGGGCCAGTGAGAAGTTCGGGCTAAGGGTTCCGTGGGTCGCCTCGGAGGATCAGCTCCAGGGAGGGAAGTTACAAGCCTGAAGAGGTCAGGGCAGCTTGAGCGGGAGGCAATCTCATTCTTTGAGATTTGCATCCAATACCATAGGGGGGTATGGTATATGAATGAAACACGCGAACCACAGCGATCAAGTCGGCAGGCTTCGGCGTATCGAGGGGCAGGTGAAGGGGATCCTTCGCATGGTGGAGGGGCAGCGGTACTGCATGGATATCCTGACTCAGCTCCGAGCTGCCAAGGCGGCCTTGGGGAAAGTGGAGGAGCAGGTGCTGCGGGAGCACGTCGAGCATTGTGTCGTGCAGGCCGTTCAAGGGGATGACCCGATGGAGCGGCAGGCCAAGATTGATGAGCTCTTGGATGTCGTCAGCCGATTCTCGGCCCGGTAAGAGCCATGGAAAGTCAAAGCACGAGCTGCTGCTGTGAGGGGGAGGCGCCGGTGGTGTCCGCATCCCCAGACGTACTCGACCTGGTGTGCGGAATGAAGGTGGATCCGGCTGCCTGCGCTCATCAGGTAGACCATGAATCGGAGCGGTTCTACTTTTGTTGCGCCGGATGTGCCGAGAAGTTTCGCTCCGACCCGGAGATCTATCTGGCGGACGAGGCAGCTGTCTCGGTCCCCCCTTTGGGTTCACCGGAAAGTCTTGGACCTTTTGTTTGTCCCATGTGTCCGGAAGTCCAGGAACCGGTCTTTGGGGCCTGCCCGAGCTGCGGGATGGCCCTCGAAAGCGCCGCCCTCCCTTCCCTTTACCCGACCGCCTGGTACGTCTGTCCGATGCATCCGGAGGTTGAGGAGGAATCACCGGGTTCCTGCCCTAGCTGCGGCATGGCGTTGGAGCTCAAGGCCGGTGAGCCTCGGGAGGAAGTCCATACTGAGCTCCAAGACATGAGCCGGCGGTTCTGGTTCAGTGCGGCCTTGAGTCTCCCATTGCTGATCTTGGCCATGGGAGAGATGGTTCCCGGGGATCCCTTGGCCGGTTTGCTCTCGCCTCGGGCTCGTGGTTGGTGGCAGTTCATCTTGGCCACTCCCGTGGTGCTTTGGGCCGGTGCTCCCTTTTTCCGGCGGGGCATCGAATCCCTGCGGCACCGAAGCGCCAATATGTTCACTCTTATCGCGGCAGGAACCGGGGTTGCCTATGGCTACAGCCTTTTTGCTCTGCTCGCTCCTGGTCTCTTACCGGCGTCAGCGCGGGGAATGGGAGGCATGATTCCGGTTTACTTCGAGGCGGCGGCGGTGATCGTCACCTTTGTTTTGCTCGGTCAGGTTTTGGAGTTGCGAGCCCGAGGCCGCACCGGCCAGGCCCTGCGAGATCTCATGGAGTTGGCCCCCGCCACAGCTCGGCGATTGCTACCGAATGGAGGAGAAGAGAAGATCCCCCTTCACGCGGTCCGGGTTGGGGAGCGGTTGAGGGTACGTCCAGGGGACAAGGTTCCGGTGGATGGGGTCGTTCTCGAAGGTCGCAGCTCCGTCCAGGAGTCGATGATCTCCGGGGAACCCATTGCCGTCGAAAAGGCTGAGAGTAGCTCTCTGATCGGCGGTACCGTCAACGGCACCGGTTCGCTGGTGATGGAAGCTCGCCGAGTTGGCGACGAGACTGTCCTGGCGCAGATCGTCCACCGAGTGGCGGAGGCTCAGCGTAGCCGCGCTCCGGTTCAAGCCCTCGCCGATCGAGTCTCTGGGATCTTTGTTCCCACGGTCGTGGTCATCGCTGCGATCGCCTTCCTGGCCTGGTTCGTGCTGGGGCCGGCGCCTCGCCTCGGTCATGGCCTGGTCGCTGCGGTATCCGTATTGATCATCGCCTGCCCCTGTGCTTTGGGTTTGGCGACACCGATCTCCATCATGGTGGCAGTGGGGAAAGCAGCGAAGGCAGGAGTCCTGGTCCGAGATGCGGAAGCACTCCAGGTCCTCCAACGAGTGGATACCCTGGTGGTCGACAAGACGGGCACCCTCACCGAAGGGCAGCCGAAGGTAAGGTCGATCGAATTGGTGGAATCTGCTCCGGAAGGTCTGGATTCCGAGGAGCTTCTCCGCTTGGCAGCCAGTCTCGAGCGGGGGAGCGAGCATCCCCTTGCCGCGGCCATCTGCCGGGCAGCCGAAGAGCGAGACCTACCGTCAGGGCATTGTGAGGCCTTTGACTACCAACCGGGGAAGGGGCTTCGAGGGCAAGTGGACGGGGTCCCGGTGGCCCTGGGAAATGCTCGCTTCTTCAAGGAGCTAGGGTACGTCGCCGATGGGCCCTCCGATGGAGCAGCCGGGGGCGGGCCAGGCGGCCTCGAAGCAGGTGACAGGCAGCCCCCCTTAGAGGTCGAAGCCGGGCAGACCATTGTCTGGGTAGCGGTGAGGGATCATCTGGCCGGCAGGATCACCCTCACAGATCCCATCAAGCCATCCGCCGTCTCTTCCGTCGCTTCTCTACGCCGAGCCGGGTGGCAGGTCATCATGCTGACGGGAGATAGCCTCTCTACCGCGAAGGCGGTTGCGGAAGCCGTGGGTATCGACCGGGTCTACGGGGAGATGTTGCCGGTGGAGAAAGAGCGAGTCGTGGTCGATCTGCAGCGTACTGGCCGGGTCGTGGCGATGGCAGGCGATGGGATCAACGATGCGCCGGCCCTGGCGCGAGCGGATGTCGGCATTGCCATGGGGACCGGCACAGACATTGCCATGGAGAGCGCCGGAGTGACCTTGATGGGAGGGGATTTGAGAGCTCTGGTGCGGGCGCGAAGCCTGAGTCAGGCGACCCTTGTGAATATTCGCCAGAATCTCTTCTTCGCCTTTGCCTACAACGCCATCGGTATACCGGTAGCCGCTGGAGCCCTCTACCCTTTCTTCGGCTGGCTCCTGTCGCCCATGATCGCCAGCCTGGCCATGAGCCTATCTTCGGTCTCCGTGATCGCCAACGCCTTGCGCTTACGGAAGGTCTCGCTAGAGGCCTGAACCGGCGAAGCACCCCATGCTAAGATTCGCCAGCAATTTCTTTACTCAGGCCGCGCCTAGGAGGGGGTCGATATGCAGTTGCCGGAGCTGACTCTGGGAATCGAGGAGGAGTATCAGATCATCGATCCGGATTCTCGGGAGCTGAAGTCCTTTATCCAGGAGTTTCTGGAGCAAGGTCAAGTGGTTCTCCAAGATCAGATCAAGTCTGAGTTTTTACAGTCTCAGGTGGAAGTCGGTAGTCAAATCTGCCGCAATGTGCACGAAGCAAGGATCGAGCTGACCCGTCTTCGTCGATCCGTTCACGATCTGGCCGAAACCAACGGATTGCGGGTCTGTGCGGCCAGCACTCATCCGTTCTCACAGTGGATCAAGCAGGACGTGACCTTGAGCGAGCGGTCCATGAAGCTCGAAGAGGATATGGGCGAGTTGGCTCGCCGGCTGTTGATCTTCGGAATGCATGTTCACGTCGGTATCGAGGACAAAGAGCTGCTCATCGACGTGATGAACCAGGTACGCTACTTTCTTCCTCATATTTTGGCCCTCTCCACGAGCTCTCCGTTTTGGGATGGTCGGGACACCCGACTCAAGTCCTACCGGTCGGTAGTCTTCGAGAACTTGCCCCGGAGTGGCTTACCTCCTTCCTTTAAGTCCTGGGCCGACTATCAGAGCTTCGTAGCTACCTTGGTCAACACGGGCTGCATCGACGAACCCTCTAAGATTTGGTGGGATGTTCGGCCGCACTCGAAGTTTCCTACTCTGGAATTTCGCATCGCTGATATTTGCACCAAGATCGACGAAGCCATTTGTTTGGCTGCCCTGATCCAGGCCATCGTTGCCAAACTCATCAAGCTACGAGCCAACAATCAAAGCTGGCGTCTCTATCGGCATCACTTGATCGAAGAGAACAAATGGCGGGCAGTTCGCTACGGTATCGACGGCAAGCTGATTGATTTCGGTCTACAAAGAGATGTTCCGACCCGCTTTCTTGCCGCCGAATTGCTGACCTTCGTCGACGACGTGGTGGATGACCTGGGGAGCCGATCGGAAGTCGAATATATTCACACCATTCTCGCTGAGGGCAGTAGTGCCGATCGGCAATTGCAGACCTTTCGTCGCACTGGCGATCTCAAGGCGGTTGTGGATCAGTTGATCACGGAAACCCGATTGGGTTGCACTGACTGAGGTACGACCGGATCGCCCTGGTGATGCCGCTGGAGAACTTCCGGCGGCATCGTCGTTTTGGGTTCTGCAAGCAGGGGGTCGTTTCCGAAACCTGTTTCCCCGCTTCTCCGTAGTCTTCAGCGAACAGAGATTTTCGGGAACTTCGCTGGGGAAAGGGGACTAAGTTGGCTGGAATTGGAAACGAGCGTGGCGCCAAGGGTTGTTTCAAGTTCGGCTGCTTCGGCTGCCTGGTCCTGATTGCCCTGATGTTTGGAATTCCTGCCCTACTCGCTTTGGTAGGGCTGTTGGCGGGTAGTCAGGAGCCCCGCTATGAGTCTGTTACCACCCAACAGATCCTTCCCGGGGCCGAAGGAGGTCCCGAAGGGGGCGATCATCTCGAGGCCCCGGTGGCTCCTGGGGAGGATCTCTCAGGGCTAAATCTCGAAGGACAAGATCTCGAAGAGGGCCAGCTCGGTGGAATTCAACGACCTGGGGAGGGAGCTTCCTATCCGGACCTCGAAGAAGGTCGAGAAAGCCGTCGATTGCAGCTCGACTCTTCCTTGGCTGCAGCCCCTCCCGGAGTGGTCCGGATTTCTCTCGAGATGGGGGAATTCACCGTCGAGCCAGGACCTCCCGGTAGTGGCATACGCCTCGAAGGGGATTACGACGAAGCGAGCTTCGAGTTGAAGGAAAGCTACACCCAGGAAGCTGATGGTAGCTGGGCCTATGGGGTGGAGCTAGAAAGCAAGCGAGGCTTCATGAGTTTCTTTGGAAACAACAACATCAGCTCGAATAAGTTGCGGCTCATTCTCCCCCGTGGGCAACCCATGGCGGTAGAAGGGCGGATTCGAGCCGGAGAATCCACCGTCGATTTGGGAGGGCTATTCCTGACGGGAGTCGACCTGGAACTGAAGCTAGGAGACCACGACCTAAAGTTTAGCGAGCCCACCGCCGAGCCCCTGGAGTCGGTCTCCATCGAGTCTTCCTGGGGGGAGATAGATATGGAGTCCCTCGGTAATGCCAGCCCGAAGATCGTCAGATTCTCTGGGACGGGTGGGGAGTTCGATCTGGATCTGCGAGGTGATTGGGCCAACGACACTCAGGTTTCGGTGAATTTCAAATTGGGTGAATGCGATATCAAGCTGCCGGAAGACACTCGAATCTCTATCGATCGAGCCTCCATGACCATGGGGGATAGGAACCTGTCTGGCCTCGCGGACGAAGAGGATCTTCCGACGGATGCGCCCACCATTTCCTTGGCGCTGCGGGGAGCCCTAGGAGAGTTGCGAGTCGATCGCTGAGGAGGTCGTTGGGTTCGTCGAAAGCGGTCTATCTTCGTTCCGACCACCGATAGGCTTCCATCTGGCCGGCGAGGCTACTCAGGCGGGTGAAGATCTTGGCGATCAGGTAGAGCTGGCCAAAGGCGAGGACCGCCAAGACACCCCCGATGGTCTCCTGGCCGACTCCGGGGGACAGGGCACCGAAAGCGACCAGCAGCAGCAAACTGACCAAGCCAAAAATACCGTAGATGGAAGAGGTCTTTACGGGATGGGAGGCGACGAAGCGTAGACCGCTCAGGGCAGCGCCAAGGGCGCTCCTTCTCTCCTCGGTGACCAGGATGATCTTTGCGTAGTCGAAGACCATGCGAATGAGGTGTAGTAGGGCTGCGATCGCGAGAGTGGCTAGCAGGGTCGCAACGAAGATAGGAATCTCTCGAGTGGCATCCCGGCTCATGGAGGCAACCCGCTCCAATAGCCAGCCGCTGAGTCGATAGACGCCGTAGTAGAGCGGTGCCGAGACCAAGGCGAGACGGACCAGGCGGAAGCAGTAGCGCCCGCAAAGGGCCAGAAAGTTCTCGGCGGAGCTGCTGCCTCCAGGTCTTGCGAAGCTGCCGAGGGCTCCCCCGAGAAGCACCGCCCAGGCGAGAGCATGTATGGCCGCGAGGGCAACCAATCCCCGGTGGTTGGCAAATAGGTTGCCATTGCTCCAACTCTCTAGGTTGTCCAACAAGGGGCCGATACCGACGACTCGGTCCGGGCGGAAAGTTTCTCCCAATCCCTCCGCACGATGAGAGAACTCGCTATACCAATCCATGTCGAAGCCGCTGCGTAAGTTTTCTTGAATCTGGCTCGAGCCCAGGTCGGCCTGGAGAGACTCAGAAAGCAAAAACCCCGCGGGCAAAGCCATCAGGATGCTGGCTAGCCAGAAAGTCAACAAGACTCCTGGCGAAGTGATCATCAGGGCAAAACCGCGAAGAACGGATCGGTAAATCATGGGCAGTGCTTCTTTACAGGAAGAAAGTAACCGTATGAAGAAAATCTTGTAGCCAGAACATCCATCGGGAAGCCCATTTGTGACTCGGAAGGGCGGCTCCCGAGTCCACCTGATGGCTATTGTTGGTGACATCCAAGTCCAGTACGAGAATGCGCTCTGGATCGACCTTCACCTGAGTCAACTTGGAAGCTCTCTCTTCGACCAACAGCTGCCAGCGATTCCTACCGTCCCAACTTCGCCGTACTTCGGAACCATCTTCGAAGATCATGAGGACTTCCACCGGGAAGACGCCGTCGGCTCGGCGTTCCACGACGACTTCAGAGCGGAAGATCTTTTCGGGCGCATCCTGGGAAGACTCCTCCTCCCTTCCTTCGTAACGGAGGTCTGTTTCGGCTCCGGAGTACCCCTCGAACTTCAGGGGGGTGGTGCTGACTCGACCGATGGCGTAGTCGAAATCCACTGAGCTGCCGTGGACCTGGTCGAAGAACCAGTCGAGATCCCTTCCGGAGACCTCGTTGGCAATAGAGAAGAAGTTCTCCGGTCTTGGATGCCGGAAGCTCCATCGTTGGTAGAAAGTGGAGAGAATTTCTTGTAGTGAATCCCAGCCGATGAATCTCTCCAGGGTTGCGAGCCACAGAGATGTTCGGTGATAAGAAGTCGATGATGCGGAAGCGGGATAGTAGAGATAGGTCGGCCTGCTCTGACGATTTCGCACGCCGCTGCGACGGTAGCGATCCAGCCGGTTGCCGAAAACCGTGCGTCCTTGAGCCAGCTCCGGAAAGAGCCAGGGAAGAAAGCCACGACCCCTTCCTGGCAGGGAAAGGTAACGTTGGACAAATTTGCGATCGCCATAAGCCGCTTCGTAGGCGCGGGCGGTGGAGAAGGTGTTGAGACCCTCATCCAACCAAGCGTGCTCGAACTCGTTGTTGCCGACCACCCCATACCAGAACTGGTGCCCTGCTTCGTGAATCGTAACTCCTTCCGGGGAGCCTCCCCCTGCAGGGTTGAGCCAGCGGGTACCGCTGGTGAAAAGGGTCGGGTACTCCATGCCTCCAGCCCCGCTCCCGTAGGCTGGGTCGACGATCGTTAGCTGTTGGTAGGGGTAAGGTCCGTACCAGGATCCGTAGTATTTGAGAGCCGTGCGGGTGGCCTCAAAGTGTCGCTCCGCCTGGTCTTCATGCTCAGGTTGGAGTAGTAGCCGAAGTTCTACTGGCGGATATCCCGGTTCGTCGAATCGACCGGTGTGCTCTCGATAGTCGGGGCTCGCCGTCCATGCAAAGCCATGGACATCGTTTTGGGTGTACCGGTGCGTTGCACTGCCATCGGAGCCCAGAGTTTTCTCCACCAAGCGTCCCGTCGCTCCCACCACGAAAGGGGCGGGAACTGTGATGCGGACGTCATAGTTGCCGTAGTCGGAGTAGAACTCCGTGGCTGAATGGAACTGGTGACAATTCCACGAATCCCCTTCGAAGACGCCCAGTTTCGGGAACCAATGGGCGATGAAATAGAACGAACCCTTGGTACCCGTGCGAGCAAAGGTTCGCGGGACCCTGGCTGTCCACTCCATCTCGACCTCTAGGCTCTGGCCCGGTTCGACCTGAAAGGGAAGTTGGAGCATAGCTACCGTGCGGTCTTCGCTGTTGCCATCGTCCGGGGCCATGAACTTCAGCTCCGTCGACAGGTCGATGGTTGGTTTCGGGGCTGGAGCCAGCTGCTGAGGAGAGTCTTCCGATAGAGGTGGTGCTCCCGGTTGGTCGGCTACTCCTGCCACTGACTCATCAACGACAGGGAGCAGGCCTCGTACCTTGACAGAGCTGATAGTGAGGTAGCTCCAATCCTCCTCAGACAGGTTCTTCCCGGCGGTGCTCCTTCCTCGGATCCGGTCTTCTAGCAGCCAAGTGGAACGGTTGTTACGCCAACCGTTCCAATAGAGGTGGAACCAGAGCTCGTCGGTGGCCTGTTGTTGAATGTTTCGCCAGGAAAGAATCTGGCGCCCGGACAGAATGCGAGTTTCGGTGTCTAGGCTAACGTCAATCGTGTAGTTGGCGTTCCGGGGAGACCGTTGGGGGAGCGGAGGTTCTAGCGCCGAGAGCGCGATACTCCAGAAGGCGGTGGCCCAGGCTAGCACCATCATCCTGCGAGGGATCAGCAACATCGAATCCTCCTGCACCGAAAGTCGCCTTTCTAGAGACCTTTGGTGAAAGTTGCTTTCTTGCGAGAGCGAGAGATCTTTCGATGAACCCGGAAGCGAATTCCCAGGTAAACCCGAGGTTTATCGAGGATTTCGCAACACCGAGTCGCCGAAAGAGACCCTTCGGAGCCAAAGAGAATTTCACCACCGGCTTCGTGAGAGGCTCAGCTTGGAAAGCACCCTGTCGTAAAGAACCTGGAAGGATTATACGTCCGAATCTCATCCCTAGGAATCCACGGTGTTGTGGAAGATAGAGGGAGGGGAGGGGAGCAGCAATACCCCCGTCTTTGGGCAAGATAGTGATGCATCAGTATCTACTCTAAGTTTAGGTAGTCTGGGTGACTCTCTCGCCACTTTCGACGGTAACTCGAGGGGCGTACCTAGCGAGCCGTAGAATGCCCGTAATTTCGTGACAATCCGTCACTGAGCGGCCCTTTTTTCAAAAAACTGCTGAAAACAAGACCAGATTGTTGTATAGTGCATTCAACCTGGAAGTGACCCGGGATATTCGCGAATGAGCTCGTTATGGACTGGTCTGATGGAAACCGTTGGCTGAGGGGAACTTAGCCGAGAGTCCGGTTGGGGAGCCAAGAGAAGATCTCTAAACCGTTCGTATTTTATCTTGAAAGTAATAAAGGAGTAGAAGAACATGGAAGCTACAGTGACGGCTCAGGACATCGCCCGTATCCGCCGGGACCTCGAATATGCTCCCGATATTGAAGAGGCTGCTGAACTGATGAGCCTGGCCGGCAATGCGACTCGGCTGAAGCTCCTTTACCTTCTGGAAACCCATGACGAGATCTGCGTTTGTGATCTCGCCGAAATGTTGGGCGTTTCCGTTTCCGCCGTGTCGCAGCACTTGGCCAAGCTCAAGGCCCGTGGTCTCGTCGCTCCCCGCCGGGATGCGCAGACCATCTACTACCGCCTCACGGACCACGCTTTCAATGGCAAGCTCAAAGAGAGCTTCCTGAGCGATCTCGGCGCCGCCAGCTGAGCTTCCCGCTACTCTAGAATGGCGCTGGTAGCAGTGGTCTCTCAGTAGACCACTCCTCCCAGCGCCGTTTTTCGTTCCTGCCTTCTGCCTTCTGCCTTTCTCTCTCTTCCTTTTTCCTTCCGCCTTATCCCAGGTTCGCTTTTCTTTGCGTCAAAGATCCATAGAGTTGGGTACAATGCTGCAATTGCTGCGGTTCTTATCTAGTTCGAAGGGGGCGAGGCTTTCTCGATTGGGCGGATCTCCCTTCCTCATTGGTTCTGGGGGATGGAAGGCTGCTGTCGCTCCAGATATTTGGACAGCTATGGAAGGAGATTCTGATGAGTCAGGGGCCAAGACCTCGGTTTACCTTTCTGGGTCATTCGACAGTGCGGTGCGATCTTCCCGGTGGAGAGGTCATTCTCTTGGAGCCTTGGGTAGATGGAAATCCCGCCTGTCCGGCAGCTCTCAAGAGCTTTGACCGTTTGGATGGAATTTTCATTACCCACGCTCACATGGACCACATGGGGGATGCGGTGGCTCTGGCGAAGAAATACAAGCCACGGTGTGTTGTTGCGTCTTTCGAGATCTGTCACTGGTTGGCTGCCCAAGGAGTCGAGAATACGTTCCCAATGAATCTAGGTGGGGGACAAGAGGTTCTTGGAATGCGAGTCTCCATGGTTCGCGCGGATCACTCCAGTGCGCTGTTGGATGGAGGCTCACTGGTGGAGGGAGGCATTGCAAGCGGGCTGGTATTTCGGCTTTCTACGGGATACACCTTCTATCACGCAGGAGATACGGCCCTTTTTTCCGATATGCAACTGATCGGGGAGCTCTATCGCCCGGAGTTGGCCTTCTTGCCGATTGGAGATGTCTTCACCATGGATGCCAAGCAGGCGGCGAGGGCTTGTCGTTTCTTGGGCCTCCGCGAAGTGATTCCGATCCATTGGGGCACCTTTCCAGTCCTGACTGGCACCCCGGAGCAACTCGCGATGGAGGTGCGGGATCTAGGTGCCAATTGCACCGTCGTCAAACTGGATCCAGGCGACAGCCACTAGGTCGCCTAGCTGACCTCTGCAGGTGCCATTCTCGTCATCGATTCATGGGAAAAGCTCTGAAAATGGGGTTTGAGAACGCTTCTACTCCCATAGTGTGAGTAAGGGTGACAAAGGGATTTGCTGGGTTGTTTCGGGTAGCTGAGATCTGAGTATTCCCGCCTCAGCAGCCTTGAGCCTTGGTTTTGCAGCAGATAGAGAGTACCGGGGACGAAATCCCTTCGTCAGTCGGTAGAGAGGCGACGGGGAGTCCGGCATCACAATTGCATAAGATACTGTTGTGGCAGGGGTTCCGAGAACCTATTTTGCCATGGAGCTTTGGGGATGACCCGGGCTTCGCGATAGACTGAATTCTGGAGAGAGTCAACTCAGAGTCCGGTGGCCGTCTGACGTCAAAATCAGCAAATGAAGAGGGGTTGTGCGCTGCGCGGACAACCAGGTCAGCGAGCCCGGCTGCTGAAAAGTTGCAGAAAGGAATTTCCATGAGCTTCAATAGAAAACACTCCTCGCCCGTGGTGCGGAGCCTCGGTGTCAGGTCCTTGGGCATTCTCGCCCTCCTGATGTTCGTGAGTGCCTCCGCGGCCCTCGCAGCCGGTTCCGGTCGCATGATCGGCAAGGTGGTCGATACCGACGGACAGCCCATCGAAGGGGTATCCGTCACGGTGACCAGTCCCGATCTCAATTCCTACAACGAGGTGAGGACGACCAAGAAGAACGGCCAGTTCACGGTTAGCTTTTCTGACGCCTACCTGCCCTATATCTACCAGTTGGAAAAGGCTGGTTACCAGTCCATCAAGCAGGAGTACAAGGCGGTTCGCCAGGGCGTGTCGCGCTTTACCTTCGAGATGCCCGTGGGCGTCTCTGCTGCCGAGGCAGACGCCATGCAGCAGGTAAGCTCCGAGTCCAATGAGGCGATCATGGCTTTCAACAATGCTCTGGCTGCCTTCGAAGCAAAGGACAACACAACCGCCAAAACCGAAATCGCCGCAGCCTTGACCGCTGACCCGGAGATTCATCAGGCTCATCTCCTCCTGGCTGAGATTCTCATCAGCGAGAAGCAGTACCTGGAGGCCGCAACCTCTGCCGAAAAAGCCCTCGAGCTAGCCCCTGGGAATGTGGACGGCTTGCGGATGCGCTATGAGGCCTATCGTAGTGGAGGCGAGAAGGAGAAGTCTGAAGAAGCTTTTGCTGCCTACCAGGCTGCCGGAGAAGCGGCGGAAGAAGCCAAGCGTATCTACAACGAGGGAGTCCAGCTGGACAAGGCTGGTGACGTCGAATCTGCCTATGCCAAATTCCTTCAGGCGGCAGAAATGGACCCCAACTTGGGGTTGGCTCAAGTCGCTGTCATGGCCGCCGCCTACAAGAGCAAGCGTCACGACGAAGCAGCAGCTGCCGCCGAACGAATCCTCGTCAATAGCCCACAAGATCCACAGGCGCTCAAAGTGCGCTACGACTCCTATGTCGGTCTGAAGGACGATGCCAAGATTCTCGATGCCCTGGTGGACCTTGCGGCAGTGGACAAGGATTTCGCCAGCCAGACGCTCTATAACAGTGGAATTGAAAAATTCAATGCGGGTGATTACAAGGCCGCTGTCTTGCTCCTTGGCAAGACTCTCAAAGCGGACGCCTCCAACGCCCAGGCTCACTACTACCTGGGGATCTCTTCCCTCAACATGGGGGACAACGCCACAGCCAAGACTCATCTGGGGCGCTTTGTAGAGCTCGCTCCGGAGGACGAGAACGCGGCAGCAGCCAAAGAGATGATGAACTACCTCAAATAAGCCAGCTGCTCGGTTTCACCGAGTAGCTCGAGGTTCGATATCAAGGGGTGATCTTTCTGAGATCACCCCTTTTTCTACAGGAATCCGGCATTGGCACCCGGAATCGGCATTCGGCTTTCAAGAAGGTGAACACTGGGCCGCAGGCAGAGTGAGCCTCCGTAGAGGGGTAGAGGCGCGGAACCGATGGCTGACGCCGGAGATCCCAGGAGACCCGGAGCCGCAGTTGAAGGTCGGAGAGAAGGAAGGGCTAATCGATCCTGCGGGTCAGCCATTCCTGCCGGTAGGCATCCAGCTCCGGGCTTCGAGGGAAACTCTCGCCTTCTCCAAAGGGATAGCCGCTCATGGCGCGAAAGGGGAGGGGCTCTACGGTTCGTGCTTCGAAGGTATTGCGATCCGCATCCTTGTCCCAGCCAAGACTTTCCAGAAAAACCGTTCGCTGCCAGCCCTCAGCAACGGGAGGCATGGTCGAGGCATCGAAGGTGAGAACGATCTCATCTCCCGCTGCTAGGACAACAGAGCGATCGTCGGCGACACGGAGAAGCTCTCTGACGTCACCCAATCGAGTGTAGGAACCCACCATGGGAAGCCAAGGAGAGTCTTTCCGGACCTGGGAATAGTCGAAGTGGTGGGGTCCGTTGGGGGCCTGTCGAGTTACCCGGGAGAAGCCACGGAACCGCAGCTCAGCCTGCTCCGCTTGGAGCTTGCCTCGCAACAGGGCCTCGCTGTCCGCCGGCTGCGTAGTCCAGGCAATGCGATCCCAGGACAGCCATTGGGTCGTGACGAAGCGGAGCCGGTGAGCTCCTGGAGGAAGGGGTGGGGTCTCGACGACCATGGTCTTGGTCTTCCCGGCGGGAAAGCCCGTCGAAGGCATCAGGACACTCCAACCGGCGGCCGTCTCCACTTCCAGCCTCGGAGGTTGCCAGGTCAGGTCGGTGCGTTGGGCCAAAGCTAGGTTGAGGCTGGCGTCGGCGGGGAAGATCCAGCCGTCCAGGTGAAGGCGCACCGAGCGGGCTGGGGCTTGCCCGAGGTCCATAGTGAAGGTCCAAGGTCGCTGGGCCACCCCCTGGTAGCGGCTGGGTTGGTAGCCATCGGCGTAGATCTCGTCCCGACTGGCAACTTGGTTGGTGACTTCTTGGCCTTCCGCATCCCAGGCCCTGTGAAGAGCCTTGAGATCGCGGCTCGCGAGCACTTTGTCTTCGATCTGCTGCCCCAACTCGATCCGCAGGCTACTCGCGACCTCGACTTGTTTCGGATGGTCGACGATCCACAAACGGGCAAGATCGAAATAGGCCGCCTCCCAGAGCTCTTCCGTGATGCGCATTTCGTATCGGCCGTTTCTGGGGACGGCTCCATCCACCCGAACGATCTCCTGCGGGTCGGCACCGGCCCAGACTCCCGGAGCCACCGGCATTCCCAGGGGAGCTCCCCAGAGAAGATCGGTGACGAAAGCCATTTCCTCGCCGTTCCAGACGTAGAGAAAGGGGCAACTTCCTTTCAGGACCTGCTCTTCGACGACCAGCTGATCACCAGCGACCTCGAGGCGATTCTGGGGCACACCGTTGGTCCACACAACTCTCAGCAAGTCTGCTTGCCGCAGCTGGCCCAGTCCGAAGTGAGCCAGATCGCCAGACAGCTCCCGGAATTGGTAGGCGGCACCGCTACGGACTTCGACGGTCGCTCCTTGCCCGAGAAGATTGTTCTTGGAGTTGCCTTGGTCCAAACCCCGGAGCCGAACCTGAAGCCAACCGTTGGCATTGCCTCCTTGGTTGGTGAACCAGCTCAACCCCGTAGGGCCCGCGGTCAGGAGATCGAGATCTCCGTCACTGTCCAGGTCTGCGACACTGAGAGTCGTGATGTCGACGGGGGACTCGGCCAGAGCTGTGGGTTCCCACTGCCCCCCCGGTCTTTGCCAGAGGATCGCGATGCCCTCTTCGCTGGCGATGGCGAGGTCCAGACGGCCATCGTTGTCGGCATCGAAGGCCACCAGGTCAGTGATGGATCTCAACTCGGATGCGGCGGAGTCTAGAGCCGCCAGCGGCACGAAATGTTCTTGGCCATTTTCCTCTTTCGGATGGAGAGCGCCTTGGCGATTGAGTAGGCCGCGAAGGCTGGGTCCTCCGGTAATGATCTCCGGGAAGCCGTCCTGATCGAGATCGGCGCTCACCACTGCCGTAGTTGCTTCGATTCCGGCGAAATCGGCTACTGTGCCGCGCAGAGCAAACTGGCCCTGGCGAAGGTTGTCGAACCACTGGAGGCCGCTGTCGTAAGCCAGCAGCAGGTCTAGGTCACCGTCCCGATCCAGATCACTGGTTAGGAGATCGTTGACGGCCTTAGCCTGGAAGGCCGGGAAGGCCTGCTCCCCTACCGCTTTCAAGGGCCCTTGGAGGTTATTGAAGAGCAGCTCTATCGCCCCCGCCTTACCTCCTGCCAGAGCCAGATCGAGATCTCCTTCGATATCGAAATCGATGCCGATGGCTGCTGTAGCCCCCAACCCGGCCAAACCCAAAGACTCGGTGTGGTCTATGAATGAGCCCGAACCGTCGCCCTGCCAATAGGTGAGGTCTTCGGGGCCATAGCCCAAGAGATCGGACAGGCCATCGTTGTCCAAGTCGGTGATTAGGAGGCCCTGGAGAGCTGAATTTGCTGGCAGTCGTATGGGTTCGCTCTGGGTAGCGTCGTGCTCCGGGCTCGTCAGGTGTAATACCAGAGCCCCTTCGCCGGTGCCGACAACGCGGGCGATATCCGGCTTTCGATCCCCGTTCAGGTCGCCCACCGCCAGGGCCTTTCCGGAATTGGGCTGCGAGCTAAGGGAGGTTCCCTGGAAGGAAACAGGTACCGGCTCTCCGAAGCTTAGGGGTTCCGGTTCGAGGGCGAAACGCAGCACCGGCAACCCCTGAATACCGGTGGAGAGCTCTCGGAGGCTCTCTCGAAACATGGCACTGACTTTGAGCACATTTTCCAGCCGCAAAGCCGGGGTACGAGCTGCGGAGAGATCCCCCGCTTCCAGAGCTTCAAAGACCTTCTCGATGGCCGTCTCGGCGATCGGCGGTGCTTGCCAAAGCAACTCCCTCACTCGCAGGTATGCGCCACTGGCGGCGGCGCGATCTCCCGAAGCGATTGCCTGTTGCCCTTGGGCGAGCAGCACCACGACATTCTCCGGCCTCAGCTGGGCGAGCCGAACCGCGGTTCGTGCGGCTGCCTGCTTCGCCTCCTCAGACACTAAGGTGGTCGCCTGGCGATAGAGGGAGTACTGCACCTCCGGGTCTTGCGGGTTGGCATCCGCGGCTCTTTGGTAGGCTTCCAGGGCTTCGTCCTGTCGGCCGCTCCATTGCAGTATGTCGCCTCGCAAGGCCAGCAGGTCGCCCCGTCCTGGAGCTTTTGCCAGGGCGTTTTCGAGAGCGGCCTCGGCCTCTTCCAACTTTTGCTGACGAAGGAGAGCAATGCCGAGGTTTGCGTAGCCCAGTGGGTCCTCCGGGGCTACCTCCAGCAATTGGCGGAAGGTTTCCTCCGCCTGTTCCGGCGCTTCATTTTCCAATTGGGCGAGGCCGGTATCCCTCAACTCGAGGGCTTGGGGTGGCAATACCCTTTCCGGCGAAGGGCAAGCCAGGGTGAGGAGCAGCGTCGGTAGCCATAGAGCTCGTTTCATGGGGGCGTATTCTACCTTCCCGCGGCTTGGAATCCATGGGGTTCCCGACCGGAGGCAGTCGGGTCCCTCGCGGGAGGGTACAATCACTCTCCCATGACTGAACAATCCTCTAGCGTTCCCTCACCTCGGCGACTTTTTCTCATCGATGGCTTCTCGAATATTTTTCGAGCTTTCTACGCCATCCGCAACCTTTCGAACTCCAAAGGGGAGCCGACCAACGCGGTATTTGGTTTCCTGCAGATGCTTCGCAAGCTGCTCAAGGACGAGGATCCGGATTTCGTTGGTGTCGCTTTGGATGTCTCTCGGAAGACGGTTCGTTCAGAGAAGTTTCCCGAGTACAAGGCCAATCGATCACCCATGCCGGAAGATTTACGGCCGCAGATTCCCTTGATCCGGCAAGTGATCGAGGCCTACCAAATTCCCATCTTGGAAATGCCCAAATATGAAGCGGATGACGTTCTCGGCACTCTAGGCCGGGCAGCGGCCCAGGAGGGCTACGATGTCGTTTTGGTCTCAGCGGATAAGGATCTGTTCCAACTCGTGAGTCCAAGGGTCTCCCTCTTTCACACTGGCAGAAACAAGCTCTACGATCCGGCTCTCGTCGAGGAAGATTTTGGGGTACCTCCCTCTCAAGTGGCCGATGTCCTGGCTCTCATGGGGGACGCTAGCGACAACGTCCCCGGGGTCAAGGGAATCGGCGAGAAAGGGGCCAAGAATCTAATTCGCGAGTATGGCTCGGTAGAAAACCTCCTCGATCGTGCCGGAGAGATTCAGCGCAAGAGCTATCGCGAGGGTCTGAGGGAGCATCGGCAAATGGCCGAGTTGTCGAAGGATCTGGTGACGATTCATTGCGACCTTCCCATTCCCTTCGAGCCCGATCAGCTGCGGCGGGATCCTCCGGACATGGATTTGTTGCGAGATCTCTTACGCCAGTTGGAGTTCTACTCTTTGCTCGAGGAGTTGGAAGGCTCGGCTTCCCAGCAGGAGCCACTCCCCGGGGCTGAAGCGGTTCGTTCCGCCAGCCAATGGCGAGCCTTGGTAGAGCCCTTCGGGAAGGCCATTGTGGTGGTAGCAGTGGCCGCTGGCGAAGCTCCTCCCATCGGCCTAGTGGTAGCTGATGGAGCTGGGGAGGCGTTCTTCTACGCCGACTTCCGAGAAGGCGGAGATCTCGCAGCGGCGGTTCGCACTTCCTTGGCTGCCTGGTTCGAAGATTCCCAGCGCTGCCTCCTGGGCCATGACCTCAAGGAAGTGCTGCGGCTGGCGGAAGGAAATGTCGAGGTTCGGGCGCGCCTATTTGACACCATGCTGGCTTCCTATGTGCTTCACCCCTCCTTCAAGCATGGAATCGAAGAGTTAGCGCTGGAGAGGTTACGGCAGTCTTTGACCAGCGCAGCGGTGGCCGGCTGGGCCAAAGGTGTTGAGCCAGAGGCCGAGAGCGAAGGGCTCCTGACCTATGCCGGGGAGCGAGGAGCGGTGGCGCACCGTTTGGCGGAGGCCATGAAAGAGGACCTCCATGGCGATGACAGCGACAAAGCTCTCGGCTGGGTTTACGACAGTATCGAGGAGCCCCTCTTGCCCGTATTGGTGGCCATGGAGGAAAGGGGAGTTCTACTGGATACTCAATTCCTGGCGGATATGTCCCAGGAGTTGGAGAAAGACATCGCCGCCTTGGAAGGAGATATCTCGGAGCTTGCCGGAGAGACTTTCAACATCAATTCTCCTCAGCAGCTAGGAGTGATCCTATTCGAGAAGCTGGGATATCCGGTGGTGAAACGGACCCGTAAGACCAAGAGTTACGCCACTGGAGCTGAAGTGTTGGAGCAGCTAGCGGCCCAGGGGTATCCCCTACCGGAGCGCATCCTCCGCTATCGGGAGCTCACCAAGCTCAAATCGACCTATGTGGATGCCCTGCCCGTCTTGGTGGAGGAGGATGGGCGAATTCATACTCGCTTCAATCAGGCGGTAGCGGCCACGGGGCGCTTGTCGTCGGCTCGACCAAATTTGCAGAATATTCCCATCAGAACTGAGCTTGGACAGCGCATCCGGAAGGCTTTTGTCGCGGCCCCGGGGCACCAACTCCTGGTGGCGGACTACAGCCAAGTGGAGTTACGAGTGCTAGCTCACATCGCCGGTGAGGAAGCGATGCTGGAGGCCTTTCGGGCTGGCCAGGACATTCACCGAGCTACCGCGGCTCTGGTGTTTGGAGTCTCAGCGGAAATGGTCGCTCCGGAGCAGAGGAGAGCGGCCAAGACCATCAACTTTGGAATTCTCTACGGTATGAGTGCCTTTGGTCTGGCCCGGAATCTGGGTATTTCCAACGCGCAAGCAAAGCAGTTCATCGAGACCTACCTGGGTCGCTACTCAGGAGTAAAGGCCTACGTGGATGGCACCATTGCCGAGGCGGAAAAGGAGGGTAAGGTCATCACCCTCGACGGTCGGGTCCGCTGGTTGCCGGAGATTCACAGCAAGAATAGGGCGATTCGCGAGAACGCCCGTCGCATGGCCATCAACGCACGCATTCAGGGAACCGCTGCAGACATCATGAAGCTGGCCATGATCGAGGTTCATCGTCGTTTGCGGGAATCGGCCTTCAAAGCTCGGCTTCTGCTGACCGTTCATGATGAATTGGTTCTTGAAGTACCGGATGATGAGGTTCATCAGGTGGCCGAGCTCGTCCGTGAGGGAATGGAAGGTGTGCGCCAGTTGGATGCCCCCTTGCTAGCCGATGTCGGTGTTGGCCCCACCTGGTTCGAAGCCAAGTAGCTTCGTCGCCTCAATTTTGCCTCATTCGGCCTTCGAAACGACCTCTCGAAGAGCTCTAGACGCCACTCCCGAACGGTTTCATCTTCCTGTCGCACCCATGCGGTCAGGAGGAAGGCAAAGAAGATGCGGGAATGGAGTCTGGCGCCTATCGGCACCCCGGAAGCAACACCTCGAGATTTGGCAAAGGGTCTCGAGGAGGGCCGCTCTGCGAGGTGGTGGTTAGAGACCCTGGGGGTGTTGATCCTCGGCGGAAGCCTCTACGGAGCGGCCATCGGGCTTTGGCATGGTCCGAAACTAGCGGTGTACGTGGCAGTCAAGCTGCCCTTGCTCCTGGTCCTGACGGCAACCCTGACTTTGGCTCTCAACTGGATGGCTGCCTTGCTGTTCGGACTCCGTCTAGAAATACGGGAGGTGGCGGCGCTCGCCTTTTCTGCGCTGTCGGTAGCCGCTGTGGTTCTAGCCTCACTGACGCCCATCGCACTCTTTTTCACTTACACGGTTCCTATTCCCAGCGTAGCTGCCCGGACAACCCACAACCTGCTCTACCTGATGCACACAGCTTTCGTTGCTGCTTCGGGGTTGGTGGGGACGGCAGCTCTCAGAGGAACTCTCCGGCGGATTCTGCGCCGGAGAGGGGCTGATCCCAGTCGAGCCTTCAAGATCTACGCCCTATGGGTGACTTCCTTCGCTGTCGTCGGGGGAGAGGTGGCGTGGGCTCTGCGGCCTTTCGTTGGCAGTATTTATCACCCGGTGGTTTTTTTTCGAACGAATGCTCTAGACGGCAACGTCTACGAGTTCATTCTCCAAGAGATCTTGCCCTTCTTACTCTGGGGCGAGTCATGAGGATAGGTCTTTGGTTCAGGAGGAGAGGAACATGAATGAGGAGCGTTTAGAGACATCTTCGCCAGCAGAGGGGCGAGATGGAGACAACCCGGATCAAAGGGTGGAAACGCCTCCCGACAGTGTCGTCGGGAGCTTGTTAGAAATACTCCAACACCCGATTCGGGTTGCCGAGCGGTGTCGCGAGAGCCAGGACTCCCGTAGCGAGAAAACCAGTGGCCAGGGCCCCAACCCCCTGGGAGCTGGCTATCCCCTGCGTTTGGCTACAGGGGCTTTGGTCTGCTTTTTTGTCTATGGCCTTTCAGCGGGCTTTTTCCAAGGCTATGACCAGGTGCTCCTAAGTGCCTTCAAGGTGCCTCTGATCCTTGTCTTCAGCCTGCTCCTCTGCGCGCCGAGCTTCTATATTTTCAGTTCCTTGAGCGGGGCAGCTTTGACCTTGCGAGGTTTTTCGCTGATCTTGAGTGGGTTTGGAGCTCTGCTCGGTCTGCTATTGATCGGTTTCTTACCGATCAGTTGGCTATTCACCGTGAGCAGTCGTTCTCTTCTCTTCCTGGTTTTCTTCCACCTACTCGTGTGGTTCATCTGCCTGGTTTTTGCCGACCGCTTTCTTGGGCAAGTTCTGAAGCAGGTCGGAGGATGGAACGGTCGATTCGCCTGGTTGCTCTTGCTGCTACTGGTCTCCCTGCAAATGACTACCTTTTTGCGACCGGTGCTGTGGCGGCCACCGGACGCCAGCTTTTTCCAGACTGAGCGGATGTCTTTTTTTGAGCACTTGGGGCAGTCGGCGAAGATTCACCTTCCAAAAATGGGAGAAGTCGAAACAGAATAGGGAAAAACGGCTGCGCGAGTCCCGCGCTACCATCAAATAAAAACAGCGACCGGAAAAATTCCGATCGCTGTTTCTCGTCGACTTTCGACAGGGAGGCTAGCTGGAGTTACAGCCAGCTAGCTGCACCGTCTCGAAACGAATCCGGTGAGAAACACCGGCTAGAAGCTGACCCGAGCGGACACCCCATAGGTGCGGGGTTGGTTGGTCAGGAAACTGACGCGAGCCCGGGTACCCCGCTCTTGGTCAATGGCCAGTAAGGCGGTTTCATCGCTGATGTTGTTGATGAAAAGGGATAGGTCCCACTTCTCGTTGACGAAACCCAACCGTAGGTTGGCGAGGTCGTAGGCGGGCAACTCGGGGTTGAAGCGAAAGATATCCGAAGTGAAAGGACCACCGATGTTGTTGGGCGCAAAGGAGGTCAAGTCCACGGTGCCGAAACCAGCGGATTGGTCGCCGATTTGAGTGAACCGCGAGCCCACGTGTTGGTAGGTACCAATCAGGTAGCCAGCCCAGCCCGCTTGCATCTCCCAGCGATAGGTAGCGGCACCGAAAGCCTGGAATCGGGGCACCGTTGGCAGGCGGTTGCCTTTTTCGATACCGGAAACGATGCTGACGTTGCCGTTACTGTCCGTGGAGGTCAGGGTCGACTCCAGGGTGGAGTCCGTGTAGCTGGCCGAGAAGGCGACATCGAAGAAATTGGTCAGCTGCGAAGCGAACTCGATTTCCAAGCCCTGGCTCTTCGCCTTGGGCACATTGAAGACCACTCGAGAAGAGCAAGACCCGGCGGTGACCGTGGCTTGGAGATCGTCGATGTCCATGTAAAACCCAGCAATGTTAAAAGTGCCGCGGCCTCCCATGATGGTGGACTTGGCCCCGACCTCATAGTTCCAGAGCTCTTCGTCGTCCCATTCGTCCTGGCCACCGAAGGTGCGAAGGTCCTCCGGGGTGCAGAGAGGAAGATTGAGGGGATCGTTGATTCCACCGAGACGGAAGCCCTTGGAGACCTGGGCATTGAGTTGGGTCTTCTCCGTCGCCTTGAAGCTGGCGATGATTCGAGGAGCGATGCCGTCGGCAGAAGTGGAGCCCACGGTGGTGCCCGGAGCGGCAAAGATGCCGTCAAAGGTCTGCGTCCGTTCTTCCTCGAAGTCGTACCAGCGCAGACCCCCAGTCAGGTCTAGGCGATCGGTCACGGCGAGGGTTACTTCGCCGAAGACCGCCACCTGGTCCAGGTCATAGGCCAGATCTGAGAAGAAAAGAACATCTCGACCGGCGCCGAAGGTCCCCGCAGTGGGTATGCCGGATGTCGTTTCGAAGCCATCCACCAACAGACTCTGACCGTAGTCCCGTTCGGTGCTGCTGTAGAACAGTCCGCCGACCCAATTCACTTTGTCGGTGGCGCCGGCGAGGCGAAGCTCCTGAGTGATCACTTCAGCGGTGGTGGCGTCGTCGAGGGGGGCATCGATGGTATACGCATCCTCAGCCACTCCAATACTTCCGCCGGTGACGCTGGCGGTCAGGGCGGTGGCGTCCCGTACGACCAGGACGTCGCGATCCGTATAGGAAGTGATGGAGGTCAGGGTGAGATCACCGAAGTCGTACTCGATGTTGAGGTCCGCAAGAAGGAACTCATCGGTGAAGGGTTCCTCGAATTGTGTGAACTGCTCCCTCTCTCCCAGATCCACGGCAGGCCGAGTGGTGGTGAAAGGGTTGGCGAGGATGTTGAACGCATCGCTACGATTCCAACCGTCGGTATCGATCTCCTGATAGATGAGCCGTGGCGTGATGGTGAGATTCTCGTTGGGTTCGAAGCGGAACGCCAAGCGCACACCGGCTCGTTCACCGCCGTTGACGTCTTGGTTGACACTGAGGTCGGGCTGTATCGCATCCGTGAAGCCGGCCATACTGGTGAAGTACGCTGAGACCCGCATGGCGGAAGTGTCCCCCAGGGGGATATTGGCAGCTATCTTGGCATGGCCACCGGTGTCGCCGTCGGTCAGAGTACTGAGGTTGAAATCACCAAAGGTCTCAGAGACGCCGATCTCCGGCTGATTGCTGATGTAGCGCACCGTTCCCGCCAAGGAACCGGAGCCGAATAGAGTCCCCTGGGGGCCTCGCAAAACCTCGACTCGGGACATGTCGAAAAGGTCGATGTCCGGCGTGAAGAGGGAGAGGGAGATCACCGATTCGTCGAGGTAGACACCGACTTGCTCTTTGACGCCGGGTTGGTCGCGAACGATTTGGCCCGCGGAGACTCCCCGCATGGCTACTTGGCTTTGACCGGGGCCCAAATTTTGAACCGTGAAGCCGGCGACGTTCGAGGACACCCCCTCAAGACTGTCGACACCTCGGTCTCTCAGGATCTCCTCGGTGGGTGCGACGACAGAAAAGGGAACCTCTTGCAAAGATTCCTCTCGTTTCCGCGCCGTGACGGTAACCACCTCACCGAAAGTTTGATCTTCAGGAGCCTCTTCGACGTTCTCTGCTTCCTGAGTGGTGGGTTCCTCGGCGTCCTGGGCACTGGCTGAAATTGCGACAAAAGCAAAAGAAAAAGCAAAAGCAAAGCCTGCGATGATGAATCGGGATGCCAGACGGTTCATTTTTTCCTCCGGTGTAGATAAGAGTGGACAGTTGGTTGGATTACCAATAGATCCCTAGAGGAGAGTGGTGCTCTGTTACCGGACAGAGGTCTGCAGGAGGCTCGCCGACGAGAAAGTTGCTCTCCCTGTTCGACAGTGGAGATTGTCGGACTACTCCGAACGAGGTCCCATTTCTGGTTCATGGGCGCTTCTTTCTGCACAGACTTCTACGCCGAGGACTAGCTCGGGCGCTGGGCCTCTGGCCACTCTGGGGAGCCCCTAGGGCGATGAATGCGACTCGGGGACGAATTGTAAGGCAAGCATGTGAGGAATTGTCACAGTTTCTTAACAAAAGTGCCGGCGGGGTGACGGCGAGGCCTCTCCGATAGGTCTCAGGGCCCAGCAGCCGCCGGCTCCACGGGCAGCTCGAGGCGGAAGCGGGCTCCTCCTTGGGGACGGTTTTCAGCAGTGATCTCGCCGCCGTAGCCGTTGACGATGGCTTTGACCACGGCCAGACCTAGCCCATGGTGATGTTCTATAGAATCGCTTTGGGGACGGTAGGAGAAAAAGCGAGTGAAGATTTTCTCGAGATGCTGCTCGGGAATGCCTGGGCCATCATCTTCTACCTCTACGATGACGGACGGGCCTGATCGCCGCAGGGCAATGCGAACCTCGCCATCGGTAGGGGAGTAGCTCACTGCATTGTCCAAGAGATTTTCGAAGACCTGGGCGAGACGCTCGGGAGCCGCCAGAACACAGGCTTCGTCCTGGGCCAGTCGAGATGAGAATCGGACTCTTTCGGTTCCCCGGAGGCGAAACCCCTCGATGATGTCTTCGAGAAGCCGAGGTAGATCGACCGTGGACCTCTCCTCCTGTTCCAACTGGGCATCCAAGTGGGTGAGATCTCGGGCTGCGCTAAGTAAGTGCTCCATGCGAGCCACTTGGCTTTGGATCATGGCTAGAAACCGCTTCTGATCTTTCGGCTCGGTGGCTTCGGCAGCGGTCTCCGCAGCGGATCGAATGGAAGCCAAGGGGTTCTTGAATTCATGGGAGACGTCCGAGGCGAAGGCCTCGATGAACGAGATGTGCTCTTCGAGACGGCGAGTCAGCTCCTCCAAGGCGCGTGCCAGATCGCCGATTTCGTCCAGCTTTCCGGAATCTCGAAATCGACCCCTCAATCGTCCGCGGCGGTCCAGCAACTCATGGGCTTGCTGGCGTAGGCGCCTCAAGGGACCGGCGATGGTGGTTCCCACCAAGAGTGAGAGCACCACGGCAGCGGCCACAGAGGCCAGGAAGATACGGAAGATCTTCAGCCTCATGGCATACAAGGAGCGCAGCAGCCGGAGAGTGGTGCGGGACACCACCACGACGCCAACCACCTCTCCGTCTTGTTCGATGGGAAGAGCGCTGTGTAAGGTCAAGGAGCGCTGCCCTGGAGTTGGACGGCTAGCCGCTCCGTACTCGCCGGCAAGAGCTTTGCGAATCTCTCGTCGCTGCAACAGCTCCTGGGAGCCGTCCTCGGATTCCTTCCGTAGGTCCCTACGGCCGAGAATCCCTTCGTAGAGGCGATAGAGCCAGGAACCGAAGCGGTAGATTCGATCGTCTCGAAGTGCTGGTTCGGTGGGGTCGACGGGGCCCGGTTTGATTTCTTGCCGCTGAGGTCCCTGACGGACCGAGTCTGCGACCACGTTGCCGTGAGGGTCGACGACTCTCAGCCGAGAGGCGGACCGGCGGTTCAGCTGTTGGAGGATTTGCTGCGCTCGCTTGGAGTCGAGTGCCTCGAGTCTAGGCGGCTCCTGGGGTATCGAACCGATCTTGCCGTCGACCACGGCAGAGGAAGACAAGGTGGCCGCCAGCAGCCGTCCTTCCTGAGCCATCGCGTCTTCCTGGCTAAACAGCAGCTCTTCCTCATAGCTCGCGAGATAGACCAGGCCCGCCGCGGGTAGGAACACCAGCAGGACATTGAAGGCGAGAAGACGGATCCAGATACGGGAAAGAAAGCGAAGGAAGCGATTCTGCTTCATGCCCGGTATCGATAGCCGAGTCCGTAGACGGTGTCGATGCCATCGAAGGTCTCGTCCAGCCTAGAAAACTTCTTGCGCAGTCGTTTGATGTGGGAGTCGATGGTGCGTTCGCTGACGAAGGCGTCGTTGGGGTAGGCCTCTTCCATCAGACTTCTCCGACTTTTGACGTGGCCGGGGCGTCTCGAAAGGGCGAGGAGCAGTAGAAACTCAGTGACGGTGAGTCGCACCGCCTGCCCCCCCCAACGCACGGTGTAGCGTCGCAGATCGAGCTCCAGATTGCCTACCGTGAGTAACTCTTCAGACTCTTCCACCGCCTGGCGCTGGCCCAAGGAGAGACGCCGAAAGAGAACGCGGACCCGGGCCACTAGCTCGCGCATGGAAAAGGGTTTGCACAGGTAGTCGTCGGCTCCCAACTCGAGGCCCAGGACTCGATCGAACTCATCGTCCTTGGAGGTGAGGAAAATGATGGGCAGGTCTTCCGAGATGGCCCGCAGGCGGCGGCACAACTCGAGGCCATCCAGGCGAGGCATCAAAATGTCCAGAATGACCAGTTGGGGTAGCTCGACTTGGAAACTTTCCCAGGCTTCCTGGCCATCGCTGAAAGTCAGTACCCGGAAGCCCTCCTTACGCAGCGCGAAGGAGACGGTCTCGGAGATATTGGCTTCGTCATCGACGACGGCTAGGGTCAGATTCTCGTTGGCAGGCATTGACGGAACTGTATCTTAGGCCCCGGCCCGAATCCAACCGAGGCTCGGAGCTGGAGCCGCTCCGGGAAGATTGGGTGCCGCCCTGAGGTCAGTCAGGAAAGTCAGCGGGAGACACGCCCAGATCGACGATGCTGCACCCTTCGATGGCAGGCAAACCCAATTCCGCGGCTCGGGCCAACACGGTGGGGCTGTGGCTACCGGGATTGAACCAGACCTCCAGAGGGCGAACGGCAGCGATTTCGGGCAGCAGCTCCAAGGTAATGGCAGGAGGCAAATACATGGTTACTCGGTGAATTGGACCGGGTATCTCTGAGAGTCGGTGGTATACCGCCAGACCTTCGATCTCCGCATCCGATGGATGGATATTGACAGGAAATACCTGGTAACCGGCGTGGAGGTGAGCTCGAACGGACTTATTGCCGAATTTCGAGCGGAGCTTAGAGGCGCCAACGACGGCTACAGACTTGCTCATGGCTTCTTCCTTGGCACGAAAGTTGTCGGAGAGGGCAGCGGGTCTGACGCACTCCGGTAGCGATGCCTTGCTGAGACCCCTAGATGATACCTCTTTGGGCTCGAAAACTGGTCGAAGTCCCAATTGAAGGTCCTTTGGATGGGTAGTTCTGGCTTCTCGGCTCGAAAATCAGCAGGAAATGAAGGTCTGTTCGGAGAATAGGAAAGCCCAAGACTCTGTTGTCAAGACTGTCAACGCAGTACCATAGGCGCGGGCCCGCACCTGTGGCCGTTATCCAAAAACCCATCCAGCGCCCTGCGTCGCCGGTTTGCCATGAGACCCGAGAAGATCATGAATCAAATAAAAAGCCCTCAGCCGCTCACTTTACTCGTCGCTGCTAGTGCCCTTCTGGTGGCCTCTGCTTGTAGTCAAACGGCGGAATCCGCGGCGGCCCAACAGGAGGTCGTTGAGTTGGCCCCTATGCCGCAGCCGAATTTGGAGCAGACGACACCAGCGGTGGCTCGGCAGATCCGGGAGAGGCAACTGTGGCAGTTCCGCATCGACTCGAATGAGGGCTCGACCCCTCAGCAGAAGGGGACAGCCATGGGAGAGTTGGGAGCTCTCTACCATGCCTACCAAATGGAAGCGGAAGCCGCGGTTTGCTACCGCAACGCTCAGGCCCTCGATCCGAAGGCTTTCCGGTGGCCCTACTATCTCTGCCAAGTTCTAGGCCGTACCAGTCAGCCTGAGGAAGCCTTGAAAGCTTGTCGTCGAGCTGCCGAGCTCAACGGTGAAGATGCTGCTGTTCGGGTTCGATTGGCTGAGTTGTTGAACTTCCTGGGGCGACCGGAGGAGGCCCAGCCGTTCTTTCAACAAGCCCTGGAAATCGACCCTTCCACCGCGGCGGCCCACTCCGGGCTCGGTCAAATTTTCCTGGCCAAAGATCCGGCCGCTGCAGCTAGTCATTTTGAAAAAGCTCTCGAGCTACAGCCGGACGCTCTGGCGGCTCACGCGCGAGCCGCAGCGGCTCATCGGGCGAGCGGCGACGAGGCTCGAGCAGCGGCTCACGAAGCCAAAGCCGGGGAAGGTGAAGTCAAGTTGGCGGAGCCCCTCATGGCATCGATTCAGGGCCTCTCCCTTGGACAACAGCTCTATCGCCAAAAAGCTCAACGGGCGATCGATGCCAAAAAGTTCGATGAAGCAGAAGAGAGTTTTCGTCGGGCGGTGGCAGCTGATCCTCTCTTCGCTGATTTGCGCGTGGCTCTGGCGGCCATCCTGGTGCAGAACAACAAGCCCGGAGAAGCTCTGGAGCAGTACCAGCTGGCCTTGGACCTGTCTCCCAAGCACCCTCGAGCGAGTTTCGGTGCTGCTTTTCTATTGCAACGGTCCGGCCGAGACCAGGAGGCCATTCCCTACTATCGCGTCGCTCTGGAAACGACCCCGGGGCACCGCCCGTCCCGTACCAACTTGGCCCAGGCTCTGTTCGAAACGGAGCAATATGACGAAGCTCTTGGTGAGCTGACCCTGTTGGTAGCAGAAGAACCCAACGACATCTCCATGCGCCTTGTGGAGGTGGGCACTCTGATCAAGATGGACCGCTTTCGAGAGGCTCTGGGCCGGTTGGAAGCGGGGGTGACAGAACTCGAGGGGCATGCCGCTCTGAAGCAGACCCTGGCGCGATTCCTGGCGACGGTACGAGACGATGAGTTGCGTGATGGCGCCCGCGCCGTAGAACTGGCGGACGAGTTATTCAAAGCCGAAGAGGCGCCAGAGAATGCCGAGACTCTCGCCATGGCTCTTGCGGCCGCCGGCCGATTCGACGAGGCGGTACAGGTGCAGCAGGTACTCCTAGCGACAGCTCAGGAGGCTGGCCGTAACAACTTGGTGCAAGCCGTGACCCAGAATCTCGAGCGATTCAAGAGAGGGGAAACGGCTCGCCCTCCTTGGGAAGTGCAACGCAGCTCGTCGGTGGGCCCCGGACCGAGGTTGGATGGCGGCCCCGACGGTGGCCCGGCTCGCTAGGAGCGAGTCTTATAGGGACGGTTCGTGGCTGGTGGCGTACCGCGGGAGATTCCTCGAGGCGCTTTCTTGACGATACCGGTCTGGTTTCGTCAAGAAAGCAGAGCCAGAAGCCCCGTGCCACCCTCGATGCTGGGCACCGAACGGACTCTTCGGCATCAGAAGGCGATTCCGTTCTAGAGCAGAGTGTCACTCTGCCCGCGCCTTCGGAGTCACCTTCTCCTTTGCATCTCCAGGCACCTACGGCGCTTCGCGACAAATTTGGTGAGAGGTAAGGGCTCTAGGGAGCCTGAAGCCGCGTCTCGATCGCTTCCAGCCGTTGCTGCATCTCGAAGTTGATTTTCTCCAGGGCTTGGATTCGCAGGTCCTTCTGGTCCAATCGTGCATAGAGAGCCTGAATGGAGGCCAGAGCCACCGATGCCTTGTCCGCTGGGGCAATGTGCAGGTCGTCATAGCCGAGCCCAAAGGCGGCGTAGAAATCCTGGGCGACCGGTCCGATGTGCTGGATGGAGTCCTCCTGCTCTTTATAGTTCCAACGAGTGATCGGTAGGGCGGCGAGACGTTCCAAAATCTCGTCCTTGTCGATTTCCTCGAAGTTCTCCTTGCGGTTACGGTCGGAGGAATCGAACAGCATGCCGGTGATGGTCAGGTTGCCGTTGCCATTGAGCACAAACTCTTGCCCCGCCGTCGAGCCGGAGGAAATATTGAAATTGTCTTCCGAGGAGAAGAAGGTCCATTGTTGACCATTGGCAGAGGTATCCGTCATCTGCCAGCGGACGCGGCCGTTGTTGGTGAGCTGCATCAGGGTTCGTGAAGCCTCTGTGCTGCTGGTTTCTTGAACCCATAGCTGGGCATCTCCACCGGAGCGGTAGAGATGAAGGGGCGCTCCAGGGAGGGAGGCACCCAAACCGATGCTGCCGTTGTTGGTGACCAGGATCGAGTTCTGGGGGGCGTCGGTGCGGATGCGAAGAGGCATATTTCCTTCGGTAGAGTCGCGGACGTAGAAATTGGATTCGTTGCCGCCGATATCCCAGATCTGCGAGCCAAAGCCGCTGGAACCATCCTGTTCGAGGCGAAGGACTGAGCTGTCTCCATCCACAACATGGACCTCGACCTCCGGGATAGAGGTGCCTACCCCTAGGTCGCCGGAGTCACCTACGTAGAGGGCATGGTTTCCCGCTCCGGCTTCGATGGTGAAAGGGGTTTTCCCAGCGCTGGCTTCGTAGAGGCTGAAGTGATTTGAACCGCCGTTGGTGGTGTCGTTGGCGACCAAGGTCCAATCGGCGCTCGGGAAGGTTCCGGTGCTGGTATCCAAGAAATTGAGCCGTAGATTGCTTTCCTTGAGGCGGATGGTATCGAAGCCGAAGCTCTCCCCATTGGCGCAATTGAGGCCGACGCAGGCACTGCCATCGACGATCAAGTCGTCGAGGATCACTTCATCCGGCGCGGCCCCATGATCGAGGGCGAGGGCTCCGGAGCTATCGAGGTGGGGCGTGCTTTGTTCTTCGGTCACGGAGGTGACTTCACTCTCTTGCCCTTGCTGAACCAGAGAGCCTCCGGCCAAGGTGAAAGAACCCGAGGTGAGCCGGGGACGAGCTGGCAGCTTTCCCTCCATCTCGAGTCGTGAGATAGCCGCTGTATCTTCGCTGCGCCGGCCAGCAGCGAGCTCCCGGCGGGTGCTGTTATCGAGCACCGGAGCGAGGCGCAGCTCCCACCTGTAGAGGCCGTCGTCCCGGCCTGCGAGGTGGAAGCTGATGGTCTCGCCGGAATTGGCTTCGAGACGTTCGACTCGGTTATTGGGATCGGAGACGGTCAGAACTAGGCCGTCATGGGCCGCTAGGGGTTCGAAGTGCAGGGCGGAGGAACTCTGGTGGACGGCCACCAGATCCGCTTGGGAGGCGACCAAAGGGGCGGTTGGGAAAGAGATGATAGCGAGGACAAAAATGGAGATCGAGACGGCAGAGGGAATTTGCCGGGACTGCAACATGTACGGATCCTCCTTCTGGATTCCTAGGTACGGGAGCGATGTCGGGGATTGCGGAATCCAGACTAGGGAGCTAGAGGGTCAGGATCCATGGTCCCTAGCACTCATCTTTCCTGGGCCGATGCCTGGCCCTTTCTTCTCACCGGCTTGTGCTACCGCCGTGAATCCTTCTAGATCTCCCGGCATCGTGGGCCTTCGCGGCCAGGAAGGGCCAAGATCCACCGGGAGGTCCTGCCTCTGAATCCGAGGAGCCAAATAGAAAACGGCCGAGGCAGCGGATGAGCTGCTTCGGCCGAATAGAGTGGCGTTTCTCTGAGACCCTGGAAGGGGCCCCTGGCAGAGAGGCGCTACTGAATCTTCGCTTCCAGGGCTTCCAGGCGTTGGAGCAGGGACTCGTTCTGGCTGCGCAGGGTCTCGAGCTGTTGGCTTTGAGCTTTCAGACCCTCCAGCTCCCTCTCCTTTTGCTGCAAGCGAGCATAGAGGGCTTGAATGGAGGCGAGGGCTACGGAAGCCTTGTCGGCCGGGGCAATGTGCAGGTTGTCATAGCCAAGGCCGAAGGCGGCGTGGAAATCCTGAGCTACCGGGCCGATGTGCTGAATGGAGTCTTCCTGCTCCTTATAGTTCCAGCGAGTGATCGGCAGGGCGGCGAGTCGTTCCAGGATGTCGTTCTTGTCGACCTCCTCGAAGTTCTCTTTCCGGTTGCGATCGGAGGAGTCGAACAGCATGCCGGTGATGGTCAGGTTACCGTTCCCATTGAGTACGAACTCCTGACCGGCATTGGAACCAGAGGAGATGTTGAAGTTGTCTTCGGAGGAGAAGAACGTCCACTGCTGGCCGTTGCCAGAAGTATCCGTCATCTGCCAACGGACTCGACCATTGTTGCTCAGCTGCATCATCGTCCGAGCATCTTCCGTTCCGCTATTTTCTTCGAGCAGAAGCTGTGTCTCTCCATCGGTGCGGCGGGAGTGGAGAGAGCCCGTCGGTGAGAGGACTCCAAGGCCGATCTTGCCATCGGGATCGATCACCAGGCCTTGGGACGGGGCGCCGGGGCGAATGCGAAAGGGTAGGGTGGAGCCGTTGGTGGTATCGCGGATGAAGAAGCTCGTCTCGTTGCCAGCCATATCCCAAGTCTGAGGGGCGAAACCGGAGGAGCCGTTCTGCTCCAGACGCACGGTGGGAGAATTGCCACTGACCACGTGGACATCGACTACCGGTACAGAGGTTCCTAGACCCAGGCGACCACCGTCATCGACGTAGAGGGAGTGACTCGGCGCTCTGGCTTCGACGGTGAAGGGGGTGCGGTTACCGGTGATGTCGTCGATGGAGAATTTGTTGACACCGCCGTTGGCGGAAGCATTCGCGGTGAGCTGCCAGTCGTTGCTAGGGAAGCTGCCTCCACTGGTGTCCTCAAATTTGATCCGTAGGTTGTTTTCCTTGAGACGGATGGTGTCGAACCCGAAGTTTTCGCCATTGACACAATCGAAGCCAACACAAAGGCTACCGTCAACGATGAGGTCGTCGAGAATGACTTGGTCCGCTTGGGCCGAGTTATCGAGCTCTGGGTCTTCTAGAGCCGGGGCTCCGAGAGGTGTCAAGCCGTTGGCAGCAGCCGCTTCGGAATTCAGCTGGTCCTGCTCCTGGTTCAGTCTTTCTGGCTCCGAGTCCTCGACGATACGGCCGTCCAGGATTTGGAAAGCGCCACAGGCGAAGCGGCGCTCCACGGGGAGCCGCTGTGCTTTCCGAAGGGCTTTGACCTCTTTCATGTCTCCTGTCTCGCGGGCTCTCTTGAGAGCAGCGCGGCCGTTGGCGTCCACTTTAGGGATGAGTTCTAATTCCCAATTGAAGACGCCATCTTCAAGGTCTCGGTAGACGAACTTGGGAGTTTGTCCCGCTTCGAATTCCTTCCGGGTATCTTCGCAGCCGGGCCCAGCAAGGGTGAGGATCCAGCCACTATTACTTTGGTTCTCTGGGTCCCAGGCAATCGTGCTGGAGCCGTATTCCACCTGAGCTTTTTCATCGCAGCCGGTGGGCTCCGCTTCGGGAGCACCGAATGCGGCGGGGGTCAGTAGTAAGGTCGCGCATCCGGCGATCCAGCTAGCACTCTTCTTTCCAAGCGGTCTGAGCATCCTTCGTTTCCTCCAGTCATTCCCTTTGATCGAGCACGAGGCTCATGAGAAGGCCTTCACCCACTAGTGAATGGCCGAATAGGCAATTTCTCAACATCCTAACGGTGCTTATCGCTGAAGAGCTATGGGACATTGGAGCCATTTATGCCGAAGATCTATAGCCCTTGGGACTAGGGCCTCGGACGATGTTCCCTGAGCTAGATTCCTTTTGAGCTAGATCCCTCTGAGCTGGGGGCGATCTTGGAGGGAGCTCTCTGTTGGGAGCTACTGCCGTTGTTTCTAGGAAAGAAACTCTGTGGCCAACGAGGATTCAGTCGAATGAGGAAGAAAGGGAGGGCTGTAAGAGCTTGTGGCCCTCTGGGCACTTCTTCTCATCTTGAATGGGTAGATCGGTCTAGGGGTAGACCCTTACAAGGTTCTCTTGAAAAGGCCGGGAGCTAGGGAATAAAGGTGTTTCCGAGCCTCTCCGGGGCCTAGATCGGAAGAGCTAGGACTGCTTTGGTGAATCTACTCACATGATATCCTGCGTCCGTGGTCCAAGGCATTTCAGGGTCTGCAGCCCTTTTTGAGGGAAAAAGCCGGAGGTTCGTCCGGCAAGGTGGAGTGTATCGAGATCGGCCCTCTCTAAAGATTCTCTACATCACTACCAAGCCCCCGTGGCCCACTACCGATGGCAGTCGCCTGCTGGTCATGAACACTCTGGAGGGTCTGGCACAGCGAGGTCACCGGGTCACTTTGGTCGCTCCCGCTGACTTCCAGGGAGTGGCTGTAGAGGAGGTCGCTGCCAATTTGCGGGAGATCTGCTCTCCCTGTCTGATTCCCGCTCAGTTACCCTCCCTGCCCGGAGCTTTCGTGCGCTCTCGGTGGAAGGGCCGTCCCCTTTCCATCGATCGCCACAGTCGAAGCCAGGTTCGGGAAGAAGTAGCGCGTCAGCTCGACCAGGGGCATTTCGATCTCGTCCATGTGGAGCAGCTCCAAGCCCTGCCGCAGGCCGAGCCCGCCCTGGAGAGGTCGATACCGGTGGTCCTGAGGGCTCAAAACGTTGAGAGCGATCTTTGGGCTGCTACTGCGAAGAAGCGTCCGATTTTGAGGTCTCTCGCCCAGCGAGAGAATCACCGGCTAGCGGCCTGGGAGACTGAGGCTTTGGGGCGGGTCGACCTCACCATCGCTCTAACTCGCCGAGATGCGGAGCGATTGAGGCAGATGGCAGGAGGTCGGGCGAGAATTCGCTTGTCGAGGGTTCCCTTCATGGAATCCTTGCCTCAGGCGGGAGAGCCATTGCCAGGGGAACCAGCGGTGGTCATTTTCGGCAGCGAGGGCTGGTTTCCCAATCGGGATGCCGTGTCTTGGTTCGCTCGCCGAGCCTGGCCGACGGTGCGAGCCCGACTGCCGGGCGCCTGGTTGCACGTCTTCGGAAATTGGAATCGTGCCCTGGCGGCTGAGGGAGCGACCCGGTATTCCCCACCCCAAGACAGCCGAGATGCTTTTCCCCCTGGCTCCGTCATGGTCGTTCCCTTGCGTATCGCTTCGGGCGTTCGCATGAAGATCCTCGAGGCCTGGGCACGGGGGGTGCCTGTGATCGCTTTGCCGGAGGCTGCGGCGGGCTTGGAAGCGACCGAGGGAAAAGAGCTATTGCTGGCTCGGAATGCTGATCAATTTGCCGCATCCCTGGTGCGGTTGCAGCAAGATCCGGCGCTGCGCGCCCGCTTGATCGCCGCTGGTCGAGCCATCCTAGCCCGATGGCACCGTCCATCAGCAGCGGCAGCCCGTCTCGAAGAGATCTACCGGGAGGCGATGGGGGAAGGGCTCGAGTCGGTGGTAGTCGGGAAGGAATCTGGAGAGATTCTCGTTCCTCGAGAGGTCGCTCAACAGGATTTCTAAGTCCCGCGGCTTCACCAGGAGTTCTTCCTTCTAAGAAAGAACAGATTTTCCTGCCGGCTTCTCAGGAGGACGGTTTCTCCGCCTTCGGCTCGGAGAGGCTGAGGGCCTCATCAAGCGAGACTTTCGGAAAGATGTCGAGTGCTCCTTGGTCCGTCGCGTCGAGGATTTGTCTCCCGGCCGAGGCGTAGGCTTGTTTTGCCAGCCGGTAGAATTTCTCCGAGCCACTCAGATTCGGTAGATGCCATCGTACCCCGTAGCCAAAGTAGTCCGGGGTGAAATGATCGCTATCTCCCCCCTGGAGGACGACCTCTTTCATGGCCGGCCCCTTGGCTTGAAACCGGTGATCCACGCCGATCAGAATGACCGTCTCGAAACCGAGAAAGAAGGCAGTCTGGAGAGCAGCGAAGGTGACGGTGTAACCCAGGTTCCATCCGGAGAGTAGGTCTTGGTGAAATCGCATTGAGGGAACTTCCGGAAGAAATACGGTACGGGGGTCGGTGGCGATGAATCGCCTCCCGTTTTGCCAATCGAGTAGCTTGAGACTGGGAAGGTCACTGATTTCGGAGTGAAATTGCTCGAGCACCAGACCGTTGACGCAACAGTAGGCGGAGGGAAAAAAGCCCATTTCTTCGGCGAGAAGGTAGATGCGGTTCGTTCCGATGGTGAATTCGTTGCGAATCCGGTCCCAATCCGTGTTCTTCAGACTGGGGCCGTTTCCCATGATGATGGCTCGGTGCCCTCGGTACCGATTCCGCAAGGGGCCTAGAATGGACTCTGTGTGAGCTCTACCCATAGAGCTGTGTCCCCAGGAGAATTTCCCCGGTCCATGGGAAGCCACTCGGTAGAGGCGTTGTACACTCGAAGGGAGCCGCTCATAGAGCCCCCGTAGTTTCGAGGAACGTAGGCGGTTCCAGCTACGGGAAAAAGCTCGGTGCATAGTGCGGGGAAGCTCGGTCTAGGAAAATTGGATTCAGAAATTTGGTCGGCAGATCTATCAAATAGGGTTACGCTGGCACTTGAGCCTTGTGGTAAAAGTGTTCAAGAGATGAGGTGCCTACGCTTGTGAATGAACTCTATATTCTTAAGCGTAAAATCCATTCTTCAGCGAACAATATCTACAGCGCTCGAGGCTTTGAAATTCTAACATGACCGACTTTCTCGATTCTCCGTCTCCGTCTACGGTTCCGCGCTGCTCCGTCGTGGTTCGTTGCTATAACGAGGAGCGCCATATCGGCAAGCTGCTGAGCGGCATCATGGAGCAGAGCGTTCAGGATGTTCAGATCGTGATCGTCGATTCAGGCTCTACGGACCGTACTGTCGAGATTGCCCAGCACTACCCTGTTGACCTGGTGTCCATTCGGAAAGAGGATTTCTCTTTCGGCTATTCCCTCAACGCCGGTTGCAAGGCGGCTCGCGGCAAGATCGTGGTCCTCGCTAGCGCCCATGTGTATCCTACTTATCGCGATTGGCTAGAGAGGCTAATTGCTCCTTTCGAGGACCCTCAGGTCGCCCTTACCTACGGGAAGCAGCGCGGAGATGAGGACACCCATTTTTCCGAGCAGAGAATTTTCAGGGCCTGGTTTCCAGACCATTCGGACCTGCGGCAGACCGATCCGTTCTGCAACAACGCCAATGCTGCCATTCGCCGCTCTCTGTGGGAGAAAATGCCCTATGACGAGATCCTCACGGGATTGGAAGATCTCTCCTGGGCGAAGCAGGCTTTGGCCCAGGGGCATCGCATTGCCTACGTTGCTGAAGCTGAGATCATTCACGTTCACGATGAGACCTCGGCGCAAATTTTCCGTCGCTATGAACGAGAGGCCATCGCTCTGAAGGCCATTTACTCTGATTCAGGCTTTTCTCTGGGGAGTTTTCTTCGGTTGGCGACCCAGAATATCTGGAGCGATTGGTTGGCCGCGGCCAAAGGCGGCAAATTGTTGGGCAATCTCTTCGATATCGCACGGTTTCGGACCCTGCAGTTCTGGGGTACCTATCGCGGCTACCGTCAATATGGACGGGTCGATGACCAGCTCCGGATGCGTTTCTACTATCCGCCGGAAACGACTGCGAAGCGGCTGGAGCAAGAGCTGCGTCGACCTGGTGCCACCCCCATCGACTATGTTTTAACAGGCTCGGAGATGACAGGGAAGGCGGCCTCCCAGGACTCCCAGAAAACACGGGCGCTGCTGCCGGAATGATCGATATCTCTGTCCCCCTCGACCACCGGCTACCCGTTTGGCCGGGCAGCCCGGGTTTTCGGGTTTCACCTCTGATCACCATGGGGGGAGACTCGGTAGCCAATGTTTCCCACCTGGCTATGGAGCTTCACACGGGCACTCACATCGATGCGCCGCGGCATTTCGTTGCCGATGGGGCCACGGTGGAGGACATCTCTATCGACGCCCTCGTGGGGCCCGCTTGGGTAGCCCTTTCCGACGTCGATGGTGCCATCGGGCCTCCAGAGCTCGAAGCTCTAGACCTGCCTGCAAAGGTAGACAGACTCCTGCTGCGTACCCCCAACTCCGCCCTCTGGGCGAAGCACCCGGGGGAATTCCAGGAGGACTACGCAGCGCTTTCCTTAGAAGGTGCCCGCTGGATCGTCGACAGGGGAATCCGTCTATTCGGTATCGACTATCTTTCGGTGCAACGATTTTCGGATGGGCCCGAAACCCACCAAGTTCTACTGAAGGCAGGGGTCGTCTTGTTGGAAAGCCTGAACCTTTCCGCCGTGGAGCCTGGGGCCTATGAGTTGATTTGCCTTCCTCTGGCGTTGGTCGGTACCGAGGCGGCTCCTGCCAGAGCTTTTCTGCGCCCTTTGGGGAACGACCCAGACCCGGAGGCCTCCACCATGAATGTACGCCCGTGAAGATATGCCCGTGACGATATGCCCGTGACGATATGCCCGTGAAGACCTGCTCGTGAAGAAATGCCTACGAAGAAGGAATCCATGACCAGACCCACAGTTGCCGCCATCGTGCCCATGCGTCACAACAGCGAGCGGGTGCCCGGCAAGAACTTTCGCTCGTTTGCCGGGCGGCCTCTCTATCACCGAATCGTCGAGACTCTTCTCGGATGCGCAGCCATCGATTCCGTAGTCATCGACACGGACAGCCCGACGATTCTCGAAGAGGCGGCTCGGCTTTTTCCTGCGGTACGGCTGCTGGAAAGGCCCGCGCACTTGCGAGCCGGAGAGACCCCCATGAACGATGTGCTACTCCACACCACGGGTGTTGTGGAAGCGGATCTCTATCTCCAAACCCATAGCACGAACCCGCTCCTGCGTTCTGCTACGGTGCAGCAGGCCCTCGAAGTCTTGTTGGCTACCTATCCGAGCTTTGACTCCCTATTCGGGGTGACTCGTTTGCAGACTCGTCTCTGGGATTCTCTAGCTCGAGCGGTCAATCACAATCCATCTATCCTTTTGCGCACCCAAGATCTCCCGCCGATATACGAAGAAAACTCCTGCCTCTATGTTTTCGACCGGGATACCTTGCTGCGCGGCCACAATCGCATTGGGGATCGACCTCAGCTTTTCGAGGTGCCTCCCAACGAGGCCTGGGACATCGATGAAGAGATCGACTTCGAGGTAGCTGAGTTCCTATTTCAAAAGAGACAAGAGGGTTGATCGTGGGGAAGCGTGCACTGATTCTCTGTCTCCATTTGCAGCGCCACCTGGAGCGTTATGCAGAAGTCTTCCAGCGCTACGGTATCGAGGTCGAAGCACCTCCTGTGGAGCAGCAAATGCGGGAAGCGGAGCTGCTACCGATCATTGGGAGCTTCGATGGAGTGATCGCCGGTGACGACGAATTTACCCATCGGGTCCTGGAAGCGGGCCGCCCGCGTCTCCAGATCGTGTCCAAGTGGGGCATCGGAGTCGATGGCATCGATCGGGAGGCGGCTCATCGTCTCGGCATCCAGGTGACCAATACCCCAGATGCTTTCGCCGACGAGGTCGCTGATGTGGTCCTAGGATATCTAGTGCTGCTCACTCGTCGCTTGCACCTGATGGATCGTTCAGTTCGCGAGGGAGGATGGAGCAAGCCGCAGGGTACGTCGCTGCGAGGAAAACGCTTAGGGGTGGTTGGCGTTGGCAGTATTGGCCGTGCGGTGGTGCGGCGAGGCCAAGCCTTGGGCATGGAGGTCAGCGGTACTGATATCGGCGAGATCGAGACCGACTTTCGCCGTGAGACCGGTTTGGTGCAGAAGCCCCTGGAAGATCTCCTGGGTAGCAGCGACTTCGTTTCTCTCAATTGCCCTCTCACTCCTCAGACTCGGCATTTGATCGACGGAGCTGCTCTGGCCCGGATGCCGGCGGGGTCGTATCTCATCAATACTGGCCGAGGCCAGCTGGTGGACGAAGCAGCCTTGGTCGAAGCCTTGGCTAGCGGTCACCTGGCTGGAGCCGCCTTGGATGTCTTTGAGAGGGAGCCCTTGGCGGCCAGTAGCCCTCTCCTCGGATTCGATGGTGTGGTCCTGGGAACCCACAACGCTTCCAATACCCTCGAAGCGGTGCTGCGGGTCAATGAGCTGTCGATCGAAAACCTCCTGCGCGGCCTGGGGATGGAGCTTTGAGCTCCCTGAGCTCGCCGGTGGCGCTGGTGACCGGCGCTGCGGGGGGCATCGGGGCAGCAATCGCGACGTTGCTGACAGCGGAAGGGTGGCGAGTGATTGGGGTCGATCGAGAAGAGGCGGTATCGGCGCCGCCAGAGGGAAGATGGCGGATCGCGGACCTTGCCGATGCCGGTGCAGTCCGAGAAGTCATCGCTTCAATAGGAGAACAGGAGGGAAGGCTCGACCTTCTGGTCAACAACGCTGCCGTCCAGAAAACAGCCTCCCTGGAAGAGACCACGGACGAAGCCTGGGATGAAGTGATGGCGGTAAATCTTCGCGCTCCCTTCCAATTGACCCGTGAAGCCTCCGGTTACCTTGCGGCGAGCGGTGGATCGGTGGTCAACATCTCTTCTGTCCATGCCCTCGCCACTTCCGTCAGCATGGCTGCCTATGCGGCGAGTAAGGGTGGATTGGTGGCCCTGACGCGAGCCCTCGCTATCGAGCTCGCTCCGCGAGGAATTCGGGTCAATGCGGTCTTGCCTGGAGCGGTCGACACGCCGATGCTAGAAGCTGGCTTGGCCCGCGATCATTTGGCCCAGGGTACGGCTGCCGGGACGGTTCTGGAACGCAAAGAAGAGCTAGCTAGGCGAACCGTGGCAGGGCGTATCGGGACTCCTCAGGAAGTCGCTGAGACGGTGCTTTTTCTTGGCGATAGTCGTCGAGCGAGCTTCATTACAGGCCAGATCCTGGTTGTTGATGGGGGGGCGACAGCGCGCCTGAGCACCGAGTAGACTCCCAGCTGCACCCTGTTGCGCGGTTCACCGTAAGATCGAGGCTGTGCTAGGGTCGCCCGGGCAGCTAGCTGTGTTTCTTTCCCTCGATCCACCTACTTCTCACCACACCATGTCCGAGTTTTCCACTGCAAACCAGGGTCGCCGGCCCGGATATTTTCGCCGCTACCTAGCTCTGATTCTGTACAAGACCTATGCCGAGCTGCGGGCTGAGTCCTCGAGGACCTATGTGGGCTATGCCTGGTGGGTTGCCGAGCCTCTGCTTTCCATGGGGGTCTACTATTTCGTTTTCGAATACCTATTCCGTCAGGGAATCGCCAACTTCGGCCTCTTCCTGATCGTCGGCTTGGTCCCTTGGCGATGGTTTTCGACCAGCATCACTCATGGGGCTAGTGCGTTGCTGCAATCGCGCTCCTTGATGCAGCAGGTCTATCTGCCGAAAGTAGTGCTTCCCCTCGTGACTCTGGCTAGCGATGCTTTCAAGTTCATCGTCGTCTTCTCTCTCCTGATCGCCTTTCTATGGGTGCTGGGATTTCCTCCCGGGGTTCATTACCTGGCTTTGGCAGTGGTGGTTCCGGTCCAGGGCTTGTTGGTGGCCGGTCTCACCTTGATCGCCGCTGCCGTGACCCCCTTCATCCCTGATCTGCGGGTCGTTTTGGAGAATCTGCTGCGTCTTCTTTTCTTCGTTTCCGGCATTTTTCACGATGTCGATGTTCTCGGTCCGGAGGCCGAGTCCCTCTTGCGCCTCAACCCCTTGACCTCCTTGATCGAAGCGTACCGCGAGATTTTGCTGGAAGGTACTTGGCCGAACCTGGAGCGCTTGCTATGGATCGGCCTGGTGAGCGCGCTGGGGCTTCTAGTGGGCGAGCGGCTGATTCGGCGCTACGAGTTCGTCTACCCCAAACTGAGTCGTTGAGAAGATGGGAAAAAAACTCCTCAGTATCAGTCATGCCGGCGTCTACTACGGGCGCTCGGGAAATCTCTTTTCCCGCCGCCGGGAGGTCCGTTGGGCCTTGAAGGACATTTCGCTGGAAGTGTCTCGGGGGGAGACGTTGGGGGTAATCGGCAGAAACGGCGCCGGCAAGAGTACTCTCCTGCGGCTTCTTGCAGGCATCATTCGGCCGGATAGTGGGCGATACGCCAATTTTGGCTGCCGGGCCACCTTGCTGTCCCTTCAGGTGGGGTTCATCCCATACCTTTCCGGTCGAGAGAATGCGATTCTCAGCGGTATGTTGTTGGGTATGGAACGTCGAGAATTGCTGCGCAAGCTTCCGGAGATCATCGATTTTGCCGAGCTGGCGGATTTCATCGACGAGCCGGTGCAGACCTATTCCTCTGGGATGCGGGCTCGCCTCGGTTTTTCCATCGCCTTTCATGTCGATCCGGATGTGTTGCTCGTCGATGAAGTGTTGGGAGTGGGCGACTCGGAGTTCGTCGCCAAGTCAACCGCCATGATGCGGAAGAAGATCCTCTCAGATCACACTGTGGTATTGGTTTCCCACAGCAGTGCCACCATTCGCTCGCTCTGCGATCGGGTAGTTTGGATCGACCAGGGGTGTACCAAGATGGAGGGGAGCGCGGAGGAAGTTCTCGCTGCCTATGAGCAGTCCCATCGTCGTCTTCCCGAGAAGGCCGTGGCGGCGCCCCTCTAGAAAGCTCCGGATCCACTATAATTTCGCCCGTGACCAAGCACCAACAAAGCAGCGACGACCCACTTCGAGGGGCCGATCTGGAAGGTGAGCTCAAAGCCGCGCGAGGGAGCATCCGAGAGCTTCAGGAAGCGCTGCGGCGAGAACGTCAGATACGACAGGAGGTGATCGTCGAGGCGGTGGACAAGGAGCGCCATCGCACCAACCAGGCGATCCAAAAACTGGTCGAGAAGGAGCGGCAACGGGCCAACACCGTCATCGGCCGTGAGATGGAGCGGCTACGGGACCAGGTTTCCCAGGGTTTTGCCGTGCGAGAGGCAAAGCGGTATCAGCCCTTTTCCCGCCGGCTGACCTCCGAGGATGAGACTCTTCTTCTCGAAGATTGGTCCCAGCGACTGGGTTTGGAACTACGGCTACAGCAGATTCGCTACTTCGAGCACCGGTTGAATCATCTCGAAGACCTTTGCCAGGGGCGTCTAGCAGGTCGCATTCAGGACGCCATTCTGAGGGTGGTCGTCGGTCTCGCCAGGTCGACGGAAGACTTCCGAATGCTAGAGATAGGTACCTTATTTGGCGTTGGGTTTATTGGGCTGTGGGATCTATGGGCCAGCTTTTTTCCCTCGCTGCACCTCACTTTGATCGATCCCTTGGAAAGCTACCACTCCCAAGGTGCGAAAGACCCGGTGACAGGAATTCCCATTTCCTGGGAAGTCCTGCAGCGCAACCTACGGCTGGCAGACGTTCCCGAGGAATCCGTGACCTTGCTACGGGGAGAGCCCACAGATCCCGAGATCCTGGACCGGGCCCGTGGCTGTCTTTATGACCTGATACTGCTGGATGGTGATCACTCCTTCGAAGGCGTCTCTCGAGACTTCAAGGCCTTCCGGGATCACGTCGAGATGGGCGGATTCCTGGTTTTCGATGACTATGGCCATCCCGGTTGGCCTGGAGTCAAAGAAGCGGTGGACCAATTGGTCGTGCCCCACAAGAGCTTCGAGCAAGTTGGGGTGGGTTGGAACACAGCGGTGTTCCGTCGGGTCGTCTAGGCCAAACTCTCTCTGGAGCCGCATCAGGATTCAGCATCGCCTGCCCCAAGGTTGGTTCCTCCAAGATGATTCGTTCTCGCTGATGAGCGGATTTCTATGCATGCTGAAAGAGAACTTTTTCTCTAGGTAGTCCCCGATATGAGTCTTTAGATCTATTCCTCTTCCGGTCGAGTCGGTTCTAGACTCCGCAAGGAATGATTTACTTTTTGTGGCGTCGATTCGAGCTGATGTAGGTCAACTCGGCGACCGAGTCAACTTCCTATTCGAGGGGAGCAGCGCTACACACTGGCTACCCGACCACGACCTGATGGAGACACGAGATGAAACAGGATGCCCGAGATTTTACAGCCGCGGGGCTTCGCGCCACGGCTTCCGCACTAACTCTTGCCTTAGCGTTAACCGTACCCGTTGTCGCTCAGAACGCCGCCCCGGAGGAACAGCCCGAAATTGCTGAGGTGGAAGTCACCTCGTCGGTGGTGATTTTTCACCCCGTCGTTTCCACCGAGGGAATTACCGTCACCGCTGCTGGGGGAGATGGCTGCTTTATCGAGCGCACCTTCGAGCCGGGAGAAACTCCGTACTTCGAACCCTACGACGACCAGGGAGAGCCCATCGAGAACGGCTCTTTCACCATTGAGCTACGGGCCAACTCGAAGATCAGCGGAGACATCAAGGACATGCTCAGGGCGGCCCGCAAGCGCGGAGAGCCTTCCGAGCCTCTGGCCAAGAAGCTGCGGAAATTGGGCAAGTTGCCCCCTGGTCCTTTGGTCCAGAATGTCTATGTTGGCATCTCCAACGGCAAGTTCGTGGACCCCAACAAGCGGGAGCCAGGCGCGGAGCTCCAGGGGGAAGAGACTTCCTTGGTAGATGATTTGGGTTCTCTCGACATTGCCGTGGGCAATTCGAACCTGGATAACATTTCCGCCGCAGACTTCGTCATCAACGATGATCTGATCGTCGATGGCAGCGCCTGCATCGGCTTTGATTGTGTCAACGGCGAGAGCTTCAGCTTCGACACCATCCGCCTCAAAGAGAACAATCTGCGCATCAAGTTTGACGACACCAGCACCGCGGCGAGCTTTCCCAGCACGGATTGGCAGCTGACCGCCAATGCTTCGGCCAACGGCGGCGCCAGCAAGTTCTCCATCGACGACATCTCCGGCAGCCGGACGCCTTTCACCGTGGAAGCCAATGCCCGCAGCCATTCCCTCTATGTGGATGATGGCGGCCGCATCGGTAACCGGACTTCGACTCCTTCGACGGAGATTCACACTATCGACGGCGACACGCCGACGTTGCGTTTGCAGCAGGACGGCTCTTCCGGTTTCGCACCCCAGACCTGGGATGTGGCTGGCAATGAGACGAACTTCTTCGTCCGCGACGTCTCCAACGGCTCGCAGCTACCTTTTCGGATCCGTCCCGGCGCCCCTACCGACAGCCTTTTCGTCGATGTAGACGGTCACCTCGGGTTGGGCACCGCCTCACCGGGTGGCCATCTTCACATCAAAGATGGTGCTGACGACGTCATGCTGGTCGATGTGGGGAGCACGGCTGCCAGTGGCAGCACGATGCAGATCTTCAGCCCTGATGGCACGAGCGGCAGCTTTTTCTCTCAGGCCCTCGATTCCGGCTTGGTGCTCTTCGGAGCGCAGACCAACAGCAACTTCGCCATTCGCACCAACGGCACCACGGACGTGATTCGCATCACCACCGTGCCGCGAGTCGGCATTCTCAACACCAGCCCGACTCATCCTCTCCACGTCGGCACCGACGCTACCAATGGTAATGGTGCTCATGTCACCACCGCCGGTGTGTGGACCAATGGTTCTTCCCGCAAGAACAAGACCAACATCCACAATCTGGAGCTGGATGAAGCGATGGCAGCCTTCGCTGAGCTACAGCCGGTCCGCTACATGGGTGTCAATGACGTCACGGAAGAGGAGTACATGGGCTTCATCGCCGAGGATGTTCCTGAGCTGGTCGCCATGGGAGACCGGGCTGGCCTCGCCGCCATGGACATCGTCGCAGTGCTGACCAAGGTCGTCCAGGCTCAGAATGAGCTGGTCGAGGCTCAGAGCAAGACGATCAAGGAATTGGATATGAGACTACGTGGGCTGGAAGAACAGCGTTCGATCCAGTAAAAGCTAGGTCTCTAAGAGCTCGGTCTTCGGACTGAGCCGGCCTTTTACGAAAAGCCACGGGGTGCAGCCTGCCTCCCGTGGCTTTTTTCGTTCTGAACTTGCTGATCTCCCTCGACGCACTTCACCCAGCACCAACCCACCCGTCACAAATCCACTGCACCCTCTCCGAGCAATAGTGAGGGCTCGTTCTGGATCTCTTTGGCCAGTTCGGCTGGTTCCTAAGGGCCCCAGGCTTCGATGTCGCCGTCGAGCAATCGGAGGACGCGATTTCTTCCTTCTTCCAGGTAGGCCTTGGTGACCCGCTGGAAATTGGGTCTCTTGGAAAACACCTCGGTCCAGCGTTCATCCACGGTGCCGATAAAGCGCTGTCTCTTCGGTCGCGGGTTCTTTTCCGCCCGCTCGAAGAACACTTCGTCAAAGCCCGCATCTTTCATCCAGTGGACGACACAGGCCTCACTGGGTCCGCACCAGTTGGTGGGGTTGTTGGCCAGTACATTGTCTCGATAGAACAGCATGAAGGGGACCTTCTGCGACATCTCCGAGGTGTGCGTCTCGACCACCACCGCGCCGTTGCAGACGGCTCGCAGGCGATCGAACGCTAGGAGAGGGTGCCGCAGGTGATAGAGCAGGCCATAGAAAACGACGAGGTCGAAGAGGCCGTGCTCCTGAGGGTCGATATCGTAGACGGTGAGTTCCTTGCGGTCCACCTTCGAACCGAGAACTTCACGGATTTCATGAAAGCTGGAGTCGCGACGTTCTCCTTGGAGGGAGGCCGGAGCCCCATGCCAACCCCAATCGTATTTGACAACCTCTTCTACGTCCGTTGCCAGAACGTAGTCAGCACCGGCTTTCTCGGCCCAAAAGGACCACACGCCATCGAAGGCGCCTACGTCTAGGACTCGGGCTCCCTCCATTAGGGGGCAGCCGTCGAGGCCAAAGTGAGTCGGGTCCGGCCGTCGATCCACCTGTCCATCCGTGGTGGTGCCGTCCGGAAGGTCGATTACGTGGTAACTCTTGATTGTCATCCTGTCTCCTGGGTGGCCTTATTCTGCGAGCTTGTTTTTGGGTTGAAGGGCTATCTTAGTGGGGCCGGAGCACTACTTCTCGGAGTTATCGTCTGTCTCGAGCATTTCCTGGTAGAAGTCGAGGGTCATCTGAGCGGTGCGTTGCCATGAGAAACCGGCTGCGTGAGCCAACCCTAGCTCCCGGAGGTGACTCTGCCGTTGGGCGTCGGCAACCAGCTCGGTGATGGCGACAGCAATCGATTGAACATCTTCCGCATCGACATAGATACCCGCCTCGCCGACCACCTCGGGCAGGGAGCTATTGTCAGCCACGATCACCGGGCAACCGGAAGCCATGGCCTCCAACGGTGGAATGCCGAATCCCTCGTACAGGGGAGCGTAGACGAGTGCCGTCGCCAAGCCATAAAGGCCTGACAGAGTAGCGTCGTCGACATCAGTAATGATCTTGATGGAGTCCCTCATCAACCCCTGGTCCTCTAGAGTCGAGAGCAGAGGAATGCGGTGACTTTCCCAGGTGACGAGAACCAGGTCTACCTCAGGGGTCGAATCCTCGCCGCGAGCCCTCAGGTACGCTTCTACCATCTTGGGGATGTTCTTGCGAGGTTCGGATTGAGCCAACGCCAAGAGGTATTCACCGGGAGTCACCCCGAGGGAGTCGAGCCGACGGCGGGCCTTCTCGGTGTCCGGGTCAAAGAACTGAGGGTCTGCCGACAGGGGGACCACGGTGGTGCGGCTGGGGTCGATGTCGAGGTAGCTGTGCAGGTCTCGGCGGCTATTCTCGGAGTCACAAACGACGAAGTCCGTGCTGGGGTCGATGCTGTCCAAAGTCCGGCGGATCGCCGGCACCTGGCCGGGATTCGGATAGAACTCGGGAAACTTGAGGAATAGGCAGTCGTGAACCGTGACCACTCTCGCGTGGTTCTTGGTGAGGCGCCGGGGAGGTAGCGGGTTGACCGGAGAATGAAAGATCTGCCCTCCGATGGACGAGCTCTCCGAGGTACCGAAGCTTTTTGGCACCAGCTGTCGCTGGAGAGATCCCAGGGCTCGACCTACGAGCCGATTCTGATCACCACCAAAGCGTCGTTCGAGTCCATTGATGAGGCGAAGAAGAGAGCCGGCGACCGGGTGGCGCTCCCACAAAGTGTTGACACTTTCGCCGAACAGGGTGGAGACGGCATCCAGACCAAAGGTCTCTGTTACGGCTTTTTGGACGCCGATGCGCTGGGGGTCCAATGGGTGTAGATAGACCGGATTGATGACCACCTCATCGCCGAGATCTCGCAGCGCCTCAAAAAGTCGCAGTGCATAGCGGGTAATGCCCTGGTACGGCTTGCGGCTGACGCTGGCGTCGACGAGGCGTTTGATGTCGAAATCAATGATCACTGGCATCGAATCACCTCAAGGGTTCCTGGCCAAGGGGGGCGGAGGGGGTCTGCTGGTCGCCAATTTCCCTAGAGATAAGGGCGCAGCCCAGGTGGCTCGCCAGTTCAGCCGCCATTTCAGAGCCAGAGTCGGTTGCGGCAAAACCCTGTTCAACGGGGGAGATGACAGAAGGCTGGGGCCGTACAGGTTGCATTCCAAACCAGAACAGCCGGGGACTCGGTGGCACCAAGCCGAAGAGGGCTTGAGGTAGGAAAAAGAGGGTCTTCTGGCTCGACTTCAACCACTCTTTGACTTGTTTCGCTAAAAGGGGATCCAAGGTGGTGTAGAACGCGGGTTCTCGGTCCTGAGTGTCGGTGAAGCGATGATCGACGGCGAAGATGAGCCTCGTCTCTTGGCTACCGGATGGCTCCGAGGCCGAATCGCTGAGGATGACGACAGGCTGCCCAGCAAAATGACCTTCTAGGTTTCGCAGCTTGGTGACTTCTTGCTCATTGCACCCGGTGGCGGCCAGGGGCGAGTCAGCGAACAGGCCGGACAGCCACAAGCGCTGGAAGACCTTGGAGTAGGGAACGGCCCGGTCAGGGAACCACTGTCGGCGATATTGCACCAGGTAAGGTTGCTTCGCTTTTAGCTCATCGGTGCGGATACCGAACCGTTCGAGCGTTGCAGCTCCCGCCGCCAGAGTCCTTTTGCCCAAGCGGGGTAAGGCCCACAGAGTCATTTTGCGACTCAGCTCGCGAAAGCCCTCCTGGCGTAAGGTCTCGAGGGCCTTTTTCGCTAGGGAGTCGGGGCCGCTCTTGGCAGCTTTCTTGGGGTGGGGCGTTGTAGGTCTTGAAGCCACCGTGGGTCCGGGAGCAGCGGCCTGGGGCTGACTCTTCGACGGGGAGACCTTGGGAGCCACCGCGGCAAGCCTTCTCAGGTCCTGGGCCAGGCTGGCCAGTTGGAGGTCGTCGACGGTTTCTTCTGCTACGTCGTCTTGGGAGATGCCGTCTTGAGAGATCAGGTCTTCGACGAAGCGTCGCGGTCCTCGATGATCCGGTTCCGCCTTCTCCACACAATCGTAGAAGAACTGGTCGGCCAACCAGCCCACGAAGGGAGGAAATGTCTCCAGCTTGGCGCTTAGATTCTTCCGAGTCAGGGCCTCTTGCAGGGTTTGCCTGACCTGGCCACGGTCCAAGCAATGATAGGTCGCATCGCAGGCTGCCACTGGGTTGGGTGCCAGGGTTACCACGGGTCGACCCAGAGCCAGGGCAGGAAAGGCAACCTTGGTGTTGAAGGTCACTACGACGTCCGCCAGCTCGAGAAGAGCGTTGAGGTCTCCCTCTACCCAATGGGCGCCTCGAGGTAGAGATTCTGGGTGGATCGCCAGACAGGCGGGGTGACGTTTGACGAGCAGAGAGCCTCCCAGGGCCTTGGCGTGTTCCAGAAGCTCCGCCATGGCTTCTTGGGGTGAAGCATAGAGAGGGTTGTCGACACCCCGCATGGGATGGCTATCCTGCTCCCACCCGGTCCACAAGACGTTGTCCATCGGTAGAAAGAAGATTGGCCTTGGGAGATCTCTGAGCCATCGAGGCAGGGTTTGGGGGCCCGTCGCGGCTCGAAAGCCATGGGGATTCTCGACCACTTTCGCTACGTAGGATTTGCCTAACTCGGTGACTCTCGACGACTGGCTCGAGGAGCTTTCGCCATAGAGCGAGTCGATCACGGACTCGCCGAACAGACCATCGGGCTCCAGCCAGATGCTGTCCAGAGGGGAGCGTTCCACAACCTTCGTGGTGAGGCCTCGGTGGAGGCTGGCTTCTCGGAACAAGGTGACACCGTGATCGATCTTGTTGGTGGTCAGGACAACTGAGGGCCGGATCAGGTTCAGGGTGTGTTCGACGAAATCGGCCAGCCGCAGCAGCCCGAGCAAGGTTGCTGGGAGGCGCTCTGGAAGACCCCAACGGCGATATTCCCAATCCTCGAGAGTCCGCGTGTATTCAGCGGAAAGCCATTCCGGGCTTTCTTCTGAGGTCCGGGCGGCCGGTGCTGGCAGCTTGGCAAATAGGTCACTCAGTCGCGCTGGCAGGGACACGGACTCTACAAGCTCCGTCGTCGGCAGCGCCCGGGTTGCCACTTCTACCCAATGCCAACCTCGGTCTTTGGCCTCGGCTGCAGCGAGTCGCCAGAAGTCATGCTCCTGCGGAGTGACGTGGCAAGGGTTGGCGACCAGGATGATATTTCGGCGGTTCGAAACGGGTTTCTCCTACGGTGTAGACACAGAATCTTTTGGGTATAGATAGAAATCCGACAGGGTTCAGGGCTCGGGAGTGTTCGAATTCTAACAGGTTCTGCCTAGCGTCGAAAGTAGGGCAAGGCTTCTGTTCGGCGATCTCTAGGAGCAGATCAGGGTCCTATGGCGTTGCTGTCCTGTTGGGAAGTCAGGGCTTTTTGAAGCCTCTCGATGTCCGCGTCCCTTGCGAGAAGTTTCTCTTTGAATTCGGCCAGGGCAGCATCGCGACGGGCGAGCGCTTCCCGAAGACTCTCAATGTTGTTGGTGCGCTCCGTCAGGGCGGTTCTCAAGCGCTCCAGCCCTTTGTCTTTCTGGGGTAGGACCTCCTTGAGCCGTTTGATGGTCTCATCCCTTTTCGCCACCGCCTCTTTCAGGTGGTGAATGTCGGAGAGTCGCTTTTCCATACCAGAATTGCGCTCTGTGAGAGCCTTCTGGAGGCGCTCTAGCCCCTCTTCTTTCTGGATCAGGGCGGTTTTCAACTGAGCGATGGTTTGGTCTCGCTTTCCTATCGCTTCCTTCAGGTCTTGAATGCTCGTCAGGCGCGTTTCCATCCCAGCGTTGCGTTCCGCCAAGGCTTCCCGCAAACGATCCAAGCCCTCTTCTCTTGCTATCAAAGCTTCTTTCAGCCGATCGGCGCCTTCTTCTCTTTTGGCGAGGACTTCTCGTTCCTTGGCTAGAGCTTCTCGAAGCTCACGAATGGCTTGCAGTCGCTCTTCCATGCCTGCATTTCGCTTCTCCAGGGCTTCTCTCTGCCGCACCAAAGCCTCGTTCTTTTGGTCCAGAGCGGCGTTGCGCTCGAGGATGGCCTCTTCTCGGCTGTCTAAAGCTGCTAGGAGAGTCGGTAGATTGTGCTCTCGATTGCTGAGAGATTCTTGTACTTTGGCTCGGTCCGAGAGCACCGCTTCGAGGATGAGTCGCCGCAAAGTCTTCGGGTGGCCCCCCGGAGAGACTGCGAGAAAGTTACCCCAGGCCTTGTCGGCAGGGGGCTCGCAGGGGAATCGACGCACCGCTACCCAGCTATGGGGTTGGCCATACTCCTGAATGGGGCTCCACTCGCAGAGATAGACTTCATAGCCGCGCTGCTCGAGGGCTCTGCCCAGGTCTTCGTGGTCATAGCCTTGCTGGCAGGATTTACTATCGTCGAACTCACAGAGAATCACTTCCGGCCAGCGACTCTTACCAAGCCTGTCGAGGCCGCCCCGGCGCCAGGGGAAACCCTCGAGAACCTTCAGGTCGAACCCTTCCGTATCGATCTTGAGATAGTCGATTTTCTTGATCTTCTGGCTTTGAACCACCTCGCTGAGGGTCGTGACCTCGACCTTGCCCGTTTCCTGATGGGACTCCAGGAACGGCTTCAGGGTCGAAACACCTCGACTCTCGGGGCTAGCAAAGAACGGGACTTTCCCACTCGGTTGGTCCGAAACCGCTGCGTTGGAGATGTGGATCCTAGCCTTGTCCGAGAAGTCCGGGTCGGAGCGTAGATCCTGCCGGGGGTCCGGCTCGAAGGCGTAAATTTCCCAGCCTAGTTTGGCGAAAGCTCTGGAGCTGCTCCCTTCCATCGCGCCGACATCGAGCATGACCCCGGCTCGCCTGGGGTGCTCTCGGAAGTAATCGAGAATGATGCGGTGTTCGTTGAACGAGGGAGGGGAGGCCTCTGTGGGGTGAGGAGTGACCGGGTCGGAGTCATGAGATTCCTGGTTCATCACCACCTGCCATGGTAACACTGGCCTCACGGGCTTGCCTATGGTCAGTGGTGGTAGCATCGGGCTCAGCCAAGCCTTTCGCAGCGGTTCCCAAATTCGATCACCACCTGGCGATCAAGAGAGCGCGGAAATGTCTCAACCTCCCACTCCATCAGGCACCCCTCCGGCCAGTGTTTCGGTCGTCGTGCCGATCTACAACAGCGAACACTCCATCGGAGAGCTCGTGGAGAGGCTCGGCAAAATGCTTCCCGGGGTTTCGACTCGCTTCGAAGTGATCCTGGTCAATGATGGTAGCCGCGATGGCAGCTGGCAGAGAGTCGAGGAGCTGGCTGCCCAGCATTCCTGGGTCGTTGGCATCGACCTGGTGAAGAACTTCGGGCAGCACAATGCGCTCCTGTGCGGAATCCGCGCTGCTCAGTGCGAAGTCATCGTTACGATGGATGATGATCTTCAACACCCGCCGGAGCAGGTTCCCCTTCTTCTCGACCATCTCGCGGAAGGTTTCGACGTGGTCTATGGACCACCTGTGGAGCCGGAACATGATGTGTCGAGAAATCTAGCGTCTTGGGTGAGCCGGATTGCCCTAAAGAGTGTTCTCGGGTTGGAGCACGCCCGCCAGGCCAGTGCTTTCCGGGCCTTTCACACCTCGGTACGCAGTGGTTTCGCTGGCTACAGCGGCCCCTATGTCTGCATCGATGCTCTCCTCACTTGGGGGGCGAGTCGGTTCTCCTCGGTGGCGGTGGTTCACGAGCCGCGTTTGATTGGGCGTTCCACTTACTCTGCGTCGAGCCTCTTGAGGGTCGCCTTCAACATGGTGACCGGCTTCACGGTGCGTCCGCTGCGGGCAGCCAGCTTGATGGGTTTTGCGTTTGCCCTTTTTGGGGTGTTGGTGCTGATCTACGTCGTCGGGCGTTATTTCATCGAGGGAGGTTCCGTTCCGGGGTTTCCGTTCCTGGCCTCCATCATCGCCATCTTTTCTGGGGTCCAACTCCTGGCCCTGGGAGTGATTGGCGAGTACCTAGCTCGCATGCATTTCAATCTGATGGATCGGCCGCCCTATGTGGCGAGAGACTCCAGGCCAGGGCAGGGTATCGAGAAGCAATCGGAATAGACGAAACCCCTGGGAGCGGTGAGAATTCCTGCTGGGCGGTCTTTTACTAACTACAGAATCCATGACCATCGAGGACCCAGCATGAAGACGGAAGCTGTCATCGAAATGCTTCCCTGGGACAGCGAGCATTTCGGTTGCCGCATCGCTCGGGTCGTGCCGAAGAGGCTGACCCACTCCATTTCCCAGGAGATTACCGACCAGGCAGAGAAAGAAGGAGTGGATTGCCTCTACCTGCTTGCCGACGCCTCGGATCGAGAGACGATCCGTTGGGCGGAGCGGATGAGGTTTCGCCTGGTAGACATTCGGCTGAACCTAGAGGCTGAAACTGGGGCTGCGCCCCCGACGACCCGATCTCTTGCAGCGGATATCCCTATTCGCCTCGCTGTCCAAGAAGATTTGCCCGGCCTCCAGGAGCTCTCGCAGAATGCTTTCAGAGATTCTCGGTTCTATCGGGACCCTCAATTCCCTGATGCTCTGTGTGATCGTCTCTATGAGCGCTGGATCGAGAATCTGCTCACCAGTCCATCCGCATTTGTTTTCGTCTCCGGGGCCCCCGGCCAGCCGCAGGGATATACCGCCTGTCGTCTCCGTGATGGCATCGGCGAGATAGACCTACTCTCCGTTGCCCCGGACGCCAAAACTAGGGGCCTTGGGCGAGCTCTTCTAGAGGCGGCCCTGCGCCGGTTTGCCGAAAGCGGTGCTGACCGCATCCTTTCGGTGACCCAGGGGCAGAACCTCAAGGCCCAGCGAGTGGCCATGCGGGCGGGCATTTTTCCGGTTGATGTTCAAGTCTGGTACCACCGTTGGCGTTGCGACTCGGAAGCAGAAGGTATGCTCTCGCCCATAGCCTCCAGTGGCGCCCGGAGTTATGTGAATTCCTAGCTCGAGAAATCTGGTCTCTTAGGCTCAGAGGCCTGGGGGCGAAAACCTAGGTTCGACAGTAGGGCAAAAGCTCTTTCTGTCTTGCCTGCAGAGGTTCCTGCCTCACCGGTACAGGTTGTTGTCCTGCAAGTGGAGGAATAGTGTCCGCGTACAGAATTCCCTTTAATCGACCGGTGCTCATGGGAAACGAGCTTCAGTACATGGCTGAAGCGGTTCGGCAGGGCAAGATCTCTGCCGACGGCGAGTTCACGAAATCTTGTCAAAGTCTTCTCGAGAGTCTGATCGGTGCTCCAAGGGTGCTCCTGACGACCTCGTGTACTCATGCCCTCGAAATGTGTGCGCTGCTGCTGAGCTGTGGGCCGGGGGATGAAATCATCATGCCGTCGTTCACGTTCCCCTCCACGGCGAACGCTTTCGTCCTCAGAGGTGCGGTGCCGGTTTTCGTTGATATTCGGGCAGATACTTTGAACCTTGATGAGAACCTCATCGAAGGTGCCGTGACCAGCCGGACCAAGGCCATTCTTCCCGTTCACTATGCGGGGGTCGCTTGTGAAATGTCTCCCATTATGGAGTTGGCCTCGCACCACGATGTAGCGGTCATCGAGGACAACGCTCACGGTCTCTTGGGGAGCTACGAAGGCAAGGCATTGGGGACCTTTGGGTGTCTCGCGACGCAGAGTTTTCATGAGACCAAGAATATTGCCTGCGGTGAGGGCGGCGCCTTGGTGGTCAACGACGAGAGCCTCTTCGAGCGGGCGGAAGTGATTCGCCAGAAAGGAACGAATCGAAGCCGTTTCTTTCGCGGTGAGGTGGACAAGTACACCTGGGTAGACGTGGGTTCGAGTTACGGTTTGTCAGATATTCTCGCCGCTTACCTGCAAGCTCAGTTGGAGGCAGCGACAACCATTCAACAGCGGCGCCAGGATATCTGGCAAAGGTACTACGAGGGGCTATCGCCTTGGGCCGAGAGAGTCGGTATTTCGCTGCCAGAGGTACCTTCGAATCGCCAGCAGGCTTACCACATGTTCTATTTGCTTTTACCCTCTGAAGAAGCCCGCCGAGGGCTGATTCTGCACCTCAAGAAGCGAGGCATTCTGAGCGTATTTCACTATATTCCTCTTCATCTGGGAGAGTTCCACCAGGGGGCGATGGGGCGGCTTCCTGTTACCGAGAGGGTTTCGGAGCGTATCTTGAGGCTTCCCTTCTACAATGATCTCGATGTGGATTCCCAGGACTACGTGATCGATTGCCTCGGTGAGTTTCTGTGCTGAAGGCGGTTCTCGAGGAGTATCGCGCCGGCTTGCTGTCCGCCGGCATTCTGGCGGCGGTCAGTGCGGCTCTGTGGCTTCCCTTTGGCCTTAGCGTTGGCGGTACGGTAGAGGAGTGGTTGTATCTCGATCGTTTCGGTCGCAGCCTGAGCCCCTTCGCCCTCTACGAGCAACTTCTGCGTCCCCTGGGTTACCTTCAAACCTATCTTCCCTTTCTGCTCACCCCTGGTTCGTTCGTTGGTCTGAACCTGCTCCATTGGGGGTTTATCTGGGGCAAAGGGGTGACTCTCTATGGGATTCTCCGACGTTTGGGCCTGCGCCCGGAGGTTGGCCTTTGCGCGGCGGTGTTATTTATTCTATTTCCGGCTGACACCGGGCAAATGACGCTCCGCACCACGGTGATTCAGGGGCACGTGATGTTTTTTCTCCTCGCTTTTTGGGGCTTTCTCGAGCTCGAGAGAAAGTTCCGGGTCGGTCTGACCATAGCGACGATTCTCCTGCTCTCTTTTTCCTTGCTGATCTACGAAGCCGCATATCCTTTGGCCATCGCGTGTCCCTTGTTGCTCCTAGCCCGAGGCACCTGGCCAGTTCGGCAGAAACTGAAAGTGTGGGGGCTTTGGTACGGAGCGCTAGCTCTTCTGGTGGGGCGCTACGTTTTTGTTTTCCTTACGGTGGAAGAGACCTACCATGCAGACATTGTTGCTGCCGAGCCCTTGAGTGAGCGTCTTGGCAATATGGCCCTCCACTTGGGCTTGGCCTACAAACGGGTTCTGTGGGATGGCTGGCAGGAAGCGGTGGGTAGCTTGCACCGAGCCGGTGGGGAAGATCTAGGAATTGGGCTGGCGGCAGCTCTGGGCGTCCTGGCCGTAGTGGCGGTTGTGGGGAATTGGCAGAAAGCTGGGGAGAGCCGGTCTCCTCAGCCGTTTCCTAGGCAGCTTCTTTGGCAGAATTCAACCCTATGGGGAGTCGTGGCGCTCGTCGTTGTTGCTGCGGGATTCGCCATGTACTTGCCGACCCAGGTGCGCAGCGATACCTGGCGGACCTTTTTTCTTCCCTCCATTGGGGGTGGCCTGCTATTTGCCGTGGCCCTCCGGCTTCTCTGTTCGTCACTAGGTCGGTACGCCTTTGCCCTGGCGACGGGGTTGTTAGCGGGTTTGGGGGTGGTTCACCTGCTGGCCCAGCATCGCAGTTTCGCGGAGGTTTCCTGGGACCAGCAGGAGTTGCTTGCGGCGATCCACCGAGAAGCGCCCAGTCTCGATGAGAAGACCCGGTTGGTGGTTCTTTTCGATCGAGGTAACCGAGCGGCGATCTCTCCGGAGATGTTCCCTTACAGCCGGTATTTCCGTGCCGGTCTGTCGTTTCTTTACGGACTAGAGAACCTCAACGCTCAGGTTTGTTATCCCTTCCTGCGGAGGCGGGGTGAGTGGTGTGAGCTAGGGGCTGATGGACTCCAAATCGAGCATCGAGAAGAGAAGTGGTTGGCGCCCCAATTGGAGTGGCAAGTTCCCTATTCGCAAGTGGTGGCCTTCGAGCGGGACAGAGAGGGGCGAGTGTCGCTTTTGGAAACTCTGCCGGAGTGGGTGTCCCTAGAGCCGGGAGGGGTGGACTACCGGCCCCAAGCACTCGTGGGTTCTACGGACGATCCCAAGGTACAGAGAAGCTTGCTAAAGGTCGAACCTTTGCCTGCTCGGCCTCAGTCGGCGAGATCCCAACCTAGGACCGAGCGCTCCTCTCAATTCGAGATCGAATTCGACGGGGATCAGTTTTTCGGTCTCGGCTGGGGGGGGCTGCGGGCCACCGCAGGTGGGATCACTTATCGCTTTATGCCTCATGAACGGGCCGCTTTGCATTTCCCCCTGGCCCAGAGGGCTTATCGCATCGATCTGCGTATCGCCAACGGGATCTCTGCAGAGCTCCTGGGCAGCCTGCAATTGCTCGTCGGTGGCGAGACCGTCCTTTTGGAACGGATTGCCCCCGGAGTCTATGGGGGAGACCTTGCCGCTGAGCGGGTGCCTTCCCAGGGAGACACGACTCTTCTTTTTCAGGTGGACGGGAATGCCTTGAGGCGAGCGCAGGAGGAGAAAGGGCCCTTGGTGGGGCTTGGCTTCGACTGGGTGCGTATCGAGGAGAGGCTCGAAGGTGGGGTAACCCAAAAGGAGCGCTCCGTCCCCTAGGTTGGGAAAGGAGCGCTCCGGTAAGAGGCGTCTTGTCTACTAGAGGTTATCTAGTGGGCCGTGCTTACTGGGCCGAGGCGGCTTCGAGGGCTTCTAGCTTGGTCTTCAGCTCCGCGTTGCTAGCGGTGAGCTCTTTGACCGCCAGCCACAGGGCCATTTGGACCTGCTGAGAGTTGATCATTTTCTCGGAACCGTTCTCGAAGACCTGGTGG
>JAHZIX010000030.1 GCA_022601195.1 Deltaproteobacteria bacterium
CCTACACCGTCATACTCGGTTCTACTCGGTTCTACTCGGCTCTACTCGGCTCTACACCGTTACACACTGTTCTATTCGGATCTACTCGGTTCTACACCGTTATACACCGCTCTATTCGGTTCTACTCGGTCCTACACCGTTACACACCGTTATACACCGTTATACACCGTTCTATTCGGTTCTATGGCGCTCTGTTGATGGCTATTCGCTGTTGTTGTTCGTCCGAGGTCTACTGCCAATTCAGCGGATACCTTCGTCGGAGATCAGGGGAAATTCTGGGCCGGAGACTTGGGGAGAGTTGGGCCGGGGGTGACAGGAGCAGAGCGAGGAGATCTCAACCCTCGCTGGCTAGTTCGAGAACAGCAGCCTTGGTTGAGTGATATAGATGAAAGCCGGCGAGGTCAGCGACTCGACACTTCGCAGGCCTGCAGTCATGGACGGCCCCGCTCTTTTTCGATAGCAAGGGGTCTTGCTAGTCGAGCTCCTACACAAGTTCGGAGCGGAATTCCTTGCCGAGGGCTCGCTCAGCTTTCTCCATGGTGAAAAGGATTACAGAGGGCACCTCAGGGTCCAGGAGTCGGTCCAAGGTTGACCGGCACGCTTCCATCCGGCGATCCATGGCGGCCTTCGACAGCCTGCGTCCTTCCATCTCCCGTGCGATTAGGTGGGCGAAAAACCGCTTCTTGGCTAGAACCTCGGTCTCGTCTAGAAGGTCTTCCTTGGTGAGGAAGTCGTCGAAATCACCCGCCCAAACGGCATCGTGGCCAGCCTCTGTCAGCACATGCTACGCAGGCCCTCAGACGCAAGAGTCCAGCGAAAGCTTCACCAGCCGCCTTCTAGCAGCCCGGGTTCGACCCGCTCGCGGCCGACGAGGCGGCGAGCGTAGAGGAGGCAAGCAAGAACGTCCTCACGCTCCAGCCAGGGGTAGCCCTCGAGGAGAGTCTCGATATCGTCTCCAGCAGCCAGCATCCCCAGAACATGCTCAACCGCCAAGCGGCGGCCTCGAATGATGGGCTTGCCAGCATAGATGGCAGGATTGATGTTGATTCGTTCCAGCAGCCTGTTCTCGTCCATGATATCTGCCTTTCCGGTGCGTTCAGAGCATCTCTCAACGGGTCCGAAGAAACCGGATCCAGCTCCCTACTACAGCCTCGATCCAATCAGCCCACCCCCTATTCACGGCGCCGCTGTTGCTCGATGGACACTTCCTCAGCGAGGAAGTCATCAAAGTCGCTCCCAATGTGCGCTCCACGCATGCTGAAGCTGCCGTTCTTACTTGTTGGGTACGTTCGCCTTCTGGGGTGCAGCCCATGGCGAATTCCCCCTCATCTTGGAACGATCGCACCGAGATGGGTTGGGCTCCGAAGAGTCATCCTTGCTCCGAATAGCGCTGCACCAAACGCCGCAGCAGGGCTGGAGCGATCCGAAAGTTTGTCGTTCTTAGTCGGCGAACAGCATCAAGTAGATCGAGGTACCCCTCACCTGCCCCGCTATCCAAAACACCCAACAAGCCCGTCAAGTTGAGCCCCAAGGAAGCGGCAACCGCTCTGGCTGCCCTATCATCCAAGACTACGAGATCCGAGGAAAGCTGCTTTGCCAGGGCAATAACCTCCGCTTCACCCAAGTGAAGACGACTCAACGCCCGATCGCTATCTTCCGGTGGTTCGTGAATCCTGAGCCACTCAGGAATCTTATCGAGCCACTCCCGTAGGGCCTGTGGCGCGCCTGGCGCCACGAGTTCGCTGTGAACACCCCTTGGGATATGAATCTCGCCGAAGAGCTTCGGGAGAACTTCCACCTCTCCGATCAAGACTAGGTAACAGATCGATGAGGTATCACAGACAACGATCACGCGCCAAGGAGACCTTCCAGAGTCCGGATGTCCGCGTCGAGATCCTTCTCGCTATAGTCTAGATAGACGCCTCTCTGCTTCAGAAGCGCATCTAGTTCCAGTCGCGACTCCAATCCCAGGATCTCTAGCGCCTGCGGTCCTGTGATGGCTTCCTCTCCGTATGCGTCGGCAACCAAATTCTCCAGCATTCGGCGTGGCAGATCCTGCCAATGGGCTCCAAGCTGATTGGCGATGTCGTCTGGCAGCGTGATCGAAATCTCCATGACTACCTCCTCTACTACTTCCTAACCCTGAAAGGCACCTCAGTCGATGCGTACGGCATTCGAGTTGCCAACCTCCGTCATCGCTGCCGACGAATCTTACGAGCGTAAACCTGGCTGTTCTCGATATCTGGTCGTGAGCCAATCACTCCCTCGCGGCGCCAGAAGGAAACGAGCTCAGCTCCATTGGCCGGTACGGCCTCAGCCTTCGGAATGTCACCGAGGAGCTGTAGAGCGTACTGCTCCACCGGAAGCCCCTGGCGCATTGCTTCTGTTGCGAGTCTCCGCTCTAGATCCTGGGATAGTTCGAGAGTGAGGGTCATGTTCTGGCTCCCGTTTCTGCTGAGGAATCGTGACAACCGTGGGTAGTTCGCGATCATCATCCAAGATAGCCTCTGTTCTACCAGCCCATCCTATCAAGGCCCGGCACCCGTCCGCGCCATAGCTATATCAGCTCTCGATGGTGGCAATGGCGGCCTCCATGTGCTTTGGGCGCTTCGAGCGAGTTGAAGATCCATCGGTAAAAAGCCACCCTCATTGCCTAGGTTGCCTGTACTGAATTAGGGGCTCTCAGTACCCCCTCAAGGTTCATCGCCTACCCAGACACCTGGTAGATCACGGGCCGGTAGCGAGGGGAAGGGATTGGCTTTCCCGCTTCCGTGGCTGCATCGAGCCAGGCTGCCTTCGCCTTCTCGACCTCTGCGAGCGCCTCCTTCGGAGTGCCGCCAAAAGCCGAGCAAGCTTCAAGGTCCGGCAGGTCTGCGATGTAGCTGCCGTCCTCGTCGCTGAAGAAGATGTTGATGTGGTAGTCAGTCATCCGTTCTCCTCAACGAACCTCTGCAGGCCAGCGAAACCAACTTTCTGGAGATCCCTACGCGCCAACTTCGCGAGTAACTTCCTAGGTCTCATCTGCTCTCCCCATCTTGCACGGCCTAGGCGATCCTCACGACGTTGTCTTCACCGGTGCCGGATAGGATCTCCTCCAGCCTTTCACCCCACCGTACCAAGGCCCGCCGCTTCTCAGCGTCATAGCTGTAGCGGTCATAGATAGCAGTGACACCGGTCTCCACATGATTGAGGATCTTCGAGACGACCAGGCGGGAGGTCCCCATGGAGGCCATGAGGCTGGCTGCTGTTCGGCGAAGGTCATGAGGAACGAAGTCCACCTCAGCTTGCTTCGCGACTCGCTCCGCCGCCTTCTGAACCGCGGTAATCCGCGCTCCATTTACACGCGGGCTGGCAAAGACCCATGGACTCGTGCCGGTGATCGGACGAAGCTCCTCGAGAAGATCCAGGGTCTGGGGCGCCAGTGGCACTCGATGAGCGAGGCCGTTCTTGGCCACCTCGGCGGGAATATGCCACCACTCACCATCAACGTGTTCCCAGCGCATCCGCAGAACTTCCGCGCCCCGTTGCGCAGTCAGCAGCCGCATCTTAAAAGTCCCCGCCATGGCCGGAGCCAGACCTTCGAGAACCTTCCAGAGAGCTTGGATTTCGCTTTCCGTCAGCACCCGATCGCGCCTCTTCTCTTTACCCGGCTTTGGAACCCCTTGCGTCGGATTGAATTCAACGATGTCGCGACCGATGCCGAAGTTGAAGATCTTCGAGATCAGCGCCCGGGTGCGGTTCGCCATGATCGGTGAACCCCGTTGCACGATGAGGTCCAGAAGACGGATCACATCTCGCCGCCCAATGTCGTGGGCCTTGACGCCTTTCCAGAACGGCAGCAAATCACGCTCTAGAATCCGCTGGTCTTCCTTCCAGCTCCGCTTCTTCGCCTTGGAGTGCAACCGCAAGTACTCCTCGGCCAACTCCGCGAAGGTCTCCGCCTTTCGCTCCGCCTGCTTCTCTGCCTGAGGATCGCCGCCGGCAGCGACCTTGTAGAGAACCTTCTTCGCTCGCTGCCGCCCATCGGCGAGACTCACCGCCGGATAGGCACCCAAGGTCATGCGCCGCTTGCCGCCAGGAGCGTAGTACATCACCACAAAACTCTTGCGCCCGCTAGGGCTCACCCGTACCCCGAAACCCGCTAGCGCCTGGTCCCAATAGTCCGTCTGGTAGCGCCCCGGCTCGAGGGCCTGGAGCTTGCGGTCAGTCAGATGAATGCGGGCCATCTTCATACCCTCCCGGTTTCAGAGGTGGAAGCCGGCTTGCTTCCATTTCTAGGTACTGTCTAGGTACTATGAGGTACCAAGAGGTACTACATAGGTACTATGGCGACGGCAACTAGATGAAACCTCATGATTCGAAATGGTACGAGTTAAACTCTTACATGTCAACACTTACGAGTCATCACTGAAACCTGAAGCAACGCCCTGAAGCTTGCTGAAACAGCATAACTACCTGACTTTTAATCAGTAGGTCGCAGGTTCGAGCCCTGCACGGCCCACCATTTCAAACTCTTTCCCCTCAACAGTTTAGAGCGAATCACAGGCTCCCCTGGACACCCCTCACCAGGCCTCCGAGCAAACAATGAGCAAACAAGTTGAATCGAAAGCTGGCGTAGTTGCTGGTTTGGGATGCCCTCTGGGACCTCGGATCCAGTTCTCTGTGGCCTTGTGAGTCTGCTCTGGTTCGTTGACATCTCGCCCCGGTCGGCCTTAGTGGTAGGGCATCATCAACGAAGCGGCCCAGTCGAGTGTTAGAGCACCTGACCGGGCCTAGCCACTCAAGGAAAATAGAGCTCCATGACCGACCAGGACGAGTTTAGCAACCCCTTTCCTGCCGAGAGCTGGGAACATTTCGCGGTGTTTCGAGAGAGCTTCCTGACCGCCCACTTCAACCCGACCGACGCCGATGCATTCCGCCGAATCGGCCGCCTCGCCTACCTACTCACCCTGAGCGGCGACCAACCGGCCTCTGAATCGCAGGGTTCGAGACTCTCTAAGGACCTTCGAGGCGCTGCGAGAGATCTCCGCTGGCTCCAGGGATTTCTTCAGGATGTCGGTCGGCAGCATGAGGAAGCCGAGCTAGCCGCCTCTGAAGCCGCACTATCTCGGAGAGCGGCGGAAGTAGCGGTCAGGATTGGAGCCTTTGCTCTGGAACTCGAAGTGGTTTTGGGTGCAGGTGCGTGAACCCTGGTTCCTCAGCCAAAGTCTCAACCGTTGAGGCCCAACGCCCGTCTCCGATGGACCCAGGACCTAGTCCCGAAAACAGATGACTCCGGGCTGTGGAGAAAGGGGCCTGGGGCAGCTACTGCCTTTGAGGGCAGCGCACCACCGTCTCCAGGCTAGTCGACGGAGAGTGAGTTTCCCCCATCACGGCCTCACGGTCGACAAGGCTCGCAGCTTCGACGCCCAGGTCCTCGACAACGGCGTCGTCGAGTTTATGCTGGAGGCCATCGAAGTTTGGCACCAGTCGAGGCTCCCTCCAAGGAAGCTATAGAGGCAAAGGCCAAGACGCGCAATCGGTCAGTCTCTGGCTTCATCCACCAAACTCTTCGTCACATAGGACTCGCCATGCCTAGCAACAGCTATGAGACCAACTACAGGCGCCTTAGTTAACTGTCCCCCGATCGGAAGTGTTCTAGTTAACTTTTCCTGTGAGCGAGCCAGTTTAGGGTCGTTTATCTTCCAGTGACAGAGCGGTCTGCGGCCTCGGAATGTGTCAATGAAAATGAGACAGGCCAGTTCGACAATTAGTGCGCAATCTCAGGTTCCCAATCCTCTCTAAACTCCCCGGGGAGCCGGGCGGCCTCGCTACCGGCTGGAGCCGCTTCCAACGATGGGCCCCCGGCAC
>JAHZIX010000031.1 GCA_022601195.1 Deltaproteobacteria bacterium
CCAGCGGGTACCTTGTCCATGAGAGCCGTGGAAGTCAGCACCACCGCCGCCCAGGTGTCTTCCATCATGAAAGCCAGGCGGTCCTGGGGATAGCTCGGGTCCAGGGGCACATAGAAGCCCCCCGCCTTGAGCACCGCGAGGATGGCCATCACCAGATTCGTGGAGCGTTCCAGGCAAAGGGCCACGGGCACGTCCGGTCCCACTCCCATGCCCCGCAACACCGCCGCTAGCTCGTCGGACTGCTGGTGCAGCTCGCCGTAGGTGACTTCCTGGTCGCCGCAAGCCAGGGCGATCGCTTCTGGAGTGCGCTCTGCCCAACCGGCAAAGATCTCTGGAAGGGTGGCTTCCCGCGGATAATCCCTAGAGGTCTCGTTCCACTCCGTCACCACTTGGCGTCGTTCGGCGGCGGCCATCAAGGGGAGCTGCGAGAGACGGGAACTCGGACGAGCCACCATGCCTTCTAGAAGGTTCTGCCAGTGCAGCAGCATGCGATCGATGGTGGAAGGGTCGAAGAGAGCGCTACAGTAGTTGACCGCAGACACCAAACCTTCGGCCCCTTCCCAGGCTACCAGGCTCATATCGAACTTAGACGTCGCCATCTCGTCCGGCAAGGCCTGGACCTCCAAATCCCGCAGGCGAAAAGCCACGGCCTCGAGGTTCTGAAGGGTCAGGGTCACCTGCACCAGAGCTGGGCGACTGGGGTCGCGGCGGGGCAAGAGCTCATCCACCAACTTCTCGAAGGGTAAGTCCTGATGGTCGTAGGCGCCGAGAGTTTCCCCCCGGACCCGAGCCAGCAGTTCCTCCACGGTGGGATCGTCCCCGAGGTCGGTAACAAGAGCTAAGATGTTGAGAAAGAAGCCCAGCAAGGGCTCGGTCTCCGAGCGATTACGGTTGGCGATGGGAGAGCCCACCAGAAACCGAGTCTGACCGCTATAACGACCGAGCAGGCTTTGATAGCCCGATAGCAAGGTCATGAAAAGAGTCGTTCCTTGGCTTCGGCCCAAAGCTTCCAGTTCACGCAGTAGGGCTATCGGCAGCGTGCGCTGCCCTACCGCCCCCTCCAGGCTCTGGAAAGCCGGTCGAGGCCGATCCAAGGGCAGCTCCAAAGGCTCTAAGTAAGAGCCAAGATGTTGACGCCAATAGTCCAACTGAGTGGCCAAGGCTTGGCCTTGAAGCCAATCGATCTGCCAGCGAGCGAAATCCGAATATTGGATCTCCAGCTCCACCAGGGGCGATAGCTCACCCGCTTCGAATGCGTTGTACAGAGTGGAGAGCTCGCGCACGAAGATAGAGGTGGACCAACCGTCCGAGGCTATGTGATGGAGTACCAAGGACAGCAGGTAGTCGTCATCTCCAAGGCGATACAGGGAAGCTCGGAATTGGGGTTCTTTGGAAAGATCGAAGGGCCGGCTGGCAAAACGGTTGCGCAGTTTCAGAGCCTTGGTGATGGCATCCCGCTCACAACGAAGATCGACCACCGGCAGCACTTGTGGTGTTGCCGGCAAAACAACTTGTACCGGTCCTGAGTCTTCCCTCCGGTAGATCGTTCGCAGAATCTCATGGCGTCGAACGATTTCTTCCAGGCTCCGTTCCAGGGCATCGGTATCCAACCGGCCCTCGAAGCGCAAGGTGGCCGGAGTGTTGTAAGCGGCCATGCCGGGAGACATCTCATCGATGACCCAAAGACGTTGCTGCCCGAAGGAAAGGGGGATTGGCCCGGTCTCTAATGACCTCTCCAAGGGAGGGGCTACCGGACCGAGGCTCGCCTCGCGAGCTCTTTGCACAGCTTCCGCCAGGCCGGCCACGGTCGGCGTGGAGAAGAAGGTCCGCAGATCGATCTCGACCCCCATACCTTCCCGTAGGCGGGAGAGCAGCCGGGTGGCCAAGAGAGAGTGGCCGCCAATTTCGAAGAAGTCGTCGAAAACTCCGACCTCCGAAACTTCCAGGAGCTCGCTGTAGATCTCCGACACCAATCCTTCCAAGGGGTTGCGCGGCGCGGCGCCCTCACCCTTCGGCGAGTCCTCCCCACGCATCTCCAGCAAAGCGCGGCGATCCAACTTTCCACTACCAGTGAGGGGAAATTCATCTAGGAAGACAAATCTCGACGGCACCATGTACTCAGGCAGTCGCTGGCGCAGTGCTTCTTTTAACTGGGCACCGGCAAGTGTCTCCTCTGCCACTACTAGGTAGGCCACCAAACGTCGTTCGCTCGCCTCCCCCATCGCCAGGACCGCAGCCCGGGAGATCTCCGGCAGATCCAGCAAAGCGGCTTCGATCTCCCCGATCTCGATACGGAAGCCTCGAACCTTGACCTGATGATCGATGCGCCCCTGAAAATCCAAACGGCCATCCGCCCTGTGCCGGGTTCGGTCTCCCGTTAGATAGAGACGCTCTCCCGCCCTCTCCGCGAAGGGATTCGGCACGAAACTCCGGGCGGTCAATGCCGGCCGCCCCAGGTACCCTCGAGCGATTCCCGGACCGGTCACCACCAAATGACCAGAAGCACCCGGTGGCACGCAGCGTAGTGAGCGATCGACCACATAGGCTCGCGTTCCTTGAATCGGCCGCCCGATGGAAGGTCTACCCTGCCCCGGACGGCTGGCATCCACGGTGGACCAAACGGTGGCTTCGGTGGGGCCGTACAGATTCAAGAAAGCACGGCCGGGAGCCCAAGCGTCGACCAACTCACCGGTGCAGGCTTCACCACCGACGCTCATCACGGTCAAATTCGGCAATGGGAGATTCGGCACCGACTCCACTGCGGAAGGGGAAAGGAGCGTCACTTCGATCCGCTCCGATTCTAGAAAATCATGTAGAGCTTCCCCGACCAAGGCTTCGCCGCCGCGGGCGATGACCAGAGAGCTGCCGTGGGTAAGGGCAAGGGACAGCTCGAGAATGGAGGCATCGAAGCTAGAGGAAGCGAACTGTAAGACTCGCTGGCCGGGGGTCATGCCGTAGGCCAATCCCAAGGCTCGAGCAAAGTTGCGCAGACCCCGATGAGGAATCAGGACCCCCTTGGGTCGGCCGGTCGAACCTGAAGTGAAGATCACGTAGGCCAGCGCGTCCGGCGACTGCTCCGGCACCGTCTCATGCAGAGGGTCAGGGGATTCCTGCCACCAAGCAAGCACTGGCTCAGCCTTGGTGCCATCTAAGGTGCCGTTTTCGTTGGTTTCCCTCTCCTGGTCCAAGACCAAGGGAGCCTCCTCCACCAAATCCGCTGCTAGGGAAACCCATCGTCGGGAAGTGAGAATCTGCTGTGCAGCGCACTCCTCCACCATGAAACGCAGCCGAGCCAGAGGGTAGGAGGGATCTAGCGGTAGGTAGGCGGCACCGGCTTTGAGGGTAGCCAGAAAACTCACCACCATGTCCACGGAACGGTCAAGTAGAACGCCGATGATGCTTTCCGGACCAGATCCAGAGCGCAGCAAATGTCTCGCTAGACGATTCGCCCGGCCGTCCAACTCTCGGTAACTGAGGCTGTCGTCTCCCTGCACCACCGCCAGGGCATCCGGATCTCGAACTACATGTTCCTCGAACATCCGGTGAAAAGGCTGAGGGGCAACCGGTCGGGTCGCCGCACCACTCCACTCCGACAATAGCTGGGAGGTCTGTTGTGGAGAAAGCAAAGGTAACTGAGACAAGCGCAGCGAAGGCTCCTCAAGCATACCCGTCAACAGTCGACGCCAAGCTTGGAGCATGCGCTCCGCGGTGGTTCCGTCAAATAGGTCTGTGGCGTACTCCAACGCCACGGAAGCGCCTCGTGCATCTTCCATCACCACCAAGCCCAAATCGAATTTCGCCGATGGAGCGGGAAGATCCCCAGCGCTCACTTCGAGTCCTGGTAACACTAGGACTTCCCGCGAGGCGTTCTGCAAGGCAAAAGAAGCCTGCACTAAGGCAGGACGGCTCGGATCTCGCCGAGGTTCGAGCTCTTGGACCAACTTCTCGAAGGGCAAGTCCTGATGCTGGAAGGCTTCCAAAGACCTCCGGCGGGCTCTAGACAAGGCTTCCAGCACCGTCGGATCGCCGGACAGATCCGTCGCCATGACCAGGGTGTTGACGAAGAAGCCGATCAAGGGTTCGATCTCGGTTCGATTGCGGTTGGCGATGGGAGAGCCCAGAGCGATATGGGATTGGCCGGTGTAGCGTGCCAACAACATTTGGAAGGAAGCCAGCAAACTCATGAATAGGGTCGTACCGGAACCCGAATCGAGATCCTCCAAGCGTGCCAACAACCGCGACTCCAGGCGCTCCAGAACCACAGCTCCATGGAAAGTCTGAACCGGCGGGCGAGGGTGATCGAGGGGAAGTTCCAAAGGCTCGAGGGTGGTCCCTAGAAGCCCGCTCCAATAGGCCATCTGCTGGTCGAGAACCTCGCCCTGGAGCCAACTCCGCTGCCAGCGAGAAAAATCCCCATACTGAATGGGGAGCTCCTCCACCAGAGGAGATAGGCTCCCCTCCAGATAGGCGGAATACAGAGCTGAGAGCTCGCGAACGAAAACCCCGATGGACCAACCGTCGGAAACGATGTGGTGGAGATTGAGCAGCAGCAAATGATCCTTTGGACCAAGACGAAACAGAGCGCTGCGTATCAGCGGCCCCTGATTCAGATCGAAAGGCCGTAGGAAGTCTCTGTTCGAAAGTTCTTGAGCCAGGACCTGGGCCTGGCCTCCCAAGCCGGATAGCTCGACCACCGGCAGCTTCCAAGAGGTCATCGACTGAACAACCTGTACCGGGCCGTCCTCGGTGCGCTCAAAAACGGTTCTCAACGCTTCGTGGCGGCGCAGGATCTCTGCGAATGAGTGCTCCAAGGCACCCCTATTCAAGTCGCCTTCGAGACGAATGGAGGCCGGCACGTTGTAGGCATGCGTCTCAGGAACCATCTCTGCGATAAACCACAACCGCTGCTGGGCGAAGGAGAGAGGATAGGGGCCGGGCTCGCCACTAGCGACGAGAGGCGGAGCCGAATCCCCGCTCCCGGAAACTCCCTCTCGCTCTACGTGAGCCGCCAGAGCCGCCACCGTCGGCTCTTCGAAGAGCAGCATCAAAGGTACTTCCACATCGAAGCGCTGGCGCACCCCGGAAATCACCTGAGTGGCCAATAGGGAGTGGCCACCGAGCTCGAAGAAATCGTCCGTCAGGCCGACCCGCTCGTGACCCAGTAGCTCGGCCCACAGCTGTGCCAGAGCCGTCTCCGTCGCCGTGGTTGGGGCGACATAGGTCGACTCGTCAGCTCCCCGGACCAGATC
>JAHZIX010000003.1 GCA_022601195.1 Deltaproteobacteria bacterium
ACCTGCATTTCTAGACCTTGACATCCTCTCCAACGAAAAGCGCTTCGATCTTGCCGTAGGACGCTGGGAGAGTGTTGGCGAGGGGGAAAAGGCTCTATCCCTTGCCCAGGTCAACCTGAGGAGCGAGATCGGCGGGTCGCAGCCTTTCGGGCCGACGCAGACTCCGACAACCCATGGCGTGAAGCGATCTGAAGCGATCCGAAGCGGTAGTACTCATCGACCCAACCTCCTGTTTTTGCGCCCGACCCCAGGTCACGGTGAAGGTCTTGAAACGACGGCACTTAGCGTTGGCTGGCGTTTCTACTGACAGCTGAAGAGACTCCAGCAAGAGCGACCTGGATCGAGATCCGTGAGACTGCCCGCCCTTCTTCGGACTGGTGCGAGGTAGAATTCGACTATGAAACAGAGCGACGCCGCCGCTAGGGATCCAGAGATGGAAGGGATCCCCACGGACTTCGATGAGATCAAGGCCCTGTCTGAACCGAAGAGGCCCAGGCCTCGAAACTAGACGACGGTCGCGTCGTATTTCCACCTGCAGGTTCCACACAGTGAAACTAACCGCTCAATCAAGGCCCCGAAGGGGGCGGCAGCTGAATAGTTATTAGGGTCGACTGGAGGGGCTCTACACCCCTTCGTCCGAGGACGTCCTCCCACCGCTAGTGGAATTCCTCTACGGTTCTCTGGACCACAACGCTGCCGGCACTGACCATGAAACCACCTTCTGGTATCGCTGTTTTGAGCCTCGGAGCCGCCACGACGGCACCACTTGTGCGGGAGCCAATTATGAGCAGAGTCCCTCGCCGTTTCGAAGGTCTGCTTCCTGTTCGCCGAGCCCCTACAGCCTCGTTGCCAACTCATAGTTCTCTCCTAAGCTCCACCGTCTCATGACATCTGGAGAAACCGAACAAGCCGACAGGAAGCTCGGTACTCCCTCCAACAGGTTGGTGGTGATGCCGAGAATTCTCCTTAGATTTGTTGGCGGAATCGGTCTGCTGATTTTCCTGTCCCTGGGGACAGCCCGGGCAGGAGAGCAGCCTGGCGAGCCCGTGGAGAACGGCGACCAGGTAGAAGTCGCCATTGAGGAGGGAGATCGAGACCTGACCTTTGGCGATGTGCTGGTCCGGGTCAAAGACAGCTACGTCCTCGAGATGAACATCGACACCGACGAAGCCAACGCTGCCGAGCTATCGAACCGCGATGCCCATGGCGATCTGCTCTACCAACCACCGGACGTTGCCGCATCCGCCAGCCTGAAACGCCGACGCACGCGGTAGGAACTCCGCTGGGACGAGAACAAGCTCGCCATCGCTCGGAATCACCAGCAGGAGCGTTTTGGTGACATAGGCTCGACCCCGGTGAATGCTGCGATGAGCCCGGACCAACGGCCCTCAAGAAAGGTGGTTGGCACCCTTTTGGAGTCGGAGCTCGCAAAAGAAAAAACTGATATGGTTATTGCCAATTACTCAAGTAAGGCACCTCGCAAAGCGCGGACGTCTGCTAGGCCCAGAGAATCTAGACTCCGAATGAAGGGAAGGCAGCAGTAGAAATGTTCGATGGCATCCCGGGCCTGGAACAACTTGAGGATGGCGCCAATGCAGCGGCTGAAGTGATCTCAGATCTTGGAGAGATGATCCCTGACTTTGAAGATCTAGGCAACATTGCAGAAGATGTCGCCGATTTCACATCGCGCTTCGTCGAGGACCCTGCCGGAGCTGTCGAAGGAGCTTTGACCGCTGTTGACTTTGATGATTTGGTTGGTGTCGTTGGGTTGGGAATCGATGATCTTGCAGGAAAAGTCCTAACGGACGTGGGCCTCGGTCCGCTGGTTGAAGGTGTCAGCGTAATCGTCGACAAGATCGACGAAGTGGTTGTTCTGGTGCTTCGCGGACTGAAATGCGTCTGTTGGCTCGAAGTACCGGTCTTCTGGACCATGGTGGGCGCCCTGTATGGAGCTCGGGTGGCAAAACTCGTGTCATCGAAGGACGACTGTGAGGAGTGGTTGAGGCTAAGCAAGATCTTTGAAGTCGTTGCTGACACCCAGGTTCCGTTGGCGGCGATTCTTCCTTGTGCCATCGAGGCCGCATTCCTTACGCCGCTGCCAAGCGAAGTTGCACCTCACTTGGGTGCTGACGCAGGGAAGCATGCGGTTCAACGACTTAAGTCCGGCAAAATAGCGGCAGCGGTGGCGCAGAACCCAAAGGAGGGGTTGCTTTCTATGGCGATAACTCCTCCACCATCAATCGCCTGCGTTTCGCGATCCCAAAAAAGGCTGGATGTAATGATCGTGAGAGCCGATGGCGCATCCGTTTGTGCGGCTTGGAAGGCAGGAGATCCCAAGAAATGGCAAGGTTGGTGGCACCTAGCGAATGGTAAGACCCATCCGGGTTCGCCGATCACGGTGGTGTCTCGCTCAACGGACAAACTAGACGTATTCATGGTCGGCCTCGATGGACGGGTGTGGACTGCTGCCTGGCAGCCAGGCGACAAGTCTTGGCGCGGATGGTGGCCGATTGGCGATCTCAAGGTTGCACCGGGGTCGTTGGTAGGAGCGGTCTCACGATCGGCCGATAGACTCGACGTCTTTGCGGTCGGGGTCGATGGCTACGCTTACACCGCGGCTTGGAAAGCGGGCCAAAAAGCCGGTTGGCGCGGATGGTGGACGATCGCCAAAGGGCGTGCTCTCCCGGGTACGCCGATTGCGGCGGTGTCCCGCTCAACGGGCAAACTAGACGTGTTCATGGTGGGTCTCGACGAGAGAGTGTGGACTGCTGCGTGGCAGCCGGGCGACAAATCTTGGCGCGGATGGTGGCCGGTTGGCGATCTCAAGACCGTGCCGGGCTCGGTCGTCGGAGTCGTGGCCCGCTCTCCTGGCACGCTGGATATATTTGCTGTTGATAAAAAAGGTGTCGCCCGCACCGCCGGTTGGAAGGCGGGGCGGAAGGAGGCCTGGCGCGGATGGTGGACGGTTGCCAAGGGACGCGCCCTGCCTGGTACGCCGATTGCGGCGGTGTCCCGCTCAACGGACAAGCTGGACGTCTTTATGGTTGGCGTCGACGGAAAGGTATGGGCCGCTGCTTGGCAGCCGGGCGATAAGTCTTGGCGGGGTTGGTGGCCGATTGGTGACCTGAAAGTACCCCACCGGGCTCTGCTGAGTGTCATATGTAAACAGGAAGGACACCTCGATGTGTTCACCAGAGGCTTTGATGGCGCTGCATACACAGCGGCCTGGGAAGCTGGCCGCGACAAGAAATGGCGTGGCTGGTGGCGGCTTCGGTAGAAAATTACGGGTGTGAAGCAACGAGTTTAGATAGGAGCCGATCATGGCCGAAGAAATCGCATCGAAGACGTTCGACTACTCCAGTGGAGAGCTAAACGTAATCGACCATCCGCCGGTCTATATTCCGGACTACACTATTTGCGATTTTATCGACCCTCGGATTACAACGGAGGCTCAAGAAGCGCTTTTTGAGCATCTCCGCCAGGGAGAAAAGGAGCGCTGGGAGGCTTTGCACCTGTGGGCTGCGGTAAAGCACAACTTGTTGGAAGGTATTTTCATTCAAGACCAGAGGAAGCCCGCCTTGAAAGCTCAGCGTCACGGTAGTGCCTGGTGGACGATGATTCCCAAAGGGCAGGATGCTGTCGTATTCCCGCCTGCTGTGGAGGAATCCACAGAAATTCCGCTACTGGCATTCCACAAGCGCCTCGTTGGAGACAAGCGGGCAATCGCCCGGGCGCTGGTCCAGTCCTGGATGAAATCTGAACCCTCGAAGATCCCAGTAACCATTCCCTATCCTTCGGGAAGACCGTGTGGGTCGAAACCACCCAAGGGAGACGTAATTGTCGGACCTATTTCGATTGGCACTCCGCAGCCACCCGACATTCCAGATTTCCCCTGTCCCTCTACAGCCTCGGAACTCGCTGGGCGCTTTGAGATCTATTGGAATTCCTGTTCCATCTCTGCTGCGGCGATTTACTTCATATGTGGGCGCTGGAAACTCCAGAAAGCCGGTAGAGTTCCGGTTGTCCTGTACAAGCCCAGTGCAAAGGCATGTAAAGACTTACCAGACAGGATTGAAGACTACACCGAAGGAAATGTGTGTAGAGCGGTACATGCTGAGCTCGCCATCCATCTTGGGTGTTTGGTGAGCTATAGACAGGTTCTCGAATGGTACCGAGAATGGATGGCTTCTCGATGAGATAGCTTCCACCCTTGGCGTAGTGACCTGCTCTACAACTGTCCTGGCCTCCCTTCCCTGCTCCCAAGAGTTCGGATTGTGACCTGTGCTGGTTCCTTCCCACATACCGATGTTGAGCATCACTTCGAACTCGCGACCGGTGAAGACCGGCTGCCCGTTCCCGTCGACCAGGCGAACCACGATGGGATCCATGACCTCTCCGGCAACGATCATCCCCGGCGAGGTCACGAACTCGACACTCTCCTCCACCGTGAAGGTTGGATCCTTGGCCACGGTCTCACAGCGAAGTACGCGAAAATGTTCGACGGGAATGTTGCGGACATCGACGATACCGATGAGCTCCGGTGAGGCCCAGATGCCGCCGGTCGGCCCGAGATTCTGGAATGGAACCGCGAAGGTTGGTCCGTTGTCGAAGACGTACATCCCATAGATTTGCATCGCGCGAGCGACGACCTTCGCGGGATTCGACAGGTCGAGCTCATCGAGATCGAGATCAGGGTCGAGCTGAAGGAGAGCGCCTTCGGGGATGAAATGAGATCCGACGCCCCAGCCATCAGAGCGGCTTGCAGGTGGACAGAGCTCGTTGTCTGCGCCGCCAGGCAGGCTACTGGATCGGTTGGTGGGACTCAGGACAAGAAGAGGATGGTCAATGACGCCTGCCTGCACTTCTTCTGGACGCACGGTGCCGGCGAGTCGACTCAGGCCCGATGCGACACTGCCGGATCTCCACCAAGATGGACTCACAAACGCGGTTCGCCAGCCGGGCCCCTTGAGATCCCACGTGTCGATCACACTGGCTCGCCATGCCCCGCCGCCGAGGGGAGTCGCGCGGGAGAACTCCCAAGCACGCATCACTTCGAGATCCACCATGATCATGTGCCCATCGGTTTGCGGATCCTGCCAGGGGCCGATTTCAGGCATCGGAATATTCTCTGCGACACCGTTGCCATCGGGGTCGGTGCTCCAGTAGATGGAATCGCCGGTCGTCTGGATGTCAATCCGAGGAGCCACCGATGAATCGATGAGATGGATCGGGCTCGTCCAGCTCACGACGTTGATGGCGACATGGTCCGATGTCCCCAAATCACGAAGGGTATCCACCAGAAAGTCGATCATGAGGGCAGAATCGGGATGGATCTCGGCATCGGCAGGTATCGGAGTGTTCCAGGGGCTATCCGCTCGGAAGGGCCGGAAATCGGACGGTAGAGACATGCCGAGATATCCCTCGGATTGGGCCATCGCGACAACGGGCAACAATGCGCCGAGCAGACTCACGGAAATGAGCCAAAGCTGGGCAGACTGCCAGAGGGGCTTTCCGTCCATGGTTCGAAACCTACCATGTGCCCTGGTAGGCGGTATGTACACGACTTGACTCGGGTTTTTCGCTCCGTGGTCATTGTCCAAGACCACCTCCGCAAGCCCGTCTAGCGTCCGCCCGTCGATGGGATACTCATGTGGCCCTAGCTGAGTTCCACGCAAACCGAGGGGCCGCGGGCCGACCTCCCTCACCTTGCTGGGGCAGCGGTAGATGGTGCCTCGAAATGAGCGGATGGCGCTCGCCCCCTGGC
>JAHZIX010000032.1 GCA_022601195.1 Deltaproteobacteria bacterium
AGAAGCGGCAGCAGAACACCGGCGAAGCTTCAGCCGACCTCTCGGGCGCCGAGCCATCCTCCGCCAAGACCCCCATCACCGGCCCAAGAAACTCGAGACCACCCCAGTCCCCAAAGTCCACGCCGCCACCAAGGAACTACGAAAGCAATTCTTCGAGGCCTACCGCCTCTTCACCGAGGCCTTCCGGGCCGCGGCGGAACGGCTCCGATCCGGTGACCTGATGGCGAAGTTTCCCGAAGGGAGTTTTCCACCGGCACGGCCCTTCGTCGAAGCCATCCAGGGCTTGAAACCCGGATAGCCACCAACTTCCTCGCGGCCAAAGCCGATCATGATCGCCAGCGATGGTGATCGAGGCGGAGGTGCGCCCAGATGGAATTTGACCTCGTAGAACTCCTAACTTTAACTTCGAGCTAGCCCAGAAGACCACGGATTACGCAACTTTTCATTGCTAGGGAGACCCAAAACTGCGCTCCTCTAGGCCTTGCCCACAGTGGTTATTCATCATTTCGATACTCGGTCACGACTAATGATCGGCCCCTCATTTCCTCAAACCTCAGTCACGACTTAATTTCGTGCAGAGAGACCCCAACGCCACGCCTTTTGAAGGTTCTGCTACGAAGGTTCTCCATCACCTCGACATTCGGCTACCACCCCTAGTCGCCCGCCTTGGCTGGCTACTTATCCTTACAGTCATCGACCTCTTTGGTGACCGCAGGCGTATCAATATGCACGCACTTCGGGGTGCCCTTATCGTCAAACCTGACTGTGTCGTAGTGACCGACTGAGATGTATGCTTTGCTGAAGCCGCTTAGGCAAGAGGACACAATTTTTTGCCCCTCCGTGGTCTTGACGGCGGTACAAAATCCTGGTGTTACCTGGGTTACAACCTGAAAACCTGGCACACAGCCATTGGGGTGACTATCGAGATTGGGTCCACTGACCGTTGCGGGAGTGCATTTGGCAGCTTTGTTTTCTACCACCGTCCCGATGATCTCTCCATCGATGGCGATCGGTTCGAACATCCATTTCTCCACCAGGCGGGCCTTGCCTCCGCCAGCCTCGGTGATGGAAGGGACGAGCAATGCGAGCAGCGTCAGGGTGAGGGCGGATAGAATCCAATGTTTCTTCATGTTCTCTCCTTGCAATGTTTGTCTGCTGATCTAGTCTTCTGCGATCCAGATCTCGGCAGAGGTGAGTAGTGGGACGATAGTCCCGGCGACAATCAAGTTTTCCTAGCTGGGTCACAGGCCTCGGGCTCCTCACATCCCGGCGAGTTGAAACCCGAGACTGCGCTCCACAAGCCACAGCAAAGCGATGGCGGCGATGGCCAGGGAACCCACGCCAACAACGCCACGGCGATAGAATCCGGTTCCCCGAAGCAGGAAAGCCAAGGGAAGAAAGACCGCTACGATGGCGAGCTGGCCCGTCTCGACCCCCAAATTGAAACCGAGCAGAGAAAGAGCCAAAGCTCCCGCCGGCAAACCCAGGTCCACGAGTACCCCAGCGAAACCAAACCCATGGATGAGCCCCAAGACGAAGGCTACGACCCAAGGTCGACCCCGAAAGACGGGAACGAAGTTGTTGACCGCTGCAAGCACCACCGTGGCGGCAATGGCTGACTCCACCCACCTCGAAGGCAGAGAGATCCAACCCAGCACGGCCACGCTCAAGGTCAGAGAATGAGCGATCGTGAAGGCAGTGACGATGCGTATCACCTCTCCCAGAGCCGGGCGAAAGGACGGGACACGACGCCACCGCCGGCCTTCTCGGATCAACACCGCTGGCAGTAGGAGCACTAGGAGGAAGAGAATGTGATCGAAGCCGATCCAGATATGCCACACCCCTTCACGCCAATATTCGAGGCCCTGCCTCCAGGCATCCGGACTTCCCAGATCGATCACCTCTCGGGAAGCCTGAGGAGAGAGGATGGCCGATTGGACCCCTTCCTCACCCCTCACCTGCAAGAGCCCTCGGTGGGTCGGATCGAGATCGAATAGAAAGCGATAGTTCACAACGATACTTTTCCCGGCAACAGTGCTCTCAGCAACACGGCCAGACCCAGCACTCGCAGCATCACCGGCTCCGGCACCTACTCCCGGATCAGCTCCTGAACCACGGATGCCCGGGCAATGGATGTCGAAGGGGAGGACACCGTAGGCACCGTCGCTATGGTTGTCGATCAGGAGTTCCCGGGCTTCCAGCCGACAGGCCTCCCCCGCCAGCTCGATGTCCAAACGGGCCAGCCCATAGCTGGCGATGTCGTCTTGGCGCCGTCGTACTTCTCCCCAGGTGAGGTTCCCATCGCCGTCTTCGTCCAACTCCAAAGCGATCTCTAGGTCGCGCAGCGCAAGATCCCAGCGACCTCTCCAAGTTCCCGACACGAAGGCGTCGTCGAAAACCTCTTCTGACTCCCAATCAGCTCCTAGGTACAACGTTAGGTAGCTATCCGAAGGCTTGTGGGCCAAGGCGGGGTTCTCCCCAGCCAGTCCGACCAACAAGGCAGCCACGAGTACCCATGAATCGAAAGGTTTTTGAAGCCGTCTCATGACTTCACCTCCCGGAGTCGGCGAGCCAGAGCTTCGAGGTGGGGGTCTTCCAGGCCCGTGCGCTGTATCCACTCCAAGACCGGAGCGGCTTCCGAGGCTCGTCCGGCCTCGAGGGCCGCCTCGAGCACCCAGCGAGCATCCACAGGTTCTTTTTGGTCTTGCCAATTCCGCAGGGCAAGCTCCAAGGCCTCGATGGGCTCCCCCAGCAAATGGAGCCGCAGGCGAGCTTCATTTCCTAGATGAGTCTCATCACCGCGCCGACGGGCCGCGGCAAAGCGAGTCTCCAATTCCGTCACATGGCTCTGATAAGAAGCATCTGCCATGCCCATTTCCGAAAGAGCCGTTTCCGCTAAAGCCAACCGTAGTAGGAGAGCGTCTACCGCCTCTTCTCCCCGTAGAAGGCCCGCGACTTCCTGAAATCGCTCGAGATCCAAGAGAAAGTCACCATAGGCACCCAGAAGGTAGACATCTCGCAAGCCGGGCCCTTGCTGACTCTCTGCTAGGGCCTGAGAGAAGTGCTTTTCGGCAGCTTCCGTTCGTCCAAGGCGGACGGCGATCTCCGCTAGCCCGGTGAGAGCCCAAATCCGAATCGAAGGGTCGGCTCTTCCCTGCCAGGCCAGTGCTTTCTGCAATTGGGAGTAGCCCGCTTCTCCACGGCCAAGAAGGCTCGCGGCAGAGGCCTCGCAGGCTGCTGCGATGAGAGCAGAAGTGAGTTGCCGCAGAGGGCGGCAGCTTTCGAGAGCAGCCCCAGGCCTTCCCTGGACTTGTTGAACTACAGCTCGAGTCAGCCATGCCTGAGAGTTGTGGGGCTCCCGGACCAGTAGAGCGTCTAGGTCTTCCAGAGCGCCTGCGAAGTCATGGCGGTTTTGGCGCAGAGTCGCCCGCAGCAACAACACTTCTGATGGCGGCTCCGTCTGTTCCCACCAGGGAGCCAGGGCCGCCTGGGCATAGCCAAAGTAACGGGGATCTCCCTCACTACGACCAAACTTCACCAAACGGCGAGCCAGAGCCGCTGCGATGGCCACTTCTTCCCCTGATGAGCTCTGCTGCAGCACGGGATCTAGGGAAGTGAGCCTCTGGCGAAGCTCGCGGATTTCTTCCAACCGAGGATCTCCCGATGAAGCCGCCGGAACTTGCTCCAATACCTCCTCGTCCGAATTGGGTCGATAGGCCTCTCCTTGGACGACCGTGGCTCCCAGGACCGTCCAACCAAGGACAATGCCACCAACCAAGCTTTGCCTAGGGAAGCTGCAGGGGGTTCGTTGGGTACCGCTAGTCATGTTCATCTCCTTCACCGCAAGGCGCTCATCTCCCCCAACACAGGCGCTATTGGGGGGCTGTTCGAGGGTTATTCAGGGACTCTTCAGGGAGAGGGCCCTCGTCATAGCCTCCTGAGAGACCCTGACGAGGGGTCGAATGAGGCCGTTGGGTCAGGGCCTCATGGAGGCTGACCCAACGGATTCGCGACTAGGGGCAGGTCCCCGTGCACCCCGGCTCGCCCGGGTCCACATGGCGACTGGTAACCCCCGAGTGGGCATAGCCCAGGTAGGGAAAGACCTCTCGGTAGGAGGCATCGTTGGCATTGACACCATCTCCAACTCGATTGTGAGGGAATCGATTGAAGTCCGGTCCCGCCAGGACCCCCACCACTGCCCTGAGAGTGATGTCAACGACGTCATCGGAGACTCGTCGGCCGTTGGGGAAACCTGCCGGATCATCGTTGTCGGGGTCGTCATCCAGAAGGGTCAAGAAGGCCAAGCGACTGCGCTGGACGGCCGGAGTTGGTGGGATACCCGTGTTCAGGCGTAGCAGATCCGCTACCGGTCCGGTGGGTGTTCCCGGGGCAGCGATGGGCGGCATGTATTGCACCAGCGGTAGCAGATCCACTCGGGGCGGATCCGGCACCGGCAGAACGCCCGGTGCCAAGGTGTCATAGGCGGCGTTGAGCGCTCGCGCCAGAAGCGGATCGAGGGCATAGCTGGCGAATCGGGAGTCGCCGCGCGGCCAACTTTTGCTGAATCGATCTTTATCCCCTATCCCGATAATCAGCTCGTTGATGAGGGGATTGCCCATGCGCTGCACCTGCACGGTAGTTCGGGAAAGAAAGGGCCGGAAACGAGGTGCCTTGCGAATTTTCACCCGCGGCCGAGAAGTGGTACCCCAGACGCCGATGGTCGCCTCGATGTCGCTAGCCGAATGCACTTGCCCATCGCTGGTCACCATGGAGATGGGGACTTCGATGGCGATGGCGTTGACGTTGAACCCGGAAACGTCATCGGGGGCGAAGTTGCGTGAGTCGTCGGCGTCCTGGAGATCGCTGAGCACACCGGGAACTCCCGTCTCGAAGGCATCGGTGCGAAGATTCACCGTGTCGAAAGCTGCTCCCAAGTCGATCCAGAAGGGATCTTCCACCGTTCCTGCGAACACCTTGACGTCTTGGGACAGATCATAGATTCCTTGGTCTGCCAGAGCCGGGTAGTCCGGCATCGTCCGCGGGCCGACGTTCGAAGGTACCGCAAAGAGGGTTCGCCCTTCCGACAGGACCGTCCTCCCATCGCTGCTGCGAAAACCCCGCGCCTGTGTTACCGAATAGTTTTGACGCAGGTTCAGGCCTTCTGAACCGGGACCATCGAGGGCGGTGATCGCTGGCGGCAGGAGAGGCGTCCCTGGGGGTACTCCCGCCGGCGAGTTATCCGGAGCTGGAACTCCACCAGCCACTCCCAATAGCCCCTGAAAGACACCCGGGGCTCGAATCTCCGTTTGAAATCGAAACTCGAAGGTCACATCTTCGATGGCATCGTGGTCGTTGTCGATGCGGATGGCGTAGAGAATCTCCGGATCAAAAGGAAATTGAGTTGGGCCATTAGATGGCTCCAGAAGAGGATCCACATCGAGGATGAAAGTCACCTTGGTGGGATCGTCGTAGCTGACAAAAGCGAAAACGTCCGTGATGTCTGCTTTGTGATCGAGGGCAGTGATGGGAGCCTCCCGATGATTCGCCGCCCAGGCATTGCCCGAAACCATGACCGCCAGGGCGAGAAGGCCGGCGAGGGTGGGGTGGAAGATACGAGATCGCATGAGAAGTCTCCTTTTGATTCTCTTGGATGAAGGGATCACCGGGCTAGCGGCCCGAAACGAGCCTCGTTCCCTTGGGAACTCTCCGGCGTCTGCTCCCTGGTTAGCGCAACGGCCGTGCCAGGCCTGTGGCGCCTCCCAAGTCCATAAAGCTGCGAAAAAGTGAGAATTCTCAGCCCGTCAAGATAGAAGGGTGAGACAAATTGAGACGAAGGCGGGAGCGAAATGGAGTGAGGCCAGGGAAGAACTGGAGTGAAGCCAGGAAAAGAGAGGGAAAGAGAGGGGAAGAGCCGCTGAGGCCTAACGCTCGATAGCGTACTTTTTCATTTTCCGATAGATCGTAGCGCGGCTGATACCAAGGGACTCGGCAGCTCTCTGAGGATCGCCGTCGGCCTCCAACAAAGCCGCCACAATCCTCTCCATCTCCGCTTGTTGGCGAGGTGGAAGGGGTGTCTTCAAGGGCTCCTGACTGCGAGGCTCCTGACTGCGAGACTCGTGACCGGCAAGCCCGTGACCGGCGGACTCAGGTCGGGCCGAGCGCTGCTCCCGATCCTTGGCCTCACGGATCTCGGCGGGAAGCATCTCCAGCGTCAGCTCCTCGCCCTGGTGTAGCACCACTGCTTCCTCGACGATATTCTCGAGCTCCCGTACATTTCCAGGCCAGGAGTAGGACTCCAACGCCGCCAAAGACGCAGGAACCAACCGAGAAAATTCTCGGCCGTGACGCAGGGAGGCTCCGAGGAGAAAGTGAGTCGCCAGCTGAACCAGATCCCCTTCCCTTTCCCGCAGCGGAGGAATCTTGAGGCTCACCACCCGCAGCCGGTAATAAAGGTCTTCTCGCAAATTCTGTCGAGCAATCTGTTCAAGGGGATCTACATTGGTGGCAGCCAGAACCCGTACATCGACCTTGCGAGCTTCCCGGGACCCCACCCGCTGGACGATGTGATCCTGGAGAAACCGCAGCAGTTTGGCTTGCACGTCGAAGCTCATCTCGGCAATTTCGTCGAGAAAGAGAGTGCCTCCTTCGGCCTGTTCACAAAACCCCGCGTGGGCAGCGAGGGCTCCCGTGAAGGCTCCCTTCTCATGACCAAAAAGAGAGCTTTCGATAAGGTCGTGGGGAATCGCCGCAGCATTTACCGCCACGAAGGGGCCACCGCGCCGCCGACTCTGTTGATGAATGGCGCGGGCTACCAACTCCTTCCCCGTCCCGGTCTCTCCAAGAATCAAGGCCGACACGTCCGTGGGCGCCATGGCCTCTAGGCGCCGAAAGAGCTCCAACATGGCAACGCTGCTGCCGACGATGCCGGGGAAACTCCCCTCACTCTTTGGCGAACGGGGCGCAAGAGCCTCCTTGGCGAAACGACTCACTTCCAACGCTGTGGTCACCGCTTCCCGCAAGCGGTGGAAGTCCAAGGGTTTGGTGATGTAGTCCGTGGCTCCCCGTTTCATGCAACGCACGGCCGCTTCCACAGAGATGCTGCGAGTGATCATGATGACCGGTAGCTGGGGATGTTTCGCCTTTACTTCGGCCACCAGCTGGGAGCCATCCACCTCTCCGAGCATGACGTCTAGAAGCAGAGTTTCCGGCACTCGTCGCTCAAGAAAAGTCCACAATCGATCGGCGCTACCCACACTGTGGGCTTCGAAGCCCCACCGCCGAATGTGCAAAGAGATGATCGCGGCAAGATCCGGATCATCATCAACCGTCAGGACGAGAGGTTTTGACTCAACCACGGTTCTGGTCTCCTGGCGATTCACCACCTCGATCGAGATCGATAGCAGCCACCAGCCGCCCCAGTAGCTCCCGACAGCTTCCGGCATCCTGCTCCAGCCCGACCTTCTCCAATTCCGCAGCTGCCTGGAACACCTGGGTCAACCCGTAGGTTCCCGCTGTCCCCACAAGGCGATGGATTTCACCGTTGAAAGTCTTCCACTCCCCTCCCTGGAGAGCTCGCCTCAGGGTGGCTACCTGTTCCGGAAGGCCGGTTAGATAGCTCTGCCGCAACCGGTCCAGCTCAGCATCCCCTGCGTCATCGGCATCGTCCTCAGCAAGATATTTCGAGATATCTTCTCGACTCGGCCAGTGGTCATCTGCCGGTTGGGTGCCGTAGGTTCCCCCTCTAGCGAGGAGACGACGCAGCAGACGGTAGAGCTCCTTGAAATCGATCGGCTTGGCCAGGTAGGCGCTACATCCCGCCGCCAAACACTTCTCCCGATCCCCTCCCATGGCTGCTGCGGTCAGAGCCACGATGGGGGTGCCGACGCCCAACCGCCGCAGCTCTCGAGTTGCCTCGAGACCATCTAAGACCGGCATCTGCCAATCCATCAAGACGATGTCAAACTTCTCCTGCGCCGCCCGCTGCACGGCTGCCTGGCCGTCTGCGACGCCGACCCAGCTCATCCCCCAGCGCTGCAACATCTGGCCGCACAGCTGGCGCAGAGACTCCGAATCGTCGGCGATGAGAATGTGTCCACTCACCTGGGGAAGCTCCGCCAACAAGGAATACCCTGGCACCGCCTCGTACTCCAATTGGGAGCGGGCCCACTCGGAACAACTTTCCACGGGGATCTGCACTTGGAACCGCGACCCTTGGCCCGGTTCACTTTCCACGGTGATGGATCCTTGCATCAAGTCCGTCAGCTGCTTGGTGATCGATAGACCCAAGCCAAACCCTCCCCGCAGCCGACCCTCCGGCTTCTCCAATTGGGTGAACCGTTGAAACAGCCTTTCTTGATCCACCGGTCGGATACCCACTCCCGTGTCTTCTACAACGAAGGTCAATCGAGTTTCCGCGGGTCCTGACCCTGCGCTTTCCTCCGGTGAGATTTCAGGGCCTGAGGCGTCACTTCGTACCGACAGGGTGACCGTCCCTTCTTCGGTATATCGAATCGCGTTGCTCAAGAGGTTCGAGAGAATCTGCCGCAGCCGAGTCGGGTCCGCGGTAAAGGACCAGGGCAGGAAGCTATCTGCTCGGATTCGCAATGTCAGACCCCGTTCCTTGGCCCGCGCTTCAAAGGCAGAGCTCAAATCCGCCAACAACTCCGCTAGCTCACAGCCCTTCACATCCAGGTCTAAACGGTCCGCCTCAATGCGGCTAATATCCAGTAAATCACCCAGCAGATGGCTCAGATGGGCCCCGTTGGAGCGAATGGTCTTGAGGAAGCCCGCTGCCTCCTCGGGGGAGGTTCGGTCGGCGGAGAGCAACTCCACATAGCCGAGGATCGCAGCCAGGGGGGTCCGGATCTCATGGCTGATATTCGCCAAGAACCGCGTCTTGGCCTGGTTCGCGGCATCCGCTTCAGCGACCGCTGACTTGAGTTCCTCGGTACGTAGATCAACTCTCGTTTCAAGTTCCTGAAACGAAGCTCGAAGCTGGTCCCCCATGCGGTCAAAGGAAGACGCCAGATCGCTGAGCTCACGGATCCTTCCTACCGATACCGGGGGCTGCTTCTCCCCTCGGGCGATTGCCTGGGAAGCCTCGTTGAGACGCTGGATGGGCCTGGAGATCCAGCGCGAGGTGAGGACTCCAAACAGAAGCGCCAACAGAAAAGCAGCGCCGCACAACCAAATCGTGGCACGGGTATTCGCATCGATACTCGCCATGAAATCCGCTTTGGGCAGCGCCACGACAATCAGCCAGTCCAACCCTCGGGGGTCCTGAAGGGGGGCTACATGGAGGAAATGAGCCTCTCCGTTGATCTCGAAATTCAGCTGCCGGTGACCGTCGATGGCCTCGAGCCCCCCGGACAGGGCCTCCAAATGACGAGTCGTGGACCGAATGAGGACTTCACCGCTGTCTACTGCCAAGCGACGGCGCTGCTCCTGACCGCTATCTCCCAACAAGAAGGGAGGCTCGTCGGTGGATGAAGCGATCAGCCATCCCCTGCGATCTACGATGAATGTCTCTCCCGTCTGGCCGAGCTCCATGTGGCCGAGAAAATCTCCCACTTGAGCGAGAGTGAACTCCGCCACCAACACACCAGCCAGCCTGCCATCGGGAGCGAAGATGGGCCGGCTCGCCGCAACCGCCAAGCTACCCTCGGCAAAAAAGGGATAAACCTCGGTCCAGGTAGGTCCCTGGGCCTGGGTAGCAGCTACGAACCAGGGACGTTGCCTAGCATCGAAGCCAGGGGTTGCTTTCAGCTGACGAAGGCGATTTCCGTCGGCGTCGGAGGCGAATTCATAGCGCGTTCCACTCACCAAACCTCGCCCCGATTCCACCGGGGTCGAGTCCACTACGGTGGTGCCATCGCGAATTCTTCCAGCGCCGGCAGCTCCCCCGTGGGGAGAGCCGAAGAAGATGAAGCTAACTTGGTCAAACTCCGCTAGCTGACGGCGAAAATGCCTCCCCAGGGCCAGAGGATCTTGGGGATCGAGCTCGCCAAGGGCGATGGCGTCCGCGTTCAGCTGGTTGATGCGATGCGGCAGTTCCAGGGTCTGATCCAGAAATTCCCAGATGCGGCTAGCGAGCTCCCGGCGAAATTGTGCTGAGACCTCGTCGACCGCTTTATGAGAGTTACGAATCGCCAACCAACCGGTCAGGCCGACCGCTGCCATCAGTTGCAGCACGAAGGGGACGATAAGGATGAGCCGTAGCGGCAAGCGCCGCCTTCTCACTCGTCCCCCAATCTCGCTGGCGTGACCTGGACAGTGGTGTACCGCCCTAGGGAGACCTTGCCCGGGGGTAGGCCCCGGGGTTTCTTCACGTCGCTACACCGGGCGGCGTGAACCGCGACTCTGCCACCATGACGAGCTTTCGAATAGCCGGCAGCCAGAGCCGCGGCAAAGCGTTGGGTATCACGGGGCAAACGTTGGGCTCCGTCTGGATTGCGGACAACGACATGACTACCGGAAAGGCCAGCAACATGAAACCAGAAGTCTCTCGGCGAAGCCAAGCGCAAGCTCAAAATGTCATTGTCGGCAGCAGTCTTTCCCACCAAAACGACCCAGCCATCCGGCGATAGACAGCGCCGCGCTACGGAGCGCCCCTGCCATAGTCCTTGGTCCGGGTCCGGCGCTGGTGGGGGCGCTCCCCTTCTAGCTGCCGCCATCGCTTCAAGTGCCTCCCTCGACTGGCGAGGAGGAAGCAGGAGCTCCCCAGGGCAAAGCTCGAATGTCTCCCCCATCGGTGGTTAGACAGTAATGCCCCAGGCTCACGACCGTGGTGATGAGGGTTACCAGAACGAAGACCGCCAGGAAAGTGAAAACCGCCCATTTCTGCCACTTTGGGTAGCTTCTTGGGGTCGGTGTGTAACTTTCTGGCTGCTCTAGGAGCCCAACTGCATTGACTTTGGGTAATTCCATGGTTCTCAAGTATACGGCAGGATTCCGGGTCGAGACAGCCACCTGTCGCTGTGGGCTCTCTCTCCCGGGCTGCCTAGAGAGTTCAAAAAATGTGCATCCATGGTCAAGGCTCGATAGAAGAGATACAATAAAAAATCATTGAATGGAGTTTCATGACTCATGCCATGCTCAAAAGCAGGCTGAAAGCGACTCCAGCCTACTTCCTCTTTCGCCGCTGGCAGGCCCATTGGGAGCTCTTCAGCTGGAATCGATCTTGGGCGAAAGGAAAGGCGACAGAAGCACCAGCCTTCGCGACTCCTCCCCGGCTCTTCAAACAACTTCTTGTCTCCCGTTATGCCGCCATCTACGATAGTGCCACCTTTATTGAAACCGGAACTTTTTTAGGGGACATGGTCTACGCCCAACGGCGTCATTTTCACCGGCTCTTCTCCATCGAAATCGATGAGCCCCTTCACCGTAGGGTTCAACGAAGATTCTCGCGCCTCTCGAACATCCATCTTCTCCACGGTGACAGTGGCTCTCTTCTCCCCACGGTACTCCCCAGCCTCCAAGAGCCCTGTCTCTTCTGGCTCGATGCTCATGCCATGGGTTCCGCTCAGCAACGCCTATACCCAAAGCCTCCAATTCTGCGAGAGCTCGAAGCGATTCTAAGCAGTGATCTCCAAGATTGTGTCGTGCTCATCGACGACGCTCGCCTGTTCTTTGAAGGTTCTCCTTTCCCCAGTATCGAGAAAGTGAAAGAAACCGTTCACCACTACCGCCCCGATTGGCAATGCGAAGTGCGCGATGACGTCATCCGGGTGCATCGGGCGATGGAAATCACGACTCCCAGTAGCTCTCCAGCTGCACCCCTAAACCGTCCGCGATGCGATTGACGAAAGCGTAGTACGCGGCGACCTGATTGATATCGAGGACCCCTTGGTCCTGGAAGCCGTGCTCTCGCAAGGTAGAGACATCCTCTTCGACCATATTCCAGGGCTCTCGGGTGAGCTTAGCCACGTAATCCAACATGGCCCGATCTGCGGGATTTAGGTCCGCCTTGCGGTAATCCTCTTGCAAGGCGGACACCAAGGCTTCATCTTCGACGAGTTTGAGGAGCCCCGCTCCGTGGTGGGCCAGTCAGTAGTGGCATTGATTGATGGAAGAGACCACGACGGCAATCATCTCCCGCTGAGCTCGACTGAGGGGGGAGCGGCCGCGCATGAGAACCTTATATAGGTCGAAATGGCCCCGGAGGGACGCCGGGTTGAGGCTGTGAATCTTGAGGATGTTGTCCACTCCACCCCAGGGCTCCGTCATCCGGCCATAGAGCTCTTGAAGACGCCCCTGGGCGCTTTCCTCATCGATGGTTTCGATCCACGCCATAGCTCGACTCCTCTCAGCGACGGCTCTTCAACCGTTGTTTTTGTTCCGGTGTCAGCACCTGTGGCATGGGGCCACCAAAATAGCTCCAGCTATTGAGAGCAATGGCCTGCTGCTCGGTCAGGTCGAGAGCGTAGATTTCCGGGTAACGGGTCCGCAGCGAATGTTTGGGCTCGATGAACCGAGCCTTTCCTCCCACCACCTCGACGTCCCCTGGCTCGAGGAGAGATTGGGCTGAATCTCGCGCCTCTTCGTCCGGCACCAATAAGCCGTAGAAGGACTTCTTTCGCTTCAGGGCTTCGGTCAGCTCGACCAAATCGGTCACTTCGGGATCAAAATCCACTTGCACGATTTCCCGGCCAGCGAAATGCCCGATGCGGGAAGACAAGACCCCCGGAACCCGGCCCAGGGTCGCTTCTCCGGTCCAATAGCAATACATGGAGAAGGTGGCGGTCGCTGATGACTCGCCATCAGCCAAAGGGATTTCCCTCCCCTCGGAAGCCGAAAGGAACTGCTGGGTGCCTCCGAACAACGAAACCAGACCCAAAGATAGCCCCAACAGAAGAGTCAGGAAAAGCACTTGGGTAGTGGATATTTTCATGGCATCGATCTCCTTGCAGATTCGCTGAGTACCTCTTGTCACCCTTCATTACGTTGGCCGAGGAGCAAGAGGATGTTCGCAGGAATCTCTTCACCGTTTTCTAGAGACTCTGGGTTCTGGATTCTGGGTTCTGGGTTACCAGCACAGCCATCCTTCGGATGGAAGCTAACGCAGTAGCGGCCCCAATAACCTATCTGCTTCGACCCGTTGGCGTAGGGCTGGGGCAGCTCTCACGGCCTCCCGGACGGCGCGCTGGGCCAAGGCCCGATTGCCCCCCTGCAACTCCAACCGAGCCAACTCGATACGGCCGAGAGCAAAATCGGACTCTGAGGGCCGACTGAGGACAAACCAATTGCGGGCTCTCGCCAGGTTGCCCAGCTTGAGGTAGATCAAGCCCAGAGAAGCTGCGTGGGGAAAAGTTCCGTCCGGCACCATCGAAGCCGTTTGCTCAAGATGTTCCGCAGCCTCGGCGTACTGCCCTGCTGAAAATTCGGCGAAAGCCAATCGCGCTCGATATTGAGGATTCTCAGAATCGATTTCCACAGCTCGCTGGAAGGCCCCTACCGCCTCCTTACCCTTGCCCTGCATGCCCAGTGTGTTGCCTAGGTTCACCCAGGCCTCTTCTCGACGAGGCTGCAACCGCAGCAATTCCATCCACTGCTGCTCCGCCTCCGGCAAACGCTTTTCCTGGATGAAGGCATGGGCGAGGGCGAGTCGAATCTCCGGGCCGTCAGGGTCCAAGGAAACCGCCTTCTCCAGCCGAGCGATGGCCCCTTTGGCATCCCCTCGCTCCAAAAGGGTCGAACCGGAGCGAGCCAAAGCGAAGGGATTGTTTGGATCTTCCTTCACCACCTGATCGAAGAGGGCGGAGGCGGCCGCGGCATCGCCAGCGGCCAATTTGCCCTCCGCTTCCCCAAGGGTATTCCACAAATGAAGGCGATCTTTGGGATCCGCCAGCCCCTGGGGAATCGCTTGACGGCTCGAGGCTCCAGCGCCGGTATAACCCAGCGCCCGTAGCCGTGCGACGGTCTCGGGGTCTCCACTCGCCTGAGAAGATGCTTCCGGTTTGGCCTCCACTTGGCGCATCGACGCTTGCAGCTGGCGCGCCCGTGGCCGGGCTTCGTCGATGAGGTTCGTCCCTTCGCCGGAGTCCACCGTCAAATCATAGAGCTCCGGCCGGGGTGCCACGATGAGCTTCCAACTATCCTTCCGAAACGCCGTGAGAGGAGACCATCCATAGGAAATCCAGGGCCTTCGAGTTTCCACGTAGGCTCCGGGAACCTCCTGGGGGCGCCCCTCCAAGGAAGGCAACAAGCTCACTCCGTCGGTGTCTTCGAGGGGGGCCAAGTCGAGCAACTCGAGGACCGTCGGGGCCACATCCACCAAGCGAGCCTCTGTTCCTTCCTTGGGGCTCAATCTCTCCGGCGCATGGAAGATGAGCGGAACCAGAATCGTACTGTCGTAGAGAAAGAAACCGTGGGTCGTTTCACCATGTTCCCCGAGGCTCTCCCCATGGTCTGCGGCGAAGACCGTGAGCAGCGGAGAGGTCGCCTTCCCGGCTACCCCACGGCGCAGGTCTCCGAGCTGGGAATCCGTGTAGGCGACTTCCCCATCGTAGGCTCCCCTGGCACCGGTTCGGCGAAAGGCTTCCGGCGGCTCGTAGGGATCATGGGGATCGAAATAGTGAACCCACATCATCCAGGGTTCCTTCGCTGTCTCCAGCCAAGCGAGGGCCGCCGCGGTGGTCTCCTTGGCTGAGCGCTCCAGGAGCGGACCGCTGCCCTGGAGGAAGGTGTCGTCGTAGTGTCCGAATCCACGATCCAGACCGAATTGGGACGATAGGGGAAAGCCACTAACGAAAGCTGCCGTCGCGTAGCCGGCCCCCTGGAGCCGTTCCGCCAAGGTCCGCGGTTCCGCGGCCACCAGCTGGCCGTTGTCCCGCACCCCGTGGCGCCTCGGCAGCCAACCAGTCATCAGTGTCGTATGAGCTGGAAGAGTGATGGGAACCGGCGAAACCGCCGCGGGAAACCTCACTCCCTCAGAGGCGAGGACGTCGATCTCCGGCGTCGGACTCGCCTTGCCGACCCGTCCGGAAGCCCAACCCAAGGCATCCGGCCTCAAGGTGTCGATGGTGATCAACAGGACATTCGCTTTCGAAGGGCCAGCCCCCGAAGAAGGACCCTCCGAGGACGAAGAACTTGAGGCAGGAGCCTTCGAGACACGCGCCGAAGGGCCTCTGGGCTCGACGATTTCCGAAGCCACTCCCTCTGGCCCAAGAATCGATAGGACACCAGCCACCGTCAAACTGGCCAGGTGGAAACGGGGCCAGGCGGGTCGAGAAAGTGCTTTCATTGCGGACCTCCCATGGGAGCTAGACGCTACCAGAAATCGAAACGGCGCCCCGAAGGGCGCCGCAAGAAACGAACCGCTATCCGAAGCTATACAGCTTCAGAGACCTTCTTTAGGGGAAGGTCAGAGTCCAGGCCGAGGTATCTCCACTCTCGAAACCATCCACGAAGATGATGTTCGCAGCACAAATATCACTCTGGACATCCGCCACCTGGAAGTCGACATCGGTGACAGTCACCTCGTCGAACCAGAAGCCACGGTTGGCCAAGGCGCCATCGGTACCGTAGATCACTTCCAGTTGCACGAAATCACCGGCGAAGATGGCCGATTGGAGAGCCGTGGCGCTCCAACTGCTGCTCGCCCAAGTCGCCGAAGTTCCTGCCCAGCCTTCTTCCGGCTCGTTACAGCCGGTGTAGTTGCCGGGACCGCTGGAATCGGCGTTGTAGGTGCGACCTCCGTCCGGAGTCACTAGGGTGCGAGTGTCATCGGCCTCTACCAGGCCGACGTTGGCGCGGTCATACCAGGTTCCCCCGGACAGCGGCTCGATGTCGAAGTTGTTCCACAACGACAGGGTCGAGGTAGCCGAAAGCCGCATCAGCGGCGAACGAGCCCGGTCACATTGACTATCGAGGTTGTCTGAGGAGTCGAGGAACCAGGTGCTGCCATCGCCGCCCCCGGTGCCCGTGCGACCAAAGACACCCTCGTCGACACTCCAACCTTCCTCATCGGTTTCGAAGCTGAAGGTGCGCGTGGCAAAGTTCTGCACATCGCTCTCCGTGTTCTCCACGGTGACCGTTGCCGTCTTGGTCGAAGGAGCCAGCTCATCACTGGTGAATTCCACCACGAACTCTAGAGTCTCATCGAAGGAGAGACCCTCTGCCTGAAAAAGCACACTCGCTGGCGCCGTGTCGCAACTGGCCAAAGTCGGAGCGATCACCAAAGGCAGAGAGGTGTTGATGGTGGTGGACGGGTGTGACACCGGATCCACACTGACGATGCGCACGTTGGTTTGGCTACCAGTGCCCAAGCTCACCAGGTCGAAAGCGATCGACGCGGTTTCGCAGTTGTCGAGGAAGTCATCGCTATCCCCGGTGGAAATACTCACCGCCACGCTGGAACTATCGAGGGCCAAGTTGGCTCCGGCGGATGGAGTCACGGTGGTGCAGGCGCTCAGAGGACTGAAGCAGCTATCTGCAGGCCCGATAGCTGCCACCGTGTAGAAGTAGTCCCGGCCATTCTGGAGACCGCTGTCCTGGAAGGTCAAGCCGGTGGTCTCGCCGACCAGGATCTTGCCAAAGTCACAACCGAAGACACCGTCGGTACGATAGATCTTGTATTTGGTCGCTCCAGCCACAGCGGCCCAGGAGAGATCCGCACCACGATCGATGGCAGCCCCTGCCACCACCGGCGCCGTTGCCGGCGTGCCAGCACAACCACTATCCGTAGGAGTAGGTGTCGCACAAGCGATGCCATGGCGATCAAAGGCGCTGAAGATACCCTCGATGTGGGGGGTACCGTCCGCCAGGTTGCCATTGTCGTCGTCCGCGGCTAGGTAATTGAGGTAACCACCATCGGCGTTACAACCGTCTCCCATCCCGGAGCCGTTGACGCAATTGAACCAATTCCCCACGGGGCCGGCACCCAGGAAAGTCAGCCGGGTGCTGATCTCCAGGGCTGTGTTCAGGTCATAGTTGTAGGGAGCAGCCTGGAAGTCCCGATGAACGAGATCCCAAACGGACTCACCCTGTACGGCGCCTTCACAGTGAACGCCACCACCACAAGGAGCCGGACCACCACCACAAGCACCGTCGATAAAAGCGATGTCATGGGGGTTGCCGGAGGCACGATTTGCAAAGTCGGTATCACGGACACCGGTGCAAACCGTACAGGGGTCGCCGTAGCCACCGCAGGGAGTGCCGCGGAAGTTGCGCCCCATGCAGGAGTCGTTGAGGCGCAGCGCGGCGTAGATGTCGGCGATGCCTTCTCCGGAATTGGAAATGCCCGGGTTAGCATCGTTGGCATCCATGCCGTGGCCCCACTCGTGGTCGAACACACCAGCGAGCTCACCAGTGTTGTTACAGCCACCACCGGAGCGGTAAAAGTTGACCCCTACGCCGTTCCAGTTGGCGTTGCAGGTCTGATTGATGTTCATGGTCGCCGTCAGCTGACCTTGCAGCCAGGTATTGGCGGGCAGTTGAGCCCGACCCATCTCTTTGATGCGACCGATCTCGTAGAAACCGGATCGGGAAGCACGCGTATTGCCTGGGCCGCCAACTCCGGGGGTGGAGCAATCCGTCGCCGGACTGACGCCGAAGTCCAGATTGCCAGTGCCCGACAGGCTGATGGCGCCACAATTGTCGACCATATTCATGTACTGGCCACTCAGGGTACTGGTGATGGTGCCGTCGACACAGGTCAGCAAGTTTCCGCCTTCGTCGGTGAACTGGGTGCTCCCACCGAAGGTGACGTCCGCGTTGGGCATCGGCCAACCGGCCTGCTCGACCCCGTCGGGAACCATTCCATCGTTGGAGACCGGCAGAACGCCGCCGGAGACCGTGCGGGCAGTAGGACTACCCAAAGAACTCTGATCCTCGAGGTAGTGATTGGTGTCCTTGAGGGAGATCACCTCACCATTGTGGGCATCCACTAGGGCTTCATAGTTGGCCCCTTCGCCGGCGTAGTTCAGTTTGATGACGTGAACCAGCCGGTAGTCGAGGCCTTCTCCGACCTGGATCTGATCTGGTTGGCTGCCCCGGGCTACGGGAACGAGAACCAAGTCCGTCTTACTGGTGTTCCCTAGATCCACCCACGGGTGCATATAGTCGCGAGCCGCCGCCAAGCTCTGGTCGGGAGTCCGCAGAGGCTCGACGGAGATGGTGACGTCGTTCCAATTCCTTGCGCCGAATAGCACCAGGTTGCCGTGATTGATGACGGCGGTCAGAAAGCTGTCTCGCACCTCGACGCCGCTGATCTGGCGTCGGGCGTTGATCTGAATGAGGTTCCCACCGTCGTGAACCGTTACATTGCCGGGCTGGGTCAGCTCAGCGATATCGATCTGCAATTCCGGATGCACTCGCAAATACCCCACGAAGGCACTCCAAGCGGCTTCCTTATACGCCGCAAGGCTCTCCGGCTGGCTGGCATTGAGAGAATCCCAGGAGAGGCGATTGCCGACTCCGGTACCGGGCAACAGAGGCGTAGCGGGCATGAGAGCACCCCAACGACCGGTTCGACGGTCCAGGTAGGAAGCCTCAGGAGCGACTCCCAACGAGCTCAAGTCTTGTTCCATACCGGGAAGAAAGCCTTCCGGTAGCTGAGCTGCGGAGGCGTAGAGGTTGCCGATGTAGAGAGGTTCGTAGAGAACCTTCTCCCCGGGTGTTCCGATCCTGTCCGGCGGCACGACTGCCGAAGCCGGCACCGTGGCCACGGCCAATACAGCTGTGAAGGTGAGTAGCGCTGAGAAGCGCCTCGAGTTGAAACCCATTTACTTTTTCTCCCTTGTTCCTTGGAAGGCCTCTTGTTCCTTGGGAAGCCCAGTGAAGTTGTTCTACTCCGGAATTGTCAAGCTAGTGAAGGATTTACTATCGACGAGATCTCCGGCTTGTCTCACCTGATAGATGACATATTGACGAAAGCGAAAGGAGCCCTCCAAGAGGCACCTCACGCTTAGATCGTGGTTTGATTTTGCCCTCTCAATACCCCCAAAAGGAGTCCCCCGGAAGAAGGCGTCGACCCGCGGCAATGTATAAAAAAGCAGAAAAGACGCTGCATATTACCACAGCCGAATTACCGAGCGATGCAGCTGAAACGACAAACGGCGCCCGAGGCGGGCGCCGTTTCCGATCGCGACTACCGGGGTTCCAAGTTCCCCGGGGTTCGAGATTTCTGAGCGATCCCTTCTAGGGGAAAGTCAGAGTCCAGGCGGATGTATCTCCACTCTCGAAGCCATCCGTGAAGATGCCGTTGAAAGCGCAGAAGTTTGACTGAGCGTCCTCCACCTGCAAATCGACGTCAGTCACGGTGACCGTGTCGAACCAGAAGCCGCCGTTGGCGAGAGCACCATCGGTGGCGTAGGTCACCTGAAGGTTAACCATGCCGCCGAAACCACCGCCACCGAGGGCACCCGTGGACCAGGTGCTACCTGCCCATGTGGCATTGGCGTCCGCCCATCCCGTGTCGGGATCGTTGCAGCCGGAGAATGCACCCGGGCCACCGGGGCCCGCATTGTAGGTCCGCCCACCATCCGGTTCGAGAACCGTCCGAGTACCATCCAACTCCACTGCCGCGACGTTGGCCCGGTCATACCAAGTACCACCGGAAAAGGGCTCGATATCGAAATTCGTCGACATCGAAAGGGTCGAGGTTCCAGACAGGCCCATGAGGGGCGAAAGGGCCCGGTCACAAGCATTGTCCAAAGCGGCGGTGGAACGCAGATGCCCCCCCGGATCGCCGCCGGCAGCCGTGTGGGTGTAGGTGCCGCTCTCCTGAGTCCAGGAATCGAAATCCGCATCGAAGCTGAAGGTCCGGCTGGCGAAGAATTGAATATCACTCTCCGCATTGCTCACCCCAACGGGAAAGCAGCGTGTCAGCGGCGATAGCTCGTCACTGGTGACACACACCTCGAAATCCAGAGAACCTCCTGGCGCCAGGTCCGCTGCGACAAAGTCGAAGCTTCCCGCCGCAGTGGAACACTCGCTGAGGCTCGCCGAGATGGCCGAGGTGAACGTGATGGTCGAATCCACCGTCCCGTTGCCTGGAGCCGTAACGCTATCGATACGTAGATTGGTCAGACTGCCGGTACCGATGTTCTCTACGCCGAAAGAGAAATTGGCCTCTTCACAGTTGTCGAGAAAGGCATCGGAATCTCCTGTGTTGATGGTCAAGGGAGAAGCATCCGCCGTGAGGAAGAAGTTCGCTCCCGCCGACGGTGTTACCACCGTACAAGAGCTCGAAGGTCCGTAACAACTGGCGCTCGCCCCCACTGGGACGACGATGAAGTTGTACTCACGGCCATTGGCCAGCTCGGTAGCGAAGTACGAAGTATCGGCTGTTTCTGCCACGAAGGTCTTGCCGTAGGCGCATCCATCAATGCCCTCGCCGCGAAAGATCCGGTAGCTGTTGGCACCAGCGACAGCAGCCCAAGTCAGCTCGGCCCCTCGGTCCAGAGGAGTCGCGCTGACCACCGGGGCCACCGTTGGCGAACCGGCACAGCCACTGTTCTGAACCGTAGGTGTTGCACAGGCGATCCCGTGGCGATTGAAGGCGTCGAAAATCTGCTGCATGTGAGGTGTGCCGTTATTCAGGTTGTTGTCGTCATCGTCGGCCACCAGAAAATTCATGTAGCCGCCGTCAGCGTTACAACCATCGAAACCGTTGCCGGTACAGGTGTACCAGTTTCCCACCAGCTGCATGCCCGTGAAGACCAGTCGAGAGACGATCTCCCGAGAGGTGTTGGAGTCGAAACCCGCCGCCGGCAAATCTCGATTCAGCAAATCGTAGACCGCTTCACCGGGAATCATCCCGGAGCAATGAACCTCTGCACCGCAATGGTCTAGGGTGGTGCCGAATCCCGTGCAGCCACCATTCGGGGTAGCCATGCCGTCGAGGACATAGTTCGCCATGGTGTGAGGTGCATTCGAAGCATGCTGCGCCCAATCCATCTCCCGAACGCCGTCACAGGCAGGAGCTCCGATGCAGGGGTCGCCATAACCGCCACAAGCATTGCCGTTGAAGAAACCGCGTCCCATGCAGGAAGTCGCCAACCGCAGAGTGGCGTAAATGTCAGCGTTCGCTTCCGAGGGGCTGGAAAATCCAGGATTGGCATCGCTGGCGTCCATACCGTGACCCCATTCGTGATCGAAGACCCCCGCGATTTCTCCGGTGTTGTTACAGCCGCCGCCGGACTGATAGAAGCGCAGCCCACCAGCGCCACCGGTGGCGTTGCAGTTCAGGGCGATATTCATCAGAACGGGCAGAGGATTCTGGAGCCAAACATTGTCCGGAAGGTGAGACCGACCCATCTCAGCCATCTTATTGAGCTCGTAGAAGCCCGTGCGAGTGGCATGAGTGTTGCCCGCCGAGGCGCCTGGGGCCACCTGACAATCGATGCTGGGAGGAGCGTTGGTACCGAAGTCCAAGACCGCACCGGTGGTGCTTTCGTTGATCGCACCGCACGTGTCCGTGAAGGCCATATAGGGCCCCGACAGAGAAGTACTGATGGAACCATCGATACAAGAAGTAACGTTACCGCCGGCGTCGGTGGTCAAGGTCCCCCCCGGAGTTGTGACGTCCGCATAGGGCATCGGCCAACCAGCCTGCTCCGTGCCGTCGGGCCCGTTGCCGTCGTTGGACAAGGGGAAAACGCCTCCGATCACCTCGCGGGTCTCCTCAGCTCCCAAATAGTTCGCTTTGTCCTCGAAGGCCACGATGTTGCCGTTACCGGCATCCACCAGGGCTTCCCACTCACCGAATTGAGCATCGAATCGTGGGTGAAGAACCCAGACGAGGCGGTAGCTGAGGCCACTTCCGATAGCGATCTGGTCCGGGGCTTCCCCTCGGGAGACCGGCACCAAAGCCAAGCTGGCCTTTCCTTCGAAGCTATCCGGAGCCAAAGGCTGTAGATGGGCCAGTAGCTTCTGGGTCGCTTCACTCAAAAGAAAGATTGGGCTCCGTGGCCACCGAAACATCGCCCCAATTGCGAGTTCCAAAGAGGGAAAGGCTGCCGTACTTGATCACCGCCAGAATCGAGCTAGTGCGAACCGGAATGCCTCCTACGTGCCGTGGAACGATGATCTGAATCGTCTCACCATTGTCGTAGACCGTGACGTGACCTGGGTTCTGAAGCTCCCGGGGATCGAGTTTCAAAGTGCTTTGATTGGAGAGCAGAAAGCTCTCGAAGGCCTTCCACGCGGCGGCACGCCAGCCGGCGGAGTCCGTGGGAGCCTGTCCGTTGCTCCACTGGAGGTCATTCGAGGAATCCGGCAACAAGGCTCGGCTCGGGAGCAGAGTTGCCCAGCGGCCAGAACGGATATCCATCAGAGCGCTTTCCGCAGGAGCCTGTAAGAGGCTGAGGTCCCGCAGAGCGGTCTCTGCATCCTCCGCCTGAAGGGCCCTCGGTGCTTGGTAGATATCCTTAACGATGAGATCTGGCTGCCGGATGAACTTCTCGCCCACCGGACCTGGCTCGGAAGGCAAAACAACCGCAAATGCCGGGCTTGTAGCCACGGCCAAAACAGCCACGAGCGTAGGTAGCGCCCAACGGCGCCCTGAATTTAGAAACATGGGCTTGTCCCCTTTTTCCCGAGAACGTTCTTATGAGACGTTCTCCCTTGTGTACTACCGGAACAGGCGAATTCGGCCCAGGAACCCGGTCCATACCAACGGCCGATCTGCGAAGTACGACAGGAGAGGAAGATCAACCCCTTCAGGACGAAGAGAGGAATCTAGGGAGTTGTTGTTTTCCTCGTTCTTCCCGAGGAGGGAGACGAGGCTGGACCCACAAAAAAATAATGGCACGGCGGCCAGATGAATCAATAATACCATAGCCTGGGGCGAGCGCCGAAGCCCCTAGAGCCTTTTAGAATCAAGGAAAATCCACCTCCTAGAGGGAACAGCACTTGCGAATAAACCCACTACTTTCAACAACCTCTGCCCTTTGGCTAGTCCTGCTCTTCCCACTGAGCTCTCATTGTGCCGAAAAACTTCCCCAATCGACCTCGGGGAGCGTGCCGAGCTTGATTCTGATTACCCTAGATACCACCCGATCAGATTCCCTTGGCTGCTACGGCGGCCCCACGGGTAATACCCCGCATCTCGATGCCCTGGCAGCCCGAGGGACGCGCTTTTCGAGAGCCCTGACCGCCTCCCCTCTCACCCTGCCGGCCCACGCATCCCTGATGACAGGTCTGGCTCCCCCGGAACACGGCATTCACGACAATGGCACCGTAAGCCTGGATAGCTCCCTGCCCACTCTGGCTGCGCGCCTCCGGAAGAGCGGCTTTGCCACCGGTGCCTTCGTCGCTTCCCGAGTGCTCGACAGTCGTTTCGGCCTCGACGCCGGATTCGACTTCTATGACGATCGCATGGCCGCCGAAATTTCCGGCGAGTACGGCTATCCGGAGCGAGATGCGGCAGCGGTAGTGACCGCCGCCTCATCCTGGCTCAGCCATCTCAAAGGGTCCCAGCCGATTTTCCTCTGGGTCCACTTCTACGACCCTCACGCCCCTTACGGGCCACCCGGAAAGAGCACCGACGGGAGTAGCCGGGCCGCCTACGATGCCGAGGTCGCCAGGGTAGATGCTCAGATCGGGCGCCTTCTAGAAGAGATTCCGCAACGCCCAGGTGGATGGCTCGTCGCTGCCGTCGCCGACCACGGAGAAGCCTTGGGGGAACACGGTGAACGAACCCATGGCCTACTGCTCCAACGTTCTACTTTAGAGGTTCCATTGATTCTGGCTGGACCCGGAGTGTCGGAAGGAGAGGTGATCACCGAGACCGTCGCCTCCAGGCGGCTGGCGACGACCCTCCTCCACCTGCTCGGCGACCGTGGTGGTCCTCTGGGGACTGTCCCTGGCCTTCCGGGCATGGCGCCACAAAATCTCATTGAAAACCCACAACAAAGCTCAGTGAAAGGGCCACCGCAAAAAACGGCAGGGAAGCCCACAGCGAAGCCCGCACCAAACGCAGAGCCTCGAGCCGCCAGTCTGGTCTACAGTGAAACCTACTTACCCTCCACCGCCTACGGTTGGAGCCCTCTCAAAGCCCTCTCCGGAGAGCGCCTGCGCTTGGTCGTAGGCCCAAAGCCGGAGCTGTTCGATTTCGTCTCAGATCCAGGGGAGTCGAAAAACCTACTCCACGAACGACGCAGCGATGCCCGTTACCTCAAAGAAGCCCTGGAAGCGATGGAAGAACGCTTCGAATACCACGAGGCTCCTCCGACCCAGCCAGACCCGGAGCTCGCTGCTGCACTCCAAAGCCTCGGCTATGCGTCCGGCTCTAGGGGTGGCGCTGAAGGTCTGGCTCCCAAAGACGGATTGCCCCTGCTCGAAGAATTCTCGACGGCCAAGGTCCTGATGCAGCGGGGCGCCTTCCGGGAGGCCGCTGCTTCACTCCAGGACCTCAATCGGCGCAGCCCCAACAACATCCCTTTTCTCACTCAATGGGCGCGAGCCCGCTTGCAGGCAGGAGACACGGAAGGCGGCCTTGCGACCTACCAGAAAGCGGCGAGGCTCAATCCACAGCTCCATTTTCTCCATCTGAATCTGGCAGATGCCTACAAGAGCCTCGGTAGGCTGCAGGAAGCCCGACAGGAGTACGAGTTGGCGCTGGATCTATTCCCCCGAGCAGCTAGCGCCTGGCTGAGCCTCGGCGAGCTCGCCAATCGTCAGGGCAAACCCAAGGAAGAAGAAGCCATCCTCCAGCGAGCCGTAGATGCCGGCACCGGGAGTGCCCTGATCCTGACTCGCTTGGCCCAGCTGAAAATGGCCGAGAAAAACCACGCTGCCGCAGAAGCACATCTCAAAGAGGCGACCGAGCTCCTCCCCCAATGGCCCACCGGCTGGCTGGTGCGGGGCCAGAACCAGCTCCAAGGTGGCCATCCAGAGCTAGGTCGCTCCCACCTGCAACAGGCCCTCACCCTGGGCGCCAACACCCCGGAAGGTCGGGAGGCGCGCCGTCTGCTGGCGACGATACCTGGACCGGCGCCTCGGGAATAGCTGGCGAAGGGCTAGGATTCTGTAGCTGAGAAGAGGACCGGCAAAGGCATTATCGGATTCACTTCGAATCTATCTCTGGGGTGAACCTGGTTTCGTTCTAACTTCGATCCAGGACTGTCTCCTACCCCTCCAACAACTGTCCCGCAAAGGGGCCCGCAGCGCGCACCAGAATGGTCGTCGGCAACCCCCCTACCATCTTGGCGAGGCGCTCCGCGTAGGCGACCTCTTCCCCTTCTCTGGGCTCCTTGAGGCCCATGAAGACCAGATCGGCGTCCCGGGAGCGTTCGTGAATGACTTCTTGAACGGAGAGAGCCGAGCCTTCCGGAGGCGCAATGACCTCAGCGGAAGCGCGAATGCGGCTCCTCATGAGTAGCTCCCTCAAGCTCTCCTGAGTCTCTTCTAGGGAAAGGGAATTCGAGGCGACGGTTTTCACAGAAATCTCGGCTCTCGCCCATTCCGGATTGGCCGACAGCAAGTGAACGAACAGTAGAAGCATGTCGCCATTGTTCTGCAGACCGCCCCACCAAATGTCGATGCGGCGAAATTGCGTGTCCCAGGGTCGGGGAACGATGCGACAGATCACGGTCGATTTGCCCAGCCGGGCCGCCTTTCGCATGATGCGCAGGCGAGAAACGCCGCGATCCAACTTCTCACTCCAGCCGAACATGATGGTGTTGGAGGTAATCCCAGCGATGCCGTTGGCCTGGGCGACCGCCAGGGCACCGGCTTCGAAATCTTGAACCACATCGACCTCGGCAAAAGCCGTCAGACCGGCCTCGCTGAGGGAGGTGTTCATCGTCTCCATTTCTTCCGCCTTGCGAGCGCTCAAGATCTCGATGTCGCCGACCACCAGCCGGCAGACGGTGAGGATCCCCCTCTCCTGATTGAGCCAAGATGCGAAGCGCACCAACTCCGCCCGCTTCTCCAGGTCTCCGGCAAAGACCAGAATATGGGGGCGCCAATTGCGGGGATCCACTGGCATGTCTCGCAGCTTGAGCATGGTGGCGCGGGCCAGAGACAGCAAGGCACCAAATCGGAGGTCACCCCAGGTCGCGTTGAGAGACCGGCGGCGTAGCCCCAAATAAAGGATGATCTCTACCACCACTGCAATGATCGCTGCCCATCGATTGATCAAGCCCATGACCCAGATGCACCCCACGGCACCGGCCAGAGACACAAACCAAGGCACCGTGATGGTCGGACGGTAGGAGGGGGATCCGGCCAACTTCTCGAGGCCTGCGACCAGGTTGATCATTCCGTAGGTGGTGAGGAAAAACATCGTCAACACCGGTGCTACCGCGTTGAGATCACCGAGGGCAACGGCAGCCAGGGCCACCGCCGTGGAAAGCAAGTGGGCGTAGCGAGACAGGTGAGGCGAACGGGCCCACTTCGAAGACCGGGGCAAGAGGACACGGTCGTCGGCCAGGGCTTCCAGAGTCCGCGGCGCTCCCAGGATACTGCCGACGGCGGAGGAGAAAATTGCTCCCCAGAGTCCCGGGTAGATCAGTAGGGGGACCGCGGCGACCTGGAACCAGATGAGATTGTCGTTCACCAAGGCTTCCGGACCCGCCACCGAGGCCAAAGCAACCGGAACCAGAAGGTAGACGACGAAGCCCACCACCACTGCAACCAAGGTCCCCCGGGGGATCGAACGGTTCGGTTCTTTGAGGTCTCCGGACAGACTGATGCCCGCCATGATTCCCGTGACGGCAGGAAAAAATACCGCGAACACCGTCCAGAATGGAGCGCCGTCGGAGGTTCCCTGCCAGAGACCCATGCCTTCCTGAATGCGATTCGCCGAGCCCACCAGAAAAGAAATCAGGGCCAGCACAATGGCCAACATGATCGGCAGCTGTAGCCGTAGGGCCCACTTGGCCCCCCGGGACGCCAACACGGAAACCACGATGATGGTGATGGCCGCTGTCCCTTGAAGATGGACCTGGGGCCACAACAACCTCAGACTCTCTGCCAAGCCAAAGGCATAGAGGGTGACGGAAAAAGTCTGAGCGAGAAACAGGGGGATGCCGATAGCGCCACCGATCTCGATCCCCAAGGAGCGCGAGATGATGAAGTAGGCCCCGCCCGCTCCCACCTGCATATTGGTGGCGACCGCCGAGACGGACAGCGCCGTCGAAAGGGTAATGGCGTGGGCCAGAATGACAATGCCCAGGGCCGGTATCAAACCCACATTTCCGACCACCCACCCCATGCGCAGAAAGAGGATCACGCCGAGAATGGTCAGAATCGAAGGGGTGAACACCCCAAGAGCCGTGCCTAACTTGGCTCCGTCGCTCGAATTTGCGCTAGAAAGAGGAAGAATTCTCATAAGCGTTCCCGGGTGGTCACGGGCGCGGAGTATATGGCATCTCGTCCGGCGAGGCTGTTGGGTGAGGTGCCAGCTGGCACAACCGACCTTCATGGAGCCTGGCAGCGAGGGCCCCAAGGACGGTCGACGGGAGCCCCCTTTGCCCGAGTATGGCCAGGCCAGAAAGCTGAGGAGCCAGAGAGCTGAGGAGCCAGAGAGCTGAGGAGCCAGAGAGCTGAGGAGCCAGAGCACAGCTGAACTGAGGTGAGGATCCTCCAGAGTCAGGATGGGCCAACGTGCTGCTAGGCTAATCAAGCTATGGATTCCTTGCCAGACCTCGTCCTCCGCAGCCGACGCTGTGTTCTCCCAACCGGAGTAACACCGGCTGCCATCGTCGTTCGGGAGGGCCGTATCTCCTCGCTGAGAGATTATCGAGACCCAGGCACCGGAAAAGTCGAGATCGACGCTGGTGACGACGTGGTCATGGCCGGACTGGTCGACACCCACGTGCACCTCAACGACCCGGGACGTTCCCATTGGGAGGGTTTCGATAGCGGTACCCGATCCGCAGCTGCTGGTGGAGTTACCACGGTAGTGGACATGCCCCTCAACAGTTCCCCAGTTACCACCACCCTTGCAGCACTAGAGGCGAAGGCCGCTGCCGCCGCCGGCAAGAGCTGGGTGGACTATGGGTTCTGGGGAGGTCTGGTACCCGGCAACGAAGATTCCTTGAACGAGCTGCTCGCCGCCGGAGCCCTGGGGATCAAGTGCTTTCTGGTGCCCTCTGGCATCGATGACTTCCCCGCCGTAACCGAAGAGCATTTGAGGCGGACTCTTCCCACCCTGGCCCAGTACCAAGTCCCTCTCTTGGTCCATGCAGAGCTGCCGGGCCCCATCGAGGCAGCCACTGCAAGCCTTGGGGAGGCCGACCGGAAGCGATACGCCACCTACCTAGCTTCGCGGCCGGAGAGCTCTGAGTTGGAGGCCATCGACCTTCTGTTAAGCCTGGCGAGGGACAGTGGGGCTGCCATTCACCTGGTTCATCTCGCCACCGCCAGCGCCCTTGGCAGACTAGCCGAAGCTCGCCGTGAGGGGCTCCCCATCAGCATCGAAACCTGTCCCCACTACCTCACCTTTGCAGCCCAGGAGATCGTCGACGGCGCTACGGAGTACAAATGCGCTCCCCCAATTCGCTCCTCCGAACATCGCGAGGGCCTATGGCAAGGGCTGAAAGAGGGCCTCGTCGACTCGATTGGCACGGATCATTCTCCCTGTCCGCCGGAAATGAAGAATTCCGCTGACGGTGATTTCTTCCGAGCCTGGGGAGGAATCGCCTCATTGCAACTGCTCCTACCGGCCGTTTGGACCGAGGCAAGGCGGCGCGGCTTCGGCCTGGAAGACCTCAGCCGGTGGCTATCCATCGCTCCGGCACGATTAGGGGGGCTGGAGGAGCGAAAGGGAACCCTCGCCGTAGGCTATGATGCCGACCTCGTCGTGTGGAAACCGGACGAAATCTTTCGGGTAGATGCCAGCAAGCTCTACCACCGTCACCGCACGACCCCCTACGCTGGAATGCAGCTCCAGGGAGTGGTCGAATCGACTTTTTTACGGGGTGAGCGAATCTTCCAGCGCAACAACGAATTCCCGCTCCCTCCTGGAGGGCGCTGGCTTCAGAAGACACGGCTTCGGAGGGAGGCTGGCGAGGGCATTAAAACATGAGCTCCATATCCAACTACCTCAACGCCCTGCCCCGCCGCGTTGCTGAGGCGACCCTGCTGCGATGTTGTAGCTCTTCCCGATGGGCCCGGCGCCTTGCCGCCCAACGGCCTTTCTCAGATGATGAAAGCCTCTTTCACCAAGCGCAGGTGGTCTGGGAAGCCTTGGACCCGAGGGACTGGCTGGAAGCGTTCTCTGGCCACCCGCGCATTGGCGAGCGGCGCCCCGAAGGCAAGGCCGCCGACGGCACGAGTACCTGGTCTCGCCAAGAGCAGTCCGGAGTCGACAAGGCGAGCTACGAGACCCAGCTGGCACTCCACCGGGGCAACGTCGAATATGAGCAGCGCTTCGGCCACGTTTTCCTGATCTGTGCCACCGGAAAAAGCGCTCAGGAAATGTTGTCTTCTCTTCAGGAGAGACTGGCCCACGCGCCCCAGGAAGAGCTCCACATCGCCGCCTCGGAACAAGCGAAAATCACTCGCCTTCGACTGGAAAAGCTCTTGCGAGACGCCCCTCCAAAGACATCACCCCAGGAGCCACCATCATGAGCGCCATCACCACTCACATTCTGGATACCTCCCGGGGCCGGCCCGCCACCGGAGTGAAAATCACCCTGTGGCAACGAAGCAACGAGGACGACTGGGATTTGATCGCCCAAGGCACCACCGACGAAGACGGCCGAGTCTCCGATCTGCTTCCTAGCGACGTCGCCGTAACCGTAGCCACCTACCGGCTGCGCTTCGCGGTGGGGTCCTACTTTTGCTCCCGTGGGGAAAAAACCTTTTATCCCTATGCAGACATCGTTTTCCAGGTCGACGAGCCCACCGAGCACTACCACGTGCCCCTATTACTCAACCCCTTCGGCTACTCCACCTATCGGGGGTCCTGATCCGAGGTCTTCCGGGAAGGCAAATCCAGCTCAAGCCGGATCACCTTCCCCGGGTCCCCATGGGCACCTCGTGTACCAACCTGCGCTTGAGTTCGTCTGTATCCGTTCTGGCCTACCGCTGGCCAAAGGTCCAACTCAGCCCTGCGGTGATGCTGGTGTGACGATCCGCATCGAATAGATCCGTATCGATCCACAGATTCGACAACTCGATGCGAAGGGCCATGTCTCCGTCGGAGCCTAGGAAGAAGCGACTCCCCACAGCGACCTGATAAGCCCCAGAGCTCTCACTGACTCCTGGGAGGTTGCTCAGAAAAGCAATATCGTCCAGCTCCGCAATGCCAGCGCCCACCAAGGCATAGGGCACGATCTTCCGAGCCGGTAGAAAGTTGAATACGCCGTTGGCCATCCCGGTCAAGACTTGCGCATCGAAGGGAGCCTGAGCTCGCATCACTTGCAGCTCTAGCTGAAAATGGTCGGACAGATAGGCTCCGCCGCGAAACTCCTCGCGAAAATCTAAGTCGAAGTCTTCACTGGAGGAATCGACATTGGCGTTCCCCAAGGCAAAACCCAACTCCCAACGGTGATCGCTCACTTGGGCTTGGGCTGGGCTGCCCGGATTGAACATCAGCCCCATGAGAAGGGCTACGGAAACCGCCGAAAAGAGCCGTTGGCGAACTGTGATCGATGCCGACATGGCAGGGTTCTCCTTTGGTTTCTGGGCACGAATATTCGACCCATCTACTGCTACGGAGAACTTATGAAAAAGCCGCCAAAAGCGGATCCGCCAATCGGCCTATTCGGCGGCCTATTCCGCTAGTCCGGTTCTAGGACACCACCACCCCGAGGGAGCGAGCCACCGAAACGGCCTCTACCCGATTGTGCACCCCTAGCTTGCCGTAGATATTCTCGAGGTGCTTTTTGACCGTTTTCGGCGAGATGAAAAGAGCCTCTCCCACGGCTTGATTGGTGCTTCCCTCAGCCACCGCCCGAAGCACTTCCACCTCTCGGGCGCTAAGTGCCTCCGGCAACTCCTGAGGCTCCTGGCCTCGACCGTTCTGGCGTTGGTTCAGAGAAGTGAGCACTCGCGATCGAAAGAGGGAGGATCGTCCCTCCAGAGCTTCAGAGAGAAGCTCTTTGGGAAGCTCCCTCATCCACTCCCTTTCGTTGGCCAGAACCTGAAGGAAACCATCGGTTTCTGCGAGCTCGAAGGCCCGGCGAAGAGCCGCCACCGCCCGCACCGGTTCAGCGCTGCCCTGAGCGAATCCTTCCAGCAACCAACTCTCGATCTCCACCCGATACCAGAGCCTCGTTTCCGCCAGGGAGCGAAGCTGCCCAATCCACAACAAAGCTCGCTGGAGATCCCGGCGCCATAGTAGCCACCGAATGCCCAAGGTCACGACCAAGGTTCGGGGCTCCTCCGGTAGCAACTTCCCTTCCAAGTCATCGTCTTCCAGGGAGCCGAACTCCTCGATCCAACGCTCCCACTCCACCTCCGCGGCCCCGTCTTGGAAGAACTGGGCCCGCAAAGCCATGATACGGATCCGGTGCAGGTTCGCTTGCGGTTCCCAGGCTTGAACCATCATGTGTTCCATCAACTCCCCGAGCTTCTGTTGCGCGGCAAGGGAGGCCGGGAAATCACGCCGAGCCATGGCGATCTCGATGAGTAAGATGCGAGCCCTCATCTCGTTGAATGGGAAACACCCTCGGTTGATGAGGATGGCTTGCTGGGCCAGGCCTTCAGCTCGATCGAGGTCACCCCATTCGAAGCAGACTTCCCCTTCACCGACCACCGGCAAGCTCGACATAGGCATGCGAATCTCCGCCGAAAGCTCTTCCGGCGACGCCCTGCGGTACAACTCGAAGGCTTCCCGGGCCTGACCGCTGATCAACTTCATGCGGCCTTGGTAGTAGCAGCAGGTACCATCCAAACCGAGAGGGTCTCGGCCTTCCCGACTCCAACGAGCCGCTTCCAGAAAAGCCCTATCAGCCTCCTTGTAATCCCCCAGTAGGAAAAGGGCATTGCCCAGGAGCACAGAGGTGAGCCCTCTCACCAACCGCTCCCCGGGACCAAGGGCTGCAAGTGCTCTCCGGGCGGCTTCGATCACCTTCGCCTCGTCGGCTCGCACCTTCGCAGCACAGGTCTCCAAAACCAGCAGGAGGCCCTCGGTGTCTTCGTCTACCCCGCTGGCGAGGAGCTCCTGGAGCCGAGGCAACCAGCTCTCGAGCTCTGCCCATCGAATGGCTAGAAAGAGGCCAAGCGCCCTCAGGACCGCAATTCTAGGGTGAGCCTCGACCCAGTCCATCGGCACCCGCTCGAACCAACCGGTTACCGTAGCGGCATCCCCTAGGTGCAAGATCTTCAGAGCGTAGGCCTCGAGCACCTGAAGGGTCTGCTGCTGATCCCCAGCGGCCAAGGCTTGGGCAAAGGCTTCATCGGGATAACCCCTACTGGCTAACCACTGACTGGCCCGCAAACGAAGCCGGGCACAGTCGGCCTCCGTGGCCCGCTGGTGGAGCTGCCGTTCCAACAGCTGCCGAAACAGATGGTGAAAACGGAACCACTCGCGATCCTCGTCCAGCGGAATGAGAAAGAGGTTGTCGCTCTCCAGGCGAGACAGCAAGTCCAGGCTGCCGTCGCGTTCCAGCATGAAGTCACATAAATCGCCCTGAAACCTTTGCAGAAGAGAGATCGGGAACAGAAACTCGAGGATCTCCTGGGGCTGCCGAGCCAGCACCTCATCGGTCAAATAATCCAGCACGAAGCGATGGCTGCCGGTGAAGGATTCGACGAAAAGCGCCAAATCGTCCTGGCCTCGCATAGAAAGGGCGGCCATCTGCAACCCGACGATCCACCCCTCCGTGCGGCGTTGCAGGGCCCCCACCAAGCTTGGGCGAATCTCCAAGCCCATGACCTGCCGCAGAAAGGCACTGCTTTCGTCCGGCGAGAAACGCAGGTCCACGGCTCTCAACTCCACCAACCGCCCTTGTCCCCGGAGCCGCGACAGGGGAAAGGGTGGGTCTACCCGAGTGGATAGGACCAGGTGAAATTTGGGTGGCAAATGCTCGACCCAATACTCCACCAAAGCGTGAATCTGAGGATTCTCGATGACGTGGTAGTCATCGAGAATCAAGACGGCTTCCTGCTCCAGGTCGTTGAGAGCATTGATGAGGGGGAGCAGCACGACTTCTGCGGGGGGGAGACGCGGCGCTTGGAGAAAGGGAGAGATTTCTGAACCCAGCTGCGGTGAGATGCCGGCTAGAGCTCTCGCCAGGTAGCTGAGAAAGCGACGGGGTTCATCATCCGCCGGCTCGAGGGACAACCATGCTGCATCCCCGGAACGCAGCTCCAGCCAGTCCGCCAAAAGAATCGACTTCCCAAAGCCCGCCGGTGCCGAAACCAGCACTAACCCCCTGGCTTGGTCCAAAAGAGAGAGCAGGCGGCCTCTACGAATCACCCGATCTCTCTGCGCTGGCGCAAAGAGCTTCGTCGCCAAGGTAGGGCTATCGACGGAGATGGCTGGCTTCCCTTCGCTCCTAGGGGCGACCGAAGGGAAGGCCTCGCTAGAATCCATCCGATTCCTGCCCAAGCTCGGTTCGCCAAATTCTCAGTGAGCTGAGTTTACCTCTCCGCCGAGAGGCCTGCAGGATTCGCAACCGCTTAGCCGCCATCTTTCGATGATAGCCACAAGCTAAGAAGGGGTCGAGCAGGCTGGCTTAGCCCTCTCGGCCCCTTCAACACTCCCTCTAGGGCAGGAGCGGAAACCCGATCTCGCAAATTGACGCCGACTCGCTGAGCAACACATTACCCTGAGAGTCCAGCGCCTCCACGGTCACTTCCTTCAGATAGCAGCTCGTGGGGGGCACGCCACAATTCTTGTGCAACCCGGACCCAGTGGTCGTGCCGGTGGTGGTCAAAACCGCCGTGGCGGAACCGCAAGCGTTTTGGCGAAAATGAGTCACTCGGAACTCGATGGCTCCTGCCACCGAGTTCCAGGTCCCGGATAGCCCCACCTTGTAGTTGGGCCCGAAATATGGCGTCGCCACCAAGCCCATGCCCGGGGCTTGGGGAGTCACCGCCACCTCGGCTGTCCAGGGGCTATCACCGCTAGCATTGACGGCTTTCACTCGAGCGTAATACAGCGTTCCGTTGACGAAGCCCCCTTCGGTCGCCAGAGTGATCGCCGTAGACCATTCCGTGAAGCCGCCGTCGTGTGGTCGGATGGCGTAGACGTAGAGCATGACTGGCGAAGCTCCTGGATCCAAGGGTGGATCCCAATCCAGAAAGATGCTGCCGTCGAGGCCCGTGGCCGAGAGGTTGAGAGGGACTGAGGGGACGGTTACCTCGGGGGTGACTCCAACCTCGTCGCTCCACTCTCCAGCCCCCGCTTCGTTGAGGGCTCGAACCTTGGCGTAGTAGAGGGTGCCATTGTCCCAGCCTCCCTGGGTCCCACTGGTCCCGGTAGTCGTCCAAGTCGTCCCCAGAAAGTCGTCAAACTCTCGGATCGAGTACTCGTAGGAGGTCGCATTCGAGTCCGTTGGTGGATCCCAACTGAGAGAAATCTCCCTATCGCCGCCTACGGCCAGAAAGCTCTCGGGCACTCCGGGCAGGGCCGGGATTCCAATCTCACAGATGGAAGCAGAGGAGGTCGAGAGCACCGAGCCCGAAGCGCTCAAGGCCTCCACCGTCGCCTCCTTGAAATAGCACTCCTCCGGAGCTCCGGGATTGAAGTGAAGGCCTGAGCCAGAGACCAAGCCCGAAGTGGTGACCACCGAGGTAGCGGATCCGTTTGCGTGCTGCCGAAAGTGAGTCACCCGATACTCCACCGCCCCGGACACCTCCGACCAGGTGGCGGACAAACCCACGTTGTAGCCGGGGGAGAAATAGGGTGTCGCCGTAACGGTTCCCCCGGCTACCGGTGTGACGGCCACTTCCGCTGTCCAGGGGCTCGGGCCCACGGCGTTGACCGCTCGAACTTTGGCAAAGTGAGCCACACCGTTGAGCAACCCAATGGGCTGGGCCAGCGGTAGCACCGAAGAACCACTGGTCACAGCACCACTCTCCGGTCGCACCTCGAACTCATAGTTCTGCACGGGGAACCCGCCATCGTCCACGGGAGCTTCCCAAACCAAGGTGACGCTGCCGTCGCCGGGGCTGGCAGCGAGATTCCGGGGCACTGTGGGCAGCTCTCCCAGCTGAGTCGCGGCACCCCGGCGGTGGCACAGCAAGTCGAGATTCCAATTCTCTCTATTCTCATGGGTAGCGAAACTCAAGTCCGCCTGCCAACTCGTCTCCCCTTCAAAGAGGTAAGCCTCAATGATGGGAGACAAGAAGATCGGCTGCTCATCGATATCGCCATCATAGATCTCCATGCCAACGACACCACAAACCCAATCCTCTACGGAGATACCCGTATCCACGTCATGGGAGATTTGAGGGTCCAGAAGTCGTTTGGAATAGAAAGGTTTTTCCGGCGCCGGCGTCCCTACCGCTACCAATTCCTGCTCAACACAGAGCATATTCATATTCCACGATTCGGGCTTGCTGCTCTTGGTGCGAAACTCCCCTCTCAAATGCCAGGTGCCGCTATCGACGTAGGGGTAGGCGTAGAGAATATGGCTGGTGCCACTGGCGTTGATCTTGCCGTCGAGGGCAGAGAATCCGACCACGGCGCAATGCCAGTCTTCGGCCCGATAGTCGGTATCGAAGCGAATATCATCTCCGAGGTTCTCGTACTCCTCTAGAAAGAAAGGTTTCCCCGCAACAGGCCCACCATAGGAAGCCATTGAGGTGTCGATACAGAGCACATCCATTCTCCGCCAATCTTCGTGGGTGGAGTCGTGGCTACGAAAATCTGCCCTTACGTGCCACCGGCCGCTGGAGCGGTATAGGGTCGTTTGAATGATGTCGCCGCGGGTCTTCTCGTTGATATTGCCATGGTTGGATTGGAATCCCACCAGGCCGCAGACGAAGTCACCGTCAGCGATCCCCGTATCCAGTTCCACCAAACCGGTACCGAGATTGTGAAAGCTGCGCAGGAAGATGTGCTCGTTGATCTCGGTCGTGGTGGAGGTCACGCCATCGGTGGAACCGCACAGAGCTCCCGCTGGGCAGTGAACGCCAAACTCCAGACCCGCGATGATCTCGTTGGGTTGGCCTGGATCTCCCACCACCTCATGGTGGCCCGCGCTGGGAAAGGTCTGCTGGGAGCCATCGAAGCTATTCAGATCGTGCCTCACCTGATAGGTCCCAACCGGAACACCGATGACGCTCCAGCTACCGTCGGAGCCAGTGGTTGCGGTGCGCTCCCCAGAGTCCGGCTGGCCGTTGAAGGGGTCCGCATCCACAAAGACCGTCTCCCCTCCCATTCCCGCTTCGTCTTCGTCCCGCAAACCGTCACCGTCGACATCTTTCCAAATTGATCCACTGAGCTTGAGCCCCGGCACCGTGTCATACCAGGCGTTGGCCGTCATGTTCTGCGCCTGAAACCAATCAAAATTCTGCCATTGCTCGTCGGTCCAATAAAGCATCGCCTCGAAGGCTTCCACGGGAGCTTCCCAGAACTCCAAGTCATCCAATATAAAGGAGTCCCATTGCAGAATGGCGTCCCAGAAATGATCCGCCGCCACCGGATTGGAAACCGCCGTCGCAGCAGCACCGAGGCTTTCCAAGGCACCGCTACCGGAGGTGATCTGGTCGAGTTCCTCGAAGCAGACATGATCTTGGGGCCGAAGCGTGATCAGGGTCGAAAGGGCTCGTAGCAGTAAGCCTTGATCCGAAAGGTTATTGAACCTCTCAAAGAGTTTGCCAAAGGCCGTGGCGAGATCGAGATGGAGGTACCACCAGTCCCGCAAGTAGACGTCTCGTCCCAACTCCTCCCGGGCCGGCTCCATGGTGCCCCGAAAGGTCAGGGAAAGGCCCACGTTGCGGGCCAGGTCGAGCTGCTGGCTGACCACCCAAACCATCTTCGTGATAGCCAACTGGAAAAGGAGGTAGTCCGGATCCGGCAGGAAGGTGAAGCAGATATCCGACAGGGAGGTGTTGTTGATATTGGGAGATTCTTCGTACAACTGCAGAACGTCGACGGACTCATAGGTTTCCTCAAAGGTCGGGTCCTTTTTCTGCGCCGCGGAGCGGAAGATCTCATCGACGATAACTGGTGAGCCATGTTTCTCAAAGGCGAGCAAATTGCTGATGCCGTCTGCGGCGTAGGCATGGATCTGCCAGTTGGGTTGACCGTTGTTGTCGAAAGCGTAGGTTCCTTCTCCAAGAAAATCCGTCCCCGCGAGGCTCACCACGTCGGCTCGAGTGATGTAGTGGGTCACCGTTTGCACTCGGGAAGGTTCGAAGTCGTCGGTGCCGCCACCAATGCTTGTCGTGCGGGCGATGCCTGGCGAGTTGAAGGTGACGATCTCCTGAACGTAGCCGTTGGTGCGGCCCGAGAAATAGGAACCGAGCCATTGAGCCACCGCCGCACCGAGGCTATGGCCGGTAAAGGAGGGGCGGTAGTCCAGGGTGCTGACCAGGGGCTCGCCGAAAGCGTCCAGGGGCTGTCGCACCTGTTCCAGGACCTCCGTCACCTCCAGCCGGTTGAACTGAAACTGGTCGAAGCCAACTCCGTCGGGATTGAGATCCGTGAGGAGATCTTCAGGAAACTCCTGGGTGCCGCGCACCGCCAGCACCGGTGGCTTGTCCAAGTCATAGATAGTCACCTGGTGAATCTCGAGCTGCACGCACTCGTTGGCATCCGAGTAGTTGTCCATCTGAACAACGAACTCGAACTTCTCTTCGGAGGTCAGCAGGAAAGCTTGGAAGCTGGTGCCGTGGGTCTGGCTATCGTCGAACACCTGTTTGACTCGATACCCCGTCTCCAGATAGCTGAAACCCTCATTCTCGAAGAAGGCATCCAGGTCTCCATCTTCGTTCCCTGCCACGTGGTCAAAGGCGGACCAATCTCGATAGGCAACCTCCCGGGCGAAGATCTCGAAGTCCTCTGGAGCCAGGGCGTGAATCGTCCCCAAACCGGTGAGCTCGAAGGCTCGTTTCTGCCCGACGTCCAGGACATCGACGCCCACCAATTCGACGAAGTCCGCTTCCCGGTTGCCAGTAGCGCCGTCCCCGTCGCGAGCCGACACGGGAAGGGTGTAGAAGCTGAGGCCCACCGCATCTTCGTCCCTGGGGTTCGTCACCTCAATCTCTATGGTCGAGGTCGAACCATAGGCTCCCCCCACCAGAATCGAATGCTCAAAGTCAAAGGTCTCGTTTGTGTCGCAGGGCTGCGCCACCACTGGAGTTCCGAGCCCCAGGAGGGCCGGGAGGCCTATGCAAACGCCGAACAGGAAGATAGACAGGTTTCGCATCACAGAGCTCCTCACTACAAATTCGCATCAGATCCACCTCAGACCTACATCTGATCTGGATCCGACCCGGGATGAACGAACGGGTTCTGTGCTGTACGCGGGAACCGAGGAGTCAACTTGATCAAGGAAATGAAAAAAGGCAGGAGACAGCTCGACCACGGAGCACCGCAGTAGGAGTCACGGGGAGTACCTAAGAAATACCGCCTAGGTCACGGTCTTGCAAGAACTCTGTCAGTCGCTGAGCCGCTCGACGACTATCCGGATGATCGGAACCGAATCTCTCTTGCAAGGCCTCGAGGCCGGATCGCAGCAACGTTTCGGCCTCTCCAAGTTGTCCCTGCTTGCCCAAGCACTCCCCGAGGCGACTGCGGGAGATAGCGGTTTGGGTATGGCTCTCCCCGAAGCTCTCGAGGTGACTTGCCAAAGCCTTGCGCAGTAGCGCCTCCCCTTCCGAGGAACGCCCCGTCGCCACCAACAAGCTCCCCAGGCTGGCCCTCACCCCAGCCACTCGAGGGTGTTGCTCCCCAAGACTCTCCGCGAGCTCTCTTAGGGCTTCGCGGTAGCCGGCCTCGGCTTCGTCGAGGCGGCCAAGCTCCTGGAGAGCTCTGCCGAGATTGAGCCGGGAAAGAGAGATATCCGGGTGCCCTGCTTCCAGGACGCGGCCACGGAGAGCCAAGACTTGCCGGTGCCCGCGCTCCGCCTCTGCAAAACTCCCCTGGTGGTAGAGGGCCACGGAGAGGTTATTGAGGATCACTGCGGTTTTCGGGTGTTCCTCGCCGAGCACCCGACGCCGTAGATCCAAGCCCCTTCGAAGAAACTCCTCGGCCTTCTGGGGGTTCCTTTGGGTCAGGTAGAACATGCCCAGGTTATTGAGGCTGGTAGCGATATCCGGGTGGTCGGCACCGAGGCTGCGGTGTTGAATCTCCAGAGCTTGCTCCAATACCTCTTCCGCCTCTTGGAAGGACTCTCGTTTGATCAATACTGAAGAGAGGTTCTGAAGACTGAGAGCCACGTCTGGGTGGTCCGGTCCCCACACTCGGCGGCCCAGCGCCAAGATTCTTCGATGGGCTTCCTCGGCTTCCCCCAGCTGTCCCGTGGCCTCTAGAAAGACCGCTAGGTTGTTGGCCATCAATAGAACGTGAGGATGCCCTTCTCCTAGAACTTCAGTTCCTAGAGTCAAAGCTCGACGGCCCAGGTCGCGGGCTGCGGCAGAGTCGCCACTCATGTGCTCCAGACCAGCCAAAACCAACAGGCTATCGAATTCCCGTTCGTTCCCAGAGCCGAAGAGTCGCAGATTCATGGCCAATCCTTCGCGGGCTAGCTCTCGAGCGGCCTCTACCTGACCTCTCTCCGCCAAGGTGAGGACCAGATCGTGGAGAGTCTCAGCGACCTCCGAGTGATCCCCCGGATAAAGCTGCCGCTGCAGCAGGAGGGTCTCCTCCCCCAGGGCCTGAGCAGCGGCAAACTGGCCTCGCAGCCGTAGAACGCTCGCCAGGGTCGTGCGGCTCCGAGCAGCAGCCGGACTGCGCGACCCTTCCAACTCCACCCAAGCCCTCTCCGCTTGACGCAACAGCTCCTCTGCCCGGGGATAGAACCCGGAATTGCGGTAGACCTCCCCCAGGGCGCTGAGCAGGCCGGCCCGCACTTCGGGCTGGTCTTCCAACTCCTCCACCCGCTGAGCACCTCGGTCTAGGGCCTCCTGGAGGGTCAGGGGCTCGCCTCTCGCCAGCTCCGGGTCGGCGACCTTGAAGACATCCTTCATCAGATCGAGGACCCGTTCACTCTTATCCGCTGCCCGCTGCGCCTGGTCTCGCTCCGTGGCGATACGGGCCGCTTGCAGGGCGGTTAGTACCGTAAAGCCGCTCAGTAAGACCGCAACCAGAGCCGAGGCAGCCACTGGCCATCGGTTTCGCCGCAGAAACTTCCCCAATCGATAGCGGAGCGTCGAGACCCTCGCTCTCACCGGCTGCCCATGGAGGTAGCGAGCGATATCTTCAGAGAATTGCTGGGCAGAAATGTAGCGTCGTCCTGGCTCTCTGCGGAGGGCCTTGAGAACGATGTTGTCGAGATCCCCTCTCAGTAGCCGACGCAGCCGTTCCGCCGACGGCAAACCCTTCGACCCGTCGACCACTACCGAGCTCGGCGCCGGCGCCGCCTGACTGTCTAGGAGCTGCTCCAAATCCCCTGGGGTTAGCCCCTCCAGACGAAACGGCCGCTGGTGGGTCAGCAACTCGAAGAGCAATACCCCTAGAGAATAGATGTCCGTAGCGGTCGTCACGGAGGCGCCTCGGACCTGTTCCGGGCTAGCGTATTGGGGCGTCAGCAACCGCACCCAGGTCGCCGTGGGCGCCAAGTCCATGGGCCCCAGTTCCGGATTGAGCAATTTGGCGATGCCAAAATCCAGCAGTTTGGGCTCTCCCGTGGCGGTGACGAAGATATTGCTCGGTTTGAGGTCCCGGTGTACCACTAGGTTGCCATGGGCGGCTTGCACGGCCTCACACACTTTGCGGAACAGCTCCAAGCGTTGACGCAGGTCGAGCCCCTCCTGCTCGCAGTGACGGTCCAAGGGCACCCCTTCGACGTATTCCATGGCCAGAAAGGGCAGCCCCTCCTCCGTGGTGCCGCCATCGTAGAGTCGGGCGATGTAGGGATGCTCGAGGCTGGCCAGAATCTGCCGTTCGGTTTCGAAACGGCGCCTTGCATCGCTGCCGGCCAAACTCAGTCGCAGCACCTTTATCGCCACTCGCCGCCGATAGGCATCGTCCGACCGCACCGCCAGGTACACGGTGCTCATACCGCCGGAACCGAGAGGTCGAAGCAAGCGATAGGGCCCCACCCTGGTTCCAACGGCGAGTTTCTGGGGCTCCTCCGGGAAGGGAGGCAGATTCACTTCCGGAGTTCCTTGGAGGAATTCTCCTGCTCGAGATTCCGCTTCCAGGAGCGCCAAGACCTCCTTGACCACGGCCTCGTCGCTGCAAGCCTTGGCGAGGAACCCAGGCCGTTCCTCGGCAGGCAGAGATTCCACTCGACCAAAGAGCTCCCGGACTCGGTGAGCCTGTTCAGCTGTCATGGTCCTGCCTTTCCAGGCGGCGAAACAACCAACCACGGGCAAGGCGCCAGCGTCGCGTCACCGAGGCGGTGGAAATCTCCAGGTGCCGGGCGATCTCCTGGCCGCTCAAGCCACCGAAATAGCGCAATTCGACGACCTGCGCTTCCTGAGGATGCTCGACGGCCAGCTCACTCAAGGCCTCATCCAGTGCCACGAGGTCTTCAGGCCGGTCCCCGGCGGGGACTTGGACAGCCTCCAGGGGGACCCGGTCCAGATGCCCGCCCCTCTTGGCATAGCCCCGGCTGCGGGCGTAGTCGACGAGAATCCGGCGCATCATGCGCGCTCCAAGGGAGTAGAAGTGGGTGCGGCTGCGCCAATGAGCGGAGTTCTGATCCACCAGCCGAAAATAGGCTTCGTGAACCAACGCGGAGGTTTCCAGGGTATGCCCGGCCCTCTCATGATGGAGATGTTTACGAGCGATCTCGCACAGCTCTCCATAGACGAGAGGGGTCAGCTGTTCTAAAGCCGCCTCATCGCCGGATACCCAGGCCTGCAGCAGCCCAGTAATCTCGACCTGTGCTCCTCTTTCCATAAGATTCGGGAATCGATGGGGCAGTATAACTCTTCCCCTCCAAGGCTTGGCCCCAAGAGCTCAAATCGACCCGAGATCTCGTGATTTGCCGTGATGGTTTCCCGATATCTCAAGGTCGAGGCAAGACTCGATTGTCCGTCCCAATCTCCAAAACCCTGTCCCTCCGTTGTTTCGCCCCTTTCTTCAAGACTGGCACAGCCCTTGCTAAAGAAGTAGCTGCAACGGAAAGTTGCGACGGTACCGACGGAAATCGGGTTTTCTCTCCGAGCCGACGGTGACCTTCTCTGCCGCCAGCGGGTCCGGCATCCTTCCCGCAAGAAATCGCGAGCTCATCGCAACGCGGCAGTCTGTACATCAGCTACTTTTGATCGAACGACGAGAGCCGATTCGGATGCGTTTCTAGCCGCTTCGGGAACCCCGGGGCCACTGCCTAGAAAACTGCCTAGAGCACCGGCTGCGTCTTCTCCCCTCACCTCGCAGGTCGAGGGGCTTGAAACCGAGGAGTACTCGCCGTGAGTCTGGCCAAACGACCCTGTCCTTTTCCACCTCCTGGAGTCGCCGCTTTGGGACACCCAGGAATCTCTAGCCAAATCCTCACAATGGGACCTCGAGACTCGTTGACCGGCTATCCCGAGCGCCCCATGCTTCTCGACCTGCTGGCTCGGCCCAACCTTCGCCACCAGCAGCGAAGAGGACTGCGCACGGCTCTTTTGGTCCTGGACCTGAGCCGATTCCGAGGGGTCAATGACGCTCTCGGTCATGAGCTTGGCGACCGCCTCCTGGTCTCCCTCACCGAGAGAGTCGAAGCACAACTTCCCACTGATTCCACCCTTGCCCGCCTGGGAGGCGGCTGCCTGGCGGTACTGTTAGAGGGGCTTCTGGATTCAAACCGAGCCAGTCGGGTGGCCAACCGTATCCACACCGAGCTGACCAAGCCTTTTCACCTCGCCGGCAACGAGATCTTCGTCAACATCAGTATGGGACTGGCTCTCAACCAGGGGTCGGAGGATAGACCGGAGAACCTCCTCCGCGACGCCGAGACCGCTCTCTACCATGCCAAAAACTCCGGCAGCCATCTGGAGATCTTCCGGCCCAGTCTTCGGTTCGAGGCGGTGGCGCGGTTCCAGCTGGAAAACGAGTTGCGGCAGGCTCTCGAAAGGCGACAGTTTCGCCTCGCTTTCCAGCCTATCTTCTCCCTACCGCAGCGCCGCCTCGTCGGTTTCGAGGCACTTCTGCGTTGGCAGCATCCTCGGCGAGGCACCCTGTGCCCTCGAGAATTCCTTCCCATCGCCATCGAAATGGGGCTGATCTCCCCCATCGACCAATGGGTGCTGACGGAAGCCTGTCGACAACTGGCCTCTTGGCGACAACAATCGAGCCACGGGGATCAGATCTGGGTCTCGACCAATTTGACAGCTCCGGAGATTCTCGACTCGACCCTTCCGGTCCGGGTGGAGCAAGCCCTCGGTCGCCAAGGTCTGGAAGCCCGGGACCTCAAACTGGAGCTCACCGAGTGGGCGCGGCTGGAGCCATCACCACAGGTCAAAGGAGCCATCCGTCGCCTGCGGGAGAGGGGAATCGGCATCTTGGTAGATGACTTCGGCACCGGCTACTCCTGCCTCAGCTACTTGCACTATATTCCCGGCGAAGCATTGAAAATCGACCGCTCCTTCATTGCTGGCCTCGGCGTTTCGAAGATCCAAACCCAAGTGGTGGCTAGCATCGTCCGGTTGGCCCAGGAGCTCGACATGGTGGTCGTTGCCGAGGGGGTCGAAACCGTGGACCAACTTCAGCAACTGGAGGCCCTCGGTTGTCACCGAGCCCAAGGATTTCTGCTGGGCGTCCCCCTGTCCAGCGAAGCGGTATCGGATTTCCTCCGGGGACAGACCGTAACGCCCCCCATGCAAACGAGGACCTGACCCATTCCCATCTCCCCTGGCTGCTAGACTCTCTCGTCTGGCATCAATCACTCCCTTCCAAATCTGCTCGCAACGTGCCCAGCGGGCAGGACGTGGAGGGGAGCAAGGAGGGGAGCGTGCCAAGAAAAGCGCGAAAAACGCTCGCTGACGATGGATCCTGGAAGGCCGCCGAGAGCAGATGGGGGGCCGCCACCATCGTGACGGTCAATAGTCTGCTCTACTTTGCCGGCGCCGCCATTGGCTGCTGGCTTGCCGACGATCCCACCAACGTTGCCTCTCTCTGGCCAGCCAACGCAATCCTGCTGGTCGCCCTGCTTCGTACTCGCCCTCCCTTGTGGCCTCCCATCGTCGCTGGCTGCTTGGTCGCCAACGCCATGGCCACCACCTTGGTGTCCGGAGCTGCTCTAGGCGAGGCTGCGCTCTTGGCCCTACCGAGCTTGTTCACTGCCTCCTCCGGGATCTATCTCCTGCGGCGCTTCCTACCCGAGCTGATCGACCTTTCCACCGCCTCCCAGACTCTGCGATTCGGACTGCTGGCAGCGGTCATCGCTCCTTTGGCGGGAGCCACCGTCGCCACCATTCTCGGGAGCTGGATCTTTCAACCCAACTCCCATTGGACGTTCTTCTATACCTGGTGGGGGGCTGACGCCCTCGGGATCCTGATCCTCTCGCCGGTGATTCTCACCTACCGTCGAAGGCGTTTGGCGCGCCTCAAGGGGCTCGGGCGCCTTGTCGAGGCAGGGGCCCTCATCGTGGCTATCGCGGCTGCTTCGACGCTGATCTTCGGCCAATCCGCCCGTCCCGTCGCTTTCTTGATGATCCCGTTGATGCTCTGGGCCGCTCTGCGGTTCGGAGTCTTCGGATGCTCCGTGGCCGGTCTGCTGGTCTCCTCCTTAGCCGTGTGGTTTACCTCCCAGGGGAGTGGTCCCTTCGCTTCCATGGCCGCCACGTCGATCGATCAGCGCATTCTACTGATGCAAGTCTTCTTGGTGGTTTCCATCGTTCTGCCATTGCTGCTGGCGGTGGTGGTGAGTGAACGAGATCAGGCGGAAAGGGCTCTGCGGGCCAGTGAGGAGCGCTATCGGGCCTTCGTCGCCAACAGCTTGGAGGCGATCTGGCGTCTGGAGCTCACCGAGCCTCTGCCGCTGCATCTGACAAAACAAGAGCAGATCGATTGGCTCAATCGCCACGCCTACACAGCGGAGTGTAACGACGCCTTTCTAGAGCTCTATGGTTTTGAATCCTTGGAGGAATTTCACCACCTCACTCTGGAGGAATTTCTGGTACACGGAGATCCTCAGAATCGCCAAGCTCTCGCCGCGGCCGTGGAATCGGGATATTCCGGACACAGTGCCGAATCCTTCGTGCGTCGAGAAAATGGGCAGCTACACACTCTCTTGAGCTCCTTTACCGGCGTCATCGAGAACGGTCATCTCATCCGGGTTTGGGGTAGCTCCCGAGACATCACCGAGATCAAGAGAATCGAAGCGGAAACCGAACGCCAGCGGCGAGAGCTCCAGGAAGCAGAGAAGATGATCGCCCTGGGCACCCTGGTTTCCAGCGTCGCCCACGAAATCAACAACCCAACCCACTTCATCACCCTCAACACACCGCTGTTGAGAAACGCCTGGCGCGACGCTCTCGAGGTGCTCGACGAGCAGTACCGCCGGGACCCAGATTTCCAGCTCGCCAACCTTCCCTATGCGGAGATACGCGACGAGGTCGGGACGATCATCGAGGAAATTTCCGAGGGGGCGAGCCGCATCAAGGAAATCGTTGCCGAGCTCCGCCAACGCACCCGAGAGCACGACACTCCCGCCCTTAGCCGCCTCGATGTCAATAGCGTCGTGGCCTCCGCGGTGCGCCTCCTGGAGGCTCCTATCCAGCAAGCCACCAGCGACTTCACGGTGGACTATGGAGGCCACTTACCGCCGGTTGCAGGCCACGGGAGGCGTTTGGAGCAGGTGATCATCAATCTGATCCTCAATGCCTGCCAAGCGCTGACGGAGACCCATCAGGCGGTACAGGTCACGACCCGTCACGACTTCGCAGCTCGCCGCGTGGTGATCTCGATACGAGATCAAGGCCAAGGCATCTCCCCGGAAAGTCTCGCCCAGATTCGCACTCCCTTCTTCTCCACCAAGAAACACCAAGGAGGCACTGGCCTGGGCCTCGCCATCGCCTCACGGATCGTCAAAGAGCACCGCGGTGAGCTGGAATTCGAATCCACTGTGGGTCGAGGCACCACAGCTTTGGTGCTCCTGCCACTGCTGTCGGCACCGACGGGGGAAATCTCGACGTTTCTGGAGACTGAATCAACTGAAGACCCGTGAACCAGAAACCTACGAGCCAGAAAACATGAGCCAGAAAACATGAGCCAAGAACCCGTGAGCCAGCCACCCACTCCAAGTCGGTCGATTCTTGCCATCGATGACGAGGTGACCGCCCTCAAAGGAATCCGCCGCACCTTGAGGGCCCATGGTCATAAACAGGTGCTGACCTGTGCCGATGGCCGCCAGGCTCTCGACCTGATGGCGAAGAACCCCATTGCCTTGGTGCTCCTCGACCTCGTCATGCCCCATATCAACGGAGAACAAATTCTCGAGGAGGCGGGGGAGAAGTTCCCCGAAGTTCCCGTGGTGGTGATCACGGCGCAACACGACGTGCGCACCGCCGTTGCTTGCATGAAATTGGGCGCCGCCGACTATCTCCTCAAACCGGTGGCAGCGGAGGAGCTCATCTCCACCGTCGACCAGGTCTTGGAACAGAGTGCCCTACGCTACGAGGCCAGACGGTTGCGGGAGGACTTCTTTGGAGAGACCTTGAGGGAACCCAAGGCCTTTGCGCAGATCATTACCGAGGATCCTGGAATGTTACGGGTCTTCGCCTACTTGGAAGCCATTTCCCGGGGCACCCAGCCGGTACTGATTTCCGGTGAAACGGGCACCGGTAAGGAGTTGTTGGCCCAAGCCCTGCACCAGGTCAGCTTGTGTGAGGGCCCCTTCATGGGTGTCAACGTCGCTGGCCTGGACGACGCCATGTTCTCCGACACCTTGTTCGGACACCGTGCCGGTGCCTTTACCGGTGCCGCCGGGAACCGCAAAGGGATGATCGAAAAAGCCGAAGGGGGAACCCTTTTCCTAGATGAGATCGGCGATCTATCCGAGGCTTCCCAGGTCAAACTCTTGCGCTTGATCCAAGAGCGAGAGTTCTATCCCCTCGGCTCGGACTCACCGCGGCCCTTGCGAGCCCGGGTGGTTGCGGCAACTCACCGCGCTGCCTCCGCTCTGCGGCAAGACCTGTATTTCCGCCTCCGTTCCTACCGGGTGCGACTGCCACCGTTGCGCCAACGCCTCGGCGACCTACCAGCCCTGGTGGAAAGGTTCGCCAAAGCCGCTGCGGAAGATCTCGGTCGGCCGGAGCCGGAAGTGCCCCCCGAGCTATTCGTCCATCTTTCCCGGTACCATTTCCCGGGCAATGTGCGGGAGCTCCAAGCCATGGTCTTCGATGCTGTGGCCCGGCAACAGACCGGACAACTACCTCTCCAGCCCTTCCTTGAGTCCATGGCGGAACAGCCCCCGCCGAAGGACTTTGCCAGTGCAGGAAACGGTGAAGAAAACATCGACTTCCCCTTCCCGCTACCATCCATGAAACAGATCACCCAATCCGCCATCCAAGAGGCCCTGAGAAGAGCTCAGGGCAGCTCCTCCACCGCCGCCGAAATGCTCGCCTTGAGCGAAATCGACGACTCCAAGGCTACTGTTTCGATCCCCGGCCCCACCGATCGCATCATTCAACGACATCAATGGAAAGTTCTGGAACGGCAGAATATTCTTCGAGCCCTTGGGCAAGCCGACTGGCGAATCGCGGGCAAAGACGGCGCCGCCGAGCTGCTCGGTATGCGGCCTTCGACTCTGGAGTCTCGCATCAAAGCTCTAGAGATCCGCAAGGGATGAGCCAGCCCGGTTCTCCCGCGGACCTACACCGAGCTTTCCAGCTATCGATTCCCCTTCGTCACAGTCTGATCCCAGCCTGACCTCAGCCGGCTTCCAAGGCTCCCAAGGACTCGCCACCGAGAGCCGGAGCGATCTCCTGCCAAGTCAGTCCTTCCTGCTGAAAAACCTGGCGCATTCGTTTCAGGCTGCGAGTTCGCCGGGAATACAAGGATCGCTGATCCAATTGGTGGGTTCGGGAGATGGAGGCGAGACTACGTCGTTCTTCGAAATGAAGCCGCAGGATTTCCAGATCCTGGGCCTCCAGGCAGGACAGAGCTGAACGCAGGGTCTCCGAGATCCGCTCCTGAGCGACCTCTCGCTCCCGAGCCAGAAGTCGCTCTCCAAAGGGGAGCTGCTGCCCCATGTGTTCCAGATCGAGCTCCACGAAGGTTCTGGCAGGCTTAGACGGCAATTGGCTCGCCACGTCCTCCAGCTCCTCCGCAGTCACTTTGCAGTCGTGATTCGAGCGCAGGATTTCGATAGCTTCTCTCACTTGCCATCCATCTCGCTGGCAGAGACGCTCGAGATCGATGGCCGTAGCGCCGAGGCGTCGAGCCAGAGAGGAGGGGCGCCACTTTCCCCACAAGTGGTTGCAATAATCTTTCGCTAGGTTGCGGATCACTGTTCCTAGGTAGAAGCGAATCCTCTCCGGTTGTTTGCAGGCTCGGAGGAGGTTGAAATTCCGGCTCATCAAACGTTCGACCACCCAGCCGGCAAAGTCCGCCACATCCGCCTCTCGAATGCCCTTCCCCCGAGCGATCTTCGCAGCCGTCCGGAGAATCCAATCTGCGTGCTGCTCCAGGAGCTGGCGTGGATGGGATGCCCTGGGAGGTGATTCTTCCAAAGAGGGCCCGTAGGCTATCGGCAGGGATTCGCATCGTTGGGCCTCAACCGGTACTCTTCCACCATTCATTTTCATTTTCTTCTCCAATCGTCCGTGACATCGGGCTGCTTCGAGTTTTGGGTGCCGGCCCAACCTGCCGTCTCAGAAGATTGGAGTCATGAAGACTGCCTCTAGAAAGCATGAGGAAATCTTGAGATCGCGATATCCTGCGTTTTAAAAAGAGCAGGGAGGATTGTCTTTGGAGACCGAGCGAGGGTCCATCATCGTCGGGGAATGGCTTGTCGAGCCGCAGCTGAATCGGCTTCGGCGGGGAGAAGAAGAGGTGCGCATCGAGCCCCGATCCATGGAGGTCCTAGGGATCCTGGTGCGCCACCCCAAAGAGGTCCTCTCCAAGGCACAGATTCTCGAAGCGGTATGGGGAGACCAGGTCGTCTCCGAAGAATCCCTCACCCACGCAGTGTGGGAGCTGCGCAAAGCCCTCGGCGATGACGCCCGTAGCCCGCGGTATATCCAGACCATCCCGAAACGCGGCTACCGGTTGATTGCGGCGGTCAGCCCAGTCGAGCCCGAAGCTCGACCCAATTCTGAGCCGGAAGCTACGGTTCTAGATTTCCCGGAAGAGCCCCCCCGGCCAGAAGCTCCTCATCGTTCCTGGAGGTCCAAGGTCGGATGGCGAACCGGTGGCTGGCTGAGCGTTGGGGTATCCCTGATCCTGGCGCTCTTCCTGAGTTTCGAAAACCTCTGGGACCAACCGAGTCGCCAAGTGATGATCCGCGTCGTTCCTTCCTCCTGTTCGAACCTCTGTAATGATGCGGAAGAGCTCGCGGCCTCCATCGAAGACGAGCTGGCACAGCGGCTCAGGGGGCTGAGTGGATTCCCTCTTCTTTCCCGCAGCACATCTGAGGACTATCTAGGTGCATCGGTGAAGCGCATCGCGTCCCGGAAGGTGGCCGACTATTTGGTAGATGTGCGGGTAGTGGAGACCGGCAATGCGGAATCTCCCTTGCGGGTGGACCTAGAGCTGGTGCTAGCAGCAGAGGACCGAGTTCTTTGGCGACGGAGCCCACCAGTGAACGGGGTCGAAATCCTGACTCCCGTGTTCTCTAAGCTGGCTCTCGACATCGCCAAGGTCCTGCTCCCCCTAGAACCGGATGCCGAACTCGACCTTCAAGTCTTCGAGGATTATCTGGCTATCCTCAGCTTGGAAAGTTCTTCGGTTCAAGCCACTGACGGGTCCCCCAGTGGAACGATGACACCGGCGGTTCATGCTTATGAGAAGGGCTTGAAAAATGCCCGCCTGGAGAGCTTTGAAACGGATCGCCTTCAGAAGGCCTTGGAGCTCTTCGAATACGCGGTCAAACAGGACCCACAATTCCATCAGGCTTGGATTCGTATCGCCAAGATCCGAGCGAAACTATGCTTCAACGGATTTTCCGACCGGGAGGTCCTGAAATCTGCCTATGCAGCTATCGATCAAGCCGCCCGTCACGGTGCTCCAGAGCAGGAAATTCAGATCGCCAAAGCCTACTACCTCTACTATGGGGAACGGGACTATAGCGGGGCCCTGAAAGTCTTGCGGGAAGTGCACGAAAAACGACCTGCGGACACCGAGGTGCTCGGGCTGCTTGCCTATCTCCATCGCCGGTTCGGCAACCTGAAAGAAGCCAGCGACCTACTTCGTGAGGTCCTTGTCTTTGAACCCCAGAACGCCAACGTTTGGTCCGTCCTAGGAGAGACTCTCCATGCTCAGCGGCGCTTTCAAGAAGCTGCTGAGTCTTACCAAGAAGCCCTCGACATAGACCCTAGAAACGTCATCTCCCGGGGTGAAGCGGCTCTCAACCACTTCGCCATGACCGGTTCGGCACCGGCAGCTCAAGATATTCTCGCCAGCCATCCTCACCGCCAAGTAGACGGTCTGCTGCTCTATTCGATGCCGCTGCTGCTCTATGAGAGTCGCTACCAAAGTGCCAAGCTTCTCTACTCGGAAAGTGTCAACACCTCCGATCCGCTAGTCCGCTTTCAGGCGTCTTGGGCCCTCATCATCGCCTTCCGGGAGCTGGGATTGGAGGCCGATGCCAGACGCCAGGCAGAGGAACTCTGCCTGTTTATGGAAGAGAAGGTCAGACGAAACCCAGGATCCAAGTTCTTCGGTGGCTACCTCGCCCTCACCTACGCCTTCCTCGGTAGAAAAGACGAAGCTCGCCGTGAAATCGACCAGGCCCTCGCCTTGGCTCAGGGAGATGAATTCTCTGGCCCGAGAATCCGAGAACTGGAGGCCAAAGTCCTCGCCCTGATCGGTGACGAAAGCCGCAGCTTCCAGATCTTGGAGGAGCTGCTCGAGATGCAATACCAGCACTGCTTGACCAGGAACCAACTGCGGCGTGACCCTTTCTGGAACCCCTGGAGAGAAGCGTTTCCCCCAGGCCTGAAGGAAACTGCTAACGGTTGAGGAAATCGGTAAATCTGATCGATGCGTCCCCCTAGGCAGGCAGTCGCAACCCTTCCCACAAATCAGTTCTAAAAAGGAAAAGTGCCATGACGAAGTTCCGGCTCAAGAGACTCACTATCAATCTCGACCATCGGGCATCCTCCCGAGAGGAAAACGGGGATCAGGTACCCACCTGTCCCTTGTCATCCAATTGCATCACGCCCACTCCGAGAATGAATCGGGAAGAAAGGGACGAAGCGGTCGCGGTTCTCGAGGAAGCCTTGGGAAACCTCAGACACCAGGAAGAGTTAGAGGATAGGGTCCGGTAGTTTTCAGCCTCAGAAGAATGATATGACTGAGTCCTTTCTCGATCGCGTTCTCCGGCCCCACGTTTTCCGGACCAGCCCGAGCTGCGAGCTCGTGGTCGTCGACCGTCTTACCGCTGAAGAGAAACGCCTTTGGGGAGATCAACTCGAAGGTCTCAGCTCCTACGGCGTCTTGCGGTCCAAGGCCGGTGGCGAAGCACGGGCCATCGATCGCGACTTGGCTTTGCTTCTGTTTACCCTCCAACTGCCGGGGCCTCTACCTACGTTTCTCTGTCGAGAGATGGAACCGAAGGTATTGCTCCGGTGGATTCGTGGGCTCCTTGCCGCTGGCATCCTCGAACTAGAAATGGACGGATGCTTCCTCAACTCGGAAGAGGCCCTAGCTTGCTTCGAGGACACACAACAGGAGCCAGCACCGATGCCAACCGAGCCAAGACTTCCTGCTCGTCTCAAGGACATCTCCCGAGCCGCCTTGGTCAGTGCATCGACGTTACCGGATGCCACCTCCAAGAAACGCGCTCGATGGCTCTACGGCTACCACCGCCAACCCGTCACCCCTTATTGGCGCGCCAAGCTGCAAACCCAGGAACAGATTCAGGAATGGCTTGGCCTCAACGGCGAACCAGGACTCCGTCTGGACGGTCTCGGCAAGCGACTCATCGAAAGAGGCTGGGCCTCTTGGGATTTCGTAGAACGACCAAGGCCTGGTTCAGAACCGACCTTCAAACTCTACGTGAGCCCTCGGGCCAAAGATCTCCCCGTAGCCTTGGCAGGCCTCTCCGAGATCCTCGGTCCCCTCGACGCCTTCCACCTGAAAGTAGGCTGCGATCTCCCAAACATTCTGCGGGCCGACAAGTTGATGCTCTATTTCGCCACCTTCGAAGCCATGGCGACCGCTGCGGAGCGGCTGCAGAGTCGCTTTGGAGACCTAGAGCCCCAAGGAGTACCTTTCACCGCCGAGATCGGCCTTGAAGGTCTACTTTCCTGGGGAGGCGACCCGCCCCTAAGCCGTCATTGGAGCCCAGAGCCAACACGGCGCAGCTGGCGTCAATGGATCACGGAGCGGCTGGCAGAAGCCTTTGACGAAGTCGATAGCCTTGGTGGATCCGAGTCCTTTCCTGCATGGCGGCGGGTCACCGACCTACTGGCCTTAGAAGGAATCAACACGGAAACTTGGTCACCGGATCCCCTGCGTTGGACAGGCCTGGAGAATCGCCAATGAGCTCGCCACCCCTTTTCGTCTGGGCCCCAGGCGTCGAGATCATTGCCGTACAGGACCTGCCGCCGAAGCTCCAGGATGAGCTTCAAGGCCACCGTCACGACTTTGCCGTCTCGGCCCGCTATACGCGACAAACCACCAGCCTGGTCGACCCGCCCACCGTTGAGCTCCTGGACGAGTTCCGTGAACCCTCTTCCATAGAACGAGCTGTCCAGCGCTACGCCTCCCGGACCGGCGACCGGCCGTCCGATGTACTCGAGCAAGCTTGGTCCACTCTCGAAGTGCTTTTGCGGCGGGGATTGTTGCTGAGTACCAAAGACCCCAGGATGACGGCAGCGCCGGCTCTGGTAGCGGGAGACTCGATCAACGATTGGACCGTCATTCGTCCGATTCGCGAGTTGGAAGATACCCAGATCTACTTGGCAAAGAACCCCAAGAATCAACTCGGAGTGGTCAAGATGCGGGCCAGAGCGTCGACTCCCGACCGAGAAGCGATCGACAACGAGGCGCGAATCCTGGAGAGCCTAGAAGGGAGCCTAGCCCCTCGTCTCCTAGCTGTTGACAACTTCGGCGAGCGCCCTTTTCTGGTGAGCCAGTGGTGCCCCGGAATCGGTGTTGAACAAGTAGCGAGTCGGTGGCGCCTCGGTCATGGAAGAGGCGGAGACCGTAGATCCCTGCTGCGTTTAGCAAAGGCCGTCGCAGCCGCCTTCGGGCGGCTTCATGAGTTCGGCATCCTGCACGGCGACGTCCACCCTCAGAACGTCCTCGTGGACGCAGAGAATCGCGTTTGGCTAGTGGACTTCACCCTGTCCAGCCGAATCGCAGATGGGCCCGTGGGGCAGGGCGGTGGCATCTCCTTCTATAGGGCTCCCGAGATCGCCCGCGACCTCCTTGCCGGGAAAAAAACCCAGGCGGATACCCTCAGTGAGCAATTCTCGATCGCTGCGCTAGTCTACCGCCTGCTCACCGGTCACCACTATCGAGACTTTGACCTCGAGAAGGAGACGCAGCTGCGCCAGACCGCCGAAGCTGGCATGTTGCCCTTCCGACATCGAAACCTGCCGGACTGGCCAAAGATCGAGACGATTCTGGCCAAAGCCCTCGACGAGCGACCGGAGCGACGCTTCGAGACCGTCCGGTCCTTTGCCAAAGCCTTCGCAGCCGTCTCCTCGAGGCAGCTGGAAGAAAGCCCGCCGGGAACGGCTGGAGCACTGGCCAAAGCTAGGTCTCGTATCTTGTCCTCCTGGGGGCCGCAAGGTGCCTGGTGGCAGGAACCGCTGCGCAGCCCCATGGCCTCGGTGCAAAACGGCGCCGGTGGCATTGCCCTCGCAGCCTCTCGAATTGCTCTCCTTGAAGAGGACAGCGAGATTCTCTCCATCGCCGATCTGTGGATCCGGCGTGCCCGGCGGGACTTAGCCGCCCCGGAGGCCTTCACCTCTTCTGAGCTCAGCGTTACCTCAGCCAACATCGGTCATGGTTCTCCGCAGCATAACGAGAGTGGTGTTCACGCTGTCGATAGCCTGATCGCCCACCTAGGGGGTCAACGGCAGCGTCAGGAAGCCTCATTGAGGAGATATCTCGAGTCCGTGAACCGGCCGTTTCTGGGCCTCGATGTCACCCTTGGCACCGCAAGCCAACTGGTAACAGGAGCCATCTTGCTGGAGACCCTTCACCCAGGCGAGATCCGAGACTCCTTGAAGGACGGTGGAGACCGTGCCCTGACTGAGATTTGGAGTGGCTTATCCGAGGAACCCATCATCCATGCCTCCTCAATCGACAATCTCGGACTTGCTCATGGATGGGCTGGCTTCCTATTCGCCACCCTTCGCTGGAGAGAGGTCTCCTCGGGAACTTGGCCTCCAGGCTTCGAAGACCGCCTGGCCCAGTGGGCCGAAACGGCCGAACCCCTAGGTCGAGGGTTGCGGTGGCCATGGAATCTTGGGCATCTGAGACGTCAGGGATCCTCCATGGCGTCGATGCCTGGCTGGTGCAATGGCACCGCTGGGCATCTCTTGCTAGCTTGCAAGATAGCTGGAAGCGGCTGGACCGAGTTCTTTTCCCTCGCCGAAAAGGCCGCCTACGATGTATGGGATGCGGGCAGCACCTCTGCGAGCCTGTGTTGTGGATTGGTTGGTCGAGCCTACGGTTTGCTCGCCATGTACCGCCTGACTGGGGATGCTGTTTGGCATCACCGGGCAACCGTTCTCGCCGAGACTGCTGCCAGCAGCGGTAGCTTCGCCGAAGCGCCCCCCTACAGCCTTTTCAAGGGTGCCCTATCACTAGCCGTTCTGGCGAGTGATCTCGACCATGCAGAGTCGGCTGCTTTTCCCTTCATCGAAGGAGATGGTTGGATTCTCTAGTCGTTCGATTGAGTCCAGGATGTGTCTCGGTTCCCGACGAAAGCCCCTCTCCCTATCTCTTCAGCCGGGAAAGCAGGTACTCGATCGCTCCCTGGAGCTGATTGTCTACACCTGCCGCCAACTGGTTGAGATCTTCTGGAACATCGAGGTCCGGCTTAACTCCCTTTCCTTCGATTCGATTGGTTTCCCCTGATAGAGGATCGAGATGAACTACATTGGCCAGGGAAGATGCCCCACCATCGATCAATCTCGGCCCGCCCAGGTAGTAGTTGACGCCGCCGAAGGTCCGACTGCCGAGCAGGCGGCCGAGATCAGCGCGTTTAAAGAAATCTGCCAACAGCTCGCCGGCCGATCCGGACCAGCCGTTGATGAGGAGGACTCGATGGGGGGTCGAGTTCGGAACCGGCCAACTACCTAGAGGACCACGCCGGTCCGCTAAGGTATCGAGGGGCTGGCGCCGGATTTCATCGATGATGTCGTAGGGCAGCGGCCCACCGCCGTTGAATCGAGTGTCGAAGATGAGGCCGTCTCGATCGATTTGGTCTCGGAACTGGCGTTCGAAAAGGTGCCGACCTTGCCACAGGCCGGCACCTCTGCGCCTCTCCGTGTTGGGGATGTAGACGTATCCCAGCCGACGTCCGACTCCCGCCGATGCCGCCTCGACCACGGCGCGATTCCCCTCGATCCAAGCGAGCTGCCGAAGAGTGGTTTCCTCGAACATATCCAAGGTGACAACTTCCACTTCTCTCAGTTGTCCATCGCAACCTCCCGGGTCCCGGATCAGCAAATGGACTTGCCGCCCCGCCTTGCCCTGGAAAACCTCCCAGGGTTCCCGGTTCCTGGTCAATGAAACCCCATCGACCGCCAACAGATAGCTGCCTTCTCCAACACCGGCTCTGATCAACGGAGCCGCCACTTCCGGTAGCCACCGGCCCGGCCTCGAGAAGTTCTCCAAACGATAATCACCGCAGGTTGCGTCGTAAACCAGGTCCGCACCGAGCAATCCGACTCGAACCGGATCCACTTGGTCGATGTCTCCACCGGAAAGGCGAGTGTGAGAAGAGCCCACCTCGGCGTAGAGCTCGCTGAGAAGCTGATTCAACTCGTCACGGGTCGCTACTGCCTGAACTCGCTTCTCGTACTTTTGGTAGAGACTGGGCCAACGAATTTTCCGGAGTCGTTTCTCGTCGTGAAAAAAGTCCCGTACCAACCTCCAACTCTCCCGGAATAGTTGATGCCATTCCTCTCGCCGGTCGATGACTTTGGCCAAGCCGCCGCTGTCGATACGCGAGCGGGAAACTGCGCCTTGCTTGGCCAACTCTAGATCGAATCGCCAGAGCCGGTTGCTTTCCATGACGACCAACACCGATCCATCACCAGAAATAGAATAATCTCCGGGGCTGCCCAGGAGCACGAGAGGCTCCGGAGAGGCCGCCTTGACCAAGGAAAGGGTACGATCTCCCGTCGGGGTCTCGTCTTGAATCACGATTTGATCCTCGGCGACGGCGTTGATGCGATGCAATCGCCGAGAGGGCAACGGCACCACCTCGATCTGCTCTTCGAAGGACGCCAAGGGGCCAAACACACTGTCGAGAATAGGTGTACCCTGGAGATCAGAGCCATCCCGCGAACCGCTGGTAGCCGCCAGGTTGACCTGGACTCGAGCCAACCGATCCGTATTTGAATAGGCAGCCGCACCGCCACCCAGCTCGCTTTCGGTGAGATGAAGGCCTCGGCGAGAAACAAAATAAAGGTAGGTGCCCTCAGGGGCGAAGCTCGGCTTGCAGTCGGAAGTAAAACCCGAAGTGAGGATGCGCCTCTCGGCACTGTCTACCACCACTGCGTTCAAACGTCGATTGCCGTTCGGTGCATAATCATGAAAAACCACAATGTGACCCGTCGGTGACCAGCAAGGACGCATGCGCTGCAATTGGTACGGCAGCATTCCCTCGAGCTTGCCAATCTCTCGAGTGACCAAGCGATCGTGGGTGTCCAGCTCCACCAATTGCAAGCTGCTGGTCTGGTCGACGAAAACAGCCCGGTGGCAGCAGGGGGACACGGTGAGCCGATAGCGAAAGCCCTCCTTGAAATGAAACACCTTTTCGTTGCCCGAGGCGATCTGGTGAAGCACTAGGTCGTACTCACTAGGCTTGCTTCGTCCAGAGCTTGCCTGTGCTACGGATGGGTCTTTCTGGGTGGGCCGGGCATCACTGTGAAAGAGAATGTGCTCCTCGTCCAGCCAGACCGCGCTCCGTTCGGCGGACTCGAGGCGGACCGATCCTGGCCCAAAGCGATCGAGAAGCCGAGTAGGACCGCCCGCTACGGGCAGGTCGAAAATAGAACCTCGGGCGCTGACCAGGAGGCGGGATCCATCCGACGAGAGATCGAAAGATTGAATCAGGTTATCGACCGGCCTCCACTCGGGCACCAAAGCCGAGCGATCAGGCGTGAGCTCGATAGGCACTCTCAGCGGATTCCCAAAGTCCGGTGTGCCGTCACCGAAGGGAATTCGAAAGACTTCCCCACCCTGAGTGAACACCATGTCTGAAGGCCCCATGGCGGGAAAGTTGAGATCTTCGTTTTCTTGGGTCAATCGCTCCGGACTCTCGATCTGCTTTTCCTCCAGCTCCTTTTCCAATTGAGTCTCGAGACCTCGAAAGACCCAAAGATTGAAGATCCTCTTCCGATTCCGCTTCCCCTCTTTCAAAGGTTGATCTGTGCGATCGGAAATGAAATAGAGATCTCCATCGCGCCACATGGGGGCAGCGTAGGTGCGGTTCGGATAAGCCAGACGCACCACTCGATGGGTCAGGGTATCGAAAACGAATAGGCCCGAGGCGAGCCCCCCTTGGTACCCCCTCCACAAGGTGACGTCCCGACCGAGCATCTGAAAAGCGATAAATCTTCCTGGGAGCTTGCTCGAGCGCGAGTAGGCCCCATCCGCTGCGAAGGGAATCTTGATCCGAGTCGCCGGACCTCCCTCGATGGGAATCTCGAAAAAATGAGAATAGAAGCTGTTGTGAATTTGACGCCTCGAGGCAAACAGTAGCTTCCGGCCTTCCGGATGCCAATCGATCAGCAAATCCGAAGCAGGATGAAAAGTCTTCCGCTGGGGCACTCCCCCAGCGGTGGAAAGGGTGTAGAGATCTCGGTTGCCGGTGTAATCGGCACTGAAGGCCAGCGACTCTCCCCCCGGTGAAAACCGTGGGAAGGATTCCGTTCCCTGAACTGAGGTCAAACGCTGAGCGGGGCCTCCCTGTTTCTCGACCCGCCAGATATCACTGGCATAGACAAAGACGATATGACTCTCGGAAACATCCGGCTGCCTAAATATTCCCGGCAGGCCTTCTTGGAGCTGGCTCACAGCAATCCCTCCTTGGTGCGAAATGTAGCTATTTCACAGAAGTAAGAGGGACGCAAGGTGAAATTTCCCTCTTACTAGCCGACAAATCTGAATTCCAGTCCCTCTCTTGAAGAGAAGTCAGGGCCGCCGGGGATGGCCGTCCCTGCTTGGAAAGGAAAGGATCAGCCGAGGGTTCCAGAAAGCTCTCGGAGGCAAGGCCACGGGTTAGCGGAAGACTCGTGAAACGGAGCACACATGCCGCGGATCTCTCAGCACACGGATCTCTCAGAACCCAGGTCTCTCAGGTTACGGAGTCGCCGCAAGAGATCGGCTCGGTGTCGGAGATGGATTCACTTCGAGATTCTAGAAGGAGACCAAGATGCCCTCCATGTTGCCAGCGAAACCTAATGAAGTTGGCGAGAAACCAGGACACCCAGTGACCGTCACCCTCCTAGTGGCCCTCCTGGTGCTAGCAGGGTCGGTAGTGTTCACCGCTCTCGAAGCTCGCTTCGGTCTCCCGGACACCCACCCCTCAGGCAGCAGTCCTCAAGAGCTCGAATGCCAGGTCCGCATCTCGCCTTATATGCCCAGGATCATCGGCGAGCACTTTTCGACTCGGTTCCGCATCGAATTGCTCACCTCTCCACCCGCAGTGGTCTATGGTGAATACAAAATCACCTACCGGGATTCCGAGGGCCGCCAACGAACGGAACCTGGAGTCTTGCGGAAAGCCGTTACTTCCAGCGGCCGTGAGCTATACCGCGAGGACGTGGCCCTGAGCTCACCCGTCGAGGTGCTGTCCGTCATCATGCTGAAGGCTCACTGCTCGCCCTTGGAGGAAGAGGAGCCAGGGTCTTCCCCCCTGGGTACCGCCAAAGTCGGACCTCGGAAGTAAGGCGAGGCAACAAGTCCGCTGACCTTCGTTCAGTTTCAGAAATTTAGCCCAACGAGCTCCTTGCAGATTCAAGAACTCCTCTGACCCCAAGACTGCTGAGGGAACAAGCGATAGGCTTAGGCCCATGGAAAATTCCACCCCTGGCCATCCCAACGTTCATCAGGCCCTCGAACACCTTCCCCTGGAAACCGAACGCCTGCGCCTTCGGGAGCTGACCCTGGCGGATGCCCCTTTTGCCCTGGAGTTGGTCAATGACCCTTCTTGGATTCGTTTCATCGGCGACCGTGGCATTCACACCCTGGACGACGCCCGGCGGTATCTCCGAGAAGGCCCCATGGCTAGCTATGCTCAATTCGGCCTGGGGCTGTTCCTCACCGAGCTCCCTGAATCGGGAATTCCCATCGGCCTCTGCGGGCTTCTCCGGCGACCCACCTTGGACGCTCCGGACATCGGTTTTGCCTTCCTGCCTCGCTTTTGGGGAAAGGGCTATGCCTATGAAGCGGCTAAAGCAGTGATCGACTGGTCTGAGGAGACCCACGCCTTCCCCCTCGTTCTAGCCATTACTTTGGAAGAGAATCGATCCTCGATCCGGCTCTTGGAAAAACTCGGCCTACGGTTCGAAAAACCAGTCCGGCAACCAGGGGACGAGGAGGAACTCAGGCTCTATGCCCGGCGATGGCCCGACCGGATCGAAAAGTAGCCTGAAGGCTCTTCATGGGACAGAATTCGAAGGCCCCGAGCTGGGCGCTTCAAGGGTTGAAAGAGTCAAGCCATACTCCTTTGGAATGGAGCCTAGAAAACTGGTAACAAAGTAGCCACTAAATATTCGCAGCGAAAGCAGGAGCCCCCTCGGAAAGATTCCAAAGAGAGCTCCTGGTGAGCGGCGGTTCTAGCAGCCGTTATAAGTAGACCAGCCAGCTCCCGTATTGCAAGGTCGGCCATTCACATCGTTACAAGTCTCGCCATGCCGACAAGCGAGATTGACGGCCACAGCAACACCGTTGCATAGGCAGTTGCAGATGATCGGCACAGGGGCTCCTTCACCATCAGCATCGACATCCGGACAGGCTTCCACAGCATCTGCGTCATCGAGAAAAGTGGGCGTTTGAAAAAACAGAGTGGAAGCATCTTGCTGAACAGCAGCTTCGGCCGGCGCCGGAGACGTCTCCACAGAAATGCTATCGGCCTGAGCTCCGAAACAGAAAACGACTAAACCCAATAGAATTGCTAGATTAAAACGCATAACACTCTCTCCTTACGTGACTCCAAAAAACTGCTGAAACGAAATGGGTTTCAGCATCAATATCGAGGGGACCCAATGTCGGCCTCTTCTCTAGTTCAGGAGTCAGGAAGTCGAGACTCTGCCCCCCACCATCTCGACTCTTTACGGATTCACCGATTCTCTTGCACCGGACTCTTTTCCGATTCGTCGTGAGGCAATCTAGAAAGACTTCACCCGGAAAAACCACGAAGGGAACGAGAACTCAGACACCGTTGGATTCGTCGTCGCAGGAGAGAACCTGTGGGAATCAAGGGGTCGAACAAAGAACTTCCGTGAACACGATCCGGAGGTAGTGGCTCCGTGCCTTCCGTTTCCGAAACCGACGACTGCGAGATTCCCAATAGGTGAGTGGCCCCCCTCGGCCTCCCGAATCGCTTCGCAGACGAGGCAGCAGTGAAGCTGTGACAGAGCAGGAATTCTCCCTCCCAGCCTCCAGGTCCTGCCCCTCATGCTAGAGTTCATTCGCGTATTTACATAGCAAAGGAGTTCTCAGAATGCATAAGTGGACCTTCATCTCTTTTCTTGCGCTCATTTCCTTCTCCATCGGCGCCGCTCAGGCATCCCCGAGAGCCGACGTTGTTCTTCATGGAGGCAAAGTCTTCACAGCAGATACTCAGGGGCCCTGGGCGGAAGCGGTAGCTATTCGCGGATCGAGAGTCCTCGCCGTGGGTAGCGACGCAGAAGTGCGAGCCTTGGAGGGGCCCAACACCCTTTCCCTCGACCTCCAGGGAAGGTTAGTGGTGCCCGGCTTCAATGACGCGCACACTCACCTCGCCGTCGGTTTGCCCCGGCTGACCCTCCCTCCCATCAACATTCCAGGCCCTGGCCCAACTCTGAACGAGGCCCTCGCCCAGGTTGCCGGAGCGGTGGCCATTGCCGAACCCGGTGAGTGGATCGTCGTCACCATTGGCGAGGCGGCCCTGTTCGATCCCGATACCAACCGTGTTGCTTTGGACTCCGTCGCTCCGGACAACCCGGTTCTCCTGTTTACCTGGTCGAGCCACACCGGTGTGGTCAATAGCCTGGGGATCGAGACCCTAGGACTCACCGAAACAGAAGCGGACCCCTTCGGCGGCACCTATGGCCGCTTTCCCGGCACCGACGTTCTCAATGGGGTCGCCAACGAGTACGGCCTGTTTCGAATTTTTCGTGAGATCCGGGCCCAAGCGCCGGATGAGCTGATGATCGCCCAATTCGAAGCCTTCTCCCCTCTATTGACCCAATTGGGGATCACCTCGATTCAGGAGATGACGGTGGGTCTGACCCGAGAGCGCAGTGAACGCGTTCTCGCCGAGGCGGACATGGCCGTTCGAGTCCGGTCCATGTGTGTTCCCTTGACCCCGCAGGAGTCCTGCCGGTCTCGCCAACGCCACCCCTTGAGGAAGGTCCGATCTTCCGGCATCAAGTGGCTTCTGGACGGCACTCCCGTCGAGCGCAGTGCTGCTCTGCGGGAACCCTACGCGGATTTCCCCGGAGACGGCGTGCTCAACATTCCGACCGGAAATCTGATCCGTTCCCTGCGCCGCAGCCTGGCGGAGCCACCAGCCCGCAACCCTATCCTCTTCCACACGGTCGGTGACCGAGCCATCGACCAAGCCTTGAGCGCCATGGAATCCGTTGCGCCGGCGCCCGTTTGGCGTCGGCGGCGAGTTCGTTTGGAACACGGAGACCTCCTCCAGCAGGATCATCTCGCCCGGGCCCGTCGCTTGGGATTGATCGTGGTGCAGAACCCGACCCATCTAGCCCTTGATCTGGCCCCCGCCTTGGGCCCCGAGCGAGCCGCCGCCGCTCAACCCTTGAAGACTCTGCTCGACAATGGAGTCTCCTTGGCCTTGGCCTCTGACGGCGCTTTCCCCAACCCCTTTGTGGACATCTTCCTCGCCGTCTTTCACCCCTTTCACCCAGAAGAGGCTCTGACCGTGGCAGAGGCCGTCACCGCCTACACTCTCGGCTCGGCGACCGCCGAATTCCAAGAAAAGCGCAAGGGTAGCCTGCGCCGAGGGCGCCTGGCGGATCTGGCAGTGTTGTCCCAAGACATCTTCGAGATTCCTCCCCCGGCGATTCCAGAGACCGTCAGCTTGCTCACCGTGGTGGGTGGAGAGATCGTTTGGGACTCGGGAGCTCTGGCGACTCAACCCTGACCTAATGCCGCTCCGGTCCCTTCCCCATTCCCTAGGGTTCCTCTCGATCTTGGGGTGCAGAGGGGGAGGGCCTTCTTCCTTCGTTGGCCCTGGGGTTGATTTGCTATCCTCGACGGACCTTCTAAGGAGACAAAAAACATGTGGACTCGAACGAGCCTCTTCGCGATCGCTGCCGTCGCCGGACTCGCTGTTTCTGCCCCCAGCGCCGCCCAACTCTCCTATGTGAAAGCCGGGGCGGTGCTGGATGTGGAAGCGGGGCAGCTGCTCCGTGACCAAGTGATCACCATCCAGGATGGCCGCATTGTCGCCGTCGAAGCCGCCTCGTCTAGGAAGCTGCCGGCGGAGGCGAAGGTCATCGATCTATCGAAACAGACCGTCCTGCCCGGGCTCATCGACTGCCACACCCACTTGATGAGCGACTCTGACGACCAAGGCCTGCGGGGCCTGACGGTGTCCCTTCCGGAAGCGACTCTCAACGGCGTCAAGAATGCAGCGAAAACCCTTCAAGCCGGCTTCACGACCGTCCGCATGGTCGGCGCCCCGGGTTACGGTGACGTCGCCCTGCGGGACGCCATCGCGAAGCGGGAGATCCTGGGGCCTAGGCTGCTTGTTTCGGGGCCGCCCATCGGCATCACCGGGGGCCATTGCAGTGATAACAACCTGCTCCCTCATGAGTATGGCTCGGTAGGAACCGGGGTCGCTGACGGCCCCTGGGAAATTCGACGCCGGGTGCGGCAGAACGTCAAATTCGGTGTCGATCTCATCAAGACCTGCTCCACCGGTGGGGTGCTGTCCAAAGGGACCAAACTCGACGCCACCCAATACACTCTCGAAGAATTGACCGCTTTGGTTGAGGAAGCCCACGCCCATGGTCGAAGGGTCGCTGTCCATGCTCATGGAGCTGCGGGCATTCAGAACGCCATCCTCGCCGGGGCCGACTCCATCGAACACGCCAGCTTCGTCAATGACGAGTCCATTGCCCTGGCGAAGGAAAGGGGCACTTTCTTTGTCATGGATGTCTACGTCACCGAGCACATCCTCACGGAAGGCAAGAAGAACGGCGTCCTCGAAGAGTCCCTGGACAAGGAACGGGAAGTGGGCACCATTCAACGAGAAAACTTCACCCGAGCGCACCAAGCGGGCGTCCGCATGGCCTTCGGCACCGATAGCGCGGTCTATCCCCACGGGGACAATGGGAGGCAGTTTTCTCGCATGGTGCGCTTCGGCATGACTCCCCTGGAAGCCATTCGAACCGCCACGACCAACGCTGCCGAGCTCTTGGGAATTAAAGATCGAGTCGGCCAACTCGCCGCCGGCTTCGAAGCCGATCTGGTAGCCGTGACGGGAAATCCCCTGGAAGACGTCAGCCTCCTAGAAAATATCGAATTCGTCATGAAGGGCGGCATCGTCTACAAAGATCCATAGCCCAACTCCCAACTCCCAACTCCCAACTCCCAGGTGCGTGAAGCGTGCGCCAAATCGTCGCAGCGCAGGAGCGAGGCGCGGAGCCGTACGTCTGTACGGCGCACAAGCCGAGAGACGAGCACGCGGCGAGGTGGCGTGCGATCCGCGCACCTAGCACCACTACGTGAGCTCGTCGAAACCCTTCCCAAGCAACTCCAATCCCGCTCGCAGATAATCCGGGCGCTCACCGATACCGAGGCGGATGTAGTGGTCCATCCCATAGACATCCCCGGGAAGGACTAGAAGTCTCTTTTCGTCCCGCAGTTTCGTCGCCAGCTCCGTGGAGCCGATGGGATGGTGGTAGCGCAGGAAGCACATTCCACCAGCCTTCGGTGGAATGAAGTCGAAGAGCCCCGGGCGTTGGGAGATCCAATCCTGGAGGATTTTGAGATTGCCCTGGAGCATCTCCCGGTTGCGCCGGAGAATCTGTTGGCGACGCTCCGGTTGCAGGATCACCGTGGCGACGGTCTCATTGAGCAAGCCGGTGGTGATCGTCGTGTAGTCGTTGCGCAGCCAGGCCTCTTCAATGAACTCTTCCGGCCCAACCAGCCAGCCGATCCGCAGCCCGGGATGAGCCAAAGCCTTGGACAGTCCTGCGGCGACGATGCAACGCTCATCCAGATCCCGAAAACTCGGCCCTTCCTGCCCGTCGAACTCGGCTCCCTTATAGACCTCATCTGCATAGACGAGGGCATCCCCTTGCCGAGCGATCTCGACGATTCCCTCCATGTCCTGGCGAGATAGGACCGCCCCCGTAGGGTTGTTGGGATTACAGATTACGATGGCTCGGGTACGCTCGGAAACCAGGCCTCTGATCTCCTCCAGGTCCGGCGACCAATCGTGCTCTTCTCGCAGCCGGAAGGGTCTCACCTCGACTCCCAGAGACCGGGCGAGACCCCAAATTTGGAGATAGTTGGGAACCATCACCACCAGGTTGTCCCCCGGTTCCATCAGAGTCCACATGGCGAGAAAATTTGCCTCCGCAGACCCATTGGTGATCAGTACATTGTCGGCTGTGGATCCCGGGTAGTAGGTCGTCACGAGCTCTCGCAACGCTGGTTCCCCATTGGTCCAACCGTAGCCGAGGCGAACATCAAGGAGCTGCTGAATCTCCTCTTCGCTCAGTAGCTCTCGCAAGGTGTAGGGGTGAATACCGCTCTCGGTCAGGTTGTAGTCGACGCGGTTCTCCCACAGAGATTGCATGCGCTCGAGCTCGAAAGTCTCAATTTTCATCTTTAGATCCTCATCTCAACGACCTATAGGCCACTCTGCTTGATACCACGATGCCCTGGGCCGCTATGCCCTGGGCCAGTCTTTGCCTTCCCTACAAGGCCCTTTTCAAGAGTCTGATTCCCCGGACCTTTTCGACTACACCCATCTCTCACCCAGGCTCCCTCGGACTCTCGGTGACCGTCTTTGCCTTTGCCTCCCCCAGGTCGTTGTAGACCGTAGCCCGAGAAACGCCCAGCACATTGGCGATGAAACCCGCCGCGTTCTTGGCCCGAAAAGCCCCTGCTTCGTGCAGGGCGGTTACCAGCTCGGCCCGCTCTCGGCGGGTCATGCGAGCGATCGTGGTCTCCTGGCGAGTGGAGTATTCTTGAACGAAGGAACGAATCCGCTCCTGCCAATCGTCGCGAAAATGGGAGTCCAGAGCTGCCGAATCTCCCGCTGGCCGCAGCAGCGCTCCAATCGCCTCTTCCATCTTCTCGAGGGGGCTCACATCCGCATTGATGCACATCAACCCCACCGCCCGGCCAGCCTCGTTGCGCAGCACCACGCTGGTGTATTTGAGCCTTCGTCCATCGAAAGTGCGCTGTTCGAAGGGACCATGAATATCAGGCCCCTCATGGAGGCCGGCAGCGTCCTCGATCATCGAGTCATCACCCACTGAGCGGCGCGAGGTATTGTTGAAGATCGCCACGATGCGACTCTTCTCGATATCGTGGACGACCACTTCGACGAAGGGTCGAAAGAGGTTCGCCACGGCCTCGGCCATGACGATAGCCCCCTTGAGATCCGACAAGACAGCCTCCATTCTGTTGCTCTAGCCGACCTGGCCGCTCAAGCCAAGGAGCGACCTTGACAATTTTGTCCAGCTTAGCCAGGATCGTCAACAATGATGACGCGAAACAGCTTTCGAGGCAACCATAGCTCTCTCCTCTCCCCCACCGCCTGGGCCTCGCCTTCGGGGTGCTTGATCCTGGCCCTGGCCAGCCTCGTCGCAGCTTGTACAGCTCCTCCCTCGGCTCCCTCGTCAGCTGCCTCCTCAGCTGCCCAGGGGAACGAATCCCTTCACCAATTCTTCGAACAGGTCTTTCAAGATCGCTTGGCCCTGAGCCCGATGCTCCAGACTCAACTTGGCCTAGGAGAACAGCATGGTTCCTGGGACGATTTCAGCGATCAGGCTGGGCACAAATCGGCTGCCATGGCGAAGCGGCACTTAGGCACTCTGCAGCAGGAATTCGACCCGGCGGACCTGAGGCCACCGGATCGACTGAGCTATCGGCTGCTGCAACGAGAGCTCGAAATGGAGATCGAAGGTGAACAGTGGCTCTACCACAACTACCCCGTTAACCAGGAACATGGCTGGCAAGCGGGACTTCCCGCTTTCCTCATCAACACCCATACCGTCGACAGCGTCGAAGATGCCCGGGCCTACATCCAACGGCTGAAAGGTCTGAGCACAGCCGTCGACCAGATCATCGGCGCCATGAAAATCCGAACTAAGAGGGGAATCGTGCCGCCGAAATTCGTTTTCCCCCAAGTCTATAGAGACATCGACAACCTGTTGGCCGGAGAACCCTTCCCATCCACTCCCGGGGCTCAGGAAAGCCCTCTTTGGGCGGATATTCAAACCAAGGTCTCTGATTTGGAGCTCCCTGCCTCGGAACAGAGCGCCCTCCTCAGCGAGGCTCGGCAAGCACTGATCGACCAGGTAGGACCTGCCTTCGAGGCTCTGCGGCTGGCGGCTCAGGAACAGGAAGGCCACGCAACGGAAGAAGACGGCGTGTGGAAACTCCCTCAGGGCGAGGAGTACTACCAATTCACCCTCCGCCAATACACCACCACTGCCATGACTCCCGAAGAGATTCACCAGTTGGGACTCGCGGAAGTGGCCCGCATTCATAGCGACCTCCACGGGATCATGAGCCAGGTCGGTTTCGATGGCAGCCTGCAGGATTTCTTTGAATTTACTCGAACGGACCCGCAGTTCTACCTAGTCAATACCGAAGAGAATCGCCTCGAGTACCTGCGGCTAACCCAGGAGGCCATCGATGGGATCCAGGCGGGGCTGGAGGATTTCTTTCTCACCCAACCAAAGGCCCGGCTCGTTCTGAAGCGGGTCGAGGCCTTCCGTGAAGCCTCCGCCGGAATCGCTTTCTATCAGTCGGCTGACCTCGATGGAAGCCGGCCGGCTATCTATTACACCAACCTCCATGAGATGAGCGAACGACCGACTTTCAACATCGAGACGATCGCCTATCACGAAGCCATTCCGGGACATCACATGCAGGTCTCCATCGCTCAGGAACTGGAGAACGTGCCCATGTTCCGGCGCCTCGCCTTCATCACTGCCTTCGATGAAGGTTGGGGCCTCTACGCGGAAAGGCTCGGCAAGGACATGGGTGGCTTCGAGGATCCCTACTCCGACTTCGGACGCCTCACCCAAGAACTATGGAGAGCCTGTCGCCTGGTGGTCGACTCGGGAATCCACTCCCAGCGCTGGACTCGGCAACAAGTGATCGACTATCACCTGGCCAATACTCCGAGCTCTTTGGGAGAGATCGTCAAAGAGACCGAGCGCTACATCGTCCTGCCGGGCCAAGCGACCTCCTACAAAGTCGGTATGGCGAAGATTCTTCAGCTCCGAGCCCAGGCTCGCCAACGCCTCGGCGATCGATTCGATATTCGTGAATTTCACGACGTCGTTCTCACTCATGGCTCCGTGCCGCTAGATATCCTCGCCGAGAACGTCGAAACCTGGACCGCCGCGGTACTAGCTGCCTCAGTGCTAGCCGAATCATGACCAACCGACACAGTGCCAACTCAAGACCGTCGGTCGGGGAACTGAGAACGAGAACTCTCGAGACAGTCCAACGGAGAACAGGAACCGGCTTTGCAGCGCTCCCCTAAACCATCAAAATCAGCCATCACCCTCGAAGACATTCGAGCCGCCCACGAGCGCATTCGCGGGCTGGCCATCGAGACTCCCTTGAAGCCTGCCTACTCTCTCTCCCAAAGGCTTGGTCTTCCGGTCCATTTGAAACTCGAGACGACCCAGCCAACGGGGGCTTTCAAGATCCGAGGTGCGGCCAACGCGGTGCTCTGTCTTCCCCGCGAGGTCCGGCAGCGGGGCGTGATCACTATGTCCAGCGGCAATCACGGCCAAGCTTTGGCCTACGTCGCGGCCTCCCTGGGAATCCCCTGTGTCATCTGTGTTTCCGAGCAAGTTCCCGAAACCAAGATCGAGGGCATTCGGCGGCGGGGCGCAGAAGTTCTGGTCAGCGGCCCCGACCAAAACTCAGCGACTCGCCGAGCTCATCAGTTGGCCGCCCAACGAGGTCTGACCTACATTTCTCCCTTCGACGACCCCCGGGTGATCGCCGGCCAAGGAACCATCGCTCTGGAAGTCCTCCAACAGGCACCCCAGGTGGATACCCTCGTCGTGCCGGTCAGCGGTGGGGGCTTGATAGGAGGTATCGCTTTGGCGGCTCGGGCCCTGCGCCCGGAGATCCGCATCTACGGCGTCTCCCAGGACCTGGGGCCCGCCATGTACGAGAGTCTTCGGGCGGGAAAAATCGTTGAAGTCCATGAGGAACCGAGTTGGGCCGATGCCCTCCAGGGAGGCATCCCTGCTGACAACCGCTACACCTTTGATCTCTGCCGCCATCATGTGGACGAGATCACCCTGCTCACCGAAACTCAGATCGCTGAGGCAATGGTCTACGCTCTGGTTCACGAGAGGCTGGTCCTCGAAGGGGGTGGAGCGTCGGCCATCGGAGCTTTGTTGAAGCAAACACCGGCCCTCCAGTTGGGTGAGGAGGTCGCCATCGTCCTCACCGGTGACAACGTCGACCCACGGCGCCTGGTGAAACTGACCCAGGATCTCGAAGAGGGCTAGCTTTGCGTTCCTCGCCGAAGCCTACCCATCCTTGCCACTCCGAGCATCGACTCGGCATAGATCGACTCGGCACAGATCGACTCGGCACAGATCGACTCGGCACAGATCGACTCGGCACAGTAGGGCTATTTCTGTGCTTCTGGAGCGTGTTCCTCACTGGAATCGGTGCTCAGGCCGCAGTCCCGGGCACTCTCCAGGCCGCACCGACCTGTCACATCGAATCACCGGGCACCGTTCTAACCGGGGTACCCTTTACCGCCCTTATCACCGTGGAGAAGGGAGACCTGCCGGAGAAGAGCTTTCTGCGGATCGGTGCGGCGAGCTACCCTATTCCCTGGACCCAACCCACTTCTGCCGCCGGTTCGGGGAGCCAGCCAAACTCCACCGCTATCCCGGGCATTTCTATCGAAGCTTCCGGAGCGGCGACGATGACCGTCCTAGCCGGTGAGGTGCCTCTCTGTGAAACCCCCGTGCGGGTGCTCTCCGGCTGGCTGGCCTTGGCTCCGCCGCTCGTCGCCATCGTTACAGCCTTGGTGCTCCGCAGCGTCCTGCCCGCCCTCTTTCTAGGTCTGTGGGCTGGCGCCTGGCTCCTGAATGGGCTCGGTCTGCGAGGTCTTTTTCTCGGCCTCCTGAGTGCCTTTGAACAACATCTCCTGGCAGCCCTCGTCGACCCGGAGCACGCAGCGATCATTCTCTTCGTGATGATGATCGGTGGTCTCATCGGGATCCTGTCGGCAAACGGCGGCATGATCGCTGTGGTCGAGGCAATCCAAAAGGTAGCCCATACCCGCAAACACGGCCAGCTGATGACCGCCGCCCTGGGCTTTGCGGTCTTTTTCGATGACTACGCCAATACCCTTCTGGTTGGGAAGACCATGAAGCCGCTGACGGATCGCCTTCGGGTTTCCCGGCAAAAGCTCGCCTTTCTGGTGGATTCCACCGCCTCCCCGGTGGCCTGCTTAGCTCTGGTGTCCACCTGGATTGGATACGAGGTCAGTCTCATTGCCGCCAACCAGCCGGAGTCCGTCGACTTTTCCGCCTACTCAATCTTCCTCTCCTCGCTGCCCTACAACTTCTATCCCATCCTCACTCTTCTCTTCGTGTTTGCCATCGCCGCTTCCGGCCGGGACTTCGGCCCCATGGGCAGGGCCGAGTTGGAGGCCCAAAATACGTTTCAAACTGAGGCTCGAGTCGACAAAGCCGGAACCACCACCCAGGCACGCTCCAAGGATTCTTCGGGAGCGCCGGCAGGGGGCGGCGACCTACCCACGGTCCCCCCAGGCAAGAAACATCGGATGATCAACTTCTTCGCGCCCATTCTCGTTCTGGTAGTGAGCCTGGTCTGCGGCCTCCTGGCAACCGGGGAAGGGGAATCCCTACAGACTATCGTCGGGAGCGCCGACCCCTACAAGGCGTTGATGTGGGCTTCCTTTCTCGGCGTCTTGGCGGCGGGCGCTTTGACCATCTCTCAAGGCATCCTGACCCTCCAGGAGACCCTCGACAGCTGGTATGCAGGCATGCGGAACACGCTGCTCGCCATGATCATTCTGGTGCTGGCCTGGGCCCTCTCTGCGGTCACCCAGGAGCTTCATGTTGCCGATTTTCTCATCGCACGATTCGCCGGCGACCTGGCCCCTCAGCTGTTGCCGGCCTTGACCTTCCTGCTAGCGGCATTCATCTCCTTTGCTACCGGCAGCTGTTTCGGCACCATGGGTATCGTCATGCCCATCGTCATGCCCCTGGCCTGGGGAGTGCTGGCCGGGCAGGGCCTGACCGGCTCCGAGAGCCTCCACCCCATCTACCTGTCGGTGATCGCCTCGGTGCTGGCGGGCTCGATCTGGGGAGACCACAGCTCTCCCATTTCAGACACCACGATCCTCTCCTCCATGGCGGCCGACTGTGACCACTTGGAGCACGTCCGAACTCAGATGCCCTATGCGATCGCGGTGGGTACCGTTTCTCTGGTCGTCTGCATCCTTCCGGTGGCCTTCGGGTTGCCGGTGTGGATCGGCCTGGCAGCCGGTGCTGCGATCGTGATCAGCTTGCCCTTTCTGCTCGGTAAGCCCCTCGAGGCCTGACCATCCGCGGTGATCTTCCGGGAGGGGGCCTCCTCTTGGCTCCTTGGCTGAGCTTTCCCCTCTGCCTTGCGATACCATGCGCCCCATGATCACCGAGACGCCACTTCCGCCTCTGGTGGAAGAGACCCTCCAACGGCTCATGGAAGGCAATCGTCGATTCGTCTCCGGGGCGCCGAATTCGAGCGCTCTGTCGTCACCCCAGCGTCGCAGCGAGCTGACCCAAAGCCAGGCACCTTTCGCCGTCGTACTCGGGTGCTCCGATTCCCGAGTGCCGGCGGAGATCGTCTTCGACCAAGGCTTGGGTGATCTCTTTGTCATCCGGGTGGCCGGCAACGTCGTCACCCCGACGCAAATCGGCAGCATCGAGTTTGCTGTGGCCGAGTTCGCAACACCGTTGGTGGTCGTCCTGGGACACTCCCGGTGCGGTGCCGTACAAGCCACCCTCAGCCAGCTGAACAATCCCCAGCAACCTCTCTCCCCGAGTCTTCGCGCCCTGATTCGCTGCCTCCAACCGGCGGTGGAGCCGTTGCTCGAAGCGGATTGGGCCGAAGATCCGGAAGCCCTGCTGACGGCAGCGGTCCAGGCCAATATTCGCGCCTCGGTGGAAGCCCTTCCCCGGGAATCGGAAATCATCGAAGGTCGCATAGCGTCGGGCGAGCTGGTGGTAATGGGAGCCGAGTACTCCCTGGAGACGGGGTTGGTCGACTTCTTCAGGTGATTCTTTCCCGTCTCGCCTCTTCCCATAGAATGCCTGCAAGCCATGAACACTGAAGGGAAGATGGGTTCGGACCTCCACCAGCTCGCCGACCGTATTCGGCAGGGTGAAAAGGAGGCCGAGGAGGAATTGGTAGAACGCTTCCAGCGGGGCCTCTCCTTGGCGCTGCGGCGGCGCAGTCAGGATCCGACCTTGGCTGAAGATCTGACCCAGGACACCCTCTTGTTGGTCCTGGAAAAGATCCGCCGCAACGAGGTCCGGGAGCCCGAGCGCCTGGCCGGGTTTATTCACGGCACCGCCAGGCATCTTCTCCAAGCCCATCGACGGAAGAACGCACGCTTCGTAGCCCTAGAGAGCGCCTCCGGGGAAGTCTCCTGGGCGGACACACCCCCAGCCGCCGACGAGAAAGCCGGGCAAGACGAGGCCGGAGCCTTGAGCCACCTGCTACGAAAAGAGGAAGCCCGTCTGGTTCGCCAACTCCTCGATGAGCTCACCATCGAACGAGATCGTCAATTGCTGATTCGCTTCTACCTCTCTCACCAGGCCAAGAGCACCATTTGTGCCGACTTGGCCATTGACGAGGAACATTTTCGAAGAGTGCTGTTCCGGGCCCGGGAGCGCCTCAAAGAGCTCTGGCAGCGCTTTCAGAAGAGACAACAGCTCCTGGGAGAGATGGGATGAAATCGGTACGAGACAAAGGCAGCCTTGGCGACACTCATAGGCAGAAAGAAAGCTCGGCCTCCGCAGTGCTAGCTAGATCTGCAGTGCTAGCCAAACCTACAGTGCTAGCCAGACCTGCAGTGCCGGCAGAGAAATGTTCATGATGAAACATCAGCAAATAGACGCAGAGTCCACCGTGGAGCGGTACGTCACCGGCCGTCTGACCGAAGAGGAAGCGGTTCGCTTCGAAGAGCACTATCTCGACTGCCCTCGGTGCATCGACAACGTCGAGGCCGCGGAACGCCTGCACCGGGGCCTCTCGGAGGTCACCGCTGACCACGAAAGGGAAGCGATTCCTTCGCCCACCGCCGGTCCCCTGCACTTCTCTGAGCCCCCTGCGCTCTCTCAGCCTCCGCCGCCTCCCCTGGCAGCCCCTTCTTGGTTTCCCTACGCCATGGCCGCCACGGTGGTGCTCAGCCTTGGGCTCACTCTTTTCTTCGCCCACCAGACGCGGCAGCTGCGCCAGGACCTCAGCAGTACCCAGAATCAGCTGGCTCGGTACGAAGAGGAGTCGGTCCAAGGGACCACAGACCCCCGTGGCGGAGAGCTTACCGGCCGCCTCGAAGCCTGGAAGCAGCCGGCGGCGAATCTTCCGCTGGCTCTGCTGACCCCCATGCGAAGTGGCCAAGAGGTGTTCCCCGTGGAATTGCCCCGTAACGGCCTTTGGACGACCCTGTGGCTCGAATTGGGTGGTGAGGAGCTCCCCGCCTATCAGGCCACCTTGAAATCAGCCAGCGGGGAGACAGCCTGGCGCGGCACCGAGTTACGACTCAACTCTTTGGGAGCCTTGCTCATCCTTCTCCCCGTCGATCTTCTATCGCCAGGCTCCTGGGAGTTAGTGATCGAAGGGCAGGGGCAACCCGGTAAC
>JAHZIX010000033.1 GCA_022601195.1 Deltaproteobacteria bacterium
GGTAGCCTGATCAATACGGCTACGGCGACGGGCTCTTTCGACGGAAACGCGTCCAATAACAGTGCTACGGATACGGACAGCCTGGCATCGAGTGCTGATATTTCGATCACGAAGACGAACGGAGTGACGGAGTCGATACCCGGTACTTCGACGACGTACACGCTGGTGGCTTTGAACGCGGGCCCATCAGACGATTCGAACGTTGCGGTAGTGGACACTTTACCTTCTGATCTGAGTTGCACTTGGAGCAGCGTTGCGGCTGGTGGTGCTACGGGTAGTGCTGGTTCGGGTTCGGGTAGCCTGTCGGAGACCATAAGCTTGCCCGCCGGTGCTTCAGTGACTTACACCTTGTCTTGCAATATCGACGCATCGGCGTCGGGGAGCCTGATCAACACGGCTACGGTGACGGGCAGTTTCGACGGAAACGTGTCGAATAACAGCGCGACAGATACGGACAGCCTGGCATCGAGTGCTGATATTTCGATCACGAAGACGAACGGAGTGACGGAGTCGATACCCGGTACTTCGACGACGTACACGCTGGTGGCTTTGAACACGGGCCCATCAGACGATTCGAGCGTTGCGGTAGTGGACACTTTACCTTCTGATCTGAGTTGCACTTGGAGCAGTGTCGCAGCTGATGGTGCGTCGGGTAGCGCTGGCTCGGGTTCGGGGAGCCTGTCGGAGACCTTAAGCTTGCCCGCCGGTGCTTCAGTGACTTACACCCTGTCTTGCAACATCGACGCATCAGCGACAGGCAACTTGAGCAACACAGCGACGGTGGTGGGTTCTTTCGATTCCGTTTCGTCCAATAACTCGGCGACGGATGCCGACACTTTGGTGGCCAATGCGGATGTTTCGATCACGAAGACGAATGGGGTGACGGAGTCGATACCGGGTACGTCCACGACCTACACCCTGGTGGCGTCGAATGCCGGTCCCTCGGACGATCCGAGCGTCTCTGTGGCCGACACGCTGGCGTCGAGTCTGGGCTGCACGTGGACGAGCGTGGCCGCGGGTGGCGCGGCCGGCAGCGCCGCCTCAGGAACGGGCGACCTCGCGGAAACGCTGGCTCTTCCGGTTGGCGGGTCGGTGACCTACACCCTGGTTTGTGCCATCGACTCTGCAGCGACCGGCACGCTGAACAACACGGCAACAGTCACGGGCTCTTTCGACTCGGTGTCGGCGAACAACTCAGCGTCGGATACGGATACCTTGGTAGCCAGCGCGGATGTCTCGATCACGAAGACGAACGGGGTGACGGAGTCTGTACCGGGTACGTCCACGACCTACACTCTGGTGGCGTCGAATGCTGGTCCCTCGGACGATCCGAGCGTCTCTGTGGCCGACACGCTGCCATCGACCCTCGATTGCACCTGGACGAGCGTTGGCGCGGGTGGTGCCGGCGGCAGCGCAGGCTCCGGTTCGGGGAATCTCTCGGAGTCGCTGAGTGTGCCGGCGGGGTCATCGATGACCTACACGCTGGTGTGCGCCATCGACTCCGCCGCGACCGGTACGTTGAATAATACGGCGTCGATCACGGGCTCCTTCGACTCGGTGCCGGCGAACAACTCGGCGACGGACTCAGACACCTTGGTGGCCAGCGCGGATGTTTCGATCACCAAGACGAACGGCGTAACGGAGTCGGTTCCCGGCACCTCGACGACCTACACCGTGGTGGCCTCGAACGCGGGACCGTCAAACGATCCTGCCGTGGCGATAGCCGACACCTTGCCGTCGGAGCTGAGTTGCACCTGGACGAGCGTCGCAGCTGGCGGCGCGAGCGGTAGTGCTGGGTCCGGTTCGGGCAGCCTTTCAGAAACGCTGAGCCTGCCAGCGGCCTCTTCCATGACCTACACCTTGTCCTGCGATATCGACTCTGCGGCGACGGCCACGCTGAGCAACACGGCGACGGTAGTGGGTTCCTTCGATTCCATCTCGTCCAACAATTCGGCGACGGATACCGACACCCTGGCGGCGAGCGCGGACATCTCCATCACGAAAACCAATGGCGAGACAGAGTTGGTGCCCGGCACTTCGACCACGTACACATTGGTGGTCTTGAATGAGGGTCCATCAGACGATTCGAGCGTGGCGGTAGTGGACACTTTGCCATCTGAGCTGGACTGCACCTGGACCAGCGTTGCCGCTGGCGGCGCAACGGGTAGCGCGGATTCGGGCTCGGGAGATCTTTCGGAGACCTTGGGTCTGCCGGTGAGCTCGTCGGTCACGTACACCTTGGAGTGCGACATTGACGCCGCGGCCACTGGGACGCTGGAGAATACGGCGACGGTGGCGGGCTCTTTTGACTCCGCGGAGGATAACGATTCAGCGACGGATTCCGATACTCTCCTCGGCCTCGACTACGGTGACGCTCCCGATGGGCTTGACGGAACGTCCGGCAGCTACCCGACCCTCTTCGAGAACGATGGCGCCCGTCACGTGGCGGAGGGCCCGACCCTCGGGAGCCTGCGGGATACCGAGGTCGACGGTCTACCGAGCTCGGACGCATTCGGGGACGATAACGACGGCGAGGCGGACGAAGATGGGGTCGTTTTGCAGGTCTTTTTGGCTTGCCAGACAGTGAATGTCAGCGTGACCGCTTCAGAAGGGGCCCTTCTCGATGCTTGGATTGATTGGAACCAGGACGGAGACTGGCTGGAAGATGGGGAGCAGATCTTCACGGACGAGGTTCTGAGTGCCGGTCCCAACGAGTTGGCGGTCGTCGTCCCCTGCGACGTCCCAACCGGTGCAGACGCCTTTGCCCGATTCCGAATCTCGACCGCTGGTGCTCTCGCGCCTTTCGGCCTGGCCCTCGACGGAGAGGTCGAGGACTATCGGGGGGAAGTCTTCGCCTGGGATCTCGGAGATGCTCCCGCGCCCTATCCGACTCTCCTGGCGGAAGACGGACCTCGTCACGGAGCGGCGAATCAATCCCTGATCCTAGGAAGTCGTTGGGATGCAGAAATGGACGGTTTCCCCAGCGTCGACGCCGATGGGGACGATACGGCAGTGCCCCTAGACGACGAAGACGGAGTCCTGTTCGATCTCGTGGAACTCATTGCTGGGCAGACTGTGACCGTGCCCGTCACCTACTTTGGCAACGGTACCCGGTCTGGGTTTCTCCAAATGTGGATCGACTTTGATCGCGACGGTGTCTTCGAAGAAGGGGACGAGCAGGTTGCCTTGGACCTGCCGGTGCCCGCGGTGGAGGGCGCCTCGCAAGTCGACGTTACCTTCACGGTACCCGGGATCGATACCGCGGGGCCAAGTTACGCAAGAGTCCGCCTGGCCTCGGTGGCGAGCGTACTGCCGTCCGGCGCGGCGCTGGACGGTGAGGTCGAGGACTATCTGGTCCAACTGATCCCGCTTCCTACCTTGGAAGTCTTGCCGGTAGAGGTTCTGGAAGGCGCCAGCGGGACCACCGATTTGGTCTTCTCTCTGACTCGCAGCCATAACTTGAGCTCGGCGTCTGTCATTGTCGCCACAGCGGACGGTACGGCAATGGCCCCGGCGGACTACACCACGGTCGCAGCGGAACCCATCCTCTTCACCGCTGGCGGCGACTTGACTCGGACGGTGGTGGTGACGGTTCAAGGTGAGGAATTGGTCGAGCTCGATGAGACCTTTACTCTGGAGATCTCCGATCCGGTGGCCATCCTGCCTCCTAGCTCGGCGACAGGAACTATTCTCAACGACGACAGCGCTACGATCACTCTGGCGCCTGCGGAAGTCTTGGAAGGAGATAGTGGCTCGGCGACCCTCACCTTTGTCGCGACCCTCGATCGTGCCATCGATACCGCGGTAGCGATGAGTGCGACCACCGTCGATGATTCCGCCACGGTTGGGGATGGAGACTACACACCTATCTCCAATCAAGTCGTGACGTTTGTTGGCCAAGCGGGAGAGAGCCTAACGATCTCTGTCTCGGTCCTTGGCGATACGGTGATCGAGGCCCATGAACAGCTTTTCTTATCCCTCACCGATCTTCAGGTGGCGGGCCGGGATGTGATCTTCGAAGGCGGCGCTGCCAGCCTTGATGCGGTCGGTACGATCTTCAATGACGACGCCCGCCTGACCATCGATGATGCGACCGCGCCGGAAGGCGACACCGGCAGCTCAGATCTGATCTTCACCGTTACTCTCGAGGGTGCCATCAACGGAGGCTTCGAAGTCGGGGTTGAGACGGCGGATGACACGGCGACCGCGGATCCATCGGAACCAGACTACGTGGCCGTCGCGGATTCGCTGATCTTTATGGGTGATGCCGGCGAGACCCAGACGATCTCTATCTCGGTCCTCGGCGACACGATCCCAGAGCCCACAGAAACTTTCTTCGTCCGCCTCCTACCGCCCGTTGGCGGCCCAGCTCTGCCGGAGATCGAGGATGGTGAAGGGGTCGGAACGATTGAAGATGACGACGACGGTGTCCCTCCGACGGTGGAGTCGATTGGGTCCAACGCTGGCGACATCAACACTTGTGGGCAGCTTCGCGGGGCAGCGATTCGGATTCTGGAAGTTCGGGTCGAGGACAATCGTTCCGCCATCCTAGGGGGCGACGAAACGACGGACTACCTTTTGGTTGGCCCCGGCGCTGACGGCGATTTTGCGACCGAAAGCTGCACGGCTGGAGTGCAGGGTGACGACGTTGTTCAGGATCTCTTGTCGGTGGTCGCGGTATACGGTGAAACCTCGCTGGCGGCGACTTTGGAAACGGAGCTCCTGCCCGCCGGTCAGTACCGTTTGCTTGTTTGCGACTCGATCACCGACCAGGCGGAAAATGCTCTTGATGGAGATGGCGACGGCGAGGCCGGTGGAGATTTTGTCGTACCGTTCTTTCGCAGCGATCCAGGTAACCTCCTCGTCAACGGTCATCTCGACGGTGATCCCGTCTTGTGTCCGGCGGACCTCGGCGCTTGGCTGGTGGCCGCCGATCCACCGGATTTGGTGACGACGGGTTTACTGGAAGTCGACGATTTCGGCGACGCGGAGACCTCCACTTCCATCCGGATGTCGCTCGCTGCCGGCGGTGGCGCGGCAGTCGGCCAATGCCTGACGGTGCCCGGCGGTGTCGATCTGAGCGTTTCCCTTGAGGCCCGGGTCTCGGCACCGGCCGATGTTACAGTGCTCCTCCAGCTCGGCTGCAGCTATTTTGCCGAAACAGCTTGCACCGGCGACGCCATCACGGAGCAGTCTGCAATCTTCGGATTGACCGATGAAGCGGGGAACTGGCGCTCGGCGAGCCTTTCACTGGCATCGGCAACGGGAACGGCTTCAGCGCTTTGCGAGGTGCTGACCACCTCATCCAGCGGAAATGTCGCCTACGAGCTTTATCTGGATCGTCTCTTGCTCAGGTTGGGCCCGGCGGTTGGAAACCTCATCTTTGCTGACGGCTTCGAAAGCGGGGACACTTCCGCATGGCAGTAACAGCTAGGCTCTATCGTCTGACCCATCTTTCAACCGAGAGGCCCTCTTGATGTCCACATTCTTGTCGTTTCAAAAGAAATCCTTCGTGAAGAAATGGCTTGGGCTTCGATGGAGGCTGGCGATCTTGGCGTGCTCGATCTGCGTTGGTCTTACCGGCTTGTTTCTTGCCGCCGAATCCGGTGCCACGGAAGTTCCATCTCGGGTCTTTCGACCTCAAACGGCGGTCGACGACCATTCACCCTCGGTGATCGTAAATCCTTCGAATCCCGAGTCCGGGGTAGACCCTCGCGGGGTTTTGCAGATCGATGATGGGTCCGCGGAGAGTCTTTTCGGGTTCACCGGGCCAGGGACGCGCCAATTCCTCTTCTTCAATCGATTCGACAGCCCGGGCCCCTTCGTCTTGGAAGCGATCCAAGTGCTCTTTCCCACCGGCTCGGATGTAGAGTCAGGGGATGCGATCGAATTAGTGGTCTATACCGACCCGGACGGGGATCCAGCCAACGGTGCCGAGCTGCGTCTCAGTTTCGATGCGGTGGTCCAGGCGACGGATGGAGTGACCTTTTCTAACTATGCCCTGGCCGAGCCCCTGGACCTCTTCGAGGATGACGACATCGTGCTCGGTGTGATCAATCGATATTTCGAGACCGGAACCGATCCGGAGCTGTCCCAACCCGCCGCGGTGGACACCACGAATCCTGAGTCCAGCTCGTACTTCGCCCTCTGGGCTGGTGACGCAGAAACTCCTCCGGAGCTAGCGACCGCTGTCGAAATTTCGCTCCTCGACGGTATCGTCGCTGGCAACTTCTTGATCCGCGGCAGTGGGCGCGCGGCACCCATCATTGCCGTACCCACCCTCGATTCGGCAGGATTGATCTTGATGCTTCTTCTGCTGGCAGGAGCTGGCATGAGGCTCGTGGCGAGGCGAGCCGAATCCTAGTGTCCTGTTTGGAAAGAAACTTTCCAAACAGGACACTGGATCGGTCCGTTTGTGCCGTGCTGCGGCTACCACCAATGACTCTGCTGAACCCCGAATAATTCTCTGGGAGCTGTGCGGCTCGAGAGACACCCAGAGCTTCAGTCCGAACCGTCCGTACCCGATCTTTGCGGCGACCGATTCGAATCGAGAGACACCTCGAAGGGGCTACGTGCCGTCCCTAAAGCCGTCGTTGCGACGCTCGAGGAGGGCATGAGATCGGGCCTTTTGGCCCACCCACCCGCCGACGGTGCTGAATTTCCTGACGACAGCTGTTCCACTGCGCGCCGATCTTGCGCATGTCTTTGCAGGACGCTCTTCACTACGGGAGCTTTCCAGTAGTGCGTGAGCGGGGGAGTCACCCCTCACGACCAGGCTCCACCGAATCAGAGGATAGCTCCCATGACACTCAATTGTGATCTCTCTACAACTGCTCAACAGACCGCCGCGGCCTCCTCTTGCGATGTGTTCCTCCACAGAGTTTCGTCGAAATCGAGAGCTCGCTGCGCATCGCTGTTCTTCACGATCTGGTGTCTTCTGCTGATGGTAGGGCCGGCCTGGGCGGCCACGATCACCGTCGATAGCGCAGCTGACAACGAAACGGCGAACGATAACGCCTGCACGCTGCGCGAGGCGATCAACAACGCCAACGGTAACAATGACACGACCAGCGGCGACTGCACGGCGGGCTCGGGGACAGACACCATCGAGTTCAATATCTCGGGCGCCAGCCCCATCGAGATCGAGGTGACTCTCGCTGAGCTCCTCATTACCGACCCGGTGGTCATCGACGGCACCACGCAGCCCGGGAACACCGGCGCATGCACCATGCCCATCCCGGATCGGCCAACCTATGGTCTTTCGCTCCTCCTCGACCAACGCATCAACCTCGCTGAAGGTAGTGACGGATCAACCATCCGGGGATTGAACCTGCAAGGACACTTCTACTCGACGCTATTCATCCCGTCGGATGACCACGTGTTCGAGTGCAACTTCGTCGGCACGACGGCGGATGGTTCGGCTGACGCGACGACCTCAGTCATGGGTTTCTACTTCCGGTCTGGCAGTTCGGGGACCACGATCCGAAGCAGCCTGATCTCGGGCTTCAACGTCGCCGTCCGGTTGCCGTTCGACCAACCTGACCACAGGGTTTTCAACAACTTTATCGGCACCAACCGTGCAGGCACGGCCGCCATACCGAACGAGATCGGGATCTGGATGACTGGAGCGAGCGAAGTCGGTGGGTCGGGCAGCGGTAATTTGATCTCCGGCAATACCAATACCGGGCTCTTCGTCAGCGGCACCGGCACGACCGTCTACGCCAATCTCATCGGCACCGATGTCAGCGGCACATCAGCCATTCCAAACGCCGTGGGCGTGCTAGTCCGCGGCGACGACAATACGATCGGAGGAGGAGGCGCCAATCTCCGTAATCTGATCTCGGGCAATACGGGGGTCGGTCTTTCGCTTGAAGGTTCCGGCAATCAGGTGTTCGACAACTACATCGGTACCGACATCACTGGTACTGCCGCGGTGCCCAACGGCAGCCACGGGGTGGCGGTGACCGGCGCTCGAAATAATATTGGTGTCGGGGGTTTGAGCAACGGCAACCTGATCTCGGGGAACCTCGGGGACGGCGTCAACATCTATCGCTTTGAAGCCGACGATACCGGGGTCTTCAGCAACTCCATCGGCACCAACGTCGACGAGACAGCGACCCTACCGAACGGCGGCAACGGCGTCACCATTCTCATGCCCGGGGGAGGCACGGCGAATAACAACGGCGTGCTCGAGAACGTCTCCATCGGCAACCGCAGGACCTCCCACAGCAACGTGATCGCCGGCAACGCGGGGCACGGCATCTATGTGCACGACGAGAACGATAGGGAAACGACCCAGGTTTTCATCTTTGGCAACCATATTGGTACCGATCGTACCGACACCCTCGACCTCGGCAACGGCCTCGATGGCATCCACATCCTCGACAACATCCACAGCTCGCGGATCGGTCAGTTCCAACCCGGGCCGACGTTTACCAACACTATCGCCTTCAATGATGGCAACGGCATAAGTGTGGTCGGGAACAACAGTCGTGGCAACACGGTCGATCAGAACTACATCTTCGAAAACGACGGCCTCGGCATCGATATCGGCGCCGACGGCGTCACGGCGAACGACAACGGTGACGGCGACGGCGGACCGCACCTGCGGCAGAATTTCCCCGATCTCGCGAGCGCCAGCATCGACTGCGCCGGAGATCTGAGCGTCGAATACAGCCTTTCTTCGAACCAGGCGACAAGTGGCCAAAACCACGCCATCGAGTTCTTCTTGGCGGACGCCGATGGGCAAGAAGGCGCCTTCTTCGTGAGGCGGACGAATTACATCAGCTACCCAAATACGGTGACCGCAAACTTGGGCGCAGCTGCCGACGTGGGCGTGACCTTTGGCGATTTGCTGGTCGCCACCGCACAGAGCCACCAGGGCAACAGCTCTGAATTCTCAGCCGCCGTCCCCATCACCTCGTCGTGCACCTTCGAAGTCACAAACACCAACGACACGGGAGCAGGTTCCCTGAGGCAGATGCTCCTTGACGCCAACGCATTTTCCCAGCTGGCCCGGATCGAATTCAACATCGCGGGCGCCGGTCCCCACGTGATCAGTCCGCTGACAGCGCTGCCGGTGATTACCGGCCCGACGATGATCGACGGCGCGACCCAGCCGGGTAACGAAATGGTATGCAGCACCGACCTCGCCAGTCGGCCCGACTTCGAGGTTGTAATCGACGGCGCCGCGGGCGGACGCCCCGACCTCTTGACCCTGGTCGCGGGCTCTGAAGGCTCGACGATCCAAGGACTCAACCTCCGCAACGGCAACACCGCCATCATCGCGCTGAGCGGCGGTCATACGATCCGCTGCAACGGCATCGGAACGGACGAGACCGGCGTCGCGGCCCAAGCAGACGGGACACTGGGCAACACGACCGGGGTGTCTCTGTCGTCGAGCGCCAACACCGTCGGCGGCTTGCTGACCGCTGACGCCAACGAGATCGCCTACAACGGCACAGGCATTCGCGCGGCGAGCGGAGTGGCGAACAGGCTCCGCGGCAACAGCTTCTTTCAGAACACCGGCCTCGCCATCGACCTCGGCGCCGACGGCCCGACCGCTAACGACGCGGCCGACGCCGACCTTGGCGCCAACCTGCTGCAGAACGCGCCCGAGTTGGTGCGCGGATTGATCGTCGATACCGAGGCGCAAATCACCTACACTGTCGACTCGGATCCGTCGAACCAGGCCTATCCGATCACCGTGGACTTCTTCACGCCTGATACGGACGAAGAGGAGGGGCAGCGTCCGCTCTTCTCGGACGTCTACGAAGCCGGTGACTACCCGGGCGATGTCGTGGTGTCGGTCACGGCGGCGACCTTCGGCCTCGCCGCCGGCGACCGGTTGGTCGCCCTCGCCACCGACGCCAACGGCAATACCAGCGAATTCTCGACTTCCGTGGCTCTCATGGCCTCCGGCTGCTTCAACGTGACGACTACCGCCGACAGCGGCACCGGCTCGCTGCGCGAGGCGATCACCTGCGCCAACGCCACGCCCGAGCTCGACACCATCACTTTCGACATCCCAACTGCAGGGCCGCACGAGATCGCGCTCAGCACTGCGCTGCCAACCGTGACGGCGCCGGTGATCCTCGACGGTACGACGCAGTCGGGCAACGGCACGATGTGCGCCACGGCGATTCCCGACCGGCCGACCTATCAGGTCGTTGTCAGCGCTGGCAACAGCGTCTCGACGGGCTTCGAGCTCGGTGCGGGCTCGGACGGATCGACCATCCGGGGCCTCAACATCCGCGGTTTCGGCAGCCACCTGATTCACGTTGACGGCAGCGCGAATCACCACATCGCCTGCAACTTCCTCGGCACCGACGAGACCGGAACCAGCCGGCCGAGCGCCAACGGCGAAGTTCGAATCGAGGGCGGGAGCAACACGACAATTGGCGGTTCCGACGCGACCAAGGGCAACCTGGTCACCACCATCGGGGGCGGCAATAGGGCCGGTGTTCGATTCTTCGCTGGGGGTACGGGCAATCGCTTGCAGCACAACTTCATCGGTACCGACAAGACGGGTACGGCGGCGTTGCCCAACGACTTCGGCGTCGTCGTCAGTAGCTCGACCGAGGCGCAGCAAGATCTCGCGATCCTCGACAACCTGATTTCAGGCAACGCCACCATCGGCATCGTTGTCGACGATGTGGACGGCCTGGAGATGAAACGCAACCTGATCGGCACCGACCTCACGAGTACGCTGCCCCTTGCCAATGGCTGGCAGGGCGTGGCCGCGGGCTTCGTCCGGATGGCGGACGGCACCATCATCGGCGGTACCAACCCCGGCGACGGCAACACCATCGCTTTCAACGGCCGCCACGGCGTCACTGTGGGGCAAGGCTCACGCGTCGCGCTTCTGGGCAACCACATCTTCTCGAATACCCAATTGGGCATCGAGCTAGAAGGCGGCGGAGCAAACAACGACCCGGGTGATCCCGACACGGGGAACAACCAGTTCCAGAACTTCCCGGTGTTGACCGGCACGCCGACCATCAATGGTGACACCCTCGAGATCAGCTACTCGGTCGACTCGACGACGACCAACGCCGCCTACCCGCTGCGGGTCGAATTCTTCATCGCCGACGCCGACGATCAGGAAGGCATGATCTACCTGGGGTTCGACGAGTACACCGCGAGCGACTACTCCGGCTGTGGCGCTGCCCCGTGTACCAAGGCGGCGAGCGTCGTGCTGGTCGGCGATGTGTCCGACGGCGACACCGTGCTGTCGACAGCCACGGATGCAAACGGCAACACGTCGGAATTCTCGAGCAACACAGTGACCACCTCGGTCGGTTGCCTGACGGTGACGACCACGGCGGACTCCGGCACCGGTTCGCTGCGTGAGGCCATCGGCTGTGCCAACGCTCAAGCAGGCGTGGACACGATCACGTTCGCGATCCCGGGGGACGGTCCGCACGTCATCTCCCTGGCCACCGAGCTCCCGCGGATCGACGACCCGGTGGTCATCGACGGCGCGTCCCAGCCCGGCAACGGAGCCGTGTGCACCGACGCCATCCCCGATCGGCCGCGCTACGACATCGTCATCGACGGAGACGGTGTCGCGCGATGGATCTTCGAGCTCTTTGCCGACTCGGACGGTTCGACGATTCGAGGGCTCAACCTCCGCGGTACGACGAGCGCCGCCATCTTTGCGCTCGGGGGCGGTGACGGTCTTCACACGATCCGCTGCAACTTCATCGGCACCGACGAGACGGGATTGGCGTCGGATGCCAATCGCAGCGGCATCTTTGTCGGTAGCATCGAAGACATGACGATCGGCGGCCCGGATCCCGGCGACGGCAACCTGATCTCGGGCAACACGGACGATGGCATCGCCTACTTCGGCCAGAACTCGTTCGGCGAGATCGTGCAGGGCAACTACATCGGAACCGATAAGACGGGCGCCACCCCGCTCGGAAACGGTGGGGCAGGGATCTCCATGGAAGTCGGCGTTGGTACCGTCACGGTGGGCGGGACGGGCACGGGAGAGGGCAACGTGATCGCCTACAACGGTGTGGGCATTCTCGACCTCACCGACACCGTCGGACACACCATCCGCGGCAACAGTATCTTCTCGAACACGGGTCTGGGCATCGACCTGGGTGATGGGACCGGAGCCGCTGCAGACGGTGTGACCCCCAATGACGACGGCGACGGCGACACCGGGCCCAACCGGCTCCAGAACTTCCCGCAGATTCTCAACGCCACCACCACGGGCGGCGTGCTTCAGGTCGCTTATCTGGTCGACAGCGCCACCGCCAACGCGGCCTACCCGCTCACCGTCGACTTCTACCTGGCGGACAGCGATGGAGAAGAAGGCGCTGTCTACCTCGGCAGCGCGACCTACGACGCGGCCGACGCACAAAACCCCGTCGATGTCTCCTTCGCCAACCCCGGCCTGGTCGCCTCGGGTGATGGGCTCGTGGCCACCGCCACCGACGCCGGAGGAAACACCAGCGAATTCTCCGCATCAGTCCCGGTCGATGGCTACGTGGTCACCACCACGGAAGACACTGGTGTCGGTTCTCTCCGTCAGGCGATCATCAACGCCAATGCCAGCACCGGCATGAGCTGGATCAGCTTCCTCATCCCAGGCGACGGTCCCCACATCATCGCGCCACCATCGGCCTTGCCGACCCTCCAGCAACCGATTCTCATCGATGGCACCACGCAGCCCGGCAACGAGACCGTGTGCACCGACGCGATCGCTGATCGAGGCACTTACCAGATCGTGCTCGATGGCAGCCTCGATGACAGCGGTCAGATGTCCGTTGGTCTCTGGCTCCAATCCGGCGCCAGGGGGTCGACCCTCCAAGGCCTCAACATCCGCAACTTCACGGACTTCGGGATCGTCCTCCAGCAAAGCCACGCGAATACCATCCGGTGCAACTTCATCGGCACCGACGAGGAGGGCCTAACGGCGATGGGCAATGGTATTGGCGTTGCCGCTCTCTTTGCCAACGACGCCCAGATCGGCGGTCCGGAGAGCGGCGATGGCAATTTGATCTCCGACCACACCGCCGGATTCGAGGATATTCCAGGATCGGGTGTCTACCTGGACGTCGCGCGACGCACGATCATCCAGGGCAACCTCTTGGGTACGGACAAGGGCGGGACGATCGACCTCGGCAATACCATCGGCGTGGATACCTCGCCCCTCGGTTCCGTCGTCGATACACAGGTCGGCGGGTCGGAGGCCGGTGAAGGCAATACCTTTGCGTTCAACGGCAACGGCGTCGTCGTCGCTTCCCAAAGCCTCAGGGCGGCCATTCGAGGCAACTCGTTTTACGCCAACGACGAGCTCGCCATCGATCTCTTCGAGAACGGAGAGGCCGGCCGCACGGTGAATGATGCCGACGACGCCGACGAGGACCAACACGCCAACCGTGGTCAGAACTTCCCTGTGCTGACGGCAGACGGCTCGACGGGCGATCTGGTGATCTCGTTCTCGACCGATAGTGCGACCAACAATGCCACCTATCCACTCACCGCCGAGTTCTTCCTCACCGACGCGACGGGCGAACAGGGGGAAACGCCACTGGGTACGGCGGAGTACTCCGAGACTGACTACAACGGCTGCGGCGTCGCCCCGTGCACGAAGACAGTCAACTTGGGCGCCGTCGAGGATCTGGCGCTGCCCGCCGGCGGGCAGCTCGTGGCTACCGTCACCGACGACGACGGCAACACCAGCGAGTTCTCCGACGCAGCCTCGGTGACAAGCCTGGTGGACCTGGCGGTCACGATCTCAGAGTTTCCCGATCCTGTCGTGGCGGGATCGGGTACTGGCAATCTGTTCTACAACGTTGTGGTCACCAACATTAGCTCGGTGGCTGCTACTGGTGTCGAGATTCAGCACACCGTGGCGCTGCCCGCCGGCGCGATGGTGGAATCCCAGGTGCCGACAGCAGGATCGTTCGACGGTACGACCTGGACTCTCGGCACCTTGGCCCCGGGCGATAGCGCTTCCCTAGCGACCATCCTGACTGTGGCGTCGTCGGCAACCGCGGGTGCCGACGTCATCTCTGCCACGGCGGCGGTCACTGCTGTGAACGAAGGCGACACCGACACCTCCAATGATGCGGCCGCTGAAAGCACGTCGATCAGTCGCCAGGTCGACCTGGCGGTGTCAGTGTCAGAATCGATCGATCCGGCCGTGGCCGGCTCCGGTCCAGGCAACCTGGTTTACTCCGTGTCTGTGTTCAACGGAGGGGTCAGCGAAGCCACCGGTGTGATGGTGGAGAATGCTCTGATCCTACCCGCGGGCGTCACGGTAGTGTCCCAGGTCCCGTCTGCGGGTTCGTTCACCGACACATCGCCGACGCTCGGAACGTGGAACGTCGGCACGTTGGCGCAGGGCGCTGGCGCAACGCTCACCGTCACCCTGACCGTGGATGCGTCGGCCGCCGCGGGCACCGACACGATCGCCGACACGGCGACCGTCACCGCTGTGAACGAGCCCGACACAAACTCATCGAACGACACGGCGAGCGAGTCCACCTCGATCACGATCCCGGTAGATCTGGCCGTCTCGGTTCTCGAATCGATAGATCCGGTGGTGGCCGGCTCGGGGGCGGGAAACCTCGTCCATACGGTCACGGTGATGAACAACGGGCTAAGAGAGGCCACTGGCGTGACCTTGTCGAACACGCTGGCACTGCCCACGGGCGTCCTAGTCGAGTCCCAGGTGCCGTCGAACGGCTCGTTCAGCGGTACGAGCTGGACCCTCGGGGCCTTGGCCGCAGGTGCCAGCGCAACCCTGACTGTCACCCTGACCGTGGGACCCTCGGCGGACGTTGGCACCGATGTGATCACCAACACGGCGACCGTCACGGCGGTCAACGAAACCGATATTGAGGCCTCGAACGACACGGCGACCGAGTCCACTTCGGTAGCGCGCGGAGTCGACCTGGCGGTTTCGGTGTCGGAGTCCATCGATCCGGTGGTGGCCGGCTCAGGCTCAGGCAACCTGGTCTTCACCGTCGAGGTGACCAACGCAGGTCGGTCCGACGCCACGGGGGTGACGTTGTCCAACACTTTGACGCTGCCCACTGGCGTCGTGACGGTTTCGCAGGTGCCCTCCACCGGTTCCTTCAGCGGTACGGCGTGGACGCTCGGTACATTGGTAGCGGGTACCAGCGAGACGCTCACCGTCACGTTGACGGTGGGTACTTCGGCATTGGAGGCCGCCGACGCGATCACCAATGCGGCGGCCGTCACTGCAGTCAACGAGAACGACACCAACGCCTCGAACGACGCGGCCACCGAGTCCACCTCGATCGGACGCGAGCTCGACCTGGCGGTGTCGGTGTCGGAGACCGGTGGTCTGTCGACCGTCTTGCCCGGCGGCACTCTGACCTACGAGGTCACCGCGACCAATGTCGGCAGCTCGGATGCGACTGGCGTTGTCCTCGACGAGACCGTACCCGACCATGCCACCTTTGACGCCTCGGCTAGCAACGCCGGCTGGGAGTGTTTACCGGACGCCGCCGCCGGCTCGGCCTGTACCCTCGAGGTCGGGACGCTGGCCAGCGGCGATCAGTCGTCCGCGATCTTCGTGGTCACCGTCGATTCCACGCTTTCCCGCGATGTGACCGAGATCGTCAATGAGGTTTCGGTCGGGAACAACGACGGGGATCTGGACGTCAATCCGGCGGACAATTCGGAGCAGCTTTCGACTCCCGTCGACTTACCGCCGATCGTCCAGGCGGTCGACGCTGTGTCCTCGCCAGGGGAGGAAGGGCTGATCGATGGCGACCTCCTGCGGGTGCCGATGACCCAGATCCTGCTCGAATTCTCTGAGGAAGTCACAGGAGCCTCAGCCGCGGACAGCTTCCGGTTGATCGAAGCCGGACTCGACGGTGTGATCTCCTCGTCCTGTCTCGGCATCCTTGGCGACGACCAACTGATCACCATCGAGTCGACGGTCTACGACGAGTCGGGGCTCTACGAAGCGCCGACGACGCGCCTCGAGCTTGGCACGGGGCTACCCCTCGGTCGGGGGCACTACCGAGTCTTCGCCTGCAGCGCCGACATCGAGGATGCCGCCGGGCAGCTGCTCGACGGCGACATCGACGGCGCGGCCGGTGGTGACTATGGTCTCGGATTCGCGGTTCGCACCTCCAGCCTGCTCGAGAACCCGAACTTCGACCAGGCGCTGGCGCCGTGGTCGTCTCTCGATTTCGACTGGGATGCCGAAGACGTCGACACGGCTCCGTCCTCCGGCTCTGCGGCGGCCATGCCGGTGACGGAGGCTGTCTTGAGTCATCCGTGCATCGCCGTCGACGCCAGCGACATGAAGCTCCTCTCATCCATGGCCGTGCTCATCGAAGACTCCATGGGCGCCACTCCGGTGGTCCAGCTCGAGCTCGACTTCTACGCCGAAAGCGACTGCCAAGGCGCGCTGTTGAGCTCCGAACTGGTGTCGAGCATCGAAGGGGAAACCGCCTCGGTGTGGCTCGAGTCGAGGGGCTCGGTCGACCTGCCAGCGACGGCGGTCTCAGCCCTCCCGCGCTTGCGCTATCAGACCACCGATGCCTCGAGCGCCGCCCTGATCGACCGCATCACGCTGAGCTCCGTATTGGTGTTCCGTGACGGATTCGAGTCTGGGGACACCAGCGCCTGGTCCAGGACCGTGCCCTGAACGCCGACTCGCCTCGATATGCCAGCACGGTTCCGGCAGTAGGCATCAGGCACTCACTGGTTCAACCTTCTCAGAGCAGGCCAAGGGCCCTTGCAGGCAGACCTTGGCCCACTGTCAGCACAGCGGACCAAGGTCGAAGAGTCACAAGATGGAGAAGCTGCTAGCTGCCTAGCGGCTTCTCACCAACGGTCAAACCCCCTTGTAACTCAAGACCGGTTGCAGACGACGGTCGATCCGGGTCAGCTCGCGCTGGGCGCGCATGACTCGGGTGATGTCTTTGTAGGAAGCCGGAGCTTCATCACACAGCCGGCTGCTGAGTCGATGATCGAAAATCACCTCGCCCATCTGCTGTTGCAGCTGTCGGGTGCCGACGACTCTTCTCGCTTCGCTACGGCTCATCCTGCGCCCCGCACCGTGGGAGCTGGAACGCAGAGCGCGCGTGCAGCCCCTGCCGGTGACATGGAAGCTGGCCGTGCCCATGGAGCCAGGAATCACGCCGGTCTCGCCTGGGTCGGCTCGCAGGGCGCCCTTGCGATGAACCCATAGGCGCTCCTCGAAGTGTGTTTCCTGTTCGACATGATTGTGATCGCAGGAGATCAGAGTTGATGCATCGCAGGGCACCTGAAACAGTTCTTCGAGGGTGATCGCAACGGATTCGAGCATCCTCCATCGGTTGAGGTGAGCGTACTTTCGAGCCCATTCGACATCGTTCAGATAGGCCTGGCCGCTGGCGCTATCGGCGTCGAACCAGAGGTATCCAAAACGCCCGGCCCGACAGCGTTCGCGGTGAAACTCGCTCAGGCGCTGGCCGGCGGCCCGAGAGCCGCTGTGCAGCATAAGCCAGAGTCGATCTTGCTCGTCGCGCTGCAGCTCGACGAAATGATTGCCTCGCCCCAAGGTGCCGAGTTGTACCCGGCCATCACGAAGGAGGCTTTTGGCAAGGCGTTCGTCGCTTAGATCCTTGGGATCCAATTCGCAAGGCAGGTGGTCCGGAAGAGTCTGGGTTGAATGGCGATTCTTCGGGATCAGCCTTCCGAAAGCTTTCAGAATGACCGCTGCCCGGTTTGGCTGGGCAAATAGGTCCTCGGCGCAGACATCGAAAGCGATCGCCATCATGCCGCAGCCGATATCGCCGCCGACCGCCTGCGGGTAAAGCCGTGAGTTCGATGCGACCACCGTGCCGATACAGAATTGGTGGCTGAGATGCACATCAGGCATCACGGCTACGTGTCGAATATCCTCCATGGAGGACAAGCGTTCCAAAGCTCCTTTTACTTCTGGCGTCAGCGGTTCCGTGAGCCAATACTCGATCATGGACTCCCCTCCTGATGCATGCCGAAGGGTAGAAAGCGCATCGTCAGATGGGGTGTTTTCTTACGAGTGATCGCTTCGGCAGCGGCGGTACGCAAGTAGCCCTGGGCTTTCGCCAGGGCTTCGTTCATCTCTTCTTCGCTGCTGCTAATAGGCGAGTTCGGCTGCACAAGAAGCAGAAGATGTGAGGCCTCTGGAGCGGGGGTGACTCGGACGACCAACAGCTCTCGGAGCCGTTCATCGGTAGAGGTCCCTAGGGCTAGTTGTACGGCGGTTGCAATTTGCTTGCAGAGTTGCCAAGTCTTCCTTTCTCCATTGGCGTTGCGTTCCTGTTTGCGGTCGTATCGTGGGTCCTGGCCATCACCAGGCCTGGGCTCGTCACACAGCGCGACGAGTTTTCGTAGAATCTCTTTTCGTTTGCTCATGGTTTCCTTCGCGTATGTTCTCGATTTTGTGCGGGATCTCGGGATCCCATGACGAGGCTGCGGAACAAGCGGCGAGAGGAACGCAGAAGATTCGACGATTTAGGCCCTACGAGACACCCAATCTCCAACGCTCAGGCGTTGAAGGCTGGGTGCACCTACCCCGACTCATGCCATTGGCACGAAGCGAGCTGCGGACTTTCCGAAGGGAACGGAGCCGTCGATTCTAGCGGCGTGAGCGAAGGCTCGCCGCTGCTGGGGCAATAGGACGCATGACGAACCTCCTTCTGAATCAGGCGTGGAAAATATTTTCGAACCTTACGATCCGAAAGCCAACCGGAGCATACCACGGGCGGTTCACCGGCTTTTCCATTCCCAACACCTACCCAGAAGATCGACTCCCGGCGCTAGGGGATTTGCTGCCAGTCCTTCGGGAAGGTGTCAGAGCGCACGGAGCGTCCGTAGCGGGGGACCGATTCCTTGGATTTGAGGACCGGGTTTTCGTCCAGCGGATGAGATAGGGCTAGAACCGTCGAGAGCTAACTCCCCGGTCAGCCAGGTTACAAAGATATGCGTAGAAGGGGCGGAGGGTGGAACAGCCCGCACAACTGTTCTTGAGATTGCTACCTCTGGGGGACCTTGGAGGGAAGTCTTTGGGAGACTCGTCTTTGTTGTCAGAGCGCTCTACCAGCTCACCCTCGTCTCGGAGCGATTCTTCTCGTCTCGTGAAGGAAGAGCGAGCCAGGGCCGTGACGGGCGGATCTGGCATATAGAGAGCCTTGGCATGTGAAGCGCCGCCGCTCAAGGGTAACGAGTGCCGACTTCCATGTTGGTTATGGTGAAGGGCTCGATGGGAGGTGGTCCAGCCGAGTGAGAAGGAGAGCAGCTTCATCTGTGCAAACTCGATGCGCTCAAGGTGCTGGTGACAAATGAGGGAGGAGTGCTGGTGACAATTCAGATTGGGCAAACTTAGGAGAAAGTCCATCGCGGCTGATCGCTAGCTCGAATGCTCGAACATTGCAGGAGGCGTCGTACACATCTCCCTCCGCCGTCTCCCTTTCTCGAGTGGCTTTCTACTTTCAGGCTTGGAGTTGACGCATCTCGCGCCGCAACCACAGGCGGGAAACCCGCCATTCGCGGGTCACGGTGCCGCGGGAGATCTCGAGGAGCTCAGCGACCTCTTCGCCGGTCAATCCGGCGAAGTAGCGCAGTTCGACGATTTGGGCTTGCCGGGCATCGACGGTTGCCAACCGATTGAGGGCTTGATCGAGGGCGAGCAATTCGATGTCGAAGGACTGAGCGAGATCTGCTTCAGCGAGTTCGATGGGAATCATTTCGTCTTTGGGGATTCGCTTGCCAGCCCTAACCCGACGTGCGTGGTCGATCAAGACTCGGCGCATGGCGATGGCTGCGGAGGCAAAGAAGTGCCTTCGATCGTCCCAGACCAAAGTGTCTCGGTCGAAGAGCCGAAGGTAGGCTTCGTGAACCACCTCGGTGGCCCGTAAAGTGTGACCTGATTTTTCGCGACGAATAAGGCCAGCGGCGACGCGACGCAACTCTGTGTAGACGAAGGAAATCAAGTGCTCTAAAGCATCGTCGTGACCGTGCCTTAGCTCTCCGAGGAGTTGAGTGACTTCCCCTTTTGGGTTTCCGGTTGCCTCGTTCACATCTTGCCAGCTACGGTCGGTGACGTTTCTTGTCGTCAGATAATCCTACTAGTTAAACGTTGCTTCTCGACAAGTTTCTTCTTCACCGTTGGATTTACCTGCATCTGCTGCGTCGTTTTCTTTTCGGGACGAACAGGAGCTCCTGTTAGTGGCTCGGTTCACGAGGCCGAGGCGGCGGCTTCGGTCTGCGCTGCCAGTAGTTCCGGGTGATCGGCAGGGAGAACTATCTCGAACATCTCGACGGCACGCCGCTGCAGCTCAGTCCCCTCGTCGAGTCGGCCTTGAAGCAGGCGGAGCCCCCCGAGCTGAAAGAGATTTCTGGCTACGGCGCGGGAAGGACCGTCGTAGAGGCCTTCGTGAATCTTCAACGCCTGGCTCAATGCAGTACCAGCTTCTGCGAGGCGGCCTCGGCTTCTTTGGATGGTTCCTAGTTGGTAGTACATCCAAGCGGTAACCGGGTGGTGCTCGCCCCGCTGGCGAAGGGTTTCCGCGACCAGATGTTCGAAGGATTCTGTGGCTTTGCCTTGGTTGCCGCTCTTCCAAACCACGAGGGCTAGGTCGCCTCGAATTCTGTTGGTAAAGGCATGGTCACTCCCGTATACCTCGGAATAGAGCTCAAGGGCTCCCTGTAAGGTTCTTTCAGCTTCCTCGAGATCACCATGCTGCCAGAGAGCTCTCCCGAGTTGGACTTTGGTACGGCCGATTTGCAGCCGGTCTCCTTCGGCTTCCGCTTCTTGCAAGGCCAACAATGTCTTCAAATGAGGGATCGCCTCAGCTGTCCGATACCAACGGTTCCAGAGAGCTCCCAAGGCCCGACGAGCCAAGAGGGTTCGGTGATGGGTAGGGCCATGAATCTCTTGCCAGGTGTTCCCGGCTCGTCGCAGTAATTGTTCGGCTTCTTGCCAATGTCCCAGGTGTTCCTCGATCCCGGCTAGATTGAGCCAGCACCCGACGGTCAAGGGGTGCTTGGCTCCAAGAGCTCGAGAAAAGAGGTCCTCGGCCTCTCTGAGGATGGGCTGTGCCTCAGCCTGACGCCCTAATTGGCGCAGCGCGACTCCTAGATTATTGAGGGATTCTCCTAAGGCTCCGAGGTTGTCGGGCAGTTCGCGCCTCCGGATCTCCAAAGCACGGCGGTGCCCGTCGATGGCGTCTTGGAGCCGCTTCTGGTCATAGTGCAGATTGGCCAGCCAGGTGATGGTCGCTGAGAGTTGCCCAGGATTCTGTACGGTGGCGGACTCACTGAGCTCGATGGCTCGAAGGAGCTTGCTCTCCGCTTCTCCAAAGCGCCCTTGGCGCCGATAGATCACGCCCAAGGAACCGACGTTCGTGATGATCTCGGGGTGTCCGGGGGGCAAGTGCCGTTCCCGTAGGGCCAGGGCCTGCTCATAGACGGTTGCTGCGTGGTCGAGATCCGTCCGGTTCATGGCGATGCGGCCGATGGTCTGCAGGAACCGAGCTCTGGCCAGGGGTTGGTCGGCGAGCTCTTCGTCCATAGACACTTCTGCCTTGGCCAGCAAATCGTCCACCGACTCCGGGTCGTCAGCGAGGCGGTCCGGGTCCGCGACCTCGAAAAGGCCGATCAGAAAATCCGAAACCTGCTCGGCCTCTGCCAGAGCTTGCCGAGCTTTCTCGGCTTCCTGATTGGCACGGCGGGCCTCTTGGGTTCGGGCTACCACACCAGCGATCAAGACGCCCATCACGACCGCCACGGCGATGACCGCCCCGAGGTTGCGGGTGAGAAACCGAGACAAGACATAGCTCGGGGATGGCGCCCGGGCCTCGACCGGTCTTCTTTGTAGATACCGTCTCAAATCTGCTGCTAGGTCGGACACCGCGTCGTAGCGATCGTCGCGCTCCCTCGCCGTTGCTGTGGTCAGGATGGCGTCGAGATCGCCGCGCAACTGGCTCTCGAGAGCTTTTGGAGTGACACTACGCAGGGGGGCGAGTTTCTCCCGACGGTCGTTGGGAAGGGTTGTCCATCGCTGACTCAGCGTTGGCGGATCGGTCGTTCTCGCCTGATGCAACAGCGCTCCGATACCGAGTCCTGAGGTCTCGAAAGGTGGCATTCCAACGAGCAACTCATAGAGCAGGATGCCGAGGGAATACACATCGGTACGGGTATCCACATCGGATCGGCCGCTCAGCCGGGCGGCCTCGGGGCTCATATAGATCGGAGATCCCATGAGCAGGCTATGGCTATGACCGATATTTCGACTGCCTTCCGTTCCGGCCTCGGCGACGGATGATTCTGCTTCATCGAGAGTGCGGGCGATACCGAAGTCGATCACTTTGGCCGTCGCCTTGCCATCGACTTCTGCAACCAATACGTTGGACGGCTTCAAGTCCCGGTGCACGAGGCCCTTTTGGTGAGCGTGGCCGACACCGGCGCAGACACCTAAGAAGAGCTCGAGGCGAGCCCGGATGGACAACTGATGTTGATCGCACCAATCCGTAATATGGGCGCCTTCCACCCATTCCATGGCGACGAAAGCCCGGCCGTCGTCTGCCACCCCGGCATCGTAGATCGCGGCGATGTTGGGATGTTTGAGGCGAGCCAGGGCCCGACACTCGGCAGCAAACCGCAGAGTTCCTTTGTCGCCCTCAAAAGATTGGATGACCTTGAGTGCGATGCGGCGCTCGATGGGGTCCCGCTGCTCGGCTAGATAGACCGTGCCCATGCCTCCGTGACCGAGCTCTTCGAGAACTCGATAGGAACCCACGGAGTCGGGCCGTTCGGTCTGGGCACCTGGGTCAGATACATGGAGGTCGCGGCGATTCTCATCAGCTAGTAGGTCGACCGCCTGGAGTGCAGCTGGAATCCCTATGAAGTCTCCTTCTAGGGTGTCTTCTTCGCCGAGCAGCGATTCGACTTCAGTGCGCAATGCCGAATCGTCACCGCACTCCCGGTCTAGGAAATCACTTCGCGTCTCTGCGTCTAGATCGAGGGTCGCATCGACCAACTCGACCACTCGCCGGTAGTCTGATTGTTCCATTGCCTCTCGTTAGTACCTGGTTCCTGCCGTCAGCGGCGGAACCTATTGTATGGGCCTAGAAGCTCGATGCGACGCCCTGCGGAGCGATTTGAAAAGACGTTGTTAGCAGGACGAAGCATTTTCTGGAGGAAGCTGTGCTCTTTTTTCGTGGTGAGTGGGTTTGGTCGCCAGGGGTTGGAGTTGGAAACTGCTCCCGGTGTTGTGGGGATCCATGGGGAAGTCCTCGTGCCTTTCGCGCATCGCGTCGAGGGCTATCTTGAGCAAACTCATGTTGGTGACCAGTCGAGCTGCGGCGGCGCGGCTCGACTGGTTGGGCTAGACGGTCCGGGGGCATCTGTCCAGGGCCGCTCAGGAGGTAGGCAGAGGGCTTCGAGGAGCTCGCGCCACCCGCCCCTCGCTCTTTTGGGGGAGCTGCCCGAAGACCTGCCTGAGAAAGCCTCTAACAACCCTCTAGCTCGAGAATGTGAAATCCATCCCTTTCGATATCGCGAAGCATCGCAGGGTTGGCGTTTTCAGCATGGCAGAAGTTGCAACGGGATTGCTCGAGTGTGGCATTGCTATGGCCGGCAGTCGAGAGCCATTGCTGGGCGAAACGGAACGCGGTGTCTGCAGGTACCTCTGCCGGAACCAAGACGTCGAAGTGGATTGTGGACCCGTTCTGGGCTGTGGCATAGGTGTCGTAGACATGAACTTTCATATTGATTCCTTGTGCTCTATTGGGGCGGCTTCGGGTGAGATGAGACCGGGCCGGAAAGTCGCCGTTCTTCTCTTTGTTTCTGGGAGGCTTTCTCGGTCCGGTCACGGAGCTGTTTTCGCCAGGACTCGGAAAGATAGGAGCATTCCGACAGCCTTAGGTCAGCAGCTCGGCTGCTTGGTTTCGTATGCATCACCTGGTGCGCCCAGGAGACGGTGATATCTGGGCACGGGCGTTCGAGTAGGTCGAGCGTTTTTCCAGTCTCGATCCAACCTTCTTTGAGGACTCGGAAATACCAGCCGGTATAGCCAGTCTGCTGTACATGTAGGGCAAGCTTGGGAATGGACCAACGTCGAGTCAGTTTCCAGCAAGGTTGGCGCGGTTGCGAGACCTGTAGCTGGGATGTTCCTACTTGAAAGACATCGCCGATACAGACCTCCTGTTCGGTTTGCCCCTCAATGGTTAGGTTTTCCCCGAAGCTTCCTGAGCCCACATCCCAGTGATCAAACTGTTCTCGCCAGAAAGGGAAATGAGAGCTGCTGTACCCCAAGACAGCCTTGTCAGGTCCTCCATGGTGGACTCTGTCGGCCTGCTGGTCTCCTTCGAGGTTTTCAAATCGGACCCGAACCCTACCTTCGACGGGTGATTTCGCAATGGCCGAGGTCCACACCTTTCCTTCAGCATTCTCGAAGCTTTGAGGGCGACCGATATGAATGGTGGAGATAAAATATTTCATTTCACAGACCTGTCATGAGGTTCCTCGATAGAAAGAAGTGCGAAGCATCAGACGGGTTCGAAAAAACGCGATTTTGCCTCCGCACCTTCCTCGAGAATGAGTCGTTTCTTGCCGCCGATCATCATTTTGGTGGGTTCGGCCATGAGTCTAGTTAGGACTCCGAAATAATAATCTCACTGCCAGTGAATGTCAAGAGATTGGACCTAGCTTCCATAGGTCTTAGGGAAGGCCTCGTTGGCTCAGGAAGGGCTGTCAGCGAGGGTCTTCTGGGGGCCTCAAGGTTAGATAGCGGGTCTGGAAGGCGGGTCTGGAAGAAGGTAGGGCCGCCCTCCTTTCTTTGGAGAAGATTCGGGCCGAGGTGGAGGGGGAGCTCTCTGCTTCCGAAAATCTCTCAGGGCAAGGTTGGCGGTAGTCCGCGATGCCTTGTGCCGTGACCCAAGGTCGGCCACGACACAAGGAGGACCAGAAAGAGGTTTGGACTCAGCCAGGGCGATTAGAATTCTTGCACCGTCGGGCGAAGTACAATCTCGTTGATGTCGACGTCCTTGGGTTGCTCGATGGCGTAAGCGATTGCCCGAGCTACGGAGTCTGATGGAATCGCCATCTCGTAGAGGTCGGAGAGAAACTCTATGCTTTCCTTGTGGGAAGTGCCGTTCTTGAGCTCAGAATTGACAGCTCCGGGTTCGATAGTCGTCGTTCGAATCGATCCACCGACTTCGTGACGCAATCCTTCACTGATGGCTCGTACGGCGAATTTGGTGCCGCTATAGACTGTTCCGCCCGGGCTGAACACCTTGACTCCAGCGACGGAAGCGATGTTGATGAAGTGACCGGAGCCTTGTTTCTCAAAGAGGGGGAGAGCTGCGGCAATTCCGTAGAGGACCCCCTTAATGTTGATGTCGATCATCCGGTCCCATTCATCGACCTTGAGTTCGTTCATAGGCGCGATGGCCATGAGCCCCGCATTGTTGACCAGCACATCTACTCGCCCGAAAATCTCCACTGCTTTGGCGACGAGCGCTTTCACGTCTTCGCTGCGAGTTACATCCGTGGTAACGGCTTCGGCCTTTCCTCCCGCCGCTCGAATTTCAGCCGCGATGGCCTCGAGTTTGTCGTGTCGGCGGGCACCAAGAACGACGGCTGCGCCTTGTGATGCGAGATGACGAGCCGTGGCTTCTCCGAGTCCACTGCTGGCGCCCGTGATGACGATAACTTTATCTTTTATTCCTGTTTTCATTGTATTGTCCTTTGTTCTGATTTCTGTAGGTTTATCGATGTTGGGTCTGTACTTGGTGCCGGTATTTCTCGGCTCGAAAATGAATTTCTTTTCGTAATTTTCTCTAAGAAGATTCTGGGTTCAGAGAGAGCAACTCTCGCCGAAAAATCTGCATGGTTATGCCTTATGATTCCCTTGCTGTCAGCGGGTTGGTGAACCCACTCGGCGTCGATTTGACTAGGGAATGAGCAGGTAATGTGTCGATGGAGATCCCTAGCCCGCTGCCTATTCAAGAACCTATCTGTCAAGGCATGCTGGCCGTACGCTCGCCACTAGGCTCTTCGGGTAAAGAGTCCGAGGGCATCCATAGGGTTGTAACTAGTTCTTGTTGTGAGAGTCGTAGACCTTTCCGCTGATTTTCCATTTTCCGTCCTGCTTATAGAGGACAAAGAAGTCGGTGAATCTGAAGCCATTCCAATTGAGGAACTCCACTCTTGCCGCGGCTGCCGGTCCGGAGATGTCGATCCAGGCAAGGTGATGCTCGACGTTCGGCGACTCGTTGCCTTTGACGACTCCGGCGAATTCATCGGCATCCAAGTTGTGAATAGTGCCCTCCATAGACCCGATGATGTGAGCATGGTCGTAGAAGGAAGCTCGCATGTGCTCCACGTGGCCGGTCTTGGCGGCATCGATGTAGGGTTGTAGGGCAGTGACGACTCCCAGATACTCCGCAAAGCTCTGAGCTTCGTCATTGGCGGTCCTGGAGGTCATTCCGTGGTTGATCGTTTTAGCCATGGGTTTGCTTTCCTTTCGGTTCGTAAGGTCGGTGTCTCCAAAGAGAAGCTGACCTGCATGTCTGTAGGTTACTGGGACAAATAGAGATATCAATCACTGACAAAGGAATGGAGTCCGCTGGCGATAATGGCTGGATCATCTTCTAGTCGCGCCAACAACAGCGAGCCTTCTAGGGCACTGACGAAGCTAAGGGCTCTGTTTTGAGCATCCTCTTTCTTCATGGCTATGAATTGCTTCGTGATCCAGTGTTGGAAGTCTTTGAAGTAGCCAATGAGTTGGCGCCTCACCTCTGGGCTAACAGATTGCAGCTCGGCAGACATCATCCCGCACATGCAGAATTTCTTCTCCTGGGCGTATCGCTGAAAGAACTCAATGACGGCCTGAAGGCGCTGTTGGGGCGTTTCGAGGCCATGGTCGAAGGCTTCAAAGGCAGAACTGTGTTGTTCCCGGAGACGCTCTACCAAGGCCAAGGCCAGGTCGGCCTTGGATTTGAAGTGGTAGTGAATACTCGCGTGTTTGACGCCGATTTCTGCTGCCAGGTCGAGATAGCTGAAGCCGTTGAACCCTCTTTCTTGGGTTAGGCTTTCGGCCAAATCTAGGATCTTGGTTTTTGTGTTGCTCATGATGATTACGGCTCCCGGCCTGCATGTATGTAGATTAGAGTGATCTACGAACGAAGTCAAGGCTTTTCTAGAGCTATCTACCGTGGAGGCTGCGGGAGCTTAGTTTCCCTCTGGGGGAACAGGCTGAGAGGGTTGGAGTCTCCAAGGCGACAGTCTTGAATTGGGGACAGGCCTCCTCGAGGCCCAGGGAGCCTGATCTTGGCCTGGAAATCCTGAGATTCCAAAAAATGAAACTTCCTTGAGGGAATCGGACCGGATCCGTCGTTTTCCCAGGTGAACCACCCTGAGGAGAGGCCAGGTTGCGATCCAAGATGTCCCGTTTTCACCAGCGACTCGAGAGTCAACGAAGCTTCGCGCGGGGGCTCTTCCCGTTCCTGGCAGCCTTGTTGCTGACTGTCCATGCTCCAGCGGTGAGACCAGGAGACCTCGTCGAGATCTTCAGCGACGGCTTTGAGTTTGGTACCGCTCATGGTTGGGACCGGTCCTTTCCGGCTTGCGACGGGGTTTTCTACCAAGGGGCCTGCTGGTATCTAGGTGCTCCCAACGAGAGCTGTTCTTCTACCTGCGAGCTCCGAGGTGGGAACCACCAGGCTACCCGGGACGTTACCGGCTCCTTCGGCACGCCGGCGGCCTGCGGAGAGGTCCTTCAGGCCCTCGGCCGCTCCAACTGGTCGTCCATCCTCGAGGTTCCGGACGTCGATGGCGCGGAGAGCTTGGGCTGCGGGGTGGTGCCCAACGGCGGCGGGGACGATGCCTATTGGGTCACCACCGAAACATCCTGGGAAGCGAGCAGTGGCGACGTCCCTGCTGCCTTCGAAGGAGTCTGCGCCTGCGGAGCCCAGCCGGCGCCGGTGTCGATTTCTTACCCCGACTCCCCCGGTGATTTCTTTCGCGAAGTACCCAGCCCTTCCTTCGTGCCGGACTTTACGGGCATCCCGCTGACCTGGATGATTCAGCCGGAGCTTCCCTCGGGGCTGGTGCTGGATCCTGCGACCGGGATCCTCTCCGGCACTGCGACCCAGGTCCTCGCCACTACGGATTTCACCGTTCGCGGGGCCAATAGCGGCGGGGGCGTTCAAACGGTCCTCACCCTCACGGTCTCTGCGCCGGAACCGTTAGACCTAAGCTACCCGGGCGCTTGGACCTAGATCCAGCGACCGGGGTCATCAGCGGCACCCCCAGCATCGCCACGGATGACATTCTCTACACCGTTACCGCGAGCAACGACTTCGGTTCAACGCAAACCGCCGTCAACATCGGAGTCTCTCCTCCGGCAGACTGCCCGACCGTTTTCACTGGCTTGGACGCGCCGCGGGACGATGATCCAGAAAACGTGAGCCCGATGTGGTTCTCGCTATCCAACGGAGCGGTCGTCACAGCAGACCCCGAAATCCCACCCTTCATCGACGAAAACGGCGACACAGATATCGCCGACGTGCTCGCTAGCTGGTTGGATCCAGCGACCGGCCAACGCACCAGCACCGGCTTGTCGACCCACACCATCGCAGCTGTCCCTGGGCCCTTCCACACCACCCCGGGCATCGTGCTGGTAGGCAACTCGATGGCGATCTTGGCCTCCGAGGTGAGCTGGTTCAATTTTGGGACAGGACCGGGCCTGGATCTCAATGTAGATGGTGACGACGAAGATCGAGTGCTCCATCTCGCAAATACGGAGACGGGGGAGGTGACGAAAGTGGTCCACGCAACGTTTCCTGATGGCGTTGCGGTGCGGGGTCAGCCGGTGGAATTCGACGGTCGGTTGGCGTTTCTGGTTTCCGAGTTCGAACAAGGGGCAGACCTCAATGGCGACCTGACCTCAACGATACTCTTCTGCACTTTGTAGATCCGACCACCGGTGTGGTGGAAGCGACAAGCATGGAAGCAGGTCAGGTCTCAGCCTTTGGGGATCGGGTGGTTCTCCTGGTCATCCCTCCCGCGGGTCAACAATTCATTCGGGTCTACGAACCTTCCAGTGGCACGATCCGCGATCTCGGTGAGATCCCTTCTTCGTTGGCGCCTCTGGCCTCCAATGACCGATACCTGGCTTTTCGACCTCGTCCATTTTCGAATAACGTTCTTCTCCACGACTGGGACGACAACGAAACCACTCTTGTCGTCGAGAGCGAAGCCTGCCGGTCTCCGCTACTGCTGACCTCTACCCATGTAGTGCTTCAATCCTGCGAGTGGGGCGTCGGGGTGGACCTCAACGGAAACGGTTCGACCGACGATGCCGTTCCTGCAGCGTTTCCCCTCGAGGGCGGTGCGCCGATCTACAGCTCCGGAAGCTCCGGTAGGTCTACTCAGAACAAGAGGTGGCTCGCCGCCGGCGACCGATATGTAGCATCCGGCGAGATTTCCGGCGGAGATATCAACGTCCTCGATCCCATCTCCGGAACGACCACGGAATATGACAGCAAGATGCCGAGTCGTGGGCTGATCCTACCGGTGGACGATCGTTTTCTCTTCGGCATACCAGAGAGGAGCGAGGACCGGGACATCAACGGCGATGGAGATGCTCTGGATGATGTCTATGGCCTCCTCGATCCAGAGCTGGCCTTCATCATCGAAATTCCCTGGGCCTACAATCAGGAGAGCAACGGCGTTGAAACAGACTTCCTCGCCACGGCTAGAGGGCCCGTGGCTGTATTGCCCGCCACCTTCGGATCTCAGCCGGGTTTGCCGAACGACGGCGCCTACCTCTTGACTCTCGAAGTGACGCCAGGCTGCTCCGGCGTGACCATCGACCCGATTCCCTAGAGCCGCGCCAGACTCCTGACCTTGCCTCTCGGGTAGGCTGCCTTTCGAATAGACAGCCTCGGTTCCTCGGAGGAACGCCTCTAAAAAGCCGAGGCCCTGCTCTAGGGCCACACCGGGTCGGCCGCCGGCACCGGTGTCCATCAAGAACTGGATAGGCTCGAATCTAGACGATGGAGCCCGCGAGTCATGAGTTGGCCGGTGTTTTTTCGAGCTTGCGGGAGATGCCCATCTCCTTAGTTCTCGTCCCCCGAGCCGTCCGGGTCACTCGCGGGGCGTCGGCGTCGTGGGATCGTGCTCGACGTTCGCTTCTTCGATACGCGCGAGCTCGGCACGCCACCGAGCCTCTTCGGCGGACTTGCCCCAGCGTTCGTAGAGCTCAACGAGCTTCTCGACCTGCTCCTCGGTGGTCCAATGCTCCGCGCCGTAGCGCTCCGTGAGCATGGTTCGGGCCCGGTGCAAGAGGTCCTCGGCCTCCTCGAATCGCCCGAGGGCGGTGAGAGAGATCGCCAAGTGATGCATGGGGCGGGCGAAGTTGAAGTCGTTCTTCCAATCGATCTCGGGATCGAGGGCCACGTGAAGCATCAGGTTCTCGACGGCGATGTCGTGGTGGCCGCCGGATTGCGCCGCCAAGGCGACGTTGAAGTACTGTCTCTGCACCAAGAAGTTGCTCTCGCCGTGGTTCGCTATTTTGTAGCGTAGAACTTCTCTTTGCACAGCGAGAGCCTCGTCATGACGCCCGAGCGAACCGAGCGCGTAACCACGCCGTTGACGGAGGTCGTTGACGCGAGGGTGAGACGACACGAAGGTCTTCTCCAATACGGCCTTCGCGGTGGTGAAATCAGCCAGCGCTGCTTCGAAGTCGCGGGTTGCGCGATAGTGAACCGTGCCGCGGTTGGCGAGGGCGTCTCCCAGGGCTGGATGATCGTCGCCGTAGATCCGACCTGCGGCCTCGATGGAACGATCGGCAAGGGGCAAGGCTTCTTCGCTGTTGCGGCGGTGAGCGAGGGCGTACACGAGCTTGTTGCGCACCCGCAGTGTTCGCGGTGTCCAGGGCCCCAGAGCGGCGTCGAGCAGCTCAGCGGCCTCGCGGTAGAGCTGCTCGGCAGTAAACCAGTCATTGCGCACTCCAGCACTCTGGGCCAAGGCAGCCAGATTCTCGCCGATGGCAGGGTCGCCTGCGGGTAGCACCTCTCGGCGAATCTCGAGGGCCTCTTCGATGAGCTTCTTGTGGCCCTCATCGCCTCGTTGATAGCGTATCTCCCCCAGCAGAGACAGCGCCGTAGCGACTGCGGCGCTCCTCGGCCCCTGCACTGCCCGGGCGCGTTCGAGATTCCCCCGGCACAGGGTTTCCGCCTCCTCGAGTTGACCTTGATGCATGAGCACCCGCGCCAGCTCGAGCTCAGGGTCCCGTTCCGTCCCTCCAGCGCCCGCCATAGAGTCCGTCGTGTCGTCGGCGAGGCCCACCGCCTTCTCGAGGAGCGGCGCTGCATCGTCGTAGAGCCCGAGGCTCGAGTAGACGCGGCCGAGCACGGTGAGGAGTCGGGTCGCGGTGTCGGGCTCAGAGCTGGAGAGCTCATCCATGCGCCGAGAGCCGCGATCGAGAATCTCCCGAAGAGGCACCTCCCGTCCTTCGGCGAGCTCCGGGTCGGAACCTTCGAATAGCTCGACCAAGAAGTCACTGACTCGCTGCGCGCTCTTGGCTTGGCTAGTGGCCAACTCTTCGGCGCGAACTGCCCGGTCCCGCTCGTCCGCGACCCGTCGCAAGCTTAGGGCCATGACCGTCAGCGAGGCGAGCAGAGCTAGCAATACGGCGAGAGACGCCCAGGAAGCAGCACGATTCCGGCGGTAGAGCTTCTTCAAACGATACGCCGTGGTCGGCGGCCGCGCCTCGACGGGAAGATCGCCGAGATAGCGATCGATGTCAGCGCCTAACTCCCCAACCCCGTCGTAGCGCCTCTCCTTGTCTTTCTCCAGAGTCTTGAGGACGATCCAATCGAGATCTCCTCGCAGGCTGCCGGCAGAGAACCAGGTCCCTGAAGGGGCGGTTCCCTCCTTCGGTCCTGTCTCGCCTCGAGGGCTAGGCTCTTTGGGAGCAGGGCTCTCCTTCGATCTGCCCCGAGTCTGTTTCGATCGGTCCCGAGAGATCTTTTCCCGAGAGATGCGCTCTCCCCGAGTCGATGGGCGCTCCGGTTCCGTTTCGCGGACCATGCGCAATGCTTCATCCAGGCTCACCGCTTCGAGCTGCTGGCGCGGAAACGGTACAGAGCCCGTCAACAGTTCATAGAGCAGGACCCCCAGGGAGTAAACGTCGCTGCGGACATCGACTTCCCGTTCTTCGAAACTCGCCTGCTCCGGGCTCATGTACTCGAGGGTTCCGACGACCTGTCGTCTCTCCGTGAGAGGCCCAGCACTACCCGGAGACCCATGAAGGGCTTTGGCGATGCCAAAGTCGATGATCTTGACCCGCGGCTGCCCGTCGATTTCACCGACCAAGACATTGGAAGGTTTGAGATCTCGGTGCAGAATGCCCCGTTGGTGGGCGTGGAGGACGCCGCCGCAGACCTCCCGGAAGAGACCCAGTCGTGCTTCCAGCCCCAGCGCCTGGTGTTCGCAATACTCGGTGATGGGCTCGCCTTCCACCAATTCCATGACGAAATAGGGCCGGCGATCTTCCGTGAGGCCGGCATCGAAGACCTGACAGACTGCCGGGTGGCTCATCTCTGCCAAGGCTTGCCGCTCGACTTCGAACCGCTGGGCGATGGCTCCGCCTTCGAAGCCCCGCTTGACGACTTTGAGGGCCACAGACCGGCTCACCGGTTCCGTTTGAGACGCCCGATAGACCGAGCCGAAGCCACCTTCCCCGAGTAGGGCTTCGATCCGATAGGCGTCGATTTGTTGCCCGACGAGATCGGCGGGCCGGCCGCCGGAGGCAGACTCACCAGAACCCACCACGGCAGCTGCAAGGTCGACCACAATCGCCGTGAGGTCTTTGGGAGCATCCGCTTCCGTGAGCAGAGATTCGAGCTCGCTGCGCAGCTCCGGATCTTCGCGGCCGATCTCGTTGAGCCTCTTCTCTCGCTCCCGCGAGGAGCGGGTAGAGAGGTCCGCGAAGTGCTCTTCCAAGCGCTCCCAGTCTTCGTATCCCATCAGGAGAGCTCTCGCTGAAGCCAGGCCCGGGCGAATCGGAGATCTCGATCAACCGTCGCCTCCGAGATGTCGAGCGCTAGGGCAGTTTCTGCGTAGGAGAGACCGGCGAAGAAGTGCAGCTCCAAGACTCTCGCTTTCCGTGAGTCCTTGGCCTCCAATTTTTCCAGAGCACGGTGCAGCGCCAGCATGGCTTCCGGATCTCCAGCCTCCAGGGGGACCGACTCCGTCAAAGTGACCCGAAGCGCGGCGCCACCACGCTTGTTCCGTGTCCGGCTTCGGGCGTGGTCCACCAAGACGCGGCGCATGGTTCCTGCCGCGACCGCAAAGAAGTGGACCCGATCCTGCCAGGGTACCTCCGCCTCGACCAGACGACCATAAGCTTCATGAACCAAGTCCGTGGGAGAGAGGGTGTGTCCGGGCCGTTCGCTCCGGAGCCGCCGCCGGGCCACGGCACGGAGCTCCTCGTAGACCAAGGGAATGAGAGCTTCCAGGGCATCTCGATCTCCGGTTCCCCAGCGATCGAGAAGCTCAGTAACGTCGAGAGCTCCCACCAAGACCTGACCTCCTCCACCCAATGAGCTAACGTGTTTCACGGCAAAAAAATATTGTACACAATCGCCAGCCCTAGCAGCCTGAAAGGGAGAGAATCAGGAAAGTGACCTTCCCAGAGAATCTCGGATCGACTTCTTTCTGACCAGATGACGGGATAGTCGTATCTTGAGATGGATCCACTTCGAGGTTGCCTGAGGTTTGGATTGTCTTCGAGCAGCAGATCGGAGAGTTCGAGGACGCGGTGATCCACGAATCGGCGAGTGAGACATCGGTGGAGGCCATCGTGACCCGCGATCTACGAGATTTCGCCAAGGCCGATCTCACCATCTACGGCCCTGCCGAGTTGTTGGCGATCCTTTCGACGACCTCCAAAGACTCCAGCTGACGCGCTGCGGCCGCAAAACGGAACGGCTCACCGCGGCTTTGGCGGTTCCCGATGGCGCCACCCCGAGGCGGCAACGACCTCGGGGTGGAGTTGGCGACTTCATCAAGTGACTGGGTTGGTAGGGTTCTCCGTCGGGCACCCCTCGGCGGCAGGGCTTTCAGTCGTGGGTCAGGCGGGCGACTTGGAGCTCGAGTCGTTTGACTTCCCGCAGCACCGCATTGCGGTTGAGCACCATCCAGAACCAGATCTTGAAGGCCAGGGTGACGCCGAGACTGGCCAGGAAGCCGGTGGCAAAGAGGATCTGGTCGCGCAGAGCTTCAGCTTCGAAGAAGCGAAAGGCAGACCAGATACACAGGCATAGGTAGATCAACTGGATGACGGCTCCAAGGAGATTCAGCCAACGTTGACGACCCCGGAAGACTTCGGAGAGGTCCTGGAGAATGTTCTGATCACCAGAAGGGGGGATGTTGCCGGCGCCGAAACCAGCCAACTCTTCGTCCGTGGCCAAAGCTTGGCGGATTTTTTCGTCGATATCTTTGCCGGGATCACCGCTGATATTGCCGCTGAGATTTCTAGTGGAATGAGTCATCGTTGATTCCTTTCCTGTATCTGTAGATCTAGTGCTTTTTTCAACGCTTTCCGTGCGGTGAACAACCTCGATTTGACCGTGCCTTCGGGGATGCTGAGGATGCTAGCGATTTCATGGATGCTGACTCCTTCGAGGTAGTGCAAACCCAGGAGGGCTCGCCGATCTGAGGGAAGCTGGAGCATGGCTCTGCGGATGGTGGTGATGTCATCGTCCTCGGCGAAGGCATCGTTGTCAGCCGGCGTTGCCGGTGGTTGTTGACTCAACTCTGCGTCGAATTTGCTTCGTCGCACTGCCCTTCGTACTTGGTCGGTGCATTTGTGGGTGACAATTCGATACGCCCAGGCAGGGAAGAGAGCCGGGTCATCGAGCTTGCGAATGTTGCGCACGATGGCGAGCCAGGCTTCTTGTACGGCGTCGGAGGCGACTTCGTGAGTGGCAGCTAGACGCCACGCGTGGCGATGCAGGCGCTCCTGCCAACGTTCGGCTAGCTCGGACCAGGCGTCCCTTTCGCCATCCTGGCAACGAAGCACTAAAAGCTCGTCGTAGATTTGCTCCGGTGATCGGTTCATGGGGCCTTCCCTGGGTATCGGACGGGACATCCGCCCTTTCATATAGAGAAGTCGTTGATCAGAGCCTGAGGTTCATCCAGGTCGGTAAATTCTCGGCGAATTCACTTCCACATGCCCGATGCTGACCTGCTGGCAGCGTCCATGGCAGCGTCCATGGGAGCGCCGGAGCGGAGCCATCTAATCGGTCTCAGCTTTGATCAGGTCGGCCTTCTGGGACTGACGCTTCCTGTCGGATTGCCGGCAGGAAGGGAAACAGCTATGCAGCCACGAACCTACATCTCTTGAGCGCGATCTCAGCCTAGCAGCCTCGGGTATCGCCGCTGTTCGGGGTCTCTGGTACTTCCCCCTCGACGGCGATGGATTCCCTGGAACGAAGCTTGCCAGCTCCATGGGGAGGAGCGATTTCGCGGTGGTTGTGGCCTCTGGCAAGCTAAAAGGCTCGGGAACTGAAAGTGGAGGAGGGGTCTCCTTGACACTGAATCAGGTGAGTCATATTGTTTGAAGAGAGTGAGTCACTGATGACTCGCAGGGGATGAATATGAAGCAATTGACTGTCCGGGGCTTCGATGAAGAGCTCGAAAGGCGTCTTCGGGAGGTAGCCGATGAGGAAGGAATGTCCCTCAATCGAGCGGTTTTGGCTCTATTACGTAAGGGGGCAGGGATCGATGAGGAAGGGCCCTCTCCTCCAACCATCGGCCGATCCTTGGACCCCTTCATTGGTACATGGTCCGAAGATCAGGAAGCGGAGTTGTTGGAAGCTATTGCGCCGTTCGAAGAGGTGGAGGAAGCCTTCTGGTCATGAGGATTCTGCTAGATACCAACGCCTACTCGGCTCTGAGGCGGGGGCACCCAGTGGTTGCCGAGCGAGTTCGGAGAGCTCAGAAATTATTCTTGTCAGTTGTCGTGATCGGTGAGCTCCAATACGGGTTCCGACAGGGCTCACGGTGTGAAGAAAACCTGAGGGATCTCGAAGCTTTCCTCGACCACCCCTATGTGCAGATCCTTCAGGTAACTCTGACGACGGCGGATCGCTTTGGCCGATTGGCAGCTACCCTCCGCCGCAAGGGGCGTGCGGTGCCGTCGAACGACCTCTGGATCGCAGCTCAGGCGATGGAGACAGGAGCTGAATTGATGACTTTTGACAGCCACTTTCAAGCCATCGATGGCCTGGCTTTGGTAGCGCTCCCAAAACCCTGACGGAACCTCCCTTCGAAACCTCTCTACAGGTCCGGAAGAACCGGGTCAACATGTCGGCAGGTGGCAGCGCCGCCTAGTCAGGCTCCCATGGCTCTCAATCCCTCGCCAGCGCCACCAATGGTTCCACCCGACTCGCCTTTGCGGCAGGAAAGAGGGAGGCTAGGACCGCGATCAGCAGGAGAAGCAAGGGCATGAAGGCGAAGGAAAGGGGGTCTAGGGCGCTGACGTCGTAAAGCACAGAGGCTAGGCCTCGGGTCACTAACAGAGCGAGAACCAGGCCGATCCCGATCCCTGCTGCGGCTAAGAGCAGACCTTGCCGAAGGACGGCTACCAGAATCTGGCCCCGCTGGGCTCCCAGGGCCAGCCGGATTCCGATTTCCTTGCGCCGCCGACCCGCGAGGAAGGAGATCGTGCCATAGAGACCCACCGCTGCAATGAGTAGTGCCATGGCTGCTGAAGCGATGAGGAGATTGGCGGCGAAGGCTAGGGAAGCCTGTGCGTCCTGGACCGAAGCTTCGAGGGACTGGACACTGCTCACGGCGAGGTTTGGGTTGAGATCGGTGACAATGGCACGAATGTGGGGGAGTGTCGACGCCACGGATCGATCCGTTCGGACAACGAAGGCGGTTCGGTTGTCGAGTACCGGGTTAGGGGCTGGGTGTCCGACCAGCGGCAGGTAGACGAACTCCGGAGCTGGCTCGTCGAGCCGAAAGAGTTTGACGCTACCGACCACGCCCACGATCTCGTACCACTGGTCCGAGGTTGGGTCGACACCAGTGATTCGTTTGCCCACCGCTGCTCCCGCATGGCCCCACAGGCGTTCTGCGAAACCTTCGCTCACCATGACCTTCGGTGCTTCCGATTGATGGTCCCGCTCAGTGAAGGTCCGGCCTGCGAGGAGGGGAATATTCATCGCTTCCATGTAGCCAGAGCTGACGAAAGTGTGCCTCGACGCCGGAACAGGACCCGCCGACTCTTCGAACCCTTCTGCGCGATAGGTACTACCTGCGCCGACTCCGCTTAGCGGTAGATAGGTGGCCATCCCGACTCCTGCAACACCAGGGATTTGCCGAAGTCGCTCGTTGAGGGTTCCTATCAAGGCAGCTCGTGCTGCCGGCCCGGAAAATTCAGCATCCGGCAAGATCGTGCGAAAGCTGAGGGTTCCCTGCGCTTCGAACCCGGGGTCCACAGCCTGGAGAGACACGAAGCTTCTCACCACCAAGGAACAGGAGACGGCGAGTACCAAGCCGAGGGCGAGTTGCGATACGACGAGAGTCGAGCGAAGCCTTTGCCGTTGCCGCCCGGCGGTGGAAGATCGGGTCCGGCTGACCCCCAAGGAACTTTCGCGAGTACCTCGAAGCGCTGGCAGAATGCCGATGAGGACTCCGCAGCAGAACGATACCGCTAGGGCCAAGAGCGCTGACGAGCCTTGGACAGTGACATTCCCGAGGCGGGGAATCATCCCCGCACCGGTGCCGACGATGGCTCTTACTGCCAGGCTGGCGACTCCCAGGCCCAACCCTCCAGCGACGATGGCCAAGGCGATACTTTCCCAGAGGAGACCACGGATCAGAACGCCCCGGTTGGCTCCCAAGGCATGTCTCACGGCGAGCTCTTTGCGCCGCTCCTCGACCCGAATCAAGTAGAGATTGGCGACGTTGGCGGCAGCGATGGCCAGGATGAGGCTTACGGCGGCAAACAATACCCACAGGATATTTTGGGCTTGGCCCACGACCGCGTCGAGGCGGCTCTCGAGTACGGGCATCAAGCCTGTCTCTGCCAGACCTTCCCCTTCGCCGGGGAAAGCAGCATCCAGATGGCCCGCCAGACGTCGGAGGTCGACTTGGGCGCTGCCTAAGTCCTCGCCGGTAGCCAAACGGCCGATGGCGAGGTCAGAGAAGTTGCCCACCCGTTGATCGTCTGGGCCAAAGACCCGCGGTAGCCAAAGGGCCGTCTCGTCGCTGGGGAAGCTAAACCCCTTGGGCATGATGCCGACCACCTGATGAACAACGCCGTCGATGCGTAGGCTTCGGCCGACCAAGTTCGCGGCACCACCAAACTGGCTCTGCCACAAGCCATGGCCGACGATGACCACCGGTGTGCTGCCGAGCTTTCCCTCCTCTTCGAGAAACGCCCGACCTTCCTTGGGACCGATGCCGAGAACTCGAAAGATCGAAGGGGTCACGCTCGCTGCAGCCACCCTTTCGGCGCGCCCCTCTTCCGCCAAAGTCACCTGGAGATCTTGGTAGAGAGCTAGATCCTCGAAGGTGTGGCTCTCTTCGCGGTAGTACTCGAAAAGGGGCACGGAAACACCGAGGCTATCCAAGTGGATCGCGGGTGCAGAATGGTCGACCTGCACCAGCATCTCAGGGTCCGGGTAGGGGAGGGGACTGAGCACGACTCCGTTCATGAGGGAATAAACCGTCACGGTACTACCCACTCCAAGGCCCAGAGTGAGGATGATCACGAGAGACAGGGTTTTGGCACGAACCAGCGAACGAATCGATAGCTTCAATTCCTGCAAGAGGAGCTCCTTCTAGGCGTTGCCTGGTAGTACGGAAGGGGTTGAGAAAGGTTCTATGGCAACGGAGACCCGATGGACGACAGGTCGCATAGCCGTCCACGGACGGACAGCAATACAGCCACGAGTTCACATCTCTTGAGTGCGTTCTCAGCCTTGCCGAACTGCTTGCCAATCTTCTCCTGTGACCCAGGATCTACCTAAAACGTCTACGTCAGAAGGCGATTCTAATTCTCGGCAGAGAGTAACTATGCCTGTGGCGCAGAAAACGCCCTCTTTCTTGGGTTTCCAGACCTCCTCGGTGGCGTCGAAGAATCTTTGGATCACGGCTCAAGGGGGCCTCTTTAGGCATCCCTTCACATCTCGGGCTTGGAAGGGTTAATCTGGACCATGGACTCTTCAAAGCTCCTGAGGAATTTTCTGTTCGTGTTTCCTTCTCTGGTGGGACTGCTCAGCGCCTACGCCACCGCCTCCGAACCGCGGCTGGAGACGAGGAGGGGGACCGAGCCTGGAACGAGTGAGCCTCAACGATTTCACAGCTGCCCCAACCTCATTGATTTCTTCCAGGTGGAGAATGGAGGTGAGCGGTCTCTGGTCGTCCTCGCCCGTGGCCGGGATTGGGTCACGGTCACGATGTCCCTCTTCGGTACCGATTCCGGCGCAGCCTTTCGTTTGATCCGGACGGTGCCAGACTTGGGGTCAGGTATTCAAAGTGCCGACGGCATCAGGACCGGGGAGGAGATCCTCTTCGCCTTTGGATCCCTGGGGCGAGTGCAGTGGAGGCGCGCAAGCCTTGCGGAGCTCTTGCATTCCAGCCAGCGGCCCCACCTTGAACCGGTCTGGTACGGAGAACTGTCCTCTGCAAGCGCTCGGCGAGTGGGTCCGGTTACTGAGTGGAGCACGGCATCCCTGGAGCCGAGGCGATGGTTGTTTGTTCCCCGCTTCATCCGGGGCAGCTCGGCTCCCGAATCGGTCGCCAATGCCGCCGATGGCAAGATTCTTCGCATTCGTCCTTCCACGGCAGATCACCATGCGCCCGGGAAGGCGAAGTTTTTTCGAACCGCCTCTGGGGGCCTTGCTCCCCAGGCAGCCTTCGCCAGCGAAGTAGTGGTAGTGGCGTTCCTACGTCCCGACGGACCGAGGCAGCCCTTCTGGGTTTTCTCGAACCCTGCCTCCCCGGGCCCTAGGCCCCCCGGGGGCGCACTGATTGTCCTCGAGAAGGGCAAGAAGGAGAAGAACCTCTCCACCGCTTTGAACTTGGGTCCCTTCATCGCCCACGAGCTAGTGTTGGGAAGAGACGGTTCCCTCTTGCTTTTCGCACTGCGCACCGACGGGGTCAAGAGCGAGGTCGTCGCCCTCGAGCGTCGGGGGCCGGGGGGCTGGGCTCTCAAGGGAACCCAGCATTTTCCCTCGGCTTTTCGCAGACTCTCTGCCCTGGCGGGTCCTGAAGGTGCCTGGCATCTCGTCTTGGCTGAGAAACTCGACGATGGGTGGAACCTCTTCGACCTACTCTGGACCTTTTAGAAGCGTCTCGAAACGGACACGAAGGCGCCAGGGAGTAGAGGTCACTGAGGTGGGGCCCTCTCTTCTAACCACCGGACCATCCCTAGATCCCTTCATCGGCACTTGGTCGGAAGGTCAGAGAGCCGGGCGGTTGGAAGCTGTGAGGCCATTCGGAGTGGTAGAGGAAGCCATCCGGCCACCGGCAGAGACTCCGGCCTGGGCGTAGGTCACGCACACTCCTTCAGCTTTTTCTCATTGGTTTTCCTAAGGCTAGCTTTCCTGAGGTCAGCTTTCCTGAGGTCAGCTTCCTCGGGGCTGGTTTCCCTGGGGCTTTCGGTGGAATCCGAGGGAGGGGTTGAGGCCTCCTCTCGAGAGACCTGCTTTCGAGACTGGCGCTCGCTGCCGACGATGAAGACGGCTCCCAGAATCAGCGCGGCGGCGATGAAGGTGCGGGTGCTCAGGGGCTCGCTGACGATGAGCCAACCGAGGAAAACTGCGACCACTGGGTTTACATAGGCATAGGTTGCCACCAAGGTCGGCCGCACATTGCGCACTAGCCAGTTGTAAGCGGTGTAGGCGACGATGGCGCCGAAAAAGATGAGGTAAGCGAGAGCGAGGATCGAGTTGAGAGAAAAGGTACTCGGTTGAAGATCCTTCCATTCACCAATCGAACCGCCAAGCACCAGGAGGACCGAGCCCCCGGTCAACATTTGCATGGCGGCCCCCATGAGAGGAGATGAAGGGAGGTCCGCGTTCCGTGCGTACAAGGACCCCGCGGCCCAGGTTAGGCAGGCAAAGAACAACAGCAGCACGGAGGGTAGGTGCAGGGTACCAAGGGCGTCCTTGCCGGGCGCAGCTAGGATAGCGGCGCCGGCGAAACCGATCAGCAGAGCAACAACGGTCCTACGACTGGGCCTTTCTCCTCCCCTCCAGAACATGAGCAGGAGGACGATGAAGAGAGGTTCTGTGCCGACGATCAGGGCGGCAATACCCGAAGGAACGTGGTATTCCGCCAACACCACCGAGCCGTTGCCCCCCACCAACAAGAGTAAGCCGAGTAAAGCTGCCGAACGCCATTGGCGGAGAGCAGGCCAAGGCCCCCCATCCCGCCATCGCACCCAGGCGAGGAGGAGAGAGCCGGCAGTGAGAAATCGCACTCCTGCCATGGTCAGTGCCGGCAGAGTCTCGATGGCAATTCGAATGGCCAAGTAGGTGGAGCCCCAGATGACATAGACCGCAGCGAAGGCCAAGAGTGCTGTGAGGCCAAGGGAATTCTGGCGCTGATTGAGTTCATTCATGATTTTGGTCCTCACAGATGGCAGTCAAGGGGAGTTGGGAGCTCTCCTTGACTGTTTCCAGGACGATGGTGGTCTGGGTTGAGATCACCGTGGGAATGGCGCCGAACTGATCTCGCAACAATCGACCCATCGCCTCGGTGCTGGCGGCGCGGACCTTGACCAGGTAGCAGTCTTCCCCCGCGACGTGGTGCACTTCCTGGACTTCTGGAATGGCTCCCAGGCTTTCGCCGGTTTTCTGCTCACTGAAGTTCTCGGCCGTCTTGACGAAGACGAAGGCCAGCAGGCCCAGATTGGTAAAGCGAGGGTTCAGGTGAGCCTGATAGCCAAGAATGGCTCCTTGCTTCTCCAGCTTACGAATTCGCTCCAGGGTGGCCGAAGGCACCAAGCCCACAGAGCGTGCTATCTCTGCGTTGCTAGTTCGAGCGTTTGACTGAAGAATCGTCAGTATTTTTTTGTCGATGCCGTCGATCATTCGATCTCTCCTTCTGTGGAGAGCATGATACGCGGTGGTTGTGCGGGTGTCAATCGAAATGTTCTGCGATATTCCCGGAATATTCCTTTTTTGTTCTGTTAATGTTTTGTTTTTCAGAACATCATTCGTTTTTCGGTGCAATAAGGGAAGTTTTGCCTTCCAGGCTCCGACAGGCTATTCACTGCGAAGGGCGGTGACAGGCTCCACTCGAGTGGCTCTCCACGCTGGAACGGCTGCTGCTAGGGCAGCGATGAGCAGCAGGAAGCAGGAGAGGCCGATAAATAGAGATGGGTCGCGAGCGGCGACTCCAAACAGCTGCTCAGTGAGGAGGCCGGTGACCGCGAGGGCGCTGACGACGCCGACTCCGATACCGACCACTGCGAGGCTCAGACCCTGCCGGAGAATCAACTGGAGAACGCGATCTCGACCGGCGCCGAGGGCCATGCGGATGCCAATCTCGTGAGTGCGCTGTGCAACGGAATAGGCGATCACGCCGTACAGGCCGATGGCTGCCAGCAGAAGTGCCACGGTACTAAAGGCGCCGAGAACCTGGGAAATCATCTTGCCGCGGGCCCAATGAGTCGCCACGGAGCTCTCGAGGGATTGCACCGCGTAGATGGGCTGGTCGGCGTCCAGGCTGCGTACCAATTGGCGCATCGCAGGTGCCAGGCTCAAGGGGTCTTCTAGGGTGCGGGCCACGAACCACAGGGAGGGGGCTCCTGTGATGTTGCGGTTCGGCTGGGCCAGGGGGGCATAGGCCTCGACCCGGGATTCGGAGTCGAGACGATAGTGGCGCACGTGCCGGACTACGCCGATCACTTCTCGGTACATGGGGCCAGGGTCGGTGAAATCCATCCTCTCGAACTCGAAGGCGAGGCGTTTGCCTAGGGGATTTTCGCCGGGCCAGAGAGATCGAGCCATCTTTTCGTCGATGACGGCGACCGGAACGGAATCGGCGTGATCCTGCTGGGAGAACAACCGTCCCTGGAGGAGCTCGATGCCGAGGGTGCGGAAGTAGTCTGGGCTTACGGTCTGGTGCAAGGTGCTGAGGGCGTCGTCGGGGCCTTGGGGCAGGGGTTGCCCCTCTGCCAGTACCACCGTCTCCGAGCTGCCGCTCACCAACGGTAGTAGGGTGCTCACGGCTGTGGATCGAACTCCAGGGAGGGCCGCGCTCTTCTCGATGAGTTGTTGGTAGAAGCTCTGCCAGCGGCCTTCTTCCCCGTAGGGAGAATCGGGCAGTGGCACCCGCAGCACCAAGACCCCACCAGATTCGGCGCTGACATCGAAACCGGGGTCGACGTTCCTCAGGGTGGTGAAGCTGCGGATCATCAACGCTGCACCGATCAAGAGAACCAGGGCGAGAGCTACCTCTCCGACCACCAGTAATTGGCTTGCCAAGCGTCGTTGGGTGCCGCCGCTGGAGCCTCGTCCGCCGCCGCTGGTCAATCCCTGCACCAGGCTCGATCGGCAAGCATGGAGCGCTGGCAGGAGACCGAAGAGAAGACCTGTGAATAGGGAGACTGCGAGGGCGAAGAGGAGAGCATCGCCATCGAGGGCGATGTCACCGGGGCCGATGGCACCGTCCGCTGGCAGGGTCGCTGCCATCCATTTGACGCCCCAGACGGCTCCCAGGGTGCCGAGAACTCCACCCAGAAGAGCTAGGACCAGGCTTTCCGTGAGCAGTTGGCGAAGCAGCCGGCGCCGGCTGGCTCCCAAGGCGGTTCGGACAGAGATTTCTCGACTCCGTGCGGCGGCCCTGGTCAATTGAAGGTTGGCGACGTTGGCACAAGCGATGAGCAAGACGAAGGCGATCGCACCGAGAGCGGTCAGAAGAGCCGGCTGAAGATCGCCGACCTCGGAGTCTCTGAGTTGGCTGAAGACGATCTCCTTGCCGGCATTGGTCTCCGGGAAGTCGAGAGCCTGGCGTCGAGCTATGGCCTTCAGCTCTTGGCGGCCCGTTTCCACCGGAGTCTCTGCACCAAGACGGGCCAGGGCGAGGTGCCCATTGCTGTAGCCTCGACGGTCCGGCAATGTCGGAAGGCTCAGGCCAAAGGGGACCCAGACATCACCAATGCCATACCAGTAGAGCCGCTCGCCTTCGATAGCGGCAGGCAGGATACCGATGATGGTGAAGGGCTCGCCGTTCAGTCGAATATTCTGTCCGACTGCAGATGGGCTACCGCCGAATTGGCGTTGCCACAAACCATGGCTCAGTATCGCCACCCTTTCCGCTCCAGGGCCGTCTTCCACGGCCGAGAAACCTCGCCCGAGAGCCGGTTGGATACCCAGAGTTGGAAAGATCCCCGAAGTTGTCTCGAGGCCACGCAGTCGCTCGGGATCCCCGTCACCGGTGAGATTGAGGCTAACGCCGCGAAAGAGGGCCATATGGGGAAAGAGCTTGGCCTGCTCTTGCCAGTCCGCAAAGTCGACTCGATTGACGGAGACTTGAGAGTTCTGCTCGGTGCTTTGCCACAGCACTCCTAGCTGCTCCTCCTGGGGCCAGGGCATGGGCCGAAAAAGCACCGAGGTGACGACACTGAAGATGGCAGTTGTCGCACCGATGCCCAAAGCCAGGGTGAGAACCGCAGCTAGAGTTGTGCTCTTGTGTTTGGCGAGGAGGCGAAGAGCGAAGCGAAGGTCTTCCGGAAGGCGTCCCATTGCGGATCTCCTGTCTTGGCAGTGAATGCAAGAAGCTACGGTCGTCGATCCGTAGCGACTCGCTGTCTAGGGCTCTCTTTTCGGGACTACGTTTCTTTTCTGTAAGAAGTTCCATTCTCACCGTTGTTGGAGGATCTGTCGTCGAATAGAGAAATATTCGAATTGAAATTCGTCTATATTTGTAGTGTTCGGTCTGCGAGAGGCGAGAGAGGGTAGGTTGGTGAGGAGGGCAGTAGGAGTGAAAACGAAAAGCGTCCGGTTAGCGGCCTGTGGTGAAGGTCCCTCGCCGGCGAGGAGGAGGTCTCTGGCGGTGGATCCCTGCGAAGAGCCGGAGGAAAGCTCGGGGTTTGTCGAAGATTCCTCCAGCCTGGGCCGCCATCAGAAACCCGTTTGGAGCCAGAAAGAGTTTCACCACAGACTGTTCGTTTTCCTGCTCATCGCTGTCGGTGGCTTGGTGGCTCCCGGGTTCGCCGAAGTGGCCCCAGAGCCGCTTTTCTTCGGCCCAGGTGGGCAAGTGTGGTTCGAGGCGCCCGGCGGTGCCTCCATTCGCGTCTCTCCCGAGGGCGGCGTCGAGATCGATGGGGAGCTTTTGGTGGTTTGCTCGCGACAGCCCGGCGCCAAAGTGAAGAGCCGCGGGACCGTTGCCAAGTGCTACCCCTCCTACATCAAAGTGGAAGACGGTCGAGGCAATGTACTCAAGGTCTACGAGACCTTCGTCAAGGCAGAGGATGATCACGGAAACGAATGGGTCATCCAAGTCGACAAAGGACGTGTTTCTTCCGAGTCTGGCTCTAGGGAATTAGAGAGCAGCGCGAGGTCGAACCCGAAGGAGGAGTCGGTGGATCCCAGATCCAAATCAACTTCCACGACTGAGCAGGACAGTCTGCGGGTTCAGACTCCCGGAACCACCATAGAGCTCGGCGGGGAATCTGGAATCGAAGTACAGACTCCCGGCGCCACGGTTTCCCTAGGGAAAACCCTTCGCATTCGTACGCCGACCGGAGATACCGAGGTCTCTGCTGGATGGCGTGAACTGGGGTCGGTCCCTTCTTCCCCGGCGGAGAAGGATCGTTTGCTGACCTCCCTAGGGGCGATTCGAGAAGGGAGCTCTCTCCGCTTGCGCCTCGCGGGAGATGTCTTATTCGACTTTGATCGCTGGGCCATCCGGCCTGATGCGGCGGCCACCCTATCCAAGGTAGCTCGAGTCCTGCGGCTGAGCTTGGTCGGGCCGGCCAGGGTGGAGGGACACACGGACAGCTTGGGTTCGGACTCCCACAACCAACGACTCTCCGAGCAACGTGCCCTCGCCGTCATGACCTGGCTCCATGAGAAAGAGGGCGTTCCTATTCACCTACTGCTGGGGCGAGGGTTTGGGGCGTCTAAGCCCATCGCTGCCAACAACAAGAAGGGGCGAGACCACCCCGCGGGCCGTGCCTTGAATCGCAGAGTCGAGATCCTCGTGCCGACGGAGGTAGAGCACCCTGAGCCGCCGGAGGAATAGTGGCCCGTTCTTCGATGGCTCAGGAGTCCTACCTTTGAAAAGAGAAATATCGCTCTAGCCAACGCTTTTTGGTGGGGGTGAGCTTGGTGCGAAACCAGGTGTCAGCAGCTCTTTTGAAGATCTCCGACTGAGTCGGATAGGGATGAATCGTCGAAGCGATTTTACCCAGGCCGATTCCCTGGGTGATGGCTAGGGTGATCTCGCTGATCATCTCGCCGGCATGCTCAGCGACCAGGGTCGCACCGAGGATTCGATCGCTGCCTTTGGCCAGGTGAAGGCGTAGAAAGCCTTCGGTCTCTCCGTCCAGAAGAGCTCGATCGTTGTCTCCTAGAGGTAGGGTGAGGGTGTCGACTTGCTGCCCGCGTTCTTGGGCCTCGTGCTCATAGAGGCCGACATGGGCGATCTCCGGGGAGGTGAAGGTGCACCAAGGAATGACCAAGTCAGTGCTTCTCTTTCTCCCGAAGGGGAAGAGGGCATTGCGCAGAACGATCCGAGCCATAGCGTCTGCCGTGTGGGTGAATTGGTAGCGCGAGGCAACGTCCCCAGCGGCAAAGATTCGATCGTTGGAGGTCCGTAGGGTCGCGTCCACGGAAACGCCTTTGCGGTCGAACTTGACGCCCGCGGCCTCTAGACCGAGACCTTTGACATTGGCGGCCCGGCCTACCGACAGCAGAATCTCTTCGGCTTCCAGGCGCTTTTCCTGGCCATCGACCTCTACTACGACCACCTTGCTCGTCTCGGTGGCTTCGACTCGGATGACCTTGGCCGAGAGCACGAAGCTCACTCCATCTCGGTGCAGAGATGTGTCGACAACCTTCGCGGCATCGGGATCTTCCCTCGGCAAAATCTGCGGAGCCATATCGACGAGGGTGACAGAGGTGCCAAAGCGAGCGAAGCTCTGAGCTAGCTCGCAGCCAATGGGGCCTCCACCGATGACCACCAAGCTCGCTGGCCGGTGAGTGAGAGAGAAGACGTTTTCATTGGTCAGGAATCCGGCTTCCTGAAGGCCGGGAATGGGGGGCACAAAGGCTCTGCCACCCGTGGCGATGACCGCACGCCGAAATTCCAGCCTTTCGCCTCCAATTTCGAGTGCGTCCGAAGCGACGAATTTTCCCTCCCCTAGGAAGACGTCCACCCCCAGGTCAGAGAATCTCTGGGCACTATCGTGACCGCTGATGTCAGCTCTCAAGCGTCGCATGCGCGCCATGACGGCGGCGAAGTCTCCGTCGTTGTCGCTCCGGGGAGCGCCGAACTCCTCGCCGTGGGAAGCCTCATGCCAGGCTCGAGCGGCTCTGATAACCGCTTTGGAGGGGACGCAACCGAAGTTGAGACAGTCGCCGCCCAGAAAGTGTTTTTCGACCAGGGCCACTCGTGCCCCGAGGCCGGCTGCTCCAGCTGCGCTCACCAAGCCGGCGGTTCCGCCGCCGAGCACCACGAGATGGTAGCGATCCTTGGGAGTGGGGTTTTGCCAGTCCGAAGGATGGACGTTTTCCACCAGCTTCTGGTTGGAGGCGTCTTGGGGTTCGATGGTGAGTCGGTGAGTGTCTTCAGACATCGACTGCCTCCTTGAGGGCGCGTTTCGCCAGGCGGGTGATTACCGCGGTCACAGCCACGGTGGCTGCCAGACCTAGGCCGAGAAACAGCCAATGACCCGTCCCCTTCGCGCCGCCGCCAGCGAGGTCGGCTAGATTTTTTGCAGTGACGCCATAGTACACGTAGAGAAAGGAACCTGGGAGCATGGCAAGGCATGCGACGAGGTAGTCCCGGAAACGGACTCCAGTCAAGCCGAGGCCATAGTTGAGTAGGGAGAAGGGAAAAACCGGTGAGAGTCTCAAAAGAGAAACAATCTTCAGGCCTTCCCGACCGACGGCGCGATCGACGGCGGCGAAACGGGGTAGGGTCGCTATCTTCTTCTCGATGACTCGCCGAGCTAGGTACCGGCCGATGACAAACGCCAGACAAGCACCCAAGGTCGAGGCGATGGCGACCACCAAAGTTCCTTTCGCCAGCCCAAAGACGAAGCCAGCAGAGGCGGTGAGCAGAGAGCCCGGAATCATGATCAGGGCTGCAAGCACATAACCCAGGATGAAAACGATGGGTCCCCATTTCCCTTGGGCTTCGACCCACTCGGTAAGAGAACCAAGGTTCGCTGCCAAGAGCCCAGCAGCCTGTTTGCCCCAGACCACCGCCAGCGCGAGGGCCAGGAGTGCTGCCGCCGAGGCCAGGAGGATTTTCTTCTTCGGTTTCATTATCTAGTTGCTCTGGGGCGGTGGGTTGGTGACCTGGAAACGCATCCTTCGTCACTTCCTTGAGCGATTACGGCTGCTAACCAGTCTCGGTTCATTGGTCAGGCTGAGCAAGCCACTGGACCGTGACTCGGAGGCTTCAATACAGGGGAGAGCATCGAAAAAGCCTAGCATGGCCTAAGGGGGATCTGAGATGGCTCGATTCCTCTGGCGCTCCAGGGGGGATTGTTGGGAGTGATTGTCGATTTGTGCTGACTGTTTATGTTTTTTGTGTCAATTTACATTTTTGGAGTTGCGCTGGTCGTATGTGTCATCTAAGATCTGCGAATCGTAAACAAATCGGAGATCACTATGACTCGCGAGCAAATTCTGAAAAAGGCCGATAAGGAAGGTGTTCGATTTCTGCGTTTGCAGTTCACGGACATCATGGGCATCAATAAGAATGTCGAGCTACCCCGCAGCCAGTTCGAAAAGGCTCTCGACGGGCAGATCATGTTCGATGGATCCTCCATTCAGGGCTTCACTCGCATCGAAGAGTCCGACATGTTGTTGGTCCCGGACCTGACGACTTTCAAGGTCAATCCCTGGGCCAGCCCGGATGGCTCCAAGGTGGCTCGGCTGATCTGCGATGTTCATCTACCGGATGGCTCAGCGTTCCCCGGATGCCCTCGGCAGGCCCTGAAACGGCAAGTGGAACGGGCCAAGAAATTGGGCTACTCCATGGTCGCTGGACCCGAGGCGGAGTTTTTTCTTTTTCAGACGGATGAAAAAGGAACCGTGCTCCTGGAGACCCACGATACCGGTGGTTATTTCGATCTGACCCCTGTCGATCGCGGCGAGCAGTGCCGTCGAGACATCGTGATGGTTCTGGAGTCTCTGGGTTTCGAGGTCGAGGCGGCTCATCACGAAGTGGCTCCTGGCCAGCACGAGATCGATTTCAAGTACAACGATGCGGTGCCTTGCGCCGATGATGTGACGATCTTTCGCTTCGTGGTCAAGAAAGTCGCGCTGGACTACGGTCTTCACGCTACCTTCATGCCGAAGCCTCTTTTTGGGGTCAACGGCTCCGGTATGCACGTTCACCAGAGCCTGCTCACCAAGAATGGCAAGAACGCGTTCTACGACCCCAAGGCGCCGCACCAGCTTTCGAAGATAGCAATGAACTATATCGGCGGCATTTTGGATCACTCTGCCGCCTTCGTGGCGATCACGAACCCTCTCGTCAACTCCTACAAGCGGCTAGTGCCCGGTTACGAAGCTCCTATCAACGTCGCCTGGTCGGAGAAGAATCGCAGCCCCCTCGTTCGGGTGCCGGCGAAGCGAGGCATGTCGACTCGTTGCGAGGTGCGAGTTCCGGATCCCTCCTGCAACCCCTATCTGGCCTTTGCGGTGATGATGGCGGCCGGCCTCGATGGTTTGGAAAGGCAGTCCGATCCCGGCGAGCCCATCAACAAGAACATCTTCACCATGAGCCAGAGGGAGAAGCGGCGACTGAAGATTCGCCAACTCCCCATCAACCTCTCGGCGGCGCTAGATAACCTGGAGAAAGACAAGGTGATCCGCGAGGCCTTGGGAGAACATATTTTCGAACATTTCGTGTCGGCGAAACGGCAGGAGTGGGCGGACTATATTTCCCATGTTCATCCCTGGGAACAGGATCGATACCTCAGCGAATACTGAGTCGCGAGGGAGCGGCAGTGGGTATCTCGGGCCGGCTTCACCGCCGGCCTTTTCCTATTTTTACGGGGCTGCCAAGGCCTCTCTCCGGTCGGCGGCTCGGAGAGCTTTCCCTTTGGGAAGCCTGCCTGGTTAGAAGCCTATCCGGTTAGAAGACTGTCCGGGCATCGCTGCGTTTCTAGTCTTGATGTTCCTGCCGGAGGAGGTCGAAGACCGTTTTGACGGGAGTGAAGGTCGAGGCCGGTACTTCGATGAAGACCGTATTCCAATGAGCCATGGCCCCGTTCCAAAGGCCAGGGTGCTCCAGGGCTGTTAAGGGCTGACCTTGGTGGTTCTTGGCAGCGACGAAGGCAGTGTTTGGATCCGAGAACTCGGTCAGCGAGAACGGCTCGCCGCGCCAGTTCCGAAGGCCGCAAACAAGGTCGACTGGATTGAAGTGGGTAGCGGCGTCAACGATCTTGCGCTGATCGTCGGCATCGGTATCCACTTGAGCCATTTCGATGATCTGCTTCGAGCTCGATCCGTCGCCGTTGCTCACCCAGAAGGGGCCTCCTCCGGGCTCACCGGCATTGACCACGACGCCACAAACTCGTAACGGGCGATCCAGCAGGCTACGACAGAATCGGTCACGATGCTCCTTGACGGGGATTTCCTTGGGATTGAGCCCTAGGTGAGAAACCAAGAGCTCCAGGCCTTCTTCCATTGCCGATGGGGTGGTTTCCCAGCGCTCCAGGCAATCAAAGATCTTTCTCTGCAGGGAAACCAGGTAACCGCCCAGGATTTGTTTCCAACGTACCGTGGCTGCTCTGGCCGAGTCCGGGGCGACGTTGTCGATGTTCTTGATGAAGACGAGGTCACCGCCGATTCCCTGTAGGTTCCGGAGCAGTGAACCGTGGCCCCCGGGGCGCAAGAGGAGCTCTCCATTGGGCAGCCGAAAGGGCCGACCTTGGCCGTCTAGAGCCAGGGTGTCGGTGGCCCTGGACTGGATGGAGTATTCGATCTCGAATTCTGGCGATGAGCCTTGCGGAAGGTGGGTATCGGCCAGCGTCTTCCTGACTCTCTCTTCCAAATCCTTAAAGCGGCTGGTGGCAGTGGCGCCGACGGTGAAATGAAGGCGGCAGCGGCCGGACTCGTCCCGTGCGTAGGCAGCGCCTTCCTGGAGATGTTCCTCGAAGGCGGTGCGAGGGTCTTCGGGGTAATCGTGAAAGGGGATCAAGCCCTTCGGTAACTGGGCGTAGCCCAGGCCTTCCGGCAGAAACAGAGTGCGGAGAGTCTCTAGCAGGGGCCAAGCGGAGGAGGGGACGGATGGGTGAATTCCGCGCTCCTCGAGGGCGGTCCGGAGGGGACGGAAAAAGGCAAATCGTGGCAGCTCCCGGAAGAATTGGAGAAGAGGCTCGGAGTCCCCGCTGATCGCTTCGGGTGAAGCGCTGAGGGTCTCCAGGGTCGAATCTTCGAGCCGGGGACTCTCGGAGCTCTCCAGGTAGGGGAGAAGGGCTCCAAACATGCGACTGGCCGCCCCGGAGGCCGGAACGAATTTGGTGACTCGCCCCTTCTTCTGGGCGACTGTGAAAGTCTCGAGGGATTCTGCCTGGAGATCGGGAGATAGGGTCAAAATTCCATCACCGGCGGTGCAAGGTCGCAGCAGCCGGGCGGGGGAGGGCGGTGAGGACAGCAGCCGAAGCTGCCGTTGCGCCTCCTGGTGAGAAATCCCTGCGGCTCGGAGCTGCGCCTTGTCGTCCTGGGCGTGGTCTTCCAATGCCTGGTCTTCCTGTGCCAAATTCCTGGGGGTGGCCATCCTGGTCTAGGCCGTCCTTATCTTGAAGTGGACCGGTAAAGGGAATTCATCGATCGCCGTTGGGCCCAGGGGGAATCGGTGGGTGGTAGGTCGGTAAGAGGTGCTCGATCGCTTCGAGGGTGGGTGCCTGGCGATCTTTTTCTGACAGCACCGGGTTGGTTATCGGCCATTGAATATTGAGCTCCGGGTCATCCCACGCGACTCCGATCTCGTCCTTCTGGTCGTAGAAATCAGTGCATTTGTATTCCACCTGGGCTCGGTCGCTGAGGACACAAAATCCGTGAGCAAAACCCGGTGGAACGTAGATTTGTCGAAAGTTGTCTGCCGACAGATGGGCTCCTACCCAACGCTTGAAAGTCGGGGAGCCGACCCGAATGTCTACGGCCACGTCCCAGATCTCTCCTTCGATACATCGAACCAATTTCCCTTGAGGGTGAAGGCGTTGAGAGTGGAGGCCGCGGAGAATGCCCCGGGAGGAGCAAGAGTGGTTGTCCTGAACAAAAGTGGCACTGATGCCTCCCTGACGGTAGCGCTCCGCGTGGTGGCTTTCGGTGAAAAACCCACGTTCGTCTCGAAAGACTCGAGGCTCGACCAGAATGACGCCCTCGATCTCTGTTTTGAGAAAAGTCATTTGCCAGCTCCCTCGGCCACAGCTTCCGGTTTGGAGGGATCGGAGCTGATCAATCCCAACCGTTGACCCTGGTAGCTGCCTTCTTGAATCCGACGGCACCAGGAGATGTTGCTCAAGTACCAACGCACCGTTGCCAGGAGACCCGACGAAAAGTCGTGTCCCGAGGTCCAGTCCAAATCTCTGCGAGCTTTGGAGTCGTCGATGGCATAGCGCCAGTCGTGACCTGGTCGATCCTTCACGAAGACCTTGAGGTCTTGGTACCGGGAGATGCCCCGTTCTCGTAGGTGGGGGTTCTGAGCTGCCGGAACTTCTCCTTCCAAAACCTCGCAGAGGGCATCGACCACCTGTAGGTTGGAGCGCTCGCTTCGCCCGCCGAAATTGTACTTCTCGCCCGGTACTCCCTGAGTCAGAGCCCGTGAAATACCGTCACAATGGTCCTCGACAAAGATCCAATCGCGCACATTGCTGCCATCTCCGTAGATGGGCAGATCCTTCCCCTCGAGAGCGTTGAGAATCATCAGAGGAATCAACTTTTCCGGGAACTGAAAGGGACCGTAGTTGTTGGAGCAGTTGGTGACCAGGGTGGGTAGGCCGTAGGTGTGGAAATAGGCCCTGACTAAATGATCTGCGGCTGCCTTGGAGGCAGCATAGGGGGAGTTGGGTGCGTAGGGGGTCTGTTCCGTGAATAAACCAGTAGCGCCCAGGGAGCCATAAACTTCATCGGTCGATACGTGGAGGAAGCGAAAACGACTCTGCTCCTCTGGTGAGGAGTGAGGTGCCTGGAGCCGGGCGGCCTCGAGGAGCTCGAAAGTGCCGGTGATATTGGTTTGAATGAAGGCACTGGCATCATCGATGGAGCGGTCGACATAGCTCTCCGCTGCGAAGTTGAGTACCGCTGAGGGGCGGTGGCGTTCGAAACAATCACGAACGGCTCTTCGATCGGTGATATCGATCTTCTCGAAGAGAAAACGAGGGTCCTTGGCAATGGTCTGGAGGTTGTCGAGGTTTCCTGCATAGGTGAGGCTATCGAGGACTACCAGACGAAATTCGCTCTGGGGCTCGATGCCTGGCAAGGCCAGGGTTTGTTGGGCCAAAACCTGTCGGACGAAGCTCGAACCAATGAATCCGGCGCCGCCGGTAACGAGAATCGTGGGCATGAACAGATTCCTAACTTCGACTGAATATTCCTGGTTTGCAAGGCTTGGCTGAAGGGAAAAGCGGCTAGGTTCGGTCCTGCTGGGCTCGGGAGGAAGGTGGATGGCTGATCGTTTGCCTCCACTCCAGGGCAGCTAATTCCATTCAACCCGAGTAGTATAACTTGTGCATCCCGCAGACTTGCCGTGGGATCTCGAGGAACCCGTGGGAGTATGAGTTTTTTCCAGGCCTTTTTCCAACCCGTCTTGCAGAATATTTTCCAAACCATCGTGTTGGCCTTGGTCCAGGGCATTACGGAATTCCTGCCGATCAGCTCTTCGGCGCACTTGATTCTCGTACCTCACCTGTTGGGCTGGCCGGACCAGGGATTACGTTTTGACGTCGCTGCCAATACGGGGAGCCTGCTGGCGGTGGTGTGGTTCTTTCGCTCCGACCTCACTTCCCTGGCCAGGGAGGGGATGGTGAGTTTGGGGCAACCGATCTCGGCTTGGTCTTCTGAGACCCGTCTCGCTTGGGCTCTGTTTGGGGCCTCTATCCCCGTGGGTCTTTGTGGAGTGCTTTTCTTTTCCTTCCTTGCGACGGAAGGCCGAGATCTGCGGGTGATTGGGACGACCTCGATTCTCTTTGGTTTGCTTCTCTGGTGGGCGGACCGAACCGGTCGGCAGACGCGCCCATTGGAAGATCTTCGCTGGCGAGATGCTGCGTTGGTGGGTTTTTTCCAGGCCTTGGCGTTGCTCCCGGGTACTTCCCGCTCCGGGGTGACCATGACCGCGGGCCTGATGGCCGGTTTTGAGAGGGAAGCCGCGACCCGGTTTGCCTTCCTCCTGGCAGTGCCGGTCGGACTCATGGCTGCTGCCAAAGACGCCTGGGAGCTGTGGAGTCACCCGGTGCCGGCGAGGGAGATGGGCTTCCTGTTGCTCGGCGCAGCAGTGTCGGCGATCTCTGCCTATTTGGTGATCGGCTGGCTTCTCGCCTGGGTTCGCCGACAGAACTTGACCCTCTTCGTCTGCTACCGCCTCGTTCTGGGAGTCGTCCTCCTGGCCGTGGCATTGGCTGCGGGAACTGGAGCCGGGCCCGGTTAGTCTCGTCGAAACCTAGAGCGTGGCCTAGTTGGGGCGCCCGGGGTCAGTCGGTGGCCTGGAGAGCTTCTCGAACCGCTTCCAGGACCTGGTCATGGAAATGACCGTTGGTGGCGACGATTCCCGTGTTGTTTTTCAGCGTAGCGCCAGCACCGAAGTCCAAGGGGTGGCCGTTAGAGTCGCTCACCTTTCCGCCAGCTTCTTCCACCAGCAACGCGCCAGCGGCGTGATCCCACACCTTTTCCTGATAGGTGCCGTCGCGAGGGAGGCGCAAGTAGATCTGTCCCTGGCCGTGGGCGAGAGCGGCGTATTTGCACTGGCTGTCCATGCGCACGGGGGGAGCCTTCATGCCGAGCCCGGCGGCGATGCGGGCATGGGTTCCATGGGCTGAGTGAGCCGCTTCGACGGATTCCAAGAAAGCTGCCTGGGCCGGTTCGTCCAGGCGGCTGACAGCCATACTGCTTTGCTGCTGGGAGCTCAGAGAGCGAAGCCGAGCACCTCCTCCGTGGCGTGCAGAGCAAATGACTCCAGGCCCTTGGTGGGGATCCAAGGACAGCTCAGGACAACCGAGAACTCCCAGGAGCACCTGACCTCGTTCGATCCAGGCTAGGGCGATGGCATACTGCCCACGGCGCAGGAAGCCCTTGGTGCCGTCGATGGGATCTAAGGTCCAATAAGCCTCGGGGAGATCGTCGCTGAGGCTGCACCGGTCAATGGCGTCGAGAACCATCCCACCGGTGGCCTTGGGCGTGATGCTCTTGACGGCGTCGATGACCCGTGACCGCTGAGCCTGAGCTGTTTCCGTGCGAAGAAAGTCGGCGTTTTCCTCACCGAGTACCTGATCTTCCGGCAAGGCTTGGTTCAGAGCGAGGCTAATGACAGCCTGGGCAGCAAAGTCCGCCACCGTCACTGGCGAGCGATCCGATTTGGCGATGGTTTCCTGACTGACCAGCACTCTTTGAATATCTTGGACCAGTCCGCAGGCGCGGTGGACGGCTTCGATGGCGATCTTCAAGCGGCTCATGGGGTCTCCGTTGGTAGCTGGGATTGGAGTTCGGTTCGATGGGTGCCGTTCGAAGGAAGGGCTGGTCAAAGAAGTCTAGCAGTCCCGGAGAATCGGAGCTGGTTGATAAGGTTTGGAAACATCCCGCAGCTCGAGACCGTAGGGGAAGTCGACACTAGAGGAGGAGTCGAGATTTCGGAGGCCGCACTGGTTCGACAGGCGCTGGCGGGGGAGCCGGACGCTTTTCATAAGATCGTGGAAGCATTTCAGCGCCCGATCTATTCCCTGGTGCTCCGAATGGTCCGAGATCCTGCCTTGGCGGAAGACTTGTCCCAGGAAGCCTTCATCAAAGCCTACCGTCATCTCGGTAGCTTCGATCCGAGTCGAAAGCTCTCTAGCTGGCTCTTCAAGATTGCCCACAACACGACTCTCGACTATCTGCGGCGCAGATCTCTCGATACGGTATCTCTGGAGCCGGAAGAGGCTGGGACGAGCGACCACCAACAGTTTCTGGTGGATTTGAAGACCGCGAGCCCGGACAAACGGGTGGAGAGGGCGGACATGGCGCAGACTCTCGAGGAGTGTATTGCGCAGCTGCCGCCCCGGTATCGCGAGATCGTGGTGTTGCGATATCAGGAAGGACTGGCTTACCAGGAGATAGCGGAAATTCTTGATTTGCCGATGGGTACGGTAAAAACACATATCCACCGGGCTAGGCATCAGTTAGCTGGATTTCTTACCGAGCGGGGTCTGGGGCCACAGGGCGAGGGGAAAAGCCGTGGATAGGCAACGAAACACCTGTGGCTTGGTTGTCGTAGGGCGAGATATGAGGAGGTTGGAATGACTCAGGAACTAAACCAAGAGCTGGCGCGCTGGCTGAAGAGTGAGGCAGAACGAGACCTGCAGGAGGCTGATCTCGCCTTCCGCAGCGCTTTTCTTCACCTTCCGGTTCCTGCCGTTCCTGCTGGTTTTTCCCGTCGTGTACTGTCGGAGGTTGGGCTGCCGGTGAGATCTCGAAGGGATCTGTTTTCTCAGCCCGCGTGGAAGTGGGCGTTTGCAGCCTTGTTTGCCGGGGTTGGGATTCTCGTCGGCCTACTACCTGTCGCCGCCTCAGGATTGGGGTTGACGATTCGCACCGGCCAAGTCATCAACCTATTCCAGGCTGGTTTGAGCGCTTTTGTTCAAGTCCTGGCGGGAGGTGCTGGCTGGCTGAAGGAGTGGTTGGCTCTTCCTGGCATGACGATAGATGCCGCTTCTTCCCCGGTATTTCTGGCAATCTTTTTCGTACTGACATTGGTTTCCTTGGTAGTGCTTCGATGGGTTACAGATTTGACCTTGCGGGGGACGGGAGTGGCATATGTGGATGCGACCTAAGACACTTTTTCTGATCGGCTCCCTGCTGGTGTTGCCGGTGGCCACCGGGCTAGCCCCGAGTGCGGCGATGGCACAGGAGGCGGCGGTCCTGGAGCAGCTCACCGGAGAAGATCTGGATCCTAGCCTTCGGGAAGCCTTCGAAGTCCTCTCTCTAGATAGCGGAGTCGCATTGATCCCTCGGGAACGACTCTACGGCATCCGGATGATCGAGCTCGAAGGCTCCATAGCCAAGGTGAATGGTGCCGAGGTTACGGAAGAGGTTTTGGCGGCATGGCTCAAGACCGAGGCCCAGCCGGTTCTCGACTTGATGGCCCTCGACCCGGAGCAACGCCGCAGGGTGTTGGGGCTGGCCCCGCGAAACGAGGAGACTTTACAGCCCGCAGAGGCCAAGCCGATTCCCGTAGAGGATCCTCAGGCAGTGGAAGCCGAGGAGCCATCCGTCCCTGAGCCGCAAGCTTCCGATGCTGAGAGCTCGGAGATTCCTACGGCGCAGGTCGAAGATTCGGAAGAAGTGGAGCGATCCCCTCCGCCGAGGTCGCGGGATCGCCGATCCTCCTCTCGGGTTTCCTCCGAGGCCAGAATCTCTGTCGGGGATAGCCTCACCATTCCTGAGGATGAGATCGCCGAAGATGTCGTGGTCGTGGGCGGGGAGCTACGGATCAAGGGAGATGTCGTAGGAAACGCTTTGGTTGTAGCCGGCCCGGTTTGGGTCGAGGGCAAAGTTACCGGCGACGTAGCCGCCATCGGTGGCCGAGTTCACTTGAAAGAAGATTCTCGAGTTCACGGGGATGTAGTGAGTATTGGCGGGAGGGTCGAAAGAGACGCCTCGGCTACGGTTCTCGGCGAAGTGACGGAAGTCGCTATCGGCGCTAGCTTATTCGATTCCAGTAGCTGGATTCGGCGGCCCAATTGGAATTGGCGTCCCCGCTTCGAAAACCCCTTCGGGGGTATCTCCAGCCTAGCCACAGCCTTTGCCGAGATGTTTTTGCTGGGGCTCATCGTCTGTTTGGTCATTCTGTTACTGCGCCGCCCGGCCCAAAGAGCTCAAGCGGTCATCGCAGAGGAGCCTTGGAAAGCAGGTCTCGTGGGCTTGTTAGCCCTGGTAGGGTTCTTCGCTATTTGGATTCCGGCAGGCCTGATCATCTCTTTCCTTTTGTGTCTGACCATCGTCGGCATACCCGTGGCCTTGTTGCTGATTTTTGCCACGATCGTGGCCATGATCGCCCTGCCCCTATTGGGATTCTCCGCTTCGGCTCTGCGGGTTGGCACTTGGATCGACGAGCGTTTTCCCTGGTCCGTGAAAGGGCTCTATCTGCGAGCTTTCCTGGGAGTCGTGGCGATTCAGATCTGGTCGGCGATCATCGCCGGGACCGAGGGGGGAGGATGGTTGCTGTTGCTACCCCTTGGCATCATCGGGTTGTTCGGTGTGTTGGCCCGTTTCACTGCCTGGACGGTGGGTTTGGGAGCCGTCCTGTTGACACTGTTCCGGTCTTCTTCCCTATCAGCTACCAGCACAGGAACGATTCCCTATACGCCACCGGATACGGAAGCTCCCGGTTGGGACCCCGCCTTGGTGGACCTTCCACCTCTTCCGGAGGTAGAGATGGATCTGAATCTGGAAACGGACCCGGAGGGCTCAGAGGATCCAGAGGGCTCAGAGGACCTAGAGGACACAGATGAGGGCAGCGAGCCCAGCTTAGAGGAAGATTCCGATTCGCGTCCTCCAAAAGAAGGGGAGTAGCGCTTCGTTCTGGGAGCTGGACCTTCTAACTTCTCGACCGGGTTGTGGAGCTGGTCGCTCCTCTCGGGCTGATAGACTTCGGCCATTCCGATTGGCTCTGCTGATCGCTTTCATCCCGAGGGAGACTCGTTTCCATGGCCAAGATCCTGATCGTCGATGACGACCCGGACATTCTTTTCCTCCTCAAGAGGTGCTTGGAGAATGCCGAGTTTCAGGTGGTCAGCGTTTCGGACCCGTCCCGAGCCGTTCAGGTTGCCCGGGAATCTGCGGTAGACGCAGCCGTATTGGACATCATGATGCCAGGGGTTTCTGGCTATGAGGTGCTCCAGGGCTTGAGAAGTCAGCGATCGACCCAGACGCTGCCGGTGGTTTTTCTTTCCGCTCGCGATGGAGATCAGGATCGAGAGCATGGATTGAGCCTTGGTGCCAATGACTATCTAGCGAAGCCTTTCCAGGCAGATCAACTGGTGGCTAGCCTCGAGAACCTCCTTCGTGAGCATCTTTCGATCCCAGGTTCTCGAGAGGGTGATCTCGCCGTGTATCGCGTCGACGGGCTGCTCAAGGGGCTGCAAGAGAGGCGGGAGACTGGAGCGCTGGTACTCGTCGTTACTGAGCAGATGGTTCGGATCCGAATGCACTGCGGTCAGATTGTCGCTGCCTCTAGTGGGAAAATCACTTTTCCGGACGCGGTTCTGGTAGCTCTCGAGATGACATCGGGGCGGTTTCATTTTCAGGCGACCCCGCAGGAGAGTGAATCTGACGAGCCGCTAGGTAGAAAACTTCTTCCCTTGGAAAAACAGCTGCTGCTTTGGGCCTGGCTGAATACGGAGCTGGTGAAGCGCTCCCACTGGCTGCCTCCCTCTGACCACCTTCTTTACAACGGAAAGGGAGCTGCAGTCGCTGGCGAAGTGCCATCGGAGCTACCCGTAAACTCGGTCCGAGCTTATTTATCGGAGCGTCCGGGAACGACTAGACCACAGTTAGCTCAAGCTTTGGCTCTGGCTCCCATTCGTGTAGATCTCACTCTGGCTTGGTTAGCAGAGCGGGCCCTGCTTTCTGTTTCGGAACCCTAGGAGTCTTTTTCCTCGAGAAGCTGCCGCAGCCTTTCCAGGTTGAATCGGGTATTGGGGTCTCTCGGCCTTAGATGCAGGGCTTCTCCAAAGGCCTCCGCTGCCGATTTATAGTTGCGCAGCAAGGCTTCTTGAACTCCTAGGGAGAAATGGCTGGTAAAGGCATCCGAGTCGGTAGAAGGGGCAGCCTCCTCTCCTGCAGGAGGGATTTCCCGGGTGTCGATCTGAGGGGCAGCTGCGATTTCGATGGGAAGCGTGCCTAGGTTCTGGAGCTCTTTGGGAGCGGCTTGTGCTTCGCCTGCGGCTGCCAACTTTTCCGAGAGTGCAGCAGCGAGCAACTCGAGAGTCTCCTCCTGAATCTGACGTTCCTCCGGGCGACGGTTCACCTGTCGCGCGGTGGTCGATTGGAGCGAGCTCCGAATCGCTGATCGAGTCGCTGAAACCCCCGTTTGGTCGTCGTAGAAGGCGCTCCAGAGCTCCCCGTCGATCACCTCGAACAGCGCGTCGCCAGAATTCAACGAACATTGGAGGGCCACGGAACAGTGACCCAGTGCCGTGAACAACAAGTAGTCAGCGACGCCGTGCTCTCGGGTGAGAGACTCCGCCTCTCGCAAGGCGAGGGTGTGGTCGAGAATCTCTAGGAGGGCATTGGCGGAAATGGGCTTCTGACAGAGTTGGATGGAAAAGGGGGCCGCGAAGTCTTTCCCGAGATTCTGCTCTACCAGCAACAGAAGGCGTGTGGGCAACTTGAGAGCATCGATCACAGTGAGTAGCTCGAGGGCCGCTACGGTCAGGTCCTGCGAGTCGAGAACGAGGATATCGGGAGGATCCGATTCGATCAGCTCGAGGGCTTTTTCTACTTCTTCAGTTTCATCGATCCGCAGGGAGGGTATCGAGATGAGGTGTTGCCGGGCTTTTTGCAGCCTCGAAGAGGCTTTGGCAACGAGTAGGAGTTTGAGTTTCATGGTCAGAGACCTCGCTCCGGCCGACCTTCCGGGGGTGAGGTCAGATCATCTGAGAAGTGTGTCGAGAGTGGGAATCCTATCAAGCTGTCGGGGGAAGACCTAGTCCTTCCTTTTTACCAGCTCGAAGGCGCTGAGCCAGGCGGGTGAAGCGGCTTCTCGTGTCTTGGTTGCGGACCGCGGTGGTGAGGGCTCTAGGCTGCCCTAGCAGAACTGCCAGTTTCTTGGCTCGGGTCAGAGCGGTGTAGAGAAGATTTCGTTGCAGCAGAAGAAAGTGCTGGCTATGGAGGGGGACGACGACGCAAGGATATTCACTGCCTTGGGATTTGTGAATGGAGCAGGCGTAGGCGGGAGCGAGCTCATCGAGATCACTCAGAGGGTAGAGCACTCGGCGCCCCTCGAAGTCGACGGAGATCTCTTCCTCCTCCTCATCGAGGGAGAGAATTCGTCCCAGGTCCCCGTTGAAAACTTCGAGCTCGTAGTTGTTGCGCAGCTGTATGACTTTGTCCGCAACCTTGAGGCGACCGCCGCTTCTGGGAATCGGTGAGCCCGTTGGGTTGAGGCGTTCCTGGAGAGCTGCGTTGAGGTTGTGAACCCCTAGGAGGCCGCGGTTCATGGGAGCGAGCACCTGAATTTCCTCGACCGGGTGGAAACCGAAACTGCGAGGAATCCGCTCCGTAACCAAGTGGATCAGGGTTTCCAACAACTCCTCGGGCTCTTGACGGGGAATAAAGAAGAAGTCTGAAAGGGGACCTTTTTGGGAGGCCCGTTCGCCCCTTTCGAATAGAGGGATCTCGCCACGGTTGACCCGGTGCGCGTTGACGACGATGCGGCTGCTTTCTGCTTGCCGAAAGATCTCGGTCAGCCGAACCACCGCTAAGGCCCCGCTGTTGATCAGGTCCGCAAGGACTCTGCCGGGGCCGACCGAAGGGAGCTGATCGACGTCTCCAACCAGAATCAGCTTACCTGCTGGAGGCACCGCTTCCACCAGGGAACGAGCCAGCGCTGTGTCGAGCATGGAAGCTTCGTCGATAATCACCAAGTCTGCTTCCAGGTGAAGGCTTGCGCAACGGAGAAAGGCGCCCTTGGACGGGTCGAACTCCAGCAACCGGTGAACGGTGCGGGCATCCCGACCTGTCGCTTCAGCCAGGCGCCTCGCCGCTCGACCAGTGGGAGCCGCTAGAAGGATCTTCCCCCCCTTGCGGCCAAGGATCTCGACGATTCCGCGAAGCAAGGTCGTCTTACCAGTGCCGGGGCCTCCCGTGATCACCAAGACTTTGCTGCGGAGAGCTTCTTCGATGGCCGTACGTTGCTGCGTTGCCAGAGTGAGGCCTTCTCGTTTCTCGAAATGGCTGAGGGCTCGCTCGATGTCGATGGAGGGGTCCTCTACAGGAGCTTTCATGAGGTCCATCAGGCTATCGGCGAGAGCGACCTCGGCGCGAAACAGGAGAGTCGTGAAGATGGCTTCCCGATCTCCGGTGTCGCTGAAAGCATCGCGGCTGTCGACGATCTCGCTGACCGCCTGGTCTCGTCGAATCAGGGCTTTGAGGCTCGCATCGAGAGTGCTCTGGGGAATCTCCAATAACTGCTGTCCTTCGTCCAATAGGCGTGATTTGGGAAGAAAGAGGTGCCCGCGATCGGAGGCTTGTTGGAGCAGGTGAAGCAGGCCAGCCTCCGCCCTTCGAGGGGAGTCCCGTGGAACCCCTAGGCGTTCTGCGATGGCGTCTGCGGTGCCAAAACCAATGCCATGGATGTCCGTGGCTAGGCGATAGGGGTTCTCGCTGACTAGAGTTTCCGACTCGGGGCCGTAGGTCTTGTAGATGCGAATGGCGTAGGCGGTAGAAACGCCATGACCTTGGAGAAAGACCATGACCCGTTGGATATGGCGTTGCTCCTTCCAGGCTTCGAGGATCTGTTCGCAGCGTTTTGGACCGATTCCTTCCACTTGTCGAAGACGTTCCGGGTGGTTCTCGATGATCTCGAGAGTTCCTGCGCCGAATTGGGCCACCAGGCGTTGCGCCATGGCTTTGCCGACACCCCGAATGAGCCCGGAGCCCAGATAGCGTTCGATGCCTTCGAGGGTGGCGGGCTTGACGGCCTTGAAAGAGCTCGCCTTGAATTGTTGGCCCCACTTTTTGTCCTGCACCCATCTTCCGGCGAGGCGCAGGGTTTCTCCGGGTCGGACTCCCAAAACGTTGCCAACGACCGTTACCTGGCCGCGTCGGCCAGCGACCGCAAGCTTGAGAACGCTCCAAGCGTTGTCCTGATCGGCGAAGACGATACGTTCGAGAACCCCTTCGAGGGTTTCTTCGTTCCCTTTCGAGGATTCGCTCGCGCCCTCCGCAGCTTTTTGCTCGCCACGCTTCTGATCCCGAAGATGCCAATTCCGCTGGCCCGGCTTTCGGTGGTTTGGGTTCACTTGCCAAGTGTAATGGAGGTGGAGCCAATCTCACGAGAGGCAGCCTCGTCCAAGCGCGGCGAGTTTTCCTTTTTCTCGCCCCTGGATGGCCAAGTTGTGGCACTCCCTTCCCCGCCCCTCGGAGCTATGCCAAAATGGCCCGCTATGGCTGATCTTCCCCAAGTTCTCGTGATCGATGATGAAACCGGTTCCCGCGAATCCATGGCGATCGCAGTGGAGAAGGCTGGTTTTGTCGTACGGACCTTTGATGATGCCCGCAAGGCTCTGAAGTACCTAGAAGACCTGGACAGTGTTCGGGTAGTGGTCTGTGATCTCAAGATGCCAGGGATGGATGGTTTGTCTTTCCTTAACGAAGTGCGCAGCCGGGGATATGACTTTGGGGTCATTCTGGTCACCGGATTCGGCTCCATCGAGTCGGCGGTGGAGGCCATGCGGGTCGGGGCCGACGACTATCTCACTAAGCCGGTGGAGTTGTATGAGCTACGTCGGCGGGTGATGAATCTGATGGAACGGCGAAAGCTCAAGGAAGAAGTCACCAACCTCAGAGAGATGCTCGACAAGCGCTATGGCTTCGAAAGCATCATCGGTCAGTCGGCGGTCATGGAACACCTCTTCGACCAGATTCGAACGGTTGCTCCCACACGGTCCACCGTTCTGATCGCCGGGGAGAGTGGCACCGGCAAAGAGTTAGTCGCCAAGGCGCTGCACCGCGCTAGCCCGAGGCGGGAGGAACGGTTCTTAGCGATCAACTGCGGCGCCATTCCCATGGACATTCTGGAGAGTGAGCTTTTCGGCCACGAACGGGGGTCCTTCACCGGAGCGGTGGCTCGTAAGGTCGGCAAATTCGAGCTGGCCCACCGAGGCACTTTGTTTCTGGATGAGATCAGCGAGCTGGCTCCGGAGCTGCAGGTAAAGTTGCTCCGAGTTCTGGAAGAGCGTCAAATCATGCGCGTCGGTGGCAGCGAGTTGATCGATGTGGATTTTCGGCTGGTGGCAGCGACCAACCGGGAGCTGGTAGAACAAGTTGCCGAAGGTCGATTCCGACAAGATCTCTTCTATCGACTCAAAGTGGTGAACCTGGACCTACCGCCCTTGCGAGAGCGGACGGACGATATTCCTCTCCTGACGGAGCATTTCCTGAAGGAGTTTTTTGCCGAGCATGGCAAGGAGTACCGACCGGCCTCGAAGGAGGCATTGGATGTGTTCGCCAGGTACTCATGGCCGGGCAATGTGCGCGAGCTGCGCAACGTTCTCGAATCCGTAGTGGTCTTCCACCAGGGAGATTTCGTTGAGGCGAAGGACCTCCCGGAGGAGTTGAGGACATCTCACGGCGGCATCGCAGCGGATTCGCCGGTACAGTCTCCCTTTGGGGAACCGCGCAGCATGGCTCAGATCGAGCGACAAGCGATCGAAGAGACTCTCGAAAGGACCGGGGGGCACCGGGCCGAGGCGGCACGCCTGCTAGGAATCGGTCTTCGGACGCTACAACGGAAGTTGAAAGAGTATCGCCTTCAGGAAGGCGAGCCTTCGGAGGGAGAGCCTCAGGAGGGCGACTTCCAGGAAAGTGACCTTTAGAGAAGCTACAAGGAGTAGGAAGGCATGGAGCTACCGGTCGAAGTGTTGGTCCACAACCCGACCCTAGGGGTCAAAGGGGGCAAAGGTACCTTGCTGCGAGTCGCAGCGGAGGGGTTTTACGAGATGCGATTGGAATTCGGTTCCAACGAGCACCGAACTCTTCTGCCGATTCAGGAGACGGTCTTGATCCTGGCGGAAGCCGAGCCTCCGGGCTTTGAAGGAGAGTTCGAGATCGAGCGCTAGCCGTTCGTGCTCTCCGACTGTTCTATCCCAGTTTGCTGGCGATAACTCCTGCCAACTGCTGCGCCAGCTCGGTGATTTGTTGTTGATCGGGCCCTTCGATCATTACCCTAGCTAGCGGCTCGGTTCCGCTATAGCGCAGCACCAGGCGCCCTTGGCCAGCGAGGCTACTTTCGACCTCCCGAGTTGCCGCCGCGATGCTAGCGATTTTCTCGAAGGGTTCCTTCCTGGCCACGCGCACGTTCAAGAGGATCTGAGGGAAGCGGACGAAGTCTTTCAAGGAATCTGCAAGGGATTGTCCAGTCCGGGCAAGGATCGCGGCGGTCTGAAGAGCGGTCAGGAGGCCGTCGCCGGTACTCGAGAGTCCCAGATGAATCAGATGCCCACTCTGCTCGCCTCCCAGTAGCAACTTCTTCCGCCGCAGCAGCTCGACGACTTCCCGATCTCCCACCCCGCAGCGCTCGATGGCGATGCCGCGGCGCGCCAGGGCATGCTCCAGGCCCAAATTGCTCATGGAGGTGGCTACGATGGTAGCGGGATCCAGCTCCCCGGTGTCGAGCAAATGAGAGGCCCACAGATAGAGCAGAGCATCTCCGTCCCGGAGCTCACCCTGGGCATCGACCACCAGGGCTCTATCAGCGTCTCCATCGAAAGCGACCCCCAGATCGAAGGAGCCGGTTTTCATTTGATCGATCAGGACCTGGGGATCTGTGGAGCCGCAACCACGGTTGATGTTGGTGCCGTCCGGTTGGGAGAAGAGGACGGTCGTCTGGGCTCCGAGATCTTCGAAGATAGGACCGGCAAGAAAGGATGCGGCTCCTTGAGCGGTGTCTAGGAGAACCCGCAGCCCCTCCAAGGGCTTGGCTGATCCGAGCAGTTGAGTCGAAAGCGATTGCAGGAGAGCCTTCTTGTAGCGTTCACAGAGATTGGGGTCGAGCTCCAAGGAGGAGTGAGCCTTCTCTATATCCAGCGCGAAGGACGACTCATGGAGGAGAGCTTCAATGCCCTCTTCCCGGGACCGAGACCATTTGAAACCCTGGTTGTCGAATAGCTTGATGCCGTTGTCCGGGTGGGGGTTGTGACTTGCGGAAACCGCGATGCCGGCAGTGGCGCCGAGATCTCGCACTGAGTAGGCCACCGCAGGCGTGGGCATGACCCCACCGTATCGGACTCTCGCTCCCCCTTGACGAAGGCCGTTAGACAGCCAATTGCAAAGGACTTCGGTGCTGTCTCGGGTATCCCCTCCGAGAACGACGAGAGGAGAGCTCTGTTCGGTTTTCAGTATGCTAGCTAAATGAAACCCAACGGCAGTGACGGTCGGTTGGTCGAGGGGAGGGCTGCCGAAGGCGCCGCGAATCCCGTCGGTCCCGAATAGGCGGGCCGGGGTAGTGGAGGAAGTCACAGTCGGAGGCTCCTTCTCAGGTTCTGGAATCGACTTCCGGTAAAGGGTCCGGGATCGAGGAGGAGTTCGGCTCTGGAAGCTCTAGCTCGACACGCACCTTCACGCGGCTCGGTTGGATGGAGATCAAAGGGTTGGGTGCTCTGATGCTCACGGTTTCGTCGAAGGACAGCGCATGGGTGTCCAATTGAATGGGCTCCGTCGTCACGAAGGTGAAGGTCTTCAGGATCGACTCGGGGCCGGTCGCCGCCACTTGGTCCGGGCTCGAAGTGTAGCTGAGCAGACGAGCGCCCGCCGCGGGTTCTCCCTGGAGGTCCTCTCGCACCGGGAGAAACCAGGTGTCCACGCGATCGAAGGCCAAGCGCAGCTGGCTTGGAGTGATCGAGACCACTTCGGTGCCCTCGGGAGCAAAGACATTCTCAGGACCTACGCGGACTTCGAGATCCCCTTCGGAAGCATCCCGCAAGTCGAGCAAGACTCCCACCATTTGGGGATTCAAAGTGCGCACGGTCTCTTCGCTTCCTTGCAGCCGCACCTCGACCTTCGAGACCGGATCCAGCAGGATCAGCTCGGGCGGTGCGTTGTAGGTGACGGAGGCTTCTACGACGCGCTGACTCCGGTCTCCGGGTTTCTCGAGGCTCACGCCCAGCCACAAACCAATGGCAAGGGCGATCGAGAGGATCTTGAGACCGAGGCGATTTCCGTCTTCCGTCACGTTAGGTCCTCCGCCCCTGGGGATAGAGATTGGTTACCAGGTGGAGATAGAGCTCGTTACGGAGGTCTTTGGCATCTAGGTCTGTAATCATACGCCCTTCTACAGCGATCGATATCTTTCCCGTCTCTTCCGAAACCACGACTGCCACTGCGTCCGTTTCCTCGGCGATGCCCAAGGCTGCGCGATGTCGGGTGCCATATTCGAGGGAGAGCTCGGAGCTGTTGGTCAGAGGGAGAAAGCACGCTGCAGCGGCAACCCGGTCGTCCTGAAGGATAACGGCGCCGTCATGCAGAGGGGAGGACGGGTGAAAAATGCTGATCAACAGGTCGAAGGAGAGGACGGCATCTAGAGAAATGCCGTTTTCTACAAAGTCCCGTAGACCTTCTTCCCGTTCGATGACCAGTAGGGCTCCGATCTTGCGAGAAGCCAGGGTCGAAGCGGTGAGGGCTACGTCATCGAAAGTAGGGGCTACCTTCTGCTGTTTGCTCATGCCCCAAAAGGGGTTTCGACCGAAGCTCGCGAGGACCCGGCGAATCTCACTCTGGAACAGGACGATGACCGCCACGGGCAAGAGGATGGGCAGATCTCCCAGCAAGGACTGTAGGGCTGGTAGATCGCCGAGGCGAGAAATGCCGTAGAGCAGCGCGAGAAAAGCGATGCCTAGGAGCATCTGCATGGCCCGAGTTCGGCGCACCAGCAGTAGCAGATTGTAGATGATGACCGCTACCACCAGGATGTCGATGACGTCCCGCCAGGTGAGGTACTCGCGCAGTGCTTCGAGGCTCATTAGCTGGTTTCCTCGGTGCCCTTGATGGCTTCCCAAACTCTCAGGAATTGCACTGTCTCTTGGACATCGTGAACTCGCACCATGGCTGCCCCTAGAGAGGCGGCCCATCCCACCGCAGCGAGACTTCCTCCCAGCCGTTTCTGGGGAGGGGGTACCGACTGCCCTTCGGCAGCTCCGAAATGGCCGATGAAGCTTTTGCGGCTCGCGCCGAGCAGGACCGGGTGAGCCGGTGGAGCCAGCTGGTTCAAAGACCTGATGAGCTGCAAATTCTGCGTGTAGGTCTTGCCGAAGCCGATGCCTGGGTCGACAACGATTTGAGAGCGCTCCACGCCCAGTTCCACGGCCCTCTCGATTCCTTCGTTGAGCTCTTCTCGGACCTCGGCGACAACATCGTCAAATCGAATTTCCCGCTGCATCGTGGCGATGGCCCCTCGGCTGTGCATCAGGACCAAGGGGCAGCCGGAATCTGCCACGGCCCGACCGAGATCTGGGTCCGCCAGCAGGCTGACATCATTGACCAGATCTCCGCCGGCCGCCAAGGCTTGCGCGGCTACCGGGCCTTTCCGAGTGTCGATGCACAGCGGGGCATCGGTGGCTCCACGCAGCCCTTCGAGCACGGGGAGCAGTCGAGCCAATTCTTCTTCTGTCGATAAGTCCTCGGCCCCGTGGCCGTATACCCCGCCTCCCGGCCGAGAGGACTCGGCGCCCAAATCCAGTAGTTGTGCCCCTTGTCGGAGCATCTCTAACCCACGGTCGATGGCCTTGGTGGGGTCTAGCCAGAGGCCACCATCGCTGAAGGAATCCGGGGTGATGTTCAAGACCCCCATGACCAGGGGTGAGGTCGCCAATTCGAGTCGGCGATCGCGGGGCAATCGAAGGTTTGGCGGTCGGGGGGTAGTGGACATCTCTGGGAAAACTCGTCTCTACGAACAGCTTGCCCTGCCGTTGCCGACCGGCGGCAGAGGCAGGGAAAGCTGGTTGGGCCCGACCGAGGCCGAGCTGATTATTCCGACTGCTTTGGGCCATCGTTCCGAGGAGTCGTGTCTTCGGACTCCTCGGGATCCGCCTCGGTCTCTGTCGTGGATTCACCGTCGGTGCCGGCTTCGCCGTCGGCTCCGCCTTCTGCATCCGAGCTGGGTCCCTCTTCTTCGGCCTCCGAAGTTTCTTCTTCCTCTGGATATTCGACGACTTCTGGGTGCCGGTCCTCACCGGTTCTTTCGAGAATCAGCTGGTAGACCTCTTTACCATCCAATGTTTCGTGTTCCAGGAGGCGTAGGGATAGCTCCTCGAGGACCTCGTCGTATTTCGTCAGGATTTCTTTGGCTTTTTCATAGCCTTCCTGGACGAGGCGACTGACCTCTTTGTCGATGGCCACGGCCGTCTCTCCGCTGTAGTCGGCTCGCTGGGAGAAATCACGACCGAGGAAGACTGGTTCCTCTTTGTTGCCAAGGGCAAGAGGACCCAGTTTCGACATTCCCCATTCGCAAACCATCCGCCGGGCCATTTCGGTGGCCTGCTCGATGTCGTTGCCCGCGCCTGTGGTGATGTCGTCTTGAGTCAACTCTTCTGCGACCCGTCCTCCCATCAAGATGGCCAGGCGGGATTCCACATACTTTTGCTTGTAGGTGTACTTGTCTTCCGTGGGTAACTGCATCGTCACCCCGAGAGCTCTGCCGCGGGGAATGATGGTGACTTTGTGTAAGGGGTCGGCAGTGTGTACGAAGGCCGCTACCAAGGCATGTCCTGCTTCGTGGTAGGCGGTGATGGTTTTCTCCTCCTCCGTCAGCATCATCGTCTTACGCTCGACGCCCATGAGAACTTTGTCTTTGGCGAACTCGAAATCGGCCATCTCAACGGACTTCTTGTTGCGGCGGGCGGCAATGAGGGCAGCTTCATTGACGAGATTGGCCAAGTCGGCCCCTGCAAACCCCGGAGTACCGCGAGCGATGACAGCTAGCTCGACATCGTCGGAAAGAGGAATCTCTCGCACGTGGACCCTCAGAATGCCGAGTCGGCCGGTGATGTCTGGTCGGTCCACGACCACCCGGCGATCGAAGCGGCCTGGCCGCAAGAGGGCTGGGTCCAATACGTCCGGGCGGTTGGTGGCTGCAATGAGAATCACCCCTTCGGAGGTCTCGAAACCGTCCATCTCCACCAAGAGCTGGTTGAGAGTCTGCTCCCGCTCGTCGTGGCCGCCTCCTAGGCCGGCTCCCCGATGCCTACCCACGGCATCGATTTCGTCGATGAAAATGATGCACGGAGCATTTTTCTTTCCCTGTTCGAAGAGGTCTCGAACTCGGCTAGCGCCGACACCGACGAACATTTCGACGAAGTCGGAGCCGGAAATGGAGAAAAAGGGAACGCTGGCTTCACCAGCAATGGCTCTGGCGAGGAGGGTTTTTCCCGTTCCAGGAGGGCCCATGAGCAGGACTCCCTTGGGAATTCTTCCTCCGAGCTTCTGGAATTTCTGTGGTTCTTTGAGGAAGTCGACGATTTCTTGGAGCTCTTCCTTGGCTTCCTCGATGCCAGCGACATCCTTGAAGGTGACCTTCTTTCCGGTGGCGTTGAGAAGCTTGGCCTTACTCTTACCAAAGGAAAGGGCCTTGTTTCCCCCTGACTGCATCTGCCGCATGAAGAAAATCCACAAAGCGACGATGAGCAGGATGGGAGCAATATTGAGCAGGAATAGGCCGAGGTAGCCACGGTCTTCCTCCTTCGCCTCGACATCGATACCTTTCTCGGTAAGCCCCTTGATGTAGTCGTTATCCGGCTCGAAGGGGAGAGTCACCCTAAAAGAAGAGCCCGGGTGAGCGAGATACTCCTCGGTGTACTTTCCTTCGATGAGCTTGGTCTGTACGGTGAGCTTTTCGATCTCTCCCCGCTCTACCTGCTCTTCGAATTCCGAGTAGATGGGCTCATAGATCTCGCCCTTTTGGTTTTGGAAGGTCTTCCATAGAAAGATGACCATCAGAAAGATGGCCATCCAGAGAAAAAGCGTCCTAAGCGTCGCTGAGTTCAATGGTTAAATCCCTTTTTCCGTTTCGGTGCGACGGCCCACGAGAGCACGGCGAATATTTGTCTCAAGCGAGCTGGCCGATGAAGGGCAGGTTACCGTGGAGCCCTTCGTGTTTCAGGCCGTAGCCTACCAGCGTTCTTGCATCACTAGTGGTCGAGAAGAGGTGGAAATCTGCTTCGAAGTCGGTGGTCCGCCGCTCCGGTACGTCTACCAGGGAGGCTACGAGGACTCGCTTTGCTCCCAACTGCAGAAATTGCGAAACCAGATAGCTCTCGATAACTCCGCTGGTCGTGACGTCTCGGACCAGGAGAAGGTCTCTGCCAGAGACTTCGAAAGCTACGGGGTATTGGATGTCTAGAATCTCTGCGTCGTCTTCGTTGGGAGCGTATCCGACCTGGATGAATTCGTAGCGCAGGGGGCTGTTGAAAGCCCTCACGAGATCGGCGACGAAGGGGACGGAGCCGCTGAGTAGAGAGACAAACAGGGGTTCTCCCTCCATGTCCTTCTCGAGGGTCCGACCAAGATCCTCTACGCGCTCCTGGATCGATTCCGCATCGAAGAGCACCTCGATTTCCTGGGGATCTGTTGACGTCGTCATGGACGGGTAATCTCCGCTAGCCAATTAATAGAAAGCCCCGCTGGGCGAAACCGCTCGTCGACGGTGACCGAAGGCACCCAGGCAATTTGGTCGCCCACGCAGAGGAGAGGTAGTCGATCCCTTTCCATTCTAGGAATATGGCGATCGATGAGAATCTCCTTGAGACGAACCAGAGAGCGACGCCCGGAGGGGCGCACTCGGTCGCCGGGTAGGCGGTTCCGCACGGTAACTGTCTGACCAGGCCGCAGGGGCAGGGCCAGGGTTGCCTGAAGGGTTTGCCATGGTGCTCCAGAGGGGGCACCAACCCCCCGTTGCCAATCTATCGGGTGGCTCGAAGTCAAAGGGACCGATTCCCGCATCCGCCTCAACTCGAGCCGTAGCCCAAGCTCCGGGATGTCCTGCACTCCCGGCACTGCGAAAGTATAAGTGAAAAACGGTGTTTTTGTCGGCTGGCGTCGCAGCACGAGCTCCTGGGAATGCCTCTCCCAGCGCCAGCCGGCGCCGCAGTCACAGCCGATGTTACCGCCACGGGTCAGCTGGCGCTCCAATTCGGCCCCTGCCTGACGGCTCGCTGGATAGCTCAAACCGGCCTGCTCATGGAGCCAAGCGAGGGCTAAGGACCGAACTTCTGAGGGGAGCAGCTGGAAGGTCCGCAAGGGGATTGAGAGAGAACCATCGTCACTCTTTTTGGGCCGCAGGTGCGTGGCCAAGCGTTGGTCGAGCTGGCGCCGAGCCCCTTGGGCGGCGCTGGCGAGGGCAGCCAATCGGTTGGTTAGGTACGGCTCGTCTCGCTCCAGGTGAGGTAGAACATCATGGCGAAATCGATTGCGGGAGAATTGCCGGTCGAAATTCGACGGATCGACGATAGGTGACATTCCACGAGATTCCAAGAACTGGAGGAGAGATTGCCTTCTCATCTCGAGGAGTGGGCGAAGAAGGCACCCCTGAATCGGCCGGATGGCAGCCAACCCCCGCAGACCTGTGCCAAAAGCGATACGAAGAGAGACCGTTTCCGCTTGATCGTCGCAGTGGTGAGCGGTCGCCACGAATCGACTACCCGTGCGCAGGCGAACCTCTTCCAGAAATGCGTAACGGATTCGCCGAGCTGCTTCTTCTAGGCTTTCCCCGGCATGTCGATGCTGGTCGACCCGTCGTCGCTCCGAGCAAAAGCGTGTGCGAAGGGAGTCCGACAGCTGTCGAGCCCGTTGAGCCCGTTGTTGGGAATCGGAATCTAAGCCATGGTCTAGGTGGGCAGCGATCGGTTCGAAGCCGAGAGAAGAAGACAGAGAGCGAAGTCCGGCAAGCAGCGCCGTGGAGTCAGCTCCCCCGGAAAAACCGATGACGATCGGCTCGCCTGATTCGATGGGGGGGATCTCTCCGAAAAATTCAGAGAGGACCTCGACGAGGCTTGGAGTCTCCATCGATGCGACTCCGAGAGTCGGTGGTAGCGGTGAAGGGACTTGAACCCATGACCTAGCGATTATGAGTCGCTCGCTCTAACCAGCTGAGCTACACCGCCGTATGACGAAATTCTTCCTGAAGCAGACTAGCGCTGAGAACGCGCTAAGCCCCCGTGACCTCGACCAGATCCTGGGAAGAGACGTGCAAGCCCCCTCCTCGGTGAAGCTTCCGGGTCAACGGAGCGGCGTAGACAGTATCACGCCGAGCAAAAAGGAGCAGCCCTTTGCGGCCGGGGAGGCGTGGCCGCTGCTGGCAATTCCCGCGATCAGCGAAGCGAGTGCTGACAGCTTCTGAACTGACCGAAGAAGGTCCGCATAGAGGCCGAGAGCGTTTCATCATTGAGTCGGTAGATCACGTTCTGTCCCTGCCTCTGATCTACGACCAGATCGGCCTCCTTGAGCACCGAGAGATGTCTGGAGATGGTTGGTTGTGACAGGGAAAAATTCCCAACAATCTCGCCTACGGTTCTCTGGTTGCCTTCGAGGAGTCGCAGGATCTCCTGACGGGTACCATCGGATAGAGCTTTGAAAACCTTGGTGAGATGGCGCTTTGGCTGTGCCATCGGCCTGATAGCGACTACGGATTGCATGTTCTGCCTCCTTACGGTGTCTTCGGCAAACCGGCCTGAAAAACTATGAACCAACTATCCATAGTCTAGAGCGCATAGATTGAATAAATATTGAACTCTAGCGCAGTTTACTTGTCATAGATGCTCATTTTGTGAGCATAAGCGTGCAATGTTCTGTATATTCAAACCTTTAGCTCAGTTCGAGCACAGGCTGACGGAGAGGAATCTGAGGCAAATTTGCTCGATGGTTGAGACAGAAGCGATGAGAAGGGACCCAGAGCGAAGTCGCCCGGAAGCCTAGAGGGGGCCACCGGGCGAAGTCGTTGTTGTGCAGGTAGAGGCTAGATTCAGGAGGGCTAGCTGAGGGCGGCGGCGAATCGGTCTGCCACGACCGACCAGTCGACTAGGTTCCACCAGGCCTTTACGTAGTCGGGGCGGCGGTTCTGGTAGTTCAGGTAGTACGCGTGTTCCCAGACGTCCAATCCCAGGAGGGGGGTTCGCCCTTCCATCAGGGGGCTGTCTTGGTTGGCGGTCGAAGAAACCTCGAGTTTGCCGTCGTTGAGGCAGAGCCAGGCCCATCCGGAGCCAAAGCGGGTACCTGCTGCCTTGGCGAACGCTTCCTGGAAGGCCTGGAAGCCGCCGAGGTCTCTTTCGATGGCCTCTGCTAGCTTGCCGGCCGGGGCACCGCCTCCGGTGGGGCTCATGCAAGGCCAGAAGAGGCTGTGGTTGGCATGGCCTCCGCCGTTGTTGCGGACGGCGTTTCGAATGCCTTCGGGAACCGATTCAATACCCCGAAGGAGGTCTTCGATGCTCTTGCTGGCAAGATCATCATGGCCCTCCAGGGCTGCGTTGAGGTTGTTGACGTAGGCGTTATGGTGTTTTCCGTGGTGAATTTCCATGGTTCTAGCGTCAATATGGTCTTGGAGAGCGTCGTAGGCGTAGGGTAGATCCGGCAGCTGGTGCATTATTTGAAACTCCTTAGTTGTGCGATTCGGTGGGCCATGAAACCCAGGGAATCCTAATTCTGTCATGAACAAACCGGCTCGCGGTATCAGGCGGGGAAGTCGAGATTCTGCCTCGTCATCTTGAGACCTACTCGCCGCTGGGCCTGTGCATTTCGGCTCTTCGGAGCTCGGAGGCAGGTTGAATCCTGGTCGAAAAGGCCCAAAAGGGGCAAGGGGGGGAGCCTTCTCGAGTCGAGGTCCTTTCGGGCTAAAACGAGACGACCGTTGACTTCCTTCGATACCCTTGGGTACCATTAGCCGCCCTGGCCGCCGGGGGAGGTTAGCTCAGTGGTAGAGCACCTGCTTTACACGCAGGGGGTCGCGGGTTCAAGTCCCACACCTCCCACCAAATCTGGTAAGCTCAGCGGCCGATAAAGAGACTTATGCGGGGTCGTAGTTCAGCTGGTTAGAATGCCGGCCTGTCACGCCGGAGGTCGCGGGTTCGAGTCCCGTCGGCCCCGCCATTCAGTCTCCTTACCACTCTACGTCTCCATACCCTCGGTCTCCAGATCATTAGCTAGTTGCTCCCTCAATGCCTAGTTGGCGGAAGCAGGATCTGCATCAAGGTAGATTCCTCTGGCTTTAGGCCGCCGGACGGCTCATGGCTTAGGAACCTGTCGTGGAGGTCTCTGGTTTGGGGCACTGCTGAGGTTTTTGTGGTGAACCCAGCGGCGAAACAAGGGGCTCGCCGGAGGTTTACCGAGAGTTTTTCTACATCGAGTCGCCGCTCGCTAGCCAGAGAGAGTTTCTCCACGGGCACTTAGAGTGCTGGCGGCAGCTCAGGCTTGACCCGGTGATGGGAAACAGGTAGCGTCGAGGGCTCTTGGTAGTTCTAAGGAGAGCTGCCAGGGCGAAAACAAGAGATTGGGATTCCAGAGAGAGCAAGTCGATACATCTGCGCAATAGCGCGGTGGCCGATAGTGCTTTGATTGGTAGAAGAGAGATTCTGCAAGAAAGAGCAGAATTTCTCTCAAGGGTGCGCTGGGGCCACTACCTAGCGCGTCGTTCTCTCAACGGATCCTCTCAAAGGAGCTTTTCATCATGCGCGAGAAGATTAAGTTGGTCTCCACGGCCGGAACTGGCTATTTCTACACGACTACCAAGAATAAGAAGAGTGCCGCCGAGAAGTTGGTACTGAAAAAATATGATCCGAAGGTTCGCCGCCACGTCGAATTCAAAGAGCAGAAGCTGCGCTAGCCTTTTCTTCGAAGTGAGGACCTGCCTGGGGACGAAAGTCCCCTCGCGGGCTACTTCCAACCCGCTTTTCCATCCCGCTTCGAGGCTCCCCTAGCGAGTCTCAGATCCCCCGCAAATCCTAGTCTCCCTCAGAGTTAGCCCCACTCGGAGATTCGCATCAGTTGGCCACATAGCCGAGACTGCGTAGCTCTTCTTTGAGCTCGTCTGACAGATCTTGGTCGCCAGCTCGATTCTCGAGATTCGAGAAGCGCTGCCGAATCTGCCCTTTCAGCTCTGCAACTCTGCCCGGGTGTTGCTCCGCCAGGTCAACTTGCTCCAGGGGGTCGGACTCCAGATCGTAGAGCTCGACGGTCCCGATGGGGTAGTGGTTATGAGGGCCATCAGCGAAACAAACGGGGACGATGGAGTCGGGGTTGACCACTAGTTTCCAGCCATCAAATTGAGCAGTCCGGATTCGCGAGTCGCCATACTCAGAGAAAGCAGGTTTGCCATCCCCACCCCGGGTGGGCCTTTCTAGGTAGGGTCTGAGGCTGACGCCATGGGATTCTTGCAAAGGCTCGATGGCCAAGAGGTCGAGAAGGGTAGGGGCGACATCTGAGAGCTCTACAGCCTGCGTTACCGCCGAGCCTGGAGAGATGAGGCCAGGAGCACTGATTCCTAAGGGAACATGAAGGGTGCTTTGGTAGACCGAACAGGCGTGGTAGATGTAGCCATGGTGCTGGTATAGGTCTTCGCCGTGGTCGGCGAGGAACACCACGAGGGTTTTCTCTAGCCCCCCTCGATCCTTGAGTCCGTCCAAAAGTCGGGCTACCAATCGGTCCGTACCGATGACAGCGGCGTCATAGATAGCATCTAGGCGTCGAATGTCGTCCTGGTCCAGCTTCTCGCTATTTTTCATGACTGCATTCAGTCGCCATTTCTTGGCAACTAGGTCCCCTTGATAGTCCGGGTCCAATTCTGAGACGAGGTGCTCGCCGCCGTTGTAGTAGGGCCCGTGGGCACCGAATAGGTGAACCCAGAGAAAATAAGGGCGTTTCTCCTTCTGCTCGTCCATCCACTCCAGCGCCCACTGGACACTACGTCCATCCCGGCCCTGGCTACAGCGAAAGGTATCCCACCCTTGGTGGTTCGCCTGACACATATTGCTGAGGTAAGCAGCTGTTTCGTACCCTTTGTCGTCCAGGATCTTGGGTAAGGTCGGCAGGTCGTCCGGCAGGTTGTAACCGTTCTGGATGACTCCGTGTCCACTCGGGTAAAGGCCGGTAAGGGTCGTCGCCAGAGAGGGCCAGGTGAGGGCCCTGGGGGAATTGGCATTGGCAAAACGAATCCCCGAGCTCAGGAGGTTGTCGATGTTGGGGCTGGTTACGTGGTCGTCATATCCATAGCTATTGAGGCGGTCTGCCCGCAGGGTATCCACGGTGACTAGAAGAACATTCCAGCCCTCGGCAGCTCCCGCGAGGGATGGGGTCGGAGCAGCTGGGGGCACCTTTTCCTTGCAGCCTACAAGGAGGAAGGGGAGAGCGAGGTAGGTCAGGAGCCATCGACGCCAGCTCAGAGCTTTTGCGTCTCGCATGGATTTGCCTCTAGCGGGCTTCGGGGGACGCCTTCTTTTCGAGGAATCCCCGGCAAGATTCTGTTTGGTGTCCGGTGTCTTCCTCTTTCTCAATGCTAGAACCCTCTTTTTTCTGCAGACCCGCGATTTTCCCCAGCAACCTGGGGTGATTAGGCCGCTCCGTCGAAGCTACAGTCTACCAAGATAGGGCGAGTCCTAGGCGGCCAGCTTGGTTCAGCCAAGAGGCCGTTGTTCGCGTTTCTTGAGCAGGAACCTAACTTGCTAAAAGATTGATGTGGTAGGCTAGCTGGGCTTGCTGCTTCGACCTTTCTGGGGTCGACCCAAACTCCTACATTCTGAATTCGCTCTTCCGCTTCCTTTATTCGAGGAGCGGACGGATGAGCACTGGTACCCCTGCATCGAGCGAGATCGATTCACAAACCCTTTGGAGCACCTTCATTGGCCGATACGGCGGCTTGCTGGCGAGCTATCTTCGCAGCCATTTCATCCGGTTGGGGATGAGAACCTCGGTGGAGGAGTTGGAAGAAGCCCTGCAGGAGGCCTACTTCCGTCTCCTTGCTCAGTCCCCGGCGGGGGCTGGGCCGCGGATTCAGCGCAGGCGCGAGGCAGAGATTCGGGTTTACCTCCGGCAGGTCGCCTGTAGTGTCGTGACAGATCGCTGGAGGCATCTACATGCAAGTAAGAGAGGCGGGGGAAATACCCCTCACCTCCAAGCGGATCGCTGGCCAGCGTTTGAAGAGCTCTTGGATCCCCGTCCAAGTGCTGAAGATCGCCTCTTGAGACGAGAAAAGTGCCAGCTTCTCGTGGCCCGCTATCGAGGGTCTTCCAAGGTGACGAAACGAAGAGATCTCATGATTCTGCGGATGGCTCTGGTCGAGGGATGGACCTGTCATGAGATTGTCGAGCGCCTTGATGGCTCGTTGAGGGCGAGCAGTGTGAGCTCTGTGGTGGCCCGTTGGCGGCAAAGGTTGGCGAGTTGAAATAGAATACCGGCTATGACTTGTGTGTTCACCTCAGCCCGGTGCCTCGAGCATCGGGCACCGGCAGGCTATCCGGAGCGCCCTGAGCGGCTGGATGGCATTCTCGTCGCCTTACAAAACCGGGGCATCGAGATCGTCGAGGCTACTGCCGATTCGCGGTCGGAGGTCAGTGTTGAAGCGGTTCATGATCCGGAATACGTGGGGAGATTCGAACGGGCTGTCGAACGTGGAGACGGGCTGTTGGATTCTGCAGATAATCCACTGTCTCCAAATAGCTGGAAGGCAGCGTGGGGAGCTGTTCATGCCACGGTGATGGCAGCTCGGGCGACCGCAACGGGGGAGGCAGAGAATGCTTTTTCCGCCGTCCGGCCGCCTGGGCACCACGCCGAGCGCGGAGTCGCCATGGGATTCTGCTTCTTGAACAACGCGGCGGTCGCTGCAGACTATTTACTCCGCCATCATGGTCTCGAACGGGTCGCCATCTTTGACTTCGACGTGCATCACGGCAATGGCACGCAACACATCTTTGAGCATCGGAAGGACGTCTTCTACGCTAGCACTCATCAACACCCGTTTTACCCGGGAACGGGCCAGCGGGAGGAGCGTGGCCTGGGCCAGGGGGAAGGAGCTACCCTCAATGTTCCTCTGCCGATGGGGACGGGAGATGAAGAATTTCTAACCGCTGTGGACAACGAGATTCTGCCGGCCCTGGCAAAGTTCCAGCCGGAGGTTCTCATCGCCTCGGCAGGGTTCGATATTTGGCAGGATGACCCCCTAGGAGGGTTCCAGGTGAGCCTCAACGGAATCGCTGAGCTCGGTAAGCGGTTGAGGGCAGGAGCTCAGGAGATCTGTGACGGTCGGCTATTCTCAGTACTGGAGGGGGGCTACGATCTGCCATCCCTCGGAGATTTGGCTTTCTCCTACCTAACTGGAGACACGAGGGTTGCCAGTAGCTGAGGAGAGCTGGACGTCTGCTGGTTTCGCGGAGGGGTTCAGAGGCTTTTTGGCAGGAGATAAATTGACTTTTTCGAATAGCGAGCGGTAGAATCCTGCGAAAAGTTCATGTAATACATTAGGCTAGGACAATTAGTCATCGAAAATGACAGACTTTTCAGCGGTATCCATCGCCCCCTCGTGCCGATACTGGAGGACCTAAAAATGAAGCGCACCTGGCTTCTCGCAATCTTCTGTGGTTTCTTGTTGGCGCTTCCAGCTTCGGCGGCGCTTCCCATTGGTTCCCTGGGTGGAATTTCCGGCGGTGGAACTGCCGGTGGTGGCTTCTTGCCAATTCATGGTTGGTGCCTGGACGACGATGGCATCGCTGCGGTCGACATCTATGTCGACGGACTGATCGCGGGGAGAGCCTTCTATGGCACCCGACGCCCCGATGTTGAGCGAGCCCGACCGGGCTTTCCCAACTCAGCAAACGCCGGGTTCGGTATACAGCTCAACACCGCCCGTTATACCAACGGTCTCCACACGGTGGAGGCTCAATGTATCGCCAACAGTGGCGAGCGGCGTTTCCTTCGCGCCAAGGTGCTGGAATTTACCAACACCACTCACACTCTAGTGCCCTTTGGCCGGATTGATTTCCCCAGCCGCAACGCCCAACTGTTTGGCAACTGCAATGTCGCCGACTTCCCTCGGCGCTACAGCATCGTCGAAGGTTGGACCCTGGACCTGGGGGTCGAGATTGGCGACGAGGGTGTGAGCTACGTCGAGCTGTTGATCGACGGATCGGTATTCGCAAATAGCCGTCTGGATTGTATCCACAACCCGGACTCCGGCGGCTTGACCAACTGTTTCGGTTTGACGAGGCAGGATATCGAGAGAAACTTCCCTGGTGCTAAGGATTCCCCCAATGCCGGCTTCCGGTTTGCCATGGACATCGGGGCGTTGTTGGAGTTCGGCTACACCCGGGGCTTCCATGTGCTGACCATCCGGGTTGGCGACATCACTGGCCAATTTGCCAATATCGCTGAGATTCCGGTGGTCTTCCTTTGTGACGATGACGTCGACAATCAGGGAGCCTTTGGCCAGGTGGGGCGACCTCAGAATGGTCAAACTCATGCCGGCACGGTCAATGTGGTGGGATGGGCTCTCGATTGGGAAGGAATCCGCGAGATCGATATTCATATCGATGGTGTCTCGGTAGGGACCGCAATTCAGGATCAAGCCAGACCGGTGATTCGCCGCCGCCATCCCGGTTTTCCCAACAGCCCACTACCCGGTTTTCGGTTTGGCCTGGACACGACTCAGTTTGAAAACGGCTTGCACCAGATTCAAGTTTTCGTGATCGACAATGCCCGCCCGGCTGGAGTGACCTTGATCGGAGAGCGGACCTTCACGGTTAGCAATTAGTCGACTCGGCCTCCGCTGGCTCCGAGCTAGGAGCTTCAAGAAATGCCTCCTGCCGTTCTCAGGGTGGGGGGCATTTTTGCGTTCTACCTACCGGGCAGATGGTGAGCTCGACCCATTCGGTCCACCCCCTCCTATCGAGACCTTCAGGAAGACCCCCTACGCCCCCCTGCTTTGGAACTGGGTAGGCGGACCCGTCAGTCCAGGCTGAGGCCTCGCAGAAAAGGAATCAGAACGGATACATGGGGGACAACCGGAGGGAAGTCGAGGATAGCCTTGGACAGGCCAATCTCCCCGTTTACTCGATAGGTCGACCTTACGAGTCGCTGGAAATTTGCCGGCAGACCAGAATTTTCCTGGTCTGCAAGCCGAGGCCTGATCTTCCCTAATGGCCAGCGGCTTGGAGTGAATGGTGGTTTCAGGCCGGGCTGGCCCAAGATTCAAGGGTGATCTGCGGATACCAAGACCGGACAAGGCGGAGGTCGTCTCCGCCGGAGACGACTAGTTGGTCTTTGGCTCGGCGGTCTCGATTTCGCCAACGCCCGCCTCGAGGTCGCTTTTGCTGAGGGAAGCCCGACGCTCTGTCTCGAGTTGCAACCTCTGCCGTGAGGCGAGCAGTTCGCTAGCATCGCCGAATAGCTCGAGGGCTGCTTGGATCTGGTCGTCGCCCTTGGAGAGGACTCGGTGCCAGGCTTCTTGGCCGAAAGAAGCGTTGAAGATCTCAGCGTGGATTTGCCGGCTCACGAACTCACGGGTCTCCGGGTTGTCGAGATCTTCCTTCAATTCTTCCTTGGTGCCGATCTCCTCTTCTTCGAGCCAGTTACGGAACTCCGTGACCAGCTGAGCCGGCGGCTTCCAAGCCTCGCTCTTGATCGGCTTGCGGTTGTGGTAGTCGACGGCGAAGTCGAAGAAGGCGTTGTGGGTAAAGAGCCGCTGGAGAAAAGGGGAGACGGCTCGGGGTTCCAGGGCGATGTCGGGGGTGATGCCTCCGCCACCGTAGACCTTTCTTCCCAGATCTGTTTCGTAGGTATCCTCTGCGGTGTGTGCAGTGGGCGCCTCACTCTCACTCCCATCCTCACCCTCCAGTAGATTCGCTTCTGCCGTTTGAGGATTGTAGGCATAGTAGTCGTAATAAGAGCTGTAGTCTCTCTGGATGAGGCGTCCGGAAGGGGTGTAGTACTTGGCGGTAGTGAGGGCCAGTCCGGCGCCGTAGGAGAGGCTGTAAACCGTTTGCACCAGACCCTTGCCCCAAGTGGGAGATCCGGCGATGATGCCGATGTCGTGGTCTTGGATAGCTCCAGCGAGGATTTCTGCTGCCGAAGCGGTGCCGCTATTGACGAGCACGACGATGGGAGCTTCCATGTCTGACCGGCGCTCGTCGGCGTAGAAAGTTTGGTGAGAGCTGCGAGTGCGACCTCGGGTCTCAACGATGCGGGTCCCCTTGGGTACGAAGAGCTCTCCCACCTCGATGGCTTGATCCAGTAGCCCGCCTCCGTTGTTGCGGAGGTCGATCAGTAGGCGCTTCATGCCCTGAGAGCGCAGCTCGGCCAACTTCTCGGTCACTTCCTGGCCGGTGCTTCGGTTGAAGTCAGTGATCCGCATATAGCCAGTGTCCGGAGTCATCATGTAGGAGTATCGGACGGTTGTCTGAGGGATCTCGGCACGAATTACGGTCATTTCGAGGGGCTTGTCGAGGCCACGACGGAGCACGGTTATGGTCACCGGAGTGCCTTTGGGGCCCTTCAACAGGCCGACCGCATCGTCGATGCTCATGGGTTCCGTGTCTTCACCGTCGATGGTGTCGATGATGTCCCCGGCACGGATTCCCAGACGAGAAGCGGGGCCGCCGTCGATGGGGGTAATGACGGTGACTCGACCATTCCTTTGACCAACTAGAATCCCCAGGCCAAAGAAGCTCGCCTGCTGCCGTTGGCGCATCCCGTCATAGGCCTGGGGTGCGAGAAAACTGGTGTGAGGATCCAAAGTGCGGGTCATTCCTTGGATCGAGGCGTAGACTAAGTCCCGATAGTTGATCTCCGCGCCGTAGTTCTGGCGGGCAACACCCAACAGCTCGGTGTACAATTTCATCGACTCGCGGGTTTCTTCGTTCAGCGCTTGGATTCGGGTACCGTAAAAGGCTCCGGTCAGAATCGCTGCCGCAAATAGAAAGATTGCTGTCAATCGCCAGGGTTTTCTCATGATGTCAGTCTACCATCGAAAGGAGGGGAAGGTTTCACGGCAGCCCTAGGTCTTTGGGTGAGCCACAAACCTCTCGTCCCATGATTGGATCATTAGGTTTTACGGAAGTCGCATTCATTTTGATTCTCGCCCTGTTGATTTTTGGGCCGAAACGATTGCCCGAGATGGGGCGGATGCTCGGCAAGGGCATGGGCGAATTTCGACGGGCCTCCAACGAGCTCAAGCGAACCTTCAACGTCGAGATGAGCCTGGCGGAAGAAGAGAAGCGGGAGTCTGCTAGGCCCCAGCTGGCGGACCGAAGGGAGCCCGCCGCAACGGTTTCCCGGCAACCTTCCGGACCCTCGGTCCTCGCAGAAGAGGCGCCCACCGATCAGGGAGCTACTTCTGATCCGGGGGCCAGTGCTGGTGAGGGTAGTACCCCATCGGCTGTCACCGAGGGGGCGGACCTCGAACTGGAATCGAGCTCTGCTGTGAAAAAGAAACCGGCGGCGCCGGACGGTGAGTCCGCTTAGTGGCTGAATCCTACTGATGTCGTTGCTGGAAGGCCGCTCAGCGGCCGATGACTCAGAAGAGTTGCCCTCCATGAGCCTCATGGAGCACCTTGAGGAGCTCCGTAAGCGGATTTTCCGATCGGTGATTGGTTTCGCCATCGCTTTTGGGATTTGCTGGGCCTTTCACCGGCAGATTTTTGCTTTCCTCAAGGCTCCCATCGAACCTCTTTTGCCAGGTGACCAGAAACTCGCCTTTTTCTCGGTCACCGAGCCCTTCTTGCTGTACTTCAAAACAGCGGCCCTGGCGGCGGTATTCCTGGCATCGCCCTATATCCTCAGCCAACTTTGGGGTTTCATATCGCCGGGTCTCTATCCGAAGGAAAGGCGTTGGGCCCTACCGTTCATCTTCTTCGGCACCTTCTTCTTTGTCGCCGGAGGAGCATTTGCCTACTTGGTCGCCTTTCCCTTCGCGGTGAAATTTCTCCTCGGCATGGGAGACGAATTTCAGGCCGTAATCGCAGCGGGAATGTATTTACGTTTCCTCATGACGGTCATCCTCGGTCTTGGCGTCATGTTTGAGCTGCCGATTCTCATCTTCCTCCTTTCGGCCCTCGGAGTGGTCAGCCCCCGCTTCTTACTGCGGCACTTTCGCTGGGCGGTGTTGCTGATTTTTATCGTCGCAGCGATTCTCACCCCCACTCCGGATGTGGTGAATTTGCTGATTTTCGCCCTACCGACCATCGGGCTCTATCTGTTGGGAGTTTTCGCGGCGATGCTAGTGGAGCGCAAACGAAAGAAGGAAGCGGTAGAAGAGACCGAAGCTCGGAGCAGCTAACTTCGAGTAGCTAAGCACCGGGGGGCTTGCCGACCCATTCCAGGAACCCACGGGGGCGGATTTCTACAAATAACCCAGGGCCCGCAGGCGGTCGATATCCTCTTGACTGAGGTTGGCGGGTAGGGTCGGAGAGCTCTCGCGACGTTCAGCCAACCAACCCTTGAGAGTGCGGTCCAGCTCTGCTTCCTCTGGTAGCCCAGTACCGGCGAGATTGTGGAGCTCTTCCGGATCGTTTTCCAGGTCGAAGAGGTAGGGGCCGTCTTCGAAGTAGGGATTTCCCTGGCTGACCATGTAGGAGTGGCGCTCGGTGCGTACTCGAGTTCCCCAGCGGTGAGCGTGTTCGCTAAAGACCGCCCGGTGGCCGCGGGAATTTTCGGCGGTGAGGGTTCTCAGGTCTTGCCCGTCCTGTTCGAGGACTGGAAGTCCAGCGGCGGCGAGGACGGTTGGGAAAATATCGACATTCTGAACCAGTCCGTCGAAGCGGCGGCCGCGGGGAGTCTCCGGATTCACCAGGGCGTCGGGCCACCGGATCATCAGGGGGACATGGGTCGTAGTCTGCCAGAGTCCATGGTGAGCGTAGAGGATGCCGTGATCCTCCAGGTTTTCTCCGTGGTCGGCAACGAATACGACGATGGTGTTGTCCAGTTGGCCTCGGCTGCTGAGAAAATCGAGGAGTCGATCCACTTGGCGATCCAAGTAGGCTAGTTCCCCCCGGTAAAGGTCCTTTTCTCCCCCAAAAGCGTGGTTCACGAACTCCAAGGGGCCTGGGCTGCGAAACAAGTTCCAACGTTTCGGAGGTTTCATGCCGGTGGCTTCTTCCGGATGAAAGCCGAGGCTGTAGGGAGAAGGAGGGGTGTGGGGGGTGTGTACATCGAAGAGATGAACCCAGGCAAAGAAAGGCTGCCTTTTTTCCTGCGGCGCCTGCGCTGATTGTCCCGACGGTTCCGACGGTTCCGGTTCCTGAAGCTCCAGGTTCTGAGCCTCCAAATCTTGGAGCCAGCTCATGGTGTGGCCAACAGCCAGCTCAGCGGCGTCATGACCCTTGGAGACTCGCATCTGATCAAACCCCTGGCCCAGGCCGGAGCCTTGATCTCGGAGATGCCGGGCGGAAATGACTCCCAAGGTGGCGTACCCAGCTTGAGAAAAGGCCTCGGCGAGGGTCGTGTGCTCCGGTGGCAGCTGAGTTTTCATATCGTAAACCCCATGATTTTTGCCATAGAGGCCGGTCATGAGGGAGACGAAGCTGGGGTTGGTGACGTTGAAGCAAGAGATGGCATTGAGCCAGACATCGCTCTCGCTGGCTAAGCGATCCAGAGCTGGAGTGAGGCTTGGCTTGGCTCCATAGGCGCCGAGAGAATCCGCCCTCAGGGTGTCGGCTCCAATGAGCAGAACGTTGGGAAGGCCCTCATTGTGGGAGGGCTCGGCTGCCGAGCTGGAGGTCTTTGCAGGGAGTTTCTCGAGGCTCTTGCGGCTGTAGACGGCAGGGCTTCCCCACAGGCTACGACTGCGAGGGTTGAACTTGCCAGCATGGGCTGGGGGCTGAATCTCGAAGATCAGGTCGATGGTGGTCTCAGAAAAAGCGCTCAAATCGACGGTTTCGGTAGCTGGCGCTGGAGGTATGCGTTGGTGAGCCTGGGCACGGTAGAGGGTTGTTTCTTCTCCCTCTTGCGTTCTGACGGCCACTCGGTAAAAGGTCGATAAGGGGCGCTCTTGGTTACCGAGAGGGATGAAGGAGACGAACGGCTCTTTCCCCAGGTCCACCGTCCAGCGCAACCGGCTGTCGACGATCTGTTCGATGGCAGATATCTGACTAGCAGCCATTTGAGGAATGCGCTCGAAGTAGAAAGGCTGAATCCGATTCCGATCTCGGATTTCCTTGGCGCCAAGGTAGGTGCGCAGTCTTTTCCAGGGTTTTCTGCCGCCGAGAATGGGAGAGTTAGCATCGATGGCCGGTTTTTGGACGATCAGGTCGATAACTTGCCAAGGAGGAGGTTGGCTGGGGCTGACTTCCCGCTGGCCACAACTAGCTACCAGGACGAAGAGCAGGGCGATGGCAGTGGGGTGAAGGGCGCGGCACATGCCGGCGGATTCTAGCATTGAGCGCTCAGGAATTTGGTGCCGGAAGGTAGCTCGCTAGCAAGTTCTCCCAGGCGTTGCGAGCCTTCAGGATCGACTCGATAGCTTCTCTAACGGCCCCTTTTCCGCCAGCGGTTTGCAGAACGCAGTCGACCCGGGCATGGACCTCGGGCGCTGCATCTGCTGGGCAGAAGGAAAGGCCACAGTGGGTGAGAACCAGCAGATCCTGGAGGTCATCTCCCACATAAGCTACCGCCTCGGCTTCCACGTTGTTCTCAGCGAGGAACTCCTGGAAAGAAGCTAGTTTGTTCTTTTTTTTCAGGAGACAGAGGTCTAGTCCCAGCTCGGCGGCTCGATGCTCGACAGCAGGGCCGCCCCGAGCGGACAGCAAACCGACCCGAATCCCCGCCTTTTGGGCGAGTTTGAGGGCGAGGCCGTCGCGGACATGGAAGACTTTGAGAGCCTCCCCTTGGGGTCCGTAAAACATGCGGCCATCCGTGAGGACGCCGTCCACGTCGGTGAGAAACCAGCGCAGCTTGCCGGCACGGAGGGAAAGTTCTGAGTCCAACATCAGCGTCTAGAAGAGCTCCAGGCCCCAGAGGTCATGGAGGTGGATGATTCCCTGCAATTGACCATCCGGTTCGCAGACGAAGAGAGAGGTAATGCGGTGGTCCTCCATCTCTTTCAAGGCCACCGGTGCCATCTCGCCCGGGTCGATGCTGCGAGCGCCGGACCGCATACAGTCTCCAGCATTGAGGTGAAGGATTCCTTCTCCCTTCTCCAGGAGGCGACGTAGATCACCGTCCGAAATGCAGCCCGCAAGGCGGTTCTCCTGATCGGTGACCGCCGTGATGCCCAGGCCTTTGCTGGACATTTCATAAATCGCTTCCCGCATGGGCGTTTCCACCGAAACCTTGGGGAGAGCGTCACTGTGGTGCATCAGCTCACGAACCCGCAGAAGCCGTTTGCCCAGGCGGCCTCCCGGGTGAAGTTTTGCGAAATCTTCCGGAGTAAAGCCTCGCGCTTCGAGAAGGGCCATGGCGAGAGCGTCCGCCAGAGCCAAGGTGGCGGTGGTGGAAGCGGTGGGGGCCAGGTTCAAGGGACAGGCTTCCCGGTCGATGGGGACCGCAAGGTGCAGCTCCGCGGCTCGAGCCAAGGGGCTCCCGTCTCGGCCAGTCATGGCAATGAGGGGGACGCCGAGGCGCTTGAGCGTCTCTACCAGCCGCAACAGCTCCTCCGTGGCTCCAGAATAGGATGCTGCTAAGACCAAGTCGCCTTGGACGATCATGCCGAAGTCGCCATGGATGGCTTCTGCTGGGTGGAGAAACATGGACGGCGTACCTGTGGAAGCCAGGGTCGCAGCCACCTTTTTCATCACCAGGCCGCTCTTGCCCATGCCGGTACAAACCACCCGGCCAGTGCAAGCTCGAATCGTCTCGACGGCCCGTTCGAACTGCTCATCGAGGAGAGGGACGAGCCCCAGGATGGCGTTGGCCTCGATAGTGAGGACTTCCCGGGCCACCTCCTGAGGGCTTCGTAGGGCCTTTTTTCCCGGCGTCTTCTGGCTCGAGGCGTCGTCTTGGCTCAAGGCTAGGACTCCCTCGGGAGGGCAGCATGGACGGCGAGCAAGCTTGCCGCCAGAGCTTCCCCTCGTTGTGGTGAAAGCTGAGTCGTGCTGTCGGATAGGGCTTCTTCCGGTCGAGGGTGGATTTCCATGAAAATACCGTCCGCTCCCGCGGCCACAGCGGCTCTCGCCAGGGGTTCTGCGAATTGCCGTGCTCCACCGGTTTCGACCCCACCGCCGGGCAGTTGGAGAGAGTGGGTGACATCGAAAATCACCGGAATCCCCTCGGCTTGCATCATTGCGAAGCTACGCATGTCCACGACCAGGTTGTGGTAGCCAAAGGAAAAACCGCGCTCGGTGACGGTAACTCTTTCGCCGCCCGCATTCCTCGCCTTGTCCACGGCACGGCGCATATCGTCCGGTGCCATGAATTGACCTTTTTTGATGTTGACGGCGCGGCCGGAAGCAGCGGCGGCAACGATGAGGTCGGTTTGCCGGCAGAGAAAGGCGGGGATCTGCAGAACGTCGCAGACCTCCGCAGCTGGACCCACCTGGTGGGGTTCATGGATATCCGTTAGCAGGGGCAATCCCGTGGTCTCTCCCGCTAAAGCCAAGATGCGTAGACCCTCCTCCAGGCCGAGGCCCCGGAAACTGCTCCCGGAGCTCCGATTCGCCTTGTCGAAGGATGCCTTGAAGATCAATGGCAGGTCCAAGCGCTGGGCGATAGCCGCCACGATCCCGGCAGCTTCCAGGGTGCCCGCTTCGCTTTCTACAGCGCAGGGGCCGCAGATAAAGGGAAGGCGGTCGCTGCAGATCTCGACGCCAGGAGCAAGTTGAGTGGGGCTCGGTCTCATGTTCGCTAGCCGGCGTCAGAGTGGACGACAGAAGTTTCTTGAGGCGTTGCCGCGCCTTCTTTTTGACGACCCTCTTCCCCCGTGGCGGCGATCAGGTCTGCCGGAGAGGAGGCAGGGCGATTTTTCTGATAAGTCAGGGCGGCCTCGACGAAAGAGACGAAAAGAGGGTGCGGGTTGAGAGGAGATGACTTGTACTCCGGATGGAACTGGCATCCAAGAAACCAGGGGTGTCCCTCCAATTCGACCATTTCTACGAATTTGCCATCGGGGGATAAACCCGAGATGGTCAATCCGTGCTCTTCCAGAGTAGCGAGATATTTCTGGTTGACCTCATAGCGGTGTCGGTGGCGCTCGCTGACTTCCTCTTGACCATAGATTCGGCGAGCCAGGCTGCCTTCCTTGAGTTTGCAGGGGTAGGCTCCCAGGCGCATGGTGCCACCCATTTCCTCGATTCCAAGTAGATCCCGCAACTTGTAAATCACCACGTCGTCGGCATCTTCATCGAACTCCGAGGAGTTGGCCTCGTGGAGGCCACAGCATTTGCGGGCAAAGTCGATGACCATGCACTGCATCCCCAGGCAGATTCCGAAGAGAGGGATGTTGTGTTCCCGGGCGAATCCGACGGCAGTAATCTTGCCTTCGCTGCCCCGGACCCCAAAGCCGATGGGGACCAACAGGGCATCCACCTCATACATGGCCCTGGGCCAATTGCCACTCTCTATTTCCGCTGCGTCGATATAGCTAATCTCGACTTTGGCATCGTTGGCGATGCCACCGTGGTACAGAGCTTCGTTGAGGCTTTTGTAAGCATCCGGAAAGTCTACGTACTTTCCAACGAGCCCAATGCGAACGTGCCGTTTCGGATGCTTGACCCGGCTCACCAGGCTTTCCCATCGCGACATATCTCGTTCGTAGCGGGGGAGATTCAAGAGGTCTAACAGGAGCTCGTCAAGGCCTTCGTGGCAAAACCGCAGCGGTACTTCGTAGATCGTCTCCACGTCCCGGGCGGCAATGACCTGGTGAGGCTCGACGTTGCAGAACAGAGCGATCTTCCGCTTCATCTCGTCCGGCAGCGGACGGTCGACCCGGCACAAGAGAACGTCCGCGGTGATTCCGATGGCCCGTAGCTCTCGTACGGAGTGCTGGGTGGGCTTGGTCTTGAGCTCGTCGGCAGCAGCGATGTAGGGAACCAAGGTGAGGTGGATATTCACCGCGTTGCTTCTGCCTAGTTCCTGACGAAATTGCCGAATGGCTTCGGTGAAGGGCAAGGATTCAATGTCGCCGATGGTGCCGCCGATCTCTACGATCACCACATCGTGATCCTGGGCAACTTGCCGCATGCCTTTCTTGATCTCGTCCGTGACGTGAGGAATGACTTGCACCGTCTTGCCCAGATAGTCACCTCGGCGCTCCTTCTTGAGCACCTGAGAGTAGATCTTGCCGGTGGTGAAATTGTGCTTCTTGGTCAGGGAAAGACCGATGAAGCGTTCGTAATGGCCCAGATCGAGATCCGTTTCCGCTCCGTCATCGGTGACAAAGACCTCGCCATGTTGGTAGGGAGACATGGTGCCCGGATCGACGTTGACATAAGGGTCCAACTTCATTGCGGTGACAGAGAAGCCACGGCTCTTCAAAATGGCTCCTACGGACGCGGCGGCTACCCCCTTACCTAGGGAAGAGACCACTCCACCGGTGACGAAAATGTACTTGGTGGTCATACTCGCTCTCCTTCTCCTCGCTCTAGGATGCGCCGCACCCTTTCTAGATCTTCCGCCGTATCGACTCCGGGGGAGGATTGTTCGACAATCAATACTCGCATGGCGAGACCATTCTCCAGGGCTCGCAACTGCTCCAAACTCTCGGATTGCTCCAAGGGCGTGGGGGCCAAGGCAGCCAGCTGCAACAAGGCGGGACGCTGGTAGCCGTATATTCCGAGATGCTTGAGGGGGCGGACCGCCCCCGGTGTTCGAGGATAGGGTATCGCAGCTCGGCTGAAATAGAGTCCATAGCCTCGGCAATCCACCACCACCTTGACGGCGTTGGGGTCGTTCAGGTCGCCTTCTGCAGCCGGCGTGGCCAGGGTGACCAGAGGATCCTCGGGGTGGGCCACCAAGTGCTGAGCCAGCCGACCGATGGAATCCGGGTCCATGAGCGGCTCGTCCCCTTGGATGTTGACCACGGCCTCTTCCGGCCAGTGGCGGGCGGCAAAGGCGATGCGATCTGTACCGCTAGCGCAGTCGACGGGGGTCATCTCCCACTCTCCCCCAAATCCCTCCACAGCGGTGGCAATTCGTTCGTCGTCCGTCAACACCACCACCCGCGACAGCCCCGGCACCTGCTGGGCTCTCTCTACGACGTGCTGCACCATGGGCTTGCCATCGATGGACAGCAGGGCTTTGCCCGGTAGGCGGGTAGATCCGTAACGAGCTGGGATTGCGCCCACGACGCTGCTAGGCCCGTTGCGCGGGCTCTTGGAAGGGGCTCGAGGATTGTTCTCGAGGGAAGGTGAAGACGTGTTCGTGGGGGGCACGACCCACAATAAAGCGATGATGGATCGGGTGTCAACCTAGGGCCAGTCGCTGCCTCTGATCTTCCCTGGATGAAGCTCTTTGGTTAGAGCACTTTGCTGGACGCTCGGGGGTTGGATCTCCCCGGTTGGAGCACTCCGGTTGGAGCACCTGGGGTATTCTCTCAAAGGCAGGGGAACCGATAGGAGAACGACTTGGTATCCATTCGCGCGACCACCGAGACCATGGGGCGGACCTATCGCCACGCACAGCGTTACCGCCAGATCATTGGCGTGCTGCTGCGGCACGGCTACTACGACGTCCTCAAGAACCTGAAATTGGATCAGGTACTCGAGGGCGGGCTCAAACGATTCAAGAAAACGCCGGACTTTCAGCGGCTGAGTCGAGCGGAGCGGTTCCGTCTGGTTTTAGAGGAGTTAGGACCTACCTTCATCAAGGCTGGGCAATTGCTGTCAACCCGGCCGGATCTGCTGCCGGTGGATGTCCTCAAGGAGCTGGCTCGGCTTCAGGATGACGTTCCGTCTTTTCCCTTCGAACAGGTGAGGGGCATTGTCGAAGAGGAACTTGGCAGGCCTCTCGAGGAACTCTTCGAGAGTTTTGAGGAAGAACCACTGGCAGCAGCCTCCATTGGTCAGGTGCATCGGGCGCGAACGGTGGAAGGGCGAGAGGTGGTGGTCAAGGTACAGCGCCCGGGGTTGCGCCGCACCATCGAGGTCGATCTGGAGATCATGCTCAATCTCGCCCAGCTGGTGGAGCGGCGAGTGGACGGCTGGGAGGTGCATCGGCCGACTCGAGTGGTGGAGGAGTTGGGAGTCTCCCTGGAGAAAGAGCTCGACTACCGCCTCGAAGCCGCCAACCAGGACCGGTTTTCCGAGCTTTTGGCCCGCGACCCACGGGTGCGGGTGCCTCGAGTTCACCGTCAAGCCACGACTCGTGCGGTGCTGACCATGGAGTTTGTCAGTGGAGTCAAAGCCTCGAATCTACCCGGGTTAGAGAGATTTGGCGTCGATCCCCAGCGGATCGCTGATCTGGCTGCGGAACTGACCATGGCGCAGCTCTTCGAGCAGGGCTTCTTTCACGGCGATCCTCACCCTGGAAACCTCATCGTCCAGCCGGACGGCACGCTTTGCTATTTGGATTTTGGCATGGTGGGCCGTTTGGACCGAGCCAATCGAGAGAGTTTCGCGGATCTCCTGGCTGGAATCGTTCGACGCAATCCCAAGGTGATGGTGGATGCTTTGCTAGAGCTTTGCGATCACCGAGAGGAGATCGATCGGCGGAGCTTGGAGAGGGAATTGGGGGATTTCGCCGATCGTCACTTCTTTCAGCCCCTCAAGAATTTGAGCTTAGGAGCTGTACTTCAAGAGCTCCTTGAGGTGGCTTCCAGGCATCAGCTACGCATTCCCGCCGACCTCTTTCTCACCATCAAGGCGCTGGCCAATATCGAAGGTTTGTGTCGAAATCTTGATCCGGATTTCGAGATCAGCGAACATGCAGCCCCTTTTCTGCGCCGCATCCAGATGGAGCGATTCTTCCCACAGCGCTGGGCAGGCGATCTGCTGGACTCGAGCACGACTCTGCTGGGGTTGCTGCGTGACCTGCCCGGGGAGCTGCGCTCGACTCTGAGTCAGATTCGCCGAGGCAGGGCGAAAATGGCCTTCGAGGTCGTCGGCATGGAGCCCATGCTTTCCACTTTGGATCGGGTCAGTAACCGGCTGGCTTTTGCCATCGTGCTAGCGTCCTTGGTCATCGGTTCCTCCCTGATCGTTTTGGCTGGTCTCCCTCCCCTTTGGCACGACATTCCGTTGATCGGTCTGGCGGGTTTTGTCGTCGCAGCGGTGATGGCGTTCTGGCTGCTGGTATCGATTCTGAAGCATGGTCGAATGTAGCCACGGTCAGCACTGGATCCCTCGTTTTGGAAAGGAGAGGCCAAACCTGGCAGCTAAGATCTGTGCTTTGGTGGCAGGATCGTTTCCAATCGCCGGAACCGTTACTATGATGGGTCAATGGGGTTGCTCCAAGGGTGCGAGAGTGTCTCGAGGCGGCGGCTCTTCTATTTGATGACACTTCACTCGTCGCTCGCTCTAGGCGGGCTACGGCCACGAGGAAACGAATCCCGGTGATGACAGTTTCTGCCCAGAATCGTTTCGGCAAACGCCGCTCTCTGAAGCGGCTAGGGTCAGCTTTTCTTCTCCTCCTCTTGGCTCTTGCCCTGGCCCATGTCGGTTTCCGGCAGTTTCGGGAGTCACGGCAGGTGACCCTCAGCGCTCAATGGATTTGGGCTCGAGTCGCCAAGAAAGATCTCAAAAAGTCGCCCCCGCAGATTATTCATGCTGCTCGAGATTTCGACCTGGAGTCTTCCCCGGGCAAGGCGAGATTGCTGATCCTGGCCGACGAGGAATACCGAGTGAGTCTCAACGGTCGTCCACTGGGGGGGAATCGCTACCAACCTGGAGCGGGGTTGGACGTCTACCAGGTGGCGGACTGGCTCCACACCGGTACCAATCGCTTGTGGGTCCAGCTCAGCTCCATGCGAGGCGGAGGTGGTTTGCTGGCGAGTCTTCAGTCGCGGAATGCGGAGGGCGATTGGGTAGAGCTGGTGGCAACAGATGGCAGCTGGCGTATTCTGCGGACCACAGAGCGAAGGCAAGAGCAAGGCCTGCTACCTCTAGACCCCTCCGAGTCCCCGCAGGTTTGGGGACGACCGCCCATCGGTCGCTGGGGAAGCCCACAGATCGGCGATGAGCGAGCGGTGCCGGGGCCACTGGTTGGGTCTATTCCAAAGGTCTTGAGGCCCACATCGGTGGCCACAGATCCAAAGAGAGAAGCGGTGTGGATCTTCGATTGGGGCCGTTTGGTCACCGGCTACCTGACTCTGGAGTTGGCCTCGGGGACTCATCCCTGGGGGGAAGTGCAGTTCGCTAGCGAGCTTCCCCGAGTGTGGCCGGACGCTCCCGACGGAACCATTCTGACCCCGAAGGATCACCTGCATTGGCAAGACGTAGCTCTACGACGATTTCGCTACGCACGGGTCCGGGGTATTCATAGAATCGATGCCGCTTTCGTCCTTGAGGGGGAAGCTACCTCCGCGGCGGGTAAGATTTTCGTGCCCGCAGCACCACCGAGCTTGATGGGGCTCGAACCACCGCCGCTGCGGACGCCCATCGGGGACTACGTCAACCATGTGAGCCGGGAGCAGGAGGATTCCACCTCGGACCCGAACTCGTAGCTCTCGATCGTTCTACTGGAACGTCCCTCGATTCGCCCGACGGGCCCCTCCCGAGACTCACCGGCTAGCCCCAAGCCTCAGAGGTCGGCAGGCTCAGAATTTCTTGACGGGATCGAAGGGGACGATGTCCTTGAGCTTGCCCTGAGAGAATCGATAGACCTTGCCGGTCTCGAAGTACCACCAGGAGACATCCTGGCCACCTTCGAGCTCCTCGACTTTGTCCGGGCTTCCCAGCTCCTCGTAGATGCGATTTTCATCTTCCGAATCCAAGCTGGCCAAGAAGCGCCTCAGGGTGTAGAGATAGGTCGTATCCTGGACCACCAGGGTCGAAAGAATGGGGCTGCCGGCCTTAGCCTGCTCAGTGATGTCGACTCTTTGGAGCTCATGGAGGCTCTTGCCCTTGGAATTGCGCACCGGAATGGTGACGACCAACTCGTAACGGTTGTAGTAGTCATTCCAAGGCCAGTGAATGGAATATTCACCTCGGTCGGTGGTCAGGGAGCTCACCAAGAAGGTGTCCACCTTCTCTTTGCGCAATCGTCTCGCACGGAATTTCTTTCGGATGGCCTCCAGGTGGACGGTGACTCCAGCCAGTGGCTGGCCGTCGGCACCGGTGACCAAGCCCATGAATTCCACCTTTTCGCCCTTGGCGAGCTTCTTGGCGGAAGCGGGTCTGGGGGCAAAGGTGAGGAGGGCGAAGGCGATGGGGATGAAGGCGAGAAGAAACCATTTCCGAGACATCGTCTGGAGGATCCTTTCCAGTGGGCTGATCAGCCTGTGTTGAAACTCTGTGCTGTCGAGACGGGGGCTCTGGCGGTGCTTGTCCGTTGAAGGACCAAGGGGATTTTCTGGGTTTACTTGCATCTTTCCGCCTTGATCCGCCGCTAGATTCTTCAGTTTCGCCTACCCGTGACTTTCACCACAACCTGCTCGCCCAGGTTGTTTACGGGATTATAAGTGCTCAGTAAGTCTCTTGGGAGAAGAGTTTTTCCCTCGTCCACGTCTTCACCGAGGCGGCCTGCATCCTCGGTGCCTGCCTCGGTTAGGGGCTTCCCTGAGGGGTCCATTGAATACCCTTTGGAGGAACGAAAGTCTGGGTCTCCGAAGCGGGTCGGTAGGCAGAGAGATCAAAGCGAGTCGTTCCCCCTTCGGCGTTGACGTACTCGAGGCTGGCGAGCCTTTTGTCCTGTGGCTTGACCGTCAATCGGGCACGCTGAATGGAGCTTCCCTCTGCGACAGGTTGTAGGGCGATGGTGATCTCTCCGCTATCGAGGGTTTCGGCATCTGCCCGGTAGCGTTGGCGCAGCTCTTCCGTGGTCAACAAGAGGAGGTCCAGGCCGGGTTCATTGTTCACATCGACTTCGTAGCGTTGGCCGACTTGGTCCTCTTCGATCCAGGTGTGGAGCTCATCATGGCAGAGGAGGTAACTCTCGCCATAGGCGGCAGCGTAGTCCCAGCGTAGGCAATCGGGCAGATTGAGGGCGATTTCTCCGCTCTCTCGCTCCGGTGTCTTGGAACCAGGAAATAGAAAGGTCTGGTCGAAGTCCGCCACGGTGGGACCGGCTGCCACGAGGCTGCGCCGGGTTTCTTCCAGGACCTGCCATGGGTCTTGCCCCACCGCCGTGGTGGTCCACAGGAGAACCGGGATGAGAGCGAGAGCACGAGGCAGGAAGAGACATCTCATGGGGAGCTCCTAGTGCGGTGGTTGAGGTTCGGCGAATGTCTTTGGCATTGGGGCTTGAGAGCGCCGATGAAGATTGAGGTCAATGGCGAAAATGGCGTGTCCCAGTGTGAAGGAGCGCGATGCCTCGTTCGTCCGCAGCGGCAATGACTTCATCGTCTCTTTTACTACCGCCAGGCTGCACGATGGCGGTGATGCCAGCATCGGCAAGTACGTCGAGGCCATCTCGGAATGGGAAAAATGCATCGGAGGCTGCGACACAGCCCTCGACCGCTAGATTTGCCTTGTCGATGGCGAGACGGCAGGAGTCCACTCGGCTCATTTGACCGGCACCAACGCCCACCGTTTGAAAGCGGTTGGTGATGACGATGGCGTTTGATTTGACGTAGCGGCACACTTTCCAGGCGAGCTCCAGGGCCTGCCTTTGAGTCTTGGTGGGTTTCTTTTGGGTCGGACAGGTCCAAGGCTCTGAATCGTCCTCGATGGAATCCAACTCCTGAACCAAAAGGCCACCGCTGATGGAGCGCAGGTCGAGCTCACCAGAACGGGGAAGGAATACCGGACACTCCAGCAAGCGTCGGCGCTTCTTCTTGACCATCAACTCGAGGGCTGCCGGTTCGTATTCCGGAGCGATGATCACTTCGACGAATAAATCCGCCATGGCTCGTGCCACGGCGGCATCCACTGGCCGGTTGAAGGCGATGATGGAACCGAAGGCGGACACCGGGTCTGTGGCCAGGGCTCGTTGGTAGGCCGCTTTCGGGTTTCGCCCCAGGCCAATGCCGCAAGGGTTGTTGTGCTTGACGATGACCACGGCTGGGTCTTCAAATTGGGCCACCATCTTGCGGGCTGCGTCCGCATCCAGCAGGTTGTTCCAGGACAACTCTCGTCCCTGGTGCATGGTCATTCCGCTAAACAGGCCCGGGCCATCGGTGAATCGGTAGATGGCTGAGCTTTGGTGCGGGTTCTCGCCATAGCGCGGCACGATCTCCCGAGTGAGTTGGAAGCTCAGTTGCTCCGGCAACATGTCTTGTGGGTCTTCGAGAAACTCATCGCCCTGCTGTTCCAGCCAGCCGGCAATGGCGGTGTCGTAGTCCCGAGTATGGCGAAAAGCTCGAGCGGCAAGGCTACGGCGTAGCAGGTCGGGTACGTGCCCTTCGCCTTCTTCCAGGGTTTCGAGGACGCGAGAGTAGTCCTGAGGGTCCACTACCACGACGACCCCCTGGTGGTTCTTGGCGGCAGCGCGCACCATGCTGGGGCCGCCGATATCGATCATTTCCACGACTTCCGGAAAAGTGACCCCTTCTTTGGCAGCGGTGTCCTCGAAGGGGTAGAGGTTCACGGCTACTAGGTCGATGGGAGTAATGCTGTGCTCCTGCAGCTCGCCGAGGTGGCTGCTGCGAGATCGGTCCGCCAAGATTCCGCCGTGGATCAGCGGGTGCAAGGTCTTGACTCTGCCATCCAGGATTTCCGGGAACCCAGTGACTTCCGAAACGAGAACAACAGGAATCCCTTCGTCTCGGAGAAATTGGGCCGTTCCTCCGGTGGAGACGATCTCCACCCCGAGCCGTTGCAGGCCACGACCGAACTCAGCGAGGCCAGTCTTATCTGAAACGGAGATCAAAGCTCGACGGACGGGTAGCATGAGGCGATTTCCTTTCGAAGTCGAATCGTCGAGAGAATTCAGCGGCTAGGGGCTGGGGCATCACCCCGGGGAAGGAGGACGATGTATTTACCCCGTTCCGGTAGGTGGCGCCTGCTGTCAGCACCGCCGCTCTTGAGCCAGATATAACGGAGGGCTTCAGCGATGTCGCTGACAGCGTGACTGTAGCAAAGAGCGGCGACTCCGAAGGCGGTGGACCGGTCATCGAAATTTCGTCGGCCATCAATTTTGGGAAATCGACGGTACTCCTGGCCCACCAGTCGATAGAGAGATTGAGACCGCTCAAAGGTCTCTTCCAAGAGTGGGTTCAAAGTCTTGCCGCCCTCGAGCTCCGGTCGCAAGCCATAGAAGACCGCTTGAAATCGAGGCTCGGCACTCTCCAGGTAGCGGGAAAAGTCCGCGAAGTACTTTGGCTCCAAGGAATCTGCTGAAGACACATTGAGGGGATTGTTGGCATCGGTCAGATAGTGGGCCATCATCCCCAGTCGGTAGACCACTTCTGAAAACGGTCGATGAGCCTCGATGGCAGCGATGGCGTTTTCCACCTCCCGCTGCCAGGCCTTGTCCAGCGAACCCCTCCCGCCCAAGTCCTTGAAATGACTCCGAGCATCCTTGTCCCGGAATGCCGCCATGACCCCCTCTCGGTAGTCCTCGCGGTGCTTTGCCAGCAACCTCAGCAAATCCGGCGGAGCCAACCTAGCTGCGGACTCGGCGATCGAAACCTGACTATTCGGGGTCCAAGCTACAGCTGGCACGGTCACTCCAGCCACCAGCAAACCAACAGCGAGGAGACGCACCCAGAGGTTCTTCGGCATGAGCGACATTCTAACCCGTCCCGCCATCAGTGTCTCCGAATACCGCCTTCTGCCAACCGAACATCCCAACACCCCAATCTCACCCTTGACGATCCCCCCATCCCCTGAGTACACTTCCGCCCCTGGGCGCCCAGATAGCTCAGTTGGTAGAGCACCTGACTGAAAATCAGGGTGTCCGTGGTTCAAATCCGCGTCTGGGCACCACTTCTAACTTCTCCAAACAAAAGAGTTGCCGTCCTCATGGGAGTCCCGAAAGGGCTCTTGAGTCGAGGCGTGGGGGCAAGCCGGGGGCAAATCCCGCAACCCTGGCTCCGAGTAAGCACCAATTCCTTCAGGGCTCATCCGGCAGCACCTCCTCTCGGGATCTTGAGGGGCTTCCTCGCCCCGTCCTCTGCCGCCTCCGCGGCGCCCTAGAGCGCCGAACCTCCTCCATCCTCCGCAGGGCAGGCGAACTCCCGCCTCTTGCCCGCGACCCATACCGCACGACAAACCTAATCGGGCCAGTCCAGGAGCAGCTTGCTAGAGACTTGTTGCAGCTGGGTGTCCGCTATCAGCTTCAAAAGCTGGTCGAAGCTGTGGAGCGCTTTGGTTGCCACGGCTGGGACGAGTGGAAGGTGGAGAAGTGGTCAGAACGCTTGACCTCCCGCCTCCTACGGGCTCACGAGGGGAGGCAGTATGCATCCCTTTAGATCCGAGGTTCGCCTCCTCACCTTAGTGGCTCGCTCCCCGAAGCCGGCGGGGGCTTTGGCTTGGGCGATGGGCATGCGCCTGGTCGAGTTCTCGAAACTCTTCAGGCACCTCTGCGATTCCGACTTCGTCAGAACCAGGCCCCGAAAGGGAGGGATGGGAGTTCTTATCGAGATCACCCCTGACGGCCTCCAGGCGCTCGACCTGGTCGGAGAACTATCACCTGGAGGCCAGCTGGAGCCGGCCGAGATGGTCGCATTGGCGATCTTGGCGCTTCGGCCAACCTCAATCAAAGACCTTGGCAGAAGCCTGGATCTCACGGGCCCAGACTCGATCTCTCTTGTCTGCGGCCTTGCTGCCGGCCAGTCCCTGTGGGTCAGCACTAGGGGAACAAATCTCAATCGGGTCTGTTTCATCACTAGCCATGGGCGCTCCATCCTTGAGCTGAGGAACAGGAAGAGGAGGGCGTCATGAGCGCCCATTCCAGAAGCCTCTCCCGGCCCCTTCGATCTTCCTGCCGCGAAGGAGAGATTCAAAGGTTGCTCTTAGCAGCGCTCGCGTTTGGCTCCCTTCTCGGGGGCCTGGGTGGGTTTCTGCTGGGCCTATGGGTGGGGGTGGGGCAGTGAGCGTCGCCCGATGGTCGAAAGATCTAGTTCCTGGCGATGAGGTTGCCGCCATCTCCCTTTGGGAACCCTGGGCGTCCTTGATGGCTCTGGGCGCTAAGAAGGTCGAAACCCGATCCTGGAGGACCAGGTATCGAGGTCCCTTGTTGATCTGCGCGTCTCGTCGCCGAAGGGTTGGAGAGCTGAAGAAGCTACTCCTTGATCCAACTTTTCAGAGGTCGCTGGCTCCCCTTACTCCAGGCCGAACCGTGGAAGTCGATGATCTGGCTTTCGGTAAAGCGGTTGCCCTCGTCGATGTCTACGACTGCAATACCGCTGAGTGCTTACTCGAATGCGGACTAGCCCCACTAGACCACTGGTTTGGTGACTACTCATCGGGTCGTTTTGGGTGGTCGACCTGCGGTGTTCGTCGGTTGATTCCTTTCCCGGTGCGGGGACGGCAGGGGCTCTTCAAGGTGAGGCTTCCGGATGATCTCTCGGAGATCTCGCTGTGAGCACTGTTCAGCATCTCGCCCGCGCCATCCTCGACCAAGGCTTAGCTGCCGAGGTGATGGGCGCTCTTGCCCAAGAGATGCGCATCGGCGGCGAGGTCCACCTCCTGCCGCGCAACTCGCGATCAATCCATAACAAGGGCTACAGCAGGGTCTATGTCCCTACGGGCTCGCCCCTGCGTCGTTACTGCAATACCGGCGGGTGGCAATACGCCCACCGCTTGGCCGCGGCGCTGAAGCTTGGGCGCCGCCTTAAGGCTTACGAACACGTCCACCATGTTGACCAGGATCAGGAGCGAGATGGCGAGTACTCCCTCGCGGAGCTTGTCGCGGTCTTCGATGAGCGCTTCCAGGTGCTCAACGACGTTGACCACAACACTATCCACGCCGGGCCCGGAGCTCGGTTCCATCGCGGGGAGTGGCAGGCCTGCTCCTGTGCACACGCCGACTGGCCGGTAGAGGCCGGCGATACCCCCCCCCCGACCACTTGACCCAATCATCAACTGACCCCTAGGAGGGATTCATGTCGCCAAGACAAGACTCTGTTTTCAATTGGACCTTTGCAGCTGTGGCTGCGCTGATAGTGGCCCTGTTGCCCTCGGTCACTCACGGGGCAGAGACGGAACGCCCCCTGAGCGTCTCAGAAGCGGACTTCGCCTTTCTCCAAGCCCTAGAGGCCGAGGTCGCCAACGATCTTGGCTCCCTAGGTGACGGCCTCGCAGCGTCCGGCACTATCCCGGGCGCCGGGTGTGGGTATGTGCCTTCGCGAAGGGTGACCAGCGGGAAGACCTATAGCGGACAGCCAGTGGGCGGGCCTTTGGATCTCGCTGCTGATCCGGAGATCCATAGACGAGGGTCTCCGGAGCGCATCGACACCTCTATCCTCCGGTGGAGTACCGACGAGGACTCGAGGCCTCATCACGCCATTCCTGGCGGCGGCTGGTGTACCGGGAGTCGCTGTGGTCTTGGGGTGCACGGATTGGGCGTTCCTTCGGCGATCCTCTCCTTCTACTCGAACCGGTCGCCTGCACAGAGGCCGGTTGAGCTGAGGGGTATCAACCTAGCCTGCGCGCCGAACATGCGGGAAGCCATCGATCTCATTGCCTCAGGTCAAGGATGGCCGCTGATCACAAGATGGCAGGCCGACCGCGGGGGAGCTCCGCCTCCACTGCCGCCCCTCAAGGCCATCGTCTCCTGGTCGCCAACTCTTCCGGTAATAGGGGAAGTGGCCTCCTTCACGGCCCTGAAGAATCAGGGGACGGTCACCTACGACTGGAAGTTTGCTAAGGCCGGTGACCCAAGCTCTATTGAGTACAGAAGCGGCAGAGAGGTGAGCTTCGCGTTCCCGCAGGAAGGGCTTTGGATCTTGCATCTGACTGTCGGTAGAGGGCAAGAGGTCAAGTCCCAGATTAGGCAGATTCACGTACAGCCTGCCCAGGACTCTCTTCCTTGCCCGGAGGGCAAAGTCTGCCTAGCAATGTGGGACCCCGAGACGCAGTCCCACCAGGATTACGAGATGGTCTACGTCCCCCCGGGGAGATCAACCTCCTCGCTCGAGCTGATGTGGGCCCGGCCGGGAGCGATAAGTGCGTCTACGGCTGCTGGGAGCCCGGAGGAGCTGGAAAGGGGCTGGAGAATCCCGCGGTCTAGTCCCGCGCCTTCCCGTCAAGAGAGGGTGTTTCGAGTCACTGCTGCCTCTCCCAGCTTTTCGATTCCGCTCTCTGACCTTGGAATCGGCCCAGGGGAGCCAATCGAGATCGAGGGAACCATTGCCCTGGGCCCCGCCCCCTTGGCTCCCCGTAGTCCGATTGTCTGGTTGGGGCATGGCGAGCCGAAAAAGGAATGGGAGAGTCCCTGTGGGCTCAAGCTGAACGGAAAGAACGGGCGGTCACTCCTTGAGACCGTGATGGGCCCTCATGGGCGGCGCGGGGGAGGTGGCAAGAGGGGGTGGTGGGCTCCTGGGTCGCGATCGGATTTCACGCTCAGCCTTTCTGGCGGGGAATGCAGACTAGACCTAGTGGATGGAGGGCGAACCGACAGGGTCGCCACTGCACCGAAGAGCAGCCCGAGGCCGAGTCACCTCTACATCGGAATCCCGGCTCCTATGGATCGAAAGCGGTGCCCCGGAGGCTGCTGGAGAACGCCAATAGGGGCAGTGATATCCCTGCGAGTTCCTGGGGGCGGCGCTCAGCCCGTCCCACCTCCAAGCGGGAGCCCTGTTCGAGAGTTGCTTTCAAGGGCTGCTGGCGCGATCGGAGAGGCGCTTTCGATTCTTCAGGGCGAGAAGGGTGAACGATGACCACCTACGCACAGCAGACCTCGGTTTCTGCTGACCGTTCAAGGGCAGAGATCGAAGTGGTGCTCCGTAGGTACGGAGCTACGGGCTTCATGTACGGCTGGGAAGGGGCTCGGGTACAGGTCGGATTCAAGGCAGGTGGGCGGATGATCCGGTTCGAGCTCGAGATGCCAGATCGAGAGGATCGAGAGTTCACCCATACGCCCACCAAGGGCCGTCCTCGAACTCCTGTGCAAGCCGACAAGGCCTGGGAGCAGGCCACTCGGCAAAGGTGGAGAGCGCTGCTCCTTGTGATCAAGGCCAAGTTAGAGGCGGTCGCTGCGGGCATCTCGACCTTCGAAGAGGAGTTCCTTCCCTGGGTCGTCCTGCCGGGCGGTGCGACGGTTGGAGACCACGTTCTTCCGATGGTGGAGCAGGCCTATCTCAGTGGGTCGGTGCCGCGGTTAATGCTTACTGAAGGGGGCATCTCGTGATCAGTCCTAAAGACCTCGGCAAACGCATCAAGGCCCTCCACCACGAACCCTTCGGACACACAGATCTTCACGGTTTGGCAGGAATGGTTCGACAGGCTAGGAGTCTACTAGGGCTACCGAGTCGAGGCGTTCTGTTGTATCTCGAGGGTCTCCTGCGTGGAGACCTCCCGATCCCCGAAGGACCTGAAGTAGAAGCCTTGGAGATTGCCCTAGGCATCGAGCCGGGAGAGCTCCTCTCCCCTGAACCACCCCCGAGCCTGCGGCAGCGTCTCGAGCAGCACCACGAGAAGAACCTGCAGAAGCTCGAGGCGCTTCGAATTAGTTCTTGAGTCTCAATCTTGAGGCCTTCGGAATTCGCCGAGGCCTAACCGCTAACCACGCCTAGTAATGCCTCCCAGGAGGCTCCGTTGAAAAGACCCCGGGGCGCAGCGGGGTGGCTTGGACTGCGTCCAGCCTTTGTCTAAGTAAGGAGGTTTGAGCAGTGAAGTATTTCGTCGTAAGGCTTCATCAGGGCTGTTGGCTTGCTCCCTGGGCTGGCGATCCCGGGAGGACGCTTGTTAGGGATTCAGCGAGACTTTACGAGTCCCAGCGCTCTGCTGGGCTGGCCCTCCGGCGGGCGCGGCAGTGCAGACCCTTTCCGAATGCGCTCATCCAGAGAGTAGGGGTGACGATCGGGCCGGCAGAGGTCGAGCCTTGATTTCAGTGGCCACAGCCGGCGCGCTGCCTCTCGCGGATGAAAGTGTCCACTGCGTGGTCACCTCTCCCCCTTATTGGGCGCTGCGTCAGTACGAGGGCATCGAGGGCCCTCAGCTTGGAAATGAAAGAACGCCTGAAGAGTTCATTGACAACCTAATCCTGATCTTCCGCGAGATCCGCCGCGTGGTTCGACCCGATGGTGTCTGCTGGGTCAACCTCGGTGACACCTACGGTGGCAGCGGCAACCAAGGCGTCAATGGTCAGCGGAGCGATCGCCGGTTCACGGCGCCCAACTACCAACGCAAGACAGGCGGCTCCCTCAAGTCAGGCGACTTAGCTGGTATCCCTTGGATGTTCGCTTTAGCTGCTCGGGAAGATGGATGGTTTCTCAGGTCAGACACGATCTGGGCAAAACCGAACCCGATGCCTGAGACGCTCAACGGCTGGCGCTGGGAGCGGTGCCGGGTCAAGGTGTCCGGCGGCTGGAAACCTGGGGAGCATCCCAGAGGTTCTCCAGCCGGAAAGAGTAGGTCGCAGTCATTCGGCACCAACTCCAACGCAAAGCCTCCCGTCTCTTCCGTGGTCTGGGCTCCATGCCTTGGCTGTGGCAGGTGCGAGAAAAACGGCGGACTGGTCCTTCGGAGGGGCCGATGGCGCCCTACGAATGGAAAGGAATACCTATTCCTTCTCACCAAGAGCAAGATCTACTTCGGCAACCGTGAAGCGGTCGCGGAACCGGTTTCCCCAAAGACCCATAGCCGCGGACGAGGAGTCAATCCCAAGGCTGGCGATCGGCACCTATCTGGCCGCCAGAACCCAAGCTTCTCTGCGGCTGTTCGGCTGCCAGTGGATTCGAGGAACCCTCGAGATGTCTGGGCGATCTCGACGGAGCCTAGCTCCCTCGAGCATTTCGCCACGTTTCCTAAGGCGCTAGTGAGAAGGGCGCTGTCTTCGAGCGCCCCTGAGAAGGTCTGCGGGATCTGCGGGGATCCCTATGCGCCGTTTGTCGATCGACAGGAACCAAAGGCGGGAGTTCTCCTGCCTACTTGTGCCTGCAATGCGCCGCCTCGGAGTGGCTTGGTCATGGACCCCTTCGCCGGATCTGGCACCACGGGAGTGGTAGCCAAGCAGATGGGGTTGAGGTTCATCGGGTTCGACTTGTCAATCCAGTATGCGCAGATGGCCAAGGAGCGACTTGCGGAGTACGACCCGGCCGCCGTGTTGCGGGATGGGGGCCGACTGGCGCCGATCAACGGTCCGTTGTTTGAGGTTCAGAAAGGTTTTCCCGGGGCCTCCGGCCCCAATCACCAACCGTCCGACAACAGAAAGGAGATCCTCCCTATGTAACTCCTCCCTAGCCTCTCTCTTCCAACGACTACTCATACGACATAGCACTCACCGAGCTGGCTCCCGGGTCATGAATCAGCCCGGGGGCCGGTGAGGTATCCCGAAAACGAGAACCGACGGCGACACGCCGGCCTTCCTGAAAACCTTACTTACGATCTGGAGGTGACCCTATGGGTTCCACGACTATCGAATGGACAGACGCTACTTGGAACCCAGTACGGGGATGCACCCGGGTTTCTGAAGGCTGTCGAAACTGCTACGCGGAACGCATGGCCGCTAGGTTTAGCGATCCCGGGCAGTATTCGCACGGTTTCGCCAAGAGAACCCCAGCAGGAGGAAGATGGACGGGGAAAGTTGAGCTGATTCCGGGCAAGCTCAGAGAGCCTCTTTCATGGAGGAAGCCTCGGAGAGTGTTCGTCAATTCGATGAGCGATCTCTTTCACGAGCAGATGTCTTTCGATGACATTGCTGCTGTCTTTGGCGTGATGGCGGCTTGTCCTCAGCATGTCTTTCAAGTGCTAACCAAGAGGCCCGAACTCGCTCACGAGTTCTACAATGTGTTCCTCGGCAACGAGGGAGCGGTTCCGGCTGCTTACTGCGCCTTCAAGGCGCTGGAGCGTGGTGGACTATCTGAGAATTCGTACATGGATCGAGAGGTCACCGAGTCCTGGCCGCTTCCGAACGTCTGGCTCGGTACCAGCGTCGAAGATCAGTACACTGCTGAGCGACGCATCCCATACCTACTAGGCTGCCCGGCCCCTGTCAGATTTCTCAGCTGCGAGCCGCTCCTTGGCCCAGTGGACCTAACCAAGCTTGAGTTCATGAAGCCCGAAGGGTTGAGCCCCGGTGCCTGGCTCAATTGCCTCACGGGCCACATGATCGGGCCGGATGACATCCTTCCCGACAAGATCGACTGGGTGATCGCTGGTGGAGAGAGCGGCCCCGGAGCTCGCCCAATGCACCCCGACTGGGTCAGATCGTTGCGCGATCAGTGCGAGCGGGAGCACGTTCCGTTCTTCTTCAAGCAGTGGGGGCAGTTCTGCCCCTACGATCAGCTTCCGGAAGTCACTCGCCAAGAACTCGACTCAAGCGGCTCGCAGCTCTATGCAGACCCTGAGTCTCAGCGGCCTCTCGGCGTAGGGAAGAAACGTGCAGGAAATCTACTGGACGGGAATGAGTGGAATCAGTTCCCGGTGGCTGAGCGAAACTTCCGGGCGGACATTGTTAGGAACTCGCGTTCCTATGCGACCTCTAAGATGCGCTGAGAAGAAAGGTAGATGCGTTTTTCTATTGAGAGTGGGTCAAGAGAATTCTGTCGCGGTTCATGCCTTTCGTCTGTCTACTTCATGCCTCGCCAGCCAAGATGCCCGCCGACTACGCTGCTTAGGGCGCCGACCAAAGTAGCGGCAAGTACGTAGTGCTCACCTGCATAGGATTCAATAAACAGCCAAATAGCTCCAGCTAGAAAACCATTACTGGCGTAGACGGCACTACAAGCCAGGAGCGCAGATCCCAGCATCTCCATTCTCAAACAGAAGACTCCAAGAGCTGTAATCAAGATCAAGATGCCAACGATGAAGGACCCTAATAGTAAATCTGGATTGCCCCGGTGTGCGGCGATGACGCCATGAGCGACTCCTGTGAGGGAACACAGGGTAGTTGTTAGCAGCCGTTCCAGATCATCGCGATGCCTTTGCGTACCCTCGGTGGGCGAGTTTGCCCTCTCGAACGACAATGGCTTGAAAGTTACACCGCCGACTACCGGAAAGCGGTCCCAAAGGAACACTAGGGCCGCAACGCCGCCAAACAAGGTTGCTGCATTGAGAAGAAAGTCCATCGGTGCCTCAAACTGGTCGCTTACTGCTCTAGATATCTTGCGGCTTCAATAGAGGTTCACAATGTCCATCTGAGTGAATTTGGCTTCAGGCCTGTGGCTCCCTCAGGGGGATGGTGTGTTGACCTTGCTTTCTGACTGGGACCCCTTCTCTTGCTCGGTCTCTCGCGGCTAAGCGTCAGACCAGCGTGAAGGTATTAGATCCAGGTATTGCTCTTCATGAGCTGTCGCCACTTTTGGAAAAGCCCCGGACTTTTCGACCCGGGGCCCGTCTCGCCCACTCCAAGATCCTACCAGAGGCCCCTCACTAGGACTCAGCCTCCTCCGAGTAATCCCTTCATGAGCCCTCTACCGGGTCTCCGCTGCATGAGTCTGTAGATGATATAATCATCGAAACTTATAAGTGATGGAAATTTCGAGAGGGCGAAAGTATGGGCAAGGCGCCTACGGATGAGAAAAAGTTGGCGAAGCTCGGCCCTAAGGGCGTGCTCGAGAAAGAACAGGTGGCCTCCAGACTGGGTCTAGTCAAAGGGGTTCGGGACTTTCTTGCTGATGGGTTGGAGATGGCGGATGACCTCGGGGTTATCGATGCTCTCGAGAAGGCTCTGCCCTGGGCCGAGGTAGCCACTGAAACGATCGGGGAAGCGCTTCCTCCAATCAAGATTCTCCTGAAGCTCTTCTCGAAGATCGGGGATGTAGATGATCCTGGAGACCTTGGCTACTTGGCCGCCACGTTGGCCTATCAGAGGGCAGTGGAGCAGGCGTTGCCGGAGGTCGTGTCAAAGCAGAAGGTCAGCGCCAAGGTCAGGAAGAGGGCTATCAAGGACCTTCGTGCAGCAGCACCTCCTGAAGCCTACAAGTTCGATCGATTCTCTTTCGAGTCAGCGACTCAGCATCAATTCGTGAAGGACGCCGATAGGTTCCTGGAGATTTCAGCTGAGAGCCTCGGTCTTGACGAGGCAGGTCTACTAAAGCTCCAGCACCAAGTCCACATCAGGTTTGTCCCGAATCTCAAAGGCATCTTGAGCCATGGCAAGACTCGGGAGAAGTTCGCTCCGTTTCGGGACTTGATGGCGTTGGATACTAAGGGAGCTCGCGCTCAGGACGCGCTCCTCGAGCACGCCGACTACCAGCGTTGGCTATTCGAGGAGAGACCGGTACTGGGACGAGAGCCGTTCTCCTTAGGCCAAGTCTACGTGGACACGGACTGCGGGGTCTTGAGCTGGAAAGAGATCAAGGGAAAGGGGCACCAAGCAGAAAGATCTGATCAAGGCCGTGAGCGCATCGATCCTTTCTTGGAAAAACACGGAGGGCGTCACCAGCTCGTCGAGACGGTCCTGGGTTTGATCGCTGACGAAGTCTTCAAAGACGCAATCGTTCTGCAGGGGGTCGCAGGGTCCGGAAAATCTTCTCTGACCCTTCGTCTGGCTTGGGAGCTCGCAAAGCAGGGACTTCGTCCGATCCGAATCGAACTGAAACACCTGGACACCGGCGAGTCGGCCAGTGTGGAAGAGGCGCTTCCTGAGGCAGTTCACATTACCGCAACGGACCGGTCCCCGGAAGCTAACAAGTTGGTCTTCGGTAAGAGCCTGTTCCTCGACAACTCCATTTTTGACGAGGATGTTCAGTTTCGCGGCACAAAGATCTGCCCCTACGTCTTGATTCTTGATGGTTGGGACGAGATCAGTGTGGGAGCTTCGGAAGGATACCGACAACAGCTCGAACGGATGCTGGCCGGGATTCGCAGGCAGTTTCTCGAGCAGAGGGCTTTCCCGGTGCGCGTAATTCTTACTGGCCGGCCAACCGATGCTGTCGAGGCAAGCAAGTTTCTTCGAGATGAGACCCAAATTCTGACGGTTCGAAACCTTAGTCCGGACCAGTTGGAAGGCTACGTCGGCAAAGTAAGGGATGCCACTTCAGCTGCTACCGAAGGTGGCAAAGAGGGCTGGAGTCTCCGGAAGGTGAGGGTGCTCCCGAAGGTTCTCAAGCGCTTCCAGAAAGAGTACTCGGCGAAACAAAAAGAGGATGCCTTTTGGATAGTCGAAAAGGCCCCTTCCAGCAGCCTGGAGATCTTCGGCCTCCCGCTTCTTGCTCATTTGGCGCTCCGCCTACTCGCCGAGAGACCGCTGGATGCGGAGGCGATCCTCGAGGATACGACCTCCCTCTTCCGAAGCCTGGTGGATCTCGTGATTGGGCAAGCAGGGAAACCTTCAGATCCCACCTTCGATGTGGATAGCTCTGCGATGCTCCGCGGAATCGATCTCCGCAAGCTGCTTCGAAGGACGGCGGAAGCCATGACTCTGACTGGGGCGGAGGCGATCTCCCACGACGAGTTGGAGGTTCGTCTGAGTCTGGAGGAGGACGAGCTAAGCCAGCAGATCGACTGTCTCTCCGGCGAGCAAGTGCTGTCTCGCCTGATGATCAGCTTCTTCTTCAAGGGGGGAAGGCGGGAGCTTGGTGCTGAGTTCAGCCACAAGAGCTTTCGAGAGTACCTCTTTGCTGAGCAGGTTGTTGAAGAGCTCAAGGCCTACGGCAGACTGAACGATTCAAGGCTTCCAGAGAAAGACGAGACAAACTATTGGAAGGATTTCGAGGTTGGGGATCCGAGACGGAAGCTTTGCCATCGGTTGGCTGAACTCTTTGGCCCTGTGTGGATTACGCCTGAGGTTTCCGGTCACGTTCGCCGACTCTTGGACTGGGAGATCAACCGCGTCAGAGGGAAGGAGCCCTTGGCGGGGCAACCAACGGAGGCATTGGATCTCGAAGGATGGGAGAGAGCTAGGGACGGCCTGGCGCAGGCCTGGGACTGGTGGGGTGAAGGGGTCCATCTTCGCCCCCAGCCCACCAAGAAGTCCGGCTATCGCGAGTATGAATACTTGGAGAAGCCAGTTGCCTTGCAGGTCGTCGAAAACGTTCGCTTGCGTTCTGACCGCCGAAAGATGCCCACTCCGCCGCGCATCGCGACGATCGACGCTCACCTGGGCGACGGCCTCTTGATGGTGACGGCCCTAGTTCACTACTTTCTCGCCCGTCTCGCAGGGTTCAAGGGGGCCGGCGTCGGTGAAGAGGTTGAAAGGCAGGGTGCGTCCCTGCGCTACCAGCGTAACTTTAGGCAAGAAAAGAGGACACTCACTCTCTTCGCTCCATCCGGTCCAGCGTCCATCTATTTCTTCAATTATTGCGCGCGGATCAACGCTGGAGGTTACAGGCCGCTTGGTGTCTTCCCAAGGCTAGCCGACCTGAGCGGGGCCGACCTGAGGAATGCCTACCTGGGCGGGGCCGACCTGCGCGAGTCCGACCTGAGCGGGGCCCACCTGAGCGGGGCCGACCTGAGGAATGCCAACCTGGGCGGGGCCGACCTGGGCGGGGCCGACCTGAGCGGGGCCAACCTGAGCGGGGCCAACCTGAGCGGGGCCGACCTGAGGAATGCCTACCTGGGCGGGGCCGGCCTGGGCGGGGCCGACCTGCGCGAGTCCGACCTGGGCGGGGCCGACCTGCGCGAGTCCGACCTGAGCGGGGCCAACCTGAGCGGGGCCAACCTGAGCGGGGCCGACCTGAGGAATGCCTACCTGGGCGGGGCCGGCCTGCGCGAGGCGAAACAGCTCACGCAAGAACAGGTAGGCATCGCGAGAGGAAGTACCTATACAGAACTTCCCCCAGACCTTGTGCTCCCCGCTCACTGGACCAAACCGGGCGAGCCAGACGGAGAGCTGCAGAAGGAAGAGGAGTCTGCCGGCGAAGACTCCGAGTCCGATTCCTGAGGCCAGTCGAGTTCCTGGGCCCAGCCCGGCCTCTGCCCTCAGAACGTCGCCCTAAACAGCAACGCCCCTCGCCCCGGCAGAGTCCCCAAATCATGAGCGTCCAGCTCCACCACGAAGGCCGCACCCACGAATATCCGCAACTCACCAGCCAGCGATCGCTTGATGGGCTCCACGGTGAACCCCACCCCCGCCGACTCCTTCCCCAGGAAAGCATCCATCGTCCAGTAGCGGTCTCTGAAGAGTCGACTTTCCTTTCGGAGGAACGACCCCGAGACCCCAGCATCACACCGGAGCGCCGTGCACCAGACAGCTGGAGAGCCGCGAGAGGGGATCTTCTTCGCGATTTCCGCTCTGGCCTTTTCGGCCACCTTGGCCTTGATCTCACCGTCGGCCTCGACCGTCCCCGCGGCCAACGCGAGGGCGAGGGTCAGTGCTATGACTCGAATCATGCTGCACTCTCCTTTCTGACCGGCGAACAAGAGCCCATCTTGCTCAGCTGTTCGCTGTTACTGACCGTCAACCAGAACTCTCCCTCGCCCATCCGCTCAGAAAAGAACCCAAACGCCTTCCCGCTCCCCAGCACCGCCCACATTCCGCCCAGGAAGCCCAGCGAGCTCCCCAACAGAATGCAGCCGTTGCTGTGGCTATGGATGTTGCCTTTGTGAATAAGGATGTGAC
>JAHZIX010000034.1 GCA_022601195.1 Deltaproteobacteria bacterium
CTGTGACGCGCCTCCGATCTTCGTCGATGGCTTCGAGAGCGGCGACACCTCCGCTTGGTCCCTGACCTTCCCTTGAGTTGAGGGATCGTTGGTCCCGGAGAGAGCTGCCTAGAAAACAGCCTCCTCTCTAGTTCCAACGGATCTTGGTCACAGAAAAGCCCCGGTCCTTCCCTTGGGAGACCGGGGCTTTTTTCTATCCGGTCGAGCAGGCAGTCGCGAGAGGCCTCCAGCCATTCGTGCACCTCTAGCTCTTAAACCAAGCCAAGGAACGGTCATGGAAACGCTCACCACTAAATAGACGCTACGAAAATTCAACACATACTAACAATCTATTGCCACTCCCCACTATTGACGCTAAAATCGCTCACTCCTTACCGCTTAACTGGACCGTAATGAGCGTTGTAAGGTTCTGCGTACACAATAGATACTGTTCCCGAAGCCCGAGAGTCGGGCGATGGGTGGATGTGGGTTGGTTTCGTGTCGAATAGATCGAAGGAGGTCTGAGAATGGCTGGTCATTCCGAGAGTCCACGCGCAGGCGGCATTGCCTCTAGCATTACCACCAAATTGATTTTGGCGATGATCCTCGTCGCCCTAATCCCCTTGGCCGTGGCCGGTATTGTCATCGCTCGCAATACGGCGCAGAACCTCCGCACGCAAACGGAGGCGTCCATTCAGAGTATCGCCAACTCCTCGGCGAGCTCCGTGGCCCAGGTGGTTGCTGAGCAGGTGCGTTTGGTACAAACCCTCGCCACCATGCCGGAAATTCGCCGTCACGTGGAACAGGCGAACCTGGGATACGTGGGTACCGAAGAGGAAGCCATCAACCAGGTGGTCGCTCTGGACGACCAATGGCGCGACGCACCAGACGACACCTTACCGCTCATTCGTACCGCTCTGAATGCCGACCCCCAGCTCAACCCTAGCTCCTTCTTGGCTCGTCAGTTTCAAGAGCAGTTCCCTAATCATGTGGAGGTCTTCACCACCGACAAATACGGCGCTCTGCTCGGCTCTACCAATAAAACGTCCGATTACTACCAAGCGGATGAGGGCTGGTGGCAGGACGCCTGGGCAAACGGGAGTGGTGGTATCCATATCGGCCAACCGGAGCTCGACGCCTCGACGGGCGTTTTTGCGGTCAACGTCGCTGTGCCGATTCGCGATGATGCCCGCCAGCTGCTGGGAGTTCTTCGCTCCACGGTAGATATCCGCACGGTATTGGACATTCTCGCTGGAGCCAGCTTTGGCGGGACCGGTACCGTCGCCATCGTCGACACCAGCGGCAACTTCCTATTCAACCCCCAAGCTCCCGATTCGATCGGTAGTAGTGCTCTTGGCGGCGACACCAAGCCGCCCGCCAGCGGCACCCTCGAAACCGCAGACGAGGTGATCGGCTTCGCCAGCTCGGCCATGGCCGGCAACCTGCAGGGATCCACTGATCTAGGCTGGATTTCCATTGCCCGCGTGAAGACTTCGGAAGCTTTCGCCGCGGTGGCCAACGCCAACCGGGTGGCCCTCATCGCGGGTGCTTTGGCCCTCCTCGGAGCCATCATGGCAGCCTTCCTCTTTTCTCGAGCCTTGACCCGACAGGTGCGCAACATTCAGGAAGTGTTCTCCCGCATCGGCATCGGTGACTTCCAGGCGCGAGTGGATGTCGTCTCCCAGGACGAAGTCGGCCAGGTGGCCGAAAACCTCAACGCCATGCTCGACAACACGATGGTGCTGATTCAGAGCCAGGAAGATCGCGACAAGATGCAAGGGAGCGTCATGAAGCTCCTCGATGAGGTCTCCGGCGTGGCAGAAGGGGACCTGACCCGAGAGGCGGAGGTCACGCCAGAGATCACCGGCGCCATCGCCGATAGTTTCAACTTCATGATTTCCGAGCTGCGGGACCTCATCGGCGAGGTGCAGGAAACCACCGATGGAGTCACCGGACTCGCCATCGATGTGCGGTCGGACATGGAAACCCTGTCTTCCGACTCGGTTCGACAAGCTCAGGACATTCTCGGCGCCTCGGAGGCCATCGGTACCTTGGCCGGCTCGGCCAAGCAGGTTTCCGAGAACGCTGCCGGTTCAGCGCGAGTGGCGGAACGCTCCGTAGAGAATGCCCGCCAGGGAGCCGCCGCTGTGCAAGGCACCATCGCCGGTATGAACGCCATCCGCGGCCAGGTACAAGAGACCTCCAAACGAATCAAACGCCTCGGCGAAAGTTCCCAGGAGATCGGTGAGATCGTCCAGTTGATTGGTGACATCGCCGAACGGACGTCGATTTTGGCCCTCAACGCCTCGATCCAGGCGGCCATGGCTGGCCCCGCTGGGCGCGGATTCGGAGTGGTTGCCGAGGAAGTGGAGCGCCTCTCGGAACGAGCCGCTGAGTCCACCAAACGGATCTCCACTTTGGTCAAGACCATTCAGGCAGAGACGAACGAAACGGTGACCGCCATGGAGTCGACCACTAGACAGGTGGTCGAAGGGTCCGAAAGAGCCAACGAAGCCGGTACGGCGTTGCAGGAAATGTCTGACGTCGTCAACCAGTTGGCAGAATCCATCATCACCATCTCCCGGGAGACCCAATCCCAGGCAGAAAGCTCCCAGTCCCTGTCCGCCACCATTGGGCAGGTCTCTGAAACCACCCGTAAGACGGCTCAGGAAACGGAGCGAGCAGCTGGAGCGTTGAGTCAGCTAACCGGCCTAACAGCGCGCTTGCGCAAATCTCTGGAACGCTTCCGGCTACCTACCGAGGCGAACCGAAACGTCGCTTGACCGGAACTTGGACACCCAGCTAAGGCCAACTACTTTTTCAAGACTCTTTTCAGGAGGATTCCTATCATGAAACGTTCCCTACTGGCTCTTTCGACAGCCTTGGTCCTGATATGTGCTTCGTCGGTCTTCGCCGATGGAGATAAGAAAGCCGGCAAGACCGGCTGGAACGCCAAGAACCGCCTACAATTCGAATCGGCAGACGGTGACTTCACCTTACGAATCGGATTGCTCGGGCAGTTTCTGTTCACCAACGTTGACGACGACGTCTCCGATACCAACACTTCCTTCCGTACCCGCCGGGTGCGGCCGGATTTGCGCGGCAAGATCTTCGGCTCCGTAGGTTATCGGGTCCAATACGAGCTCGCCGGCAGTCCCTCCCTACTGGATTTTTACCTCAACTGGGGCTCCGATGCGGCCAAACTCCAGATTGGTCAGTTCAAGGCACCGTTCGGTCGGCAAGAGCTCACCGGCATTACCAAACAGCAGTTCGTCGACCGCTCCATCGCCTCGAAGCGCTTCGCGCCCTCCCGTCAGCAGGGCATCGCGGTGCTCGGTAAGTCCGCCAACTCCAAGCTGGAATACGGCGTCGGCATCTACAACGGCAACGGTCGTAACCAGAGTCGAGACGACAATGACGACAAGCTCATCTCCGGACGCATCGTTTTCAACCCCTTGGGGGCTTATGCCCGAGACGAATCCTCCTTGGACCGCCCCGATTCGCCCAAGCTCTCCTTTGGCATCGCCGGCATGTCCAACACCGAGGGTAATGACCTGGACGAAGTCGACATCTCCCGCCTGGGAGCGGAATTCGCCTTCAAGGTTCAAGGCCTGGGGATCCTCGCCGAGTTCTACCAGGAAACGGCAGACCCAGCCCTAGGGGCGGATATCGATACCGATGGCTACTACGCACAGGTCGGTTATCTATTCCCCAACAAACGCTTCGAGGCAGCCCTACGCTTCGCCGCCGTCTCTCCGGATGTCATCGGTCCCAGCAGAGATCAAACGGAAACCGGTGCTGCCTTCAACTTCTTTCTCAACAAGCACGGCCAGAAAGTCCAACTGGACTACCGTCAGCTCGAATTCGACGCCGATCCTGACCGTGATAGCAACGAGCTTCGGCTGCAGGTCCAGATCTCCTTCTAAGTCGGATCTGTAAAAATATTCCTCATCTACTAGGGAGCCACCACCTTGAAAAATACCAAAAGAGAGACCTGGGCCTTCCCACTCCGGGCCCTTGCAATCCCAGCAAGCCTTCTTCTTTGTGCCTCGCTAGCCTGCACCGCGCCGGCTCCTCAAGAAACGACCGAGGAGGTCACCGCACCGACCTCCTCCGTGCGCCTTTCTTACACCGGTTGCGGCATCACCAAGAAGGCCTTCATGGCTGAGCTGGCAGAGGCCTATAAGGCCAAGACCGGCGTCGAAATCGACATCAGCGGTGGCGGCGCCACCAAGGGGATCAGCAACGCCAGTGCCGGCAACGCAGACCTTGGCGGTGGCTGTCGCCACAAGATCGCCGGCACCGAAGAGGCGAATGCCCAACAAGTGCACGTGGCCTGGGACGCTCTCGTCTCGGTAGTTCATCCGGACAACCCCGTCTCTTCTCTAACCTCTGAAGAACTGAAGAATATCCTCACCGGAGAGACCACCCTGTGGTCAACGGTGGGGGGGGACTCGGCGGTTCGTATCGCAGTAGGCGCCCGCAATGGCAAGATCTCCGGAGTCGGACGCATGGTGCGCGAGTTGATCTTCAACGATGTGGGGGCAGACTACGCCTCCGACGCCCTGAGCTACCCCAGCTCCGGACCTTTGGAACAAGCGGTAGAATCGACCCGTTCCATGATCGGCATGACGGGAGTTAGTAGCGCGAAGAAAAGAGCCGTGAAGATCTTGTCCATTGACGGTATTGAACCCACCTACGACAACATCGCCTCCGGGAAGTACCCCTACTTTCGCCCCCTCTTCATCTACGTGGGGGCCGACGCATCACCGGAGGTTCGCGACTTTCTCGAGTTCGCCCGCGGCCCTGAGGCGCAAGCGTTGATTCGAGCTCAAGGTACAGTCAACCTGGAAGATGGAGCTGGACTGGCATCCCAATACGCCGACACCATGCGCTCTCTACAACTTCAACCCGAGCTCTGGGAGCTCGCCAGCCTTTGACGAGGGAATTGCCATGGCCTTAGATCCCGCGATCAGGAAGAATTGGATCGAGATCCAGAGACGTTATGACTATCCGGTCAACGCGATTGGTGTCCGAATTCCCCCAGGGGATCAATTCACCCTCAAAGTGTGGCGGGAGGAAGGGCTCGAGGAATTTATGAAAGGCGGCAAGAAGCCGTCAGAGGGAAATCCATGAAAACGATTTTGGTAGTCGAAGACAGCCCAACCGAGCGACGCATCATCGAATCTGTCCTCGAGGCGGCAGGCTGGTCCGTGCTCCATGCGGAGGACGGAGAAGAAGGCTTGCGCAAAGCGGCGTTGGATCGACCAGACTTGATTCTCCTGGACGTCGTCCTTCCAGGCAAGAATGGCTTCCAAGTCTGCAGAAAGCTCAAAAAAGATCAGGAAACGGGTTCTATCCCGGTGGTTCTTCTGACCAGCAAGAACCAAGAATCGGACCGCTATTGGGGCATGAAACAGGGAGCTGATGCTTACCTCACCAAACCGGTGGACGAGCAACTCCTAGCAGAAACCGTCCGAGGTCTAATGCCATGACCGACGAGACCCCTCGCCGGCGCTACCGCAGTCCCCTCGATGAGCTCGAGGAACTGATGGCTGCCCAAAAGAAGGGTCAGGCTTCCCCATCGCCCCCACCACCAGAGAAGGCCCAGCGAACCGAAGAGAACCAGTCAACAGAAAAAAGCCAGCCTGCTAGTGATGGCCCACTGGTAGGGGACAGCCCTAGCCTTCCGCGAGAGACTCATCGCGAGACCGACCGCGAGACGAGCCGTGAGACCGGTGAGAAAGCCTTGGAAGGCAAAGATCCAGCCAGTGAAAACGCCACCGCCAAAGAGAGCGCAGCAGATCTGTGGCCCTTCGAAGAACCCTTCGCCGATTCGGCATCTTCTGCCCAAGCACCGACCCCGGCATCGACCACCAGGAGTGCTCAGCTAGAAGATCTTTTCGCAGAAACTCTGGGCACCAACGCTGTAGGCACAAGTTCTGAGGGCACTGGATCTGAGAGGACGGAGTCTGAGGGCACTAGGTCTGAGGGCACTAGGTCTGAGGGCACTAGGTCTGAAACCACGGAATCTGTAGAGGCTGCCGCCCCTCCACCCAGTCCCCTTCCGAAGGAAGTTAACGACAGCCCGGAACCATCAGCACCCGAGTTTTCTGTCTCTGAGCCTGTCGTTCCTGAGCCCGTTCTTCCAGAGCCCTTAGCTCCTGAGCCCTTAGTTCCCGAGCCACCAGTCATTCTAGAACCAATCGCTCTGGAATCGGCCATTCCTGAACCAGTCGTTCCTGAGCCGAGCGTTTCTGGACCGATCGTCCCGGAGCCCACGCTCCCGGCCTCGGCGGCTCCCGTAGCGAGGGCCGTAGAGCTTCCTGGCTCCAACGCGGTCATTCCCGAGTCGATTCAAGCGGAATCAGCTCCCGAAGCTCGGCCTCCCGCCGCGGGCTCGGAAGGAAAAAGACAGACCTTGGCGGCCACTCTGGCCACGGTCCGGGAAGGACGAGGGCGGGCCGCTCAAGCTGCCCTTTCCCGAAAACTGAGCCGAGCGGAAGCTCAGCCGGGCCTTGAAGAGTTATTGATCCGCTTCCGTGCCGGTGGCATCGCGTTCGCTGTCCCCATGGCCCAAATCGCTGAGATCGGCGAGCGACCCAGACTGACTCGTGTCCCGGGGTTGCCCACCTCGTTCCCGGGCGTAGCCAATCTCCAGGGAGAAGTGGTCCTGGCCATCGACTTACCCACCTTCTTGCTTCCTCAAAAGCGCAGCAAAGCCCGGCACAGTCTCCTGATCCACAACCGAGACCGAGAGCTGATGGGAGTGGTTCTGGTCGATGAAGTACACGGCATTGCCCCCTTCGATCGGGAAGGATTGAACTCGCCCGCAGCGCAAATGAGCCATGTGCTCACCGCCCATGAACAGGGAGCCATCGACTTCCAGGGAAGAAGCTACGCCGTCGTGAATCTGCTGGCTTGGCTTCGGAGCGACGAAATCAACGCTCAACTGGAGACTCAGCTATGAGAGAGCGCCTCAAACGTCTCGAGGATCGTGAGCTATTGGAGGAATTCCTCGCTGAATCGAGACGATACTTGGATCGCATCGCTTCGGCCTCCGGGCAGATTCAATCCGGTCAGGCCGCAGCAGCTGGAGATCTGATCCGGGCGGGCCATTCTCTCCGGGGAGCCGCTTCCGCCCTGGGGCTACAAGAGTTGGCCGATACGGCCGCCGCCGTAGAGGTCCTAGGAGAAGCCGTTGTCCATGGTCGCTTGAGTTGGCGCACTGAGCACAGAGATACCCTCACCCCACTCCTAAAGACCGCCACAGACTATCTGTCGAGCCTAGCCGAGACCCAGAGCGCGTTCCCGGATCCCTCCGGTCTCGTGCTGGCAGCGACCCGTTTGGATCGTTTGACTAGCCAGGACGATTTTCAGGACGAGATTAGCGAGCTCTTGCGCGAAGAAGCCAGGGACTGCTTGTTGCAGGTCAACAGCCACCTTCAAGAGCTCCTCGCCAACCCCAACCAACGAGAGCTTCTAGAGTCCATCCGGCGACCGGTCCACACCTTGAAGGGTTCGGCTGCCACCGCGAGTTTTTTTGAGATCAGTGAGCTTTCCCACCAGCTAGAAGATCTCCTGGAAAGGGATGCTGGCCTTAGCGGTCCTCTCTCCGAAGAGCGTATTCGCCTGTTTCTAGAGGTCAGTGATGGCATCGAAGATCTCCTGAAAGAAGATCCGGGGGTGACCCGTACTCCCCGCTACACGCAGCTCTTCGCGAAGATTGGCGCAGCCCTAGAGGGGACCGAAGAGGCAACCGAAGAAGCTCTGGAATCCAAGGATTCCCAAGCTCTCGAGGAGCCGCAAGAACCCGTAACATCCCAAGAGCCCGAGACTCCAGGGGAATCAGACTCCCTCTCTACCGAGTCTTCCTTGCCCGAGCCCGAGACCCAAGCGGGTGCCGCCCCTCCCGAGGCCTCCGAAGCTCCAGCGACAGCACCACCCGTAGTGCCCACAGAAGAACCAGTGGAAGGGCCGGCGCCTGCGGACGATGCCTCGACGGCAGGGTCCGACCGGCTACTTCGCATTCCGGCCAGGAGCCTCGACGACACTTTGCGGGTGGCGGGCGAATCCCTCATTCATCGGGCGACCTTCGATAGCCATTTCTCGGCCCTTCAGGATGCTGAAAAAGAGCTCTCCGCCGCCGCTGCCCGTATGAAACGCCTAAGCCTACGTCTCGAGACCGAATACGAGGCCCGAGCCCTCATGGGGATTCCCGATTCCCTCGCCGCTGCTCCGGGCTCACCGGAGTTCGACAGCCTGGAAATGGATCGGTACACCGAGATCCATCTGATCAGCCGAGAGCTCGCCGAGGCCGTTGGAGATATCGATGCGGTGTCCGGAGTGGTCTCTCACACCCTAGACAATCTCGAGGGCTTCCATGGTCGAATGGGCCGCCTACTGGTGCAGGTGCAAGAAGGCCTGGGGCGCCTACGCTTGGTCCCCTTTTCCAGCCTTCAAAGTCGCCTCTTCCGAACCATTCGAGTCGCTGAACAGGCGACCGGAAAGCGAGCGGACCTGACCCTGGACACCGCTGGCGTCGAGGTGGACAAGAACATCCTCGAAGAACTTTCCGGCCCCCTGCTACATGTGCTGCGCAATGCGGTAGATCACGGCATAGAAACCCCTTCCCAACGCTTGGCGGCTGGCAAAAGTAGACGGGGAACGGTGCGCGTTTCCGCTGCCTACAGAGGAACCCAAATCGAAGTGGTCGTGACGGACGATGGCCGTGGCCTGGACCTGGAGGCCCTCAAGGCAGTCGCCGTACAGCGCGGCCACCTCAGCGAAGCCGAGGTAGCGGCCCTGAGCGACGAAGAGGCTGCGAATCTGGCCTTTCTACCTCGCCTCAGCACTGCCCAAGAGGTCAGCCAGCTATCCGGTAGGGGTGTCGGTCTAGAAGTGATGAAGGTCGTTGCTGACCGCCTCCGAGGCTCTGTCTCCCTCCGCTCGCAAGCAGGCAAGGGCCTCGAGCTAACGGTACGTCTGCCCATGACTTTGGCGTCTCTCCATGCTTTCTATGTCACTGCGGGAGAAGAGACCTTCGCCATCCCTCAAGCTGCGGTGCGGAAAATTCAGCGCCTTTCGGAAGAGGAAATCGTCCAAGTTGGTGGCGAGAAATTCGTCAGTGTAGACGGTGAGTCGATTCCCCTCCTAGAGCTAGCCTCTCATCTCCAGCTTCCTGCACAGCCGGAGCTCTCCTGGCCACGCCCAGCCTTGGTGGTTCAAGCAGCGGAAGGGCCCCTCGTGGTCTTGGTAGATTCCCTCACGGGATCTGCTGATATCGTCGTGAAAACCCTCGGTCCACTGTTGCGCAGCTTCCGTGGTTTCATGGGGGCCACCCTCAGCGGCGATGGTTCGGTGATCCTCTTGCTCGATCCAGGTCAGCTGCGGCAAGGCCAAGCCCCTGCAGCTGCACCAACACCAGCAGCGGAACTCCCCGCTCCCGGCCTCAAGGTCCTTGTGGTCGACGACTCCCTGACCGTTCGGCGCATCCTAAGCCGCCTCGTGGAAGCGCGAGGTTGGGAAGCCATCTCCGCCCGCGATGGACTGGAAGCTCTCGAGCTCGTACAAGCCGGGCTATCCCCCAATGCAGTACTGCTGGACATCGAAATGCCTCGCATGGATGGTTACGAGCTCACTTCGCTCTTGCGGGCGGACCCTCGGTATAGCTCCATTCCCATCATCATGCTCACCTCCAGAGCCGGTCAGAAGCACCGGGCCAAGGCGGAGAGTCTCGGAGTGGAAGCCTACCTAGTGAAGCCTTATGACGAGGAAACCCTTGTAGCTACCGTGCGCAAAGTTACGGGCACAGAGGGTCGGTAAAACCTCCCATGGAACAACAGGAACAACTCCTCCGAGTGGCGATCGGAGGCCATCTCTTTGCTCTCCCCATGGGACGGGTCTCGTCCCTGCTACGAGCCGAGAGCATTCAGTACAGCCCTGCCAAGACTGGTCCTTTCGGCTGGTCCTTGAGCCCCACTGAGGTCGAGATCTGGCAAATTCACCGGGCCTTGGGCCTCGAGCCCGCTGCGGATCCGGCAACCCCGGCCATTCAGCTCCAGGGAGAACCGGCGAAAGCGCTGTTGGTAGACTCCCTCGAAGGCTCCGTAATGGTAGAAAAAGAGGCTCATTACGCTCCCCTGCCTTTCTCCCACACCACCCACAGATCACCGCTGCTTGCCATCGCTTTGTATGAGGAAACGCCTCTTCCCGTCTTGGACCTAGACGCCATCACCGACTCGGCACCAACTCCCTCTTCCTCTCCCTCCTCCGTGGCCACCGGAGAGCGACCCGCTCCCCAGCTGGCCGAACCGGACGTGGCAACCTCCGCTTCTCCAGAGCCCTCGGAAGGTCGGGAGGCCCCAACGGAAGCGGCCTCCCGGGCACTTTTGGTACCGGTGACCCAGGAGGCCGGTCTGGTCCTCACCCTGGCACAGATCCGGGCCGTCAGCGCCGCCGTCGAACCGATTCCCCTGCCCGCAAGCCCACCGTACCTGCGCGGTGTCAGCTCCTGGGAGAATGAAATCGTTTACCATGTGGATTGGAGGCACCTGCTAGGATTACCGCAAGCTTCTGCGCCAAGAGGCCCAGCCCGCACGGTCATCGCTTCCGATGGCTTCGGGCATTTGATTGCCTTTCAGAGCTCGAGCGAGATGGCGGTTCTCGAAGCGGAAGCAAGCCTGGAGCTGGTGGAGTTGGAGACGCTCCCCTTTCCTGCCTTGGCTCCCGTAGCTGCCTATTTTCGAGGAAGGTTGGCATTTTTCCCGGATCTCGATGCAGTGACAAAAATTCGGTCGCCATCGATGGCCCCTAGAACCCTACAGGTAGGTTGATGAAATTCAAACCCTATGACCCGGCCACGATGCCCATCGACATCCCTCAGCGACTTCAAGGGGTTCCGGAACAGTCCGCCCAGGCGGCCCATTTAGAAAAACCTTCCCAGGAATGTCGATTCTGCAACTGGGTCAGCCTCCACGGCCCTCCCTGCACCTCCTGTGGCGGCATCGACCACATCACTCGTCTGGCGGATTTTCTACGTCTTCGGGGAGTCGATCAGGAGCGGCTACAGGCCATCGCTACCAAGTTGGCAGAATTACCCGAATCCCCGGAGAATCTCATTCTCCAGGCGTGCGCTGAGCTGAGCTTGGGCCATCTCCAAACCGCTCTCCCCCTGCTGCGGCGGGCTTCTCGGGGCGAATCCGCTGCCAGTCCTCTCCGCAAGCTCCTGGAGGAGGTCGACCAGCATCGCCGTGGGGAGAACCTAGCCCATGCCCTCCTGGCCAGAGAACGAGGTGAGCTAGGCGACCGCAAAATCATCTTGTCTGTAGATGACAGCGCCACTGTGCGACGGGTTCTCGAGATGGCCTTCACTCGTCAGGGCCATTTGGTCGTTAGCGTCGAGGATGCGGAAAAAGCTCTCGAGTCCCTCTCCGAGCTACGTCCGGACATCGTATTCGTGGACTTTCAGCTGCCCGGTCTCGATGGTCTCGGCCTGTGCCGCCGACTGCGAGAGGAATCCAGCACCCAGGAGCTACCGGTGGTGATTTTGTCCGGCAAAGTAGGAACCGAGTTTCTCGACCTGACCCGCAGGGCTGGTGCCAATTCCTTTGTCCGCAAGCCGGCGAGCCCGGAAATCCTTCTCGAGCTTCTAGGCAGGCTCACTGGGAACCAAGGGAAAGGCCAAGAAAAGGCCCAATCCTAGGAGTCCGTAGAGAGGCTCCTCGCCCGCCTACTTCCTATCGCTATCTCACTCTTATCTTCTTCACCTGAGGCTGGGTTCTCTTCGCCGAAGCCTGGGCTCTCTTGGTAAAAGACCAGGTTCTCTTGGTAAAAGACCGGGTTCTTCTTTCCGAAGATCCGGCCTCCTTGGCCCAAGAACGGCATGCCTCCGTCCCTTGGTAGTCCTCAATCCCAGGCGCGAGTCAAGGAGACCAGGCACTCGCGGAAATTCGTCGGCGCTGCAACTTGATTCCACCCGCCAGCGGTTTTTCCCTCTTCCCCACCTCGGCGGAAGACTAATTTTCCCGCCCGACTCGGTAGTTTCGATGCAAACGAGCTCAGGAAGCTATCCCGAGTGGAGTCGATGTTCGTCTCGGCACTCCAGGCCGCAACCACCCCCCAGGGACGAACCCGAGGAGGTGTTTGTTCCGCTTCCTGCGGCCATAGCTCGAAGGAAAGGGCCAGGCGCGCCGCCTCGCTAGAAAGGGCAACCTCCCCCCGTCGTTCCTGAAGAATGCGGGCCATATCCGCCTGACTCAGGCTGCCCGAAAAGGCTGCCGAGACCGACTCGAGAAACCCGCCGAGACCGCTCCAAACCTCCGCCTCGATCAAGAAGGCGACTCGAAAAGGTTCGAGGGACAAGCCTTCAAAGGTTGCCACCTGCAACAGCTCTCTCAGCGCCGCCTCCACAGCTTCCAGCTCCTCCGGACTCACTACAGGGGGTTTCCCCTCTCCCTCCTCTTGGCCAACTCGAGCCGACGACTCATGCTCGGAGGAAGACTCGGAAGACGCCGGTTGGATGGGAGCTAGACCTTCCAAAGCGAGGCCATCCGCGGCGCTAAAGGCAGCGAGCCAACCTTTCTCGAGCAACCAAGTGAGAGCCAACAGGGTTCGCTGAGGGGCTCGAGCCACCTCGGAAATCAGCGTCCCCGTGTTCTTGCCGCCTCCTCCAGCGAGGAGAGCGGCGATCTCATCCAGTGGTAATCGGGGCAAATCCTGCGGCGCTTCCTCGGGAGCTTGGAGCAGGACCAATTGACTGCCCAAAGCCGGCACCAAGGCCCCTCGGGCGGAAATTTCATCTTCGATCCAGGCACCCTCCAGGAGTAATCTGGAGATCCTGGAACCCGAGGCCTCGGAGGGCTTTTCCTTGTCTGGAGGAGCGGGAGAAAAAGCGAATTCGCCCTCTTTCAACTCCAACATGGCCAGAAAGGCCTCATCGCCCCGAAGGGAGCCGAACTGAGCGTCGATAAGGACTTCCCCAGCGGTTTCGATCCACCCACTGACTCGACTGCCGACCACTTCGAGTCGTCCCTCCGAGCTCAGATGCTGGAGGGTCTGGGCGATCTCCGATAGGGCGTGACTCTCGAGGGAACCCCGTAGGCTGGAGGGCCCGTCCCGATGCTTCGACAGCAGGGACTCCAAGCGCACCAGGAGCTCTTCTAAATCGAAGGGCTTGGCGAGAAAATCATCGGCGCCCAGGCGAATTCCCTTGGCCCGGGCCTTGGCGTCGCCGATGGCGGAAAGCATCAGGATCGGTTTCGAAACCACTGCGGGCATGGAGCGCAATGCCTTGAGCACCTCCCATCCCGTCAGGTTGGGCATCATGACATCGAGAATGAAGGCATCCGGTGGGTCCTCTGCCGCCATCTCGAGGGCCCGTCGGGGATCTCCCACTGGAATAGATTCATGGCCTGAATCCATCAGACTGGCAGAGATCAGCAGCCGCAGATCTGCCTCGTCATCGATGATCATTACACGGCTCAAGAATCTATCCTCTCCTCCCTCGGTACCCTGACGGTGCCGAGGCTCCTCCTTCGACTCATATTCCGGGCCCGATCTCCCCCCGGAAAATTTTTATCCCAACTCAGAGCCAGTGGAAAAAGTCGCCGCGTGCCTTTCCCCAGCCTCTTGCGTGTTCCCTAGATCCCAGGGGTGGGACCCCGTCAGGAAGCTTGCTCCCCACCCAATCGGTAGCCGACGCCTCGCTCGGTAAACAAGTAACGAGGCTGATCCGGATCCGGCTCGAGCTTCTTGCGCAGACGGTGCATATGAACTCGCAAGGTATCTTCGAAGATTTCTTCTACCGGCCAAATACGGCGCAGCAGAAATTCCAGGCGCACCGTCTTACCAATGCGCCGAGAGAGTACGTGCAGAACCTTGGTTTCCGTAGGAGTCAGAGTGATTCGGCGGTCGTCAACCTCTGCCACTTGACGAACAAAATCGACCTGCAGGCGCTCGTCGATCTGCAACAAGCGACCATGGCTCTCCGTGTTCCCCAACCTCCGCAAAACCCGCTGCACCCGGGCGACCAGCACAGCTGGGCGGAAGGGCTTGATGACATAGTCCTCGGCGATCTCGTTGAGGGCCTGCACTACGGTGGGCTCGTCGTCCACAGCCGTGAGCAGAATCACTGGGAGATCACAAAAACGATGGATCGCGCTACACAGCTCGAGCCCGGTCGTCTCCGGCATCCGGATGTCGATAATCGCCAAGCTGGGCAAGCCATGGCGTTCCAAAAGGGTCAGAGCCTCGGCTGCCGAATGAGCAACCCGCACCTCATAGCCCGCCGCATCCAAAGATGCGCGTACTACGGTGGTGATGTCCCGTTGGTCGTCTACACAGAGAATTTCGGCGCGCATCTCAGACGGCTACCAAGTTGAAATTGCCTTTTCCTTGGAAATACTCATTATGAAAATGGGAGCACAGCAGTGCCGGTAGCATTGTACACGAATCTACAAAGCTCCCTCCGAGGTCTCTTTTCAGGCCCCCAGGGAGCCCCTCCGCGCTGCCCGAGAGAAGACTGGGTTCTCAGGCCGAGCCTCCGCCCGGCGGATCGCTGAAGACGGCATCCAACGTCGACAGGACCGACTCGATGTCCCTGCGGGTCAGGACCATAGGCGGCTTGATCTTGATCACATTGTGCAGCGGGCCATCGGTGCTGAGGAGGAATCCCCGCTGACGCATGGCCTCCACAATGGCGGCCGCCTCTTCCGCCGCCGGCTCCAGGGTTTGTTGATCCCGCACCAACTCGATACCTAAAAAGAGCCCCAGACCACGCACATCGCCAATCAGGGAATGACGGCTTGCCAGCTCCTTCAAGCCTTCCAGGAAGGCTCCTCCTAGCTCCAGGGCTCGCTGCTGTAGCCCTTCCCCCTCCACCGCATCGAGCACGGCCAAGCCGATCGAGCAGGAGACCGGATTGCCGCCAAAAGTGTTGAAATATTCCATGCCGTTGGCAAAGGCCTCAGCGACAGCGCGGTGGGTCACTACCGCCGCCAGGGGATGACCGTTGCCCATGGGCTTCCCCATGGTGACGATGTCCGGCACCACCCCTTGTGTTTCGAAGGCCCAAAAATGGCTACCGCAACGGCCGAACCCGACCTGGACCTCATCGGCGATACAGATTCCTCCGGCTTCCCGGGTTGCCCCATAAGTCTGCTGGAGGTACCCCGGAGGCAACACTACCTGGCCACCGCAGCTGATGATCGACTCATGAATAAAGGCTGCTATGGGCGTCCCTCGAGCATCGGCCGCGGCGATGGCTTGGACCACCGTATCGCCGTAGAGACCACCGACCTCCTCGCCCGACCCTCGGTGCGGCCCTCGATAGCCATCCGGTACTGGAACGATATGGGTTTGCTGCGGCTTTCCCCGTCCCCCCGGGCCATCGAATTTGTAGGAGCTGATGTCGATCAACGACGATAAGTTGCCATGGTAGGCGCCGGCCACCGCGACGATATCTTGACGACCAGTGAAATTGCGCGCCAGTCGAAGAGCTAGATCGTTGGCCTCGCTTCCGCTGTTGACGAAAAAGCAGACCTCCAAGGGGTCTGGCAACGTCGCGGTCAAGCGGCGAGCGTATTCCACGATGTGGTCGTGGAGGTAGCGGCTGTTGGTATTCAGCACCGCCATCTGCTCCTGTCCCGCTGCCACCACCGCGGGATGACAATGACCGACATGGCAGACATTGTTGACCAAGTCGAGAAAGGCTCGGCCGGAGGAGTCGAAAAGGTAGGCACCTTCACCTCGAACGATCTTCAATGGGTCGCGGTAGGAAACACTCAAGGAGGGATTCAGATACCGCCGCCGCAGAGCCATCAGTTCTTCTGGGGGCAGCTCTTCGCTGGGGCCGCCAACCGTCGATAGGGAATCCTCGGGTTTCGTCACGGATCACCTCTCTCAGCGAGCGTCAGCACAAATCTCACCGATCCAAGCTTCGAGTCGGGCGGCATCCTGCCCCATCCACCACTCGAGCAGATCCCACGCTGGTCGTTGGTTCGCCACGACGTATTCGTTCTCCGGATCGAGGGCACCATGGTGGGCTGCCAAGGCGAGGCTGGTGATCAGTCGAGCCGGTATGGCGAATACCAGAGAGCTCACTTCGACGGCAGAAATGGGCCGCACCGCGCCGTAGCCCGCCACCAGCGGTTCGAGTACCCCTGAAGGGTCCTCTTCTCCCAACATGGCATAGGCGGCAGCGATGGCCAACTCATAGATGGTTCCGGTATAAGAGAGATCGCCAAAGTCGATCAGACCTAGAATCTCCGGCGCCCCTGGCCCGGAGGCCTCGATCAAGAGGTTGTGCTGGTTGGCGTCGCCGTGAATCCAGCCTTTGGCTAGCTGCCCATCCCAACGCTCCAGGTTCCGGCGAACCCGCTGATACATGCTCTCCAGTCGCTGACGTTGATCCGCCTCTCGGACCGCCTGCAGAAAAGGCTCCACTCGATCGAAGTGGGTGATATCCCAGATGATCTCGCGTTGGTGGGGAGGCTCCTGAAAGCTCCCCAAAATGTCATCCAGGCGGCCCAGAAACCGCCCGAAACGCTCCATCAAGGGGGCTGGCCGCACCGGATAGTCGGCGAGAAAACTCCCCTCTAGAAAGGTCACCAAGCGCACCAGATGAGTCTTCCCGCCATGCTCGATGGCGGTCACGGTACTGCCTGACAAAGCCATCCTAGGCCTAGGAAAGCTGGCTGGCGACTCATCCTCGGGCCAGCCTTCGGCCAAGTGATTCAAGAGTCGATCCTGGCAGTGAAGAAAAGGCTCATGCTCCTCTGCGCTGGCCACCTTGAGCACATAGGCTTGCCCCTCAGCAGGAGTGATCTTGAAGTTCTGGTCGATATAGCTGGGCAGGGGCTTGACGGTCCCCTCGACCCCAAAGCTCTCCCGAGCCAGGTTGTGAGCCTCCTCCAAGGACAGCTGCGGACGTCCTGAGTCTGTTTCTAGCTCTGTCTCTAGCATCGTTGCGCATGCTACTGCGCTGGGCTGAGGGAAGGAAGAGAGATTTCATGGTCTGAAGGGCTGTAGACGTCTTCTCCATCCCCTTCTGAAACGGTCTCCGCTCGCCAGGCCCGGCCTCTCGAGCTTGATACCGCCTTATTACCGCCATACAATAGAGCCATGGCGAGAGAGGACAATCCCCCGAAAACCCTCCGAACCTCCCCGGGGGCTCGCAAAGAGAAGCTCCGGCAGCGGCAGTACCATCGAGTCGGGTCGGTGATGACCAAACAACCTTACGCAGAGTTGCGCATCGCTTCCGCCTTTACCTTCCTCAACGGCTCTTCCCTACCGGAAGATCTGGTGGCCCGCGCTGCTGAGTTGGAGCTACCTGCGGCAGCGTTGGTCGACGTAGGTGGAGTCTATGGCGCCCCGCGCTTCTACAAAGCCGCCCGGCAAGCGGGAATTCGAGCCTTGGTGGGGGCCGACATCGTCATCGATACCCCCTCGGGCACCGGTCGGATCGGCGGCAGCGGACCCAAGGGTATCGTCGCCGATGCGCCACTCCCCCAGGAGACATCTCCCCACCCATTGCGCTTTGCCGATGCCAACCCCCGTCTCACCCTCATGGTCGAGAACCGCCAGGGGTATCGCAACCTCTGTCGCCTCTTGACGGCCGCTGCCCGGCGAGGCAACAAGGGAGAGGCCTGGGCAAATTGGGCCATGGTCAAAGCCCATGCGGGTGGTCTCCACTGCCTCACCGGAGGCGCCGAGGGATGGCTGGCGGAGCGCCTCGAATCCAAAGGAATGGCCTCCGCCCAACGCTTGCTGGAAGGGTTGCGTAGCGCCTTCCCGAATCGTCTTCACGTCGAGCTCCAGCGCCATGGTTTGAAGGCGGAAGAGCACCGCAACCGAGCCCTTCGAGAGCTCGCCGGCCGCCTCCGACTCCCCTTGGTGGCCACCAACGGCGTGCGCTATTCCCGCCCCCAAGACAAAGCTCTGCACGACGTCCTCACGGCGATTCGTCACCACACCCACCTAGACGCGGCGGGACGCATCCTCGCCCAGGAGCGACAACGGCACCTCAAAGGGGCAGAGGAGATGGCCCGTCTGTTCGCCGATTGCCCCCAAGCCCTGGGTCACAGCTGGGATTTGGCCCAACATTTGGACTTCACCCTCGCGGACCTCGGCTATCGCTTTCCCGACTACCCTCTGCCTCCCGGGGAAACCCCGGCGTCTTATCTGCGCCACGTCACCTGGAACGGTGCTCGTGCCCGCTTCCGCCCTCTCACCGCGAAGGCTCAGGCGCAGATCGAAAAAGAGCTGGCCCTGATCGAAAAACTCGAATTGGAAGGGTATTTTCTGATCGTTTGGGACATCGTCCGCTTCTGCATGGAACGCCGCATCATGGCTCAGGGAAGGGGCTCAGCGGCCAATAGTGCGGTCTGCTACGCCCTCTCCATCACCGCCGTAGATCCGGTAAAGATGGGCTTGCTCTTCGAGCGTTTTCTCTCCGAGGAACGTGGCGAGTGGCCGGATATCGACCTCGACCTACCCTCGGGAGCTCCCCGGGAGAGCGTCATTCAATACGTCTACGAGCGATTCGGCCCCCACGGCGCCGCTATGACCGCCAACGTCATCACCTATCGAGACCGTTCCGCGGCCCGGGAGACGGCCAAGGCTCTTGGTTACTCCAACGAACAGGTCGACAAGCTTGCCAAACAGCTGGGGCGTTGGCGCTATGACGTCTCTCGAGGAGACTCCAAGGATCTCGATCACGAACTGACCGAGGCGGGCTTCGATCCCTCGGAGCCCAGAATCCGTCTCTTCACTCAAATGTGGCAACGGATCCAGAACTTGCCCCGCCACCTGGGACAGCACTCCGGGGGCATGATCATCGCCGCTGGCCGTCTGGATGAGGTCGTTCCCCTAGAGCCCGCCTCTATGCCCGGCCGTACGGTGGTGCAATGGGACAAAGACGACTGTGCCGACTTAGGGCTGATCAAAGTCGACCTCTTGGGCCTTGGGATGCTCAACGCCCTCGAAGAGGCGGTGCCTCTGGTCAGGACCCGAGAGAAACTCAACCTCGACTTGGCCCACCTACCCCCAGATGATGAAAAAACCTTCGAGCTGTTGCGCAAAGCAGACACCGTCGGCGTCTTCCAAGTAGAAAGCCGCGCTCAAATGGCCTCTCTACCCCGCAACAACCCCCAGCGCTTCTATGACCTGGTGATTCAAGTCGCCATCATCCGCCCCGGCCCCATCGTCGGCGGCATGGTGCACCCCTACTTCGAGAGGCGCCAAGGACGGCAACCGGTTGAATACCCCCATCCGAGCCTCGAGCCCATCCTGGAGCGCACCTTGGGAATTCCTCTTTTCCAGGAACAACTGCTGCGCATCGCCATGGTCGCGGCTGGTTTTTCCGGCGGCGAAGCTGAGGAACTGCGCCGCGCCATGGGCTTCAAACGTTCCCAAGAACGTATGGAGGCAATCGAGCGACGATTGCGCTCCGGCATGGCCAAAAACGGCATTCGAGGTGAGGTGCAAGACCAAATCGTCCAATCCATCACCTCCTTCGCCCTCTATGGCTTTCCCGAATCTCATGCCGCCAGCTTTGCTCTCATCGCCTACGCCAGTGCCTACCTCAAAGCTCATCACCCCACCGCCTTTCTACTCGGCTTGCTCAATGCCTGGCCCATGGGCTTCTACCATCCAGCAACCCTGATCAAAGACGCTCAACGCCACGGCGTGGAAGTTCGACCCATCGACGTTCAATCCTCCGGCTGGAAATGTCGTTGGGAAGACCGCTCCAAGCCAACCCTGCTCCCCACGGGAGCCGTCCGCCTGGGAATGCGCTACGTAAAAAGCCTCCGCAAGGAAACCGGAGAAGCCATTGCCATTCACCAGCCCTTCGAAAACCTGGCGGATTTTTCTCGCCGTTGTTCCCCTCGAGAGCCGGAGCTCCAAGCCCTGGCTCAAGTGGGCGCACTCGCCTCTTTGGGGCTCACCCGCCGACAAGCTCTGTGGCAAGTGGCCCGCCTGGCTCGCCCTGCCGGTGAGCTCTATCGGAGCGAACCCGACCAATCTCCAAGTCCGTTGCCGGAGATGTCCGTCAGCGACGAAATGGTGGCCGACTACGATGGCACCGGCCTCACCACCGGAGACCATCCCCTCGCCTACCTACGCCGCCAATTGAGCCAACGAGGTGTCACCCCTGCCGCTGTCCTCGAGCGCATGCCAGCGGGGCAACGGGTCAAAATAGCTGGTTCGGTGATCGTTCGGCAACGACCGGGCACCGCTAAAGGGATCCTGTTCATCACGGTAGAAGACGAAACCGGTATGGCTCAAGCCATCGTCACCCGGGAACAGATGGAAGAGCACCGGCGCACTATCGTCAACTCTCCCGGCTTGGTGATCGAAGGCGTCCTGCAACGCCGGGACGGCTCGATGTCGATCAAAGGAGAGCGGTTCTGGACTCTCGCCGAAATCGTCGAAATCCCCAGCCACGACTTCCACTAACCCCACCAAAGCACCACCAAAGGGTGTCAGGCATGAGCTCCTTGCAGCGCTTAAATACTTAAATTCCTACCTCTCGCCCGACGATCCCGGTGCAGTGCCTTCAACGAGTGTCTGACGCCTTCCCTAGGGCCTACTCATCGGCCGTTATTTAGCGATGCATGGAACGCATGCCTGACACCACCGGAGAGAGTGGGCTACGGGCCGGTGTAGGGAACGAGGTCGGCGGTGAAGTTGAAGTAGAACCACCAACCGGACTCGTCCATGAAGGTGTCACGGTCGTCTCCCGATGAGCAGTTGCCCGTTCCTCCCCGTAGCAGGATGCTCAGCGGCTGGCCGCCGACAATAGGCAGGTCTGCCGGCAGGAGCAGCGCATCCGCGTCGGCCTCCCGAAGGAAACCCAACAAGAGCCCTGGAGTCAACTGGTCGACCGGGGACCCCGATAGGGTTCCCGCGGTCTGAGCAGCCAACAAGGGGATCGTCAAGCCGTTGAGATCGATGGAGAACTCCTCCGCTTCGGTCACGAAGCACGGTGCCCCAGGCTCTGCCACCGTTGGTGTGTAGCCTCCCGTCGTTCCGGCGACCGGTTCCAGGCAAATTCCCGCGGTTTGTCCGCTGTAGGGAAGGATCTCCCGAGGACTGGCCGGATCCCGGTCGCAACTGGTGCTGCCAATCGGCGCCGAGCACAAGCCCCGAACCGAGTCCACTCTCTCCCGAAAGGCCATCGGGGTGAGGGGGCGAAACAGCAGCAGCAGGCTCAGATCCAATAGGTTGTCCATATCGCCATCGCTGGTCACCGCGTCCGACAAGGCCTGATTGAAGGAAGGCCCGAAGTCGAGGGGGAGAGCCGTATCCGTGAAGTCGAAACACCCGAAAACGGGAAGGTCGATAAAGAGGTGTGGGTCCCGCAGGTCGAGATCCGAGAAGCGAAACGGCGTCGCAGAACCCGCCGTCCAATCGGTCCATTCGAAGAGGCCTGCGGATTCGAAATCGTCCGAGAAGATCTCTTCCGGGCCTGCCAGCTGATTGGTTGGTTCGGTGGCCAACTCAACGGCTGAGGTCTCACCGGCGAGTAAGAAGGACAGTAGGAAAATCGAGCCTAAACCTCGCCATGACACTCGCTCCACAGACGCCATTTGAATCCCTCCCAGCAACCGATTGAATGAAGAGCTTGCATCCTAACAGGCCCAGGGAGCATGACGAACCATGTTGTTGAGACCTAATTTTTATGCTATAAACACATTAACCGATGAACGCATCCGGAAATCGCCAACGGGAGGTGATGGATCTAGCTGTCAAGAAACTCGACACCAACACCCAACTTCGCCATAAACCGGCCATCAAGGACCTTAGGGCTTGCCCCCATCGACGGCAGACCCACGGCAAGGCCACCCCGATGCTGGCGGGAGTTTTCCCGGCCTGCTCTCAGTTGAATGAAAGAGGAGAACGCGACTCATGGCAAAATTCATTGCCTCACTCAGCCTCATCTGCCTATTGGCCCTCGGCGGCCAGGCTTTCGCCGAAATAGGCTCCCTAGATTCCGTCCCTGCGGCGACCTTACTGCTGCCCTACTTCGAAGTCGGCCTGGAAAACAGTGGCAGCTCGGTCACCACTCTTTTCTCCGTCAACAACGCCTCCGCCGCACCGGTGGTCGCTCACGTAACCCTGTGGACAAAACTCGCTCGGCCAACGCTGGATTTCGATGTCTTCCTGACCGGATATGACGTCTACACAGTGAATTTGGCGGATGTGTTTCTGAATGGCTCGGTACTTCAAACGCCGATCGCGGACCCAGGTCTGTTCTCCCAACCGAACTTCGTTCCGGGTGGGTGTTCATTCCCCCTACCCGCGAATCTACCCACTTCGCTCCACACCTATATCCGAAACCTCCACACCGGCTTGCCAGCCCCCGCGGGCTTCGGTAACTCCGGCCTTTGCGGAGCTCCGGATCAGGGCCTGGCTTCCGCAGATGAAGGCGTTGCAACCGGCTATCTCACCATCGACGTGGTCAACGACTGCTCTCTGGCCTTTCCTGGAAATCCCGGCTACTTCGCGGACGGCGGCACCGGCATCGCAGCCAATGCCAATGTGCTGTGGGGTGATTATTTCCTCGCCGACCCCAATAACAATTTCGCCCAGGGAGATCAGTTGGTTCATATCGAAGCGATGGACTCGGTGCAGGGTGGTTTCTGGTCTCCGGGGGACTACACCTTCTATGGCCGCTACTTGGGCTATGACGCAACTGACAATCGAGAGCCTCTGGCGACCGTTTGGGCCTCCCGCTATTTCAGCGGCGATGCGGGTCCTTTCAGCGATGACTCGGACATCATCTGTTGGCGCGACACAGGGCTGGATGACAGCTTCTTTTTCGAGTGTGGCACCACCCCGAACCCGTACCCATTGACCCAGAATCAGATTGTCATTTTCGATGAAGACGAGAACCCCGTAGTGGTCGACGGCCCGGTCTTTTCTCCTCCGACGATTCCGGATGCCCTGGTCCCTTGCTCCTGCGCCTCAACCCGAGCCAACGCCTCGGACTTCGGAGATATCTTCGACTTTGGATGGTTCTACTTGAATCTCAATACCTCGACGGGATCTCTGCAGGATCCCATCAAGCAATCCTATGTGACCACCATTCACAGCGCCTCCGGTCTGTTTAGCGTCGGTTTTCAGGCGGTTCACCTGGATAGTGCCTTGGACAAGACCTTCACGGTCACCACGGCGCCCGCCAATATCGATCTCGACGAGCCGGAAGAGCCCTAGACCTTCCACTATCCTTCCTCCTACGGGGCGGGCCCGAAGGGCCTGCCCCCCTTTCCATCCACCGCTTCCTTCCCCGGTGTTTCCTCCAGTCGGTTCGACAGGTCGGTCGCCAGTTATTTCTCCCGGCGCAAAGGGACCATGATGTAACGGCATGAGAAATCGGACTAAAGGAGCCCCTATCTCACCAACGAAAAGCGGCCCGAAACGAGCTCTGAAAGGCTGCTATTCACGAATCCCTCTTGGCGGCCTATCCCATAGTAGGAATACGCGTCACCGGCTGCGGTAAGAAGAACTCTGGTGCCGAATCGGCGCAATTGACAAGTCCCTCCTTCGTTCCCCAAGACCTTCTGCCTTGAAGTTTCTTCCGCCCCTTGCGTCAAAATTCGACCTATGCTAATTTAGCATCAATTCGTCACTCATGGTGCCTTGACGAGCTCTGGCGCGAAACACAGTAAGAGGCTCAGGAAATATTTCTGCCGGGTGTATTTGCAACGACCTCGAGACGGTCGGTAAGGCACTCTACTTTCATCGTTTTCTTCAAGTCCAGGAGGGTTTCTGGAGATGCGCAAGCTGTACCCATTTCTCGCTCTTTTGCTCCTAGCTCTAACCGTTCCCCCTGTATCGAGAGCCGAGTTGGGGGCGGTCGATGCCGTCCCTGCGGCGACCCTTCTCTTGCCCTATTTCGAAGTCGGACTGGAGAACAGCGGCGATAGCCGCACCACTCTCTTCTCCATTAACAATGCCAAAAGCGAGTCGGTGGTCGTGCACGTTACGTTGTGGACCATCTTGGCCCGTCCCTCCCTCGATTTCGACGTCTTCCTGACCGGCTATGACGTGCAGACCTATAACCTTGCCGACTTGTTCCTGCGCGGCGGTCTGCCCCAAACACCCGTGCTGCCGCCGGGCCAATTCTCCGAGGACAACGAGGTACCTGCCAGCTGCCAGTTCCCCCTCCCCAACAACTTACCGCCGATTCTTCAAAGCTACCTTCGCAACGTCCATACGGGACTCCCGGCCCCTGCAGGCTTCGCCAACGGGGGCCTCTGTGGCGCTCCGAGTCAAGGCGAAGGAGACGCTGGAGATTTCGTTGCCAAGGGCTATATCACCATGGATGTCGTCAACGACTGCTCACAGACCTTTCCAGGAGACGAGGGCTATTTTGGAGACGGTGGAACCGGTGTGATTTCCAACAACAATGCCATCTGGGGCGATTTCTTTCTCGTCGACCCGGACAATGCCTTCGCTCAAGGGGACAATCTGGTTCATATCGAGGCCATGGATTCCGTCGCCGAAGGTTTTTGGGAAGCCGGCGACTACACCTTTTATGGCCGTTATACGAATTTTGACGGCAGTGACAACCGGGAGCCCCTGGCAACGACCTGGGCGACTCGTTACTTCGCCGGTACGACAGGACCTTTTGTTGTTGGGTCGGATCTCTTCGTGTGGCGGGATTCCGCCTTGAACGATAGCGAATTCTTCCAATGCGGCACCATCCCTGCGCCCTACCCTCTGGAGCAGGAATCGGTCCTCATGTGGGATGAGGAGGAAAATCACGTCTCCATCAATGATTCCCCTTTCTTAACTCAACCAAATCCTTCTTCTTTTCCACTTCCTTTGACTCCACCACTCCCTCCTGCTCGGCCATTTCCTCTAGCAGCAGACCGAGTCTCTGTGGCGGAGATCGGACCACTGTTTTTCAATTCAGGTTGGTTGAGGCTCAATCTCAACTTCTCGACAGGCTCCCCTCAGGACCCCATCAAGCAATCCTTCGTCAGTGCGATGCACAGTGCCTCCGGCCAGTTCAGTGTCGGTTTTCAAGCCGTCGCTCTGGATAGCGCTTTGGACAAAACCTTTCTGGTAACGACCGCTCCCGAAACCACTGAGCCAGGACTCCCGGGAGTTTAGGTTCCCCTGCGGTTAGTGAGCTCTACACCGAGAGATTTGACGGACTCGGTGAGCCAGATGCCCAAGCACTGCCATAGCGGCCACAGGAAACTAGCTCGCCAACGGACCCAGCTGATGAACCAGAAGAGAACGTGAACACCATGATGAAACCAGTCCGAACCTGTCGACCGCTGCTGCCGACAGGGCGAGTCATGCCCGTGGGTCACCGATTCGCAGTGGCCATAGCTTTTTGCGCTTTGATCCTCGCCCCAAAAAACGTTTCGGGAGAGATCGGAGCCATCGACGCTGTGCCTGCCGCCACTCTCCTCCTGCCCTATTTCGAAGTGGGACTGGAGAATAGTGGGAACACCAGAACCACCCTTTTCTCCATCAACAATGCCAAGGCCGAATCCGTGGTGGTGCACATCACGATTTGGACGGTCCTGAGCCGCCCCACCCTGGACTTCGATGTGTTCCTTACCGGATACGACGTCCAGACCTACAACCTGGCGGATCTTTTCCTACAGGGCCTGCTTCCTCAAACCCCCATACTCCCACCGGGAGGGCTCTTGCAAGTCCATGACCTTCCTCCGAATTGCACCTTCCCCCTCCCCCCCAATCTGCCCGTCAACCTCCATACCTACATTCGCAATGCCCACACGGGCCTTCCCGCACCTGCGGGTTTTCAGACCACCGGCCTGTGCGCAGCACCGAGCCTGGGGGAGGGCGAGGCAGCCGATTTCGTTGCCAAGGGCTACGTCACCATGGACGTGGTGAACGAGTGTTCCTTTGTCTTCCCTCCCGTCGATGGCTATATCGAGGATGGGGGATCAGGAATCCTCTCCAACAACAATGCCATTTGGGGTGATTTTTTCCTCGCCGACCCGGACAATGCCTTCGCTCAAGGGGACAACCTGGTCCACATTGAGGCCACCGGTTCCGTCGCCGACGGGTTCTGGGAAGCCGGCGACTACACTTTCTATGGGCGGTATACCGGTTTTGATGGCAGCGACAATCGAGAACCGCTAGCCACCACTTGGGTGACGCGATATTTCGCCGCCAGCCGCCCACCCTTTTCGATGGCCTCCGATCTCTTCGTTTGGCGAGGCACGGGGCTGGACGATTCGGCCTTCTTCGAGTGCGGCCCCGATCAATGGGATAGTGTGCCGGCTCCCTATCCCCTCGAGCAAAGCCCGGTCTACATCTGGGATGAGGAAGAGACTGTCGTCGTCTACGACCGTTCCCTCCCCTCTCCCTTCGGTCTGCCACCGTTTTCCGGCACACCTCCCTTTCCCGCTGCCGCATCCCGGGTCAGCCCCGGTGACCATACGGATATCTTCGATGCGGGCTGGCTTCGCCTCGACTTCAACCTCGACACGGGCTCCCTTCAAGATCCCGTCAAACAATCCTTCGTCAGCGTGGTGCACAGCGCCTCGGGGCAGTTCAGCGTCGGCTTCCAGGCGGTGCACTTGGACAGCGCCTTGGACAAGACTTTCCTGGTCACGACGAAGCCGGAGAGCACCCTCCCTAGGCCACCAGATCCCTAGATAGGCACAAGTACCTGGGAGAGCAACGAAACTGTGGCGGAAAACACCTACCGACAGGCTCCGCTCTGCTAGCCGCCGCCCGAGATTTCCAGGCTCCCTCAGAAGGCCCTTCCGGCGAGCGTTCTCGGCCCCGTTTGGCAGCTACCACCCCGGGAAGATAGACTGCCGCCGGATGAGCGACGCTTTGCGAGCGTCCTTGGCTTTCCGCAACATCGACCAGACCGAGACAGCTCTGAAATTTTCTCAGAGACGTGCCTTCAGAGAGCCTCTATTTCAGAGGCGCCTCCTCAGGTCCCCCGAGCCGTCACTCCCTGGTGGCGGGTGATTGGAGTCATGGTCATCGGCAAGAGGCTCAGGGTATGAATCAGCAAGAGGTACACACCGGCATGCGCAACTCAGACATTCGGCGTCGAGACCTGGCTCGGCAAGTTCGTGAAATGAGCCTGACCAGTCTCCTCGATCGCTTTCGGGAAGCCGGTGTTCAACACGCCTTCGTGGTCTTTGAGAACGGTCAGTTCACTCTCTCCCATCCCAAGCTACTGGAACCGCTCCGGGCCTTCATGGAGCTGTCCAACGACTTTGCCCGGCACGAGGCGGTGTTCATCGGTACCGAGCCGGGACTGCCAACGCTTTTTTTCGCCTTCGTTCACGACACCCGTAGAGGTCTTTCTCAGGGAGGACTGCGATACCGCATGTACCAGAGCGTGGCAGAGGTTCTCGAGGATGGCCTCAGGCTCTCTCAGGGGATGACGCGCAAGAACGCTCTAGCTGGTCTCTGGTGGGGTGGCGGCAAAGGGATTCTTCCCATGACGGATCACATGACCGACCCTTCCTATTTGAAAGAGGGCAGCGACCAACGCCTGGAGGTTTTTCGAGGCTATGCCCGCTTCGTCGCCAGTCTAGGAGGGGTCTATTACACGGCGGAAGATGTCGGTACAAAGACTTCGGACATGGATGCCATGCTCTCCCAGAATCGGTTCCAAACTTGTGTCTCCAGTTCGGTGGGAGGGAGCGGAAACCCATCACCAGCCACCGCTCGAGGAGTCTTCTGGGCCATGCAGGCCGCTTGGAGGTTTCTCACCGGGGAAGAGCGCCTTCAGGGCGTAAAAGTGGCCGTGCAAGGCGCCGGTAATGTCGGCGGAGTCCTGATCGATCTCTTGGACCGAGCTGGAGCCGAGGTCTGGACCTGCGACGTCAACCAACCGGTGCTCGATGAGTTGGCCCAGCGCCGGCCCGGCGTCCATATCGTGCCGCCGGATGAGATCCTCGGTCTCGAAGTAGATATTCAGGCTCCTTGCGCCATCGGCGATCAGATCAACGTCCGGACGATCCCTCACCTGAAGGCCAGGCTAGTCTGCGGTGCCGCCAACAACATCCTCGGTGAGCCTGCGGACGCCGAACGCCTGCGGGAGCGAGGTATCGCCTTTGTGCCCGACTATGTTTGCAATCGCATGGGGATCACCAATTGCGCAGATGAGTGGCAAGGATATCTGGCAGAAGATGTGGAAATCGCTGCCCAGCGCCTTTACCCGGACACCTTGCGAGTGCTCAAGCACGCCCGCAATCTGGCGATTAGCACCACGGCTGCTGCCGATGAGCTCGCCGACATCGCTGCCAGTGAGCTTCACCCTTTGTTGGGGCACCGGGGGCGACGGATCATCGATCACTTGATGGCGAGTGGGTGGCATCGTGCCGGCGAACCCGTGGCCGAGAGAGGCAAGGGGGCTCAAGCAGAGGAAAGACCCAAGGGACCGAACCGGAACGCCTCCAAGAAGACGGGCCACGGGACCGGAAGAGAGGTCATTTTTGACCCCGCCTTGGATGAAGCCGAGCAGAGGTTGCTGTGGAAGAGCGGCGGGGCCAAACAGCCAGCCACCACGGCTGTGGCTGCCGCGCCTATTCCCACCGACTCCCGCCCCAGTCTCGACGCCTTCCTCTCCAACGTCTTGGCAGACGTCCGAGCTCGGGCTTTGGAAATCGACAACGGCCAGCCCTGCCGGCGGGTCATGGGATCGGACCACGGCGGCCTGTCCCTCCAACTCGCCGTGGAACGATCTTTGCCCTACGAAAGAGAAGAGACGGGTCGGGCCGAGTTCTTTGAGATCTGTCGGGATCTCCACAATGAAAACGACGCGACGGTGCGCGAACACCTGCACAGCTTGGGCATTGGTTTTAGTCCTCGCGAGTGGCTCGATCCGATGGCCCGCAAGGGCTCTCAAGTGGTCACTCGGCTATTTTTCGCCCTCAAGGATGCTGGCTACTTGCGGTGGGAGAAGCGAGTCGGGCACCACTGCCCTCGCTGCCAGACGGTCCTGGTCTCCTCTGAGGTCAAACCGACCCTACTCAAGATCGACCGCCGCTACCGCATCGTCTTTGCCACCGGAGACGGCTCACAGCCGGGGCAAAAGGTCGAGGCCCTGACCTTCTTTCCGGAGCTCTTGGTGGGAGCGGTAGCCTTAGCCGTTCAGCCCCAAGGCAGGTTTGGCGAAACGGTAGGACAGACCGCGGTCAACCCGGTGACCAACGAGGACCTTCCCATCCTGGCGGTGGATTCCCTGGAAACAGAAGCGGCTTTCCTGGTCCCCTCCTACAGCCGGGGAGACGAGCGGATCGCCCGCGATCACGGCCTCCTGGCGGCTCCTCCCGTATTCGATGGAGAAGGGCAGGTCTTGTTCCCCAAAGCACCGGGACAGGCGGTCGAGCCCCTACCCCGCCGACAGGCGCGAGAGGCGGTGCTGGCCCGTCTGGGAGACCGAGCCACTGCCCTAGCGGGCGGTTGGGTGCTCAATACCCAGCGTTGCCGGCGCTGCGAAACCGTGGTTATCCCCTGCCATTCTGAGCAGCTCTTCGTCCATTTCGGCAGCGCCGTCGACACCTTGAGGCAAGCTCTGGAATCCGGAGCCGTGACCTTTAGCCACCCGCGCTGGCGAACCGCTGTCGAAGGTTACCTGGACAACCTCGAGCCCCTCTGCATTTCCCGCCAGCAATGGTGGGGCAACCGAATGCCAGAGGGCACCGAGGAGGTCTTTTCAACTTGGTTTTCTCTCATCGCTTGGTCTCTTCAGGGAGTCGGCTGGCCCCAGCAGGGAATGCCCGAGCCGGTGGACGAAGTCTTTGTCGACCCGGATCATCTCCTGCGCTGGGTAATTCCTAGCCAACTGGCGTCTCTCGCCCTAACGGGCCGACCGGTCTTCCGACGCATCGCCGTACACGGTGCATTGCACTTAGCGGATCGCTGGCTGCAGCCGATCTCCGGCCAGCCGGCGGACGAACCGGATGAGGACCGATTCCTCTATCGTTCTCGCCTGCGCCCAATGCGCCGGCAATTGGGCAATGTGGTGGAGCCTGCCACACTGACTCGACGCTTCGGCACCGATGCCCTCCGTCTCGGCTACTTGCTCTGCCTGGGAAGCGGTCGACCGGAAGTCGTCACTTTGGACGAGGGAGCCTTGAGGCGTGCACGACGTGCCCTGCATCGGCTCACCGCGCAAATCAGTGGCCTCTATGGGCTTTCCCAGCGGGCTGGTCAAGAAGACCCTAGGCAGCAGCTCGCGGGACAGGCTGCCACGGCTCAAGTTCTCGATCACTGGATTCTCACCCGCTGTGAATTAGCTGTCGCAGGAGCCCAGAAGGACTACCAAGGGCTCCAACTCGCCAGTGCGGCTCGGCGCTTGGTGACCTTGGTAGAGGATCTCCGGCGCTACGGTCGCCTGGCCTCAGAGCGCATCGAAGCCGGAAAATCCGTGCCTGCCGTGCGGGCTACCCTCGGCTCTCTCATTCCAATCCTTGGGGTTGGGTTCGGGCCCATCTGCCCTTTCACTTTCTCGAAACTCTCTACTTGGGCCCTCGACCGAGGTCTCGAAGCACCCCAGGGTCCTCAACCGGAAGCCTGGCTCGGGCAATTGGTGGAAGAGCTCTCCCGCCACTCCGGTACGGTTTGCCGTCTCAGCGCCCCGGAAGCTGCGGTGCGGGAGCTGCTGGCTCGCACCACGACGGAGCTGGTCGGCCTGAGTGGCTCCCAGGTGGAAGTGGTCGATGACGTCGACAGCCCCCACGTCTCCGTAGGACCCTGTCGACTCGCCACGGTAAGTGAGTCCAGCTAGCATCTCGAGGCGGCTTCACCCAAGGGAATCCGGAAGGGGCTTCCACCGATCGAGAGTGAGGACCGCGACTCTACTTGGCAAACGGTCGATTCACTTGGCGTTGGCCTGTGAGCTATCTTGAGGATCGGCCTCAGGATTCGCCTCCTGGGTCAACGAGGAATCTCTCATTCTCGCAAACAAGCGACTCTCATCACCTGCTCCTAGCCCTTGACAGTCACAGCTAGGTCGGCAACCATCGACTTTTACTTTGGTTTATTGCAATGCAGTCAAGCGAAGCTGATCTCATACAGCGCTTTCTAGATGGGGAAGAGCAAGCGGTCCAACTCGTAGACAGCTGGATCTCGCAAGCCGCCTGGGGCTTTCGCCAGCGCTTGTCCCGAGATTGGGAAGATGTCTTCCAGGAAATCCGCCTGGAGCTGACCCGTCTGCTGATCCAAAAGAAGTTCAGAGGCGAGTCGAGCCTCAAGACCTACCTCTGGCGAGTCGTCAATCACACCTGCATCGATCGAGTCCGGGCCCTTTCCCGCTGGCGTTGGGAAGCTCTGGATGACCTCGACCACCGAGGCGTCTTGGTACAACATGCAAAACAAGGGGACCGCAAGGAATTTCGCGACCTGATGCTTCGGGTGGTTGAACAGAGCTCTGAAGAATGTCGCAAGCTTTGGCGTTTGGTTTTGGAGGGTTACAGCTATCGGGAAATGAGTGAGAGCCTCGGCGTCGCCGAACCAACTCTCCGAGTGAGAGTGCTTCGTTGTCGGAAGAAAGCAGTCGAAGCCCGTGACCAGTTACTGGACGAAAGCCCTGAATCTTAATTTTTTTTCCCGGGTCGGTAACAAATCTCGAGCCACACCGCCTGTAGAACCGTTATGGATAGAAATCACCTGAACTGCGCATCGATTGAAGAGCTACTCCCCTGGTACCTGAACGGCACCCTGGAATCCGCCGAGAGCTCGGCTGTAGCCCGACATTTGGAGGAATGCCCCCAGTGTCGCCAGGAGCACCGGGACGCGGCGATGGCTGCCGCTTCCTATGCAGCTCATCCCACAGCAGAGGATCTGGTGGACTTCGCGTTCCACCGCCTCAGCTTCGGGGATCGCCGATCCAGGATCCAGGCTCACCTCGAGTTCTGCTCCTCCTGTACGGAGGAAGTGGCTCTGATCAGCGAGAGCCGCGATGCCCTCGAGAGTCTCGAGGAGGGAGAGCTCCCGGCAGCTTCGACGAGCGCCCCCCCTACGAGTCCCGTCATCGCCTTTCCTGGGCCGAAAAAACCGACGGAGAGCTTCCTCGGGAGCTCACCAACGGTTCTGCGCTGGGCCGCCGCTGCCGCTATCGCCTTCTTGGCAACGACAGTCGTGTGGCAAATTTCCCGGCCACCAGTGCCCGGATCTTCCACCGCTTCCGTCCAAGCGGGCGGCGGGTCGGCAGGCCCCCTCCAGACCCTTCCCAGAACGAATCTGGATCGGATTCGGGAGCGGCTTGCGGGAGCCCCCTCCTGGGCCCTATCCGATAGCCCCACAGGCGGTTGGCTGCCTTCGGGACCGCGGGGAAATGCTGTCCTTCTCCTCCCCACCGATGCCACTGAAGTGGTACTCTGGGCGAGCGATCTGGGGACGACTGAAGGAAAGACTTTTTCCGCCCAGATCCTCGGTCCAGAAGAGGAGTTGCTATGGGCCGCCCGGAACCTGGTTGCGGATGATCAAGATAAGATTCAACTTCAAATCCCCGTCGAGGCACTGCAAGCCGCGCGAATCTACCTCGAGGTGGCTCGCTACAGCAGCGGTGAGTCTAAATCTCTGGGAATCCGGGAGGTCGAGGTACGCCGCTAGGAAGCAGCGCAGCCCCTTGGGAGAATCTCGAGCCACCGGCCCGAGCCTCAGGCCGTCGAGAAGTCCGAAGTCCCAAATCCTCCATCGAAGCCTCCTGAGCCCGGCATTTCCCTATGCCCCGCGGTCTCCAAGAAACCACGGTGGCCCGAGTTCTGCTCAACGCCAGGCAAAAGCTCAACAATTTCGAATGAAACCTTTTCAACTCGGCCTGGCTCAGACGCCCAGCCCTTGACTTGCGAACCCCTGTTCAATACTTTTATGACGATATTTCAATTCACTACCTGGAGGGTCTTTGAACGTGTGGAAAAAACAGGACTCAGATAACGCCTCGCCGCCTCTCGCTTCCTCCCCTTCCGCTCCTGCTCCGCTACCCAGTCGCAAAGATTCCCAAGCCCAACCGAGCCGAGGAGCAGCTACCATAGGCCCTTCCATCGTCATCAAGGGGGATGTTTCCGGCCAGGAAGATCTGATCATCGAAGGTACCGTAGAGGGCGAGGTCTCCCTCCGAAAGCACAATGTCACCGTGGGCCGCACCGGTAAGGCCAAGGCCGATATTTATGGGAAGAATATCCGTGTCGAAGGCGAAGTTCGGGGCAACCTTTTCGGTGAAGAAGCGGTGGTCATTCACGAAACCGGGTCCGTGGCCGGCAACATCACCGCTCCCCGAGTCTCTTTGGAAAACGGTTCTACTTTCAAGGGCAGCATCGACATGGGCGCTTCCGTAGATTCTGGCCAGCCGGGGGCTGGCTCCAAGCACAAGGTTGGGCACCCTGGGAAAGCCTCCGGAAACAAGCCGGGAGCCCAGCTCTGAACGGGCTAGAGCTCGGGAGTGTTCCAGCCAGGCTCGTCGAAGGGGCCAGGGAACGGGACAGGGCCAATGAACGGGCCGGCGTCTCTAGGACCGGTCATAGGGAGAGGATCTCTTGAGCAGTCGCGGAGCGGAGACCGTCGAACAACAAAGCCTAGGGTTGAAGGCCTTATTCGCCGGCCTCGACCCGAATACTGATTCCGCCGTATTGGACTTGGGACCTGCCTCTGGGACGAACCTGACCTTCTTTTCCCAGCTGGGTTGCCGGGTCCATGTGGCCGATCTCTACCGGAGTCTTTGGGACTCGGCGGCGGACCGCCCCACGGACGCCGCAACCTTCGCCGAGGCTTGTTCTTCGCTGCTACCGGACAGCGATGATCATCGCTTCGACTACATCCTCACCTGGGACCTGTTCAACTACCTGACCCAGGACCAGATCACAGCCGTAGTGGAGCCTTTGACAGCATTGTGCAAACCGGGCGCCGTACTGTTTTCTATGATCTCCATCCGGCACCAAATCGCTTCCCGACCGGGAAGCTTTCAGATTCTCGAGCCCGGAAGACTGAGCACCCAGCAGGCTCCCTCCAACGCTCGACCCTCCCCGGAATACAAGGAGCCACAGCTCTTGCGACTCCTCCCCGGATTCTTGGTGCGACGATGCTTTCTCATGCGTCATGGAGTTCAGGAGTACCTATTCGAATACAAGCCGGTCTCCGCCGGCAATGAGCAGCCTGCCGCCGGTCTTCCAGGCCCGCGACCACGTTCTCTGCGCATGCCATGAGGGCTCCCCGCTGGAAAAGCCACCCTTGAAACCCTGAAGCCCGGGGGAGTATTTCCATGAGAAGCCTCAGCCAGCAGGCCAAGAGCCTGATCGAGCAGCTCGACTGGCAACCCGGTTGGTGGCAGGCGCTCCTTGGAGATCACCAACACCTCCAGACCACCCTAGCCAGTCTCGGCAGACTCGCAGAACCCGCGTCCCTGCCGCATCTGCTGCCCTTCGCCTTCCACCGCGACAAAACCGTCGCTAAAACCGCCCGGGAAGCGATCCGTCAAGCCCTCGATCAGGTTTCCGTAGGAGATCTTCCGTGGCTCGACGACTACCTCCGGCAGGGGCACTCCTGGCTCGACCCGGCCGACGGATGGTCCTCCATCGAACCGAGGAAAATCCCCTTTCTACCTCTGCCATTGAGGTCCCTAGCAACCTTTCACCGCAGTGGCTTCGTGCGGCAAGCCGCTGTGCAAGTAATGGGGTTGGCCCGGGACGGCACCGAGCTTCCCTACCTGCTGCTGCGCCTCAGCGATTGGGTCGATCCGGTTCGCCACCTCGCCTCTCAGTTGGTCGAGGATCGCCTGACGGACGACTACGCGGGGCATTTCCTGGATTGTCAAAGCTTGATTCGACGCCTAGAGAGCCGAGATCGCAGCCAACAACAACCGATTCTCGATCGTGTTGCGACACTGCTCCTTCGTGGAGAGAATCTCCCTCTCCTTCGCCAGGCCATCTCAGGGCCGGATCGCCTGCTCAGCCAGCGAGCCTTCGGCATCGTCTTGGCATCCCCCCAGGGCGTCGATGAAGAATCCGTGATGCTGGCAAGCCAGTCACGAGATTCGGTGACGCGACTGAGATCCGTTCGGGCCATGCCCACTCTTCTCGAAAAAAGCAGCGCCCTCGAAAAAAGCAGCGCCCTCGAAAAAGACAGCATCCGCGAAAGACTGACTCAGCTCGGCGACGACCCTTTCATGCCGGTCCGCCGAGAGGCGCTGACGACTCGCATCGACCAACTGGGCGAAAGCCCTAGCGCAGCCAGTCGTCATCTCTTCGATCACCATGCCTCCCTTAGATACCTCGCCCGGTATTATCTGGGTCGTTCCTCCGCTGACTATGCCGAGCTCTACCGACAGGCCCTGACCCAGGACCGCCCCGGCGCCGACGCCCCGAGAGAAAGCCTGATCGGCGCCATCTCTGGGCTGAGCGAAACCGGAGATTCTTCCGACACCGCGCAGCTCGAAAACTTGCTGAGCCATTCTTCGGCCACCGTGCGTCAAAAAGTGATCCGAGCCATTGCCAGACTCGATTCCGATCGTTCGAAAGGAATCTGTCTAACCGCTCTCGAATCTGCGAGTCCCCGAGTGTCTCGGGAAGCCTCGAATTGCCTCTCGAGAGCAGCAGCTCGAGGGGAAGAGGTTCGACTGCAGGAAATCTTTGCTCGCTCTCCCCTGTTGCACGTGAAGCGCAATGCTCTCTTCCTGCTATCCGGTTTGCCGAAGTGGCAAAGCCTACCCTACCTACTACAGGGGGTCCGTTCCGATCATCCGGAGATCGAGGCTCTAGCGCGCGGTTTCTTGAGAAAATGGCTGCTCCATTTCAATAGGGATTTCTCCCAGCCGCCCCCCGGGGCAGAGGATCGTTTTTGGCAGGAGATGGGAAAGACCGAGAATCGACTCTCAGCGAAAACCAGAAAAGCTCTCGAGTTTCTCTTTTGACGGCTGGAAAATCTGCCGAGTCACCACACAGCTGCCGCCAAGGAGCCGTCTCCACAGAGCCACCCCACAGAGGCACCCCACAGAGGCACCTCGCCTTGCGGGGCACAGGGGCCTTGGGAAGAGAAGATCCCGAGCAGATGATAGTGTCCATCGTCGACTCGGCTAGAAGACTCCCCGCCCTCGGAGGTATTTGAGCATGGGTAATCAAGATCGGAAGCTCAGCACATTCATCGTCGCGACCCTCATCTTGGCAAGCCCAGGGCTCGCCGCGGTTGCCGAACAGGAACCGGAGGCGCCATTTAAGGACACCATCGAGGTCAAGGAAGTCCTCCTCGATGTGGTGGTCACGGACGAAGATGGCAATGTGATTGTCGGCCTCGACAAGGGAGACTTTCGCATCGAAGAAGAAGGCCGTGAGGTGGAGATCGAGAGCGCTTCTTTTTACAGCAGCCGCCAACTCCTGGAGCCGATCTTCGAACCAGGGGAGGCTCCCCAGCCGGAATCCTCGTCATCTCCTCAAGACTCCCCTCCGGAAGACCGCTATTTCGTGCTTCTCTACTTCCGGCCGCTCGTTGGAAGCCAAGGCGACAATCGCCTTTACCTACGTTTGCCGGAAGCGGGAAAAAAGAGTTTCGAGTGGGTGGTCCAAGAGCTGTTGCCCAACGACCACGTAGCCGTGGTCGGCTTCGATACCGCCCTTCGCCTACACCACGATTTCACCCGGGATCGCAGTCGCCTCGGCAGGGCAATCGAGCGTGCCTCGAGGGGCAAGGCACCGGATGGGCGATGGCCGTCCCGCACGGAGGCTCCCGAGGAAGGCATCACTCTCACCTCCCTCCCCCTAGGGGATGAGCTGCGGGATGAAACCCCAGACATCTACCAAGCCCTAAAGATGCTCGCCAAGGGGCTCGGCAACGTCCGGGGGCGCAAGAACATTATTCTTTTCGGAGTCGACTTCCCCGGCGAAAACAGCCGACGGGCACGAACCGATTTTCGCGAGATGATCGAGGCCCTGAACCGCCGCAACGTGGCGGTCTACTCCATCGCCGTGACCGGCCGAGGTCGCCAGGAAAACCTGGACCAGCTGGCCCAGGAAACCGGCGGCCAACACCTCTTCTCGTTCCGAAACTTCCTGGACCCTCTCCGCAACATTGCCCGTCAGAATAGTGGCTACTATCTCCTCAGCTTCCGCAGCGAACACCCGGCAGGAGAAAGCGGCTACCGAGAATTGGCGGTCAGCACCACCAACGAGGAATTTGAGGCCCGTGCCCGGGGCGGCTATTCCTTTGGGGACTAGGGCTTTCGGAGAATATGACCTCTCCATTTCCACTTCGAGACCCCCGCTAGGGAGACACCCTCGCAGGGCCATTGGTGCGGCGCGCTCCCTGCTCCAATAAGGCCTCGAAGTCTGCAGGGCTGCGAGCTCGCACCACCGAGATCAGTTGCTCCACTGCTGCCCGCAGGCGCTCGACAGCGGCCAGGGAATGGGGGTTGTTGGCCTGGATCTCGAAGTAGACGTCGGGGCTCTCCCGAACAACCGCAGCGGCCAGCCCCTCCAAAGCTGAAAAGCTCGTGCTGCGCACCGGGTGCTCCGACTCCGGCAGGGCCAGGGCGAAGGCGATGGCCGTGGCGTGAGCCAAACTCAATAGATCCGCCATGATGCGGTCGTGATCCGCCAAAGGAAGGCGCACCAAGTGCGCTGTCGTCGGTTCGAAGAGGGCTTCCACCGCGGCGGTGGCCTCGGAGTCTCCGGTGTCGCAAACCAACACGTCAGCGTCGCGGAGGAGCAAGGTCGCAGGACCGAACATGGGGTGAAAGGAGGCCACTCGCCCCCCGGCCCTTTGAAGCTCTCGAATCGGCCCGAGGAGTGGAGTCTTGATGCTGGCGAGATCTGCCACCACTCCCTGGAGTGGCGCCTCACACCACTGGTGGTACCAGCTGGCCGTTCTACCGGGAGGGGTGGAGCAGAGCACCAGGCTCGCCGTGGGCAGGCTCTCGTGGGCTCGCTGGTTCTCCTCCTCCGAGGCCGCCGGATCGAGAACCGCGACGGCAAAACCCTGTGCCTCCAGGAAGCGGCTCATCCACTGCCCCATTCGGCCCGCCCCTCCCAGCACAACGGCTCGCTCTCCGGCACCGGTAGCGGCAAAATGAAGACTGTCCCCTTCTTGGGCGGTGACCGCAGCACGGATCAACCGGGCCATGAGATCTTCCCCCAACCCCCCTTCCAGACCGATTTCTTCGGCCAAGTTGGCGGCCCGATCGAGTACCTGGCGTTCCCGGGAGTAATCGATGGTGGGCAGTCCCTGGCTGCGCTTGATCTCTCCCACCTGGCGCGCCAGAGTCAACCGCTCCTGGGCCAAGGTCAGCAGCTGTTCATCCAATGCGTCGAGGCGCTGTCGCAACCGATCCAGCCGTGGGTCGACTCCATTTTCCTCTGAAGTGCTCATCGTCAAAGAGTCATATCACGGCTTGGTCGAAACCAGCCACGATAAGAAGTCAGGACAGGAAGCCACAACTAGGGGGCGCCCATCCCCTCGCTGTCGCCCCAACAAACCCCTTTTGCCAGGAAGGAGATCCCTGGGTGAACCTGGTGCACCCCCCATGGGACACACAGAGTATGCTCTGCCGGATCATCCGGCCCACTTCGTTTGATCGAGTCGACCTGGCCCGAGAAGCCAGGAACGACCGAGGCCATTCTTCAGCTGCTAGACTGCCAGCCCGATGGCCTGTTGTTTTGAGGGAGGTTCTTGTGATCCATCGATCTAGACGCGCCACCGCGCCTTCCAGACTTGCCGCGACGGTCCTCGTGGCTCTCTTGACGACCCTAGGAAGCCCGGTTCTCTTGGCAGCCCAAGACGGCCTGCCTCTTCAAGAGGGATCCGTATTGACGGTGGTGGGTTTTGGGGCTCCTCACACCTTGATCGAATTCTCGGCCAGTGGCGAAGAATTGGGCCGGCTGGTCATCGACGACCCGGATGGATTGATCTCCTCTCCTTCCGGCCTGACCTTGGTCGGCAACCAGCTCTGGGTTACCGGATCTAACAACGTCAACCGCATCAACTTGACGAGTGGGCTCGCCAGCCTTGGGTTCCAAATAGTCGAGCAGATCTCCCTAACTGCACTGGCTGATAGCGGTGAGTTTCTCCTGGTGGGAGACATTCATCCGGACCGAGTGCTGCGATTTGACGGCTCCGGCAAACTTCAAGACACCGTCGTGCTCGATCCCGAGGTCTCTATGACCGGTCTGGATACGGACGGGTCGAAGCTATTCGTCACCTCCTACCAAACCGGGAACGTCCACGTTTTCGACCTGGATGGCCATCAGGTAGGCGTGATTCCCACAGAATTGGGCGCCGGCACTCTTACCGGCGTGAGCCTCGATAGGGATGGTCGGTCCCTGTGGGTGACCACGGGAACCGGCATCAACGACATTCTGCACTTCGACCTCAACGGTCAACCCCTCGGTAGCTTTCGGGTCACCGCGGATGCCACCATGGGCCTCCATGCGGTCGGTTCGGCACTGTTCGTCGACGGCTTCGAGGCCGGGAACACCGACGCCTGGACTCTCACCACACCTTGAGAAGCTCGCCAGAAGTTTCCCTGGAGGACTCCCCTGAGGCCTCCACCACTGAGGGGCTTTCTCGGCTCTGAAGACCTCGATGCTCGATGCCGTGATCATTGGGGCCGGAGTCTCTGGCTTGCACACCGCTTGGCGCCTCCAGCAGGCTGGCCAGAAAGTCGTGGTCTGTGAAGCCCGCGATCGGGCGGGCGGTCGGCTGCTGTCAGCCAAAGTGCTCCCTGACCTGCCAACCGATTCTTCAGATTCTCCACCTGAATCACAGCCCACGGAGAATTCCGTAGACCTAGGAGCCACTTGGATCTGGCGCGAAGAGCCCAAGGTGACAGCCCTTGTTCGGGAGCTCGGCGTCACCCCCTTTCCCCACTACGAACGGGGTGCCCTGGTCTACGATCTCCCCGACGGACCGGTACTCGTCCCAGGGCCGGATCAGGGCCGCACCTTCCTGCGCGTCACCGGCGGCACCGCCGCCATCACAGACACTTTATTGGATCGACTGGAGGCCGCAACGGTACGCCTAAGCTCCACCGTCACCAAGATCACCCAGCAGGGCTCCCACGAGAAAGCGGAGAACCCGCAGCCGAGTTTCAGAGTAGACCTCCGCGACCAGCCACCTCTGGAAGCTCGTCAGGTCGTCCTAGCTCTGCCGCCCGCCTTGGCCATGACCAACATCGCCTTCACTCCCAAGCTCCCCAGCCAATTCGTCCAGCTAGCTTCTGCGACGCCGGTGTGGATGGGGAACATCGTCAAGACGGTCGTCATCTACGAATCGCCGTTCTGGCGCGAGAAGGGGTTGTCAGGAGCCGTTCTTTCTGCCTTGGGCCCCCTGAGTGAGATTCATGACGCTAGCGGACCGGAGGGAGTTCCCGCGGCTCTGTTTGGCTTCACGGGTATTCCGAAACCGGCTGTTCCGAGACCTGCTGATTCGCGGGCCAGTGTTCCCAAACAGGGAGGGCCACCGGAGGCGTTCCCCCCTCGCCAGGCGGTTCTAGCTCAGCTGACTCGGGTTTTCGGACCGGCGGCGGGAGAGGTACGGGAATTCTTTCAACAGGATTGGAGCCGGGAGCCCCACACATCACCGCCAGATGTCGCGGCGCGAGAAGACTACGACCTCTTCGGTCACGGCTCCTATGCCAAAGCCTACCTAGGCGGGGGGCTCCATTTCTGTTCCTGCGAAACCAGCGGCTTCGGCGGCCATATCGAAGACGCCCTCCACGCCTCAGCGCGGACCGTCAGCAGGGTGCTCGACCATTTAGGGAGGCCTTGAAACGGACGGAGGGCAGCTTCCCCAGGAAACGCCCTCCGTATTGGTGCAGTCCACGGCCTAACCGCTACTGCGTGTTGGTCGATAGCTCCGGGGCCTGTACGCCCCAGAGCTGGGACAGCTCTAGGCCCCTTCCACCAGATCCGCCTTGCGCAGCTCCAACTTCTCCACGAAGCGCTCTTCGATCTCGTAGACCCAGGAGCCGTGAAACGCGTTGAAATTGCGAATCTCGTCGGCCCGGGAGAGAGTGTCGGCCTTTTCCTTGAGCTCCTCTTCGGACTCATCCGGGGCAATCTCCACCCGGTCGACGGTGGAAAATCCCTGGATGCTCAAGTAAGTAATGAGTGCCGTCTTTCTCCGCTGTGGCGACGAGGTAGCCGGAGGAATTCTCGGGTCTCGACCCACACAATGAGCGTCATACCCGCAAAGTTAAAACCCATTAATTCATAAATAGAAATACACTAAATATTGAACTCGTGAGATCATGGACACTTCAACCTTACTTCAAGGAGTAGTGCCTTTGACGATCGAGAGAGAGACGTTTCTCAACAGGCTCAGAGAAGGAGCAGACCTCCCGCGGGTCGCCGCGCAACTTGGGATGAAAGTAATTCGGCGTGGAACCGAGTCTACTGCGCTATGCCCGTTCCATAACGACCATCGCCCCTCGCTCCGATTCTTTCAAAATCAACGAGGAACTTGGGCCTACAAATGCTTTGCTTGCGATGCCTACGGGGACGCCTTCGACCTCGTCATGAAACTAGAGGGAACGGCATTCTGGCCGGCAGCAGAATGGTTGGCCCAATTCCAAGGTGTGCCTGTGCCACCTCGAAGGGTACAAGGGGAAGGGTCGCCACGAACCAGTTTGAGAATCCAAGGCCTCGAGACGGCCCTGGCGGTTTTTCGCTCCGAAACGAAAACTGAAGGAAAGCTGAGCGAGGCGGAAGCGGAAAGGCGGGGATTCTCAGCTGAGATTTTTCAGGCTCATGAAATCGCCGCAGCCCGGAAACACAAACTCAGTCGCCATCTCGCACGAAAGAACAAGTCAGCCGGCCACGAGTTAAGAGAGTTGCGCGCGGGGTTCGAGGCTGCGGGGCTCCTGGTTCGCCGCCGGAACCGGGACGAAGAAACCCAAGAGCGGTTCGCCTTTGACAACCTAACGGATTTCTTCTGGGATGAAAGGCTTCTCTTCCCAATCCGAGATCACCGGGGGAACCTCGCGGGTTTCGCTGGACGAGCCCTTGGAGAAGCCTCCAAGCCGAAGTACCTCTACTCCAAGGGTTTCGAGAAAGGAAGGGTGATCTATGGGCTGGACCGGGTTTTTGCAGACCTTGAAGAAAGGCGGACGGCGGAGCGATCCCGGAAAGGGAAAAAGAGGCCCTGGACCCTAGACCTCTACCTCGTTGAAGGACTCTTCGATGTCTTGAGACTGAGGGAGCTGGGATTCCAATGTGGCGCGGTGCTCGGCAACAACCTGAGCGCGCACCAAGCTGAGTTAGTTTGCCAGGTGGTTACTGAGGTAGCGAGGAGCGGTGGCGTTCTAGCAATCCACGTTTTCTTCGACGGGGATGCTGCAGGTCGAAGAGGCGCAAGCCGTGCGCTGGTGGAGCTCTGGAAGAGCTTTCTCCGCAATGACCTTGCCTCCCTGGTAGATGTAGTTGCCCTCACGACGGAACACTTCCCGAAGAAAGATCCGGATGAGTTTCTTCGCGGTAGAACCCGGAAACAAGCGAATGGAGACATATCCGGTCTGGTCGTGCCTGCAACTCAAGCCATTTTGGCGGATCTTCTCGACTCCCCAATCGTGGAGGTAGAGAGGCAGTGGAACGAGACAGCTCCACCGACTCAACAATGGGTCCTGCAAGGCTTTCTGGAGAAGCTTCCTCGTAAGAAGTGGCGCCAAGTTTTCCAGCGGTTTCGCCCGCTGGCTACGTCACTAGAGGCCGAGTCCAGCCAGGAGGTATCTTGGCAGAATAGAGTCCGAAGCTTCCTCGGAGTCAACGATCCCGAGGAATTCTCAGAGCTACCCGCCCAAACCGCCAGGATGTCCGCGGCGGTCCCCACTGAAGTTCTCGAACATAGCGACGAACAGCATCTAGTCCTCGCTCATCAGTTGGCGATGGCTAGCCGCCACCGGAGGGAGTTCCCTATCGACGAAGCGAGTTGGGAGCGACTGGGTACTGGCTTCGATGCCATAATTCCATTTTACAAGAGTCTCTTAGAGGACGGCCAAGCAAAAAGGCTGGAGCCTTACCTGGCAGTCTACCTACCCAAAGCGAGTGGGGACCTACGGCTTAAGGCCCTACCTTGCCCGGAGGACCTGACTCTCCAACAGTACATGCTCAACGAATTGTTGCGCACTTATCCGGAGGACTCAGAGCTTTCCGAGCACATTCCGGCAGTGAGATGGCAACAGGGACATCTGGTGACGACCGGGTGGAGAGACGGCGGCGAGTTCGGGCTCCGAGAAGGTGCTGTTAGTTTTGCCTACCAGGTCGACATGGATGCCCTAGAGGAGAGACTCAGGGCGGGCAAGCGAACCCTGTTTCGACCATTTTTTGAATGCTGGAAAGCCTATATTCATTTCCTCTCTCACGGCGTTACGCAATTCGAAGAGGATCCCCTATACGCACTTCGACTGGATATTCGTGGTTTCTATGACAACCTGCACAGGTCCATCGTCAATGATGCCATTCGGCAACCCCTACAGAAGGCCCTCAGCCGCGAAGGCTTCGATGCCAACTCCATGGCTCCTCTTTTCGGGAATTCCCATCGAAATCTAGCGTCAAGTTTGGACGAAACGGACCGATCGGCCGATACCGATAGTAATGCAGCCGGCGACCGAGCTAACGCGATCGTCGACTGGCTCTGCGAGCAGAGCTTCCACTATCCGTACCGCGATCCCAGCAGCGGCAAGCAACTCCAGAGTCCACCGGACAGGGGACTTCCTCAAGGACCGGACCTCTCCGCCTATCTTGCAAACATCTCTCTATTCAAACTCGACCAAGCCGTAACCGAGGCCATCGAACTGCTGAACCAGCGACGAGCAGAACCGACGCAACAAGCGGCCTCCTTGAGTCACACCAGATTCGCATCTGCTGAGCGTCGAGACAAAGAGCAAGAAACCAGAACGACAAGAACAGCTCTCTACGCCCGCTACGTCGACGATTTAATTCTCATAGCCTGCCAGCCCGGGGAACTCGAGGAACTGCGCAGCTTGATCGAGCACAAGCTGAGTGAGATCGGCCTATCCTTGAGCCACAAAACGGACCCGCTCCCTCCGATGAGCCGTGGAGACCTGCGCCGTTGGCTCACCGACCAAAGGAGTATGGGCGCCGAGTACGGGCCTGTGCCCGGACTCGACCCCTTGCAACTCCTGGCCACTCGTGGATGGGGTGATAGCGGTCTGGAGTTGGACCGGGGAACGGCCCTCCAACTGCTTCATGGCCAAAGTCTTCACGACCTCGAGAAAGCGCCCCAACAAGTCGAAGACTCTATTGCCTTGGCTCGCCAGGCAGAACTGCGACCAGGAGACGAAGCCGTCGCAGCCAAACTCCTTTGGTTAACTGCAGCCAGCCGAGGAATCGAAGATACAGAGCCGGAGCTACTGGCCCGCCAAATCAAGGCAAAGTGGCAGGAGTCCAACCCTGCCACGGCTCGAGAGCTTGCCCTGGGAGTTGAGGAACGCTTGATAGAGGAGGAGTTTCAAAGGGCTTGGCCGGTTCTAGCTTGGCTCGAAGGCCTCATGCTAGCCCTCCGGAGTCGCATGGACCGAAATCTCAAGGCAAGTTCCGAGGAGAAGAAGTCCCTGTCTCGTCTCCGCGAATCTCTTGCCCGAAAGGTCCAGGAGGGCCTATGTCCAGCCCTGGTCTCACTAGACACCGACCCAAAGCCCTTCGCTCATCAAAAGGCGGCTTGGTGTTGGGCTCTTCTGAAAGCCGCTGCTGAAGTGGTGGACCCGAAAGACGGCAGCGTGGGATTGAACCAAATGGCGTTACCCTCGCATGAGCTGCACAAGTCCCCTTTCCTATTCCGACTAGCTTGCTCCTTACATCAACTCTTTCCGATCTCCGACTTTCTCGGGCCTCTCAGATTCCAACCTGGGCCAAACCACAAGAGCAACGAACATGGGTTGGCCGAGCTGAGGTATTTCCATGAAGCCGTTGCCCGGCTGAGCCGAGGGGAGCTCGACGCTGGCAGGGACGACGCGACTCCCCTAGACCCCCTCCAGCCCATGGTGTCTTTTCTCTCGAATACCTACAGGGCCAGCGATCCAATAGCCACCGAACTACTGGAGAGCATCCGTTCGTGGCTCCCTGACCAAGAAGGTGAGGCCCCGAAAGGGAGTGAAGGCTCAACAACGCCCCAGCTGCTGGCCCTTTCTGCCTTTGTCAATGCCGCTGGTAGTCGGACTCCCCAGTTGTTGTTTCGAAGGAGCTGCTTTCACTCAGTAATACTCGAGACGCACGGATTTGAGGGAGCCAAATTTCTACCAGTGCCTCAGGGAGTGGCCTATCCTGGCTTACTCGCCATCCAAGAGCAGCGATTGATCGCTTTCCTGTTCGGCCAAGAAGATATCCCCAATAGGTCCGCTTCTGGGCCACCCACATGCCTGACCTCGGACTTTCGGCCACGGGAACTCAGGTGGAAAACCAGTGCCAACTCGGGTTTGAATCAACCCCATTGGGACGCTTACGAGACAGATTTGGGCGCCTGGCGCCTGAGGGAACATGCCGAGATTCCGTTGGTACGCAGAGAGGACCAAGAGAAGGTCCAGGTCCTCACTGAAATTGGTGCGGCTTTCAAGGCTCTAGCACGGGGCCAGCAAGACTCTCAGGGCCGGGAACCTGTCCCATCCGCAGCCCACCTACTGAGGCGGCAGCGAATCGACACCGACCAGGGAAGCGAGTGGTCGTTCCTTGGCTTCGGGCTTCGCCAGGAGGATCTTGGCTACCAGGCCTTCGTAGTGCAAAAGAACTCCGGGAGTTTACTGGCGGAGCCTGTTCCCGCGTCCGGTGCAGCCCTATGGCGCCTCGGAGTCGCCCTAGGAAACCTTCACCTCGCTTACGATCCCAAATTGGCCGACCCTGCCCACCGACTCAGTGCGAAAGCGCTCGTTCTGGCACCGCATCAAGATCCAGCCGTGGAGGCCGTCGTGCGCACATCATTAGCCCGACTGGTAGGAGCCTATGCCCCCCTAGGCCCCCTTTACTACTCACCTGACGACGCACCTGGCGACAAATTGCCGCAGTCCATCTCCCGAACCCTGAATAGACTGAGTGCATTCAAGCGGGCCTTCGAGGCCAAGGAGACAAACCAGACTTTGGCCTTCGCCCTGGCGATCTTCTTCGAGGGCCGGATAGACCGAGAAATCATCCGCCAACAGGAGCTTGAGGTTCGCCAAGGTGGCGCAGCCTTGGGATTGTTGAAAGCAGTCCGCCACTTGATCGGCGTCGACGCCAAACTCAACGAGGCTCTGCCGCCCCTCCCTTCCCTCCCCAGTTGGTTCCCGAAACGGCGGCCCGCCCGTGCCTGGCTCGCCATCGCCCAGCGCCTCCGTCAGCTGCCGAAAATCGCTGATCAGGACTTCCTAGAATTCGCCATGGCAGGGTATCGGCTCCTAGGCCTCCAAGAGCTTCTTCGAGCACAGGCCCTAGAGAGATGGACCACCTTGCCCTCGTCATGGAAGGCCGAGGCCAACTGGAGCCTGGACCTGTCATTTTGGGGCGTCAACGAAGGAGCCATCCTGGTCGACGATGAGTCCCTGACATCTCCCCTCGACCTCCTTGTTGACTTAGAAGAGCGCTTCTCCCCCGCCCGCCTAGGAAGCTTGGAACGCATCACTCCCTTGGGCTGGCTGGCGTTGCTCGCAGCCCTCTCTGGAATGACTCCCAACAACGACCGACGGCAGCCACTCCCGGAGAATGCCGAGACCAAAGCTGTAGAAGGGACCCTGAAAGAGCTTGCATCTCTCCTCGCGGAGCCATGGCAGCTCGAGGAAGAACCGAGAAAGAAGAGCTTCACTCACCTGGCGAGAACTCTCAAAGGCAACAGTCTTCCAAACCAACCGAACCTGCGAAAGTTTTGCGAAGCTCTCGACTCTTTAGACCGAACACAAGGCTACAAAGTGCATATCGAAGAGTCGGACCGCCTAGATTCGCGCCCTCGGATCGGACTGGACTGGGAGCTTTTCTCTGACTCCTACGGCGCGAGGGGACTTCCCTGCTATAGCCTTCGTCAGCTCCGGTTGGATCCAAGGAATCAGCAAGAAAACTGGGAGACCATTGACGCAGAAGCCGCGAAGTACCGCCTTCAAAGGCGTGCGAGCCTAACCATCCGAGAAGAGGAACTCGTCGGTGTGGGCTGGCTCTCCCAGGAGATGGCCCACCTGGCTGGGCTCGACAAAGAAGAAAAGAGTCAGGAGAACACCCTGGGGCACCCCACTCCACCCCCGGTTCCCTCCGCCGAAGCAGAGTTAACTCCCAAAGCGAAGAGCGATTTACCACCCAAGGAAGAGCCTCGCGATAAGGCACCTACGGAAGAGCCCCCTGTCCAGGATGAGCCAAGTGCTGACCCAGACTCGGAATCTGAGGGAATCCGGGAGCTACAGCTCAGACAACGTGCGGGCTGGAAAACCAGAGGCCAGTCGAAACGACCCAATACCGCTCGAATTGCTTTTCTCCAATGGTCTGTCGAGGAGAGCTATCACCATCCGATCTTTGATACCTGCAACAACCTGGAAGCCTGGAACCAACTGACGGAAGCTCGCCAAGAGGAACCGAGGGAGCAGAAAGATGCCAAGTGCGAGATTAAGGGACACTTGAAAAAAAACAGAGATCTCCGGAAGAACCTCCGAGGACCTAGGCTCGAGGCTGGAGATTCGCCCAGGAAGCTCCGCAGCTGCGCCGAGCACCGTCGGCGCAAGATCCTGGCTTCAGCCCTAGAGGCCTGTCACACCTTCGGTGTAGACCTGCTGTTACTTCCTGAGTACGGCATCCGACCGGACACCGTTGACTGGTTGAAAAGAAGGCTACAGGCCACCACTCAAACCTCTGTATGGGCCGGGACCTATCGGCTGCCCCCTCAGTCGTCTCAAGAAATCGGCCGTAATTCTTCTTTCTTGCAAGAGCGGAGAGATTGGGAGTCTTGCTTGAGCGCGGTGATTCCGGACCTAAGAACTGGGGGAGAACCGAGAATTCTGCGACGCTCCAAGAAGTATCCCGCTCAAGCGGTGAACGAGATCTTCAATCCCCACTCCGACATCATCAAACCCCTCTTTGATCAGAACATTGGGCGGCCCGTCTTCGACCCGCGTCGATTCGTTATGGAGCTCATTTGCTCCGAGATCTTCCTGATCACCAGTCCGGCGAATTGGAGATTCCTAGCGGAGGCACTGGGGACATTGATGAGAAAATTCCGTTGGGATTCCAAAAGCCTAAAGAAAGCATATGAAGATGACGTGATTCAAGACGCAAGCGGCCTTGGAGACTACCTCTCGTACTACTCAAAGACTCAGTTTCCCAGACGATCGATCCTGCTCGTTCCCGCCATGACCCGGAGGGCCGTTGACTTTGCCGCGCTCGGACAAGCGAGCTACTTATCTGCTGGCATCACGACGGTTTTCTGCAATGCGATAGGGAAAGAAGGTATCGGAAACAGCTGTTTTATCGGGCATGGCTGCTGGGACATCGAGGCAAGCAAGGTCCCAAAGAGCGTCTCTTCGCAAAATCCCTACCATGGTCTGACTCCCGGCATCTTTCGGCAACACGAAGAGGGGCGAGGCTCGCTTGGCAGCAAAGAGCAAGCTCTGGTGATCGCCGATGTAGATCCGCTGCATTCCATCACCGGCCAGCCGCGCCCCCAATCTCAACCGCCAGCCCTGGAGCTGGTGGCACACTTGCCGATCATCGAGTCTTGGAAAAAGCGCTACCAGCCCTCTGCGGGAAATCGGGACCGTGCCTCATGCACCTGCGGACGAATGGAATCGGCTGAACTCGATAACAGCAAGGGCTTCAAGATAAAAGATCTGGTCGAACGGCTGGAACAGCTCAAAGACATTTCTTCCATCAAAGACAACGACCCGGGGAAGCTCGCGGAAGTCCTGCGAAGCCTCGCTCATCGAGCAGGTCACCAGAATGGAGGCTGGTTGCAGAAGCGGGCTGACGCCTATGAGAAGAATCACTTGCAGCATCCGGTACCCTGGCCGCCACCGGTTGCCATTGACTGGCTTTGGGTCGATCTGGGTCAACCCGGTAACGCGGTTACCTACCCCAAAATCGAGGTTCCTCCTTACTCGAACGCAGCAGGAGAGATTTCGGAGGAAGAGGAATAGCTATCGAAACCCCTGGCCTAGCTTCAACAGCAATGAAAGCGACCTACCCGGAACTCTAGGTCACGGGTAGGTCTGCTTGTAGCTATCACCTTCTTCTGCGAAGGTTTCTAGGAACCTAGGCCTCTTCCACCAGGTCCGCCTTGCGCAACCCCAGCTTCTCCACGAAGCGCTCCTCAATCTCGTAGACCCAGGAGCCGTGAAACGCGTTGAAATTGCGAATCTCATCCGCTCGGGAGAGAGTGTCGGCCTTTTCCTTGAGCTCCTCTTCGGACTCATCCGGGGCAATCTCCACGCGGTCGACGGTGGAAAATCCCTGGATGCTCAAGTAATGAGTGCCGTCTTTCTCGGCTGTGGCGACGAGGTAGCCGGAGGTGTCTTTGAGAGCCACCTCCAAGACCTGCTGAAAGTCGAGGCCCCGAACTTCCGGCGCATCCGCTGGGTACACCTGAGTGAACTCCAGACGACTCAAGGCGGATTTGAGATCCCCGATGGCAGTAGAGCTCTCCTTCTTTCCGGAGGGAACCTCGGCCAGTTTCAGGCCGAGAGAAATGCGTTCCGGCGCCGCTACCTCGGCCACCGCCGGTAGCTCTCCCTCCCCGGGAGCTGAAGGTACTGAGGGCTCAGCAGAGTCAGCTTCCCCCGCCGGTGCAGCAGGGATCTCCTCGAAGATCTCTTCCACCAGGAAGTCCGGCCCTTGGATTCGAGTGACCTCCGAGGCGGCGACGTCGACAATCTCTTTCTTCAAAAAGACATCCGCGCTGGTACTCAAACCGGGGCTGGACGAGGTGAGGTAGATCATCTCGTCATCCACATCGAGGCGCTGGGCGTAGACCCCACCTTCCTCGAAGCTCTTCCCCAGTCGCAAGCTCACCATCTGCTTGCCGCTGGTGTCGGTGAGGGTGACTGCAATGGTTTCCTCGCCCGCCGGCTCAATCTCCAGCTCCTCAGCGAGCTTTTCGCCCCGACCGACTTCTTTCTCCAAGCTAAGGTCGAGCAGCCCCTTGAGGAAACGGTTCACTTCCTCATTGCGAGCTCGGTAGCCGTCTTTCTCAGCAATGGTGAATGCCTCGCCGGACCGTTCCAGGGTCAGAGCCTCACCCCCCTTCTCGATGGCGATGGCAGCGACTTCCTCGGGATTGAGATTGGGCAAGAACTTTCTGCCTCGTTCGAAACGCTCGGCGCTTTGGGAAGCCCGGTAATAACTGAGCGCTGAGACCAGAATGAGCCCCAGGGCAACCAGGCCCAGGATCTGATTCACTTTTCTCATAGCCCTAACCCCTCCTCGACCGATTTCGGCGCTCGCGCCGCTTAAAGGATTGAAACACTCCGAATCCCAGCACCAGAGCTGGCATCAACCAGAGCATGCTGAACCGAACCTTCGCCTCTTCGCTCTCCAGGGCTGCCCGTCGATCCTTGCGAATCTCCCGCAGCTCCCGGTTGGCCTCTTTCATCCGGTCGTTGAGGCGATCCACCTCATCCCCCAGACGCTTTTCCAATAGGGCCGCATTGCGCTCGGTGCTCTCTCCCAGTTTGGCATTGAGCTCCTGCTGGAAGGTCTCGATCTCCGCCCGCAGCTGGCGCTCTCGCTCCAAGGTTTCCTTTTCAGCCGAGGCTTCAATGTCGTCAAAGCGAGTAAAGGGACGCTGGACAGGTCGCTTGGCCCGCACCTGCATGAGCTCCTCAGCGCCGAGTAGAAAATCGACACTGTTGAGAAAGAGCTTGTGGTTGTCGTTGGCAGCGGAGAGACCAAAGAGGGACTGCTGAAAAGCCACCTGGTCGGAGACGAAATCAACGTCCGCAAAGACCAGCACCGTAGCTTCCTGGCGCTGATCTTCCGGGACGGGATCCTTATGAATCCTCTCCCCACCTTCCGGTTCCGGTAGCTCCATGCCCGGCGGCAACCCCGGAGGAGGCGCGGGTGGTTCTTCCAGGAAATCTCCGCCGTTAGGAAAGGCAGAGGGTAACTTGCCCTGAATCATGGCGGCCAGCACCAGGGGTTCGCCACCCGGAGAGTAGCGATCCCGCAATTTGGCCGGCTCGTTGAGATCCATGAAATGAAGGCCGTCAGCGCCAAAACCCGGTTGAATGGTCAAGGCGTTGCCGTCGGCGGTAGTGGTCACCAGGGGCGTCACGGTGACACCTTCTGGTGTCGTGCTGGTCTCCAGGATACCGCTCAGAAAGAAGCGCAGGCTTCCCAAGCCTTGTACCACTGGGTGACCCTCCGACAAGGTCCGAGGCAGATCCTTTTCATCGATGGCCAAGTCGACGATCACCGACTCCGAGCCCCCGAGGGCTGAAACCGGGCGCCGCACCGCCAGCTCGAAATCTGCCGCAAAGCGATCCTCCGGGCGACTCAAACCCCAAGCTTCGAGGAGCTTGTCCAGGTTGGAGGCCGGTTTGTACTGCATAGCAGCCCACGGCTGTTGAGGATTCTGCGGGGGCTGGTCGTCCAGGGAATAGGGGTCCAGTAGAACCAGAGCGTTGCCACCCTTGGTAATCCACTCATCCAAAGCCCATTGCGACTTGTCCGCCAAGTCCTTGGGGTGAAGAGCAATCACCAAATCGAAGTCGTCTTGGGAAATCTGATCCGTTCCGGGCTCGATGGCGCTGAGCTTGTAGCCCTGCTCTTCCAGCAAGCTGAAAATCACCCACTTTTCCTTTGGAGTTTTGCCCTGGGCCGCTAGCATTTGAGCTAGATAAGGATTGTCACCACTCCCCAGGACTTCCAGGGACGAAAGTACGCCGATTTTCTTGCCCCCAGGCCACAGCAGAGTGTAGATCTTCTTGGAGATCTCATATTCGACACTCTCCTGGTTATTGGGCCAGAGAAAAGGAATCACTTCTCGGCTACCAGTGTGAGTTTGAACCACTAGACCAAAGAAGAATAGGTCACCCTGCTGATTGATGGGTTTGCCTTCCAAACCGAAGTCCTGAGCGTCCTCCGCATCGTCGGAATCCGGCAGAGGGTCGATGAAATGCAATCGAATCCGCCCATCCGCTGCGCGCTCGTACTCCTTGAGTAGATTGCGCAGATATCGCTCATAAGTGATGAAGTCCTTGATGAACTTTGGCAGTGTTTTTCCCGTAGTCTGGGAAAAATAAAGAGAGACATCCAAAGGTTGAACACCCTCTTGCTGCATCTTGCCGAGGATCTGTTCGGTTCCAGGAGTCAACGAGTAGAGATTGTCAGCGGTGAGATCTCCGCGGATTCCAGAAAAGAAGGTGCCCAGGATGTGCACCGCCAGGGCTGCGATAAGAAGAATCAATAGAGCCGTCGTCATGCGGCTTTCGAAGATTTTTTTCATTTTCTGATCTCTCCCTCAATTGGCCTTGGTCTGACGCAGCACTAACATGCCGCCGACCAGCCAGGCGGCCGTGAACAACAGGAAAAAGAGCAGAGTCGGTAATTCCAACAGACCCCGAGTGAGACTTTCGAAGTGATCTACCAAGCTTACGGAGGAGGCCACTTCTTCGACCCAGCCACCGGCGAGATTGCCAATGGCTTCCAAAGATTGAGGCAGGCCCAAAAGCAAGAAGATAACGCAGGCCGTTACACCGAGAATAAAAGCGACCACTTGGTTCTTGGTCAGGGCGGAGAACAGCATCCCAATGGCCAAGAAGGCTGCTGAAGTCAACAAGCAAGCGAGGTATCCGGTGAAGATGACTCCCCAATCCGGGTCTCCTAGGCGCGCCACCTGGAACACCACGGGCCAGGTGAGGAGCAAGGAAAAACCCAGGAAACACCAGCCGGCCAGGAATTTGCCCACATAACTGCCTTCCAGGGTCACGGGAAGAGTGAGGAGCAATTCGACACTGCCGGTTTTTCGCTCCTCCGCCCACAACCGCATAGCCACCGCTGGAACAAGAACCACGAAGAGCCAGGGGATATAAGTAAAGAAGGCATCCAAGTCTGCCTGGCGAAGTTCGAGGAAGCGGCCAAAATCCCGTGACAGGGTCAAATAGCCACTGGCCACCAAGAAGATGACGATGAAGATGTAGCCCAAGGGAGAAGCAAAGTAGCTGCGGAACTCACGCCGAAAGACGGCCTTGGCTCCGGTGTATTTGCGCCCCTGGAACCAGCTGCCCAGGGAGCTGCCCGTGGCGGTATTCGCCGTACTCATGCTGCCACCCCCTTTGTCACCGAACGAAAGAGGTCGTCCAAACGACCTTCTAGCAGCTGGACCCCTTCAACCTGAGCATCCCCCAGCAATTCCAGAAGCTCCGAGAGATGATTGGCTCCATCCGCCGGCACCGCGTCGATCGCTCCCCTGGGGGAGGATTCGACAGAGCCGCACCAGGGTTGCTCCCGCAGCCGCTGTATCCAGTTTGAACCCGCTTCGGAAGCGAGAAAATCTTCGTTGAGGTGAACCCGAATGACATTGTGGTGAGGCGCTCGGGCGATCAGTTGCCGCGGGGTCGAATCCTCGAGAACCCGTCCTCCGGAAATGATCAAAGCTCGATTGCACACCTGCTCCACTTCGTCGAGGATGTGAGTCGAAAGAATGATCGCCTTCTCCGCTGCCAGGCTCTCGATGAGTCCGTGAACGACCGCTTTCTGATTGGGATCCAGACCATCCGTGGGCTCGTCGAGAATGAGCACCTCCGGATCGTGGATCAATGCCTGAGCCAAGCCCACCCGACGCTTGAAACCTTTGGAAAGGGTTTCTACTGTCTGATGGAACACTTCGTTCAAGCCCGTCATCTCTACGACCCGACGTACCGCCCCGGAGCGATCCGGCAGAGACCGCGCCTCAGCGATGAAATCGAGAAAGCCCTCCACGGTCATCTCGCCGTAGGCGGGAGCGTTCTCCGGTAAATAGCCGACGCGGCGGCGAGACTCCAGTCCCTCGGTGGCGACATCGAACCCGGCCACCTGGATCTGTCCGTTGTCCGGTTCGAGAAAGCCGGTGATCATTTTCATCGCTGTCGTCTTGCCAGCACCGTTGGGCCCCAAAAAGCCCAGCACATCCCCTCGGCGCACGGAAAAGCTGACGCCGTCCACGGCCTTGATGGAACCGTAATGTTTGGTTAGGTCTCGTACCTCTACTAAGAGGTCAGGAGCCTTACCTCCCTGCTCTTCCATCCGAATCCTCCTCGTCAAGAGTTCCAATGATCGATGTTCATGGGGCAGTTTTGACCGGTGCCGCGCCAGTTTGGCGCCTTCAGCAGCGAAGACTGGGTGAGTTTGTTTCCCTGAAAAGAGTGCTCGAACTGCCTACGATACTCTACATCTCGCTTCTGCAGCGTCCCTGGTCCTGTCTGCGGTGAAGCAATCCCCATACCAACATCTCCGAGATCTCTTCTCCTTTGACGGCCCCCTTGGCCATCCCTGGCCACCCGCCCAAGAGCACTCTTCGCCTAGGGAGTAAGGAACTTGCTTTTCGGAAACGTGAGCCTCCATGAGACAAACCGACGACCGATTCCGCCGATCGGTGTAGGAGACGGCTGAAGGACTCTCGGCACCGCCGAAGCTTCCGCCGATTTCTGGAAACCGGTCGCGTATAGGGCCCGACCGAAACATCGAAGGAGAACATCTTCATGCGCTTCAAGAAACTGCTTCTCTGCTCTCTGCCAGTCGTCGTCCTGGCCTTTGCCGTCACCCTGGGCGGATCTCTATTTCACACTCCCGAAGCAGAAGCGGCTGGGTTCTGTCTGCCCACCGTCAAGACGGCTCACGGCTGGGCTGCCGGCAATACCTGCGCTGCCGCTCGTTCCGCTTGCGCGACGGATGTGTGGAACGATGCCGATATCTTCAACTGCAATACTCGCGAGGTCTGCGCAGCCCAGGCGATCTCCTTTGGCGCCTGCCGACCCGTCGGCAACCAATTTCACCTCGACTGCACCATGAAGCATCGCTGCACGGGACCTTCCTGGTAGGGCTCCACTGCCAGGGCTCCACTGCTAGGGCTCCACTGGGAGAATTGGGGATTCCAGTTGGCAGGAGGGAGCCTATTGAGGCAAATCCAGGCTGGTGGAGCTCTCTGGTCAGCACCGGAGGCCCCCCGCCTGGGGTTGCCTAACCTAGATCAGGCCTGAAGCTCGATAAATAGCCAAGCCCGGGCGCTGGCCCAGTCTCGATTCGCCGTGGCGACAGCCACGTTCAGAGCGTCGGCGGTTTCCTGAATGCTCAAGCCACCAAAGAAACGTAGCTCGACGATGCGGCTTTGGCGTTGGTTCATTTCTGCTAGTCGCTTCAAGGCCTCGTCCACCGCCAGAATGTCCGCGTCTCTCTCTCCAACCCCAGCCTCAGCTCCAGCCTCGGCCTCGGTCAGGGAGAGGAGCGTCACCCCACTACCCCGTTTGGCTGCCCGACGGGTCCGCGCGTGATCCACCAGAATGCGCCGCATAGTGCGGCAGGCAAAGGCGAAAAAATGGGTGCGATCTTTCCAGGACACCGTTTTGCGGTCGAGCAAGCGCAAAAAGCACTCGTTGACCAGGGCGGTGGGCTGAAGCGTGTGATCGGCGGGTTCCCGCGCCATATAGCTCGCGGCGATGCGCCTTAGCTCCCGCTCGACCATAGGAATGAGTTTGTCGAGAGCTTGGCGGCTGCCGTCGTTCCATCCGGCGAGCACGTCCGTGACTTCGTGGCGGTCCTCATGGGAAATCGACATCTTTCTATTCTGCCACGATCTCCCGCCAGGGCGAGGCCGGATTTCCGGATCCGTCGTCCTCCTGGCCTTGACCCCGATAGAGAATCAGAGTCCTCCCACCGAGGGACTCGACTTGGAGATTGCCATGGTCGCCTGATCTAATCGGCTGCCATGACCCAAACCATGCCCCGCCAAGAGCCTGCCTCCAAAAGATCCAGCTGGCTGCGATGGCCTCTGACTCACTTCCTGGCTTTGGGTGCCCTCCTATGGGTATTCCAGACGCTCACGGCGTCTCCTCCTCGGGAAACCATCACCATTTCTGCTGCCAGAGTCGAGCAACTGAGGGCAGATTGGGCCTCGGAGAAGGGCGAGCCACCTTCTGCCCAGGACGAGAGCCGGTTGCTTGCCGCGGAGATCGATGAGGAAATCCTGCTCATCCACGCCCTCGATCAGGAGCTATACCGCCACATGCCCGCAGCCCGCAGCCGCCTCCTGAGCCTGATGCGTTTTCTCTATCCGGATTCGGCCGGTAGCGACGAGGAGCTTCTCGCCCAGTCTCTGGAGCTCGCCTTCCACCGTCGGGACCCCATGGCGCGAGACAACCTGCTGACCGCAGCTCGAGCATCCCTGGAAGCCATCGCTCCCATTGCCGACCCGACGGACCAAGAGGTCGAAGATTTCTTGCAGAGCCAACCCAGAGGAGATCAGTTCTTGGAAGGCTCTGATCCGGAGATGCGCCGGAAAGGGTCTCAGCTTTGGCAGGCTCACCAGCGCCGTTCCTGGGTCGACGAAGAGCTCAAAAAGCGCCGGGAGCTATTCCAGATCCACATCGAGGCTCCAACTCCTTCCCTTGCTGCCTCTTCGGCGAGCCCCTCACCATGACCTCAGCGAGATCTCTCCCTCGCCTTGGCCACGGCTGGGTCTGGCTCTACCTGGTCTTCCTGTGGACGGCGGTACCTGCCTTCTCTCACCCCCTGGCGCCATCCTTGCTCCGCCTCGAAGAGGTCGATGCGGGCCGCTATGAGGTCGGTTGGAAGGTTCCCCCGGGCCGAGGGCGAGCGGCGGACCTTCGCCCCTTCTTACCGGAGCACTGCGTTCGGCAGTCCACTCCCACCAAGGTCCGAGAGCAAGGGGAGGTCGTCGAGCGTTGGAGTGTCGACTGCGGCGCTCAGGGCCTTCAAGGCCACACCATTGAGGCCCCCAACCTGGAAGCCCGCCAAGGGGAGGTGCTGATCTTCATCCACCAAGCCGACGGCACCTCCCAGCGGGGCCTTCTGCGCCCCGACCAGCCTGCCTGGGCCGTTCCCCATCGCCAAAGCACGGCCCAGGTTGCCGCCACTTACGCCCACCTGGGCCTAGAGCACATCCTGGCCGGCTTCGATCACCTTCTCTTCGTCCTCGGGTTGGTCCTTCTAGTACCCGGCTGGCGCCGCCTCCTGATCACCGTCACCGGTTTCACTCTGGGCCACAGCATTACCCTCGGTCTCGCCACATTAGGTCTTTTGAAGGTCCCCTCCGCCCCAGTGGAAGCTGCCATCGCGGCCAGCATCCTCTGGCTCGCCGTCGAGCTCACCCGTGGCCAGGAAACCCTCATGCACCGCCGTCCTTGGGCTCTGGCTAGCGCCTTTGGCCTCCTCCACGGCCTTGGGTTCGCCGGTGCCCTGGCCGAAGTCGGCCTCCCCGCTGGCGAAGTCCCCCTCGCCTTGGCGGCCTTCAACATCGGTATCGAAGGCGGACAGGTCTTCTTCGTCCTTGGGATACTCGCCCTCGGCCTCTGTCTACGCCCTTTTCGCCCATGGCTTCCGGACTGGGCACCACGAGTCCCCGCCTATTTCATTGGCACTCTGGCCGCCTTTTGGTTGATGGAGAGGATAGTGGCTGTCTTCTAGGGTCCCGTGGAGTCTTAGCAGCCCTCTTTCCCAGTCGGCTCAATCGTAGGAAGCGACCGCGAGCTCGTTGCCGGAAGGATCGAGAAACTGAAATCGACGGCCGCCGGGGAAGGTGAAGGGTTCCTTTGTGATCCGGCCTCCTGCACCTCGGACGGACTCCAGACTGGCTTCCAAGTCGACGGAGTACAGCACGACGAGCGGTCCACCGGTTCGGACATCAGAATCTTGTCTCAGTCCTCCCGACTCACCCTCACCGGGTTTCCGGATTCCCGCATAGGTCGGGCCATAGTCTTGAAAGGTCCAGCCGAATGCAGCACCGAAAAAGCGCTTGGCTTCGATCAGATCCGCAACAGTGAACTCGATGTAGTCGATGGTGTGGTGTTCATGGGGCATTTCAGGGCTCCTGTTCAAATAGGCACAACTACCTAGGGCCATCAAGAGGATTACGCCCCAGGCAGGCGAGGGGTAGCGAGGTCTTCCGGTCACGAGCTGCATCGAGGCCTCCAGTCAGTCCTGCGGATTTCTAGAGTCCGAAACCTATCTCCCCTTTCCTGACATCGTCCTGTCAGGAGACCTTGCGAGGAGGTCTCTGGCACCTCGAGGCTTCTCGCCTCCCCTCGGTTTTGGTGAGCAGTTTTAGTGGGTACATTGGGCCGAGGGGGGGGCTCTCATCCTCCTTAGCACCAGTTGCGGTTTCGCTTCGTCATAGCGGTTCACTTCAAAGAGTCCTTCTCCCACAGATCGTCCCACGGTGAGGATCCAAGGGCTCCTCGCTCCTCAAATATCTGCGCGATCATCACAAATATTCTACATACAATAATACATTTCTTAAATATTATGCTACTATTTGAATACCAAATAACCCGCAAGGGCGGAAGAAGAAGGGAGCTCGAAAACTCAACAAGCTAGATGTTGTCTTCGCCACCCACGCGTAACGGAGCCGAACCAGACCCGCACGCGATTGTGAACCCGCTTCGGGCTTGCCGAGGCTACAAATGGACAGCCATCGGGAGGTACATGCACGATCCAGAATAAATACCCTGTGAAACCGAAGTCACTTGGGACCTAGGACCACTTCGCTTGCGAAAACGCCTACGGCGAACCACCCTAGCGACAATGCCCGATCTCGCTGGAGAGCCTGATCAGTGTCCCAAGCTCTGCCGTACCCGACACAGCCTTGGCCGTGGCTCGGAGGAGTGATTCTTCTACGCCCCGGATTGTCATACGGGCACCCTAGATCCTGAGGCAAACAACGTTTCTCTGCATGGCAAGGAAAGACCACCAAAACTCGCACCCAAAGGAGATCTCAATGTTACGAAACTCTGCCACCGCATTCACCGTCGTGCTCACTTTCGCCTTTGCGGGGATTGCTTCCGCGCAGATTTGCTCCGATCAGGTCCCAACTTTGACTGGAAATACCTCTGCAGTATCAACCTCGGGAATCTTCAGCTCAAGCTACCCGGCTTGGAAGGCATTTGACGGTAGCAACAGTTCCATGTGGATCTCCCAAGTTTGGGAAACACCTGCCTGGATCGCCTACAACTTCGGCTCGGCACGAGTCATAGACCGCTACACCATCACGAACACCAACGGCTCGCTAACAAGCCGAGCTCCAAAGGACTTCACCCTACAAGGCTCCAATAACGGCAGCCTCTGGGCCACCCTCGACACTCGCAGCAATCAGACCGGATGGGTCAGCGGGACCCCGCGTTCCTATACCGTGGCGAATCCTGGCAGCTACTCCAGGTATCGTCTCCACATTACCGACGACAACGACTTCCGAGCCGGCGTAGTCGTTATCTCCATCGGCAACCTGCAATTCGAATCGTGCTCTTGCCCTGATCTGGTTCCAACGCTGACTGGGAATTCTTCCGCTGTCTCAACTTCGGGAATCTTCAGCTCAAGCTACCCGGCTTGGAAGGCATTTGACGGTAGCAACAGTTCCATGTGGATCTCCCAAGTCTGGGAAACACCTGCCTGGATCGCCTATAACTTCGGCTCCAGTCGCAGAGTTACTCAATACTCGCTAAACAACACCAACGGCTCCCTCACAAGCCGAGCCCCCAAGAACTTCACATTACAGGGCTCCAACAACGGCTTCATATGGCTCACCTTGGATACGCGCAATAATCAAACCGGTTGGGTCAGCGGGACCCCTCGGACCTACACAGTTGCAAATCCAGGGAACTTCTCCCGATATCGTCTCCACATAACTGATGACAACGACAGTCGTTTAGGCGTCGTGGTGATCTCTCTCGGCAACCTAGAATTTAGGGATTGTAGCTAAGTACCAAGAGTGCGTGGGCGGATCCACTTACCGTCCGCCTACGCACTCTCTTCCCTGTGTTGAGCTGTCGGAAATCAAGAGGTTTCTAGATGCTCTTCGCATCCTTCATGGGAGCTACTCCACTGCCTCAGCTAGCTTTTGGAGCAGGGATTTTTGAAATCGGTGTTAATAGACCCCGGTCCATCGATCCAGAGACAAGGAAACTCGCCCAGCCGGATCCAGGATTTGTAGGCTTCACCGATCCAAAGCGGGTGGTCTTCGAGCAGAAATTCCATAGTTTGCTTCTGAAGGCCAGGGCGCGACCGGACGTCGTAGGGCCAACCTGACTTATCCCTAAACTAGCGCAGAAGCCCAGGCAACACGGCTGTGATCTACCCAGACAAATTCCACCAGAGGACTCACGCTTCATTCGCCCAATCAATGGCAGTAGGTACCTCACCTTCGTGACTCTCTATGGCCTTCGGTTCTACTGCAAATTCGGCGCGGCTCTCGCTACCGCAGCTGGTTTTTTGGCTGTTCCTTCTCGCCAACCTTCTGCTGCGACGCCGGGGCCGCCTGCACCTGCCGCCTCTTTCTCTGCCATCCCTTCTTCGGCGTACCGCACCGCTGTTCCACAAACTTTCATAAGAAAGCCAGAGCAATCTGAGAATCGTTCGGATCCGGAGGTGGGGGCTGCTCTTCTAAGAGATCGTCTAGCTTGCGTCTCTCTAGCAGGTTGCTGTTGTAGCAGCCGGAGAGTCTTGCTCAAAGAGCACGTCAGGCGAAGGTGGAAATTCAAATGTGCCAGCAATAGATAGGCGATCATAACTACCCAGAGCTGGGAGAGAACCGCGTTGGCCGAACGGCCGAGGAAACTCTTGACCTTCAAGTTCTGCTTGCCCCATCCCGACCCGGAGCTTGACGGCTCCCCTCTGAGCCCGATATGCAGTCCCAGGACGATTGACAGCACCTCTTGCTCAGCATAGTCTGATCGCAGGAACGGAAGGAGAAACGATGGAATTTACCCTGCTGTTTTCGAAGGTCGTCGGTCCCGTGCTCATCCTGCGAGCCTTGTCGATTCTCCTGAGCCGGGAACACTTTTTCAAGATGATCGATGGGATGGAGCGAGAGGTGACAACCGTATCGTTTTCTTTCTTTCCCATCGCCTTGTTTATGTCCTGCACCGCCATCGCCGTAACGCATTCGGATAGATCAAGTTTCGCTGCCTTTTTGATTCTTCTCATCGCTTGGGGTGGCATGGCTAAGGGGGCGGCTCTCATCCTCTTCCCTCACCTATCGGTAGAAAAGGGACGGCATCTGGTCAAACCCATGTTCCTAAACATCGTCCTTTTCGTTTGCCTGGCTGTTGGGGGATATTTCACCTGGTTCGGATACTTCGGTCACGGCTAAGGTTTGAAACTGCCGAAGAGGTCGAGGGCTAGAGGTATGGTCAACGGGTATCTCCGCCGGGAGAAGGGCCTCTCCCCTAGCAAACTGTCCGTAGCTAGGTCGCCGCTTCCATCTCTGCGATCATTTGGTCAGGAGATTGCCCCATGAAGACTCCGGAAATCATGACGGATCGACTGATCCTCGGGGCTCTCCGAAAAGCAGATGCCCCACAGCTATTCGAATATCGTTCAGAACCAGAGGTCTTGCGTTACCAATCCTGGGCTCCCGGTTCCCTCGAAGAGGCCATGGACTTCGTCACGGGTTTTCTTCGCATTCCTTTCGACCAAGCCGAAACCTGGTATCAGCTGGCGATTCGTCATCGCCAATCCGGCTCCTTAATCGGTGACTTTGGTCTTCATTTCCTGGAAGCTGAATCCCGCCAGGTGGAGATCGGTTTCACCATCGCTCCGACCCACCAACGGAATGGATATGGAACCGAGGCGGTAACGGCTATTCTTGGCTATCTCTTCGACCATCTCGACAAACACCGCGTGATCGCCTCCGTCGACCCTCGCAACGAGCCCTCTGTAGGGTTATTAAAACGCCTTGGGATGCGCCAAGAGGCCCATTTCCGCCAGAGCATTTGGTTCCAAGGAGAGTGGGCGGATGACATGGTTTTCGCTCTGCTGAAGTCAGAGTGGTCAGCAGCTCGTGAGAGGGAGGGGCAAGCCCCCGAGAGGCGATAGCTAGACCCAGCTATCGAATTGGCTGGGGCATAGATATCAAGGGAGCTCTGATCGGACCAGGACCACGGATGACTGAAGAAAGAAGGTTATCGTTGACCCAACAACCAGAAAAGAAGGACAAGAAGAAAGGCCTACAAAATCCGCGGGCCGCCGGGATCGCTATTGGAGTAGGCGTTGGACTGGCTTTGGGATCTGCCATGGACAACGTCGCCTCTGGCCTCGCCGTGGGAACAGCTCTCGGGGTGGCTATCGGTGCGGGGATGCAGAGGAAAAGAGACTCCGATTCGGACGAGAAATAGAAAGGGTCAGCTCGTAGCTGGTACGACTGGTCGGAACGAGAACACAACCCGGAGCGAGAGGCAAATCAGCCTGCAATGGAAGGAGACCAAAAGCCGGACTAGCGAGGGCTGGCGAGAGCCTGAAGACGCTTCCTGGCCTCTTTGACCTGCGGATGATCTGGCCCCCGAGTCTTCAGGAGACCCTGGTACCAGAGTTCCAGGTGCGGTTTCGCTTCGTCGTAGCGGTTCAGTTGGAAGAGACTTTCTCCCAATGACCGTTCCACGGTGAGCCTCCAAGGGCTCGACGCTGCTAACTTGTCGTGCAGAATATCTCTCGCCTGCACCGCTAGATCGAGGCACTCCTTCGCATCGCCGGCCCGACCTCGCAACGCCGCCAGGCTGGCCAACACCCGCCCCACATCCAGGTGCTCTTCACCGAGCCGGCGGCGAAAAATCTCCAGGGCCCGGCGAAACGACTGTTCCGCCTTCTCCACCTCTCCCAAAGACCAACGCACGGTAGCCAAATTGTGAACCGCTTTCCCCACCCGCGGGTGGTCCTCCCCAAGAGCGGCCGTCATCACTGCCAAAGACCGCTCGTAGAGTTCTTCCGCTTCCGCAAGATCTCCGGAAGCCTTGGCGAGGCCACCGAGGTTGTTGAGCACGATGGCGACCTGGAAATGCTCTTCCCCTAGCTGGCTGCGGGTGATCTCCAAAGCCTGGACGTAGAGGTCGCGAGCCTGCTCCTGGCGCCCGGTGGCCGCGAGGATTTCTCCCAGGTTGTTGAGGCTGGCCGCGACCTCTTCGTGCCTCTCTCCGAGCGTCCGCTGACGCATGGCCAGGGACTGACGGTAGAGATCTTCAGCTTCCTCCCTCCTCCCTTGGTCCAGGTAGAGGGCTGCCAGGTTGTTGAGGGTCGTCGCCAGTCGCGGATGGTCGCCGTGGTAGGCCTTGCGCTGCATCTCTAAAGCCTCCAGGTAGAAGGCCTCGGATTCTTCGAGACGGCCGGCCTGATCCAAGGAGAGCCCCAGGTTGCTGAGAGTGGTGGCCAGGTGCAAGTGACCCTCCGGATAGAGTCGGCGCTGCATCTGCTCCGCTTCGCGAAAGAGCTCTTCCGCAGCCTCGACATCCGATTCCTTGAGGAGCAACCCTAGGTTGTTGAGGCTCAGGGCAACCTCCGGGTGATCGCCGCCATAGAGGCCTCGGAGGATCTCCAGAGCTTCGCGGTAGAAGTCCTCTGCTTGATCCGTCTGCCCCCGCCGCGCCAAAGAAATGGCATAGTCGTCGAGGCCGGAAGCCAGAATTCTGCTAGCGCCTAGCTCGCGTGCCAAGGAAAGGCCTCGCCGAAATTCGTCATCGGCATCCTGAAAGTTCCCTTGGAGGTCGAGGACCCGAGCCAATTGAAGGTGACTGCCGGCGGTCTCTTCGTGGCCCTCTCCGGACCCTCCCCGATGAACTTCTACGGCCTTGCGGGCCGTCTCCGCCGCCTCTGGGTAGCGCCCTTGGGCTTCGAAAACCTCCGACAGCCGCAGCAACCCCGTGCCCACTTCCGAATGATCCTCTCCCTGGAGGCCCCGGCGCAGATCGAGGCTGTGCTGAAGGAGTTCCTCGGCTTCCTCCAGCAGGCCCAAATTGAGAAAGGACCGTCCCATGGACGCCTCCACGTCGGCCTGGGCCTGTGGTTGGTCCGAAAGCTCCGACCGCACCTTGAGGACTCCATCTTCGAGGATCTGTCGAGCCGTCACGATGTTGCCTCGCGCTCGCCCGGGGTCCGGAATCTCGAACAGTGCCACCAGTAGATCGGAGACGGACTCGGCGCGCTCGAAATGGCGCAGTGCCTGCCTTTGGGACTCGACGAGTAAGACCACGAACCCCAAGAGGGCGGCCAGGCTGATCGCCGCCACCGCCGCTGCCAAGCGATGCCGGCGAAGCAATTTCATTCCCCGGTAGACCCAGGAATCACCACTGGCCAGCACCGCATGCCCCGCCAAATGGCGTTCCAAGTCCTTGGCCATTTGATCTGCGGAGGAGTACCGCCGCTGGGGCTCGGAGCGCAAAGCCATGGCGACGATATTGTCCAAATCCCCCCGGAGCTGTCGGTGCAGACGGTTCGGTTCTGTACGCCTTTTGTCAGCGACTTCTTCCCTTGCCGGCGGAGCCAAACGGCCCACGGTCGTCGACAGGCGCTCCACCGGTGTGTCCCAACGAGGCAAAGCACTCTCTCGACGGTTGGCGACACCTAGGGGCCCCTGATGGCCAACTCCCTTCGCTGGGCGTCCGTCTCCAGAGCGCTGGTCTCCAGAGCGCTGGCCTCCAGGACGGCACCCGGCCAGAAGCTCGAACAGCACAACTCCCAGCGAATAGACATCGCTGGCGGTGCTGATGACTTCTCCGCGCAGCTGTTCGGGGCTGGCGTAGGCGGGGGTCATCAGCGCCGTCCCCTGCTGAGTCAGGGCAGCCAATTCCTCTTCCGAGCTTGGGGCCAAGAGCTTGGCGATACTGAAGTCCAGGAGCTTGGGCTCTCCTTCTTCGGTCACCAAGATATTGCCGGGTTTGAGATCCCGGTGTACCACCAGATTCTGGTGAGCCACATGGACCGCTCGGCAGATCTTCCGGAACAGCTCCAGCCGCTGCTTCAAGGTCAGCCGAAGCTGGTCACAATAGTGATGGAGAGGCTTACCGTCGACATACTCCATGACCAAGAAGGGAACGCCACCGGGAGTGCTACCGCCGTCCAGGAGCTTGGCAATGTGAGGATGGTCCAACCCCGCCAAGATCTGCCGTTCCTGGCGAAACCGATGGAGGAAATCGTCCGTATCGAGGCCACGCCGAAGGATCTTCACCGCCGCTTGTTGGAGGTAGGCACCATCCGCCCGTACCGCCAAATAGACGCTCCCCATGCCTCCTCGTCCCAACAACCTCTCGAGGCGATAGGAGCCCATTTTCTGGCCGAGATTTTCATCGACCACGGTGACCGCGGCAGCTCCCGTCAAACTAGCCACAGGGCGGTCCAGAGGATTGGCCGACGCCAGGTCCGCCTCCAGCAGAGCCTGAACCTGATGGGCCAAGTCCTCGTCTTCGGCGCAGGCGTGGGCTAGAAACTCCGCGACGGATTCTGCGGGAAGCTCCCGTGCGCTGTGAAACACGTCTTGAATCTGATGCCAGCGCTCCGGCGTCATGGTTTTCCCAGGCCTACGAGAGTCGAAGAAAATTCCCTCATCACCCCTACATTACAACAGCAAAAGTTTGTACCCGTGAGACGATTCGCCACCCTTTTTCGCCAAATAGATTGCTACCGACTCGATGGCCCTCGGCACCTCAATGAAGAAACGCCAGGGTAGGGAACGGCGAACGATTAGGGAGTTGAATATGAAGATTCTGCGAACGACTTTTGTAGCAACAATGCTTCTCCTGGGAACGGGGATAGGGGGTGTCTCCGGCCAGGTGGCGGCCCAAGGATGGACGCCGGAATTGGGCTCCTCTGTAACGATCTCGGTGGAACGGGGCGTCGAGGCGGAAGCCATCGCCAAATCCGCCCTCCAGATCGGACCGCCCGCGGGATGCGTGGTCAAGGACATCATCCTGGAAAGCCCTCCCCTCCACGGGATACTGCTTGAAGAGCCGGATCGGTTCGTGTATCAACCGGGGCTGGATTTCTGGACGAGCGGCACCGATCGGTTGATCTACTCCGTCCGGTACGGAAGTTATTGTTCCCCTCTCTCCCAGACCTTCTTTCTCAATTTGGTGACCGCGAAGTTCACTGGAAGCCCCACGTTCTCAGAAGGGTTCGAGACCGGAGACCCCGACCTACCTCCCATCGAGGGTCCCGGGGCATCCATCAACCGGAGTCAAGAGGCTGCGATCTCCGGAACCTGGGGCCTATCGGTCGTCGCCGCTCCTGGAGCGCAAGCCTACCAACCCTTTCTCGGCGACCTGAAGATCGGAGGCAATCAGGGAGGGGAAATCCGCATGGAATTGGAACCGCCGGTGCTCCCCTTGGCAGGAGATGAGTCGAACTTCCTCATCTATGCTCTCGTCCCCGTCACCGGGGGCCGCCCCTTCCTCCGGCTGCGCATGAACCAAACCTCCATCGAGACGCTGCTGCGGACCGAAACCTGGAACGACGGCATCCAGGACTGGAACGAAGGGGCTTGGTTCAAACTCTCCCCAAACTCTCACACCATCGTTTTGGACTATTGGCGCGCCAACGCCCACCGCGGAGCAGGGGTCGGCTTCTGGCTCGACGGGGCCCTCCGAGAGGAGCTCCGTTGGACTCCACCTCGAGATCCCAGCGACAGCCTGGAACATCGCTTCGGTGCCATGGAAATAGAGTCGGATTACGCCCTAGACTTCCCCATGGACAGCCTTTGCCTGGTGGAACATGTCCTCGCCGATACCTTTGTGGTGTTGGCCGCGGATGGCTTCGAAGGTGGGGCCCTCAACCAACAGCCAGGCTCGAATCCCATCGTTAGCCATCCCGGTGCAGCGATTACCGGTGAAGGTGGTTTAGAAGTGGCCGTGGTGGCCTCCCACCCGGACGGCGCTTACCTGCTCGACGAGGCCCCGTTCGATGAGAATGACTATGGAGTCCGCTTCGACTTCGACACTTCCTTGCTCACGCTGCAGCCCTGGGAAGGGGTAACCTTGGTCGCCGGCTCCGGTACCCAAGCCCCTACCCTGGGGCAGGAAGCGGTCAAGCTTCGCCTGCGCGCCACCCCAACGGGATTTCAGGTGCGCGCCGTCGCCCGGTTGAACACCGGCTCGAGCCAAGGAGCCCTAAGGTTCACCGACTGGATCCCCTTCAGCCGAGGGGTGCACACCTTGAGCCTCCATTGGCGAGCCGCACCCGAAGGCTCGGCGCTGGGCCGCCTACGCCTCTGGCTCGGTGACACCTTGGCCGCCGAAGAGCTCGGCCTCGACAATAGCCAGTGGCGGGTCCAATCCCTCTGGCTGGGGGCTAGGAAGGCCGACCCGGGAGCCTCGGGTTTTCTCCACTACGACAACTTCCAGGCCTGGAAGAATCTCTAGCCATAGCAACCGGTCTCGACCTGGGAGAGCTGACCTTTTCATCTCACTTGTGGCGAGCGCACCTTGATTGCACAAGAAAAATGATCCCTATTTAACGATTTTTGGGCGTTAGAAGATTGCAAGGTTCCGGATTTCCCGGAACTCTTCTTTCTTTTCGAGGAGGAGACTTTTATGTCGAATCGTAGCTTCGCCCCGACGGCTCTCGCCGTCATCGCTCTATTGGTGTCGTTCGCGGCTTCACCAGCTGTTGCCCAAAGCGGTCAATACATCTACACGGTGGGTTTCGAGTGTGGATTCCAAGCCTCTGCGGATGGCAACTTCGGATATGAGCCAGTGGCCAAGATCGCCAACTACGCCATCAAAGTGGATCTGTTCAATTATGGAGCCAATTCCGCCAACCTCACCGCCCAGGTCCACAACACTGGCCCAACTCGTTGGCCCACTTCGGTACCTCCGATCACGGTAGCTCCCTCCACTGTCAACGCCGGACACGGTGGACTACTCGACTGCGTCAACATCGTCACCGCCATCTTGGGCCAGACCCCAACGGGGAAGCCCTTCTACAGCGGCATCCTCACGGTGCGCAGCCCCACACCTCTCATCGTATGGGCTACCAAAACCACTGAGGTCTGCTCCGGCCTGGCCACTTACTACAACGGTGATTTCGTCGACCCGTTGGTCTATATCGACGAAAACGGCATCCCTTCGACTCCGTCCACCGGTCCCCTGCCTCCGGCCCGCATTTCTCTCTTCAACTGCCCCACCGGCAACGCCCCGCCCGGCTCCCCCTCCGAAGGCCAAGGTCCCTACACCGGCCCTGGCGGCGGAGTCCCCCCCAACATTCGTCCCATCGGCATGATGACCAACCTCCAAGGCAACCATTTCGTGTCCAACTTGGGAGTCAGTCACTCACTGGACTTCGAACGGATCGAAGGGGTCTTCGTTCCTGAAGACCCAGCTCCCTAGCGGCTCGGGGCTCGGTGAGGTCTCCGGCCAAGGCGGTGATTTCACCGATGCCTTTTTCTCGCATCATTCGGCCTAGAGCCCTGCGAGCACCTCGCAGGACAGATCCTCATTGAGGAATCGGTTCATGAAGAGCCCGGGCGATGAGGCCGTACCCTTCATCTAGGTAAAGAGATCGATCAATGACTTCGTCCTCGGGCGCGCGATTGAAAAACACCCTCCGAAAGTGATGCGCTTGACTGGGGACGAAGTCGGGTACTCCGTCTCCAGGAAGTTGCTGAGAGCTCCAATACTTCCCGACTTCGTCCACACACTCGACCCAGCAATCCTGCTGGCTGACCAGCCGAGCCACCTCGCGAACCGCATCGATGACATTACGAGCCTCGCAATCCCATCGCTCATAGTGACAGTGTCCCCGATGCTCGCTTTTGCCGCCAAGAATCGACGAGAAATAGTGCACCGAGTGAAGGATCTCCTGCCGCTGGCGACCGAAAACCCCGAAGATCAAATCGATGGTGCCCAGCCCCTCCTGCTCCGGAAGAATGGAGATTACTCGGCTGGTGCCATAGGGATCTACTTTCTCGGTCGAACGGATATGTGGCCATCTCAACCTACGGCGCAGCCAGTCGACGGAAACGGTCAGCATGACGTCCTCCTAGTGGACTCTCGGAGTCAGGGGACCTCAGTGGATTCCAAACGACGACTGCCCACTTGATAGAAAGGTTTCGCAAAGAAGCCGCTTAGTCTCCTCGTCTGAGGAAAAGAAAAATAGGCCTCGAGGGGCAATAGGAAACCCCTCGAGCCCTTATTAGGAGGATGGGGATGAGGGGCCTCGAACGGCTCCGCGGTTGAGAAGTTGCGGGCTGATCGAAGCCGGAAGGATCGAGGCACTCTAGAGAGCCCCGTTCGGTGCTTGGGAACGATGCTCTCAGAAGAGTGCTCTCTATATGGGTAGTTGCCGGCCAGAGAGAATTGTGGACACTCGAGCCGAAGTTTTCTTTCCACTACCTGCTTCCAGTCCTCTTTCGCTACATCCCTCAACTTTCAACCCAACACCACTCGGCACTGGGGAGGCGACAGCCGTTCTACGTGAATGGGTACGTCCAAGAATTGTTGGATGAGCCCAATCTGCGTGGTCGAGTGGCGAGACAGAGGGAGCGTCAGCATCGATCCCGCACCGGCCATGGCCATGGGAACGAGCAGTTGATCCGCCAGGTATTCACCAACGGGCACTCGAGCTTTGAGAAAGCGTTGCATGGCCTGCACTCCTCGCCCCACCACCGCTTCCGCCCGCACCCCCACCACCCCAAAACTAGAGATGACCTCGGTGACGACTTCCCCACCTAACTCCAGCAGGACGACATTGCCGGGACCGGCGACGTCGGCAAGCTCTTCCAAGTGAAGATTCTCCTGGGGCCAGCCGGTGCGTTTTTCCAAGTGCCGCAATTCACGCCTGCCGATGTGACCGGGAAGGTTTGCCACCAAAACCCGGCCTTGCCGACGGCCCACATCACCGACCTCCTCGAGGTCGATCCTGTTCAAGATTGGACTGGGCTCCACCTGTACCCGGATCTTGCCGCCACCGGCAGGATAGAAGCCGGCCCGCTCTAGCGTCGCCGAGACTCGGGGCCCCATGAGCTCCAAAGCCGGCAACAGCGATCTAGCAAGAAAGTCGAAGGGGGGAGCTGAGGGGTTGTGAGTCCCTCCCTCCAGCACCAACTCCGACGGGCCGCTGGCCACCAGCAGGGCCGGCAATAACGCCTGGACCACCAAGGTCGTGCTGCCCGCGGTCCCCATGGCGTAGGAGTACCGCCCGGGAATCACTGGCCCCGGCTCGAATAGGACTTCCGCAGATCCGAGATCGGCCCCCTGGACCTCGGCACGACAAATTTCCTGAGCGGCAACCAGAGCGGTCAGATGCTGCCGAAGGAGACCTGGTTTGCGGCGACCGGCGCGAATGTTGCGCACCCGAACCGCGTTTCCAGTCACCATGGAGAGAGCGAGAGAGGAGCGAAAGATCTGCCCGCCCCCCTCTCCCTCGGAACCATCTATTTCGATCCACTGCTGGGTCATCGCTTTCTCACTCGGCACGGCCTCAGCTGATACTCCTTTAGCTGGTACTGGCTCGGCCAACTAATCATCCGCCGGCGCCCCGTCCTTGATGACGAACCGAGCCTCCAGGCGGGCGACCTCCGAGGCGAGACCAGCGACTTTCACCGACCGTAAGACCTCATCGAAGTCCTTATAAGCAGCAGGAGCTTCGTCCCGCGGGTAGCGCCGGCAGTTGGTCAGGATGTCGCGCTCCTCGAAACTGCGATCGACTTCCTGCTGGTCGAGCTCTCGAAAGGCCCGACGTCGGCCAAGAGCCCTTCCGGCACCGTGGTTGACGCTGAAGCAAGACCTCTCGGCTCCCGCCTCCGCGGCCATCACGGCAGAGCCCGCTTGGGGATTCCCGGGAAGCAGAATCGGGTGCCCGGTTTCAGCAAACGGAGTCTCCTTCAACGCATGGTGACCCGCTGGAAAGGCTCGCGTCGCCCCTTTCCGGTGCACCCACATGGGCCGATTGTCGATCACTTCTTTGCGAGCGATGTTGTGGCTGATGAAGTACACCAGATGCCCCTGGACTCCGGGAATCACCTCCTGAAAGGCTTCCAGCACCAATGCGTTGATGAGCAGGTGGTTCACCGTCGCAAAGTTGGCACCCAGAGCCATGTCGTTGAGATAGGCATCCGCCTCCGGCGTCCCCAGAGGGGCATAGACCAGCTGCGGATCTCCTCCTGGAAGGGGAATATCCCAGTTGTCGAACTTCCCTTGCAGGGCCTTGAATTGCCCGGAAGCCAAGTCGTGACCGAAACCGCGAGACCCACAGTGGGACAGGAAGGCAGCATGGCCGTTCTCGAGGCCGAAGACTTTCGCCCGTTTGCGGGCGACGGAGTTTTCAGCCACTTTCACCACTTCACACTCACCGAAGTGATTCCCTCCACCGTAGGAACCGAGCTGGCTCATTTTTCCCCGAAAGCGACCTTCAGGAAAACGCGAGCGCAGCAGATCCAGCCGCTCTAACAGCGTCTCCACCGTTCCATCGTGCCCCTGGTGGGCCGAATCTTCACAGCGCAGGGCCCACTCCGGAGGAATTCCCAGCTGCTCACAAACCTCTTGGGAAGCCCCTTCCGTGACCACCTGGCTCCCCAGGTCCGGTAGCACCCGGCGAGCTTTCTTGACGTGGCGCTGCCCCCGACCAGCACCGGTCGGCACCCGTTCGGCTATGGCATTGATCAGAGCCCGGCGCACCGGTCGATCCACCAGCTGGTCTGCCGGTAGGTCCAGCTGCAGCAAACTCATGGAGCATTTGATGTCCACCCCCACGGGGCCCGGGTAGATATGGCTCGGTGACGCCAGCACACAGCCTACGGGAGCCCCATAGCCACAGTGAGCATCGGGGTTGAGGACCAGCTCTTCCACCCCTGGGGCCAGGCGAGAGTTCTGTGCCTGCTGCAAACAGAGGTCATCGAAGCCCGCGCGGATCACCTCGGTACCAATAACCGTAATGGGCTTCTTGGCGCCATCTTTCACCGGCAGCAGGGCTGTCGCCTCCCCGGTGGCGACAAAAGGACTGGCCGAGCTGTTTGCCGCTCGAACACTCGTGTTCTGAAAATCCGCTTTCTTGCTAGCCATCACCAAGCTCCCTCTATTCCTATGACTTCCTGGGTCAACTGAGTTCTATCAGCCCAAACGGCGGGCGCGACGACAAAAATCGAGAAACATTGCTCTACCCCTGAGCTACAGCCGGTTCTCCAAGGAGAGCACGACCGGCGGGATTCGAACCCGCGACCCATGTATTTCCTCGGGCATTCGTCACGCCCGCCGCTGCCGGCAGCACCGGCCTCCCGATGCTGCAAATGGAAGAAACGACGAAATTTTGTGAGACCTCTCTGTGCTCTACCTCTTGAGCTACGACGGGTTTACCTAACGGCATCCCACCGACGGGTTTCGAACCCGCAACCTCAGAGCCATGTAGTCCCACAGGCATTCGTTTCATCCAACTCACACTCTTATCAATTCAACTTCTATTCGACAGATCCCGTTTCCAAAACAGAATCATGAAACAACCGGCGACGAGATTCGGAGAGAGATCTCCGCCGCAGCGGGAGCGGATTTGAACCGCTCAATCACCATGTACTCTCTCCAGCATTCGCCGGAAACGAAACCTTGTTCACCCACCAAGGGATCAAGCCGCCGAAGCCGTCAATTCAATCTCTCGAATCTGCTTCACCCAGTAATCGGCGCTGGAAGCCTCCAGAAAACCGGCCAGCAGCTTGAAGACCTGATCTGAAAAGCCACCGATGTTGAGCACGTCTTGCCGATCCGTTGCCTGGGTCGTCCCGTAAGGCTGAATATCGATGCAGACTAGCTTGGCCTTGGGACAGCGCTGTTTGAGTACCGCCCATTGCCGCAAGGTCTCGGTAGCTCCTTGCCGGTAGGGACTACTGGAGTCCAACCAGGACTCGTTGTCCGAAACGTAGACCACCAGATCCGCATGAACCCTCTTCCTGTTGAGATAGGTCAGCGGTGCTGAGCAGTTGGTTCCTCCCCCGTTGAGAGCCGCCAACTTGGAGGCATTGGTCATCACCGGGTCTCCGGCTTTCAGACGCACCGGCAGCACCTGGCTGCCAAAGGGGAGGATTCCCGTTTTCGGGTTGCGCCGCAGAATCGCCGCGGCTACCAACCCGGCCACATCCACACACCGAACAGCCGTGGTGGAACCGCGGCGGTGGCCGGTCACCGGGGAGTGCATGGACCCTGAGGCATCCGGAAAAACCCAGATCTTGCCGGGCAGTTCCGGCACGTGACTCAAAGACAATTCCAATGCGATCCTCAAGGCATCCTGAATCTCCCCTGGTACCCCGGGCGCCAGCGCCCCATAGGCGGCCAGCAACTGGTAGGGAAAGACCCGAGATTGCGCGATAGCTTGCGGGTCCTGCAGCCGCTGAGCGATCAACGAAGCCATCCCATCCTCCTCATAGACTCCATGACGGTGAAACGTGTTCAGGTTCATTCGGGTCATCTGCCAGGATGCCCGGGCGGCAATCTCTACCCAAGCGCTGCGATCCAGGCTCAGGGAAGTGAGCATCTGAAACGGCACGTCGGGAGAGGGTCGACCGTGGGGATTCTTTTTGTAGGCTTCGAACTCCCGAACGACTTCCGGCAAGGCTGCCGCGTCGTGGACCCGGCCGAGGAGATACCCGTAGAGGGCCCGCCGACTCGCCGTCGCCGGCTTCGGGTGCACCATCTTGACGATATCTACCAGGGACGGATCCTTGCCCACGGAAGCCGTGAAGATCTGCTCGTCGGAACGCCCCGCCAACCAATCCCTGACCAAGGCCTTGGGCAAAGATCCCAGAGACTTGCGCCCGACAACCCCGGAACGCAGGATCTGTACGAAGTTGCGCAGCATCCGAGGATGGTCCACCACTCTCGGGAAAGTGAGCTTCAACAGCTCCCGGTCGCGCACCGCCAGGACCGCTAAGAGGAGCGCCGGTAGGTCCTTCATGAAGGCCTGACGCCGCGCATAAATGGCGGTGCGGGCGATGATCTCCGGCTCCACCTGGCGGCAGAGCTCGAGAACCTTCGCTAGCTGCTGGTCAGCGTTCGCGTAGTAGGTTGAGGCGAGGCAACCGGTAGCCGCATATTGCGCCAAGGCGTGTTCAGGGGAAAGCTCATAGGCGACGCCTCCGGCTTCGTTGACGGCCTCCGCCTTGGGAAGCAGGCGTCCGATGATCGACCTGAAGAGTTCTTTACTTGCCATTTTGGGTCCTCCAACTTTCTCGTTCGCTCTAGTCCATTACATGAACCGTGCCAGGTCATCTGGGCGCTCACACAGATCGACTCCAAGCCCTTTAAATACAGACAGATAGAGAGGAACCAAGCTAGTTCCCAGAACTCTCACCCGCGAGAAGAGATGGATCATTTATATCCAGAAGTATCTTGTTCTATACTCTGATCTATGACCTCTCACTCCTCAAGATCACAAATCGTTCTCGGCCTGATCGGGATAACGCTGGATTCAGGCAGTGGCCCGGAACGATGGGAGCGCTGGCGCCCGACAGTAGCCCTGTGCCAGCACGAGGATTTCGTCGTCGACCGTTTGGAGCTGCTGGTCCAGAAACGTCACCGACCCTTGGCGGAAAGCCTGAGAAGGGATATCGGCAATATCTCGCCGGAAACCGAGACCCGCATTCACGAGTTGGAGTTCGACGACCCATGGGATTTCGAAGAGGTCTATGGAGCCCTGCACGACTTTGCCCTGTCCTACCCTTTTGAGCCAGAGGAGGAGGACTACCTCCTGCACATCACCACGGGCACTCACGTAGCGCAGATCTGCCTCTTCCTGCTCGCCGAGTCTCGCCACTTCCCGGCTCGCCTGCTCCAAACCGGCCCGCCGCGCCGCAGCCGGGGGCATAGCGAACCGGGCACTCGACGCATCATCGACTTGGATCTGTCCCGCTATGACCGCATCGCGCAGCGTTTTCACCGCGAGCAAAGTGAGGCCCTCTCCTTCCTGAAGGCGGGTATCGAGACCCGCAACCCAGCCTTTAACCAGCTCATCGAGCGCATCGAGTACGTGGCTGTTCACTCCCAGGAACCGATCCTCCTAACGGGGCCGACGGGAGCCGGTAAGTCCCGCTTGGCCCAACGCATCTTCGAGCTGAAAAAGCAGCGACACCAGGTAGCTGGAGAGTTCGTGGAGGTGAACTGCGCCACCTTGCGAGGCGACGGTGCCATGTCGGCCCTCTTCGGCCACCGTCGAGGGGCCTTCACCGGCGCCCTACAAGATCGCCCGGGCCTCCTCCTCTCCGCCGACAAAGGAGTGCTCTTTCTCGACGAAATCGGCGAGTTGGGTTTGGACGAACAAGCCATGTTGTTGCGTGCGTTGGAGGAAAAGCGCTTCCTCCCGGTAGGAGCCGACCAGGAAGTAGGGAGTGAGTTCCAACTGCTCGCGGGTACCAATCGGCACCTCGCCAGCCGAGTTCGAGAAGGGCGTTTTCGAGACGACCTACTGGCCCGCATCGACCTCTGGACTTTTGAGCTTCCCGGGCTCCAAGCGAGACCGGAGGATATCGAGCCGAACCTGGATTACGAGCTGCAACGGTTCTCGGCGCGCTCTCAGGAGGTAGGCTCCAAGACTCACCACGCCTCCATGAACACGGAGGCACGACGACACTTCCTTCGCTTTGCCACCAGTGGCGCGCCTTGGCACGGCAATTTTCGAGATCTCAACGCAGCGGTCATCCGCATGGGCACCTTGGCCCCCGGAGGCCGAGTCGACGCCGGGATCGTCCAAGAGGAGATAGCGCGCCTGGAGGCATCCTGGTCCCGAGGTGAAGCCGACACAGATAGCCACTTGCTCCAAGACCTGCTCGGTGCCGAGGGCCTCAACGGCCTCGATCGATTCGATCGGGTTCAGCTGGCCGAGGTCATTCGGGTCTGTCGCGCTTCACCGAGCCTTGCGGCGGCGGGACGAAAGCTCTTCGCCGTCTCCCGGAGCCGGAAGAAACAACCGAATGACGCCGACCGAATTCGCAAATATCTCGCCCGCTTCGGCCTCTCTTGGTCATCGGTTGCGCCGGACGGGAGTCCCTAGGAAGCCCCTTAGGAAACTCCACCGTCCTGAAGTTGGAGCAGAGCGACAGCTGGCTCACGGGTCATAGAAGCTTCACTTCCGCGAGTGGCCTCGAGGATAGGAACCGCAGCCATCAGTAGCTCTTTGGCTTCGCCTTCCCGCCCCAGCTCCAACAAGGCGAGCCCCAGCTGGCTCTCTCCCCAGGCCCTCTGCCAGGCACCGACCTCATGGGCCTGGCGGATCACTTCCAGCCCTTTGCGTATTAGTGGCTCCGCCGCCCTTGCATCGCCCGAACGACGCAGGGACATCCCTTGTTTGAGCCAGCTGTAGCCGACCCGAGGATCGCCGTCTGGATAGACCCGCAACTGCTTTTCGGCGACCTCACCGTAGCGAGCCGCGGCTTGATCAAAGAATTTGCGGCCAAAGGCCAGGTTGGCCAAGTTGGCCTCGACCACGGTGGTCGCTATGTGATCCTCTCCAAACTGACGGAGAAAGATCTCCCGGGCTCGGTGGTAAAGCTCCTCGGCATCATCAAAGTCACCCTTCTCCTCGAGCACCAAGGCCAGATCGGAGAGGTTGGTGCCTGTGGATGGATCCTCCTCCCCCAGCGCCGCAACCTTCCGGGCCAAAGAGTCTCGGAGTATCTCTTCTGCCTCGTCCAGCTTGCCTCCCTCGAAAAGCACCAGCCCGAGATCATTCATGGCACTTGCCACTTCATGATGGTGTTCCCCCTGGACCTTGCGGTGCCCTTCCACGGCTTTTCGAGCCTGCTCTTCCGCCAGGGGGAAATCCTCCCGTTGGCGACTGAGAATGGCGAGGCTGCCCCAGATGTCGGCGATCACCGGGTGAGAGCCGCCGAAGGTGGGCTCTCCCTGGGCCAGAGCCTTCTTCAAGGTGACTTCCGCTTCGTCCAAGCGACCCAGATTCAAGAGCAGGAATCCCAGATCCGAGGTCGTCTCCAAGGCTTGTCGGCTGTAGTCCCCCACCGCCTCCTGGCGAATCTCCAGAGCCCGACGATAGAGGCTCTCGGCTTCCTCCCAGCGACCCAGGTGGTGTACGACCTCAGCGAGTTGATGAAGGCTCTCGGCTACTTGTGGGTGGCGAGGCCCTAGGTGAGCTTCCCGTAAACCCAAAGCCTGGCGGTTGAGTTCCTCTGCCACAGCCAGATCCGACTCGGAATGGCGCAGAGAAGCGAGCAAGCTGAGGCTTTGGGCCAGCTCGCCCTGGCGCAGCGCGTTGAGATCTCCAGAAGATCCAGGGTTTCCGGATGTCACGGCCTGATCGAAAAGGCCCCCCGAGGGAAAAGCCTCAGCTTGTCTCAGGGAAACCGCCTCGACCAGCAACGAACCGGCCTGAGAGTAGAGACCGAGGCTGCGATGCACCCCGCCCAAGGTCTCCAGAAGACTGGCGCGAAGCTGCGGCTCCAGATCCCGATCTTGCTCCGCCCGCTCGACACCTCGATGCAGAAGCTCTTGCACCGTCAGCTGACGATTCGGCTGCTGCCTGGGGTCCGCAGATTGGAACAGGCTGGCCAGAAAGGCGGAGACTTGCTGGGCCCTGGCAGTTTGTTGGGCAGCTACGGCTCGTTCCTGGGTCGCCACCCTTAGAGCCCGGGAGGTTCGCACCGCCAGCACCGTCATAGCGATGCCGAAAGCCACCAGAGCGACCAGCAACGCTGCTGCCAGGCGGTTGCGACGGGAGAACTTGCCAATGCGATAGAACCAGGTATCTCGCCTCGCCAGGACGGGCTCGTGCTCCAGGTGGCGCCGCAAATCCTCCGACATCTCTTCCACCGAGGCGTAACGCCGATCCGGCTCCTTGCGCAGCGCCTTGAGGACGATGCTATCCACATCCCCGGCGAGGTGACGGGCGTTACCGGGAGCCCCGTCGGCGATCAATGCCCGGCTCGGGCCACGAGGCTCCAACTCACACACCCGGCGTTCCGCTTCTCGGCGGGTAACTCCTTCCAAATCATAGGGGAGCTTCCCCGCTAGAAGCTCGTAGAGCAGGACTCCCAACGAATACACATCGCTGGCCGTCGTCATGATCTCGCCTCGCACCTGCTCCGGGCTGGCGTAGGCCAAAGTCATGATCCGCAAAGCGGGTGCTGTGGCTCCCAGATCCGGCTCCGAGAGCACCGGATCAAGCCATTTGGCGATACCGAAGTCCAGCAGCTTAACCACTCCCTCTTCGGTCACCAGCACATTGCTGGGCTTGATGTCGCGATGAATGATGAGGTTCTGATGAGCCCTGCGGATACCTTCACAGACAGCTCGAAACAGCTCCAAACGGGCCGTCAGTGAAAGCTGATAGCGGCGGCAATGCTGGTCGATAGCCAAGCCATCGATATATTCCAGGACGAAATAGGGCAGACCATCCTCCGTGGTGCCTCCATCCAGGATGCGCGCGATATGCGGATGGTCGAGGCCAGCGAGAATTTGCCGCTCCTGGCGAAAGCGATGCAGAACCTCGGTCCCCAAGAGGCTCGACCGCAATACTTTGATCGCTACCTGTTGGTCATATTGATCGTCCGCGCGGACCGCCAAATAGACGTCGCTCATACCGCCGACACCGATCTTCCGCAGCAGCCGATAAACGCCAATGCGGTCCTCTCGGTCGAGCCCATTCGGATTCGCGACAAGATCTTCCTGGCGCAGCGCTTGGGGAGAAAAAACCGATTCTTCCTCCCCGTCCGCTGCCAACAAATCCAGCACTTGGGAAAGCAATCTCTGGTCGTCGCCACAAGAGCTCTCGAGAAAGCCCTCTATCTCTTGGGGAGCCAGCTCAACCGCTTCCGTGAACAGCTCGCAAACCCGCGCCCACCGTTCCGGGCTCATATGGCCTCCGGAGAAGCTGCCCCCAGAGAAGCTGCCTCCGAGGAAGCCGTGGCCACTTCCCTTGGAGAGGGAATCTCCAGCTGCCGCTTGAGCCAGGCCTTGGCGAGGCGCCAATCCCGCTTGATGGTGATGCTCGACACTTCCAAGATTCCAGCAGCTTCTTCGACGGTAAAACCGCCGAAGAAACGCAGCTCGACGGTACGTGCCTGACGAGGTTGAAGAGCTGCCAAGCGCTCTAGAGCGAGGTCCAGAGCGAGGAGATCCTCTGAACGTTCCCTCGCCACCGTAAGGGCATCTTCCAGGGGTTCCCGGGACCGCTGGCCACCCCGCTTGGCAGCGCGTTTGGCCTGGGCATGCTTCACCAGAACGCGGCGCATCAGAGTCGCGGCGATGGCAAAGAAATGCTCCCGACTTTGCCATTCCACTCGGCTCTGTCGCGACAGGTGCAAATACGCCTCGTGAATCAACGCCGTCGGCTGCAGGGTGTGGTCGGAGGATTCTCGGCGCAGATAATTCTCCGCTTGCCGGTGTAGCTCTTGCCAAACCAGGGGTAGCAACTCTTCGAGAGCCTCGTCTTCGCCACCCCCCCATTGCTGGAGCAACTCGGTCACAGCCCCTCTCCAGGAGGATTCTTCGGGAGGCGGAATCTCAGAGCTCATGGTAGTTTCTCCAGATCTTCCTCTAGAACTTATTAGGGCGCCCCGCGTAATGAGTAGAATCCGGATGGGATGCTAGTGGGACCCTGGAACTCTACCAAGACACTGAACCTTCTCGGAGGCATCGCCTTCGTCGTGGCCGTATTGTCTATCGTCGATATGTTTATTCCTAGGCCTTTCGACGGTGTCATCCTCAACCCGGACATCTCCGACAAGGTCGTTGTAATGCGAGTAGCACCGGGCTCCGGTGCCGACCTGGCGGGCATCCAGCCCGGGGACCAAATTCGGGGAATCGCCCGGAATATTCTGCAGAATCGGCAGGATGCTGCCCGCCTGCTGCGGCGCTTTGAAATAGGCCAGGAGGTGGCCTATTTCATCAAGAAGGAAGGCCAAGTTGGGCCGGTCACGGTGGTGCTGGGGGAACACCGCTATGCCAACTCCACCTATGTGTTCGCCTGCCTATTGGGGTTCAGCTTCTTTTTCATTGGGTTCTTTGTTCTACAGCGCCAGCCGCGCATGCGCGCCAGCCAGGTGTTCTTCCTGCTGTGTAGCCTCTTTCTCGTCTTTCTCGTCTGCCGCCTACGGCCCGCCTCCTATTCCGAGGTAGACGCCCTGGTACTGAGCACCGGCACGGTGGCCCTATTGCTGCTGCCAGCCTGCTTCCTCCACTTCTTTCTCATTTTTCCTCGGCCTCTGCCCCTCATTGCCGGATGGCTGAGCACCGCCGATAGAACTCTGTGGAGACGACTTCTCCTGGCCATATATCTGCTCCCCGCCTTGGCCATGGCAGCAGCACTTCTGTTCTCGAAACTGAGGCAGGTCCCCTTGGCCCTGATCAGCGGGGCGCCGGTGGCCAATTGGTGGGTCCTAGCCGGCTATATGCTCACCGGTCTCGGCATCCTCGCAGCCAACGCCCGCAGCCTCGACAGCCAAAGGGAACGCCGAGGAGCCATCTGGGTCCTAGTGGGGTCCATCTTTGGCCTAGTGCCGTTTCTCGTCGTGGCGGTGGCCTTCCCCTCGTTCCTCCACACGGAGCAATTCCTCATCTATGGCATCGTCCCTCTCGGCCTGGTCCCCCTCACCTTCGCCTACGCCATCGTTCGGTTTCAATTGCTGGATATTCGGGTCATCCTGCACAAGGGTCTTCTCTACACCGCCACAACCGCCGTCATCACCGGTCTCTATGCTCTTGGCATCGCCTTTTTCAACACCTGGTTCAGTGGTACGACTCTGGCAGCTTCGCGCTTTTTTCCCCTGGTTTTCGCCCTGGCCATCGTCCTGCTATTCGAACCCTTGCGGCGACGTATCCAAGGCCCAGTGGATCGATTCTTCTTCGGCGAAGAGTCCCGCCTTCAAAAGGCTATGGTGGAAATGGGAGAAGCCCTCACCGGCCAGGTGGACCTGGAAGAGGTGGTCAGGGATCTGGTAGAGGAGCTACCGCGTCTACTCGGTCTCCATTTCTCTGCCCTCTATCTGGTCAAAGGAGAGGACCTGGAGCGGGTCGCGGGACCGGCGACCCTGCCGAAAAAAGTCCCCTTGAGACCGGTGCTGGATGCCCACCTGGACCGGCGCCAGCAACGCCTACAACGCTTGGCCTCGCTGACCAGCTTGCGACTGAGCTCGACAGAGCTGGCCCTTCGTCTCGAGGAGATGGAAGCCCAGGGCGTCGAGCTTGTGGGGGATTTGGCCTCTTCCCGAAGACGCATCGGTGCAGTGCTGCTATCCGGCAAGACGGGCCAAATGGACTTCGAACCTGCGGAGCTCGAGCTGCTCAGTGGCTTGCTCTCCCATGCCGCGCTGGCGCTGGAGAACAGTCTGCTCCTGGAGGAACGGACTCAGCAGGCAGAGCTCAAGCGCGAGGTGGAAATCGCCTCCTCCATTCAGAGCTCTCTTCTCCCCGACAAGGTCTCCCTAGGGCCCGGTTGGGACGTGGCGGCGGTCTGCCGCCCGGCTCGGGATGTCGGGGGAGACTTCCTGGCGCAGCTTCCCGGCCCCGGCCCGCAGGACCAAGCCCTGGTCTATGGTGACGTTTCCGGCAAGAGCGTTCCCGGCGCCCTGATGATGATGGCCGCCCACGAAGTGCTCCACTCCTTGGCCATGACCCATTCGGACCCAGAGGAGCTCCTCGACCTCGCCAACCGACGTCTCTACCAACTCTCGAAGCGAAGTTTCGTTGCCGTGGGCTACTTGGCCGCTGCTGGCAGCGAACATTTGCTGTATTCCCTGGCCGGTCAGCCGAGCCCGCTGCTGCGAGGAATAGACGGCTCGATTTCCGAGTTGGAACCGCCGACCCATCGCATGCCCCTGGGCGCCCTTGCCCAGAGCTCCTACACGGGCCTGGAAACGCCGATTCGCAGGGGTGAGTTGGTCCTCGCCTACTCCGACGGCGTCGTGGAAACCGTCTCTCCAAGAGGAGAGTTTTTCGGCGAAGACCGCCTGCACCAAACCCTATTGAACAGCCCGGCGGAGCCCGCAGCCGCCCTCGATCATATTCTCGCCACCCTGGAAGAGTTTTCCCAGGGCCATGCGCCCTACGATGACCTCACCTTGGTAGCGATTCGCCGCCATCCGGAGACTGCCCCATGAAGAAGATTCTTCCCATTCTGGCCGTAGCTGTGGCTGCAGGCGTGGCCCTCAGCCTGCTCGACCGTGAAGAGCCGACGACCTGGACCACCGACTCTCCGGAGGCCTTAGCGGAGCTCGAGCGAGGCCTCGAAGCGATGAGCAAGTTCTACCGAGGAGAAGCCAGCCACCACTTGCAACTGGCCCTCGAAGAAGATCCAGGCTTCGCCGCCGCGCTGGTGTTCCTGGCCCGCGGCGAATACTCCAACTCACAACAACAGGCGGTTTTCCGAGAACGCTTGCGGCAAGTGGATTTGAGTTCCCTGCAGCCACGGGAAGAGGCGCTGGTTCGCTACACTCTGGCCGACACCGACGAGGCCTCGAGAACCACCGAGACGGCCCGCGAGATTCTCGAAAACTACCTCCAGGACCATCCTGCCGATCCGGTAATACTGCAGTTTTATTGCACCGCCCTATTGGACTCCAGAGATCCCCAGGACTCCGACGCCGTCGAAGAGTGCTTCCGGAGCCTCATTGAGCTCAATCCCAACTGGGTCCAGGCGCAGAACCGCCTCGGCTACCTGGCCATGGCTCATGGGCGTTTCGAGGAGGCCGAGGAACGGTTCCGTACCTACCAATATGTCGCTCCTCAACAGGCGAATCCCCATGACTCCATGGGCGAGTTACTCCTCCTCTTAGGTCGCTATGAGGAAGCGGAAAGCGAGCTGGAGCAGGCCATCGCTCTTCGGCCGGACTTCACCGCATCCTATGAAAACCTGATGCAGCTCTTCTTCTACCTCGAAGACCCGGAGAGCGCTGAACGTATCCTCGACCGGGCCATCGAAGCCGGCGCTCTATCGGAAAAAGACCGACCTGGAAAGCGATGCCTCATCGACTTTTACAAGGCTGCCTACGAGTTGCATTGGGAAGGTATCTGGCACGTCTCGGAAGCTTGCAGCAGCATCCGAGGAATGTCCCTCGTAGAGAAATACCGGTCCGCTCTTTGGACCGGCCGACTCGATGAAGCGCGAGAGATCGAAGCGACCGTTCGCAAAGCCTGGCACGAAGGCAAGACCGAGGACGATCATCATGCCCACATCTCCCCCCCCACCTACCACCACATGGAAGGAGTCCGTCTAGCGGTCCAAGGGCGCTTCAACGAGGCCATTCAGCATTTCCAAAAAGCGGACACCCTGCTGCCCTATATGAATCTACCGACGGGAACCTTCAAACTGCAGAACCGCATGGCCCTGGCGGACGTTCTCGAACTGACCGGTCAACACGGCCGAGCCGGAGAGATACTCGAAGCGGTTCGCCAGGTGAACCCCAAGATACTCCTTCAGGCCGACTATTTCTCGGTACCTCAGATTCCTACCAGCGTCGTCGAGACGCTGGAGGAAAGTGGACCCTAGAGCCGGCTCCTCCCACTCCCGGCTAGATCGCTGGAGCATCCTGTAGTAGCGTCGGTCCCTGGATAAAAGGGCCTCCCAAGCCTCGATTCGGGAGACCTAAGCCTCGACACGAGGGACCCAAGAAACGTTCCCGCTTCGGCGGAAGGAAATACCAGCACCATGAATATGCCTGAAATGACCACCATGGAGGAGCTCCAGGAGACCTTGGAGAAGTCCCAACAGCGGCCCCAATTGATCTTCAAACACAGCCTGACCTGCCCGGTCAGCAGCGCAGCGGATAAGGCCGTTAGGAGCTACCTCGAAGAGGAGCCTTCCGAGGCCATCGACTACTGGTGGATTGCCGTTCAGCGCTCCCGCCCGGTCTCAAAGGAAGTGGAGCGAGTACTCGAAGTTCGGCATGAATCACCCCAGGTTCTCCTCGTCTCCGGCGGCAAGGCCGTTTGGAACGATTCTCATTTCAGCATCACCGCCGCCGCCTTGACCGAAGCCATCACCGGGAATGTCGCTTGAGGGCGCCGGCTTCTGCGCGGAGACCGAATCCATGAACGACACCTCGACCTCTCCGCCTCAAGAGGAGACCTCAGAACCGGTGGCAACGAAAGTGGCACCGGAATCTGCCGGGCATCGCCCTCTCTCCAAGCAACTACAAGATCTATTGGACTCTCTCGGCGGAGCGGACACGACCCTGGGGGCCATTGTCGACTCCATTGGCGAGCGCGGCTTCGGGTTGCTCCTGGCCCTGCTCGCTCTACCCGCTGCCCTGCCCGTTCCAGCGCCCGGGTACGCCACTCCCTTCGGCATTCTGATGATCGGCCTGGGAATTCAGATGATTCGCGGCCACCATCAACCCAGCCTGCCGGAGAAAGCTCGCAAACGAGTCATTCGCCATCGGGCCTTCTCCGCGACGGTCAGAGGAGCGGGCCTCCCCCTCAAGGTGGCCGAGTTCTTGGTCCGCCCTCGGTGGTCCAACTTGGCCACTCATCGGAGCATGTTGGTTCTGGTGGGAGCCGTGATCGTCGTACTGGCTGCCTTCATGTCGATTCCCATCCCCCTCACCAACACCATTCCCAGCTTTGCCATCTTTCTCCTCGCTTGCGGCTTGCTGGAAAAAGATGGATTGGTACTCCTCGGCGGGCTATTGGCAGCGCCCGTTGGGGCAGCGGTAGCGATGATCGCCTTGTACTTCGCTTGGACCTACGGGCTCGACATGCTCGACGGTGGACTGAGCCCCCTGCTGGACCGAATTTTCTCAAGCGGGTAAGAAGCGAAACAACTCCTGGGAACTTTCCGTAGTGCCGAGCAGTCTAAGCGGTACAAGAAGGAGGTTCCCATGAGAAGTTTGCTGACCAACCTGCGTTTTTCCTTTCGCCTCCTACTGAAAAGTCCCACCACTACCGGTTTGGCGATTCTCGCCCTGGCCCTTGGGCTGGGTCTGACAGCAGCCATGTACTCCTTGATTTACACTCTGTCCATCAAGGATCTCCCTTTCGAAGACGGGCATCGCCTGCTGCATTTGGAACGCTCCAACCCCTCCCGGGGCATCCACAGCATGGAGGTGACCCAACATGACTTCGTCGATTGGAGAGCCCAGCAACAATCCTTCGAGGACCTCGTGGCCTTCCGCACCACAGCCTTTAACCTCAGCGGCGGAGAACGACCGGAGAGGTACCAGGGCGGCATCATCACCCCCAACTTCCTCGACCAATTGCGCGTTCAACCCGTCCTGGGACGCGATTTCACCAACTCCGACGCCGAGCCCGGCGCCGCGGACGTCGCCCTGTTGAGCCACACCCTTTGGCAAACTCGCTACGGCGGCACCGAAGACATCCTGGCCAAAGTAATCAAGGTCAATGGCACTCCCACGACCGTCGTTGGAATCCTACCGGTGGGATTCGAGTTCCCTTTGCGAGAACAACTCTGGATCCCTCTCAAGATAGATATCCAGGAGGTTGAACGGGGCGAGGGTAGAACCCTCGAAGTGTTCGGAAGATTGGCCCCAAACCGAAGCCTGGAGCAAGCTCGAGCCGAGATCGCCACCATCGCGAAGAGATTGGACGAGACCTACCCGGAGAGCAACGAAGGGGTTACCTCCCTCATCAAGCCTTACAAAGACGAGTTCGTAGGCGCTGAGACTCAGAAGATTCTGTGGATCATGCTCGCCGCCGTCTCCCTGGTGTTGTTGATCGCCTGCGCTAATGTCGCCAATCTACTTCTGGCCCGGGCCTCTTCCCGCGCCAAAGAGCTAGCCATCCGCTCCGCCCTCGGAGCGTCGAGAAAAGCGGCTGTATTTCAGTTGCTCACCGACAGCTTTCTGATCGCTTTATTGGGAGGCGGCCTCAGTATTTTCGTGCTCGGTGGAAGCATCACCTGGCTCAACCGAGTCATGAAACCTCTCCAGCCTCCGTTTTGGTACTACATCGAATTCGATGGCGCTCTCCTTTTCTTCGTCTTTTCCATCGCCCTGGCCAGCGCAATATTTGCGGGTCTCATCCCCGCCCTTCGGGCCACCCGAGGAAACCTCAACGAGACCCTCGCCGATAGCTCCCGAGGCGGCGGCAGCTTGCGCATGGGGCGCCTCAGCAAAGCCCTCGTGATCGGTGAGATCGCCATGGCTTCCGCCCTCTTGCTCTGCGCCGGCCTGACCATCCGCACGGTGGTCAACCTCCAGGATCTGGACTTTTCCTTCGAACCGGAGCGAGTCCTCACGGCTCAGTTGAGTCTGTCAGCGGAGAACTACCCGGAAGAGGTCGACTACGAGAGCTTCTACCGTGACCTGACGGCCAACTTAAACGCTCACCCTCGAGTAGAGGTGGCCGCCATCGGTAGCGCACTCCCTACCAATCGAACCCCTCGAGCCCGCTACGCGCTTGATGAAGAGACCTATCCGGACCCGCAGGACATGCCCCTTTCCAAGTTCTATCGGGTCTCGCCGGGCTATTTCACCATTCTTGGTATCGCCTCCCTTGAAGGGCGTCTCCTCAGTGAAGCGGACCACGCCGATAGCCTGCCGGTGGTGGTCGTCAACCGAAGCTTCGCCCAACGGGAATGGCCCCAAGAGTCAGCCCTGGGCCACCGCATTCGCTTTCGAGGAGATGACGAGCTCTGGTACACGATTGTTGGAGTCATACCGGACCAATACGTGGACCAGATGGATCCCTTGGCGAATACCAAAGGGGTTTACCTGCCTTACTCTCACAGCTCGAGTCGCCATATGTTCCTGGCTCTGAGCGGCTCCGGAGATACCAAGACCCTCACCGCGATCCTGCGCCAAGAGGTAGCTCGCCTGGACTCGGACGAGGCCCTGGCTCAGATCTACACCATGCAGGAGGTGATCGAGCTCAACACCTTCCAGAATCAGATTCTCGGTACGATGTTCTCCGTATTCGCTGGGGCTGCTCTCCTGCTCACCGCCATCGGCCTCTACGGCGTCATGGCCTTTGCGGTCGGCCAGCGCACCCAGGAGATCGGCGTTCGCATGGCCTTTGGCGCACAGCGCCGCCAGGTCGTTCAGATGGTGCTGCGCCAGGGGCTCCGGCAAACTGCCATCGGTCTTGCCTTCGGCCTGGTCCTGGCTTACTTCCTCGCCCGCGGCTTGGTCCTGGTGCTCTACGGGGTCAGCCCTGGAGACATCGGCTCCTACGTTCTGACAGCCCTCGTGCTCACCGCCGTCGCCCTCATCGCCTGCGCAGTCCCCGCCCGCCGCGCCGCTGCCCTCGACCCGGTCAAGGCCCTGCGCCAAAGCTGATTCGAGTTCTGGGCTCGGGGACCCTGGCCCTCGCGGCAGGCGGCAGAGGAAGGTCGTCGCAACAAAGAAGCTCTCTCATCGTAATGGAAGATAATTGATTCCCTAATCGGTGAAAGGCCTTCTATGCAAGATCTACTTGCCAGTCTCCGTTTCTCTATTCGGCTGCTCCGACGGAACGGCTTGACCACGACCCTTGCGGTGCTCGCTCTGGCTTTGGGTATTGGCTTGACGGCCGCCATGTATTCCGTGATCTACGCTTTGGTGATCAAAGACCTCCCCTTTGAGGGCGGTGACCGGCTCTATTACCTGGGGCGAAGTCATCTCGCTCTGGGTATCGAGAGTATGGAGGTCACCCAACACGATTTCGCGGATTGGCAACGCCAGCAGACCGCCTTCGAAGACATTGCCGGATTCTCTTTCACCTCCGTCAATTTGGTCGTAGATGAGCGGCCGGTGTTGTTCCCCACATCAGAAATCACCCCTAATTTCCTGCGCCTACTGCGCGTACAGCCGGTTCTTGGGCGAGACTTCGAAGAGGCTGATGCTGAGCCCGGCGCACCGGACGTCCTCCTCCTGAGCTACGACCTCTGGCAATCCCTCTATAGGGGACAAGAGAGTGCCATAGGCTCTAACATCGAGGTCGGTGGCAGCCCTATGACCATCATCGGAGTGATGCCCGAGAGGTTTGAATTTCCTAAGCAGCAATCTCTCTGGCTCCCTCTGAGACTCCGCCCCCAGGGGCTGCCACGGAGCCAGGCTCGCGCCTTCAACGTGATCGGTCGCCTCGCCCCGAGCCATTCCGCAGACCAAGCGCGGGAGGAGCTATCCGGCATCGCCGCCCGTCTGGCCCAGCAATATCCGGAGACCAACAAAGGCGTCGACTCCCTCGTCCAACCCTACAAAGAAAAGTTCGTCGACAAGACGACCCGTAGCCTCCTCTGGGTCATGCTGGGCGCTGTCTCTCTGGTCCTACTCATCGCCTGCGTCAACGTCGCCAACCTACTCTTGGCTCGGGCTTCCGCGCGCTCCAAGGAGCTGGCCATCCGCAGCGCTCTCGGTTCCAGCCGCGAGCGGGTGATCTTCCAATTACTAGCCGACAGCCTGCTCATCGCCGCGATCGGTGGTGCTCTGGGCTTGGGAGTGCTCCAGGGCTGTATCGGCTGGCTCAATCGGCTAATCGCCACTCTCCAGCCGCCCTTCTGGTTCCACCTTCAGATCGATGCCGGCATTCTCACCTTCGTGGTCGCCATCGCCTTGGCCAGCGCCCTGGTCGCCGGCCTCCTCCCGGCCCTCCAGGCAACGCGACCGAACCTCAACGAGATCCTCAACGACAGCGCTCAGGGAGGGAGCAGCCTCCGCCTCGGCGTGCTCAGCCGCTCCCTTTTGGTTTTCGAGATCGCCCTGGCAACAGCTCTGCTGCTCTGCGCCGGTCTGACCATCCGCACCCTCGTCAACCTCCAAGACTTCACTTTCAAATTTGACTCGGAAAAGATCTACACGGCAGATATTTGGCCCTCCGGGGAAACCATTCCGAACGACGAGCTAGGGGTCTTCTACCGCCGCCTTTTGGAAAATCTAGAGGCACGGCAGGAGGTCGAAAGGGCCAGCCTGGGAACTTCACTCCCCACCAACTGGGCCCCCGTGGCCCCCTACGCTGTGGATGGTGAGATCTTTCCCACCCTCAACGCCATGCCCCGTGCCAACTTCTTCCGGGTCACCCCGGGATATCTCGAGTCCTTCCGCATCGTCCCTCAAGAAGGTCGACTCTTCGACGTCCGAGACTCCCCTGAAAGCCGTTCCGTGGCTCTGGTCAACCTTAGTTTCGCCGCTCGGGAATGGCCCGGCCAATCCCCCATCGGCCGCATTGTCCGGTTCGGGAGTGAAGACAAGGACCATTGGCGTACCGTGGTTGGCGTGGTACCTGACCAACCCATCAACGACCTCGACCACCACATCGATCGAGACCTCGATCTCTCCGGGATCTACGTGCCCTTCGCCCAGAGCCCCCAACGGGGTATGACCGTCGTTCTCAGCACCAAGTCAGGAGCCCGCAACCTCGAACAGCTAGTGCGCGACGAGCTCGCTCCCCTAACTCCCTACGACGCACCCTACAACCTGCGCACCATGCAAGACATCCTCGACCTCAATACCTTCCAGAACCGTATTCTCAGCATCATCTTCTCAGCCTTTGCCATCGCCGCAGCCCTACTGACCGCCATCGGCCTCTACGGGGTCATGGCCTTCGCCGTCGGCCAACGCACCCAGGAAATCGGTATCCGTATGGCCTACGGGGCCCGCCGCCGACAAGTGCTGGGACTCGTCCTTCGCCAGGGTCTCCGCCAAACCCTCCTGGGCCTTTCCCTGGGCTGGATCCTCGCCTACACCCTGGCACGACTCATGAGCGTCGTGCTCTACCAAGTCTCCCCCTTCGACCTAGCCTCCTACACCACCACTACCTTGCTCCTGGGCCTCATCGCCCTCCTCGCCTGCCTCATCCCTGCACGCCGCGCCGCCACCCTTGACCCGGTCCAGGCCCTCCGCGACAGCTAACCCGAACCCCAAACCACCCTCCCCTCCCCACAAAACCACCTCAACCAGAAAAATCCTCCCCAATACCCCTCCACCCCAACCCCAACTTTCGCTATACTGCGCCGGGCCGTTAGCTCAGCTGGTAGAGCTCCTGACTTTTAATCAGTAGGTCGCAGGTTCGAGCCCTGCACGGCCCACCATTTCAACTTCCTCAAAACAAAAGACTTAGCGATTCGAAGCGGCGCTCTAAGCCCCTCGGAAAAGCTCTCCCGTGTCCAATCCGTGTCCAATGATCTCGCCGAAAAGCAGGCCTAGACAGCGAAGAATTGCTCTTCTAGTGGGTCGATAGATGTGCACTTCTTCTGTTGGCGGTTGATTCTTGATATCACTATTGATAATAATATCTCATTATGAGTAAGCAACCTCGCATCATCAACCTGGTTAGCCCCTCCAACCACCAACACCTTCTGTTGGTCGGATCCTGCCTCGATCGAGCGATCGTCTCTGCACTTCGGGAGACTGCAGAGTTCTCTGCCGTAGTAACGGACCCTCCCTATTCCTCAGGTGCAACCCACTCGAACGGTCGGAAAGCCACACCGACCTCCAAATACCAACAATCTGGCACAGCGAGGCAGTATCAAGACTTTCTGGGGGATGCGATGGACCAGCGATCCTGGGCCAGGTGGTCTGGAGAATGGCTCTCAGAAGTTCGTGGGCTTTGCGGGCCTGGGGCCTATTCGATGATCTTCTCTGACTGGCGCCAGCTCCCAGCCATCACCGATGCGATGCAGTGGGCCAACTGGACTTGGCGAGGCGTTGCGGTCTGGGACAAGACCGAGGGGGCTCGGGCTCCGAATAAGGCCTACTTCAGACACCAGGCTGAATTCGTTGCTTGGGGCACTAATGGACGACTTCCACCCTCTTTTGAGAAAGGCCGTCCAACGGCCCCTGGAGTCTTTCGTTCGTCTATCGACTCGAAGAAAATCCATCTCTGTCAAAAACCAATCTCCGTTATGGGCTGGCTCCTGTCCTTGCTTCCTCAAGAGGCGGAGTGGGTTCTCGATCCGTTCGCCGGCAGTGGTAGCACCATCCTTGCCGCTGACGAGGCTGGCCTTTCCTGCGCCGCTGTGGAAGAGCACGAAGCAATCGCTGACCAAGCTATTGAGCGGCTGCTGGGCAAGGGGTTTCAAGTAATCTCGCGAGCTGCCTGAACCGCCGCTGGCTCTGTTCCCAGGCCTCAGTCGATTCCTCGCAGGATCGCCACTCTCGCTTCGGGGGCGAGATGATCGAGGTACCGAGCTGTGGTGGTGAGGTTGGTGTGCCCTAGCTGGCCTTGGATGGCTGTTAGGGGAACTTTCCCCGTCATCGATAGGTAGTGCGCGTGCGAGTGTCTAAGGCCGTGGGGATGCACACGCTTTTCGATTCCTGCACGCTCCTTGAGACGTTGAAAGGCCTGGCGCACGTTGGACTGGGCAATCGGTGTGCCGGTGAGGGTGCAGAACAGCCGGCATCGGCCGGAGAGACCCAGCTTGTGGCGCCGATCTAGCCATCTCTGGATCAGAGCACCGCCGGCACTGCCGATCAGGGTAGCGACACGCTGACGGCCTCCCTTCCCTCTCTGGACATTGATGGTTCCTGCGGCCAAGTCCAGATCTCGAGGAAGGAGATCGA
>JAHZIX010000035.1 GCA_022601195.1 Deltaproteobacteria bacterium
GGCTCAGCCGGGAACGCTGGCTCAGCCGGGAACGCTGGCTCAGCCGGGAACGCTGGCTCAGCCGGGAACGCTGGCTCAGCCGGGAACGCTGGCTCAGCCGGAAATATCGGTTCTATTGGGAACTTTGCCGGGGAGGCGAGCGGTAGACTGCAGGACGCGCAGCGCTCCATTGGCGGCTCCGTAGCCGTTGTCGATGTTCACCACCAACAGACCGGGAGCGCAGCTGCTGAGAGCGGCGTGGAGAGCTGCCATCCCCTCTTGAGCCGCGCCATAGCCCACGCTCGTCGGCACGGCGATGACCACGCTCGGTAGAAGTCCGCCGAGGACACTGCACAACGCCGCATCCATTCCTGCTACAGCGATGACGACGGGCATGGCTCGTAGCTCATCGACTCGCTCCAGCAAGCGCCACAGACCGGCGACTCCGACATCGTGGACCTCCAGAGAATCTTGGCCGTAGTAGCGCAGGGTCCGGGCGGCTTCTCGAGCGACGGCTGCGTCAGACGTTCCGGCGGTAACGATAGCCACTCGAGGGGGAGCGGAGGGCTTAGCCACGGGGCCGAAATAGGCGGTACGGGAGAGCTCCTCGAAGTCCATGCGTTGCCGCAAGTCCTTCGGCAAGGCAGCGAAGTGATGAGCCTCCAAGCGAGTCAGCAGCAGCCCGTGGTCGCGGTCTCGAGCTTCCTCCAAGATCGCCACGATAGAAGGCAAATCCTTGCTGGCGCAGAAGATTGCCTCGTCGAAGCCGAGTCTCCCTTGGCGGCTCGAGTCGGGAGTCGAAAAGGAATTAGTCATGGTGTTGGGGCCGGAGGAATGCGCTGCCGCGACGGTAGAGCTCGAAATGAACCGGATGCTCGACGGCGGCGGCGCGGAAAGTGGCAGCGATTTTCCCGGCGAGGCCTCGTTTTTGATCGGACCCTAGCCTTCCCAGGCTGCCCGCATCGAGCTCGATGACGATGGACCCTCGGCGCAGGCGGCAGCGGACGCTCTGCTCGGGTCCCCCTGTCGGGGAGAGGCTGCCCTGGACCGTGCTGTGGTCGGCCGTGCTGTGGTCGGCCGTGCTGCTTTGGGCTGTGCTGAGGTGGCCCAGAGGAAGTCGAGCTCGGTTCCCCTGGAGAGCTTCCGCGACGAGTTTCTCGGCAGCATCGATGGCCGTGAGAGTGGTGGCCTCAATGTAAAGGCCCGTTTCCACCCGGCTCGATAGGCAGGGCGCCGCGGGTAGCTCAGCCAGCCCCTCGAGTCCCAGGTGTCGAGCGATTCTACGGATCCCGTTCTTGTCGATGCCAGCTTCCACGAAGGGATGGCGGACGCTGTGATTTCGGGCTGCCTCGAGCCCGGGGCGAAAGTCTCCTAGATCGTCCAGGTTGGTGCCGGAAAGCAGCACCGCATCGGTTTGTAGAACCAGAGCTTCATAGAGATGACTCTTGCAGAAGAAACAGCGGTTCAACGGGTTGGTGAGGTAGCGATCATCGTCGAATTCCCCAGCATTCAAGACTTGCAGACGCCAACCCTCTGCCGCGGCGTAGCTGCGGACCCTCGCCGAGGCATCCGATGGGACCGCTGGAGAAACGGCATGGAAGATCTCGCAGGCCTCCCCCAGGGCCCGGTGAGTCACCACGGCCAAGGTCATGCTGTCGACACCTCCGCTAACCGCTACGGCGACGCGAGCTCCATCCGGTTGGGTTGCTGTTGGCTGGGTCGCTGCCGGATGGCCTTCCGTCGATTGGCCTTCCGTCGATTGGCCTTCGGTCGATTGGCTTGCGGCCTTCTGTTTTTTTGGCGGCGAGGCTTGACTCTCTCGCCGGGGGGGCTCTTCCGTCAAAGAGAGAAGGCTACGGTGAAGAGCGGCCAGGAGGGCCGAGGAGGTCTCAGTCACGAGAGCCCTCTTTCTTGGGGCTGTCAGCTGCCGCTTCCGCCCGGCGGCGCAGGGTCTCTCTTTCTCCATGGCCCGCGGCGAGTCGGGCCACATCGTCGTGCTCTGCCTTGTGGGTGGTGGCCTGACTCGGCCGCTGGGTTCTCTTGACGGCGACCTGTTGGCCCGCCACTTCCACTTCGAGCTGTTCCCGAGGCAGCAGGGCGCGCATCACCGTCTGGTAGCGAATTCCCAAAGTGGTCGTTTCGGTGAAGCAGCGGTCCAGGACTCGCGGCAGGTCCGTGGACCGGGCGAGGACTTGGATCTGGGTCACTAAGCGGCCCTTCTTGCCGAAGAGAGGAGCCTGGGAAACATCGAGAACCATGGGTTCGAGGCGCAGAGCCTCGAGGCCAGCGGCGAGATCTTCCGCCGATTGGTCGTCGACCTCGAAGCGGCAAACGGTGATCGTTTCTTCCCTCCAAGCCCTCGGCGGAATGCCTGGCTCTACCTCTCGGGGAGTCTCGAAGGCTAGGACTCGCAGTACGTTGCTGAGATCGGGGAAGGTGCGAGTGCCAAAGCCGGTACCCAAACGGCTCAGGCGAGCTGGTGGGTGCAAGGGGTCGAAGCTAGGTCCTAGGTGGCGCAGAATTGCGGCTCCCGTCGGGGTGATGCGCTCACCCTCCCGGCCATCCTGAAAAAGGGGAAAACCTAGTAACAACCGAGCGGTGGCGGGAGCCGGAAGGGGAAGCTCCCCATGGGCGCTGTGGACCCGGCCGCGGCCAATGGGCAGAGGAGCAGAGGACCAACTGGTGGCTCCCACCTCTTCGATCAACCAGGCAGCGCAGACGATGTCGGCGATGGAGTCCCAGGCGCCTACTTCGTGAAAATGGACCTCTTCCGGCGGTTGGCCGTGGACCTGCCCTTCGGCTTCAGCCAATAGGGAGAAGATCTCGATGGCTCGCTGCCGAACTTTCCTGGAGAGATCCGCCTTCTCGAGCAAAGCCTTGATATCCCGAAAGCTACGATGGTGGTCATGGTGGTCCGCGCTGCTTTCTTTCGTACCGGGATCTCCGGTGGAGCCCGCCGAGGATGGGTCGGCTGTGGGGAGAGGTGCCCTACGAACGAGGAAGCGGGAACCGCTGCAAGTATGGTCTAGGTGGGCTCGATGCTGGATTTGCACCAACCGGTCGAGGCCCGCAGTTTCGATAGCGGCGAGAAGCCCCGCCTCCAGCTCCGGAAAGGCGTTGAGGATGGCGGCAGCAAACATATCGCCGGCCACGCCCCCGACAGGGTCCAAGTGCAAATGCATCAGCCGGATTCTATCAGTCTGAGGTTGAAATTCCCGCGGGGTTACTTCTTGCGGAGATTCAATTTACGCAGGCGAGAACGAAGAGTGCTCGGGTTCATGTCGAGGATTCGAGCGGCTCCCCTTGGCCCTTCTATGACCCAGTCAGCCTGCTCGAGGACCGTCGAGATATGGTGTCGTTCCATGGCTTCCAGGGTTTGATGGACCGGATTCTCGCTACTCTCGGCTCCCAACTCTTCTCCGATTTTGACGATGGGTTCCCTGGCCAGGATCGCGGCCCGTTCGACCACATTGCGTAGCTCGCGAACGTTCCCGGGCCAGGAGTATCGCAGCATCCAACCCAGGGACTCTTCCCGAACCGAGTGGAGCGGTTTGCCCAACTGGCGAGAGAGCTTGTTCAGAAAATGCTGCACCAGAAGCAGAATGTCGTTGTCTCTATTCCGAAGGGGAGGTACTTGAATGGGGAAGACGTTGAGGCGGTAGAAGAGATCGGAGCGGAATCGGCCCTCTCGGACCTGCTCGGCAAGGTCTCGGTTGGTGGCGGCGATCACTCGAACGTCAACTCGAATCGGCGAGCTGCTCCCGACCCGTTCCAATTCCTGCTCCTGAAGAATGCGTAGCAGTTTGACCTGACTCTCCAAAGGCAGCTCACCCACTTCGTCAAGAAAGAGGGTGCCTTGGTGGGCTAGCTCGAAACGGCCGATGCGGCGTTCCAGAGCTCCGGTGAAGGCCCCTCGTTCGTGGCCGAATAACTCGCTCTCCACCAGACCTGCTGAGATGGCAGCGCAGTTCACCTTGATCATCGGCCGGTTTTCCCTTGGGCTCAGGCGATGGATCGCTCTCGCGATGAGCTCTTTCCCCGTACCCGTCTCTCCCTGGATGAGCACCGTTGCGTTGGTGGGAGCGACCTGCTCCACCTGATTGAGAGTGCGGGTCAGGGGACGGCTACTGCCGACGATTTCTCCGAAATGTTGCTCCGAGTGAATCTCTTCCTTCAAATAGACATTTTCCGCTTCCAGGCGCAGGGTGAGCTCCGCATTCTCCTTATAGAGTTGGGCGTTCTTGATGGCGATGGCGGCATGGTTGGCGAAGATCTCCAGCTCCGCAAAGTCTGTGTCAGACAGCTTGTGGGGGCTGAACATGCCGAGGACCCCCAGCAGCTCATCGCGAAATACCAGAGGGTAGCCGGCGAAGGATTGGAGGCCATTCTGCGCCGCCCAGGCGTGATCCTGAATGCGCGGGTCGTTCTGGACGTCTCGAGCCCAGGTGGGTTGTCGGGTCTCGGCGATGTGACCAATCTTGAAAGCCCCGAGGGGGACCCGGCGGTAGGTGCCGTTGAGGCGCTCGGACAGCCCGGAGGAGCTTTTTAGGTGCAGGCAACGGGAGCGCTCTCGACAGTGGGGTGCCTTGAAGCAGGAATCACAGAGATCCCCCGGGCCGATCAACCAGATGCGAGTGAGCTCGGCACCCATCTCCTCGACCAGACCTTCCGTAACCGCGGACAGAACCGCATCGAGGTCCAGGCTCGAGATCATTTGCAGCGTGATGCGCTGCAGAATAGCGAGCCCACTGGGGGCGGAAGATGGAGGTCGTTGGACCACGATTGGTCATCCTCTCAATGGGACTCTGGAACGAGGCGAGGGGCCAGCTCCAAGAGTGCTCGGAAAGTAATGCTGAGAGATGCTAACACGCCCTTTTTCAGCTAGTTGCTACGACAGCTGGGGAAGCTTTGGAAGCCTGTAGGGAGTGGTTTTTCGAGGCGAAGGAGTGGTCACCGAGGAGGGTTTGGGCAAATCCCGCGAGAGCGTCTCTACCGGAAGAGGCTCCCTTCGACTCGAGAGCCTCGAGGTGATGCGGTAGGTCCTCGAGGCAGCCCGTTGCCATGGCATCCAGAAGGTCGTGCCAAGGTTCGCTGACTTCGTTTCGGCTTGCAGCGACCAGGAAGGCGGCGCTGAGGGCCGTGGTACTCGTCCGTCGGCCCGGTGCCCCGGCGTCGAGTCGCGCAAGAACGGCCGCATTCAGGTTGTTTTCGAGGTTCTTTCCTTGGCTCTCTTGTGTCCCCTTCTCAGCAGCCGTCGTAGCCCTGCCATGGGAGCTTCGTTCTGGGTTCAGTAGCGCAACGGCGACCATAGTTCCGAGAAGATAGTCGTCTCCCGAAGGGGTGAGGCCAGGTCCCAAGCCGATGAGCTGCTCTACGGCTTGTTCCAGCCCCTGCTGACCTGCAGCAAGAGCCCTTTGGAGATCGTCAGCGGCCCGTTTCAGGGGAGCTTGCCAGAGACGCGGTGGGGTCCGGCGGACCTCCGGTGTAGAAGGTGCCGAGGTAGAAGGTGCCGAGGTCGGAGGTACAGCGAGAGGAGACGGCCAAGCGGCAAAGGGGCGCAACTCTCGATCCACCGAGAGCCGGAAGGCGCGGGGAAGTCGATGGTATCGGTAGGGGAGGGATAACTTCGCGGACCAGGAACGCGCCTGCCGCAGGTCGATCCACTGCTCGGGCAATCGGAGCCACCGATGGTCTGCTCTGACAGCATCTCCCGGCTGCAGGAGGGCTGAGCCCCAGGCGGAAGGCGGCAGCACAATCGAGAAGGGGCCGTTACCCACTTCTGGGGCCACTAGACTGATCACCTGGCCTTGGGGATCGAGGAGGTTGGCAGCTTTCCGGCTCACCGTTGCTACCTGCCCTTCGAAGGGGGCTTTTTTCAAGGACTCCAAGAGAGAAGCCGAGAGGCTGAGGGCGATGGAGCCTGTGGGTGTTTCAGCTCCGTTGGGTACGCTGTTCATGAGCTGCCGGGTTTTTTTCTAGAGGGCCTGCTTCTAGGAAGCCACGTCGGTCACTGCCTAGGAAAACTCGGCATTAGATCTCGATAGGAGCTCTTGATAGTGGTTCGAGAGCTGGCCAGCGCTGCCTTGCCAGGTGAAACGGGCTGCGGTTTCCAGGCCGGCGGCGGTTAGCCGTTGCCGCAGGGGTTTGTCCAGGGCTAGAGAAGTCAAGGCGGAGCTTAGATCTTCGATGTTCTCCGGATCGATGAGCCAGCCGTTGTCCCCGGAGACCAAATACTCTCGAAAGACCGGCAGGTCTGAGGCCAGGACCGTACAGCCTGAGGCCATGGCTTCCAGAGCAACCAGCCCCCATCCCTCTTTCAGAGACGGAAAGGCGAAAACATCTGCGGCGTGGTAGAGACTCGGGATGAGGTCCTCTTCTACCGACCCCAAGTGGAGTACATCCCGGCCCAGCTCCAGGGGGGATTCCTCGAGAGCTTGAAAGAAGCTCTCCCGATAAGGGCGGTAGTCGAATAGGGTTTCGCCACCCGCCAGGACCAGGACACTGCGGCGCCCCTTTTCCGCTAGCTCGGCTCGAGTCTTCTCGAAAGCCCGCAGGAGTCGCAGGGAGTTTTTGCGGGGTTCGATCCCGCCGATATGCAGGAAGACCAGGTCGTCCCCTAGGGCGAGCCCCGACTCCAGCCCGACCCGCAGCCGGGCGCGGGTCGCCTGTTCTGGGGAGGGAGGACAGAACCGGCTGAGGTCGACGCCGTTGTAGACGATGTGGCTCTCCACCGCGAACTTCCGGAGCAACTCCTTGCGCCAAAATTCGCTGACCACGAAGATGCCGTCCGGTCGGTGGATGGAATCTTCCTGGCATTGCACCAAATAGGGGCTGACGAAATCGTCAACGTGGTGCACCGTGCGCACGAACCAGGGAATCTTTCCGGACTCCCGCAGCTGCCACAGGGCGTTGGCAGAAATGCAATCCTGGGCATGGTAAATATCGAACGATCCGTCAAATCGCTGGAGAAACTGGCGGTAGGCGTCGATATATAGACGGATCTTCTGGTCCAGGGGGGCATCTTCCGGTGCCTCATGGGGAATCAGCGAGGAATCGACTTCGAGGGGGCGAAAGAACTCTCCTTGGGGCGACCCCAGGGCGAAGACATGAACGCGATGCCCTAGCTCTTGCAGCGCTTCCGCCAAAGATAGTGTGTGGACCACGCCGCCCCGAGGCTTGGTGGAGTAGGTCAGCAGGGCAATTCGCAGCCCTCCCGGAGCCACAGGATCAGACACCGCCTTTACCGCTCTGGCTAGTCTTGCCACTCTGGCTGGTCTTGCCGCTTTTGGAAGGATTCTTGGTGGCCGTCGGGATCTCTTTTTTCGCTTCCCGAACGGATTGTTGTAGGTCGGAAGGGCTGGCGCCGCGGGAAGCTTCCCGGGCTATGCGGTCGAACCCCGAGCCCGGGTCGATACCAGCAGAATCGTAGTGACGACTGAGTCCTTCGATGGCCTTCCGGGGGTCTACCGGCCGTAGCTCGCCGTTGGCAACACCGCCACTGTGACGACCGCCACCGGAGCTTCCGACCCGGGCTGGAGTCGAGAAGAGCTTGGTGACCTCAGTGCTACCGCAGGTGTCGCAGCAGGGGGTGGCTTGGCGATCCGCCTGGCTCAACACGAGCTTCGAAGAAACGGCTCCGCAGGGTTCACAGCGGTATTCAAAGATTGGCATGGGAATCTCCCGAAACGATGGAAAGAGCCAACCGGGAGGCTCCGGCGTTGGTGGAGAGGGTCAAGGCGCCGGCCTGGCGCAGCCGAGCTTCCTGATCCTCGAGGTCTTGGGGGTCCCTTTCGGTACCGCAGACGTGAGCGATGACGACCAGGTGACGGCCTTCGTTGCGCGCTTGCTGCCGGCCTTGGGCGATCGCCGCCTCGAGACCTCCGGCGGGGTCTTCGCTGGAGCCGTGGCCGAGTACGACGTCGAGCAGAATGACCGCCACTTGGGGATCCGCCGCTTCTTGGAGCAGTCGTCTCGCTCGCCACCGCAAATCGATCATGGGGTGAGGGCGACCCTGAGTGAAGTCTTCTTCCCCCATGTCCAAGCAGCTGTGCTCGTGGCTTTGGCCGATATCTTCGAGGGCCCAGGAGGGATCGAGGGGAATGTTGGAGTGGACGGCTGAGAGTTTCCGGGCCAGGATCTCCATGGCCTCGTCGCACAGGCTGCCACCAGAGAATAGGCCTCGGATGAAACGCTGCCCTGGGGCCAGGAGAAGCCTCTGCTCCTCGGCTGTCGCTTCGAGGTCCTCGGTGGGTGGGCTCAGGGGGGCAATGGCGCCTTCCACAACCTCCGCGAGAGCGGCGGTGGCGGTGTCCTCCAAGGTGTCCGTCAGGAGCGCACCGCCAGTGCGGCCGGTTTGGCTCTCACCGAGGAAGTTGACGATCACCTTTTTCCCGGTAGCTACCGCGGCTTTCAATACGGCCTGAGCCACTGTCGGCTCCGGCGGTTTCGAGATCAACACGATCACTTCCGTTGCGGGGTCAGCGCCGAGCATCTCGATGCCTTGGAGCATCATCAGGCCGCCGATTTCTCGAGACAGATCCCGACCTCCCACGCCGATGGCTTGGGAGATGCCTCCACCTCCCCGGTCGATGAGGGTGGTGACCTCTTGAAGACCCGTTCCCGAGGCGCCGACAATGCCTACGGAACCTCGACGGACGACGTTGGCAAAGGCGAGGGCAACACCGTTGATGATGGCCGTACCACAGCCTGGTCCCATGAGGAGTAGACCTCGGCTCACCGCCAGGCGTTTCAGCTCCAGCTCTTCCCGCAGGGATACATTGTCGCTGAACAGGAAAACGTGGAGCCCTAGGTGGAGGGCTTTGGCGGCTTCCAGAGCGGCAAAAGGGCCGGGGACGGAGAGCAGCAGGAGATTGGCTTCGGGTAGCTTGGCAGCTGCCCCGCGCAGAGTGGTTGGTTTGTCGTCGCTCCCCTGAGGTGAGCTAGAGGGATTCGCTGCACTGGATCGTAGCTGGTCTACGGCTGCTCCGAGAGCTTCCTCGGCCTGCTGGTGGGAGTCGGATTCAGCCACCATCATGAGATCGTTGGAGCCAGCGCCGCGCAGCTCCTCGGTGAGCATGCCGACTTCTTCCAGCACCCGCTTGTTGGCCGCTGTCCCCATGGCTACAAAGGCTCGTTCAATGCCCTCTCGTTGCGACAGCTTCTCCGAGAGCTGCATCAGGCTGACGGAATCTCGGTAGGTACCGGATTGAATACGGCTGGCCCGCTGCATCAGGGCACCTCCCCAGCGGCGAGCTGTGCAATGCGCTGGCGCAGATCTTCAGCGGCCGTCATCAACGCCTCCTTGGAAGCTAGTTCTTGGCTCTCGGCCGGTAGCTGGGCGTCCGGTAACCGGTGTCCCGTCTCGATATCGATGGCCAGGGGCTCGAGGTAGAAGACCCAACCCTTTTCCATATCGATGGCGCTAGCCAGGAAGAACCCCAGGCCGGTGGAGCGGTGCACTTCCAATTTCTCGAAGGTCGTTTGTCCGTTGCGCTCCTTCTCTACCTCTCTCAAGGTCACCCAGGACTGGCCGCTACGACCGGCTTCGGCAAGGCGCTCGAGGGCTTCCCGGCGAGCGGTTTCCTCGAGGATCTCTCGAGCTCGCAGGTGACAGGCGGCACCGAGGACTTGGGAGAAATCCAGCATAGCGAGTTGGGGAATATCCAGTCCTTGGGCGATGGGAACAACATAGCTAGCGTCGTTGTTTCGGAAGTGCTCGCCGAGGTCTTCGAGGGTTTCGAAAGGCCTCATGGCATCCGCCACGGCCCGCGCCAAGCGCATGGCTGCCATATAGAGGTTGGGATGACTGAGGGCAGCGCCGTAGAGAGCTTCCTCCTGCCGCCGCCAGACGGTCACCTGGTCCTGAGAGGGCGATGCCGCCGGGCCGGGAGTAGCATCCCCAGGCCGGGTCTGCTCAGGCCGGATCATGGGGGCTGCCTTCCGCTGGCTCGATTTCGACTGTGTTGGCCACGGGATTCCCATCGCTGAGCTTGCCCCAGCTATTGGCGAGGACTTCGAGAGCACCATCGAAGACCGCTACCGGAGCCCTGGCTACGCCGGTGCCGATCTGCCCTACAGTGGAGCTGGTTTCATGGAGAACACCGGTGGTGATAAACGGTACCGTGCGGCTTTCCACCACCCGCCGCAAGTCGATGCCCAGGGGAGGGGAGTCGCCATCGAGGGTCGGGAGACGGAATCGCTCATAGGCTCCGAGGCAGATGGTCTGGAGCTTGGCGACGGCGGCGGCCTGGTGGGCTACGGTACCGCCGACGAAAGGGGCCACCGTGGGGGCGGCTGCGATGGCCATGCCTCCCAAGCCACAAGTTTCGATGATGGCGCTATCGCCGATGTCCCCAGCGGCGTCATCGACACTGAAACCGGTGAAATAGACCGCTTCGTCCATGGGGGAGACCGGAGCCACCACCCATTTGTCCCCGAGGCCGCCGACTCGAATCATGAAATCCACTCCATTGCGGGCCATGGCCGTGACCACGGTGCTGTAGGGGATGCCATGGGCTGCGTCCATGACCGCTTTGACGGCAACCATGGTGAAGTTGAGGAAAAAGTGGCTGTTGCCATCTGCGAAACGAAGGATCGATGCCACTTGGGCCGGTTCGATGCCGGCATCTAGGAGAAATGGGGCGAAGCGTTTGATCCAGAGGGGGGTAGAGGCAGCGTGCCGGGCATGGCATTCGTCTCCCATCTGAAGGCCCTGGGCGACGATGTCAAAGACTTCAAAGGGGCCGTGAAGGCGGAGTGCCTCGCCAACCGCCGGGCCCAGGCAGTCCCGAATCCACCGCAGCCGTTCCAAGGTCGCTGGCTGACCGATACCAAACCACAAAGTGTCCCCACGCCCTTCATTGAAGGTGGAATAGGCCCAGTTGCCGAAGGTCTCGTTGCGGGCCATGAGTACCGGCATGGAAGGGGAGATGACTCCGGTCATGGGGCCCACGGCGCGAAATTGGTGGTTGGGGGCCAGGTTCACTTCTCCCTGGAGCACGAGCTCTTCCGCTTGCTGATCGTCGTCGGCCCAATCTTCGAAGCGAATGGCGCCGAGGACGGCTCGCCGTTGGGGCCCGCACATGCGTTGCCAGGAGATGGGAGGGCCGGAGTGGAGGATGGTGCGACTCGGCAGATCCATGGCCTCTCCGGCTGGTGCGACTCCGTGGACCTTTGGGGTCGACTGCTGAATTCGTTCCAGAGTTTCGCGGTTGGCATCGTCGATGCGCTGCTGGAGCTCCGGGTCGAGGGCCACATCCCGCAGAATCCCCCCTCGAGCTCGATCCCCTTCCGCCGGTGGCTGCCATTGGAGGTCGACCACCGGCACCTCTTGCCGTCGCAGAGCCTCAGGAAAGCCACCCACTCCGGCGGTGATCACCTGGAGCTGCTGACCAAAGAGGGCTGGAGATCTTGCGGAAGCGTCTTCCGTCATGGTTCGCTCTCGGCCGCCGCCGGGGAGGAGGACTCGGTGGCGATCTCGATCTCGCAGCCCTGGAGGACCGTATTGCTGACGAAACAATAGGCTTTGGCTTGATCGACCAAGCGGGAGAGCTTGTCCGCTGCCAAGTCGGCGCGAACCTGGAGGTGGATCTGGTTGAACCGGAAGGCCTCCAGGTCCTTGGCCGCGTGGGCTTCGATTTCCAATGTCGCCAACTCGATGCGGCGCTTGCGGGCGATGTGGGTGACCGCCAAGCACAGACAAGAGGCAATGCTGGAAAGGAACATCTCCGTCGGCATGGGGCCAGTGTCATCCCCTCCGAACTGGGGCATCTCATCACCGAGCAGGCGGTGTACCCCGCGGATATCGATCTCGGTGCGGTAGCCGCCGAGCCAGCGCACGTGAACCTGACGTTGGTTGGTCATGGCCTCTCCCTACTCCTGGCGTCCAGGCTGGTCTTTCTTCCACGGCTTATCCGGCCACTGCTGTTCCCGGTGAACGAAGAATAGTGGCAGGAGGCGCCGTTTGATGAACCAGGGGGTGAGCCGGAAGCCCGGAAGAAAGAGAATGGGCAGCAATCGATAGATGAAGCCCGACTTAGGGGCTGGGGGATGGCCGGCGGAAGGGTAAAGGCGGACCATCTCTCGCTGAGCCACCTGCATGAGGTAGCCCTCGGTGGTGGAGCGAAACCGCTGCATGGCGGATGGTGGAGCCGGATCTTTGGTGGTTATGGGCATGGTTCGGTCTCCCGGGTCGGTGACGGTATCAACGGGGGCCCAATTGGGTCAGGGCGTTCTTGGCTGCAGCAGCAATGGGTTCTCCGAGAGCGCCAATAGGAGGCGAGTAGACATTCTCCATAGTGGCCAGTTCTTCCGCTGAGGTGCCCTTTCGGATGGCGAAAGCCAGAAAATCTGCCCTCTCTTTGACCCCGTCGCCACCGGTAAACTGCCCGCCGATGATCTGACGGTTCGAGGGGTCGAAGAGCAATTTGACCTGCATTTTCTCGTGGGAGGGATGGTAGCGGGCAGCGGTGATTCCGGTGGCCTTGCCGACCACATAGGGCATGCCGGTGGCCTTGGCCAGGTTCTCGGAGACCAGAGCACCTCCCACCTGGATCTTGGCACCCAGGCCCCAGGGTACATAAACCGGGCGATAGGCCTCGTCTCCTCCAGCGGCGTTGGCGCCGGCCATACGGCCCTGGGTATAGGCATAGGTGCCTGGAATGAGATTGACCGGTATCTTGAGCAGGCCGTGCATGGTCTCGACGCAGGCACCGGCGGCGAAGACACCGTCGACGTTGGTGCGCATGTGATTGTCCACCACGATGGCGCCGGTGGAGCCGGTCTTGACGCCGATGCTCTTGGCCAGTCGAGTCGCTGGTTTCATGTTGGCCACCAGGAAGGCCATATCCGCCTCGATGTCGCCGCCGCTGGTTCGAACCGTGGTCAGCTTGCCGTCCTGGCCTTCGAAACCCAACAACTCAGTGCCGAAATGCAGCTTCACCCCGAGCTCGTCCACCAGGTGTTGTTGGAGGGGCTCCATCATGTCGGCGTCGGCAAAGTCCGAAAGCAACCAGGAACCGGAGTCCACCAGATGAGTTTCGATGCCGCGGTGGGGTAGGGCTTCGATGAGCTCGACCCCCAAGGGCTTCGCCTGCCAGACGACCGCCTTCTTGACTTCATCCAGCCGCTTGTTGATCTCCATAGCGCGGCGAATGTTCTTGATATAGACGATGCCGTTCAGGTCGACATTGGGTACCTTGGGCACCTCGTACTCCCAACCGGTGCAAATGATCAGCTGGTCGAAGGGAAATTCCTCACCGGTAGTGGTGCGGACCACGCGCTTGCCCATGTCGATGCCATCGACGACGGTACTCGTCCGTAGATCGATTCCCATCTCCTGATAGAACTCCGCTGGCTGGAGGAAGAGACCATCGAAAGAGTCGATCTCTTTGCCGAAGACGTAGGGAATGCCGCAGGGGCTGTAGGCGATGTCTTCGAATTCGGTGAGTAGGCTCACCTTCATGGAACGATCGGTCTGAATGGCGATGGTGGCCGCTCCGGTACCGGCTCCCCCTCCTCCGATAACGACGAGTCGGCTCATGCCCTTACCTCCCTGGTCGCTGAAAAATTTCGATCTCTTGGTTCAGGTTGATCACGTTGGTTCTGTTGTTGCTCGGGTACTTGGCCCTGGTCTTGTCGAGGACTGCTGGCCATCGGCGGTGGGCTGGTGGAAAGGCCCATGAAAGGTTGTTGCTGGAGATCCCAGAGAATTCCCTCCTGAGTACGGCCCTCTTTCCGGTGGCGGACCCTGAGCCGAAGCTCCGGAGTCACTTGGCCGATACATTCACAGGTCAGGCCGCGGGCTGCGAAGGCGCTGCCCACCGCGTTCTCGTGGTGGGGCCGCACGGCAAGGATGAAGCCGTAGCTGGGGCTGGCCAGGAGCCAATCCAGCAGGCGATCTCTAGCTCCCGGAGGGGTTGGAATGGACTCCAGGTCGACCACGGCTCCCACCCCGGAAAGCTCCAACAACATCAGCAGGGAGCCCAGGAGGCCCGCCATGCTGATGTCCCGGCCGGCGTCGCATAGGCCGGCTTCTGCCAGGGTAGGAAGAACCTCGAGATCGCCCCTCAATTCCTCCCCGGAGCGATGAGCCGTGCCGTTCCAGAATCGCCGGGCGGGTACGAATTCTCCCTGCAGACTCGTGACGTGCAGTAGCCGGTCTCCAGGACGGGCGCCGGCACCGCTGATCAGCCTCTCGGCGCGGCCGAGAATGGCTGCCGTCAGGCAGCTGGTTGTGGCGTTGGCGGTCAGGTGCCCGCCGACCAGGGGCACTCCATAGCGTCGGCAGCTGTCCTTGAGGCCCCGCAGGATCTCTCCGCTCACCGCACAATCCGGCGCCGTGACCGTGTCCACCAGGGCCACAGGCCTTCCACCCATGGCATAGATGTCGTTGGCATTGGCGAGCACGGCGACACGGCCCGCCAAGTACGGATCTTCAGTCACCAAATCCGGCAGGATCACTTCCGCTGCCAATAAGAGAAAACCGTCACCGTCCGGGATAGCCGCGGCATCATCGCCCACCAAGATTTCTGGCGCCTTTTGACCGACTGTTTCTTGGCACCTTTCGGTGGGCAGGAACGGGCTCGAGAGATGCTGGGCAATGGAGGCGATTTCCCTCTTTCGTTGCCAGGCTTCGGCGCTCCGCAGAGCCTCGAGCAAGGTGTCTAGTTCAGGCACGGTGGTTAGTGCTGGCCTGCTGTTGAACCGGAGGAGCTCGGTGTGGACCGGTCTCTTCCGGATCGCCATGGCGAAGCTTGGTTTTCTGGATCTGCTCGGGGAGGTGTGAAGCGGTTCCCGCGGTGGAAGCGCTGCTGCTTTTCCCTTCAGAAGCTTCCCGCAGAGGGGCTTCCATGAGCTGATGAGGTTGGTCTCGGTGGAGGAAGGTGTCGCCGACCTTGCGCCAGCCCATGCGCTGAAAGAAGCGGACGTTCTGTCGTTGAATATGGGCGATGAAGCGGGGCACCTGGCGCTGTTCCATTTCATGTACAGCTAGCCTGCAGAGGCGAGCACCGATCGAGGATGCATGGTGCCGGTAGGTGGCCATGACTGCCAGTCGACCACCGAACCAGACACCGTCTTTCTCCGGGTAACAGCGCACGGCTCCCACCACCGATCCCTGGGCGACGTCGATGGCGACGATATGCAGGGCTTCGGGGTCGTGGTGGTCTCGGTCGGTCTCCTCGAAGAGTCCCTGCTCTTCTACGAATACGGCATGACGAAGGGCGAAGTGGCCGGCTAGCTCATCTTCGTTGCGAGCGACGTGGTAGGCGATCTCAGCCATGAAATGCCCTCTCGGCTCGGTGGTCATTGCTCATTCGAAGGCGGTCAATCCGGAGCAAGCTCCGCAGCGAGTACAACCAGCTTTGCTGTTGCGATAGGAGAGCCCGTAGCGCCGGTTGTTGGCAGCGACCCGACGGTAGATGCTCTGCATCAACTCCGGCTCCGGAGCCGGAGTGTTCTCTAGGGGAGTTCCCAATAAGGGTCGCAGGGGTACCACGAAGGGGTAGGCGCCGATCTCTGCCAGTCGCCGGCAGCCCTCGACGATGGTGTCTTCGCTGTCGCCGAAACCGACGATGACATAGGACGACACTTGATTTCTGCCAAAAATCTCCACGGCTCGCTGAAACGCCTCGAAATAGCGCTCCACGCCGATGCGGGCCTTGCCGGGGACGATGCGCTCACGGGTCTTTTGGTCGAAGCTCTCCAGGTGGATGCCCACCGTATCGGTGCCGGCTTCCGCCAAAGGGACCATCTCCTCCAGGTCCAGCGGCGGCTCGAACTGGACTTGAATGCCCATTTCGGGAACCGCTTCCTTGATGGCCCGCACGCATTTCGTCAGGTAGCGCACTCCCATGTCGCGGCCGTTGAGAGTGCCGGTGGTCAGAACCATGTGGCTCACGCCGTCTAGGCGTCGCGCGGCTTCAGCGACCTCGGCCAGGTTTTCCGGGGTCTTGAGAGCCACAGTCTGCTCATCCTCCAGGGAGTTCTCAATGGCGCAGAACTGGCAACGATCCTCCACCTTACGCCAGCGAATACACCGTTGGGAGACCGTGGTGGCCAACACATCTCGGCTGTGGAGGACAGCGATCTTCTGGTAGGGAATGCCCTCGGCGGTGGAGAGTTGGTAGAACTTGGGGGTCGGTGCGAAGCTCACCGGCAGCACTGGTTCGCCCTCGTGAGTGACGCAGAATCCTCCGTCGCCGTCGCCGATCACCGTGAACGGCGAGCTCTTCACGAAGTCTCCCAGGGTCGGCACCATGGCGGCGACTCCGGCTAGAAGGAAAGCCTTGTCATCGGAAGGCCCGGCTCCACCGCGTCGACCGTGGTCCTCGACCGGAATTTCCAACCGTGCACCTCGACTCTGTAACTCGACTAGAAGCTCTTGCTTCTCCATATCTTTTGCTCCCGCCTTCTTGGTCCCGCTCTCTCGACCCATCGAAACTTCCCGCCATGCTCTCGGCCCTTGGCTTCGGCTCTTGGAGGGGGGCTCCGGAAATTACTCTGGATTTCGCCGATCCGCAGCCTTCACCTCAGGATCTCACGATCAGCAGCGGTTCGCCCGGCTCCCTAGGCTCCCGGGCGAACCAGCTACCAAAATTCTAAACCGTCCAGGTGGCGATGGTCAGAGCACCGTCCCGCCAGTGGTCGATGAGAATGTCCAGCACGTCGAGGGGATGGAAGGGTTTGACTCCCGGGCTCACATCCGTTTCCCGCATGCCGTAGAGGCCAGCCATGGCGAAACGGCAAGCGTAAGCCTTACCGCCCTCGTCCATGATCGTCTTGAGCTGCTTGTTGACCGAAAGGTTGCCGGGAAATCCTTCATCGCCGACGTGGGGAAATCCTCGCCCAGCAGCAGCCATGAGAACTCCGGGTCCGTAGAGGACGAAGCTGGTGTCGAACCCCTTTCGAACAATGCGGGTCGTGGTGAGCATGTTGACCAAGCCGACGGACCCTTCGAAGGGAACCGTGTGCATCATGATTAGGGCTCGGTCTCCGGGCTTTGCTTGGTGATCGGGGAAGAGTTTTTCTTCCAGATTGATCAGGGTATCTCCCGGTTGGGGGGGAGCAGCGTTCAGCATCGTCATCTCTCATCCTCCTTCGATATGGTTTCTAGTGGATTTCTAGCGGATCACTTTCTTCGTTCCTGCTGTGTCTTATCCTGCTGAGTATTATCTTGCTACCTTCTATCTCTGCTTCGTTTGCGAGGATGTGGTGGGCTACCAGAACTTGCTATAGAGCCGTTCGCCGTTGTTCCAAAAGATATCGTCCTTCAAAGCGTCGGAGATGGGCGCCCCTTCGATCTTCCAATATTCGGAAGCGAAGTCACTCCATGGAATATCTGAACCGAAAAGAAAGCGATCTCGGCCAATGCCTCGCTTTTCGATCTCTTGGAGGAGCCAGGAGGAGCCGAAGCCGACTGCCCAGGAGGAGTCGGTGTACACCTGGTAGCCCTCTTCCACCAGTTCGAAGAAACGCGGCACAAACTTGATGTGACCGCTGACCCCGCCTCCCATGTGAACCACATGAATTTTGTTGGTTTTGCCAAATTTGCGAATCAGCGCCATGGCATTGTCGATATCCGAACCGCCACCGGGGCTGGTGTGAATATGAAGAGGCATATCGTGTTCGGCCCCGGCGTCGAGGATCATCTTCCAGGACTCCGCCGCTTCGCTATCCCATTCTTCCGGGTTGAAGGTGCCGCCCAGCAGGCAAGTGGTCTTGAGAGCGATCAGCCCCTTGGTACCAATCATCTTGAGAGATTCTTCCGTCCGTTCACGGTCTTTTGGCAAGGCGGATACCCAAATCGCTCCCAGCAGACGATCATCGGCCTCGGCGCTCTCAGCGACCAAGGGATTGAGGGTAAAGGGCTGGGCCGAGTCAGGAAAACCATAGTTGGACATGACCATGGCCCGGTCGACCCCATTCTCGTCCATTCCCTTGATGTATTGCTCCGTCGTGTCGTAGTCCGTCGTGGGCTTCACAGCCTCCGGCAAACCGTAGTAGGCAAACCCTGGTACGGGACCGATATGGCTATGGTTGTCGAAGACTCTCTTTCGTTTCTTTTCCACCCGGTTCTCTCCAATTCTCTCGGTCCCAGCCGTTTGATCATTCGTCTGAGGGGTTTTAGTGGGCCTGCATTTTCTCTCCGACCCGGTGCCGCAATGAGGTCTCCACGGAAGTGGCGGACTCACCTTTCCCGAGGCGACTCTTTACTTCTTTGAAATCGTTGCCGAAGCCTTTCTCGCTGCCACGGATGGCATGGCTCATTTGTTTTGCTAGGGAAGCGGAGGAGTTACTCTGCGCTATACCGTTTCCGTGGGCACCGTTTCCGTTCGAGTCCCGGGGTTGTTGACCAGCCGCGCTGTTCCCGGACAGGAAGCCGACTCGGGAGAGGAGCCGTTCCAGCTCTTCGCTGCCGCAGTCGGGACAGGTGGGAGTCGCTTCTTGAGCCTGGGACAGGGTCATGAAGAGGAGGCTGACCGGTTTCTGGCAGCCGTGGCATTGGTACTCATAGATGGGCATAGGCGTCTCTTCCTGGGGTTCTTGGTTTTGGCAATTTGCATCGAGCTCCGAAGGTGCCTCTAGGGTGAGAAATGCGTCCCTGTCTCGCCAGTAAAGGCCTCCATGAGGCGCTCGGGGCGGGTGACGATGGCTCTCTGGCCTCCCTGGTCCAAATAGCGCACGATGGCCTCTACTTTTGGCCCCATGCTGCCGGCGGCGAAGTGGACACCCTCCTGAAGGTATCGGCGGGCTTCGGTGAGAGTGAGGTGGTCGAGGGCGACTTCCTCCGGTTTCCCAAAGTGGAGAGCGACCTTCTCGACGCCGGTACAGATGGCCAAAAGGTCAGCGCCCAGGTGTTCCGCCAAGAGAGCGGAAGCTAGATCTTTGTCGATGACCGCGGGGATGCCTCGCAGCTGCCCGAGGTCATCCCGGGTCACGGGGATACCGCCACCGCCCAGCGCCACCACGACGACTCCGGCGGACACCAAGCTGGACAGGAGGGGAAGCTCGACGATGGATTGCGGTTTTGGCGAAGGCACCACTCGGCGCCATCCGCGGCCAGCATCCTCCATCAGACTCCAGCCCTTTTCTCGCCATTTCTCTGCTGCGGGTTCGTCCAGAAAGCTACCGATGGGTTTCGAAGGGAGGGTGAAGGCCTCATCCTTCGGATCGACTTCCACCTGGGTAATCAAGGTCGCGACTTTTCGCTTCACCCCGGCGCGGCGAAAGGCATTGCCGAGGTTCTGTTGAAGGGCATAGCCAATACAACCTTGGCTGTTGGCGCCGCAGGCGTCCAGGGGAAGGGAGTGGACTTCGTGGGAGGCGAGCTCGGACCGGCGGAGAATGAAACCGACCTGGGGGCCATTTCCATGGGTGATCACCAAACCCCAACCGGCTCGCGCCAATGCGGCGATTTGGTTACAAGTCTCCTGGAGTTTGCCGTATTGATCCTGGTAGGAGTTCCGGCCTCGGGTGGTCAGGCTGTTGCCACCGATGGCGACGACCGCAAGGCCCGGAGTTGCCCCGGAATCTGAACCTAGGCGATCGCCCAGTGGCTCCGCATCGGGTGGGTCGTTGCTCAATGGCTGTTGGGAACCCGGATCCAACAGGGTCAATTCGGATTCTTTGTCGACCAGACCTGGCACGGTTTGCAGGGTGCTCCCTCCTCATTCCGGTTTGCGCTCAACGGCCAAGAGCCAAGGGCGTGCCCCGGAGGGGCGATTCGACCAGGCTCGAACTCTCAAGACTTCTAGGGGAGAAGGGATCGCAAGGTACATGCCACCTTTTGAGCTTTTCCAGCAGGTGAGCTAGCCTGGCTGTTCAGGGGGTGAAACGCGCTAATCCTAGGCTTGGTGAATCGCTAGTCAAGCCGCGATATTTCGCGGGGCCGTGATATTTCGCGGCTTGGCGGACTTTTGATCTACCGCTGTTGAGGGATAGTCGGCGGCAGCCAGAACCCTCTAGCTGGCACTCTTCTTGCTGCCTTTGAGTTCCTTACAGCTGTCGGGAAGAGTGATTCCAGATGAGATTTCACAACCTGGAACCCTGGACTGACTCGGTCTCGATCTTGAAGTCCGAGGGGACGCATGAAGCCTACGAACATCACTGGATTCACCACCGCATTGAGAAACTTCGCTCCTACCCCTTATCGCCAAGTGAGTGTCCAGCCTCATAGAGGGCCTTGGGGTGACAGAGAGCTGCAAGCACATCTCTTGTCGCGAGAGGCCTATCGGGCGACACGATTCGTCATTCTCGAAGGGAAGGCTCCTCTGGGAGAGGCTCTAGGAGTGCCCCGTCAGGTGGCGGTGCTAGAAGTGAAGCGAGCCCGAGAGGAGCCTCTGTTCAGTCCGATCGTCGAGGTCCGGCTCCTGGCAGGTCCGAAGAATTGTCGTTGGGTGGACGATGAAACCGTCGACACGGCGAGTCCTTCCGCTCTGGCGGCTCGAGCCAAAGTAGAAGGGGTGGACTCGGAGGAAACCCTGGTCGTTCGGGGCCGCGATGGCCATGTCAATTTCATCCATCGGCCGGATCCTCTCCCCATCGAGATTTTCGACGTGGTTCCTCCCAGCCCTCCCAAGCTGGCCTGGATGGCCCAGCAAGTCGTGGACTATGTGGATCTCCCTGCGGTGGAGCTGTCGGTGGAAACTCTGGACCTGCGCCAACTGGTCTCGGCTGCGGGAGTCGAAGGACCCTTGTTGATCCCTTGCCGGGCTTCTGGCTTGAGCTTTGAAGCGGAAACCCACTACCTGGACGAGCGCCCGGAGAGGCGGCCCTGGACTCTGGTGGGGTGTGAACGGAGCCGCCAAATTCACCACCACATGTACGGCGACGAACCTTCCTGTATCGAAACCTGTCCGTTGCAGCGGGCTCCCGTCACCGGTGAACGGCAGCTGATCAAATGCTGCCTGCTCCAGGACCAGGTGGAGGTGAAGGGGAACCGGGCCGTCGTCCCTTGGGGGACGACTCGCAAGCACTTGGAAATTGCCTTCGAAGGCTTGGTGGGGGATGTCTAAGATGGGCGGAGAGAAATCCCCGAAAGCATGGCGAAGCCTCTTCGAGACGCTTGCGCCGGAGAGGCCTCTAGAGCGACCCCGGCATCGAGGGGTGACCATGATGCTAGATCGCTGCCTTGGCCTGTTGGCCATGCAAGATCTGCTGAGCCTGGCGGGGGATTACCTCGATCAGGTGAAACTCAGCTTCGGCACGGCGCTGCTCCTGGACCAGGATCTGTTGCGCCGCAAGGTCGAGACGATCCGGAGCGAGGGAATCAGCGTATTTCCTGGGGGCACTCTCAGCGAGCTTACTTTGGAGAGAGGGATGTTCTCGCAATACGTCAACTGGGCTCAAGGCTTTGGATTCGATGCCTTGGAGATCTCCGATGGCATCTTGGAAATTCCCCGGTCCGTGCGCAACGATGCCATCGATAGGGCCTTGGACGCAGGCCTCGAGGTGCTGACTGAAGTTGGCAAGAAGGATCCCCGCCTCGAGGCTTCCGCATCCTTTCTCTGTGATCAGATCGAGACCGATTTAGCTCGAGGCGCTCAGTGGGTGATCATAGAGGCCCGGGAGTCGGGCCGAGGGGTGGGAATCTACGGCGCCGATGGTCAAATGGACGAGGCGAAAGTGACGGCGATCTTGAAACAGTTGGGAGAAAATGCCAGTCGGCTGATTTGGGAAGCCCCCCGCTCCTCCCAGCAGGTGGCCCTCATCGGGAAGTGTGGCGTCAACGTCAACTTGGGCAACATCAAACCACGAGATGTCTTGGGTCTGGAGGCGCTCCGCTGCGGCCTTCGGTACGAGACCTTCTTATCCGCTTCGGAAGCCTGTTCTGAGCTGGTCGAGGAGCAGTTGACTCATGAGGCCCTCTAGCTCAGAAGGAGCCTCGATTCGTGAGTAGCACCGAGTCGAAGGGTGGCGACAACCGACCAGGGATTGGGGGCAGGCTCCGGGAAGGGGCTGCCCAAGAGGTCGTGGACTCGGCCCATGTGAGAGAGCTGGCTTCCGTCCAGTGGTTGCACCAACCCATGGGACAGGTCGATCTGGCCTATGGGACGATGCTGGCGGACGGTGGTCTACTGCCGTCATCGGTCGTCCCGGAGCTATTGGGTGCCCTCCTGGAGCTAGAGGAGATGGCCTCCTCGGATTTTCCCTACCGTCCCGAGCTGGGTGATCTCTACAGCAATCGACTGGACTTCTTACATCGACGGGCTCCTCAGGCGGCTCCCTGGGTGTCCTATGGGCGGCCGCGCCGAGAAGCCACGACCACCGCCTTCCTACTGGCCTGTCGCGATGGCCTTCTGGACCTCAGCGAAGCGACCCTGGAGCTGGCCCGGACTCTTCTCGAGGCGGCTCGGTCCCATACTCGGACTTCGATGCCGGACTACACCTACCTCCAACGAGCCCACCCGACCAGCCTGGCCCACTATCTCTCAACCTTCGTCGGACCTCTGGTGAGGGACCTGGATCGTATCCAGCTCGCCTTTGACCACGTCGATCAAAGCCCCGGAGGGGCTGGGAGCACCAATGGCTCCCGATTGCCCTTGAATCGTCAGAACCTGGCCCAATGGCTCGGGTTTGGAGCGGTACATCCTCACCCCCGAGATGCCATGTGGCAGGCGGACACCGCCATCGAGGTGATGGCCGTGGCGACGACTTCCCTCACTCACGGTAGCCGCCTGGCGGAAGACCTTCTGGTCTGGGCGAGTGAGGAGTTTGGCTATCTACACCTGGCGGACGCCCACAGCCGAGCCAGCGTCATTATGCCTCACAAGAAGAACCCCTACAGCTTGACCTTCGTGCGGGGGATGGCTCGTCAGAGCATCGGCGAGCTCGCCGGAGTGACCGCCATGCAGGCCACTGCGACGGGGCAAGTGGACAATCGCGTCGGTAGCTATCAGATGATTCCGGCGGGGCTGGAAACAGCAGCTCGTTGCTGCCGCCTGCTGGCTTCGACCCTGGCGTCGGCGAGATTCGATACGGAGATCATGGAAGCGCGGGCAGCGAGGGGTTTTGGAGCGGCTACGGATTTGGCGGAGATTTGGGTCGGGGAGAGCGAAATCGATCCTCGACAAGCTCATCGGTGGGTGGGGCGGGCGGTACGACTGGCGAAGCAACGGGGGAGCCAGCATCGGCTCGATAGTGGCAATCCCTTCACTCTAGAGTTGCTGCGCGAGGCCGCTGAAGGGATTGCCGAATTGCCTTCCCATTGGACCGATGAGTGGCTCGCCGAGACCCTGCACCCCTCTCGCATCGTGGAGAGCCGGACGGGCCTCGGCGGCGCCAGTGAGGCTTCAGTGCTGGAGATGCAGAAGGCCTTCCAGGTCAGCCTGGACGCCAAGGCCGAGTGGTGCTCGGCTCGACGTTCGGCGCTCGGCACCGCGCGGCTGGCCTTGCGGCGGAAAGCGAGGCAGCTGTGTCGGTCCACCTGATCGATTCGCGTTTTTTCGGTCAAGCTTGGGGGTGTGACGAATTGCGCGCCATTTTTGACGAAGACGCCCGAACCCGTGGCTGGTTGGAGGTCTTGGCGAGCCTGGCCGAGGCTCAGGCGGATGTCGGTCTCCTGCCGGCGGCCACCGCTCAGGAGATCAGGCGAGTCTGTGAGTTGGAGGACCTCGATTTCCGCCGTATGCAGGCCGGTTACGAGGCCACCCAGCACTCCCTGCTGGGCATCCTTCGAGAGCTCGAGGGGCATTGCCGAGGCGATGCCGGGGAGTGGATTTGCTTTGGCGCCACGGTTCAGGACATCACCGATAGCTGGCTTTCCGGCGCCCTGCTCCAGACCTGGCAATTCGTCTTTCGTAGCCTGAGGCGCATCGAAGACACTTTGTTGGAACTGGCCTTGGAGCATCGCCAGACTCCCATGTTGGGACGCACTCACGGTCAACCCGGCTCGCCCATCAGTTTTGGCTTCAAGGTGTCTGTTTGGATCCGAGAGATACGTCGTCATTTGGAACGGCTAAAAGACGTTCGCAAGCGGATCGGCCAGGGACAGCTGGCCGGCGGCGTCGGGTCCATGGCGGCCTTTGGAGAGCAGGCCTTCGAGCTCCAAGAGGTCTTTTGCGCCCGGCTGGGCCTGGCCGTCCCTCATGTGCCCTGGCTAACCGCCCGGGACGGCATCACCGAGATGATGCAGGTAATGGCGATGATCGCTTCCACCTTCGACAAGATCGGGCACGAGGTGTACCTGCTTCAACGGCCGGAGGTGGGGGAGTTGCGAGAAGGGGAGGCGGCAGGAACTGTTGGTAGCATCACCATGCCCCACAAACGCAATCCGGAGATCGCTGAGCAGCTAGGTACCCTGGCGCGCATGCTCCGTCACAACGCCGGCTGCCTCTTGGAAAGTCTGGTTCACGATCATGAGCGGGACGGTCGGTCCTGGAAGACCGAGTGGGGGGTGATCCCTCCCTCCTGCATCCTCATGGGGGCTGTCCTGCGCTTAGGGGAAGAGTTGTGCCGCCACTTGGAAGTCGACGTCGATGCCATGGCTCGGAACCTCCAGGCAACCGGTGGAGCCACCAGTGCCGAGGCGGTGATGTTGGCCTTGGCGGACACCCTAGGGAGAGCTTCGGCTCATGGCTTGGTGTACGAGCTGTCCCGCCAAGCCGAGCTTCGCGGCGAGACCTTTCGCCAGGCGGTCGAGCAGGAACCGAGAGTTCGCAATCACCTGTCGGCGGCGGAGATCGATCAGCTCTTCGACCCTCTACTCTACCTAGGCCAATGCGCTGCCTGGGTCGACCGCGTCGCCCGTCTCGCCGAGGCGGACCGGAAGACGGATCTTCCTTACCTCTCTCCGGCAACACCGGTGACTCCCTAAAGATGAGCCTGGAGCTTCCTAGCCTGCCACGGGTTTCCTTGGCCCGCCTGCCGACTCCTCTGCACCCGGTGCGGCGCTTGAGCGAGGCATTGGGTGGTCCCGAAATTTGGTTCAAGAGAGACGACGAAACCGGCTTTGCCCTGGGCGGAAACAAGGTGCGGTGCCTGGAATGGCTGATCGGGGATGCCCTGCACCAGGGAGCGGATTGCTTGGTCACCGCCGGGCGAGCTCACTCGAACCATGTGCGTCTCACTCTGGCGGCAGCGGCCCGCTTTGGTCTTGATGGGGTGGCCATCTTGGGCGCCGTGCCACCCGGTGACGTTCGAGGCAACCTACGGCTAGACCACCTCTTCGCGGCTCAGGTCTTCGCCGTTGAGGTAGAAGACCCAACCCAGCTGGACGGGGATCTGGATCGACAAGCCGAGGCCTTGCGTCACCAGGGCCGGAAACCCTATGTCATCGGCCGCGGCGGTGCCAGTGCTCTCGGTTGCCTGGCCTACGTGGAAGCGGTGGCGGAGCTGCAAGAACAGCTGAACGAGCACGCTCTCGAACCCCAGGCCCTCTACTGCGCCACCGGCTCCTGCTGCACCCAGGCGGGACTCCTCGTTGGGTGCCAGCTCCTGGGTCTCGATCTCCAGATCCGAGGTGTGACCGTCAGCCGCTCGGTGGAGGAGTGTGAGGAGCAAATTCTCCACCTGGCCCAGGAGACAGGGCGGCGACTGAGCTCCTGCGGCATCACGGTTCCATCCTCCGAACCGTCGCTAAAGCCGCAAATCCTCGCCGGCTACCGGGGAGAAGGCTACGGCATCGAAACTCCCGAAGGTCTGGAGGCGATTCGATTGGTAGCGAGAACCGAAGGCATCCTCCTCGACCCGGTCTACACCGGCAAGGCCATGGCAGCCCTCATCGCAGAGATTCGCCAAGGGCGATTCCATCCCGACGAAAAAGTGATCTTCCTCCACACCGGCGGCGTCCCCAACCTACTGGCCTGATCCGAGACAGCCTCCCCCCTCCGGTGTCAGGCATGCGTTCCGTGCGTTGCTTAAATGCCCTGATAGAGCCAGTAGCCAGAAGGTCCCAGCTGCAAGAGTAGAGAGGATCCTGGAAGCACGAGGCTGGGGTTTTGCTTCGGTCGGTGGAGTTTCTAACCTGCCGCTGCGCGGTTTAGCTCCCACAGGCGGCTGGGGGAGAGGGGAATCTCGAGGATCTCGAAGGAGTCGGGCCCCAGAGCATCCTCCACCGCTTGAGCGAACAAGGCTCCAACGGGGATCGCCCCGGCCTCTCCGGCCCCTTTGACACCCAGAGGGTTGAGGGGCGAAGGGGTCACCGTATGGCCGCTTTCGATGCGCGGCACATCCAGGGAGGTGGGAAGGAGGTAGTCCATGAAGGAGGCGTTCTGGAGCTGGCCTTCCTGGTCGAAAACCAATTGCTCGAAGAAGGCGTTGCCGATGCCTTGGGCCACGCCGCCATGGATCTGACCATCCAGGATCAGCGGGTTGATGACCTCTCCACAGTCGTGAACAACGACGTATTTGAGGATCTCTACCTGCATCGTCTCCGGATCTACTTCGACGATCATGGCGTGGACGCCAGCAGCGGTAGCGCCCCTCTCGGGCCCGAAATAGTTGGTCGCTTCCAGACCTGGTTCCGTCCCCGGCTTGACGGCTCCTCGCATGGGATTGGCCATCACCGCTAGCTCTGCCAGGGTGATGCTCTTGCCGGGGACTCCGCGCACCTGTACTTTGCCCTCTCCGAGCTCCAGATCCGCTTCGGAGGCCTCGAAATGCTGAGCTGCCAAGCGGAGGATCTTGCCGCGAACGTCTTTGCCCGCTTCGTTGATGGCATTGCCCGCCACCACGGCGCCCCGGCTGGCGAAGGTGCCGGCACCCCAGTGAAAGAGGTCCGTATCGCCGGTGATCACTTCGACTTCCGTGGGCGAGACCCCTACCTGGTCGGCGACGATTTGAGCGAAGGAAGTCATATGGCCTTGGCCCTGGGTGCCGATGCCGGTGACCACGGAGATCTTGCCGCTGGCTTGGACTTGTACTCGAGCCCCCTCATAGGGGCCGATGCCGGTACCCTCCACGTAGGCCACCAGTCCCAGGCCCACGAACTTGCCATCCCGTCGAGATTGGGGCTGCGTTTCTTCGACGAACTCGCGGTAGCCGATTTTCTCCATCGCCTGGTCCAGAATGGGTTCGTAGTTGCCGCTGTCGTAGAGCAGAGGGGCGAAATCCTGAAAGATGATCTGGTGGTCGTGGGGGAATGCATCCGGGGCAAGAAAGTTACGCCGCCGGATCTCGGCCCGATCGATGCCCATCTGCCGGGCTACCAGATCGAGGAGCCGCTCGATGATGAACACTCCGTGCTGCCGCCCCGCTCCCCGATAAGGGGTGACGATGGGCTTGTTGGTGTAGATGGAGCTGAACTCGCTGTAATAGTTGGGAACGTCATAGGGTCCCAACAAGGTGCATTGGCTGTTGATGGGCACGGTCAAGCCATAGGGGTTGTAGGCGCCGTTGTCGTGCAGGAAGACGTCCTTGACGCCTAGAATTCGCCCTTGTTCATCGACGGCAATCTCCGCCTCGTGGACTTGCCCCCGCTCCTGAGTGGTGGCGAAGAAGTTCTCTTCCCGATCTTCGATCCACTTGACTGGCCGACCGAGCTCGCGGGCCGCCCAGGGCACCAACACCTCTTCCGGGTAGAACATCATGATCTTGGGGCCGAAGCCGCCGCCAATGAAGGGAGCGATGACCCGTACCTGGCTCTCCGAGAGACCCAGCATGGCTGCCAGGCCGTTGCGGATGGGGATGGGCGCTTGGGTGGTGTCCCAGATGGTCATGCGATGGCCACGGGGATCCCAGTCCGCCACCACGCCGCGGTTTTCCATGGCGGCAGCGGTGCCTCGATCGTAGAGCAGCCGACGGCTCACCACGCAGGCGGCTCCCGCCTTGGCGGCCTGGTAGCTCCCCTTTTCCTGGATCACGTGGGCAGCGATGTTGGAGTCCATGTCCTCATGAACCTTCGGCGAGTCCGGGACCACCGCTTTCTCCAGGTCGACGACAGCCGGTAGAGGGTCGTAGTCGACGAAGATGTCCTCGAGGGCGTCTTCGGCCAGGTAGCGGCTGTTGGCGACCACCATGGCGATGGGTTCGCCGACGTGGTGGACCTTGTCCTTGGCTAGGGGGACCTGGGCACGGTGGCGAAAGGTGCAGCCCTCGATGGGCGGCGGAGGCACCAGGAGAGGCCCTGGTTGCCAATAGTCTCCCAAGTCCTCAGCGGTGAACACAGCGAGGACGCCGTCTCGTTTGCGGGCGTTGTCGGCGTCGATCTCCAGCAAACGAGCGTGAGCGAAAGGGCTGCGCAGGAAGGCGACGTGGACCATGCCCTGAAGGTTGACATCGTCAACGAAAAGGGCTCGGCCAGTGAGCAGGCGAGGGTCTTCATTGCGGCGAATGCGTTGGCCGAAAGTGCGAGTGGACATGGTTGGTTCGCCTCTATCCTGGTTGTTCTAGCCTTGCTGAAACGGGTTGACGATTTCCAGACCCTCAATGCGCTGCCCATGTTGGAGATCTTCGGTGACCAGACGTTTGCAGCCGGAGCGGAGGGCGGCTCGAATGATCAAGCTATCCCAAAAAGAGAAACCGTAGACTCGATGTACATCGACCGCTGATAGAACGTCATCGAGCACGATTCTAACAACATCCATCTGGCCGAAGATTTGCATTTTGTCGCGAGCCCTCTGGACATCGATTCCAAGCTTTCTCGTCACGACCACGAAGTATTCCTGCAGAACTTGGGTGGAAATCACTGCCTTTCGCTCGACGTGAGCTTGCTCCAACAGATCTAGTGCTACGGACCGCTTGCTCTGCGAGTCATTGTCGTCGGTGTAGATCAGGATGTTGGAGTCGAAAAAACTACGTGCGGTCATAGATTTCCTCGCGGTTGAATTTCCATCCACGAGAATGACCTTCGGAGTGGTCGGAGAGACGGCGAAGGTCCTCCATTTGTGCTTCCGGGGAAGTTTGGCCTGCGAGGCTTTCTAGGTATTGACGAATGAGCTGGTTGATACTGGTGTCCATGCTCTGAGCGACGAGGCGGGCTCGCTCGACGGTTTGTTCCTCGACCGAGAGTGTTAGATTCATGGCAACCTCCTGAACACAGCTTATGTGCACACGTATTATGTGTCAATTAGTGGTCTTGGCTACCAATTGATGGTCTGGGCTACGTTTTTGGGATCGGATTCCGGATCACTGAAGTAAGGGGCAATCCCGTTGGTTCTACACCGTCCTTTTCCCCAACGAGCACCTTCTCCTACCGAGCGCCTATTCGTTCCCTAGCGGCGGTACCGTCGACGGAGCCTTGCGGTGACGGGTCGCCTGCTCGAAAGCGTAGGCCAAACGGATCAGGGTGGGTTCGGACCAAGCGTCACCGAGCATCTGAAGGCCCACCGGTAGATCACCCCGCACATACCCCATGGGAACCGTCAGGGCTGGGAACCCCGTGTGGGGGGATAGGTCCTGACTGTTGTCGTTGTGAGGTGTGTTGAGGTCGCCAATCAACCGTGGCGGATTTCCCCAGGTGGGGAAGACGAATGCGTCTAGCCGATGGGCCGCGAGGACCCGGCGGACTCCGGCTCGAAGCTTTTCTTGGTTAGCTCGGGCACGGATGCACTCAGGGTGAGTGTCCGGTCCTTCCGAAATGCCCTCGAAGTACTCGAGATTCCCCTGCACCAGGGGGTGAAAGTCGCCCGAGGCGAGGATCTCCTTGAGGTTCTTTACCGGAACCGTGGGGCCCAGGCTGGCGAGGTAGTCCTCGAAATCTGCTTTGAAACGGGGGCACCAGCGCTCACCGCTGGGGATCTCATCCTGCTCCGGGATGACGACCGGATCCAGCACTTCGGCTCCAGCGCCCCGCAGGGCTTCAAGAGCCTCGTTGAAGCGCTCCAGCACTTCCGGATCAGCGGTTTCCTTGTTCGAGACCTGTCGCAGGACGCCAATGCGGGCTCCTTGGAGGCCCTTGGGAGCGAGAAATTGAGTGTAGCTGGTGGCCTTGTGAAGATCCCCCGAGGCAGTCCATGGATCCGCTGGGTCGGTACCGGCGATGACCTCGAGGATGCGCGCGGCATCCTCCACGGTGCGCGCCATGGGGCCGCCGATGTCGCGATCGAGATATAGCGGAGCGATGCCATCTCGGCTGGTCAAGCCCAGAGTCGAGCGAATGCCCACCAAAGCGTTGTGAGAGGAAGGCCCACGGATGGAGTTGCCGGTATCTGTTCCCAGGCCGACGGTGCCGAAGCTGGCGGCTACCGCTGCCCCGGTGCCACCGCTCGATCCGGCGGGGACCCGATTGAGGGCATAGGGGTTGAGGGTGTGCCCCGGCAGGGCCGAACCGACCGTATGGTAGGGAGAAAAAGCGAACTCGGCCATATTGGATTTCGCCAGCACGATGGCTCCGGCTTGGCGAATTCTCCGTACCTGGAAGGCGTCGTCGGGAGGCAGGGAACCCGTCAAAGAAAGGGAGCCGGCGGTGGTGGGGAGGTCCGCCGTGTCGTAGTTGTCTTTGACGATCATGGGGATGCCGTGGAGGGGGCCCACGAAGCCGGATCGACGGTAGGCAGCGTCGAGCTCGTCCGCTCGCTGCAGCGCCCGGGGATTGAGAGTGATCAAGGAGTTGATGGCCGGCCCTTGTTTGTCATAGGCCTCGATGCGGGCCAAATAGAGTTCCACCAACTGCCGAGCGGTGAGCCTACCGGCTTCCATAGCCCGGTGGATTTGGGCAATGGTGGCTTCCTCGACGGCGAAGTCTGCCGGCGCTCCTAGCGATGTTTCTGCTGGCCGTGCTTCCGCAGACCGTGTCTCTGCCGGCTGTGCTTTCTGTGCTTTCGGCGGCAGGTTTTTTACTGGAGGCGAAGGGGAGGAGCTCGCTAGACAGCCTAGGGAGGCCAGTAGAGCGATAGCGAGGGGGCCTTGGTATTTCATGGCTTCTCCTTGATGAGCCGGGGTTAGACGTCACTGCTCTGCGAGAACCGGGGCTCTTACGACGCCTGCAAAAGTGAATCTGGAGGCAATCCGGAGATGTCTCGAGGCTTTGGTGGCGACTCGTCGCCCCTCGGTCCCGTGGTTACCTGCCGATCAGAAATGGTGATGGATCCCATGAGCTATTGTACGGTACCTCCTTTGGGAGGTCCTGGCTGAGGATCTCGATAGATATGGGAACCGGACTGGCGGCTGCAAAGGACCCGACATTTTGAGCGACGAACACGTTTCGCTAGAAGATTCGCCTCGAAAAGACCTATTGGCCGATCTGCCTGCTCGGGTCAGGGAAGCGGGTGATCGCATAGGGTCCTACGTGCGAAAGACCTACCTACAGCCGTCGGCGTGGCTGAGTCGGCTGTCCGGCGGTGAGGTCTTGTTGAAGTTGGAGAATCTCCAGCACACCGGCTCCTTCAAGGTGCGGGGGGCTCTCAACAAGGTGCTGTCCTTGCCGGCTGCGGAGCGTGCCCGGGGAGTGGTGGCAGCTTCCACGGGAAATCATGGCGCCGCTGTGGCCTATGCTTTGGGGAAGGTGGGGGAGACCGGCACGGTCTTCGTGCCTCGAACCGCCGTACCCGCCAAGGTCCAGGCCATCGAATGGTTGGGAGCCGAGCTACGTCATGTGGGGGAAGATCCCCTGGAAGCGGAATTGGCCGCGCGAAGTTTCGCCTCGGAGGGTGGCAAGACCTATATTTCACCCTACAACGATGCCGACGTCATCGCCGGTCAAGGAACGGTGGGTCTCGAGCTCGTCGAACAGCTCTCCGAACAGCTCGGGGATCAGCAGGAAGGGCTCGACGCGGTTTTCGTTGCCGTGGGCGGGGGAGGGTTGGTTTCGGGAATCGCTTCCTATTTGAAGGCGGTCCAACCGTCGGTGCAGATCTTTGGCTGTCTGCCCGCTCGAGCGCCGGTGATGGCGGAGTGTTTGAGAGAAGGGCAGATCCACGAGGTGCCTTCTTTACCGACCCTCTCCGACGGCACTGCCGGTGGCCTGGAAGAGGGGGCTATCACCTTCGGGCTTTGTCAGTCTTTGATCGACCGAGTGGTGTTGGTTTCAGAGGCAGAAATAGCCGCCGCCTTGAAGCAATTCATCTCTTCTCATCACCAATTGATCGAGGGAGCCGCCGCGGTAGCCCTGGCGGGATTTCTACAGGTTTGCCGAAAGGAAGCGCAACAAGAATCTGCTCAGGTCGGGCCAGAAAAGGAAACGGGGCAAGGAGAGATGAACGGAAAACGAATCGCCATCATCCTCTGTGGGGCCAACATTAGCCCAGAGACTTTGCAGGAGGCGCTCAGCTCATGAAGATCATCCCCTTAGACCAGATTCGCCAGAGGCTCGAGGGGCTCGACCTGCTGGCAGCTATCGAGGCGGCCTTCGTCGCATACTCGGAAGGGCGCTCCATCGTGCCTCCGGTGGGAGAGCTCTTGCTGCCCGCGGGGGAGGTCCACATCAAATATGGCTGCATCACCGGAGACGAGCATTACGTCATCAAAATCGCTTCAGGTTTTTATGGCAACCCGGCGCTGGGGCTCCCCTCGAGCAACGGCCTCATGCTGTTGTTTCGACAAGCTACTGGTGAGCCGGTAGCTTTGCTTCAGGACGAGGGATTTCTCACCGACACGCGAACCGCCGTGGCCGGCGCGGTAGCGGCAAAGCACTTGGCTCCCAAAGAGGTTCGGCGCATCGGCATCGTCGGTACGGGTATTCAGGCTCGCCTACAACTGGAGCAGTTGCGGCCCATAACGACCTGCCGCCAAGTTCTTGCCTGGGGTCGGGGAGAGGCTCAGCTAGCCGACTATCGTCGCCAAGGGGAAGCTCTGGGCTTTGCCGTCGAGACCACTCAGGACACTTCAGAGGTGCTCTCCGCATGCCAGCTCGTGGTGACGACAACTCCCGCCACGGAGCCGCTCCTCTTCGCTGAGCACCTACAGCCCGGCACTCACATCACCGCTGTTGGTTCCGATACCCCTCACAAGCAGGAGCTGGACTGGCAAATTCTCCAGCGAGCGGACCTGGTGGTTGCGGACAGTCGGGCTCAGTGCCTGGAGAGGGGAGAGATCCACCGGGCGCTCTCCGTTGGCGCGATCCTCGAAGAAAAGATGGTTGAGCTAGGTGAGGTGATTCGAGGCGCCAGCTCGGGCCGCACGTCCGAGGAACAAATTACCGTTGCGGATCTCACTGGAGTCGCAGTACAGGACATCGCCATCGCTTCGGCGGTCTATGGGGCTGCCGGAAGCGACGACCTTCCTTAGAGAGTCACCCCCGCTGCCTTTGGCTCGAGCCTTCACCTGCCCTTCACCTGCCCTTCGCCTGCCCTTCGCCTGCCCTTCGCCTGCCCTTCGCCTGCCCTTCGCCTGCCCTTCGCCTGCCCTTCGCCTGCCCTTCATTTGCCCTCCACTGGGTAGCGCATTTCAACGGGCCCTCACGGACTCGTGATGCGATCTTCCCTCCCGGTCTTCCCTCCCGGTCTTCCATATCGCTGAGAAATTCACTTCTAGTCCTGTCATTTCTGGTCTGGTGCAACCTATCGCTTGTCTATGCGTAGTCTATCGATGTATCGTGAAACTTCCCTTGAATGTTGGAAAAGGATAGGCGGATGAAGAAAGACCCCAAAGAGCGGCAGGAGCTCCTCCCCGGAACCCTCGATCTACTCATTCTCCGAACCCTGCGCCACGAGGCGAGGCACGGCTACGGCATCGCCCAACACCTGAGAATTTGCTCCCAGGAGGTCTTGCAGGTGGGGGAGGGGTCCTTGTATCCAGCCTTGCAGCGCATGCGAGCCAAGGGTTGGATCACCGGGGATTGGCGGAAATCGGAGACCGGGAGACGAGCCAGGTTCTATCAGCTCACCCCCAGTGGCTTAGAGCATCTCGAACGAGCGCTCAAGAGTTATCGGGACATGACCGCAGCCATTACGCGAATCCTGGAAGCGACCTGAGGAGGTGGCCACTATGTCGAGACTACAGCTCTGGAGGCAATGGCGAGAATGGCGCGAGCGGCGGCGTTTTGAAGCTGAAATGAAGGAGGAGATGGCCTATCACCTCGATCGTAAGACTGCCGATCACCGAGCCGCAGGGCTGTCCAAGAGGGAGGCACGCCGTCAGGCCCATCTCGACTTCGGCAACGTGACGGCCACCCAAGAGAGTTGTCGTGAGCCCTGGCTATTCGCCAGTTGGGATGCTTTGAAGCAAGACCTCCGATTTGGCACCCGGTGGTTGGTTCGCAACCCGCTACTGACCTTGGCCGTGATTGCGACTCTCTCTCTCGGAGTCGGGGCCAATACGGCAGTTTTCTCCGTAGTGCGGGCACTCCTCTTCGATTCACCCTCGGTGGCGGAGCCGGAGCAGGTCTTCTTTGTTGGAGAAAGTGCCAGCATGGGCATGCGGGTGAATCCCAACGTGCGAGATACGACTCTGTTCTCCTATCCGTTCTACGACCGGCTGCAAGAACGCTCCGGGCAGCTGGAGGGGTTGGCAGCTCAGTCGAGCTTTCCGAACCGGGTCTATTGGAAACCCTCTAAGGGGGAAGTGAAGCGGGTTCAGGGGAGATTGGTGTCGGGCAACTTCTTTCCCCTGTTGGGGGTTCGTGCTGCTATGGGCCGCACCCTCGTTCCGGAGGACGACGAGCAGCCGGGGGTTCGAGCCGTGGCGGTGGTAAGCCATGGTTTCTGGGTCCGGGAGCTCGGGCAGAGTCCGCAAGTGGTGGGCCGGGAGCTGATCCTCAATGACCGTTCCTTCACGGTGGTAGGGGTTGCTGAGGAAGGGTTCCGAGGGGTCGATGCCGGTGGTATGACGGACGTTTGGTTTCCCCTCATGATGGAGACGGCCGTGATGGGTAGCTCGGCGATCTCTGTGGGCTCTTTGCTCGAGGCCAGCGACTTCATGTGGATTCGACTGGTGGCGAGGCTGCCAAAGGGGGCGAAGGCGAGCACTCTAGAGACGGAGTTGAGTGCTCTATTTCGGCAGATTGCCAGCTTCGAGCTGGGCGGCCAGCTGACCTCGGAAACAGCTCGGGAGCTCGATCGCCAGCAGCTCACTCTCACTCCTCTCGGCCAAGGGCCATCGGAGCTGCGCATGCAATTCGGCCAACCTATCAAGGTCCTCATGGTGGTGGTTCTGCTCGTCCTGCTGATCGCCTGCGCCAACATTGGCACCTTGCTATTGGCCCGCGCTGCAGCTCGGCAGCGGGAGATGGCAGCTCGGTCGGCGTTGGGAGCGCCTCGGGGCCGGCTGGTGCGCCAGCTGCTCACCGAGAGCTCCCTCTTGGCACTCCTGGGAGGGGTGGGAGGAGTCCTCCTCGCTTCCATGGTGGGGCCGGCCCTCGCCAGGTTCCTGAGCCGAGGCAGCGAAAGCACCCTCTTGGAAACCAAGCTCGATCCGTCTGTTCTCGTTTTCACCCTGGTGGTTTGCGTACTGGCAGTAGTGGCTTTCGGGCTGGCTCCTGCTCTCTTCGCCAGTCGATCGAGCCACGGTTCGTCCCCTCTGGGCCAAGGGAGATCGGCATCCGGTCTCTCGGCCAAAAGAGGCTTGGGTCGCGCCTTGGTGGTGACTCAGGTGGTGCTGTCTCTGGTTCTCCTCACCGGGGCGGGCTTGTTCCTTCGCACCTTCCAGAATCTGAGAAGTTGGGATACCGGCATGGGACCGGGTTCGGCCTGGGTCGCCTCCCTGGATACGGCTGCCCTGGGGGCAGAACCGGAAGACCTACCGGCCCTCTACCAGCAGTTTCGGCAAGCGGTCGAGGAAATAGCCGTTGTCGATAGCACGGGCCTTTCCTGGGCAGGCTTTTTCACCGGCATGTATTGGACCGACCGAGCCGGAGTGGACGGTCGGGAGCTGGATCCGGAGGACACTCGCACGGAGCTCGATACGATTTACGGCTCGGTCTTCGAATCTCTTGGAGTGGAGCTGCTTCAGGGCCGGGAGTTCGATTCCAGGGATACCGCTCAAGCGCCGCAGGTCGTGATTGTCAATCAGACCTTTGCTCGCCAGATCCTGGGGGATGGTCCGGTTCTTGGCCGTCGCATTGGTTTCGATGGGGGCGAGGGTCCGAGGGAGATCGAAATTGTCGGTCTGGTGGCGGATTTTCAGTCTCAATCTCTCGGCCAGGAGGTCGGGCCGCGAGCGTTTTTTCCTGGGAGTCAGGATCTCAGACCCATGTCGGCCATGGTCATCCGCACCGCTGGTGCTGCGAGGGACCTGCCGCGGCAGATTCGCCGGCACCTGTTGGCGGTCGCCCCCGGGTTGCCGGTATCGGAGATCGTTCCTATGGAAACTCGCATCGATGAGGTTCTCGACCAGGAGCGGTTGATCAGCAGTCTTTCCCTGCTTTTCGGTGTTCTCGCCCTGACTCTCGCCGCCATTGGTCTCTATGCCGTTCTTGCCTATGGGGTCAATCGGCGCCGGGCGGAGTTTGGGCTGCGCTTGGCTCTCGGGGCCCAGCGCCAGGAGATCGGCCGCGTGGTTCTGGTGGACGCTGTGCGGGTCTTGGTCGCTGGCTTGGCCTTGGGCTTACCGCTAGCTTGGCTAGCTCAACGGTTGGTGTCTCATCTGCTCTTTGGCCTCGAGTCAGGAGATCCGTTGGTGTATGCAGCAGCGACCGCCGTGCTACTCGTGGTGATCCTCGCCGCTAGTTGGCTGCCGGCCCGTCGGGCCGCCCGCACCGATCCCATTCTGGCCTTGCGCCAAGAGTGAATCGCTCGGGTGATGAACTGAGCTAGGGAGCGTAGCGCTCAGCAAAAGCTTCCAAAGCTTGCTGGAAGATTTCCATGGGGGGGCGGACCAATCCGGCTCCCACCTGGCCAACGCCGGGCAACCGGTGGGCGATGCCGGTGTTGACTCGAGGAGTGATTCCCAGCTCGATGACTTTGCGCAGGTCGATGCCGACCGGAGTACCGCGGAAGTCCAGGCTGGGAATGGTGAAATGGCCATGTTCACCAGCGGTGATTTCGTACATTTCCAGTGTGGCGTGAATGGCGTCCTTGGGTTTTCCACTGATGAAGGTGACGATGGCTGGGGCCGCCGCCATGGCGAAAGCACCGATGCCGGCGGTCTCGGTGATGGTGGAGTCGCCGATATCCGGATTGGCGTCTTCGGCAGAAAAGCCGGAGAAATACAGACCGTCCGGGGTTTGAGCCGGCGCGGTGAACCAACGATCTCCCAATCCACTGACCCGAATGCCGAAGTCCGTGCCGTTGCGAGCCATGGTGGTGACCACGGTCGAGCCTTCGATACCGTGGGCAGCATCCGCCATGGCCTTGCAGGCTGCCATGACCGGATTGAGAACGGAGAGCGCCGTGTCGCCGAGGAACTGCAGGATCCGGGTGCACGAAGCCGGGTTTGGGGCGACCTCACTCACCAGAGGAGCCAAGAGCTTGAGGAATAGCAAGGAGCCAGCCTTGTTGCGGTTGTGCCCCTCGTCTCCCATGTGGAGGGCCTCGGCAAGTAGGGCGCGCAGGTCCAAACCATCCGTCTGGGCTAGAGCAGAAGCGAGAATGGGCCCCATCTCCTCGTTCATCCAGCGCAGTCGATCCAGCACATCGGAGCTGTAGGCGCCGTAGCGTAGGACCTTGCCATAGCCCTCGTTGAGATTGGAGAAAGCTCGGTTGCCGTGGGTGGGGTTCTCGACCACGTAGACGGCCATGGAAGGAGAGATCACTCCAGCCATGGGGCCGACGGCTTGATGGTGATGGCAGGGCTCGAAGGCCACCTCTCCGCTGGCAGCCAGGGCTTCCGCTTCGGCCTCGGTCTCGGCCATTCCTTCGAAGATCAGAGCACCCAGGATGGCTCCTCGCAAGGGGCCGGACATGCGCGGCCACTCGATGGGGGGGCCGGCATGGAGCAGCAGCCCGTCGCGCATGCCCGGAATGACATCCCGGGCCGTGGCCACGGTGGTGAGCAGGGGGCGAGCCGCTACCAAGCGGTCTACAGCTTGCTGATTCGCGCGATCGATATCCACAATTCTCCCTCTCTGAATTCAGTCCCGCTGTCTTCCGTTTCGGTTCAGCTTGTCGAGGATCCCCAAAAGGCGGTCGTCCCCTCCAGCGGGAGGGCGCCAATCCATCTGCAAGGAGGTCGCCCCTTGCGCCTGGAAGGAGTCGTGAAAGGATTCCAATCCAATGTTGATGACCGTCGGAGGCGACGCCAGGTCCGCCAAGGCCACGGGCGGTCCCGGAGAGGCTTCTCGCTGTCTTCCCAAGCGCAGCGCGGCATAGGATACGGCGTCGGACAAGCGGCGAAATACCTGGGCTCCAGCCTCTTCGAACCGGGAACACTGCTCGCCGATTCCTTGAGGGTCGGCGTCGGTGCCGACCACCAGGATCAAGACTTCGATCTCGCTTTGCTGGCAAATTTCGGCGATGACCGGCGCCAAGTGCTCGGCAGGATCCGGGTGGGCGCCATCCCCCAAGACCACGTCCAAGAGCAGGGCTGCCACTTCCGGATCAGACGCTTCCTGGCGTAGACGCCGGAGGCGAAGGTCAGGATCGATCATGGGGTGCAGTCGACCCACGGTGTATTCGTCGGCACCGAGGTCGAGGATGGTATGGCCTTCGCTGCGAGCCGGATCCGAACCGGGGATCGTCCCTTCCACCCCTAGATTCGAAGCCAAAGGAGCCAGAAAGAACCGCAGACCCAGGGCAGCCTCCTGGGCCAGAGTCCCGCCGGAAAATAACGCCCGGAGCCATCTACGGTCCTGCTGAGGGCTCCTGACCACCAACTCAGCAGTGGATGGATCGAGGGTCTCGGCGAGCCGTCGGACCGCAATTTCCGCAGCTTCCTCGAGGCCCGTCGCGAAAACGAGATCCCCCAACTGGCGGTTCGGTGGGGTTTGGCCGAGAAAATAGACCACGACAGGTTTGGTGGTTCCTCGAGCCGCCGCCAACAGGGAGCTGCAAACGTCGGGGCTCGGTGGCTTCGAAATGAGCACGATGACCTGGGTTTGGGGGTCTCGGCCGAGTAGATCGATGGCCTGGTGGGCGGTGATTCCTCCCACCGTGGCCGAGAGGTCTCGGCCACCGGTGCCAATGGCTTGGGAAATACCCTCTCCCAGCTCATGGACCCGACAGGCGATGGATTGAAGGCCAGTACCGGAGGCGGCCACTAGACCGATCTTGCCCCGTTGCACTCGGTTGGCGAAGGCGAAGCCAGCACCGCCGAGATGAGCTGTTCCGCAGTCCGGACCGAGCACCAAAAGCCCCTTCCTACGGGCGGCTTCCTTGAGCTCGAGCTCTTCCTCGAGGCTTACGTTGTCGCTGTAGAGAAAGACATTTCGCCCAGACTCGAGAGCTTTCCTGCTCACCCTCGCCGCGTAGCGCCCAGGAATCGAGATCACCACCCAACGGGCTTCCGGCAGCTGTCGGGCCGCTTGCTCCAAGCTCCGCGGCCGGTAGTCTTCGTCTCCCTCCTCACCGCTCCTCCGGGCTAGAAGGTGATCCACTTCCCCGAGGGCTGCTTCCGCCGCCGCTTCCGTCGAGCCCCGAACCGCCACCACCAAGTCTTCTGCTTCCCCGGAGAACTCCTCTGGAAGCAGTCCATTGGCCTCCAGTACCGCTAGATTCGAAGCCGTTGCCATGACCACCCCGGCATCTTCGATCCCCTCCAGGCCGGCCAGAGCCGCCTGCAACTGCATGAGAACGATGGAGTCAAAATAGGCTCCCGGGCGGATTTCGGTTTTGAGTGTGCTCATCTTTGCCTAGGGTAAACGATGTCTTCGTAGAGTTGGGGTTCTCGGGTGAACTCGATGAATCTTGCCACTCGCTCTCGGCCTCGACTCAATTCAACTGACCAGGCGAAACTCTCGTTCCAACTCCCGAGCCCAATGGAGAAGCTGTTCGTCAGCCCCGAAGCGGGCGACCAGTTGAGTGCCCAATGGCAGGCCATTGGCGGCGCGACCGGTGGGCAAGCTGACAGAGGGCAAACCTGCCTGAGAAAAAGGTAGATTCATAATGGGGCTACCGGTGTTGGAGAGGCCTAAGGGAGCTGGCCCCGGGGCCGCCGGAGTGATCCACAGATCGATGCCGCGAGCCTCCATGGACTGCAGGAGTTGCTGGCAGAGATGGGCGCACTCTTCTCGCGCTCGAGTCAGTTGAGCCGAGTGGATGCGCAATCCTCGTTCCAAGAGGTCGACGGTGCGGGAATGGTAGAGATCTCGATGCTTTGGGTACCACCGCTTATGGAAGGCGGCGGCTTCTGCGGCGAGGACCAGCCCGTGGCGCTCTTCGATTTCATCGATGTCGTTGAACAGGTTGATGGGGGCTATCTTCCAGCCGGCAGCTTCGAGACGACGGCAGAGGCCCCGAAAGTGCTCTAGAGCTTCGGAGCCGGCACGGTGCAAGTAGGGCCCTTCCGGAATTCCCAAAATACCCCGTGGAGAAGGAGAGCCAGCGGGCTGGGAGCGCCAGCTATTACATAGCGCTGCTGCAGCTAGCTCGGCTCCTTCGACGTCTTGAGTAAAAGTACCGACATGGTCGAAGGAGGCTGCCAGCTCTAGCACTCCAGCCCGGGGAATGCGGTCGTAGCTCGGCTTGAATCCCACCACTCCACAAAAGGCCGCCGGTCGGCAAACGGATCCGATGGTCTGGGTGCCTAGGGTCAGGGGACAGAGATGGGCGGCCACGGCGGCGGCGGAACCGCTGGAGGAACCACCGGGGGTATGGGCAAGATTGATCGGGTTACGGGTCGGTCCGGGAGCGAAATAGGCGAATTCGGTGCTGACAGTCTTGCCGAGGATCAAGGCACCCGCCTTGCGCAGGCGGGTGACACTGGCTGCTTCCTCACCCTGTAGCTCCCGTGCCGGCAATTGGCTGCCTCCTCGAGTCAGGAAGCCATCGGCGTGGAAAATATCTTTGACTCCCACCGGTATCCCGAATAAAGGGGGTCGCTTTTCGGGATTGGGGTATTGGGCGCAGAGAGTGCGAGCTTCCAGCCGTAGGCGTTCGAACCTGCCCGCCTCCGGCAGAAAGGCTCGAATGTCGCCCTCTTGCCGTCGAAAGCGCAGCTCGAGCTGGGAGAGGTAGGCCTCAAGGGTTAGAGAACCGCTACGTAGGGCCGCGGTCAGGGCAGAAAGCCGTTCGAGATTAGATTCCATATGGCAACTCGGTTCGAAGGCGCCCAGTGTACCGGAACAGCGAGGTGTCCGGTGTCAGGCATGCGTTCCGTGCACTGCTAAAGTACCGGGCTGAGCCAGGGGGCATCTGAACCCCGGTACACACCTGATGGAGATGCGGGTGTGTTTGCCGGTGTATTTGTCTGGCCTATCTGCAGCCGAGATAGGCGATAGGCCAGTTCCAAGGATGAGCCCATGGATGGGATCATTGGATGGGCTTCGAGTTTGGGAAAAACTCCTTTTTTAGAAAACCCACAGCCTCCGTATTGGATTTGCTGAGCCAGTCGCAGGCGACCTGAGCCTTGTCCTTGGTTGAAAGCTCCCAGGAAAGTGGGGGATTGCTCCTGGTCCCCGTGTCGCACTCGGGAGGAGATGCCACTCCATCGTGTTCGGAGGTCTCGAGGCCCGGAGGCCGGAAGGTCACGGCGGTGAAGGTGATCTTGACCGGGTCTGTGCTGCTGCCGTCGGAGGGTGGGGTGGCGAAAGAGCGCTGTAGTCCTTCGAGCTCTAGATCGTTGCGCACTCGCTGGGTGGAGTTGCGGACATTGACGATGGTCCGAATCGGCCCAAGGACGCCCTGAGCCCAATTCTGCTTCGAACAAGGGGGTTCTGTTTCCTGAGGCGGGAAAGCGTTGATCTGGATGTAGAGCACCCGAACGGATTTCCTCCTGTCCTGGAGCTCACTGACCGCTTCCTGGATCCAACGCACAGCAGCGGTGGTTCCGAAATTGTCGAAGAAGCCGCCGTCAGAGACTTGCCAGCGATGCAGAGGCCGGCTGCCGTCTAACAGGCGGGCTCGGGCAACCGGAGTGACGTAGGGGAAGGTCGCCGAAAGTCGGGCAGCAGTGACAACGGGCATGTCGTAATTCTCCAGGCCTGGATAGTGCGCCTGGAGGTCGAAATCCGTCGGCGCAGGCCTCCAATGCTCTCCAAGAACAGGCTCTGGACCGGGGGAGAAACTCCGTAGGTCGAGGTTGCTGATCAGGAAGGGCTCCCCATCTTCGACGAAAGTGGCGTTGAAGATGACGCCCGGGTGAGTGCCATTCTTGGCCCCTTCTCGCCAGGCGGACAGCCATTCTTCCTGTCCCTTCTTCGGAGGGAGTAGGGAGCAATCTTTTTGCTCATGGCCTCGGCGCAGACATTCCAGGTTCTGTAGCCAAGCTTGTTCCATGGCCCAAGCTCGATCTCGGTTCTTCCTCGGCAAAAAGGGAAGGACAGCGCGGGGAAAATCTGAAAACACCAGGCCCCAAGCGGTGGCATCGAGGCTGGAGGCCATGGCCGCTTGGCGAAGAGCCTCCAATGTGTCTCTTGAATGGGGGAGAGCTCCGTCCTGTCCCAACTGCTGCATCAGGAAGAGGGTGCCGACGCTCCCTCCGGAGGCGGAGCTGATCAGTTGGATCGATTGGGTGAACTCTGGTCCCAATTGTTCCTGCAGGCCGGTCAAGACCTGAACCGTCCAGGCCGCGGCTTGGATGCCTCCACCGGTGGCTCCTACAACTGTCAGGAGAACCGGCTGGTCCTCCTCAGCCTTGGCAGTCACTAATCGTCGCTCCACAGCTTCGATGATCTCCGGTGGCTCGACCTTCGCTTGCCGCATGTCGAAGGTGTGGGTGCGGGGGAAGAGCAGATTGGTGCCGAGAGTGTAGACGGCGATGCCGAGAAGGAGGGGGAACCGAAAGTAATCGAGAAAGAAACTCAGTCCACTGAGGACCTGACATAGTAGAGCGATGAGGAGCAGGACATAGGTGATCGTAGGAAGGGTTCTGGGAGCGGCTTCCGGGCTGAGCCAGAAATAACCGGCGACGAAGATGGCGGTCAGAAGGGTGGTGACTCCCAACGCGAGAGGGTGGCCGCGGCGGACCTGGCCAGGATTCTTGGCTGTGTCTGGCTCTAAATATCCCGGCCCTAGGGGTTTCAGGAAGGGGATGAGCCGATTGGCAGCGTGCTGGAGCTTGCCTCTCCTTCGGGTCCACTTGAGGGCCCACAGGGAAAAGGTGGCGACCAGGAGGCCTCCTCCCAACCCCAGAGCTCGACCGGGCAGCCCTTCCGCTCCCTGCCACAGGCGCACCAGCATGGGAATGGAGAGCAAGGGCATGAGAGTGACGACGACCTTGGTGGGCATGCTCTCGACCCATTGAGGGCTGGTCAAACCCGTAAAGCCCATTCGCTCTGGCCCCAGGCGCCAAGCGAGAGTGCCTGCCAAAGCGATCACCCCGGTGGTCAGAACCGCCGCGAAGGCTGCCGTGCCCAGGCCCCAGGCGCCGTGGGAGACCATCATGTTGCCGATGGTCGGTAGAGCGGGCTTGCCGGCGAACCACCACAGAAGATTGACCACAACGAAGGCGAGGAGAGGGACACGAATCACCATGAGGTGCAGCAGGAGCCGTCCCAAGAAGCGGCGAGTGGTGAGAGCGAGGGCACCGAAGGTCAGTAGAAGGAAGATCGCTTTTCCCCAACCACCGAGCCAGCCGAGCCATGCCCACCCAGGAGAGCCGCCCAAGGCGACGGCGGCGTAGCCGATGTTCTCCGCTAGGTCAGCGCAACCAGCCAGGGCGGGAAAGGCTAGAGAGTAGGCGAGGGGCTGGTCAGGTCTACCTCGAGCCAGCAGGACCAACAGGGCTCCTAAGAGAGTGACGTAGACCAGGGGAAAGAGCACATCGAGGGTGAGCTCCGAAAGGGCGTAGAAACGTCGTTCCGACTCACCTAGCTTGTCGAGCACCTGGGTGAGCTCAGCAGGTGTGTAGGGAGGCACCTTGGCGTCGGGAACCTCAAGGGTGCAGCCATCTTCGGCTGCCCAGCCCGATTCAGGAAAAGCTAGGGCATTGCGCTTCGGGAAAGCCCAGAAGGCGAAAATCAAAAAGACTAGAAGTAGGCCCAGGAAGTTGCGAGGAGTGGCCCATTTCTCATACCAGTGGCAGAGCCCCCTGACCGATCTTAGGGCTTGGAAAGCAGCGCGAGCAGAATTCCACACGGGAACGATTTTCATGGCGCCTCCTTGGCGAATACTCCTGGATGGGCGTGACCGGAACCTCTACCTAAGGAAGATGACCCCAGAGGCCTCTTTTTCGGCACAGGTCTCGAAAAGTCTCAAAACAGTCGAATATGGAGGGTGCTTCCTGCGTCTCCGACCGGACCTCCCGCAGCGCGGGCCAGCGGACAAGGGACTCATGTCGCCATTGCAACCGGGCGGGCCAATGCCAGCTGAGGAAGGCCCTGTAGTGGGCATCGAAGCTCTTCGGAATTCCCGGAAAGCAATCCCCTCGCCCAGCCATTGAGTTTGTCTGCATCGATCTCCAAGGAGCCGTCCTGGCTGATTCGGCCGAGGAGGTTTCGGGAGTCGGTCAGAGCAACGGTACATTTGGAGATGGCCCCATTGGACCGGATGACGAAGGAGTTGGTTGCCGAGGCGTAGCATATCGACTCTCCTTTCTCCGGTTCCTTCAGGGAAAGACCGAGGGAGGCTGCCTCGCTGCGAAGATCTCGGACGATTTTTTCTCCGTCGATCCCTACTAGAACCGGGAGTTGGGCATCGTTGGCACCGCCCAATCGAGACAATTTCCGGATGAACAAGCGAAACCGAGGTTCTTTACCGAAGGTAGCTGCGATTTGTCTCAACAGCTTTCTCATGGCGAGATGGTTTTCTCGGTCCACGTGAAGGCGAAGGATGACCTCGAAGTCACCGGTCACCTCGCTGATGGCTTGCAGGTGAGACCAGATGCGCTGGAAGGTACCGCTGCCATCGGCCCGGAGACGCTTTTGGTCGTGGATCTCCTGAGGGCCGTCCAAGGAAATTTGAAATACCTTGACCCCTAGGCTCAGCAGCTTCTCGAATCGCATCTGGCTCAGGAGATAGCCATTTGTGGTGATCTCCCCCCGCAACTTCAATCGGGGATGGGATTGGCCGAGGTGGGCCGCGAAGCCTTGGATCTCTTCGACTCGATCGTAGGCGGCCAAGGGCTCGCCACCAAACCAGGAAAGGGTCAGCCGGTCGAGGTTGGGGGCGCGAGTTTGGAGCAGTCGGCGGATGCCTTGAGAAACGCCCTCTGACATGCGCCCCAGAGCGAAGTCCTCGTAGCAATAGGTACAGCGGAAGTTGCACTGCTCCGTTGGCAGGATCACCAGGTGGAGGACGTTCTGTGCCAGTAGGGAAGCGCGCCGATCCAAGTGACCGAGGGCTTCTGTGGAAGAGAGGTCTTTGGGAAGGCGAAGGGGATTCACTAACTCTTCTCCGGACAATCGCACAACGTATCCCCGGTTCCGTGCATGAGGAAGGCATCGACTTCTTCGACCTGGATCCTTCCGTGGTCGTCCAGCTGAAGGTTGGCAGCCCCTGGGGCAGAACCTTCGACCTGATCCGTCGAGTTTCGGCCGAGGAGGTCTTGCAGCTCGTCGCTGACTTCGACAACGGTCATTCCAGCGGCATCGGTTCGGAAGTAGAGATCTGAGTTCATGATTCGTCTCCTTGAGATAGTTGGGTATCCCGATATCAATTCCAGGCCCCGGTGGCGACAAAGCCGCCCCAGTTCCAAGGGTGGGTGCTCGTGCCCGATGCACGAAGCGACTGAAGGATTCTGAGAGAGGCTCGTTGAACCGACTCCGCTGGGCCAAGGCCGGCGAGGAATCGGGCTTCGTAGAGCTGCTTCATCCAAGGCGTGGCACGATCGTCCGGTACAGGCCAAAGGCTCATGATGACCGTGCGCACTCCTGCGACCCGGAAGGCTCTTCGAAGGCCGAGGACCCCTTCCCCAGGCTGAATCTCTCCAAGTCCGGAATCGCAGGCAGAGAGAACCGCCCATTCGACGTCTCTCAGGTCCAGGGAGGCGATTTCTTCGGCGGTCAAGATGCCGTCGCCGTTGTTGCCGCGAGCCTCCAGCCGATGGTTGGCCCCGGCCATCACTAGGCCCGAAAGGGTCAGTTGGTAGTCGCTGCTCCATGGGCGTCGGGGGGCCTTCCGATAGGCGCTAGCGGGACCTTCGCCCCCGGGCTTTTTGGACTCGTCGATCTTGGTGTAGGTGTCAGGGTTGGGTTTTCCTCTCGGCGGATTTCCTGCACCGCAGGAGCTATCGACGAAAAACCCGTGGGTCGCCAGGTGCAAGACCTTTTTTCCCGGCGCCTGGCGACGAAAGGCTGCTTCACTAGCACCCTTGGCTTTGAGCAGCAGGGGAGGGGAGCGATTGGGAGAAGCTCGCCGCCAAAGGGACTCCAGCGCCTGAATTTCCCGCAGGGTTCCTGGCAAGGGAAGAAAGGTCCGATCGCGAAATGTCGGGCATTTGCGCAGATCGTCACTCCCTCGAAGCATCGGCGGTAGATGTTTGAGGTCCAGAGAGGCTTTGGACGAGGACTTTTTGATCGGGGAGCGATCGTAGAAGGAGGCCCCCCCTAGCAGGAGCAGCCCTTTCCCGGCAGCAGGTTCCTGGGTCGGGAGTTCCACCAGGTCCTTCTCGGCGGTCAGAGTGTGAAACAGGGGCCCGGATTCGATGAGATAGCTGGCCTCACCGTCCGGGAGAGCGCCAAAGGGCATCTGATGCAGGTTTCCATCCAGCACCAAAAAGACTCGCTTGGTATCTCCCAGGTGGCTTCGCAGAGGATCCCAGATTCGCTCTCGGAGCTTGGCCGCATGGTCTCGAAATAGGGTTTCGTCTTTGGCGGCCCGAGTGTCTTCCACCAAGTCGTCAATGTCTTGGGCTCGGCCCAAGGGAATAGCGCGAGCTTGGGACGAGGGGGAAGGAAGAATGAACGCCAGGTAACCGTCCTCGCCGCCCTTTCCGGAGGCACTGAAACCGGCACGGTAGGCGGCGATGGCGATCAATGAGGATCCGGTGGGCAGACTGCGACGAACGGCCTCGAGACCCTTGGGCGGCTTGCGAACCTCGATTTGGAGGGAGCGGCTCGCCTCGACCAGGGCTTGCTCCGCATCGATCACCTGTTGCTTGGCTCTCCGCCAGTTCTCTTTCTGCCGCCTTTGCGGGATGCGGCTGTCCTCGATGCGTACCAGCACATTGGCGAACCGTTGGCGTGCGGTATGCCAAGCCTTCGCTTTGGCGGCGAGGCGGGAGTTTTCCGGCGCTCGAAAGACTCGGTGGCGAACCTCGATCTCCTCGAGGATCACTGCCCGGGAACGGATGATCTCGTCCCAGATGCGATCGATCAGATCCTGGGAAGCCAGGGAAGACGAGGCGAGATAGGACGGCAGTAGATCTAGGCTCTCTCGAACCGATGCAGCGTAGGACAGAGCTCGGGGCTCAGCCAAGGAGGAAACCGTTTGGGAGACCTGCTGGCGAGTCTTTCGCGCTGCCGAGAGGGCATTCTCGATGGCAGCCGCCGGCCGTCCGGCGGCGTAGCGGACCCGGGCCTGAAGATTCAACAGCTTCGGTTCTCGGGGATGACCCTTTCCATAGGAATCTTCGATCAGCTGGAGCCCCAGTTGCACCAGTCGGGAGGCATCGGGCCATCGACCCGCTGCCAGCCGAAGCCGGGCCAGAGCCTCTAAGGCTCGTACTCTCTCCGGATGGTGAGGTCCGAGGGTTGTGAAGCTTTCCAGAGCCCTTTCGAGGAGCTTTTCCGCCTCCTGAGGCTGGCTGAGAGAGGTCTTCACTCGAGCTAGGCTGACCAGAGCGCGGCCAAGGAGGGGATGGCTGGAATCTCCGCTCTCGGTCAAGATCGACACGGCTTCCCGGAGATGAGTCTCCGCTTCGTGAGGAGGCGCCGCATCGAAGGCGAGCTCTCCCAGCCAGATGAGATTCCGTCCGTACTCGTTGCTACGGGGACCGAGCTTGGCCCGTCGAACTTCGAGGGCCTCCTCGAGGCGCTGCCGAGCCTCGTCCCAGTCTCCCAGCTCGTGGAGCAACCGGCCAAGGCCGGTGAGAGCCTCCGCGTACCGAGGGTGGTCGTTCTCGAACCCCCGCCGAAACCCCTCGAGGGCCCACCGATAGTGCTTCTGGGCGGTGTAGAAATCTCCCGCATCTTGAGCCAGATTAGCCAGGCTGTTGTGGGTCGATGCGGTGGTGCCGTGGATATCTCCATAGACCGCCCGGCGAATCTCGAGAGCCTCTTCGAGACGAGTGAAGGCGGATGGAATATCGCCGAGAAAGTGGTCGACTTCACCTAGATTGTGCAGGCCTCGGGCCAACAGGGGGTCCTCGGGTTTCAGGGCCTTTCGAAAGATTCCGATGGCGTCTTCAAACAGGACCTTCGCGGCGGAGTAGTTACCGTCGGTGGCAAGTACATTCGCCAAGGTGTTCATGGCCTGAGCTACCTTGGGGTGCTCTGGGTCGAGTTTGCTGCGGCGTATCTCCAATACCTGTAGCAAATGCGCCTCGGCTTCCTGCCACCGATCCCGGTCCGCCTCTAGGTCACCTAGAAACTCGAGAGTTCGAGCTTCCTCCAAGCTGTTCTGACCAAGGCCGTCCCTCCAACATTGAATCGCCTGCTCCAAATAGGTCGTTGCGGTCTCGAAGTCTTGGTACTCCTGGCGCAAGACTCCCAGGTTGTGCAGGGCATAAGCGCGAGAGGGGTGGCGCGGCCCCAAGAGGGCCTCTCGAAGTTGGAGCGCTTCGACTGCCAGATCGAGAGTTTGCTGCTGGCGTCGCTTGCCGTTGCCGAACAGGATCTGAACCAGGAGGTCCATGGCGTCAGCGACTTCTAGGGAGCGCTCGCCAAAGTCCTCTCGGGCCTTTCTCAGAAGCTCATGAGCATCGGCTTCCGCCGTAGCTCGTTCTCCGAGATCCTCGAAACGGTGGCGAAGGTTGGCGATGCGATCCGGGAAGGGGGTCGCTGCCACTGCAGAAGTGAGGCCGACGAGCAGGCCGAAAAATAGGCCACGGGAGGCCCTGGAGAGCCGTGAGCTTCGGTGCTCCGGCCCCTTTTGCTCCGACCTGCTTTGCCATGGCCCTTGGGCACTGGTCGCCGCTGAGATCATTAGCTAGCTGTGTCCCGATGGGAGAGAAGGAGCTGATTCAATTCCTGCGAAATTTCCTGTGGAACTTGCCGCTCGGCGGCGCGGGCCAGCAGGACATCGAGGACCCGACCAAAGGTCTCTCTGCGGAATTCATCATCGGGCACCCGGTGGAGCATCTCGAGTCCGTAACTCACCTCCTGAGCTGTCATGACGGTATTGGAATCAATCAGGCCAATAGCGTCTTCAAGTTTCTTAAGAGAGTCCGGGTCCGGGTTTTTGAGTAGCTCTTCGAGCTTCAAAGTTTCCGCCCGCCGGCCCGCCTCGACGATGCCGAAGTGGGGCCGCAAGACATCGTCTTCCATTGCCTTTTGAATAGCAGAACGACCCTTGCCGGTGAGGTCGTTTCCGAGAACCAACAGAGGGAGCGTCTCTGGCTCGCCAAGGATCCGCAAGGCAACGCCGCCTTGCCGCCAGTTTTCAGGGGGCATGACGAGAATGCTAGTTTGTGCATCGATGCGAAACGAGCGCCAACCGTTCTTAGAAGAATCCCATTCCACGGAGACTTCCACCTGAAACAAGCCGGGGCTGGGCAGCAGAGGACCTTGGGCACCGCGCAAGAGAGTCATGTCGTGGCGCCTCGTGTCTCCCTTCTTCATCTTCGAACTGTAGTTGGAGTCCACGTCCCGCACCATGGTCATGAAGCTTCGAGAAGTTCCAGAAGGGGCGATCACTCTGCCAAAAACTTCTCCTGAGCGGAGATTCATCGAGCGCGGCGCCCAGTCCAGATCGGCGCTAGCTTCCAGTTCGATGGTCACTCGCAGTGGTGCTCCTAGGGGAAGAGTAGGAGACAGAGGGACGATTTTCAGTTTGAGGCCAGGAGGAGTCTCCCGATGGTCTTCTAAATGCGCCATGGACTGGCTGAGATTGTGACGAAAGGGCACTCCCCCGGGGCGTACCCAGGGGTCCGGGAAATGCTGAAGACGCCGACAATCCATATTGGAGAAAGAGAACTCCAATCCCTGCGGGAACTGGCCATTTTTCCTTTGAGTTTCCGCGGCGGTGTGATCCAACCGGCTCATGAACCCAGGAAAACTGGAATTGTGCATCAAACCTTGGGTATGGGCGATCTCATGCACAGCGATGTGGAAATAGACTTCCGGAGTCTCCATGACGGCTTTGCCTCCGGCCCGGCCCCAAATCGGATTCTTCTTGCAGAAGATGTATTTGGCTCCTAAGGCTGCGCCTTCTCGAGGTACGCCATTCAGGTCATCCCCTCGCCGGTCGTACATCTCTGCCAAGCCTTTTTCCTTCTTGCTGATACACAGCAGGTTAGAGCGCCATTCGCAGTCGAGGAGGTCAGTGGCTTGCTCGAAAGTCTCCGTGTCTTCCCCGATCGAAGTCTTTCCTTCCCCGAGCTCGATCATCTTTTCGTGAAGTTGGGTACGGCTCCATTTCTCACGGTTGTTGGCAAAGGGGGCAGTACAGATCTGGATCTGCCAATCCGCCTTTCCATAGGCATCTTCCCAGGAGATGCAGTCTTTTTTGTGGCCCCCTCTTCTAGTCGATTCTCCGCCGCATCTACAAAGTGGTGGGGGAATCTTCCCTTGGGTGAAGATCTGTACTGTTGCTTTGCGAAGGAACTTACTGACGTGGCCGAGGGAGATCTTTCCAACCGACTGATTGCGGCTGTTGAACATCTCACCTCTAAAGAAGATCGCTCCTGTCTTCTTGTTTCGCCGTGGGTAGCTCTTGCCCTTGGGTGGGGACGTTTTCCGGAGGTCGGCGCGGAGCTCAGTCTCTAGCTCCCACCGCATGGCAGTCCAATCGAAGCGAAACAGTTCGAAGTCGAGGGAAAGGGCTTTCTTTCTCTCGGCCCGGTCAGTTGCTTGCCGGATCTGCGAAACCCGCAGGTAGTACCGGTAGAGCTTCCGCGGAAAGATCGGGATACCGTCCCTAGGATCTAGACCCTTCCATGGTGGAGCGGCGGCGGGCTTTGTCTCAACATCGCGGTTCAAGTAGAGATCACCGCTAGCGGCCCCCTCCCTGTCGACCCGAAGGGTGCCGTCGTAGCCGATCTTTCCATCGATCTTGAAATCCTCAATTTCGCCGGCAACCAGCTGAAGGAAATAGCAACCCGATGGCAGAGCGTCGAGTAAGTCCTCGCCAAAGGGTCTAGGCAAGTCCGGAGTCGCAACGTCTGGTCCCGGTCTCCATGGAGGCATGAGATTTCCTTTCTTCACCCTGCCCGGCCTGTCCCTGTGTCGCCTCGGAGAAATCCTTCCCCTGGACGCTCGATCGCCGTCAGGCTTCCGGCAATCTCTTATTCGGTTCTAGGCTGTTGTGGTTGGATTCTACAACTCTGCCTGGACCTGTTTGTAGTGTCCTTAATTCATTTAGACGAACCCCAATTCTCAATTTCCTCTTTTGGGGAGTTTTCGAGCCGGAAACTGGACTGGAAGAAGGGCGAAAGGGCCGTCGGGAGCCCCTCCGGCAGAGCTTCTAGTTGCTCCGTCCTGGTTGGTTAACCGGGCTTGGGTGAGCCAGGCGGGAGTTAGAGATTGGGGAGTAGAGGCGAGTGGTCGGAAGGGAGAGGGTATTTAAGCCATGCACGGAGTGCATGCCTGACACCGTATTAGGTGGCGGTGATCAGTCGTTTTTGTTTTTGGCTGCGGCCAAGAGCACCGCGTCGACGATGTGTTGGTAGCCGGTGCAACGGCAGAGGTTGCCGGAGAGGGCTTGGCGGATTTCGGTCTCGGTGGGATTGGGGTTTTCTTCGAGGAAGGGGCGCAGGGTCATGAGGATTCCGGCGGTACAGAAGCCACATTGCAAGCCATGGGCTTCTTGAAAAGCTTCCTGTAGAGGGTGGAGCTGGTTTTCGTCTGGGGCCAGGCTCTCCACGGTTTCGATGCGATGACCCTGAGTTTGAATGGCGAGTATCAAGCAGGAACGAACCGCCTCACCGTCGAGGAGTACGGTGCAAGCGCCGCAGACTCCATGCTCGCAGCCGACGTGGGTGCCGGTGAGGCCGAGGTCGTGGCGCAGAAAGTCGCTGAGCAGAAGTCGCGGCTCTACTTTCCGCTGGACCGATTGACCGTTGACCTCCACCTCGAGGGATAGCTGGCTCATGATTCCTTCCGTAGTTGGGCCCTAGCTCTCTCGGAGGCTACCGTGAAGGCCCGGCGGGCTAGCACTTTGGCCAGGTGACGTTTGTAGTCGGCGGTGGCGTGAATATCCGTGGTCGGGTCGATCTCGTTGTCCCCGGCGTGTTCGGCGCAGGCGGCAATGAATTCCTCGGTCAGGCGTTCACCCCGTAACATGGCCGCGGCGCGGGTCGCTTCCATGGGCACATCGCCGACGCTCAAGAAGACCAGCCGAGCCTCTTCGCAGATGCCATCGCTATCGAGGATGACGACGGCTGCGGCGCCCACTTGGGCATAGTCGCCATGGCGTCGGGCGATCTCCAGAAAAGCGGAGCCGCAGCGCATGGGGTGCCGGGGCAAGGCGATTTCCACCAGCATCTCTTCAGGCTCCAGGTCGGTCGTCAGGAGGCCTCGGAAAAAGTCCTGAGCAGCCACCCAGCGGCTGCCTCTGGTGCTAACGAGGCGGAAGCGGGCTCTGAGGGCGACTGCCAGAGCCGGTAGCTCGGCGGCTGGATCCGCATGGGCGATGCTGCCGCCGATGGTGCCCCGGTTGCGAATCTGTGGATGGGCGATGGAATGCACCGCCTCTCGCAGGAGAGGTGCCTGCTCGGCAACCAGCGGCTCTTTTTCCAGGCTGCGTTGGCGGCTCAGAGCGCCAATCCGTAGGCCACGGTCGTCCCCCCTTTGGTAGTAGCACAGCTCGTCGATGCCGTTGAGGTCGATGAGCAGCGCCGGCTGACTGAGGCGAAAGCTCATCATCGGCACTAGGCTCTGGCCACCGGCTAGGATCTTGGCATCTGACCCGTGCTGCTCCAGCAACTCCAAGGCGTTGGCCAGGGAATTTGGGGCGAGGTATGCAAAGGCTCCGGGTTTCATGATCGTGGCTCTCGGGCACCTAGGGTCACTGTGGGGTCACTCCGGGTGGAAGAAGGGGCAGTGTAGCAAAGGACAGGCCCGGAGCCACCCTGAGATCAGCAGTGAAAACGCCAAGCCTCAAAAATCGAAGGTAGCAGAGATGTCAATCTCCCCGAGGTTGCTGCCGTCGTCACGATCCGTCGTGCTCCATCGCCAGGCGATATCCCCCCGGAGCCCCCGGGTAGTGCCGGTGATGGTCTGGGTCAGGCTGCAGGCCATCAATTCGCAAGGCATGGCGGCTTCCGAGGTCCAACTGAAGGAGGTGCACGGCTGATTGCAAGCGGTTTGACGGAGGGTGAAGTTTCCGTCGCCGTCGATCGTGCCCTCGACAGAGCAGAGGACCCGAAACTGGGGCCAATCGATGCTGCCTCGAAGTGCCGAGCCGTTCTGAGTCAAGTTCATGGCGAGAGGGAAGGCGTGCCCTCCTACCCGTCTCAAGCCCTGGTGGAAACAATGCGCATCGGGAGCAGCGCTGCGGAAGATGGCGTTGCCACCCAAATTGCTCGGTAGGTCTGGTGCATCGGGCCGGGTGGGGGAGCTGCCACCGCCACTACAGCCAAGGGTCAGCCATAGGGGCACGAATAGGGCCAGCCAAGGAATCGTCAGGAGGGAAGGAAGGGAGGTACGGGTAAGGCAGCGGCTGCCGGAGGCATCGAGAGGTGTGATCATCTCGTCCATCTCCTATATCTTGCCGTCAGCTCCTCCCACAAAGCTGAACGATGTTTTTCTTCTCCTCGTTAAGGACTATTTAGGCAACCGGCCAGCTTGGAGAGATATTCCCGGCCCGCTCCAGGCTGGCCCCTTGGAAGGTCTGGGGCAGTTTTGGGCTGTGGTATAAATTTGCCAGATTTAGTCGTTTGGAAAGCGGGCCGGTGCCACCGTTACGGTGGGGAAGGAGATCTCCAGGTTATGGGACACAAGATTCGTGTCGAGGTCAACGGCCGAGTCGTCGAACGGGAGGTCGAGGCGCACACGCTCCTCGTTCATTTCCTGCGCGAGGACCTGGCCCTGACGGGAACCAATGTCGGATGCGAGACCAGTCTTTGCGGTTCGTGCACCGTCTGGATGGATGGAGAAGCGGTGAAATCCTGCACTCAGTTGGCGGTGCAAGCGGACGGAACCACCGTCACCACCATTGAAGGGATGCGCACGGGAGACGAGATGCACCCGATGCAGCAGGCCTTCTGGGAAGAGCACGGCCTTCAATGTGGTTACTGCACTCCGGGCATGATCATGGCTACTTCCGCCCTTCTGAAGCACAACTCGAATCCTTCCGAGGGTGAGATCCGGGAAGCCCTGAAGGGCAATGTCTGCCGTTGTACCGGGTACCACAACATCGTCAAGGCGGTGCAGCGGGCCGCCCAGGGAGGGTCTTGAGATGGCGGACCAAGGAAAGGCCAGAATTCTCGGCTCGGCCATCAAGCGGCGGGAAGATCCGGCGCTGATCACCGGCAAGGGCCGTTACACGGATGACTTCACCCTTCCCCACATGACCCACGCGGTGATCGTTCGCAGCCCGTACTCTCACGCCCACGTGCGCAGCATCGACACCGCAGCGGCCGCAGCGACCCCCGGGGTTCTAGCGGTCTACACCGCTGCGGATATCGAATCCAGTGGCGCGCCGGGCACAGTGCCGACGGCTTGGCTCCTACCGGATATCAAGACCCCGGAGCACTCCTTGTTGGCCAAGGGGAGAGTTCGCTATGTGGGGGATGGAGTTGCCGTGGTGGTGGGCGAGACTCGCCAGGCCGCTCGGGCCGCTGCGGAGCTCGTCGAGGTCGACTATGACCCGTTGGACGCCGTGGTTGATCCCCAAAAGGCGACCGCGGAAGGCGCTCCCCAACTGTTCGAAGACGTACCGAGGAATATCTCCTTCGATTGGGATCTAGGAGACAAAGAAAAGACGGACCTTGGCTTCGAAGGAGCGGCTCACACCGTCAGCGCTGAGCTGCGCAACAATCGCTTGATTCCTCACGCTATCGAGCCCAGAGCTGCCTTGGCCGACTTCGATGAGCACAAGGGTGAGCTGACCTTGCGCATGACGACTCAAAACCCCCATGTCCACCGCCTGCTGTTGTCCTTGGCTTCCATTGGCCTGCCGGAGCACAAGATTCGCGTGATCGCCCCGGAAGTGGGAGGAGGGTTCGGGTCGAAGATCCACCTCTACCCGGACGAGGCCATCGCCGCATGGTGCGCCATGCAGCTGAAACGTCCAGTGAAATGGGTGGCGACGCGGTCCGAGACGAATCTCACCGACGCCCATGGCCGGGACCACGTGACCCGGGCGGAAATGGCTTTGGACGCCGAAGGCCGGATTCTCGGGTTACGGGTAGACACTCACGCCGCCATGGGAGCCTATCTGTCGACCTTTGCACCGGCGGTTCCCACCTACCTCTACGGCACGTTGTTGTCGGGGCAGTACGACATTCCAGCCATTTACGTTCACGTCCTGGGAGTGTTCACCAATACGGCTCCGGTGGATGCCTATCGAGGAGCCGGAAGGCCGGAGGCGACCTTCGTCATCGAGCGCATGATGGACTTGGCTGCTGCTCAGTTGGGCCAGGACCCGGCGGAGATCCGGCGGCGCAACTTCGTTGCCGCGGACGCTTTTCCCTACGCCACTCAGGTCGCTCTGGAATACGACAGTGGAAATTACGAGCCGGCTCTCGACAAGGCTCTCGAAGCGGCTGGCTATGCCGCTCTGAGGACCGAGCAGAAAAGCCGCCACGATGCCGGTAGCAGCAAATGGCTGGGGATCGGTCTGTCGAGCTACATCGAGGCATGTGGCTTGGCCCCCTCTCAAGTGGCGGGCGCCTTGGGGGCTCAAGCGGGCCTTTGGGAGAGCGCCAAGATTCGAGTTCATCCCACCGGCACCGTGACGGTGTACACCGGCTCGTCGTCTCACGGCCAAGGCCACGAGACGACTTTCTCCCAGATCGTCGCCGATCGCTTGGGCCTCGAAGTGGAACAGGTGGAGGTCATTCACGGCGACACCAAGGAGGTGCAATTCGGCATGGGCACCTATGGGAGTCGCAGCGCCGCTGTCGGTGGTAGTGCCATCGCCAACGGGGTCGACCGGGCCATTGAGAAAGGCCGGCGGATCGCTGCCCACATGTTGGAGGCGGCGGAGGAGGACGTGGTCTTCGACGACGGCCAGTACACCGTCAAAGGAGTACCGGATCAGGCGAAATCCTGGGGAGACGTGGTGCTGGCCTCCTACCTGGCCCATGACCTCCCGGAAGGCATGGAACCCGGCATGGAGACCACTGCTTTCTACAATCCTTCCAACTTCGTCTACCCCTTCGGCACCCATGTCGCGGTAGTGGAAGTGGACTCGGAGACCGGCGATGTGGAGCTCCTGAGGTATATCGCCGTGGACGATTGCGGCAACGTCATCAATCCGATGATCGTCGACGGCCAGGTCCACGGTGGAGTTGCCCAAGGTATCGGCCAGGCTCTTTGGGAGCAGGCGGTCTATGACGACAACGGTCAGCTATTGACCGGAACCCTGATGGACTACGCCTTGCCCCGAGCCCATATGCTGGTTTCCTTCGAGCTCGACCGCACCGTGACCCCGTGCCCTCACAATCCGTTGGGGGTCAAGGGGATCGGTGAGGCCGGCGCCATTGCCTCTCCGGCGGCGGTGGTCAATGCCGTCATGGATGCGGTAAGCCATCGGGGCATTCGAAACATAGATATGCCGTTGACGCCGGAAAAAGTCTGGCGAGCGATCCAATAGGAAGGGGAGAAGGCCATGTTCTTGAATCCATTCGAGTATCACCGCGCCGGGTCTCCCCAGGAGGCTTTGGATCTGCTGAATCGCCATGAGGGGGCCAAGCTGATCGCTGGCGGCCATAGCCTGCTGCCTCTCATGAAGCAGCAATTGGCTCAACCGACGGCACTGATCGATATCGGTCGGCTGGCAGAGCTTTCCGGAGTTGAAAAACAGGGAGACTCTCTGCGCATCGGAGCTCTGACTTGTCATGCCGAGTTAGCTTCCTCAGGGATGTTGGCTACCCACTGCCCCATTCTGGCGGAGGCGGCAGCCAAGGTCGCGGATCCTCAAGTGCGGAATAAGGGAACTTTGGGCGGCAATATCGCTCACGCCGACCCGGCTTCGGACCTGCCGGCGGTGTTGGTGGCGACCGGTGCCACTCTCGACCTCATGAGCCCTCAGGGGGTGCGCCAGGTGCGAGCCGTGGACTTTTTCGTCGGTCTCTTGGAGACGGATCTGGCAGAGAACGAGCTGATCACGGCGATTCATGTTCCGGTCCTCGGGCAGGGGAGTGGCTCTTGTTACTTGAAAGCGGAGCACCCGGCTTCCGGCTATGCGGTGTGCGGAGCAGCGGTCGTGGTAGAGCTTGGAGCGGACGGGAATGCGGCGGCGATTCGATTGTCCTTCAACGGCTTGGCCACGACACCGGTTCAATGTTTTCCCGTGGTAGGAGCTTTGACCGGGACGGACCTGGCGGATGAGGCCATCGATACGGCCGTGAATAGCCTCTTGTCCGTGGAAGACCCTCTGGGCGATATCTACGCTTCCGGGGAGTACCGGGTGCAGTTAGCGAAGGTCTACTGTCGCCGTGCCCTCAAGATCGCGCGGGACCGGGCTCGGGGCTGAGGCCGGATGGCCGAGGAGAAAATCCACGGGACGGAGGGTCCGGTGGACAGCCTCGGTTCCGTTGACAAGGTACAGCAGGCGCTGAGGGATTGTCGCTACCTGGCGGACGTCCCCCTAGCCACGTCGATTTTTCTGGCCTTATCCCTGCAGCGGCCTCTGCTGCTCGAGGGAGAAGCTGGGGTCGGCAAGACGGAAGTGGCCAAGGCTCTTTCGCGAATGATGGGGCGGCGGCTGATTCGTCTCCAGTGCTACGAGGGATTGGACCTGGCCAACGCGGTCTACGAGTGGGACTACAGTCGCCAGCTGCTTCATATTCGCCTCCAGGAAGCGACCGGCCGCGCACGGGCTAAGGGCGAGGGCCAGATACAGGGTCAGGTGCCGGGCATAGAGACTCTCCGTCGGGAGCTCTTCGGCCCGGAATTTCTTCTTCGCAGACCCTTGTTGGAAGCCATCGACCCGGCAGCCGATCACCCCGGTGGCGCGCCCATTCTGCTCATCGATGAGTTGGACCGGGCCGACGAAGAGTTCGAAGCCTTCCTGCTGGAAGTTCTATCCGACTTCCAGATCACCCTTCCGGAGCTGGGAACGATCGTCGCCCAGGAACCCCCGGTGGTGATTCTGACCTCCAATCGCACCCGAGAGTTGCATGATGCACTGCGTCGCCGCTGCCTCTATCAATGGATCGACTATCCGGATTTCGACAAGGAGTACGAGATCGTCCGGTCTCTGGCCCCCGGAGCTGACCAGGAGCTGTCGCGGCAGGTCGTGACTTTCGTCCAAGACCTACGGCGAGAGGATCTATTCAAGCGGCCCGGGGTAGCGGAGACTCTGGATTGGGTAGCTGCCCTAGGGGCCTTGAATGCCCGAGAGCTGTCCCCGCAAGTGGTGGAAGCGACTCTCGGTGTGCTGCTCAAATACCAGGACGATATCGAGCAGGTTCGCCGCGACGGAGTGGAGGAGCTGCTGGCGTCATCAGGCAAAGGCGGAGAATGAAGTGTTAGGTTAGATCTATGAGAAGCAACACGATTCGCCCACTCTTGTTGCCTAGCTTGATCCTACTGCTTGTCGGCAGCTCTCCTGCCGATGCCGACCTCCCTGAAAAGGCTTCCCTGGTGCCGCCTCCGGTGGCGATTCTAGCTTCTCTGGATTTCGAGCAACCCACGCCCTCCGGGCCGGATACCTTTCGAATCTTCGAGCACTCCACGGGGCGAGTGGACTTGAGCCAGAGCTTTCGCTGGAGCGGTTTTCGTTCCCTGCGGGTGAGAGAAGAGCCGGAAAACGGTTGTTTTTCGGAGTTCTTGGGCTTCTTTCCGGAACAGACTCAAGGCCTTGTTTTCGTTCAGTTTTACCTGCTCCTAACGGACCCGACGGAGAGGATGAATTTCGCTCTGGCCGGACCCCGTTGGTTCCTCAATATGGAACGGGGTGGCCATGCTCTCTGGCTGGAGACCCGCGAAGGCTCCCTGCGTCACCGAACCGGACAGCATTGGAAGGACCTGTTCGAACCCCGACCCTTTCAGTGGTATTTCGTCGACCTGGTTTACGACGTAGATCGGGGGCGCTACGACTTGGCGATCTATGAGGAAGGCCGGGAGGAGCCCCGCATCGATCTTCGTCAGCAGCGCAACACGGCGGATACGGATGGTTCCTCGATCGCCTACTACTCGTTCATCGGTGACCTAGAGGACAAGGGCAGCGGCACCTATTTCGTCGACGACGTTCTCATCGCCAGCGACAAGAGCTTGCGCCAGAAGCCTTTCGTGGCTCCTGGCCGGAGGCGCTTCTTCGTCGATTCCTACGGCGACAGCCAAGAGCTCCTAACCGAGGCGAGTCGAGCCGATCTCATCGCCGAAGCGCGGCGGGGGCTCCTCCGGGGCGAGCTGCTCGGGGACCGTCTGGCTGGCGAATCCGCACAGCGCCTGGAGCGAGCCGCCGATGAAGCCTTCCGGCTTCGAGACCTAGATTTAGCAGAAGAGCTCTATGACGTTCTACGGGTGGATCCGGAGCGCGAGGGGCGCATTCTTCTCAAACTCTCCGATGTCTACTTTGAACGGGGTGATCTCGAGTCCGAGCGGGCCGCCCGAGAGGCGATCTATGGTCGGCTGGAGTTAGAAGAGCTTCGGCCTCTCGAGGCTCTAAGGGGGAAACAAATCTCTCCTCCGACTTCTGAGCTGCGCTGAAGATAGAGCCGGGGTACGCCTTTCTTCTTGGCCCCGGCGGCACCGAACAACTTCACGTCCACTCACACTTCCCCAATAACTCTCAGTTTCCAGGCCCTTGCCGGCACCCAGGTCGGGCTCGGCTTCCTCATCCCTCTCGGAGAGCTCGATAGGGGAGAGCCAGGCCCGGAAGAGGCCTTCGGAGCGGGCTGGGATGGCCTTGCTATTGGTAGGGACGCTGTTCCGAGATTCAAGATTCCTTCTTTTTCGCCTAGCTTTGATTCAGTGATGGCATTTTTTTGATGAATGTGGGGGAGTTTTTCAACGCTCTACGATGAGTCCTACATGGAACGAGTGAGCAGGAACCCAAGCAAAGGTCGAACCGAGTCAGCCCAGGTTTTGTTGTCAACCCAAGGCTGGAGTGGGGAACCTCCGAGGATTTGGGCACCGATTCTCTCTTTGACTTTCCATCAGATTTCCCGGTTTCTTCGACCAGCGCCGTTGACCACGGGCACCTCGACTTCCCTTCGTTTCGGGCTTCTGAAGGAGAATTTGAAAAAAGTTCGCGATTTCATGACGTGATTCGCGATGAAAGTACGCCTACATGATTGATGTTTGTAGTTACTGACGAGCTGGGGGTAACAAAACGAATGTGGAAAGGCTTCGAGAGCCAGCGCTCTGCCGATGCAGATCCAGGTTTCAGACGTCGTGAACTCTGAAGGTGTCGTCTCTAGCCATCGAGGACGATGGGGTTCTCGAGCTGGCTATTCGACCCTCAGATCGAATGTCGGAGAGCCAATTCCAGAAGAAGGGAAGGAGCAGGAATAAAACGAAGAGAGCCCCCTGTTGTCGCCATAAGCCGTTAGCTTATTGCAAGTAGTGTTTGATTGAATTTCTTTTTGTTTCTTTATTGTCGTCTGATTGTTTGATTGTTATGAGGCTTCACAAAGATGGACTCTGAAAGTGTTTTGGTTCTGGGTGGCGATGATGTCGGCGCCCTTCTAGCTAACGCTGAGAATGAGGTTGTCGGGGCAGTTCGAGAGGCCTATCTGGCTCACCACCGCGGCCACAGCTCTACCTCACTCTTCCTTTCTTCGCTTTCCCGGCGATTCCCTAAACCGCATCATCGGCCTTCCCGGTTTCGTGGGAGAAGGCATCGACACCGCTGGAATGAAATGGATCTCCTCTTTTCCTGGCAATGTGAGCCAAGGGATGGCGCGAGCTTCAGCGGTGATGATTCTGAACTCTTGCGCCACCGGTCGAGCCGAAGCGATCCTCGAGGCCTCTCTGATCAGTGCCCAGCGCACCGCAGCGAGTGCGGCCCTGGGAGCCCAGGTCCTGACCAGTGAGACCAGACCAAGCCGGGTGGGCTTGGTAGGCACCGGTGTCATCAATCGGGAAGTTGCCCGCTACCTGCTGGCCTTGCTGCCGGAAATCGACAGCTTCGTACTCTTCGACCTTTCTCAGGAGCGGGCAGCGGAGTGCCAGGCAGCGCTGCAAGAACGCTTTTTAGGACCTCGCATCGAAGTGGCTGCCAGTCTCGAAGAGATGCTCGAGAGTTGCCCGCTGGTGTCCTTCGCCACGACAGCTATTCAACCGTACCTGGCGGACCTTTCCGTCTGTCCTCCCGGGGCATGCCTGCTCCATCTATCCCTTCGAGACATGACTCCTGAGGTCATTCTCACTTCCAACAACGTCGTGGACGATCCGGACCACGCCTGCCGCGCTGAAACCTCGGTGCATTTGGCAGAAACGAAGACCGGCTCTCGCGATTTCATCTGGTGCACCCTGGCAGAGCTTCTGCTGGGAGAAGCGCCCACCAAGCCCTTGAGGGAAGCCCCCATCGTAGTCAGTCCCTTCGGGCTCGGAGTCTTGGACTTGGCAGTCGCTCAGTGGGTCCTGGAGAGGGCCCGAGCTTCGAATCTCGGCGTAACCGTCGCCAATTTTTTCCCTTCCTAATGTTTTTCAATACCAGGGAGCCTTGAGCTGATGAAACTAGAACCAGACAACTAACTTCGAAGAAGTTCCTGTGCCGTTCGGGCACGATTCAACGATCACCTTTCTCGGCCCGCTGGGCCGGAGGTGGACGGTCCCAAGTCGCTGATTTTCTGGAGCGTGGGAGCCATCGTGAGGGCTCTCTTTGGGTGAGGTGTGCCCAGATTCACTGAGGATGCTGTGAGTCCGAGAGGTTCAACTATGAGGTATGAAACTGTTCTGCAGACTGTTGGCAACACTCCTTTGGTCAACCTGCAACGACTATTCGATGATGTCGACTTCGAGGTGTTTGGAAAGCTCGAGGGGCTCAATCCTGGAGGCAGCTCGAAAGATCGGCCAGCCAAGCAGATTATCCAGAAGGCCCTTATGGAAGGGCGAATTCAAGCTGGTTCCACGGTCATTGAGTCCAGCTCCGGCAATATGGCCATCGGATTGGCCCAAGCGAGCATCCTTTATGGACTGAAGCTCGTCTGCGTCGTCGACGCCAAGACCAGCGCCCAGAATCTGCGAATCCTCAAAGCCTACGGCGCCGAGATTGAATATGTCGCCGAGCCCGATGCCCTGACCGGTGAGTTCCTCCCAGCGAGGATCGACCGAGTTCATCGCCTCATGAAGCAGATTCCTGGTAGCTACTGGCCGAACCAGTACGGCAATCTCACCAACTCCCGAACTCACCTCACTTCGACGATCCCGGAGATCTTCGAGGCCGTCGAACAGCTGGACTTCCTGTTCTGTGCTTCCAGCACCTGCGGAACGGTTCGGGGAGCCGTCGATTACGTTCAGGAACAGGGCTTGGAGACGAAAGTGATCGCCGTCGACGCCATGGGCAGCGTGATTTTCGGCGGCGAGAAGGGGCCCAGGTTGTTGCCCGGTATGGGAGCGGGGTTGAGACCACCCCTGTGTCCTGTCGAGAGGGTGGATGGTGTTGTCCAGGTTTCCGACCTCGAAAGCGTGGTGGGTTGCCGTCAGCTGTTGCGGCGAGAAGCGATCTTCTGTGGGGCGTCCTCCGGCGGCGCAATCAGCGCCGTCCGCAAGATGGCTGAAGCGATCCCATCCGGCTCGCGCTGCGCCGCGATCTTGCCGGACCGAGGCGAGCGCTATTTGGAGACCGTGTTTGACGATCAGTGGGTACGAGATCAGTTTGGAACCCTCGAGCTAGAAGGGCCTCAGCCTCTTTCCAGCTTTCGTTTGCCGCCCGTGGAACCTGCCGCTACAGAAGGCCCTCTGGCCGCAAAGGCAAGTGCGTGATCTTGGTTCTTTTCTTTTGGGTTGTTCAGGGGGACTTGAGGTAATGGGCGTCGATTCCTATATCGCTGCGCCAAGGCCTCGGGTCGGGGATTTCGAGCTCCGAACTTGCGGAGACGAGAGGGTGCTCGAGGCTCGGCCTCTTTCCCTGGCGCAACAGAGCTTGACCCTCATAGATCCACCCCGTGCTGGCTTCGGGACTGGCTTGGAGAGCGATGAGTTTCACGTCTCGGTGAGGTTTTCAGGTCCTCTGGACTTAGAGATCCTCGAGCAAGCCCTATCGGCCTTGGTGGGCCGCCACAGAATACTGCGGAGCCGTTTCTACTTGCGTCGAGAGCAGTGGGTGCAGCAGGTCCAGGAGGAGATGCCTTGGGTGCTGCCGGTGGTGGATCTTAGCTCTGTTACTTCTCCGAAGAATCTCCGACCTCCAGAGTCGGCAAGCTTCGACTTGCCAGGCTCGAGGTCTCCTGGCCTGGATCCAGTGAGCGGGTCCGTCCTTCTGGGCAGGGTCCTTCGTTGGGGTCGACACCACCACGAGCTTCAGCTAAGCCTCCACCGAATCGTCTGTGACCTAGAGTCCATCAGAGTGTTGATGGCAGAGCTCGCGACTTTCTACAACGCTCTCGGTGGCGCTGTCCTTCCTGGCGCTGTCTCCGATGCTGGCTCTGGTGTTGTCTCTGGTGCTCTTTTTGGGGGTTCTCGGGGCAAAGCAACAGCCCCGCTGCAGGAGCTACCGGAGCTACCGGAGCTACCGGTGCAATACGGGGACTTCGCTGAGTGGCAACAAGGCTGGTTACCGGGGCCCGTGCTCGAAGAGCAAACATCTTATTGGCACCGACGCCTGGGAGACTCGCTGGAACCCCTCGAGCTTCCCCTCGATCGGCCCCGGCCAGCTCGGCGGGGAAGAAGGTTGCGCCGACGATCCCGGCGGTTGCCGGTTCCTCTGCCGCGGAAGCTTCAGAGCCTAGCCTCCAGTGAGCGTGGCAGCTTCTTCATTCACCTCTTGGCCTCCTTCCAGATGCTGCTCTCGCGGTGGACGGGCCAGTCGAGAATCGTCGTTGCCTGTTCCATCACCCATCGACAGAGCGAGGACACCCAGCGGTCGATCGGGCCCTTTGCCAATACCTTGCCTCTGTTGGCAGATCTGTCGGGAGACCCGCGGATAGAGGCCGTTTTGAGGCAGGTCGAGAAGGAGATCACCGCAGCCCTCCAGCACCCGGACGTGCCCTTTCGTCAGCTCTCTCGGCAGTTGGATCCAGCCAGCGGCTCTCACCGCCCTGCACTAGCTCAAGTGAGCCTCGAAGTCGATCGACGGACGGGCGGTCCAGTGGAGTTTTCCGGTGTCGAGGCCCACCCGGTCGAGCTCCCTTCGGACCTGGCTGAAATCGATCTCTCCTTGGCGGTCAGCGATTACCAGGGAGAGATCGCCGTGGCCCTGCGGTACGACGCGACTCTCTTCGACCCAACGACGGTGGGCCGCTTGGGTCGATCTTGGGGGATTCTGTTGGCGGCGATGATGGAGGATGCGGAGCAGCGCCTCGGGGACCTTCCCGTCCTCGATACGGCTCAGCGTCAACAGTTGGTGACTCAATGGAACGATACCGCCAGTTGCTATCCGGAAGAGTCCCCTCTCCATGAGCTTTTCGAAGCTCAGGCGAAGCAGACGCCGGAAGGGCTGGCGGTGGTCTCGGGGCAGGAGAGCCTCACTTACCGAGAGCTCGATATTCGGGCCAATCGGGTGGCGACGGCTTTGCGGCACCAAGGAGTGGGCACGGAGAGTCTAGTAGGCCTTTGCGTGGAGCGTTCCGCGGAGATGATCGCAGCGATCTTGGGGATTCTCAAAGCGGGCGGTGCCTATCTGCCCCTGGACCCGGAATATCCTGCGGAGCGCCTTCGCTTCATGATGCAGGATGGTGAGTTGAAGGCCCTGCTGGTGGGGAAGGGGCTACGGCCAGCCCTGCCAATGTCCGAGGCCCCGGTGGTCGAATTGGTCGAGGTTCTAGAAGACTCTCGCGCTGGCGCTCCTACCGCTCCTGCGGCAGGAAAAGAGCCCGCCCGGGGAGGGGAGACCCCATTCGCTCCCTCCGCCGGAGCCAACCGGCTGGCCTACGTGATGTACACCTCCGGCTCCACCGGGCAGCCCAAAGGCGTAGCGGTGACTCATCGCAGCATCGCTCGCTTGGTGCTGCACACCAACTACCTAGATCTAGGGCCCTCAGATCGAGTGGCTCAATTGGCTACTGCCTCTTTCGACGCCATCACCTTCGAGGTTTGGGGAGCTCTGCTGAATGGGGGAGCGGTGGTGATCGTTCCCCGACAGGTGGCTCTGGACCCGCTGCGCTTTTCCCAGCATCTCGAGGCTCACCGAGTGACGGCCATGTTTCTGACCGTGACCTTGTTCAACCAGGTCGCTCAGGTGGCTCCAGAGGCTTTTTCCCGAATGCGCTACCTGCTCTTCGGTGGCGAGACGGCGGATCCTCGCTGGGTGCGCCGCGCTCGGCAAGTGCCCGGCCTAGAGGTGCTCGCCAACGGTTATGGCCCCACCGAGTCGACGACCTTCGCGGTAAGTCATCCGGTTCAGGAGGTGCCCGAGGGGGCAGCGCGGGTTCCCATTGGGCGGCCCATTTCGAATACCACCTCCTACGTGGTGGATCGCAGGGGTTCCTTGACGCCTCTGGGAGTGACCGGTGAGTTGGTGCTCGGCGGGGCAGGCCTGGCCCGGGGATACCTGGGACGACCCGCTCTGACCGCCGAGAGGTTTGTACCGGATCCCTTTTCTTCCCTGCCCGGGCAACGGCTTTATCGAACCAGCGACCTCGTCCGGATGACCGGGGACGGCACCATCGATTGCCTCGGGCGAGTCGACCGCCAGGTGAAACTTCGGGGTTTCCGCATCGAATTGGGGGAGATCGAGACCGTGCTGCGGGGCCATGAGGCGGTCAAGGAAGCTCTGGTGCTGGTTCGACCCACGGAAACGGGTGACCGCCAGCTGGTGGCCTATTGGATCGAAGAAAACGAGTGGCCCGGAGAGGCAAGGGAGAGTGTGAAGGCTGCGGACCTGCGATCTTGGCTGACCCATCGAATGCCGGAATACATGGCTCCGGCGGCCTTTGTCCGTTTGGAGTCCTGGCCCCTCAATTCCAGTGGCAAGACCGACCACAGTGCCTTGCCTTCACCGCGGGAAGCTCTCGACCAGGACCCAGACTTCTTTGTGGCGCCCCGCAGCTCCTCGGAGAAGACCCTGGCCCGGTTGTGGAGCGAGGCCTTGGGACTTCAGAAGATCGGCGTCCACGACAATTTCTTCGAGCTCGGTGGCCACTCTCTGGTAGCGATGCAGGTCATTTCGAGGCTTCGAGAGGATTTCTCCACGGAAATCTCCCTGGCAGCTCTCTTTGAGGCGCCAACGGTGGCCGGCTTGGCGGCGTGGCTGGATTCGGAAGAGGCCAACGCTCCGGAGTCGGCGGATCGCGTCACGCTCCCCTTGAAAGCTTCCGGCGATCTGGAATGGCCCCTTTCCTCATACCAGCAGAGCCTGTGGTTGGAGGAACAACGGGCGCCGGGAACTTCGTCGTACAACGTGGCCCTGGCAGCCACTTTCCACGGCGCGCTGGATGAGACAGCCCTAAGGTGGAGCCTGAATCGTCTGGTGGCTCGCCACCAGGTGTTGCGAGGCAGATTCGAGCTTCGAGACGGTGAGGCGGTGCAGGTGGTGGCATCCTCGGGGAAAGTCTTGCCCCAGGTTTCTCCCGAGGGCTTTTCCGGGGACTTTCCCTTGCGCACTGTCGACCTGCGAACCTCGGCGAACGAGGGGACCCAGGAGGTTCGGGAGCGTCTCGACGAGGAGATCTACCGGCCTTTCGATCTCGCCGAGGGCCCCCTTTGCCGCGGCGTGTTGGTGCAGCAGACAGAGCAGCTGTGGCATCTGGCTCTCGTGTTACACCACATCGTTTCCGACGGTTGGTCTTTGAAGATCCTGGTCGAGGAGGTCGAGGCGGACTACGAAAGGTACCGGCGGGCTGGCGACACAGGTCCAAGCGACACTGCTGCCGGTAACCCTACTCCCAGCAGCCAAATTCCCGAGGACACACCGCTTCCCCTTCAATATGGCGACTTTTCCCGCTGGCAGCGCCAGCGCTTGGAAGAAGAGATCGCTCCGGCCCATATGGAGTTCTGGCGTTCCCGGTGGGAAGATCCACCGCCGCCTCTGGACTTACCCACCGACCGGCCCCGGCCACGGCAACGCAGCCGTCGCGGCGACCTCTGCCGCATCGCCGTATCGCCGGATCTCGAGAGTCGCCTGCGCAGCCGGGGGCAACGTCGGGGGCTGACCCTTTTCTCCCTTCTCCTGTCGTCCTTCGCTCTAGTGCTACAGCGGCTTTCCGGACGCCTCGATATCCCCATCGGCGCCCCGGTGATGTGCCGCAGCCGGCCGGAGCTGGAAGGGCTGATCGGCTATTTCGTCAATACTCTGGTTCTCACCCTGTCGCCTCGGCGGTCTCCCACGGTGCAGACTTTTCTGGCAGCGGCCCAGGCGGAATGGCTCGAGGCGGATGCTCACAAGGAGGTTCCCTTCGCAGACTTGGTGAGCCTGCTCACCCCGCGGCGGGAACTCTCCCAGAGCCCTCTTTTTCAAACCATGTTCGCCTTCGACAGTGGTCTGGTGAGGCCTCCGCGCTTCCCTGGGGTGCGCTCCGAGCTCTTGGAAGTCGATAGCCGCAGCGCCAACTTCGACCTGACATTGGTGGCCTCCGAATCCCAGCAGGGCCTCGCCCTATCTTTGGAGTACGACCTCGATCTATTTGATACCAGCACCGCGGAGCGCATGCTCCAGCGAGTGGCTGTCGCTCTGGAAGCAGTGTCCGCTGAGGAGGATTCCCCCATCTCTTCCCTGCGGCTTCTGGCCCCCGGGGAAGAGGCTCAGCTGATTCAGGAATGGTCCGGTGAGGGTGCCTTGGTGCCGTCCGGGGAGCCTCTTTCCATAGATGTTCAGCAGGGCAGTGGCCTTCAAAAAGGCAGTGGTCTTCAGGAAGGCCATGGGCTCCAGCAGGGATTCCAAGCCCAGGTGCAGCGGAATCCTTCGGCCATTGCCTTGGAAGATGCCCAAGGGACCCTTACCTACGGCGAGTTGGATCGCCGTTCGCGGTCCTTGGCGGCGCACTTGGTGGAGCTAGGGGTAGGGCCGGACCAGCCGGTAGGTCTACTGCTCGAGCCCGGTCGAAATGCCTGCGTGGCGGTTCTGGCCATCCTCGAGGCTGGTGGTGCCTATTTGCCGTTGTCCCCGTCTTTTACTGATCGCCGTCTGCTGGAGATTTGTCAGCAGGCCTTTCAGGGTCCCTCGGAGGGTCCAACGGTGTCCGTGATGGTGATGGAAGAGTCTTCCCGGGGTCGGCTGAGTCTGCCGGGGCTTTGTGAAGTGGTGGCTACCGCCGACTCGACGAGTCCCAGCTGGAAGGGGGCCGAGGCTTCTCAGGGACCGGCTCTACTGTCGGAGCACCAGACCGCCTATGTGCTCTTCACTTCCGGTTCCACGGGACGGCCCAAAGGGGTTCCCGTCTCCCATGGTGCCGCTAGCGCCTATCTCCATAGCGCGGTGCAACGCTTTCAGCTCAGTGCCGAAGACCGCTTCCTGAATTTCACTTCTTTGAGCTTCGATCCCAGCCTTTTGGAGATCTTTGCTACTTGGCAGGCGGGTGGAACGGTGGTGTTGCCGGATCCGGCCATGATGGGGTCTACGGCTCGTTTTCTCGACTATTGCCATCGTCATCGAATCACCCAGCTAAATTTACCGACCGCTTTCTGGCATCAGGTGGTGTCGGGGCTGGAGGCTGGGCAGCGCTTGCCTCCCAATCTGCGGCAGGTGGTCATCGGCGGCGAGGCCGCCCTCCAGGGGAAGGTTGCGGGTTGGTGGCAGCAAGTTTCGCCCCAGGTCTCCTTTTTCAATGCCTATGGGCCCACGGAAGCCGTCGTAGAGGCGACCGTAGCGGACCTCTCCTCGCCTCGCCCGGATGGTCACATTCCCATTGGCACTCCGACCACCGACAACAGCGCCTACGTCCTCGATAGGGAAGGTCGGCTAGCGATTGCCGAGGAAGTAGGAGAGATCCACCTTGGGGGCAGCCTGGCCCGCGGTTACCTTCACCAGCCGGCGCTGACGGCCGCGAGCTTCGTGCCACATCCCTGGAGCAACCGGCCCGGTGAGCGCCTGTATCGCTCCGGAGATCTGGGGCGCTGGCAGGGGAGCGGAGAGTTGCTCTGTTTGGGCCGGCGAGATCAGCAGATCAAGGTACGAGGCTTTCGGGTGGAACCGGGGGAGATCGAGGCCGCCCTGGAATCCCACCCCGCGGTGGCCCAGGCAGTGGTGGTGCCCCACCAGGCACCCGGGGAAGGCAGCGGCGCCATGAGGTTGGCCGCCTATTGGACTCCCTCCCAAGGAAGCGGCGAAGGGGTGGCGGTATCGGAGTCCCTTCTTCGTAGCTTCTTACAGATGACCTTGCCGGAATACATGGTTCCAGACAGCTTTACGCCCATGGTGCACCTGCCCATGAGCGCCAGCGGCAAAGTGGATCGCCTTCGCTTGCCGGATCCGCCTGAGCGAGCCCCTTCGGGAGACTCGATCGCCGCTTCCCTGACTCCCTTGGAGGAATCCCTGGCAGCGCTCTGGCGAGAAGTCCTGGGTTGCGGCCCCGTCCAGAGCCAGGATGATTTCTTCGCTTTGGGTGGCGACTCCTTGCGGGGTATGAACCTGCTCAGTCGGGTGCAGCGAGTCTTTGCCGCGGACCTAGGTCTGGCCCAGCTCTTCGAACACTCGACCCTCGGGGGCCTGGCCCTGCTTCTCGAGTCGTCCTGGGATCTTCACAGTCCTCCTCCTTTGGTGCCTGCCGGCGAGGAAGACTCCCGTCAACAGCCCCTTTCCTTCGCCCAGGAGCGCCTGTGGTTCCTCGAACAGCTAGAGCCGGAGACAGCGGCCTACAACGTGCCGCTGTTGCTTCGCCTGGAAGGAGATTTGTCGGTGCCCCGTCTCGAGGAAAGCTTGAGGTCCATCCTCCGCCGTCACCAGGTACTGGCCAGTCGCATCGGCCAGCATCAAGAGCAGCATCAAGAGCAGCAGCAGGGGCAGCATCAGAACAAGAGGTTTCAAGAGATTCTTCCACCGGCCCAGCTGCGCCACTGGAGTTGCCCTCTCGTGGAGGCCAGCGGGCTGGACCAAGAGGCCGTGGAGGAGCTGGTGGCGAAGGAAATTTGGCAGCCCTTCGATTTGGCCCAAGGGCCCCTCATGAGAGCGCTCCTCTTGCGCCGAGGCCAGCGCCATCACTTGTTGGTGCTCACTTTCCACCACATCGCCTTCGATGGGGAATCCGTGGGGCCTCTGTTGGCCGACCTAAGCGCCTTCTACGGTGTTGCTAGCAGCACTTCCCTTTGCAGCACCGCCGCTAGCGAAGAGTCCTCCTCTCCTGGCGAGTTGACTGCTCTTTCCGAGTTGGCTGGCGACTTACCAGCCGAGCCGCAGCCGTTGGCGATTCAATATGCGGATTTTGCCCGCTGGCAACGACAGTGGCTGACCGGCGAGGCGCTGGAGAAGCCTCTGGAGCATTGGCGTGGTCACTTGAAAGGGGCTCCTGGACTCCTCGAGCTACCGACGGACCGGCCGCGCTCGAAGCGACCCAATCCTCGGGGCCAGGAGGTCGATCTCGCCTTGACGCCGGAGGTCGGTGCGGGACTACAGCAGTTGGCGAGGGAGGGTGGAGTGACCCTGTTCATGGTGTTGCTGGCCAGCTACCAGCATCTCCTGTGGCGCTTCAGTGGGCAGCGGGACGTGGTGATCGGGTTTCCCGTCAGTCACCGTCGCCAGCCCCAGCTGAAGCCTCTCCTGGGAGCCTTTATCAACACCTTGTCTTTGCGCACACAAGTCGAGCCCGCCGAGAGCTTCGTGGACCTGCTGGCACGAGTGAGAGAAGTCATGGTGGCGGGGCTGAGATTTCAAGACCTGCCCTTCGAGCTGCTGGTGCAAGATCTGCAACCGGGTCGGGATCTCGACCATACGCCCCTCTTTCAAGTCAGTCTCCTGCTGGAGCAACCCCTTCCCGGTGCCATCTCCCTTGGTCCGGTGCGAGGGATTCCCCAGGACGTCGCCGATCCCAGGTCGAAATTCGATCTCACCTTGCGCATCAGCCACCAGGGGGAGGCCTTGGAAGGCGCTCTGCGCTACCGCAAAGATCTGTTCGACAGAACCACCATCTCCCGTCTGGCAGCCCGCCTCCAGGCTACTTGGAGGGGAATCCTGGAGAATCCGGCCCAACCCTTGGCGAACCTACCGGCGATGCCCCGGTCGGAGCGCCACCAATTGGTGACGGAATGGGGCAGTTGGGAGTCCCCGCAGGACGGTTCCTCTTGGCAGTCCTTCCCGGCGCGAGTCGCCGCCTGGGCTCGTCGCTGTCCGGAGGCCTTGGCGGTGAAATGCGAAGGGGAAGCCTGGTCCTATTCTCAGCTTCATCAACAAGCTCGGCGCCTCGCTTTGCGGCTACGGTCCGCCGGGGTCCGAACAGAAACTCCCGTGGCCCTTCATTTAGAGCGTTCGGTGGACGCGGTAGTGGCCCTTCTGGCGGTGCTGCAAGCGGGAGGGAGCTTCCTGCCTTTGGATCCCGAAGCCCCGGCTCAGCGCAAGGTGGACCTTTTGCGGCGGGCCGGGGTTCGGTTGTGGATCGGTGAGCTGGACGAAGAGCTGGAGAAAGGGGCACCGGAGCTGCTGCGCTTGTCTCCCCGTGATCGCGCCGGCAGGCCGAGCCCAAAGCCGTCCATGGAGGATGGGCCGAGCTTCGAGAACCCGGTAGCGCCGAATCAGTTGGCCTACTCCATGTTCACGTCCGGGTCCACGGGGCGGCCGAAGGGAGTGATGATCACCCACGGCCAACTGGCAGCCTATTTGGACGGCGTGGCGACTCGCTTGGTTCTACCGCTGGGTTCCTCCTATGCCACGGTGTCGTCGCTGGCAGCAGACTTGGGGTACACCACGTTGTTGGGAGGGCTCAGCAACGGCGGCTGTGTTCATGTGCTGGCCAAACACCGGCTCATGGACGCCGAGGCCATGGCGGACTACTTTCGCTCCGAGCCAGTGGACTGCTTGAAAATCGTCCCTTCTCACCTGGAAGCCTTGCTGATCTCTTCCCGAGGTAGGGAGATCCTGCCTCGCCGGGTCTTGGCTCTCGGGGGAGAGGCCGCCCGTCCCAGCTTGCTGGAGCAGGTGCGCTCGGCAGCGCCTCAATGCCGCATCCTCAATCACTACGGACCCACCGAGGCGACCGTTGGGGTTGCCGCTTTCGACGCTGGCGCTGACCCGGCGAGTGGTCCTATGAGCCCTGCCGTGGAGGCCGCTCCTTCGAGTCGCAACCTCTCAGCTCTGCCCCTAGGAAGGCCCTTGGGGGGAGCTCGTCTCTACGTTCTGGACAGCTACGGCGAGGCCGTCGGGGCCGGTGTCGCTGGGGAGTTGTGGATTGGTGGAGCCACGGTAGCTCGGGGTTATCTCGGAGACTCGCGGCAGACCGCCGAGAAGTTCCTTCCGGACTCCTATGGCCCGGCTCCCGGGGAGCGCCTCTATCGAACCGGCGACCTGGGGCGTTGGAATCGCCGAGGGCAGTTGGAGTTTTTGGGGCGGGTGGATGATCAGCTCAAGATTCGTGGGTTTCGCGTCGAACCCGCTGAGATCGAGTTGGCCTTGACCCGTCACCCTCAGGTCCGGGGAGCGGTTGTCGTGACTCAACGGGACCCTGCCGGGGAAGCTCGCCTGGCGGCCTATGTGGAGCCGACACCAGGTACGGCTCCGTCCATGGAGGAGTTGGTCGCCCACGCCAGCGGGCTCTTGCCGTCCGCACTAATACCCAGCTCGGTGACCTTGTTGGATCGGATTCCGCTTACCAGCAACGGCAAGGTGGACCGGCGAAGCTTGCCGGCGCCTCAGTTTCAACAGCAGGACCGGCTGACTCCCTTCAGACCACCGAGCTCCGCCACGGAGATTTCCCTGGTCGAGATTTGGACGGGAATTCTCGGCACCGAAACCATCGGCGTCGACGACGATTTTTTCGCCCTAGGGGGACACTCCCTACGAGCCACTCAAGTGATCTCCCGCATCCGGGACGTTCTCGGCGTGCAATTGCCTCTTCGTGACCTCTTCGAGGCGCCGACGGTGGCCAAGTTGGCTTCGCGAGTGGCTCAGGCTCCTCGCAAGGGCCTGATGGCGCAGCCAGCGGGCTTGGTGAAAGCGAGCCGCGATCGGTTCCGAAGGCCCAGAGCGGTCGGTTCTTCGGCAGGAGGGGAGGGGCGATGACGTCCTCGACGGTGCCCTCTTCGGTGACGCCACCCAGCGCCATGGAGGCGGTGGCCGATAGCTTCGCTATGCCGGCTTCCTTCGGTCAACAGCGCCTGTGGTTCTTGGACCGCTGGCAGCCGGGGTCCCAGTTGTACGCCTCCGGTAGGACCTTTCGTCTCCTGGGAGAGCTGGATCGCCCCGCTTTGGAGTCTGCCCTCCAAGCCTTGGTGGATCGCCATGAATCTCTGCGCACGGTGTTCGACGAGGCCGACGGCGAGGCGGAGCAGGTGATCTTCGAGCATCGGCGCATCGAGTTGGAAGTCGAGTCCTGCGCCGGAGTAGCGATCCCTCAACCTCCCTCCCAAAGGCTGGAAAGCTCACCCATCGAAGCCTCTGCAGGTTCGGAGGCAGAGCCCTCCCGGGACCCGGCTTTTTGGCTGGACCGGAACGCCAGTGAGGCCTTCGATCTGAGTCGGGGCCCCCTGTTTCGAGCCCGATTGCTCTACGTGAGCCCGGAAGAGAGCCTGCTCGAGCTGAGTTGGCATCACATCATCGGTGATGGCTGGTCCACCACGGTGCTCCTGGAGGAGCTCTCTCATTTCTATGGCGCCTATCGGCAGGGGCGGGAAGCCCAGCTCCAAGAGCTACCGATCCAATATGCAGACTATGCCCTGTGGCAGCGGGATTCCCTCACCGAGCAGCGACTCGAGGAGCTCTTGTCCTATTGGCGGGAGCGTCTGGAATCCGCTCCGGAAATGATCGAGCTACCCCTGGACCGGCCACGGCCAAGCCAAGGGAACCACTTGGGGGCAACCGCCTCAGAAGTCCTACCGGCCCGGGTAGCGGTTCCTTTGAAAGATCTGGGCCGCCAGTGCGGCGCCACTTGGTTCATGACCATGTTGGCTGCCTTCCAGGGCCTTCTCTCGCTGGATTCCGGTCAAAAGACGGTGGTGGTGGGAACGGCCATCGCCAACCGGCAGCAGGCGGAGCTGGAAGGGCTGATCGGTTTTTTCACCAACACCCTGGCCCTGCGAGGGGATGTCGGGGAAAAAGAGACCTTTCGCAGTCTTCTAGAGGTGGTTCGCCGGACCTCCCTGGAGGCCTACGATCACCAGGATCTGCCCTTCGACCAGTTGGTGGCGGAGGTGGCACCCCAGCGAGCCTCGGGGCACAACCCCCTCTTCCAGGTCGTCCTCACCGTCGGTGAGGACTCGATGGCCCCATTGGCCATGGAGGGTTTGGTCAGCGAAGAGATCGAACCGCAAGCGGCGTTGGCCAAGTTTGATCTAGAGCTCGAGGTCGCGGAACGGGACGGGGCTCTGTGGTTGAACCTGGAATATCAGCAGGAGCTCTTCGATGACACCACGGCGGTGCGCCTGCTTGGGCGTCTCCAACGGTTTCTAGCGGCGGTTTCGGAGCAGCCGGATCGCCCCTTAGCGGCCCTGCCGAGGCTGGGGGCCGGAGAGAGGCATCAACTGCTCCATGAGTGGAGCACTCGCCCGGCGATCCTACCCAGTGCGCAGACGGTGGCTGGGCGCTTCGAAACCCAAGTGAAAAGACGGCCCGATGCCATCGCTGTCACCGATGGGGAGCGGTCCTGGACCTACCGCCAATTGGACCAGGCGGCGAATCGCCTGGCCCGCTGCCTGCGCCGGCGAGGGGTCGGCCCGGATGTGGTCGTCGGGCTCCACCTGGAGCGCTCCTTGGAGCTGGTGGTGGGAATCTTGGGAATTCTCAAGGCCGGCGGCGCCTACTTGGTGCTCGACCGGGATTTGCCCGCTTCCCGCCTGCGCTTCCTGCGTGAAGACGCGAATCTCCGGCTCCTGGTAACCGCTGATCCGGCCGCCCAGGAGGCGGGAGCCGAGGAGCGGGGACAGGGGGAAATTCCGACTCTGTCTCTGGTGGCCGATCGTCAAGAGCTAGCTGCTCAGGATGGAGGACCACTCGAGCCGACCGCCGCCAGTGAAAATCTCGCTTACCTGGCCTATACCTCCGGCTCTACGGGACAGCCCAAGGGCATCGCCGTGCCGCATCGGGCGGTGCTTCGCTTGGTGCTGAACAGCGATTTCATGGATTTCGGGGAAGACCAGGTCTTCTTCCAACTGGCGCCGGTTTCCTTCGATGCCTCGACCCTGGAGCTCTGGGGCTCTCTGCTCCATGGCTCTCGTCTGGTGATCCCCCCAGTGGGGGCTCTGTCCTTGGAAGAGCTGGGGGGCTGGCTGCGGGAACACCAAGTGACCACCTGTTGGCTCACCGCGGGGCTCTTTCATCAGATGGTGGAGGAGAGGCTGGAGGATCTCCGGGGGCTACGGCAGTTGCTCGCCGGCGGAGACGTCTTGGCTCCGCACCTGGTGGAGTTGGCGCGCCGCGAGCTGCCGAATTGCCAGCTCATCAACGGCTACGGCCCGACGGAGAACACCACCTTTACCTGCTGCCATTCCGTACCCCGGAACGAGCCGGGGGAGTCTCCGGTGCCCATTGGTCGGCCGATCTCCCACACCCGCGTCTATGTCGTCGATGCTCACCAAAGAGCGGTGCCCATGGGGGTAGCAGGAGAGTTGCTCACCGGGGGAGCCGGTTTGGCCCGGGGGTATTTGGGCCGCCCGGGTCTCACCGCTTCCAGCTTCGTGCCGGACCCCTTCTCGGCGAGCCCTGGGGAGAGGCTCTACCGCACCGGGGATCGAGCGCGTCTCAAAGCAGACGGCACGGTTTCGTTCTTGGGACGCATCGATCAACAAGTGAAGATTCGCGGTTTTCGCATCGAGCTGGGAGAGGTGGAAGCGGCTCTCGGGAGTCAACCCCAGGTCGAGCAAGGGGCAGTGGTGGCCCAAGCGGTGGGGGAAAGCGGCGAACGCCAATTGGTGGCCTATGTGGTGCTGCACGACGATGACCGAAATGGCCTGGTGAGCCTCCGGGAGTCCTTGAAGGAATTGCTTCCATCCTACGCCGTACCGTCTCGGTTCGTGCCCTTGGACCAGCTGCCGCTAGCGGCCACTGGCAAAGTGGACCGCCGCGCCTTGGCCAAGGGGAGCCAGCTCATAGAGAGCGACTCCAGCCGCCACCTGCCGCCTCGAACGCCTCTGGAGGAAATGCTCGTCGACGGGTTTCGGAGCGTTCTCGATCAACCAACTGTGGGCATCGATGAGGACTTCTTCGAGTGCGGAGGGCATTCCCTGACCGCCACTCGGTTGGTGTCTCGCCTGGCCAGCCTCTACGACCTCCAGGTCGCTTTGCCGGATCTCTTTGTAGAGCCGACGGTGGCCGGCTTGGCTCGATTGCTGGAAGGGCGGGGGACCTCAGCCCCTCTGCCTCAGGAGTCCTGGGTCGCCGAGGAGCGACCCTCCGAGGTGCCTCTCTCCTTTGCTCAACAAAGACTCTGGTTCCTGTGCAACCTGGAGCCGCAAAGCCCGGTTTACAACGTTGCGAAGACCTTTCGCCTCTCCCAGGAGACGGATATTCGGCTGCTGCACCACAGTCTGCGGCGAGTCCTGGCTCGCCACGAGGTGCTGAGAACCGTCTTTCCTGCCCCTGGAGGACGGCCGCAGCAGCGGGTTCTGCCCCCAATCGGGGACGACTTGCCCGAGGTCGATCAGTCAGGGGTCGAGCTACCCGAAGTCGATTTGCCGGTGGTCGATGTGAGCGGTCTGGCCCCAGGGGGAGCTCAGGAGGAGACCCGTCGACTGGCCAACCGGCTGGCCTGCCACCCCTTTGATCCGGAGCGCGGCCCGTTGCTGGTCTCGGCTGTCGTGCGCCTGGCGCCTCGGGAGCAGATTTGGGCATTGGCGGTCCATCACATCGTGGCGGACGGCTGGTCGATGAATATTCTCGAGGCGGATGTTGCCGAGCTCTATCACGCTCAGGTCCAGGGACGCCCTCCGGCCTTGCCTGTCCTGCCGCTGCAATATGCCGATTTCACCCTGCGCCAGCATCGCTGGCTCTCCGGAGAAGACAAGACTCGTCAGCTCGACTTCTGGAAGCAGAGATTGGCCGACAGCTCGGGCAGCTGGGAGATGCTGCCCGACAAGCCCCGACCCGCGGTCAAGAGCCATCGCGGCCGTCAGCTGATCCGCCCCTTCCCCAGGGAGTTGGCGGCCCTGGCCCAGGAAGGGGGAGGGCGTTGCGGAACCACTCCCTTCATGACTTGGTTGGGGCTCTTCGCCACTCTCCTGTGTCGCTACTCGAATCAGAGGGATGTAGTGGTGGGAACTCCGGTGGCCGGTCGATCCCGGCCCGAGGTGGACAATCTGATCGGCTTCTTCGTCAACACCTTGCCGTTGCGTCTCGATTTGTCCGGAGCCCCTTCTCTCGAGGATCTTCTGAAGGCCATCCGAGACGATACCTTGGCTGCCTTCGCTCATCAGGATCTGCCCTTCGACAATCTCGTCGAGGAGCTGAAAGCCACCCGGGATCCGAGCCGGTCTCCTCTCTTCGATGTGATGTTCGTATTCCAAAACCTAGCTTTGACCTCCGGCGGTTGCGCCGCTGGGAACCTCCTGCAAGGGGTCGACCTGAGCGGCGACACGGGGACGGCGAAATTCGATCTGACCTTGATTCTGAGCCAGCAGCCGGAAGGCCTGGTGGGGATCTTCGAGTACAACACGGATCTCTTCGAAGCGTGTACCATCCAGCGCTTCTCGGAGCACCTCCTGCGCTTCGCGGAGGGAGCCCTAGAACAGCCCTCCCAGCCAGTTCTGGAACACTCTCTGGTGACCGTGGCCCAACGCCACCAATTGCTGTGGGAGTGGAATGACACGAGCACCTCCGGGGCGATAGTCGCCAGGCCGGAAGCCTCCGAGGTCGAGGCGCCGTTGTTCCACTACCGTTTCGAAGCTTGGGCGGATCGTCTTCCCGATGCGACGGCAGTGGTGGTGGAGGACCGCAAGTGGTCCTACGGAGAGTTGGACCGCCAGGCCAATCGCCTCGCTCATCGGCTGCGTCAGGCGGGGATTGGCCCGGAGAGTCTGGTGGGTCTGTTCCTGGATCGCTCCTACGAACAGGTCGTGAGCCTGCTGGCGGTGCTCAAGGCCGGGGGAGCTTTCCTTTCCCTGGACCCCTCCTATCCAGCCCAGCGCCTGGCGTTCATGTTGGAGGACGCTCCTTTGGAGGCCCTCCTCACCTGCCGCTCGTTACAGAACGGCTTGCCTCCTGGGTCCGGATGCCAGCTCCTGTTGGATGGTGAGACGAATCTGCTGGAAACGGGGCCGGCGCATCGCCCGGCGGTCGAGCTGGAGGCGGAAAGCCTGGCCTATGTGATCTACACCTCCGGCTCCACGGGAAAACCCAAGGGAACCCTGGTGAGGCACCAAGGGATGGCCAACTTGGCCCATGCCCTGCGCATCTCCTTCGGGGCTGAGCCGGGGAGTCAGATTCTGCACTTCGCCTCCGTGAGCTTCGACTCTTCCATTTTCGAGACGGTGATGGCCTTGGGGGAAGGGGCGACCTTGCACATTCCCCCCGCCGAGGGGCGCATGCCGGGCATGGCCCTACGCCAGCGGCTTTTGGAGCAGAGCATCTCCCATATCACTCTGCCTCCGTCCGCCCTCAAGGTTACCGAGGTCATGGAGTTGCCGGCGCTGCAGACGGTGGTGGTAGCTGGAGAGGACTGTCCCCAGCAAGTGGTGGATGCGTGGGCTCCCGGGCGGCGTTTCTTCAATGCCTACGGCCCTACCGAGGCGTCCGTGTGGAGCACCACCGCTCTATGCCACGCCGGGGGCACCAAACCCTCCATTGGCCGGCCCATCGCCAATGGATGCGTGCGGGTGTTGGATTCCCGTCTCCGGTTGTCTCCTCTGGGAGTGGCCGGCGAGTTGTGCATCGCCGGAGTCTCCTTGGCTCGGGGGTACTCCGGGCGTCCGGCCCTGACCGCGGAGAGATTCGTACCGGATCCCTGGGGGAAACGGGGGGATCGGCTCTACCGTAGCGGCGACCGGGTTCTGGCGCGGCCGGACGGTGAGTTGGAGTTTCTAGGCCGCCTCGATCGGCAGGTCAAGCTGCGCGGTTTTCGCATCGAAACCGGGGAGATCGAAGCGACTCTCCGGCTCCTACCGCAGGTGGTGGATGCCGTAGTTTCCCTGCGCCAGGTGACCGGCGAGCCAGCTTTGGTGGCTTACCTGATTGGATCTTCAGGAAAGGCAGCCACCGAGGGAGCTCGAGAAGGTGACCTGGCTGCCGCGGAGCAGGACATCCGGGCAGGCCTGCGGGCCGCCTTACCGGTCTATATGGTGCCTTCCTTCTTCGTTTGGCTGGAGGCCTTTCCCTTGAGCCCCAGCGGCAAGGTTCTATTGAAGGAGTTGCCGGATCCGCCAGCTCGCCGATCGGCATCGAAAGCCGGAGGAGAGGCCCCAAGGGGCGGCTTGGAGCGTTCCCTGGTGGAGGTGTGGCAGCGAGTGCTCGGCGCCGCAACCATTGGGCCTCACGACAATTTCTTCGATCTCGGCGGTCACTCCCTCCTGCTAGTGCAGGTAGAGGCGGAGCTACAGGCTCTCGGTCTGAAAGTGACCGTCGTCGACCTCTTTCGTTTCCCCACCATACGCTCTCTGGCCACCCACCTGGCCTCTCAGAACCAAGGCGGCGGTGAGGCCAGCGTGCCCGTGCCGGCAGCCCAGCCGACGCCGTCCGTGGAGCATCGTGCTAATCGGGCCAGCTCCCGCCGTCGTCGCCGGCAGCGGCGCACCCAGCAACGCACGCAGCAGCCATCTCTTGGGGAGCCAGCCCATGGAGAACCAGCCCATTTGGAACCAGCCCAGCGCCCCGAGACCAACCCTGGAGAAGAAGACCCGTGAGTGACAACGAGGCCAATTTGGAAGACGCCGTAGCCATCGTCAGCATGGCCTGCCGACTGCCGGGAGCCCGCGATGCCGAGGAGTTTTGGGCCAACCTGGTAGCGGGGAAGGAGTCGATCCGCAGGTTTTCTCCGGCGGAGCTGGAGAACTGGGGAGTGCCCGAGGAGCTGTCTCGGGAGCCGGACTTCGTTCCCGCCGGGGCGGTGGTGGAAGGAGCGGAGGATTTTGATGCGGGCCTGTTCGGTTTGACTCCCCGGGAGGCGCAGCTGACGGACCCTCAGTTTCGCGTTTTCCTGGAATGTTGTTGGCAAGCCTTGGAGCTGGCCGGCCAGGCCCGAGACCGCTATCGAGGCCGAGCCGCGGTGTTCGCTGGCTGTGGCGACAGCGGCTACACGGAGAGCCTTGGGGATATCCAGGCGAAACTGGCCCAAGGGGCGGATTTTCTCTCGACCCTGGTGTCCTACAAATTGAATCTTCGAGGGCCCAGTCTGACGGTGCAAACCGCCTGTTCTTCCTCCTTGGTGGCGGTCCACCTGGCGGTGCGAAGCCTGCTGGAAGGGGAGTGCGATCTAGCTTTGGCCGGCGGCGTTTCCATCACCTGGCCGCAGCGCATCGGGCACCTCTACCTAGAGGGAGGGATCTACTCTCAGGACGGCCATTGCCGCCCCTTCGATGCGGCTGCCAGCGGAACCGTTGGGGGCAATGGGGCCGGGGTCGTTCTACTGAAGCGTCTGGAAGATGCCCTGGAAGAAGGGGACGTCATTCGTGCCGTGGTACGGGGCTCTGCCATCAACAACGATGGAGCTGCCAAAGTTGGTTTCACGGCGCCCAGTGTCCAAGGGCAGGCGGAGGTCATTCGCGAGGCCTTGGCCGTGGCGGGAGTCTCAGCGGAGTCCGTGGGCTACGTGGAGGGACATGGCACGGGAACTCCGTTGGGAGACCCCATCGAAGTGGCGGCTCTCACCGAGGCCTTTCGAGGTGACACGGACGGGGTGGGGTTTTGCGGTCTCGGTTCGGTGAAGTCGAACTTGGGACACCTGGACACCGCCGCAGGAGTGGTGGGGTTGATCAAGGCGGCTCTCTGCCTGGAACGAGCCTACCTACCTCCGAGTCTTCATTTTCAGGATCCCAATCCCAAGCTCGATCTGGCTGCCAGCCCCTTCTACGTGGTCCAGGAGGGCCAGCCCTGGAAGGATCGAGAGGCTCCCCGGCGCGCCGCGGTGAGCTCCTTCGGTATGGGAGGGACCAATGCGCACGTGGTTCTAGAAGAGGCCCCGCCTCGGGCGTCCTTCGAATCCTCTCCCGAGTCCTCTCCAGCAGTCGCTGCAGCTCCCCAAGTGCTGCCCTTGTCGGCCCTCACGGAAACCGGCCTGGCTCTCCAAGAGGAGAGATTGGCAGCCTTCTTGTCGGACCATCGGGATGTTTCACTGGAAGATGTTGCTCATACCCTCCAGGTGGGCCGGAAGTCCTTCGCCTGGCGCCGCGCCATCGTCTGCGCCTACGTGGATACGGCTCTGAGCCTACTGGCGCCAGGTAAGAAGCGGAGCACCACAGCGCCCGTGAAGGTCGATGGGCCACCGGTCGCCTTCCTATTTCCAGGCCAAGGGGGAGATCTGATGGCCCTGGGCCGGGAACTCTACGACTCCCAGCCAGTCTTTCGCCGCGAGATCGATCATGGCTGCGAAGCGGTGCAACCTCACCTTGATTTCGACCTGCGCCAGTTTCTGATCTCTCCCCTGAATGCCGAGTCTTCGAAATCTAATGCCCAGGAGGTAGCGGATCGGACGCGCACCTCCCGGATTCAGCCAGCTCTGGTCCTGGTGGAGTTGGCTCTGGCCCGCCTTTGGATGCATTGGGGCTTGCTGCCCCAGGCGCTCTTGGGGCATAGCTTGGGTGAGTACGCCGCGGCCTGCTTGGCGGGAGTCTTCTCCTTGGAGGAGGCCCTCCAACTGGTCTCCGAGAGGGGACGTTTGATGGAAGCCTTGCCCTCCGGTGGCATGTTGGCGGTGCCCTTGGGAGAGCAAGAGGTGCTGGCGAGTCTTCCCCCGGAGCTAGCTTTGGCAGCGATCAACGGGGAGGCTCGTTGTGTGGTTTCCGGGTCCCAAGAGGCGTTGCAAGCCTATGCTTCGGAGCTCTCCGAGGAGGGAGTCGCCAGCCGGCCCCTGAAGACCGATCGGGCCTTTCATTCACCGGCCGTAGAGGCCATCATGGCGCCCTTCGCTGCCTGTCTCGGCAGAGTCGAGCTAAAGGCACCACGGATTCCAGTGGTCTCCAACGTCACCGGTGGCTGGTTGACCGAAGCCGAAGCCACCAGCGCGGACTACTGGCTTCGGCACCTGCGCCAGCCGGTGCGGTTCAGAGAGGGCCTGAATCTGCTGTTGGAGGAGCCTCATCGGCAGCTGCTCGAAGTGGGACCTCAGGCGACTCTGACCTCCCTGGCGCGCCCGGAGACCCGGCGCCGAGGAGCCCTAGCTCCCATCGCCAGCTTGGGTCGGGGAAAAGGCGAGGCCGGGGAAGCTCTTCTCAAAGCGGTGGGCCAGCTGTGGCAGGCGGGGGTCGAGCCCCATTGGCAGCGCTTGACTCCAGGGGGGCGCCGCATGGCCCTTCCCACCTATCCCTTCGAGCGCCAGTCCTTCCAACGCCAGCTCTCGATGGCTCCGCAACAACAGCAGGCAGTTCCGGCAGCGGTCTCCGATCCGCCCCCGAGTCCAGGGGAGTCCCCTCGACCCTTAGCCCCGGTTGCCGCGAGGGCTGCTGCCCCCGAGGACGGTGGCTCCATGACCCGTCTGGAGCTGCTGATCCATCAACAACTCGAAGTTATCGAAAATCAGTTAGTGACATTCCGCGCCACTGATGGGCGGGGAGAAGAGCTTGGAGGATCGTCCGTTGGCTGAGCACGAACTCAAGAATGAACCGAATCCGCTTCGAAGGGAGCAGATTTTCAATGCCCTCTCCTCGATGTTTTGTGAGCTCTTCGGAGTCGGTGAGGGGACTCTCGATCCCCAGGCAACTTTCCTCGAGCAAGGAGCTGACTCGCTATTTCTCCTGCGGGCGAGCCAGGAGATCACCAAGAGATTCGAAGTGCGGCTGCCGTTTCGGTTGCTGCTCGACGACATCGCCAATCTGGAGACTTTGGCAGCTCATTTAGATGCCAAGGCACCGGCTGGCTGGCAAGCGGAACCGGCTCCGAGCGCCGTGTCGGGACCGGCTCCCATCGCTCTGGTCGAAGCGGGTCCTGCGACGAGTCCCTTATCAACAGCGGAGACTCCGGCCACCCCGGTCACCCCTGTTTCTACCTCTACTGGGAGGACGGCTCCGGGGATTTCTCCCCAGCCAGCTCCCGGCACCCAAAGACCCAGGCTCGCTCTCGCCAAACTCGCCAAACTAGCGGGAGGGGAGCCGCAGCAGGAAGGAGAGGGTGCCCTCGAAAGAGTGATGGGGCGGCAGCTCGAATTGATGCAGCAGCAGCTGGAGTTGCTCCGGGGCGTTCCCGCCTCGCTAGAGACAGGCACGCTAGAGACAGGCACGCTTGAGACTGGCAGGGTAGAGGCCGCCACCCAAGAGTCCGCCAAGGCAGAATCCAGTCTGCCAGCCAACCTGCCGGAAACGGATCACGAAGAAGGGGCCGCTGCTCTGCTGTCGCCGAGCGAATCGGCTGCCAGTGGGTCGACTTCCAGTGAGTCGACCTCCCGTGAGTCGACCTCTCAGAGTCAAACGCCCAAACGGCAGGCTTACGTGCCCTTCGAGCCCATCGACAAGAACCGGGTCAAAGGAGTCGAAGCGGAGCAGAAAGCGGCGATCGGGCAGTTGATCGAGCGCTTGGACAAACGCCTCTACCGGTCCAAGGAGCTCGCTGCCAGCGGTCGGGAGGTGTTGGCCAACAATCGAGGTTCTGCGGGCTTTCGTTCCGCCTGGAAAGACCTCATTTATCCCCTCATGGCGGAAAGGGGAGACGGCGCTCGCATCTGGGACGTCGATGACAATGAATACATCGATCTCACCATGGGGTTCGGCTCCTTGCTGTTCGGCCATGCACCGGAATTTCAGCGCCAGGCTCTGCATGGAGCGGTCAGCGATGGCTTACAGGTGGGGCCCGAAAATCCTCAAGCGGTAGAGGCCGCGCGGCTGATTTGCCAGCTCACCGGGGCGGAGCGGGCTACCTTCACAAATTCCGGAACGGAAGCGGTGATGAGTGCCCTCCGCCTGGCGCGGACGGTGACTGGTCGCTCGAAGATCGCCATCTTTACCGGCGCCTACCACGGCACCTTCGATGGCGTCTTGGCCAAGTCTCTGCGGCGGCCCGACGGTACCTTGGAGGTGGTCCCCACAGCCCCCGGTGTACCGCAGCACATGATCGACGACATTCTCGTGCTCGATTTCGACGACTTCGGAGCCCTGGATGTCATTCGCCAGCACGCTGGAGAACTGGCGGCAGTGCTGGTGGAACCACGGCAGAGCCGCCGGCCGGAATTCGACAACCGAGAGTTTCTGGGCCAGTTGAAGGAGCTGACGGAAGCTTCTGGCATCGCTCTCGTCTTCGACGAAGTGGTGACGGGGTTTCGCGTGCACCCGGGGGGAATTCAGGCCATCTATGGGGTGCAGGCAGACCTGACGACCTATGGCAAGGCGGTGGCCAACGGCCTCCCCATCGGCGTCATCGCTGGGCAGGCCAAATACCTGGATGCCATCGACGGCGGCCCTTGGAATTTCGGGGACGACTCCTTGCCGGAGGCGCCGACGACGTTTTTCGCCGGAACCTTTTTCCGCCACCCCTTGGTGATGAGCGGAGTGATCAGCGTGCTGAGAGAGATCCGTGACCGCGGCCCCGACCTCCAGGAGGGATTGGCTCGCCGCACCGACTCCCTGGCGCAGCGCCTCAACGAGCTCTTTACCGCGCGGCAGCTGCCGATTCGCGTCGAGTGCTTTCGGTCTCTCTTTCGCTTCGAATACCCCACCAGCTTGCGGTACATGGACCTGTTCTTCTACTGGCTGCTGGAAAAAGGCATCTATATCTGGGAGCGGCGAGTCTGCTACCTATCCGCCGCCCATACGGAGGGGGACGTCGATCGCGTTGTCGCCGCCGTCGAGGAGGTGGTGGAGGAGATGCAGCAGGTCCAGCTTCTCCCAACGGCAGAACCGGAGCTCCCGGCAGGGACCGGAGATTCTTCTTCCGGGAAGAGCTATGACCTGACCGAGGCCCAAAGGGAGCTGTGGGCATTGGCTCAACTGGGGGACGACGCCTCCGTGGCCTACAACCTCTCTGCTGCTGTGCATCTGCGCGGCGAGCTCGAAACCGAAGCTCTGAGCCAGGCCGTGGACCAGGTCATAGCCCGACACGAAGCGCTACGCACCACCTTCAGCGCTGTCGGTGATCTTCAACATATCCACCCGGCAACGGCGGTCGGTCTGGCCATGGAAGAGCTGGCAGCGGCTGGTGATGGCGCCGGAACTTCCTCCTGTGCTTCCTCGTTGATCACTACCTTGACGACTACCTTGGCCGCCGAGGCCCGCCGGCCCTTCGACCTCACCGAGGGGCCGTTGGTTCGATTTCGTCTGCTGAGAGTCGCTCCCCAGCATCACGTGCTGGCGGTGACGGCTCATCACATCGTGGTCGATGGCCAATCCCTCGGCACGGTTCTCCACGAGGTTTCTGTGCTCTACGCTTCCGGGGCGGCCACGGAGGCCGAAGCCGAGATTCAGCTGCCGGCGGCAGCCCGCTTCTTGGAATTCGTCGAGCAGCAGAAGGCCGATCTAGCGAGGGATGGTCAGCAGGCCGAGGAGCATTGGCTCCAGCAGCTGAGCACGCCTCTGCCGGTGCTGGATCTGCCCCTGGATCGGCCTCGGCCGCCGGTACAGAGCTTCCAGGGTGGAAGATCTACCCACACCCTCGGGCCGGATCTTGCGGCTGGACTGGAAGCCCTGGCACGGGGCGCCGGGGCGACCCCCTTCATGGTGCTCCTAGCGCTGGTGAAGGTATTGCTGCATCGCCTCACGGGGCAAGGGGACCTAGTGCTCGGCGTTCCCTCGGCGGGCCAAGGCTTCTTCGACAAGCCGTTGGTGGGGCATTGCCTCAACGTCCTCGCTGTGCGTTCTCGACCGGCGGCGGAAATGCCCTTTTTGGACTATCTGCGGGAGGTCAAGACGGCGTTGTTGGACGCCCAGGACTACCGTGCCTATCCCTTCAGTCATCTGGTGCGGCGATTGGAACTGCGCCGAGACCCCAGTCGGCCTCCGCTGGTTTCTGCCATGTTCAATCTGGACCGCGGCTCCCAACCTCTGGAGATGGCGGGGCTGGAGGTAGACCTGGAGCCCAACCCGACCGCTTCCGCTCAGTTCGAAATCGAGTGGAACGCCACGGCGACTGCGGAAGGTTTGGAGATCGAGTGTCTCTACAACAGCGAGATCCTCAAGGGGTCGACGATTCGGCAGTGGTTGGGGAACCTGCAAGCCCTGGCGGCGGCAGTGGTCGAGAAACCGTCCGTCCGCCTGGGCAAGCTTCGGTTGCTCACGGAGGTGGAACGGCGCCGCCTGGAAGCCTGGGGACAGGGTTCCATCACCGGGAGTCCTCGCCTCAGCTTCCTCGAGAGGTTTCGCCTGCAGGCTCGCCGCAACCCGGAAGCGGTGGCGGTGGTTTGCGCCAACCGGCAATGGACCTACCGCCAGCTCTTGGAGAAAAGCTCCCGAGTCGCTCGAGGGCTGCTGGCAAAGGGCCTGGAGCGGGAAGAGGTCGTCCCCCTGCTAGCTGACCGAAGCAGCGAATTTCTCGCCGGGCTGTTGGGCATTCTGCAAGCGGGAGGCGTCTATCTACCCCTCGATCCCGGGGCGCCGGCGGAGCGGCTGAGTCAAGTGTTGGCCGCCTGTGGCGCCCGAGTGGTGATCTCATCGGCAAATCACCGGGAGCTTCTCGGGGAGGCCCTGGGAGCGCTGGCGGAGACCGATGGGAAGAAACCCAAGCGGGTCTCCCTGGAAGGGCTGTTGAAGCGGGCCCTCAGTACGGAAGCAGAGCCGGAGCCGTTCACCGGACGGGATGGACTGGCCTACGTCATCTACACCTCCGGTTCTACCGGTGCTCCCAAGGGAGCCATGGTCGAGCATCGCGGCCTGACCAATCACCTCCAAGCGAAGATCTCGGATCTGCGGCTCACCGCGGAGGACGTGATCGCTCAGACCGCTCCTCAGAGCTTCGATATCTCGGTCTGGCAGTTCCTCGCCCCGCTGTGGCTGGGGGGCCGAGTACAGGTCTATGACGAAGCCACCGTGTACCAGCCGGCGGAGCTACTGCGGGCCGTGGGCCGAGATGAAGTGACCGTCGTCGAGTTGGTGCCTGCCCTGCTGCGGGCAGCGTTGGATGGATGGAAGCACGAGGGGACCAAGCCTCCCGAGCTGGCGAGTTGTCGTTGGCTCATGCTCACCGGCGAGGCTCTACCACCGAGCCTAAGCCGGGCCTGGCAGGAGGTCTATCCGGAGATTCCCGTGGTCAACGCCTACGGGCCCACGGAGTGTTCCGATGATGTCACCCACCACATCCTCACCGTGCCTCGCCATACCGAAGGGGAAGCCTTGGAGGATGGCCGGGTTCCCATCGGTACGCCGGTGGACAATGTTCAACTCTATGTCGTTGGTGATGATCTCGAGCTGCAATTGGGGCAAGTCCCGGGAGAGCTAACGGTGGGCGGTATCGCGGTGGGCCGGGGCTATTTGGGCAATCCGGCCGAGACCGCGGCAACCTTTGTACCCAACCCATTCTCTGGGGAAACGGGGGACCGCCTCTACCGCACCGGGGACCGGGTGCGATGGCTGCAGGAAGGGGCTTTGGATTTTCTAGAGCGCCTCGACCACCAAGTGAAGATCCGCGGTTTCCGCATCGAGCTGGGAGACGTGGAAGCTGCTCTGGAGCGTCACCCGGGGGTTGCCCACGCGGTGGTTTTGGACCGCCGGGGAGAGGCTGGGGAGGCCTACCTCGCTGCCTATCTCGTTGGTATCCCTTTCGAGACCTCTTCCGGCATCTCTGCCTCGATCTCAGTGACACCTCACGAAGGGGCTTCCGAAGCCACCCTGGAGACGGCTCTCGAGGTGGCGGAACTGCGGGTCTTTGCGGAGCAGCATCTGCCCCGGTACATGGTTCCGGCTTCTTTCACCACCCTGGAGAGCTTTCCCACGACCACTAACGGCAAGGTGGATCGCGCTGCCCTGCGGACTCTGTCGCAGTTCGTTGAAGCGCCTCGCCCCCAGCGGGAGTACACCGCACCGTTGGAGGGCAAAGAGCAGGTCCTGGCGGAGATTTGGGCGGAGGTTCTGGAAGTCGAGAGAGTGGGCCGGTTGGACAACTTCTTCGACTTGGGGGGAGATTCGATCCTCGGTATCCAGATCGTGGCCCGGGCTCGGCAACGGGGCTTGCACCTCCATCCCGTTGAAATGTTTCGCCGCCAAACCGTCGCGGAATTGGCCGCAGTGGCGGATTTGGGAGGCGAGATTGCCGCCGAGCAGGGGGATGTCTCCGGCGCTGTTCCGGAAACCCCGATCCTGCGCTGGTTCCGGGAGCAGAGCCTGGAAGCTCCGGAGCATTGGAATATGTCCATGCTGTTTCGTCCCCGGGACACTCTGGATTCAGGGATTCTCGGGACCGCGGCAGAGGCCTTGGTTTCCCATCACGATGCCCTACGGCTGCGCTTTCCGGGCAGTTCCGCCAGTGCTGAGGGCATGGCTCACCAGGCCGCCCACCCTGGAGAAGCTGGCGCCCAATCGAGCTTCTTTCTGAGAGTCGTGGACACCCACTCTCTGACCGACGGGGAGGCTTTGGAAGTCCTCCAGCGGGAGGCTGCCGAAGCCCAAGGAAGCTTCGACTTGGTCACCGGGCCACTTTTCGGCCTGTGTCTGTTCCAGGGAGGAGAACCCGGGAGCGACCGTCTCCTCGTACTGGCCCATCACGCCGTGGTGGACATCGTGTCCTGGGGAATCCTCTTGGAGGATTTGGAATCCGCCTACACCCAGCTGGCTCTCGGGGAAGAGGTGACTCTTCCCGCCAAGACCACCTCTTTTCGGGGCTGGGCTCAGCGGCTCAAGGAGCACGCCAACTCCAAGGCGATCCGCGCGGAGATGGAGACTTGGACGAAGGAGATCGGCACGGCGCCGGCGGCCATGCCTCTCGACCAACCCGAAGGGGCGAACGACGAGGCCTCCGTTCGCCTGTTCGAGATCTCTCTCGACCGGGAGACCACGGAAGCCCTGGTGAAGCAGACTCCCAAGGCCTACGGAACCCAGATCAGCGATCTCCTCCTCACCGCCCTCGGTCGAGCCTACGAAGGCTGGGCTCCGGGAGAGGCTCTGTTGGTGGACCTGGAAGGTCATGGCCGAGAGCCTCTGTTCGAGGACGTCGATCTCTCCCGCACGGTGGGTTGGTTTACTTCCCTTTATCCGGTGCGCCTGGAAGGTGCTGGTCTAGGCGACCCAGGAGCTGCCATAGGAGCGGTCAAGGAGCGGTTGAGGGGCCTATCCAATGGCGGGATCGGCTACGGCATGCTGCGGTACCTGGCTGATGACAAAGAAGTGGCCAAGGCGCTGGAAGAGCTGCCCCAGGCGGATATCAGCTTCAATTTTGGTGGTCGCTCGGCGTCCCCATCGGAAGATGCCTTCTTGTTTTCCGCAGAGGAGAATCGAGGTCCTTCCCAATCTCCCCTAAATCGGCGAGGCCATGTGGTGGAGATCGACGGTTCGATCTCCGGCGGGGAGCTTCATCTCTATTGGCGCTACAGCGAGAACCTCCACCACCGGTCTTCCATCGAGGCGCTGGCTACGGCCATGGTGGAGTCTCTCCGGGAGCTCATCGAGCATTGTCTGAGTCGCCACCAGCAGACCTTCTCTCCGTCGGACTTTCCCAAGGCCCGGGTGGCCTCGAGGGATTTGGACAAACTTCTCAATCGTCTCGCGCCCATGGAGGCGAGGTAAAAAGCCATGGACCGTTCCCAGGTACAAGATATCTACGAGCTCTCGCCTATGCAGAAGGGCATGCTCTTTCACAGCCTTTTGGATCCCGAGGCCGGGCTCTACATCGAGCAATTTCGCGGCACCTTGCAGGGGGATTTGGAGGTCTCGGCCTTTCGCCAAGCTTGGCGGGAGACCCTGGAGCGCCACCCGGTGCTTCGCACCTCTTTCCATTGGGAGGACCTGGAGAAACCTCTCCAAGTGGTATTTGCCGATGGCATCGCCCCGGTGGAATTCCAGGACTGGACCTCCGTGGCCCTCTCGGACGTGGAAGATCGTCTCGAGGAGCTGGCTCGGAAGGCCCGCCTGGAGCCTTTCGATCTGGCGAAAGCCCCTCTCATGAGGGCTCAGTTGATTCGCCTTGGAAATGGCACCCACGTCTTCTGTTGGACCTATCACCATCTCTTGCTCGATGGCTGGTCTCTCTCCATCGTCCTAGGAGAGTTGTTGCTGAGTTACCAGCTGCAGATCAAGTCAGAGGTGCAGGGTCTTGAGCGAGTAGGCAACGAGCCGGTTGGCCTAGAACCGGTTCGCCTAGAAGCAGGTGGCCTAGAACAAGTGCGTCCTTTCGGGGACTATATCGGCTGGCTTCAGGGCTTGGAGATGGACAGCTCGGAGGCCTACTGGCGCCGGCAGCTCCAGGGGGTGGAGCAACCGGCGCGGGCTGATTGGGGTGGGCCGGTGCCGGAGCAGCCCGTGGCTGCTGCCGACCTCGCGGAAGCTACGCTGCAACTCCCCGACGTCAGCGCCGAGAAGTTGCGCTCCTTTTCTGCCACCTGGAAGCTGACCCCGAGCACCCTCACCCACGGCATCTGGGCTTTCCTGCTGGCGCGCTATGGCGGCCAGGGGGAGGCTCTGTTTGGCTCGGTGGTGTCCGGCCGTCCAGGAGACCTACCGGGTGCCGACCGCATGGTGGGCTTGTTTATCAACACCTTGCCCATCCGGGTCCCTCTGGACGAAACAGCGACCTTGACGGATTGGTTGGTGGGGCTCCAGGAGTCCTTGGCGGAAGCCTGGACTCACAGTCATAGCTCCCTAGCGGACGTGCAGCGCTATGCCTCCATTCCCCCTGGGGAGGAGTTATTCGAGAGCCTGTTGGTGTTCGAGAACTTCCCACCCTCCGATAGCTACGGAGAAGATACCGGCCTCGAGCTGGTGGACCCCCGGTTCTTCGAGCGCACCCACTATCCCCTCACCCTGGAGTGTGGGGTGGGGGAGCATTTCTATCTACGCCTGCTCTACGACAAGCGGCGTTTCTCGACCCGCCAAGGGGACCGTCTGCTGGGGCACTTTGGCAACTTGCTGCAAGGGCTGCTGGAGCAGCCGACCCAGCGCCTGGCCCAATGGGATCTCTATTCCGAAGAGGAACATCGCCAGCTGCTCTCGGAGCACTGCGGCGAAATTCGCCCCTTGCCCCTGGGGGGCGCCTGGGGAGAAGCCTTCGAGGCCCAGGTGACCAGGACTCCCAACGCCATCGCGGTTCGAGATTCGGCGGGGGAGCGCTCCTACCAGCAGCTTGCCGATGAAGCCGGGGCCCTGGCGGGAGCCTTGCAGCAGAAGGGCGTGGGCCGCGACAGCGTCGTAGGGCTGCTCGGTCCCCGGGGGATCGACTTTCTGGTCGCCATGTTGGCCGTCTTTCGGGCTGGAGCCTCCTACCTTCCCCTCGATCCACGTCATCCCTCATCCCGTTGGGCACAAGCCCTGGAGCGGGGTGGGGCGCGGTGGGTTCTTGCCGCCGAGGGCGAAAGGCAGCGATTGGCCGAGGTCCTGGACCTGGACGAAACCAAGGCAGAGACGAGGGCCCTAGGGGTTGAGCAGATTCTTCCTCTGGAGTTGTCACAGCTAGAGCTGCCACAGGTCGAGGGACCAGAGATCCAGACCGCTGGGGCGGTTCCCGGAGAGCTGGGCGAGGCGTCGGGGCCGGATTCTCCCCTACAGCTGGCCTACGTCCTGTTCACCTCCGGCTCTACCGGGGTGCCCAAGGGAGCGATGGTGACCCAGGAAGGCATGGTCAACCACCTGTGGGCCAAGATTCGCGACCTGAACATGGGGCCTGGCGACGTCGTGGCCCAGACCGCTTCCCAGAGCTTTGACATCTCCGTGTGGCAATTTCTGGCGGCATTGCTGGTAGGAGGGCGGGTCGAAATCTTTGCCGATGACGTGGCCTTCGATGCGGCGCGCTTGTTCGCAGCGACGGTGGAAAGATCTGTCACGGTGCTGGAGACCGTGCCGTCCCTGCTGCGGGAGTCCTTGATGCCGGGGCGTCCCACCCTCGACCAGGGGAATCTGCAGTGGTTGCTCTCCACGGGAGAAGCCTTGCCGCCGGATCTGGCCGCAGACTGGCTGGATCGCTATCCCGAGATTCCCCTGGTCAACGCCTACGGGCCTACGGAGTGTTCCGACGACGTTACCCACGAGATCCTTCGGAAGGCCTCGGGTTCCGAAGAGAGGGTTGCCGAAACAGCGGTTGATAAGGGTGCTGGCAAACGCGCTAGCAAACGAGCTGGCGAGGGAGCTGACCTAGGCATCGTGCCCATCGGTCGCTGCTTGCCGAATTTGAGTCTCTATGTCCTCGACCAAGGCTTGCGTCCGGTGCCGCGGGGCGCGGTTGGAGAGCTCTTGGTGGGGGGCATCGGGGTCGGACGAGGCTACCGGCGAGAACCGGCTCTCACCGCCCGCACCTTTGTGCCGGATCTCTTTTCTGAACAGCCCGGAGGCCGCCTCTATCGAACCGGAGATCTGGTGCGAACCCGTGCTGCGGGCTCGCTGGAGTTTCTCGGCCGGCGGGATCACCAAGTGAAGATCCGGGGGCATCGCATCGAGCCGGGAGAGGCAGAAGCGGCTCTGCGCCGGATGGGCTTCGCCGATTGCGCTGTCGTGCCGCTCAAAGCCTCCGGTCGCCAAGATTGGCAGTTGGTGGCCTATGTGGTCCCCTCGGCCACAGGGGGCCCGAAAGATTCCTTGGCAGATTCCTTGGACGAAGGGGCCGTCGCCGAGGCACTTCGAGGCACCTTGCCGGACTTCCTGGTTCCCGCCGCCTTCCTGGAGCTGCCCGCCTTGCCTCTCAATGCCAACGGTAAGTTGGATCGGGCAGCCCTACCTACCCCGGAAGCCTTCCGGGAGACCTTGGCGGAGTCCTACCTGGCGCCGCGCTCGGCCACCGAAGCCCGCTTGGCAGAGTTGTGGAGCGAGGTTCTAGCCGTCGACCGAGTGGGGATTCGCGACAACTTCTTCGAGCTCGGCGGTCATTCCCTTCTGGCCATGCGACTGGTCTCGAGCATCGGCAACGAATACGGCGTGGAAGTGCCTCTGCGAGCTCTCTTTGACCAACCGACCATCGAGGCTTTTCACTCTTTTCTCACCGAGCGGGACGCTTTTCGACCGGACGGGAACCTGGCCGACTTGCTCACCGAAGTCGAGTCTCTGTCGGAAGAGGAGTTGGATGCACTGCTCGAGGAAGAAGAGCGAGGCCAGGCGGCCCCGCAAGTGGGGACGAGTCCATGAGCTCCGTCGATCAGAGACTACAGCGGCTGACGCCGAAACAACGCCAAGCCCTCGAACGGAAGTTGCGGCAGCGGCGTCAGGCAGCGGAGCCGAGCTTGAACCGCATTCCCCGGCGACCCGTCGTGGAGGGGGGAGACGAGCTCTCCTTCGCCCAGCAGCGGTTGTGGTTCGTCGACCGGCTCCAGCCCGGTAGCGCGGCCTACAACATTCATGGGGCCTTGAGGCTGACCGGCCCTCTGTCCCCACCGGCTCTGGAATGGAGCTTGCGATGCCTGGTTCTCCGGCACGAAGTCCTGCGGTCCCAATTTTTTGCCAGCCAGGGCGAGCCTCGGGTGCGCACCCGGGAGGTGCCACCCTTCGTGCTGCCGGTGGTGGATCTCACCAGCTTGGCGACGGGCCTGCCGATGAATCAGCCAGTGGATCAGGCCGTGGATCAGGCCCGCCTCAAGGGCGAGAGCCTGGTGGAGGCCGAGGCCGCACGACCTTTCGACCTGGAAACCGATCCTCTGTACCGATTTCGTCTCCTGCGGGAGAGCTCCAGCGCCTGGATCTTGGTGATCACCTTGCACCACATCGTCGCCGACGACTGGTCCATGCAGCTCTTTACCCAAGAGCTCAGAAGTCTCTATTCGGATGCCCTGGGTGGTTCCCGGAAGGAGCCGGCAGCGGGCTCTCTCCAATATGCCGATGTCGCCCACTGGCAGCGGCGCAGGATGGAGGCGGGTAACTTCTCCGAGCACCTCGACTATTGGCGCCAAAAGCTGAGTGGGGATCTGCCGACGGTGGATCTCGCACCGGGACGCCAGCGGGCGGAGCAGACCACCTGCGAGAGAGTCACCCGATCTCTCCCAGCTCCCCTTTCAGAAGGGGTTCGAGAGCTCGGCCAGCGCCATGGCACCACTTCCTTCATCACCCTTCTGGCCCTGTTCCAGGGCTGGCTCTACCATCTCACTCACCAGGAAGATCTGCTGGTAGGGACGACGGTGGCCAATCGAAACCATCCGGATCTGGAAGATCTGATGGGGTTCTTCGTCAACGTTCTGCCCTTGCGCACAGACCTCCGGGGAAATCCAACCCTTTCAGAGCTGCTCGGCAGGACCCGGGAGACGGTTCTTGGCGCTTTCACCCACCAGGAGCTTCCTTTCGACCGCATGGTGGCGGAAGTTCAGCCGGATCGCGACCTGGGCAGGTTTCCCTTGGTGGAGGTGGGCTTTGAGCTAGCCCAGGGCGATGACGAGGACTTGGGCTTCGCGGGCCTGGAAGTCGAGCCCCTGGAGGCGGATGACCGGACCGCCCGGTGCGACCTGCTCCTCCAGGTGATCGAGGCTCCGGAAGGCTTGGAATGCCACGCGGACTTCCGCCCGGAGCGGCTGGAACGGGAGCAAGTAGAGATCTTCCTGGCTCGCTTCCAGGATCTCGTGGCCGCAGCAGTGGCGGATGCCGAGCAGCACCTCAAGCTGCTTCCTTTGATGCGGCGAGAGATGGCCGCTGCCCAGGGAATCGACGAAGGGAGGATGGGCCGTCTCGCTCCCCTCACGGGCACCCAGCGGGATCTTTATCTGGGGCATTGCTTCGCGCCGCGGGCGTCCACTTTCATTCTCGGCTCTTCCATGTACTTCGGAGACGATTTGGATCCGGACTTGTGGCAGCGAGCGGTGGAGTGGGTGGTGGCGGAAGAAGACATTCTGCGCACTCGGCTGCTGACCTTCCGGGACCAGGTGTATCAATGGGTGGACCGGAAGGCTCCGGTCGATTTCGCCATCGTCCCGGCGCCTCACCGACCCACGGATCACCCGGAGTTCCTGCGCTTCGTGGAGGGGTTGATCAAACAACCTATGGAGATCCTGGCACCGACCCTGGTTCGCCATCGATTGGTGCGCGACGTCGATGGCGGCTGGACGGCGGTGATGGCGATTCACCACCTACTCTTCGATGGCCTGGCCTGCAATGTGTTTCATCAGCGAGTCAGCTCCGCTTACGAAGACCTGGCGACGGGAAGGGAGCCGCAACGAGAAGCTCTCGCTTCTTTCTACGACTTTGTCGGTGACAACTTGGCCGTGGTGGATAGCCAGGAGATCGAGGCCTTCTGGCGGCCCCGGCTGGCCAATGTCGTTCCTTTGGAGAACTTGCGACCCAAGACGGGCGGCAGCGAGATTCACCTCCACCTCAAGAGCCTTCGGAGAGACCAAGAGGCGAGTTTGAGGCAGTTCTGCCAGCGGACCGGTTGCGCCTTGCCGACCTTGTTCCTCACCGCCTTTGGAGCGCTCCTCAGCCGCTTGTACCGTCCGGAAGAAGATTTCTCCGTCGCGAGTTTCTCTACCGGAAGGCCCAAGGAGCACCGAGACACCTTGGGTTGTTTCTACGAGGTCTTTCCCGTGGTCTTCCCGGAGTCCCTGAACCGGCTCGGTTCCTCCATCGCAGAGTGGGTGGAGTTGGCTCGGGGTTACCGCCGCTCTCTGGGAGAGATGCAGCACATCTCCCTGTTCTTGCAGAATCGCATTCTCGGAGCGGGAGGGCTGAAGTTCTACTTTAACTATTACCGCTTCGGCCACCTGGACGCCCTGGGAGCCAAACGGGCTTTGGTGGACCACAACTCCTATTCCAGCGACGAGGTTCACCTCATCGTTCGGGAGATGGCGGACCAGGTGGAGTGCAAGCTCTACTTTTCTCCGGATCAGTTGGTGGACGGCGGCTTTCTCGACCGGCTGCTGAGCTGCTGCCAACAGATTTCGGAAGGAGCCCTGCGCCTGGGGGACCTCGATCTACTTTCCCCCGCCGAGCGCTCGCAGCTCCTGGCTCTGGGATCCGCTCCTCCTCTGGTGCGAGAGACGGAGGGAGCGAACCTTCTCGAGACGGGTGCCTCGAGGCCCAGTGCTCCAGCAGGATCTAGCCTGGTCGAGCTTCTGGCTGCCCAGGCGGCTCGGAACCCCACTGCGGTGGCGGCGAGCCAGGGATTGCGCCGCTGCACCTATCGGGAGCTCCAGGAGGCTTCGGATCATTTGGCTCACCGGTTGTTGGCGGAAGGGGTGACGACCGACGTGCCCGTGGCCGTGTTGGGGCCTCGGGGAATCGACTTTCTGGTGGCCATCCTGGCGGTCTTCAAGGCCGGAGGTGCTTATGTGCCCCTGGACCCGAACTATCCACCGAGGCGATGGAGAGCCGTCATCGAGCAGGCCGGTTGCCCGGTCGTTTTGGTTTCGAAGGCGAGTCGCGAGCCCTTGGCACAGGCCTGGGAAGAGCTCGCTCTGGACTCACCAGGCTTACCGGAATCCCGGGATTCCCGAGTACAGCTGATTCCTCTCGAAGAACCGGTCCTTTCCATCCCTGCCTCGGCTTCGACCCCCCAAGACCTTCCGGGCAAGGCTGCCGGCAGCGAGCTGGCCTATGTGATCTTCACCTCCGGTTCCACGGGCAAGCCCAAAGGGGTGATGGTGAATCACCAGGGGATGCTCAACCATCTCTGGATCAAGGTGGAAGATTTGGGCCTCCAAGCGGGGGACATCGTGGCTCAAACGGCCTCCACCTGCTTCGACATTTCCGTTTGGCAGTTCCTCGCTCCCCTCATGGTGGGGGCCCGAGTAGAGATTTTCGAAGATGAGGTGGCCTTCGATGGCAGCCGCTTGCTGCGGGCAGCGGAGCAGCGGGAAGTGACTGTGCTGGAGACGGTTCCTTCCTTGTTGCAGGCGGCTCTGGAGTCGGAAGGGGACAGGGACCTGCCCATCCTGCGATGGTTGTTGGTCACCGGTGAAGCCGTGCCTCCAGGGCTGTGCCGGTCCTGGCTGGAGCGCTTTCCAAAGATTTCCATCGTCAACGCCTACGGGCCGACGGAATGCTCCGACGACGTGACCCATGAGGTGATCGATCACGCCCCGCCGCCGGAGGCGCGGACGGTGCCCATCGGCAAGCCCTTGGCGAACTTGCGGCTGTCGGTGCTCAATCCTTGGCTCCAGCCGGTGCCGCCGCGGCTACCGGGAGAGCTTTTCGTGGGAGGCATCGGCGTCGGTCGGGGATACCTCGAGGACCCTCGCCAGACGGCCCTCGCCTTCGTGCCGGATCCCCTGTCGGACCAACCCGGGGAGCGCTTGTACCGAACCGGTGATCGGGTACATCTGGATGCCCAGGGCCGACTGGAGTTTCAGGGGCGTCTCGATCATCAGGTCAAAGTGAGGGGCTTCCGCATCGAGCTGGGAGAGGTCGAGGCGTCCGTCGGTAGATTGAAGGGCGTCGCCCAGGCCGCGGCTGCGGTGCATCGAGGCAAGGGGGGGAGCGCAGATACCCGGCTGATCGGCTATGTCGTGGCAGAGCCTGGGGTGTCCCTGAGCCCATCCCAGCTGAAGACGGAGTTGGCTCGCGACCTGCCGGGCCATTTGGTGCCCTCCCAATGGGTCGAGCTGGAATCCCTACCCTTGACCGCCAACGGCAAGCTGGACCGTAAGGCCCTCTCGCCGCCCCTCGATGCCCTGGGGGACGGAACGCTTCGAGTGCCGCCCCGAGATGAGATCGAACGCCAAGTCCTGGAGATCTGGCAGGAGTTGCTGGAGGTCGGGGAGATTGGCGTCGAGGACAGCTTTTTCGACCTCGGGGGGCAATCCCTCTTGGCGGTGCGGCTGCTGGCTCGCATCAAGTTACGTCTCGGTCGCGATCTACCCTTGGCCACTCTATTTGCTGGCCCCACCGTGGAAGCTCTGGCCGAGGTGTTGCGCCAGGACGAACCGTCCTTGCCGCCGGTACCTCTCGTCGCCATGCAGCCCCGGGGAGAGGGCCGCCCATTGTTTTGCGTCCATCCCGGAAGCGGCAACATCCTCGGCTATTTGGCCTTGGCAAAGGCCTTGGGAATCGGGCGACCGGTCTACGGCCTGCGGGACCCGGTGCTATGGGGGGAATGGCGGCACGGCGTGTCCGTGGTGGCCATGGCGGCCCGCTATGTCGAGGAGATCCGCCGCATTCAACCGGAAGGCCCTTACCTCTTGCTCGGCTGGTCCTTTGGGGGCCAAATCGCTTTCGAAATGACCGCCCAGCTGGAGGGCGCCGGAGAGTCCGTCGACCTTTTGGCGATCCTGGATACCGCTGCCGCCTCCCAGGTGGAAGCCTTTGCCGAAGCGGCCACGGACGAAAGTTACCTGGTCGCCATCGCTCAGGAGTGGGGAGCGGAGCTGGAAGTAGAAGACCTCGAAGGCCTCGACGACCAGGAGCGCCTGGCACGCACCGAAGCGGCGATGCTCACCACCGCCTCCGGTGAAGATCTCGGGCCCTCCTGGGTTGCAGATCGATTGGAGCTCTTCAAATCCAGGATCGAGGTGCTTCGAAACTACCGCCCCGGCCAGGTTGCCGCCGGCATCGACTTATTTCTCGCTGAAGAGAGCGACGACGAACCCCCGGAGGCCGACGACTCGACCTTGGGTTGGAGAAGCCATACCGCCACGGACGCTCGGGTTCACCGGGTGCCGGGAAGTCACGCCACCATGGCGGATGAACCTCATGTTCAGACGCTCGCCAGAAAACTACAGGAACGTATTGCGGCGCGCGGGAAATCTCCCGCTAGCCCATGATGGAAAATAGGAGCACGACGTGAAAACGAAGTTTGGATTAACAGGGATGAAAGCTTTCTACACGGTGTGGGCTGGCCAAGTACTGTCCATGCTGGGTAGTGAGCTCACAGGATTCGCCCTCGGTGTCTGGGTCTTTCAGCAGACGGGCTCGGTGACCAAGTTCGCCACCATCATTTTCGCCACGACCCTACCGGGCATCCTTTTGTCTCCGGTTGCCGGTGCCGTGGTCGATCGATTGAACCGCCGAACAGCGATGCTGGTTAGCGATTCCGTCTCCGCCTTGAGTACCTTGGCGGTAGCCTCTTTGCTGTTTACCAGCCAGCTCGAGCTATGGCACATCATCGTGTTGGTCACCGCGACCTCTATTGCGGAGACCTTCCAATCCGTTGCCTACAGCGCTTCCTTTGCTCTCATGGTGCCCACGGAGAAGTTGGGTAGAGCCAATGGCTTCTATCAACTGGGCTCAGCGGTCACCAGGGTCTTGAGCCCCTTGCTGGCGGGAGTCTTGATCCAGTTCATCGGCCTCAAGGGAGTGATCCTGGTGGATTTCGCCTCCTTCGTCATTGGAGTGGGGACTCTCCTCATGGTGAGGATGCCATCCACCACGGAGCCCTCCGACGACGAGGAGAGGAGCGACTCCATCCTGCGGGACATGGGAGAAGCGCTGTCCTATTTGCGCGCCCGCAGCGGGTTGCTCCTGGTGATGGGCATCTTCATGATCGACAACTTTGCCATCGGCCTGGCCAACGTCGCCGGCCAACCTCTGGTGTTGAGCTTCGCCTCGCCGGCTGTGCTGGGCACGGTCTTGTCCATCGCCAGTACGGGGTTCATCATCGGCAGTATCGCCATGAGCGCTTGGGGAGGGCCGAAGAAGAAGATCAACGGCATTCTCGGCTTCAGTATCCTGTTCGGTTTGGGAATCATGTTGACGGGTATCTGGCCGTCGGCGATTCCCGTTTGCCTGGCCATGATGGTCATCACGACTTCGGCGCCGATCCTCTTCGGGAGCAGTGAGGCGCTGTGGCAAGCCAAGGTGGATCTCAAACTCCAGGGCCGGGTACTTTCCTTCAGCTCGATGGTCTCTCGGTCGGCCTTGTTGGCCTCCTATGTTCTCGCCGGTCCCTTGGCCGACAAGGTCTTCGAGCCCATGCTGATGGAAGGCGGTGCCCTCGCCGATAGTGTTGGTCGAGTGATCGGGGTCGGTCCTGGCCGAGGCATCGGTTTCATGTTCATCCTGTTCGGCGCTCTGCCCATGTTGGCGGGAGTTCTGGGCTACCTCCACCCCCGGCTGCGCCGAGTCGACGACGAGTTGCCCGACGCCAATCCGGAAGCCGAGGAGTCTTCCCCGGAAGAGTCCTTGGAGGCTGAAAAGGATGGGGTCGAGGTCGCTCTGGAAGCGGTTCCGGAGACAGTTCCGGAGACGGTTCAGGAGACGCTACAAAGTGAGCAAGCTCCTGTTCTTTAACTTCCAGGATCAGGTAGAATCGTTGATAGAGAATTTTTTGAAGAATGATTTTTGAGGTGTTGGATGGATAAGCTCTGGATCGAAATTCGATATGCCCTACGGATGCTCTACAAGGCTCGGTCGGCCACCTTTCCGGCGATTATTGCCTTGGCCGTTGGGATCGGAGCCACCACTGCGATTTTTACGGTGGTCAATGCGGTTCTCCTGAAGCCTTTTGGATTCCAAGATGCGGATCGGTTAGTGGTGATCTGGGAGAGTGCTCCCTCCCAGGGCTACGACGAAATCCCCGTTTCTCCTGCGGACTACATGGATTGGCGAGCCCAGAGCTCGGTGTTCGAGGAGTTGGCGGCCTTCGAGGAACGCAAGGTCAGTCTGCGCCAAGCCGAAGGTTCGGAGCAGGTCGACGCCGCAGCGGTCACACCTCAATTCTTCTCCCTGCTGGGAGTCGGAGCTCAAACCGGTCGGCCCCTCCTGGAAGAGGACGGTCTCGAATCCAGTGAGCGGGTCGTGGTGCTCAGTCACCCTTATTGGCAGAGCCGCTTCGGAGGGGCTTCCAACGCCCTCGGGCAGACCATCCAGCTGGATGGGGAAGCCCATACGGTGGTGGGCGTCCTGCCGGCGTCCTTTCGCTTTCCGGCTCTTCGCCATGCAAGTCTGTGGGTGCCCTTGGCTTTCGATGCGGAAATCCTCGCCAACCGCATGGATTTCTATCTGTCGGCCATCGGCCGTCTGAAAGACGGAGTTTCCCTGAAGCAAGCCCAGGAACAGATGGCTGGTATCTCCAAGCGGCTGGATGCGGAGGTACGGCCCCCGGGGGCAGAGATCGGCGTGGTGCTCAACTCTCTTCGTGGGGAGTTGATGAAGAACGTCGAAAGCACCTTTCGTCTTCTAGTCCTGGCCTCTTTGCTGCTCTTGTTAGTGGCCTGTGCCAACGTCGCCAACCTCTTGGTGGTGCGATCCTCCCGCCGCGCCGCGGAGTTAGGCTTACGAGCAGCTCTCGGTGCCAGTCGCGCTCAGTTGGCGCGCATGATGGTCCTGGAGAGTCTCGTTCTGGGGGTTGCCGGGGGCGTTCTGGGGCTGCTGTTGGCCGCCTTTGGCACTCGTTACTTGGTCGCCCTGAGCCCGGTGAACCTGCCTAGGTTGGACGAAATATCCCTCGACCATCGAGTTCTTCTCTTCACCCTAGGGGTAGCGCTGATCAGCGGATTGGCCTTCGGCCTGCTGCCGGCGTTGACTTCGTCTCGCACCGACCTTCGATCCCTGCTCAACGATGGCGAGGTGAGAGGCACCTCTTCCGGCAAGGCACAGATGAAGACTCGAGCCTTCCTGGTCGTGGCCGAGGTGGGGCTGGCTCTCTTGTTGTTGGTGGGCTGTGGCCTCATGGTGCGCAGCTTCCTCATGCTGCAAGATGTCGATCCCGGATTCGAGCCCCAGCAGCTGGCGATGCTCCCCATGGAGCTGACCGAAAATCGTTACCCCACTTCAGCGTCTCGCCTGCAATTCGTCGAAAGAGTCTTGGAAGCCGCCGCCACTCAGCCGGGAGTGGAGGAGGCAGCGGTGGTTTCCGACATTCAGCTGGCGGGCAGTGGCTCCGTCAAGGTATTTACCTTGGAAGGCCGTCCCGTGGAGACCATGGATCAGTTGCAGCCGGTGGACTTTCGCCAGGTCAGCGCGGGCTACTTTTCGACCTTGAAGATTCCCATCGCTACCGGTCGTTCCTTCAACTCGACGGACCGAGATGACGGTCAGAAGGTGGCGGTGGTCAATGAGACCTTCGTTCAGCGTTTCCTATCCGGGGAAGAGGCCGTCGGCAAGCGCCTACGTTTGGTACCGCCGGCGCACCTTTTGCCGGAGGAATTGCAGGGAATTGATTTCCCCTGGGTGACCATCGTCGGCGTCGCTGGAGATGTCCATTTCTCCGGTCCCAGCTCCGAGCCGGAGCCGGAGATTCTGGTTCCCTTTCTCCAAGAGTTGGAAGACTTGGAACAGGCCTATCTGGTGGTGCGCAGCAATCAACAACCGACCGGCCTTCTGGGCTCCCTACGGGCAACGGTAGCTCGGGTGGACTCTCAAATGCCGGTGGAGGAGCTGCTCTCCGTACAGGCCCTCGTTGACGAGGCCGTGGCGCCGACCCGATTCGTCATGTATCTGCTTTCCATCTTCGGTATCTCCGCCCTGGTTTTGGCAGCGGTGGGCCTCTACGGTGTGATGTCCTACTCCGTTGGTCAGCGCCAACGGGAGCTAGGCTTGCGAATGGCTTTGGGAGCCAACCGAGGCACCCTCCTGAAGATGATCCTCCGTCAGGGATTGGTCCTCTGTGCGGTGGGAGTGGTCTGCGGCGCTATCGCTGCGGCCATTGGCACTCGTTTCATGAGCAGCCTACTATTCGGAGTGTCCCCGGGAGACCCTCTCACCGTCGTCCTCGCGGCCGTCGTCCTCTTCGCCGTGGCCACTCTGGCGGTTCTCCTACCAGCAGTCCGAGCCACCTCCGTGAGCCCCACGGAATCCCTGCGAAACTCCTGACGCCTCCCCCTCGCCTCGCACCGACCACGAACGGATGTTGGGTCTGTTCGTGGTCTTCTGTTTTTAGGTGAGGGGTTATCGCGGCAACGTCGGGCCTTGAGAATCAATCCGGGTTTCGAGAGTCAAAGCTGGTGTTGCGTTGGTGCAAGGTATTTTCGCTTCTACTGGAGACCACCTGCCTCAAGGGAGGGTGGTCTGGAGCCTTCCTCTCTCTGAGAGCAACGCTACTTCGTTCCGACCTTTCACTATTCGGTTACCGATCTTCCTGCCTTTGAAGTCGAGGGCTGGGCAAACCGAGCCTACAGCTCGTCAAGTCTTTTTGAAGCCGTTGTTGAACCCTAGACCGATTCGTTCGGAGTGAACTGCACGTTCGGTTGAGGCGCTCCAGGGGAGATTTCAGCAGTGGATCGAAAGACGGGACCCGAACCATCATCAGCTTCATCCCACTCTTCGAGTGATCGGTAGTGGGTCTGAGGCGAGAGAATAGGTAACAGCTCCGCGGCATCGAGGAGATAGCCGAAGGTCACCTGATCAACTCCCTGAGCGATCTCAGTGCCATCAGCGTCTTTGGCCTGCTCGTAGATCATGTTGCTGCAGCGCACGACCAGTCGACGGTCGGATGGGTCTTCCTGGTGGCGAAGCAAGGCACAATCGATGGTTGGTCCTTGGTATTTGTTGAACACGGTCAGGGTGAGGGCACCAACAGGCATTTGGAAGCGCTCCCGACTGTCGATCAAGCTGACCACCTCACGTAGGATGACTCGGTCTTCCATGGCTGATCGCCAGGTGTCGGGAACCTCGCTCCAGAACTTGACGTTGCCGCGCTCTGCACGCGGTGGCTCGAGCTCGCCGGTTAGCTCAGAGGGGTCGATAAACGTATCTGTTCGCCAGGCAGTTCCTTGGCTATCTATCACCACGGAAGAGACGCGCAGGGCCTTCGGGTCGTAGGGATCTCGCCCCTCTGGAACCGTTGGTTCCTTGTCTAGGGTGAGATGGAACAAGGTGGTGCCTGGGTGAAACGTCAGAGTTCCCATGGGCGATGCCGGAAGGACAATCGGTTCAGGTATCTCAATGGAAAGATCGAAGGAAGAGACGGAGCGCACACCGGCCGGGGTGTCGAGGCACTGGCCGGGGTCCGGGGGCCGCTGCTCCTCGGCTTGGCGCGCCGCCGCCCGTCCCGCGTCTTGGGCGGCCCGTGACCGTCGACGAAACTCGGCTCGTTGGGCGATTAGGTATCCCAGGGTCGCTGCGAAACAGCAGCCAAAGAAAAGAGCCGCGAAGAAGGCGAACTTGGCGGCCGACGGTGCTAGTACTTTTGCTGCCACCCAAGCGACACCTGCCGCCATTGCCGCGATCTGGAAGGCGCGACCTCGCTGGACGATTCGGGCTCGACGCGCTTCCCAGAAATCACAAAGTGCGTACCATTCAGTGGGCCATTTGATCATAGGTTTTTTCACCTGAGAGCGATCCCGCTAGGTGCTTTTGGGTTGAGCCCCAAAGCGATTGAGAAGTCCCATGGACGGGCCCGCTCCTATTCATTGAGATACCGTTTCCCGGCTGAGTTCTTTAGCCAGACAGGCTAGTGCAACTACCGGTTCTGCCTGAGCTTCCGCGATGTCGAAAATCTGTTCGCTGGGCATAGTTTGACCTTACCAGACGAGAAGATCTGTCAGCGAAACGGGAGCTTCGGCTGGAAGGACTGTCCGTAGCTGAGGCGGAAGCAGGTCAGCTCAGGGACTCTTGGTATCTCGGTGAGGTGCTAGTAAACAACCCAGAGAAGGTAGCCATAAACTCTGGTGAGAGGTGTCGCTATCAACTTCCTGGGGTGGGGTCCCTTTCTGGTTGAACCAGCGGTCACATTCATGGGTGGATGGGGCAAGAGAATCCTCGAGGGCCCGTAGCCAGGATTGAAACCGGTCCATCATCACCGGTGAGCCGCAGCGGTGTACACTCCGGCCCATGAAACGAGAAGACTATTTCCGCTGGGCTGAACGGGCAGCCCAGTGGGGCGCCGAGTATCTTGCCAATCTCTCGGAGCGCCCGGTGCGGGCCCAGACTGCCCCGGGAGAGATTGCTGCCATGTTGCCGGACACTCCGCCGGACGAGCCCGAGGACATGGAGACGATCTTCGCTGACTTCGAGCGCATCGTTCCGGACGGCATGACTCACTGGCAACACCCGCGTTTTTTCGCCTATTTTAGCGCCAACGCCGCGCCGGCTTCCATGGTCGCGGAGAATTTGACCTCCGTCATGGCAGCCCAGTGCATGCTCTGGCAAACCTCGCCTGCCGCCACCGAAATCGAGACTCGGATGGTCGACTGGATGCGCCAGGCGCTGGGGTTACGGACAGGGTTTCAAGGGGTCATCCAAGACTCAGCAACGACGGCGAATGTGTGCGGCGTCTTGACCATGCGCGAGCGCGCGCTCGCCTGGCGAGGGAATGATTCTGGCCTAGCGGGGCAGCCACAGCTGCGGGTCTACGCCTCACCGGAGACTCACTCGTCCGTGGACAAAGCGATCCGCATCGCTGGTATTGGCCAGCAGAATCTGGTCAAAGTGCCGACGGATGGTTCTTGGGCCCTGGACGCCGAGGCGCTGCGAGAAGCCATCGAGGCGGATCGCGCTGCGCGCTACTTGCCAGCTGGTGTGATCCTGTGCATTGGTGGGACTTCCATCGGCGCCTCGGACCGTTTGCAAGAAACGATCGCGGTGGCGCGGGAACAGGATCTTTACGTTCACGTCGATGCGGCGTGGGCCGGTTCCGCGATGATCTGTCCGGAGCTTCGAGAGCTTTGGGAGGGAATCGACGGTGCCGATAGCATCGCCATCAATCCTCACAAATGGCTCGGTGCCCAATTCGATTGCTCGATCCAATTTCTGGCCGATCCGAAGCCACAGGTCCGCACCCTGGGTATTCGACCGGAGTACCTCCAGACCCTGGGCCAGACAGAGGTCACCAACTACAGCGAGTGGACCATTCCCCTGGGGCGCCGGTTTCGAGCCCTCAAGCTCTGGTTCCTGTTTCGAGCCCACGGTCTCGAGGATCTCCGCCAACGTATCCGGAACCACATCGCATGGGCTGAAGAGGCGGCTGCTGCTATCGCAGCCCTGGAAGACTTTCGTCTGGTGACGAAGTGTCACCTATCCCTCTTCACCTTCCAGTACGCCCCCCCAGGGGAGGACGCCAACGACGCCACCGAACGCCTGCTCCAAGCGATCAACGATGACGGCCGTATCTACCTGACCCAAACCGTTCACGAGGGGCAGTTCGTGATCCGCTTCCAGGTGGGTCAGTTCGATTGCCGCCGGGAGGATGTCCTCTTAGCGGTAGAGGTGCTGGGCGAGCTAGCTACTGCAAGCCGTCCGAATTCTCAGGGGTGACACACCAGCCTAGGAATCTTGGGGTCGAGGGGACGAGGCGGTTAACAGCAGCTAGCGGAAAACTGCCGGCAGCCGGCCTGGTCGGCGTCCCGTTCGACCTGCAGTGTCGCGTGGTCGATGTCGAAGCGCCGATGTAGCTCCTCGGTGAGGCGGTGGAGGAAGGCGTCGTCGGCGGGGGTCTCGGGCATCACCAGATGAGCGGTGAGGGCGGACTCAGTGGTGCTCATGGCCCAGATGTGGAGATCGTGAAGACTCGCCACTCCCGGTTGGGAAGTGAGGAATTCGCGCACCTCTTCGGGCTCGATGGCCGCTGGCACTGCGTCCACCGCCAGGTTCAGTGAGTCCCGCAGCAACCCCCAGGTACCGATCAAGACCACCACGACGATGACCAGACTGATGGCCGGATCGAGCCACAGCTTGCCGGTCCACAGGATGGCGATGCCCGCGATAACGACTCCCAGGGAAACCGCTGCATCCGCGGCCATGTGGAGAAACGCTCCCTGAAGGTTGAGATCCTTCTTGCGTCCGGCTACGAAGAGCAAGGCGGTCGCTGTGTTGATGACCACACCGATGGCGGCGACGATGATCATGGTCCATCCGGCGACGGGGGCTGGAGATTGAAATCGTGCGATCGCCTCCCAGGCGATCCACCCTAGGGCGCCCAGCAGGAGAATAGCGCTCAACAACGAAGCGAGAATGGTCGCCCGGCGAAAGCCGTAGGTGCGTCGTGGGGTAGGGCGGCGGGAGGCCATGGCGGCGGCCCCCCAAGCCAAGGCGAGGCTCATGACATCGCTGAGATTGTGACCCGCATCCGCCACCAGGGCCAGCGACCCACTCCACCAGCCGTAGACGGCCTCAATGGCGACGAATATCAGATTGAGGGAGATGCCCAGGGCGAAGGCTCGGTTGGCCTTGCCCGGGCCGAAGTCCTCGAGATCGTGGTGAGAATGGCCGTGGTGAGAGTGATCGTGCACAAGCAGTTTCGTCCTGAGGTGAAACTATCATCCCAGGGCAAATCCACCCAGCACGAGGGATGGAAGGGAGTCCTGGGGGAGGTGAGGCATCTCGGGGCCTAGTTCCCGCCGAAAGCCCCGGCCCGTAAACAGCCTACGGCTCAGTCTCCCCTTGGTCATGCTGCTGCCGTTTTTCGGCTTCCGCTTCGAGTTTACGAATCAGTTTGTCCGGTTCGAAGAATCGAACCAGAAACTTCACCGTGGCCTGGAGGTCATCCGGTTTGAAGGTAACCGGAGCATCCGGTGCAGCGACGGCGGGGAAGAAGGTGCCCAGCTCCTCTTTGATCGGGTTGAGTTTTGGCTCGCCTGCCAAGTTGTGCCATTCGTGGGGGTCTTGCTGATGATCGTAGAGCTCTTCATCGCCATTGCGATAGCGGATGTATCGCCACCTTTGATTGCGGACGGCGTAGTCCCGGTTGGGGTAGGTGGTCAAGGCCGGGTGTTCCCAGGGGTGCTGGGGATCTTCCAGTAGGGACGCGAAAGAGCGCCCGTCCAAGTTGGAGATGGGGGGAATGTCGGCGAGCTCCAGGAGGGTCGGGTAGAGGTCCACCGGGGTGACCGTACCCGCTGAGCGCGCTCCGGCTTGGGCCGCCAAATGGGGCGCCGAGATGAACAAGGGAATGTGGGTGGAACGTTCCCACAGGGTGTACTTTCCCCAGTGGTCCTTCTCTCCCAAATGAAGTCCGTGATCGCTCACCACCACCATGATGGTGTTGTCCCGGTGAGGGCTTTGGTCCAAGGCATCGAGGGCTCGGCCCAACATGGCATCGGCGAAGCTGATGCTGGCCAGATAGGCCTGGTGTACCTGTCTCACTTGGTCGCCTTGGGCGATGGTCTGGTGAGCGACGCGGTCCAGGCGATTGAGGGCTGAGCGGGGTAGGTCGCTCAAGTCGTCGGGGTCGGTGGGGGGAGTTGCCGGGAGGGTGATTTCGTCCAGGGGGTAGAGGTCGAAGTACTTTTGGGGAACGCTCCAGGGCAAATGGGGCAAATAGATGCCCAAGGCCATGAAGAAGGGCTCCGGCTGAGGTGATTCGAGCCACCGCTTGGCCTGGAGCACCACCTGGGCGTCGTCCATCTCTTCGTCTTCTACGTCCAGGGGGCCCCAGGAAAAATGAGCCCGGCCGGTCAGCCCGGCACTTTCCCGCAGTTCTCCCTTGGGATCATCCTGCCGACCGCGGTATTCGTCCCACACGAGTTTCCCGGGGCCCCAACGATGGAAAACCTTGCCGGCGCCGAGGGTGCGGTAACCCGCGGCGGTGAAAGCTTCCATGAGGGTGGGCCGGTCGGCCACCGCCGCGAGGTAGGGCTGGCCGTTCTTGTAGACGCCGGTGGTGGAGGGCCGGAGGCCCGTGAGCAAGGCGGTCCGAGATGGGTTGCAGGCGGTGGCGTCGCAGTGGGCGTTGGTGAAGGAGATGCTTCGACGGGCTAGGCGGTTGAAGTGGGGAGTCTTGGCGTCCGGGTGACCCCCTAGAGGCTCGATCCAGTCGTTGAGATCGTCGATGACGATGAGCAGAACGTTCGGTTTGCCTCTTTCCGAGGTCCCGGGCTTCGGAGCACTTTCCCGCTGGCCAGTGCATCCTTGAAGGAAGCCAGCCAGCACCAGGGCAGCAGCTAGGGCCCAAGCCGAGTTAGGGGAGCTTCTGAACATCTGGATTTGTTTCGTCCTGGGGGGCCTGCTCGGTGTTCGCCCCGGGGTCGCCTTCGGTGTTGCCCCCGATCTTGTCCCCAGTGTTGTCCCCGATGCCGCCTCCAGTGCCAGTCTAGACGTCGTTCCTGGCCCCGTTCCTGGCCCCGTTCCGGAAACCGCTTCTGAAGATGTGTGCCAGGGATCCAAAGAGTTACGGGTTTCCCCCCTCCGAGGAGGTTTCCTTCGCTTCGTCCAAGGCTGCTGCCGCCGCTGCCGCCTTTCGTTCTTGCCGCCTTTTCTCCCGGCGCTCGGCTACGGGCTGCAGGGCTTTGATGAGTCTCTTGGGCTCGTAGAATCTCACCAGGTGTTTGACGGTACCTTGTAGGTCGTCCGGGTTGAAGGTGATGGGAGCGTTGGGAGCCGCCACGGCAGGAATGGCCTTGGCGAGCCGTTCCTTGACCTCATCGTGGGCCGGGTCGGGGGCGAGGTTGGTTCTTTCGTTCCGGTCGGTCTGGTGATCGTAGAGCTCTTCGTCACCATTGCGGTAACGGATATAGCGCCAGCGCTCGTCCCGGATCGAATAGGCCTCGATGGGGTAGTTGGTCAGGGCGGGACGGTCCCTTTTGGCTAGGGGGTCCTGCAGCAGAGGGGCAAAGCTGATCCCGTCGAGATTGGTTGTGGGTTCGATGCCCGCCAGCTCCTGGAGAGTCGGGTAGAGGTCCACCAGGGTCACCGGACGAGGGGAGGCTTGCCCTTCGCCTGCAAGGCCTTTGGCGTAGACCAGCAGAGGAACGTGGGCAGCTCGTTCCCATAGGGTGTACTTTCCCCAATGTTTCTTGTCCCCCAAGTGGAGCCCGTGGTCGCTGGTGACCACCACGATGGTGTTGTCCCGGTAAGGGCTAGCCTCCAAAGCATCGAGGATGCGGCCCAAGACCGCATCGGCAAAGGAAACGCTCGCCATGTAGGCCTGGATCGCTTGGGGATACTGGCCGGCCAGGGCGATCGCCTTGTGGGCCCGGCGGTCCATACGCATTTTGCCGGAAGGGGGAAGGTCGTCCACATCCGTGTTTACGAGCTTGGGAATGGTGACTTCGTCCAATGGGTAGAGGTCGAAATACTTCTGGGGCACATTCCAGGGCAGGTGGGGGCGATAAAAGCCAAGGGCCATGAAGAAGGGAGATTTCTGGGGAGAGTCGAGCCACTTCTTGGCCTGGAGAGCGACCTGAACATCGTCCATGGCTTCGTCTTCCACGTCGAGGGGGCCCCAGGTGAAATGAGCCAGCTGGGTCAATCCTGCGGTCTCTCTCATCTCGGCCCTGGGGTCGTCGTCCTTTTCCACGAACTCATCCCAGACGAGCTTCCCGGGACCCCAACTATGAAAGACCTTGCCGGCGCCGAGAGTGCGATACCCGGCAGCGCTGAAGGCCTCCATCATGGTGGGGCGATCGGCGACGGCGGCGAGGTAGGGCTGGCCGTTTTTGTAGACGCCGGTGGTCGACGGCCGTAACCCAGTGAGGAGAGCGGTTCTGGAGGGATTGCAGGCGGTGGAGTCACATTGAGCGTTGGTGAAACTGACTCCCATGTCCGCCAGGCGCTGAAAATTGGGCGTCTGGATGTCCGGATGCCCCGCCAGGGGCTCGATCCAATCGTTCAGGTCATCGAAGAGAATCAGCATGATGTTGGGTTTGTCCGTCCCTAGGGCAGCTTTGCCGCTGCCAGAGCCGGGCGAACCACAGGAGAGAAGGCCGAGGCTCGAGGCGAGGAGAAGGACCGGGAGAACGGTGGAGGAGAGAAGGGGGGCGCTGCGAAAGTCGAGAGGTTTCATGGTGGTCTTTTCTGCCCTTATGGGGATACAGCCCGGATGGGGTCGGTAGCTGGTTCCGCGTGGATTCTGATCGTCACGGCTCTAACCCCGAAACCTTATCTCAGGTACAGGTAAAAAGGCACACTGACCGGGGGGCTGGTCTCTTCAGGTGTCCTTTTCCAGCGGGCCTACCGGCTGGCAACCAGCAAGCTGCCGAAGGGCAGGGTTCGAGCCAGTCCTATCGAGAAGGCTGACTCCCAGATAAAACCAGCTTCTCGATAAATGAGGTCACGGCTCCGGGAACGCTTCCGTATCCCCCACGCTGGCGAATTGCCGATTCCGGTTCTGATAGGTGCGCACGGCGCCGGTTTGGGTGTCGGTGACGGTCAGGTCGAAGTCGACGTTGGAAAGGGAGCCGTAGAACACCCAGAAGGCACCATTGTTGGGGCGGCCATCCAACACCTTCAACACCGTCTCGACATTGGTGTCGCGAAAGAACCAGAAGTAGCCGGTGTCGTCGGTCAAGGTTACCGCCTGGCCGTCACCAGTATTGCCGGAGAAGTCCGCCCAAGTGGCTTCTACGGCGAATCGTCCCCCGTTGAGGCAGAGGCGCGTGACACTAGGAAGGCAGAGGCCGAGAGCTTCCTGGGAGATCTGGCCGTCGACCACGATAGGTTGCGCTGCCGCAGTGGACTCGAGAGCCTCCGGCGCCTGGAACAAGGAAGCTCCCAAGGGACCAAAGGACACGTTGTCTCCGACGCTGGCAAATTTCCGAGACGGGTTGAAATAGCGGCGGCTCAGGCCAGTTTCGGCGTCGGTGACCGTGAGCCAGTATTCGACGTTGGATAGGGCGCCGTAGAAGGTCCAGAAGTGATCGTTGACGGGCCTGCCGTCGAGAACCTTGAGGATCGCTTCGACGTTCTGGTCATTGAAGAACCAGAAGTAGCCGGTGTCCTCGGTGATGGAGACCGCTTGGCCCGCACCGGTGCGGGCCTGGAAGTCCTTCCATTGCATCTCCACCTTGAATCTGCCGTCCTGGAGGCAGAGGGCGGTGTCAGAGGCGCGGCAAGGTGGCCCGGCGCCATCCAGGGGCAGGACCCACAGCTCTTCACCGGAAAGACCGTCGTTGGCCGTGAAATAAAGCCTCTCGCCACTCACGGTAAGGGCTCCGGGGTTCGACGATTGGCCACCAGGATTGATGTCGTGAATCATGCGAGTCCCGTCCCGAGTCCCATCTGTGACCCAGAGCTCTGAACCGTGAACGCCATCGTTGGCAACGAAGTAAAGCTGATCGCCGGCTGGTTGGAGGCTACGAGGTCGAGATGAGGCGATTCCTGGACGGATGTCTTTGACCAGGCGGGTCGTCTCGGTGGTTCCACGGGAAGTCCACAGCTCGAAGCCGAGGCTATCGCCGTTGAGGCCGAAGAAGAGTCGGTCGTCAGCAACCGCTAGCTGAGGGGTCGACACTTCAGAAGTTCGACCTTCTTCCAGGCGGACAGCTACCGTGCCTTGATCGGTGCCGTCGCTACGCCAGAGGCCGTATTCAAGGTTTCCGAAGCTGCCAGCCGTGAAAAAAATCTCCCCACGGTAGGAAGCTAGAGGACTCGCTTTGGCCGAGAGGGTGTCACAACCAAAGGTTTGTTGGGTCAGCCTATGGGTTCCCTCGGTGCTGCCATCGGATCTCCACAAAGTGAGGTCTTGGAAATCGCAAAAGGCGAGGATGAAACCGCCGTCAAAGGGCAAGATTTGTGCTGTCAGAAGGTCCTCGAGGCTGATGAACTCCAGCTCGATCAGCCTTTGGGGGGCGTTGAATGCCGTGCCGCTGGACCAAAAAGAAAGGTTTCTTTGGTTATCCTCGGTGGCAAAGAACAAGCGGTTGCCAACTGCCTGTAGACCGTCGATGAGAGTCACTTGAGCGGGGCCGAAGTTCGAGACTTTTTCCGTGCTCTCCGCGGTGCCATCAGTTTTCCAGACCCCCCGGTCCTCTCCTGAAGGAACGGTGAAAAACACAGAGCCACCTGCTTCTACGAATCCACTTGGCAGGATGCGACTGGCGACGGTGGGTTTGGCGAAGGTCTCGAGGAGGGTAAAGGCGTCCGTGGTCGGGTCGATAGCCCACGCCTCGAGGCTCGTTTCATTCTCGAGCGAGTAAAATACACGGTCCCCGGCCGAAACGAGAGCCGAAGGGAAAGGGCCGAAGTTCGAACCGAACTCTCTCAAAATGTTCGTCGTTCCGGCGTCTCCACGAGTTTTTGCGATCGCGATGGGAGAAAAGTTCTGCCCGCCCTGCCTAGGCAAGTTCGCTTCAAAGAACAGATGGTCATCAGAAGGGGTTAGAAATCGGGGAGAAGAGCCAGAGGGCTCCTTTGAGATATCGAGAAGCAAACGAGCACCCTCTGGGCTGTCGTCGAGCACCCAGGGTTCGGCGCCGTGATCGGTTTCCGAAATAGATAGGAATACCTGATCGTTCCCGCCGCCAATCCAGCCGGAAGTAGCATTACCGCCAATTCCTAGAAACTCACGGAAGTGGGTGAGCCTGTGGGTTCCCTCGGCGCTGCCATCGGTCTTCCAGAGCTGAGGCCTACGGTCGGCATCTTCTGCCAGGAAGAAGAGCTCGTCACCGAGCCTTCCTTGCTGAAAACTCGGCTGGTTGCAGGGGACATTGCAGAGATCGGTCAGTGGGTGAGTTCCCTCCAAGGTCCCGTCGCTGAGCCAAGGCTCGAAGACGACTCCGTCGGCGCTGCCGAAAACGATGGCCTGGTCTCCGAAACTGGCCAAGGAGTCATCGATGATCAAAGCCAGGGGGAACCGTTCCGTCGAGGATGGGTTGCCATCGGTTCGCCAAAGAGCCGGGCCGAGAGAGTCATCTGCGATGAAGACCACGGAATTGCCGACTCGTTCTATGGGGTTGGGCTCGTTGAACCGGAAAGGAAAGGGATCAGCTTCCTCCAGATTCGAAATTCGGCGCGTACCGTTGGTCGTACCGTCGCTTTCCCAAAGCTCTTCGTCTTGTCCCGAAGTCGCTCCCGGAGCTGGGGCTACGAAGTAGAAGCGATCCCCTCGAGGGGCGATGGCACTGGGGCTGGAATGAGGGGGAAATTGGGTGATCTGGCGAGGTAGGGAGCTTTGGCTATCGACCGCCCAGAGCTGGGAGCCGTCCCCGGAGTTGGAAACAAAGAACAAGTGATTTGTGCTGGCGTAGATGGTTGAGGGGATGCCCGTCGGGACAGAGTCGTCGGCCAGGTACAGGGCGGTTCCTTCCGGAGTACCGTCACTCTTCCACAGCTCTCTCCGGCCGGATAGGAAGGGCTCTGCAACAAAGAAGATCAGGTCGTCCAGGACCTGGAGGTTCCGATCCTGCGTCAGGGCGTGCCCATCGGGCACATTGGATACCTGGAACGTCCCCGCCCGGGTGCCGTCACTCCTCCATAGCTGAGTTCCGGTCTCCTCCCGGTGGAGGCCGAAATACAGAATGTCGTTGTGGAGGGTAACGAAGCGCTCAGCGTCGAACAGGTCGATGAAGAATTCGTCGAGGACAGAGAAGGTTCCACCGCGGGTACCATCGGTGCGCCACAGAGCTGTCGTCTCATCTCCAAAGGGGTCGATTCGGGCTCCGGTAAAGAAGGCGATCTCTTCTGTGACCGCCAGAAATCCCGATCGTGAGGAACAGGACCCCGGGCAAATATCGAAAAGAAGCTGAGTGCCTGCCGAAGAGCCATCGGACGCCCAGACCTCGTGGCCCGACGTAGGGGTGCTGGCAAAGAAGACCACACGATCTCCCAGCTGTTGGTAGTCACCGGGAAAGGAGCTCGACGATGGAATGTTGCTGCCGGTAGGGAAGAGGTCTACCACTTGCTCGGCAATCTGGCCGTCCGCGGGAAGACTGGCAGAAAGCAACACCAGCAGAGGCACCCCAAGGAGCAGGGAGCGAATGTGGCGAGAACGAGATGCGTTTGCGGGCATCAGGAGAGTCCTTTCGTGGAGTGTTCTAGTCTCGAGGAGGCACTTATGGCTAGACAGATTATATCTTGATTATGTCGCATTAGCATGGAAGGGTGTCTGTCACCGCTCTGGTCTCTACCGAGTCCTTCCTTACTCTGGGAAGGCCTCTTTGTCCCCAACGCTACGGAATTGCCGTCCGCGATTCTGGTAGGCACGCACGGCGCCGGTTTGGGTATCGGTGACGGTGAGGTCGAAATCGACGTTGGTCAGGGAGCCGTAGAACACCCAGAAGGCGCCGTTGGCGGGGCGGCCGTCAATCACCTTCAAGACGGCCTCGACGTTCTTGTCGTTGAAGAACCAGAAATAGCCGGTTTCCCCGCTGAGAGCCACCGCTTGGCCTTCTCCGGAGTTGCCGGAGAAATCCGTCCAGGTGGCCTCGGCAGCGAATCGGCCCTCGTTGAGGCAAAGGCGAGTCGCGCTGGGGGAGCAGCCTTCGAGGGATGTCGCCGCAGCTCGGCGGTCGAGGATGATGGGCTGGGCTGTCTCCTGGACTTCTAGCGGTGGCGAAGGTTGAGAAAGGTTGGCCCCGCGAGGGCCGAAGGCTTCGACATCGGCGAAGCTGGTGGGGTGCCGTCCGCGGTTCTTGTAGCGGCGGGTCAGGCCGGTTTGGGTATCGGTCACGGTGAGCCGATAGGGAGAGTCGGAGAGGTCGCCGAAGAAGAACCAATGGTGGCCGTTGACCCCCTGACCATCGATGATCTTGACCACGGTCTCGACGTCCTGATCCTGGAGAGACCAAAAGTAGCCGGTGTTTTCGGTCATGGGTACTCCCCGGCTGGCACCGATGGTTACCCGCCTGTTTCCCCGTGACCACCCCATCTCTACTTTGAACCGCTCTCCCAGGAGGCACAGAGCCGTGCTGGAGGCTCGGCAGGCGGGGGCGTTACTCGCCAGGGGGAGTCGCCAGAGCTCTTGACCGGATGGGCCATCGGAGGCGGAGAAGTAAAGCTCGTCACCGGCCACGGTGAGCTCCCGAGGGTTTGAAGAGAGTCCTTCGGGGTTGATGTCGTGGACCAGGTGGGTGCCCGCCGCTGTGCCATCGCTAGTCCACAGCTCTCTGCCATGAATATCGTTGTCGGCGGCGAAGAAGAGCCGGTCACCGGCCGCCGTGAGCCCTCCGACTCCGGAAGAAAGCTCTTCCTGGGAGAATGTTCTGAGCACCATCGATCCGCCGGTGGTACCGTCGCTCACCCACAAGTTCCGGGCGCCACCCGGGGTCGTAGTGGTCAAGAAGAGGGCAGAGGTCGTCGCGGTGAGGCGAGGAGAGCCTGGAGCGTCTTGCGATGCCGTCTCCGGGGAGAGCTCCACCACGGGCTGTGTTCCGGCAGCGGTACCGTCGGTTCTCCACAGGAAGAGACCTGATTCCCGGCCGGACTCCTCGACCTTCCCCTCGACAAAATAGAGATCGCCTCGGAAGCGAACCATTTCCAGCTCCGGGGCGGTGCATGCGAAGCGATGACCGAGGTCGAGGCGCTGAGTCGTGTCGGAAGTCCCTCGACTTCGCCATAGGTCGGACCCGCCAGGGCAATCCCCTTTCAGGAAGAAGGTGTCATCTCCCAAAGTTCCAAAGCCGGCAATCCGTTCGAGGGGATCGGTGGCGGTCAGTAGCTGGGTGCCTTCCAGGCTGCCGTCGGTGGCAAAGAGCCCGGTCTCCGGGGGCTCGCTCCCGGGAGGGCTGGTCTCCGCAGTGAAATAGAGACGCTCGTCCGCTGGCCAGGTCCCCTGGTGACCGGAGATACCGAGGCTAGCGAAGTCCACCGCCAGCTGAGCCGTAGCGCCGTCGGTCTGCCAAAGGCCGCCGTCTGTTCTGCCGCTAGCGAGGAAATACCTTTGGCCCCTGGCCAATGGGAAGACTCTCGAGAGAGTGATTGGGGATTCAGGACCGGAAGCATTGAATAGATGTACCGGGAACGTACCCTCCGGCGTACCATCGCTGCGAAAGACTTCCCGCCCCGGTTCGTCGGTCTCGCGATCGAAGAAGACCAAGTCGCCTGCAGCGGTGATGTGCTCCAGCTCTCGGAGATCCGTGAAGGTCGTAAGCTGGATCGTGTCGGCCGCTGTCCCACTCGAAGACCAGAGATTTCGCTGCAATTCCTCGCCGAAGTGGTGAATCGTTATCGCTGAGAAAACGACACCCTCGGCGGAGGGAGTGATCGAATCCACCTTAGATTCCAGGCTACCCTTTTCGATATCGACCAGAAGTTGCGGCGCGTTCTGCGGATCGGTGGAAACCCAAGGCTCGAAGCCGCTCTGTTGAGAAGAAGCCCGGAACAGGAAGAGATTTCCCAGCCGAGCAAAATCCATATTGCTGAAGCTCACCCCCACGCCTAGAGGTAGGGTGAGGGCTCTGTGGGTCCCTTCCGCGGTGCCATCGGTGCGCCACAGGCCTTGTTGGTTCTGGAGGTCGTAGCCTTGAATGTAGTAATGCCCTTGGGACTCCCTCGCCCGACCGGGGTAGGAATCGCACGGGCCCTCGCAGAGATCCAAGAGGGGTTCGGTTCCGCTCAGAGTGCCATCCGTGGACCACACTTCAAGGCCGGAGTCCGGGTGGGAGGCGGAAAAAAGAACCCGATCTCCAATGCGGGACATGGAATCCCCTTCCGGCGAGCAGGAATTGTCGGGAGAGCAGACAGCTGTCGGGGCCTCCTCTCCCCCGGATTGACTGTCGACCGCCAGGAGAACGGGATTGCCGTTTGCGGTGGCTAGGAAAACCAGAGTTTCCCCAAAGGCTTGGACCGTTCTCGAAGAAGGGCAGAGGATTTGAGAAACAAAGGGTCCGTAGTTGCCAACCTGGGCGACCAACTGGGGCGAGCTCTGAGTGGCTTCCAGCTGCCAAAGGGCTCCTTGTCCCTCGTCGTCGAGGGTGTGGAAAAAGAGCTTTCCGGGAGCTGAGTCGCTCACGCCTAGACAGCCCAACTCCAATCCCTCGCCGTCGCGAAAGTCCTGCACGGTGCGCAGCTCTCCAGTGCTGGGTTCGAAGCTGAGGATGGTCTCGCCACCGGGATCCTCTGTTGCAAATAGGAGCCGATCGCCGACGACCCGGAAGGCGTAATTGAAATCGGTGAAGTGGGTGAGATCCGCCTCTCTCGCCGTGCCAGCTTCCGTTCCATCGGAGGACCACAAATGTCCTCCTTGGAGGAAATAGAAATGGTCGCCGAGAATCACCATTCTCCGGGACAAGGGAAAATCCCCGTTGGTGGCAAATTCGACAAGCTGATGAGTGCCTCGGACGGTGCCGTCTGTTCTCCACAGGCTCGAGTGACCCTCGTCATCGAAACGGCTGAAGATGAGAGCGTCCCCAAAGACTTGCCCTGCCGGGCCATAGGTGAAGTTCTGATCAGTGGTTGAGGTGAGAGAAAACGTTCCAGCTCGAGTCCCGTCCGAGCGCCACAAGGTCTCAAATGGGCTCGGCCACGGTGCTGTCTTGCTGACCCAGAAAAACAGATCTCCCAACCGACCTTCATAGGTGCGGCTATAGCTGCATCGTCCCGGACAGGAGTCCACTAGCATGGACGTTCCGGCTTTCGTGCTGTCGCTGATCCAGGGTTCCCTGCCCATCGAATCCGAGTAGGCAAAGAACAGCACTCGGTCCGCCACAGGGGTGAAATTCTCCGGGTAAGAGCTATCACCAATATCCACCTCGATGAGCCCCTCTTGGACCAAGTCGATCACCTGCTCGGCAACCTGACCGTCCGCGGCGGGCTCCAAGAGCACCAGCCCTGGCCAGAGAGCCGCTAAGAGCCCCAACCTTCTGAAGGTGCGGCGAAGTCCTGGGCGGTAGTTTGCTTGGCGGGGAGGTTCTTGCCTGGGAAACGCTTGCCCTGAAAACTCTTGCCTTGGAAACTCAGAGTCGGCCATTTTCGGAGTCCTTTCCAAACGGAGCTGGGAGAATCAGCAGACCTTTGCGAAACGAAATGAATTTTCTATGCTTCTTTACTATATCGCTTCTCGGTTCGCAGGAGATGAGGATTGATTGCTTTGATGCTGCAATGACCACGACCGGCAACCCATCCTCTGGAGATGAAGGCGGCAAATAGGAGTGGAATAGATCACGCTGCATCTCGAGAAGACCACTGCATCTCGAGGAGGCCTCCGTTTCTCGATAAGACCACTGCGCCTCTAGACGACCACTGCGCCTCTAGAAGATCATAAGGGGGGCGATGTCGTTGGTGAAAAGTCCGGGCCCCGAGGCTTCCAGAGTGAAATGCCCGGGTGGGGGAGCCGCCGGAAGCAGCTCCCCATCTTCGAGGCGCTCTTGGATCTCTTCTGCCGGGGCTACTGGGGAAAGGCTTCCGTATCTGCCACGCTGGCAAATTGCCGATTTCGGTTCTGATAGGTGCGCACGGCGCCGGTTTGGGTGTCGGTGACGGTGAGGTCGAAGTCGACGTTGGAGAGGGAGCCGTAGAAGACCCAGAAGGCGCCGGTGCTGGAGCGGCCGTCCAGGACCTTCAGGACCGTCTCGATGTTGGTGTCCCGGAAGAACCAGAAATAGCCCGTATCTTCCGTCAGGGTCACTGCCTTGCCGGTGCCGGAATGGCCGGAGAAGTCCGTCCAGGTGGCTTCGACGGCGAATCGGCCCTGGTTAAGACATAGGCGGGTGGCGGCTGGGGTACAGCCTTCTCCCAGAGTCTCCTGGGGAATTTGGCCATCGACGATCAGCGGCTGCGGCGCGTCGCTGGCAACCGGATTGGGTTCCCGCACTAGGTTTACGCCGAGAGGTCCGAAGGCTTCCGGGTCGCCAAAACTCTGCAGATTTCGGCTGCGGTTGAGGTAGCGGCGGGATAGGCCGGTTTCGGTGTCGGTGACCGTAATCCAATACCGGAAGCTGGAAAGGCCGCCGTAGAAAAACCAATGGTGTCCGTTGACCTCCTGACCATCGAGGACTTTCACCACCGCTTCGACGTTCTGGTCATTGTTGAACCAGAAATAACCGGTGTCTTGGGTAATGGCCACCGCTGTACCTGCGCCTTCATCGCTCGAAAAGCCGCGCCACTTCAACTCTGTTTTGAAACGGCCACCCTGCAGGCAGAGAGCCGTTTGAGAAGCTTGGCAGGGTGGGCCAGAAGCATCCAAGGGAAGAGCCCACAGCTCTCGACCGGAAAGCCCGTCGTCGGCGGAGAAATAAAGGGTGTTGCCAACTACGGTGAGGTGCTCGGGCCTGGACGATTGGCCTTCTGGGTAGATGTCGTGGACCAGACGGGTGCCGTCGACCGTACCGTCGGTGGTCCACAGTTCGCTGCCGTGGACGCCGTCATCCGCGGTGAAGTAGAGGCGATTTCCAGCCGCCGTCAGCTCCTCGATATGAGGTGAGCCCACCGCCTTCGGGAACTGCTTTAGGGATACCGTGCCTTCACTGGTGCCGTCACTCACCCAAAGCTCCTGGCCGGTAGCTGGGGCGACCGGTGTCAGGAAGAGAGCCGAGGGGGTCGCGGTGAGGTGGTGAGAAGTGGCAGAAGAAGAGGAAGAGGGGAGTTCGGCTACAGCCTGAGTGCCTGCGGAGGTGCCGTCCGTGCGCCATAGGTAGACTCCAGCAGGTGCACCGAGTTGATCGACTTTGGCTTCGACGAAGTAGAGGTCTTCACCGAATCGAACCATTTCCACTTCGATGGCGGTGCAGCCAAAGCGGTGGTCGAGATCGATACGCTGGGTGCTATCCGCGGTTCCCCGAGTGCGCCAAAGGTCGGAACCACCGGAGCAATCTCCCTTCAGGAAGAGGGTTTCGGCACCCAGAGGTTGGAAGCCGGTGATCCGTTCGAGGGAGTCCGTGGTGGTCAGGGATGTGGTTCCTGCCGGGGTACCGTCGGTGGCAAAGAGCTCCGAATCGAGAGAGTCGGTCTCGGCGGTGAAATAGAGTCGGTCTCCGGTCTTCCATGTGTGCTGGTGACCGGCTATGCCGAGGCTGGCAAAGTCGACGGTGCGCTGGACCGTGGTCCCGTCCGTGGTCCAAACACCGCTGTCTCCTTCCCGGCGCACCAGGAAGAAGCGTTGACCAGAGCTTAGCTCGGCGACTTCCGATAGTTGGGGAGTCGTTGCGGACCCTGCAGCCTCGAAAAGGTGCAGGGGGAAGGTCCCGTCTACGGTGCCGTCGCTCCTGGTGATCTCCCGTCCGCCATCGGCAGCCTCGCGATCGAAAAATATGAGGTCGCCGGCCGCGACAACATTGTCCAGGCTGCGGTCATTGGAGAAGTCGGTGAGCTGGATCGTGTCGCCCGCTCCGCCCCGCGAAGACCACAGGTTGCGCACCAGGCTCTCGAAGTCCGGAGCTATCGTGTTGGCGGAGAAAATCAAACCGTCGAAAGCAGGGGTCAGAGAGGCGAGCTCGGAGCCCCGAATCAGAGGATTGATGTCGCGCAACAAACGCGTACCAGCTGCAGTGCCAGTAGATACCCACGGCTCGAAGCCGGTCTCCTGGTTGAGCGCTGCAAATATGAAGCGATCGTCGAGCCATGCGAGGGCATGGGGACTATGGACGAATTGGGTCAACGGCGCGGTGATCGCCCTGAGCGTGCCTTCTTGGGTGCCGTCAGTCCGCCAGATCACCTGGCGATTGCGATGGTCTGAGGCCTGGAAGAAGTGGACCCCTTGGATGGGCCGCGGAATGACAGACCAGGAGTCGCAGGCGCCGGCACAGAGGTCCATGAACAAACCGGTTCCTTCCCGGGTTCCATCCGTGCTCCACAGCTCTAGACCGGCCTCCGGATGCCACGCGGAAAACAGAGCTTGGTCATCAAAACGGGCCATTTGACCGGTCGACGCTCCGCAGGAGCTTTCGCGGGCGCAAAGAAGAGCGAGGGTCTCCAGGGAACCTTCTTCTTCGTCGAGGGCCAGGAGAGCCGGCTCGCCGTCGTCCAATCCCGTGAAGACCAGGGAGTTTTCAAAGACCTGCAGCGTGTCCGAGCTCGGGCAGTCGAGGAAAGAGCCCTGGGGACCGAGGCGGGCGAGCTGCCGGGTCGAAGCTGGGGTTCCCTGGGTTTGCCACAGGGTAATGCCTTCCTGGAAGTCATCGACCTGGAAGAACAAGCGGTCGGGAGCCCCATCGGTGGTGCCGACGCATCTCAGCTCGGGCCCCGAGGTTTGGAAAAAAGTCATGACAGGGCTGACTTCGCCGCTGGCAGGGTCGACGGTCCAGAGGGCCTCGCCCTGGGAATCTGTAGCCCGGAAGAAGATCCTCTGATCAGCGGTGTAGATCGTTGACCCTAAGCTATCGAAGTGAGTGAGATCGGCTTCCAGGACCGTCCCCGCTCCGGTGCCGTCAGAAGACCACAAGTTACCGGCTTGGAAGAAGTAGAGGCGGTCTTCGAGGCTCACCAAGGGGAGCGGTAGGCCCCTCTCGGCACTGGGAGCGAATTCCGTGAGTTGATTCGTGCCAGCGATGGTGCCGTCCGAACGCCACAGGCCCCAGATGCCTTCCTCGTCTCGACGACCAAATAGCAGAGCCTCTCCCAAGGCGACAAAATTACCCGCGATGTCGTGCCTGCGGGTGCGAGTCGCAGGGAGGGGAAAGGTGCCCTCTACGGTGCCGTCGGTGCGCCATAGGGTCGTCAGGTCGGTGGAGTCGGGATCCGTTTCACTGACAAAGAAGAGGACGTCTCCCAGCCTGCCATTAAAGGAGGGATTCGCGTTGCAGGGTCCCGGGCAGGAGTCGACCAGTAGAGTGGTTCCGAGGGGCGTGCCATCAGTGACCCACAGCTCACTGCCGCTAGACAAGGAAGAGGCGAAGAACACCACCCGATTCCCCAATCGAGTGAATTGGTTCGGGAAGGAGCTGTTGTCAACGTCGACGAGTCCTTCTCCAAACAGGTCGATCACCGGCTCTGCGATCTGAGCGGGTGCAGCGAAGCCTGGCAGGAGGAGAGCCAGGATGACGATGCCACCAAAGAGACTCTGAGACTTCCAGCGGTGAGGTTCGAGGGTGATCATGTTGAGGAGTCCTTTCGAATGGTTCTTTCCGTGAGGCCACCGGCGACACACGCTTGAAGATGGCTTTGGCCTGCCCGTGAGTACCCCGAGGCACTGCCTCCGAGTTACTGGCTCCGAGGCGCTCGTCCCAAGGCAATGGCCCCGAAGTAACGCCCCGCGCTGGCGAGCAGAGGCAAAGAAGAGACTGGGGAATCTCTCCGGCCGTTTTTCTGCTCTTGACATGACTCGCACCACTGACTGGCGAGAAAAGCTCCTGTTTCGGATCATCCCACGGGAAAAAGCCCATGGGAAACAGTCGTCACGGGTGGCACCAACCCGGGGTTCCCACGGAGGGACCGAGGACTTCCTAGGGTTCCGGAAACGCTCCCGTATCTCCCACACTGGCGAACCGCCGATCCCGGTTCTGGTAAGTGCGCACAGCTCCGGTCTGGGTGTCGGTGACGGTGAGGTCGAAGTCGACGTTGGAGAGGGAGCCGTAGAACACCCAGTAAGCGCCGTTGTTGGGGCGGCCGTCGAGGACCTTCAGCACTGTCTCTACATTGGTGTCGCTGAAGAACCAGAAATATCCGGTGTCGTCGGTCAAGGTCACCGCTTGGCCATCTCCCGTGTTGCCGGAAAAATCCGCCCAAGTGGCCTCGACGGCGAAGCGTCCCCCGTTGAGGCAAAGGCGGCTGGCGCTCGGAGTGCAGAGGCCGAGAGCTTCCCCGGAGGTCTGACCGTCGACCACGATGGGTTGGGCTGCCGCGGTGGACTCCAAGGGCTCCGGAGTGTGGAGGAACGAAGCTCCCCGGGGGCCGAAGGATTCGTTGTCCCCGACGCTGGCAAAGTTCCTTGACGGGTTGAAGTAGCGCCGGGTCAGGCCGGTCTCAGCATCGGTAACGGTAATCCAGTACTCCACGTTGGAAAGAGCGCCGTAGAAGGTCCAGAAGTGGTCGTTGAGAGGTGTGCCGTCGAGCACCTTCAAGATGGTTTCGACATTTTGGTCACTGAAGAACCAGAAGTAGCCGGTGTCCTCGGTGATGGAGACCGCCTGGCCGGCACCGGTGCGATCCTGAAAGTCCGTCCACTGCATTTCGACTTTGAATCGCCCGTCCTGCAAGCAGAGGGCTGTGTCGGAAGCCCGGCAGGGGGGACCGGAGGCGTTCAAGGGAAGCACCCAAAGCTCACGGCCGGTGAGGCCGTCGTCGGCGGAGAAGTAGAGTTTGTCGCCGGCCACGGTGAGCTCTTCGGGAGCCGAAGATTGGGCGCCGGGGTAGATGTCGTGGACCAACTTTGTGCCGACTTCGGTGCCGTCAGAGACCCACAGCTCGCTACCGTGGAGACCATCGTTGGCGACAAAGTAGAGACGGTCGTCGACTGTCAGGAGATTGTGAGGCCGCGAAGAAAAGGTACCAGGGCGGATGTCCTTAACCAGGTGGGTGGACCCCGCTGCTCCTAGGGATGTCCAGAGTTCAAAGCCCGTACCTTCTCCGTTGAGACCGAAAAAGAGCCGTTCGCCAGCCACCACCAACTCCGGGGCCGGGGTCTCAGAAGGGATATGGGGATTTAGATGAAGGGCTCTCGTCCCTTCGGAGGTTCCGTCGCTTCGCCACAGGCCGAAGGCGAAGTTTTCGTTCTGGCCAGCCATGAAAAAGAACTCCTCATGGAAGGGTGTTGCTATATAGCTAGCTGCCCACTGTGAATGGAGACATCCAAGGGGCCTCTCAATAGGTTGGCTGGTCCCTGCGGCGGTACCGTCTGATGTCCAAAAGGACAGGCTGGGGGAAGTGCAGAGAGTGAGGATGAATTGGCTTTCGAAAGGCAGAACCTGCGTTCCGAGAAGAGTCTCGAATCCGAATTCTCCGAAATCGAATAGCCTGCTCGGCGAATCAAGAGAAATGTCGGATGCCCAAAAGCTGGCGTGGTGAGTGTTGTCACTGGTTGCGAAGAACAATCGATCTCCGGCCGCTTGCAGACCACCGATCTGGAGAAATTGTGTCGAACCAAATTTGGATACCTTTTCTGTTCCCGCGGAGGTGCCGTCAGTTTTCCATATTCCCTGATCTCTTCCAGAAGGAATGGCAAAGAAGACCGAACCTCCTGACTCGATGAAACTACTAGGTGTAGATCGGTCGGGAGTAGTCAGGGGCTCACCGAAGGATCGAAGCATTCGAGGCGTATCTGTGGACGGGTCGATAACCCAAATCTGCACTCCAGACTCTGCTGCGACGGAGAAAAATACGAGATCTCTTGCGGAAAAGAGGCTCCGCGGGACGTCCCCTTCGCCTTCCCGGAAATCTCGTAGAATGCGAGTACTCTCGTCTTCATTGTTGGTTCTTGCAATAGCGGTGGAAGGGAAATGTTGTTCGTTCTGCGGGGGCAGGGTTGCAATAAATAGTAGTTCGTCTCTCGAAGTTACAAGGGATCGGGGAGAGGCGCTTTCCGATTCCTTGGCAATGTCGAGTAGCAATCGAGCTCCCTTGGGACTGTCGTCCAGAATCCAGGGCTCTGCTCCATGATCGGGTTCCGAGATGGTAAGGAAGAAATGATCTTGGCCACGGGCTACCCAAGGAGTCGAGAGTCTCGGTCCTAGCTTGTGAAATTCTGAGAAGTTGGTGAGTTTTTGTGTTCCCTCAGCAGTCCCGTTTGTTTGCCACAGCTGTGGATTGCCGAATTGGTCCTCTCCTTGGAAGAATAGCTCCGCGCCGTTGGAGATTCCTCTGGAGGTTGCTCGCCTGCAGGGCGAGCTGCAAAAGTCAGCCAACGGATGACTCCCAGTTGTAGTGCCGTCAGTCAGCCAGAGTTCAGGATCCTCCCCATCTTGGCGTGCGGTAAAGAAAACTTTGCCCGCAACCAAACCGAGATCTCGGTATTCGACCGTAGAAGAGACTAGCCTCTCCGTTGATTGGGGATTGCCGTTGGTGCGCCAAAGCGAGTCGTCCGTGGACTCGGCCGCGATGAAAACGAGGGTGTCTCCAACACGTTCGAAGGGAGGTGGGTTTAAAGAGGAGAATGGATTGTCTTCTTCCAGGTTGGTGATTCGGCGCGTTCCTGCGGTGGTACCATCACTTTCCCAGAGCTCCTTGTCTTCGCCCGATCCAGCCCCAGGTCCAGGTCCGATGAAGTAGAAGCGACTTCCCTTGGCTCCAACTGCCTTGAGGGTTGTTTGGGCGGGAAAATGGGTAAGTTGGACCGGAATGGTGCTCTGGCTATCGACCGCCCATAATTGATCACTTTCTTCGGTCCGAGCTAAGAAGAAGATCTGATCGGTGCCAGCGTGGATGGGGCTGGGGCTTCCGCCAAAAGTAGATCCGTGTGAAGAATAAAAGGTAGTTCCTTCGGCTGTTCCGTCGCTCCTCCAGAGTTCGGCGTCCCTGGAAGGGGAGGTGATGGCTGCGAAGAAAATATGATCATCTAGGACCTGCAGGTTTGTTTTTCCCGACTGAACGCCACCTCCCGGGATGTTAGAAACTTGGACTGTACCTTCGAGAGTGCCGTCGCTTTTCCATAGCTGGCTCCCGCTTTCTGCACCTATGTGCGCGAAGTACAGGAAGTTGTCATGAATCAAACCTGATCCCTGGAGCACGGTTGGATTACCTGAGTAACCCTTGAGCAAGGCAAAGGTCCCAGTGCGAGTTCCATCTGTTCGCCAGAGATAGAGTCCCCCGTCTCCCGGAGAAACTGAGTTGAGTCCGAGGAAGAAGGCTACTTCTTCTGTAGCTGCGAGGAAGCCCTGCTGTGAGGGACACGGTCCCGGACAGACATCGACCAGTAGCTCGGTACCCTCAGAGGAGCCATCGGAAGCCCATACCTCGAGCCCGGTAGAGGGTGTAACAGCGAAGAAGACTACTCGGTCGCGCAACCGTTGGTAGTTACCGGGACCAGATCCGAGGGAGGATTGGCTGCTCTGAGTCGGGAAGAGGTCCACCACTTGTTCCGCAAGCTCAGCCGATTCTGCGGGTCCACCCAGTAGAGGTGAGAGCGACACGATACCGAGTCCGAAACAGGTGAGAGCACGGACACAATCAGCTCTTTTCTGCATGGGAGGGATTCCTTGAAGAATGCGAATTTACAGGAAATACAGATACTCACTATTATACCATGCTGCGAAAGTTTCTTCCTTGAAGATTTGAAGGACAGCTTCTCTCTTTGGAGAGGGATAGAAGGAGCCGATTTCGAACCTGACTTCGACTGATAGAAACCCACTGATCTCGCCTCTACGGACTCCCAACACCACCATGCCCACCGGCTACCTCTTCACCAATCTGCTTCAATTCGGCCGCTTGTTGCAAGCGTTGGGCATCGAGGTCACCGCCGAGACCCAGCGGGTGGCGGCGAGGGCATTGGAGCGAGTGGACCTAGGGCAGCGAGAGCAGGTGAAGGGGGCTCTGAGCTCGGTGTGGGTGAGCCGCCGGGAGCAGCTTCCCACCGTCGAGGAGTCCTTACATCTCTTTCGCCGGAGCTACTGGGGAAAGGCTCCTGTATCTCCCACGCTGGCGAATTGCCGGTTGCGGTTCTGGTAGGTGCGCACAGCTCCTGTTTGGGTGTCGGTGACGGTGAGGTCGAAGTCGACGTTGGACAGGGAACCGTAGAACACCCAGAAAGCGCCGTTGTTGGGGCGGCCGTCGAGAACCTTCAGGACCGTCTCCACATTGGTGTCGCTAAAGAACCAGAAATATCCGGTGTCGTCGGTCAAGGTCACCGCTTGGCCATCCCCCGTGTTGCCGGAAAAATCAGCCCAAGTGGCCTCGACGGCGAAGCGTCCTCCGTTGAGGCACAGGCGCCGGGCGCTGGGAGTGCAGAGGCCGAGAGCTTCCTCGGAGGTCTGACTGTCGACCACGATGGGTTGGGCTGCCGCGGTGGACTCCAAGGACTCCGGAGCGTGGAGAAACGAGGCTCCCCGGGGGCCGAAGGATTCGTTATCTCCGACGCTGGCGAAGTTCCTTAACGGGTTGAAATAGCGCCGGGTCAGGCCGGTCTCAGCATCGGTAACGGTGATCCAGTACTCCACGTTGGAAAGGGCTCCGTAGAAGGTCCAGAAGTGGTCGTTGAGAGGTGTGCCGTCGAGCACCTTCAAGATGGTTTCGACATTTTGGTCGCTGAAGAACCAGAAGTAGCCGGTGTCCTCGGTGATGGAGACCGCTTGGCCGGCACCGGTGCGATCCTGAAAGTCCGTCCACTGCATTTCCACTTTGAAGCGCCCGTCTTGCAAGCAGAGAGCGGTGTTTGAAGCTCGACAGGGCGGGCCGGAGTCGTCCAAGGGCAGAACCCACAGCTCGCGACCGGACAGGCCGTCGTCGGCGGAGAAGTAGAGCTTGTTGCCGGAGACGGTGAGGTCTCGCGGATCTGAGGATCGAGCCCCGGGAAGGATGTCATGGACTAATCTCGTTCCGGCTTCGTTGCCATCGGTAACCCAGAGCTCGCTGCCATGAACGCCGTCGTTGGCGACGAAGAAGAGCTGCTCGCCCGCCAAGGTCAGGTCATGGATCGCTGCCGTGGTCGGCCCAGGGCGAATGTCTCGCACCAACCGGGTTCCGGGGGCAGTGCCGTCACTTCGCCACAACTCTTTGCCGACGGCCTCGTCATTTGGAGTAAAGAACACACCGAAGTTCGTTGCTGTGAGGTAGTAGTCGTCTGGGAAGGTCCCGGGGATCGGAAACTCGCGCAGCGGCTGGGCTCCCGCTGGTCCTCCGTCGGATTTCCACAAAAACAGTCCTGTCCGTTCTCCTGCTTCATCGACCTCATCTTCGATGAAGAAAAGGTGGGTTTCTGTCGCAGCCATTTCGCCATTGAAGGTGTAGCAACCAAAGCGCGGCTGGTCGGAGACGGGTCGGGTTCCTGCAAGGGTTCCATCGCTGCGCATGAGCCGGCCTCCGGCACTACACTCCCGCTCGAGAAAGAAGGTGTCGCCATGCAAAGGAACGAATCCGGAAGGGGCCGCGAACGGGTTCACTGAAGTTAGGAAACGGGTTCCTGCTGCCGTCCCATCGGTGACGAACAGTGACTGGTCCGAGGGCCTGGTCAAGCCTGAGAAGTACAGCATATCTCCGGCCTTGCCAAGCGGGCGACCTCGGTCCAGACCCAACTCGGCTAGAGACACCGCCAGAACGGTTCCTACCGCAGTGCCGTCGGTTCTCCACAGTCCGCCGCTATCTGGGTGGTTAACCAAAAAAAGGCCGCTACCGCGTAGCTCGATCACCGGGAACTCCTCTCTGAGAAAGGTCGGAGGGGGGGCCTCGAGAGTGTGAATAGGAAGGGTGCCATTCTCGGTGCCGTCACTGCTCCAAAGCTCGGTGGCGCTGCCGGAGGTATTTCGCAAGAAATAGAGCCGACCTGCGGCTTCGGACATCTCCTTCACGCTGCGAAAATCATTGAAGTCGGTGAACCGAATGACATCTCTCGAGCTCGAGGGGGCGAACCACAGCTCCTCCACCTCGGTGCCGTCGGGCTCAGCAGCCCAGGAGGCGGAAAAGGCTAGGCCGCCGGCTATCGCTCTAAGGTCTATTGGGGTAGAGCTACGGTACCTGGCATCGATGTCCAAGAGAATTTTGGGTCCCTCCGGTGAGCCGTCGGCTACCCAAGGCTCGGTGCCGTGAGCGTCGTCTCGGCCTTCGAGGAGATAGTGGGTTCCGGAGCTTGCCACGGAGGGTAGCTCGCGGCGGTCGATGAGGAAGGTCGAAGGAAAAGTCGCTATCTTCTCGGTACCTGCCTCAGTGACATCTGTTCGCCATAGCTCCGTGTTCCCCTGGGCGCCCTCAGCAAGAAATACGACTTCACTGTCGAGCTGTAAGGGAAGCTGAGGAGAGGAACCGCAGGGTCCTGGGCAGAGGTCTTTCAAAAGCTGCGTCCCCGAAGTCGTGCCGTCAGTGACCCAGAGCTCTTGGCCCGCCTCGGGACTCCATCCGGAGAACACGGCATTCTCGCCAACTCGAGTCATCAAGCCGGTCAAACTACATTGGGTATTGGGTTGGCAAGCCTGGACAACTTCTTGGATGGTGCCCGAGTCGGCATCGATGCGGTGGAGCGTGGGGCTCGTTTGTTGGCCGGCCCGGAATAGGATGGTGTTCCCAAAGACCTGGAAAGTCTGAGAACTGGGACAGCTCCCCAGCGGATTCGGGCTGGAAAGATCGGTCAGCTGTTGGACTGTGTCCGGACTGCCGTCGGTACGCCAGAGTTGAGTCACGAGGTTGCTGTCGGAGGCATAGAAATAGACATGATCTGGGTCGGAGTCGGTGGTCCCGCCGCAGGCCAGAGATTCCCCTAATTTGTCGTCTGCTGTCCTGATGGCGGTCAAGCTCTGGCTTGCCGGGTCGAAGCTCCACAGGGTCTTCTGGTCAATTCTCACTCCAGTGAACAGTAGTCTGCCACTCGCTTGCCAAAGAGGTTCCTGCAGCGAGGTGAACGCGTCGGGGGAGAATTCCTGCAACGTTCCTTCAGGAGTTCCATCGGATGACCATAGGACGCCGGAGTAGAAGAAATAGATGCGTTCCCCAAGGGTATGGAAGCTTTCTGGCTGGTCAGCGTTGAACACCGCTCCGAGGTTGGAAATCTGGAAGGTTCCGCCAGGCCGCCCATTGGTGCGCCAGAGGCTCCAGAGCCCCTCCTCGCTACGCTGAGAAAAAAGGGTGATGCGGCCGATCGATGCCAAAGGGGGCACTTGATTGAATCGAGCCCGCATGGGCGCCAGGATAGGAAAGGTGCCCGAGTGAGTGCCGTCGGTGCGCCACAGGACCGATTCGTTGCTGAACCGTCTTTGCCAGTGGCTCAGCCAGTACAGCTCGTCTCCTAAATGAGCGACCACACGGCGGTCTGATTCGCAGACACCCGGGCAGCTATCCACTAGTAAAGAGGTGCCAGTATCGGTCCCGTCGGTGGTCCAAAGTTCCAGGCCCGTGGACGGCGAATCGGCAAAGAAGACCACCCGGTCCCCGACCTGAAAATAGGGCCCTGTCCCAGTGGCTTCGTTGGGATCTCGTTGCGCCAGGAGATCCGTGACCTGCTCTGCAAGTTGGGCAGTAGCGCTAGGTTGTACCCCGAGGCAAACAGCAAGGAACAGTCCCAGGGGGAATTTGCCGAAGCGCAGGAATCTTAGTTTTCTGGGCAAAATGAACCGTCCTTTTGCAGTATCTCCCTTGCCGAGATGAGGCAAGGTTCGGATTTGTTATTTTTTGGGTACATACTATCTTCCATTCTTCCTGTTTCCACTGACTGCTTCGACGTCGGAGCCGGTAGGAAGGGCAGATTTTTCCCTAACTGAACCACTTGATCCCAAAGCTGCTCCCCAGGTTTAGAGGAGATACATCCTGCGGTGGTCCCGCGCCGGTTTCTCGAGGCCTCCTGGCTTGCCCAGCGGCTTTCGCCACAGACCTCCAGATGAGGATCGTCAAAAAGGTCGGCGAAGAAGCAACGCCGTTTCGATCATCCGAGACTAAGTGGCTGGAGATCTTGCAATAGTGCAGTCCAGAGCGTGGTGTTTGGTTGGTACGCTGTGGGTGAGCTCCTGCGTCTCTCAGAGGACCAACAGGCCCGCCTGATAGAATCCCCTAGACCGTTCTCTTCTCGCTTCAAACCGCTATGCCCACTGGCTACCTTCTCTCCAACCTGCTCCTTTTCGGCCGCCTTCTGCGCGCCCTCGGCATCGAGGTCACCGCCGAGGGACAGGGGGTCGCGGCAAGGGCATTGGAGCGGGTGGACCTAGGGCAGCGGGAGCAGGTGAAGGGGGCTCTGAGCTCGGTGTGGGTGAGCCGCCGGGAGCAGCTCACCACCTTCGAGACGGCTTTTGATCTCTTCTGGCGAAGCGGCATTCAGGGCGCCTCCGCTCAGGTGGAGTTGGGCCGACTTCTGGCTCGTTCCCGCAATGTCCAGAAGAAGGTGGTGAGCACGATCTTCCAGCCACCTGGAGAGGCTGCCGCCGAGCCGTCTTCGGCGGAGGATTCCGAGCCGGTCTATGACCGTCGTCAAACCGCCAGCGGCCGAGAAGTGCTCCGTTCCAAGGACTTTGCCGAGCTCACGGACGAAGAGGAGCAGGAGGTTCGCCGAATGCTGCGGCAGCAGTTACTGGAGATCAAACCTCGCAAGACGCGCCGCTTCGTAAAGGCTCGTCGCGGCGCAGGGCTCCATTGGCGCGCCACCTTGCGTCGCAGTCTGAGAAGCGGTGGGGAAATCGTGGATCTCGCCCGGCGGAAGCGTAAGGAAAAGCCCCGTCCCCTTGTGCTGTTGTGCGATGTCAGCGGTTCCATGGAGAGTTACTCGCGGCTGTTGCTGCAATTTCTCTATGTGGCTGGCCGCTGGGGAGGTCGAAGGGAAGCTTTTGCCTTCGGCACCCGCCTGACCCGTCTGACTCTCGAGCTCGATGGTCGGAATATGGATCGCGCACTAGAGTCCGCTGCCGCCGCCGTGGTGGATTGGGGCGGCGGGACGCGAATTGGCGAAGCCCTGAGGCGTTTCAACTTCGACTGGGGGCGCCGGGTCCTCGGTCAGGGAGCGGTGGTGATGGTGATTAGCGATGGCTGGGATCGAGGAGACCCGGAGCTCCTGAAGCGGGAGATGGCGCGGTTGCGCAGGGGGTGCCGTCGGCTGATCTGGCTCAACCCTTTGTTGGGAACGCCGGGGTATCAACCTCTCACCCAGGGAATGCGGGCGGCCTTGCCTTTCGTCGATCACTTCCTGCCGGTACATAATCTTCGTAGCCTGGAGCAGTTAGGAAATGTGCTCTGTGGCGACAAAGGCGTTCCCCGGAGAACCAACTTCTTGGAGAGGAGGGCACGGCATGCGTGACGTGATTGCGGAGGTGGAGAAGTGGAGAGCCCAAGGGAAAGAGGTGGCCGTCGCCACGGTGGTAAGGGTGTGGGGCTCGGCGCCGAGGCCTCCCGGTTCGAAGCTGGTGATCTCCTCCGCTGGGGAAATGGCCGGCTCGGTCAGCGGCGGCTGCGTCGAAGGAGCGGTCTTCCAGGAAGCTCAGGAAGTGCTCGCTTCCGGACGGGCGAAGCGGCTGACCTTTGGTGTTTCCAACGAAGACGCCTGGGCGGTGGGGCTGAGCTGTGGGGGCGAAATCCAAATCCTGGTAGAGCTTTTGGAAGAGATTCCCTACTTGACCCTCAAGGGGGCCTTGGATAAGGACCAGCTGGTGGCCGAAGCGACCGTATTGACGGGCCCAGGGTTAGGGCGCAAGGCGTTCCTGTGGCCGGACGGTCTGCGCATTGGGGAGTTGGGGAGTAGCGCCCTAGATTCTCTGTTCCCAGAAGCGGCGACCCGTTGCTTCGGCACCTTTGGAGCCGAAGTGGCCACGATGGAAGAAGGGGCTGCTCCGGCGACTAGTCCTGCCGAGATATTCGTTCAAGCCCACGCACCGCGGCCTCAGCTCATCGTGGTGGGGGCCGTGCATACCGCCAGTCCCTTGGTGAGCTTCGCCAAGACGTTGGGTTTTCACACCGTGGTGGTGGATCCCCGAGAGACTTTCGCTAGCCCGGAACGCTTTCCCCATGCGGACTTGCTGTTGGCCCAATGGCCCCAGGAGGCCTTCAGCGGCCTATCTTTCAACGAGGCGACCTACCTGGCGGTGTTGAGCCACGATCCCAAGATCGACCAGCCCGCCCTCGAAGGGGTCTTGCGGCAGCCGCTGCGCTACATCGGTGCCCTGGGGTCGAAGAAGACCCACAAGAAAAGAGTCGCCGCTTTGAAGGATGCAGGGTTCTCGGAGCAGGAGATCGGCAGAATCCACGCCCCCATCGGCCTCCACCTGGGAGGGCGCCGGCCAGAGGAGATCGCCGTTGCCATCATTGCCCAGATGATCGCCGCCAGCCACGGAGTGGCGTGAGGGCTCCACTCGCCGTCACCGCCGTCCTCCTGGCCGCAGGCCTGTCGAAACGTTTTGGAGGAGATCAGCCCAAACAGCTTCACCCCTTCCGGGGCCAGCCCCTGGTGCGCCGCATGGCGACTCTGCTGGCTGCCTCCCGAGCGGCAGAAGTCATCGTAGTATTGGGGCATCGAGCCGAGGAAGTGGGAGAGTCCCTGAATGGGTTACCGGTACGACGAGCCCTCAACCGGGACTATGACCAGGGCCAAGCCTCCTCCGTCGTGGCGGGTCTCAAGAGCCTCCAAGGGGACCCAAAGGGGGCACTCTTCGTTCCTTGCGACCAACCCTTGCTCACCGTCGAAGTGGTGGATTCTCTCATCTCCGCCTTCGAAAAAACGGAGGCTCCTATCGTCGCTCCCGCCTTCGAAGGTCGCCGCGGTGCCCCCACTCTCTTCAGCAACCACTTCTTTCCTCAGCTACAGACTCTCGAGGGAGACACCGGGGGCCGGGAGATCCTGAAGCGCCATCTAGCCAAGCTCACTTTGGTTCCTGTGGAAGACCCCAACGTGCTTCGGGATGCCGATACCCTGGAGGAGTGGGCCGCTCTGGAGCTCTTGGCCTCGACTTGAGGATTGGGCCCATAGCTGCTCTTCCAGTGTGCTTAACCCTTCGCTCAGTGCAGGCTGATCAGCACGAGCCTTCCCTATCAAAAGGCTCGTCGACTCGAGAAGAGTGAGGACAAGCACCGTCACCGGGGTTGGCCAGTCGATTATTTTTCTGCGAATCGTCTGAACAAGTGTTGTGGAGGCGGTTGCCATTTTTTTGAATGGTTCCAACAAGGGTCAGAAAGCCATTTTCATTCACCGACGCCTGCTTCCGAGCCCCCTTCGAGCTGCCTTTGTCGGTTCAACTCCCAGCTCCTAGTGTGCCGGGTGCCGGCTCGATATCTAACCGTGGTCTGCCCCGGCAAGGAGAGTCAGTCCACCCGGAGCGGCCGCCTCGGTGGCTCCGGGTCGGGAGTATTTCTGTGAGCCCCCCAGTGAGCCTCCCAGTACAGCGTTGTCGCGTTTGATCACTGAGGGAGTCTTATCCGAAGGACTCTGAGCTCTGCGTTTTGCGGGCTCGGTTCAGGAGGGGAGCTTAGTCGGTGGGAGGTCGTCGTTCTCAATCGCTTCAGAGCTGGCAGCTCGGGGCCTATTCGCTGTTTCTACTTTTCCACTTCACCGCGGCCGGCCATTCACAAGAGAGTGAGGCCCAAGCCGGAGAGTCCGGAATTCGAGGTGTTGTCGTGGACGAGGTCGAGGTTGATTCCGCCCTAGAGAAGGCGGGAATCAGAACTGGAGACTCGTTCTACTCGTGGCAACGATTGGCAAGCCCTCCAGAAAATCCTGGGGCGACTCAGGGTGAGTTCAGATCTCCCTTCGATTGGGAATGGTTAGGTGTCGAACAGGCCCCTAGGGGAATTGTAGAGCTGAAGGGAACAAGAGACGGCAAGGAGCTACTCGTGTCCGTAGGGAAAGGGATCTGGAAGACGAGGGTTCGGCCACCCCTCGCTCATGAGCAATTGGTCCTCCTGGAAGCAGCAAAGCAAGAGCTAGAGAGTGGGGAGCCGGGGGCTGATGATAAGCACTGGACAGAGCTACTTCAAATCAGTACCGAGCCGGAAACTCGTATTTGGCTGCGTTGGCTTCGCGGACAGCTTCTTTGCAAGAAAGCTGACTGGGAGCGAGCGAGATCGGCGTTAAACGACGTTGAGAGTTTGGTAAGAAGTGAAGAGGCTAGGTATGTGATTCTCAGAAGCCTCGCTAAGGTAGCCAGATGGGAGCGAAACTATGAGAAGGCGAGGGCTGCATTTCGGGCGCTCGAGCTACAGTGCGAAAAGTGGGGTACACCGACGCTCTGCCAAGCGGATGCTCTTACGAGGTTAGGGGATGTGAACTCTGATGCTGGTGATCTCCCTGAAGCGAGAGCGAACTACCAGAGATCGCTGGAGATCGGAACTCTCTTCGCACCAAAAGCCTGGTTCACGGTAAGACCCTTGAGAGGGTTGGCTATGGTCAGTATCTTTCAGGGAGAGCTGTTAAGAGCTGAGGAATTCCTTCTCGAGGCCAGAAACATCATCGAAGAGATGGCTCCCGAGAGCATTGCAGAAGCCCGTCTCCTTTATAGTCTTGGGTCGGTTGCTCTGAGCCGAGGCGAGTTGAACAAGGCCCAGAGTCGAAACGAAAAAGCAGTGAGGATCCTTGAGAAGAAAAGCCCTTTCAGCCATTGGAAAGCGCTAGCTCTCCTCGTCCTTTCGAGAGTTGCTCAGGATCGAGGGCACCTCGAGGCTGCCGCCGAACTGGTCTCAAGAGCTTCCGTAGTCTGGGCTGAACGATCCCGACCAGGCTTTACCGCCATGGCTGTGGAGAGCCATCGGGGGACCGTACTTGCAGATATGGGCGACTGGGAAGGTGGGCGCCGTGCTCTCGAGAAAGCCCTGAATATCGCCCGGCAGCTGTTTCCTGGAAGCCCCCGTGAAGCAGCCGGTTTTGGCAGACTTTCCCGGCTGGCTTTGAACCAGGGTGATACGGCTTCAGCGCGGGACTATCTGCTGCGAGCCCTCGAGGTACAGGAACGGACCGTTCCCGATAGTCTCGATATGGCTAGTACTTTCAATCTGCTGGGCATGCTCGATGTCGAACAAGGCAAGATTTCTAGCGGCAAGGCCTTTCATACAAAAGCTCTTGAGCTCCGACAGCACCTGGCCCCGAATAGCCTCAAGGAAGCCGAAAGCCTCGAGCAGCTCGGCAAGATCTCGCTCGAGCAGGGAAATTTCTTGGAAGCGGAGTCGTTGCAGAGAAAAGCCCATGGTCTCTATCAGTTGTTAGCACCCTATACGGAACTCGCGGCCGCAAGCTTTCACCAGTTGGGGAGAATCTCTCGCCAGCGCGGAGAGCCAGAGGCGGCTGCGGGCCACTTCCTGATAGCGATAGACATTCTTGACCGAGTTGGGCGTCGTATCGGGCATTCTCGATCTTCTCGCCTCGAGTTCCGATCTCGCAATAGCCGCTATTTCAAAGAGGCGATAAGCCTACTGGTCGATCAGGGCCGGGAAAGAGAGGCTTTTCATGTATTGGAGCGTTCGCGATCACGTACCTTTTTGGAGTTGTTGGCCGAGCGCGAGTTCGATTTCTCGGACCAGTTGCCTCCGGAAATCGAAGAATCTCGCAGCAAGCTGGCCATGGAGTTCGACCGAGCAATGGAACGACTCCGCGATCCATCACTCAATGAAGATAAAGAGAGTTTCGACTCGACTCGGGAGAAGTTAAAAGAACTGAGACGAAGAGCTCAAGAGATCGAGGTGGAGATTCGGCGAACCAATCCGGGAATCGCTGACCTCCAATACCCGACACCTCTCGATTTTACCGCGACCCAAGGAACATTGGATCCCGGAACTGCACTCTTGGCATTCAGCTTAGGGAAAACCGAGAGTCATGTCTTCTTTATCGATGCGAAGAAGGGACTTCGAGTCCAGTCGTTGGAGGTTGGGGAAGAAGAGGTTCGCCTCAGAGTCGAAGAATTTCGGAAGGCCGTTAGTACCGCAAGAACCGTCGAAGGTTTTGGGTTCAAGCGTTTTCGTTGGGCGAGTAGTGTTCTTTTTGAGACTCTTCTCGGTCCGGTCCATGAGTGGCTCTCTGAGGCCGAGAGGCTTCTGATTCTTCCTGATGGTGCTCTCTATACCTTGCCTTTTGCTGCCTTGGTTCGGGAATTCTCGGAACCTCAGGGGGGGACTTCTGAATGGCAGTACTTGGTCGAGTGGAAACCGTTGCATCAGATCAGTTCAGCCACGGTGTTTTCTCAGCTAAAGAAAATGAGGGAGCGAGTCTCACTGGGGAAGGAGGAGAATGGCTGGCCGTTCATCGCCGCCTTTGGCGATCCTTCATTTGGGAGTGAAACAGGAAACGAAGCAGAGGGTCGCGAGATCTCCGATTTCAGAGTAAGGAATGCGAATCACCGAGGATTCTTTGATTGGAGTCCTTTGCCGCACACTCGTCACGAGGTGATCAGAATCGGTGAGATATTTCCCAATGTACAGACTTTCTTAGGAGAGGATGCCACTGAGGAGAGAGTCAAGTCTCTCGGTCCTCTGCCTCACATCATTCACTTCGCGACTCATGCCTTCGTTGACGATACGATGCCCATGGCTTCGGCACTCGTTTTTTCGCTCCCGGAGGGCTTCCCGAAAGATCGAGAGAATGGTTTACTCCAAATGTGGGAAATATTCGAGCAGGTTCGTTTGGATGCAGACCTAGTCGTTCTGTCCGCCTGCGAGACGGGCTTGGGAGAGATCCGCGGCGGGGAGGGGCTGATCGGGCTGACTCGTGCCTTCCAGTATGCTGGCGCCCGTTCGGTGCTGGCCTCTCTCTGGAGGGTGGAGGATCAGGCTACGGCAGAACTGATGATTCGCTTCTACAGTCACCTTCGTCTGGGCAGGAGCAAGGATGACGCTCTGCGGGCCGCGCAGATGGATTTCCTCCAAGGACTCATCAAAGTTGAGGATGAAGAAGGAGCCGTAATCGAGCGTGACTATTCGGCACCCTATTATTGGGCCGCTTTCCAACTTTATGGGGACTGGATGTAGCTCGGGGCGAGACCGGCAAAGATATCCCAATTCATTGTGTGCGGGCTTGAGTAGAGGGACCCTAAGGTGGAGTCTCCTGGCGAGCTCCTTGACTCCAGAGGAGCTCACTGAGTTGCGTTTGGGATGGCTGACGACTCACTAAGGCGAGGCTTCATGCCCCTTTCTATTCCCAAACTAGCCTCTGCAAGAATTTGTCGTAAAGCAGCCATTCGCATGTGCTGAGTTGGAAACCTCTCCTCGAGAAGTTGCAGAGCCGCGCTGGCGAGTTCTTCTGCTAGCCCGTACCTTCCCTGACGGCTTCTAAGTATCGAAAGCTCTGTTAGGGCTTGAGCTGTCTGCAGGCTTCTGCTGCTTTTCTGGGTCTGAAATACCTGTAGGGCTTTTTCCAGGAGAGATTCTGCTCGATCCAGATCTCCGAGGATCCTTGCGCAGGATCCGCTGGCTAGGAGTGCCTTGGCTATCTCAGGGCTAGTTGGCTCGGGATACAACGACTCGCGAAGCTCGAGACTTTGCTGAATGACCTGCTCTGCCTCCTCGAGGCGACCGAGGTCGCGCAGAGCCAGGCCCAGGCCCAGCAGCACCTTGGACATTCCCCGTGAAGAGTCATCACCAATGGACCGCCGGATAGCGATCGATTCCAAAAGGTACGGCTCGCTCTTGGCTGGCTCACTATTCTCTCGATAAGCATTGCCGAGGCCGTTGAGAATGGCTGCGGTCGTCGCCTGAGCTCTCCTGGTTCGAATCGCGCTGCTGATGGTTCGTGCCTCTTCATAGAGGCTAATGGCTTGAGAAAGATCCCCCCGGGTCATGTGGACACCAGCGGTGTTGCTGAGGTCCTGTGCGACCTCGAGGCTCTCCCCTCCATAGCGGTGACGGTTGGTTTCGAGAACCCAATTTAGGTGCTGGAGGGCAGAGTCATAGCGGCCCAGTTCGAGCAGAGTCAGGGCGAGATTGCTCCTGTTGATGACGGTCTCTGGGTGAGTCGGTGGAAGGATCTCGCCCTGGATCCGAAGGGCATGCTCCTGAGCAGATAATGCGCTCACGGGGTACCCCAGCTTCCTCGAGGCGCTGCCAAGTTTACCGAGGAGTCCGGCTCGGGCAGCGGGACTTCCCGGAAGACTTCTCAAAAGGGCAGCTTCGGTGGCTGCCAAGAAGTAGTCGGTGGTGACTTCTTGCTGAGGTCGGTAGTCTGGGTCCAATCCCTCCAGCAGATTCTGGACCAGATGCTCCATATCCTCCTTGGCTGCATCCGCTTGTAGTTTTTCGATCCGGAGAGAGCTGAGGCCGAAGATGGCGACCAAGGCAACTATCCCAGCAGCGACTCTTCCGGGGTTCCGTTGGAGAAACTTCTTTACCCGATAGGGAATAGAGGCGCTTTGAAGGGAGATGGGTTTGCCTTCTATTAATAGGCGAAGATCCTCCCCGAGTTGGAAGGCAGAGCCATAGCGTTCCTCTATCCTTTCTGCGCAGGCCTTGGAGACAATTTCATTCAGCTCTCTCCGCTCGCTCCAGAGGGCCATTCTGGGCCCTCGTACTGGCCGTGAAATCGAGATTTGGGGCCGTTGTGAGCTCGTTTGGCTAGCCAGGAAGTCTCTGGTTGGAAGGGGAGGGTAGGCAGTTTCTTGAGATGTTGGGTTTTCTGGAACCTGGCGGTTGACGCCGGCGAGCTCTTGGAGCAGGAGGCCTAGGGAATATACGTCGCTGGCAGTGGATGCCAGAGCTCCTTCTAGGACCTCCGGGGCAGAATATTCGGGAGTAAAACAGGATTCGGAAAAGCGCTGTGTAATCGGATCGCTACCAGGGGCCAGGAGCTTGGCGATGCCAAAGTCGAGGAGCTTCGGTTCGCCATCAGCGGTCACCAGGATATTCGTTGGTTTGATGTCGCGATGAAGGACGAGTTGCTGGTGAGCATACTGAACGGCGGAGCAAACTTTTCGGAAAAGAATGAGTCGCTCGGTCAGGCTGAGGGAATTCTCTCGGCAGTATTGGTGGATAGGAACTCCTGCCACGTACTCCATGACGAAATAGGGACGGCCATTCTGGTCAGAATCTCCATGGAAAAAGCGAGAGATGTTGGGGTGATCGAGCTTAGCGAGGATCTTTCGCTCGAATCGAAATCGAGTGAGGATCGATTCGCTCTCATCGTTTGATCTCAATCTCTTTAAGGCAACTTCACGCTCGAATCCTGCGCCTGTTTGCAGTGCTAGAAAGACCTCTCCCATGCCACCTTGGCCGAGTCTTCTTAAGATTCGATATGGCCCAATAGTGGATGGAAGATCTTCTTTCTCGCGATGGTCTTGTCCTGTTGTCACTACGGCCGTTGCTTGGACTACCGGATCAGCTGGTTCTGCATGATTGAGCAGTGAGATGACTTCTAACCGGAGTCTGTGGTGGCGACCGCAGAGATCTCCGATCAGCCCTTCCCAGTGTTCTTGTGGATGCTCGAGAACGGTGGTGAGAATGTGTCGAGCTTGGTGAAAGAGTTCCTGCTCCTCGGTGCGGTCCAAAATCTTTTCGACCTTCTCGAGATTCGTTTCCTCGTTCATTTCCACCCCCAACCTGTTCTGTCCCTTAAACAGTCCATGGTGCTGCTCTTTCTAGTTCTAAAAGGGGGCCCTGTGGCGATCCATCGTAGAGGGAACCTCGATAGTGCTAGCAGTTTCCCCCGGCTTTCTGCTTGCCTCCTTCGCGAGATGCCTCGTTCTCATTTTCGAAGAGCTCTCTCCATGAGCTACTGAGAGAGCCGCTGTGGAGCTTGCCTGATCTCCGATAATGAGAACTCGCTCATGTCCGTAGATTCTATCACGCAGTATTGTCGTTCTGGGGCTACCGACTTCGAATGTTTTCTGGTTCAGGTAGTCACGCTGAGGAGGTTGTTTTTGGCCGAAGCAGAGGTATGGCAGAGAGGTGATCGGTATAGAACCTTTTTAGGGTGAACTCTTGAAGTGCGGTGAAATGGAAGATTTCTTTTCTTTTCAACGTCCAAAACCCTAGAGAGGTCGATTAGTAGATAGAAATGCTCGCAGCAGTCGTTGGATTGTCGCAAGCAGATCACGCGTGATTTCGATAGATGTTGCAGTGGCTCCCTTCTGGCGCGATTTGTGAAGGGGACCGTAGGACCGGGTTTGGTCCGTATTCTCTGGTTCTCGTTGAGAAATGAGAAGTACGGAAATGGACTGGTTATCTATATCTGTTATCGGGAGAAATCATGAAATTTCGATCCACTTATTTAGAATTTTCTTTCAGCAAAGTCTCTGCTTTCCTTTCTGTTGTTCTCTTCCTCGTTCTTCTTTCGACGAGTCAGCCATGCTCTGGCCTCGAGGAGGTAGCACAGATCTTACCTGGCAGCCCTACCGGAGTTTCGGTAGCTCTTCGAAAGGCTCGGTCTGAGGCGGAATTCGACGGGGAGAGTGACAATCCTTTCCCTGGGGATAAGGAGACCTGGGAACCCAACATCGACCATGAACAGGATCGCTTCGTCGCCACGGCTAGACACTCCGAAGTGGGGGAGAGGAAGTCCTGTGAGATCGGGCTAGGAACCGCCAGGACAATCGAAATTCGGGACGCATCTTTGGTTCAAGAAGATGTGTTCTGCTTTCGACTGGGAGTTCACAGGACCGTCGTTATCGAGACCGCAGGGTTTGGGCCGGTCAGTGGGGATCTTTTTGTGGGCTTCCCGGCCTTGCCAGTAGTGTCAGTGGTTCCTACGCCTGGAGGAGATCTGCGGTTGGTGAAAACCTTGGCGCCAGGAGACTATGCCCTGGTACTCCGAGCCCAAGGGATTCTCCAAGATTTCTACGGTCTGAGATTGTCTCTACTGGATTTCGATCTCGGCAAGTCTCTGGAGAGTAGTTTGTGGAGTCGGGAGGATGATTACGGGGACCATTGTCAGGTCGCCGGTGAGCTAGATGATGGGACCGCTTCCGGTGTTCTTGGTAGCTACGATGTCGACGCCTTCAGCTGGTGGATGCCCTTTTCCGGAGAGCTTCAGTTGGACCTCCATGGCCTGGAAGGCGGGCATGTCGAGGTCCTAAACCAAGCCTGCCGCACTATTGCCTCGATCTCGGGTTTGTCGTGGCAGCTCGGTGCCTCGATCCCTCGTTTGCCCGCGGGTCGCTATTTTCTCTACGTCAGCGGTGGAGGCAGGGTTGGCGGCTCTTACCGGCTGGAACTTTGGCCGCAGGTGAACCGGTCCTACTCTTTTGGGAGTAGCTAGGTAGAGCAGCCCAGGCCGGGATCTCGAGTTCCTGGTCTGGGCGCTTCCTTGAGGCTCGAGAAACTAGATGAGCTGTTCAGGACCGGTGTGTCGCGTTTAGAATTATGAGGATGTCGAAGCTGCCGGACAATATCGAAAAGCTCCTGCAAGCCTGGAGCAGAGGCGATCAGAATGCTCTCAGTGACCTGATGCCTTTGGTGTGGGATGACTTGCACAGAATGGCCCGTCGCTATATGCAATGGGAGCAAGGTGTAACCTTGCAAACGACCGCGTTGGTCAATGAGGTCTTTCTCAGATTTCATGACATTCGCAGGGCTGACTGGAAGAATCCGAAGCAATTTCTCGGGTTTGCCGCCCAAACCATGCGGCGAATCCTCGTGGATCACGCCAAGACTCAGAAGAGAGAAAAAAGGAATTGTGGAATACGGCCCATTCCCCTCTACGGGCTGGAGATTGCCGATCATACGGATGAGGAGCTGTGCGACCTGGATGCAGCTCTCACGTCGCTGGCCGAGATCGCTCCACGCCAGGCCCGGGTGATCGACTTGCGCTATTTCGCGGGCTTCTCTGTGGAGGAGACCGCTGGGGTACTGCAGATTTCCAAGGCGACCGTGAAGAGAGACTGGACGGTCGCACGGATGTGGCTTCAGAGAGAGCTCGCTCGAACGTAGGTTTCGAATTCTGCTGGAACCTCAAAAGCCAAGGCCAAGGTCCTAGGGGCGCCGGTGGCGTCGTCCAAAAGCAGCCCGGCACTCAGCAGGGCTAGCCGTTCTCTCTCTCCAACTTTCTGCTGCGTCGTTCACTTCGATTCCTTCCTCGACGTACCGACAGTATGCCTGCATTGGCCTCTCAGGGATCTCCTTGGATCTTCAGGTATCTACACGGCTCGCGACGAATCCGGTGAGAAGGAACGGCTAGAGACGCCCTCTTTCGATCTCTCCCCCTTCCTCTGCACCCGAGATAGAAGATCATGGAAATCAGAAGTCCGTCCGGGTCATTTCCTTCGGTGCTAAACAGGCCGAATCGTGCCACAACCGACCTGAGCTCTCTTATCTCACCAACGTGACAACCTGGAAGGGCACCGGGAGATCTAACTTTCCACTTTCTAAGCTTTGGGAGACACCTGAAGAGAGAATTCGCCTACCTTCTCACGAGGTTCTTGCCCAAGGCCGAATAGAGTTAGGTTTAGCTTTCCTTCCGGCAAGAATTCCGTCGGTAAGACCACACTAAGCTCTCGGGAGCTGACCCGATGCAGCTTGCCAGATTTCCAGAGAACAGTCCCGGACTCTTCGGAGGAGATGACGAGCCGATATTCCTCATAGGGCTTCTGGAATCCCAGCTCGAAGAGGAGGTAGACGGAATCCGACGAAGGAGGAAGGAGCAACTCCTTCTCTGGGCCACGGGAGTCCGTAGGGACGAAAATGAGGTAGGCCACATTGAGAAGGGCTTGAGCCGGTGGCGACCTTTCGGAGAGGTCCTCCAGGCTCTTGATTCTCGATTGAAGCTGCTGCTCAGTGGCTGAGTAGGCCTCTTCGAGAGAAGCCAGACGCTCTTGGTGCTCCGCCAGAAGGTGTGCGCGAGTAGAGGCAAGGGTCTCTAGGTGCTGTTCGGTCAATTGCTGCTGAGTCTTTTGAAGACTCACAACTAGGTGAGTCCGAGCAACAAGCGCCCTATTGTTCTTCCAGGCTTGCCAGCCCAGAGTAGAGGTGATGAGAAGGCTTGCTGCCAGAGCCCAACCGAGCCAGTGACCCCCCCTGGTCTGGTTGCTGACAGGTTTCCCCGGTTTAATTGCCTGGTCTGGCTGGCAATACGGAATGACCACTTTAGGTGGCAGTGGGGTGGTTGGTGTTGGATCAGAACTGAGACCGGAGCCAGAGCTCTCTTCACTACCTACCGGTGGAGTGGGTAGATCGTCTCCGGGAAGGTCTTCCGGCGGCCCCCCCCCAACGGAGACCTTTTCTGGGTCAGGCTCACCAAGGCTAGGGTCGATCAGCAGACGAGGTCTGATCTGACCATTCGGCTTGCCTTCTTCTCGGCCTGCCTCGCCCCGAACAGGGCCGAGGTCAATGTCGGTGTTATGACTGTTGTGTTCGCTTGCAAGCCCACTGCGACCTGGCGTTGCCAGTGCTCGGGTTGGATCGAGATCTACCGAGTTAGCTGCCGGCGGGCTGTCTATCGGCGGGCTGTCTATCGGTGGGCTGTAGTTTTGGGCCTCGTCAAGCCAAAGGTCATCCGGCTCTTGAATATCTTCGAGCTCGATGGTGAGGGAGGCTTTCCCTGTGCTTGCCTTCGAGTCCATTCTCGCTAGCTGACAGGCTTTCTCTAGATATTCACTCCAATCTTCATAGTCCGGGTCGGGGCCACCATCCCTTCCAGCGAGAGGGTCGAGGTCCAGATTCTCCTCGATCTCGGCAAGTGTCCGGACTACAGCCCCCAGGGAATCGTGATCCACATGTCCGGCAGCGTTTGACTGTACGAAGTTGTTCGGGGAGATCCACAGGGAGTGAAAGCATCGTGCCTTGGCCTGCTCTAACACCTCGGTGATTCCGATAGAAACATCCTTTTGGCCCATGGTTGGGTGACTATCGATCGGAACGACGCGAACCTGGCCCTGGTGATCAGACTCTTCACTCACTACCAACCAACGAACGAGGGAGGAGGTAGTTTGTTCGAGGTCGATGACGGATCCGACTGTCGGAGCTTTCGTGTCGGGGTGGTGGTCCGAACCGGCAGAAGGTCCCGGTAACCAGCCCCGGCTCTCGGAGAAAGCGGCCGAGCCATCATCCAGGGAAATCTCTTGGGGTGAAGTGAGAAGATCTGGCCGGTTGCGAGCTGCCGTCGCGAAATGAGCCGTCAGATATAGATTGTGGTAGGGAGTAAACCACTTAGGCGTTGTCATCGCTGTCATCTTTCGAAGAGGTTGCAAAAGACGCTCTCAGGTCGGCTGCTTCGGAGATTAGAGATCGAATCTGCTGGAATAGGTCTGGAAGGCGTTGCCTCGGGATTCCGAGGATCTGGCCGAGCTTTCTATTCGAAGGAAGAGCTCCAGTTGATTTGCTACGGGTTTCGGAGGGAGTCATGCTGTCCTCAGTCAGGATTTTGTCTTCTATGTAGGCCAGAAGGGTCAAAAGATGACTCTTGGTTACATCGTCGGAAGTTCTACTGTTAATTTGGAGTTCCACCCCCTCCAAGAGCTGCTGAAAGGTTCCTTTGTCCGAATGGTTGCTCGGGAAGTCATGGGGCCTGGTGGTTTGGGCGTAGTAGAGAAGGCCATCTGTCGAGTGTTCGATAGCGAGGTCGCCGAGGTGATGTTTCCACGCCATCTCCCAGCGGCCTCGTATGTCTTTTCTTAGTGGAGTCATGATCGACTTGAAGGTGAAGAAGGGGTAGCCCTCTTCTCGGAGGGTGGAGATCCGAAGAGCTAGCCTTTCCTTGACCTGTCGGACTCGCGGACCTCGAATCAAGACCAAATCCGGGAAGAGGTCCGAGCACCAACTCGTGACGACCTCGTTGATTTCCTCAGCGTCTGGAAGATCTGCTGCGGCGACTCCTTTGAATTTTAGGACGGTACTGTTTCGGATTCTCTTATCGCCCGCAGCCACGCTCAGAGTGCCAGCCTTGACCATCCACCGAATCGCAAGGCGCAGAACTTCATAGACGCGGAACCCTAGAGGGTCGCACCTTTTCTGGGTCTCGGTCAGGAAGTATTTGATGTTGATGACGACCAGTCCATCGATGTAACCGGTGGCCCTAAGCTGAGCTTTCAGCCTCTCGAGGCCTCTGGCGAAGATGAAGAGATAAGTTTCGACGGCCAGGTCATATAGAGCCCCTGGCTCCTTCCAATGTCTCGCTCCATAGACTCCTAGGCAAGCTGGTGGAGCTTCCCAAAGACCCCGTCTCTTGAGCTCCCTCACCAATAGTGGCTGAAGGAGGTGGAATGCGTCGGCGAATTCCGGAGCGCTGCCGGTAGAGAAGTCGTCCCCAAATGTCCGCACGAACCTCGTAAAGACACCATCGTTCTCGTTCTGGCTTCTCCTTGTGAGCTTCGCCTTCCTCCAATGTGGGTGGAGGAATCCAATGGGGGTATCAGGTGGACCTTCTGGCATATTAGGTGTTTGAGTCTGTGAGAGTGATGGGTGCGGCCATTTCTGCGAGCGCCTGGAGCGCCGAAAAGAGGCATTCAGTCCGACCAATGGTGGTTACGGGCAGATACTCCTTGACCCTCTTAGGGCATTCCTCGTCCTTGCCGCCCGAGCCATTCGGGAAGTCGGACCCCTATTCAGGCTTTTCCGGCCTATTGAGAAAACGCGACACCGGCTTTGCAAAGGGCTCATGAATCTCAGATTTTCTTCTGGGCCTTTTCGCCAGGGTCTCACCAAGTCAGCTCGAAGAAACCGAGGGAGGGCTTACCGAATGGGGATGCCGGTGCCGATACCACACCCATCCTCAAAGTTGTTGCATCGGAGTCTGCAGTCAACTCGACGCTGTGTCTGAGGGGAACCAAGCCTGCTTTCGACGGTGTAGCTGACCTCTTGCTTTCTCTGTATCCTGACGAAGCTATCTCCGAAACTCCTGGTTGAGATCCAACTGGGAGCCACTAGGAAGAGCAAGATGTCTGATCCATCAACAGTGAGATCTGGTTCGGGAACTTCAGTGGGTGCCAACTCTACGGGTGCAATTACTTTCTCAGCCGCAAGAGTCTCGCCGAGCGTGGGCATGAGAGTGAGAATCAAGGTCAGGATCAATACCTTCTTCAGGGACTCTAGCTCTCTCCTTTTTCTGTGACGGAGCATTCCGGGCAGGATGTCCTCCGCCTGGCCACGGGAGAATTCGATGGGTACCAGTTATGTCAGTGGAATTGGGGCATTCCGATTGGGGTACATGAAAGGCGTGAGGCGGTTCGTTTGGTGGGAAGACAAGCAATGATGCTGGTACAGGTGCTCGCTTGGTTTCCATCAGGAGATCGCGGTCTTTCTTGGGTGGAGTGTCGAGAGTGGTTAACAAAATTCCCTCCTTTCAAAGTGAAAGTTCTTGGGCGGTGTGTCCTACTAAGGTGTCTTTTGGGCCAGGGTCTGATCTCTCCTTTCCGGCGCCTCCTGCTGCGTGTCTGGATTTTGCCGAAACTTCGGTGCCAGAAGGCTACTCTGCTTATCGACAGGTCGCTATTCTGGGTACCTGGTGGAGTCCACCCCATCCCTTGGTATTGCAGAGCAAAGTGAATCCTTTCAGCGCGGCATATCGAGCCTCAGTTAGAGCGTTGCCGAATCTCGAGACGGACCACGTGTTTCGAACACTCAAATGTCGCTTCGAGGCCAGCGTGGCCCGAACTAGGGACCACGCTGGAGTAACGGGGGAATCAGACGAGAGCCTACGGCCCAAACCCCGCTGTCCCGGGCTGCGTTCAGATGAGGCAGCAGTCACAGATGCTGTCGTAGCAGAAGCTGGACCCCATCTCGCAGCCGGCCGCATTACACATCGCTGCACAGTGAGCGTTGTCCCTACAGAACAATCCTGGCCCGGCGCAAGGCTGAGGATTGCGAACTTTCCATATCGGCAGCGACGTTTGCTCCATCCGATTTTGCTGTTCGGTGCTGAGGACGGCTTCGACTTCCTCACCAAGCAGATTTGCACCAAACTGACTAGATCCGACTGTGGGGCTGAGAACGATTTTCTCAGCAGAGGTGAGGGCCGCGGCAGATTCCGTCACTTCGGTCGTCCTAGAGGTCTCTTCCCCGGCGACCAGAGTTGAAGCCCACCCGACCCCGATTCCGATGATCACGGCTGCGGTCAGGATCCAGTACGAGAGTCTCTTCATGACTAATCTCCTATGTAGTGACACTGTCGGAATTGACGGCGTCTAATGGGAAAAACGCTCCAGAGAGCCAGATGGCTCTGCAGAAGAAAACGTTCCACAAAATAATGCGTGTTAGCTCTTCAAGATTGAGAGAGTGAAAACCAAAGACAAAAGAAACTGTTGGCCAAATTGTCGTCTGGCCTACTCTCGAAAGTTCTTCAGGACTTTTAGATCTCTGAAGATCTTGTTCATGGGAGCGTCGAGCCGATCCCAGAGGATCTCCAGATTTTCTTCGTAGAATAGCTAGGTCAGACCTTGGTTTTGAGAGGCTCGGAGAGCTGAACCCCAAAGTGATCGAGAGCTGGATCTGGCTCAGAATTTTCATTGCTCATGAGATGGAGTAGATTCGATCTAGTCGAGTTTCATTGGCCTCCAAGGTTCCCCCATAGCATTGGTTTCTTGGTGATTTCTCCTTTAGAGCTGGTTACTGGAAAAACGAACAGCTTCCGGTGAGGCTATAGACCCCTGTCACGTACCTGTGAAGCTAATGAACTCTTTTGGCCAAGGCCTGTTGGTCTGCAAGTTTTGGAGAAGACATCTTGACCTCGGTTACAGTTTCTTACTGACCGAAGTTCGAAGGAAATTAGAAGAATCGTTTTCTCTCTAATATCTAGAAGAGATTGATCGTTCCTCTGGTTAGATATGCTCTCTTTCTGAGAGAGATGGATCAGAAATTGGAAAAAAAGATGTAGGCGGGGGGGCGAGGGGGACTGTTTCGTTACAACCAATCCCCAAAAAGCTGAAAGGCAGCCCAGTAGTAAGGGGAGCTGGCATCCCGCTCTACCGTTTGTCCATCTCCACCTTCGAGCAGAACCGGTTCCCGAATGAGCTCCATCTGCGCTGCCCGTAGTGCCTCATCTTTGGTCTTGCCGGACTTAAGGTGGCGGTAGAAGCGCACCATGAGCTCTGCAGTCACTTCGTCGTCGACTTTCCAGAGGCTGGCGGCTACGGTGCGGGCTCCGGCGTATTGGAACGCTCGAGTCAGCCCGATCAAGCCCTCGCCTCGCAGCTCCTTGCCGAGGCCGGATTGGCAGGCGGAGAGCACTACAAGGTCGGCTTTGAGGCGGACCCTCTCGAAGATCTCCCAAACTTGAAGCAGACCGTTGTCCCGGTCCTCGGGGAATCCCTCTGGCATGCTGAGGACGACTGCGGAGTTGAGGGGAAACTTGTCGTCCACACAGCCGTGAGCAGCGAGGTGGACGATTTGCGTGTCCGGGCCGAGGGCTTTCGCAGCTTCTTCGGTGGCTTCTCCGGCCAAGTAGGATCGGGTTTCTGGGTAGAGTGCAGCGATCTCCTCGATCTCTCGTCGCGTGTGGGGCAAGGCCTCGTGTTTGAACCCACAGCCACGGAAGGCGGAGCGGGCGCGGGCGGCTTTGAGATTGCCGACCTCCGGAAGCTCCTCTGTGGATTCGGGATAGGTTGGATCGCCGAATGCCGAGATCTGGACGGATGCTTCCCCAACTTCGGCCCCAGCAGGCGGGCGCAGCTTTTTTAACTCGGCAAATACCGTAGCCGAGAGGGCCTCATGAAGAGGTTTCCACTCGATCAGGTATTGCCAATCCCGTTCGGTGTCAGATTCACCTTTCGCTAGGGGACGGACCAGAGCTCCGAAAGGTAGGCGGTGGAGAGGACCATCGGGAAGGATCAAAAGCCGCTCGCTATGGCCTACCAAGTCCTCCACTGGCGAGATCAACCTGCCATAAAGGTATTGGCCTAACTCCTGAAGAATCGCCAGCTGGGCCATTCCCCAATCTGTACCTGGTTGGTTCGTTTCTTCTATCAGTTCTAAGAAGCTCTCGACCTTCTTTCGTAACTGGGTCTCGCCGAACGGGATGGTCTCCACTTGCAGGCCACCGGCTTTGCTGACGGCGAACACGTCGACCTGCTCCTCGCCAACGCTATAAGAGAGCATCAGTGTCCCCGGATCGAGTGATTCCTGGACTTCTTCGAGATTGAGGGGGTCTGGGTATTGAAGGGCTGCTAGCCGTGGTGAAGATCGTTTGATGGCCTCGGCGTTTTCTTCATACTCTCGGCGTAGGGAGCGAAGTTGCTTGGTAAGTTCAAGATGCCGTTCTGAGTCCTGTTCAGGATTCAGGCTTTCCAGCTGACGCAATGTTCGGTCATGGGAGATCGTAAGACGGCTGCGGGCCTCGTCTAGCTCTTCCGGCACTTCGGTACTGAGCCGTAGGTCTCTTTCGGCCAACAGCGAAAGGAAGCTCCGTGCTCGAGAACGCTCCAGGACACCAAGAGCTCCATCAGGACGGCTCAGCTCGAGAAGAAGCTCGATGGTGCCGCGGTACTTCCCCTCATGACGGGCTCTAAAGTTTGCTTTGGCGGTCTCAGTGCCTCCCAGCGTCCGAAGTTGGTTTTCTAGGGCACTGAGTGAGCGAAAGTAATACCTGAGGGACTCTGCTGGCTGTTTGGCCTTGTGAAGGGCAAGCGCTAATTGCTCTAAGGTATCTGCCCTATCTGAGCTACCAGGACTTAGCCTTTCCCAAATCTCAAGTTCGGCTAGGATGTATTCCTTTGCTTGCTCCAAATCACCGCTCTGAACCGTCACGATTCCCAAGCCTCTCAGAATCGTTGCGACAAGTCGGCTTGCGGGGCGCAGGCGCTGCAGGATCGCCAAGGATTGTTGGAGGTACTCTCTCGCTGAAGTCAACTCCCGCCGCTCAAACGCCTCAAACCCTAGATATCCCAACATGAAGGATGCCATAAGGCTATTTGGGGCCGCCTGCTCCCCGAGATCCAGGGACCATTGACGGAACTTCGCCTCTGCACCCGAGTCACCACTTCGTTCTGCAACCCTTTGAAGCCCTTGGAGAGTCCGCCAAAGGCCGGTGCCACCATTGGCGGGCAATTTGTCCTCCTCGATAGCCAAGGTCTGTTGGTAGTATTCTGTGGCGTCATCAAGATCGCCACGCTGTTCTGCCACCCACCCCAGAAGGAATAGGTTGTTTGCTGTAGCCAGGGTGTTGGGAGCTAGTAGCTTCTGGATAACTAAAGCCCGTTGATAGTGTTCCGCCGCATCACCCAGGTCGCGGCGGTCGTTTGCTACCGCTCCCAGGCTCCGCAGGCTTCGAGCGACGTCGAAGCTGGTGGGAGATAGTTGGGATCGTATCGCTAAGGCCCGGTGGTGGTACTCGGTAGCAGCAACCAAGTCGCCGCGTTTGTGTGCCACGCTCGCCAGGCTCGCCAGGCTTCGAGCGAGGTCGAAGCTGATGGGAAGCAATTGCTCTTGGATCTTCAGGGCCCGTTGGAAATACTCTGTTGCGTCATCCAGGTCGCCCCGGTCGCTTGCGACTAAACCTAAGCTCCAGAGGCTCCGAGCAACTGGGAAGCTGTTAGGAGATAGCTGCTTCTGGATGACTAGGGCCCTTTGGTGGAACTTGGTTGCAGCAACAGCGTCTCTGCGATGAAGTGCCACCTTCCCCAGGTTACCCAAGGTCCGAGCAACCTCTAGGCTGTCGGGAGATAGCTGCTTTTGGATGACCAGGGCTCTTTGGTGGAACTCGGTTGCAGCAACAGCGTCTCTGCGATGAAGTGCCACCTTCCCGAGGTTACCCAAGGTCTGAGCAACCTCTAGGCTGTTGGGAGATAGCTGCTTCCGGATGACCAGGGCCCCTTGGTGATACTTGGTTGCAGCAACAACATCGCTGCGATGTAATGCCACCTTCCCGAGGTTACCCAAGGTCCGAGCAACCTCTAGGCTGTCGGGAGATAGCTGCTTTTGGATGACTAGGGCTCTTTGGTGGTACTCGGTTGCAGCATCAATATCGCTGCGATGAAGTGCCATCTTCCCCAGCCTCTCCAGGCTAAGGGCGATGAATCTATCGGGAACCAGCTGCTCCTGAATCGCCAAGGCCCGTTGGTAGTATTCTGTCGCTTCTTTCAGCTCATCTTTCTTGTAAGCAATGCGTCCCAGAAGGTTCAGGTTCTGAAACACCTCGGGGCCGATGGGAGCTGTCAGTTCGTAGCTTTCCAATGCCTTTTGGTAATATTCTTTCGCTTCATCCAAGCTGCCGGCCGCTTCTGACACCCACCCCAGCTGGAGGAGACTCCCCGAAAAGTCGAGACTGTTTGGGTCCGCCTGCCCTTGGATTGCCAGTGCCTGTTTGTGGTGTTGCGTGGCCCTCACCAAATCACGTCGCACGTAGGCAATGTGTCCCAGCATATTTAGGTTCCCAGACAAGCCGAGGCTGTTGGGTGCCAGTTGTTCCCAGATCGCCAGTGCTCGATGGAGGTGCGTCATCGCTGTCTCCAGATCGCGTTTCTGATTCGCGAGAAATCCCAGCATAACCAGACTCTTTGCCACCTCAAGGCTTTGACAGTTCTCTTCCTCCTGAAGTTCAAAAGCCGTGTGGATAGCCTTGTAAGCCTCCTCATAGTGCCCCTGAGGTTCGTAACTCTCGCCAATTGCATACCGGATGGCAGCTCGCGACCTCCTGTCCCCAGCCAGCTCTAGTGCCAGGGCATATTCAGTTCGAGCCCTCTCCCAATCCCTCGTTTCAGCCCAGATTTCCCCCATGCGTAGAAAGAGCCCACACGCCAGACGCCAGTCCACCGTCTCTTCTAGAAGTTTCCCTAATTCGAGCCACTCCTCCTCGGCCTGGTCAAACTCTGAGGCCTCGATCAGCTCCCGGCCCTTTAAGTAGTCAGCGAGAAGCTTCGCCGGCATCGAGGGCCGCACCTCCGATTTCCAGCTTCCCATCGGAACGGTGAAGACCTTCCGCTCACCAGCTCGCTCACCCATAAGCTCGACCGCGCCCCGGGGCGCCTGTTCCGTCACCAACCATTTCCAGTCGAAAAACGACTCAATCTCGCCGCTGGCTTCCTCCGAATTGGCCGGCGGGTTGGGGAGTCGCAGCCAGGAGAGGAGATGATCTCCCGGCTGGAGGCCGGCCTTCTCGAGATTGGACCCAAGCCCCACTGTCTCAACGACCACCCCCCGCCATTCCGATGGCTGCCCACCTGCCTCGGTAGCGTCTCCGGAGGTAGGTAGCCCGAAATCGGCAAAGATCAGAGTCAGGAGGAGGGGAACGAAACCTCTCATGAAGTCCTACACGCAGTGGTCATGTCAATAGACGCGCGAATTAGCCGTGAACGAGATCATTAGACTTTGGGATTCCAGTTCGGCGAGCGCTTAAGCGCGACAATCCCGCTTCGCTGCCGAAGCAGTGAACTTTCTGCTCCTGGTCTTCGTGAGTTGGTTCGTTCTCTGCTACGGATTTGTGACCAATGAACTCTACTGGTGCTTAGATCTAGGAGTATTAGCTCTACTTCGCCGCGGTGATTGATGTGCTTTCCCTCCGAGACCGGAATTGACAGATGGTTGGGCCCAGCTCTGACCTTTTCGATTGACGATTGGATCAGCTGGCTGAAAAGGATCTGCAGGCCTCTCGCTCTGAGGCTTCTCCTGCCGAGCTTCGACTGCTTCTGCAAAAGTCTCGGCTCGGCGAAGCGCCTCTTGCGCTAAGCGAGGCCAATAGGTTTCGGAGGATTGATCTGGCTCCTTGGGGTCCTGTGGGCCAACCTCTGCCACGACAAGACGAATGTAGATCTCACCCGCTATTCGAACGACGAGATCTTCTTTGTCCCCTTCTGACATCATCTCCCTCTCCCTTCTCTTTCGTAGCTCGGTTCACGGGAAAACATTTTCTGGCGATACCCAATGGAGTCGGCCGACGGTGCTGGACCCTTGGTACGCGTTGGCACCGAAGAACACCGCCGACCGACATATGAGGAATCCGATCCCAGAAAGATAGATTTATATAGGTCGGATGAATCGAGTGGAGGTAAGGTTGATCGTTGCAATGGGAAACTAGGTATTGGGTGCTACTTCTGGTGCTGATTTGGTTTGCTGGCCGTTGCTGAGTCTGAGAGCTACAGCTCGTCCCTAGAAGATAGACAGTCTGCTAAGCAAGATCGGCCGCCACAGTCCGCATCGCTAGCGCACCTTGAACAGTCGCCCTCGCAGTAGCCGGCATGCCAGAGGTTTCGTGATGCGGTTCTCGCTCCTTGCCCGATAACTGATCTCTCTTCACCTCGTTCTATCGAAGATCCTTGTTGAGTCGCTTCCGATTTGGTAGCGCAATAGATGTCTGGCGTTGGCACCCTTGCGGTGAGCCTAGCCGTCGAAACCTCCGGTGTTTGAGGTCTCATTGTTAAGAGAAGGTAGGCAAGGATGAGGCTGAGTGCTGAAAGAAGGAGGATCGTAGTGGTTTCCCTCATGTGAAGTCTCCTGAAGTGGGTCTTCTGCAGGGTCGAGCAACGACCTCCTGAGGGGGAGGTCGTTGCTCGGAGTAATTAGGACGGGATTCGAGATGGTTTCGATGAAGTGGTGAAGATTGTGGTTGTCATGTACGCACTATTCCTCAGGTGTTCTCTACAAAAGAAATGCGCCAAGAAACGTTCTGAGAGATCATGGGGCATTGTTTTCTTGAGATTTTCACGATTGGACCTTCTATTGTCGATTCAGAGTTCTTTTCACTTCTGGGCTTTGGGTGTGGTCCTCAATCTGGGATGGGGCTTTGGCGTAGGGGTTTTGGCGTAGGGGTTTTGGTTTTGGCTGGAAAAGCGCCTGCCATGAGGAACTCTCAGTCACAGATCCAGTGGCCGGGTGGGGGAGCAGGATGGGCTCGTAATCGTGGCCTTCTCTATAGCGGAGTGGGACTCTTTCTAAGAGCTGGCGGTTTCTGTGCAAGGAGCGGTTGGGTTTGTCGACTGGACGGACTCTCTCTACTTTTCAGCTATTGGAATCGTGGCGTTTTAGCCGTGGAGGGATCTGAAGACCTAGGCCGGGCGGCCTTCTTTGGTACTCAAGGTGGAAACAGGGAGCTCATGGCTCGCGACGAGTCGTTGTTGAGCTGGAGGGCAGCCAAGTCGCTGGGAAGAAAAAGGATCTTGTGTTCCTTCTCGGCCGCCACCACCACCGCTACTGGCCAGGATCAGGAAGACCAGCTTGAGTCCTCTCAAGAAATCCAAGGAGTTGTCTAAGTCGACGAGAGATCTGAGCCGCTGCCCTCACCGGCTTCACCGGCTTCACCGGCTTCACCGGCTTCACCGGCTTCACCGGCTTCACCGGCTTCACCGGCTTCACCGGCTTCACCGGCTTCACCGGCTTCACCGGCTTCACCGGCTTCACCGGCTTCAC
>JAHZIX010000036.1 GCA_022601195.1 Deltaproteobacteria bacterium
ACCGCACCGGGGATCTGGTGCGGCAGACGGCGGAAGGAGCGGTGGACTTCCTGGGCCGGGTAGACCGGCAGGTGAAGCTGCGAGGTTTCCGCATCGAGTTGGGAGAGGTGGAAACGGTTCTGCGAAGTCATCCGGAGGTCAGGGAAGCTCTGGTTTTGGTGAGCCGAAGCAGCAGCGGCGACCGGCGAATGGTGGCCTATTGGATCGGCGAGGCCAGTGTGGAAAGCGAGGCCAGTGCAGAGAAATCGGACGGTGCGGAGAGCTCAGCGGGAGAGCTACGTTCCTGGCTGGCGGCGCGGATGCCGGCCTACATGGCACCGAGTGTATTCCTGCGCCTGGAGTCCTGGCCCCTCAACAGCAGCGGCAAGATCGACCGCGGGGCTCTACCGGCTGCGGAGGATGCTCTGGAAGAGGCTCGCCAGGAGTATGTGGCACCTCGCAACGCTTCTGAGGAGCGCTTGGCGGAGATCTGGCGGGAACTGCTCGGCCTGCCCGAAGTAGGGGTGACGGACGACTTCTTCGAGCTCGGAGGTCACTCCTTGTTGGCGACCCGGCTGGCTTCCCGGGTGCGGCGGGCCTTCGAGGTGGATCTGCCCTTGGCGGCGGTTTTCGAAGACAGCACGGTCGCTGGCCTCTCGGAGAAGCTGGTGGAGCTACAAGGCGCCGTCGAAGGCTTTGAGCTTCCTCCTTTGCTGCCCTCCGGGAAATCTGGACCACACCCTCTTTCCTTCGCCCAGTTGCGCCTTTGGCTCATCGATGAGCTCGATCCGGGAAATCCGGCCTACAACGTTCCGGCGGCCATGGCCCTGACTGGGGAATTGGATGCTAGGGCCCTGGAAAGGGCTCTGGGGGAGATTCTTCGGCGTCATGATGCACTTCGCACCGTGTTTCGGAGCGGCCAGGGGCAGCCGCAGCAGACGGTTCTCCCTTTCACTTCCTGGAGCCTCCAGCGGGTCGATCTGGAGGGTTTGGCGGATTCCCGGGGGGAAGCTCTCGAGCGAATTGCCAGGGCTGCTGCTGAGCCCTTTGATCTGGCGCAAGGTCCGCTATTTCGAGCCGTGCTGTATCGCCTCGGGCCCCAGAACCACCTCCTCGCCCTGACGCTGCACCACATCGTTTCCGACGGCTGGTCCGTCGGCGTCTTCAGTAATGAGCTGTCGACTCTCTATGGCGATTTCCTGCAGGGTCGGGAAAGCTCTCTGCCCGCCCTGCCGGTGCAATACACGGACTTTGCCCGTTGGCAGAGGGAATGGTTGCAGGGGGAGATTCTGGAGCGCCAGATTTCTGCATGGCGAGATGTCCTGGGGGTTTCACCGGAACCCCTGGACTTGCCCATCGATCGTCCTCGCCCAGCGGTTCAAAGCCTGCGGGGAGCCAGCATCTCTACCACCCTGGAGGCAGACCTCGCCGGGGCGTTGGGAGCCTTGGGGCAGGCTCGCGGTGGCACCCTCTTCATGACCCTCATGGCGAGTCTTCACATGTTGATGGCCAGGGCTTGCCGTCAGCAAAAGATCATCTTGGGAACTCCCATTGCTGGCCGGAGGATGATGGAGGTGGAGCCGCTAGTGGGCTTCTTCGTCAACATGCTGCCGATCGCGGTGGATCTTGGCGGTGGCGAAACGGCCGTGCAAGTCCTAGACCGAGTCCGAAGTGCGACGGTAGGGGCCTTCGGCCGGCAGGATCTACCCTTCGAAATGCTCGTGGATGCGCTGGAGACCCAGCGGGATCCGAGTCGTCCCTCTCTGGTGCAAGTGAGTTTCACTTTCCAGAACGAGGTTCGGGAGGAGCTGCACCTCGAGGGGCTCGAAGTGAGCGGGGTACCGGCGCCTCTAGACGCTGCGAAATTCGAGCTCAGCTTCGGTGTAGCTGAGGTTGACGATCGGCTGGAAGTAGGGTTGAGCTATGCCTCGGAACTCTTCGAGGAAGCCACCGTTCAACGGCTTCTGGGCCATTGGGAAATGCTGTTGAGGGACTTGGTGGCCTATCCGAAGAAGCGTTTTCTAGAGCTCGCCCTACTCACTCCCGCAGAGCGTCAGCAATTGCTCGAGTGGGGGCAACAGCGAGAGGAGAGTGATCCCCGGGGCGGTCTTCACCATCGCTTCGAGACTTGGGCGGAGGTGACTCCGGATGCCATCGCTCTGGTTACGGAGGTCGAAGGGGAGCAAAGTGCCCTCGAAGGATCCATCTCCCTGACCTACCAGGAGCTCGATCAGCGAGCCAACGCGGTGGCCCATCGCCTGGTCGCTGCGGGTGTCCGGACGGAAGCCCTGGTGGGCCTCTACATGGAGCGGTCCATGGAGATGCTGGTCGGGTTGTTGGGGATCTTGAAGGCGGGCGGTGCCTACGTTCCTCTGGACCCCGCCTACCCGGCAGATCGGTTGCGCTACATCGTCGAGGATGCAGGGATCACCACGGTGGTGGCTCTGGAGGGAGTTTCCGGGGAGATCACAGAGGCCGCCGCGACGATCGTGCCAGTGGCCAGCGGTGCTTCCGAGTCGGCGGCAGATTCAGCTGGAGGCTTTCTCGAACCTCCTCGGGTCTCGGTGAGGCCGGACCAACTCGCCTATGTCATCTATACCTCCGGCTCCACGGGGCAGCCCAAGGGGGTCGGGGTTACCCACGGCAACGTGGATCGGCTGCTCTCTGCCACGGAATCTTGGTTCGGATTTGGTCCGGAGGATGTCTGGACTCTCTTCCACTCTTTCTCTTTCGATTTTTCCGTCTGGGAAATCTGGGGGTCGCTAGCTTACGGTGGCCGTTTGGTGGTGGTGCCCTATTGGACCAGCCGTTCTCCCGCAGCCTTTGCCTCCCTATTGGAGCGGCATAGCGTGACGGTACTGAACCAAACCCCTTCCGCCTTTCGGCAGCTTCTTCTGGAACCAGAGGCTCTCGGTCTCGAAGACCTGCGCTGGGTGATCTTCGGTGGGGAAGCCCTGGAGCTGGCGTCCCTTGAACCTTGGTTCGAAGCCTACGGGGATTCAGGTCCTGCCCTGATCAATATGTATGGCATCACTGAAACCACCGTGCACGTGACCTACCGACCGATTCTTCCCGAGGATCTCCGGGCGCGGCACCGGAGCCCAATTGGCAGTTCCATCGCCGATTTGTCTCTCCATCTCGTAGACCCCGCCCTGCAGGTGGTGCCCGTGGGCGTCTCCGGAGAGATTCTGGTAGGAGGAGCGGGTCTGGCCCGGGGCTATCTTGGAAGGCCAGCCTTGACGGCGGAACGGTTCGTGCCGGACGCCCTCAGCGGTGGATCGGGCACTCGCCTCTACCGCAGTGGCGATCTCGGTCGCTGGCGCCCGGCGGCGGAGTTGGACTTCCTGGGTCGAGCCGATCATCAGGTCAAGATCCGTGGTTTTCGTATCGAGCTGGGAGAAGTTCAGGCTGCCTTGCTGCAGCAGCCCGGGGTCGCAGAAGCCGCGGTGGTGGCCTCAGAGGACCCGAGTGGGAACGCTCGTTTGGTGGCTTATGTGGTCACTGCAGACGAGACTCTCGAGATGGCCGCCTTGCGCCAAAGCCTGGTCGCCTCCCTGCCGGATCACCTGGTTCCAGCGGCCTTCGTGAATCTCCAGCAGTTACCCCTCACCGCCAACGGCAAGTTGGACCGCAAGGCACTGCCCCTGCCCGAGGAAGTTGAACAGGCGTCCACGGGGGATCATGCCGAGCCTTCCACCGAGGCTGAGCATCGTTTGGTGAGGTTGTGGCAAAAGGTCTTGGGCGTCGACGAAATCGGAGTGGAAGACGATTTCTTCACCCTGGGAGGAAACTCCCTGGTCGCGACTCAGGTGGTTTCCGGAGTCCGTGAAGAATTCGGTCTGGAAATGCCCCTGATGTTGCTCTTCGAACGCCCCACGGTGGCAGCCCTTGCGACCTTCCTGGAAGCACAGCAGCCGGAGGACGAATGCGGGATCCTCCCAGCCATCTTGGCCACCGGGGAACCGAGTCCCCATCCCCTTTCTTTTGCCCAGCAACGACTGTGGTTCATCGACGAGATGGCACCGGGAAATGCCGCCTACAACGTGCCCTTCGCGGTGGGCCTTGTGGGTGCTTTGAACTACCGAGCCCTGAAAGACAGCTTGGCGGAGGTGGTGCGGCGTCACGAGGCTCTGCGAACCACTTTCCACGCCGGTGGTGAACAACCGGTCCAGGTGGTGGAATCCATGAAGCCCTGGGCCTTGCCAGTCGTGGATCTTTCCTCCTTGGCCGAAGCGACGGCGGAGAGCCGGCGTCTGTCCGTTGTCGAAGCTATGGGGTCTTTCGATTTGCGAAGGGGCCCGCTGTTTCGGGCTCGCCTGCTGCGCCTGGGAGCCGAGGATCATCTACTTCAACTGAGCCTTCACCACATCGTCTCCGATGGTTGGTCCATCGGGGTGTTCGCTCGCGAGCTTTCCCAACTCTACGGAGCTTTCGCAGAGCAGCGGCCTTCGCCCTTGATGGAATTGCCGGTGCAGTATGGAGACTTCGCCCGCTGGCAACATAGATGGTTGCAGGGGGAGGTTTTGGACCGGCAGCTAGCCTATTGGAAGGACCGCATCGGCGACTCTCCGGAGCCTCTGGAGCTACCCTTCGACCGGCCACGGCCGGCTCAGCAGACTTTCGCCGGAGCCGATCGGAGATTCCGCCTATCCAGAGCGGTGGAGGAGCGGTTGGCAGAGGCTGGGGAGGCGCAGAGCCGCACTCTCTTCATGACTCTGTTGGCAGCTTTTCAGATGCTGTTGGCTCGCCTGACGGGCCAACCCCACATCATCGTGGGCTCTCCCATTGCGAATCGCCACCGGAAAGAGATCGAGCCCCTGATCGGTTTCTTCGTCAACACCCTGGCGCTGTCAACCGACCTTTCTGAGGATCCGGTGGTGTCCGAGGTCTTGGAGAGAGTTCGGCGGGAAACCTTGGAGGCCTTTCAGCGGCCGGACCTGCCCTTCGAGCGGTTGGTAGAAGCTCTGGTGCCGGGACGGGATCCGAGCCGTCCAGCCCTGGTTCAGGTGAGCTTCACGGTTCACAGCACCCCGCGGGAGGAGTTGCAGCTTCCTGGCCTCGAGGCCTATGGGGTCGAAGCGGAAATGGCGATCGCCAAGTTCGACCTGACCGTTGCCATGGGACAGGATCGAGAAGGCATGGGAGGGGTGTTCAACTACAACACGGACCTCTTCGACGGCAGCACCATGGACCGTCTGATCCAGTCTTGGGAGGTTCTCTTGGAAGGGGTCCTTTCGGAGCCCCGTAGCTGCATTTCCGATCTGCCCCTACTGACCAGCTCGCAGCAGGCTCAGCTGTTGGGTGAGTGGAACGATACGGCGACGGCCTATCCGGCAGAGGCCTGCATCGACCAGCTCTTTGCTCTTCAAGTCCGGCGGGATCCAGAGGCCATTGCGATCCTGGCGGGGGATCGTACTTGGAGCTATGGGGAGCTGGATCGCCGCTCGAATCAGGTGGCTCGGGCTCTGGTGGAAGTGGGAGTGGGGCCCGAGTCCATGGTGGGACTGTGCGTCGAGCGGTCGCCGGAAATGGTGGCGGCGGTGCTCGGCGTTGCCAAGGCGGGGG
>JAHZIX010000037.1 GCA_022601195.1 Deltaproteobacteria bacterium
ATGCCGATCTGCTGGCTCCTCTGGATGCCGATCTGCTGGCTCCTCTGGATGCCGATCTGCTGGCTCCTCTGGATGCCGATCTGCTGGCTCCTCTGGATGCCGATCTGCTGGCTCCTCTGGATGCCGATCTGCTGGCTCCCTTGGAAGCGGAGGCAGCTCCTCTGGATGCCGACTTGCTGGCTCCACTGGATGCCGACCTGCTGGCTCCTTTAGAAGCGGAAGCAGCTCCTCTGGATGCCGATCTGCTGGCTCCTTTAGAAGCGGAAGCAGCTCCTCTGGATGCCGATCTGCTGGCTCCTCTGGATGCCGAGTAAGTTCTGGACGCAGCGCTACTAGCTCCTCTCGAAGCAGAAGCAGTTCCTCTGGATGCCGACCTGCTTGCGCTGCAGGAAGCAGCAATTTTTGAGGCCACAGCGCTGGCGAGCCTTCGGGCCAAGTCGCTGTTGGCCCGATTGCGGCTAGCGCTCAGACGGCTGAGATGGCTAGCCACGGCGCTGGCCAGTGCCCGAGCCGAGGGAGATGAGGCATTGGAAGCGGAACGGCTGGCGGTCCGCGACGCGTTTCTAGAGGCATGGAGGCTGTTTAGCAACCTGGAAGCGATTGCGCTGGCGAGAGGGTTGGACATCGTGGAATCCTCGCTTTCTTCTGCTTTACGATCCGCCGGACTGTGGAAGGCAGAGGGGCGGAGTTTGGGCTGGTTTGGGGAGCCTCGCCACACGCTGGCAGAAGCTTCCGGTGGCTCCGGTGAAGACGTTGAGCTGGTGAAATGGTCCTGCCACAGATCTCGAACGAAATCATGGGCTGCGGCTTGATGTGGCAGGTCTTCAACGGCTCGCTGGTGCTCGTGGGCTCGTGCCGGATTGAGGTGGGCGAGAGCATGGAGCAGCTGCCGCTGAATGATCGAAAGAGGCTTGTCGCCATCTTCGTCAGGGATGCACTCGATATTGGCTTCGAGCCGAGCGGGGGTATCGTCCCGGAGTTCGCCAGCGCTCTCGATGAGAGGGATCAAAGTGTTTGCGGTGGCGTCTCGCCGGGTCAGAAAATGAGGGAGGTCGAAGAGTTCCTTGATGGTCGCGGGGATCGTGCTGTGGCTGTAGACCGTGGAGTCCACTTGGGGGCGAATCCACGGCGAGATCACGATGCTAGGTACCCGCAGCCCAAGCCGCCGAAAGTCGAAGGGTGGCTGGATTGACCGGAGGCCATCAGGGTTTGCGACACCGAAGGGTGGCACTACGTGATCGTAGAAGCCTCCATGCTCGTCGAAGGTGAGGATCAACAGGCTTTTCGACCATAGCTCCTCGTTCTGGCGCAGAGCGTTGTAGACCGTGGTGATCAGTTGCTCGCCATAGCGGACATCCGCTGGGGCATGATCACTGTTATCGACCTCTCCCGGGCCGTGGCCGGTGAGGTAACTGGGTTGAATGAAGGCGTAGGTGGCTGCGTCGGAGTTAGCGACGTCTTCCTCGAATCGGGAGAACAGCCGGTTATTGTCTGGAGTGAGCACCAGCTTGGGGAATTGCACCAAGTCGTTGAGATTCGAAAAGTAGGTGCGCCAGCTGAGCCCGGCCTCCTCTAGCCGTTGGTAGATGGTAGGGATCGGGAAGGGGCGCTGAAACTCATTGACAGCCACGCCATGAGAAGTAGCAGCGTGAACGAAGAGCCGGTTTGGCATGGTCGGTCCCGGGACGTCGGAGAACCAGTGGTCACAGACGCAATACTGTTGAGCCAGCTGCGACATCATCGGAAGCTGACCAGGACCGAAACAGTCCATGACCAATTGAATCTCGGCATCGGTCGGTGCCCGTCCGAGAGTGATGCGGGCCGCATAGGCGAAATTCTCGACGAAACCGTCATTGCGGGCCGGATTGTAGGGATTCGGACCTTCGGTGCTGCCGGTGAGTTGATAGTTGACCGCCAGCAAGCTGTGATCGGGGTCGAGATCTTCCGGCATGGCATATGGGGCCTCTGGCCGGACGTAAAACCTCTGTGATCTCGGATCCTGGGTATCTAGAAGGTTGAATTCATCTCCTGATAGACCTTCGAGGGAGGCGAGGTGCCCTTCCCGTGGGAGAAATCCCAGCATATGGTCGAAGGAGCGGTTCTCGAGCATCAAGACGAAAACATGCTGGATTCCGGCACGCATCACGAACCTCCTGGGGAGCGTTGGACTCCGAGAGCTAGAGCGATCTTGTAGGTAGCTCTAGCGCAATATTGAATAACAGTGCTAAAGCAGTATGTACGATATGAAAGTTGATGGCAAGCATTTTTGTGTCGCGCATACGTATTTGTTGTATTTAGAGGATCAGAGAGGCTTGCCGAACTCTAGCCAGCAGGGCATCGGTTGGAAGGAGAGGAAAGGTTGGAGAGAGAGTGAAGGATGAGCGGGCAGGGTTCCTCTATCGGGAGAGGGGCATCATTTGAGCTTGCCGGGTGTGTCGTCGGCTGCCAGTCGCTCGAGGACTCGCTCTACGACCTGATCCGCCGAGTCCGATCTAGTCTCGATCACCAGCCAGTCTTCCTGCCTGGCCATGGTGAGAAGCTGTAACCGAACTGCGGTTTGGTAGCGGATGAAGGACTCCTTCGGATCTCCGTCGAAACCATCCAGGAGACCCGCCTCGGCTAAATTGAACGAGTCCTTTCGAGCTGCTGCCACGGATGGCGAAACATCGAGAAGCACGACTTTGTCAGGCCGGGTGAGGTGCGAGAAGCAATCGGTGACATGCTGGAAATTCATCTCTTCCTTGAGAGCGTAGCGCGCCACGAATTTGTAGTACCAGTTATCGATGACCACATGGTCGTACCTGGTGAGCAGAGGCCCGATGCGGCAGCGGTCGAGAACTGCAAACCAGCCCGCCATGATGTACAGCGAATGAAGGTCGCCGAGTTCGTGGATGGGATCGTCACCGTATTCCCAGATGACCTCATGAAAGAGCCTCATTCGGCGTCGCTGGTAGTCTTCGGGATAGTCCAGGCCGCGGCGTTCGACGAAGATGGCCTGGCCCTCCTTTTCGCCCAGGGCCTCGGCGACTCGATGAGCAACAGTGGTTTTTCCGGAGCCATCGATGCCTTCGAAACAAACCAACCTACCTTTGTTCATGAACTCCTCGTCCCTTGCGAAGGGTGAGTCTTCCAGCGATCCAATAGGGAATCGAGGACCTGATAAACGGCTTCGCTGGCGGCCAATGGTGAGGGTGAGGGCCGCTCTTCCCGGATGCAGTCAACAAAAGACGCCAGGGCCTGATGGTAGCCACCTCGCCCTTGGCCCCCATGAAGACCCGAGAGGGCCAGCTCGAGCTCCGACTTGGGGTTCCAGCCGGTGGTCCTTCGATCGCTCTCGGCGGGGACGAGGCGGAGCCGATCGAGATTGTCTACCATGGCGATCGAACCGTCCTCTCCCATGAGCTCCCAGCGACAGTCGAAGCGATGGCTATAGTTGCCTAGCTCTAGGTGAGCCGATGCGCCGGACCGAAAGCTCATCCCGACATCGGCCACGAAGCTTTCACCGGCTAGAGGCTGGTACTGGGTCACCAGCTCACGGACGTCACCAAAACGCCATAGGGCCGTCTCGACGGCGTGGATGGCGACGGCTAAAAGGTAGCTTTCGAAAACCGTTGGCAAGCCCCAGAACGGCGTTTGTGGCTTCGAGGTGACGAAGCGGAGGCGGAGATAGCGTGGCTGGTCAACTCGTCGGAAGAGCTCCTGAATGAGCTCGGCGAAACGGAAATTGTAGCCAACGAAGGCCAGAGCGCTACAGTTCTTTTCAAGCTCGATCAACGGCCGCAAGGTGGCCAGATCCGGCGTCGGTGGTTTCTCGACATAGACCGGGAGTCCGGCGCTGAGAGCAGCGTGCAACACATTGGCATGGAGCTTCGGCGGCCCGGCGACCACGACACCGTCTAGATCTGCTTCAATGACGCCTTGCCAGGCCTCGCTCCAGTGGTCAATGTCGTGCTCGTGGGCGAATCGGCGCGCGGTCTCACCGCTTCGGCTGGCGACGTGGACGACTCGAACCGAGGGCAGTCCTCGGAGGGCTGGAAAGAGGTGCTCCCGCATATGTGCACCGACTCCAACCAGGCCGAGACGTAGGACTTTTGGAGAGGCGGTATCAACCATGACGGCCGATCTTGTCTCGCGCCCATAGGAGAACCCGTTCGGCCGCCTCATCTTCGGTCATGCGATGCGTCTCGAGAACGTTGATGGAGAAGCGCTCGGCGAGGCGGAGATACAGATCGATGTAGTAGCGGTGCCACGATTGGGGCATCGCCTTTTCGTCACGGGCTCCAAGACGTTCCAGAGTCGTGTCGAGGTCGGCCCAACAGAGAGTCGTGGCGGGCAGCGGCTGCCACTCTTCCCAGAAAGCCTCGGGCAGGAGGGTGAAGACGGTCATCCAGTGTCGGTCGAAGACGAGAATTGGGTGCGGATTTCGGTCGCAGGCCTGGCGCAGGAGGTGGAGAGCGATGGTTTGTGACTCTTCGTGTTCTCCGGCCTCCGCGGCAGTCAGGATCCTGGATCCTTGGGAACCGGTGAAGGGATAGACGTAGGGGGCATCCAGCTCCTCGGCGAGGCGCCGGGCGAGGGTCGTCTTGCCAGCCCCGTCGTGGCCATCGAGGGCAAGGATGAGCGGTTCGTGTTTCACAGGCTGCATGGAATTAGAGCCTACCGGATGACTCTCCGAAGATCGTGCCGAAGGCCTGAGTGTAACGCGCCGCCAGGTTCTCGGCACTGCCGCCGTTGCGCCACACATCCTTGTCGGTGGCCTCCGTAGAGGCTGGGTCTCCAAGGCCAAGGCGAAGGCGCATGCAATCTGGGCTGATCTCACCGAAGATCTGTTGCCCTGGGTAGTCGACAAACAGGCACATGTCGACCAAGAGGACGTTTGACTGGGCGAAGCGTCGTTCCATCCAGGAGAAAGTTTGACGTGCCATTTCTCGTGCGTCAGGCACATTGTCCATCCATAACGCCGCGTAATCTTCGGAGATCGGTTCATCCGCCAGCCGCTTGCCCTCGTCGTCGCGCAGTGGGTGGCGCCAATCAAAGCAAACTACCGGACGGTCGAAGCGAGACCAACGCACCAGCGGACCGGAGGCAAGGGTCGTGGGGTAGTTCTCGGTGTACCGATAGCGGTGCAACGGTGAGCCGATGTGGAAGCGTTTGATGCGCACCTCGAGGTTGCTAGGGGTGACCCGCCGCTGCACCAGGAGAGGGATTCCGCCGTGGTCTATTTGAGCCAGAAAGGCGCTACGAGGCCGATGGGGCATGTCCTCCGGTAACTCGGCCATCTCACGGAAGAGGGCGGCAGAGAAGCGCACGCGAAGGTGGTCGGTCCCTTCGACGTTGCCGTAACGGTTATGAGTGTAGGAGTAGACAGTGGGCTTGAATCGCTCCACTACTACCCGGTCGGTCCATAGATGGACAATCTTGCTATCCCCTTCCACCAGGATGGGGAGGCTCTCGACTGGGCACGGGATCTTGGTGAGCGCCTGTTCGAGAAGCCGATGAAGGGGAGCGGGCTCGAGGTTGAGCCGCGTTTGACCTGCGATGGTGAGGTAGATGCGGTTTGGGTTGGAGCCAGGGGGGAGGGACAGCTCAGCCTCGAAGCCCAACTCTGTGAGCTCTGAGACGAGTCGCTCCGCCAGGATGTTGCATTCGGTCTCAGCGCGACTCGGGGCCTGGGTAGTCATCGACACCTCGGGTTCTTGAGAGGACTACAGCGAAACAACGCCTACAGAGGCTAGGTGCTGGCCAGCGCCATGTCTCTCTTTATTAAGTTATTACGGACTCTTCTTAGGGAGGGTAGCAAAAGTTACAGCAGAGACGCAATATCGGTATATCGATATTACCTAGGGCAAGCCGCAGATCTGTATGACCCGGAAAACGAGGCAAAGCGTTCGGCCTGCCGTCCTATCGATTCAGCTGTCCTTGCTCCGACAAGAAGAATGGGCGCAGTCGCCACAACTTGGGCCGGTGAAATAGAAGTCGTACCCGTAGTAGATGCCGTTGCCCTAAGAACGCCGTCGCTACTGGGTGGGAAGGGGCAGGGGAGAGTTCTGCCCTTTGGTTCTTCTTGGATGCTTCTCGGACTGAGTCAGTACCCGGAAGCCGATAGACCAGATTCGTGTCTCCTACCCGGGTTGCTGCTTTAGGGAGGCTGAATCCCCCTCAGTCGTTGCTTCATCAAGCCGAAGAGCTAGGGAGCAGTGGGGAGGTCGGGTTGGGATAAGTGGAGAAGAACGTCGGAGCGATGAGGTTTTCTGCTTGAGAGAAGCCGTAGAGAGGGATAAAGAGGAGGGCCAGTGGAGCCACGTTAGCGTCGCTTTAGAGTGTATACTTTTATCATGACGAAAAAGCGAATATTAGCTATATGCCCAACATTATGGGATGAAACTCAATTTCATCTCCCTAAGCTCCAGAGGTCCTATACCTTCGTCTCCCATGGCAGCTACCCGGCGGAGACTCCGGAAGCCATTGAACCTCTGACTTTCATTGATGACACGGTAGAACGCTTCGCTGATCAAGATATCGAAGGAGTCATTTCAACTCATGATTATCCCGGTTGCATTTTGGCCGCAGCCATCGCAAAGGGCCTCGGCCTTCCCGGTGCCGACCCAGCTGCGCTCCTACGGGCCCAGCACAAGGCTGCAGCGCGGGAGGTGATGCAGGAGGCAATTCCTGAATGTACGCCGCGGTTCTCGCGCATCGAGCCAGGTTCCGTCGAGGCGCCAGCGTCGTCTCTGCCGTATCCGTTCTTCATCAAACCAGCCAAGTCAGTGACTTCGATCCTGGCTCAGCCCATCGGCGACGCCACCGAATTGGCGGCGTATCTCGACCTCGCTGACGCCCACGCTACGGACTTCGTTCGTCCGTTCAACCGGCTCTGGCAGAGATACATAGGAAAAGAGGAACCCAACGCTTCTTGTTTTGTCGGGGAAGAGTTGTTGAAGGGAGAACAGGTGACGGTGGAAGGTTTTGCCTTCAAGGGGGAGGTGACGATCATGGGCATCGTCGATTCGGTGATGATTCCTGGGACGACGAGCTTCGACCGTTTCAACTACCCATCGCGGCTGCCGGAATCCGTTCTTGCCCGGATTCGAGACACCACCATCCGTACCGTCGAGGCGTTTACCTTGGGTGACTGTCAATTCAACGTGGAGTTCTTCTACGATGAAAGGGCGGATGCCCTGCGCGTCATCGAGCTCAATCCGCGCATGTCCTACCAGTTCTCGGATCTGTTCGGGACGGTCGACAATGACAACAGCTATGAGATCCTCTGCTCCATCGCGACTGGCCTTCGACCGACTTTTTCCCCGGGCGAAGGCCCATTCCGAGTCGCGACGAGCTTCGTATTTCGGCTCTTGGAAGATAGGCGGATCGCTGCCTACCCAAGCCATTCGGACGTCGCTACATTGACTGAGGCGGTTCCTGAGCTGAGGCTTCTACTGTTCGGTCAAATAGGGCAACGCTTGAGCGATCTACCTCAAGACCTGCAGAGCTTTCGGTACGGAATCGCCAATCTCGCCGGCGCCGACGAGGCCGACCTCATGGGCCGCTTCCAGAAGGTGCAAACGATGCTGCAGCAGACAGTTCATCTCGAGCAGACCTGAGGTCGAAGTCAGGGCGAACGGGCCTTTCTACACCTTGTGGCACCTGGCTTCCTTAGTCGTCAGCCCATTTTCCCACTGCCCAGCCCATCACGGCTCCGGCGATGAGGAAGAGAAATATCGCATCGATGCTCCACCATAGAGCAATCTTGTTGGGCAGGTTCATGACTCCCGTAAGACCAAAGTAATTCGTTGTCACAAATAGAGAGAGGCACAAGCCCCAGGTCATGCCCTTTTTCCACCCAGGCCCGTCGAAGCTATTGCTGACACAGCTGTAGATCCCGGCTACGACCAAGCTACTGAGGAGAGACATGAGCAGCCAGCCCGGCATGAGGGAGGCCATATCCGGCGGATCCTGGCGCAGCTCTGGCCGCCAGAGGGGTTCGCTCGCCTGGTAAGTCGAGTCCAAAACGACTTCGTGAATGAGGTAGCCGGACACAATAAAGCCCAGCGCGTTGGTGACGAGCCAAAACACGAAGGCACCAAGAAACACTCGTTTCAGGTTCATTTTTCCCTCCATTCGGTGGGTTGGTCGAAAGTTGTTATCCCCATTCTTTCATGAATGCGATCCCAGGGACCCATCGTGACTCGAACCTGGATCAGGCTTCATGGTACAATTAGGAAAAAAATGCAGTTGAAAGTAGTTTGGATTGGGCTCGATTTCTGGGGTGAAGATTCTTTTTGGGTATAGCCTCTTTTGGGGTAGACCTTGAGGAAGATCCACAGATCTACTCTGTGTTGGAATGATTTTCTTGGCATGAGGAGAACATTATTGTGGAACAGGGAACTGCCTTTACGGAAGTTCTAGCTGCCCATGCGCGAGGGGAAGAGGGAGCGTTTGGGAAGCTGGTCTCTATGGTCTATGAGGATCTGCGCCGCATGGCTCACTTCAAGCTCCAAGGTAGGCCTCGCCAGACCTTGGACACCAAGGCTTTGGTTCACGAGACTTTCCTGAAGATCGCTGCCCGAGAGGATCCTCATTGGCGAGATCGAGGCCATTTTCGCGCTTCTTTCGCCCAAGCGATGCGACATATTTTGGTGGACGCTGCCCGGAATCGGTTGTCCGGCAAGAGAGGGAAAGGGCAAGCGGACGCAACTCTCACGGAAGCCTTGGTAGGGGAGCAGCGCCACGCCGAAGATGTCTTGGCGGTGGATCAGGCTCTTGGGCGACTGCGTCATTTGGATGACCGGATTTCCCGGGTGGTGGAGTGTCGTTTCTTCGCCGGGATGACCGAGCCGGAGACGGCGGAGTGCCTCGGGGTTTCCGCCCGGACGGTGCATCGGGATTGGCTGCGGGCTCGAGGATGGTTGCGCCAGTATCTGGATGCTGGCCCCAAGGCGGGAGGTGCTGATGGCAAAGCACCAGGGCTCGACAGACCATGAGCCAAGACGACTCAGAGGAGGGCCACGGGTTCACTGAGCTGGCGAAGGCCGATCAGGTCTTCGCTCATGCCTTGAATCTGGAGGGCGATCGGCGCTGGGAGTTCGTGGCGGCAGCCTGTGGGGAAGATCGGCGGCTGCGGATGCAAGTGGAAGGCTTGATTCGAGCTGCTTTGGAGACTCACTCCCTACTGCGTCGGGGAGGTGCCGTGGGCAATGGCCTTCTAGATCATATTCCCGAGCAGCGGCCGGAGACTCCACCGCTGGAAGCTCTGGCGTTGGAAACTCACTCTTTGAAAGAAGGCTCGGTCCTCGAAGAGCGCTACCGGATTGTGCGGCGTCTGGGAGCCGGGGGCATGGGAGTGGTCTATCTGGCGGAGCGAGCGGACGGTCAGTTTGATCACCAGGTGGCCTTGAAAGTGATTCGCAGTGGTGCCAGTCGTCAGGCCGCGGAGCGTTTTCTGCGCGAGCGGCAGATTCTGGCAGGCCTTTCTCACCAACATATCGCTCGCCTTCTGGACGGTGGGGTCAGCTCTTCCGGCCAGTCCTATCTAGTGATGGAGTACGTCAAGGGAGAGCCCATTGACCAATACTGTCGCAGCAACGGCCTCGGGTTGAATGACCGCCTGCGATTGCTGTGCGACGTTTGCGATGCGGTGCAGGAAGCCCATCTTCAACTCATCGTGCATCGGGACCTGAAGCCCTCCAATATTCTGGTCACCGGAGAAGGGGAAGTGAAGCTCCTGGACTTTGGCATCGCCAAGCTATTGCAGTCGGAGGAAGCTGCGGACCTGACTGCCGGCCTGGCCATGACCCCTCAATACGCAAGCCCGGAGCAATACCGCGGTGAAGCCATCACAGTACTCTCGGATGTCTATCAACTGGGTCTGGTGGCCTATGAGGTGCTGGCGGGCTCGAGACCCTACGAGGTCTCCACGGCCACTCCCCAGGAGGCTGCCCAGCGGATTTGCGAACGAGACCCGGATCGCCCCAGCGCTGCAGCCCGGTCTTTGAGCGGGGATTCTTCGCAGAGACCCCTACCCAGGGAGAGGATCTCTCCGACGGAATCGACATCGTCTTTTCACCGGGAGTTGAAGGGTGATTTGGATGCGGTGGTCCTCAAGGCTTTGTCGAAGGAGCCTCAGAGGCGCTATGGGTCAGCGAGTCGGTTGCGAGAAGATTTCGAGAACTTCCTGGCTGGCCGGCCGGTAACCGCCCGTCCACCCGGCCTGGGTTACCGGCTCGGGAAATTTCTAGGCCGGAACCGGGTGGCAGCTTCCATCGCCAGTCTCAGCCTTGGAGCCATCCTCACCGCCTCAGTGGTTTTCGCCTATGGGCTGGCCAAGGAACGAGATCGCACCGCGGACAAGGCTCGGCAATCCGATGCGGTGGTGCGTTTTCTGGTGGATCTATTCCAAGGTTCGGACCCGGAAGAGGTTTCCAGAGGCGATTTGACGGCGCGGGAAATTCTCCAGCGGGGCGCGGCGCGGATCGATACGGAGCTGGTGGACCAACCACTGGCTCGAGGCCGATTGATGGCCGCCATCGGAGAAATCTTTCGCAGCCTCGGCGACTATTCGAGGAGTCGGGATTTATTTGCTTCTTCCCTCGATCTGCGCCGAGAAAATCCGGGAGCCGGTCCCCTCGACATCGCAGAATCTTTGGTAGGCCTCGGCGCTGCCGAGTCCCATTTGGGCAAGCGTCAGGAAGGCTACGATCTCCTGATCCAAGCTCTGGAGCTACGTCGCCGAGAGCTCCCAAAGGATCATCCGGAAATCGCTGGGAGTCTCAAGAATGTGAGTGCGAGTCTCGATCTTCTCGGTCGTTGGCCGGAGGCCGCTGAGGTGGCGACCGAGGCCTTGGAACTGGCTCAGGCGAACGGCTCCAAGGGAGAGGAGCTAGCGGGGTACCTAGGAGCCTTGGCGATTCCATTCAGGAAGTCGGGAAGAGTGCTCGAAGCCCGAGAGCTCTTCCAGCAGGCGGTCGAGGAGACCGAGGAAGAGCTGGGGCCGGACCACTGGAGCCTGGCAGGCTATCTGATCAATTTGGGAACGACCTATTCTTCGGCCGGCGACTACGAAGCGGCGGTGCTTTATTTCGAGAGAGCACTCTCCATTCAAGAAGCTGCTTTGGGCCCGGTTCATCCCCATCTGGCGATCAATTTAGGGAATTTGGGCACCAGTCTGTTCAAACTCGACCGTTATGAAGAGTCGAGGGAGGTTCTGGAACGGGCTCTGCGGGTACAGGAAGAGGTCTTCCAGGGAGCTCACCCTTCGATCGCTGAGGCCTTGATGAACCTGGGCATTTTGGAGATCAAAACCGATCAACCAGCCCAGGCTCTGCTCCTCTTTCGGCGAGCCTTAGAAATTCAGCGAGAGACTCTCGGCCTAGCTCACCCCTATGTTGCCGTGACTTTGCAAAACGTTGGTGACGCTTATGTGGCCATGGGACGAACGGATGAAGCGATCTCTACGTTCCAGGAAGCCTTGGAGAAGATGATCGCCAGCAATGGCCCAGACCATGTCCACGTCTCCTGGCCACTCTTTTCCTTGGGCAAGATCCACCTGCAGCAAGGTGAGTTGGACCAGGCCGAGGACTATTTGCGACGAGCCAAGAAGATTCGCGACAGTACGGAGGTATCCGAGGCGGACCGCCAACTAACGAATGCGGCCTTCCAGGAATTGCAAGACCGGCGAATGCAGGAGGGGCGGTGAGAAAAGCTTAGCGCTGGCGGTGAGTATGGCAGGAATTTCCCACCTTTCTCGTGGGGAAGAAAGAAGGAGGGAACTGTCCCTTCTTCCTTTCCTCAGAAAGGCCAGCTCATGATTCACTCTCGAACTCTCTCTGCTTCCCAATTCCCAGGTTTCCCTAAAACCCCCGGTCGGGTCCTCTCAGCGATCTTCGGACTCGTCCTTTTTTTCCTCTTCTCTCACCAAGCCGACGCGGAGATTTCCCTTCCGCCCATCGAATGCGGCGGGTCTTGCAGTCCCATCGTTTTCGACGGCGAGGTTCAGCCGTTGGATTTTGCCAACGGGGTCAAGGCACCACTGCAGGACTTTGTGAACGGTTCTGCCGACAGCGAGCTCTTCCTGGCGGCGGAAGACGGCATTCTGTATATCGGTTTGCGGCTGCCGAAGACGGAAGTCGGTGAACTCTTTCTCTACTTCGATGGCGACCGGGATGACACCCTCTCTTCGAGCTCGCCAAATGCTTTGGCTCCTCGATCCGAGGATCGTTCCTTGTGGGTCGAGTATTTGACAGAGGATTTTCCAGCCCTCACCCAACCCATCCAGAGCATGGGGCAGAACGGCGATTGGGTGGAGGTGACCAACCCGGATGATCTTTGGGACATCAAAGTGGGATTCGCTAAGCCTTGGGACGATCCGGACTTTGTCCACCTGGAGGTGCGAGTGGATATGAAACCAGCCTCCACCACCTTCAATGAACCTCTGGATACAGGCCTGCTTGGCCTAGGAATCCATCACATGGCCGGGGGTGGGGCGGTTCAGTCCCTGCCCAACGACCCCATGGGACCGCCGGCCGAAGAGCAAACTCTCACCTGGGAGACCTTGCTCTTTGAGTTACCCAAGACGATTCCTCTGCAAATCGCATCCTGGAACATCGGCCAAATGCCGTCGGTCATTCCGGACGCTGGTGCAGGGGAGCCCGATGATTTCGCTAGAAAGCTGGCCGGGCTGGAGATCGCTTGCATCAATGAGGCTTGGAGCGATGAGGATAGAGTAGAGTTGGTGAAGGTTCTCAACGAAGTGCAGGAAAGCAATGGACAGGCTCCCGTGCAGGCCGTTGGGCTACCTCCCGACGATCAAGGTGGACAAACCACCGGCTTACTTCTGCTTTCTGCGCGGCCTTTCATTCAGTATGAGGTGCGAGAGTTCAATTCGGACCATTGCGCGGGTTGGGACTGTGAGCAGGATAAAGGAGCTATTTGGGGGCGGATTCTCTTCGAAGGAGGAGCCCCAACCTTTAATGATGGCCAGCAACCGGGAAATGCAGATCACTTTATTGATGTTTATTGCACCCACCTTCAGTCCGGTGATGAGCATGCCAGCGTTCGTTCCCAGCAGTTGGATGCGCTGAAGCATTTCATCGACACCACCCGCGCTCCGGATCGTCCGGCACTTCTTATGGGCGATTTCAACATCGTCGGTAGCCAACCCTCGTCGCCAAGTTCCGAGTACGACAGCCTGCTCCAGAAGCTGGATATCGCCAGCCTAACCCCCTTCGATATGGTCAATAGCTGGACCTCCAGCCGCTATGACCTGGGCGTATCTCCTCTTTCCCCCGGTCCTATGGCGCCGCTCCAGGGCACGAGCATTCCCGGTGGAGATTGCACGGCGACCATCTTCGACGATTTGGTAGGAGGAACACGGTTGGACTATCTCTTCGTCCTTCCAGCGCCGGACCTCTGGCCCTCCTGGGCTATCGCCCTAGGACCCAGTTACACGATTTTTACGGGGTTCGTTCCAACGATTTCCGACGAAGAGTGCCTCTCGGACCATGCCAAGGTGAAAGCTGTTGTTTCCCTGGTCAAGACCGAGCTTCCCGGCGCCTGGAACCCGACCCGGGACCACCGCATGACCTTTCGTACTCTGCAGCTCACGGACCATGGCTCCGGAGGCTGTTGCGCGGATTGGTTCACCAAGGAGATTCGCATCGGTAATTCCGAAGCCAGTTTCACCGATGAGCAGACCCCGGACGGAGATGTGGTGACTCCCGGTTGGTCGGTGAGTCGTCTCATGTCGACCACCGACGCGGAAGATCTCAAATTGGAAGTCTGGGAGTCGGATTGGCCCAGTGACGACGATGTTTATGACTCTTCCGCCCATGGCAAGCACGCTCGCTTTCGCTTCGACCATCTCACCGGTCTCTGGGAGGAGAGTGACAACTCGGCCACCCCGGTGACGGCCATCGGCAATTTCAACGACTTCCCCGACGGCATGACTTGGACGACGCAAGGTTCCGGACCGGACGACCATGCCACCGTGGTCCACGCCCTGGAGGCGGAAGAGCCATAACTTAAAGGGGCTCAGGGCTTTCCCGAAGGCCAGTGCCCGGGAAGGCCCCAGCAGTGATGAGGGAGAAAGACCTGCCTGGAGGTCTGTTCTCCGTAGTCGAGCCAAGTTCGATGGCCAATGACTTTCTGCCTGCCTGGCAATGAGTCATGTCAAGAATTCTCTACCTTTCTCGTGGAGAAGGAAGAAGGAGGGAACTTCCCCTTCTTCCTTCCTGTAGAAAGGTAAGCTGATGAGCTGTTTTCGAAGCCTCTTCTCCTCCCCATTTCAGGGCCTTTTCGAGTCCCTGGGTGGGGGGCTTCCAGCGATCCTCGGGCTCGCTCTTTGTATGACCTTCTCCCATCAAGCTTTCGCGTCGATCACCTTGCCGCCGCTGGAATGTGGCGGTTCTTGTAGTCCCATTGTTTTCGATGGCGAGATCCAACCAGTGGAATTCGCCAACGGGATCAAAGCGCCCTTGCAGGACTTTGTGAAGGGGTCCGGGAACGGCGAGCTTTTCCTGGCGGTAGAGAACAGCATTCTGTATATCGGATTGCGGGTTCCAAAGACTGCCATCGGTGAGCTCTTCATCTACTTCGATGGCGCCCGGGATGACACCCTCTCTTCGAACTTCCCCAGTGCCTTGAGCCCGCGGTCCGAGGACCGGTTCTTATGGGTCGAGTACCTGACAGAAGACTTTCCCGCCCTCTCCCAGCCGGTGCAGAGCATGGGGCAAAGTGGCAATTGGGTAGAGGTGACCAACCCCAACGATCTCTGGGATATCAAGGTGGGATTCACCAAGCCTTTTGACGATCCGGACTTTGTCCATTTGGAGCTGAGAGTGGACATGAAACCTGCCTCCACCAGCTTCAACGAACCTCTAGAGACGGGCATGCTTGGTCTCGGAATTCATCACATGGCCGGAGGCGGGGCGGTTCAATCCTTGCCCAATAACCCCATGGGACCTCCGGACGAAGAGCAGACTCTCACCTGGGAGACCTTGATCTTTGATTTCCCCCAATCGATCCCGTTGAAAATCGCATCCTGGAACATTGGCCAAATGCCCGCGGTGATACCTGATCGAGGTGCGGGGGAGCCGGCCGATTTCGGTAGATCGCTAGCCGGTAAGGAGATCGCCTGCGTCAATGAAGCTTGGAGCGGCGGGGACAGAGAAGAGTTGCTGAAGACCATCAACGATGTGTTGGTGAGCAATGGACAAGATCCCATGCAAGCCGTGGGGCTACCTCCGGACGATCAAGGAGGACAAACCACCGGCCTGATGCTCCTTTCCTCGCGACCGTTCATTCAATACGAGGTGCGAGAGTTCGATTCGAACCTGTGCTCAGGATGGGATTGCGAGCAGGACAAAGGGGCCATCTGGGGCCGGATTCTCTTCGAAGGGGGAGCCCCCACCTTCAACGATGGTTGGCAACCGGGCAATGCGGATCATTTTATTGATGTGTATTGCACCCATCTTCAGACCGGCGGTGCGAATTACGCAGTTCGTTCCCAGCAGTTGGATGCGCTCAAGCACTTCATCGACACCACCCGCGCCCCGGATCGTCCGGCTATCTTGATGGGCGATTTCAACGTCGTCGGCCTCCAACCTTCCATGCCGAACTCCGAGTACGACAGCATGATGCAAAAGCTGGATATCGCCACTCTAACCCCATTCGATACGGTCAATAGCTGGACCTCCAGCCTCTATGACCTCGGCACCTCTCCTCAGCTCTTCAACCCTACGGCACAGCTCAGGGGCACGGGAATCTCTGATGGAGAGTGCACGGCGACCATTTTCGACGATCTGCTTGGGGGAAGACGGCTGGATTACATCTTCGTCCTTCCCGCGAAGCACTTATGGCCTTCTTGGGGGATCGCTTCGAATCCCAATTACTCTGTAGACCCCGGTTTCGTTCCGACGATTTCTGACGAAGAATGCCTCTCGGACCATGCCATGGTTCAATCCGTTCTTTCCTTGGTCAGGACCGAGTTACCCGGTGCCTGGAACCCGACCCGCCCTCACCGCATGACCTTTCGCACCTTGCAGCTCACCGACCATGGCTCCGGAGGCTATTGCGCGGATTGGTTTACCAAGGAGATCCGCATCGGCAATTCCGAAGCCAGTTTCTCCGATGGACAGACACCGGACGGGGATGTGGTGACTCCCGGTTGGTCGGTGAGTCGCCTCATGTCGACGACCGACGTAGAGAATCTCAAGTTGGAGGTCTGGGAATGGGATTCGCCGAGCGATGACGATGTTTATGACTCTTCTGCCCACGGTAAGCACGCCCGCTTTCGTTTCGACCACTTTTCCGGTCTCTGGGAGGAGAGTGACAACACGGCAACTCCGGTCACGCCCATCGGTTTTTTCAACGATTTTCCCGACGGCATGACCTGGACGACGCAAGGGTCCGGGCCGGGCGATCATGCCACCGTGGTCCACGCCCTGGAGGCCGAGGAGCCCTAGGTCCTGGGGACTTTGAGGATCTTGAGGCTTTCCCGGGCCCTGGTCTTCGGGAAAGCCTTCGCCCTCTCATAGAAACAAAGAGGGAGGATTTGGTGGTTCGAGAGTGATGCCGTGTCAGACTCTGCTGGCTGGCCTTCTCTTGTCGTCCCTACCCAGGGTCTGACCAGAAGGATTTGGATCCTGCTCAATGAGGAGCTGGAGGGGCTGAATGAGCCTAGGAGATCCGAGAAAGATTTGGGGTGCCTGACGTTGAAAAAGCGGAGCTAGAGATCGTGAGTCGAGAAGACCTGAGTCGAGAAGACCAGAGCGAGGCAGACCGGAGCCAGGAGGACCGGAATCGAGACAACTCTGACAGCGGCCAAGGATTCACCGCTTTGGCGAAGGCGGACCAGGTCTTCGCTCATGCTCTCAACCTGGAGGGAGCGAGGCGGAAGGAGTTCGTGGAAGTCGCCTGTGGGGAGGACCAAGAGCTTCGAGAGCAAGTCGAAAGCTTGATTCGAGCCGCTCTAGAGACTCACTCTCTCCTGCGCCCCGGAGGCGCTGCCAACACTGGCCTGCTGAACCATCTCCCCGGGCAGCATCTGGAAACCCAGGCTCTGCAGGAGGGGGCGATCCTCGGAGATCGCTACCGCATCGTCCGGCGCCTGGGGGCTGGGGGAATGGGGGTTGTCTATCTGGCGGAACGGGCCGACGGCCAATTCCAACATCAGGTGGCCTTGAAGGTGATTCGTGCCGGCGCCAGCCGTCAAGCAGCGGATCGGTTTCTCCGCGAGAGACAGATCCTAGCGGGCCTGTCGCACAAACATATCGCTCGTCTTCTGGACGGAGGGGTCAGCGCAGCGGGCCAGTCCTACCTCGTGATGGAGTACGTCGACGGCGAGCCCATCGATAAATATTGCCGCACCAACGGCCTTGGAGTCGAAGACCGTCTTCGGCTGCTGTGCGATGTCTGCGCCGCGGTACAGGCAGCCCACCTACAGCTCATTGTCCACCGGGATCTGAAACCCTCAAATATTCTGGTCACCAGGGATGGAGAAGTGAAGCTGCTGGATTTTGGTATCGCCAAGCTGCTGCCGTCGGAGGAAGCCGCAGACCTGACCGCTGGGCATGCCATGACCCCGCAATATGCCAGTCCGGAGCAGTACCGTGGAGAAGGAATCACCGTTCTGTCCGATGTCTACCAACTCGGTTTGGTGGCCTATGAAGTGCTCTCGGGAGCCCGGCCTTACGAAGTCTCCACGGCTACACCGCAGGAGGCGGCCCAGCGGATTTGTGAGCGAGATCCAGACAGGCCGAGTGCTGCGGCCCTAACCGGTGGGAGCGGTTCTGAAGCCCAGGAAACTGTCGACACGGTGCCCTCCAACCGGTCTTTGGTGCTCTCCATCGGTCGAGAGCTCAAGGGAGACCTCGATGCCATCGTCCTCAAGGCCCTCAGCAAGGAACCGGAGCGACGCTACTCCTCTGCGGCTCGGCTGCGAGAAGACATTGAGAACCATTTGGCGGGAAGGCCGGTCTCCGCACGGCCAGCGAGCCTGAGCTACCGCACGGGCAAATTCCTGCGCCGCCACAGAGTGGCGAGTGTCGTCGCTGGCCTGGGTCTGGGGACCCTAGCGATTTCCTCTCTGCTGTTTACCCAGGGGCTGGCCCGGGAGCGCGACCGCACTGCCCTGGAACGGGACCGTGCGGCCGGGGAGGCTCGCCAGGCGGAGGAGGTGGTGCGCTTTCTAACCGATCTATTCGATGTATCGGATCCGGAGCGAATCGCACCGGAGGACGTTTCCACCCGAGAGCTTCTCGAACGGGGCGCTTCTCGCATCGATCAGGATTTGAAGGATCAACCCCTAGCCCGGGCGAGACTCATGGTCGCCTTGGGAAAGATCTACAACAATCTCGGCAACTACCAGCGCGCCAAGGAGCTGCTGGAGCCCTCCCTAGAGGTCTTGGCGAGCCATCCGGATGGGGGAGCGGCAGCCCTCTCAGAGGGTCTCTCCACCCTGTCCCGAGTGGAGATCCTGTTGGGCAACTACGAAAGCGGACTGCAGGTTAGCCAACGAGCCTATGACCACCACCTCAAGACCCTACCGACGGGGGATGTGCGGATTACCAAGAGCCTGGGCTGGATCGGTACCAGCCTCAACTTTTTGGGACGCTACTCCGAAGCCGAAGAAATTTCGGCCCGTGCCGTGGCTCTGGCCAGGGAAGGGGGAGTGGAAGGGTCCGACATGAGCGAATACCTGGCAAACCAGGGTTCCATTCTCACCAAGTTGGGGAGGGTGCTGGAGGCTAGGGAGTTGTTTCAGGAAGCTGTAGATCATGCGACGGAGGCCTTTGGACCGGATCACCCGAGCATCGCCCGGCACCTCACCAATCTCGGCATCACCTACGGATACGTTGGGGACCATGAGCAGGCCCTGGCCATCAACCTCAGAGCTCTCGCCATCCAAGAGAAGGCCCTTGGCCCCTCTCACGCGGACGTCGGCGTGAATTTGGTCAATATCTCCAAGAGCTATGAATCATTGAGCCGTTGGGCGGAAGCGGAAGAGGCTGCTAACCGGGCGATTCAGGTTCAGGAGGAAGCTCTCGGGCCCTCCAACCCGGTGGTGGCAGTGGCCTTGTTGAACCTTTCGGGGCTCTATGTCAAGACCGGCCGGGCTTCGGCCGCTGAGGGCCTCGCCCGCAGAGCTCTGGAGATCCAGGAGGAGACCCTGGCGCCGAATCATCCTTACCGGGGGATGTCCTGGCAGAGTCTCGGGGAGGCCCTCATGGCCCTGGAGCGCCAAGGAGAGGCGGAGGCGGCCTTTGTACGTGCCGTGGAGATCTTGGAGGCTGGCTTTGGCCCGAACCATCCGATGGTCGCCTGGCCCCTTCTTGCCCTAGGGAAAGCTCATCATCAGCGAGGAGAGCTGAAGTTGGCGGAGAGATTTCTAAAACGAGCCGTGGACATTCGCCAGGATGCCGAGACGGTGAGTGAGGAGGAGAGGCAAGAGACCCTCGAGGCCTACCAGGCCTTGCAGCGGGAGAAGAGCGAAACGCCCTGAATATCAGTTCCTTTATGGTCGGTGGTCCCACTGCCCGAAAGCCGTTCAGAAGACCTAGGGGATAGGGAGTCGCTGGCTGTTCCCCGCAGGTCCTTACCTGGAATGCCGATCGCTGGTGAGCCTGAAGATCCAAGCCCGATCTGGACATATTCACTCATCAGTCTCGCCCCTGCCTCACCCCTGCCTTGCGCTGTCCTCGAGCCTCTGGAGAACCCCTGGCGCCGCCCGTTGTTGAAGCCCGTTATCGAAGCCAAGAAGTACCGCTACCAACTAGGGTGGAGATGCTCTGTGGCCGATCCATGACTGGCTAGAAGGAGCGCCTCGTGTCAGGAGTTGGCTCCCTTTCTCGTGGAGAAGAAATAGGAGGGAAGTACCCTCCCTCTCTTCTCATAGAAAGGAAATCTCATGTCACGTGATAACTTGTTCTTAAGACCCATTACATCTGCTGCGGGCGAGGAAACTAGGTGGCCTGCCCTCCTGGTAGCTCTCGGCCTGGCCATCTGCCTGGCTTTTTCGCCTCAAGCTTTCGCAGTGATCTCCATTCCCCCCATCAACTGTGGTGGCACCTGTTCCCCCATCGTGATCGATGGCGAGGTGCAGCCGGTGGAGTTCGCCAACGGTGTCAAGCTCCCCATGCAGGACTTTGTCACCGGCACCTTCAACGGTGAGCTCTTCCTGGCGGTGGAAGACGGGCTCCTGTTCATCGGCATGCGGTTGCCGAAGACCGATGTCGGAGAGTTCATGCTCTATTTCGACAGCAACCGCACGGATACCCTCTTTTCCAACCTCCCAAGCGCTCTCGAGCCCCGCTCCGAAGACCGCCAGCTGTGGTTCGAATACCAGACGGAAGACTTTCCAGCGCTGGCCGAGCCTGTGCAGAGCATGGGCCAGAACGGCGGTTGGGTCGATGTCACCAATCCCGCTGACCTGTGGGAAATCAAAGTGGGTTTTGCGAAACCCCAGGACGATCCGGACTTTGTTCATGTGGAGATCCGGGTGGACATGAAGCCGGCTTCGGCGACTGTAAGCGAACCGCTGGATAGTGGCATTTTCGGCCTCGGCATTCACCACATGGCCGGAGACGGCGCTTTCCAGAACCTGCCTAGTGGTTTGGTGCCCCCTCAGGACGAGCAGACCCTCACTTGGGAGACCTTGTTGTTTGCCTTCCCGGAGCTAATCCCTCTGAGCGTGGCCTCATGGAATATCGGTCAGTTGCCCATCGTGCCGGACGGCGGTGCTGGAGAACCGTCGGACTTCGCCCCCCTTTTAGCCCAGAAAGAGATCATTTGCATCAACGAGGCTTGGACCGATTCGGATAGCAACGAGTTATTTGAAAGTCTCAACGATGAGCGAAAGATCCTCGGTCTGGGGCCGGTCCAAGCTGTGGGGCTGGGGCCCGACGACGAAGGTGGGCAGGACACAGGTCTATTATTGTTGTCCTCTCGACCCTTTATCGAGTACGAAATTCTCGAATACGACGCGGATAATTGTGCTGGTTGGGATTGTGAGCAGGATAAGGGCGTCATCTGGGGCCGGATCCTCTTCGAAGGGGGAGCACCGACCTTTGGAGATGGCCAGCAACCGGGCAATGCGGATCACTTTATCGACGTCTATTGCACTCATCTCCAAGCCGGCGGTGACCACTCGGCCATTCGGTCGAAGCAATTGGATGAGCTCAAGCATTTCATTGACACCACGCGGGCGAAGGACCGCCCGGCCATCCTCATGGGGGACTTCAACGTCGTTGGAGATCAGCCCTCCGTGCCGTCCAGCGAGTACCCAGGCCTGCTACAGAAGCTCGATATCGCAACGGTAACTCCCTTCGACGCGGTGAATACCTGGGTTTCCAGCAACTACGATCTTGGAACCTTCCCGCAGCTGGTCAGTCCCACGGCGCCCCTAACCGGGACCAGCATTTCCGATGGAGAGTGCTCCTCGAGCATCTTGAGTGATCTCTTGGGAGGCAGGCGGTTGGACTACATTCTGGCCCTTCCAGCTCCTCAGCTGTGGCCCTCCTGGGGTATTGCCCTGGCACCCACTTACAGCGTCAATCCCGGGTTCGTACCCACGGTTTCCGACGATGAATGCCTTTCGGACCACGCCATGGTGCAGGCGGATTTTTCCCTCGTCAAGACAGAGCTGCCGGGGGCTTGGAATCCCACCAAGAGCCATCGCATGACCTTTCGAACTCTGCAGCTGACGGATCACGCTTCGGGAGGGTGCTGTGCTGATTGGTACACCAAGGAGATTCGCATCGGAAACTCTAAGGCAGACTTTTCTGATGAGGAAACCCCGGATGGAGACGTGGTCAGTCCCGGTTGGTTGGTCCACCGCTCCATGTCGGGAACGGAAGTGGAAGATCTCAAACTAGAGGTCTGGGAGGCCGATTGGCCGAGCTCCGACGATTTATACGATGCTTCCGCCCACGGCAAGAACGCCCGCTTTCGCTTCGAACATTTCTCTGGACTGTGGGAGGAGAGCGATTTCAACGCGAATCCGGTGACCAGCATCGGTAGTTTTGCCGACTTTCCGAATGGAATGACTTGGACCACTCAAGGAGAAGGGTCCGATGACTTCGCCACGGTGGTGCATGCTCTAGAGGCAGAGGAGGAGTAGGCTTTGAGAGTCCTGAAGCTCCTCTCCACAGCAGGTTTGGAGGGGAGTGACAGGCTGGGTGGAGGTGGCTTCAGGGCGACGCGGTCTCAAAAGCCTGCCAAAGGAGAACGATTCCCAAAAGAGCCAATTGAATACCAGCCACAGCCAGCACCCGTCCATACCAGGGCCCCTTGAGGTATCTGCGGCCTCGCGCCGCCAGCCAAGCGATGCTCATCTTGCAGCCGACGATGAGGGGAAAGAAGCCCAATAGGAAGGCGGAGGCATGAAGGGGACTTTTCTGCCAAGCGTCGAAAAGGATGGGTCCTCCTACGGCGACCCAGAAGAGCCATGGGTGAGGGCTCAGGGTATTGACTGCAAATCCCTGCCAGAGGTCCCTGGGGCCGCCTTCGGTGTCGGTGGTGGTGAGACTCGCGCCTTGGGATTCCATCAAGGTCTTGAGACCCAAATAGCAGACGAAGCCACCGCCGGCGAGAGAGAGAAATCGTAGAAAGCTGGCAGGAAGGCTGCCTAAGGCCAGCAGAGACAAGAGGATGACTGGGGCATCGGTCATCAACGGAGCCAGAGCCACGCGGGCACCGGAAGCAAAACCTCGCTGTAGGGAGGTCGTTAGAACCAGGGTGGTTAGGGGCCCGGGGCTCACCCCGGCTGCAAATCCAAAGCTGGCGCCGAGGGCCAGCAAGCTTCCTACCGTTTCCATCGAACTAGCCTTTTCATCGATCTCGTTTTCAGTTGAACTAGCCTTTTCATCGATCTAGCTCTTCTGGAACCCGGTCCTTTCTTGGGGCAGTGTGCCACGATGGGAGGCTTGCCGCATACCCTTGGTGTCGTAGTCGAATTGAAGGATAATTAGCGATGTCTTGAGGAAGGTAATTCTGTAGAGACAACTTTTTGAGGCGATCTGAGTTAATATCCGCCAACGAATCAATCGAGTCGTTTGCGGTAGTTGCTCACTAGGAAGGGAAAGCGGTTTTGAATAGGCTTCTCGTCTTATTGTTCGTGGCTTGGGCGTTCTTATTTGGGGATTTCGCAGCCGTACCTCTGGCCGCAGAAGAGGCCACCGTCGTCGCCCTCATCGATGATGGTCCCTCGGCGCAACAAATCGAATTCCAGGAGCTATTCCAACGGGAGTTGGTGGCGTTGACGGAAGGCGAGTTCCCGGTCGAATTCCGGCGTCTTCAGGGGGATTGGAGTCAGCAAGGAGTCAATGCGGCGGTGGAAGAGGCTTATGCCGATCCACAGGTCGACATGGTCCTGGTCACCGGTTTCATTGCCAACCAGATCGTTTCTCTCCGGGACTCCTTTCCCAAACCGACCTTTCTGCCCTTGGTGCTCGACGCCGACCTATTGGACCTTCCTCGGGAAGGTCGGGGGAGCGGTCGAACCCATCTCAACTACCTTTCCAACGAGGTCGATTTCCAGGTCAACTTAGATACCTTTCATTCCGTCGTTCCCTTCGACCGCTTGGGCCTATTGGTGGATGGCGCCGTGCTCCAGGCCATCCGAGAGGTGGGAGCCGAGACCCAGCAGGTGGCCGCTGAGCTTGGCGTCGAGTTGGTGATGATTCCCTATACGGATCCTTCCGCCGAGTTGGTGGACCTCATCCCGGAAGATGTCCAAGCGGTGATGATCGATAGCCTGGGCCGACTTTCGGAGCCGGCGGTGGAGCGTCTGGTCGCCGGTCTGATCCGCCGCCGAATTCCCAGCTTTTCTCTCTATGGGGATTCCCATGTCGCCCAGGGCATTCTGACTACGGATACGCCGGATTCCGACTTCAACCGCCTAGCTCGGCGGGCCGCCCTCAATATGCAGGCGGTGATGTTGGGGGAAGCCGCCAGCGACCAACCGGTGGATTTCGAAGGCAAGCGGAGGCTATTTCTGAATATGGCTACCGCCCGAGCCATCGATGTCTGGCCGCGTTATGAGATTTTGGTAGAAGCTGTGGTCTTTGGCACCGACGAGCAAAACGGTGGCCCTCGCTGGACCTTAGGGGACGTGGCCCAAGAAGCGGTCCGAGGCAATCTAGATCTGTTGGCACAGCGCTACGGCACCGATGCGGGGGAGCTGGACATCCGCGAAGCTCGCGCCAGCCTCTTGCCGCAGATCTCCGTGGACGTCAGCACGACCCAGCTGGACGGCAGCTCTTCTTCCGTGGTGGCGGGGCAGGTAGCGGAGCGATCGACCTCTGGCAGTCTTGGGGTCAGTCAGATCTTGTGGTCGGAGCCGAGCCGCGCCAATGTCGCTATTCAACAGCAGGTTCAGCGCGGCCGCCTAGCGGAGCTGGAGCGCTTTCGTCTCGATACGGTGCAGCTGGCGACGGTGGCTTTTCTCAACATTCTTCGCTCCGAGACCCAGCTTCGGATTCAACGCAATAACCTCGAGCTCAGCCGGGAGAACCTGGAGCTCGCCCGGGATCGAGTCAGGTTGGGTTCCGCCAATGCTTCCGATGTCTATCGTTGGCAGAGCGAATTGGCCAACGCCCAGCAGAACGCCATCGCTGCCCGCACCGATTTGCTGCGGGCTCGGGAAAACCTGAATCGTCTGCTTCACCGCCCCCTGCAGGAGCCCTTCGTTCTGGAACCGACGACCCTCGACGACCCCTCTCTGCTGATCGAACAAGGGGATCTGGACACGCTCATCGACAATCCCAAAGCCTTTCGCCGCATGACCGAGTTGATGGTCCAATTGGGCCTCGAGAGATCCCCGGAGCTCACCTCCATTCGAGCCTCCATCGCCGCCAAGGAGCGGGAGCTGGCCTCTAACAAGAAGGCCTACTACACCCCTTCTGTCTCCTTGAGTGGCCAGCTAAGTCGCATTCTCGAAGAGGATCGTCGAGGTGACGTTTCCCTTCAAGGAGATGATGATTGGTCCATCGCTCTGTTGGCGAGCTTGCCGTTATTTCAAGGGGGAGCGCGGAAAGCCAAGGTGACCCGCGGTGAGCTCGAGCTGAAGCAATTGCAAACCCAAGCCGCTTCCACCGCTGAGCAGATCGAACAGTCGATTCGCTCCAACCTCCATCTGGCCAATGGCAGTTTCAATAGCATCCCATTGGCTCAAAACGGAGCGCGGGCAGCGGAGCAAAGCTTGGAGTTGGTGACCGACTCCTATTCCCAAGGGGCGGTGAGCATCATTGAATTGCTGGATGCCCAAAGTGCAGCGCTGACAGCAGACCAGGCCGCCTCCAATGCGGTTTACAACTTTCTCATCGACCTGATGAACGCCCAACGAGCCACCGGTCGGTTCGACTTCTTCCTAGGGCTTTCGGAACGCAGTGATCTACTCGACCAATTGAGGACCTATATTTCTACCGGGAGCTGGGGTCATGAAGAGAAATAGAGACTATTCAACGGCAGCGCTTCTACTGGCAATGGGGCTCGCCTCGACCTTCGCCTGTTCGAAACCGGAGGCGGTGGCCGAGAGAACGCTCCGAGCGGTGCGCACGGTGGTCGCGGAAACCAGTGCCGCTCAGCGGATACGGACGTTTTCGGGAACATCCGAGTCGAGCCTCCAATCTCGTCTCAGCTTCAAGGTATCCGGCACCATCGAAGAGCTTCCCATCGAAGTGGGGGACAACCTGAAGCGTGGCCAAGTTCTCGCCCGGGTGGATGCTTCCCAGTATCAGTTGGAAGCTCAGCAGGCTCAGGCCAGCCTAGTGCAGGCCCAAGCCTCCTTGCGCAATGCCGAGTCTTCCTACGAGCGAATTCAGGGCCTCTACGAGAACAATAACGCTTCCCGGGGGGACTTGGACTCGGCCCGAGCCAATGCCGAGTCGGGTCGAGCCCAGGTGAGGTCAGCGGAGAAGCAGCTGGAGTTGGCGCGTCTCAATGTTTCCTATACCCGCCTGAGGGCAGCAGAGGATTGCTCGGTAGCGACCGTGGACGTGGAGGTCAACGAGAACATCAACGCCGGCTCTACGGTGGCGATGGTGAACTGCGGCGATCAGCTGGAAGTGGACCTGGCCATCCCGGAGGGCCTGATCAGTGGGGTCGACCGAGGTATGGCGGCAGAGATTTCCTTCGATGCCCTGCCGGGAGAGACCTTTGCCGGAAAGGTCACGGAAGTTGGGGTACCGGGCCAGGATAGCGCTACCTTCGCCGTGACTGTGGCCATTCTCGACCAACACGAGGGTTTGCGCCCCGGCCTAGCGGCGGAAGTACTGTTTCAATTCGCTTCCAGCGGCCGAGACGATCTGGTTCTGATCCCTCTATCAGCTGTCGCCAAAGACCCGGCGGGAAGTTACGTCTACTTGGCGAAGCCGGCCGGGGACGGTGAGGCGGTGGTGGCTCGGCAGGGAGTGCAGTTGGGAGAGCTTACCGAGCTGGGAGTCGAGGTTCTGAGCGGAGTTTCGACCGGTGATTTGGTGATCACCGCGGGAGTCGCACTGATTCAGGAGGGCTTGCGGGTACGTCTCCAAGAGGGAGCTAGCCAGTCAGGTGAAGGCGTCTCGGCTGCTGAGTCGCAGGAAGGTTGAGGGAACGGCCGTGAATCTCACTGGACTAGCCATCGAGAAGAACCGGGTAACCCTGGTGCTGGTGACCTTGCTGCTGGGAGCAGGGGTACTGGCCTATTTCAGCCTACCGAAGGAGCAAGATCCTGGGTTTGTCATTCGTACCGCGGTCGTTTCCACCATGTTTCCGGGCGCCAGCCCGGAGCGGGTAGAGCAACTGGTCACGGACCAGATCGAGAAGAAGGCTCAGGAGATGCCGGAAGTGGACTCTATCCACAGTGAGTCCCGAACGGGAATCTCCATCGTCACGGTCAATTTCCTGGAAAGTTACAAGGAAATGCGCCCGATCTTCGATGACCTTCGGCGCAAGATCGAAGACGTCACCGGTGATCTACCGGAGGGCATTCAAGGGCCTTTCGTCAACGATGAGTTCGGCGATGTCTTCGGCAGTGTCTACACCTTGACCGGCGACGGCTACAGCTATGCGGAATTGGAAGATGTTGCAGATGAGGTCCGAGACGAGTTGCTGAAGATCCCCGAGATCGCCAAAGTTTCCCTCCATGGGACACAAGAAGAAGTGATCTTTGTGGAGTACAACAGTTCCCGCTTGGCGGACCTCGGTCTGTCTCCTCAACAGCTATCGGGAGTCCTTACCAGCGTCAATATTCTGTCTTCCGGTGGCGACTTAGTGAGCGGGCGAGAGCGCATCGTTCTAGAACCGACGGGGAATTTCGAATCGGTGGAAGAGCTGCGTCGGACAGTGATTCAGCTGCCGTCCGGGGGAGTCGTCTATTTGGGGGATATCGCCCGAGTGACTCGCGACTATGTCGACCCGCCGGCGAGCTTGGCACGAGTCAACGGCAAAGCGACCCTCGCCATTGGGATCTCCATGCGAGACGGCGGCGATATTCTCAAATTGGGGGAGATTCTCGATCGCGTCGTGCCTCAGATCCAGGCCAGATACCCCTGGGGAATCGAGCTACAGAAGATTTGGTTCCAGGCCGAATTGGTGCAGGCGAATATTGACGGTTTCCTTTCCAGTCTGCTTCAGGCCATCGCCATCGTCATCTTGGTCATGGTGGTCACTCTGCGTCTCAGAACCGGGTTGGTGGTGGCGAGCCTCATCCCCTCCGCCATCATCATCACCTTCTTTGTCATGCAGATTCTTGGCATCACCATCAACCAAATCTCTCTCGCAGCACTGATCATTGCCCTGGGCCTCCTGGTGGACAATGCCATCGTATTGGTGGAGTCCGTGCTGGTGAAGCGAGAGAATGGCATGGCGGCGATTCCAGCCGCGGTGGAGTCTGGTAAAGAGTTGATGATGCCTCTCCTGAGCTCTTCTCTGACCACCGCAGCCGCCTTTTTGCCCATCGGTCTCGCGGAGTCGGCGGTTGGGGAGTACACCGCCGATATCTTCTATGTGGTGACGATCACCCTTCTCGTCTCTTGGGTCCTGGCGATGACCTTCGTGCCGCTGCTCACCACAGTGGCGTTGAAGATCAAACAGAAGGCGGCGAGCTCCGAAGAGACCTTCGAAGGCCGATGGTACCGCTTCTACCGCCGCTTTCTATTGGGCTCCCTGCGCCACCGCTTGCTCTTTGGTTTGGCGGTGATCGGAGTCTTTTTCATGGCCCTCAAGGGACTCGGGCGGGTGCCTGCGGTCTTTATCGCCCCCTCGGAGGACCCCGTCTTTACCGGTAAATTTGAGATGCCCCTGGGGACCTCCATCGAAGCTAGCCAGGAAGTGATGGCAGACCTGGACGGCTTTCTCTATCGAGAGTTCTACCGTCCGGAAGCAGGGGAACCAACCTTGAACAGCTGGTTGACCTTTATTGGTGACGGAGGGCCCCGTTTCACCCTGGGACTAGATCCTCCAAACGCCAATCCGGCCAATTCCTTTCTCATTGGGAAGACGGTGACGGGCGAGGTGGTAGATGAGCTCATGGGCAAAATCGAGGCCTACGCTCGGGATCGTCACCCGGATCTACAGGTACAAATAGCGCGGCTCGAGAACGGCCCCCCGGTGGGCTACCCGATCCAGATTCGCATAGCGGGGCCGGAGACCGGTCCTCTCTACCAGCTTTCGAGCCAAGTCACCAACTTTCTCTATGACCTGCCGGAAGTCAACGCGGTGAAGAATACTTGGGGTCTGCAGACCAAGAAACTGGTCGTGGCTGTGGACCAGGAGCGAGCCCTGGCCGCCGGTGTCACTAGCGACGACGTCGCCTATTCCCTGAAGGCGAGCCTGACGGGAATCGACATGACCGAGTACCGGGAAGGAGACAAACTCATTCCAGTCACCCTTCGGTCGGTGGCGGCGGATCGTCAGGACATCGGTAAGTTGGATGGCCTGAGTGTCTATTCTCAGGCTTCCGGGGCCACGGTTCCTCTAAAACAAGTGGCGGATACCCGGTTGGTCTTCGAGCCGGGGGTCATTGAGCGCCGAGACCGAAGCCGCACCATGACTCTCAAAGTGGCTCTGGTTCCCGGCGTGACGGCGGCAGAGGTCAACGCCCAGCTCTCTCCCTGGCTGGCCGAGGCCAGTGAAAGCTGGCCGGCTGATTTCTCCTACGAAGAGGGGGGAGAGGCAGAGTCGTCCGGGGACGCCAACGCCTCCATTGCCGCCAAACTACCCTTGGCCGCCATGTTCATCGTGCTGCTCTTGGTGGCCCAATTCAATTCCGTGCGGCGGCCCATCATCATTCTGGCAACCATTCCCCTCGGAATGATCGGTGTCTCCTTCGGCCTGTTGGCGGCTCGCTCCTCCATGGGCTTCTTTACCCTCTTGGGAATCATTTCCTTGGCCGGCATCATCATCAACAACGCCATTGTGCTCTTGGACCGCATCAAGATGGAAGAAGAGGAGTTGGGCAAGCCTCCTCAGCAGGCTATCCTCGCGGCCTGTCAGCAACGGCTAAGACCGATCCTGCTCACCACGGCTACCACGGTGCTCGGCATGATGCCCCTGTGGTGGGGCGGTACGGCGATGTTCAAGCCCATGGCGGTCACCATCATCTTCGGCCTGGCCTTTGCGACGGTGTTGACCTTGTTCGTGGTGCCGGTGCTCTACGCGGCGCTGTTTCGAGTCAGCTTCAAGGACTCATCCGCCGCCTGAGTCCGAGGGTCGTAGGTTTCGGCCTCCCTTTTCTCCGGACCGCCGTTCCAAAGGAAGACTGCCCACGTACCGAACCCTCTAAGGGGGGCACGCGGGCAGGGCAGAGCCGGGGGGAAACCCTTTTTCTTAGGGGTACTGTCTAGGGACAGTGACCGCCGTAGTAACACTTGCCTTGGCCGGGGCCGCAGGGGAAGTTGCGATGGCAGGGTAGACAGCTGTCGACGCAAACTCCCCAACCGAAGCGAATACCAGTGGTGGTTGCACCGTCTGCGAAATCCACCTGATGGCTGTCCCGCGGTCCACTGAGAAACGATAGGTCGATGAGCGGTTCCTGCTCGTAGCCCACAGTGGCTAGCTCGAGGATGGTCGGGTTCGCTGTTGCCTGGATCTTCGAGGAGCAGCTGGTGTCGGCAGAATCCGTAGCGATCACCTCATCGGTGGTCGGCGGAGAGTCCTGCGCGGATACGGTCGCTGGGACAATAAGTAATGCTAGGGCGGCCAAAGACATGACGACGGCAAGATTGAGCTTCATGATGGAATCCTCCTCAGGTTTGTAGATGCTTCTTTCAGGATTTGAGTTTCCTGTTCTTGCCCATCTACGCGACATCTGGAGCGAAATGTGACCGGTTTTCTTCAGGTCGGCGGTCTTTGGGGAGATTTAGTTCGGCCAAGCCCAGGAAACTTACGGACAGGCTCCTAGTTCACTGAGGTCGACAGCTCTTCTAGCCACCTTCGCAGCCTGCGACTGGTGCGGAACTCCGGACCCTTTTTCTGCTCGAATATGGCCAGACTGGAGCGCAGGAGCGGGAGGCCTTGGTTGGGGTCTCCAGTTTTGGCCAGGGCCGCCCCGAGGGTGCCACTGGCATAGGCCCTTTGAGTGGCAGAGGATTGGGTTGAGGAAAAGATTTGCTCGGCACGGCTTGCCAAAGGCAAAGCTTCCTCCTCACGGCCGCTCTCCATCAGGAGGATCGCTAGCTGTAGGGAGGTAGAGGCGGTGAGGCGGTGATCCACACCTAGGTGAGCTTGGCGCAGCAGAAGGGCTTGGCGTAGCAGAGTTTCTGGTGCTTCATATTGCCCCCCATGGAATAGGACAGCGGCCAGGCTATGGCGATAGGCAGCGACATTCACCGAGTCCTCTCCCCAGATTTTTTCCGATAACTCGAGAGCTTGCCGCACGTAGATCGCTGCTTCTTGGTGGCGACCCTGTTCCAGCAGGGAGATTCCCAAGGAGTTGAGATCGATCACCAGATCTGGGTGTTCGCTCCCTCGAATTTTTCGGTCGAGATCTACCACCTCCCGGAGAATCGATTCCGCCGCAGCATAGTCGCCGGCACTGTAGAGGAACTCGCCGAGGGAAGCGAGACTAGTTAGGGTGTCCGGATGGTCCTCGCCCTGGGTGTTGCGGCGAATTTCCAGGGCACGGCGGAACAAGGGGCCGGCAGCTTCGGTTTCCCCGGCTTGAGCTTTGACAAAAGCAAGGTAGTGGAGGGCGTCGGCCGTATTGGGGTGTTGATCTCCAGCAATAGCTTCTAAGTCTCGGAGTGCTTTTCTCAGTACCGGCTCTGCTGCGACTAGGTCTCCTTGGAGCCAAAGGGCCCCGCCTAGATTAGTGCGGGCTAGACCTACTTGCCGGGAGCTAGCCCGTCCCATTGCGAGCAATAAGTCGAGCTCCTCGCGGAATAACTCCTCCGCTTCTAGGTAGTGGCCTTTTTCCAGAAGCAGGTCTCCGAGTCCTGAGAGGCTGAGAATCGTCGCCTCTTGGGCTTCGGGTTGTCGCCGGCAGATTTCAAGAGCTTGGCGAAAAGTCGTCTCCGCTTCCGCCATCTCTCCGGCGCGGGAGAGGGCGACACCGAGGGCATTGAGGCTAGTGGCCAGATCCGGGTGGTCTTCGGGGAGCCTTGGGCTCCGCAGAGAGAGGGATTGCCTCAAAAGGGGGAGAGCATCTTTGGTCAGTCCCAGAGATGCGTAGACGGAGCCAACAGTTTGGAGCAGGCTAGCCTGTAACAACGGCTGCTGCTGAAACTCCTGGTGGATCCGCCCGGCACTGTAGTCGAGCACTTGCCGAACCGTGGCTTGCTCTCCAGCTGGAATGCCGAGGTCGACGCTCTCCGTCGAGTCCGCAGACCGAAAGGCATCGGTCAGAAATTGCGTTACCTGCTCTGCCTGCTTCTGAGCCCGCTGAGCTGTGTCCCGCTCGCTGGCCAGACGCCTTGAGCTGCTTAGGGTCGAAACCACGAGGGCGAACAGAGCCACTACAGCCACTGCCGCGAGGGCGGTGGCGGCGAGATGTCGCCGGATGAATTTTCCCAAACGGTAGGAGGCGCTGGCAGGCCGGGCAGAGATGGGGAGGCCGGCGGAGAAGTGGGTCAAATCGTGGCGCAGTTCTTCGACGGAACCGTATCGATGTTGGGGAGTCGGTTGCAGACAAGCCAAGGAGATGGTGTCGAGGTCTCCGCGGAGTTGTTGGCGCAGCTTCCGGACCGAGGCTCCGCGAGCCACGGCTGCCTCTTTCAGGTTGGTAGCAGACGAGAGGTTCGCTGCCGGAGGCGACGGCCATCGAGCACTGGGTGCCTCCGGCTCTTGCTGCTTGGCCAGCACGGCTCGCTGACTGTGGCTACCAGATTGCTCCAAGGGAAGTCGGCCAGTGAGAAGCTCGTAGAGGATGACACCGAGGGAGTAGACGTCGGTAGCCACCGATATGGGGCCGCCGGCGGTCTGTTCCGGACTCGCATAGGCAGGGGTCAGAAATCGCTCGAGGGTTGCGGTGGTCGCTGGATCGGCGGAGTCGGTGGCCACGTCGAGGAGTCTAGCGATCCCAAAATCCAGCAACTTCGGCTCGCCATCGTCGTTGACGAGGATGTTGCCCGGCTTCAAGTCACAGTGGATCACCAGGTTGCGGTGAGCGTGCTCGACAGCGGAACAGACTTTTTCGAACAGCTTCACCCGGTCGGATAGCGGTAAGCGGCGACGGTCACAGTACTCGGTGAGAGTGGCTCCCTCTACATATTCCATGATCACGTAGGGGCGGTCCTGCTGAGTCACTCCACAACCGAGGAAGCGGGCGATATTCGGGTGCTCGAGAAGAGCCAGGATGCGTTGCTCTCGGTGAAAGGAGCGGAGTCGAGAAGGGCGGCTGGGAGCGTCGATTACTTTGACCGCAACCTGCTGGCTTACACCGGCTTCGACGCGGTTCGCCAAGTAGACCTGACTCATGCCGCCCTTGCCGATACAGCCTACGATCTCCAGGGCACCGAATTGCTCTTCATGGGAAGCCTTGTTTTCTTTGTCGGCCAAGAATTCATTGGGGACGACGAGTCTCGGTGAAAGCCACTCAGCGGATTCCCGATCTGCCTCCAAAAGGTTGGAAACGGCTCGGCGAAGGTTCTCGTCGGAGCCGCAGCTTTGCTCCAAGAAGGGGCCTACCTGCTCCGAGTCAAGATCGACGGCGGTATGAAAAATGGCTTCCGCGCGGCGCCAGAGATCGCGAGAATGAGTTCCCATGGCGTTTACCGGAGCTTCCGCGCCAGCCAGCTGCGCGCGAACCGCCACCTTCTTTGTACGGTCGTGCGGCCCAAGCCGAGGGTCTCGGCAGTTTCTTCTAGGGAGAGGCCTGCAAAGAACTTCAATTCGACGATGCGAGCTGCTGAAAGGCGAACTCCGGCGAGCTCCACTAGGGCCAGATCGAGGGCGAGAAGATCCACGTCTCTTTGAATCCCCGGAAGAGCCTCTTCTTCAAGAGTGAGGTGAATCTGTCCCTTTCCTCTTTTGAGACGTTTCCTCTGTTTGGCTTGATCTACCAGGATGCGGCGAATCACCGTGGCCGAGAAGGCGAAGAATTGGGATCTTTGCTGCCATCGCCGGGGCCGCTGGTTGACCAGCTTGAGGTAAGCCTCGTTGACTAGCTCGGTGGTCTGAAGGGAGACCGCATGCGGTTCCCTGCGTAAGAAGCTGCTGGCCAAGCTCTGGAGCCGTGGATAGACGAGAGAGAAGAGTTGGTCCTGGGCCGAGGAATCTCCGCCGGCCCAGCGGTTGAGAAGTTGGGTGATGTCACCGCTAGGATCACTGGTGGAATCGGTCGCCGGTGGGGGAGTGGTCCTCATCGCCTGGGGCCTCTGCTGGGGTGCCCTATGTTCCTCAATGGGAAGTCGTCGTCCACCTGGTCGAAATTTCTCTGCTGGCCGGCGGCCCAGTCGGCTCTTGCTTCCATACTTCGGGTCATTTCTTATATTGACATATTCCTCGTCCTCTTTTGAGTGCAAGCACTGTTTTGGGGTGCGGAAGAGACCATCGATCAGAGATTGGAGGGGATGAAAAGATCTTGTGACCATAGGGACGTTGCTGTTAGCATATGTTCAGTAGGCTTTCCAAAGGACCGCCAGTTACTCCTGCCCCAGAAGCGACACGATTCCAAGCCCTGTCCCTTCCTAGCCAGCTCAGAGTATTCACCGTTCCCTTGGGTCAACAAGCCGGCATTATTGAAACTCTGGCGCGTATGCCAGAACAACGAACTGAGGCTCATGAAAAAACGAATGAGCCGGGAGTAGTGAACGATGGCCAAGCGAATCTACGTCGGTAACCTGCCTTTTTCTGCCACGGATGACGAGATCCGGCAACTCTTTGGGGAGTATGGGACGGTGGATACGGTGAACCTCATCACCGATCGGGAAACTGGACGGCCCCGGGGCTTCGGCTTCGTGGAAATGGCGGATGGTGGCGATGAAGCCATCGAGGCTTTGAATCAGCAACCCATGGGTGGTCGCAACCTCACTGTCAACGAAGCTCGGCCGCGCAACGAACGGCGCTGGTAACTAAGAGTGCCTCCTTTCGAGGGAGGCGCTCCGTATCGAAGGGCAGCTGTCCTCGCCCCTTCGACCCAACAAAGCTCGAGTCTGTGATCCTTCACGGGCTCGAGCTTTGTGTTTCCATTTTCCCAAGCCCACCCACTCGGTAAGCTGAACGAGAAGAGATGTGGGATGAGGAGAGGCTCCGCTCATGAGATCTTGGCTCCTCAACCCGTGACAGCTTTGAAGACCCTTCCCTCCTTCCCCAGTCCTACCTAGATCTCACCGATCTATATCCCCTGACTCAGAGCTTTCCCCTCGACCTCTCTCACAGGAGATAAAGGCCTCCAGGTAGAGTTAGTTGGTAAAGGTTGGGTAACGGAGCTAGCTGATTGCCTCCCTAGGGAGCCAGAGCCCCGAGGCTGCGGCTGGGTGTCGTCTCCTGGAGAACGATCAAACCATCATAGATTTCCGGCAGAACCCGGGGAAAGAACTGGCGATCCTGCGCCAAAGAGCTCACATTGCGCGTAGGCAGTGGCTTCCAGAGCCAACCACTGTCGGTACTCGCCTTGGTGGCCTTTCGGAGATCCACAAAGACCCGCGGAGCTGCCACCAGGTCTTCCATCCTTGTTTCGAAGCTGTCTCGAGGGGCGGAGGGCAGAAGGTAGGTGTCCATGATGCGGGCTCGGTCACCAGCTGTGTAGTGACCTCGGGTGGTGGTTAATCCCAGAGATACATACTCTTCACCTAGAGCGTCTTTCAGGGCCTCGCCCATGCGGTTGGGAATATCTCCGACGTGGGAGTTTGCCGCCGAGAGGAAGATCTTCGTCTCGGGAGCTTCCTGATCCAGAATCCACAGGAGGGTTTCGGCCATCATGGCATCCCGGTGACGCCGCCGGGCCCGCCACTCCATGGCCTGGGCGACCACTTCGGCCTTTCGAATCAATCGTTCGACTTCAGCCCGGTTGGCCCGCTGCTCCAGCTGAAAGCGGGCTCGTGCCAGCTCATTGGCGACCCTTCGGGCCAGAGCCACCGCTTGGTCGAGGCGCGGATCGTAGAGGATCCGCAGGCTCGAGGAGCCGGTGTGGTAAACGGAGGAGTCGAGGCTGACCTGGTAGTCCACCACTTGGAGGTCAGGAAACATCAGAGGAGTTGGAGTCAGGGAAAGCTCGTCGCCCTTAGCCACCTCCTGCTTTTCGGAATTTCTTCCCTCGAGATCCTTGCCCTCGAAGTCCAAGTCCAGGCCGGTAGCGATCTTCTCGCCGTCGATCTGGACCTCCAGAGAATCGATCCACACCGTGCCATTGCCTCGGTGAGTCACTCCGAAATGGATGCTGCTCGCTCCGGGTGGGACCTCCAGGGTGACCTCGTGGAGCTGCCAGCCGTCGCCAGGCACCGCCGCTGTTGAGTTCAACGTGTCCTGGTAGATTCTTTGATCGCCGTTTATGCGGAGCCACAAGCCTGCGGAGTCTCGATCGAGGCCTCGAGTGGTGACCCATCCTCTCAACGTGAGCTTCTGGCCTGGCTTCGGGGAAGCGTCCAAGGGCGCTTGCAGAGAGAAGCCTGGCATGGGATAGATACCCACTGCCTCGATGTCCTCCAGGGGTCGATAGGAAGCAGCGACTCTTGTGGCCAGAGGGGGAGCGAGGGGCTTCAGGGCCGCGAGGATATCTTCCATGGCCTGCTGGGAAAACTTCATGTCGAACCCAACGAAACGAAGGCCCGCATCGCGACGCAGGTTCTCCTCGCGCATCCAGACCACCAAATCGAGGAAGGCCTCGATATTCCAAATTTTCTGTCCAAGGCCTGCCAGCAGCTCTCGAGGGTCGCCTTCTCCTCCTTGAATGAAGGCGTTGAGAGGCTCGCTTTCAGCAAATCCAGACTCCAAGGCAAAAACCTTGTAGCCTTGGTGCTGAGCCAGGTATTGGAACAAGCGATGTTTGAGGCGGTAGAACTCCCGAGTTCCATGAGTGCCTTCGCCGACGGCGAAGACTCGGGCTGGCCCGAGAAAGTCCTCGAGAAAGCCAAGATCCTCGGTGGGTTCCCCTGGTTCCGTAGAGGTCAAAATATGGGCATTGGCCGCTAACCACTGGGGCTCCGGAGAGGATGAATCCTGGGCAGGGAGGCCACTGGCCGAAGAGACCAGAAGAACGATGATCCAAGCACCGATTCGCCTCCCAAGGGAGGGACGGTTTTCCGGGGAACCTGGAATGGGACTGGCATGAGGAAGCGACTGGGATCTCATGGTCTGATCAAAGCAGAAAGATCTCCTGTCGGCAAGGGCACTCATTCGTCGGGGAGAAGCCGTTGCGACCGAGGGATCGATCCTGAAAGGGAGAGCATGGACCAAGAACGTCAGGTTAGATTCGCCACCTTGAGTGGTTTCAAGCTGGGCTTGATGGCTGGAGCTCGCCGCGGGTTCAGAGCTGGAAAGTGGGTTGGGGGGAAGCTGGTGGTGGCATTGCTCGGCTTCGTCTGTGGGGTTGTTGCCTTGTACCTCCTCCAATCCAGGGACGCTCCTCCCCTCGAACCCTGGCACCGGGTCAAACTGACCACGGAGTTCCGAGCTGAGAACCAGGATCAGGTCAAGACCTTCGAGGACTATCTTCGCCTCGAAGAGGAGCTTTTCAAGGAGCTGGACGGCAAGGTCTATCAGCGCACTGCCACGGGCCCAGCCTACACCCTCGCCCGCTTTAGCGCTGATAGCGCCGCGGACCCCCGGGGCCGTCAACCGGATTGGAACCGCAGTTTCGAGCTGCCAGGGGATGGCCCGGGAATCCTGCTCTTGCACGGTATGTCCGACTCCCCCTACAGCCTCCGTGCTTTGGCAGAGAGTTTCCACCGGCAGGGCTATTGGGTATTGGGAGTGCGCATGCCGGGTCACGGCACGGCTCCTGCCGCCTTGAAGAGCCTGGTGTGGGAAGACCTCGCCGCCGTTACCCGGCTGGGGATGGAGCATTTGGCCTCGCGGGTCGGCTCCCAGCCCATTCACATGGTGGGCTATTCCACCGGCGCCTTGCTGGCCATGGACTATGTTCTGAATCCAAGTCGCTTCGACCCGACCGACCGAGCCTCCTCGCCGGAGCCGGCGAGCCTGATTCTGATTTCCCCAGCGATCGGCATCGGTAACATTGCGGCACTGGCTGGATGGATCAAAGCCCTATCGCGGCTACCGGGGCTCGAAAGGCTTGGCTGGGAGTCGATCCGCCCGGAGTTCGATCCTCATAAATACAACTCCTTTGCCACCAACGCCGGGCACCAGGTTCATCGCCTGGTGGACTCGGTGACCGATCGCGTCGACGCCCTTGCTGCTGCCGGTCCCTTGGATCCCTTCCCTCCCACTTTGGTATTCCTCTCGGCCGTGGATGCAACGGTCTCCCCGGATGCGGTGATCGACAACTTCATGGTGAAACTCTCGCCGGGCCCCCATGAGCTCTTTCTCTTCGACATCAACCGCAGCAGCGTTCGCTCTACCGTCTTGGTGTCAGACCCAGGCCCTCTGACGGCTCGTCTCCTAGGCGACTCGGAGTTGCCCTTTCATTTCTCCTTGATCACCAACCAGAGCGCGGAAAGCTCCCAGGTAGCCTTGCGCCGGAAGGCCCCCCGCTCGAACTCGATTACCACCGAGCCGCTGGATCTCCAATGGCCCCCAGGGTTGATCTCCTTGTCTCACATCGCCCTGCAATTCCCTCCCGACGACCCCCTCTACGGACAGCGTCCGAGCCGCAGCAACGCCGCTCTTCATTTGGGGCAGATGGCCATCCAGGGAGAACGGGGCCTCTTGATGTTTCCCTCCAACTGGCTCCTGCGGGTACGCCACAACCCTTTCTACGAGCTGCTGGAAGAGCGCGTGATGGAGTGGGTGAGTGATTTTGGAGACGGGGAAGGTCTCCCAGAGAGGCAGGAGGAGACTTTTCCCAAATATGAGGACGGCCAGGTCGAGGAAGGGCAGCTCGAGGACGGGCAGGTCGAAAGCACTCGAGAAGACGGCTAGCCTCTTACTTCCAATCCCCATAGAGCTGAAAGGCAGCCCAGTAGAAGGGGAGAGAGGTATCGAGGGTTTCGGCGCTCTCGGCGCTTCGAAGCAACTCCAATTGAGCACTCCTCAGCGCTTGATCCATTGGCCTTCCTTGACGAAGGTGGTGGTGGAATCGGGTCATCAACTTGGATGTCGCTTGGTCTGAAACCTTCCACAATGAGGCCGCCACGGTGCGAGCGCCAGCGTATTGAAAAGCGCGAGTTAGGCCGATGAGGCCCTCGTCCCCAGCATCTTCACCGAGGCCGGAGTCACAGGCGGAGAGGACCACCAGGTCGGCTTTTAGGCGGAGGTCTTCGAAGATCTCCCAGGCTTGTAGAAAGCCGTTCTCACCGGAGGATTCTGGGCTCTCCGGTACGGTGAGGACGAGGCCGGAGTTGAGGGGGAAGCGAGAGTCGAGAATACCGTGGACAGCGAAGTGAACGGTGCGGGCTTTGGGGGAGACGCGGCGAGCCGTCTCCTCGGAGGCCCGGGCACCGAGATAGCTTTGAGCTCCGGGGTAGAGACTAGCGATTCCCTCGACTTCCTGGCGAGAATGGGGAAGTGGGCCGAGATCGAGGCCTCGTAAGAGAGAGGATCGGGAAGTGATCTCCTGCGGCTCCTCTTGGGTCCATTGAACCGACTGGGGCGGTGGTTGGGGGGCGCCGTAGGCGGCCAGCTGGAGGTCGCCTTTTTTTTCTGAACGTCGCTCCTTGAGCTGAGCCCAGAGGGTCGCAGAGATGGCCGTAGAGATCGGCTTCCACTCCACTAGAAATTGCTCCTGCTCGTCGCCCTGGATTCGGATCAAAGCAGACCAAGGGAGGCGATGGAGGGGACCATCGGGGAGGATCAGCAGGCGCTGAGCGGAGGCGAGGGAGGATTCCAAGGGAGCGAGAAGAAGCCGGTAAAGAGCCTTGGCTCTTGGCCTGAAGGAATCTGGCTCGAGGGTCGTAGCCACCAGACCATCGATCTGGGAGCGCAAGCCGTCTTCACCAATGGCGAGGTCGAAGACCTTCAGAGGCGCTCCCGGCTGCAAGAGAAAGGCCTGAGACTCCTGAGCCCCGAGGCTGAAAGAGATGAGGGCCGTACCCGGATCCAATTTGCTGAGAATCCCTTCTAAGGGAAGGGAGGGTTGGTAGCGTAGTGCCGACAGCCGAGG
>JAHZIX010000038.1 GCA_022601195.1 Deltaproteobacteria bacterium
GAACCCCCAATCGAATCCCCAATCGAACCCCCAATCGAATCCCCAATCGAACCCCCAATCGAATCCCCAATCGAACCCCCAATCGAATCCCCAATCGAATCCCCAATCTCCTGAGGTGGGCCCCCAATCTCCTGAGGTGGGCCCCCGGTGACCTTCGTTTGCCACCGCCAAAGAGACAACGTCTTGGAACTGCGGGAAGCCACCAGGATCTCCTCTGCTGTTCGGCCAAACAGCAGACCATCCACCTTCTCCTCCAGCGGGAAAGAGCCCACCACCGAGAGTTCCCGAGTGCTCACCACCTCGACTCTGGGCTTCAGCCCTCCAAAGGCCACCGCCAAGAAGCCACCGCTCGGGTCCACCGCCAGATGAGTCTGAAAGGGACCCAGAGGGAGTGCTCCACGCTTTTCCCCGGTGGCCACATCCAGAAACAACAATTCAGACGAGTAGCGATGGGCCACCGCCAACACCTTGCCCTGCTCTAGAAAAGTGACCTCCGTCGGACCATCCCCCACCGCCCAACGCTCCTCCAGCCCTTGTCGAGAGACGAGAAAGACCTCGTCCGTTTCTTCGCTTGCTGCAGCCGCTATGCCTTGAGCTGGAGCTGAGGCAAACCATCGGGGATGGGCTTCGGGACGAACCTTGAGGAGCTTGCGAGGATACCTCTTGCCGTCGACCTCGAGGATAGACGAGAGATTCTCCATTTCGCCTGGAGGCAAGCCTTGCTGGCGAGGATCGTAGAGGATCCGGAAGAGCCCTTGGCCCAAGCTCTGCCCATCTAGAACCGGTCCTCCCTCTCCTCCTCCTTCGCCGAATCGCCAGGAAACCCGGCTGGCTTCCGGAGCGTGTACATAGAACGCTTGTGGATGGTCAGTGAAGACGATGGGGGGCGCAATGGACGGAAGTTTTTCTATGCGGTGGCGGTCGGAAAAGTGCTGACCAAGGCCCTTCAGGCCTTCACTCCAGGCTAGGTCGGTCCTCCTTTCCCACAAGGAGAGGCCGGAAACGACCGCCAAAGTGAGAAGGGACGCCACGACCGCCCCTCGAGAGAGGGGGACATCAAATCCAGACGCTCTGCGAGCGACCAGATTGCAAACCAACCACAACACACCATAGGAGGCCACCGGAATCCAGAAGGCGACCCCAGGAAGCATCCCAGCCAAAACCCAGGCACCAACCACGAGCAGGAGCTGGAGAGAAATACGAGTTGTTCTAGATGCCAAAGATTTGATCCATCCCCTCTGAGCCTTCGGGAGATTAGCCGACCGCGACACCTTCTCGAGCCTTTCTCTAGAAACAGGAGCCTTCGGAAAAGGTCCCTGCGAGCCCATAACGGCTTCGGTCTGTTCCTAAAGGAGGCCCTCTTCTTGAGAGCCCCCCAGACTCGGCGGAGCGTGCTGAAAAAGTCTTTCAACACGCTCCTAGGATAAAGAGCTCGGGCAATCTCACTAGGCCCGTGGCTCTTTCAATCTTCTACAGCGAGGTTAGTTGCCCCCATGGCCTCCATGGTGACCTCGATGTCCCCGATGGCCCCGAGCGTGATGGCCGTGATGACCCGCGGCGTGGTGACCTTGGGCGTGATGCCCCCGGTGACCGTGACCAGCATGATGACCGCCGGCATGATGACCGCCGCCGTGATGACCCTGGTGACCGGCAGCATGATGGCCTCCGCCGTGATGACCATGGTGACCGGCAGCATGATGACCGCCGCCGTGATGACCGTGGTGACCCGCGGCGTGATGGCCCTGGTGACCTTGAGCGTGATGGCCGTGGTGTCCCTTCTCCGTACCCGCCTCGGCTCTGGGCCCAAATCCGAGCAAGGTTACGAAACCGAGAAGCAGGGCGATTGCAAGTAGGATGGGAAGTCGCTGTTTCACGTTGAATCCTCCTAGTGGGTTGAAGGTGAGGGATCGGCGAATCCGCTCTGAAATTCAGAGAAGAGCGCTAAGGGGCCCTAGACCAAGTGGATCTAGGGCGGGCTATTGGGGACGACTCAGCCTTCCCCGGCGGAGCTGCCTCCTGAGTGGCCGGAAGCGGACTCATGACTACCCGACTGATGACCACCAGACCGGTGACCACCGGAGCGGTGAGATTCCGAGCTACCGGCTCTCTCGTGATCACCGCTAGCGTGACCGACGCCGGAACGATGGGAGCGAGGTTCGGGACCAGAACTATGACCGGAGTGGCCTGATTCCCGGCCCTGTCCTCGATGCCCGGAGGCAGGTCGTTCCATCTCCTCCCTCGAGCCTTCCTCCAAAGACCCACGTTCCTCGCCTCGACGACTCCTCGAAGCCTCGTCACCGTCTTCTTCGGAAGCCTCTCGGGCTTGCCACTCCAGAGCCTCTGGGTTCCGGGGGGTAGAGGTGGAATCGGAGCTAACCGGGACGGCGCTGATGGGCAGCAGCAGTCCTAGGCTGAACAGCACCGAAAGAGCGGCCTGTATGGGCTTGGGAGCCCGGCGATCTACTCGATGGTCCAAGAGAGCCTTCAATCGAGTCCGTAACTGGCTGGGCCGTGCCATGGAGACACCGAAAGCGGCGGGTGGACGACCTCTCAATCCTTCAGCGATGGCTACCAACTGACGGGCATACTCCAAGGCATCTCCTCGGTGCTGGAGCACCAGGTCATCACAAGCCTTTTCCCTTTCGAGATCCAGACGACGAGACAAGGCCCATGCTGCCGGATGAAACCAGAAGATTCCACAGACCAGTAAGGAGAAGGTCTGGCTCAGGAGGTCTTGGCGACGGATATGGGCCAGCTCATGGAGCAGAACCATCTCGGTCCGCTCCGCCGACCACGAACGAGCCTCGTCCGGCAGGAGGATCTTCGGAGCCCAGATTCCGAAGGTCACCGGGATGTCGACCTCCTTACTGGTACAGACCAAGGCAGTCTGGGGCGTCCCCAACCTCTCCTCGGTTTCCTTCAGGGACTTTTCTAGATCTGCCGCCTTGGAGGAGCGCAGGAAATAGCCCACGACGGCTCGGCGCGCTCCCAGGGCCCTCAGGAGCACCAACACTGCTCCAATAACCCAAAGCCCCCCAGCCAGCATCAGCCATGGCGAAGTCGGCCCGGCAGAAACCGCTCCCGAAGTAGCAGGGCCGGAGCGGCCCAACCAGCTTGCCAAGGAGGGCAGGATCGCAAGCTCTGCTGGTAACACGGCCATGATGGCTGGCAGGACCAGCAGGGATCCAAGGCCGATCAAGCCAACGTGGTGTCTCAGGGCTGCGCTACGGCGGCGTAGGAGAGCAAAAGACGCGAAAATCATAGCGAGCAGGAGAGTAGACCTCAGAGCTAGATCCAGCAACCAGGTGAGAGCGACCCGATCCGCGGTACTTACGTCTAAAACCTTTAGGGCCTCTAGAGTCTCTAGGGCGACGCTCATGATCGCTCCTCCAGACCAACAATTTCTTTCAGGCGATCGAGCTCCTGATCGGAAAGCTCGCTTTCTGACAACTCCAGCAGGGCGGCAGCGGCCTGCATGGGAGAACCGCCAAAGAAGGTGCCTACCAATTGCCTTAGAGCTCTGGAGCGGGCCTTCTCCAGGGGTTCCGTTGGCATATATAGATAGCGAGGACCGTGATGGCGGTGACGGATATACCCCTTCCTTTCGAGAACCCGCAGAGTCGTTCTCACTCCGTCGTAGCTGGGAGGATCTGCCAAGTCCTCGAGGACCTGGGCCACCGTCGCTTCCCCTCGGCGATAGAGGACATTGAGGATCTCTCTCTCTCGACGACTCAACTGCTCTTTCATCTGGCTCCTACTCTCCTGTCTGAAATCCGACCTGGCTGAAATCTGAGGTCTCGGCCCTCGGATTCATCAAGAGCCGCCTCGAGAACCGAGTCAAGGACGATCCCAGGCGCCATGGTCAAATTCCACCATTCCGGTTATTTTTAACCACTATGGTTATTTTTAACCAGGAAGACTTTGGTGTCAAGGCCTCATTGCTTTCCATTCGTACCAGAGAGGTCACACCGACGACCTGGCACTCCTGGGCGGCAACTCCCCTTCGGTAGTTGCCGGAGATCGCCCTCCTCCTCACCTCGTGAGAACATAGGCAGTGCATTGAGATTCAATGCCTCGATCCAATTCGTTTTCAAATTCTCGTCCTCGACGACTAGACCTTATCTACGGGAGGAAGTCTCCATGGTTGACTTAGAGAAATCGCTATCGCCCAAAGATCTCTGCCTCCGGACCGGTGCTTGGATGCTCTTTCTACTCCTCCCCTTAGCTAGCCTCCAGGCGGAAGCTCCCAATTGGCACCAGTGGCGAGGGCCGGATGCCAACGGTGTCGCACCCGCCAGCGATCCCCCCATCGAGTGGAGTGAAGAGAAGAATCTGCGGTGGAAAGTCCCCATCCCTGGAAAGGGACACGCTTCCCCAGTAATCTGGGAAGATCGAATCTTCCTGGCTACCGCCATCGCCACGGAAAAACCGGCTCTGGACCTCTACCACCCGGAAGTCGAAGCCAACAATCCACGCAGCCGAAGGCGGGGCATCCAGCCGACTCACGTGCAACGCTTCGTCGTCCTGGCCCTGGACCGCGCCACGGGAAAGACTGTTTGGCAACATACAGCGCGGGAATCCGCCCCTCATGAAGGCACTCATTTGGATGCAACCTGGGCCTCCGCCTCCCCCATTACCGACGGTGAGCATCTCTTCGTCACCTTCGGTTCCAACGGCCTCTACGCCTACGATCTAGCCGGCAAGCTCTTGTGGGAAAAGGACCTGGGGGATATGCAAACTCGCAATGGATTCGGCGAGGGCAGCTCTCCCGCACTTCAGGGCAACACTCTGGTGATCACCTGGGACCATGAGGGAGAGTCCTTCATCGTCGCCCTCGACAAACGCACTGGAGCCGAGCTGTGGCGCCAGCCCCGAGCGGAAGCCACTTCCTGGGCTACGCCCCTGATCGTCGAGAGCGGCGGCAAGCATCAGGTCGTGGTCAATGGCACTGGCAAGATTCGCGGCTACGACCTAGCGAACGGCAAGATCCTCTGGGAATCCGGTGGAATGACCACCAACACCATCCCTTCGCCCGTTCATAAAGACGGCGTTGTGTACGTCATGAGTGGGTTTCGCGGCAATGCTCTCCAAGCCATTCAATTGGCTAATGCCAAGGGGGACTTGGGGGATTCCGAAGCCGCCCCGGGGGCCCTACTTTGGACCTACGACCGAGACACTCCCTACGTTCCCTCTCCCCTGCTCTATGACGACAAGCTCTACTTTCTCAAGAGCAACAGCAACGTCCTCTCTGTGCTGAGCTCAGACACTGGAGAGGTTCTCTATGGTCCCCAGCGCCTGGAAGGTATCGATGGCATTTATTCTTCGCCGGTAGGGGCTGGCGGACGGGTCTACGTTGTCGGTCGCAACGGCAAGACTCTCGTTCTTCGCCACGGGCCGAAGTTGGAGATTCTCGCCACCAATCAATTGGATGACTCCTTCGACTCCTCTCCGGCCATCAGCGGTGAAGAGATTTTCCTGCGAGGCGGGCAGAATTTATACCTGATCGCTCCAGACCCGGTCTCGAAAGCAAAGCCCCCATCGAAAGCTCACCAAGAGGAAACCCGCGAGCCGGCGACCACCGTCGAGAGTGTGAGATGAGAGCCGGCCTTCTTCTATCAGGATTCTTGTATTGCTTGGCCTGGAACGCCAGTCCAGCGACCAGCCAAGCTCCGGAAGAGACTCCGCAAAGGGCTCCGGACCCGGTGGTGACCGGAGTCATCGAAATGCTCGAGGCCAACGTTGCGGAAGCCATCATTCTCCGCTGGCTACCTACGGTGCAGGGCCCCAGCTCTAGCCTATCGAGCCGAGAGCTCGTCGCCTTGACCCAAGCCGGCGCTTCAGAAGCATTACTCAACGCCCTTTTAGACAAAAGCATGAACGCTGGCGAGGCCACTCCCGCGGCCCAGGAGAAGGATCGTAAGGCGCCAGAGGGGGCATCCGAGAAGGCATCAACGGAAGCGCCGCGGGCACCTTCTGCGGACAAATCTCCCGAGAAACCACAAAATCGGGAAGCTCCTCGCCCCCGACCGAGGCCGACTGCCCAACCGGCAGCGGAGCCAGAAGGGAAACCGATAAGGACACCGGCTCCGAAATCAGCCCCCGCGCCACTTCCGACACCGACCAGCGAAGCGGCAGGCCCATCGGTTCGTTTTCAGATCGACTACTTTCCGGCCTTCGAGGAAGAAGAAGATCCCTGGGACCTCTACCTCTACCTCGACGGCGAAGCTCTCGCTGGAGTTTCCGGGAGCCGCAAACAGCGTGACAGCTTGGTCGTAGAGAAACAGCTGCCACCGGGTAGGCACAACCTTCTCGTCCTTCAGGAAAGACACCAAGAACGACGGCGGAGCCGAGGTGGTTGGTTCCATGAAGCCCGTGTGTGGCCGGAGACTCTGAGCTTCGAGGTACCAGAAGGCAGCCTTGCGGTGGTCTCCCTGGAGTTCCTGCAAGCCCAATTCAGCCTGCGCCCCACCGGGCCTCTCACTTGGACCGTCTCAGTGGACGGCAAAGCTACCGCCGGAGCCAACAAGGCGGGGCCAGCGCCGGAGGATTGGAAACCTCTCTGCGAAGAAGTGGAAGCCAATCTGCCCAAGCAAGGCAAGGGTCCCTTCGAGCTACGCCAACAGCTCAAGCGGTGTGTCCGGTGGGCGCCCCTGTGGCCGTCCGAGCTTTCCTCCCTACCATCCCGGTCCGACCTTCGAGGGATCCTCGAAGCCGTCGAGTTCGAGCCGAGCAAAGTCGCCCAGAGACCATGACCCGGTGCCTGCCCAGTTGGGGAATGGTGGCTGGCTGCCTTTCGGTGATCTTCTCCATCTCGCTCGCGTCCTGTAGCTCGATCCAGCAACGGCCAGAGGAGACTCCGTTGATCGAAGAGATTCTCCATTCCCACCCTGGACTGCGCCAGGTGGCATCGAACCCCGAGAAGTTCCGCCTGCAAATCGTTCTGGGACTCCTGGAGAACGGAAGCGACGGACAGGCACGTTTGCAGCAACATGGCTACCGGCTAGGCGCGGAGTATTTCTACCCGGCGAGCTCCGTGAAGCTCTTCGCTGCCATCGCCGCTCTGGAGCACCTCGAGGTGCTACGCAGGGAATCCGGCTTCCCCTTGAGCACAGAGACTCCGCTCACCTTCCACCCTCTCTTTCCCGGAGAGACGATGGAAGATCAAGATCCCAGCCATCTCGCCAACGGCAAGATCACCGTCGGTCAGGAAATTCGAAAGCTCTTTCTGGTCTCCGACAACGAGGCTTTCAACCGGCTCTACGAGCTGGTGGGCCAGGATCGCCTAGCAGCCTCTCTCCGGCGCGCCGGCCTGGGTGAGGCTCGGATCGTTCACCGGCTTTCGGAACGTCGCACCGTCGAGGAAAATCGTTCCACTCCCCGCATCGACTTTGCTCCCAGTGCCGCGTCCTCTTACACCCAGGAAGCTCGGATCTCGGCTCCCCTGGCGGCTCCTGTCCAAGTTTTTGGCCTCGAGGTCGGGAAGAGATTTTGGGCGGAAGGGGAATTGATTCACCACCCCTTCGACTTCTCCACCAAGAACCACTTTCCCCTGGCGGATCTCCAGCGGGGATTGTGCATGGTGACCCAACCGAGGGCCGATTGCGTCGGCGATGGCTTTTCCCTCCGAGAGGTTGACCACAACTTCCTTTTGGAGCCCTTACATCTCTTCCCAGGCCAATCCACCGACCCGGTCTTCAACTCACGGGAATACCCGGACCACTGGGTCAAATTTCTGCTTCCTGGATTGGCACGAGTGATTCCCAAAGAACGCCTTCGCATCTACAACAAGATCGGCAGAGCCTATGGCTTCAGCACCGAAAACAGCTGGGTTGTCGACACCGAAACCGGTCGTTCCTTCTTCCTCGCTGCCACCCTCTACACCAACGAAAACTCTACTCTCAACGACGACGACTACCAATATGAGCCTTTCGCCGATGATTTTCTGGCGGACCTCGGTGAAGCGGTTGCCCGTCACCTCTGGGAGTGAAGCTCAGGGTGCATCTAGGTCCTCGAAAGGAACGGATTGACTTAATAGTTGACCGGTCGTATAGTCCGATTCATGGGAAGGACGAGTGACGCCAGAGAGCGATTGATCGAGGCCGGGTGCGAGTTGATGCACGAGCGCGGATACACCGCGGTCGGGGTCAGCGATGTGTGCTCCACCGCTGGAGTCAAGAAGGGCAGCTTCTATCACTTCTTCCCTTCCAAGGTGGATCTGGCTCTGGACATCATCGAACGACAGGCGCTGGAAATGGAATCAGCCCTCGAGGAGATGGTCAGCGGGGACAAGCCCCCCCTGGAGCGTCTGACCGGTTATGCGGACAAACTGAGCCATATGCAGGCCGAGCAACAAGAGAGCTGCGGCAAGGTGCTCGGATGCCCGATTGGGAATCTCGCCCTCGAGATAAGTACTCAACAGCCCAAGCTGAGCGAGCGTCTCCGGAGAGTCTTCGATCATACGATGCACTCCTTCGCCGAGGTGGTGCGAGAGGCCATCGAGAGGGGCGACTTACCGACTCAGGACCCTAGGCGAGCAGGGCGTTCGATTCTGGCTTTGCTAGAAGGCCACATCATGCTTGCCAAGATCAACAACGACGCCGGAATGCTGCAGGGCGCCGGAAAAGAGATTCTGGCATTTCTGGGCCGGCAGACGCCCGCGGAAGATTGATTTTTACACGCAAAATAGACGACCGGTCAACTATTTACATCAAGCTCAGAACAGGTCCCAATCAAACAACAAGTCTAGATGAGACAAAGAATCTAGATGAATGAACAGAAAGTGCCAAAGGAGAAATCATGTCCACCACCACTATCGCCAACAACGTAGCCCTCATCACAGGTGCCAACCGAGGAATAGGCCGAGCCATCGCGGAGGCGCTCCTCGAGCGCGGAGCGGCCAAGATCTATGCAACCGCTCGAAACCTCGACTCCCTCAAAGATCTGACCCAGAGCTACGGCGACCGCGTCGTCGCCATAGAGCTCGACGTGACCAAAGAAGAGCAGGTGGCCGCGGCGGCTCAACAGGCCCAGGACGTGGGCCTGTTGATCAACAACGCGGGAGTCGTCGTCGGCGGTGGGCTGGATGAAATGGACATCGTCAGCGCGGCACGCCAGGAAATGGAGGTCAACTATTTCGCCACCCTGCGTCTGGTTCAGCAGTTCTCTTCCACTCTGAAGGCCAATGGAGGGGGCGCCATCGTCAACATCTCATCCATCGCAGGACTGACCAACTTCCCCTTCTACCCTACCTACAGCGCCTCCAAGGCGGCTGTCCACTCTCTGACCCAAGCGGGACGTGCTCTATTGGCCTCCCAGGGAACCGTGGTCTATGGCGTTTACCCCGGCCCCGTGGATACCGACATGGCGCGAGACATCGAGATGGACAAGGAGACTCCCGAAGCCGTGGCAAAAGCGATTCTCGATGGCCTCGAGGCGGGTGTAACGGACATCTTCCCGGACGCCTTCGCCGAGGGCTTTGGGCAACAATTCCATCTCTCGCCGAAGGCTTCCGAAGAACAGCTGGCGGCCATGCTGGCTGCTGCCTGATCCTGGTGAAGGGTAGCGCCCAGAATCGTGAAGATGAATACCTTGCTCAGCGCTACGGCCTCTTGAAACGTGATGGCAGGTTCGTTCTGCCTGTCGAGAAGGTCTCCTTCGTTGCCTAGGAGACGCGGAGCCGCCGCAGTCCCAAGCCAAGGATCAGGAGGCTGAGCGTTAGTAGCCCCAGGCCTCTCAGAGTGGGAATCTCGATGGCCGTAAGAGCCCATCTGTGGTCGGATCTGACGATCCGACCACAGATGGGTCGTCTGTCGGCACACTGCTCTCGTTCGTACCGTTGCCATCCCCGTCGAAGAAGATCGTCGCCTGGTTCGTGACCGTGGAGTCGCCGGTACCGGGGTTGATCTGCGCCTCGATCGTCAGGTCGACCGATCCATCGCCGGGGATCGAACCGTTCCACGAGACTGCGTTCGCCCCCGCATCGACCGTCGCGGTTCCGGCGCTCGCCGACGCGGTCAGGACAGTCAGCTCGGCGGGGAGCGCATCGAAGAGCTCGTCTCCGGGATTGTCAAGTTGGTCCGTAGGACTAGCATTGATGAGCACGAGGTTGTAGATCACGATCCCCCCCCCTCCTGGAAGTCACCGGTAACCTCCTTGGCACCGAAGGTATCGGAGGGAGACGCGAAAGGAGCAAGCTCTCCATCGGGACTTGCCTCTGAGATGTGCCGTTTTTCACGATCTGGTTCAACGAAGCGAATGGGACCCAACCGAAGCCCGAAACGATCACGACCAGCGACCTTCGGGAGTATCAGCTGCATCTGCGAGTCGTTCGAAAGGACCGAGCTGCGACGGTCAATCGCAAGCCTGCCAGCTGCGGGAGTAGATTTGGAGAAAGAGCCCTTCACAAATCGAGTACCAAGCGCGATGGGATTGTCTAAGCTCTTTCCTCTTGCGAGGCTGCAAAGACTCGGTACAGGAAGGCCATCAGAGGAATCACTATCGATAACACCACTGCTAAGCCCAGGTTGAGCCAAAAAAGAGTGACCGGCGGTGCGGCGCTGTTGAAGGCAGTCAACACCGTTCCATCGTCGAACCTGAGGAAGGTCGGGTATTGGGTACTGAACCACCCGCAGAGTATGGCCAGAGTTTGTAACCCCACCGCCAATCTCAACCTCCATTTCCTACCCGGAGCCAAGCTGGAAAAGACACCGAATACGCAGCCCAGAGCGATCCCTTGAGCGGCTATTTGGACGGGGCTCAGAGCTTCCCGGGCACTGACTTCCCCACTTGAGACTCCCCAAGCCAGCACCATTGCCCCGGAAAGAAACGTACCGGCAAAAAGGCTCCAGATTCTCGTCCGGAGAAGGTCCCGATCCCCTTCATTGCTCAACTCCCCATGGAAAAAGACCGCTGCTAGGTACGCGAACAGAAAGTTGACGAAGATCGCACAAAGAAGCCCCAAGAGAGTCGCCCAGGGAGCTATGTAGAGGTCGAAAAAACTCGCTTCGGGGTGGGATTGGGCATGGGGAAAGGGAGTCAACAAGGCAGCGAGGACAAACCCGAAGAAGGCCGGAGTCAGCATCGAGCCAAAGCGAAACAGCCAACTGTAGAGCCTTAGTCGGGCGAGGGGCTCGGGATCGTACTTGCGGAAGGTGAAAAAAGCTCCTCGGGCGATGATGCCGAGCAGGATTAGCGAAAGAGGCACGAAGAGCACCGTACTCAAGCTGGCGTACACTCCTGGAAAAGCGACAAAGAGAATCACCACCACCGCGATTAGCCACACATGGTTGGCTTCCCAAATGGGAGCTAGGGTCGCTTGTAACCGTTTCTGGAGCCGCGGGTGCCGCCACAGAGAAGCCTCCAAAAAACCGCCGCCGAAATCTGCTCCTCCAAACAAGGTGTAAGCACCTAGGGCCAGCAGGAGAAAGCCGAGGCTGATCACTTCCCCACTCATGGTTTCACCGACTCGATCTGGAACCACTTCCACAGCAGAGAGAAGGAGATCGTTCCCAACACGCTGTAGATCAAAACGATCAATGCAAAGCTCCAGCCCAGTCCAGGCACCGGAGTCACCGACTGGGCCGTCTCGAGAATGCGGTAAAGGATCCACGGCTGTCGTCCCACCTCCGTGACCACCCAACCGGCTTCGAGGGCAAGAAAACCCGCAGGAGTCATGACCACCAGGAGTCGAAGCCAGCCGGCCCGCTGCCAAAGGTCGATGCCCCGCCACCGTCCGACGAGGAAGATCAGTGACACCAGCAGCATGGCCATACCCAACCCCACCATGATTTGAAAGGCCAAGTGGGTAATGAGAACCGGTGGCCATTCAGAGCGGGGAAATTCCTCCAGACCGCGGACCTCTGCGTCGAAGCTCCCATGGGCGAGGAAACTGAGAGCCCCGGGAATGTGAATCCCCCAGGACACTTCCTGCTTCTCTTCATCGGGCCACCCACCGATCAGCAGCGAGGCAGGTCCCTCGGTGCGGAAATGACTCTCCATGGCGGCGAACTTCTCCGGCTGCCGCTCGGCGATGGACTTTGCGCTGCGGTCCCCAATCAGCGGCTGGAGCAACGAAGTCACGACCAGGATTGGCACTAGATAAGTCATGGCACGGCGATGAAAGACGGAGCCTCCCCCGCCCGATCTTCCCGGGCCCAGGGACCTCTGCCTCAAGATCCCCCAAGAGTGAAGTCCAATGGCCGCCATAGAGGTTGCTTGGAAGGCCGCTACCAGCATGTGAAGAGCTTGGAGAGGCCAAGCGTCGTTGAACATAGCGGCCCAAGGGTCGATGTTGATGGCCTGGCCGTCGACCCAGTCGAAACCGGTCGGAGCGTTCATCCAACCATTGGCGGCGATGACCAACGCGCCGGAAGCGAGACCACAGACGCCGACCAGAAAGGCACACATCAGGTGCACGCGGGGCGACAACCGATCCCAGCCATAGAGAAAGAGCCCGAGGAAGATCGCTTCCAGAAAAAAAGCCGCCCCTTCCAGAGAGAACGGCATACCGAAGATCGGGCCAGCGTGGCGCATGAATTCCGGCCACAGGAGACCGAGCTGAAAACTGAGAGTCGTCCCGGTCACCGCCCCGGTTGCGAACAGGATGGCACTGCCCTTCATCCAAGCTCGGGTGAGGCGCAAATCCACCTCCTGACCGTCCCGTAGATAGTTGCGGTAGGCCGCAAACATCAAGAAAGGCATCACCATGGAAATCGAAGCGAAAATGATGTGAAAGCCGAGGGAAAAGGCCATTTGGCTTCGTGCCAACTCGAGATGGTCCATACTGCGCTCCTGAACTTCCCACCGGGTCCCTTAGGGGCCACCATCAGCCGAGACCCAAGCCTGCAGTCGAAGTCTATCTCTTCTCGGAGCCTTCGGCTCGCGCTTTGCGGGGAGGGAATGTCAGAGAGTGAGAGGGACCGATTCCTTCGCGCTCCGTCGATTACACGGGAGGCAGGCAGAGGATCCGTAGAGAAACCTAGGTGAGCTGCGCTGCAACCTCGGAGGACTCCCTGCCGAGGCCATTGATCGTCTCCGGCTGGCTCGATTTCGGGGTCAGGAATGCCTCCTGAAATCGTTCCAAAGAGTGAGTCACAACGCGAAGATTGGCTTCATCCATCTCGGCCAAGGCCTGCTTTGCAAGCTCTTCCTGGTCAGCATTCAAGCCGTTAGCAGCCTCAGCCATCTGCCGTCGGAGAGACTCGCGAAAGGAATTTTGATGCTCCTCCAGGTCGCCCATCAGCTCACCATAGAGGAAAGCGATGCCTCGCCTTTCCACCTCGCTGCGACCGCGGCCGCCAGACCTGGCTCGGTCTATTTCTTGGTACACGGATCTAAGCTTCCAGCGGCTCTTCTCCACCTGGCTGAACACCGTTTCCTCTTGCAGCATCAAGCGCTCATCGTAGGGTCCCCGAGGCGTCAAGGTCTTGAAGAGCAACGGCAGCGTGTCGACGAAAACAAAGAAGAGAATCAAAAAGGCATGAACCCGAGTGAGCTCCAAAGATTGGGCCCGTAGAGCTTCCAAGGCTTGGGAGCGGGCGATGTAGTCGCGAGCCTGGGGAGCTCCGCGCTCCAATTGGCGCTGGGCCACCAGATCCGCCGACTCCCGCCGGAGAGCTTCGTCCTGAGCCTGTAACTCTGCGCGCAAAGTGACGAGATCCTGATCCGCCATATCCCGAAGCCGTTCTTGGGCCTGGGCTGCGGGGCCACGTCCCACCCGACCCGTGGTACGCCCCGACTCGATACCGCCGACTTCCTCCATGAGGATGGACTGAGCTTCCAGACGAATTTGCTCTTTTTCTTGGATCTCCTGTCGAAGAGCACCTCGAGAGGCTTCAATACGATCGAATCGGGGGCCAAAAGAAGCCTCGATCGCTTCCAGAGAAGCAGCCCTCTCCACCTGGAGCTGCTGGTCGATGCTGTCCTCGAAGTACAGCAAAACTAAGGGATGAGCCACGATGAGACCGATGAAGCCGGCCAGGATGAACCGAGTCAGGAAGATGGGAGAGGCTAGATCCGCCCATAGGGAAGCGGATTTGCGAAACGTCGAGACGACATAGCGATCGAAGCAGAAGACGATTAGAGCCCAGGCGAGCCCCGCCAGGATGGGCACCACCAGATTCGTGGTCAGCGTAGAGATCGCATAGGTCATCGCGAAGGAGGCGAGAAGTGCCGGTATCAGGACCAAAGTCCCCAAACCCGCCTGTTTCGTTCGTTCTGCCGGGGTTTCCAGCAGCTCCAGATCGCTACCCGCACACCACAAAAGGAATCGGCTGGGCCGGCCCACGGTCTCCAGCGCTGGAGTCTCGGGGGTTGGGGCCTCCGGGTTCTCGTCCATCGTCGTCATGAGGCTCCTCTGCGGTTTTCGGATCGAAGGGGGTGAACTCATAGAACAAGACGCGAGAAAGGGAAAAAATGATTCATGGCAGGAGAGGAAAGCTGGAATTCGGTGGCATCCCTGCACCGAAGCCTGTGCCGACTCGAAGCTCTTTCGACTCGAGAAGCTAGCGGGAAAAAACCTCTAGCGCGCTGCGGAAACCTCGAACCCGTAGTGCGCAACGAAGCCCTGAAACTGCCGGTAGTTCCAGTTCTTTTCCAAGAGGCGTTCGACCAGAGGCGCCGCTTGGTCTTCCCGACCAAGCTTCAACAAGGCTCTCGCTAGGAGGCCTTGGATCAGGAGTAGATCTGTTGAATCTCCCACCGGTGAAAGAACTCGGACTGTTTCCTCCCATTGCTGCCGAGCTTTGGGAAGGAGGCCCAGGCCTTCGTAAGCCGCCGCGGCAACTTCTAGAGCAAAGGTGTAGCGATACAGGGCTTCATGGTTGGCGGGCTCCCTGGCAATTTCCCCGAGGGCGAAAATGCGGATCTGCTCCACCAACTCCAAGGCTTCACGATGCCGTCCAAGATTGTTGAGGATCTCCCCCCTCAAACCGACCTGAAAGACGTTGGAGAAACCGTCTCCAGGACTTCCTTCGAGGGTCGACAGATCAGAGCCCGTGACCACCGACCGGTCGAGCATCTCCAGCGCATCTTCAGCTTGCCCCATATCGTTGAGTACCACCGCCCGGTGGAAGAGGATGGACTCCTCGAGAAAAGCCAGATACTCCCCATCCTCCACCTCCCCCATTTCCCCAACTCGTTCCAGGACTCCCTGAGCTTCAAGAAAAATTCGCGCCGCCGCTTCCAACTCTCCAGTGTTGTAAATCGCTACCCCTGCCACGTCCAGAGCCTCGGCGAGGAGAATTGAAAAGCCGTCCTTTTCCGGCCACCGCCGCAGCGCCTTGCGCGCCTCCCGTTGAACCTCGTCGAGAAGCTCCAAAGCCTCCTGATTCAGACCCAGATCCGATAGGTTTTGCCCCAACTGAACTCGAAGGCCGAGGAGCTGCGCCAAGACATCGGGATCGGAGGCTTCCTGGAAGGCTGCTTCCAGAATTCCTTCCGCTTCGGAATAGACCTCGATACCTTGCTCCTGCTCCCCCTGAAGGGTGAGGAGAAAAGCCAAAGTCTCGAGCATGGTGGACCGGCCTAGGTGCTCTTTTGGAGTGAGCTCTTCTTCCCCTCGCGAGCGGTAATATTCCCGAGCTCTCTCCACTACGGGAGAAAGAACCTCTATCTTCTCGAGCCTGATCAGGCGCTCTCCGACATCTTCGAGCATGAAGGACATCAACTCCTCGGTGTCGGCCCGGGCGACGCGGGCGGCATCCCGCTGCTCGATGAGGCGCTGCTGCGCCCGACTTTGATCCACCGTGTATTTCACACTTCCCAACGCCAGGATCAGGCCTAGAGCCAGAAGCCCGCGCAGGGCCCACCGCCGTTGTACGGTCGCGGTCCGCCGACGCTGCTCTCGCTCCTCCACCTTCCCCAACAATCCGGCCCGAGTCTCTCCCATCGGTAGTTGCTCGGCTTGCAAACGCGCCAGAGTCAAGTCCCCCCGAGACAAGGCTGTCGAAGAGTAGAGGCCTAGGAAGCGCTCTTTCTGTTGGACCACGTGAGGATTCGCCGGCCACAGGTTCTCCGCCTGCTGCAAGTCCTCGATCTGGGCGTTGAGAAAGCCATAGGCAGGGCTTCCCTCCGGAACTTCCCTGGCCGCCAATCGCTCGATGATCTCCTGGGATCGACGCTGCCGGGAAACTCCGGACAGATACTCTTGTAGAGCTTCGGTGAAAGCAGCCACGGTAGTTGGGCGACGATCTTCTAGGTTCGGAGCCAAAGCTCCCAGCGCCAACTCTTCCAGCTCCGGAGGCAAGCCCTGAGACCGGCGCTTCTCCAGAGGTGGAAGAATCTCTCCTCGCGCCGCCGATGCAAAAGCTTGGCTGCCGCTGTTGGTTCCATGGGGTGGTCGGCCGGTGAGCAAGTAGTAGAGAGTTCCCCCGAGAAGGTAGAGATCGGTCCAAGGTCCCAGCTGCTCGATTCCCGGCACGGTCTGTTCCGGAGCCATGAATGCCGGGGTTCCCGCTGGATTGGCGGCGGTGGAAATCTGCCTCCTCTCCTTTCCCAACTCCCCACCCCAGGGCTCCTCCCCTCGGGCTGTCTGAAAGCGCAGAGCTAGACCCCAATCCGTCAGCATGACTTCGCCGAAATCTCCCACTAGGACCTGATGAGGCTTGATATCGCGATGCAGCACCCCTTCCGCATGGGCGTAAGCTACGGCCTGGGAAATGGAGATGAGAATAGGGATGTGTCGAGCCAGGAAGATCTCCATGGGCAGATCCAGGTCTTCCAAGATCAGGTCATTCCAGACGGTTCCCCGCACCCTCTTCATGGCTAGTAGCAAGCGTCCGTCGGTGCTCCGGCTCACCTGGTAGATAGGAACGATATTCGGGTGCTCGAGGCTCGCCGCCGTAAGGGCTTCCTTACGAAATAGTTCTTCCAAATGCCGGCGTTTCCCCAGACTGGCGCCGTCCAGGAGGTCCCACCGCAGGCATTTCACCGCGACCCGCCTTTCGAGCCCGGTCTGGCGGCCCAGCCATACCGAGCCGAAGCCGCCAGCTCCGAGCCGGGAGTCCAAGTCCAGGTCCGCGTCTCGCGGCTCCGGCGGTCTCACCTTGTGGGCCTTCTCAGGCGACGGCCACTGGGCACCCTCAGGAAGATCCACCAGGGTGGGAATCTCTTCCGGAAGAAGCTCTCCCGTGCCTAAATCAGGGTCGCTGGGTCGGTAGGACTCGAGAGCCGAAACGGGAAGCCCCGGTAGCAGGCCTGACTTCAAAATGGGGTCATCGGGATCCATAAATCTTCTCCTGCAGATCAGCTAGCCCGGCGACTCGGTCCCGATAGAGATCTTGTTACCTAACTCCAATAGTCACCTTCAGCCTTCCCCGTTATCGTCCTTGCGAGATTTTCACCAGGGCCTTGTTGCGCTTCCCTACTCTTCCAACTGAAGCCGACGAATCTCTTCCATGTCCTTCGGAGGCTCGAGCCACAAAGGAGCTTCCTTTTCGACGTACTCGCGAATCGACGCCGGGAGATCAGCGAAGCTATCCACCCGCCAGGAGACCAGGTGGGTCAGGGCTTTACCCGGTCCGGCAAAGGATGGGAGGTCCCCATAGCGAACCCAGCTGATTCGATAGCCGGAAGATGCCCCTGCTCCGGGGGGCACGCCCTCCGGAGCGAAGAAGTCGTAGTGCTCGGCAGTCTGGTAGCGGCGACCACCGGGAAGGTCCAGATCGAGGATGACGGGGGCGCTGAAGAACGTCCCTCCAGGGACCTGTCGAGCTCGTAGATCGCGCCCCGGGCCGATGCGGTTCAGCTGCTCGCCCTTGCGCTGTTCCACCCAAGTCTCCAGATAGCCGTCCCCGAGGACATAGGAGATGTATTGGTAAGGGTAGGCGATGGGATCGACTTCCCGAGCCCCCGCCTCTCCAGGCCATTGCCGCAGCACTTCTCCGGATTCGCGATCCCGATAAACGTAGGTCTTGCGGGAGAGCTGGTAGGCGGTATTCTCCATCCCTTCCTCCCGGTGTAGGCGGGCGGTGTCGAAACCCTCCAGGTTCATCAGATGCTCACCACTGGGGTAGGCGTAGACCTCTCCGATGGAGTACCAATAGACCGGTTCCCCCTTGCCGAGACGCATGTCCACCCAGCGCTGGAAGACATCGTCGTCGAAACCGTTATCGAGACTCTCCGGCGAGGGTCCCGCTACGGCGAGGAGGATGTCCGTGCCGAGATCCTTGTCGTCCTTATGGGTCAACCAGGTCCGACGCTTGGGAAGACGCAGGCCAGAAGCTTCGACTTCGCCGTCGAGAAGAATCACTTCCCCATCGTTCTTGGCCTCGTCGTGATAGAAGCGATACCCCACCAAGGCGAAAGTCTCCCGATCGAAGTAGAAATACCAAGTCTCCTTGCCGATCTTTGGGTCGTAGGTCACTTTGAGATCGAAGACAGGCTTTTCTTCAAAGGTCGTTTCGGTCACCCTTCCGAGGTGAGTGCCGGCATCTCGGAGCTTCATGGGCAAGCCCCAAAGGTAGGTGTAGTAGTTCCGCAGTAGGCGGAGGCGCTCACAGCTCAGCCGATGGGTGGCTCGCTCCTCGTCGCTCACCTGGGAACGACCATCGAGAGTCATCTCGCATCGTCCCGGCTCCAACACTCCCCCCAATGCCGGCTGCCCTCCCCGCAGCATCTCGAAGCGCTCCCCGGGAACGTCCAAAAGCACTTCCGCCCGTCGGTCGACCCCGTCGGTTCGGGTCTCCAGAAACCACAAACGATGAGGTTCGGCAAGAAACCGATCCTCTGGATCGTGATAGGCAATGGAGCTCTCGAGAAGCTCTTCCGCACTCGGCAGCTCTGCACTGGATGACTCAGCACTGGACGACTCTGCACTGGATGTTTCCTCTACCGGAGTTGCTCCCTCGGCGGAGCCACCAACCATGACTATCCACAGCCCGACGATGGCTACCAAGAGACTCCTTGGCTCGAACGAAAATTGGCTCATGAATCATCCCCTCCGGTGATCTAACGCCCTGTGGTGAAACTCTCTCTGGCTGCGTTTGCTCGATCATACCGTGGTCAGATCCAGGAGCCCTTTTCTTCCCCGGAACCCGGTACACTCGGCCTTCAGGAACCGAGAGGAGACGAAGATGCAGCAGCTCGAAGAACGGTTGGCCTCGTTGAGCAGTGCCGGTGGTGCAGTGCTTTTGGTGACGTTTCGTGGCGATTGGTGACCCTATTGTTGTGGCCAGCTGGTCCGGCTGGCGAATCAGATGGAGCGAATCCACCAGGCCGGTGCACAAATCGTCGCTGTCTCGGTAGATTCCCAGGAGCGCAACGAAGGGATGCGCCATCGGTGGGAATTGCCCTTCCCTTTTCTTTCCGACCCTCAGGGAGAGGAATTCCTCAAACCCCTAGGCCTTTGGAACGCTGAAGAAAGAGGCGGTTTGGCCGTCCCGGCTCTGGTTCTCTTCTCCTCCGGTGGCGAGGAGATTCAGCGGGTCACCAGCCGAGACTATGCCGACCGAATCCACGACGAAGATGTCCTCGGTGCCCTTGAAGCTCTCGGATTCGACCCCATTTCGCCTCCGGCCACCACAGCCGCCGAGGAGCCGGCCAGAAAGTTGAGGGGTGCCTTTCCAAGCAAACTCTTCGATGCCTATTTCCGTGGCAATTTCTATGGCGCCATCGCCCTCCGAGGCCGAATCGCCGACGCAGACGCCAGGCGGGAGGCCAAAGCACACCAACTCATGGCCCAGAGCTTCCTGGATGAGTGGAAGACTCGCCGCCAGCTCATTTCATCCAACAACGAATCACAGGGGACCCAACCTTGAGCCGCATTCCCTTTCAAGAAAGCCTAGCGCTGCCGGTGGTGGCAGCTCCCATGTTCCTCATTTCGGGACCGAAGCTGGTAATCGAGTCCTGCCAACAAGGGATTCTCGGCACCTTTCCCGCCCTCAACCAACGCACCACGGCCGGTTTTGACGAGTGGCTCTGCGAAATCGAGGAAGGCCTTGAGGAATCCGACTCGGAGCCCAGCCGGTCAGCCGCTCCCTATGGAGTCAACCTCATCGTCCACCGAACCAATCCTCGTCTCCAGGCAGATCTGGAGGTGGTGGTCAAACATAAGGTCCCGGTGGTCATTACATCCCTGGGGGCGGTCTCCGAGCTGGTCGATGCGGTGCACAGCTACGGGGGTCTCGTGTTCCACGACATCACCAATCGCCGCCATGGGGAAAAAGCTGCCGAAGCCGGAGTCGATGGTCTCATCCTGGTGGCAGCGGGAGCCGGGGGCCACGCTGGAACCTTGCATCCCATGCCCTTCATCGCCGAGATTCGGTCTTTCTTCGATGGCATCATCCTCCTTTCCGGCTGTATGAGCACTGGTCGTGACGTTGCTGCCGCCATGCAGATGGGGGCCGACCTCGCCTACCTGGGAACCCGTTTCATCAATACCACTGAGAGCCGTGCGGACGAGGATTATCGTCAAATGATCATCGATAGCCGAATCTCGGATGTCATCTATACAGCCGCCATCTCCGGAGTCCCCGCCAACTTCCTGCGCCCCAGCCTCGAAGCCATGGGGTTGACGGAAGAAATGTGGTCTAAGAAGGCCAAAGTAGATTTCGGCAAAGAGCTCGACGAAGCTCGGGCCTGGAAAACCATCTGGTCTGCCGGTCAGGGCGTCACCACCATCGAGGACAACCTGCCCGTAGCGGACTTGATCGCGCGTCTGAAAAAGGAATTCCACACCGCCCTCGAAGACCAAGGCAGGCTGGCCCAACGGTACCCCTGAAGCAGCAATGTCCCCGCCTACCAGCCGCCACCTGGAGGCCGAGGTCCACCAAGAGGTAGCTGGCACGACCGTTTAGGAACCTATGCCTTAGCGGTCGTGCTCCACTGTCCATCGAAACTGATTCCCCTCCAGCGTGCCGACCAGGTCTTTCCCCGACGAAGTCAGAACCACTTAGCACCATTTATTTGAGTGGCTGAATCGTGACCTGAGAGAGCTCGTCTCGTTGTCGTCGACCCCCTCCCTCTCACCTCGAAGTCGATGGGTCATCTCACCGGAGATGATAGAGAACCCTTGGTCCGAAAAATAGACAACAAACTCCTTCCCCCCACTCCCGATGATCCCAACCGACCCCGAATAGCGCGTCTCTTGAATATGGATCTACCAGAGATCCAGACGATCGAAAGGAGGTGATGGCTGTGCACACGCTTTTGGAATGGTTTGCGCAGGTGGGCAGCAGCATGATTGATATTGGCTAGTGGACCTGCTGGGTGAGGCGGTCTGCCTCGCCCAGGTTCCCAACCCACGAATCTTGCCTCATCGAACGCGTGCCCCTTTCCCTGCTCTTGGTTGGCATTTGGCAAGTGTTCGACGGCTTTCTCTTGGAACCGAAAGGAGGTGATGGCTGTGCAGATGATATTTGACTGGTTTGAAGGACTCCGTTCACGAATTGCCGACTTCTAGCAAGGAGAAAGGGGGTTCTCGAGATCCTCCAACGTAGGTGCGGCGAGGCCCGTTCCCTGCAATCGACACCGATCGAGTGAACTCCGCACTTAGAGCTCAGAGCGAACCTGTCGGGTTTCCCCCTTGCACCTGCCGGGCCTCGGTATCGCCGCCCAGAGTCAACCTCTGCACCGATGCGGATAACACACCTAATAGGACTCTCGTCTTCTTTGCGGGAAACTTTCTTCCTTGCCTATATTTTCACCAGCAGCGACGTGTATCTCAATCAGAAAACGTCACTCATCGTAATGAGTGACCTCCAACACACGACCAACTTCGCAAGAACCAAACTCTATGAATCTGAAATGGAGATTTGAAATGAGAGTGTCTAAGAAATGGATTCCGTGGCGCACAATTCTAGGACTGTGGATCTTCGGACTAGGAATATTAGGAGCCGTGGATGGAATAGCGCAATCCGCCGAGAACACGAGTCATCACACTGTCATCGTGTTTCTAAAAGCCGATCAAGTCGAGGAGAGCCCAGCGGCCTTTGTGGAGCGTCTCAACGTTGGAACAGAAAAGGATGTTGCAGCTCTTTCCCCAAGTTCTGCCGAGGAAATGGTTCCGATGTCTCCTCTGCCCAATGGTCTGGAACCTCTACCAGGTAGCCCCCGATATCTCCTCTCGCGTTATGTCACGCTCTACTATCCAATCGATAGAGATATTGACAAGATCCTAGAGGAATTGAAGAACGATGGCCGATTCGGCTATGTAGGAAGGGATACCGAAGGTGGATTCTCGGCAGTCCCTGGTGACGCGTTCTATCGCGACTTGCTCGACCCCACGAATCCCGAGACGCAGCAGTGGGCGTACCAGCAGGTAGGCCTAGAGGCTGCCTGGGACTATACGAAGGGCTACGCCACCGTAGGCGTAGCGGATACCGGCATTGAGCCAGGACATCCTGACCTTCAGCAGAATTTCAGGGGCCACCAATCCTGGAATTTTGACAGGGGAGTCGCCAACCCAGACGAAGACGAAGAAGAAGACGAAGACGCCTTTGTAGGGCATGGCACTTTTGTCGCCGGCCTCCTTGCTGCGAGTTCTGATAACGGAACCGGCGTTACCGGTTCTTGCTGGAATTGCAGCCTCATGGTCGCACGCGCCAGGATGTCTTCTCGACGGGAGCGCGCCTTTGAGTGGTTGGCAGACAACGGGGCCCAGGTCGTCAACCTGAGTGGCTTCTTTGGCGGCCCCTCAGATGGATCCCTCCCAGCGGGAACTCCTTGCGAGTCTCTACCACCATCCGACCGGCACTATTTCTGTGCTGTGCTAGATATTCTAGAAGCCCGGGAAATTGTCTTTACCGTGGCCTCCGGGAACGACCTTCGACGGATCAACTTTCCCGCGAACGAACCCACGACCGTCGCGGTGGGTGGCACAGAGAGGTCTGGCGAAATCTGGAATGACCAAGGAGGCCTCACCCCCTGCGAAGGCTTTACTGCCAACTCCAGCTTCGGTCCCTTCTTTCAATGTGGCTCCAACTTTGGCCCAGAGCAGGATTTCGTAGCCCCAGCCAAACAGACGTTGTCTACCTTCTATACAGGCAGACATTGGGGTTTAGGGGTCATCGGTTGCTCCGATGACCCCAACGAGTCGAATACTTTCGACCCCACAGGGAGCACCCCAACTCTAGGTTACGACTATTGCACGGGCACTTCGATGTCTGCTCCCCTAGTTGCTGGAGTTTTCGCACAACTCAAATCTGTGAACCCTCTGTTGACGGTCACCGCTGCTAAGCAGGCGCTCATCGAGACGGCAAGCCAATCCGGGGTCCACGACGATCTCTTCGGCTACGGGATTCCCAACGCCGCCGCTGCGGTCGAGCACGTCCTGGGGACGGTCGGCGGGAAACAAATTCGGACCCGCATGACGCCGATGTTTTCCCTTTTCGGCACAGCGAGGGCCAACGAACTGTACAAATCTCCGAAACCCAACTACCTCTACACTTCGAAGCCGCAGGTAGCAAGTGGCGCTGTCAAAGGGAGGTTGCATGAATCGCCGGCGAACACGAACACCCTCCCCTACGGTTCGACAAACGCGGGCTCTCCGGTTATGGATTTCTCTTCCTTCCCCCTCGAACCCTCGATCCCAAGTCCAGTGCCAGCGTCGTCGTTCTACGTTTTCACCACGGAGCATAATCCCTTCGACCCGGCTACTCCGATGGTGCCGCTCTACCGTCTGAGCTTTGCTGAGGAGTGCGACCCTCGTGACTTCGTCTACACGACCGAACAGGCCGGAATCGACTATTTCACCGGCGCGAGCGGACAAGTGCCGGACTGGTGTCCCAACCAATCGGGCGAACAGGTCTTCCGCCTTGACGGCATCGAGGGCTATATCTTCCCAGAATGCCCCCCAGGCTTCTCCTGTAACGATTCCTCCGATCCTTCCCAGCCCCAATGCTTACACCGACGCTGGAGCTCCGTGGACGGGCATTACGCCCTTGTTCTCGAGCGAGAGCGTGGGCTGCCTCCCTACCAGACCTACACCAGAACTTCCGGCAACAGCTGCATCGGCTATGTCTTCCCCAACGACGACAGCGACAGTGACGGTCTCATAGACGGCTTCGAGCTGGTCCTGGGCACCGACCCTCTCAACGCGGACTCGGATAGCGACTCCATCCCCGACGGGTCGGAGTATCCCCTTGGGGGCTTACCGGTGAGCGATCCACTTCACAATCCAAATTGTGATTCGATCTTCGCGGATAGCTTCGACAACGGCGACACTTCGGCTTGGAACCGAGCTGTGACTGCCGGCTCGGGTCAGCTCGGTGTCGATACGGCTTCCGCGATTGTTGGCCCCTTCGGGATGTTTGTTCAGATCAGCTCCGTCGGTGATCAAGGATGGGTTCACGATTACTCACCAGCCTCAGAGAGTTTCTACCGCGCTCGATTCCAGTTCCGCTTGGCCGACATAACGATGCCCTATCGGCAGCCGCACTATCTGTTCGTAGCCCTCGACAACGATCCCAACCACCTCGTCTTCTCCGTTGACATGTGGCGCACGGCATCTAGCTATCAGATGCGAGCGAGGACCAAACCAAACAGTGGGGCAATTGTCAAAACAGAATGGATCTCCTTCGCCTCGGTCTCCGATCCTCCGGCTGATCACCAGGTCGAATTGGTCTGGACTAAGGCTGATTCCGGCCAAAGCAATGGTAGTTTGGCTCTCTCTGTCAACGATGTACGTCGGCAAATCATCGACCTTGACAACGATAGCCGCCAAATCGACGAGATCCGCTTGGGCATTCTCGCCGGCAGAAATGCTGACACTGAGGGTCTCTTTATGTTCGACGAGTTCGAGTCCTGCCGCAATTGAGGTTGGAGTAACGGGTCCATTGGAGTGTAGAAGGTTTGGGTGTCGTGGTTGTGGGCCACTTCAACACCGTAACTTTCTGCACGTGATTCGGCTGCTTCCCTGCCTCGGTGAAGTAAGGGGCATTTGCACCCGCTAGTCGACCTTGTAACAAGAAGGCTGCCTAGCCCCCCCTTTTACCCTTCCTCTGATACCTCCTGGCCGCGAACAGCGCGTCTCTTGGGTAGGGATCCACCGGAGATCCAAACTACCGAGAGGAGGTGATGAGTTTGCAAACGCTCCTGGATTGGCTCGCGCAAGCGGGCAGCAGCATCATTGAAATTGGCTAGGCCGGCTTTTTGGAAGAGGCAGGCGCCTGCCTCTTCCAGGTTCCTAAGACTGGTTCTCCTCCTCATTCAACGATGGTCCCTAGTGCTATCCGGGGCTGGTTGTTGGCAAGTCTCACGTGAGTCCCTTTTGGTACCGAAAAGGGGGGATGGATCTGAGGACGAAATTGGAGTGCCTGGAAGATCTCCAGTTACCAATTTCCGAATTCTAGAAACGACAGAGCGGTGCTCACCAAGGGCTAACGTCCAAGCGATCTAGCCCAGATATCTTAATGTTCTACAAATCAAAGGTGCACTATGAAACTCCGATTTCGATTCGTTCCTTTCCTCTCAGTACTGCTCTCTCTATTCCTTTCTCTCCCCTCAGGCGCTGCGGAGAACGACGGCCAACAACCTCCCGGCTCCAGCCGAGCCCTCGAGACGCCGGTGATCGCTGCCCGCCTGGACGGCCCCTTTGAATCTCGCGCCTCCGCGGTCAATCCACGAGGCGGATTCACCCACGGAGGTTATTTATATGTAGCCGTTCACGCAGTGCACGGCCATCTGCAGAATTGGAAGCCTAGAATCGCCCAATCCATCGACCCGAGCCGACCAGAAATCACCTTTTGCCACGACCCCAACGGCGGTGTCCGAGGCGAGCACTTGACTCTGTGGCGACAGCGCCAGAACTGGACGTTGTTGACCCAACCCTGGGAGTTGGTTGGGCGACTCAGTGCTTGCCGGGATGTGACAGATGTTCACGGAGGGATTCCTGGAAAACCGTCGATCACGATCACCGGTACCATCGCCCGCGGTGAAGCCGCTTCGGGAGGCACGAAGTTCTATGTCACGGGCCAAAGAACGCTCTGCACCGACTGGAAGCAAAGCTGTATGAACGCTGAATTCCTCGGAGCAGCGGCTACCCCTCAAGCCCTGGCTTCAAAGGTTGCAGATCAGTCATCAGCCAGATGGCGTCCATTCCCCCTTCTCGCCCTGACCGACCCAGCCGATGGCCCGGAGTTTTCGTTCCACGGTTTCCTTGCCCTGCAAAGCTATCGAGACGATCCTGCGGCACCTTGGCTTTTTGGCAGCCAAAGGCAGAAAGACTCTATGGACCGCCCTGCTACCCTGTGGGGATTGGTGCGCTGGGGCTCGTTGACAGAACAGCCCTTACGACTAGCTGCGGTCCAGATCGCTGACCACTCCGCTGGCATCCAACCCAATTGGCAACACACTCGAGCCTGGGTCTTGACCGAGAATCGGCAAACCGGTGCGACGCAGTGGACCGAGGCCAACGCCTTCAGCGGCCAGGTTGCCGTCACTCCTAAGGATATTTCGTCCCTTTTCCCCGGCATCAAGGTCGAGAGTCTGTTCTACGACACCTCTCAAACAGCCTGGTTTGGCATTGGGCACGACAACGCCCACTCAGTGTCTCCTGCCGAAGGCTGCAACGAGGTAGGTCTCGCCGGCGGGTTCAGCAACGGGACGGCTCACTCAACGGTTGCCAAACATCAACTGGGAGGTTCCGCAAGCCAACGCTTTACCTACTCCACCTACACCCAGAACTCTCACCAAATCGGCGCTTTGGTGACTCAGGTGGATGGTCGCCTCTTCCTGCTTCGAGGCTCCACCGAGTGGGTCTGTCTGAATCGCCCAAGTACTTGGACTCACCCTTGGCAGAAAGCCGAGGTGACTGTCGAGCTGTTGCCTTGAGGCTCCGTCATCAGGAGGCAGTTCAGGAAGCGATTCGGGAAGCGATGCAGCTGAGCTAACGAAGTAGCCATCTGGCGGGCTCAAGAGGCGCGCCAGATCGCTATTTCTATGTCACCACAACATGATATTGTCTTGAAATCTCCGTACCCACATGTATCTGAACTTCAACCACACCAAGAGAAACCGCCCAAAAGGATCCTCAGAATATGTCTCATAGGAAGACTGCGTGCCTCCTCCATCCCTACCCCGATTCACCAGCCCGTGAAGAAGTCACTTTCCCGGGCAGCGGGAGAGTTCTGGCAGAGATTTTGGCATCCCGGGGCCCTCGCTCTACTTTGGGCAAGCCTTCGGAATCAGTCCTGAAAGCACCACCAATCCCCTCCCTTCCGAAGAGGAGGGGCTTTCTCCAGACACTCTCGAGCCTAACCCTGGGTGTGCTGTTGTCCATCCCTTCCGGAGCCTCTGCGCAGATTGCGGAACAAGTGGCAAACCTGCTCGAAGAAGCTCCCAGCTCCACCGCAGGCTCCTTTCCCGATGGCTTCACTCGCCTAGGAAGGCGCGTCGTCTTTTTTGCCTCGTCCCCCTCCAGTGGCCTTGAATTGTGGAGCACAACGGTTTCCGGAGTCCAAACCGAGCTTCTGATCGATACCTGCCCGGGACCTTGCGGCAGCTCTTCTCGATTCTTCGCCAACTTGGAAAATGTGGCCCTGTGGTTTAGTCAAACGGAAGGCGACAATGATCACTTGGCTAGCCTATGGCGTACCGACGGAACTCGCGGCGGCACCTATGCTCTTCTGGTCGGCGTCCCGGTGTCCTCGATTTTCTCCATCGGAGTTCCCATCGTCCTAGAAGGCGCGGTCATCTTCCCCTTGCCGGAAGAAAATGGAGGATGGTCTCTTTGGAGGTCAAACGGCACCCAGCCAGGAACGACGATGCTGTCCCGCCTCGATGCCCAGGCCAATTCCAGCGCGCCGGAGGGTTTCACCGTACTCGACCAGCGAGTCTACTTCCATGCAGGGCCGGAGCTCTGGTCCACCGACGGCACTGCTGAGGGGACTCGTAGGGAAGCGGATCTTAGCGAGATTTTCTTCTCAGGTTCTCCTCTTTGGCCAGTTTCCGGCAAGCTCTTTTTTAGCGCAGGTGAGTTTTCCGATCTAGAGCTTTGGACTTTTGATCCTCCCAGCGGAGAGGTCGAGTTGGTCAAGAAATTCGATGCCAGCCAGGGAGAGAACCTGAATTGCACCGGTGTCGTCGACTCAGCCCCGGACCGGCTGTTTTTTCACGCCTTCGAACCCGACCATGGCTGGGAGCTGTGGCAGAGTGAAGGCAGTGCAGCGACGACTCGACGGCTGACGGCGATCGAGGAGTCTCTCCCCTTCGGCGAATGCCCCATGTCCCGCAACATTCAGGTTTTTGGCGATACGGTGATCTTTCGTGGCCGGGAGGAGGGCGAGCTCTCTCTCCTGAGCACCACCGGTTCCCCGGCCTCTACGGAGGTCCTCCTGACCATCTGCCAGCCCGGCACGAACTGCTTTCCTGCCGGTTTCCTGACCCGCTTTGGGAACCAAGCTCTGTTCTCCGCTTGGCACCCGACTGCCGGCGTGGAGCTCTGGTCCACTGACGGAACCCGCGCTGAGACGCGCCTGCTCAAAGATCTCTGTCCTGGAGAGTGCGAATCCAGCCCCGACTCACCGACCAAACTCGACGAAGACTTCATCTTCTTCGCCCGAGATCCCCAAGACCGCTTGGTGCTGTGGCGCACCGATGGTTCCGCTGCAGGAACCGAGACGGTTCTCACCGTCCCGGACAAAGTCGAGGTGCGATCCGAAATGGCCCGCCTTGGGAACCGGTACTTTTTCCGAGGGTTCGAGCCGGTCCATGGCTTCGAGCCCTGGTTCACCAACGGCACCGGGACCGGCACTCGTTTGTTGCTCGATATCGGTACCGGTGACTCCGGCTCCGGGCCGAAATCCCTTACGCCCCTGGCTGGCGGTACGACCTTTGCCGCCAGCTCGGTCTTTCAACCTGGAGGTCCTCTGGAACAAAACCTCTGGTTCTCTCAGGGCGGCGAGGAGAATACGATTCAGTTGACGCGTTTCCCCGGCAATCGGCCGCTGAGCAATCTGACCACCATCGGTGGGCTGTCCTTCTTCAACCGGGAAGCCGGTGGCGAAGAGCAACAGCTGTGGCGCAGTGACGGAACGACGGAAGGAACCTTTGCCCTACGTCTCTTTCAAGCGCCAACCAACAGCTCGGGGCTCCGAATCAGCGAGGTATTCGCCCTTGGTGGTCGCCCTCACTTCTTGGTGAAAAGCTTTTTCGACGCCGGCCTTTGGGAGACCGATGGCACCGAGGCCGGTACCCGACGAGTGATCAACTTTGATGACCTAGGCATTCTTGGCTTCAACCGTCATTGGCCGGCCGGGGACCAGTTGTTCTTTACCGCATCTACCGACGACTCCGGCAATAGCTTCTTCGCCACCGACGGAACGGCCAATGGAACCTCCCGAATAGGTTTTGCGGACGGCTTCCCCTTGCCCTTCGGCTTCGTCCCCCTCGGCGAAGAAACCTTCATCATGGCTGGAGAAGGTTGCCGAGAAGCTTTCCTGTTGGCATCCGACGGTACCCCCCAAGGAGGGCGAGTTGTGGGCGGCTTGCCCTCTCTTGGCTGCCACAATCAGACCGGTGACATGGTGACCTTCGGCGGCAGGCTATATTTCATCGCGACTACGGTGGAAGATTTCGAAAACACGGGTATCTCTCTATGGAGTACCGACGGCACGGAGACTCATACGAGTCTAGTTCGGGAGTTGACCCTATCGGCACGATTCCCGGACGATCACCATCTGACCGCTGCAGATTTCGCCTTGTTCTTCACCCCCAACTCTCCCACGGTGGGCAAAGAGCTTTGGATCAGCGACGGAACGACGGGTGGGACTCGACTGGTGGAAGACATTCGCGCCGGGCAGGCTTCGGCCAATATTCATAGCCTGACGCCGGTGGACGGCCGGCTCTTTTTCGTCGCCAACGACGGCATCCACGGCGGCGAGCTCTGGGTGTCCGACGGCACCGAAGCCGGTACGCGGCTGGTGCACGACATTTACCCCGGAGCCCGTTCCTCTGAGCCCGCAGAGCTGACTCGGGTAGGCGACAAGCTCTTCTTCTCCGCCGACAACGGCCTCTACGGAAGGGAGCTATGGATGCTGCCCCTGGATGGTGCAGGGCCGCCCTGCAGGGCCTCGGAAACGGCCCTCTGCCTGCAGGACAACCGCTTCCGGGTGGAGATGCAATGGACCGACTTCCAGGATCGAAGCGGGCCTGGGCGAGCCGTTCCCATCACCGAGGACACCGGCTATTTCTGGTTCTTCAACCCACAGAATGTCGAAGCGATTCTCAAGGTCCTCGACGGCAGAGAGCTCAACAGTCACCACTGGACCTTCTATGGTGCCCTCTCCAACGTCGAGTATTGGCTCACGGTGACGGACGCTGAAACCGGTCTGACCCGCCGCTATTTCAACCCTTCCCGAAATTTCGCCAGCGTCGGTGACAACGAGTCCTTCGGGCCTCTCGGAGCAAACCTAGTTGGGGCGCCGGAACCTCTGGAATCCTCCGCCACCGCGCAGCCCAACGTCGTTGACGGTCAGGCACCCGAGGCGACCTTGGGAGAAGGCTGCATCGCCGACGAAACCCGTCTCTGCCTCAATGGAGGCCTTTTCTCCGTCGAGGCGACCTGGGCAGATTTCTCCGGCAACACCGGAGTCGGCCAAGCGGTCTCCCTCACCGACGACACGGGCTACTTCTGGTTCTTCAACCAGCAGAACGTCGAGACGGTCCTCAAGGTCCTCGATGGACGTCCCAACAATGGCGCCTTCTGGGTCTTCTACGGTTCCCTATCCAACGTCGACTTCGACCTCACGGTGACCGACATGCAAACCGGTGCCGTGCGCACCTATCAAAACCGCAATCGTCGCTTCGCCAGCGTTGGAGACACCCGAGCGTTTCCGGAACCCTAGAATCTCGAACCAGGAGCTTCAGCCCTTCCTTCTCAGCGGGTTCCTGCTGGTGAGAAGGAAGGGCCGCGTTACTTTGAGAAGGCTACGCTACTCCGAGGAAGCTGCGGCCTCGCACAAAAAGGGAACCGTCCAATCGCAGGCGAGATCATTCCAATACCCGCCGTTCCATTGCATGGCGCAGTTCTCGTTGCTACCTCCGTTGGGTTCGTCCTCAGACCAATGGAGAAAAATTCCAGAAGCGGCCGTTCCATCCGTCCACCGCCAGTCTCCTTCCACTTGTTGATCAGTAAGACCGATCCAACGACTCAAAGCGCCTCCATTGATATCGATCCATAGATTCTCACTCGCCGTCTCGAGCTTGACCAGATTCCCTTCCAGCGCTTCACAAGCCGCCTTTGCCGCATCCCAAGTAACCGAAGTGTTGCAAAACCAATAGGAGCTCCCTCCGAAAGTCTTGAATACGCAACTACAGACATTGTTTTCGTCGACGAGACCATTTAGATCGTTATCGACCCCGTCGCAGACCTCAGGACCCGGTTCAACGACTGCGCAGAGACCATCGACCAAGGGACTGCGGAAAACGGCGCCTTGTTGATCCGCCCTCTGCCAAAAAACGTCAAAGTACTCGGCCCCGACCTGTTGAGCGAAGGCACTATCGTCCACCATGAAGCCAAATTCATTCAGATCAGATCCTGAGCTCTGGCCGATAGCGCTGGGATAAAGATTTTGCGAACCGATGTAGAAAGCTCTGTTGTCGATGCGCCAAAATTTGTTATGAGTGTGCATCTCGAAGTCTGGATCCGTTCCAGTGGCTCGGAATGGAGCCCAGTGGAGACGGCAAAGCACATCGTTCCTCTCTTCCTCACTGAGCCCTGTCTGTTGGGCAAGATCGAGAAAGATACTGGTAGCAAGACTGGCTTGGGTTTCGACCGAGAGGGAGGGCGGTGCCCCCCAGGGATCCGAGACCACGACCCGAACTTCGATGGGCTCTTCGAGCATTCGATCAAAAATGGCATTCCAGACGATATCTGCAAACCCATAGATCAAATGTAGCTGGTGCTGCGAGATATCGATGCTTTCGTTGGCGGAAGAAATCGCCGTCACCACAGCGAGGTCTGCTGACTGGTCCAAATTCGAGGGCCATGGGTAGGGCCCCTTGTGGCCTCGTCCGAGAGCAAAGACATTGAGACCGCTGTAGTCCCCTACCGGAGGAACATGAGGAAAAGGAGGCTTGTCCTGAAAGCAATAAAAACCAGCGCAACCGTTCGACGGATAGGGAGGTGAGGGCAAATTGAGATAACGCCGGCTCCAGAGCTTTTCGAACATGCCGTCCGCCGCTCGGGCAGCGTCGCCCTGAATGCGAATATTCAAATCGTAGAGATCCTGGGCCCCTGCCTCCGGCTGGATGTACCCTTTCTCCCAATTTTGGCCTCCGACGATTCCGAACTGCCGATCCCGCACCGCAATTTTCGTGTGATTCCATGCTAGGTAGGGAATCCTCCCTACTTCTGCAACCGAGAGCCTGACATTGAGAGGCTCCTCTTGGCCCGAGCTTTGAGTCAGCTGTTGATAGACCGACTCAGCGGACGGATACGAGAGCGTCGTCCGATCCGAGGAGAGGAGAATCCGAACTGATGGCCAAAAAGCCGCATCGACCCCTGCGAATCGATCGCTCAGATCCTGCACTGCCGGAGTGAGATAGTTGCCGACCAAGGTTCCACCGCCGTCCAAGGGGCGACCATCGAAGTGCAGAGACGAGAGCACGAAGGTCGATGACGTCTTGCGAATTTCGTCCCCAATGGCTTGATAGAAAGATTCAGAGTCGGTACTGGTCGGTGGGCTCTCGACATCCGGATTGTCATTCAGCCAGCCTCGCGGAAAGGGATTCTCTTCACCGGGTAAGTTATTGCAGGTGGTCAGCTGAGAAAAATAATTGTCGCCAGAAAGGGCTAGCTGATTCAGGCGGTTCCTGACCGCAAGCCCCGTCGAGGAGAGGGGCGCTTGCTGGCAGTAACCCGATTGGTCTTGCGTATCCTCGACCCAGAATGCCAGATCATCGAGTAAGACGTTGTTGCCATAGGCCGTCAGCCAGAAGGTCAACTCATTGTCCGCCGGATCAATATCCAATTCAAAGGGCCCGAACAAGGAAGATGTAGGCCTTATCGAGACTGGCTCCACCTTCTCAGAGAAAACGAGCAAACCGGAACCGTCGATGATATCCAGGTCGACGGTGGTCGATCTAGAGAACCTGTGTCTCATTCTGTAGTTCACCGCTACCCAATACCGTTTTGAAGGCGCGGGTGGCTCGGATTCGCCCAGAATGAAACTAGGAATCTTGAACTTCTGAAAGAGGGTGGCATAGCCGGCAGCGTTGGTCTGCGTCGGCCAAGCGGTATTGGTGGTGGAAGAAAATAGATCGAAGGGAGCGAGGACCGACCAAGATCCTTCATCTACCGTCCACCCGGCTAAATCCGCTGTGATGAACCCGTAGCGAAGATAGTTGCCACAATCCGAGCAACCCTCCGGTGGCTTGAGATCACCTCGAACCGAGCTGGTGATCGCCAGAACAGACAGGCACAAGAGTAGGCAACCCCTACCGATGTATTTACGATGCATCTAGACCTCCTCGCAATTCATGAGATCGAACCGCCGAACACTTTGAGGAGGGCCCCGAGGAAACTCCATCTGTTGGTCATGAGATATCCTCAACGGGTTTGATTCCCTGGCCAAGAGATTGTGGTGTCGCCGCCATCCTGAGAGATTCTCATCGTGACGGCAGCCCTGATGGGCAGACCACCGTTGGTGTCCACCAGAGCCCAGGTGCCCTCTCCGAGAAAGACTGCGAAAAGCGTTGAAAAAACCCCTCAAATCCAGCGATTCCACCCCACCCCTAGGTGAGGAGGACATCACTTCCCTACTGCTGCGGTGTCAGGACGGGGACGCTGGAGCTCTTGCGATTCTGATCCCCAGAGTCTTCGAGGATTTGCGCAGGCTGGCGAGATACCATTTCCGAGAGGAAAGAGCTGGGCACACCTTGCAGCCTACCGCTTTGGTCAGCGAGCTCTATCTCCGGCTGGTCGGCACAAGGCTGCCGCAGCTACTCGGTCGGAAAGAGTTCTTCACCGTCGCTTCGCGACTGATGAGGGAAATATTGGTCGACCACGCCCGGTCCCGGGGAGCACAGAAGAGGGGCGGGGGAATGGCTCGCATCAGCCTCCAGGAAGCCCTCGATTCACCCCCAAGACCTGGACTGGACACTCCTGGCCTGTTGGCTGTTCATGGAGCTTTGGAAAGTCTGAACAAGATCGACGCTGAACAAGCTCAGCTCGCCGAGTTACGCTTTTTCACGGGTCTGACCATTCCGGAGGCTGCGGATGTCATGGGAATCTCTCGGGCCACAGCGGAACGGCGTTGGAGAGCAGCCCGCCGCTGGCTCGCTTTTCAGCTGCAATAGGAGGCTGATCCCCTTCCCGGCCTCATGCTTCTCACTCAGATTCTGCGAAGTCTCCTCAGACTCCTGGCCTTTGGCTCCTCCAAGAGAATGTGTGTCCCCTCCATGGCCTCGAACCTCGCCCTCATGGCCTCCATTGACGATGAACAGCATCGAGACGGGCCTGGGCGGCGCGACCGGCTCGAGATTCGGTTCCTCGCACTTCCCGCTCCATATTGGCCGCGGCACGGAGCAGGGGTTCCGCCTCGGCGTACCTCTTCTGCAGCAGGAGCGCTCCACCCAAGGTTCCACCCGCTCGGACCAAGTCCGGGTGAAGTGGTGGCAACCGATGACTGAGGACCTCCCTGGCGCTGCGAGCAAGCCTCTCTGCCGCCACGGCATCAGCGCGACGGAGATGGAGCTCGGCACGGCGGAAATGGACCTGGGCACACAGGTGCAGGCCTCTCCCCGTATCAGGGTGATGCGGCCCAACGACCTCCCTTTGCCCCTCGACCATCTGTCGAGCTAGCTCCTCTGCTCCCTCGAGATCGTCGGCCGCAAGGCGCAGTCGGGCGACCACAGAGCCGATGATCAAGGCGTCCGGGTGCTCTGCCTCAGTGCCCTTGGACACCGCCCGGAACGCGGCCTCGCTCTTGGCTAAACCTTCCTGGATATGACCGAGGTCTGCCAGCGTACCCGCGTGTAGAGCTCGTGTTCTCAGGACCAGGAGGTGCTCGTCCCCGAGCCTTGAACCCAGAATTTCTTCGGCCCGGCGCAGCATCACTTCAGCCTCCCGAGCCTGTCCCCGCTTTTGCAATAAAAGAGCGAGACTATTGAGACTGTGGGCAACCGCCGGATGCTCCGGCCCGTGCCGCCGCTCGGTGAGAGTGAGGACTTGCCGGCCTAAAACCTCCGCCTGTGCATACGCTCCATGAGCGCTCAGCGCAGCGCCGAGATTAGATCGGGCTGCCGAGGTCTGAGGATGATCCCTCCCGAGCACAGCAGATGAAGTCTCTAACGCCTCGCCGAGCACCTCTGCGGCCTCCCCATAGTCGGCCAACTTGATCAAAACGATACCGAGGTTACTCTCGATTGCGGCCTCCGCTCGAGGCTCTCGGACGTCGAGGGCTCGGTATCCTTCCAAGGCTTGGCGTAATTGCTGCTCAGCTGCCAGAAAATCTCCTTTCTTGAGCAGCAACAGGCCGAGATGGTTGCGCATGCTGAACTGACGAGCGTCGGTTTCTTCATAGATCTGGCGACCGATCTCTATCGCCTCTCTGACCGCTGCCTCCCCCGCCTTGTAACGCCCCTGGTTCTGATGCAACTGTGCCATCGCGAGAAGGCTCTCGGCGACTTTGGAATGACGATCACCAAAGAGCTTCTGACGTAGGGTCAGGGCGCCTTCTAGCATCGGTTCTGCTTCCTCGTAAAAACCCAACCGTGCGTACCCCATACCCAGCACGTCCATGAGCTCAGCTTGAAGATCCTTCTGCCTGGCACTTCCCAGGGCGACGTGCTGCACCCCTCTATCGAGCAACTTTCGGACTTCCAGTGGCGAGCCGTCTTCCTCGAGACGATAGAGCTCGAGCAGAAACTCCGACACTTCGGCTGCTCGAACCCTCTCCTCCGCTGCCCGACGGGTCTCGAGTTGGCGATCGGTCGCCAAGGCGATGATGACCGCACACCCGAGCAGAGAGATTCCAACCTCTCGCCGCCGTCGCCAGGTCCACTTTCTGAGACGGAAAAACCAAAGATCCGCCAGGGCCTTCACAGGGTGGCCTTCCAGGTATCGGCGCAGGTCTTCCGCCAGGGCTTCGACGCTGGAGTAACGATGATCCGGATCGACAGCCATCGCTTTCGCCACAACCGAATCAAGGTCACCCCGGATTTCTCTCGCCCTGTTGGGGTCCCGCGCCGCCTGACTGACTCGCTGCTCAGCCCCGGTTGCCGACTCTCTCGGCACCTCAGGGCGGGCTCCAGCCAAGATCTCGAACAGAACGACGCCGAGAGAATAGACATCCGTGGCGGGGGTGACCGCCCTCCCCGCCCACTGTTCGGGGCTAGCGTAGGCCGGTGTCAGCAGCAGTAATCCAGGAACTGTGCCAGTAATGGGCCTTCGAGTCAGGGGATCGAGCAGCTTGGCAATGCCAAAATCGAGAAGTCTGGGTTCCCGGTCGACCCCCACCAAGATATTCGAAGGTTTCAGGTCTCGGTGGACCACCAAATTACGATGAGCATGGGCTACCGCCTCGCAGACTTTCAAGAACAGCTCGACTCGGGCCCGAACTCCAAGATTTTCTCGGGCACAGTGACGATCGATCCGCTCGCCCTCGATGTAAGGCATGACGAAATAGGGCCGCCCGTCTTCCAGCGCTCCTCCCTCGAGTAACTGGGCGATATTCGGATGCGCAAGCTGGGCCAGAATCTGCCTCTCCGTGCTGAAGCGGGCGACGATCTCGTCGGTGTCCATGCCCCGCTTGAGAACCTTGATGGCAACCTGACGTTCGAAGGCTCCATCGACTCGTTCGGCGAGGTAAACCGCTCCAGTCCCCCCCCGCCCCAGTTCCTCGATCACTCGGTAGGGCCCAATCTCGAGACCGACCATCGCTGCAGCACTCCCGCTCTGGGGAAGATCACTGGCGCAATCCGGAAGCAATCGGAGCACAGGCATCTCCACGCCTCGGAGCTCAGATTCCTCGAAGCCCAAAAGCGATTCGACCAGCTGCCGAAGCGCCTCATCGTCTCCGCAAGCCTTATCGAGAAAGGCGGTCCGAGCTTCCACTGGACGGTCTAGGCAATCGAGCAGAATCCAATTTGCTTTTCGTTGCTGCTCGATGTCAGTTGGGTTCATGGAACAAGGGTACCGCCAACCTTTAGAGCCCAACGGGGAAACCCTCCAGTGAGATCTCCCTCAGTGACCCTCGCCCTATTTCAGCCCTAGGCCCTGACTCACTGTTCCCGAAACACCATAAACCGTCCCCAGCAGCTCGCTAGCTCCATACCTCGTTGCACAAAGGCAGCCACGTAATAGCGCCCCGTCTCGGCCTTGGCGATTTCGTTGCCGAGATTCTCGGCGTGGACAATGCCTTTGGGAAAGAGGTTGAGGTGCATGTCCTGGTAGTACTTATCGAGGGGAAAGACCTCATCCCAGTCCTTGCCGAATTGGTCCACCAATTTTTGATTGGCCTCGGCGAAGGTCTTCGGGTGCATGAGCCGTTGGATGGTATTCATGGGGTGTTCCATGGCGACACAATCGATGCCGAGCCATTTGATCTTGCGTTCGATGCACCAATCGGAGAAATCCGGTGACGGGCCCGGGTGCTTGATCATGTAGCGAAACTCGTCCGAGTCCGGGCTATTCCAACCGTAGGCATTCCAGCCAGTCTTGATGAGCAGAATATCCCCGTCCCGTAAATCGACTCGGTCTTCGATCATCTGAGGAGTGTAGACGCTGCAATCGCTGACCTCCTCAGAGATATCCACCACCACGCCGGGACCGTGCCAGTAGTCCAGGGGCACCTCACCAATGGTTCTCCCCGCGGCCCAGAAGTGCTTTTCCCCGTCCATGTGAGTGGCCAGATGAAAGCTCGCCTTGCAATGAGCGTTGTTGCGGCCGAGACCAAAATCGAGGCCTCCGACCCGCTTGGTGTAGCGAATCGACAGGGGCTCGTAGTTGGCCCACTGGGGGGTCTGGACGGAGAACGGCAGGGTCAAATCGAGCATCTCGGTCTTGCTCAGGGCGGCGAAGAGTTCCTCCTGGTCGGCACCTTCGGGGGCTTGAAGAGCAGCGACTCGACACCAGGCCGACTCGACCTCCATGAAGGGAATCGCCCCAAATAGAAGCCAAGACCGCTGATTGGAGAGCTCATCGATCTCGCCCCCCAGGGATTCCGCCAGCAAGAGACCTGCCTTGGGCATGGTGATGTGGGTGAGTTTCTGGTACTCCTCCGGAGGAAAGAGTTCCTCCCAGGACTTGCCGTAGGTCGCCTGGGCCACCGCCTCCGCCTTTTCGAACTCCCGGGCATGGAGAAAGCGAATATTGGTATTCATGGGATGTTCCGCCGAGCCGCAGTCCACGGCGATCATCTTGAGTTTCATGGAGAGGGCCCAAGGGAAAAAATCCGGCGACGGGCCCGGGTGCCGGACGTAGTAGCCGAATTCTTTGTTCTCGATCCCCGCCTGCATGTCCGGGTTAGCTACGTCCGGTTGATCCCAGGCGTGCTTGTGGTACCCGGTATTGATCACCAGGATGTCTCCCTCTCGCACCTCTGCTCGCTCGGTAATCATCTCCGGGGTGTAGAAGCCGTAGTCCGATACCGCATCGGAAACATCGACCACCACCCCGGGACCACAGAGGTCGGTGAGAGGAACATCCGCCAGGGCTCTCGAGCCGGAGTGGAAGGCCCGCTGACCGACCACATGAGTGCCGGTGTTGTTGCTCCATTCGATGAACTGACCGTTGGCCCCCTGGCCGCCTCCGTAGGCACCGGTGAGCCGCTTGAAGAAATGAACTTGGAGAGGCATCTCTCCGGGAAATGGTGGTGTGAAAAGGCTCAAGGGCTGGGTCAAATCGAGCCAGCGAGACTGGGAAAGGGTGTTGATTAGCTCTTCTCGGTCCATGTTGGGACCTCCTGTTGGGCATGGGTATTCATCGATCAGCCGTATTCTAGTCGCTCATCGAAGCCGAGGGGCAGCTCCTCGGCAGTTGGACCTCCTGCGGGTATCCTCAGGGGAATGAGAAAGGAAGATCTCTTCAGCGCCACCGCTTGCATGAATGGACTGCTCCTGACCATCCTGCTCATCCTGGGATGCCAACAAAGGGAGGTTAGATTGCCGGCTCGTTGGGTTGAGCCCACTACCGGCATGACCTTTGTCAGGGTCCCTGCCGGGGAGTTCCAAGTGGGGACCCCCACCGGCGAAGCGGGTCACGAAGAGTGGGAACGACTGCACCCGGTTCGGATCTCTAGACCGTTCTACCTCGGTCAGACCGAGGTCACCCGCCAGCAATGGAGCAGGATTCTCGGCAACGACCCGAGTGCCCTTCCCCCTTGCCCGACTTGTCCAGTGGAAACGGTCAACTATCACCGCATCGAGGAGTTCCTAGCCCTTTTCTCGGAGAGTACCGGAGAGTCCTTTCGTCTCCCAACGGAAGCCGAATGGGAGTACGCCTGCCGAGCTGGAACCCAAGCCCCCTTCTCCACCGGTGCTCAGCTCACCACCGACCAGGCCAACTTTGACGGGCGCTACCCCTACCCCGGTTCCCCTCTCGGGATCAACCGAGGGAGCACCACCCCTGCCGCCACCTTTCCCCCCAACGCCTTCGGCCTCTATGACATGCACGGCAACGTCTGGGAATGGACCTCAGACGATATGTGCCCTTACGAGTTCATTCCTGACCGAACCACCATCGATCCGGCAGGGAAATGCCCAACGGAACTCAGAGTGATTCGCGGCGGCAGCTGGATCTTCAACGGCGACAGCGCCCGCTGCGGCCTCCGCTACACCCACCGGCCCCAGGACGATGGACCGAGTCTGGGGTTTCGAGTGGTGTGGGAGGGCGTGGCAGCGGGAGAGTGAGGGGTGGATCCCTGGCTGGGGCACCCCTCCGAGTTCACTCTACTCCTTGATACAGAATGAGGGATGCTAGGTCGGCAAGATCCAAATACCGCTGTACTTGCACCTTCTGCTCTCGCCTTACGGTAGATGACGAGGCTCTTTCAGAGAAAGCTTTGAGAAGCTCGATAGCCCTATTAGAAACCTGCAGGCTCCTACTGATCTCCTTTGACCTCCTGTTACCAGCCCCTGATAGAGCGATGGCTCTCGAAAGCTCTACTCGAGCATCCACGAGGGAGAGAAAGAGGATATCGATGGTTTCGTCAGCTCTCTCTCTCGAAGCAGAGATGGACTCCACTTTTACCAGAGCCTCAGCATAGGCTTTCTCATTGTCGACCTGTTCCGCGACTACGACGAGCACCGCTCCCGCTTCATCTATTGCCGCTTCTCGCTCATCTTGCAGACCAACTATTTGATGGTAGAAGTCAGCAAAATCTGAAAGAGAGTCATCCATGCCGAGGAGACGCTTCTTGAGAGCTGGCATAAGACGAGCTCTCCTGTTGGCACTCTCCTCTCGAACACGCCCTAGATCAGCTTCGAGCAGCAGTAACTCTCCCGAGAGTTCTTGCAGCAACACATCAAACTGCCGATAGGCTTGGTCAAATTTCGACGGCAGTGTTTCGAGTGAGCCAGACAGCCGCTCATGGCCTGGGTGGTGCCTCAAGCGCTCGGTAGTGCTCCTGCTCAGAGCTGGGTCAAACACCGGCTGAGTCCACTCGGAGTCTGAGATCTCGCTGGGAGATCTCGGACTTCTCCGCCCACTCAGGAGCTCGGTTATGTGCTCACTCGGAATGGCCCACCCAAGCCCTCGACCCTCGGAAAAGCTACCGGAGAACACCCCGACAACTTCTCCGTCATGAAGCACTGGAGCTCCGCTACTTCCTTCATAGGCAGTGATATCCAGGGACAACAAATCCAGGTCATGCCGGCCTGGGAAAATCGCTTTGTTACGACTCTTATTCAGAGTAGATGCCCGTGTATAACCGCCGTCCTTGCTCACCGTTCCCCAGAACTGGTGAGAGTCCATCCCTCTGGGATTCCCGGCCAGCAGCACACTGTCGACCCTAGGTTGCAACGATCGACGTTGCCGACGAAATCGAAACGGCCTACCTAGGGAGCCTGAGCCCAACGGCTTCAAGAGGGCAAGGTCGTGCCGAGGGTCCAGGGCTTCAATGGCGACATCTCGCTTGGGTGGATGCCCCTTGATGACGATTCGAATTCGGCTCGACTTCCAGATCGCATGATAGGCAGTGACGATTCGGCCTGATTCAATCAAAAATCCTGTCGCCTGCTCGACCTTTCCGCCGCGATGAGCATAGACGTGAACGAGACTCCCAGGTGGCTGAGCTGCGGCCGTCCCCGCGGCTAGTGAAAGGAGGAGAAGTCCTGTGAGACGTAGGCAAAGCCGCCTAAACATCCGGCCCCCTAGATTTGACCTTCGTCACAAGGCTGCGAAGCTCTTCGTATGCGTCGTCTGCGGTGATTAGATCTTGCCGATACTGATTGTCGATGGTTGCCATCTCGTCGGTAACTTCGGAACGAAAAACATCCAGCACCTTACTCGTAGCATCTTGATACTCTCGATACTTGTCGAGTGCCTCAATCGCCTCCAAGGGCGTCAGAGAATCGGCATTCACTTTGATGGACTTGAGTAGGTTCTGTTCCAGATCCAACTGAGTCTCGGTCTTGTGGTTGAACAATTGACTCTCTGCTCCCAGCAGACCCGAGATCAAACCAACAACAATAGAGAGAGTCAGACTCAGAAGGAGCTTCGAAGACCGCATTCTGATCTCTGGGGTCGCGTCCTTGAGATAGAAGACTCCACCTCCTCCAAGGGCCGAGAGGATGAGTATGAGAATCCCATTGAAAGGAACGGTCTGGGAGAGTCCCACCAGAAACCCGATAAGGAGACCAAGAGAAGAGAACGCCAGGATCTCAAGCATGGCCTATCGGGCTATTCCCGGCGCCCAGCCGTAAGGGTAGCCCCAATTGCAGTGACAGGCGCTTCCTATCGGAATACTTACCATCATTGGACAACTTCCTCGAGAAGTACTGCACTGTGAAGCAATACCGCCGCCATCCCGGAAAGGTACTGGACGGATGGATAGTCCATCCAATAGGTCTAAATGAATGTCATTGCATGTTCCGCACTGTTGGAGATGACCTGTCCAATCTCGAGAGGTCCTGAGGTCATCGTTCATACCCATGAAATGCCTCAGCTCCTCGCCGAGCTCTCCGTGGTCGTCGAGATCCTCATCCATCAAGTCGTAGAGATTGTCTTCTACCTCCTCCACCTGGCTATCACGCAAGCTTCGTCCTCGATTCGCAGCCTTCAGCGCTGCCATGGAAGATTTGATGGCTTCTCGAAGCTCTTTACGACTGACCGTCGGTTCCTCATCTTCAACCTCTTGGAACTCAAGGGCGGAAGCCGTAGCTGGAACGAAAAGTACAAAGAAGAGAAGAAAGAGAGTCGTTTTCACCAGAGATTTCACGGGGATTGTCCTTTCAAATCAAGAAGCTAATTTTGCTGAAAACTCTCAACAGATGACCCCAAGGGGCTCACCGGGCCGTATCCCATCGAGATCAGCGCGCAGCGTCCAAGGGGGGCAAGAGCCGCCTTCTAAGCCAAAGGCCATGCCTCAAAGCAGAGGCACAGCAGCTTCTTGCCGATATTCCCCTAGGGGGACAGGAATTCCTTTTTCCCAAGTTAGCTACACTAAATTTGATTCACGGACGATTGCCCCACTCTGCCTAGCAGGTCCCAGCAGGGAGCTCAGACCAAACCAATGACTAGATGTTGGAGTTGGAATTGGGGACCGGATCTGCTCCACAAATAGAAGCTTCGAGGAATCTGACCTGGAATTTGACCTGGAATCTGAGACGAAACCTGAGCCTCACAGGTCCTCACAAGTCCGGTGTAGCGACCAGTGAGACCTAGAAGAGAGGGAGAGGGAGAGGGAGAGGGAGAGGGAGAGGGAGAGGGAGA
>JAHZIX010000039.1 GCA_022601195.1 Deltaproteobacteria bacterium
ATGCCCAAGGACACCAATGCCATGGGGACGATTTTTGGCGGAATCATTCTCTCCTATATCGATCAGGCGGGTGCTGTCGAAGGGTATTGCTATGTCTCCGGGCGGCTCGTCACGGCTGCCATGCGAGAGGTCGAGTTTCACCATCCGGTTTTCGTTGGTGACGTGGTGAGTTTCTACGCCGAAGTGACTCGATTCGGTCGAACTTCTATGACCGTCAAAGTCACTGTCGAATCGGAACGGCGAGTACGGGGAGCGCAAGGAATAGTGACCGTGACCGAGGCTGAAGTCGTCTACGTTCACGTAGACGACGAGAACCGTCCTCAGCTGATCGATAGAAAACCGGAGTCGTGAAGCCTGAGTCTGGAAGGATGCCTCTCGAGTTATGGTGAAGCTCACTCTGGCTTAGAACGGCCCCTTCGGGAGTGGCCTTGCGACAGTGCCCAGGCGATGACGAACCCTCGCGAACCTTGGTTTTGCCTGTGCATTCGGCAGCGCAGATACCGAAAGACCCAAGGATGAGGGGGAACCCTGCAGCGCAGGCATAGTGACACTCCGCCTCGAAGCAGAATCGGCTTCCGACGCAGGAAACCCAGGTAGCTGTGGGGGCAGCAGAAGTTTGGTGAAGTAGGAAGGGTTAGGGAGAAAAGTCCTCGTAGCAGCGGCGACACCTAGCTTCATAGGCTTCGATGTCCCCAACTTGCACCTGCTCGGTCGTGCCGGCAGTTCGTTGGCTATAGTGCGCTGGCCCGCCGCAGCGAACGCAGATAGCATGCATCTTGTCGACGTACTCTGCCAAGGCCAATATTTGAGGCATGGGGCCAAAGGGACGCCTTTGAAAGTCTTGGTCCAGGCCTGCAACGATCACCCGAACGCCGGCATCGGCCAGCTCCATGACCAGGCTCACGAGACCCAGGTCGAAGAACTGAGCTTCATCGACTCCGACCACATCGACCCCGAAATTGAGCAGGTTGCGCAGTTGCTTGCTGTCCTTGACCGACACCGCATCCAACTCCCGGTTATCGCGGGTGATCAGTCGTTCCGGGTCGTGGCGGGTATCTGCTGTGGGCTTGAAGACCTGGACCCGCTGGCGCGCAATGACCGCCCTTCGGAGTCGGCGAACCAACTCCTCGCTCTTGCCGGAGAACATGCCCCCTGCAATGATTTCGATATGTCCTTGGGATCGTTCGTTCATGATCTGTTGAGGCGGCATAGTATCGCAGTTTCGACCTCTATAGGCGGCCCCTGTGCTCCCTCTGGTAGCATCTTCGGAATGACCCCAGCGAGCCCTTCCTCCAAGCGAATCTTCACCTATGGTGAGGCGTTGGACACCTTTCCCGGTGTTCGCCAATCCACAGCCCGTGCGGTTCGCCGCATCGAAGCCCTGGTAAACAGCCTACGAAGTCGCCAGGAGATGGAGGATCGCAAACCGGAGCTCGAGAGCGCCTGCCAGGCCATCGTCACCGAGTGGGTCGAGGAGGTTACCATCGTGGGCTGCGAGGTCAAGGGTCTTTGGCTGGTCGACTGGGACAGCGGAGATGGGTATTACTGTTGGCGGTATCCGGAAGACAGCCTCGCCCACTACCATGGCTACGAGGAGGGGTTCGAGGGCCGGGTGCCCATTCACTAGGCGTCTGTCCAGAGGTCAGCCCTCTACAATTGAGTCCAGTTGATCTGCCCGGTGGCCTATTCTCCGAGGGCCCCTAGAAGGGATGGATCCTCGACGAAGCTCTTCGTTGTTCGATCCCTGTTGGGGTGGCGACGGGGTTCTTCCCGAGATCTCGCTGGGGATCGCCGAGGGAAGAGAATTCCCCAGAACGCTCGTCGACCGACTATGGAATCGCCGAATAGAGCTCCAGAACCTCCGACAGCTTGAGCTTGGCAAGGGAAGGTGCCACCGCATCCGCCATGGCCAGCTCTTTCTTGGGATAGCTCTGGGCGACGGCGAGAGTGGGGAGGCCGAGGGCTTGCGCTGCTTCTACCCCCGCCGGACTATCCTCGATCACCAGGACTTCATGGGGGTGGATGAGTCGGTCGGGAAGGGGGGGGATGGAATTGAGTCCCTCGAGGCCGAGTTGGTAGCCCTGGGGGTCAGGCTTGCTGGCCAGTACGTCTTCGGCGGTAACGAGAAGTTTGAATAGGTCCTCGATTTTTCCTTGTCGGAGAGCCCCTTCCACTTCCTCCCGCAGGGCGCCGCTGACAATTCCCAGCATGAGGCCTGCCTTTCCAACCTCACGAACCAAGTCGATGGCGCCGGGAAAGAAGGGGTAGCCTTTCTGGCGAATGAGCGCTTCGTAGTAGGAAGCCTTGCGGGTGATGAGGCGCATGAGGTAGCCAACATCAACCGTTCGCCCGGCCTGGTGAAGCACTTCCGCGAAGCACCCCTTATCGTCGAGGCCGAGGTATTTGGAGTAGTAGTCTTCCTGGGTGAGTTCCAACCCTTCTTCCTCGAGAACTTTCTGGAAAAGCTCGAGATGGAAAGGCTCATCGTCCACCAGGACGCCGTTGAAGTCGAAAAGAATGGCTCGGAGCATGGGCTGATCATACCGCTGTCGATTGACTTCGCGACAGTGGGGGGCTATCTTGATTTGATGAGCTGCAAGTCAAGAGGGCTAAGCAGTGCTAGAGAAAGAAGGATGCTATGCCAGAAACCGACCTGAATACGTCTGTAGCTTCTCCGGACGCGGCGGCAGTTCCCTATGTGCCGGTTTCCGTGACCGAAAAAGCCATCACCATGATCAAGATTACCCGCGAGCAGGAGGGTATCGACGCCAACTATGGCCTGCGGGTTGCCGTGCGCGGCGGCGGCTGTAGCGGATTCGAATACGCTCTGGACTTTGAAGAGGCTGCGCGGGAAACGGATTGGGTCTATGAGCAGGGAGATCTGCAACTCTTTGTCGACCCCGTCAGCGCGCGCTACCTGGAAGGCACAGAGATCGACTATGTCCTTGGCACCACCGGGGCAGGCTTCAAATTCAACAATCCCAAGGCCGTGGGAAGTTGTGGTTGCGGGTCCTCCTTCTCGGTCTGACCTTCCCCTAAGAGTTTAGGCTCCCGTGCCGCCTACCAGCAGAAGGCGGCTGATTCTTATTCTCTGGGTGGGCTCACCCAACGTCGGGATTGTTGCTTGGCGGGCTAGCGGCTGGGGGGAGAATCTCTGCGGTGCCGAGGGATCCAACCTGAAGCTGAGTGCCGCCTTCGAAGGCCTTGCGCTGAACAATCCCCAGGCCGACGATTCCTCCTTGCCGAGACGAGCTCGCAGCGCTGGTGACAGAGCCCACTTTCTTGCCGTCTAGAAAAAGCTCTGTTCCCGCCGCTGGCGGTGCCTCTGCTTCGATCTTCAGCCGCCTCAAACCACGACTTATTTGGCCTCGGTAGTGCAGCCGAGCGATGATCTCCTGGCCTAAGTAGCAGCCCTTGGTGAAGTTGATCGCCTGGTCTAAGCCGGTTTCTTGAGGTAGGTTCTCTGGACCAAAATCCGCTCCGAACCAAGGGATTCCCGCTTCGATGCGCACTCGATTCAGAGCTTCAAAGCCCACCGGCTGGGGAGCTGAAGGCTCGGCTTCACCAATCCAGTGGCTGACGATCGCTTCAGCGGCCGATGGGCTAGACCAAAGGGCGAAGGCTTGGATGCCCAGACCCTCCTGGTGAACGATTCTGATCGAGTTGCCGAGGAGCTCTGCTTCGAGATGGTTCCAAGGATCTTTGGGCAGCTGGAGGGAGGCTTTTGTCAGACAGGATTGGGCGCCTGGGCCTGCCAAGAGCAGGTAAGCATCCTTGGGTCCGTCGTGGATCTCGACTCGATCCGCGATGATGTATTTTTCCAACCGCTGGCGAATCAGAGCTCCAGTTCCTGGAGGCAGCTCCAGGCGCAAACGATCCTCCAGGGCGAACACGATACCGTCCGCTTCAATTCGTCCTTTGGCTGTCGCAAAAAAGCCGTAGACTCCCTGACCTGGTTGGAGATCCTTCACATCGCAGGTCATTTGCCCGTTGAGAAATCGCAGTCGATCTTCTCCATGGAGATCCAGATGATCCCGAAACGAGAGGTCGATCAGTCCTGTGCCAAGGTTGAGGGCCTGGTCCTCTCGATCGGAACTCGAGCCGTAGCGGGCTGGAACCCGGACCCCTCCGTGGACCATCCAGCTGGCGTTGAGTTCCTCGTGGAGAGAAGCTAGGGGAAGGTCGGTGGGTGAGTCGAGAGGGGAAGTTGTCATCGGCGAAGTTTACCAAGGCGGGTTAAAATAAGCTCATGAAAAATCGACGGCCCTTCACCACCTCCACCGATGGAGGAGTTTCGCTTCACGGTCTGGTGGATCTTCCGGAGTCAGCCTCGGCCCCTAGTCCCGTAGTGGTGCTCTGTCATGGCTTCAAAGGGTTCATGGAGTGGGGTTTTTTCCCTTATTTGGCGGAGCTCCTGGCAGCCCGTGGTTTCATCGCGGTGCGTTTCAACTTCAGTGGCTCGGGCATGCTGCCGGGGGAGGAGAGGGTCGCCGACCTGGAAGCTTTCCGCGCAAATAGCTTTTCTGCGGACCTGGCAGATCTCTTGGTCGTTCTGGATTCTCTGGAGGAGATTACGGATGGCCGTGGCGACCTTTCCCGATTGGGCTTGATGGGCCATAGCCGCGGTGGAGGAATCGCTCTATTGGCCGCCGCTCGGGAGGAGTGGATGACTCGAGTCTCTGCATTGGTGACCTGGGCGTCCATTGGTACTTGCGAGCGCTTTTCGGAGGCTCAGCGGCAGACCTGGCGTCAACAGGGAGTGCTGAAGGTGGTCAACGGCCGCACTGGGCAGGAGCTTCCCATGGGGCTGGAGTTGCTAGATGACATGGAGAACCATGGTGGCCGCTTGGATCTCGAGCAGGCCGCTAGGAGGCGAAGAGCTCCATGGTTGCTCGTTCATGGGGAAGACGACGAGACCGTCCCTGCTAAGGAGGCTCGTCAGCTGTCCTCTGCGGCGACCGATCCTTCCCAGCTCGAGATCATCGAGTCCGGGAACCACACCTTTGGGAGCCAGCATCCCTTTTCGGGACCCTCGAGGCCATTGATCGAGACCATGAATCACACTCAGAAGTGGTTCCGGCGCTTCCTGGGTACTTGACCCTTCGACTACAGAATTTCGAGAGGAAGGATCGCGATGGCGTTAGGGATTCCTGTGCTTTTCTGGGATGTGGATACAGCTGTAGATTTCATGCTGCCGGAGGGGAAGCTGTACGTGCCCGGTGCCCAAGATTTACTGCCGACTCTAGCCAGGCTCAACGCTGCGGCCCGGGACCGAGAAGTGCCCATTCTGGCCTCCGTTGACGACCATCTGCTGACCGATGAGGAGATCAGCGACCAGCCAGATTTCAAACGAACCTATCCACCCCATTGCCTTACGGGAACCGCAGGAGCGGAAAAGGTGCGGGAGACCAGGTTCCGGGATCCTCTGGTCATCGGTCATGGAGCCGTCGACCAGAAAGTGCTGAGCAGGCAGCTGGCGACCAACCCCAGAGAAATCCTGGTGCGAAAGCGTACAGTAGATGTCTTTACCAACGCCAACACCGAGGCCCTCGTGACGGCCCTTCAGCCTCGGCGAATCGTCATTTATGGAGTTGCTCTAGATGTCTGTGTTCGGTGGGCAATCGAAGGTCTATGGGAGCGTGGCTTTCACCGGCTGAGTCTCGTGCTCGATGCGACTCAACCCATCGACCCTGCCCTCGGAAAGGCTCTGCTGAAGAAATGGCGGCAGCAAGGGGTCGGAATGACGACGACCGACGACCTATTAGCTGAGTGCTAGTGGCCCCTTTGACGAAGGCCACCCAGGAATTTCCTGGGATTTCGAGGTACAGCTAAGGCGCCTCGACCTAGGAAGAGTAGAGATCTTGTGAGGAAGAGCAGCACTGCCGCTGCCTCGGAGGATCGAGACTAGCCAAGGGAATGAGTCAAAAGGGGCGCTAGTCATCCAGCCCTTCGATGGCGAAGATCTCCCAATGGTCGCTCTCAATGGGGCGCACCAAGATCTCGAGAATTCTCATCTCCGCTGTCTCTGGGTCCATCAATCGAGGTATCGGCAAGGAGCCGCGAATCCGAAAGGCCTTTGCTTCATCGGAGATGATCTCTTTGGGGGCACCTCGGACCAGTGTCACGAGATCCTCTCGTTGCATCAGAGATTTTCGCAGTCGAGTCTCGACTTCGGAAGAAATGCTGATCTTGGTCTGGCTCATGAGGGGTGCCCTTCGGAAAGGAAGGTGGTCATCTTCTCGGCGGCTACAGTCAGATCCGGGACGACCCAGTGGGCTCCAGCGGCTTCCAATTCCGCTTCGGAAGTCGTGCCCGTAGCCACAGCGAGTACGGCGACTCCATTTGCCCGGCCACATCCCACGTCGCGGACACTGTCACCGATGATGAGAGTTTCTCGAGGGGAGAATTTCCGCCCCGTGGAGCTGTGAGCGCGCTGGAGAGCCGCGGGGGGTAGGTCCCGGCGGTCGAATCCATCATTGCCGAAAGCTCCAAAAGGGAAGAACCGATTCAGGTCGAAATGAGACAGTTTGATCCTGGCTCCCTGAAGCCAGTTGCCGGTCAGCAGGGCAAGAGTGGTCTCCTTGTCCTGGCTGAGCTGTTCCAGAAGCTCGACGGCTCCCGGCAGCAATCTCATCTCCTTCTTTTCAAGGTGGGCACCCAGACTTTCCAAGTAGCGTCGCTTCATGCTGGGTAGGTGCTCTAGGATTTCTTTGCGAGGGATACCGGTGGGGGTCATGAGGTCCAGGACGATTCCTGGGTCTGTCCGGCCGGCGAAGCTATATCCTTCTAAACTTCCACAAGTGCCGTAGGTTGTCTCGAGGGCTTTCATAAATATGTGGGCCACTTGGGAGCCGCAAGTCAGCAACGTACCGTCGATATCGAAAAGAATTAGGCGCATGGGCGAATGAGGTCAGAAGCTATAGTACACCGGTCTAGCCGTTTTCCCCGGCGCCCTTTTCGTGCAGCTCGTTTGATTCTCCCGACAGAGCCGGCGGAACCAAATCCTGGTCCTGGGCAGATCGCGGGCGGTTGTCTTTTGCTACCTCGGAGATTCCTTGCTCTCGTCGAGATCTCCATTGGAGCCCGCTCCAACCGGCGACACCGAATAGAAACAAGCCGCACCCTAGACGCCAACTCAGGGGAGCGTAGCGGAACTCCACAAGGTGGCGGCCCGGAGGCACCGGGACACTGAGAAAGGCTCCGTTCACCCTGCTGGGAGAAATCTCTTCGCCATCCATCCAGAGTCTCCAGCCCGGAATAGCGGGTTGACTGGTGGCCATCAGGGATAGAGTCTGAGCGGTGACAACGGCTGAAATATACCCTGGCTCTACCTGTAGGTCTTCGATCTTGGCCTCCCCATTGGGATAGCTTCCCGGTGGTGGCAAGCCAGGGCCGGAGGCGGTCACGAGGCGACTGAAGTCCTCCACGGACCTCGCCGCTTCGAGGGCTGCTGCAGGCCGTGAAAAGACCTGAACCTCGTGGGGCCGAAAGAGGCGTTCGAAGGCTCTCGGGTTTTCGAACACCAAGGCATCCTCGCTTTCGTAGCCCGCTTCGAGGCCTCCGTGATCGAAGATATACATCGTTGGGTGGTCGAAGATGTAGCGGACACCAAGAAAATCGAGAGCTGGATGGGAGCTGGAACGGAGAGCAGCCCATTTTCCCCGCTGCGGTTGTGCGAAGAAGGACTCGAATTCAGCATACATTCCGAAGGTCATCGGGTCATTGCCTCGAACGTCCTCGAGCCCGAAAAAGGCTGCCGACGCGGGGAGCAGAGCTGGACCGATTCCAGCTACGCGAAATCCCGCAGCTCTTTCCTGAACCCAAGTCACTGAAGGGGTCGCGGGGTAGAAGCTGTAGGCGCTCGAAACAGGAACCCACGGTTGAAAAAGCAGGACTCGGGGTAATAGGACCAGCAGCAGCAACAAAGGCATGATCCATCTTCTGGACGCCAAGAACAGAGTGGCTACCAAAGTTCCTAATTGAAGGAGCAGCATCAGCTGAGTGTCCGGGTCTCGAGGCGCTAGTTGTTGCCTATCCAGCAGTTCCAACAAGACCGCCAAGGCCAGCACGCCCCCCAGAGCTGCCCGCCTTCCACGAAGGTGGCGGAGGTTCTCCGCACCAAAGGCGGCCAACAACGAGGCCGCCAGGACCCACCAGAAAGTGAGTCGTTTGAGAAGGGTGTCCCGGATCAAGGGCAGTTCACCGAAGGGCCAGGAGATGACTGGGTAGTGAGCGCTGACGAGTAGGCCCAGGAGGCCCACGGAGAGCCAGATCAGAGCTTGACGGCGAAGCCGGCGGCGAGTCAGAGCTGCTGGAATCAGGGCGAGGGCAGTCAGTGCAACCGAGGCGCCGCCGATCTCAGCGAGGTTGTCCGGTCCCGCCCAAGTTCCCTCCAGAGGGTTGCCCAGGGCCATGAGGTCGAGGGCCGGCCAGGTCCGGAGCACCGCTGTTTCGAGGGACATCTCCGCTTTTTGATGGCGAGAGCTCTGGCGGTGTTCCCATTCGGCTGAGACGGTCAAGGTTTCGAGAAAAGGAAAGAGCGCTGGAGCTGCCAGCAGTACCGAAAGGAGCACCGCGACTTCGCTCCATCGAAACAGGGATTTCCAGTATTGGAAGGAGCGCAGCTCGGGGCGTTTCTCAAAGAGCCAGGGAATCGAGATCAGCAAGCCGAATAACACAGATTGAAAAAGAGTCTCCGGATGGCCGGCATAGACACCTAGAGCGCCGGTGAGGGCCAAGAGGCCGGCTCCAGAGCCCGTCGGTTGCCGAATGAACCGTAGGAGCGCAAAGAGGATCCAAGGAGTCAGAGCAATCACATAGGTGAGGGTGTGGAGCCGCCAAATTTGTAGGAAGGCGCTGCCCGTGAAAGTAAAAGCTGCCAGGACAGCGGCCCCTTCCCCGACTCCCAGGAAACGAGCCAGAAGGAAAATTCCCCAAGCGGCCAACAACAGACGGGCCATCTGGAGGAACGACGCAGCCCTCACCGGAGGCAGCCAGCGAGCAGCGATCTCTAGAGGGGAACAGGACCGCGGACTGGCCATTGCCGAGTAAGGCCGAGCCAGCACTCGCAGCGGGGTTGAAGAGGAGGTCTTGGCGCCCCGCTTGGCGCCAGGGTTCCATCTGGGACAAGGGGTCCAGAAGCAGTGGATTGGGCTCAGATGACCCCTTTTCGATGAGGTCCCCTAGATTTGGGTGAGTCCAGGGAGCCACGGTCGAGAGGGAGAGGGTGGGGCCCAGCACTTTCCCTTTCTGCAACCCTCCGAAGGTAAAGGCGAGGGGGAGCAAGGTCAGTAACACGGTGGTTCGCCAAGATGGTTGGACACCGAGGCGGCGGACCAGCCAAGCTAACCCGCAGCTCGTTCCTAGATAGAAAGCGAGGAGGAAAAGGGCCCCCATGACGACAGCTCTCGGAGGCGCTCAGCTTCGCCAGCTGGGCGCTTTTTTGGTCTCGAGAAAAGTGGCTACGCCATGTTTGCAGTCGTCGGTGGCGCGGGCCAGGGCATTGACTTCTTCCGCCTGACCAAAGGCTCCGTCGAGGGAGCGACCGAATAGATCGAGCAGTAGCGCCTTGGTCCGAGCGATGGACTCGGAGCTAGCATTGGTGAGAACTTCCACGGCGAGGTCTCGCCCGGCCTCCCCGAGCTCTCCCGGAGCAGCAATGCGATTGGCAAGGCCGATCTCTACCGCTTCCTGGGCATCGATGAATCGTGGGTTGAGGAGCAGCTCACGAACGTGAGAGCCGCGCAGGCGCAACGAGAGGTAGGTGGCCACGAGAGCCGCCACGAAGCCGATTTTGACCTCGCTGTATAGAAACCGAGACCGCTCCTCGGCCACTACATAGTCGTGGGCGGTGGCCAAACCGCAGCCGCCAGCGACGCAGGCGCCGTGGACCAAGGCGATGGTCAGCACCTCCTGACGGAGTACCGACTCGAAGAGTCCTCTCAAGCGCTGGGAGTCCTGTCGGTTCTCGTCGTGGCTGGCGTTGCTGAGACTTCTCAGGTGGGCGAGGTCTGCCCCTGCCGAGAAGTTCTTGCCTTCTCCAGAAAGCAAGAGCGCACGAATGCCGACGGACCGCAAGGGCCAGCTGTAGAGGGTGGTCAGCTCGGTGAGCATTCCCTGGGACAGGGCATTGGCTCGCTTGGGATCGTCGAGGCGAACCCACAGAAGATCCTCTTCGCGTCCGACCACCAAATGTTCGAAGTCATCTTGGTGTGGAGCCCTTTGGAGCTGTGTTTCGCGGTCTATGGGGTTCACGATTCAAGTTTCCTCGTTCAGCAGGCTTTCGGGGACTTCCACGATCATCTGAAGGAGGCCTTGACCATGGGTCTTTCCTTGCGCATCAATCTTCAAACTTTCCGTTCCGCCTCCGCCGAGGGAGTCGTGGAGCAGAAAGTTGAGAGCCTTCAGGTTGGGCACTTCGAATCGTTCGACCTTGCCGTGACAGACGGTGGCGAAGTGCTCCCGGACTCGGTCGACGGTGACTTGTTGGAGGAGGATGTCATATCCCTCCTCGGAGTAGGCGATGAGGCCGACGTTGCTGCCGTCTCCCTTGTCACCGGAACGAGCGTGAGCGATGCGATGCAGCGGAACCTTCACAGGAATCTCCTCGGGACGTTCTGAGATCGATAGGTGAGGACGACCGCCCAGATTCCCAAGCCGATGCCAAGAGCGACAGCGGTTACGGGGCGGGTGAGCAAGGGGTGGTGAAGATTTGGCAAGAAGGCCCGGAAGGCCAGGTCCAATTCAGGGCCAAACCAAGAGTTGAGGGCGCCATGGGCCATGAGTGCCAGTCCCAAGGCGAGACAAGGTAAGGCAAACCTTCGCCTCGCCCTAGTTTCTGTTTGGAATCCGTGGCGTAAGCAGGCCGCATAGGCGGCTCCCGCAACCAGGCTCCAAACAACGAAGGCGAGGCGGTTCGCCAGGGCGCTGGATAGAAAACCGATCAGCATCAGGGGAACGATTCCGACAGCGAGAGACAAGCGCCAGTGGGTCGGCGCTGCGCGGCCGGGGACATCGATCGGGCTTCGGCTCACGCCTCTTCCACCGACACTTGGAGATGATCTTCGACCACTCTTCGGTCCATGAGGGCGGGCCAATAAGCGACGACTTTCTGGGGTTTGGGTCGACCCTGGGCGAAGCCGGTTACCCCCGGAGGGCCAGCGGTCACCAGGGGAGCGATCTCCTTACCGAAGCGCTCTACCCGCTTGGGGTCTGGGTCGCGAACTCCCAAGCGCAAGACGACCTCCGGGGGCTCCTCGGGTGCTGCCAGTAGACCGGGAAGACAAGCGCCGACCCCGAGAACTTCCGTGCTCCGGTTCTCTTCCGCGAAGACGATGCCAGCGCGTTCCAGTCGTTTCCAGACGATCTCCGCAGATAGGTGTGCTTTCTCGACGGCTCGCGGGCCACATATAGTGATCTCACCGGAGGCCTTGTAGCCAGCTAGGTAGGAGGCAGAGATCTTGAGGAAGGGTGTTCTGGGGCCGCCTCGGATGCCGCTGACGGCAACCCGGTCCTTGCCCTCCTGGGCGAGCTGTGCCGTAGAGAAATCGGCGGTTACGTCGGGAGTAATGTACTCGCGGGGATTGCCCATTTCGTATAACAGTTGCTCAGCTACGGTATCTACCGTCACCATGCCACCGGTGCCGGGCTGCTTGGTAACCACGAAAGTTCCGTCAGCAGACGCCTCTACCACCGGGTAACCGACGTTCCACAAATCTGGTACTTCCCACCAGCGACTGAAGTTACCCCCGGTGCACTGGGGGCCACATTCGAGAATGTGCCCGGCGATGGTGCCACTAGCGAGCAGATCCCACTCTTCCTCTCCCCAGCCGAATTCATGGATCATGGGTGCCAGAGCCAGAGCTGTGTCGGTGATGCGGCCACACAATATGATCAACGCCCCTTGGTCCAGAGCCTCGACCACCGGCCGCGCGCCCAGATAGGCATTGACGCTGGTCGCGTGAGCGGCGTGGGCAGCAATGGGCTCTCCGGAATCCATATTCTCCAGGCGATGACCCTCGGCCATCAGCTGCGGCAACCGAGCCAGGATGTCGTCGCCTTCGACGACTCCTACCCGGACCCCTTCGACGCCCAGCTCACGGGCCACTTCGAAGATCTTCTCGCGGCAGGCGAGAGGGTTCAGGCCACCGGCGTTGGAGAGCACGCGAACATTGCGTTCCTTGAGCTCCGGGAGGACTCTGCGAATAAAACCGATGAAGTCGGTGGCGTAGCCGAGCTCCGGGTTGCGCAGTTTTTGACGCATCATGATGGAGAGAGTGACCTCTGCCAGATAGTCCATGCCCAAATAGTCGAGGGGGCCACCTCGGAGTAGTTCCACCGGGGCATCGACGTTGTCGCCCCAGAAGCCTTGGCCATTGCCGATACGGATCGTTTTCATGGTCACCTTGCCTGTAAATATCGTCGCTTAGCGCAGCCTGTGCTGAAAGTCCCTCGTTGGCGGGACCTAGGAATCTGGTGGTGAGTCAAAGCGAAGAATTGGAAGCAAACCCGCGATTTGCCCTCGGTTCCGCAACGAGGAGCCACCATCAAAGACCCGTTCGGAGCCAGAGTGAGTGTCACCACAGGTTGCTAGACTAGCATCGAGAGGTCCGGCACGCCGTCCTCATGTCTGTAGAACACCGGTCTTGAATTCCGGTATGTCGGGGTTGTTAGCTGTAGATGCCAGGGAACGGGAGATGACCTGTCGGGTCTCGGCAGGGTCGATGATGGCATCAACCCATAGGCGAGAAGCAGCGTGACAGGGGTCCGTGGTGGCGTTGAACCGGGCCTCGATTTGTCGCAGACGTTCCTTTTTCTCTTCTTCAGGAATTTCTCCACCTCGTTTGCCGAGCTCGATGGCGAGTAGAGTCTTACTCGCTTGGGAAGCACCCATCACGGCGATGGCAGCGGAGGGCCAGGCGAAGAGAAATCGAGCGCCATAGGCTTTGCCGCACATGGCGTAATTGCCGGCACCAAAAGAGTTCCCGATGAAGATGGTGATCTTTGGCACCACCGAATTGGCGACCGCATTGACCATTTTCGCGCCGTCTTTGATGATCCCCCCTCGTTCCGCTCGGCTTCCCACCATGAATCCGGTAACGTCCTGCAGAAAGATGAGGGGAATTCCCTTCTGGTTGCAAAGCTGAACGAAGCGGGCACCCTTGTCGGCGGCTTCGGAGTAGATGACTCCACCGATCTGCAACTCCCTCTCCCGGCTGTTGGTGCCGGTCTTTTTCTTTACGATATTTCGCTGGTTGGCAACGATCCCCACGGCCCACCCATCGATCCAGCCGGTGCCGCACAACAACGTTTCGCCATAGGTAGCCTTGTATTCGTCAAAGTCGCTGCCATCCAGGAGGCGGGCGAGGATGTTGCGAGTGTCGTAAGGTCTGGAGCGATCCGCTGGGGAGATGCCGTAGAGATCTTCCGTCGGGAACAGAGGAGGGCTCGTCGGCCGGCGGGCAAAAGGAGCCTTGGGCCGCCGGGCCAGTTGCGCAAATTGGGAGCGGAGCTTCTTGAGACAAGAGGCATCGTCCGGGTGTCGATGGTCGACAACTCCTGAGATATCCGCTTGGACCTCTGCACCTCCGAGATCTTCCTCAGCGATCTTTTCTCCGATGGCTGCCTGCACCAGGTGAGGGCCCGCCAGGAAAATGGAACCGGTACCTTCTACGATGTGACACTCGTCGCTCATGATGGGAAGGTAGGCACCACCGGCAACACAGGACCCCATGACGGCAGCCATTTGGAAGATTCCGGCAGCGGATAGCCGGGCATTGTTGTAAAAAGCGCGGCCGAAATGCTCTTTGTCGGGGAAGATTTCGTCCTGAAGGGGTAGAAAGACCCCTGCTGAGTCCACGAGATAAATGATCGGGATCCGATTTTCCTGGGCGATCTCTTGGGCGCGAAGGACTTTCTTGCCGGTCATGGGAAACCAAGCGCCCGCCTTTACCGTCGCGTCGTTGGCGACGACGACGACTTCTTCACCGTCGATCAAACCGATGCCAGTGACGACGCCAGCTGCCGGCGCGCCGCCGTATTCCTGGTACATGCCATGGGCGGCCCAAAGACCGAGCTCGAGAAAAAAAGAATCTGGATCGAGGAGAGCATCCACGCGCTCCCGGGCAGTCATCTTGCCTCGGCTGCGATGTCGGGCCATGCGCTTTTCGCCACCCCCTTGGCGCAAAACCGCCTCCTGTTGCTGAATCTCCGCGAGTCGCGCCTTCCAAAACTGGCTACGCCGCTGATAATGATCGTCTAACTTGAGATTGTTTTCTAAGATCGCCAAAGCTCATCCTCCGGAGAAATCCACCGACACGTATGCAACTGATAGCATTCACCGCGTGAAGATTCAACTATTAGCTTTCGCCAGCGCTCGCGATGCCATCGGTTCTGACCAAGCCTCACTCACCCTTCCGGAGGGCAGTACCCTTTCGGATTTGCGGGATGTGCTGCAAGCTCAGTACCCGGACCTAGAGCCGCTTTGGCCTCGTCTAGCGATCGCTGTAGAAGGGGAATTGGCTCCTCCCTCGTCATTACTTCGCGATGGTGTCGAGGTGGCTCTCCTGCCTCCCGTTTCCGGTGGAGCTCCCAGCGAAGGGGGAAGAGAACGGGGGAGCCTAGAGGCAAGAGTCGGGCTAGTGGAGGACGCGATCGACGTACCAGGCCTCCTAGCCACCCTAAAAGCTCCTAGCTGCGGGGCAGTATTGCTCTTCTTGGGCACGGTTCGGGATCACCATCAAGGTCGTCCAGTGGTCCGATTGACCTACTCTGCCTACCGCTCCATGGCAGAGAGCAGACTGCTCGCTATCACTCGGGAGCTGGAAGCAGCTTCTTCCAATCTAAGATTGGGCATCGTGCACCGACTCGGTGAAGTTCCTGTCGGCGAGCCCAGCGTCGCCATTGCCTCTGCTTCTCCTCACCGCGAGGAAGCTTATGAGGGCAACCGCCTGCTTCTCGAGAGGCTCAAGGCAGAGGTTCCTATCTGGAAGCGAGAGCACTACGGAGACGGTGAAGCAGCCTGGAGAGAAGAAGAGTCCCTATTGGCCCCTTCCTCCGCCTTGTAGTCCGTAAACCTACGGCCTTTCGGCGTGGGACCCTACGCTCCAATCAGGTTTCTGCGGATATTGCCTTTTGGGCATCCCTCCTATCATCTCCCTTGTCGAACGAGAAACGACACCACCTTGACCGGAAGCTCGGTAAGACTTTCATAAGCCAACTTCAGGGGCTGCCGGTCGAGTCCAAAAACGGTTCTCCAATTCGTGGCGGCTCTCCCCCTCTCCCATCAGCTCATCCCGGAGAGTCGCCACCTTTTTACCTTCTCTCAATCTGTACAGCTCACCGACCTTCTGCTGCGGTTCCGTATCTGCAGGAAACTTCGGCGCCAAAAGGCCATTCTGTGTCCTCGACAGAGTGTGACTCTGCCTGGCTCCCAGAAATCTTCTTCTATCCTTGGATCTCCAAGAACTGCGGAGTCTCGCCACGAAGTCCGTGAGAAGTCCGGGCTAAAACTTCCTTGCCCCTGCGATCTGCTACCTGTTGGATCTCGAAGTTGGATCCTGGTCGACGGTGGAGTCAATCCAACAGAGGGAGCCAGCGAACGTACTCCCCTTCGAGCCACGCACGAAACTCCCTATCCAGCTGCGCCCAACTGCGGTCGAGTCGCTGTTCCAGGTGGGCGGAGTGCACCGGTTCTCCTTTGGCGACGGCGTCGAGGAACTCTCTAAAGGATGTTGGCAAGACTGGGTCGCCACTGAAAAGGAACCGCACCCAAAGGGCCGAATGAGCGTAATTGAAGGTGCGATGGGAATCGGCAACGAAGGTATGCCAATCCTGGTCGACCAGCTTGCGAAGGGGCGGCAAGTCATCCAGAGAAGCCCTTTCCTGGAGTTGCCGGAGGGCGGCGAAAGCGCCGCTGTAGGAAACCACGGTCCCTTGAAGACTTGCCTGGCCTCGGAGAGAACCCAACTGGAGGGTGCCGTCGGCGGCGAGTCGTGAGCTGGCGAGGTCTTCGGCGATACCTTCGTCGAGCCAGGGGGGGAGGGCTGGGCCAATGGACCGGCGATTTAAGAGGTGGGCAAGCTCGTGGACCAGGGTGGCGGCGATTTCCGAAGTATCACTCTCGCCGACGAATAAGGCTGCCATGCCGGTTTCTGCATGGCCGCGGGAATCGAGTCCTTCGAGGCGAGATTCTGTCTGTTGGAATTCTCGGTAGGAGGCTTCGTGGGCAAAAAGCAAGACGACCTCGTGGGCCTGTCCTCTGGGAGCAAGGAGGGTTCGCTCTCGGTAGCTGGTCTCCAAGTTCTCTGCCACCCGATTCAGGAACGCCAACAAGGTTGAATTGTCGAGGTCTGTGTAGGTTTTGTAGGGGCCGAAGTTCATCTCTTTGGGGAGCTCAGGGAACTTCTCCAACGCCCTCCGGAGTCGGTCTGGGTCCGGGGCCCGTCCGTCCAGAGCCAAAACGGGTTTCGTCGCTCTGCCAAGGGGTGGTTCGTTCAGTATCGAGGAAGCATCTAGATGGATCCACCCATGGACACCTTTCGTCCGGACCGCGGCCCAGCCCTCTCTCTGCTCCCAAAGGACGAGACGTCTGATTCCTACGACTTGACCGATCTCTTGGGCTCCTTCAAGAGGAGCATCGAAGATCGGGGCGCCATCTCGAAACCACTCGAAGGGGCGAGCTTCGAGCCCCCGCAGTTCGATGGCAGGGATGCTCTGCGGGGATGCCTCATCGACTCGGCTCGAGCCAGGTTCTCGCGGAGACTCAATACGAGGCTTTTTCGGAAGGTAGATGCGACGCAAATGGGTCGCCCAAGAGCCGACCACGGGAATGTCCTCGGCTTGGGTCAAGATCTCTGCTTCGGGGTGGTAGGTCAGCCAAACCAGGCCGGCGAAAGCAACTAGGAGCAGCGTGAGGAGTAATTGAAGGGGCCACGCGCGTCTCATAGGGGTCACCATTATCCCACCGGAGGTGGCCAGGCCGCTGAGACCTCAGGTTTTCCGAGTCGTGTAGGGAATTTTCCGTCTGAATATCAGACTCCGTCCTACGCGGAAGTCGGCGCTTCGAGTCTGTAAGACGCAGCAGGTGAGGAATAGCATATTGGGATATTCAGGGTTGCCTATAATGCTCGACTTTCCCAACGCCATATCTTCTTTATCCGCCAAGATCACCTTCTGGATGGTTTTCCTCTTCGCGCTAGCGTTGTCGATAGGGACCTTACTGTCGATCTACCAGCAGGAGAAGTTGTTGGAATCGGCGGTGGAGGCCCAGGGAGCCCTCCTTGCAGAGTCTCTCCTCGAGATCTTGGAACAGAAGCAGGGTCTGGTTAGCGAGCAGCGATTGCGCTCGTTCCGGGAGCGCTTCAGCGAGCAGAGTACCGTCGAGGGCATTTGGCTCTATGGCCCAGGGGGAGAAACTTTGGTTTCGACTCTAGATCCCGATTTCAGCAGGGATCGGGAGGAGGCAGAAGGGGGCGGTCTCCTGACAGAGTCCTGGGTGGGGATTCGGGGAAAGCCCGACACTCAATTTGTAAGACGGCCCTTGACTTCTCCTGGGCATCCGGTTGGAAGCGTAGGAGTCGCCCTTTCTGCTCGGCAGCAATGGTGGAAGCTCCGAGAGGTTCGATCCCGAGTCGGGGTTCTTACAGCTCTTGTTTTTGCTGCTGGAGCTCTCGTCGCCGCCGCGATTGGCCGAACCCTGTCTCGCCCTTTACGGAGGCTCGTTGCGGCAACGACAACCCAGGTTGACCCGGTCGCTCCGGAACATGATGGAGATGAAGTTTCCCAGCTGACGGATTCCTTTCAGTTAGCCGCTTCCCGATTTGCCGAGAGTATCTCCAAAGAAACGAAGATGGTGGAGGAGCTAAAACAGCAACTGGGTGAGGCGGCGCAGGACTTGGAGAGCCATCAACAGAAGCTACATCAGCTTGCTCTCAGTGAACAGGCCCTCAAGGAGGAGTGCTCGCTGCTGACGGCCCAATTAGGGGAAAGAGCCGAAGAGTTAGGAAAAGCCCATGCGGACCTGGAAAGCACAACCCAGGTGAGGGATCAATTCTTAGCCAGCATGAGTCACGAGCTGAGAACTCCCCTCAATGCCGTTCTAGGGCTCTCCGAAATTCTTCGGGACGAGACCTATGGGAAAGTGAACTCACGGCAACGTTCCTTTATCGACAGTATTTCTCAAAGTGGGAAGAACCTTCTGGCGGTCATCAATGATCTTCTCGATTTTGCTCGTCTGGAAGCGGGTGAGCACCAGTTGGAAATGGCTTCGATCTCCATCAAGGAAGTGTGCCAATCGAGTCTGGATTACATCGAGCACGACGCCTTGGCCAAGGAGGTGGAGTTGTCTTCTCTCTTGCCTTCGGAAGAAGCCGCGGTCTATGCAGATCGGCGTTGTTTGAAGAGGATTTTGTTGAATCTCTTGAGCAATGCGGTGAAGTTCACTGCCCAAGGAGGAAGGGCTGGTCTCGATGTGCGGGTAGAGGAGGAAGGACAGATCGTTCATTTTTCCGTTTGGGATACGGGCATGGGGATCGCCCGCGCCGACTTTGGGCTCCTTTTTCGGCCCTTCGTTCAGTTGGACAGTCGCCTGGCTCGTCGGTTTGGTGGAACTGGCCTGGGGCTCCCCCTGGTCTATCAACTGGTCGAGCTCCACGGTGGAAGCCTGTCTGTGGAAAGTGAGCCCGAGAACGGCAGCCGTTTCACGGTCTCTCTACCTCTGGGCAACTTCGAGGTGAGAAGGGAACCACAAACTCGAAGCGCTCGAGCCCATGGAAAGCGGCCCTGGCCAGGGCCGGCTCCACCCCTTGTGTTGATCGCTGAGGACAACTCCGCAAATCTTCAAACATTGCGCGCTTTCGTCGAAACAAACGGTTTTTCTGTGCTCATTGCAGAGAATGGTCGCCAGGCCGTCGAGCTGGCCAAGAGCCGCTTGCCAGATTTAGTGATCATGGACATTCAAATGCCCGAGATGGACGGACTGGAGGCGACTCGAGCTCTGCGTCAGGATCCCCATTTGACCTCCCTACCCATCATTGCTGTCACGGCCTTGGCGATGCCGGGAGACGAGGAGCGCTGCCTGGCGGCAGGAGTAGATGCTTTTCTAAGCAAGCCGGTTCGACTAGCAGATCTCCTGGTGACGATGGAAGATTGGCTCCATCGCGGCCTGGTTCGCGGACAGTTCTCGAGCTCAGCTCACTTGGCTTAGTGGCGATGGACTCGAGTCGTCGGGTTGATTGTATTTGTAGGATAAACACCTACTTTAAAGGCGGAATAGTTCTGACTACATTGAAAGCGCAATACCGATGCCCCTTCGTAGGTAGATTAGACATACTGTTGTTCAACGGTCCTTTGCCAACAAACAGCCGAAGAATCTGGGCTGGACTGTGGTGAGTCTCAGGCAGGTCGTGGCAGCTGGAAGCCCCTTCTGATGGCGGTTGTGGCGAGTTCTGGGCGGAGGTGAGTGGGCATGAAGGTTCTGATAGCAGACGATCACAAGTTGATGCGCGAAGGTCTAGCCCGCTTGTTAGGGGAAGCCCAGGACATCTCGGTCGTGGCGCAGGCTGCCGACGGTTACGAGGCATTGCTGTTAGCAAAACAGGAAACGCCGGATGTGGCTGTTCTGGACGTATCCATGCCGGGTAAGGGTGGAATGGACACGTTGGCGGAGTTGAAGCGGGCACTCCCACACATTCGAATCCTGATGCTCAGCATGCACCCGGAGGACCAGTACGCGGTTCGGCTCATGAAAGAGGGAGCCGATGGCTACATGACCAAAGAGAGTGCTCCGGAGGAACTTCTGACCGCCATTCGACGGATTCATCTGGGGGGAAAATATGTCAGCACGACTTTGGCAGAAGCCCTCGTCGAGCACCTCGAATCGGGCAATGACATCGATGCTCACGACAGTCTTTCCCATCGCGAGTTCCAGGTTATGTGCCAGCTCGCTTCCGGCAAAACCGTCGGTGAGATTGCCGATGAGCTGGACCTGAGCGTCAAAACCATCAGTACCTACCGCACCCGCATTCTTCAGAAGATGCATCTCAAGAATACCGCCCAGATCATGCACTACGGTCTGCAGAAGGGGCTGGCAGAGCCCCAACCTTCCTGAGCGAAGAGGTTTGACGCGCTTAGGCCGGCGGTGGGACCTTGTCGGGAGATTTTGAATGAGTCTCATCGTCTGGGGCTCTTCTCTAGCTTTCCTGTTCTTTGGGGGCTTCCTCCTATTCGGTTTGACTTGGCCCAAGCCGACCAGGATCGGTGGTGAGGTATCGAGCCTTTCCTCCAGAAACCGGGGGCCAGGAGGGGTTCTAGCTCCTGAAGATCTTCTGGATTCCATTGCGGAAAAAACTAGAGGGACTCCAGGAATGGACTATCTGGAGTCCCTCGTTCAGCTCTTGGCTACTTCCTTGGGAGTATCTTCTGCCTCGATCTTTGTGAGTCTCGACCCAGCAGAACCCGGTCATTTTCGTTTGGTCGCTCACTGGTTGCAGCCCCCCGCCCGTTGGCAGGATCGAGGTGGCTCCGGTGAAAAGAAGATTCAAATGAAGGATTCCCTTCGGCGAGATCTATTGGGGCGAGAGGTGATGGCCATGCCGGCTGGCGGCCTTTTCCCGACGGGATCCTCGCAGGCCGAAGGCCAAGGAGGGGAAACTCTCAAAGTAGCAGAGGAGAAGGGGCTGGCAGGTCACCTGGTCACGGGTGTTCACGACTCCCAGAAACGACTGATTGGCTGTTTGGCAGTAGCGGACAACCGATCTCGAGATCAGGACTCATTGACGGCCTCGTTGATGCGGATCTACGCTCTCATGGCTGGGTCCGAGCTAGAACGGTTGGCTCTGGAAGGGGCGTTGGAGAGGGAAGCTCAGCAGCGCAAAGAGGTCGAGGAAGATCTCCGCGCTTCCTACCGACACCTACGAGATCTCGCTCATCACCTGCAATCGGATCAGGAGTCGGAACGAGCCCGGATCGCAGCTCAGATACACGATGAGCTAGGTCAATCTCTGACCGCCATCAAAATGGACTTGGCCTGGCTTCGGGCCAAAATAACAGGACAGCCGGCGTCGGTGGACAGTCGCATTCAGGCGGTCGTCGAGCTTGCCGATACTACCGTCAAGACCGTGCGGCGAATCTCCACCGAGCTGAGGCCCCAGTTGTTGGACGAGCTTGGTTTGGTTACGGCTATCGAGTGGCAAGCGCGGGACTATCAGGAACGTGCTGGTCTTGAATGTCGATCGAGTTGCTCGGTGGATAGCAAGAAGATTCATCCGGATCTTGCGACGGCGATGTTTCGCAGCTTTCAGGAAATGTTGACCAATGTGGTGCGTCACGCGGAGGCAACGCGAGTCGATGTCTCTCTTCAGGAGCTTGATGATTGTCTGGTACTCACGGTGACCGATGACGGCAAGGGCTTCTCCACCAAGGAGCTGAGCTCTGGTAAGTCCTTCGGTCTTCGGCAAATCCAGGAAAGGGCCAATTTCTGGGCCGGTAGTCTGCAGATCGAACGTCGCCATCCAAAGGGGATGGCCATCACCGTTGCCATACCATTCGACAGTGCCTAGCCTGATCTTCCCTTCGGCTTTCTGGCGCGGCTCCGTACCTACCAGCATCAACTAGGTCAGAAGTTGATGCTGCTCCTCGGCAGAGCGCAACTCTGCCTGCGCCGTAGAAACTACCTTCTTCCTTCTATCTTCAGGCGCCAACGGCTCCTCGCGACGAGGCCGGTGAGATGTTGAGGTTTGTTTCTTTGGGCCAGAGCGGCGTGTCCCGATCCATCCAGCTCCAGGCGGGCCTTTATCCCTGTAGAACGTTCAGGCTACAGGTAGCCAAGAGCTTTTAAAGCTTCTCGGTCTTCTTCGCTGAGCTAACCTGCGTCCACTACGGTCGCTGGACGTCCCAAGGTTTGCTCGACCCGACTGAGAGCTTCTTCGGGGGATGTCTGGCAGGTTTCCTCCCTCCAAGCGCCATTTTCTTGGCGGTAACAGTGGCCTCCGCTCTTCCACACGATCTGTCGTCGGCGAAGGCGCTGAACGCCGTAGACGTGGGGGGCAATCTTCAGTCGACGAGGTAATGGATGAACTCGGCTCTCATGCTCTTCTAGAAAAATCAGCCGCGCCTTTCGCTCTTCTTCTACCGCCGCTGCCAACAGCTGGCCATCGTGAGCTGGCGCGTCAATGCCCACCGCTGTGAGAATCGAGGCGAAAAGATCCACTTGAGAAACCAGGGACTCGACCCTCTGCCCTTTTCGCTGGTGAGGCCATTTGATGATCAGGGGAATTTCGGTGAGCTCCGGGTCCAGCCGCCCAGCATGGGAAAAGAGTCCGCCGTATTCCCCCCGCAACTCGCCATGATCCGAGACCAGGATGATCAGCGATCGATCGAACAGGTCGAGCTGGCGGAGTCGATCGAACAATCTTCCCAGTTGGGCATCCATAAAGGCCACTTCGGAAAGGTAGGCGGCCTCCAGGTAGGCGAGGATCTCTCGAGAGGGGGCCGGAGTACCTCCATCGATAATTTGTCTCCAGGCATCGGCGCTGCCCTGATCAAAGAACTGCCAAAGGCGATGCTCCTTGAGAGCTTCCCGGTGCCGCTGCAGGTCGAGGCGCTGTTGAAACTCCTCGGGTGCCTTGTAAAGAGCATGGGGGTCAAAGTAGTTGGCAAAAACAAAGAGGTTCTTGCCCCGGTGCTTTTCTACCACCTCCAAAACCTCGTCGGTCATTTGGTCACCGGTGGTCTCGAAGGTCTCCGGATCTAGGTAACGGGAAAAGCCTTGACCCACACCAAAGGTGTGGGAGCAGAGTCGGCCACCGGCAAAACCAGCGGTGAGGTAGCCGCGAGTTCTGAGGGACCTTGCCAGCGTCGGCACCTCTTCCCTCAAGAATTGGGATCGCACCCCAGCACCGTGCTTCGACGGGTAAAGGCCGGTCATGATCGACGCATGGGAGGGAAGAGTCCAGGGAGACACGCTAAAGGCGTTGTCGTACACCGTTGCTCGGGAGGCCAGTTTCTGAATATGGGGCGTGACCTTGGTTCTGCCGTTGTAGGGGGAGAGGGCATCTCTCCGAGTGGTATCCAGGGTGATTAGGAAAATCGGCGTTTCTTGGGTCTGGCGGTCTAGCTCGGCCGTTGGCTCTCCCCATAAATACAATCCGTCGCCATCTCCATCGACTCTCAGTTCGAGGTTCTGGGTTCCTCCTGGTAGCGGTAATCGAAACGGTTGACTCGCCATCTTCTCGACCGTCACAGCCTCGGTAGACTCTCCCCGTTTGATTTCGAACCGAGCCTCTTGGTTGGAGAAATTCTCCAAAACCATATCGAGGAAGCCAGAGGAGGGAAGGTCTACGGAAGTCTCGAGAGAGCCGTTACCCTCGAAGAGGACTCCTCCATAGCTTTGACGGTCCATACCCGTTACACCAACATTCAGGAAGTCGACCAGATATCGCAGTCGGTCGAGATCTTCCACCAATAGGGGGGTTTCGGTTCCTCCCATAGAGAAGCCGATGTCCTGGAAGGTGTTCTGGATGGGCTCTCCCAGGACGACCCGTTTGATCTCCAGAAAATGCTTGCCCGGCCCCAGGAACCGCGGAGGCAAGTCCAGGCTGAGCTCCTTGCCCTGACGAAAGCCGGCGAGATTTTCCCCATCCCAAAACAGGTGGAATTGCTGCTCAGCGGTCACGCCGTAGGTACGAAAGAAGAAGGTCAGATGCTCGTGGAGCTGGTCAGGGAGGAAGACGGAGATCGTTGAGGATCCTCGAAAGCGCCAGATTCCCAATTCCTTGTGACGGCCCCAGTTGCGGTCCGGGGCAGCCAGGATCGCCTTTTCGGTGACCATCGTGCCGTATTCCAATACGGCAGCGGTCACGGCTTGTTGTTCGGCAGCTGGATGCCTTTGACAGGCGGTCGAAGTGCTACCCAGCAAGGGAACCAGAACCGCCCAAAGGAGCCCACGGCGTAAAGCTTGCCTCTTCAAGGGCGTGGGCTCCACTACCGAAGGGCGACTACCAAACCCATCTCGGCTTTCTGAGGACTCACTTCCGCTCGGTCGCGAGACGGGTCTCCTGAGAGCGAACCCTGGGATCACGGTTGTGGCTGGAGAGTGAGAGGATCTCGGATGGGTAGAGGCTGGCCCTTGCCATCGAAAAACTCTTTCATAGTGGCCCGAGCATCCTTGTCCCCGGGGGCGATATCATCCCATTTCCCAACCACAAGCATGAGAAATTGACTGGGGTCCAGGTACTTCTGGGCGACCCGCTGTACGTCAGCAGCAGTAATCTTCGCCATCTGGCCGCGCCATTTGTGCCAGTAATCATGGGAGCGGCCCAGGTATTGGTCAAAGGCGAAGGTGCTGGCAATCTGATTGGCCGATTCGAATCGACGGGGAAAGGTCTGGATCAACGAATTCTTAGCTGTTTCGAGCTCCGACGGGGAAACCGGCTCCCGTTGGATGCGGTCGATCTCTTCTAGGGCGATCTTGGCAGCGAGAGCCACCGTTGAGCTCTTGGATTGGTAGGAGACGAAGAACGAACCGGGCCACAAAGGTTCTATGGAGTAGTTTGTTCCAGCGGAGTAGGCCAGACCTTCGTCGGAGCGAATCCTCTGGACGATGCGAGAGCTGAAACCTCCAGCTCCTAGGATCTCGTTCATGACTCTAAGGGGGGCGAGGTCCGGGTTGTCCCAGTCAGTCACCTGAGGCATCAAATGGCCGATGTAGACTTTGCCCTGAGGGATATCTTTGTCCACATAGTACAAGCCAGGCTGAGGTTTCTTGGTGGGAAGAGAGGGAGGCCAGGCGGGAAGATCCGCAGCAACTTCCGGCCATTGGGAGAGGTAGTGCTCTAGTTTGGCCAAGATTTCTTTGGTGTCGATATCTCCGGAGACGGTAAAAACCATTCCCTCCGGCCTCCAGGAGCGGCGATGAAAATCTCTCAGGTCGGCCGGTTGAATGCTTGTCAGTTGGTCAGCGGTCGGTTTTCGAGCAACGAAGTAGTCTTCGCCGAGTAGCAGCCAATCCCACTCTCGATCCAGGATGTCTCCGGCATCATCGTTGCGCTGCTTGAGGCCTTCTAGCAAGCGGGCTTTCTCAACCTCCAGGCGAGACAGCTGAAACCTGGGCTCCCGAAGCATCTCGAAGAAGAGTTCGAGACAGGAGTCGAGGGCCTGGGTAATACAGCTTGCGAAAGCTTGACTGTGGCTATTGGAGCTTGCAGTGCCGATATTCGCGGCCAGAAACTCCACTTCTTCGTCGAAATCCTCTGCCTTTTTGGAGGCGGTTCCTCCCCGCCGGACCAGGCTGCTGGTGAGAAAGGCCAACCCGGGTTTATCGGCAGGATCCAGGTAGCTGCCGGAGCGGATTCGTACCGAGATATTCACCAGCGGAAGGGAGTGGTCTTCGACCACGTAGGCAGGGGTAGAGCCGGCGATGGAGTGGCGGTAACGGTCTCCTTGAGGAATCTCGAAGTCCAGCGTAGGAAAGGAGAGTTGCTCCGGCCTTTCAGGGATAGCCTTCCCCTTGCGGCCAGTGCTATCGGCGGATCCGGGCAGAGCCGACGCCAGGGAGAGGGCAAGGGTCAACACCAGGGCGCCATAAGCGCTCCGTTCGAAACTCATGATTCACCTCCATCGTCCGCTGCTGGCTGTTCCTTCAGCGCCTTCAGCCGGTCGCCGATTTCCTTTTCCAAGAGAGAAAAAGCCGGCTGGTATTGGGGGGGCATCTGGCCTTTCTGAGCGGCTAATTGGCTCAGAGAGCCTTCCAACACCGCTGGGTCCTCTTCGGCCCGAATCTTGCGCAGCTCGCTTTGGATCGACTGGCGCACAGGTTCCGGAAGCTCTGCTAATTCCGGGGGTATCTCTTCGGCATTGGTACCGGCTTTGCGGTAGTACAGGCCAACCGCTCGGTTCTCGGGCTGAAAGTACTTCTTGGCGACCCGTTGAACGTCCTCAGCAGTCACTGCCAGGGTTTTTTCGGACCATTGGTTGATGTACTGGTAATCGCCCAGGCCGTCGTAGAGCATCAGCTGAAAGAGCAGGAAGAAGGGTTGCTGCAGCCGGCGATAGGCGTCCGCTGAGATCCGGTTTTTCACTTTCTGAAGCTCCCGGTCGGCGACCGGTGCCTCTTGAAGCTTGCGAATCTCCGCATAGAGCGCCTGTTCCAACTGCTCTGGCGTGGCATCGCCGCGGCTCTCGGCGTGAAGGGAAAATAGCCCGGCCCACTTCCGTTCGTCTTGTCTCGAGCTAGCGGAGCTGGCGATTTCCTGCTCCAGAACGAGTGCCTTATAGAGGCGCCCGGTAGATCCATTGAGGAGGGCAGCCAGCACGTCGAGGGCATAGGAGTCGCGGTGCCGGAACGGGACCCCGTGGTACCGAACCTCGATCTGAGGTTGGCAGTCACAGTGAGCGATCATTCTCTTCTCGGCGTTTTGTGCGACCTCCATGGTCACCACGTCCGGTGGTTCCTGCTCACCTCTAGGTAGGCGGCCCATGTAGCGTTGGGCGAGCTCTCGAACCCTTTCCGGGTCGAAATTTCCCACCAATATCGCAGTCAGGTTGTTGGGAGCATAGTAGGTCGCGAAATACTCGTCTGCCTGGGCCTGGGTGTAGCTCTCCAGATCGGAGGGCCACCCGACTACCGGCCAACTGTAGGGGTGGGATTGCCAGAAAAGGGAGTCGAGCATCTCGTCGAACTTCCCCGTTGGGGTGGACTCGGTCCGCAGTCGACGTTCCTCGTAAACCACGTCCCGCTCGGAGTAAAACTCTCGGAACACCGGTGACGACAGTCGGTCTGATTCCATCCAGAACCAAAGCTCTAATTTATTGGCTGGAACGGAAATGAAATAGGCGGTCAGGTCGTGGGTGGTGAAAGCATTCAAGCTGGAGGCGCCAGCGTTGGTGTAGATCTGGTCGTATTCGTCCTTGACCATCAAGGCCCGTTGCTCCTCCACCAGCTCACGAAACCGCTGTTCCAGCTGTTCCAGCTCCGGGGTACGGTATTGATCATCGAAGGGGTCGCCGATCTCGCCAAGCCGCGATCGTTCCCTCTGTTTGCGGTATTCGGCGCGGATTTTTTCCTGCACTTCCTCCTGCTCAGCAATCACCGCTAGGTCCCGCTCGATGTCCCGGGTACCGATGATGTGAGTGCCCTTGAACATCATGTGCTCGAAGAAGTGGCTAATGCCGGTAATTCCCGGTCGTTCGTTGGCCGAACCCACGTGGGCTACCCAACCGGCGTAGACAGAAGCTAGCTCCGGCCGGTGTACCGTCAGAACTCTCATGCCATTGTCGAGCTCGAAGGTCTCGATGGGTACTTGAGCTGTAGGTTGAGCAGCCGCGGTAATTGGGACGGTCGCAATCAATGCGGCAACCCAGGAAAGGGTGACTAGCTGAGAGAAGAGGCGTCTTTTACGGTTCATGGGCTTTCTCGAAAGTTGGGTCTTGGAATGTGCCGGGCGAACAGCAGGGGGAGAGATTACCATCGCCCTAAGGAAATGATGAGCTTCGAAGGGCCCTTAGCAGCTTCCTGCTCTAGAAAAGGCTCGATCGACCGCACGGTGGGCGAGGTCCAATGTGAGGCGAGGCTGGGGTATTTCTCGGGTTGACCTCTTGAAGCCGCCAAAGACAGCATGACCAGCCGAGACCGAAAAGGCATCCGCCGACTCGAATCCGGCCTCTCTCAGCCATTTCAAATGATCTGGCAAGGGAGAAGGAAGGTCGACAGAGTCAGGATAGCGATAGTGATTCCACTTTTCGGCCAAAAAACGCTCGTACAAGGCTTCCGTGCCGGTAAGGTCGATGGATCGCCGTCTTGTCGCTGCATCCCACTGATCAGCCAGGAGCTCCCGCGCTCGACTGTGAGAGGGCTCCAGAAGGTCGATGACAAGAAATGCACCTCCCGGCTTCAGGGTTTCGAATATCCCTCGGTAGAGCTGTTGCTTCGCTGTGTTTGGCAGATGGTGGAGACATAGTGAAGAGATCACCGCGTCGGCACCGTCGAGCCTAGGCCACCAGCTTTGGGAGCCGAGCTCGAAAGCGGCCACTTCGAATCGGCCCGAGTGAGGCGACAGGCGGTTGGCCGTCATGGCTCTCATCTCTTCCGAGCCATCTAGGGAAAGAACCGAGGAGGCTGGGAAAGCTTCTAGCAGGGCCTGGCTCAGGAATCCTTCCCCGCACCCCAACTCAACGGCCCCAAACCCCTGGTCGATGGCGAAGGGGAGCAGTGAAAGCAAGGTTGCTATCTGTTCCTCTCGCTCGGGAACTGCCGCGGTGGCCAGCTGGTGGTAAATCCTCGAGTCTTCTTCCGACCAGCTATTCAGATTCGAATCCACGGAGACTCCTTTCGAAGTGGTGCGCGCCATCTCTCTGGAGGATCGGCGTGTCACCTCCGGTATACGAATTTGGCAACACTTGGTTTGAGTTCTACTAGGGCTACCGGCTCAGGGGGGCCCGGGCAGTGATCTCGTGCAATGATCTCGGGCAGTGATCTGACGCAGCTCTGGGAGCGAAGAATGAGCGCCACGATTAGTAACGGGGAATCGAGGCATCAATCTCGAGACTCCACCGGTCGATGCCACCGGCAAGGTTCCAAGCCTGGGGAAAGCCCGACTGGCGTAGAAAGGCGGTGGCTTGGGAGGAACGGGGGCCATGGTGACACTGGACGACGATGGGGTGATCCTGTGGCAACTCGTCAAGTCGGCTCTGCAACTCATACAGCGGAACCAGTTTTGCCCCCTCGATACGGCAGATATCGTATTCGTGAGGATTGCGAACATCGAGCACCGTAACCGGTTGCCCCTTTTGCAGCCACTCGGCGAGGGTCTGGGGCTCGAGGTCGATTTCGTTGGGAGTTTCCATGGGCGCTTCTTCCTTCAAGCCGCAGAATTGGTCATAGTCGATAAGCTCCCGTTGAGCGGGTTCGGCAGAGCAGATTGGGCACTCCGGATCTTTGCGCAGCCGTAGCTCCCGGAATTTCATTTTTAGAGCATCAAAAAGAGCCAACCGGCCAATCAAGGGCTCGCCCTGCTGGAGGAGCAACTTCAAGACTTCATTGGCTTGGAGCGACCCGATGATTCCCGGTAGGACTCCTAGAACTCCTCCCTCCGCACAGGAAGGCACCAGGCCTGGGGGCGGGGGCTCGGGGAAAAGGCATCGATAGCAAGGGCCTCGCGCTCCCCAGAAGACTGAGACCTGTCCTTCGAAGCGGAAAATAGAGCCGTACACGTTTGGCTTACCGGTGAGAACACAGGCATCATTGACCAGGTACCGGGTCGGAAAGTTGTCGGTGCCATCGACGATGATGTCGTATCCATCGAATAGCTCTAGGGCGTTTTCGGAAGTCAAGCGAAGCTCGTGGGGAACGATTCGAATGAACGGGTTCACGCCGCTCAGTCGCTCGGTTGCCGCTTCGGTCTTGGGCCGGCCGAGGTCTCGTTGGGAGTAGAGAACTTGCCGTTGCAGGTTCGACTCGTCAACCTTGTCGAAGTCGACCAACCCCAAAGTTCCGACGCCGGCCGCTGCTAGGTAGAGACCGAGAGGGGAGCCAAGGCCTCCGGTCCCAACCAGCAGGACGCGGGCTGCCTTCAGCCGTTCCTGGCCGGCGATACCCACTTCCGGTAGGTTCAGATGTCGGCTGTAGCGGAGCAGCTCTTCCGGTTGTAATTTTGTTGGGGTCTTCATGGGTTGCATCTCCTCGGTTGGCCACCGCTAGGGGCTAGTCTTACGGCCTCCTTTGAGGGATTCAGGAGACTTTTCGATCTCTTTCGGGTGTCACCAGAGGGGCTGAAGGAAGGTCGTGATGGACCTCCTCTTCATCGAATTTGAGCCGGTCGCCCTCCAGGCGCCAGCTGCGAGTTTCGACGACCTGGCCTTGCTCGACGGAGACGATCATATAGCTCACTCCCGGCCAGGCCTGCTGGCGGTCGAAGTCGCTCGGTTGGGCCGAGTGATCTGGGTGCGAGTGGTAGTACCCGACAATGTCCATTTCCATGGCACGGGCCTCCCGGTGAGCTGCGAGGATGGTACGAGGATCGATGAGGTAGCGATCGATGCGGCGATCTTGGCGAGCGTTCTGGGCAGAGAGAATTCGGTGGACGAGAGCTCCTACGCCGTTCTCTTTCTGGTGATGACCGATGAGAATGCCGCAGCACTCCTCGGGATAGGTCATGGTGGCGTGAAGGTGGATGGCATGTAAATGCCGGGGGGAGATCCAAATCTGAGTCATAGGCCCTCCTCGAGAAAGTTGGAGAGATCTTCGGCTTGTCTCTTTTGATCGACACCGCCTCGTGTCACGCTGCCCTCATGGTTACCTACGGACCTGTTAGCGAATGGGTCCAGGATGAGCCCGATAGGCAGAACTGAACCCTGGTGATTCCCGGCTCGATTCCTGAGCTGCCCGTCTGAGTACGAGGGCCAGTACCCGTTTTTGCTCTCCAGACCTCAACCCGTTTTCAGGCTAGCAAAGCGGATTGACCCTGTAAAGAAGCCGGGCCAGTCGAAAGCGCCAGTGAGCTATCGCCAAAAAAGTGCACGAAAGATGGGGTCTGGAGGTCCCTCGGTGAGCAAAGTCCGTTTGGGATTCCTCTCTAGTCATGGAGCGCTCATTTCGAGTTGCTCACACCGGGGATCTATACCAGATCTCCTGGAGGAACATCTTGATCGTTGCCAAGCTTCTCCTCAGTTGCCTTTTGCCGGTATGGGTCGGTTGTACTCTGATTCTCGCCGGCGGTTTTGACGAAAAAAGTGCCCTCGAGGTCGACTTAGAGGGCGCTGTGGACTGCCCTGGTGAAGCTCTCTTATTGGCAAAGGGTGGAAGTGAAAGGGCCTCTCCTGGAGCTTGCGGGCAAATCGCTCCGCCCATTCTGATTCTGCCGCTGCCTGCCGGGACCGCTATGCCTAGCGCTGATAGGTCGCGAGCGGCCCAAAACCACCGACCGCGAGGTCTCGAGACAGCTCCGGGCCAAGCCAGCAAAGAGGGAGTCGACATGATGGAGCATTGGAAAGTGCTATTCGAATACAGCCAGTCCAACGACAAGGGGCTCGAGATCTTCGTCAAGGGGCAGAGCCTCGCGGGAGTCGTGACCTCATTCTCAGAGGAGGCTGTAGAAATGTACAGCCAGCAATTCGACCGGATCGTCGTGCGGGTCGATCGCATCGACGCGATCGCTCATCACTAGCTACCGGAAGAAGCGGATGGCCCTTGCCGACCTCGAAAAGGCCACTCGTCGCGATCGGAATTTCACTCGAAGGGATGGGAAGGCTCAGTTCGCGCCATCGCCCCAGAGTTGGAAACCGGCCCAGTAGTACGGATGGCGAGTGGCCGACCCGGGCGCCATCAACCGGATTTGCGCCTCCATGACTGCCCGATCCTTCGCGGTACCTTCTTGCACGCTTCGATAGAAGGTCTCCATCCAGCTAACGGTGGAAGCGTCGGACACTTTCCACAGGGAAGTCAACGCAGAGCGAGCGCCTGAGCTGAGAAAGGCGTAGGTGAGGCCGAGGATCCCTTCGCCGGCCAGGTCCTGCCCGAGGCCTGTTTCGCAGGCGGAGAGGGTGACCAGCTCGCTGTCGAAGCGCATTTCTTCCATCACCTCCAGCGCTTGGAGCCGTCCCTCTTCACCCTGGCCGGATTCCAGGAGCAGAGCGGATCTCAAGGGAGCTCGGTCGTCGAGCAGGCCGTGAGTCGCAAAGTGAAGGTAGGACTTTCTGTTCGGAGTTTGCTGAGTCAGCGCCGATACCTCTGGAGCGAATCGTCTCTTCGCTGCAGCTTCACTAGCGGCACTATCCAAGTAGACCTCGGAGTTTGGTCCGAATAGGTCCGCGAGGAGCCTTGCTTCGGCCTTGGCTCCGGGGAGAGGCGCCAGCTGGTTCTCCTGAGACTCTATGGTGACACCGTTACCGGAGCGGGCGAAGATAGTCAGAAGGGCTTCGGTGGAGGGGCCCTTCCGGCGATCCTTGGCCAGGGCGAAGGTCGTAGCAGAGGCAGAATAAGACAGGGGCTTCCATTCTCCAACGAATCGGATCGGGCTCCGGCTGCGAACAAGGGCAGCGAACGGCAACATGCTCAAGGGCCGGTCAGGGACGATGAGCAGTCTTTGGGCCGGCTCCAGTCGATCGGCGAGGGGCGCCAAGAGCAGGTCGTACAGAGATTGCCCCTGGTTGACAAGAGCCTTTTCAAGCAGCGGACTCTGCTGGCCCCGGGCGATCAAGGCTCGAAAGATCTCCACTTTCCGCCTCAGTGTTTCCCGGGCGACGGCGACGCGGTAAGTGAAGGGCGCTTCTTCCTGGAGAGAGAGGTCGCCGGCAACGGAAATGGAGGTTTCGTTCTCTGTTACGGAAAAGAAGATCAGCCGGGTGCCTTCATCGAGGGCCGCTCGCGCTTCGGTCCAAGAGAGGACTGGAGACTCCAGGCCGGAGGGGGCGGTAGGGTGCTCGCCGTTCCTCTGGTTTTCTCTGCGGTGCTGAGAAGTCATGGTGCGGAGACTACGGGCTCGAGATCTTTCCAATAACTCGAAGGATTCGATGGTTTGTTCTCGGCGATCAAGAAGGAGCGCCAAGTCTCGGTAGTGCTCCTGAAATTGGGACGCGAAAATGGACTGTTCAAAGGGGGAGAAACGGAACCGAGTGCCGGTCCTGTCGAGTTGATCCAGCGCCGATCTCCAGATCTCGATCGCCTCAGCTTCTCGACCCGACCAAGCCAAGCAGCGAGCCAGACGAATCAGATTCTGAGCGGTGGCTGGGGCCTGAGGGGCGATCTTTAGCCGCAAAGCCAGAGCCTGGCGAAAAAACGATTCCGCCTCTTGGGCTAGGCCCTCCTCCATACGAATCGACCCAAGCTCGCCCAAGGTGTTAGCCAGGGTTAGGGAACCCGGTGCGAACTGCTCCTTCAACTCCAAGGACTCTTCTAGATACCGGCGAGCTTCACCGAGTCGTCCCTGCTTTTTGGCCACGATGCTGAGATTGTTGAGACTGTGAGCTACTGCCAGGCTCGCCGGTTGCAACTTTCGGCGGGAGGCCAAGGATTGGCTGTAGAGATCCTTGGCTCGGTCCAAGTTCTTGACTCTGAGGGCCAGGTTGCCCAAGTTGTTCAGAGTCCCTGCAACGGCGGGGCTATCCGGGTCGAGGGAGGAGAAGAGTTCAAGAGCTTTCTCCCAGGCTTGTCGTGCCCCGCGATAGTTGCCCTTATCTCGCTGAATCAGCGCCAGGCTGTTGAGGGCTCCGGCCGAACGCGGGACTAGGCGAGGATCGTCTCGGTGCCCATCCAGGCTAGCCTTGATCAGCTCTTCGGCGTCATCTAGTCGCCCTTGGGTGTGGGCACAACTCGACAGGTTGGAGAGGGTATCTGAGACTCGATAGCTCCCGGGGATGGTTTGCTGGCGTATTCGCAAGGCTTGGCGATAAAGCTCTATGGCTTCGTCGTAGTCTCGGTGGATGGTTCCCGCGAAGATCCCCAGTAGATTGAGAACGTGGGCTAGGTCGGCACCTTCAGGGGCCAGCTGGGCGTAGATCTCTCGGGCCTCGAGGAGTAGAGGCTTTCGGAGTCTCGGGTGGATGGCTTCTGCCAGGCGTACCAGAGCCGTCGCCACAGCTACGGAACCGGGAGCTTGCTGGCGGTGAATCTCCAAGGATTGGTGCAAGGCGGTTTCTGCTTGACTGAGATCTCCAACTTTCTGCCAGGCAAGCCCCTCGATGGCGTAGATGGCCGCTTCGGTGCTGCCCTCTGAGAAGGCAGGAGGGTCCGAGGGGCTCGGAGCTAGAAAGGTTCTCGATGCCCCATAGCTACTTCGGGCAGCTTCGAAAGCCTCCTGAGCGGCTTGGTGTTGGCCTGAGAAGAGGTGAGATCGGGCTGCTTGGATTCGGTGCCACCGGGCGGTCGGTAGGGCGTCTCGTCGGAGAGCCTCCGATTCCAGGGTCGTCCAGGCGGGAGCAGAGTCCCTTGGATCTCCTGCCGCTAAATCAGTCACCCCAAGCTCCACTTCAGGAGTTCTGGTCTCAGGAGCACTGGTGTTGGGAGTATTGGCTTCAGGAGAGACGGGAACGAAAGCTCGGAAATCGACTTCCCAGCGGCCGGAAGATACCGGGACGAGAAGCTGCTTCCCGTCGCGGAAGACTCGAAGATGGAGGCCGCCCTGAGGGGCTCGTTCGTCTTCGACAATTCGGGCGTCGAGGGGAGATCGGATGGCTCCGGATTCTTCGCTCTGGGGAGAGGCATTCCCAACGCTCCGCTGTTCCCAGCCGAACAACACATCTCCAGCCCGAAGGCCATAGATATCTCCCGGGCCCGATGGGAACAGAGCTTTGATCTGGGCGCCCGTTACTTGGAGTTCCTTTTTGGGCAGAGCTCCTGCGAGCTCTTGGTGAGAGTCGGTACCGGTCGGGGTTGGAGAACAGGCTGATGTCAGGAAAACAGCGAGCAGAACTATAGCTTCGGCAAGCCAGGCGCCGGAGGAAGAGCAAACCGCACTTTTTGAGAGGCGGACCAAGGCGATAGCACTGCTCCGTTGGAGCCCGGCCGCGAGGGGCCAGATTCTGTGAGGAAAACTTGGCAAGCACAGAGCATACCCCGCAGAGAGGTGCAGCTGGAATGGGTCTTTTCTCGGGCCCGGGAAGGAGCGCTCCGGGTCTGGTTCTCCTCTTGGTGAACCGATTGCTTCCGCAAAAGGCTGAGGCAATCAGTGGCGGGTTTGTTCCAAAGTGGCGCTGCCGTTCGTATCGCCTCTGGGTTCTGGCCGTGGGAGCATTTCGCGTACTTCTGAGCCCGGGTGGAAGGCCAAGTCCCAGGCGAGGCGTCCGGCATCGTTGCGAGCCCCCGGGTCCGCTCCTGATGCCAAAAGGATCCGGGCGACAGGGGCTCGGTTGCTAGCTGCCGCATGGTGTAAAGGGCTCCAGCCTTGGGGATCTTTATCCTCTACGCTGACACCAGCGTCGAGCAAGGCGGTTACCACCTGCGTCTGACCAGCGGCGGCGGCCTTGCACAGAGAAATGGAGTCCGGTACGGCACCGGAGTCGAGAAGTGCCTGAGCAGAGGCGTTATCCAAGGAAGCGGCGAGGTGTAGGGGAGTCGTGCCGGAGAGGTCGGTGGCATTGGGGTTGGCACCTGCCTCCAGAAGGCGAACCACCGCTTCCGATGAACGAGATTGGATGGCGAAGAAGAGTGCGGTCCTCAATCCAGACTCCTCTGTGGCCTCTACCGAGACCCCCCGGTCCAAGGCACGGTCCAAGGCTTCTAGGTCTCCGGAGGCGGCAGCGGAGTGAAGGGCGGCTACCTTGTGCTCCGCATAGGGGCCCACAAAACGATAGCCGAAGAACGCGAAGAGAAGACCTGCAGCTACGATCAGCAGGCATCCAGCCGGACCCACGACGCGAGCTAGAAAGGTATCCGGCAGAGGTTCATCCGGGTTCGGAGCTTTGCCGATCCAGCCGGCGATACGGTGCTGGCCAAAGACCAAGATGATGGCGGAGTCGATCAGGGTAAGGCCAGCCAATAGCAGGAGCACCCAAGATACTAGCCAACCCCGTGGGTCCGGCTGGGAGGACACCACCATCTCGGTGCGGTGAGGCGCCTTGAGAAAACTGTTGATCGGTCCCAACGCATCCCTCCAAGAGACCTCGATGGTTTCTTTGCCCACCAGGATCAAAACATCATAGGTCTGGGAAGGAAGGTCTCGCTGACTGGGGCTCCGAGTGGAGTTTCGCCGATTCCAAAAGGCCTCTCGAAGGTCTAGGACTTCTTGGCTCTGAATAGGGAGGTAGAGGTTGGTAAAGGGTAGCTGGGTGTCTTGGATCACTTGGCATTGGACTTGGGGAGTGGGTTGCAGGCCAGCGAGGTGGGCGTTTGTTCGCTGGCAGGTGACGCGAGTTTGAGAGCCGAAAGCAACCGCTGCAGCCAAGAGCAGGACGAGAACCAGAGCACGCGCGGTCAATATCCGAAGGCGTGAGGGAGTCTTCTTCGTCTTTGTCATCGGTGGTTTCTTCCCCTATGAATCTGAGAGCAAAGCTGCGTCTCAATAGTAGAGAGATCTATTGAGAAGAGATTGCTCACCGAACCCCCAAGATAGTCTCGATCCGTTGGTTCTAGATCAGTACCAACCGTTTCGATGGCGGTATGATCTCGCGACACCCCATACCTTGTACGAGTAGAAGTGACAGGCCCATTGGAGATGTATTGCCTCAGAAGCAGAGGTAGATCCGCTCAGTGTTGTAAGCAATATGACCCATCAGGAAGCAGTAGATCGATTCGAGGATCTGGTCACCCAGTATGGCCACGTCATTCGCGCCGCGGTGCGCAGTGTTCTTGGGCGAGAGGCGGAGCGCCTCGGGGCGGATGTGGAGCAGCAGGTTCTGTTGGAGTTATGGAAGCAGGTTCGACGTGAGCAAATTATCGACTTCCCATCCTCTTATCTATATAGAGCCTCGATTCGCGAAACCATTCGCCTCGTTCGGAAAGTGGAGAAGCGATCGGAGGAAGCTCTGGATGAGGTGCCCTTGCCGGACCCTCGAGCGGAGAGCCACCCGGAGCGACGAGCGCTTTCTAGCGAGTTGTCTCGCCGGTTACGAAAGATCACCGGAAAGTTCTCGGAAGAACGCAGAGCAGCCATCGTCGCTCATTTGGCGGGCTTCCGGGTCCAGGAGATCATGGAGTCTCGCGATTGGTCCTACAACCGGGCTCGCAACCTAATCGCTCGAGGAATGGCGGATTTACGCCAGGCCCTGGAGGACGAAGATGAATCCTGAATCGTCGGAGCATGTGGAAGACGAGACCTTTCTGCGCATGGCTTGCAACGAGCTAACGGCAGCGGAGACGGCAGCGGTGCAGGCGCACCTGGAGTTATGCCAAGACTGCGGCCGAGTTTGGCAAGCGGTATCGAAGGTTCGAGAGGCTGCGGTCGAATTCGACCCCGGTGCCGTACCTCCCGTCGATTCTCGGTTTGGTGGGCGAGAAAAACCTAGAAGATGGTGGCTGGGGTCCGCCGCTGCGGCTGCTCTAGTGGTGATGGCGGTGGTCGTCCCTAGACTGCTGGGGCCACCAGATTCCCCAAAGCCCTCGACCCATACGCCTCAGGTGGTTCGTTCCGGTCAGGAGCGAGGTCCGCGGCTGTTCTCGCCAGTGGAAAATTCCCAGGTCAGCAAGGTGAGGTTTGAATGGTCGTTCCTAGACGATGCCTCCGGTTACACCGTCGAGTTATTGGACGAAGATGGAGCCGCGATCTGGACGAGTCGGCGCTTGCAGGAGAACCTTGTCGATTGGCCCCCTTCATTGGCTCGAGAACCCGGGAACTATTACTGGCGAGTTTCAGCGCACTTTCCGGATGGAGAGGAGACCATCTCCTCGCCGCTGACACTTTTCACTCTACTGCCCGAGTGAGATGTCGACTGTCTCAGGGAAGCCCCGGTCTTAGCGATGTCCCTGTCCTAGCAAGGCAACTGCCTCAGCAATTCCTCACTGCCCAAGCCTCCTCACTCCCTGAGTACCCCTCTGGGTCAACTCTGCCAGGTACTCAAGCCAGCCAAGATCGAAACCGCGATGGAGAGGGCGGAAAGCAGGAGGCAAACCAGGGCGCCGATCAGGTGATCCGTGCGTTCTGGTTTGAGGGGATCCAAGACGCGGGCGGCCAGGTATCCTCCCAGACCACCCCCCAAATGAGCCCAATTATCGATATAGCCGCTGGCCAGAATGCCGATAATCGCCAGGGAGATAATCCAGCTCTTCGCTTGCTGAGTCATCGCCGAGCTGCCGCCTCGGCTGCCGTAGTAGTAGATCGCTCCGATCAGCCCACAAAGTCCAGCTGAGGCGCCTAGGGTAAAGCCGGCCCCACCTCGCCCCATGACCACAGAAATCGGCGAGAGCAGACAGGAACCCCCGGACTGCGAAGAGATAGTGAGCAAGAGGCCTGCCGCCGTCGAAAGAGCAAATCCGCTGACTGTTGCCACGGTGAAGAGGATCACCAAGCGGCTGCCGCCATAGAGTTCCGCTGTCATGGGGCCTAGAGAGCGTAGAGCATAGATGTTGAAGCCAACATGAAGGAGGCTGCCGTGTAGCCAGCCGGCGCTCAGTAGAGTCCACCAATGTTTCTCAGCCAGGACGGGAAAAGCTCCCGTCGCGCCAAACAATCGGATGCTCTCCCGGGAGGGGGAAAGAAAGCCGAAGAAGCCGCCGGAAAAAAGATTGCTGGGATCAACGGCGAGGGTAATGACGAACATCAGGCCGCAACCCCAGAGAATTACGTCGACGAAGTTGAGATCCAGACCTAGGTCCCGAAAAGCCTTGGTCATGCCGAACATGCCAGGCCGAGAACGGCCACAGCTAAAACAGCTCTTCTCATTGACACCGACCAACTTGCCGCAGGAAGGGCAAACGACAGAACCACTTTTTTGGCGCTCGAACATGGTGGCCCTAGTGTATCGGAACCCTTGCCCTAGAAGGGCGTTCCTGTCTGGGGCCGAAGGGAGCCAATCGTTCTTTGACACCTGAGATTTTCTCGTGTAATGTGAATGTTACATGAAGATGGACAGCCTAGATCTGGTTTTTAAAGCCTTGGCCCACCCGATTCGCCGCAGGATCCTCGATCTGGTGGCGGACCAAGACGGTTGCAACGTCAATCAGGTCTGCAGTCATTTCGAAGTGAGTCGAATCTCGGTTTTGAGACATATCAATGTGCTCGAGGAAGCCGGGTTACTGACCTCCGAGAAGCGCTGGCGCGACCGGCTGCTCTATTTCAACGCCGTGCCAATTCAGCTGATCTATGACCGCTGGACTTCCAAGTACAGCGCTCTCTGGGCGCGGGATCTGGCGCGAATCAAGTACGCCATCGAATCCGAAGAGGAGCCGCTGTGAGTGAGTCCACCAAACGAGCTGTGTTCAAAGTTTCAATCCGCGGCACTGTTGACGCTGTGTGGCGAGAGTTGACGCGAAGGGAGGGACCTCAGAAGGCCATGTTCAATGCGGTCCTCCACACCGATGGCATCGCTCCCGGAGGGACCCTGCGGATGCGCAGCATCAATGGTAAGTACACCGCCGTGGCCGGGCAGTACATCGAAGTCGAAGAGCCGGTCCGGCTCACCCATACGATGCGTTTTACGACTAACGATGACCCGGAGTGCCGGATCACCTATCGGTTGGAAGAGACCGCCGAGGGGGTCGACTTGACCCTCACCGTTGACGACTTGCCCGTGGGAAGCAAATCCGAGAAGCAGCTCCGCCAGGGTGGACCCTTCATCGTCAACAATCTCAAAGCCATCGTCGAAACGGGAAAGCCGACCTTTGGGACTCGCTTGCTCTACGTGCTGTTCAAGGTGCTCGAACCTCTCAACCCCAAGCGAGCTCGCTCGGAGCATTGGCCTTTGCCGACCGACTAGCTAGCCTGCAGGTTCGACCAGAGGGCTAGCCGCCTCTTCCTCGGTCTGGTCAGGAGAGGCTCTCCAGCGGCGAAAGCCTTTCCGACGCCATCGAGAAGGGGAATCTGGTCGATGCAGGGCGGAGGCAGTGGCCTGGCGGGCATCGTCGAAAAGGGTGTAAAAGATAGGGACCACGAGGAGGGTCAGCAGGGTGGCTGTGGTCATGCCGCCAATCAAGGTCAAGCCGAAGCTGGTGTAGCTCAAGCCAAACTCCGTAGCGCCGCCAAGGGCTAGCGGAACCGTCGCACAGATCGTCGTCAGGGCCGTCATCATGATGGGCCGAAAGCGCCGGTTGGAAGCCGTTAGCAAGGCTTCGGTACGGGAGGTTCCTTCCTCTCGCAGGCGGTTGACGTAGTCGATCAGGACGATGCCGTTGTTGACCACCACGCCAATGAGCAGCACGCAAGCCACCCCTCCCAAGAAGTCGAGATTGTAGCCGGATAGGAAGTGGATCCACCCGACTCCGATGGAGGCGAGGGGAATGGTAAAGATGATCGATAGGGGCAGGATGAAGCTCTCGAATAGAAAGGTCATCAGCAGATATACGAAGATCACCGACATGAGACCGGCAAAGACCAGTGTTTGGACGTCATCAGCATCGGTGCGGGTGGTTGCGACACCAAACCGTACCCCTTCCGGAAGGTCGACTTGGTCGGCTAGCTTTCTCACTCGGCCCCGAGTCTCCTTTTCTTTTCCATCAGCCAGCTCGAGAGCGATGGTGCTGGAGACCCTCCGGTCGCGCCGAAAGATACTCGTTTGGGCGGGCAAGAAATTCGCCTCCGTGATGGAGCTCAAGGCCACTCCGCCACCCATCTGGTTGGGCACCTGAAAGTCACTCAGCTCCGCCAAGCTGTCTCGATTCTCTTCCTTGAACCGCACTCGGACGGGAATCTCCTTGCCGTCGCGGTAGAACTTGGGAAGGCTCTGACCTCGTAGAGCGTAGCTAACTACGCCAGCGATGGCTTCCGGATTAATACCCTGCCGCTGGGCCTTTTCGCGGTCCACTTGAAGGGCAAGCTCGTTGGGGTTCAGCTCGCCGCTCTTTTTGACCCCGGTGACCCCGTCTACTGTGCGAAACAGGGTCTCCAGCTCACTCCGCACCTCGGCGAGGGTCCCCGCGTCATCTGCATAGAGGCGGAGGCAATAGAGGCCGTCTTCATCGCAATCGCTGACTCGGCTTTCCTCCCCTGTGAACAACTTGACTCCTGGAGCCTCCGGCATGGCTGCCATCAGCTCATCGCTGATCTGACGCGGTGAGAGGTCATTGTTGCGAGGGGATTTGAGCCAGCCCTGCACTTCGCCGTCGGTTCTGTCATGGCTGATGAAGTAGTCCGCCAGATCCAGCTCATCCTTGCGAGTCTCGAGGACCTCTTCCACGGCGAGGAAGTATTTCTTGGCATCTTCCAGGGTGTAGCTGGCGGGGAGAGAGGCGTCTATCTCAAAACCGGTTCGTTCATTGTCCTGTTGCCCCGCGAGCTCGATTCCCCCGAAAGCCACCTTTATGGTGATGCCAAAAATCGCTAGCAGGATCAGGATCAGATCCAGGCGTCGGCCCAGGGATGCAGCGAGGAGTCCGCCATAGAAACGATTGACTCGTCCAAGGGTAAGGTCATAGGAACGTCGTAGGGTCTTGTCCAAGTTCGCCTTGAAGCCGGCTCCAAGAACCTTCTTTGGGGATGCCCCCGGTTGTCGGGAGGGCAGGGTGATATAGGCTGCCAACGGTACGAAGATGAGGGCCACCAGCAACGAGCCCAAGAGGGAAATGGAGATGGGCATGGAGAGGCGGAGCAAGAAAAACCGAGCATCTCCATCGACGAGAGACACCGGCAGAAAGACCGCTACCGTGGTGAGAGTTGCCATGACGATGGCCATGGAGATTTCCCCCGCGCCACGAATACACGCCTGTTTGCGGCTCGCCCCTTCCCGATGCATGCGGTGAATGTTCTCTGCCACCACGACCGAGTTGTCTACCAGGAGCCCCACCGAGATCATCAAGCCCAGAAGGGTGAGGATGTTGAGGGTCTCACCGGCGAAATACATGGCGGTCAGGGCGATGAGCAGAGAGAGGGGAATGGACAGGGTGATGATCAAGGTCATGCGGAAACGGCGCAGGAAAAAGAACAGCACCAGAATGGCAAAAAAAGCGCCCACACGACCACTATTGAACATGGTTCCCAGAGAGGAGAGGATGATGTCTCCTTGGTTGAAGATGGGAACGATGGAAAGTCCCTGAAGCCGTGGGTTGTTCTCCATCTTTGCGATCACGCCTTTGACGCGACGGCACACTTCGAGGGTATTCGCCTGCCCTTCTTTGTACATGGGTAAGGCGATGGCAGGTTTCCCGTTGACCCGGGAGCTATAGTCCTTTTCTGCTTCTTCGTACTCGATCTCGGCAATGTCCGAAAGCCGAACCGAAGGAGCGACCAATCGGTTCTCGAGAGCTTTCCGGTCGTCGTAGCGAGCCACGGAGCGAAGGAGCAGCTTGCTGGAGCCGGAGCGCACATTGCCGCTGGCGAGGGTGAAATTGTCGGCTTGAAGCTCTTGGGCCAGTTGGTAGATGTTCAGGCCGCTCGCTTCCGCCTGCTGTCGGTCCACCTCGATGAGGATCTCTTTTTCCTCGAGACCGAAAGCATCCACGGAGGCAATGCCCTGGACCCTCTCCAAGGGCTTGATGACTTCATTCTGAATCAGGCTATAGGCGTCCGTGAGCTCCGGGTCCACCGCCAGACCGATCATGAAAACCGGCAGGCCCGCTAGGTCGTTCTTACGAATGAAGACCTTGTCTGCATCCTCCGGGAGCTGACTGCGAGCTCGCTGCACACGGTCCCTCACCTCACGATAGGCGACATCCATGTCGGTGCCCTGTTTGAAGTTGAGAAACACCATGCCGCGGCCACTGTCCGAAAGGGAGTTGACTCCGGCCAGGCCGGCGACGGTGCTGAGCTCGTCTTCCAAAGGAATGACAATCTTGTCGAGTACTTCCTGGGAGGGAGCATCCTGCCAGGGCACAACGACGGACAGAAAAGAAGGTGTGAAGCCCTGAGGGAAGGTCTCCAAGGGGATGCCTACGGCAGCGATGATGCCGACCACCAGAGCTGTGGCGCACAGCACAAGGACGGTTGTGGGTCGCCCAATAGAGAAACGAGGCAGTAGCTGCTCCCAGGGGCTCGGGGAATCACTCATAGCGTCTTCCTTCGTGGGAATCCCTCGGAGCCGGCCTTCGGAGCTAGGTCGTTGGTGGCCATCAAGTACCCGCCTCGAGGCCCAAAGGTGGCACGGACCCTTTGGCGCCTTCCGGTATCGCTTCTTCCTGGAGCTCTTCCGCGGATGTTTCCACCGGCTCCTCCACGGGCCTGCCGGAAAGGCGGGAGGTCATTCGATCTACCAGAGAATACGCTACCGGCACGACGATCAAGGTGAGCGCCGTCGAAGCGATGAGTCCGGTAATCACCGTGATCGCCATGGGGGTACGAATCTCGGAACCGTCTCCCAATCCGATCGCCATGGGCAGGAGGCCCAGGGCGGTGGTGGCGGTAGTCATCAAGATCGGCCTGAGGCGCACGCGACTCGCGGTGAGGATGGCCTCCGAAGAGGGTAGGCCCCTCGTCTTGAGGGTGTTGATGTAGTCGACCAAAACGATGGCATTGTTGACGACGATGCCCGCCAGCATGATCATGCCAAGAAAGACCACCACCGAAAGATGAATGCCGAGCCCCAGGAGGGCCAGCACCGAACCGAAAAAGGCCAAAGGAATCGTCGCCATGATGATCAGCGGTTGCACTAGGGACTCAAACTGAGCTGCCATGATGACGTAGACCAGGAAAATCGAAAGAGCCAGGGCCAACCACAAGCTCTGTTGGCTCCGCTGCCATTCTTCGTTCTGCCCGGCGACGTGAAAGGTCATATCCGATGGCCACTGGACTTCGCTAAAGAGAACTCCTTCGATGCTCTCGACGGCCCTTCCCAAGGATGCCTGAGCCAGGTTGGCGGTGATCAGCGCGACCCGTTGACCATCTACCCGCCGCACCTCACTGGGACCTTCACCGAGCTCTGCCGTGGCCACTGCCGCTAGGGGGATGGGTTTGCCAGCTCCAGGGTTGACCCAGAGCTCTCGAACGTCCTTGACCGTCTCTCTATCGGCTTCCGCCAGCCGAACGATCACCGGAACCCGGCGGTCTTCGAGGTTGAAGCGGGTTGCTTCGAAGCCCTTGACCTGGTCCCGCACCAACTCGGCCACCGTCTGGATATTGAGGCCGTAGCGAGCCAGCCGGTCGCGATCGTAGACGATGCGCACCTCGGGAGCACCACTCTTGAGAGAGGTCTCCACGTCGGCCAGGTCTGGCAGCTCCGCCAGCCGGGCGCGGGCATTCTCGCCATACTCTTTGAGCTGGGCGAGGTCGTCGCCGAGAATCTCTACTTCCACAGGGGTACGAAAGCTGAACAGCACTGGCCGCTTCACCCGGGCTCCCAGGTCGGGAATCTCCCGCAGCCGTTGCCGCAACCCCGCGACCACGACCTCTTCTCTCGCCCTGAGATCGTACTCATGGCGGGGCCGCCCGGTGAGAGTGGAGACGAGGCGCTCAACAAGGCTCGGGTCTGGCCGTTCCACCATGACCTTGAAACTGACCGAGTGTTCCCCCTGGTCGGATCGCTGGGAAGTGGTGGGGTCGAAGCCATAGGTGACGACCAGAGCCTCAATGTACTGAGAGTCCTGGAGAATCGCTTGCTCCACCGGTGCAAGAACGGCCTCGGTCTCCTCCAAGGGAGTTCCCACGGGGAGGGAGACTTCGAAGGTGAGCTCTCCTTGGTAGACCTCCGGCAACAACTCGCTGTCCAATTGAGTCGTCGCCCAGGCGGTAAATGCAAACACTCCCATGGACAGCAAAGCCACAGCGCCTGCGTGACGTAGCGCCACCCCAAGTACCTTCGGATAAAGTCGCTGTAAACCATCGAGGCTCTTTCCAAACCAGCCGAGAAGGCGGGATACGAATGCCTTTGGATGCCGCGAGAGGAATCTCCCTAACTCACGGATGCCGGTTGCGGAAGTGGAGAGGAGAGCCATGAGCAGCTTGCCCACGAACTCCAAGACGAGGCCAACCGCGGTTCTGATGAGGAGATAGGGCAGTAGCAGCCAGCGGATTCCCTTCAAAGAGCGGAATTCTGCTTTGAAAGAAGAGAGGGAAGCCCACCGAGGCTGTGCCTGGAGCGAAGGGGGCGAGAGCTCTCCCTGCCACCCTCGGCGGCTCGCCAGCATGGGAATGAAAAAGACCGCCACGGCCAAGGAAGCGAGAAGAGAGACCACCACCGCGAGCCCCAAATCTCCAAACGCCTGACCGGCGATTCCCTCGACGAACACCATCGGGAAGAACACCGCGATGGAGGTCAAGGTAGAAGCCGCCACGGCGCCCCTCACCTCGAAGGTTCCCCTCACTGCCGCTGCCACCAGGTCTTCGCCTTCCTCTCGGCAGCGAAAAATAGACTCCAAAACCACAATGGAGGAGTCCACCAACATCCCCACCCCCAGGGCCAGTCCCCCCAGAGACATGATGTTGAGAGAGATACCAAAGGTCTGGAGAGGGGCGAAAGTGATCAGCAGAGAGATGGGTATGCTAAGGGCGACAATGGCCGTTGAACGCGCATTTCGTAGGAATACAAAGAGCACCAAGACGGCTAGCAATCCGCCCATAACCGCGGTCGAGACCACTTCGTCGATGCTGCTTTCAATAAAGGTGGAGCGGTCGGTCACTAGGCTCAGGGTTACGCCCTCGGATCGGTAGAGGGTGGTGGCGAGCCCTTCCGGCTCTTTCGGTTTCCCGCCCTTGTCATCCTTGGCCCACGAAGGCTTTTTCTCGCCGTCTTCGTCTAGGGTTCCCGCTGCCCACTTTTCTTCTTTTTCGAAATCGATCTCTCCAACGGCTTTCTTGATCCGCTTTGCCAAGGCGACGATGTTGGCATCGGCTTCCTTGAGAACTTCTATCTGTACGCTTTCGGCACCGCCAGTGCGGGTGTGAATTTGCCGCTCCTTATGGGAGAACTCCACCTGGCCTACATCGGAGATGCGAATCTCTCGGCCCCCGATGCGGGCCAGTACCGTGTCTTCAATCTGCTGCAGGTTCTGGTACTCATTGAGGGTGCGCACCATGTATTCCGTACGTCCCTCCCGCAGGGTGCCGCCGGCGACGTTGATGTTCTCTTGTCGGAGCCGTTGGATCACCTCCGACACCGCGAGCCCCGACCGGCGCATTTGCACCTCGTCCAAGCGGACGTGAATCTCTTCCTCCAGTCCACCTCGAACGCGTACCGCTGCAATGCCCTTGATGGGCTCGAGCTCGCGTTTGACCTGGAGCTCCGCCAAGCGCCGGAGGCGTCGTAGCCCTTCTTCGCCGGAGAATCGTTCCCCCTTGCCCGCCAGGGAATACTCCATGATCGGGTCCAGGCTGGGGTCGTAGCGCAGAATCAACGGTCGGTCTGCCTCTTCCGGAAGAAAAACTAGATCAAGGTTTTCCAGAACGTCCTGGGTGGCCTTGGACATCTCAGTGTCCCAGGTGAACTCCAAGACCACATCAGAAACTCCGGCCCGGCTAATACTGCTGATGCGCTGTAGGCCACCGATCACTCCGAGGGCTTCTTCCACCGGGCGGCTGACGTCGTTTTCTACTTCTTCCGGGGCGGCCCCGGGGAACTCGGTACGAACCGTGAGAGTCGGATAGGAAAGCTCCGGCATGAGGGTGACCGGTAGTTGGTCATAGGAAAAGTACCCAAACACGCCTGCAGCGAGGAAGATCACCAGGATGGCGACAGGTCTTCGAGTGCTGAAGCTAGTTAGGCGACTCGAGGACTCGGCGGGAGAGGAATCCTTCAAGGCGTTTCCTCGGTACGGGCTTCTTCGGTACGGGCTTCTTCTTTTCTGGCAGCCTTATCCTCGGGCACGGCTTCCGCGAGACTCTCCCTTGCCCCAGCGAGGGGGCCCACGAGGCGAACTTCCGCGCCGTCTTTGAGCCCTGCTTGGCCAGCCACGATCACTTGGTCGCCGAGCTTTACCTTGCCCTCGGCTTCGACGAAATCTTTCTCCTCCAGTAGAACTCGTAGGGCCAGTCGCTCCACTGATTCGTTGTTCATCAGGCGATAGATGAAGACTTGATCTTGGTCATAGACCAGAGCTCTCTTGGGAATGAGCAAGGCATCCGGGTGGACCGCCGTCACCAATTCCACGTCCACATAGAGGCCAGGTCTCAAGGCCGTTCCGGTAGCCTTTTGAGAGGCTCCATCGCGGTTGTCGGGCAACGAAACAGTCACCTTTACGGTGCCGGTTTGGGGGTCCACTATGGGGGCAATGCGGTCGATTTTCCCGTGGTAGACCTCTTCTCCGAGGGATGGAGCGGAGATGCGAGCTTCCTGCCCCGATTGCAGATGGACCAATTCTTTCTCAGGCACGAACACTCTGGCTACGATGGAGCCGAAGTCGACGAGATCAAAGAGGGGCTGGTTCGGGGTCACGTAATCTCCCAGGCTGACTCGCCTTTGGGTTACCGTGCCGGCGATGGGGGCTCTCACTTCGGTGTAGGAAAGCTGCCGCCGGGACTCTTCCTCTCGCAGCTCCAGCTGCTCGATTTGATAGGTGGCATTGCTGAGATCTTCTTCGCTAAGGAACCCTTGGGCATAGAGTCGCTGCTGGCGCTCGTATTCCCGTCTCACCTTGCGCAGCTCGCTTTCCACCTTGGCGAGAGTGGTGCGCTGCTCGTCGTCCTGAAGGTTCACCAGGAGTTGCCCTCGGCGCACCACGTCCCCCTCTTCGACCAGCAGCTTTCGCACCTGTCGGGAAGCTTCTGCGAGGACCTGAACCTCGTTTTCTGCCTCGAGGTTCGTCGACAGCCGAAGTTTGGCCTCGATCGCTCCCAGACTGAGGGTTGCCACCTGCACGGGAACGGTTGTGTCTTCGTCTTCCCCTTCTTCTCCGGGATCTTTGGTTGCACCATTTTCTCTGGCTTCGCGAGCTTCCGTATCGACGCCGGAACAGGCGATCTGGGGGAGGGTTACCGCGAGCAAAAGGAAGGCGGCGATGAGGGTCGGGAGCATGTGAAGGCGATGAAGCATCAAGAGTCTCCTGGCGAACCGCGTTGCGGTCGAGGTATTCAACTAAGGTTGGGACGCTGAGTCTGTACTTCTAGGTGTTCGACCCGCGATCTCCTGTTACCAAAGAGTACGGCGAGTCATCACCATTATTACTGATCTTTGGGGCCGAATGTTTCGATCATTGCGGCTGTGCCGATCTACCTGGCGACTGCTAGACTCGAGAGATGATGAAGATAAAGAAGGTTCTTTTCGTGTTGTTTTTATTATTTGTTGTTATTGGGGTCCTTCTAGTCGGTTTCTGGAATTGGGTGAAGTCCTCAGGATTACCGAGCCGTGGCGGCGAAGCCACGATCGCTTCTCTCGAGAGTCCGGTGAAGGTCCAATGGGACTCCTGGGCGGTTCCCCACATTCGTGCAGACTCCCTCGCCGATGCCATGACCGCTCTGGGCTATCTTCACGCCAACGATCGCATGACCCAAATGGAGCTGGGGAGACGCAAGGCGGCGGGTCGGATCGCCGAAATCCTCGGGTTGCAGGCGTTGGACGTAGATCGCTCTTCTCGGGCGCTACGGTATCGAGAGACGGCGGAGGAGCTCTGGGGGCACGCCAGCCCTGAAATGCAAGGCTTGCTACAGGCCTATGCGAAAGGGGTCAATGCCTGGCTCGAAGAAAGAGGGAGTGATCTCCCTCCGGGCCTCAAGCTAATGCGCGTCCAGCCCGAGCCTTGGGAGCCAGTAGACAGTCTGGGGTTCATTTTGTTGATGGCCGAGGATCTGTCTTTCTGGCAGGGTCAGCCGGAGGACGCTCGATTCGAATGGTTGTCCACCTTCGGGGCCGAGGCGAGCCTCGATCTTCTGCAGGATACCCAAGCGCACATACCGGGCGAGATTCTCACCATGGCCAAGAAACAGGGCCCCCGCAAAGCCAAGTTGATCAGCGAGACCATGGGCGCGAAGGGCCCTTGGAAAAAGCCGCAACCGGCTGCTATGAAGTTGGCCGGAAGCACCGGGAACACCACCGACGATTTCTTGCGCGATAGGGCGTTTCTCGGGAGAGAGAACAGCTATGCCGTGCCGGGGAGCAATGGATGGGTTCTCGGTGGCTCTTGGACAGCCTCCGGCAAACCCATTGTTGCCAATGATCCTCATTTAGGTTTGAGGTTGCCGGGCACCTGGTTCCAGGTACTCATTCGGGCACCGGGATACGAAATTTCCGGAGTGACTTTGCCGGGTGTTCCGGCCGTTGTTATCGGTAGAACCGCGCATTTGGCGTGGTCGTTTACCAACACCATGCTCGACGATCACGACCTTTTCTATGAGCAATTGGACGAGACGGGTACGAAGGTCAAGCGAGGCGACTCCTGGCTACCGATCCAGGTCAAGGAGCACAAGATTTCGGTCAAGGGGAGTGGGTCGGTTACCTATGAAGCCCGCAGTACGGATCGCGGTCCTCTTTTGGGGGAAAGGCCGGAATGGGGGCTTCCTCATCGCAGCTTGGCATGGACAGCCTATGAACCGGGGGATCCTCTGGGAGCTCTGTTGAAGTTGGCGAGAGCGACGACTCTCGAAGAGGCCTTCGATGCCACTGAGGGCTATATCGCTCCGGCACAGAATCTGATGGTGGCCGATCGGGACGGCGGTCTCATGTACGTGACCTTGGGGAGAGTGCCCCAACGTCGCCAGGGGGATGGGCGTTTTCCCTCGCCTGGTTGGGATTTGGCATATGGCTGGGATGGGGTGCGGCCCTTGGCGACCAATCCGCAGATCCTGCGGCCCGAGTCTGATCTCTTGGTGACGGCAAACAACGATTTCGTGCCCGAGGACTACCCTCTGCCTTTCACTGCAGATTTTGACGGCCCCTACCGAGAACAGAGGATTCGACAGATTCTAGAAGCGCGAAGAGGTTGGACGGCAGCGGAGCAGGTCGAGGTGCAGACGGACATTGTTTCCCTTCACGCGAAGAGGGTTATTGCCGCCTTGACCGGATCCTACGACGGCGACGCTGCCAAAGCCTATGAGGTGCTCGCCGGCTGGGATGGGACGATGAGCCTCTCAGGTCCTCCTGCTCTCTTCGACCTGTTCATGGTAGAGCTGGCCAATAGGGTATTCCGGGATGAGATGCAGAATTTCAAACTATTGGCCCTGGAGGGCAGAGGGCGCCTGCTGGCCCTTCTGGAGAAGAACCTCGATCCTCGGTGGTTCGACAACGTCGACACGGAAGAGATAGAGGGTCGCCAAGACATACTTTCGGCAGCCCTCAGCGCTGCCTGGCAAAGGGCGTCAAAGCGTTGGGGAGACGACATCGCCGATTGGTCCTACGGCGACGTTCATCATCTCAACCTGTTGAACCCACTGGGGAGATTTCCACTCATTGGGGGCTTTTTCAATCGAGGACCGTTTCCCATGCCAGGTTCCGGAACAACAGCAGCCGCCTCGGGTGGCCCCTGGCTCGGAGAGCGACGTGCCCTGACCTTGGGCCAGTCGATGCTCTGGGTGGTAGACTTCGCCGATCCGGATAACGGTTTGATGGTGATTCCAGGGGGGCAATCAGGTCACCCCAAGGATCCCCACTACGATGATCAGTTGGCCCTTTTTGTCAAAGGTGAGGTCCGCCAATCTCCTTGGAGCGAGGCGGCGGTAGATCGGGCGTCCGTAGCCGTTCTTCAACTCAATCCATGAGGTTCAGGTTCCATGATGGACTTGGTCAGTCGAGTTAACGCTGCCCTGGAAGAAGGATGTCCGAGCTTGGCCAAGGCCCTATCGGGGCTAGGGCGTCGGGTCGTTCTGCCGGCGGGAATCCCCGTTCAAGCCCAGGAGGCGAAGAAATGTCAGTTCAACGGCACCATCGGTATGTTGACCGATGGCCGAGGCAATGCGATTCCTCTTCCAAGCATGGCAGCGGCCTTCTCGGGCTTGTCCAAGGAAGATCAAAATAGGGCTTTCCTCTACTCCCCTGTGGCGGGAATACCGGAGCTACGGAAGCGCTGGCGCGAGTGGCAGCTCGGCGCCGTAGGGGAGGGAGAGAGCCATCGGGCCTCTTCCAGCTTGCCCGTGGTGACGGGAGGGTTGAGCCACAGTCTTTCGATCTTGGCGGACCTCTTCGGCGGCGAAGGACGAGCGGTTCTGGTGCCTTCTCCCTTCTGGGGCAACTACAACCACGTCTTCGGCACCCGTACGGGGGCTCGTCTGATCAGCGCTCCCGCATTCCAAGGGGGGGTGTTCAATAGCAACGTCTTCGAACAGGCGATCCAGCAGGATGGTGCTCTGGCCCCGGACGAGCCAGTGATCGCTATCCTCAACTTGCCCTCCAATCCCGGTGGCTATTCCTTGAGCGACGAGGAGCGGGTGCAGGTTCGAGAGTCGCTGCTGCGCATCGCCGACCAGAGGCCGGTTCTGGTTTTTTGTGACGATGCCTATGCGGGTCTAGTTTTCGAGGATGCGGTTTCACCCCGGTCGATGTTCTGGGATCTGCTGAATTTGCACGACAATCTGCTGCCCTTCAAAGTAGATGGGGCCACCAAGGAATTCTCCCTTTTCGGCGGGCGAGTGGGCTTTCTCACCTTCCCCTTCGAGGTGGACTCTCCCGTAGCAACGGCTCTCGAGAATAAGGCTGCAGGCCTGGTTCGTGCCACCGTCGGTTCCCCCGTGGCATCGTCGCAAGTTCTCCTGCTGCAGGCCCTTCGCAGCGGAACGGTAGATGAGGAGGTGGAAGACGTTCGGCTTCTACTGCTCGAGCGATATCGAAAGCTCCAAGCTGCCCTGGCGCAGGTCGACCCAACCCTTCTGCGCCCCCAGCCGTTCAACTCCGGTTGTTTCGCTTTAGCGGAGATTCCGGAAGAGCTGGGAGTAGGAGCGGAGCAGCTCCGGCGTCATCTTCTTGAGCATGGAGACACCGGTGTTGTCTCCATAGGGGATCGCTACGTCCGCATTGCTCACTGCTCCGTAGACGGGGATTCTCTGCAAGAGCTCGTGGACCGCGTCGCAGCTGGTCTTGGACAGCTCACCCTTGCCGCTCATCAGTCTTCTCCTTCGAAGCCAGATGTATCTGCAGCTGCAGGGTCTTTTTCCTAGGAGTCCTCAAGACAGTTCGTCAGAAGACGCCAGACGGTAGGCCGGGCAGATAGCCAGCATAGGTCTCGCGGCGGAGTCCTCACATCTATCAGTAGTTACGTTGTCTCGATGCGAAATCGGCGACGAGGACGGGTTTAGAAAGCCCGACCTTGTTGCTATTTCTTGAGCCACCGTAGACGGGCCCTGGTCCCCGTCAGCTCGTGGGATGACGTGTAGGTGCAGCGCGCTGAGCGGTACCTGGGACTACTTGCCGAGCCGCACGCTCTTGAGCAGATGGAGAAAGCCTTCCCGGTTGGCTGCCATGGTTCCTTCCGGGCCGGTTGCCTTGAAGAACCACGGCCCGCCAGCACCTTCGACCACAGCGGCGAATAGCCTCTGGTTAGGTTGGTCCGTGGTCGGCCCGGTTCCCATGCCGCTGGCCTTCAAGGTACCTCCCAGCTCGACCCAGGTCGCGTTGAGGTTACCGATGGCGAAGGAATCCCTTTTCGGTGTTTCGCCGGGATTTGCCACAACCTGGCCAATCCACCGCTGGAGGTTCGCATCGACCCCTCCGCCCCCGCCCGGGCCGAAAAAGAAAACGGTCAGCTGGCCTTCTCCGCCGCTGCCGGGGATAGCTGCTTGAGCCATCCGCATGGAGGAGCTTGGCTGCTGCCGCTGCCAGGTTTGGGGTAGATCGAAGGAGAGGCCAGCTCCAGAGATAGTGCCTCCCCCTTGACCCTCAGCAGCGGAGTCTCCACCTACTTCTTGTGCTCCATTGGCCGCACCGACTTGCTGTCCCCGAGAGGACACCATGGCGAAGTCGCCGGAAGCTTCCGTCGCTGCCTGGGCAGGAGTGGAAGGGGGTTGAGTCTCAGAGCTGGCTTTCGGTGCCGAGGCCTCCGCGGTAGGTACCGGGGCTTCAGCGCCACAGGCGGACAGAACAAACAAAAGAGCAGCAGTGGTAGAAATTGCAAAGCGCATGATCTTAGGATTCCTATTCTGATCGAATTCGAGGGCTTCCGGTGGCGAGGCAGCGCGGGGAACTCCCAGCTTCTTTCTTCGCCGCCCCTGAGTATAGAGGATCCTCTTGGGCTAGAATCTTTCCTGGAAGCGCTCGGGGGCTGGTGCCTCCCGCGGTCTTCAAAACCGTAGTCCCGGGTCGGATTCGGCTTGGGGGGTGGGTTCGATTCCCATGCGTTTCCGCCAATAACCTCCTTCAGCAAGTTACGTTCATCTCCTCCGTACCCGGAGTGGCTTGGGCTTCCCAGGGCGTTCACTCAAGATCCGAGGGAGCACAGCGCCAAGGGGTCTGGAATTCTGGTGGTAGACGTTTCGAGAGTCCCCTACGTAGACCGAGGAAGCGACGGGTGAACTTTGGACCATTGTGGGGACGGTGGTCTTTTACCTCAAGGAGTCCTCCCTCATGCTTTTCAGTCGAGCTAGATCGCCTTGGTTGCTGCTGACAGTGTTGGTCTCGACCACAGCTGGCTCTGAGGCTTTGGCCCTCGAGGCCGGTTGCGGGTTTCTGTTGCGAGATGGGAGGTCCTGTTGGCGGGAAGAGGTTTCCGGCCCCGAATCGCGGCCGCGATGTGCCAACGCCGACCTATCCGCAGATCCCTGGGTGGTTAGTTTTCAGCTCACCGGTAGGGACGAACGGAGCTTCCCGAGTTGGCAAGTGCCGGAGGTCGCTGAGGCAGGAAATCGCCGCTACGGCTGGGGTTCCTCTCGGCCACCGGGATATTGGCCACTGGGTGGGCCGGTGAACGAGCCCTGGGCCGAATCGCTTTCGAGCTTCGAGGACAATCTTCGCTGGGCCTGCAGCAACTACGTGGATCTGCCCGAGTCCCTGCAGGATCGCATGGGCGGCCCAGAGGAATTTGACTTGGTGTTCCACCAGAGGGAGCTCTACGATCTGATTTTCCTTGGCGGTGGACACGACCTCAACGAACGAATCAAGGCGTTTCGCTTTGGTATCGGCGGGGGAGGGGAAGAGGACCCCTTGTGCGAGCCAAACTCGCGAACTCTCTGCCTCGCTGGTGGGCGGTTTCGGGTCCAGGGGACCTGGGCCAGGCCGAGTGGAGAGGTTGGCGGCGGGCGGGCGAGTGCGCTCAGTGGGGACACGGGAGTCTTTTGGTTCTTCTCTCCCGCCAATGTGGAGTTGGTGGTCAAGGTCCTCGATGGTTGTTCCAGCAACGGCCATTTCTGGGTCTTTGCTGGCGGTCTCACCAACGTAGAGGTGGAGCTGATCGTGGAGGACACTGAAACAGGCGCAATCAGGACCTACCAGAATCCTCAAGGCGTTCCTTTTCAACCCCTTCAAGACACCGAGGCTTTTGCCACCTGCCCGTGAAGTTAGCTGGTAGCCGGTTCTGCGACCCTTGCCTCATCCGGTATCTCTACAGCGATGGAAGCGCGGGCCAAGCCTTGGCCGATACGGCGAGCGAGCTGAGCGATATCTGCAGCTAGGGGAGGGGTAAAGATCTCTGCTGCTACTTTTGTGAACAATGTGAGCCAGTGCTCGAAATGCTCTCCTTCTAGGCCTCTCAAGGCCGCGTGGAGGGGAACCGGGCGACCCTGATAGCGGCCCGTGCTGAGGAGTACGGTGGACCAGAAAGCACGCATCCGCTCCAGGTGCTTCGGCCAGGCCGAGTCCTCGATGGCGCTGGTGAAAATGGGAGCGAGTTTGGCATCATCCAGAACCCTGGCGTAGAAGGAAGTCACCAGAAGGTCGATCGCTCCTTCGTCGATGGTGGTGAGAAGGGGTGCGTTGGATTCCATCAGGCAGCTCCTTCACCAATGCCATAAAGGCGGTTGAGGGCGGGTCGGTCCTGGACCAGGTCTGCCAAGCTGACCCGGTCCAACTCCGAGAGAAAAGCCTCCAGAGCTCGGGACAAGGAGTGCTTGAGAAGGCAGGCTGGGCTCAGATTGCAGTGATTCTTGGCAGGGTCGAAACATTCCACCAAGGCCAGGTTGGGTTCCAACTCGCGAATCACTCGGCCGACCGTGAGGTCGGAGGGAGAGATGGCAAGCCGGAGGCCTCCAGTTCTACCTCGGCGGGTCTCGATCCAGCCTCGTTGCGCCAACGCTTGGGCTGTCTTGGCCAGATGGTGAAAAGAAATGCCATGGACCTGGCTGAGCTGACCTACAGAAGTGGGACCGTCCGGTGCGCAGGCCAAATACATCAAGGTGCGCAAGGCATAGTCGGAAAATCGGGAAAGCTGCATGATTAGCTCCATTCCGCATTCACAATACCCGTATTATAAATGCTTATTTTGCTTGTAGCAACCTTCCGACAGATCATCGTTGCGCCGTTAGCGAGCGGACGACCGCCAGTCGGTTAGAGGCAGCACCTCACAGGGGGCTCCGACGGGAGCGGGGGCGCTGCCGGCAGGAATTCGGACCAGAGCTGTCCCTCGTCCGTAGGCAGCTAGATCGTGGGAACCTTTGGGACCGAGGGGAGAGACCAGGATCTTGCCGTCGTCGAAGCGGATATCGGCGGGGAGGAATCGCTCTCGACCCTTGCTCTTAGGCAAGGGAGCTTCCAGCTCTGCCCGCAAAGCCCCATGCCAAAAAGAATCCTCGTAGCCCAGCAGGCGGCGAAGAGTGGGTCGTACGAAGAGCCAGAAAGCCACCATGGCTGAAGCAGGATTTCCAGGGAGGCCGAAAACCAGCCCACCGTCATGCTTTGCCGCCACGACTGGCTTAGCCGGCTGAACGGCTACCTTCTCGAACAGGATGTTGCATCCCAACTCACTGAGCACGCCTTCCACGAGATCGAACTCGCCCATGGAGACTCCGCCCGTGATCAGCAGGACATCGTCCGTCATCCCTTGCTGCACTTTCTGTCGCAGGCTGTCAGCTCGATCGGCAACTAGCCCTAGAGAGGTGAAATCCATCCCCAGGCTGTGGCCTGCTGCCAAGAGAAAATCTGTGTGGGAATCTCTGAGTTGACCCGGACGAGGCTGCTCTTCCGGTCGGACCACCTCATCGCCGGTCACCAATACCGAGACTCGGGGTGTGCGAAAGACCTCTAGGTTTTGGTAGCCGTGGGTCGCGGCGAGAGAGAGGGCGCCTGCGGTTAGGAGGTCTCCTTTGGCCAATAGCTTGTCCCCAGCTCGCATGATCTCGCCGCGACGACGGATGTGGCAATTTTCTGGGGGGGACTCAAGGAGCTTCACTCGGTCGTTTCCTCCATCGGTACGCTCCACCGGCAGGACGCGGTCAGCCCCTTGGGGGATCGGGGCGCCCGTCATGATCTTGGCGGCTTGGCGAGCAGCCAGTACGGTGCCAGGAGGGTCGCCGGCAGCGATGGTCGCACGAACCGGCAAGACCTCCGGGGGCTGTACAGGACCCACCAAGGCGTAGCCATCCATGGCGGAAACATCTAGAGCAGGAACATCGATGGTGGCATCGATGTCCTGGCTGAGGACCCGGTTTCTCGCTTCCCGACGCGGTACAGACTCCTCGGGTAGGGGAGTCAAGTGAGGTACGAGTCGCTGCCAGGCCTCCTGCGCTGAAATCATTGGGGTCCCCTGTCTACTTTCTTCGGCTTATATTGATGATGGCTATATGGTTTCAATGGCGGGGCGAAAGGTGGTGAGCCGTCGGGCGGTATCTGGGCTGGAAACTCCGGTATACTGCCCGCGACCTCCTCGCACACGGGACCTGCGTCTCTTTGGCCGATTCGACATGGATCAGAACTTTCAATACAAAGGGGAACTCTCCCAAACCGCCCTGCCGGAGATGCTATTCACCATCGACCGGTTTCAGGTGCCTGGGGTCGTCGAGGTCGTTCGCGAAGACGTCGTCAAGCGGGTCTATATCAAAGAAGGGAGTGTTACCCACGCGACCTCCACAGATCTGACCGACAGCCTGGGAAGTTTCCTGTACCGCAACGGTCAGCTGGCCCCGGAAGTCTACCAGGGGACCATGCAGGACCGCCCGAAGCAAAACAAGCGGTTGGGAGAGTTATTGGTCGAGCGCCAAATCCTCTCTCCCCAGGATGTCTACCAGGGAATTTGTCACCAACTTGAGGCCATTGTTTGGAGTCTCTTCTATTGGGAACAGGGAGAAGTCACCTTCAGCATCGGGGACTTCAAAGACCCGGATATGTTGAGGATCCAGCTACCCATGAGGCAAGTGATCCTAGAGGGCATCAAGCGAGCTCCCAACGCCAAACCATTGGTGAGCCGATTGGGTCGAAAAGAGACGGTCTTTACGCCGACCTACAACTTGGAAGATGTCGTGGAATTGGCGTTGTCAGACGAAGATTACGGGGTCCTGCGCAAGGTGGATGGCAAGAGTTCCCTCTACGAGATCTGCTCCGACGGTCCCACCTCACCAGCAGATAGTGCCAAGTTGATGTATGCTTTCCGGGTATTGCAGCTGGTTCGGGAACACCAATCGAACCCGGTTCAGCCAAACCCCATCAAGATAAAAATGAAGACCGAGGGCGGTCAATTTCCTGGCTGACACTTCGAGTCTAAGGAACCATAAGGGTCTCACCCCATGCCTCTGTACGAGTATCAGTGCCAAGCCTGCGAAGCTTGTGTCGAAGTTATCCAGCGGTTTGATGACGCTCCCTTGACGACTTGCAAGGAGTGTGGCGGAGAGCTCAAGAAGCTTCTCTCAGCGCCCGCTTTCCATCTCAAGGGAAGCGGTTGGTATGCCACTGACTACGCCAAGTCAGGAGCAGCCTCCAAGCCCGCCTCGGATTCCAAGAAGGAGTCTACGCCCTCTTCCCCAGCTTCCAGTGACAAGGCTGAAACCAAGACGACCAGCGCGAAGACGTCCGAGTCCTCGGCTGCAAGCTAGCTTTCCAGGCTGCAAGCTCGAGACTATCCGGCCCCTGTTCTATCGACCCCAGCTTCGTTGTCTCTCCATATCCATGGCTACGGAGCCGCTAGCCTCGGCGCCCTAGCAGGCAACCAAAGTCCACTCCTGGCGACCGTCATCTCAGGAATTGGGAATGCGAGAGGAGCATATCGTTGTTGCCTAAGGGTGACATCAGGTTGCTAGGGCGGCTCACTTCCAGATTCGAGGTGAAGGGGACCGAAGTTTCGACGAGGACAAGGCAGATTGGGAACTCTGCTAATCTGATCCTAGGCTGGGCGGGAAGATGCCCAGGAGCGGGCCTTGTCCATCTTTTGCTCCGTCCCCATGGGCTTCAGAGGTGCTTGAGGTCAAGAAACAACCCGTAATTGCTGGAATCAATTCCTTTCGAGGGTCTTCGGAGGCTCCATGCGACTTTTCTACCAGGTCACTTTCTTCTCTTTCTTGTCCCTGGCTGTCTTACCAGCTTGGGCTGTCACCTACGTCATGGTGGAGGATGCGGATCTAGCCGATCAGGCCCCCATCATTGCCGAGGTCCGAGTGCTTTCGGTCGATCGGTCGCCCCTAGTGGACCGCGCGGTGACCGACTACCTCATGTCCGTCGAGCATCTCTTGAAGGGTGACGTAGATGGAGCGGCGACGGTTACGGTTCGCGTGGCGGGGGGAGTACAGGGCAACGGTATGGAGATGCACCTTTTCGGAGCACCTCGCTTTCGCGAAGACCAGAGGGCCCTTCTGTTCCTGAATCCCCGATCTGATGGAACTTATGGAATTCTGCATTTTTTGCTTGGCGCTTTCCATCTGGTCTCGGTGGGTGAGGCAGAACTGGCTCTTCGAAATCTCGCTGAAGCGGCGGCTGTCACCCAGGAGGGTGAGCCGGACCTGCGACCTCAAACTTTGAGAGATTTGGGGAAGTTTCGGCAGTGGATCGAAGATCGACAGCAAGGATTTTCCCCTGCCATTGATTATTTTCTCGCTCCAGAAGACTTGGGCCTAAGCAACGTGGCCGATGCCTTCACTCTGATCCGCTTCGACGGAGTACCGACTCGGTGGTCGGTGTTCGATAGTGGCAGCCGCGCCACTTTTTCCCTCGATTCTTCTGGCCAACCGGGGCTACCGGATCTGGGGGTCGCTGCTTTCAGGGCAGCCCTTCGAGCCTGGAATGAAGAGCCGAATACGCCCATCGATCTGCGCTATGGCGGCTTTACCGAGGCGGACGGAGGCTTGATGGAGTTCGACAATATCAACGCCATCCTCTTTGACGACCCCAACGGCAATGACATTTTCGAATCGCCCTTCAGCTGTTTCACTGGTGGAATTATCGCTGCTGCCTCTCCGTGGACCAGCTCCGGGAACCGGGTGTTTCACCGGGGGATCGAGTTTCGGCGGATCAGCGGTGGTGATGTGGTGACCAATAAGGGGCTGGCATGCTGGATCAACCAAAATCGCAGGGCCCAAGAGGTCTTTGCCCACGAGATCGGTCACACTCTCGGACTGAGCCACTCCTGCGGCGACGATAGTGCGGGCCCCTGTGATACCAACGTCAAGAACCAAGCCCTGATGCGGGCTGTGATTCACGGCGACAATCGAGGTGCCTTACTCAACGAGGATGATCAAGAGGGACTCTGTTTTCTCTATGCCTTATCTTGCGACATCGGTGGCGGCGGCGGTGGCGGTGGAGGCGGTGGTGGTGGCGGTGGCGGCGGAGAAGCACCAGCGGCACCCACGGATCTGGTAGCGGTAGGAGAATCCACCTCCTCGATTCGCCTGACCTGGGTCGACAATGCAGACAACGAAACCCAATTTCAAATGGAGCGCCTGGTGGGTGGCTCCTTTCAGCGAATTCGAACCCTCGGCGCCAATGTCACTACTTTCTTAGACACCGAGTTGGCTGCTGGCACGAGCTTTACGTATCGAGTGCGGGCTCGCAACGACAGCGGCGTCTCCGCCTTCTCCGAGCAGGTGGAAGCCAGCACGCTACCGGACGTTCCTCCCCCAGCCGCCCCTGAAGGCTTGGTGGCATCGACCTTATCCAGTACCCAAGTCAGCTTGGAGTGGAGTGACCTTTCCGACAACGAGACTCACTTCGAGGTGGAGCTCCTGAATGGCGGAAGTTTTGAGCAGGTTCAGGTGGTGGACGCCAACAGCACGGCCACGGTGGTAGATGGTCTTGCGCCCTACAGCTCTCATACCTTGCGCATCCGTGCTCAGGGCGTGGGAGGCAGCTCCGCCTATACCAATCAAGCCACGGCGGATACCCATCCGGAGGATACGTCGACCCCGCTGGGGCCAACTCAATTGCTGGCGATTCCCCTGTCGACGGACCAGATTCGGGTCGTCTGGCAAGACAATGCCACCAACGAGCTGACCTACTCCATCGAGATGAGCAGCGGAGGGGCCTTCCAAGAGGTGGCCAGCTTGCCGCGGGATTCCGTCGGCTTCTTGGTGGAAGACCTGACGCCCGGAGTGGACTATCGATTTCGTGCTCGCGCCGCGGGAGTTTTCGACTCCTCCGAAGCGTCCGCGGAGGCTCTCGCAACCATTACACCCGCCGGAAGTGTGTGTACACCCGGTACTGGGACGGCTTGTCAGCTGGAGGATCGTTTCCAGGTAGAGGTGCAGTGGCGCAACCAGAGAAACGGGGAAGTGGGCCGCGGTATGGCGTCACCGCTCTCGGATCGCACGGGAACGTTTTGGTTTTTCAACGCCAATAACACCGAGTTGATCGCCAAAGTCATTGACGGTCAGGGAGTCAACAATCGATTTTGGTTCTTCTATGGCGCTCTGACTAACCTCGAATACTGGATTACCCTCAGCGATACCGTTTCGGGACAGGTCAAGGCTTACCACAACCCTCCGGGAGAAATCTGCGGCGAGGCTGACACCGCTGCTCTACTCGGAGATGGTGCTCCTCTTGCTCCCCTAGAAGTGGTTGCTCCAGAAGCAGCCCCGCTGGAGGCTCAGATCCTCCTGGCCGATACCGCCCTCCTGCAGGCACTTCCCTTTGACCATCTAGAGCCCCGACCAGAAGCGACAGGAATCGCTTGTGGGGGGGGAGTTGAGGATTTGTGCTTGTTCGGTGACCGCTTTCGGGTCGAGGTCAGCTGGACGAGACAAGATGGGCAGCAAGGCACTGGAACCGCGATCCCTTCCAACGATCGCACCGGCTACTTCTGGTTCTTCAACGAGGACAACATCGAGCTCGTGGTGAAGATGCTCGACGGCCGCTCTTCCAATGGCAATTTCTGGCTGTTCTATGGAGCGCTGAGCAACGTTCGTTATGAGTTGACGGTCACCGATACGCTCACTGGTGCCAGCAAGGTCTATCTCAATGAACAAGGAAATGTTTGCGGGATAGCCGATACCGAAGCCTTGCAGGATCCTTGAAGCTCCTACTTCTTCGTTGCCCAGAGATCTTTCAGTCTCCAGCCCTTCGACCGGCCGGACAGTTTGGTTTGAGGCTCTGGTTTGAGGCTTTGGTTGGAGCCTAGCGAGGCAGACTCGTTCCAAGTCGAGAAAATCTCAGTCGGATAGCCCATTCCGGCGAACCCAACGATCGGATGCCAAGCTAGCCGCGAGTACTAATGCTGGCACCAGGTGACAGAGGATTCGAGCAAAGCTGGTGAGCACGTGAATGTGCGCTGCCTGCAGGTCGGTGAAATAGACGTAGATATAGAACAGCAGCTGGACGAGGCAGACTCCGACCAACCACCGGAGATGGCGTTGAAGTAGCAGGAAGGGAGCCACTGCGAGGGACGCCAAAGCCAGGCCATGCCAGTGAGGATTGCGCAGGGTCTGCCAAATGGCAGGAAAGATGAGGGCCGCGTTGGCCGGATTGAACGGCCCTCCGTTGGGGCGCCCGAAGAGGTCATGGCGGAAGCACTGGACCAGCCAGGGTAGGGTGCACAGTGCCAGCGGTAGAGCCAGTAGGATCCATCGGCCGAGGGGCCACCGCCCGATTCCCCATCGCCCTATCGTCCACCGTTGTTGCGGAACTGCCTCCTGGCGAACCGAGTCCGGGAGAGCTTTGGTAGGCTGCCATAGCCGCTCTCGGAGGCCGTGGGCCGAAAGGAGCAAAACAGCGAGGATCAGCCCTTCCACCTTCGAGATTGCCGCGAGGCAAGCTGCGAGAGTGATCAGCAGATCTCTACCGGTGGCACCCTCTTCCCAAGATAGGCCCGAGGAGTCGACCTTCCCAACTGGCTGTAAGAGAGCCACAGCTCCCAGCAGTAGAGCTGCAGCAATCATCAAGTCCGGGCCACCGGAGAGGGGATGGCCGATGCCAAAGGCGGCGATACCGAGGCTCCCTATGGCCAGGAATCCTTGAGTCGCCGTGAAGGAGGCCCCAGCTCGAACCAACGCCTGCCGTCCGGCGACCAGGCCGAGCCCCCAAAAAACCGGAGACCACAACAGCATCGCAGACTCGTCGAAACCACCTCTGAGAAACGAGGTTGCGGCGAAAATCTCGGGCAGCAAGAAAGGATAGTCGGGGTGGGCGAGCCGATTCCAGGGCTGGATCAGAAAATCGTAGTCAAAGCCTCGAGCCAGAAAGAAACGGTGGCCTTTGACGCCCCAGTGGTAAACGAAGTCCGGGTTCGTGCTCCAGAACCTGGCGCCTGCTACCGCCATGGCTGCGACTCCTCCGAAGCCTAGGAGATCTCCCCAGCCAAGACGTGACGAGGGGTTTGGTAGCAGGGGGGAGACTCCCTGGGCCTTGGTGGAGGTTGACCATCCCAGCAGAGCGATGATTCCCAGAGGGATCCCGATGGTCAAAGGGCTCCAGGGGACGCCCATCGTGTCGAGAGTCGTCATGGTGAGGTGAAGAACCACCAGCCCTGCGGTCAGAAAGACTATCCAGCGGAGGTTTCGTTCGGTAGGGACTCCCTCCCGACAGAGGTGAATGAGGCTCCCCCTGCCGACCCAGATGCAGATGGCGATCAGGGCCAGGACCGAAAGAAGGCTCATGGGACCACTCGATACACAGCCCCGACTGGGCTCTCGGCGAGTAGTTGGAAATGACTGCGGCCGAGGCGCCGTCGAAAGGCGAGGCAATATTCCACGCCTGCCGGATTGGCCGGCTTGATCGAGTGGATGTGAAGGGAGGGGGCGAGGTAGCCTGCCCAGCGCTCCAGGAAGAACACCCGATTAGGAGTCATGGAGGCCGGCGCCACCAAGCCGACGTAGCTGCCCTGCGGAATCTCACCACCGGCTAAATCCAGCAGGCTGCGCAGCTGGCGTTCCTGGGGTGATCCCAGCTGCCAGCGCTGCGGAGCCGCCATTCCTCGTTGGCTTCGTTCCCGTAGCTTCGACCGGGTGGACAGCTCAGCTACCACATGAAAACCGAACCAGAGAGTCAGGGTGGTGATGAGTGCTTTTTGGAGGAAGCTGGCTGTCCTGTTCCGGCCCATGGGCGGCTAGGAGTTGCCGTCGGGATCCCTTTCTCCCGACGCAGTGATGCCAGCTTTCTTGGCGTAGTAACGGAACGACCGGAAGGTCATCTTGAGCAACTCCGCTGCTTGGGTCTGATTGCCATCGGTCCGTTCCAGGGCCTGACGCATCAGATGGCTACGGATTTCCTCTAGGTAGGCTTCCAGATCTAGACCCTCGCTGGGAAGGTCAATGGAGTCCCGGGAAGAAGATTGGGTGCTGACCAGCTTCGGCGGCAAATCTCTTACGCCGATCGTTTCTCCCTGGGACAAAGCTAGCGTTCGCTCAATGGTGTTTTCGAGCTCTCGTACATTTCCCGGCCAATCGTAGGCCTCTAGGGCTCGCATAGCCTCCACGGAGATTTGTGCGTCCTCGACGCCCATTTCCTGGCTGTATTTACCCAGGAAATGACTGACGAGCAACGGAATGTCATCGCGGCGGGAACGCAAAGGCGGTAGCTCGATGGGAATCACATTGATGCGGTAGAACAGATCTTCCCGAAACTCGTTGGCCGCGACCCGAGTCAGGAGGTCCCTATTGGTGGCAGCGATGATGCGGACGTTCACGGACTCTTCCCGGTTGCCACCGACCCGACGCACGGTCTTCTCCTGCAGCGCACGGAGCAGCTTTACCTGCATCGGCATTGGCATTTCGCCAATTTCGTCGAGAAATAGAGTCCCCCCACTGGCCTCCTGGAATAGGCCCTTCTTGTCTCTCACGGCGCCGGTGAAGGAGCCCCTTTCGTGTCCGAAGAGCTCGCTTTCCAATAGCGATTCCGGGAGAGCCCCGCAGTTGATGGAGAGAAAACGGTTTTCTACTCTGGGGCTGGAGTAGTGAAGGGCGCGGGCAATGAGCTCTTTACCGGTGCCGCTCTCACCGTGGATCAGGACTGTGGAGTGGGTGCGAGCCACCCTTTCCACCACTTTGAAGATCGCCTGCATCTTTGGGCTGCGGCCAATGATGTTGGAGAAGGTGTACCTCTGCTCCAGCTCTCGGCGAAGGTAGACGTTTTCCTCCACCAGATCGGTTTTTTCGAGAGCCTTTTCTACCAGGATCTTCAGCTCGTCGACGTCGAAGGGCTTTGAGATGTAGTCATAAGCCCCGAGCTTCATGGCCTCGATGGCCGACTTACTGGAGGTGTACGCGGTCATCATGACCACGGAGGTACTGGGCCGGGTAGCCTTGATCTCGCGCAGAATGTCCAGACCATTGCCGTCGGGCATCATGATGTCGCAAAGGACCAGATCGAAATCTCCCGCGGCGAGCTCTCGCGCCTCCTGGGCGGATTGGGCGGTGGTGACGTCGAACCCTTCTTCTCGGAAAAGTAGACACAAGAACTCGAGGAGGCTTTCCTCGTCGTCCACTATGAGTAGTTTTCGGCTCATTGCAGGGGTTCCAGAGTCTGTTGTTCGAGGGATGGCATCAAGGGGAGATCAACGGTGATCTGAGTACCCTTTCCGGGCTCACTTTCGACTCGTAGTCTACCGTCATGTTCTTGAATGATCCGGTAGACGATGGACATACCAATTCCCGTCCCCCGATCGAAGAAGCTCTGGAAGGGTTGGAACATCTTGGCGCGCTCGTCTTCAGTCATACCCTTACCAGTATCTTCCACCACGAACTGGTAGGAATCTTCGATCTGACGGCCGGATAGTCTGAGGGTACCACCGCTAGGCATGGCTCGTAATGCATTGCGAGCTAAATTCCAGAAGATCTGACTGATCTGATCGGCATCACCCAGCATCATGATGGGGTTGTCAGGAATGTCGATGCTCAGCTCGTGGTGGCTCGATACTTCGGCGCTATTGGTCAGCAGCGAGAAGTGCTCCCGCAGAAGCTGGGAAATGTCAAAACGAATCAGGGCGCTGTCTTTGGGCCGAGCAAAACGCAGGAACCCCTTGATGGTGCGGTCCAAGCGTTGGCTCTCTTTGAGAATGATCTCCAGGAGTCGGACTCCGGATTGGTCTTGGGGCAGAGATCGGGCGAGCATTTGTGCAGATCCGGAGATGGCGGCCAGTGGGTTTCCGATCTCGTGGGCGATTCCTGCGGCTAGCTCGCCGACCGCTGCCATGCGGTCTTTGACCCGCAACTCCTCTTGCATCTTTCGTTTCTCTGTCAGGTCTTGAAAGATGACGATATAGCCTCGTGAATTATCCGAAGCATCTTTGAGGCGGGTCATGGAGAAGCCAACGGTGACCTGGTTGGGGCCGCGAACGATATCGACTTCGTCGAAGGCCCTGCCGATCTTCTCGCAGTCGGCCTGGCTACGCCGCCATAGCTCGGTTGAGAACATGGCGCTGTCAGTGATTGGATGTCCCACCAACTCTCCGGAGCTTTGAGAGAGGATGATCTCTCCGGCTCGATTGACGCTGGAAATCATTCCGGAGTGATCGGTCGTTACCAAGCCGCTAACGATGGATTGGATGACATCTTGGTAAACCACTTTGAGTGACTCGAGCCTCTCGGTTTCTTTCTCCAGCTTCTCTTGCACCAGCTGGGTACGTCTGGCCAAGGTGGAGCCCAAGAGAGCGACAGCATAGAAACCCACCAGAGCGACCACCACGTTGTAAGTCAGCCGAATGGTGATGTCTGGATCGATGTTGCGGATCGTGCCGAAGCCCTGCCAACCGAAAAAGAGGCCGAGCATCAAGCTGGTGTAGAGGACCAGGGCAGCGGAAGCAAAGGCCGTGGCTGCGGCGGGCCGGCCAAGATAGAACGATGCGAGGACGATGATCACCGGATAGAACATCGAAAAGGGGCTGAGAATGCCACCGAAGATGAACACCAGAGCGGAGACCAGAACCAGATCTCCACTGAGTTGAATCCAGGCCTGAAGCTGAGGGCTCAAGCGCTGGATCTTGAGCATCAGTGCATAGACGAAGCTCGCTGCGATGGTCGCGAAGAGAAGAATTCGTACCCAGGCCGGGCTGGCCCCTTGATAGAGCACGGCCAGTAGGCCTTTCTCCTCTGGTGTACCCGTGTAGAAAAAGGCAGGAGCGACGATAGCCGTCACCACTAGAAGGCGAGCTACGACGAGGGTGCGCAGTTGTCGGACTTGAGGGGACAGGGGTTCGTACAACCTACTGTCCCGTTTGGAGCCGATTCTCCAACCGAGCCACTAGCCGATCTGCGTGAGAATCGAGTAGAGAGGCAGGTACATCGCGGCGACGATGACGCCGATGATGGCACCTAGGACCGTAATCAGAATCGGTTCGATGAGCTTCATCATGCCGGCTACGGCGGTATCCACTTCCTCTTCGTAGAAGTCGGCGATCTTGGACAGCATCTGGTCCAAAGCACCGGTTTGCTCACCCACATTGATCATCTGAACCACCATTTGAGGGAAGACCTTGGTGTGTGCCAGGGGCTCACTGATGGTCTTACCTTCTTCGACCGCTTTTCGAACGGACATGACGGCGTCTTCGATGATGGCATTTCCCGAGGTGCGTGCGGTGATCTCAAGGCCGTCCAAGATGGGCACGCCGGAGGAAGTCAGGGTCGACAAGGTACGGCAAAAACGGGCAATGGCGATCTTTCGTACCAACATTCCGAGAATGGGAAACTTTAGAATCATCCCATCGAGGATCCGCCGACCTCGGTGCGTCTTGTGCCATCGGTTGACGGCGATTCCACCTAGGAAAAGAATGATGAAAAGGAAGATGGAATAGTTGCCGACGAAGTTACTGGCCCCGACGACCATGCGAGTCAGAAAGGGAAGCTCGGAGCCAACTCCTGCGAAGAGCTGGGCGAAGACCGGGATCACGAAACGAAGAATGACCCAGACCACCAGGGCAGCGATGGAGATAACGGCTACTGGGTAGATCAGCGCTGATTTGACCTGCGCCTTGAGTTTGACAACTTTCTCGATATAGGCCGACAGGCGCTGGAGGATGATGTCCAGAATACCGCCCGCTTCCCCCGCGGCGACCATGTTGACGTAGAGATTGTCGAAGGCCCTCGGGTGCTTGCGCATGGAGTCCGCCAGGGTGCCACCCTGCTCGATGTCCTGCTGGACCTTGCGGATGATCTCGCCAAAGGTGGCGTGTTCTTCCTGCCCACCCAGAATCTCCAAGCACTGCACCAGCGGCAATCCGGCATCGAGCATGACGGAGAACTGCCGAGTGAAAAGGGACAGACGCTTTTGAGGCACATTGCGCGGGATCTGCAGGCGCTTCATGATCGGGATTTCCCGACCCTTTTCGCGAATGCTGGTGACTTGGATATTTCGGCGTTTGAGGGCAGCGGTAGCGGCATCGGGGTTGTCCGCTAGCTCGATCCCTTCCATCAACTGGCCATTGCGGGCACGGCCTTTCCAAGCAAAGCTTGCCATGGCTTATCTCCTTGCTGCCGTCGGGCGACCGGACGGCGTTCCCTGTGCAGGGGCGGTGCGGGCGATGATGTCCTGGAGCTCGTCTGAGTTCGAGGAGCGGGCCATCGCCGTCTTTAGGGTGATCATGCGCTTGAAATAGAGTCCAGCGAGACTTTGGTTGAATGTCTGCATGCCATGTTTGGCTTGGCCGGTCTGCATCATTCCGTAAATTTGGTGGATCTTGTCTTCGCGAACCAGGTTGCGAATCGCCGAATTGGGAACCATGATCTCCATGGCGAGAGCCCGGCCTTGGCCACTCGCGCGGGGCAGCAGCGACTGACAGAAAATCCCTTCGAGAACGAAAGAGAGCTGTACCCGAATCTGCGACTGTTGATGGGCTGGGAAGATATCGATGATCCGGTTGATGGTCTGTGCCGCGGAGTTGGTGTGCAAGGTGGCAAAGGTCAGATGTCCGGTCTCGGCGATTCTGAGTGCCGATTCCACTGTGACGTGATCCCGGATCTCACCGATCAGCACGACATCCGGGTCCTGCCGCAACACAGAGCGCAGAGCGTTTTGAAAACTGTGCGTGTCCGCGTTGAGCTCCCGCTGATTGATGATGCACTTCTTGTGGCTGTGGAGATACTCGACGGGATCCTCAATGGTGACGATGTGCTCGCTCCGCTCGCGATTGATCTTGTCGATCATGGCAGCCAGGGTGGTCGACTTTCCAGAGCCCGTAGGACCTGTGACCAAAATCAAGCCGCGCGGTTTCTCACACAGCCGTTCTGCCGTTTGAGGCAGTCCTAGCTCGCGGAAGCTGCGAATTTCGTAGGGGATCTGTCGAAAGGCTGCCGCCAAGGCGCCCCTTTGGTGGAAGACGTTGGCGCGAAAACGGGCAAGGCCCTTCAAGCCGAAAGAAAAATCGATCTCCAGCAGCTCTTCCAAGCGCTGTTTTTGGTTGTCTGTCAGGATCGAGTAGGCCAGCTTCTTGGTTTGCGTTGGCGTGAAGGGGGGAGCGTTGAGAGCTTTCAAAACGCCATCGACGCGGATTTGAGGGGGTGAGTTGGTCGTGATGTGGAGGTCAGATCCCCCCTGCTCGACCATGGCCTTCAGCAGCTGATTCAGGGTGACGGACATACGGATTTTTCTTTGCCTGATGCGTGTTTAGAGATTTCGAGGACCGCTGGAGTCTACCATCGTTTTTGGGTGCTGCGAAAGCGACCGGGAGGAGCGCACCTCCAGAGAGCTCCCGCCAGCCCCTTCTGGATCGAACCTAGCCAACCTAGCCCTTGGGCGGATTGGCCTTGAGGATCTCGACAATGGCATCGGCAAGGAGGTCGTTGCCTTCGATATTGAAATGGCAGCAGACGTCGATGTAGAGGCTTTGGGGAACGTTGCGGAAGATTAGAGTGAGGTCGAAAAAAGGCAGCCCTGCTTCGCGAGCCTCCCTGCCTTTGGAGATTAGCATGGGATAGCCGCTCAGTACGCCGGGGCGGACTCGATTGTCCTCGTCGAAGGCCACCCGGGTCTCTTGGTCGGTGAGATCCTTGGAGCCGTCAATATACTGATTCGGTTGCAGAAAGTGGAAATATTCGGCGCCGGCGGATTGGGCGAGAGCCTGCATTTGATAGGAGCTACGGATCCATACATCGGTGAGATCTTCGTAGAGTTTTTCCGGCTCGGAGTACTTCCGACGGGGTCCATGGGTCTGGTAGTTCCAGGAGATGTCTTTCTTGTTCGCCAACTCTAGTTGCCCTTCGGAGATACGCCGGTCCAGGTTCTGGTTCTTGAGGCTCCAGAACAGGCTCGCTGTGAAACTGCGGCTCAGCAGAGGGCCGGAGAAGTGCTGCGCGAGGTTCTTTTTCTGATCCTGAAGATAGGCGAGACGCCCCAAGGAGATGCGCAGGGCTGGATCCAGGGCCGCTGTGCGGAAATACCAGTCTCTGGGGTAATGGGGAAAAACATTCTTCGAGATGAGCTCCGGGCCTGGCAGGGCGACCTCATTGAAGCCGTCGATATTCAAGATGAGGTCGAAGTGGCCTCCGAGAGCCAGAAAATAGTTGAGGGCCATCAGTTGCTGGGGTTGCTTGAACCCCCCCAGGGCGGCATGGACTAGGCGAATCTTCTTCCCGGTGAATCGGGGGACGGTGCCTAGGTCCTCAGTGAGTTTCTCGAAGCTCACATTGGCCAGGATATTCGCTACTGAGCCACCGAAGATTCCCACCACGACAGTGTCTTCGCGGGCTGGCTGGAGCAGGGAAGCACGATTGTCGGGAAAGCCTAGGTTGGCCGCTCCGGGGCGGAAGTTTCTCTTCTTGCGAGCTTGCGCCCGTGGAACGTTGACGAAGCCCAGGAAAGGGTGCAGCACATTGTGACCAAAATGATTCTGGAAACGCCTTAGGCGTCGTTCCACTTTGAGCTCTCTGGGATCTCCCGTCGGCTCGCCGTCGGCAATGGTCTGTCTCGCCTCGGATAGTCCGCTGTAGCTGGCCCAGCGGCCCTGGGAAGCGCTCAGACCAAGAAAACTAAGAACTTCGGCACCCAGGAGCACGAGAATTGCCAGAATGGTCGAAAAAAGTAGTTTGCGCATGGTGTACCTCGTCTCGCAGTCAGTGTCAGGACCGGGCGAAGGTCTCATCTTCCCCATCTCGGTCGGCAAACTTGACCCGAGAGGATACCAGGGCTGCCCAGAGAGAATTTTCCCGCGGGCTGATAAGATAGAACAGTGACTCAGAAGGCCGATCCCCACGCAGAAGAAACTCTCGGAAAAGTTTACGACGGGCAGCTCATGAGGCGTCTACTCGCCTACTTGCGGCCGCACCGATTCATGACGGCGACAGCGGTGGGACTGATCCTGGTCTCATCCATCCTGCAGTTGGCGGGTCCTTTGATCATGGCCGTCAGCCTGGACCTGTTCATCGCCCCGGAGGCTGGCGAAAAGCTCTCCGCTCCATCCTTGTGGGTACAAGCGCAGCTGGGGCCGGATCTAGACCCCATGACGGGGCTGATCATTCTCAGTGCCGCCTACCTGTCGTTTCTGCTGGCGACCTTCTTCGTGCTCTATCTCCAAGGTTACGTCATGGAGGTCATGGGGCAGTACGTGATGTATGACCTCCGGCGAGAGGTCTTTTCCAAGCTTCAGCGACTCAGCATCGCCTACCTGGACCGCAACCCGGTGGGACGTCTCGTCACTCGGGTGACCACTGACGTTGCTTCTCTCAACGAGCTATTCACCTCTGGGCTGGTCTCCATCTTCGGCGAGATCATGCTGTTGGTGGGCATTGTGGCCGTCATTTTCTGGCTCAATTGGCAGCTGGCGCTGATTTCCCTGTCCATTCTTCCGCTGCTGCTCGGGTTAGGGCTGTGGTTTCGTCTTCGGGCGCGTCAGAAGTACAGGGAAGTGCGGGTCAAGATCGCGCGTATCAACTCTTTTCTCCAGGAACACATCACCGGCATGGCCATCGTGCAGCTCTTCAACCGAGAGCGCAGCGCCTATGGAGAGTTCCAAGAGATCAACGAGGAGCACCGGGAAGCCAATATCGGCGCCATATTCTTCTACGCCGTCTATTACCCCATGGTGGAGCTCATCACCGCTCTCGGAGTTGGGCTCTTGGTTTGGTTTGGTGGCGGGCAAGTGGTGCAAGGGGCCATTTCCCTGGGAGCGCTGGTCGCATTCCTGCAGTATGCGCGGCGGTTCTACCAGCCCCTGGCGGATCTCAGCCAGAAGTACAATATTTTGCAAAGCGCCATGGCGAGCTCGGAGAGAATTTTCGAGGTCTTGGATACCCCGGAGGAGATCGCTTCACCCCCGGAAGCCTTTTCTCCCCCACGGGTCCGTGGAGGGTTGGAATTTCGCGATGTCGAGTTCTCCTACCTTCCCGGCGAGAAAGTCCTCCAAGGAATCTCCTTCAAGGTGGAGCCCGGAGAAACCTTGGCGGTGGTAGGGCATACGGGAGCCGGAAAATCAACTCTGGCGAACCTACTCCTGCGGTTCTACGATGTGGATGCCGGCTCGGTGTTTCTCGATGGCGTTGACGTTCGTAGGTGGGACTTGACCCGACTCCGTCGTTCCGTGGGAATGGTGCTGCAGGATGTCTTTCTTTTCTCGGGCGATATCGCGGACAACATTCGTCTGGGAGAAGCCTCGATCACCGAGGAGAGGTTGCGCTGGGCTACTCGCGAGGTTCACGCTCTGGATTTCATCGAGCGTCAACCCAACGGTTTCGAGACGGTCGTCCGGGAGCGGGGGGCGGGGTTGTCCACCGGGCAAAAACAGCTCATCGCTTTCGCTCGTGCCCTGGCAGCGGATCCAACGATTCTTGTTCTCGACGAGGCGACCTCTTCCATCGATACAGAAACCGAGCAGCTGATTCAGAAGGCTCTCGACAAGCTTTTGGAAGGGCGAACCTCCATCGTCATCGCTCACCGTTTGTCGACGATACAGAAGGCGGACCGGATTCTCGTTCTGCACAAGGGGCAGCTTTGGGAACAGGGAACCCACCAGGAGCTCCTCGCCAAGCAAGGTATTTACCATAAGCTGTATTTGTTGCAATACCGGGAGCAGGAGGTTGCTGTTTGAGCTTCTCCCGAGAGAGTTTACCCAGAAGTGAAACGAACGAAATACCTTGAGGTTAGAAGAGATCTACAATAGCGGGTGAGTGCTGCTGGTGCAAAGTGGTCGTAGAAGTCCACTCATTGCCAGAGAGTATGAGCAAAGACCACCTAAGAAATACGCGTCTAAGGAAGAATAAATAGTACCGAGAATCAGGAGAATGACTATGGCAAGTGCTCCAGGAATGCAGCAAACGCTGCCGGTCTCAGCTCTCGGAGTCGAGACTCAGGCTAGCTTCATCACCAACACCTAAATGCACCTTTTTGGTGCGATCTTGGCTTTCGCCAGCATCGAGGTTTTTCTTTTCACCTCGGGGATGGCAGAAGGCATCGCCCGATCTATGTTGAGCGTGAATTGGATGCTGGTTCTGGGGGCATTCATGATCGTCAGCTGGTTTGCGACCCGGGTTGCCCATCGGGCGACATCTCTACCGGCTCAATATGCTGCACTTGGGGGCTTCATCGTAGCTCAGGCGCTGATCTTCGTCCCCATGCTTTACATGGCGCAGCAGTTTGCTCCGGGGGTATTGCAAAGCGCCGCCACGGTCACCTTGATGGGGTTCGCTGCCTTGACCGCCATCGCCTTTGTAACGCGCAAAGACTTTAGTTTTCTCGGCGGTCTGCTGAAGTGGGGTTTCATGGTGGCGTTAGTCCTGATCGCCGCTTCCCTTATCTTCGGGTTCCACTTGGGTACGTTCTTTTCCGTGGCCATGATCGCCCTGGCCGGGGCGGCGATTCTCAGAGACACCTCCAACGTAATCCATCACTATCCACGAGACCGCTATGTGGCTGCCTCGCTCCAGTTGTTCGCTTCCGTGGCCTTGATGTTCTGGTACGTCCTACGTCTGTTCATGTCTCGCGACTGATCGATCCATCGCCTCGGTTTCGGTTCGAGCTCCAGCCCTTGGGTTGGAGCTCGATTACATTTTGGGACAGCAGAGGCGGGTGAGAAGGAAAGGCTATCCCTGTTCTAGCATCACCTTTGCTCTAGGCGCCCGGCTGGTCCGTGGGGGAGTACCGTTCTCTGGATGGAGGCTCCTTGATATCTCGGGAGAGAATTTTTAGCAGGTATCGAGCTTTGGGCATTTTCTTGCCGGTAAATGTCTTGGTAGAAAATTCGTTTCTCCGAATTTTCTATTGTCTTGAGTGGATTTCGTGGTAAAAGTTATAGGCCCCCCTGGCAAGATCCCCCCGATTCTTGATCGTCGTCTTCGTGATGCTCCGGCAATCGCGGAAGATTCATCTTGGTTTGACTTAGGTAGGGGAAATGAAATGAGGAACAAAGACGAATTCGGATGGTTGGGGCGCTCTGCCCTGGGCCTGGCATTGATGGCTCTCTGTTTGATGGCGGTCGTCACCTTCGGAGCTACCGATGCTGACGCTGCCGGTAGGGGGCAAACCAAAGTGACGATTTGTCACTACCCGCCGGGGAACCCAGCAAATGTTCAAACGATCACCATCGGTGAGCCAGCCGTTGAACCCCATGTCCGTTTGCATGGCGACACGATCGGTCCCTGCGACCTGGGAGATGGCGACGATGATGATGACGACGGTGGCGGAGATGACGATGGTGGAGACGACGATGGCGGGGATGACGACTGCGATGGAGACGACTGTGGCTCCGACGACGACGGATAGCTCCTAAGCTTGCGTCAAGAAAAGCTGACGGTCCAGGCCGTCAGCTTTTCTCTCGGCTTTCAGCTTGTGTTCAGGGCTGGTCTGAGGGTTGAAAGTCCAAAGACTCGAGCTCCGTGAAGAATTCCAGCATCTCCTCCGTCCGTGCCCGAGATTGGTTTCCCCTAGGGTAGGAGTAGACCATAGTGAGAATCTGCTGCCCATCCGGATGAAGGCTGAAGATACGCCTTTCCTCGACTCCTACACCTTCCTTTGCAAAGCTGCCGCGGACGCTATAGGCAGTGCCAAATTGGGTACCAAGCTCAACTTGTCCGTGGAATTTCCCCTCATCCAGGGCTTCATACTGCGGTTTTGACTCATTGACCAAAGCAACGAGGTTGATTCCGCCAATCTCGGGGCGCGAAGCCTCCAGCCAAATTTCTCCTTCGCCTTCTTTCCGTTTCAGTCGAAGCTGGTCACCTTCATTGGCTGCCAGCTCGAAATTTTCCAGCACGGCGCCGATGGCGATACCCAGAGCCGGATTTTCGGCGCGAATCAACTTCTTTGTGGAGGCACTTTCTCCAGGAGCCTGGCCGCAGCCCAGCCAGAGAAGGGAGGAAGCAACTACCAGGGCCCCGATTCGAATTCTATGCATCTTTCTACTCCTTATGTCACCAGGGACAATTGTAACAACAGGGACTCTGACGAGAGTCTTTGGAGGGATCCGAAGGGGGTCGCCCTGTTTTGGGTTGCCTGCTGAGTCGTGAAGTTACCGATGAAGGCCTCCCTAGGGCAAGATGATCTCTACTTGGCCCAGGGTAAGAAACCACAGCTCGAAGCGGGGAGGATCAGGTAGATCCAAGGCTCCCTGAACAGCTCGGCGGTAGACCTCGCCCTGCTGCCGATAGGCCGCGACCCGGTTCTCGAGCTCTCGAGGGCTGTGGATGTCGTCGGTCTTGTAGTCCACGATGACGACCTCCTCGGTGAGCGGGTCGGAGTACAGCAGGTCGATGGTGCCTGAGACGAATTTGACCGGTGCCTTCGATACCTGAGCTGACGCTGCCGGCGAGTCGTATCCTTCGCTACTTGTCTGGTGGATGGAGCCGGGAAGAAGGATAGGAAGCTCTCTAGCCAGGAGATGGGGTGCCAGATCCCGCAGGAGCTCGAGAAGTGGGCCGGCAAAGAACTGTTGCAGCAGGGTCTTGGCTTTTTCTTCGGCAGCTGGCAGGGAAGTTGAGGGGAGTAAAGGAGCGAGGACGCTCGGCAGAATTCGGAGTTGTTGGGAAAAGGAGTTCGCAGGCTCTGCCTCGAGGTCGATCGTTTCTAGGGCACGGTGAACAGCGGTACCGATGGCCATAGCGGTGTTTCGATCCACGGCTTCCGAGGAGTCATCCCGTCCGTCGGTAGCCGTATCGCGATTTACCGTGCTCCCTACCGGGGTCTCCTCGAGTTGCCCATGGGCCCCTTGGGAGGCGGCTCCATTCCAAGGGCGGCTCATGTGGAGCTGGGCTTCCCGGCGGGAGTTCAACAGTTCGCTGGAAGCCGACGCGACAGCTTCCGGTGTGGGCAGAGGCAGAGCAACTGGTTGCGCCGCCGCGTCCATCGGTTTCTCGCTGGGGAGAAAAATCCAGCTCGCCCCCGCTTCCTCCGCTTGGATAGGCTCCGACGGCCCTGGGTCCTCCGAAGCATCGAGAAGCTCATCTAGAGCTGGGGGAGCCGGAGAGCGAGAGGTCAGCAGGTCGAGGAGGGTTCGGGCCTTGGAAGCGGCTTCCCGTCCGAAAATTTCACTGCGGGCTTGTGGCCAGGAACCCGCCATTACCAACCGCTTCTTAGCTCGAGTCATGGCCACATAGAGGAGTCGCACCCGTTCCGCTTGTTCGACGGCCCGCTGGGCTGTCAGGACCCGGTCGAAGCCCAGAGAAGTCGCTCCGAACAGGCTGTATTCCACTCCATTGGGGAGCTGTCGAAACGCGGTGCCCGGTGCCCGTCGAGGAGGATCCTTCTTGTGCAGCTCCAAAAGATAGACGTGCTCGAAGCCCAGTCCCTTGGCACCGTGGATGGTCATCACCTGAACCGCTTCGGCGTTTCCCCCGGGCCGTGCCTCCGCTGCATCCTCAGAGGTGGCTACCGCCCGGCGTAACAAGCGCAGTAGACCCGGAACGTCGCTGCCGGCCTCGAGGGCTGCCTCCAGCTGACGAAAAAAGCGATGCAGGTTGGCCAAGCGGTATCGGCCCAAATAGCGCCCACTCTCCAACACTTCCTGGAAGCTCAGCCGGCGCAACAAATCGACAAATTCGGCGGCTGGAGCGGTCCGGTAAGCCGCCCGGAGGCGAACCAAGTGTTCGCCAGCGGTGACCAGGTTCGATTCCCATCCGCGAATCTCGGCGAGGCCCGGTATCTCTCCCGGTAAAGCCTGCGCGGTCTCCTGGGCGACTCGTTTCAGGGCCGGCAGGTCGAGCTCCATCATGAGCTCTGGGAGGTGGCGAGACCACAGGGGAATCAAAGCCGCATCCGGAACCCCCACCATCGGGGAGCGGAGTAGGGTCACCAAAGCGAGCTGGTCTCCCGGGTCCAAGACACTCCTCACCAGAGCGGCAGCCTCGATGATCTCTCGACGGCGGTAGTACTGCTTGTCTCGACCCACTTCGAAGGGAATAGCAGCTTGCCTGAGGGCGTCCAGATAGACATCCAGATTGCCCGTGCTGCGCAGCAGTAGAGCGACATCTTTCCATTGGACCTGGTGCTCCTGACGCAAGCGTAATAGGTCTCTCGCTACCGCTGATGCCTCCAGGTGGGCCGCTTCCAGAGATCTTGTCCGAGCGCGGTGGCGTCCGGAATCATCTTCTCGGTTCCAGGAGACCCAATATTCCACCGGGTGCCAGTTGGCGCTGGGGGTACTCCTGGGGTCTGCGCTGGACTCTGAGCTGGTGCCGGTCCGGGGGGCTGTGCTGGGGCCTGGATGACGAAAACCAGAGTGGTGCTGTAGGTGGGGGCAGGGCAGCAAAGGCTGAAACGAGGGCTGAACCCCAACCTCTTCTTCCATGATGGGCGCGACGCATCGCTCCACCTCCTGGAGAATGGCAGGGACCGAGCGAAAGTTCTCGCTCAGGAGGTGCTGTTGGCCACCCGCCCGCAGGACTTCCGTGACGAAACCGTGGTAGGCCTCGAGGTCTGCGCTACGCCAGCCGTAAATGGATTGTTTGGGGTCACCCACCAAGAAGAGGCCAGGCCGCTCCTCCTGGGGCCCATCCAGACCCAGCCAGCGCACCAAGTCACATTGGGTCGGGTCGGTGTCCTGGAACTCATCCACCAATAGCTGGTCCATAGAGCGGCGAATTTGCCGCCGGACGCCCTCCCGCGAGGCTAGGAGGTCTCGCGCCTCGAAGAGTAAGTCGGTGAAGGTGACGATTCCACGAGCTCGCAGCAAGCGGCGAACTTCGTGGAGCAAGGGGTTCAGCACTTTGCGACCGTGGGCGAGAAGAGCTGGCTGCAAGCGAGTCACGTGGGCCAACAGGTCTGCAAGGGGGCTGGACCGAGCCTGCAGGTCGGTGGTGACCTCTCCCAGGGCCGCTGCCTCGGAAGCATTGATTTTGCCTTGGCCCCAATCTCGCAGTCGCTGCAATGGGGAGCCTTTCCAAAGCTCGCTCAGGGTTTGGCAGAATGCCTCTATACCTGTCTCGGTAGACGATTCTGCGCTTTGTGAGCTCTTTTGGCCTTGCAGGGTTGTTTGGGTGAGCTCGAGAGCTTCTAGTACTTGAAAGGTCAGCTTGGATCGCTTGCTCGTCGTCCTCAGGGTGGGGCCAAGATGGGAAGTGAAGGGCTCGATGGCAGTGGAGAGCCGATCTAGCAGCCGGCTGACCTCTCGGGGAGAGAGTGGGTCGGCCTCAAACAGCCGCGGTTGGGCACCTTCCTGCGCCAGCCGGATGAGGGCTTCCACCAGATCTTCCGGGCCAACTCCCAAGGCAGCTAATTTGAGATAGGAGCGGTCGCCGGGTTCACCGTAGGCGCTTTGCAGGTGTTCTTCGACCACCTCTCGAGCGACTTGCTCCAAGGCTGAGCCGTCCGCATCCACCTCCAATACCGGGTGGAGGCCCGCCTCGAGAGGGTTTGCGGCCAACAAGCTTCGACAGAAGGCATGGATGGTGCGCACCACCAAGTGGTCCAGGGCAGCGGTGAGGGCGCGAGCTCGAAGGCGGCACTCTTCCGTTTCCGGAAGGGGGTCTCGCCACAACCAGGGAGGGAATTCACCCTGCCCGACACGGGCCATCTCGGTCCCCACTCGCTGTGCCATTTCTGCTGCCGCCGCTTCGGTGAAAGTAATGGCGACGACACCACCGAGCACCCGGGTTGCGATGGTGTCGCGACCGGTTTCAGCCCCGGCGTCACGAATGCTTTTGGAAGGAGCTGTGCCGGTGCTTTCGGTGACACTCTCATGGTGATCCCAACCGGGGCCTAGGCACCAGGTGAGGATTCGTGCCACCAGGGTGGTCGTTTTTCCGGTACCGGCTCCGGCTTCCAGAACCAGGGGCGCGACGAATTCTCTCTGAGCTGCGACCCGCGCCCGGCGATCTGCTGTGCGAAGGGCTTCGGTCACCAGGCTTCTCCCTTCCCGCTACCACCGATTCGTTTCATGAGGTCGCTTCCGGTAGTTGCCAAGCATCCAAAAAAGCTGCCTCTCGGGGCGATAGGGTCTCTCCCGCGTTGCGCTTTTCTGCCAACACAATCGCGGCTTCAACAAGACGCCTCCGGGCTCCGGAGTCGCCTCTCGAGCAAGCTTCCGCTACGGTGCAGTAGCTGCACCGAGAAGGTTCCTTATCTCCTTTTGGGTCGACCATTCGAGGAAAAAACATGCCCTGGTCCCAGGCCTTCAGTACTTTTTTAGAGGCTCCGAGAAAGGCCTCCTTGAGGTCCTCGTCTTGGGGCTCGACGGCAAAGGTTCGCACAGCTGGGTCGAGCTCTGGTCCTAGGAAGAGGTACCTGCCTTGGCTTCCATCGACGCTAGGGTCGAGGACATCGGTCCCTTCCTGCCCTTTGTTTGGCCGGTTCTCGGCAGCGAGCGAGTAGGCGACCGCTTGTAGTTTTTCTCCGCGAGCGACCGCTTTGAGAAAGTGCTTCCTTCTCGCCGCAGAGGTTTTGCTGCTATCGATGGGCTTTCCGGTTTTGAGGTCCGTCAGACGAACCCCGCCCTCATGGACTTCGGCGAGGTCGGCACGGAAGTAGATCGGGCGTTCCTGTCCTGCGCTGGATCCGATCTTCAGCTCGCCTAGAAGCTCGGAACCATAGGTCTGAATCTCCCCCCCGGAGTCCTCCCAAAGAGCCTGACGGGCGGCTTCGAGAAAGGGCCGTGCCCGTTCCACTAGGGGTTGGACGAAGCCGGTGAGGTGTATGCCTTCCTCCGCCAGCAACTGTTTCCCTAGGGTGGTCATGAGGTTGTCGAGCTCGTGGGGACCGGGCCACAGGGGAGCCTGGGGAAGCTGCTGCAATGCTGTTTCAAGACGGTGGGGAGCGGCGTCACTACTAGGGCCACCGACGATGTGGTCTAACACAGTGTGGACTAGCTGCCCGACCAGGAGGGGGCCGATTTCCGGCAGCGATTGCAGCGGGTCGGGAGTGGGCTGGAGCCGTAGAAGCCGCTGGAGAAACGTCTGCCAGGGGCAAGAGGCGAGGGCTTCCAGCTGGGTGACGAAGAGAGCCTTGTTTCTCGGATCGGCCTCCGCTGAAGGGCCTATCGATCCAAGGTAGGGGCCGAGACGATGGGCAGTCGTCCGGCCCTGCGGGTTGCGAAGGTCTGGGTCGAGCTCATCGAGAATCGAGATCAACCGGGCTCCCCGGTGCTCGGTGCTGCCGACCTCGAACCCCAGCTCCCGTCGGTGTTCTTCAAAAGCGAGAGCGGCCAGGGGGCGGAAATGATCTCGACGGCCGTAGAGCCCGGCCAGAATGGCGATCTCTTCGGTGGGCCGAAGGAGAGTTTCCTCAACCCCCAACGGTGCGGCAAAGAGGGCTCCCACCGCGACTTCCGGTAGGGCTTCTCCCAAGCTCCAACGCAGTCGTTCTAGGAGAGGAGAGGGAGCTGTGGGTCTCCCCTCCGCATCCCCTTCGGACCAACTCACGGTGATGCGGGGACTCGAGGTAAGGAGCTGGGCGAAGAGGTAGCGCTCTTCGCCGTGGCCTCTGCTCTTGATAGGTATGTCTGGCAATACTCCGGAGAGCAATCTTCGTAGGTCATCCGAAAGCAAGGGATCTTCCCGAATCGGTCGAGGAAAGGAGTCCCGGTTGAGGCCGAGTAGAAATAGGCGGCCAAAAGTGAGGCTGCGAGCTTCCGTAACACTGAGAAATCGAACCCCGCCTCCTTGGCCTCCAAGGGGGGAGAGCTCTATTTCTTGGAGCGTGGTGGACAAGAGCCGGTAGAGCTCCCCTCGGGAGACCGGTAGAGCCATGGGCAGCTCGCTGCGAGCTTTTCCCAAGGCCCGCAGAATATCCCCGTGAGAGTTCCCTTCCGGCCAGGTTTCCGAGGGCCATGCCTCCGAGTGCCATGCCTCCGAGAGCCAGCCTAGGTCTTCTCTCAGCAGTAGCTCGAGCTGGTGCCAATGCTCCTCCAGAGAGGCTTCTTGGGGCCAGTTTTCTAGGCGTTCCTGTAGCCTCTCGGCCTGGCTACGAGCCCGATGTAGCTCCTCGCCATCGAGGGTTCTACGCGTTGCACGAAGGCTCCTGTCATCAGGTCTGTCTTCCTGAGAGGACCGTGGGTCTATCTTGGGGAGCGTCGGCTCTGTCTCTTCCAGACCTCGAAGAACCGGTAACACTAGGGACCCGCCTCGAAGTAGTGGGTCTAGGTCCAACGCTGACACCTGATGCAGTCGGCCAGCACCCAGAGAATGGAAGGCGAGACGAAGCTCCATGCGCAGGTGGTCGCGACGCTGGTCGCTGTGGCCGGGGAGGCAGAGAAGTTCCAGCCACCGGTCTACGGCGGATCGCTCATTGCGTTGCAACAGGTGGAGCAGGGCACGGCCGATGCGCCCGGAGGGAAGAAACGAGCCGCTGGCGCTGCTACTCCGGTTGGTCGAGAAAGGGATTCCCAGGCGATCGAACCGGCGCCTCAAGAGGTGCTGGTACCGGGCTGGTTCTCGCGTCACCACAGCGAAGTCTTCGGGGCTGGCTCCCGCGGCGAGGCCTCGGGCGATTTCCTGAGCTGCTGCATCGACTTCTTCTTCGGGACCGGCCGCCCGAACTACCTCGAGTTGAGATACCGGCTGCTCGGCTCCCGTGATGGGGAGATTCGATGACGATGAGGCTCCGGCGACAATCGATAGGCGTTCCAGTAGCCGCTGAGGAAAATCTCGTTCGAGGCTGAGATCGAGGGCATCCTCTTCTCGAGCCCCCGGATCCAGCTCTTGAGCCCCTGGATCCGGCGCCCCTGTCCCAGGCTGGGGGGGCAAATCGAAGAAGACGATTGCTCCCCGACGGCGCACTAGTGCTTCTAGGAGGTCGACGGCGATCCCAGTGGCGTCAGCGAAACCGTGGATGAAAATCTGTCTCGCTGGGAGGGGGCTCGGGCTCTCCTGATCCTCGAGCAACCGAGTGGCTCTATGTAGGACACTGGTCCCTCGGCCCAACTGGAGGATCTCCATCGCCCTCTGGGTACTATTGGCAACCCGCACTAAGGCTAGAGCTCGACGCACCGCTTCCCGCGGCGCCCGAGCCGGACCCTCTGCCTCTAAGATTTCCTCGGCAGCCGCCGTCAGGGACTCCTCGAGGCCCGCGTCCAGCAAATCCCGAACCGTGGCACCCACGGGTTGATAACCATTGACGAAGCCCTCGAGGCGTTGGGAGAGATCGGGCTCTTCGCGAGCCATGCGCTCCACCAGGCAATCGAAGAGGAGGTGCCCAGGAGGAACCGTCTCACCGCAGTGGTGAAGCAACTCGAGGGTGAAGCCGTGGAGGGTTTGAAACTTGACTCCCAAGGCGGGTCGCTGCCGAGACTCCATGAACCTTGCGGCTAGGTGAACCCTCAAGGTAGAGGAGGGAACCAACACTCGCAGGGGTTCGGCCAAATCTCTCCAAGATGCATGGGCCAGGGAGGACTCGACGGCTTCGAGCACCGCTTCTTCCGTAGCTCGAGCACCGTGGAAGATTTGTAGTCGGGAGGCTCTCGACAATCAATCCCCCAGACAGGTGCCGAGATCTCTGGCGGTTTGCAGGACATCGGAATCGAGGGGAATGGTGCGGATGCGGCGAGTCGCTTCTTCCAGGGGTACGCTGCAAATTTGATTGGCCTGTAGCGCCACCATGGTGCCAAAGTCCCGGGCCTCGACGGAGCGCACCGCCGCGGCGCCGAAACGTAGGCTCAGGAGCCGATCGAAAGCGGAGGGTTGGCCGCCCCGTTGGAGGTGACCGAGGGCCAGGAAGCGAGTTTCTTTTCCGGTGAGGCGGGTGATCTCCTGCCCGACCCACTGACCGATTCCACCGAGTTTCACCTCTCGGCCGGGCTCTTGGGTTTTCTCGACGACCATCTTTCCCCCCAGAGGGGCAGCTCCCTCGGCTACTACGACGATGCTGAAGTGGCGCCCTCGGGCCTCCCGCTCGACAATTTTCTCGCAGACCTTTTCGAGGCGAAAAGGAACCTCTGGAACGAGCACGACGTCCGCCGTGCCGGCGACGCCTGCGTAAAGAGCGATCCAGCCGGCATAGCGCCCCATGAGCTCCACGACCATGACTCGCTGATGGCTTTGGGCTGTCGGATGAAGTTTGTCGATGGCATCCGTCGCGGTAGCCACGGCGGTGTCGAAGCCGAAGGTGTATTCAGTGGCAGCCAGGTCGTTGTCAATGGTCTTCGGAACGCCCACCACGGGCAAGCCGAAGCGCTCGTGTAGATCCCGGGCGATGGATAGGCTGCCATCCCCTCCTATGGCCACCAGAGCGTCCAATTCGAGCTCGCGAAATCTTTCGGCGACTTGGCTACTTCGATCCTCGGTGCCACCCCTGCCGTTGTCGATCTGAAATGGGTTGCCGCGATTACTGGTGCCGAGAATGGTCCCTCCAGTGTGGGTGATCCCTCGCACCGCGTTCTCGTCCAAGTCCAGGATTCCTGTGCCGTCCCCCATGAGGCCATCGTAGCCTTGTCGGATTCCTAGAACTTCCCATCCACGGCTTCGGGCGGACAGAACCACCGCCCGAATGACCGCGTTCAGGCCAGGTGCATCGCCGCCACCGGTGTTGACGGCAATCTTCCGAATCGGTGCAGCGGACATCGAGCCTCCCTTCCAAATCAAACCTTAGGTTCAAGCGTCTCTCGCCGAGACCGTATGCCCCTAGGAGATTTGCGTCAAGGGGAGGCTCTCCTGACTCCCCTCTCTTCGCTCCGGTGAGCTCGAGAGCTGCCCTCGTGGGCTGTGCTAGCCTTCCTGGTCGGAAGTGCCAAATCATCGAGAGGGCTTGACCGTTCTAAGGCTTTCTCGATTCGGACCCCACCAAAAAACAGAAACCTCGACAGGATACGGAAAAGGAGCCACCCCATGAGGGATTCGATTCGAATCGCCCTAGCGATCACATTGTTGGCCGTTACTAGCGTCGGCAACGCCTTCGCAGAAGATGCAAAATCCTCGTTCACATCGGATGTGCTGACCAATCTGGAACGCACCGGTGAGAAGTTGCTGGCCTTGGCGGAAACCACCCCGGAAGACAAGTTTTCGTGGAGACCCAACGACGAGGTTCGGACTCTCAGCGAGGTCTACATGCACGTCGTCGGGACCAACATCCTCCTGCCCGTGGCCATGGGGGCAGCACCTCCCAAAGGGCTAGAGCTGCCGGAAAACCCCTTTGCGCTGATGAGCGAGTGGGAAGCCAAGGTCACCACCAAGAAAGAAGTCGTGGCGAAGCTCCGCGAATCCCTCGACTATGCCGCCGAGGCGATTGGATCCATCGAAGATTTGGAAACAGAGGTGGATATTTTTGGCCCTCCTTCTTCCAAGCGAGCCTGGATTCTCGTCGTCCTCACTCATGCCCACGAGCATCTGGGGCAGGCGATTGCCTACACTCGGACAATGGGAATCGCTCCCCCCTGGAGCCGTAGCGCTAACTGAATAAGTGTCCGCACGCCTCACGGACCACAAAGAGGGCACGTGAGGCGTGGGTATTGGGCTCGATTGCCTGGAGAGAATCTCTCGAGGATCTCTAGGTCGGGTTGCGTTCCAGCAGGTAGGCGAAGCCCATGCCGCCGCCGATGCACATGGTGACCATGCCGCGACGGGCGTTTCTTCGTTTCATTTCCCCCAGGATCTTGCAAGTTAGAATCGCGCCAGTGGCCCCTAGGGGATGGCCGGTAGCGATGGCGCCACCGTTGACGTTGACTTGGTCATCGGCGAACCCTAGCTCCCGGATGCAGTAGAGAGATTGGGAGGCGAAGGCCTCGTTGAGTTCCACCAGGTCGATGTCTTTGACCTCCAATCCCAAGCGTCCAAGGAGTTTCGGTACCGCTTTGACGGGGCCAATGCCCATGACCTCCGGCGGGACTCCCGCGGCGGCCCAACCGCGCACCGTCGCGATCGGTTCGAGGCCGAGCTCACGAGCTTTGGCTTCGCTCATGAGAACCACAAAGGCGGCACCATCGCTCATTTGGGAGGAAGTTGCCGCGGTCACGGTCCCTTTGGGATCGAAGGCGGGTCGGAGTTTGGCCAAGGCTTCCAGGGACGATCCCGCCCGGGGGCCTTCATCCTTGTCGAAGACGGTCTTGCGCCACTGTTTTCCATCGTGGACTTCGACTTCGAAGGGAGCAATTTCCTCTTCGAATTTCCCTTCCGCCACGGCCGCCAGAGCCCTTTCATGGGAGCGCAGGGCAAAGACCTCCTGCTCTTGCCGAGAGATCCCGAACTGCCGGGCGACTTCTTCCGCCGTAGCTCCCATGGAGTCGTAGGCCGCCGGGTGGCTGGCGAGAAGGCCCGGGTGAGCAACCGCTTTGTAGCCGCTCATGGGCACCATGGACATGGACTCGACTCCGCCGGCGACGATCACATCCGCATTGCCGGACCGAATCACGTCGGCAGCCCAGGCGATGGTCTGAGACCCGGAGGAGCAGAAACGGTTGCAAGTGGTCGCGGGAACCTCCACGGGCAGACCCGCTTGGAGGGCGATGAGTCGGGCCATATTGAGACCCTGCTCACCTTCCGGCATGGCACAGCCCACCATGATGTCATCGATGGTTGCGGGATCTAGTCCCGGCGTGCGTTCGAGCACCGCTGCCAGGGCGGCTGCGCCGAACTCCACCGGTTGGGTGTCTTTTAGAGTCCCCTTCTTGGCCTTTCCGACAGGGGTGCGGGCGTAGGAGACGATAACGGCTTCTTGCATGAGGATCTCCTTCTCAGTTCCGCAGAGGTTTGCCGGTTTTCAACATGTGTTCGATGCGCTCGTGAGTCTTGGGCTCGCCGCAGAGGGAGAGAAAAGCCTCTCGTTCCAGGTCCAGAATGTCCTGCTCCGAGACTCGGTTGTGGATGGTGGTGTCGCCGCCGCAAAGGATGCGAGCGATGTGGGTGCCGATCAGCCGGTCATGCTCTGAGATCCAATGGGTGATTTCCATGTTGTGGAGAGCCATGCCCAGAGTAGCGGCGCCGGAGCGGCCAGGAAGCTGGAAGGTCCTTGCCAGAGGAGGCCGATACCCCACTTCGGCCATGGACAGTGCCAGGCGCTTGGCAGTCCATAGTTGCCGATCCCGATTGAGCTCTACCGTGTCGGCCGGGGAGAGGAAGCGAAGATCCCGCGCCTCTTCTCCGGAGGTCGCCGTTTTGGCCATGGCGATGGTCTCGAAGGCTCGCTGAATGAGCGGCATGTTGTCGTTGAAGGGCTTGTCGACTCCTTCCAGGAGCCTTTCCAGTAGAAAGAGATGGCCGCCACCGGCGGGCACCAGGCCGACGCCGATTTCCACCAAGCCCATATAGGTCTCGCCGTGGGCGCAGATACGATCACCGCCCATCGTGAGCTCGGCGCCACCTCCCAAGGCGTAGCCGAAAGGGGCCGTCACGACGGGGATCTGGGCACTTCTCAGAGCTGTCGTGACCGTCTGAAAGCGGCGAATGAGCTCTTCGATGTCGTCCCAACGCTTCTCTTTGGCAGCTTGGAGGACGCCGAGAATATTGGCGCCGGCACAGAAATTCTCTCCTTGGTGATGAACCACCACACCGCCGAGATCCTTTTCTGCGACTTCCAAGCCGGCGAGGATTCCATCCAGCATCTGGTCGTCCATGGGGTTCATGGCGGGCTGGCTGCGGGAAGAGAACTCCAGGCAACCGATGCCGTCTCCCAGGTCGACGAGGCGAGCCCCTTCGTTTTCGTAAAGGGTCCCTCCATCGGAGGAGAGCTCACGGAGTACCAAAAAACTGGAGGGCCGGTCGATGACCACGTATCGCTTGGAATGAGGGTCGTAGACTTCCGGGCCGGTCTTTCCATGGCGGTAAAAACTGCTGTGGCCGGCAGCCAACATGTCGTCGATCCAAGGGGCCGGGGCGACTCCATCCGCCTTCATACGATCGACGGTAGAGGCGACCCCCAAGGCGTCCCACATGGCGAAGGGGCCCAACTCCCAGTTGAAGCCCCAGCGCATGGCTCGATCCATGTCCACGAGGGTTTCGGAAATCTCGCCGAAGCGCTGGGAGGCGTAGGAGAAGGTATCTCTGAGCAATCGCCAGGCAAAGGCTCCTGCCCGGTCTTCGCTCGAGGCAAGGGCTGCCAACCGTGCCCCGGGTTCCGAGACCTTGCGCAGTGCGCCCAGGGAGGGAAGGTTTGGCCTTTCGGCAGGGCGGTACTCGCCACTCTGCCAGTCGAGAACCAACTTGGTCTTCTTGCCGCCGGGCCCTTTTTCCATGCGATAGAAACCGGCGCCACTCTTCCGGCCCAAGCGCCCGGATTCGACCAGCTTCGCCACGAATTCCGGAGCGGTGTAGTAGGGCTGACCTTCGTCCTCGGGACAACCCTCTCGAGAGGTTCTGAAAGTGTGTAGGAGCACGTCGATGCCCACTAGGTCTGCGGTGCCAAAAGTGGCGCTCTTGGGCCGCCCCATGGCTTTGCCGGTGATGGCATCTACTTCGTCGATGCTGTAGCCCATTTCCGTCATGGCGCCGATGGTGGCGGCAATACCGTAAATCCCCAGGCGATTGCCGACGAAGTTCGGCGTGTCCTTACCGTGGACGATGCCCTTGCCGAGGCGATAGCGACCGAAGTCCGCCATGGTGGTCACTACCTCGGGGAGAGTGTCCTCTCCAGCGACGATTTCCAGGAGGCGCATGTAGCGCACCGGGTTGAAGAAGTGGGTGACCAGGAAGTGCTGCCGAAAGGGTAGGGATCGGCCTTTCACCATGTCGCGAATGGCCAGGCCGGAAGTGTTGGAGGAAACGAGGGTGCCCTCTTTCCACACCTCTTCGACTCGGGCGAAGACCTTCTGTTTGATGTCGAGGCGCTCGACGATGGCTTCGACGATCCAATCGCATTCGGCGAGGCGGTGCCAGTCGTCCTCGAAGTTGCCGATCTCGATCAACGGAGCGAAGCGTTTCGAAAAGAGGGCGGCAGGCCGCGCCTTCTTCATGGCCTGGAGGCCCTTGGAAACGATTTGGTTGCGGAACCGTGGGTCTTCCGTCGTGAGCCCGCGGGCTTCGTCTTCCGGTTTCAGCTCTCGGGGAACGATGTCCAAGAGCAGAACCGGGATTCCTGCGTTGGCCAGGTGAGCAGCAATGCCGCTCCCCATGACTCCGGCTCCGAGAACCGCAGCCTTCCTGATTCGTGGGGCCATAGAAAACTCTCCTTCGTGGTTACCTCGACAAGACTTCTTGGAGTGGCTTGGTGCTCTATGGAATAGAGACGGCCAGGAGCGTTGTGCCCCAATGTGCTTCGGTAGGTAGGAAGTACTCACACCGGGGCAAGCTGCATCTTAGCAGCCTGTGTTGCCGTCAGTCTGAGTTGCTAGCGTCCTCCTAGCCGAAGAGGGGCCGGCTCCTCTGCCCTCTAGCGGCTTCGAGCTTGGGGATACGCAGCCGGGGGTGTCATCGGTATTGTGACCGTGGCAAGGGCTTGGGTCCACGGAGGAAGCAAGGCTCGACAAACGAGGTAGAGAGGAGCTGCACTCTGTAACCAGGCCTCTAAGGGCCAGAGAACAGGGGTTTGGCTTTACAGCTCGTCCCGACACGACTGTTGGAGGCGAATTTCATTTTGAAATTGGCCTTCAGCAGCCTACCCAAGGGTCGTCTCGCGTTTCCACTGGCCTTCAACAGTCTGTTCGTGGGCTGTCACACTTTAGTTGTTGGCCTTCAATAGCCTATCCAAGGGTTGTTCTACTTTGCTGCTGGCTCGAAACGGGCATTGCAAGGGCCGTTTCGTTTTGCATCTCAGCTCCACTTGACCTGCGAAGGTCCGCTCCAATCCGCATCTTCCTCTCTCCGAAGGTGTAAACCGTCGATTCATTTTGCCTATTGGCTTTAACGGGCGTGAGAAGGGGAACCCTCTCTGCCAACATCGCTGCACCACCGACTCCTTGAGAAACTGGAGTAGGGCGGAGGAGATCTTCTTGAATGCCACAGCAAGAGAGCCGTGATCGTCGTCGGGCCGGTGGGAACGGTGGAACTGGACCGGGCGGGAGTCAGTAAATAGAGCGTCGAGATGTCTCAATGTTGTTGGCAGGTTCCATATTTCTCGTGGGATTCACCTCTCTTGGTCTATTGATCAGCCGCGCTTGAGGGTGTTGTCTGGCTGCAGCCTCCTAGTTCATCGGGGCTTTCCTGGTTGCGACTCTGTTACAGATCTCTACAGGCAGGCTCACCCCCTTTCGGTGCTCGACGAAAATTCGAGTAGGGGTGACATTAGCTTCTGTCCGTCCGGGTCCTCGGCACCCTGAAGCAGAGCTTTGGGCGTTCGTGGTGGCGGGTGTACCCAGCCTCAGGTTGGCGTGGCCCCGGCTGAGTTCTGCCGTGGAGTGCTGCGCTGCTGGTGTTGGGTGGAGCTGGGAAGGCTTTGTCCTGCGTCCCGAGCCGAAGAGATGTAGCTGTGTTGGGTTCGCCAGTGCCCAGCGGAAATGAGCCAAGGACAAAGGCCTACTTTGACCCTCCATTTCTCATATTGAAGTCTAAATTGACCCCACCTCGCCGTTTTCTTCGCTCTATAAGGTGAGGAGAAGTCTCCTTTTTGAGCAGAATGGCTCGCCGGCCTTACCTAGAAGACGGCAGACCGTTCTCTAGAGTCGATGGCTATCGAGGGATCGAGATTTGGGACGTGTCTAAGAGTGATTATGAGAAGAGCTAAATCACAAGGCTCAGCACTTCAGTTGGCCCCACACTTAGGGGGGCCGAGAGAGGAGAGGTTTCCAATGCGCCGTATTTCCATCAGTGTAATCTCATTGGTTGCGACGGTCCTTTTAGGGCTTCTCAGCATCTCTAACATCCCGCAAATCTCGGTTCCTTTCCTACAGCCTGCGCCCCAAGTTCTCTTCCCTGAAGACAGCGATGACTACACTAAAAAAGGTTTGCCTCCGCTAACGGATGCTGAGTTCCAATTTGAGCATCGTAAGAGTCCCAATCTTCTGAAGAGTTTTCTCGATGTTCGGACGAGTCGAGAAGCGATGGCTCTTGCCGACGATCTCTTAGGACAGCTGGAAGACAACGAGCGGACATCCTCTCGCTATACCCAATCTCTTGTATTGACTTTGAAAGGCCACCAAGCCCTCTATTCCGGGGACTCTCTGGCAGCGATCAGCAGTCTCGAAGAAGCTTCTCTCCTTGCTTCTCCTCAAAACTGTTGGGCGACATTTTATCTCTTCAAGGCTTACAAGGCTCTTGACCAACATCTGCGGACCCAGCCACGGCCTTGGTCCCTGGAAGACCAGGAACAGCTCCACGAACTGGGCGAAAAGATCAAGAGGGTCGAGCTCGTCTTATCGACCGCAGTGTCGAGCTTTGGTTGGGTGAACGAGTCTCTCCCCCATGCTCCCATTGGCTCGCCCTCCTGGGAAATGACTTCTCTGGGCTGCGCTAGAGACGTTCGGAACGCCGCAGAGCCTGAATGGAGTTCCGGAGTAGATCCCTGGGATTGCGACGTTCTTTCTCCCGATCACCCGATTGGCCTTGGCAGGGTGTTGGAGTCGGTAGAGGAGAATCCCATTGTCCATATCGCGGGCCACGGAGTGTGGCCAGTCGATAGGGTGATGGAGAACAACCTCGCCGACTTCAATGATTTCCTGAAGACTCTCGGAGTCGAGGAGGAGACGTCGCGGAAGCCATCGATAAACACTTTGCTGGAAGTTGGATGCTGGGAATTGGAGAGGGCTATTCCGGCCGGTTCAAGTTCGGAGCGATGCGTCGTAAGCGAAGGCAGCAAGCTAAGGAGGGCACCGCTCACCATCGAATCTGCCAACCAGCAACTCTTAGTGGGTCCGGAGAATCTTCAGGCCATGGACCTTTCCTATAGCGACAATCGGGGAATTGGGAACTATGGCACCCGGATGGCGGCTTATGGCTTGGCTGCTAGTCAGGAGGTCGGGGAGATTCGATCGGCCCAGTCCCGAGCTCTAGTGATAGGAATCGACACCTACGTTGAGTCTTCTGGTCTCAGTCCGTTGCAGTACGCCACGCGAGACGCGCAACGCATGGCCGATGTTCTGACGAATGTGGGGTACGCACCGGTAGTACTTCGAAACGACGTGGCAACCAAGACCAACATCCTCACCATGTTGATGGAGGAGGTGCTGAATAGTCGTCCGGGAGATAGCTTGGTTCTGTATTTCTCTGGACACGGGGCAACGGTGGCCAACGGGGAGCGGATCTTGATTACTGACAGTGGTAATGCGGCGGTGACCTTTCGTGAGCTCGAGGCGGTACTGTCTTACCATCTCGGCGTCACGACTGTCATCGCGGATAGCTGCTTCGACGAGCAACAGCTGGAGATCGGTTCCGGTGCGGATATTCTTGTGATGGGTGGCAACGAAACGAGCTTCGTCCTGGCCAGCTCGCCTGGCGGTGCTGCCATCGAATCTCGACAACTGCGATCAGGACTGTTCACCCAAGCCTTAGTCGGCTACTTCACTCGACACGACAGGGACACTGATGGCCTTCTCGATGTCGATGACTTAATCAAAGCCACTGCTGCGGAGACGGCAAGACTGGCGAAGGAACTCTACGATGTGGCCCAGGAGCCAGTGCTGCTTGAGACCTACAATCGGAATGCGGCAGAGCTAGCGCACGCAACAATGCTGATGCCACACGACGAGGCTCCTTGATCGAAAGGCAGTAGATTCCTGACTCTCTAGGGGCTCTTGCTCATCAGTGATTGGTGAGCGAGGGTCTTGTTGTAGGAGCAAGAGTAGGTGCTCCGGTGTTTGATAGCCGGAAGAGGAATCCCAATTGGAAACGAGCCATAGCCAAATGTCGTGCAAGGTAGGCTCAGGCGACGATCGTGGCTTCTCGGATCCCATCGAGAAACTTTTCATTCTTGAAGACATTGGCGATCCCCATCTATCAACCTCCCTGAGATATCAACTCCCTGAATGTCTACATCAAGGCAGAGGAAGTCTTCTTGGCTATAGAACAGGACAGTTGTGATCGTCGTCGATCCAGGAATGGCGGACGGGGACCGGGAGGGCGGCCAGCGTTCCGCGGTCCCTACGGCGCGGTCTTAAGTGGAGCTAGGCACAGGTGAGGGTCGCCAACCGCGGCTCGACCCAGCTTCGCCACCGGACCCGGAGATGCCTGCTAGGGCAACGGGCAGCCAGTTCGGCACGAAGTACGAACTGCAGATCTTGGAGCTGGTGGAGGCCTGTACTGATTGGCTTCCCGCCTCTGTCGGGATGCCCCATTGCAGTCTCGCCCCCGAGTGTGCTCTGCAGCTGTTTGGGCTACCGAGTAGTCCTACATTGCTGGATGCCGGCTCTGCTGCGGGCCGCAAGAGCTGGGTTCCCACCAGACTCGAATGGGAGTCTCTGTGGTCAAGGGTTTCGTATATATTGTATTTATTCGAAGGTGCGATATTTAGACTTATCCGACTCGAATGCGTTCCTGCCCCGTCAAGGGCATGGTTGGATGGATTGGTGGAAGACGATTTGCAATGCGATGCCTTCCTTAGCCTCAGCTTGAGGAATGAAGAGGTAGAGCACGATGCCTCGGGCCGACTCATACCGGACAGTAGGCGGTTCTTATTTGATTTGAGGGAGATCCAGCCTGGGAAGCACATCCCGGCGGAGATGGAGGATGGACTGGAACACTCAACGTGGGCTGGTGCCCTGCACGTCGTCGCCTTCGGAGTCGACTGACCGCAGCCGGAAAGCCACACCCTCCGCTTCAAAGACCCGCTGATCCACATCCGACGATTCATTCCCTTTGGTAACAACAGCTAGCGAATAACGATCCCACCAGCGTATTCAGGAAAGTTTCTGATTGCACAGCTACTATTTGGATTACAACCTATGACCGAAGCCATCACCATTCTTCACATTTCCGACATGCAGTTCGGCAAGTTCCATCGCTTCGCTAAGGCAAATGGCGATGTGCCGAACCTTCGCGACAGCCTCACAGCACGCCTGATCGACGATCTGGAGCACCTTGCGACCCACAACCAGCTGAGTCCGGATCTCATCATCTGCACGGGAGACCTGGCGGAGTGGGGAATGCCCAAAGAGTTCGCGGATGCCTTCGAGTTTCTGGCGACGCTTTGTGACCACTACGGCTTGCCGCGAAGTCACTGTGTCGTGATTCCAGGCAACCATGACATCAATCGCTTCTCCTGCTCCGCCTATTTTGATGAGTGCAGATCCAATGGCGAAGAGCCCGTCTTTCCGTGGTTTCCCAAGTGGAAGAAATACAAAGCAGCCTTCGACACCTTCTACGAAGGGGTTCCCGGAGCTACCTTCACAGAAGACGAGCCCTGGTCGTTGTTCATGGACGAGGAACTGCAAGTCGTTGTCGCTGGTCTAAATTCCACCATGGATGAAGGCCATGAAGAAGCGGTGAATGCCGAAATCCGTAGGGACAAGGGCCATCACGGGCTGTGCGGCGAGCCGCAATATGATTGGTTTAAGAAGCGGCTGGGGGAAGGCCGGTTCGATGGCTGGCTTCGCATTGGCGCAGTGCACCACAACACCATTCGCGGTTGCCGGGAAGACGATCAGAATCTACGCGATGCTGATCTGCTCGGCGGCATCCTTTCGGAGCATCTTCATCTCGTTCTCCACGGGCATACCCATGAGGCCAAAGCCGATTTCCTTCCCAGTAGAGTACCGGTCTATTCGACCGGCAGTGCCTCCCTCAGCACGAGCGGCGCGACTGCCGCCGTACCAACCGATGTTCCTAATCAATACCAGTTTCTTCGCATCGAACGCGGCTGCATCACCCGGTTTTGCCGTGAGTACGCACCCCGAAACACGCCGCCCGTCTTTATTGGAGATGTCCGCCAGTCTAAGAGCAAGGGAGATTGGATCATCCCGGACGAGGCTGACCTCAGCAGTGTCAGCAAGCTTTCCAGCCAGGCCAACGAGGTTTTCGAACCTGACTATTCAGCCCCGCCAACCGAGAATCCAATCGCCCCGCCAGCCATTCCCTCGCCACCCGACTTCTACGCTGAGCCGGACTACATCGGCTCTCACAAGTTCGTCGGTCGGGTGAAGGAACTCGAAGAGCTCACCGATTGGGCGAAACCTGCGGATCCCACCAACTTGCTGCTATTCGAGGCCATCGGCGGCAACGGCAAAAGCATGCTCACTTGGGAGTGGGCAAAGGACGAGTCAGGGAAACACGCGACTCAGGTCCGGGACGATTGGGCCGGGCGGTTCTGGTACTCGTTCTATGAGCGGGGAGCGATCATGGCGGATTTCTGCCAGCGAGCGCTCGCCTACATGACCGGGCAGCCGCTGAAAGAGCTTCGCAAGAAAAAGACAGCCGAGCTAAGAGAACCCCTGCTGGCCCAACTCAAGGCTAGGCCCTGGTTGCTGATCCTCGATGGGTTGGAGCGGGTGCTCGTGGCCTACCACCGCATCGATGCCGCCGAAATGCCCGACGAGGCAGCGAACAGCCCCACCGACGAGATCGTCGACCGCAACCCCTGCGATGCCATCCGCGACGAGGACGGCGATCTGCTCCGCGCACTCGCCGCTGCCACGCCGTCGAAGATCCTCGTCAGCTCCCGGCTCACCCCGCGAGTACTGCTGAATCCCTCCGGCCAGCCCATCACCGGGGCGAAGCGGATCACGCTTCCCGGCCTGCGCCCTCCGGATGCGGAGCAGCTCCTGCGCTCCTGTGGAATAGAGGGGGACCGCGCTGCCATCCAGAGCTACCTGACGACCAACTGCGACAATCACCCGCTCGTCATCGGCATCCTCAGCGGCCTCATCAGCAACTACCTCCCGGCCCGCGGGAACTTCGATGCCTGGGCAGCCGATCGCGAAGCCGGTGCCAGCCTCGATCTCGCCAGCCTCGATCTCATCCAGCGTCGCAATCACATTCTCCGCGCCGCGCTCGACGCCCTCCCAGCCGCGAGCCGCCAGCTCCTTTCCACTCTCGCGCTGCTCTCCGAGTCCGTGGACTACAAGACGCTCAAGGCCTTCAATCCCCACCTGCCGCCAGAATCGGAGGAAGTCCGGGAGCCGATTTCACCCGAGAAACAACGGCGATGGGAGCGAATGTCAGACGAAAAGAAAGTCGAGGCTCGAAAGCAATACGAAGCCGACCTCGCTAACTGGCAGGCCTATGAAAAGGCGATGGAATCCTGGCTGAAATCGGCTGAATATCGCGAGGCACCGAAGAAACTATCGGAGACTGTCACCGACTTGGAGCAGCGCGGATTGCTGCAATACGAAGGCCGCACTCGGCGGCACGACCTGCATCCCGTGGTGCGTGGCGTGGCCGCCGGTGGGTTGCGAGCAGAGGACAGGGAACGCTATGGCCAGCGGGTGGTGGACCATTTTTCTTCGCTTCTCCACAACCCGTACGAGCAGGCCGAGACTTTGGAAGACCTGCGCCCTGGCCTGAATGTCGTCCGCACCCTGCTCAAGCTGGGTCACTTCGAACGGGCCGCAGAAGCTTTCTTTGGCGATGTCGAAAAGGCAATTTTTTTGAATGTCGAAGCCTATGCAGAGGCCCTTTCGCTACTACGCCCATTTTTCTCGGAGGGCTGGAGTATCCTTCCCAAGGAAGTGGGTGATTCCGACGGATCCGGACTAGCGAATGATGCTGCTCTTGCGTTGCAAGAATGTGGTGAACCCAAAGCGGCTTTTGCCGCCTTCTGTGTCGCATTGCAGTCGGAGATGGGGAGGGAAAACTGGAGTGATGCGGTTGCTGCGCTCGGCAATATCTCAGAGAACCTTGTCGATCAGAACATGGTAGCAAGAGCACGCCGCGTGGCTGCCTTGGGTCTTGACCTCGATGGCGCCAGCGAAAGTTATGCAGGCGCCTTCAAATCCCGAATTCATGTACTACACATCCAGTCGCATCTCGGCCAATGGGCGGAGGCGCAAGCTACCTGGCAGATCCTTGATCCCATGGGCCGCGACTGGGCGCGCGAAGTTTATCGTCCTGGTGACGCCGAGGCGTGTTACGCATTGTTCCGATTTTGGCAAGGAACTTTGCAAGAAGTGCAGCTCACCACTGCCGAGCGCCTGGCGTCGGAAGGTAAGAACCGCGGAGTTACCCGCGCCCTCCACAGTCTGCGCGGCGCCTGGAGGTTGGAGCGTGGTGAGTGGGCACCAGCAGCAGATAGCTTCGCCGAAGCCGTCCGCATGGGCCGGGAGAGCGGCGTTCCCGATGCGGATCCCGAGACCGGACTGGCCCTGGCCAAGCACCACCTAGGCAAACTCGCCGAGCCGCGACGCGAGGCAGAGCGGCTGACCCAGCTGCGACGACCTGCTCATCGCCTCCTCGCGCAGCTCTGGCTGGGCCTCAATAACCCTGGGAAAGCGAAGCACCACGCGTTGGCCGCCTACAAATGGGCCTGGGCCGATGGCGAGCCGTATGTGCGCCGTTACGAGCTCACCAAGACCATCGAACTGCTCCAGCAAATGAACGTCCCTATCCCCAACCTACCGCCCTACGACGGGACCAAGGATGAGCCCTTCCCCTGGGAAGCCGACGTCCGCGCCGCAATCGAGAAGCTCCGCGCTGAGAAGGAAGCTAGAGAAAAGGCTGAGGTGGAGTCGGAAGAGGGCAGCGATTGACATAGCCTGTTCGCGCCGTGGTGGTCAGACACGTTGATGCTAAATGGATAGGGAATACCGCAATCCGCAGGGTGCGCTGCCCCACCCTCCGCCGCGAACAGCCCGTCGTCTAGAGGTGGCGAGAACCTCGGGTTAGGGGCTCATTGGGTTGAGATCGTGGATGCCGGAAGAGGCTGAGGACAAGGCGGGTCTCTACGATCTTCTCGGATAGATGATGACTTCGTTTTGGCCACGAGGATCCTCTCCAGGAAGCGGGAGGCATTTTCGTTGCCTGGATCGAGCTGTAAAGAGCGGCGAAAGAAAAGCTGGGCAGTGGAAAGCTCCCCTTGCCAATAAAAGGCCTCGCCGAGGCTGTCGAAGGCATTGGCAGAGGCCTTGCCATGCCGAGAGTTCCGGGAAAGGGCGTTCCAGCTGAAGACATCCGTCGCCGCTTCGAATCTCTCTTCTCGAAGAAGGGCATATCCCAGGCTATTGACGACCGCCTCCGGTAAGGGCTCCTCTTCGAGAGCCCTGAGAGTCTTGCCCGCGCTTTTCTCCAGCTGCGCCAATATTGACAGTCGCAATGCGATGTCGGAATTCCAGCCATCCTCCGCTAGCAGGCTCTGGTAGCGATGCCTCGAAGCTGAGAGCGCTCCTGCTCGAAACAGTTCCCTCGCCAGAGAGGTGGCGGCGAGGGTCGAAGTAGGAAAACGGTTGACGAAGACCTGCGCTAGCTCGACCTCGGGTTCCCGGCCCTCACGAACCCGGTCGTCGAACAGCTGCGCGAAGGCCTCGGTGCACAGCTCCTCGTTCTCTGGTCTCGAACTGGCATAGGCGATCGCTGCTTTTGCCCCTTGCTCACGAGCCACTCGAGTCAGCTCGGTGGGGGGCTGGAAGGTGATTTGGTGCGAAGTTTCCTGTTCCAAGTCGTAGACGAAGATCTCGTTGTAACCGGACCGTTTGTCCCAATAGACGAGGCGGCTGCCATCTGGTGAGAACCGCTGCCCGTGCTCATGCCACCGCTTCTCCAAAAGAGGCCGGCACCAGCCGCTTTTCAGGTCGAGGAGCCAAAGGTCGGCGTTGCCCCCCCATTGGAGCTGCTGGCGGCGACCAAAGGAATAGCTCAGGAAACGCCCGTCCGCCGACAGCTCAGCTCCCCAATAGTCTCCGTGATCCCCGGAGGTCATTGGGGCGGCGTCGGTACCGTCGGGACGAATCCGCCAGAGATGATTGGGGAAGCCCTCGATCTCTCGGTGCCACAGCGCCCACTTCCCATCCCTCGACCAGGCTGGCCAACCCAGAAAGCGTACTGACCTTAGGAGGGTGTGCTCCGTGCCCGTTTCCACCTCGACCTCGGCCTCGACCGCGACCCAGTGAAGGTCGTCATGCTGCGCCACCTCTCCCGCCTCGGTGAACAGGATCCGGCTGCAGTCGGGGGAAAACACCGGCCAGCTCTTCGCTCTACCGCCCTTGGTGAGCTGAGTGAGATCATCCGTTTCGAGGTTGAGGATCCAAATTTGTTGACTGCCATCGAGATCACTGACCAGGGCCAAGCGGTCATCCAGCGAACAGGGATCTGGGTGTCCGGCCCGAAACCGACCATCGGTCAGTCGCCTCAGCCCGCTGCCATCCGGTCGGACCGCCCAAATCTGAGCGATTCCCTCCTCTCTCGTCTGCTGAAAGAGAATTTCCTGTCCATCTCTAGACCAAACGGGTCGGGAGTCAGCTCCTGGAGACTTCCAAGTGGGCTCCTCCAGGGAGTAGTAATGGCGCTTGGGGGATTCCGGGTCCTGAGCTTTGCTGGGCAAGGCGGAGGCGCCAGCGAAGAGGCTTAAAAGAGCGAAGGTGATGGATGGGAGAGCCAGTGAAACGCTCCCAGAGCCGCTTGGAAGGCAAGGGGTACACCGGTTGCCGCTGGAACGACGAAGCGGTGAAAAGCAGAGAGAGTGAGCCGACAGTCTCATGGAAAAGACCTACCTATTTAGGGTGCCAGAGCGCGAGTACAAGGATTCGAGTGCAAGAAAAGGAGACACAGAAAACGCCCGGCCGCGTCCAGGCTACATTCCAGAGAGTTTCCGTAGCGCAAGCCTCTGGGTTGATCTCTCATCAGCTTCCCATTGCTTCCCCTTACCCTCAGAGCAAAAGTCAGATCCGGGCAGCGAGTGGTGGACACCGCGCAGCGAGCGGCAAACCTGTGTGTGGGGGGCGAGAGTGCCAACCGCGATCCCCTGCGGGAGATTCTTGAGCTTCGGAATAGAATTGAGCGATGAGCAGTCCGCTCGAGGCTCGGTGTTCGATGTCTCCTGGGCTGCGATGCGTTAGAACGAGGGAGCAGGATGAGTAACGAATCCCACAAGAGAATTGAAGTCTGGTCCGACATTGCTTGCCCCTGGTGTTGGGTTGGCAAAAAGAATCTCGAGGCGGCGATGGCTGGTTTTGAGGGGCAGGTCGAGGTGGTGTGGCGTGCCTTCGAGTTAGATCCCCAAGCTCCTGCTGCGTCGCCCGACCCGGTGGACTATGTGGAGAGACTGGCTTCCAAATATCGTATGAGCCGCCAAGAGGCGCAGGCTTTTATCGACCGCATGACCGCTGCGGGGCGGGAGAAGGGGGTAGAGATTCGCTTCGACCGAATTCGCCCTTGCAACACCTTCAACGCCCACCGGCTGTTGTCTTGGGCCAAGGACTTTGGGTTACAGGATGCTCTCAAGGAGCGGCTGTTTCTGGCCTATATGAATGAAGGTCAAGATGTGGGTGACGCCAGTACCTTGGCCCGGCTGGCGTCTGAGGTTGGGCTAGAGGCAGCAGGGGCAGCCGAGCTTCTGGGCTCTGACGCTCACCGAGATGAGGTTTTGGAGGATCTAACGAGAGCTAGGGAATTGGGCGTCACCGGTGTCCCTTTCTTTTACTTTGGACCGGGACTCACGGCGGTAGGAGCACAACCTCCAGCTATGCTCCGCAACGCTCTCCTCTCAGCCCCCAGCTCAGAGGTGTCTGTGGCGAGCTGCACGGTTGAGGGCTGCACAGACTAGCTTTCCCCTAACGGCACCTCATTTAGTCTTGCCTGCAATTTGCCCAGAGCCAGAAGCAGCCGGTCGTAGGGTGCTTGAATGCCCGCCCGGCCCAAGCTCGAACGCCGGAGAGTTCGTTCAATAGGCCCCTAGTTGAATTTTCCCTTCGGAGTTGGGAACGAAGCCACCGATGGTCTGAGTTTCGTCGAACCAATCTGGTTCTTCCACTATGCAGACTCGATTCCCCAACCTTGTTTCTAGCTCTTCCTGGACTTCATCCGCCGATTGGCCAAAAGCCCAGTCGGGGGTGTGGGGAAAAATGTCTGGGCCGATCAAGAGCCAATATCCTCCTTGCTCGTAGGCAGCGAGAGCTTGCGCGAGAAAACGATTGTCGACGACACCCTCGAGGATAGGTCGGAAGGACTTCATGGCAATGACAGAGTCTGCATTTTTGCAACTTGCCAAGAGATCCTTGAACTCTTGGAAGCTCTCGAGCAGGAAGAAATCTCGATTGCCCGCAGCATAGACATACCTAACGAGCACGATAACCCTCGGCTGCGTTTCGAAGAGGTGAGCCACCCTGCTTTGAAAGTGTGAGTCGCTAGTGCTGATCGGTTTCATTTTCTTTCTGTTTGCCTATCCTAGGCCTCTCGATGACCGAAACCCATGAGTTGCTGTTTTTCCACAATGTTCTGATCTTGAAGCGGGGTCTCGATGAATTCGCCGCCAGCCGCCTGTGGGAAAACTCTTACCAAAGAAATAGCTCGCTACCCGTCACCGGTTTCAGACCCAGAAAAGCTCTCGACGACTCACGACTCACGGATCAGTGTCTGACGTTCCCGAGGAACCTTTCGTTCGTTGTGCTTTGATAGCCAACTGCTCGGTGGCAAGACAGACCTTCAGTTTTTCGGGACGATGCTGGGCCTAGCTTGCCTGGAACTACATGTCTCTGCCTAGCCTCCAGACCTCTCATCCTATACTGCCTTGAGGAGGGCTCCACCCTTACCGGCGGCGCTGGGGCTTTATCTTTTTTGGTACACGCCCTTTGGGGCATTGGTTGGAGTCTTTATTGTTGCCAGACGCGCCATCGCTTGCTGGTGGTGGTGGAGTGGCAAAAGGAACTTCGAGGCATCTCTTCCTGGCCCTTCGGCGGCTACGCCGAATTCTGCCTGGTCTGAGGGAGCTGCTTCCCGTTACTCCGTAGCTCTCGCCAGAAGCTCATCCAGGGTGCCTTCTGTCGCGACGATCGCTCTGAGGAGCCGGCCCCTTTGAAGGGAGCGCATGATCTCGTCTCTTTCCAAGCCTTCGAGGAGACCCTTGTCGATAGCAGCGAGGTACATTTTCTTGCTGAGACTGTATCTTCGATTGGCCTCGTCTAGCTGTCCTTGGCGCTCGAAGTATTCCCCCGTAATGCTCAGGCATTCCGCTGCGGCCTTTTCCTGAGATCCAGCTCCACCTCGAGCCAGGCGGTTCGCTTGGTCCAGAGTCTGGTCCGTTGATTCGATGAAGCTCTCCACTGAGGGTTCGTTGTAGTGAGCGAGTAGTTTGGTTTCTTCGAGACTTCCATCGAGGAATCTCGCCAAGAGAGTCTCTCGAATATAGGTCACGTTATTGAAGTATCGGTAGGACGAGATGGTGGTGCCGTCTATGTCGGAGGCTTTGGCGAAGCCTTGCTCTGCCTTTCGCAGGAGCCCTAGAGCCGCGTCCGTTTCGCCTTTGCCTAGATGTTGGAACGCTTTCAAGGCAGCTTGTACGGCCAGGCCGTTGGAGGCGAGGCCGAGCTCGAAGGGGTGATCCTGAGCTCGTTGGAAATAGCTCTCGGCGACCGGTGAATAGGCTTGTCCCCCCTGTTCTTGACCGTCTTTCAAATAGTGAGCGATACCGAGAAGTACGAGAGTCATGCTCTCGGTAGCTGGAGGTGCCTGGGAGCTCTCGACTTCCTCTAGGATCGGAATGGCCAGAGCTGGTGAATTCTGTAGGAGCAGGAGATCTAGGGCCCGGAGAAGGTTGTTGAGACTCTTTGAACCGGGTTGGCGGTCGAGGAGGCTTTTTCCGGCGAAGAACTGCTCCTGGATAGAGACGAGCTGCTGTCGTTGAGAATCGGTAGTGGTAGATAGCGTGATTTGACGAACCAGCGAGAGCGTATCTTGCTCTATCTCTTTCACGAAGAGCCCTGCCACTGCGCTGTGATGGTCCGAGATCGGTGGGTGGGTGGGGCTGCTGCAGGCCCCCAGAAGCACTCCGAGAGCCACCAAGACCAGAGCGATGGGTTGAGAGCTTCGTTGACGTTCACCGGCGTGAAAGCATCGCCGTTGGTTCAGATCCACCGCTTCGCTCTCCGCTTTTCTATTGGGTGGAAAATCTGCAGCCGAGTCAGGGTTGGCATTGGTTACCATGCAGCTGTCCTCTTGTCACTGTACCTTCATCATTGGTCGATCATTTCTGACCGATCATTACCTACCGATTGTCCCTGGCCGATCACTGTCGGCCGAGGGTGGGCTGGCCCGTTGAAGACCCTGGTTGAGCATTGGTGTTTAGGGGCCGGCTGACCGCGCATCTCCAACATGGGGGAGGTAGGAGAGGGGCTTTAGTTGTTCGATCTGGTTAAACTTAATTTATTTCCAATAGGCATACTAATTGGGGAGAAAGCGTCGGTCAAGAAGGGGGTGAGGCTTTCTTCTGACGCAGATCAACACGGATCAACACGGATTGCAGCCCACTGACGGGAACAAACTTGCCTACGAGTAACCCACCCGAGAACGGGCCAAGGTTTCGGGGGGTGGCTCAGCAAAGAGGCAGGAGGTGGAGGCTCTTCAAGGAGCCTAGGAGGCACTTCAGCCTCATCCGTATCCGGGGTGACCTGCTGCGCAGGGTCTCCTCCCATTTGGCGCTTGAGCCAATAGAAGGAGACTCGGGAACGATCAGGCCCTTGATGAACTCTTCGGCAGCTGCTTGTCTGGCAGTAGACCGAGCGGATCCCTTGGATGCGGCAGGTAGAGGTCTGCCTTTCTCGATCTAGAGTTCTGTCGCTCTTCTATGTCGCCAAAAAAGAGGAGAGGGCTTCAGAGTCCAGGGTTAACGACCCCGGCTGCGGCCTTGCTCCGAGGGTCGTTGGCGGCCTCGGTTTGGCCGTCTGGAGTCCTGCGGACGGCCTGTATTTTGGAGCCGGCAGGCTTCAAGTGGATTTTGTGCCCGAGAGCCTTCAAGGCCTCTTGGGTCTCCGGGCTCAAGGTGTCCATTTCGGCTTCAAGCCGATCCGGCAGCCATTGATGGTGAATCCGTGGACGATCGATCGCGGTCTGCAATGGGTCACCATCGACCAAAACGTTGAGGAGCACTTGCAAGGTGTTGGTGGGAATGCGAGAGCCGCCGCGTCCCCCTAGGGCCATCGATTCTGAGCCCGCTCCGGAGCTGCGCCAAACAATGGTCGGGCTCATGGAGGAGAGCATGCGGCGCCCGGGGCGCACTTTGTTGGCTTCCCCCTGCACCAAGCCAAACATGTTGGGGCGGCCAGGTGCTGCGGCGAAGTCGTCCATCTCGTTGTTGAGAAAGAATCCCGCCCCGGGTACGTAGAGGCCGCAGCCGAAGAGGCCGTTGAGAGTCGTGGTGAGGGCGACGAGATTGCCTTTGGCATCCACTACCGAGAGGTGAGTCGTATCCGCTGCCTCCTTCGGAAGGGTCACCGGGTCGGGATGCAGGTCTTGCGAAGGAGTTGCTGCATCTACTCGAACCCTCTTCAGTCTTTGGACCAATGCAGCTTCTGAGAGCAGGTCCCCTGGTTGAGCAGCGGTGGTTTCAGGGTCCCCCATGAGATACCGGTCCGCGAAAGCTTGGCGCAAGACCTCCGCCAATAGGTGGTGGCGGCGAGAGCCGAAACGGGGTAGATCTTTCCAGCCGATGCGCTCCAAAAGCTCCGAGGCCTGGGCGAGAATGATGCCGCCGGAGGAAGGTAGGGACATGGCTGCACCCTGCCAACCAAAGACCTCGAAGCGGATGGGTTCGCGCCAGACGGCCTTGTAGTTGGCCAGGTCTTTGGCTTCGAGCACTCCCCCGTGGCGCCGGGAGACTTCTTCCACTGCGGCAGCTACGGACCCTTCTGCCAGCGCTTTGGGTCCTCCCTGGGCGTAGGTCTTGAGGGTCGCAGCCAGATCCGGCAGCCGAAGCAGTGACCCGACCTCTGGCGGTTGACCGTTGGGTAACCAGACCCTCGCAGTTTCTGGAAACCTCTCAAAGAGCTGCCGTTTTCTCTCGATCAAATTTGCCAAGTGGCTGTCGACCCGGAAGCCCTGGGTTGCGAGGCGCCGAGCGGGCTCCACCACCGTGGCCCAGGGCAGGGTTCCAAAGCGACGATGTAGATCGAACAGCCCTTGAGGAGACCCCGGGACCCCAGCTGCGAGGGGGCCAACTCGGGAAGCCTCAGAAATGGGCTCGCCGGTGTCGTCCAAGTACATGTCATCGGTAGCGGCTCCGGGGGCGACCTCGCGAAAATCAAGGCTGGCCAATTCGTCGCCCATTTTGACGACAGCGAAACCGCCTCCTCCGAGGTTTCCGGCTTCCGGGTAGACGACCGCCAGGGCCAAGGCTGTGGCCACGGCGGCATCGACGGCGTTTCCTCCTGCTCGAAGAACATCGAGTCCGGCTTGGGTAGCCTCCTCGTGTTCCGAAGCGACCGCCCCGCCGGTTCCCTTGACCGCTGGAGCGGAAGCGGCCTCTAGGGCTTGACCTCCCAACAATGCCAAGACGACTGCCATGGCGACGAGAAGATTGAGATGGCGAAGGAATGGGAAGCGGGGCAGGGTTTCCCGGCCGGATCTTTCGCTCTCCATTGCCAAGGAGTCCTCTTTCAAAGCGATCATTTTCTACCTCCTGAGTCGGTCTTGGGGCTTCCGATGTTCCGCTCCTGGGGGACACCTTTCGGCTCGTGTTGAGCCAGGGTTCGTCCGATCCACCGAAGGATCGGCTCATAGACCTGATCTTTGGAATGCTCTCCCACTAGGATATCGAGATGTCCGTGACCCTCCAAGACATGAATTTCGGCCCTATTTCCCGAGGCCTGGGATGCCGATGAGATTCCGTGGAGTAGGAAGTCATTTCCCATACCCGTGGAGCCGAAGAAGATGACCGGAATCTCCAGCTCTCGCCAGCCATCGTCGATGACCGTGCGCGGGTCGTCCAGGGAGTCCCCAAAGGCTCGTCCTTGGAGATCTTGAATCCGTGGGAAGAAGCGATCGTAGCCGTGGAGAAGCCGGGCCAACGCTTGAACGCTCGATTTTCCTTTTCCAGGGCCCTCGATCGGGTTGGCCAGGGCGCCTGGCCCCCAGGCATGGAACAGGGTCGAGGCCAGCTGCTCTCCGACGTTAGAAAACGAGCCGGGAGGGTCTCGCTCGAGGGGTGCAGCAGAGGGGTCCGATGCTGCCGTCGCCATGAGCTGTTGCCTCGCCTTCCAGCCGCGAGAGCGACCTCCGGAGCTACCGAGTGCCATGGCCCACTGGCCGTTCTCTTCCAACTGCCGGAGATCCGCCTCGAGGTCGATCCCTCCTTGGGGGGTATGGTGCTTGAAGAAGCCGTCGAGGGCCACCAGGCCGACCAGACCTTCGGGCCTTGAAGCGGCGTAGGCATAGGCATAGAAGACGCCGCGACTGAAGCCGGCGACAAAAATAGGTCGACCCTCATTCTGCTGCTGCACCCACTGGCCTGCAGTGCGGACATCCTCGACGAAAGTCTCGACGGCCCAGTGGCGAAGGAAGGACAGATCTTCTGCCTCAGGGAGGAGGGCGTGGGTTCGATAGTCAAGAGTAAAGACCTCGACTCCTCTACGGGCCAGGTAGAGCCACAGGTTGTAGCGTTCATCGGGCTCCGTGGACTCGCCATTCATCCAGGTTCCGGGAAGGAAAAAGAGAGTCGCTTTGGCTGTTTGCAAGGCGCGGTACCGGTGCAGTTGAATGCGATCCTGGAAGGGACTTTCAGCACTCTTTTGGGGGTCAGGTATCGGTTGGCCGGTCTCCGTCTGGGTTTTCGACCTTGTCGTCGGCTTGCGAGGAGGCAGAGGGTGCCCTGGGGCCTGGTCTCTGGCACGAAGGGCAAACCAGGTGGTGTGAAGCAGGTCTAGAGTTTCCCCAAGAGGGCTCTCGGGGAGGGACAACCGCCAGGTTTGCTGCACCTCCGTAGCATTTTCCTGAGCGGAAGTTACCGGAGGAATGAGGAGAACGATGGCAAATAAGATTGTTAGACCCAGGACGGAACGCTCTTTTTGAATCATCGGTTTCCTAGAGTTGGCGGTTTGGGGGAGTTGTCACCGGCTGTTTCCTCCGGTAACGTGACTCTGTGTGGGCTGGCCCACGGAAATTTTCACAGGAGCTCTTCATGTCCCGTCACTCTATCTGCTTCGGGTCGTTGCGCGCCCCTTCGGCCTGTCTGGTTGCTGGGTTTTTGGCTGCTGGGGTTTTGATTATTGGGTATCTGGCTTCCGGATTGCCGGCACTTGCTGAGCCCATGGGAGCTACGCCCGACTCGGCTGCAGTTTCACCAACTTCTTCCGAGACAGAGACCTTTCGACGAGAGCTCCGCCGTTTGGTAGCCGAGTCCCGCGACCGAGTCTTTCCCGCCCTCGTCAACATCGACGTGGAGCAGGTGGCCTTCTACGGGGGGAGGGAGATTCGAGGCCGCAGCGTTGGCAGTGGAACGATCTTCACGGAGCAAGGTCACGTATTGACGAACTACCACGTCACCGCCGGCGGCAAGGAATTTACTTGCACCCTGTCGGACCGGCAGGAAGTGCCTGCGATTCTGGTTGGAGAGGACCCCTTGACGGACCTAGCTGTGCTCCAACTCGACTTGACTGCGATGGAAGGAGATCTGGCAGTCGCTGCGTTCGGACAGTCCAGCTCCCTGGAAGTAGGAGATCACGTCCTGGCTATGGGGTCTCCCTTTGCGCTGTCCCGCTCGGTCACGCTGGGAATCGTCTCGAATGTGGAGCGGGTCTTTGGTGGTGGGATGCTAGGAACCGACGACCCAGAGGAAATGCAGCTGGGGCGGGGCGAGCGCACTGGCCTGTTTACTCGCTGGATTCAGCACGACGCCTTGATCAATCCGGGAAACAGCGGGGGACCCCTGGTGAGCCTCAAGGGAGAAGTTGTCGGAGTCAACGAGTTGGGCAGTGGCTCCATGGGGTTTGCGATTCCCAGTGATCTTGCCTGGGAGGTGGCCGCCGCCCTGATCAAGCATGGGGAGGTGCCCCGAAGTCGCATTGGCGCTACTTTCAAGACGCTGCCCCCCGAGGACCCGGGAGCAGGGGCGTTGGTAGCCTCCATCGAAGAGAACGGCCCGGCGGCTCGCGCAGGGCTCCGCGCCGGGGATCTTCTGATCGCTCTAGATGGTGAGCCGGTGGCCTTGGAGTTCCCCGAAGAGGTGCCAAGTCTCATGAAGCGGATCGCCGATCAAGCCATTGGAAGCCCTCTGGAGATGACCTTTCGCCGGGAGGCCGGTACGGAGACCATCACGGTAGTGACGGAGAGGTTGAGCCGGGATCGGGGAAAGGAAGTCGCGTTTCGCTCTTGGGGGTTCTCGGTCCAGGAGCTGACCCCTCGGCTGACCCGCCAAAGCCACCTGGTCGGGAAGAAGGGTGTGTTGGTCAGTGGCGTCCGCCCTGGCGGCCCAGCTCAGCTGGCTGAGCCACCCCTCGCTGCCGGAGACCTCTTATTGTCTCTTCATGGCCGGGCTATCTCCTCGATCGAGGATTTGATCGATGTCTCTTCGAGTTTGGCCGGGGAAAAGGAAGCCCCTCCGTCTCTCCTGGCGGAGTTCGATCGCCGGGGAAAGAATTACCTCACGGTCCTGAAGCCGGAGCTGGGTCGAGATCAGGAGCGCCCCCGGGAGCTGCCAAAGGCGTGGCTGGGAGCCGCGACTCAGCCGCTTCTCAAGGTCCTCTCGGAACGCTTGGGGCTGGAAGGGTTGCAGGGGTTCCGGGTGACTCGCGTCTATCCTTTCAGCGAGGCTGCCGCGGCGGATCTCGAAGTGGGTGACGTCATTGTCGGTCTCAATGGGGAAGTCCTGGCGCCGCGAGGTATGCAGGACTCGGGCCTTCTGGGGCGGCGCATTCAGAGCCTGGGAATCGGTGAGACGGTGCGGCTCTCCGTGATGCGGGAGGGGGAAGCGAGGGAGGTCACCGTGACTCTTGATCGCAGCCGGGTGACGCCTCAGGAAGCGAGACGGGACCGCAACAAAGATTTCGAGTTGGTGGTGCGAGAAGTGACTTTTTTCGATCGGGACGATCGAAGTTGGAGTGATGAGGTGAAGGGCGTTCTGGTGGATTCGGTGGATCCCGCTGGTTGGGCAGGCCGTGGAGGCCTTCGTCCCGGAGATCTTCTGCAGCGTATCGATGACCTACCGATCCGAGGTCTCAAGAGTTTTCGTCAGGCCCTAGAGTCGGTGGATGGGAAGCAACCCGAACGAGTTACGGTGCTGGTTCTTCGAGGCAACCGAGTCCATTTTCATTTTCTGGAGCCCGATTGGCATCCGATCGCAGTCGGCCAGGAGGCACCGGCCAGCTAGCTGGCACCGGCCCTACTTGTAGACTTCCCTTCCGATCCCGCCCTGCTCATGAGCCAGGCAGGAGGCTTGGGCGGGACCTCGTGGTAGCCTGCCGCAAATCCCGAGACCTTCTCTTAACCACCACAAATTCCATCCACCCTGCCCAGGAGAACAATATGGATTGGCCCCGCTCTCACTCTCTGAATAAGGTCCGTCACCAAGCGGTTGCCGTGGCCCTCAATATCGTTCTTCTGTTCGGTTGGGGAGTGCCGTCGGTCGCCGAAGGGATGGATTTTCAGCGACTCCTGGAAGAGACCTCTCCGGCGCTGGTGACCGTCAAGTTTGTTCTTCAGGTGAAGTTCGGCGGGGCGATGTCGGAAGCTTTAGGGGGCGACCAGGAGATGGATAGTGAAGTCACCTGTGTGGTGATCGATCCCAAGGGCTTGATTCTCTGTTCCAATACCCAATTCAATGGCTACGTAGAGCTCATGACCCGCCTCATGCCCGAAGGCTTCGACGTCTCGGCAACTCCCAAAGATCTCAAGGTCTTAGTCACCCGTCCGCCTTTGTCGGCGGGTAGCGCCGCAGAGGACAAGCCAGAGAATGGATCCAAGCCCCAGCAAGAGGAACTAGCTGCCAGTCTTATCGTCCGCGACTCGGATCGAGATCTCGTGTGGCTGCGCATCGACGAACCTGGGCAGCGTCCTTTCTCCTATCTGGATCTGGCCCAGGGAGAAGAGGGGCAGGTGGGGCAGGAGGTTGTTGCGGTCTACCGCCTCGACAATTACTTCGAACGCACCGCGACCTTGGCAGAGACTCGCATTGGGGGCATTACTGAGCGGCCTCGACGCCTCTATATCCCCTCTACGGCGCTATCTGCTGGCTTGGGTGCTCCGGTGTTAGACCATCACGGCAAGGTAGTGGGGCTGACGGTCTTCCAATATCCGGAAGCGGGTGAGGTTGAAGGGGGCGACAATCCCTTGGCCGTCATGAGTCAGAACACTCGGATGCAGCAGGGGATCCAAGGCTTGATTCTTCCTGCAGCCGAGATCCGGCGGGCCACTGCTCAAGTATTGGCCCTCTCGGAGCAGGAAGAGGAGTAACCCCTAAGTTCGAAATGAGCGGAGCCTTTGAGGCGCCCTGTTTTGAACAGTAGCCTGGTGGAGAAGAGCGGGTCCGGTTCTGAGGGAATCGCGAGTCGTGCTCGCGCCGCCAGGGTTCCTTGGCTAGCTTGAACGTCAAGATTGGCCGTCAAGATCGGCCGTCCGTGCCGATACGAAGGGGCGAATTCAAAATTGGACAGTTTCGGAAGGGGGAGTCGGACTCGGGGTACGGCAGCTCCGTGCAACCTCCCTTCGTTGACTGCTCAATCTGCGATAGTCTAATGGAAAAGTAGGCAAGCTTTCATGGGCAGGCTTTCATTGGCGTGTCATGGCGCCGGTGGGAAGGGATGGCAATGGCGAAGGAGCTGGGGCCTCAGAAAAGGAAGCTCGACCCCAAGTTGCGAATGGTCGCTAACGGCAGCGAGGTGGTCAACACACTGCGCGCCGAACAATCGGCTGCCGTAGGGGTGCAGGATCCAGATCTTTTGGCGAGGGTGCCGAAAAGGAGAGATCTGGGGGATCGTAGTGTGGCTCGTGGAGAGCTATCGACCGCCGTGAGCCGGGGTAAGCTCAAGGAAATCCCGTCGTCCGTAGAAGCCAACGTCTTCGTTGAGTTAGTCGATGCGATGGCACCCTTGCCGCCGTCCCTGGAAAAGATCAAGACAGCCCGTCAGCAGAATCTGGTCTCCGCCTGTGTTCCGCTGGATCAGCTCGAAGAGATTCTTGGCCATCCCTCCGTTTCGGCGGTGGAGCTCGGGGAGCGAGTTCTTTTCTCCCAACCCGTAGCAGCAGCCCCATCACCCCGCGCCCCCAGTAAGACTCTCCGCAAGGTCGGGAGCGGAAGGCGCCACCGCTACGGCAAGGGGGTGATCGTCGGCATTATCGACGTTCAGGGTTTCGACTTTGCACACCCGGACTTTCTCGACTCGTCGGGGGAAGCTCGTTTCCTTTCCATCTGGGATCAAGGGGGAGAGACTCGACCTTCTCCCAAGGGTTTTACTTACGGTTCCGAGATAACTCGAGGGCACATGAATGCGGCTCTGGGGGCCGCCTCCGATCTCCACCTACCTGCAACCACCCTGGAGCCTCAATCCCAAATGGTTCCTTCTTCCCATGCGACCCACGTAGCCAGTATCGCTGCTGGCAACCGAGGGGTATGCCGGGCTGCGGAGATAGTCGGGGTGTTGATTTCCCTGCCCAGAGAGGACCAGGACCGAAGGCGGTCTTTTTACGATTCCACTCGTATCGCTCATGCTGTGGACTATGTCTTGGCGGTGGCTCGTCGTCGCAGCGAGGAATTGGGCTTGAAGGAGCCTCTGCCCGTTTCTATCAACATCAGCCTGGGCACGAATGGTCACGCTCACGATGCCAGTAGCGCGGTGAGCCGCTGGATCGACTACTCCTTGGCGACGCCCGGTCGCAGCCTCTGTGTGGCAGCGGGCAATGCCGGGCAGGAGGAAGCTCAAAGAGTTGGAGATCTAGGATTCATGCTCGGTCGGGTCCACACCAGCGGTAGCCTAGGCGCCGCGGGGCTGTTCAAAGACATCGAGTGGGTGGTCTTGGGGGATGGCCGGGCAGATCTTTCGGAAAATGAGCTGGAGCTCTGGTACAGCCCTCAGGATCGATTCTCCATCGAGCTCAAGGCCCCGGGCGCCAAGAAGTGGATCGGTCCTGTGGCGCCCGGAGAATTCATCGAAAACTCAGAGCTGTCCGATGGGACTTTCGTCAGCATCTACAACGAGGTCTATGCGCCCGCCAATGGGCACAACCGCATCTCTTGTTTCTTGAGTCCATTTCTGTCCGAAGAAGGCGTGGTCGGGGTACGAGCCGGTACCTGGGTCGTGCGACTGCGAGGCCTCGAGGTTCGCGACGGTACCTATCACGGTTGGATCGAGCGGGATGATCCTCGTCGCCTGGGCCGTTCCGGAGTCGTGGAAGGGTGGAGCCTGCCCTCTTTCTTTGCGGAGGGCTCCTACGTGGATCAGTCCACGGTCAGTTCCTTGGCTTGCGGGCAAAGGGTTCTCTCGGTGGCGAATCTCGACGAGACCCACGAGCGTATTCACGTTACCAGTAGCCAAGGGCCGACGCGGGACGGTCGCCGGAAACCAGAGATCGCAGCTCCGGGCACGGCGGTCGTGGCTGCCAATGGCTTTGCCGGCAAGGATCGCCTCTGGGTCGCTAAGACCGGAACCAGTATGGCCAGCCCCTTCGTCGCTGGGGTTGCAGGTTTGATGCTGGCAGTGGAGTCACAGCTCACGGCAGCTCAGATCATGGGCTTGCTCCGACGGACTGCAAAGCCTCTGCCGGGGCGAAATTTCCAGTGGCAAGATGATTGTGGTTTTGGGCGGTTGGATGCCTCGACTTGTCTCGAAGAGGCTGGAAAGGTCAATCAGCGCAAGGACCTCATGCTATGAAAATCACCCTTTTTCAGGCTTCCCAGGGAGATTGCCTTCTGCTCACCGGGAAGGATGGCACCAATGTTCTCGTCGATGGTGGTTTGGCGGGTTCCTATCGTGCTCATGTCGCTCCTACCCTGGGAGAGATGGCCCGCGCGGGTCAAGTCTTGGACCTGGTCTATGTCTCCCATATCGACCAGGATCACATCTCCGGCGTGCTGCGTATGGTCGACGACCTGGTGGACTGGAAGGTGTTCGAGTTTCAGCGGCAGAACGGCAACGACAGGTTTCCCAAGCCACGGGCACCGCGGCCACCGGAGATTCGGGCGATTTGGCACAACGCTTTCCACGACCAGGTGGATGCCAATGTGGGAGCGATCGGTGACCAGCTGGTGGCGGGCGCCAAGACTCTCCAGGTGGATGGAGCCTTCGCCGAGAGTCTCGAAGTCTACGATGGTCTCATCGCCAGCGAACGCCAAGCTCTCCTGCTATCAGCCCGAGTCGGCCAGGAGCTCTTAGCCATCCCTTGGAATCAGGAATTCGATGGCGGTCTGATGTACGTCATGGAACCGGTAGACCGATTCCCCCTGGGCACCTTGAGTTTCAGTGTGATCGGGCCCTTCGAAGAAGATTTGGCGAGGTTGCGTCGTCGTTGGAATCGGTGGCTGGCGGGGAATCAGGAGGCAGTGGATACAGTTCGCCAAAAGGCCGTTCGGGATGTCGACCGTCTGGGCCTCAGCGAAGCAGAGGCAGTGCTGCAGGGAACCCGGGAGCTCGCTGCCGAACTGGGAAAGCGAAGCCTGGTAACCCCTCCTAATTTGGCCTCATTGATGATCCTGGCGGAAGAGGATGGACATACCGTTCTCCTGACTGGAGACGGCCATGGAGACGACATTCTCGATGGTCTGGAAGTCAACCAGCGGCTAAATGGTCAAGGCGGAATTCACGTCGATGTGCTGAAGGTGCAACACCACGGTTCTGAGCACAATGCCGACGAGGAGTTCTGCCGCCGAGTGACCGCGGATCACTATTTATTTTGCGGCAACGGCGCTCATGAGAATCCGGACCTGGACATACTCAGGGCCTTTGCCAAGTCTCGCCTGGGGGTTGGGGTGGCAAGAAGCCAGAACTCTCGCGCTGACCGGCCATTCAAATTCTGGTTCAGTAGCAGTGCTGCCCAAGTGGCAGGCAACGAGCTCCGGCAGGGCCATATGCTCAAGGTGGAGAGCCTCATCCGGGATTTGGCTGCGGGGAGTGGTGGCAGGATGAGCTTCGAGTTTCTTACCTCCGGCTCTAAGCTCGAGCTTCGTCTCTGAAGCGGATGCTCAGAGCGCTTGTTGAGACCACGAGCCCTCAGAGGGGCAGTCTAGATTGAGGGTGTGTAGTTAGAAGACGGGTAGCTAGAAGGCCGATAGGTTGAAGCCGAGTCCTGAGGACACGGGGTAGAAGACCGGGGAGCCTGTGGTCTCGCCAGTTACCAGCGAGGGGGGATTCACCACAGGCTCTCAGAGCTCCACTTACTTAGCCTTTCGCGGATTTACCGCTGTTGGCTGAAAGCTACCGCGGATGCCGGACGGTGGCCCTGGGCTCCGCCATTCATCTGCCAAGCCTTTGGTTCTGCCTGAGCTTCCCCTTCCGTCGCGCCTTCCGGGGCTTCCATGAGCTCATCGCTACACTGCACGAAGCGTCCGAAGAAAGCCCGCATGGTGTCTTTGAGAGCGTGGCCGTTGAGGCTGTAGATCACTCGCTGGCCGCGACGCTCGTCCTTGACCAGATTGGCCTCTCGGAGAACGGAGAGGTGTCGGGAGATGGTCGGCTGAGAAAGGTTGAAGTTCTCGACGATTTCGCCGACGGCGTGTTCCCGGTTCTCCAGCAGCAGGAGGATGCATCGACGCGTCTCGTCTGAAAGGGCCATGAAGACCCTCTCCATGCGTCGGTTGGGGAGACTCGTGATCTGATTTTGGTAGTTATGTTCCATGGTCGATTCCTCCAGTAAGCGGTTGCCGGTGTTCGTTCCCTTGGATCCCCATGCACAGGCTTCGGGGGCTGTGGCCGCCTCTCCCCCTCTCGTCTCGTTGCAACCGTTGAGCGACTTCGAGTTCTCTCGGGCGGCTCAGCCAGGCCGGAGCTCCGGTGATGCCAATTACCTAGAGCAATGTCCGTACCACCGGAATGAAGAGCTATTCCTTCTCCACTCAGGAGGGGGTTTCGACATCGCTTGCGGCGCCAATGAAACGAGAGTCCAAATGGCTATCTGGCTAAAAGCCAAAGGTTTCGGGGGTTTTCGAGAGGTGTGGGGCGCTTCTGGCCGGGGACAGGTTATCGACCGATGGGCAATGTTTGATGGGTATGGAGAGGATACAAAATGGTGGGGGTCCGCCAAAATCTTCGAAATATTGGTGTTTTGCTAAAAATTGTGGCGGCTATATGTTCTTGGACGTATCAACCAGCTGTGGTTGCTTCAGACGTCCCGCGATCCAAGCACCGAGTCCATAGGTCGCCAACGCCCATAGGGCTCCTAGCCCGGCAGCGAGGACCAGACCGAGCCAGGGGGCTGGCCCTCCAAGCTGGCTCAGTTCCTCTGCCTTTTTGAACAGATCGTCCCCTCGCAGGAGGGCTCGAGTTCCTGTCTCTGCCCACATGGGCAGGCGGGTCACCAAGATGGATCCGATCTCATAGGCGTCGCCGGTCAGGGAGATCAGCGGAGCTAAGGCGAAGGGGAGAGCTGCTCCAAAGGCGAGGGCCTGACCTCCCCTGGCAGCTCGCCTCAGCCACCAGACACCTGGGAATAGGGTGAGGAAAAAGGGTCCGAAATCGGTCAGAAGGTAGACGAGATCACTCCCCCCCGTATCGAATCCGGAGAGTCGCCCGGCGTACTCGCTTGAAGCGGTGACCCAGGGGAAGATCTGGGCCAGGAGGCCACCAAAATACAGCGGGTCGATCTCTAGCTGGCTTATCGAGCCCCCGCCAGCGACACAAGCTCCAGCGTGCAGGAGCTCGTGGATGGGCACGTAGATCCACCAACCCAGCAGCAGGCCGAGAAGAATCAGCAATAGGCTTCGGGTACCCCGATCGAGGCAGCCCTCCAGGCCGTAGAAGGTATCGGTAAACGGTTGGAGAAAGAATTTCTTCAAAGGGCGAAGGAATCTCGGGGCAAAGAAGTTTCCGTTGACGACAGCGAGCCGGCGGGGTGAGTCCCTAAGGAGACAGCAGAAGGCGACACCCCGGAGCCGAAAAGATTCGTCAATGTTGGGTGTCGCCTGCGGTGCGCGCTTGTAGCCGGGGAGAGTTTCATTTCGAGTTCTTTTGTCCGGCGCCTCGCGTTGGTGCTTAGCCGGCTGCCTCTTTGAGCTCCGCCACAAGGCCCTGAAGGGCTTTCTTGGCGTCGTCGAAGAGCATCATGGTGTTGTCGTACTCGAAGAGCTCGTTCTTGATGCCGGCAAACCCCGGGGACAGAGAGCGCTTGATGACGATGACCGACGAAGCGTTGTGAACCTCGAGGATCGGCATGCCATAGATGGGGCTAGCGGAATCCTTGGACGCCGCCGGGTTGACGACGTCGTTGGCGCCAACCACCAAGACCACATCCGTATTGCGGAACTCCGGATTGATCTGGTCCATCTCATGGAGCTGCTCATAGGGAACGTCCGACTCGGCGAGCAACACATTCATGTGCCCGGGCATGCGGCCTGCTACCGGATGGATGGCATATTTGACATCCACGTCCTGCTTTTCGAGCAAATCTCCTAGCTCTCGAACCGCGTGTTGGGCTTGGGCAACCGCTAAACCATAGCCAGGAACGACGATCACCGAGCTGGCGCTTTCCAGCACCATAGCGGCTTCTTCTGCGCTATAGGAGCGTACCGGACCGTAGTCACGAGCGTCGGCACCACCGCCGGGGGTCGTCTCTTCCGCACCGAAGCCGCCAAACAAAACATTGGCCAAGGAGCGGTTCATGGCTTTACACATGATCTGGGTGAGAATCAAACCGGATGCACCCACCAACGCACCGCTGATAATCAGCACATTGTTGCTGAGCACAAAGCCCGTAGCGCAGGCCGCGAGGCCAGAATACGAGTTGAGCAGGGAGATCACCACGGGCATATCCGCACCCCCGATGGGGATGACCAGGAAGATTCCCAGCACCAAGCTCAGACCACACACCACCAGTGTCAAGAGGCTCATTTGACTCGGATCCGTGGCGTTCATGACGAAATAGGCGGTGATGCCGAGACTGCCGAGGATCAGTAGCCCATTGAGGACGTGGCGGCCTGGGATCAGGATCGGTTGGCCAGAGATCCAACCGCGGAGTTTCAGGAAAGCGACGACGCTGCCAGTCAAGGTTAGGGCGCCAATGAACACGGACAGCATGGTGGTCACGGCGTCAGCTTTGGATAAGAGTGCGACCCCAGCATCCTGCTGTTTTTCGAACAGAGCAAACCAAATCACCGACAGAGCGACCAGAGCCGAGGCGCCGCCACCGCAACCATTGAAGAGGGCGACCATCTCCGGTATCGCGGTCATCTGTACACGCACCGCCACAATGGCACCAATGGCGCCACCGATCACCACGCCGGCGATGATCCACGTGGGGCTGAAGGTACCTAGGTCGATGAGCGTGGCGACAATGGCAATGAGCATCGCCAGGGAAGAGATGATGTTGCCCCTCCGGGCGGTGCGAATACGGGTCAGCCCTTTGAGACCAACGATGAACAGCACCGCCGAGACGAGGTAGAGAGTCAGAACTAGATTGGAGCTCGCTACGCCAGTCATTTCGCCGCCTTCTTCTTTTTCTGACCGAACATTTTCAGCATCCGGTCGGTGACCAGGAAGCCTCCCACCACGTTCACTGTGGCGAAGATGATGGCCGCTAGGCCCAATAAGCTACTGATGGAAGTGGACCCGCTCTGGGCGGCGATGATGGCGCCGACGATGGTGACGCCGGAGACGGCGTTGGCACCGGACATCAGGGGCGTGTGCAGAGTCGGAGGGATCTTGGTGATGATCTCAAAACCCACAAACATGGCCAATACGAAAACGTAAATGCCGACCAGCAAGGCTCCCGTCATGAGGAACTCCCTTCCAAGAGCGATGCAGTGCGTTCGTTGATCACCTTTCCTTGGTGGGTCAACAGGGACCCGGCGACCACCTCGTCTTCCATGTCGATCTCTAACTTGCCTTCCTTGACCAGTAGCTTCACCAGAGCTCGCAAATTGCGCGCAAAGAGCACACTCGAATCTCGCGGCATACTGCTGGCGGGGAGGTTCGACGGGCCAAGGATCAGGACGTCGTTGTGGACCACTTCTTCATCCGCCTTGGAGAGCTCACAGTTGCCACCCTGAGCTACAGCCAAGTCGACGATTACTGACCCTGCAGGCATGCCCTCGACCATGTCCTTGCCGATCAGCTTGGGGGCTGGCCGACCTGGGATCAGGGCTGTGGTGATGGCAACATCCGCTACCGTAAGGCGTTTCTTGACGATTTCCCGCTGCTTGGCGAGAAACTCGGGAGTCATCTCCTTGGCGTATCCCCCCTTGCCTTCGCCGGATTCCTCGAGGGGGAGCTCGATGAACTTGCCTCCCAGGGATTCCACTTGCTCTTTGACCACCGGGCGGATGTCCGAGACCTCGACGATTGCCCCCAGCCGTTTGGCGGTAGCGATGGCCTGAAGGCCGGCGACGCCGGCTCCCATGACGACCACCCGTGCTGGCTTGATGGTGCCAGCCGCAGTCATCATCAGGGGAAAGTACTTCCCGAGTCGGGTGGCTGCCAGCAGCACCGCCTTGTAGCCGGCGATACTCGCCTGGGACGATAAGGCATCCATACTTTGGGCTCGGCTGATGCGCGGCACCAGCTCCATGGCCAAGGAAGTCACGTTGCCTTCGGCTAGGCTACGAGCTGCTTCGAGGTTGTCGTAAGGAGCGAGAAACCCGATCACCACTGCATCGGTCCGCAAGGCGGCGACTTCGCTGGCTTCCGGCGGGTTGACCACCAGTACCAGGTCGGCTCGTCCTAGGGTGTCCGTTCGATCTGTGGCGATAGCAGCGCCTGCGCCCGAGTAGTCCAGATCCGAGAAGCTCGAGCGAAGGCCGGCACCTGCTTCTACGATGACCTCGAGGCCATCCTCGACGAAATGCTTCACCGACTCCGGGGTCGCTGCGACCCGCGTTTCGCCCGCACGTCTCTCTTTGGGAATGAAGAGCTTGACCATGGGGTTCCAAATCTGGCGCGTTGCGCCGAATACCAATCCTCAGTTGTGTCTACGTCAAACGGGGCCGATCCTACTGAGGCTGTGAAGTAGATGCAAGGTTTCGCGGCAAGTTGAGCGGTGGGCTCATTTCTTCCCTCGAGGCGGACCCAGACTCGTCTGAAGGCAGGGGAGATGGAGCCCAAGGCCGGTCCTCGGCCTGCTGTTTAGATCGACGCGAGGAAATCACCTGGGACCTGGTCTCCACGGTTTTGCCAAAGGCCCAAGAACCTCTCGAGCTAGCTGGTGGGTTGGGGTTGTGGGATGGTTGTAGACTCCCTGCGGTGCCAAAGCAAAGAGATGGTTACTTTCCGGATCAGGAGATCACGAGTCTGCTGGCGAAGTGGCGGGATGGGGAGGGCGGCGATGCGCTCTTCGAAGCTGTCTATGGAGAGCTTCGTCGGCGGGCCAAGTCCTTCTTGCGCGGCGAACGCGTCGGTCACACGCTACAGACTGGGGCTCTGGTTCACGAAGTGTATTTGAGGCTTGTCGAGCAGCGCCATCTCCCGTGGGCGAATCGCTCCCATTTCTTCGCTTTGGCGGCTCGCATGATGCGGCGCATTCTGGTGGACCATGCTCGTGGCCACCGTAGTGCGGGACGGGGTGGTGGACGGGTCCGGGTTCCCATCGAAGAAGCGCCAACGCTGGCAGTAGAAAAGTGCTCGGAATATCTGCTCGTCCATGAGGCTCTGAGGTCCCTTCAAACCAGCAATCCAGATTTGGCCCAACTCGTCGAGCTTCGCTACTTCGGAGGGCTTACCAGCTCGGAGATAGGAGAAGTGCTGGGGATCTCGGTGCCCACCGTGACTCGACGCTGGCAGCTAGCCCGCGCGTGGTTGTTTCGGGAGCTGAATGGAGAAGAGGACGGATGAAGGCCGAGCTCTGGTCTTTGGTCGAAGATCTCTTCGCCTCTGCTGCGGGCCTTCCCGAAGACGAGCGGAAGGTCTTTCTCGACCAAGCCTGTGAGGGTCACCCAACCCTTCGGAAAGAAGTCGAGTCGTTGCTGACCGCCCAGATCCGAGCCGGTTCCGATCCGGACTTCCTCGAAACGGGTGCCGGTCTTGCAGCTGCGGAGAATCTACCTGAGTTCTTGGAGAGCGATCAGCTGGGGAGCTATCGCATCCTGTCGAGAGTCGGTCAGGGCGGAATGAGTACCGTCTACCTGGCTGTTCGGGGCGACGGAGAGTACCAGAAGCGCGTCGCCATCAAGGTCCCGCGGCCCGAGTTTTCCAGCTTCGATGCGCTGAGACGGCTGCGCACCGAACGGCAGATTCTCGCCGGGTTGGATCATCCCCATATCGCCCAATTTCTCGATGGTGGTTCCACCTCCCAGGGCCGGCCTTACTTCGTCATGGAATTCATCGAGGGAGAGACGATCGATGTCTATTGTGACCGCCGCCGGCTGTCCCTCGAGGCGCGGCTCGACCTGTTTCGAAAGGTCTGCTTCGCCGTTCACTATGCCCATCAAAACCTGGTGATCCACCGTGATCTCAAACCGGGCAACGTTCTCGTGGCGACGGAGGGGACTCCGAAGCTGGTGGATTTCGGCATCGCTAAGCTGCTTCGCCCGGAGCTCTTCCCAGGGCACCTGGAAGTCACTGCACCCTGGGTGCGTCATTTGACCCCGGACTACGCTAGCCCAGAGCAGCTGGAAGGGAGGACGGTGACCACGGCCACCGATATCTACTCCTTGGGGGTCTTGCTGTTTCAGCTCCTCACTGGATCCCTGCCTTTCGATCGAAGCCAGGAGGCGAGAAGCGAAGCCGATCCTCTCGGTACTCATGAAGAGGCCCCCTTGCCCAGTGCAGTGGTGATTCGGTCCAATGCTGAACAAGAGGAGAGCAAGTTCGACGATGCCGATCAAAGGGCAAAGCGACGGGCCAGCGATCCTAAGACACTCGGCCGGCGACTCCAAGGAGACCTCGACACGATTGTGGCTATGGCTTTGCGCTACGAGCCGCAGCGCCGCTACGACTCCGCGGAGCAGTTTGCCGCCGACATCGAACGATACCTAACCGGCCTTCCGGTTCTGGCTCGCCCTGCGACAGCCCGCTATCGCCTCGGTAAATTCGTGCGCCGCCACCGGTGGGCGGTACTAACCGGGGTCCTTTCTTTCCTCCTGCTTGCTGTCTCTACCGGATTGCTGGCGATTCAATCCGCCAAAATCTCCCGGGAGCGCGATAGGGCTGCCCTCGAGCGGGATAGGGCCCGACAGCTGACCAAGACGATGGATGCGCTCTTTTGGGATGCGGGGCCGGATGGTGATGACGGCCGAGCCATGACTTCTCAGCAGCTTCTCGATCGCGCCTTGGAGCGTCTGGAGGGTGAGCTGCCGGGCCAGCCCGAGATTCAGGCGTCCATGTTGGAGACCATTGGCACGGCCTATGCCGGCCTAGGTTTCTACGACCAGGCCGCTTCGGCTCTGGGAAGGAGCCTGGATTTACGGCTGCAATCGCCCGAAGGGGCTGCTGCAGTGGCTCAGAGCCAGGTTGCTCTGGGCCGTCTCTACTGGCACCAAGGTCGCTTCCAGGAGGCAGAGGAGCACCTGCATCGCGCCTTGAGCCAGCAACAGGGAGATTCTGACTCTGCGAAGGCTGCTGCCGCCGAAGCCCATAATGAGCTGGGGAACTTGCTCACCGATCTCGAACGTTTCGAGGAAGCGGAATCCGAGCTTTTGCAGTCTCTCGATCTGACTCGAAAAGCCCAAGGCAGGGACCATTCAGATGTCGCCAGAGTGCATAACAACCTGGCGGTGGTCTATACCTACACCGGGCGGTATGACCTCGCCGTACAGAGCCTTCGGGAGTCTCTGAGGGTGAAACAATCGATCTTTGGAGCCGAACACCGAAGCGTTGCCGCCAGTTGGTTCAACTTGGGGCAAGTCCTGCGCTATCAGGGAAAATTGGAGGAAGCGGAAGAGACCCTTCAACGATCTTTGGAGTCACGGCGCCGTATTCTCGGGCCCGACCATCCTGAGGTGGCCTTTTCCTTGGGGGGCTTGGCTGCCCTGGCGAGAGAACGGGGAGACTTGAAAAGGGCATTCGAGCTAATTTTCGAGAGCCTCGGGGTGCTGCGCCGGAGCCTCGGCGAGAAACATGCGGATGTAGGCCGTACTCTCAACAACCTTGGCACCCTCTCCATCTCATTGGGCCGGCCGGACGAGGCCGAGGGATTTCTACAACAAGCCTTGGCGATTCAAGTAGAGGCATTCGGAGAGGAGCACCCCCAAGTCGCTCGAAGTCTCAATAACCTTGCCTTGGCCTATCGCGAAGTCGGGCGTTCTGAGGAAGCGGAAGAACACTTCCGGCGCTCCCTTGCCATGCGCCGGAAGCTGCTCGGTTCCGAAGACCCGGTTGTCGGTCATTCTTTGGTAGGGCTGGCAGCGCTGCTCAGCGACCGGGGTCGCCTCGAGGAGGCTGAGACTCTTTTGTTGGAGGCTGTTGAGCTATGGGGAGAAGCTCTACCCTCAGGGGATCTACGCCTTGCCGAGGCGGAGAGCCTGCTCGGTGACTGCCACGCTCGATCGGGACGTTTTGCTGCGGCGGAGCCTCTCTTGCTTTCGGCCTTTCGAGACTTTGATGAGGCCACGCCAGTTCCCGATAAGAAGTGGCGCCAAGCCCTCGAGCGGCTGGTCCGTTTCTACCAAGCATCTGGCGATCTTGCGGCTGCGGAGAGGTACCAGGCTCGAATGGAGAGGAGCCTTCCTTAGCTCCGCCTGTGACCCCTGGCTCCGCCTGTGACCCCTGATCCCTGACCCCTGACCCTAACGCCTCGCAGGAACCCAGTAGAAAAGCTGGTTCTATGGCGAGCCCCATTCAGACAATTTTCTTTTTCTCCTTTTTTCTGATCAGTTTCGTCGCCGGATTCCGCGTGTCCTCCCGAACCGCTCCTCGGAGTGAGGTTTTCAGCATCGATCTCGGGGGCAGGAGCCCGCCAATGGCGGTTCTCTAGATGTCTTGCGGCAGGCCGTAGCCAGCCTTTCTCAGGTCCCCCTTTATCCAACGGCCAGGAATCGAAGGAGCTGTTTTCATGACAAGGCCATCATCGATGTCCGAAGGCACCCTCTACGCGAATCGCTTCCAAGGTGTTCCCAATGGGGAGGTGCGCATCAGCGGGACGGGAAAACTGGTTCTGGAAGGGATCGATCCCGGTGCCTACCCCCTCTCCCCTTTTGACCAATTCTATTCCCAAACAGGAGTCGTCGCCGATTGCCTTGGGGGTTCTATCGAGGTCCAATTCGGTGTGCCAGTCGGTCAAACAACGGTGAAGGCAAATTGCCCGGTGACGTCGTCCGGACTTCGAGTTTGACTGGATGTGGACACTCAAAACGAGATCGATGATCCCATCGGTATCGGTCGCTTTTTAGCTCTCGCCAGTGCCAGCAACCTTAGCCAATACATCTCTTTTCTTGGGAGCCCGATGCGGTGCGGGCTCTCTATTGGGTCTACCTCGTTTTCTGCACCGGACACTCACGTCGTCGGCGCTGGGTCGCCGATGTCTACACAAATTGCCTTGGAGATGACCCACGTCGAAAGGGAAATCGATCAGTGCGTTTGGTGAGTACGAAGCTCACCGGAGAAAGGACTTGAGAATGCATTTAGCAAAAGCCTTAGTTGTCGGAGTTTGTCTCTCGATGTTGGCGATAGCGGTCGCCCCGTCTCCCTTGACGGCTGCCATCTCTAGCCATCGAACCTATCTAGATTGTGCTGAATATTGGTTGGACTGTCCGGGTTGTTCGGAGTATTCGAATCTCAATCTGGGTACTCCTTCGTTTCCGGCAAGATCCGGTCCCCTCGATAACTTCGCTCGGGCGACCCAGAGCAGCAGCCTTTTGCTGCCGGAATCCAACGTCAGGGCTCACCAAGTGTGTACCCCGGGTGGGGAGGATGATCTTCCTGATTCTCATGAAGGGCGATTGCTGAGCCTGGCCAGGATGCTGGGGAATACTCGGGTGACCTTGGCGAACTACTCGGTTACCGGGTACCAATCGCTCTGGGACGGGGCGATGTTCGTCAGCCCAGGGGCCTCTCTCACCTTCTCGGGCAGGGTGACCGCTGACTGGCTGCGAAATAGCACAGTGTTTCGGATCGCAGGCAAGGACTATCAGACGGTTGGAATGGGCGAAGCCAATGCCTTGCTCGATAGGGAGAGTCGGCCTTTGCCAACCAGCCTCGGCCACTTTCGTCCTGCGGTCAGCAATCCCTGTCCAGTTTTTGAGGGCTCCATCTCCGGCAACTTTTCTACTTCGATTCGTACCGAGACTTCCTTTGATTCTTTTCTCCAGGGAGAGAAGTTTCGGTTTCAGGCCTCGGCACAGATCGGCGAGCTCTTTCTCGATAACGTCGAAGCCTGTGGCACTGGCCCTGGGGGGCAAAGCATCTGGGATACCGAAGAGATTCCCTATACGTTTTTTCGGAAATCCGGCGGATATGCTGGCTTGAGCCTGGATGGTCATCTTCATTCCTCTGGGCAAACGGTGTCGATTCCATCCGGTGGGCATCAAATCTCTTTGCTGGGAGGTGCTCCTAGCTCCCTGTTCGTAAAGCAACCGGGCGGACAATATTTCGATCGTCAATCGGCCTCGCCCGCCTCGAGTCACTCCATTACCGTGCCCTTGGGAGGCACGATACGCATCGTTCTGGCCACCGATACAAACACGGTCGCCAGGCTGAGTCTCACCGGGGTGGCAGCGAGTCGGCCTTCAGTGCCGAGAAACTTTGGAGTGGTGGCGGGGGACCGCTCCCTCACCATGACGTGGACCCCGCCGGATCAAGATGGCGGCAGTCCCATCCAGGAATACCAAGCCTGCCTGCGGTCCATCGACTTGGACACCTGCTGGACTGTGTCAGGAGGCGCCAGCGCTCGTTCCTTTACTCGGTCCGGTCTCACCAACGGCACGACCTACTACGCTTCTGTGGTGGCGAGAAACGCGGTGGGTTTTGGGTCGCCGACTCTGGAGCAGTCCGCCACCCCCAGTGGCGGCGGTTGCACCAGCGCCCCAGGTTTGGCTCAGAGCGTGACCACTGTCCCGGGAAACAGCAGCGTAACCCTGTCCTGGAATCCCCCTGCCGCTCCCTGTGGCTCCACGGTGACGAAGTACACCTATGCCTACTCCATAGCGGGAAGCAGCAGCTGGACCTATCGGTCGACCAGCAATGGTTCGACGCGAAGTGTCGGGATCAGCGGTTTGATCCAGGGCACCAGCTACGAGTTCAAAGTCCGTGCGTCGAATAGCCATGGTCACTCGGGCTGGACACCTATCGTCATCGGCACGCCGGGAGGCGGGGGCGGCAGCGAGTGCACCAGCGCTCCAGGGCTGGCAGGAAGCGTGACCACTGTGCCAGGCAGCGGAAACGTGACCTTGTCTTGGAATCCCCCTGCCGCTCCCTGTGGCTCCACGGTGACGAAATACACTTATGCCTACTCCGTTGCCGGGGTCAACAGCTGGACCTATCGGTCGACCCCTAACGGCTCGACCAGGAGTGTCGGGATCAGTGGTCTCAGCAATGGCACCAGCTACCGGTTCAAGGTGCGGGCGACGAATGGCCACGGTCACTCGGGCTGGACCCCGGTGGTCTTCGAAACCCCGGGAAGTTAGGGGGTCGATTCGGGATCTGCCGGGACGCCCTTGCTCCCGGCACGACGCAAGGGCTTGACGCCAGGATTTCCTGTCTTGGGGCGTGGGACGCACGATCTGCGTGCCACTCGCCGGTAGAGCCCTTTGCTCGCTCCTCGTCGGCCTCGGTTGACCGTTCTTTGGAATGGCGGGGCCGGCCAGGGGGTTGGGAAGGGAGAGTCCCTGGAGAAGCTGTTTTGGCGCGAGGTCTCTGAGGAAGATGTCCGCTCGTTCAGAACGGCCTATAATCCCCCCCGGAACTGCTAGCCAAAACCATCGAACCCCACCTCGAGGAGTCATCCATGGACCAATCCCTTCACCGAGTCGTCGATTTGGTTTCTCCGTCAAGCCAAGACATTCTCAATCTAGGCGTAGAAGAAGCCCGGCAGTTGTTATTAGCGGAGGATTCTGCTGCTACCGGTCGGATCGAGGGGTCGTTCGCATTGGTGGCCCGTCAAGGGGAGAAGGTTTGCTTGGCCCGGAGTCTGGATCGACCCTTGCGTTATTTTTTGGCTAAGGAGGTATCCGGTCCGCTCCTCGTTGTTGCGGAGCGCATCGACGAGATCGAAGAGTTCTTGAAGCAGGAAGGCTATGGTGATCAATTCCACCCTTCCTATACCCGCATGGCGCCGGCTCATCACGTGACTCATTTACGACTCATCGGCTGTCCGGACCCGAACCCTGTCTATCGTCGTTTCTTCGACCCTCCCCGGGCCACCTCCCCGGCGGATCTGGAGGTTATCGGTGAGCGTTACGTAGGAGCTCTCTACGGGGAGATCCGAGATTGGGTCGAGAACGTTCCGCAGGGAGAGCCCTTGGGGGTGATGTTCTCCGGTGGGCTGGATAGCGGAGCCGTCTTGTTGTGCCTGTTCCGAGCTCTCTTGGACCTGGGCCAAAGCCCGTCTCGTCTCAAAGCGTTCACGCTGGCGGTGGACGGGGGTGGGGCCGATGCGGCGCAGGCGCGGGAATTCTTGAAGCGAGTCGAGCTAGAAATGCTGGGAGAGGAAGTCGTCGTGGCGGCTCGGGAGCTGGATCCCTTAGAAGCAGTCGCCGTGATCGAAGACTACAAGCCCCTGGACGTCGAATGCGCCACGATGGTGATGGCTCTGGCGAGAGCGCTTCGCCATCGCTACCCGGAGTGGAAGTATCTGGTGGACGGTGATGGAGGGGATGAGAACTTGAAGGACTATCCCATCGAGGAAAACCCCGAGCTCACCATTCGCAGCGTGGTAGGTAATTCCATGCTCTATCAGGAAGGATGGGGGGTGGGAGCCATCAAGCACTCCCAGACCTTTAGCGGTGGGCTAAGCCGCGGTTGTGTTCGGGGTTACGCTCCTCTGGCGCGCTATGGTTTTCGGACCTTTAGCCCCAACACTCGGCCCCGGGTGATCGCCGAAGCCGAGGCGATTCCCTTCGCCGAGTTGACCCAGGGCTCCCACGAGCGTCTCTATGCTCTGAAAGGAGAAGTGCTGCGGCGCGGAGTGATGGCCCACACCGGCTTTGAGCTGCCGGTTTTCGAGAAGCGGCGTTTTCAGCACGGCGCGGCTTCGGGAGGGGTTTTAGCGGAGCGCTTCGCTGACTCACCGGAGACCTACCGCGACCACTTCTTTCGGCTTTTCACTTGAATCTGGGGGCGGAGGGGCGCCGCATCCGCGCCCTTCGGCCGGCCAAGGAGAGCCTAGATCCCTGGCGTCCGGTGGGTGTTCATCTAGAGCAAGAGCGACTTCCAAGTGGATCCCTGGCTCCGAGTCTGACGGTTTTCCTTGCTGGCAGCGAGTGTCCCTTTACCTGTGTCTTCTGCGACTTGTGGCAGTACACCTTGGATGGGCCGACACCTCCCGGTGCCTTGCCGGCGCAGCTGAGCTTGGCTCTGGAAGAAGTGCGGGACCAACTCCCTGAGGCCCGGTGGCCGGAAGCGTCCATCAAGCTTTACAACGCGAGCAATTTCTTTGACGGTCGGGCGGTGCCAGAGCAGGATGAGGGTGCTCTAGGGGAGCTGCTGACCCCGTTTCGACGAGTGGTGGTCGAGTGTCACGCCAAGCTTATCGGCCCCCGCTGTCGAGACTTTGCGGCATTTCTCGAGGGCAGGTTGGAAGTCGCCATTGGGCTCGAGACGATTCACCCACGAGCCTCCCCCCGGCTCAACAAAGGGGCCACCCTGGGCGACTTCGACCTGGCCATGGAACGGTTGAGGCAGTGGGGGATCGCCAGCCGAACCTTCATATTGCTGGGTGCTCCCTACATACCAGCAAACGAGGCCGTCTCTTGGGCAATACAGTCGGCTCGCTATGCGTTCGACCAGGGAGCAGAAACTGTGGCACTGATTCCGGCGCGGAGCAGCCCCGGCGAGTTGGAGCGTCTGGCTTCGCTGGGTGAATTTTCGCCTCCCAGCCTGGAGCAATTGGAAATGGCTTTGGAGGGAGTGCTGGAGGCTCCGCCGCCAGCTGGCTCTCAGGTGGTGGCAGATCTTTGGGACCTCGAGATTCTCGATCCTGAATGTAGCACCTGTTCCTCTCGGAGGATTCGCCGCCTCGAGAGCATGAACTTCAATGGGCGGATCGCGGAACCGGTTCATTGCTCCGAGTGCTCCTCCGGATGCCAGGGAGGTGTGCGAGGAGATGGCTGAGCCATCTACCTCTCGGACTGCGATGTCCGCTAGGGAGCGCTGCGATGTGGTGATCGTGGGCTCGGGTTTTGCGGGTTCCATTCTGGCTCGAGTCTTGGCACGGCAAGGCAAGGACGTGGTTTTGGTGGAAAGGGGGCGGCACCCCCGGTTTGCCCTGGGAGAATCGTCGACCCCGCTGGCAGCGATCTCTCTTGAGCGGCTTGCCGCTGCCTACGGATTGGAAGACCTTTCCCATCTGGCCGCCTATGGCCGTTGGCAGCGCCACCTGCCGGAGCTGCGCTGTGGTCTCAAGCGGGGTTTCACCTTTTATCACCACCGAAGAGGAGAGCCGTTTCGTAACAGTGACGCCAACGAGCATCGTTTGTTGGTGGCTGCCAGCCCGTCCGAAGGGATCGCCGATTGCCACTGGCTACGCTCCGATGTCGACCATTTTCTGGTCCGACAGGCCGTGGCTTCGGGAGTACGATTTCGGGATCAGACGCACCTCCAGAGTTTTCAAGAGACGACCTCAGGAGTTTTCATGGAGGGCCTTGGGCCCCAGGGTAGCTGTGCCATCGAAGCTTCTTTTCTGGTCGATGCATCGGGCCCCGGTGGTTTCCTGGCCACCCAACTCTCTCTGCCTACCGCTAGGGAAGAGCCGGGCGCCTCGACCTCTTTGCTATATGGACACTTTCGCCAGGTAAAGGAGTTCACGGACCTCGCTCGGGCGCAGGGTAGCGAGCTGCCCCTGGGGCCGTACCCGGATTCGAGGGCCGCGGTACACCACACCTTCGAAGGCGGCTGGCTCTATCTACTGCCCTTTGATCATGGGGTGGTGAGCGCAGGCCTGCTCCGGCGCTCCGGGGCCCGAGCTCCCCAAAAACCCTCCATGGTGGATTGGCAAGCGGCCTTGGCTCCCTGGCCGAGTCTGCGGGAGCTCTTCTCCCAAGCCCGTGTCGACCAGCCGCTGAGTTTCGTGCCGAGGATCCAAAGTCGACGGCAAACCGCAACCGGGTCACGCTGGCTGCTCTTGCCACACGGTTACGCTTTCTTCGATCCACTTTTTTCCACCGGGATGGCCTGGAGCCTGGTCGCGGTTGAACGGGTGGCCGATCTGTTCTCCTCGGCGAGCGGAGCGCCGTCTCCGGTGGGCCTCCGGCGATACTCGGAGCTACTGGGCCAGGAAGCCGATCAGATCTCCCACCTGGTAGAAGCCGCTTGGGGGTGTTTCGGGAACTTCGAAGCCCTGAGGGCCATTGCGGCTCTCTATTTTGCTGCGGTGAGTTATCAGGAGCTGCGACAGCGCTTGGTGGACCCCGATCCCGCGAGGCCTTGGGCCTGGGAAGGTTTCTTAGGGGCGACGGATGCGGAGAGCCGAGCTTTCGTTCAAGAGGGTCGAAAACGAGTCGAAGCTCTAGTCCAAGACTCTCTTCGGGGTCCTGAGAAAGCTGATTGGACGGGGCTGGAAACCTGGGCCGGGGAGGCCATCGCGAAGCGAAACGTCATCGGTTTGGTGGACTCGACTCGCCATCACCTCTATCCGGTGGATCTGGATGTGCTTCTCCAAAGAAGCTCTCTCCTCGGCCTTGGCCTTCGGCAAGTGGAGGCTCGCCTGGATCGGCTACGGGCTCTTTGAGGTCCCCTGGAATCACCTCCGTGGTATCTTGGCGACCGCAATGGCACCCTTATTTTTCACCTTCGAAGGTCTCGATGGAAGCGGCAAGTCGACCCATCTGAAACGAGCAGCCGAGTGGTTGCAGCAACAGGGGGTAGCCGTTGAAGTGACTCATCAGCCGGGAGGCACGGCCCTCGGGCAGCGGATCCGTCAGGCGGTACTCGATCCGGATGGAGGGCATATCGATGGTCGAGTCGAGCTACTCCTCATGTTTGCCGATCGCCGGCACCATCTGCTGGAAACGATTGAACCGGCTCTAGCTTCCGGGCGACACGTCCTGTGCGATCGATTCTCGGACTCCACCCGGGCCTACCAAGGCCATGGGAGAGGTGTCCCCCTAAGCCTCATCGACGAAGTCGACCGAATCGCCACGGATCTTCGCCGGCCGGATAGAACTCTGCTCTTTGATCTGCTGCCGGAACAGGCACGGAGCCGAGGACAGTCCAGCAAGCGACGTTCCCAGAAGGGGGGGGTCGATCGAATCGACGCCGAGGGACTCGCTTTCTATCAGCGAGTTCGGGACGGCTACCTCGAGTTGGTCGAGGCGGAGCCGGAACGCTTCATCGTGATCGATGCGTCGGGCAGCCGCGAGGAAACCTGGGAGCAAGTGAGAGGAGCCCTGGTCCTGCTCACCGGGAAAACCAAACCATGAGCTTCGAAGAGGTACTCGGCCTAGCGCGCCAGGGTGAGCTCTACCCGTCTCTCATTCTTCATGGCAATGAGATGGAGGAAAGGCGGAAGGCTGCTCTCACCTTGAGCCAGACATTGCTGTGCGAGCTCGCTCCCCAGGATCGCCCGTGTGGCACCTGCCGCCAGTGTCGCCGGATCGTCTGGCCGGAGAAAGGTAGCGATACTTTTCATCCCGATTTTCAGGTATTGGAGAGGGATCTGAAAACGTCTACTTCGGTAGAAGCGGTCAAACGATTTCTCCAGGTGGCTCAAGTCTCCCCTTTCGAAGCTCGAGGGCAAGTTTTCGTCATCGCTTCGGCGGAGAGTCTCACCGGTGAGGCAGCCAATGCCTTGCTCAAGGCATTGGAAGAGCCCGCCGCCAGTGCTCCCCGTCATTTCCAACTCCTGGCACCATCCCAATTCGATCTACTGGCGACCCTTCGCAGCCGTTCCTTGGCGATCTATCTCGGGGCAGCTCAGGCAGTCGACCAGGAGAGTATGGAGTCGATGGCTCAGCAGGTCGCGAAATGCGTCGAGGCCTTTTCTCAGAGCGGCTCGGGGGTCTATCTCCTGGCCTTGGCTGCCAGTCTCAACCAGAGCGGAGATTGGAAGGATCCCCGCTCCGGACGGCCTTGGGCACTCGCGGCTAGAGCTGTCATTACCAGTTTGACGTTGCCGGAAGTTCCCTCAGGTGCTCGTCCCCGGCTGCTAGCCCTGGCGGATGCGTTGCTTACCGGAGCTGATTTCAGAATCCGCGGCATTCCTCCGGAGCGAATCCTGGAAGGCTTGGTGTGCAAGCATCTATTGGCAGAGATCTGACCCACTCCTCTATGTGGGCTTTGTCTTTCCACCTTTTCCAAAGGCGACTTCTCCAGAGGTAAGGGGAGTGAGGAGTCCGGCTTGGGTTTTGAGGTGGACGAAGGGGACCACTCACCAGCAACTTTGCCCCTTTGGTCTCGCCAAGAGCTGCTCCTGGGAGCTTGCGGCGTAGGGATCTCTCAGTGGGCACAGGGCGGCTCAGGGGAGCGGGTAGATGGCTTCGGCACCGTCTTTGCAGGAATACGATGGGTATCCAGGGGATAGAATCACCTCTAACTCTTGGATTGACCACTTGCACTGGACTTTCAGGCACTTTGTCTCGATATGCCCGTCCCGCGACTTGGGCACTTCCAAAGGATCTCTAAATAGGAGCAACCACAATGACTTTTCTCAAGACTTTTCGGCCAAATGCCGGCAAAGGAGCTTTGGCCTTGGCTGCGATGGCTCTGGGCGCTGGTATCTGGATTCTTCCGGCCTGTTCGGCCCAGACAGGAGCTGAGGGCAGCGAAGCCACGGACGGTGACGTTTTGGCCACCATTGGTGCCAACTCGGTCACCCGCGCGGAGATTCAGACCGAAGCGGAGTCTGGTCTCGAGCAGGCGAAGATGCAGAAGCTACAGTGTGAATCCACTTACGAGCGAACCGTTCATCAGGTCATGGAGACGACTTTGGAGAGAGTCGTCCGGGACCGAGTCTTGACGGAAGAGGCGACGGCTCGGGGAATTACCCGGGAGGAGCTGATCGAGGCCGAGGTTGAGTCCAAGGTTGGGGAGGTCACCGATGAACAGGTGGATACCTTCTATGCGCAGAACCAGGCGCAGATCCGTCAGCCGAAGGAGCAGGTCGCGGCGCAGATTCGCCAGCACCTGGGGCGTCAGGTTCGGGATACGGTCTACAACGAGTTCATCACGAGTCTCGAAGCGAAGAGCAACGTCGATTACAAGCTTGGCCCCTACCGCGTTGAGGTCGCTGCCGATGGACCCTCAAAGGGACCGGAGTCTGCTCCGGTGACGATCGTGGAGTTCTCGGATTTCCAATGTCCCTACTGTTCCCGCGTGGTGCCGTCCATGGACAAAGTGACGGAGAAGTATGGCGACAAAGTGCAGTTGGTTTTTCGGCATTTTCCCTTGCAGTTTCACGCTGAGGCTCAGAAAGCGGCGGAGGCTTCTCTGTGCGCCCACGACCAGGGCAAATTTTGGGAGATGCACGATTTGATGTTCGAGGAGCAGAGCTCCTTGAAGGTTGCGGATCTCAAGGACAAGGCGAAGCGGCTAGAGATGGAAGAAGCGGCCTTCGATGAGTGTCTCGATTCCGGAAAGTACTTTGAGGCCGTGCAGGAAGATATGCGAGCGGGGGTTCTGGCGGGCGTTTCCGGTACTCCGGCCATGTTCATCAACGGCCGTTTCGTGTCTGGTGCCCAGCCCTACGAGAACATCGCTGAGGTGATCGACGAGGAATTAGCGCGGATGAGCGTCAACTAAATCCCGCCAGGCAGGAGCGAGCCGATGGGGCGGTGGGGAACCTCTGCTTCGTCGATGGACGTTTCTGCCACCAAAATTCGCTCGGTGGTGCCTTGCATCACCGAGCCTCCTACCTTTTGAATATCACTCCTATTGATTCGCGCCAGGTCGCCGAGTTGCAGCTCTACCTGGAGCCGGGATCCAGCTCCCAAGCAGTCTATCTTCTGGCGGACCAGAGGGTCGCCATCGACATCGCCTTTCAGGAACTGGAACCCTACCGGCAAGGCCCTTTCGTTGCTGCCCGACCGCCGGGAATTCATCCAGAGATGTCGGCGGGCCAATCTACGTTCCATGGAGAAGCATGGTTGGGAGGACGCCAACGCCAACTGAGCTGCTTGGCCAGGGGAGAAGACTTGGTGCTCAGCATCGAGGGGTTCGGTGAACTCTATGTTCTCGCTGAGGGCACGGTGTCTCGACGTTCGCTACCCTCGACTGTGGCCCCTGACCCGGATCTATTGTTAGAGGTTGCCTTGGGGCCTGCCCTTTTACTGCCCTTAGCGACTCGGGGGATTTTTGGTCTGCATGCGAGTGCCGTCCTGGGAGACAAAGGCGTCATTGCTTTTGCTGGAGTCTCTGGGGCTGGAAAGTCAACCTTGGCTAGCTCCGCAGCTCGGGAGGGTTTTTGGCCGTTAATAGGGGACGACCTGCTCCCTTGGACCCTGGGAGCTTCCGGAGTGACGGGCTTTCTTTCCTATCCTCAGCTCAAACGCTTGGATCTGGCACCTGGATCCACGAAGACATCGGTCGCCGGTCCCCTTCAGGCCCTTTACGTTCTCGAGTCAGTGGAGGCCACTAGGGATGCGAGGGTCGAAATCCATTCTCTTCCGCCTCGGCTGGGAGCCCTGGCGATGGTGCGCCACACGGTCTCCTCAACTCTCTTTGACAAGAGTCGCCTGGAGCGACTTCTAGATAGTGCCGGCACCGCTTGCCAGAGAGTCCCCATCCGGCGCCTAGTGGTGCCTCGAAAATTCGATTTTCTTCCTAGGGCCTGGGAAGCTGTAGCTCGAGACCTCGAATAGTCTCGATCACTAGCGCCTTGGAACCCTCTGTAGGGAATGCGCCTACAGGGGCTTCGGAGAATTGCGGATAGCGTGAATGTAAGTTCTCCGATAAAAAAGTATCGGTAGGAAGAGACTCTGGGATTTCGGATTTCCGACCACCGGGATCTCGGTGCCATGTTTGAGCATCCAAGGCCCGCGCCGTTCTTGGGTTTCTGACCGGTTCTGGCGAAGGTGCTACGAGGTGGAAGGGTGCTGGTACAATCTAGAGAGTCTTCCCCCCCCCTTCGTATCCCGCGATGAGAATTGCTCGCCAAGCTGAGCGAGAAGTTTTCTGAAAATCTACGGCGATTGAGCTCGAGTGCGAATCTACCGCCGAGAGTGTTTCGCTATCCATCATAGGGAGCAGGCCAGAGAGTCACCTCAATGGCTAACTTTCGCCGCCGCTAGGAGAAGGAACTGCAAGACCTTCAAGGGGTTGAAAATGGGAGGGAGAGTTTTGACCACGATCAATGAGGATTCTGGGCCGGACGTTGATCGCTGTGCTCCAAGGTTCCCTTGGGAGGCTCTAAGAGTGCGATGAGTGGAATCGTTGCCATTTTCGCTAGGGATGGTTCCCGGGCGGCGCCTCGCGCTGGGTTTTCCGCCATGATGGATGCTTTGTCCCACCGGGGTCCGGATGGCAGCCGATGGTGTGCGATAGGCCCTTTGGTGGTGGGGCATCACCACTTCGAGACCACACCCGAAGAGTTGGGCGAAAGCCAGCCGCTTCAAGGAGACGGGGGGCGCTTTTGTGTCGCTTTGGACGGGAGGCTGGACAATCGCCAGGAGCTTCTGAATGCTCTCGGTAGCGATGCGCCTCAGGGCGAGAGCGAGAGCCTTTCCGACGCGGAGCTTCTTCTCGCCGCTTATGGAAAGTGGGGAAGAGAGGGCTTCGGGCGCCTTCTGGGCTCATTTGCTTTTCTCCTATTCGACAAAGCCAATCGTGAGCTTCTCTTGGTCCGTGATCCCCTGGGGGACCGGACGCTTTTCTACTCGATGACCAAAGAGCTTTTCTTGGTGGCTTCCGAAGAGGCAGCGATCCTTCGGCACCCTGCTATCTCTGGCAACCTGGATGAGGACCGCCTGGCTCGCTACTTTGCTGTTTCGGAGCTTCGGGACGGTTCGACGTTTTTCGCTGAGGTTCGGGAGGTCCTGCCGGCCCACTGGATTTCCCTATCCCCGAGAGGGGTTGCTTCCCACAGGTACTGGGAACCGCATCTGACGGAGCGAATTCGCTACCGGGATGACCGCGAGTACGGAGAGCATTTTCGGCAGCTCTTGGGGTCTGCCGTCGATTGTCGCCTGAGAAGCACCGTACCAGCGGCGGTTCAAATGAGTGGCGGCTTAGACTCGACGGGCTTGGCCGCCTTGGCCGCGCAGTCCTCGGCTGCGCCTTCCCACCGATCCCTCAAGACTTTCTCTTGGGTTTTTGACGAGCTAAAGAGTTGTGACGAGCGGGTCTATATGGATTCCATGGTGGATCGCTATGGCTTGACCCATCATCGCGTTGTCGGGGACCGAGCCTGGCCTCTCTCACAGCCGGAGTCGACCTCGCTCAATCCCAACACTCCGGAAGATACGGCTTATCGTCCCTTGGTCGAACAGCTCTACGGTCGGGCTCGTCAAGAAGGAGCTCGGGTGCTGTTGACGGGAATGTTCGGCGATCATTTGTTCAGCGGCTTCGAAGCTTGGCTGACCGAGAATCTAGTCTCCGGCCGGTGGTATCGAGCGGCGGGGGAAGTTGGGTGGTACCTCAGTCATCGGCGCTGGAGACAATTGCGTCCTGCTGTTGGGTATCCTCTCTTGCGGTGGAAGCGGTTTCGGCGAGCCTGGTCCGGTCCGCGGTCTCCATGGCTGACTCCTTCAGCGGCCAGGGCCCGCCTCACGGGTGGGGATTGGTCACCGGCTTCCGGTCGGCCAGCACGTCAGGTTCAGTTGCGAAACGTTTTGGGTTTGTTGGGAGCGCACGGGATTTCTGCGGAAGCCTTTTATGCCAGCCGCTATGGTTTGGAGCTTCGGCACCCCTATAGGGATCGTCGGCTGATTGAGTTTATGCTTTCCATTCCCGCTGACCAGCTGTACCGCCGTGGATTACTGAAGTGGATCCTTCGCGTTGGGTTGAAGGAGGATCTTCCTGAGATCGTCCGTCGCCGCCCGGGAGCAACATCTCTTTGGCCGTTATTTCAAAGAGGTTTGCAGGAGAAAGAGAAGTTGCGAGTTCGAGAGATTCTATCGAGCGAAGATAGACAGTGGTCTCGGTATGTTAAAGAGGCGTGGCTACAAGAGCGTTGGCCGAGCCGTAGCGATACGGACCCGAGCGCATTGGTTACCTGGCTGTGTTTGAGCTTTGAGCTTTGGCGGAGTCAGCTTCAGGGTGGGAATTCCAACTCCTACCTCGAGAGAGTGGCCGTATGAGAAGAGAGAATATGTCTGTGAGGCCCCCTCTCATAGGAGTTTCTAATATGCAGATGGAAGCGTCTCCGGCCCTTCGGCCTGAGCCCGGTCAGGTAGGCGAGGATTCTTGGGACCATCGGGGGGAGAAAATCGAGTTTCGGGAGGCTGCTCTGGCATCGGTAGTACAGAAACGACCCTATTCCCCGCCAGTCCTCGAGGTCTTTGGTGATATCCGTGATGTGACGCTCGGTCCGTCGCCAGGAGTCGGAGAGAGTGGGGCTCCTTCGATGTTCAAACCATAGGCCCCCTGCCGGTGGCCGATTCGGCGAGGAGGTTGGAAGGGAAGAGATCTCGCAGGGAAGCTCAGGAGGTTCGGGTAGATCTCCATTGCAGTGACCCTCGGGTCCAAGGCGGCGTAGCAGAGGGGAGGGATCTCTTCTCATTGGGTTTGACCACGGCGACGATGACTCGCCGACCTTGGTCACTATGGTTATGAATGGTTATGAGAAGTCCCAGGGCAGCTGGCATCGTCTGCATCAGCAGCTTGTTTCGAGTTGTCAGTTGGACTCTCTCGAGCCTAGCCCGAATTTCTCGGCAGCCTTCTGCTGTGGTTCCCTAGCTACCTAAATCTACTTCCAAGGCTTCTACGGTACCTCGGACGAAGTTGGTGAGAAGTTCGGTCTCTAGCTCCCATAGCCAAGTTCTCCCAGTTAGCGAAGCCGCAAAGGTCAAGTGAATAACTCCGGCGGAAGTCGATCTTAGACCCTCAGCTTTGCTCCTGGAGGGCGGCAAAGAGCTCAGTTTGGTTCAGTCTGGGGATCCGGGCTCGGATGTTGATCTGACCCAGGTAGGAAAACTACGGTTTGACCTCATTCACGGAGCAGCCAGGGAAGGCAACGCAGGGAGATGTTGTCCTTAGAATGACCTGGCTGGGCGATCCGGCCTTGGTTAGGCAACCCTGATATGATCCAGGACGCTTACCAAACGGTCTGGGATTTTTGGGGAGATGCCTGCTAAGGCGTCCGCCGGTCTGTACGAGTCAATTCTTTTATTGGGGGTCTGAAAATGGTGACAACGAATGGCTTTGAAGGCTTTGAGAGGATGGTCAGTGTGCTCGATCAGGCCGTACAGCAGCCGACGGTAGAAGCTTTGACCTCCGAGCTCAAAGATCGGCTGTCAGAGCTCATCCGAGAAGGATCCATTCGCCTACCAGCGGACCTCAGTAGCCCATGCGGCAACCACTATGCCCGGCGTCTGCTGCATCGCAGCGAAGACTATGGCTACGTGGTTGTGGCGATGATCTGGGGACCTGGGCAGGGTACTCCGCTCCACGATCACGATGGCACTTGGTGCGTGGAAGGTGTTCTGGCAGGTGATATCGAGGTGACTCAATACGACTTGGTGGATGAGAATGGCAGCGAGTGGCGTTTTGAACGCAAAGACACTCACCGGACCGGAGTCGGTACTGCCGGAAGCCTCATCCCTCCTTTCGAATACCACACCATCGCCAACGCCAGCGATGAGAAGGTTTCCATCACTTTGCACGTCTACGGCCATGAGATGAACACCTGCACGATCTTCGAGCCGGTCGCTGACGATTGTTTTACCAAGCGTACGAAGGCCTTGGGCTACGATGCGTGATAGGGCACCAGTGCCTCCACACAAGGGATTGTCTCGACGCTCTGTAGGCGGAATTCGGTCAAGAGAGACCACTCCCGCGGGACCCGACCAGAACCCAGGCAACCAGGGTCCTCCTGGAAGGAATCTATAGGACGAACCCTGATGAAGCCTCTATCTCATTTCCTACGGAATATCAGGCCGGGAGCGGATTTCCTGGCGCTACTGTCGGTTCTACACTTGGCTCATAACAGGCCAGCACCGATAAGATGATGAGACCGAGAAGAGATGAGAATGTGTAGTACTCCGGTAGCCCCCCAGGGGGTGCGGGAAAGCTGGCCAATTCGGAGGTGTCAGCGATGATCAGTCCCAAGGTCAAGGAAGAGCAAGCCAGGGATCCTTTCGATCTATCCGACTACCTGCAACTGGCGAGCTTGAGGCGTCACACACTGCTGCTCCAGGTCTTGTCGCCGGAGAGTCGACACTTGGGTTGGGTAGAGATTGTCGATGGCCAAGTGTGGTGCGCCTCGGCGGGCCTATCGGTAGCGGAAGATGCACTCTCCAAGCTTCTCTTCGGTGGTGAGCACCAGGTGGTGTGTTCCAACCTAGATAGCCCGGGCCGACCTCGAGAGATTCATCTACCCATGGAGAATCTTTTGCTGGAGCTAGCACGGCGCCAGGACGAGCGGGAGCGCCGGCCTAGGCTCGCTCCGGCTCTTCTAGAAGGGGCTTCTCGACTCCAGCCTTGGGGGGAGAGTGACGACTTCAATCTCGCCTTTCTCCAAGGTTTCCGGGCCGCCATGGAGGGAGACTACCCTCTGGCAGTGCGGAGTTTTCGCCTGGCCTGCGAGCTACGCCCCTCGGACTTTCGAGTGCGGGCAAACTTGGCTCAAGCTCTGGCGAGAGCGTGACTTCGCTGCAGTAGTATCGGCTGCATGCCCAAGGTAACCGATACCCTCCCAGAATCCTTCGTTGTGCAGATTCGCTCCAGCTTACAGGAGCAGTCGAATCCTGACCAAGCAGGGCCTATGCAGGCCTATATGAAGTCTGAGATGCCGTTCCTGGGCATCAAGGCGCCGGCCCGGCGGGTGGTGACCCGTGGGCTCTTCTCAGCATTGCGATTGGCGACCTTCGAAGATTGGCAAGAGGCTGTGCTGAACCTCTGGCGTCAAGCTCGCTATCGTGAAGAGCGCTATGTGGCCATCGATTTGCTGGCGCACCGCTTCTACCGGCCATTCCGCTCCATGAGGGCGCTTCCTCTCTATGAGGAGATGATTGTCACGGGTGCTTGGTGGGACTTGGTAGATCCCATTGCTGCTCATCGCCTGGGGGAGCTCCTGACCAACCACCCAGCACCCATGACGAAAGCTCTGCGAGACTGGTCGAAAGACCCGGACTTGTGGAAACGCCGTAGCTCGATCCTGTCCCAGATTCGTCGCGGCTCAGCTGCCGATCTCGACCTATTCTATTTTTGCGTCGAGGGATCCATAGGAGACCAGGAGTTTTTCTCCCGGAAGGCTATCGGCTGGGCTCTGCGCGAGCATGGGAAATCGAACCCAGGTGAAATTCGCCGATACGTCGCCACCCATTCGGAGCGTTTGAGCCCTCTGAGCCGGCGAGAGGCCCTGAAGAACCTCTCCTCTTAGAGCTTGTCGGAGGAAAACCTCCTTGCTGTGGTTGGGCTCCAGACGATGACTCGGCGGCCCTCGGGGTTGGTCAATGCTCTCCACTTGATTCACTGCCGGAATTCTCGTTTTCGCTGACGAAAGACCTACGGCACAGGTTTCCTGGCCTCCCATCCTTGAGCCTCCATCCTTGGCCTTCCATCCAGAGACCCTTTCCTCGCCGGGAACGGCTTACGGGAGTGTGATCGTCCGCTCCTGTTGACAATCTACATGAGTGAGTGAATAATTCCTGTTGACAGCCAACAGGAGGATTCAAATGAGCGACTCGAACACTGGTGTCGTGCCCTACGGCAGTCTTGATCTGCTAGTTCTCAAGACTCTCGATTCCATGGGATCGATGCATGGGTTTGGGATCGCTCGCCGGATTGAACAAGTGTGTGAGCAGTTGGTTCATCTCAACCAAGGTTCGATTTACCCGGCCTTGCTGCGTTTGCAGCAGCAAGGTTGGATCGAGAGTGAGTGGGGAGTCTCGGAAAACAATCGGAGGGCAAAGTTCTACTCCATCACTCCTGCGGGCCAAAAACAGCTCGAAGTAGAAGTCGAGAACTGGAATCGCATGACCAGCCTCGTGGCTCGTTTCCTGGGAGAGACCTCATGACCTTTCGGGCCTGGCTACTCAGAGCTTCGGACCTCCTGCAGCGGAAAAAGCGGGAGCGGGAGTTGGAGGAAGAGTTGGAGCTTCACTTGGAGATGGCAACCCAAGAGAAGATCAGTCAGGGCATGAGCCCGGAGGAGGCCCGATTCTCGGCCTATCGTGATTTTGGTGGCGTCGAGCAAATCAAAGAGCTCTACCGAGATCAAAGAGGATTGCCCTTCGTGGATCACCTGGGGCAGGATTTTCGGCTGGCCTTGCGCTCCTTGCTGCGCCGGCCCGGCTTTGCCATCGTCTCGATGCTGCTCTTGGGGCTTGGGATCGGCGGAGTCACATCGATTTTCAGTGTCGTCAATGCGGTCCTCCTGGCTCCTCTTCCAGGAGTCGATACGGAGCGCATCCTGGCTCTTCAAGCAGGCACAGAGCAGCGCCCGGTGGGAGGCAATCCAGCCCGATTGAAGGATTGGCAGCAGCTGGAGAGCTTCGAAGCCGTTGCCGGCTACTACGGTGATTCAGCGGTCTTGCTGGAGGGGGGAGAGCCACGCAAGATCCCTGTCCGTCGAACCTTCGGGCCCTTTCTGGAGGTTGCCGGGGCTCGCTTGCAGTTGGGGCGAGGTCCTTCTCAAGTGGAAGGGCGGGGAGAGGGCGATGCCGTAGCCATGATTAGTGATCGACTGTGGAAAAGGAGTTACGGTGGCTCTGAGCAGGTGTTGGGCCAGTCTCTTCTTCTCGACGGCAAGAGCCACTCGATCATCGGTGTCTTGGCTGCCAAGCAATATCCCAAAGAACTCGATGCCTGGATTCCGGCTCCGGTGGAGTTCCAGCAAGCGGATAGAACCGCACGCTACTTGGGGATTTTCGGACGCTTGGCGGAAGGCGTCACTAAAAAAGAAGCTCAGGCCGAAGTAGATGCCGTGGCGGCGCGCCTGGCCTGGGCCTATCCAGCCACTGACGAAGATCTCGAAGTCAGGCTCGTCGAGCCAAAGACCCTTCTGACTCGTGAGGTGCGCACTCCCGTGTTACTGGTCCTGCTAGCTTCCTGCTGCCTTCTTTTGCTGGCCTGCCTCAACTTGGCGGGGCTCCTGTGGGCGAGGGCCCAAGCTCGCCAGAGGGAGGCCTCGATCCGCATCGCGCTGGGGGCGGGAACGGGCAGGTTGGCTCGCTTTTACCTTACCGAAACCTTGTTGGTTGCCAGCCTCGGCGGGGTTGCCGGCCTGGTTGTCGCCCACCTGGCTTTGGCCGCAGTCGCTGGAGCAGCGGAGCGCCATCTGCCGCTATTGGAAGCTCTAACTCTCGACTACCGGGTCATCTCCGTTGGCCTTCTTGCCGCCATCTTATGCGGTCTTGCTCTGGGCCTCGTACCCATTTGGCTGGCATCGAGAGTCGATCCAGTGCGAGGCCTCAAACAGGGGGGCGAGGGTTTCGTCGCTGGCCGACTTCGGCTTCGCAGCTTTCTCGTTAGCAGCCAGATTGCCCTTTCCATGGTTCTGGTGGTCTGCACAGCCCTACTGACCAAGAGCTTTCTTCAAATGACCTCGGTACCGCTGGGCTTCGAGCCGAGCCAGGTCCTGTCCATCAAGACGAATTTTGCCTGGGGAACGCCGCCGGAGACCCTGTATTCCTTTATCGACGAGGCTCTGACGGAGCTTTCCGCTCTTCCTGGGGTCCGTTATGTGGGGGTCGCTGACCGCCTACCTCTAGAGGGCGAAAGTCAAAGATCTCCTCTGCGGCTTCGTGATCGGCCGCCCGAAGCCTCCCTCGAGGAAGCCTCGGTTCTCATCCGCAGCGTGAGCCCGGGCTACTTTTCTGCTCTGGGGATCCCTCTGCGTGCTGGTGAGCTGTTGCCTGCCCACCGAGACCGAATCGAATACGAAGGTAGCCATGAGGAGGAGTCTGCTGGCGGAGGGAGGCTGGGTAGCCCAGTGGTGATCAATGAAGCTTTGGCACAAGTCTATTTCGGGAGCGAAAGTCCGATAGGCCGCTGGATCAGCTTTCCTTATGGAGACCAGAAAGCACCACCGACCTGGCAGCAAGTGGTGGGAGTGGTCGGAGATGTCCGGCAATCGCCTCGGCTGGCCGACTCTCAGCCAGAGGTTTTTCTCGCCTATCGAGACACCTACTGGCCGATTCTAAGTTTCGTCCTCCGTACCCAGGGGGATCCCATACTCCTCGCGAAGCCCGCGCGGGAGGCGCTGCGGCGAGTGGACGCCTCTCTGGTGGTGAGCCGCCTAGGGACCCTCGAACATGAGTTGGGTCAGTCTGTTTCCAACGAAAGGATCCAGACCCTTTTGATGGCAGCTTTCGCCTTGCTTGCCCTGATCCTTGCTGCCACTGGGCTCTACGGGTTGTTATCCACCGATATCCTTCGTCGCTCCCGAGAGTTTGGAATTCGCCTTGCTTTGGGCGCTCAACCATCGGACATCCTGTGGTCGGCTCTGCGTCCTGCTTTGTTGTTGACTCTTCTGGGCGGAATCGCCGGTCTCCTGCTTTCTCTGCTGGCTGGCGGTTTCCTCAAGGCGATGCTCTTTGAGACCTCGACGATGGATCTAGGGGCTCTTCTGGCGGCTCTTTTCGTGCTCTACGCCGCCTCCGCCTTGGCGGCGATCCTCCCGGCTCGTCGGGGCACCCGCATCGATCCGGTACGGACCTTGGGGAGCGATTAACCGGCAGAGCGACTAAAAAGGGTCGCACCAACTAAGGGCATCTTTGAGGGCCGGCCCGCACCAAGTTGCCGGTACTCAGAGCCACGACGAGCTCGACTAAAGAACTATTTTCAAAGAAATCTATATAGATCATCGATACGGTGTTGGCCTCACCGGCTGCCGGTGCAAAATTCGTCCTGATCATTTCGAACAAGGAGACATCGATCTCACGGCTCAACTGTTCGAGGGTCGTCCAGGGTGTGGTCACGGAGAAGTTCTTCTTCATTACCGTGGCGACCGCTTCGATGATCTTTCCAAGCAGTTCGGAACCTTCCCCTTCCAAAGTTCTCCCTAGGGCCTCGAGCCCCTCGGCAACCGAGGCCAGAATGATCTCGGTGTAGTTGGAACCCTGCGGAGTCAGAGTCAGGTAAAGGGCAAAAGGAAGATTGCCGGATTGAGCTTGGCAGCTATTTTGGTTCTGCTCGGTGACCATGTTGGCCAGGTCTGTGCCGTTGGTATACCGCCCGAAGATCGCCATTCCTTGATTATCGGAGTCCGGCGGGCTGTAGGGTTGAGGCCAGTAGATGCCAGAGGGTTGCTGCGCTTCGCCGTTGACTAGAATCACCTTCGATCCCTGGGGCGAGGCGCCGTCATTGGTAACGATTTGAGTCCAAGTTTGATTCCAAACATCATTGGTGATCTCACCGTTGTCGATCCTGGGCACGTAAGCGTAACCTCCCAAAGCCTCGAGGATTTCTTGGAGAAGATCTTCTTCCTGCCGGCTCCCCGCTTCGAATCCCTGGTAGTGACCGAGGGTGATGTAGATGATCTCTCCCTGGGTTGCCGCTAGGAAGCTGGAAAGATCGTCTAGGACTTCAGCGAGGGGAACACTGCGCAAGCCATGATAGGTGTAGAACTTCCTGTGGCTGCGGGCTATGCGAAGGTCGAGGCCTCGAACTCCTGCCTGAAGTTGATCATTGATGGATTGAGTGGTCGATGTGGCGAGACCGGTTACCACTTTCTTGATCGATTCTTCCACTGAGCTCACTACCGCTTCGAGCTGGGACCCTAACCCCGGCAGCTTGCCAACGAGGACTGCAATTTCAGGCAGGAGATTGTAGATATCCGTCAGGACCGGCGGAAGGCCCGGCTCGCCAATCATCGGATTGGCCAAGGCATAGGCCGCTGAGTCGTGAGTGGTGGGAAGGCAGATCTGGCGCAGAGGCAGTTGGTGAATCGACGGGTTGTCTTTCATCCAAGTCGAGAAGTTCATCGCGTTCTCCTGCGGGTAGTGCTGGCTACCGGCTCGGAAAACCTGATCAGTCTCACTGATCACTTTGACTATCTTCTCGATCCGGTATCGTTAGGTTTCTCCTTTCAAGTGGGGTGGGATGCTCATATATCGCATTCGATCTTCCGCAAGGCGAGATGGGCGCCGGAGGGGGTTCAGCCTCTCTGACTTATCGGCCCATTACTTTGTAGGCGGCAGGAATGACGACCAAGGTGAGAGCTGTGGAGGCGAGCAGGCCACCGATCACCGCGAGGGCCATAGGAGTGCGCAGCTCACTTCCCTCGCCGAAGCCGATGGCCATGGGTAGAAGGCCCAAGGCGGTGGTTGCGGTGGTCATGAGAATGGGCCTCAGTCGCTGGCGCCCGGCTCGGCGAAGGGCTTCCAACTTTTCGACACCTTTGCGCCGGTGGCGATTGGTGGCATCCACCAGGAGGATCGCATTATTGACCACGATGCCGGCCAACATGACCACGCCGATCAGCACCACGACCGAAACCCGCACCTCGAAGAGATACAGGGCCCACAATACCCCGACCAGGGAGAGGGGCACACTGAAGAGAATGACAAAGGGGTGGAGGAGAGACTCGAATTGAGAAGCCATCACCAAATAGACCAGGAAGATTGCCAGAAAGAGGGCCAACTTCATGCTGTCGAAAGAGGTTTGCATCTCTCGCTGCTGGCCGCCAAGAGTCCAGTCGAAGCCAGCTGGCAGGGCGAGGTTTTCCATCACCCTCTCGATTTCTTTGCCGGCGGAAGCCAGGTCTCGACCTTCGAGGTTTGCGGTAAGCAATGCTGAGCGTTCCCCTTCCGCTCTGCGGATCTCAGCGGGCCCTTCCTCCTCCGTGATGTCCGCTACAGCGGACAGGGGTAGGGTAGTGCGGTCCTGCTGAAAGACCGTAAGGCTGGCTAGGTTGCTGGCGCTATCGCGGTAGCTTTCCTCTGAGCGAAGACGTATGTCGATGGTGCGGTCTTGGTGTTGAATGTCCGTGGCCACGGTTCCCTGGACTTTTGAACGAACCAGAGAGGCAACTTCTTGAATGGTGAGTCCGAGGGAGGCGAGGCGGTCCCGATCGAAGCGGACGACCAGCTCCGGTGAGCCACCTTCGGCGGAAGATTCCACATCTTTGAGTCCTGGTATTCCCCGCAGGCCCTCCGCGGCTTGGTCAGCTAGCCGTTCGAGGAGATCGAGATTGTAGCCTCGCAATTCTAGCTCGATGGGTGTCTTGAAGCTGAAGAAGGAGGGGCGCCCAAACTTGAGCTCCAGGCCTTCCTGCTGACTCAGTTCCTGCCGCAAGCGAGCGATGAGCTGCTCTTCCTTAGCGCGGGAGAAAGGAGGAGCGATGGTGATGGTGAGCTGCCCTCGGTTCTCTCTGTTCTCTGTCGCCAAGCCCCCCTGTTGGTTGGAAGATCCGACCAGCGAATAGACAGTACCGATGCCCGGCAGATCCCTGGCGATGGTCTCCAGTTGGGCCATGCGCCGCTGGGTGACCTCCAAATGAGTACCGGGAGGTAGCTCCACGTCGACATAGAACTCTCCCTGGACCAGCTCCGGAACCAGTTCCTGGCCCAATTTGGGATAAAGCAGCAGGCTGCCGGCAAAGACAGCGGCAGCTAGAAGAAGGACCAGCCAAGGGTGGGCAAGAGCTCTGTCCAGGCCTTTGCCGTAAAGAGCTGCCAGACGCTGGAATCCGGCGGTGAATAGCCTGGCTGGCACCGCCAAAAGGAGGTTGATGGGGATGGAAACCAATTTCCCTAAGAACTTGAAAATACGAAACAGCCCGACGCTGGAATTGAAGGCGGCTGACCGAACAGCATTCGCGGCGGCGCTGGAGGTCTCCGCCGTGTTCTCCTCGGTGCCCTCCCCGGTGGTCTGTTCCGAGGGGGTCTCCTGAATAGTTCCAGTCGTGAAGCGCCTTGAAGCGAGCATGGGAATGATCGTCAGGGCGACCACCAGGGATACGAGGAGAGAGAAGGTGACGGTTAGAGCCTGATCCGAGAAGAACTGGGCTGCAACCCCTTCCACGAATACGATCGGTAAGAAGACGCAAATACTGGTCATGGTCGAGGCGATGATGGCGGTCGCCACCGCGCTGGCACCGACTCGAGCTGCCTCCACGTCGTTCAACCCTCTATCGCGACGTCGCTGAATGGCTTCGAGCACCACGATAGCGTTGTCGACCAACAGGCCGATACCGAGAGTTAGGCCTCCCAGGGACATGATGTTGAGAGAAATATCCGTCAAATACATCAGGAAGAAAGTGGCGACTACCGAAATGGGGATAGCCGCTGCGATGATCAGAGTTGGCTTCCAAGATCGCAAGAACAGGAAGAGGACCAGGATCGCCAAAACTCCCCCCTGGGCGGCGGTGGAAAGCACTTCCTTCACCGACTGGCGGATGTAGCGCGCTTGGTCGGTGATCATTTGCACTCGGAGGTTCGGATCGACCTTGGCCAGCTGTTGGCGAATCTCATCCAGGGAGCTTTGGGCCGCGTCCGAGACTTTGACGGTGTTGGTGCCTCCCGCTTTAAAAATAGCGATCTCGACACTCTCTGCACCATCGAGGCGAGTGATGATCTCCCGTTCCCTATGACCACGGCGAACCGTGGCTACGTCTCGCAGACGAATGTTGGCGCTACCCTCTCGAAGCACGACGAGCTCTTCCAGGTCCCCTGGCCGAAGGATCTCGTTGACGGTGCGGACAAGGTACTCGGTTTGGCCGTCCTTGAGGCGGCCGCCGGTGATATTGACGTTTTCCTGGGCGAGGCGGCTCTCCAAGGTCGTGAGGGATAGGCCTAGGTTGGCCATCCGCCGTTCGTCGACCTCTACCTGAATTTCTTCCTCGAGCCCCCCCTGCACCACAGCTGCGGCGACCCCTTCGATGCGCTCGAGGAGCCGTTTGACCCTCTCCTCGGCGACTCGGCGAAGGTGGATGAGATCCCTGTCGCCAGTCAATGCAATGCGTAAAATCGGGTCGAGAGAAGGGTCGTAGCGCAGAAGAACCGGTGGGTCTACTTCCTCCGGGAGGATGATGACATCCAGCCGCTCCCGCACATCGAGGGCAGCGAAATCCATTTCCGTGCCCCAGGCAAACTCCAAAGTGACTTCACTGATGTTGGCCCGGGAGCTCGACGAGACCCGAACGAGATTGTTGACCACGCCCACAGCGTTCTCCACCGGTCGAGAGACCAGGCTCTCGACTTCGATGGGCGCTGCCCCGGGAAACGAAGTGCGGATGGTGAGAGAGGGATAGGTCACATCCGGCAGCAGGTCGGTAGCCAGCTCCCGGAAGGCAACGATTCCAAATACCACCGCAGCCACCGCAAAGATGAACACCGCCACCGGGCGGCGAGTGGAGAAGTCGACGAGTTTCATGGGTTGTGCCCTAGAAGAATTGCAGCGACGGGAGCCGTCAAGGTTGGGTTCTTCCGCCTTGTTGGCGAAATTGTTGGAGGCGCTGCTGGATTTGCTCTTCCGAGAGGCCTCGGTCTCTCATGCGCTGTTTCATCTCTTCTAGGCGTTCCGGCGAAGGCGGTCCATCTCCTCCGCCCCGGGGCCGCCCTTGGGGGCCAACTTGCTGGCGAATTTGTTGGAGGCGCTGCTGGATTTGTTCTTCCGAGAGGCCTCGGTCTCGCATGCGTTGTTTCATCTCTTCTAGCCGCTCTGGGATAGGCCCGTCGGACTGCTCTCGAGAAGGCTTTTCCGACTCCTCTGGCCCACTAGCTCTCGCCTCGGGAGCCAGCTCCGGTCCCGGAGAATGACTCTTCCCGAGAATCTCCAAAGGCGTTCCTTCGCTCAGCCCATCTTGGCCGACGACGACGACCTGATCACCCTCTTGGAGCCCTTCGAGGACCTCCATGGAGTCGTTGTTTCGAAATCCCAACTTCAAGGTCCGACGCTCAGCGATGCCATCGGCGAAGACGAAGACGGTATCTTCCAGGGCGTCGAGAGCCAAGGCTGCCTTGGGGACAACCAGAGAGTTCTCACGGGTTTCTACCTCGAGAAAGACGCTAGCGAACATTCCCGGACGGAGCTTGTTCTGGCCGTTTACCTCGAGGGTCACTTTGATGGTGCCAGTTTCGGCATCCACGACTGGGCTAATGCGCAGGACCTTCGCGGCGAAACTCTCGCCGGGCCAGGCTTCTACCTGAAGTTGCGCTGGTTGGCCTTCGCGCAGTCGCGACAGCTCCTTCTCCGGCACCTGAATGGGGCATAGAAGTGGGTCGAAGTCCGAGAGACGAAAGAGGGGTTGGTTGACGTTCAAGTTTTCGGCGAACTTCACATAGCGGAGAACCACCAAACCACCAAAGGGGGCGGTGATCTCGGTGTATTGAAGCTGAATTCGTAGCCGCTCGTAATCACCTTGGGCCGACTGGTAGTTCGCCAGAGCTTGGTCCACTGTTTCCTGGCTGACCAATTCGCTGCCGAAGAGACGTTTGACTCTCTCGTAGGCGAGCTTCGTTTCTTCTAGCCGAACCTCAGAGACGGCTAGGGAGGAGCGCATTTCTCGGTCGTCGATGCGCGCCAGGAGTTGCCCGCGCCGTACCTTCATCCCTTCCTCGGCTTTCAGCTCGACGATGGGGCCAGCGAGGCGGGTCACCAGGTCGATTTCCCGCTCCGCTTCCAGGGCGCCATGGGTCTCAAAAAATTGTGAGATGGAGCGACGGGCCGTAGCGATGACTTCCACTGGAACGCCTCGCTCCTGGCCGCCGGCGGCACCTCCTCGCCCTCCTCCGGGTCTACCGCCTCCTCCGGGCCGTCCCGAAGCCGAGGGGCCACCGCGAGAAGCCTTGGTGGTGTCTGTTGAACTGCCGTGGTCAGCCCCGGAGCGCTTGCCGCTGGCCTCGTCGGAGCCTCCGGTACAGCCGCTGAGGCAGAGGCTCACAGCGGTGACCCAGGAGCAGAGGGATTTTGTCCGGCGCCCGGGGGCGCCTAAGGTTTTCAAAAATGGAGACATGCTTTTCGGTTCCTCAAGCTGCTCGCGCTGCCCGCCGCAAAAAGCGGGTCAGATCGCTGATCGAAGAATACAGGGTCGGTGTGATCATCAAGGTTAGAAAGGTCGAGGTTGTCAGGCCACCGAGGATGACCAGGGCCACGGGGACCCAGGTTGCGGAACGACCTTCCAAGGGGCCGAAATATTGGGGTAGGACAAGCGGTGCCACCATGGGGGCCAAGCCTAGGATCGTCGTGACGGCGGTCATTAGGATAGCTCGAAGACGATGAGACCCGCCCACGAGAATCGCTTCCTGGCGATCCATTCCGGACCGGCGCAGGCGGTTGATGTGGTCGACGAGCACGATGCCGTTGTTGACCACCACCCCAATCAGCAAGATGAACCCTAACTCGGTGAAATTATCTCGTGGTTGCCCAGCCAGTTTCATCACCAAGCCAACGCCGATGAAGGCGAAAGGAACCGAGAGCATGATGGCGAGGGGCTGGGTGAAACTCTCGAACAGAGCCGCCATCAGCAGGTAGACCAGCAAGATCGCGAAAAGCAGAGCAAACCTAGCGCCTTCCTGGTCCCGTTGGCCGCGGCGATTCCAGCGACCGAAGCTCCAGGCGTATCCGGGAGGCATGGCGGTGGCGGCCAGCACTTGGTTGGCTCCAGCCATGGCTCCGAACATAGCCTTTGGGGAGCTGGGGTTGGCGGAGACCGTTACCCGGGCTCGGCGGTTTTCCCGGTCGATACTCTGGGGGCCTCGAGTGACCTCGAAAGCGGCCAAGGTACTCAGGGGGGAGTTGCCTTCGGCGCCGCGAACGGTAACGTTCTTGAGTTGTTCCAGCGTTTCCCGGTCTTCCTCGCTGTAGCGCACCATCAAGTCGACCTCTCGGTCCCCCGTCTTCAGATAGCTGACGGCCCGATCGGACAAAGAGCTCTGAACCGTGAAGGCTACGGCTTGGCTGGAAAGATTGGCTTGGATGGCTCTTTGGCGCTCGACAGCGATGCGCACTTCGTCGTCGCCACTCTCCACCGAAAGGTCGACATCCTGCACCATGGGGAGGGCATCCAAGCCTGCGGCTACTTCCCTTCCCAAAGTTTCTAGGATCTGAGGGTTATCGCCGGTGAGCTCGACCTCGAGGCCTTGGCTGCCATGACGGCCAGTGCTCTGAGCTATGCGCAAGGTGACTCCCGCTTTTTGAGGAAGCAGAGCGCGAATGCGATCTCGGGCTTCGGTGGTCGAAAGGCTGCTCTCAGACTCCTCTTTGAGGAATATGTCGAAGCGCCTTTGCCGGTTCCAGCCCCGGGATCGACCTCCTCCGGTGCGATAGCGGTAGGCAACGTCAGAGATGTCGAGCTCCTCTTTTCGTTCCGCTAGGAGGCTGGCCACTTCGTCGAAAACCTGGCGGGTTTGATCGAGGCTGTAGTTGCGAGGAGTATCCACTTGAATGGTGATTTGACGCTCCTGGGTGCGAGCAGAGAAGGAGCGCTCAATGGACTCGAAGAGGTGCCAGGATCCCCAAACCAAGCCAAAGCTAAATGCCAGAAAGACAACGCGGTGGCGCAAGGTCCATCGTAGGCTCGAGCTGTAACCCCGAGCCAATTTCTCCAGTAGCGGCGAGAGTCGAGGTTTTTCTTTCTCCAGGAGCATCGCCGCTGCCATGGGCACTACCGTCAGGGCCACCAGCAACGAAGCGACCAGGACAATGCAAACCGTGAAGCCGATATCGTGCAGGTACCGGGCAAAGAAACCGCCACCCCCCCCCAGAAAGATGATCGGCACGAAAACACACAGGCTGGTCGCCGTCGAGGCAGAAATGGGCAAAGCGACTTCGGAGGCGCCCCGAGCGGCAGCGGTGGCAGCGTCCTCCCCGAGGTCTGACAAGCGGCGGAAGATAGCTTCGATCACCACGATGGAGTTGTCTAAAAGCATCCCCAGTGCCAGTACGAGTCCCATCAGGCTGACGACGTTGAGGGTCAGCTCGGCCCAACCGGCCTGGCGAATCAAAAACATGATGACGAAGGTGCAGATGACCGAGACGGGAATCGCGATTCCCACCAGGAGAGTGGTTCTCACGCGGCGCAGAAACAGGAAAACGGCCAGGATGGCGAGCCCACCGCCCACGAACCCAGCGTCCCGGAGCTGGGCGAGTCCCTTGCGGACATCCAAGGAGGAGTCATGGTAGACGCGGATGTCTAGCCCTTCGTGGCTAGATTCTGCGAGCAGCGAGTCGATCTCCCCCTTGGCGCGGTCCACCACGTCCAACAAATTTGCTGTGGAAGCTTTGTACACCGCCACGGTCATGGCCTCGGTGCCATTGAGGTAGTTGAAGGATTCCTGGGTGGGGAACTCATGGGAAATGCGCGCTACATCTGCCAGCTTCAAGCCGCTGGTACCCAGGGCTAGGGAACGGATCTCTTCCAGGTCCTCCAGCTGGCCGAGGAAGCGCACGGTGAGTTTGCGCCCCCCTTCCTTGATGAACCCAGCGGAGAGGTCCAAGTGGTTTTGGCGAAGCAGTGAGGAGATTTCTCGAACGTCGATGCTGTGAGCCGCCATACGATCGGCATCTAGTTCCACCTGGATCTGCTTTTCGCGCAACCCATCGATGCGGACCTGACCCACCCCATCGATTCTCTCGAGCCTTTGTTGAAGGACCCGCTCGGCGAAGTCGTAGAGTCGGTCCGGTTCCCAGGGTGCGCTGAGGTGAAACCGAAGGGTAGGAATATCGGAGCTCTGAAAGCGCCGCATGCGGACCTGACGCACCCCGGAAGGGAGCAGGTGGCGAACCCGATCGACTCGATCTCGAACCTCGACGGCTGCCAGGTCCATATCGGTTCCATCTTTGAATTCGAGGCTGACCTCACCGCTGTCGGCGGAGGCTTTTGAGGCGAGACGGTCCAGGTTGTTGAGAGTGCCGAAGCTCTCCTCCAGAGGTTGGACGATGAGTCGGTCGACTTCGTTGGGCGACGATGAGGGGTAGGGCACCGTCACCCAAATAGACGAAGAGCTAATGGCGGGTAGGAACTCTAGAGGTAGCCTATTCAAGGCCAGAACTCCCAGCACCAAGACGCCAATGAGAATCATGGACATGGTGACTCGCCGGTGTACGGCGAAGCCAACCAAGGGGTGAATGTGGACCTGTTCCCCGGATTTCTGAACCGCCGGTGCCTGATCTCCCGTCGCTGGCATCAGGTTTCGCCCTCCGTGAGGGGTTTGGTGGTGGGATCCTCTCCGTGGGGTTCACTCGGGTGTCGTCTGTGCCTACGTCCTTCCGGTGGTCTCCCAGCGCCTGGGGGCCGTCGCCTCCCTGGAGGTCCGAGATCGCCCGGCGGACTCCGCCGATGTTCTCTTCGCCGATTGCCTTCATGGCGACGGTGGAACTTCAGCTCTTGGAACCTCTGTTTCTGTTCCTCTGTGAGCAGTCCGAGAAGGCTCTCGTGGGTTTGGTCCATGAGTTGGTGCAGCTGGGGGCGAATTTCTCGGCGGATCTCTTCTCCACGGCGACGACTTTCCCGAAGGATGATGTTCGCTTTTTCTTGTTGCTCCTCTGTGAGCTGCAGCTCATTGGACAAATGCCCCAGAGGGGGATGGCCCATGAACCAGAGAGGACCTTCCCTTTCCTGGATTTGATGGGAATAGAAAAGGTGCGTGCCCAGGAGGCCGGTGATGATCCCGGCGACAAAGAGACCGAAGACTGCAGCCAGCGCTGTGGGGCGCTTCATGGACTCGTCTCTTCGGTCGTCCCGGTTTCGACATCGAGTAGCCAACTAAGCTCAGCTCGGGAGGACTCCTCGGCCAACAAGACCGTCGGGCTCGGACTGGAGGAGAGACTCCAGAGGCTCAAGGCGAGAAGTAGAGCCAAGGTCATGGGCAGCAATCTCAAGGCGGCCCATCCGAGCAGCTCTGAGGTGGCTGTGGGTTCCCGGGAAGGTAGTTGAGAGAGAACTCGGGCGGCGAAAGATGGGTCGGGTAGGACGTCGTTGCGCCTTGCGCCCAGCAGTTGCTGAGCTTCCCTCAGCCGGTCGGCAAAGCTCTGGCAGGGGAAACAGGAGCGTAGATGCGCCTCAGCTGCTGCTTGACTGCTGTCGCATTTCGAATCGCTTAGCTTCCTGCGGGCTTGTCGGCAATTCATGAATCGAGCTCCTGCTCCAAGATTCGGCGGAGTTTCTTTCTCGCCCGGTGAGCCCGGACCTTGACGTTGACCCGGGTCCATCCCAGGCGGTCAGCAATTTCCGAGACGGACCAACCTTCGCCATCGAGCAACGAGAGAATAAATCGATCCTGAGGTGAGAGTTGGCGAAGCAGGCCCTCGACCTCCATTTTGGCATCCGGATCGCGACGGGGAGCTTCTACATCTGCTTCGAAGGGTTCTTCGGATACCGTCTTGCGGCGCAAACGGCCATAGCAGCAGTTTAGACAGATGCGAGTTAGCCAGTGCTCCACGGGCGCCTCACCACGGTAGGTGTCCAGCTTGCGCCACGCTAAGAGAAAGGTTTCCTGAGCGACCTCCTCGATATCTTCTCTTCGGTGATAGAAGCGACCGACGAGGCGGAAAACTCGGCGTTCGTGCTGCCGCACAAGCTGGCCGAAGGCTCCTTCGTCTCCGCCGAGGCAGGCAGTCACGAGCTCTTGCTCTGCTCTCGACGAGAGTGCGGAGACCGGTCGAGCCGATGCCTCTGAGAAGATCAATGCGTTATTCATTGTGATGGCTTGCCAACCTACCATGGAACCTCTCTTACGAATGGTGGCTGCGGAAGTTCGAGAGACGAAGTGTGCTTACTCCATTCAACAGGTTAGATGGGGCAACAAGCGATCCGGTTACAGTCCAGGAACAGTTTGCTCAAACTTCATGAAATCTCGGGGGATTTTGTAACCGGAAACTTCTTGATGCCCTCTAGTTGGAGTGAACGGCGAGGAATTCGTCGCAACAAAAGGAGCTAACGATGAAACGTATTTCAAGACTCGTACTCGTGGCAGCGGCTTTCGCCCTAACTCTGGCACCAATCCTCGCTTCCGCCGGGCCCGGCAACGGTGGACGGCATTTCCGGGGACCGGGCATGGGTGGGCCTGGTGCCGGAATGCATGGCCTGATGCAGTTGGATCTAGAAGAAGACCAGCGGGAACAGATTCGCGGTCTCTTCTCGGCTCACCGCGACTCCACGGAGAGCTTGCGGGAGGCCCATCGCCAAGCCCAACAGGCCGTCGCTGAGCAGATCCACGCCGAGGTCTTTGACGAGACGGCAATCCGTCAGGCTTCCGATGCAGCTGGTGTCGTCGAGGCGGACCTAGCGGTCGAGCGGGCCAAGCTCCTGCAGGATCTTCGCAAGATTCTCACCGCCGAACAGCTCGGGGAGTTGGAGAGCCTCCGGGAGCAAAGGGGAGAGCGCCGGGAGCATCGTCGTGGTTTTCGCCATCATGGCTCTCATCGCCAGAGCCCGGAAGGAGACGAAAGCTAGCGGTTCGCTCCAGCTGAGTGAGTGGAGAGTTTCAACCGCCCGAGGAGCCTGCTCGCAGGGTGTGCCCAGTGAGTGTACCCAGTGAGTCTTTACAGCGAATAGGGGGGCGGCTCCGTCCCCCGGTCTTTGTCTCTACGATCTAACTTCTACCGAAACTACCGCCGAGGCCCGAACTGCCCAGGAGCTCTCCAATGAAAAAGGCTGCGAAAATTCTCTCTTTGTCGGTCGCCGTGCTGGCGACCTTCCTGTTTCTATTGCATCGGGCTGCCGAAGCTGCGCCGGATCTGGAAACTCAGGAGGTGCCGAATCTCTCTGGGATCTGGCACCTCAACCAGGAGCTCAGTGAAGATCCTAGAGAAAAGATGTCTGGCTCGAGAGGAGGGCTTCGGGGCGGAGCCGGGAGAGGTCGGGGCGGTGGGGGAGGAAGCTTCGGTGGTCCAGGCGGTCGTCGTGGTGGAAGCCTCGGCGGAGGAGGTGGCCGCAGCGGCGGCTCGGGTTCTCGAGGAGGTGGTCGCCGAAGCGGTGTCCCAAGGGGAGGCTCAGAAGGGCTTGCAGCGGGAAGCGAACGGATCGAGATCGACCAAGGTCCCCTGGAAATCGCCGTCACCAATGGTGTGGGCCGCACTCAGGTTCTCTTTGCGGATGGGCAAGAGAGGGAGGAATTTCTGAGGGGGTATGTAACGCAGGTCGTGACGCGATGGGAGGGGGCGAAGCTGGTCAGCGAATTCGTAAGAGAAGCAGGCCCTACGATGACCCGTACTTACGAGCTGACAGAGGACGGGAGACTGCAGATCACAATCGACCGGGCAGGGAATGGAAGTCGGAATCGAAATGGGATGAGCTTCTTTCGGGTTTACGATCTGCTCGAGGAATCGGAGGCGGCCTCTGCAAGCGGCGAAGCCGTGGAGCGTGGGGGGATCTAGCCCGTCTCGAGTCGTTGGCGAGGGGGATCCGATATAGATTCCTCTGTCCAAAGGGGGTGGTTTCCAGGGAAAATTCTGGTATAGATGCCCTATGAGAAAAACGACCTCGGAAGATTCAACCTCGGCGGAGCCGGTCGGAGAGTCCGACAAACGGTACCCTTTCGTCCCCTACCGGGTAGAGAAACTCTCCGAAGAGGAGAGACGGAGCCGAGGTGAGGCTTTCTTTGCTGAGATGGATCGCCGCCGCAGTGTACGCGGATTTTCGAGTAGAGAGGTTCCCCGGGAGCTGATCGAGCTGGCGATTCGAACCGCTTCGACGGCTCCCTCCGGTGCTCACCGCCAACCTTGGCGATTCGTCGCAATCAGTGACCCGGAAGTCAAGCGACAGATTCGCATCGCTGCCGAAAAAGAGGAGCGCATCAGCTACGAGGGAGGCCGAATGCCCCCGGAGTGGTTGGAAGCCCTTCTGCCCATTGGTACTAGTTGGAGAAAACCTTACCTGGAGACAGTGCCTTGGATCGTCGTAGCCTTCGAGGAGCTTTACGGGTTCAACCCGGACGGCTCGAAGCGAAAGAACTACTACGTCAAGGAGAGTATCGGTCTTGCCTGTGGGTTGTTCATTGCATCGCTGCACCGCATGGGGCTGGCTACTCTCACCCACACTCCAAGCCCGATGAAATTCCTCAGCCACATTCTGGGGCGTCCCAAGAACGAAAAGCCGGTCATTCTCTTCCCCATTGGATTTCCAGCGGAGGATGCTACGGTGCCGGATCTACTGCGGAAGCCCCTCGAAGAAGTCTCCATTTGGGATCCTCAACCGGAACCGGAAGGCGACTGAGGGTCGCAGTAGATTCCTCTCTACTACACTTCTTGCCCACCATAGAGATGACCCACCTGCTCGGCGTATCCGTTGTAGAGCAGAGTGGGTCTTTTCTCTAGGGTGCCAATATCTTCTTCTCTCGCCTGGCTCCAACGAGGGTGGGGTTTGTCTGGGTTTACATTCGAGAAGAACCCATATTCAGAGGGTTGGAGATCATTCCAGAAAGTTGGCGGTTGGTGTTCCGTAAATTCGATGCGGACAATGGATTTGGGACTCTTGTAGCCGTACTTCCAAGGGCAGATCACTCGCCACGGTGCTCCGTGTTGCATGGGGAGTGCATGCCCATAGACCCCGAGCACGACAAAGGCGAGGTCATGGCGAGCCTCATCGAGTCGCAAGGCTTCGTAGTAGGGCCATGGATAGTAGGTATTGCCTTGCCCCGGCATTCGGTCGGGGTCGTGGACCGACACGAATCGGACATAGCGAGCGCTGGCTAAGGGCTTGAGTTCATCGATCAGCCGGGCCAGGGGGAATCCCGTCCAGGGAACCTGCATGGCCCAGCGCTCCACACAGCGAAAACGGTACAGGCGCTCCTCGAGGGGAAAGCGACGGAAGAGGTCCTCGAGGTTGAGTGTCCTGGGTTGGTGAACCAGGCCCCCAACTTCTACCACCCAGGGGTCGACAGGGTAGCCCTGGGCAAGCTCCCAAACCGCTCCCTTGTTGGTGGAAAACTCGTAGAAATTGTTGGTGCTCGAAGAGACTTCCTCCGGAGTCAGGGAGCGGTCGCCGATCCCAAAGTCGAGATTTCTCCGGGCAGGGAATCGATCTCGAAAGCGCCGCCCCAAAGCGCCTGCGGTGCGGCGACGGTGACGGAATCCTCCAAGATCGAGGTCGCAACCGGTATTCGCTCCCAGGACGAGACCAAGGCTCGAGTAGCCGAGGGAGCGGAGCACTTGGCGGCGGTTGAGAAAAACGCCCTCTGGGGTACCTTGGCTGTTTGGTAAGAGCCAGCGTTTTGGGATTTGAATGGCTGCCATGGCATCGATCCTCTCGACTTGGTTGAGGAGGCTTCATTGAGGAGGGCTATTTGAGATCACCCGATCGGGACTGAGCTGCTCATTATTACCGGCCTTTCTCCGGCGGGGCGGCGGGGGTCCTCAGTTGATACGAGTTTGGCAGCTGGCTGGCTTGGCGTCGGGCGGTTATACTGCTCGGACCACGGGCACTGAGGACTAACGGAGTGGGTGTCGAGTGGAATCCGGAACAATGACTTTTCGAGGTTCACCGTGCAGGCATTGATTCTCGCCGGTGGCAGCGGCACACGTTTCTGGCCTCTCAGCCGTCGCCAACGACCCAAGCAACTCCTGGCTCTGGAAGGAGATCGTAGCCTGCTCCAGCAGACCTTCGATCGGCTTCAACCCCAGGTTCCCGCCACCTCTGTATGGGTGTGTACTACGCGTCTTCTCGCCGATCAGGTGCGCCAGCAGCTACCGGAAGTTCCAGCGGAACAGGTTCTCGAGGAGCCTGAAGGTAGAAATACCGCGGCAGCCATCGGCTGGGCGGTTCGTTCTATGCCGAGGGCAGCCCGCAATGGGGTCGTCGCGGTGCTACCCGCGGACCACCGAGTGTCCGACGCCGAGGGGTTTCGGCAGCGATTGCAGCAAGCGGAAGAAGCGGTGGAGAGCCAGGATCTGGTCATGACCCTGGGGATCGAGCCGCAGCGGCCCGAAACAGGCTATGGCTATCTGGAGCTGGGCGAGGTCTTGGACCAGCAGAGCGGCCTTCGGAAGGTCGTGCGATTTCGAGAGAAGCCGGATCTCGAGACGGCCCGCCGTTTCGTCGATTCTGGGCGTTTTCTATGGAACGGAGGGATTTTCCTTTTCAGGGGCTCGACGTTCTTATCGCTCCTGGCGGCACATCTTCCGAAACTCGTGGAGGGGCTCGAAGAGATCGCCGCCGAACCGAATCGCTTGGCCGAGATCTACTCTCGGTTACCCGCTACCTCGATCGATTTCGGTCTCATGGAGAAGCTCGAGGATATCGCTACTCTGCCTCTCGACTGTGGTTGGAGCGATCTCGGTTCCTGGCAGGCTCTGGCTGAGGTGTTGACTGCGGATTCTCAAGGCAATATTTGTCGAGGGGATGTCTTTTCAGAACAGGCTTCCGACAACCTTCTGGTTGCGGACAGCGGCACCATAGCCATTGTCGGCCTAGAGGGATTGGTGGTGGTGAGAACCGGAGACACGGTACTCGTGGCTCCCAAGGAAAGATCACAGGAAGTGCGAGAGATCGTCTCGCAGCTCCGGGCCGCCGGTAGGAACGAGTTGCTCTGAGGGCTGTACCTTCCCCCTGGGCGGGTCGGATTTTACGATGTTGCAACCACTACAAATAACCGTAGCAGGGACGGATCGGCGTCTTTGCCGACTTCCCATGCCGCTTCAACCCGAGGGCTTGATAGCCGGAGATGGTTCCTGGGAGGTGGAGTTGGGTTTCGGCAAGGGCCGGTACCTCTTGCGTCGTTCCCTAGAAGATCCCCAGCAGCGATTTCTCGGAGTCGAAGTGGTTTCGAAGTACTGCCGGCTGCTCATTGGCCGTGCCCATCGGCAGGGAGCCAGCAACCTTGCGGTGGTGCGAGGAGAAGCGGTGTACGCCCTTTCGGCGGTTTTGCCGGTCGGTTTTGCCAAAGCCGTGCACGTCTACTTTCCCGACCCGTGGCCGAAGGTGCGCCATCATAAGCGTCGGCTCTTCGACCCGGAACGAATCGACCTGGTCCTCGGACTCCTCGAGCCACGAGGAAGGCTGCTCTTTGCTACGGATTTCCTATCCTATGGAGAGAAGGTCCAAGAGATTCTCGAGAGCCACCCGGCTCTCGACCTCAAGGAGGTCGGTGACGCTTGGCCGGAAGGTCCACGAACCAACTACGAGGCGAAATACGTGGCCGAAGGTCGGCCCATCTTGCGTTTGGAAGCTCGTCTTCGTAGCGACGCGGTGGTGCCCCTGTTTCATCCTCGTGGGGCTGCTGGTATTGCTGCCGCGAGGGCTTCCCGCCTCGAGGAATAGACCTTCTCAACTCGTCGAGTGGGGGCTGCCCTGTACGGTATATCTTGGTGTCGAAGCCTCTCGGCGAGGATGACCTTTCTCTAGTGAGAGGCGAGCCGGAGTTCTGGGGTGGCTTCCTCGAGGGGCGGAGACATTCCGAGGCTCGAGCCTGCTAAGATCAGGGGGCGCTGGCTCAGCCGGCCGTGAGCCATGAAAAACCTCCGCTACCTCCTACCTTTCTTCGCCAGATATCGACTCAAGTGGATCAGCGGCCTGGTGTGCGTTGCTGGAATGGCCTTCGTAGGGTTGGCCTCACCCTGGGTGGTTGGAGACGCCATCGACAACCTTCGAGGGGGCATAACCCACGCCAAATTATTGGGCTACGCGGGGCTGTTGGTGGGTATCGCCATCGTACAAGGCTTGTTTAGTTTTGGTCAGAGGCGGATCTTGGTTGCGATGAGTCGTGACATCGAGCGGGATTTGCGCAACGACTTTCTGGATCACCTGCAAGCTCTGCCTCCGTCCTTCTTTCAGCGCAGCTTTACCGGTGATCTGATGGCTCGGGCAACGAACGATATCGAAGCCGTCCGGCAGGTCTGTGGCCCGGCGGTCATGTACAGCGCCAATACGGTCTTGGCCGGGTGTGGCGCGCTGCTGTTGATGACCTTGATCCATCCATGGCTGACTCTGGTGGCCGTCTGTACGCTTCCCCTCGTAGCGGTGGCTTCCCGTTATTTCGGAGTGCGTATCCATGCCCATTTCGAGAAGGTTCAGGAACAGTACTCCAGTCTTTCCTCCCGGGTGCAAGAGAGCCTGGCAGGGGGGCGGGTGGTGCGGGCCTTCGCGAGAGAGCATGCCGAAGACGCGAGTTTCCGCGGCTTTAACCGGGACTACGTCGAGCGAAACCGTCGCCTCATTCTGTGGACCTCAGCTTTTCGGCCGATGCTTCAGCTGCTCATCGGGTTGGGCTATGTTGCCGTGCTTTGTTACGGCGGTTTGGCGACCTACCTCGGAGAGATGACGGTTGGGGATCTAGTGAAGTTCAATCTCTTTCTAGGTAAGTTGACCTGGCCGATGATTGCCGTCGGTTGGGTGATCAACCTGTTGCAGCGGGGCGCAGCCTCTCTGACCCGGATTTACCAGGTCTTGGGAACAGAACCTGAGATTCGGGACCGCCCGCCTTTGGTAAATCCTACGGAGATCCGTGGAGAGATCTCATTTAGAGGGCTCGATTTTTCCTACCAAGCCGAATCGGATGGGGCGGAGGAGGTCAAAATACTTCGGGGTATTGACCTCGAGGTGCCGGCCGGCTCCACGGTGGCTGTGGTCGGTCGGACGGGGGCTGGCAAGAGCACACTCCTTTCTTTGATTCCGCGTCTTATCGAGCCTCCTGAGGGTTCCATTTGGATCGACGGAGTCGACATCCGCCATCTACCGCTCGAACGACTTCGGTCCGAGATAGGAGTGGTTCCCCAAGAGGCTTTCTTGTTCTCGACTACGGTTCGAGAAAATATCGCTTTGGGTGCACCTGAGGCTACGATGGAAGAGATCCAGCGAGCAGCGCAGCTGGCTGGCTTGGAAGACGATCTGAAGGTCTTGCCGCAGGGCTTCGATACCTTGGTTGGGGAACGGGGAGTGACCTTGAGCGGCGGGCAGAAGCAGCGAGTCGCCTTAGCCCGAGCTCTGTTGAGGCAACCTACGTTTCTGCTGCTGGACGATTGCCTCTCCGCAGTGGACACCCAAACGGAAGAGCGCATCCTCGAAAACTTTCGTCAGGTGTTTCGCAATCGCACGGTTTTCTTGGTGGCTCATCGCATCTCGACCGTGAAGGATGCGGACCTTATCTTGGTTTTAGAGCAGGGAAGAATCACCCAGCGGGGAGACCACCAACAGCTCATTTCTCAACCGGGGCTCTACGGTGAGCTCCATCGTCGCCAGCAATTAGAGGAGCAACTGGCTGCGGTATAGAGGCGAGGACTTGAAGTGCAGTCGTCAGGGGGAACATGAGAGTCATCATAGCGGGAGGATCTGGACTGATCGGTCGTGCACTGACCGCGAAATTGGCTCAAGAGGGGCACGAGATTTTCATTCTCAGCCGCAACCCGGAGAAGGTGCAGGGGCTGCCTAGCGGAGCCTCTGCTTTCGGTTGGGATGGCCGCACCTCTCATGGGTGGGGCCCGTTGGTCGATGGAGATACGGCGCTTGTCAACTTGGCTGGGGAGAACGTCGGTGCCGGCCGCTGGACAGCACTCCGCAAGCAACGAATCGAGGAGAGTCGCCTAGACGCCGGCCGGGCGGTATGCGAAGCAGTGGCCAAAGCCAAAGAGCTGCCGAAGGTCCTTCTGCAGAGCTCCGCTGTCGGGTTTTATGGCTCAAGGGGAGATTTGCCCCTCGAGGAGAGCGCCTGTCCCGGTGACGATTTTCTAGCTCGAACCTGTCTTGCCTGGGAGGCTTCCACAGAGCCGGTAGCAAAGGCTGGAGTCCGCCGGGTCATCCTTCGCACCGGAGTCGTTCTCAGTCGAACCGGAGGGGCTTTTCCGAAGCTTCTGATGCCGTTTCGTTTCTTCGCCGGTGGCCGGTTGGGAGACGGCAAACAGTGGCTACCCTGGATTCATTTGCAGGATGAGGTTCGAGCCATCCGTTTCCTGCTCCTCCGGGAGACCGCTGAAGGCCCCTACAATCTGGCTGCTCCGGCCCCCGTGACCAACGCTGAGTTGACGACTTGGCTGGCAAAGCTCACCGGAAGGCCGGCTTGGTTACCGGCTCCGAGGTTTGGAATGCGTCTTGCCCTGGGCGAGATGGCTGAGATGGTCCTCGGCTCCCAAAGAGCTTCGGCGGCCCGGCTGCTGCAGGAGGGCTTCGAATTCCGATTCCCCGAGATCGAATCGGCGCTGCGGGACTTGCTGGGTTCCTAGCCCGGACTAAACCCCTCCTGTTCGGCCTGTTCGGCCTGTTCGGCCTGTTCGGCCTGTTCGGCCTGTTCGGCCTGTTCGGCCTGTTCGGCCTGTTCGGCCTGTTCGGCCTGTTCGGCCTGTTCGGGGCACGAATTGAGTGGCCAGGGAAGGTTAACCGTGTTCGTGAATGGCGGCGGCTACAGATTCACGAATCTCCCGCGGGGCATAGATCCTGTACCGGTCGATACGGGTAAGGTGTCGGATGAAATGGCTCGCCTCTTCCATGAACTCCAAGGAGCCATCCGCCTGCCGTACCAAAACTCCACTCTTGCCTAGACGGTGCGGATCTTTCTCCGAGTTTGAAATCAACAGTCGACTGCTGCCGAAGCGGTCCTCGAGACTCGGCAGAATGGCCTCGAACCGTGCTTTTTCATTTTGAGACAGATGCTCTTTGGACTCGAAAGCCACGGTAAATCTCTCGCGGTGAGTAATCGCCCGAGCGTGAACGCTGGTTGACTGTCGCATTTCGCTGAGGACCGAGACATCGTCCTCCAGGAGAAAGGACTCCGGGTCAGCAGGCCAGAGCCGCTGAGATTCTCGTAGCCACTCGTTGAGATGAAGCTCGAGAACTTTGCCGGTGACATTGAAATAGACCTGGGTGAACATGTAATAGCGGGCTAATACGAGGGCTTCGAGAGCGTGCACTCCTCCTTCGGCGACGCCGATACCCCAGCTTCCCGTATGAGGGTCCTGCAGCGGTCGAATGGTGTCTAGCAGTCGTTCGAGGTCAAAATTTCCATAGCGGACACCGCAGTACAGACTGTCCCGTTGAAGGTAGTCCATCTTGTCGACGTCGAGCTCTCCTGAAATGATCTGAGACAGAATCCTATCTACCCCTTGCTGCCCCTTGCCCTTGAGTAGAGCAACGACATCTCCCGGCTCCAGGCCATCCCCGTGAGTTGCGAAAATTTCTTCGATCTCTGGCAAGAACAACAAACGGCGAGTCATCTCTTCGTGGTCGATGCCACCTTCGAAAAGATCCTCGGCGGAGTGGCTGAATGGAGCGTGCCCAACATCGTGGACCAGTGCCGCGGCTCGCACGAGGCGCCTTTCGCGAGAACTCTCCTGGGCCGGAAGCAGGCCGTCGCTGCGAGCTGCTAGATGGTCGTAGACTCGGCCGGCAAGAGCCATGGCGCCGAGTACGTGGCTGAAGCGACTGTGCTCGGCACCGGGGAAAACCAAATAGGTAAAGCCGAGTTGGTGGATAAAGCGAAGGCGCTGCATGGGGCGCGAGCTGATCAATGCCTGCTCTAAGGGGTCCGCTCGAATGAAGCCGTGGATCGGGTCGCGAAAGGAGAGGGTAGAAGCTGGTGTCATGTTCGTGTCCTATCGGGGGAGATATGGGCAAACCATAGGTAGGCTTAGGTTTATCCCTTGCGAATGCAAGATGATACCAGTGCTGCAGCGAGAAATCTGCTACCGGGGGACCGGCTAGGGCCTTTCTGCGATCGGCCAGGGGACGAGCTGGACTTGTTCTCCCCTGGGAAGGTCGGTCAGCAGCTGGTCCACGGTCTTGTTGTCCGGTGGAATTTTCAGGTCGGGAGCCAAATCCGCCAATGGAGCCAGGACGAAGCGTCGATGACGCATTCTGGGATGGGGGAGGGTCAAGGAGGAGTCCTCACTCTCTAGCCTGCCGTACAAGAGGAGATCGACGTCCAAAGTTCGAGGGGCGTCGGGCTGCCGGCGATCTCGGCCAGCTGCCCGTTCGAGAGATTGCAGAAATCCCAGTAGGTCGTAGGGTGCGAGTCGCGTCACCCCTGTCGCCACCAGATTGAGATACCACGGCTGAGGGATCTCCGACACCGGTTGAGTACGGTAGAGAGGAGAGATCTCCAGGTGGTCGACCTCGGTCGTTAGAGCTCTGAGACAGTCTCGCAGGTGCCTAGGTGGATCTCCAAGATTGGCGCCTAGACCGAGATAGACCCTATGCTGATGGACTCTGTGCTCTTGCGGGAGCGGGGAGTTGCCTATTCTTCCTCCTCACCCTTGCCGCGGCCTTTGGTGCTCTTCTTGGCCTTTGGCTTTGCCTTTGCTTTCGCCTTCGTCTTGGCTGGTTTCTTCTGGCTTTGCTCTAGGCCCTCACCGTAAAGAGTCCCGCATTTGGGGCATATCGGCTCCTGCTTACCGAAGTCGTAGAACTTGATACTGCAGGATGGGCAGTCATATTTGGTTCCCAATTTGATGTCGGTCATGGTTGGGGCTCCTGTTATTCCAAGCTTAGATTCAGGGACGAGAGAACCTAGCAGCGGTCTAGGGAGCTGTCAATACGGGTTTCCGAATTGGGAATGTCGCTGCGGCCGGCTGAGTTTCCTATGGTGGTGCCGGTTGCGATCTCCTTCAGCGCAAAGTACGATTTCAACCCTTCTTGCTGGCTGGTCTCGAAAGGACCCGGGTGAAGAGTTCATGAACAAGATAGTAAGTTTTGCAGTGCTCCTTCTGGGATTGGCCCCAATAGCGGCGGCCGAAGCTCCGGATCCCATGGCCGAGGGGCTCAAGGATGTGGAGCGTTTTCATGTTCTCCTCGAGAGAATTCAGTATGAACAGAGCTCGCTTCGCTCTCTCGAGGCCCAGTTCACCTTGGTCCAGGAGAGCGAGATGCTGGAGAGCTCGGAAGAGTTAGCCGGGCAACTCTTGTTTTCTGCTCCTGAGCAGATCCGTTGGGAGTACCTTCAGCCCAAGCCTCTCTCCGTTGTTATCAACGGCGACGAGATGCTTACCTGGTACAAAGATCTGGGGCGGGCAGAAACAATGCGGGTGGGTCGCTATTCGGATCGCATCCTGCGATATTTCAACGCGACGAATTCTCTCGAGAGCTTACTGGAGTATTTCGAGGCTCGGGTTCGAATCCTCGGTGGGGAAGAGGGAACTCACCGCATCCAGCTGTTGCCCAAGTACAAGCGGATCGCCAAACGCATCACCTCTATTGTCCTTTGGATCCATCCAGAGACCTACCTACCCGCCCGAGTTCGGATCGAAGCGGCAGATGGAGGTGTCAGCGACTATCGTTTTCAAGAGATGAAGGTCAATGTAGAGATTCCAGACGGGAGTTTCGACCTCACCCTGCCGGAGGATGTCGAGATCCACGCGGTCGACCTCTCGTCGGCTGCCAAGTAGGCCTAGGCAGAGCATGAGCCTTTCCTTCGAGATACTCAGTCAGGCCGGAGCGGCCCGCAGGGGACGCCTAACGACCCCCCATGGAGTGATCGAGACTCCTGCCTTCATGCCCGTCGGGACTCTTGGTGCGGTCAAAGGACTGCCTCCGCAGCAGCTCGAAGAGCTCGGAGCCAGTGTCATGCTCGCGAATCTCTACCACTTGGCGCTTCGTCCCGGTGTCGAGCGAATCGAAGCATTGGGAGGACTCCACCAGTTCAGTGGCTGGCGTGGGCCGATCCTGACCGATAGTGGCGGGTACCAAGTATTCAGTCTGGCTGCCCTTCGTAAGATCCACGAGAACGGAGTCGACTTCCGTAGTCATGTAGATGGCTCTGCGATGCAGTTTACTCCGGAAGGGGTGGTCGATCTTCAGCGCCGCCTCGGAGTCGATATCGCCATGATGCTAGACGAGTGTCCACCGTGGCCGGCGCCCAGAGACAAGGTGGAAGATTCCTGGGAAAGAACTCTCCGTTGGGCTCGGCGAGCTCGAGAGGAGCAAGATCGAAAACCTCTTCCCGGAGGACTTTTCGGCATCGTTCAGGGTGGCGTGTTTCGAGACCTTCGCGAGCGAGCCGCTCAACAGCTTACGGAGCTTGATCTGGATGGCTATGCGATCGGTGGTGTCAGCGTTGGAGAGCCCGACGAAGATCGCTATCGGGTGGTGGAATGGACAGTGCCTCATCTTCCGCAAGACCGGCCCCGCTATCTCATGGGAGTGGGCTACCCAGCGGATCTACTCCAAGCGGTTCGCTGCGGCGTCGACCTCTTCGATTGTGTCCTGCCCGCACGAAATGCGAGGCATGGGCTTCTCTTCACTCGCCGTGGTCCCGTGAAGATCAAGAATGCAAAATATCGAGACGATCCGCGACCCATCGAGGAGGGGTGTTCTTGCCCTGCCTGTACCCGAGTCAGCCGCGCTTTCGTACACCATCTGGTCCGGTGTGGCGAGATTACCGGGGCTGTCTTGTCGACCCTCCACAACCTGCGCCACTACCTTGACTTCATGGTAGAACTCAGACAAGCTACCGCTTCTGGTGCGCTGACGGAATTTGCCGCCGAGCTTGCCCGTCACCAGGCCGCGCCCGATTCGTCGGAGGCTTGACCGGTAGGAGGTAGAGGCTTCCGATTGGTTGCTGCGGCTTCTCGACCATCCAAGCCACAGTCTGCTAAGAGGGCTCGAACCCGAATAGGGCTGCGTGGTTTGGAGTCGATGGCCCTCGATCGGTTGGTCTTCTGGCTTGGGTATCAACCAGGCTTTGCTCTTGAGCATGTTGTGCTCTTGGGCTGATTGTGTTGTTTCGGCCGGGCGTTGGCAGCCTGGCAAGGGGCGAGATTTACGGGTGCCTTCGTTGGCCTCGATCGTCTGACTTAAGATCATGCGGGGAAGCAAATAGGTCATGTTGTCATTTTCACTCGTCGCCGCTGCGGCTCCTGCGCCTGGGCTCTCTGAGACCTTTGGGGGCATGATTCCCATCTTCCTCATTCTCGGCATCTTCTACTTCGTGCTTTTCTTGCCGATTCGTAAGCAGCGCAAGGCGGTTCAGAAGATGGTCGATGAGTTGAAGAAGGGCGACCAGGTAGTCACCAACGGAGGCCTGTACGGGGAGGTCTCGAAGGTCGAGGGCGCGACCGTATTGCTGAAGATCGCTGACAATGTCCGAGTGCGGATCACCAAGTCGGCCATCGCCGGCCAGCAGGGCGCTGCTGAAGATGGGGGTGTCAAATGAATCAGAGTCTCATCATCCGTGGCGTAATCATTCTGTTGGTGGTTGCGTCGGCGGCTTTTCTTGCTCTTCCGCCGAAGGAAAAGGTCAAACTAGGTCTCGACCTTCAGGGGGGGATGCATCTCGTCTTAGAAGTGAAGACGGCGGATGCTCTGAGAGTCGAAGCCGAGCACGATATGGACAACCTAACCGAGCGCCTCAAGGATGCCGGTATCGATACCGCCCGGATCGACAGATTGGCTGGGACCAACCTAGAAGCTGCTGGCAACGAAGCAGACGAAGGCAACCTGGCGAGTTTTCAACTCAAAGGGGTACCCTCGGAGAAGAGGGATGAGGCCCTGGAGGTTGCTCGAGATTTCTTCGGTCAGACTTGGGACATCACCAAAACCGGCGAAGGCGCCAACCTGGTCATGAAAGATCGAGCGCAGGAGGACTTGCGGTCTGAGGCGGTCGAGCAGGCGATGAGGACCATCCGAAACCGTATTGACCAATATGGCGTTTCGGAGCCGGTCATTCAACGCCAGGGCCTTGGCAAAAGTGAGCGCCTGGTGCTTCAGTTACCTGGGGTGGAAGATCCTGAGCGGGTCAAAGAGTTGATTGGAAAGACAGCCTTCTTGGAGTTCAAGCTGGCGGATTTTCCTCGTGCTGGAGGTCTCGTCGATAGCTACGATGAGATTCTGCGAAATTACGGGGGGCAAGTGCCCAACAACTTGGAGATCCTAGAGGGAGATAGTTTCGACCTCAACGGAAACGTGATTGGAACTCGCTACGTTGCGGTAGAAAAACGAGCTGCTATCAGTGGGCGGGACCTGAAGACAGCCCGCATGAGCCCGGGCGAGTTCAATGAACCGGTCGTTGCCTTTACTCTGAAATATGAGAAGGGAACCGAATTCGGGGATTTCACCAGCACGAACCTTGGTCGCGGTATGGCGGTGGTGTTGGACGGCAAAGTGCTGACCTCCCCGACCATTCAAGGCAAGATCAACGATCAGGGTGTGATCAAGGGAAATTTCACCAGGGAGGAAGCTACAGACTTGGCAACCTCTCTCAAGTCCGGCGCGCTGCCGGCCAAGATCACGCCACTGGAAGAGCGTACCGTGGGGCCGGCTCTAGGGCAGGACTCCATCGACCAGGGCCTAAGAGCCGGCCTATTTGGTGGCGCTCTGGTGATTGTGGCGATGTTGGTGATCTATATGCTCAGCGGTATCAACGCGGTCCTTGTGCTCACTCTCAATGTCGTCCTGGTCTTTGCTGCCTTGGCTTCCTTTGGCGCGACGCTGACTCTGCCGGGGATCGCTGGGATTATCTTGACGATCGGTATGGCGGTGGACGCCAATGTTCTGATCTTCGAGCGGATTCGCGAGGAGTTGCGAGCCGGGCGAACCGTTAAGGCTGCTGTCTCTTCAGGTTTTGGAAAAGCGCTGTCGTCCATTCTGGATGCCAACGTAACGACTCTCATCGCCGCGGTGTTGCTATTTCAGTTCGGTACGGGCCCCATTCGTGGATTTGCCGTTACGCTCTCCGTCGGTATTTTGGCGTCAGTATTTACCGCAGTCTTCGTTAGCCGTTGGCTCTTCGATACGTGGCTTTCCCGCCGTCAGCGGGTAGAGCGCTTGTCCATCTAGAGGACCGACCGGAGAAAAGATTTCTCGGGAGGAAGAGTTCGTGCGCCGACGAATATGCCGCCGGTTCGCCAGCTCAAGGAGTGATTCATGCAGTTCTTGACCGATACCCGCATCGACTTCATGAAGTACCGGCTGCCCCTGGCGGTGGTGTCTCTCATACTCGTCGTTGGAAGCCTCATCACCGTTCTGTTCGTGAAGAAGATGAACATTGGCATCGACTTCGCTGGCGGTACTCAGGTGACTTTGCGATTCAAAGAGCAGCCGGATGTAGATCAGTTGCGGTCGGTGCTCGGGGACGCAGGTTTCCCGGCAGCTGTGATCCAACGCTATGGAGCTCCCGGCAGTAATGAGGTCCTGATTCGGACTCCCACTCTCGAAGAGACGGACCAAGGCTCTGCCGCCGGAGGAAGCGATTCTGAAAGCGGCGGAGGGCTGAAGAAAGGTCAAGCTACAGTCTTGCTTGAGGCCTTAGATGCTCGTTTCAACTCCGGTGAGACCGTGGGGACGGATCTCAATAGAGAGAGTGCCGACGCACTGGCGGGCCAGTTGGCTGACCTTGATCCCGATGGTATTGGAGTCGTAGCCGGTAACATCCCCGATTCCTATCGCGAAGTGGCAACCCAGATCTTGAGCCTGCGAAGAGACAACAGCATCATCTCCTCGTGGGACGAGCTGAGGAGTCTTCCTGGGGTCAGTGGAGCTGCGGTAGATGCCCTCGAGAGAGAGGGGCATTTAGGGAATTTCTCCATTCTTGCCGTCGAGAACGTGGGGCCACAGATTGGCAGCGAGCTCAAGAGTCAGGGTATCTGGGCCGTTGTTTTGTCTCTGCTTGGCATGCTGATCTACATCGCAGTTCGGTTCGAGATTCGCTTCGGCATCGGTGCAGTGGCTGCGATCGCTCATGATGTCACCATCACTCTCGGTCTCTATGCATTGGCGGGCTTTGAATTCAACGTGACGACGATCGCTGCCTTTCTCACCCTCGTCGGTTACTCGGTCAACGATACGGTGGTGGTATTCGATCGAGTTCGGGAAAATATGCGTCGTGCTCGCCGTGAAAGCCTCGAATCGATCCTCAATACGAGCATCAATCAGACCCTCTCTCGAACCGTCATGACTTCTGGTACGACCCTCCTCGTCGTGGGAACGATTTTCTTCTTCGGCGGCGATGTGCTGCGTGGCTTTGCATTTCTACTGCTGATCGGAATCGTTGTTGGTACCTACTCCTCCGTCTTCATTGCGAGCCCTGTTGTTCTCCTCTGGGAGAAATATTTTGGCAGAGCAGCGAGGAGCCAACGCGCTCGAGTGAAGTAGTTACAGCGACTCTGCCAAGCGCTTCTTTCCAAGGGACCGGTTTTCCAGCCGGTCCTTTTGTCGTTGCGGCGGAGAGCATGTTCGAAGAGGATCATGGGCTGCGTCTCATACTGCCCTATAATCAACGAGGGGAGTCCTGGGATACCCTGAATGTCTTGTTGATTTGATGAGAGATCGAAGCCATGAAGATGCCGCCACCTCCCGTTCGCGAGCACAGCATCGAAAGCCTCGAGCCTGTGCTGGATCGGCTGGAGGCGCAAGGCCGACCCTTCGATGCTGACTTCATTCGTTCAGCTTTCGAATTCTCAGCGGAGATGCATGGAGATCAGACTCGCCGATCAGGGGAACCCTACCTAACCCACCCTCTCAACGTCGCCTACATCCTTGCCGATCTGAAGTTTGACCAGACCTGCGTAGTTGTGGGGCTGCTGCACGATGTGCTGGAAGACACCTTGACCAGCCGGGAGGTTTTAGAGGAGAAATTTGGCGTTGATGTCGCTGAATTGGTGGACGGAGTCACCAAGATAGGCCGGCACGCCTATGTTCGAAGGGATCAAGCCCAGGCTGAGACCTTCCGGAAAATGATCCTCGCTTCGGCTCGAGATATCCGTGTCATTGTGGTGAAGTTGGCAGATCGGCTCCACAACATGCAGACTTTGGAGCATATGTCTCCGGAGGCGAGACGGCGAATTTCACGGGAAACCTTGGAAATCTACGCCCCCATCGCTCATCGGCTCGGCATGGCTCGGGTCAAGGGGGATCTGGAGGACCTTGGGTTCTACTTCCTCTATCCGCACCAGTTCCGCGAGCTGCACTCGAAGATCGGTGAAAAGGTCAAACTCGGCAAGGCAGCCGCGGAGAGGCTTCGCCTTCGATTCGCAGAGAGTTTGGAATCAGGCGGGCTCGAGGCAGAGATTACTTTTCGGGTCAAGCGGTACTACTCGATATACACCAAGCTGCGTCGACAAGGGATCGATATCTCTCAATTGTACGACTACCTGGCTTTTCGGATCATCACCCATACCGTGACGGATACCTATGCGGCCCTCGGTGTTGTGCATCAAAACTGGCGGCCTATCCCTGGTCGGTTCAAGGACTACATCGCGATGCCCAAACCAAATCTCTATCAATCGCTGCATACGACGGTGGTGGGGGAGCAGGGGCAGCCCTTCGAGGTCCAGATTCGGACCCGTGAGATGGATTTGGTCGCTGAAGAGGGGATCGCTGCTCATTGGCGTTACAAGGAGGGCAAGGGTTCGGCGCCTGCCGGCGATCTGAATATCCTCTGGTTGCGTCAACTTTTGGAGTGGCAGCAGGAGATCAAGGATCCTAGAACTTTTCTGACCACTCTCAAAATTGATCTCTACCCGGATGAGGTTTACGTCTTTACGCCAAAGGGCGAAGTCATGTGCTTTCCTCGTGGAGCGACACCCTTGGATTTCGCTTATCGGGTGCACACCGACCTCGGGCACCACTGTTCTGGGGCGCGAGTGAACGGCAAGCTGGTTCCCATGCGAACGAAGCTCGCAAATGGCGACATGGTGGAGATTCAAACCAACCCGAACAGAACTCCCAGCCGCGATTGGCTGAGTTTCGTCGCGACATCTCGAGCCAAGAGTAAGATTCGTCAGTGGCTCAACTCAGTGCAGAAGGAGCGGGCCGTGGAGATCGGCCGGCCACTACTCGAGAAAGAGCTGCGGAAATACAAGGTGAGTCCCCGCAAGACCTTCGAGAGTCCACGAGTGAAGGCTTATCTCGAGCAAGAGGGTATGTCTACCGTCGAGGATCTATTCAGTCGTGTTGGTTTTGGCAAGTTGACGGCTAGAAATGTCGTCGCCCGGCTCCTGACGGAGGCCCAGCTGGCGTCCCCCGCAAGTTCCCCAGGGCCCCTTAGGCGAGCAGTCAGCAAGATCTTGCCCTTTGGTGCTGGACCCATTCTCGTCAAGGGCGAGGGTGATCTTCTGGCGTTCTTGGCAAAGTGTTGCCACCCTGTTCCGGGCGAGGACATCGTCGGCTACGTTACTCGTGGCCGTGGTGTCTCGGTTCACTCCTGCGAGTGCCCCAACGTCAAAAATTTGCTCTACAACCAAGAGCGAGAGATTGAGGTTCAGTGGGCCAGAGGGGATGAAGGGCGGTACCGCGTGTCTCTAGGGATCGAGGCTTCCGATGAGCCTGGGATGTTGGCTCGTCTGACTGAAGTGATTGCCAAGGTCGATAGCAATATCACTCAGCTCGAGGCAGGGACGAGAGACCCTGGGCTCGGCCTTATCGATGTGGAGGTGCAGGTGAAGGATCGTCGCCACCTGGAGAAGATTCTGGCAGGAATTCGCACAATCCCTGGTCTGATTCGAGTGGAACGCCGAATGGGAGGTTCCCGATTGGGGGGCGAATCCCAGCCCTAGGGAGGACTGAAGGGGCGCTTGCCCACAAGGGGAGCGGTCTTTCTAAGGGCAAAGCAAAGCAGGCGTGTCAACGACACGCCCGGGTTCGCAATCTTGTTTTCAATCGCACCCCAATAACTAGTCGACCCAGTCCAGCTACCTCGAGGTGGAGGCCGATCTAGGTCAGGGGGTAGAGCCTCGAGCTCAGGTAGCTGCGCTATCGGAGCTTTCTGGTTTCCAGTTACGAACCACGGGCTTTTGGACCTTGCCGCTGCGAAGGCAGCGGGTGCAAACCCAAATGCGTTTCGCTTCTCCGGCTACCACAGCCCGAATTTTTTGTAGGTTGGCTTTAAAGCTGCGATTGGTCACGTTGTGAGCGTGAGAAATACTCCGCCCGAAGACCGTACCCTTGTCGCAGAACTCGCATCGCTTTGACATTTCACTAGACTCCTTCCAAAATCGCCACGAGCTGATTACAATAACACGTTCGCCTTCGACGAACAAGATTTCGCTGCCCCCCCTTTCAGCAGCTCAGGTGCTCGAAAAGTTACGTTTCCGGAGTGCCTATTTACCCTGTCTATGCGGGTTGAATGCCCTCCCCTCGGTGAGGGGCTACGTAGATAGTGAAGTGTGCATGTTTTCCTTGACACCCCTAGAGCTTCCTGTTAGCCTCCAGTGAAGCTTTAAAGGTATAGGCTTAAACTACCATTCTCATTGAGGATTTTGGTGTTAGAGAGGGGCAGTTAAACCGTGCTGTTCTCACGCGCGAAAGGCGTCGTCGGTCTCGACATTGGCAGCTCGGCTGTCAAGCTTGTCGAACTCAAAGAGCGCAAAGGGGAGTACCATCTGGTGCGCTTGGGCCTTGAGCCCCTCTCCCCCGAAGCCATCGTAGATGGATCCATCATGGATTCCTCTTTGGTGGTGGATGCTATCCACAAGCTGAATGATGAGACCAAGGTCAAACAGGCGCAGTACGGTACTTCCCTGTCAGGTCACTCCGTCATCATCAAGAAGATCCAGCTGCCTCAAATGAGCGAGGACGAGCTCGCCGAGTCCATTCAATGGGAGGCAGAGCAGTACATCCCGTTCGATATCAACGACGTGCGTATGGATTACGTGCTGCTTTCAGATGATGATGTCGGCCAAGAGCAGATGGAAGTTCTGCTGGTCGCCGTCAAACGGGACAAGGTCAATGACTATCAGTCGGTAATTAGTCAGACCGGAAAGTCCCCAGCTCTCATTGATATAGATGTTTTCGCAATTCAGAACGCATACGAAATAAATCATGACCTGGATCCTTTGAAGGTCGTCGCTCTGATCAATATGGGAGCAGGGGTCACTAATATCAATGTGTTGGCTCGTGGCTCTACGGTCTTCTGGAGAGACATCACCTTCGGAGGGAATCAGTTCACCGAGTCCTTGCAGCGAGAGTTCAACCTCTCCTTCGAGCAAGCCGAGAGTTTGAAGCGAGGGGAAACCGTTGGGAGATACACCCTCAACGAAGCACGGCCTATTCTGGATGCCGTTTCAGAGGAGATGGCGTCAGAGATCCAGAAAACGTTCGATTTCTTCAGCGCAACCTCATCGGAGGGGCCGGTTGAGGAACTTGTTCTGTCGGGCGGGTGTGCGCTGACTCCTAATTTGCTGCAGGTCCTACGGGATCGTTTCGGAGTTCCCACGGAGCTGCTAGACCCTCTGCGGCGAGTCCACTATAAAGAGAGCGAATTCGATCGAGATTGGTTGACCTCTATCGCGCCCCGTTTGGCCGTCGCGGTGGGGCTAGCCATTCGGAAGATCGGAGACTGAGCCCTCGAAGGTAAATCCAGCATGATCAAGATTAATCTCATTGGTGAGGGGCGGCGTCCGACCGCGGTGCGAAAACGCCGGGATCTGGGAGCCTCTATCAAGAAGGAGAATCTCGGCAATTACATGTTTGTTGCAGGCTTGATCCTCGGGCTTCTTCCCTTGGGCGCTGAATGGTGGGTGCTCAAATCGAGGGAAGCGGACAAAGAGGCTCAGGCAGAGGTTCTCAAAGAGGAATACGATCTGCTGAAGCCCATCATCGCTCAGGTGAACGAGTTCAAGAAAAAGAAGGCAGTCCTAACTGGCAAGATCGAAACCATCAACAACCTAAAGCTCAACCAAAAGGGTCCTGTCCAAGTCATGGACCGGGTCTCTCGTGCCCTTCCCGAGCTAGTGTGGTTGAACAGTATGGAAGTCAAGGCGGCCCAGATTATCCTCAAGGGCCAAGCCCGCAATGAAAATGCGGTCGCTGCCTTTATCGATAACCTCGACCAAGTCGAGGAATTTCAGGAGCCTTCCCTCGCTCACATGCGTGAGACCCGTGGCGGGGTTTATGACTTCCGCATTACCCTGGGCTACAACCTGGTCAAGCCCAAAGCTGAGACGACTCAGGCTGCCGGGGCCTAAAGGGGAAACGGACGAGCTATGGAAACCGGTTTAGAAGGAAAGCCTTGGTATTTCGGCCTAGGACTGGGTCTTGGGATAACTCTGCTTATCGCTGCTTTTTTCCATTTCAAGGGTTTCGATGGAATCCGGGACAGGATCGAGGTAACCGAAAACAGAATCGCCGACCTCGAGCAGAAAATTCTGGAAGGCAAGGCTGCGCAGAAGAACCTTCCACAGTTCAAAGATCAAGTGGCTCGCCTCGAGCAGGAACTCGACAAATTGTTGAGAATTCTGCCCGCCAGGAAGAACACCCCCGAGCTAATTCGCCGCATACGAGTGCTCACCGAGCAAGCGGGCTTCAATCTCAGGGTGTTCGACCCAGCAGAACGGCTTTCGGATCAAGAGTTCTACAAGGTTTGGCCCATCAAGATTGACTTGCTTGGCGGCTACCACGAGCTCGCACTCTTTTTCGACCGCATAAGCCGCCTCTCTCGGATCATCAATATCGAGAATTTGAGGATCACCTCCCATCGCCGACAGGAGAGTTACACGATTGTTGCGCGCTTTACCGCCAAGACCTTCGTGTACAAAGAACCTGAAGAGGAACCTGAGCCATCACCGGCCGCAAAGAAGAGGAGAGGGCGCTGATGAATCGACTAGATGGTGTTCTTGTCGGCTTCCTCTTGGCTCTGTGCATAACGCCAGGAGCTTGGTTGGCGCAGACCGAGACCGATCCGGAAGCCAGCTCCGATCAAGTAGAGTCTTCGTCCGAATTCGGAGAGGGAGGCGACCTGGCGAGCGGAGCGACGTCACCCCTCGACGAGATCGACCAGATTCTCGAAGGAGATGACGAGGTCCTTGCCGGAGGTGGTTACACCTACGAGCGTGATGATCGGAGAGACCCATTTCTTTCTCCCCTCCGTCGCCAGGACCTAGATCTACCCCGAGGCCCTCGGCCGGAAGGGAAGGCGGGTCTGTTGATCGACGAGATCTCTCTGACCGGCCTCTTTGGAACTGCCGAAGGAATGATGGCCCAGGTCAGAGGCGGAGCGAAGGACAAAAGCTATCTCCTGATCGCCGGGGACCAGCTCTACGACGGTGAAGTCGTAGCGGTTCGCGCCGGCGAGGTGGAGTTTAAGAAAGTTATCAATGATCCGGCGGCTATCAAGCCGTTTCGAGAGGTGGTCAAGCGCCTCGATCCTAAGAAGTGATGTTGAGCGATCCCCGTAAACTGGAGGCGAGACCCATGGCAGATATCCTGAAACCCCGGTGGAGGCCGATGGGCCCTGTGAGGGTAGCGTCGGCAATCCTGCTGACGACCTCACTAGCGCTAGGCTGCGCCTCCTCGTCGCAGTCGGTCGCCACCGACCCTGACCGGGCTGTATCGCAGCGGGCACAGGCGGGATCCCAGTCTGCAACCCGAATGATCGAGTCGATGAGTCTTCGAGAAGAGGTGGACAACACCTTTATCGATCTCGACGCTGACAAGGCCTTGGTCTGGACTAGCTATAGAGATACCGAAGGGAACTTGATCATCGAGTTGCCGAATAGCGTTCCAGGGCCGGAGGTCATGGATCTCAGCCCAGAAGGTACGCTGGTTTCGGTCATTCAGGTCGATTTGGAGGAAAGCGCAAGTCGCCCCCTTACTCGGTTGACGGTGAGGACGAGACAAGAAGCTGATCACAGTCTCTCCGCCGAGGGCGAAGGTCTCAAGATCGAGCTGGTTCCCATCGAGGCGACCGAGGCCGTGATCGCTGATTCACTGTTGCCCCTTCCCACTGAAGAAGAACCCGTGGTCGAGGAGTGGACCGATCTTCCCGAAGAGGAAATTTCCCAAGTCGCAGAAACTCAGCTTGCAGAGGGCCAGGAAATAAACGAAGCGCCACCTGGCGAGACGCTCGACGAAGATGCCCATGAGGCCGGAGCTCAATCCGTGGCCACCGCCTCCCCGACGGAAGTGAGGACGGAAGGCGATCTGGAAGTAACTTACTCGCGCCACGAAGTTACTCATCCAGCAACCATCGTTGCAGATGTCGAAATCGTCGAGAGTTCCAACAGCACGATCCTCAAGGTAGCTGGCGACGGAGAGTTCAGCTATTCGAGTTTCCGTCTGGAGAACCCGGATCGCTTCGTCATTGACCTCGCCGGAGTGGTGAACACCCTCTCTCGATCTACGGTGCCGGTAGCGAGCCTCGATGTGGATCGTGTTCGAGTCGCCCAGTTCCAACCCTTTCCAGATCCAGTGTCCCGTGTCGTCTTTGATCTCTCTTCTGGGCAGATCCCGCTGGTACAGCCCATGGCGGACGGTCTACTGATCTCCTTTTCCCGCACTCCGGACGCAGAGGACACCACCCTAGCGGAGGACCTAGAAACGGGGAACTTCCCGGCCGGCGACGAAAAAATCGCTGACCCGCCGGTTACCGAGATCGCGGAGGTCGTGGAAGCTGAAGAGAGCCCAGACTCCTGGCAATCGGACTCTGCTCACCAAGAGCCGGAGATTGCACAGCAGGAAATCGTGGAGCAGGAGAACACCCAGTCCAGTGACATGAGTGAGCCTGCCATCAGCGAAATCGAAGCTGTGAGCGAGCTCGCTTCAGAATCCCAGCCAGAAGACAACTGGCCTAGCTATGGCACGGAAGGACAGGACGCAGCAGAGATCACGCAAGTGGTCGAAGAAGTTGCTACAGAGGAGATCGAGCCGACCCAGGCCGAAGCTCCGGTGGCTGTGGCCGAGGTCGTCGACTATCCGGAATCCGACGGCCTATCCGATGTGGCCGAAACGGAGTCCTTCGAACAGCTGGACGAAGCAGCCCTTCAGCCCGTTGAAGTCGCAGAATTCCAAGAGACAGAGGTCCCGGAGGTTGAGCGCTACGAAGAGCCGACCTATGAAGCCGAGGCACCACCCACGGATGTGGCTCTTTTCGAAGCCGCGGAGGTGGAATACAACCCTCCCCGTGGAGAACCGGAGAACCTGACGAAGAAGGTGAGTCCCGAGGTTGTAGGCGGCGGAGGTCGCGTCTATAGCGGTGACCCCATCACCATGAGCCTGAAAGATGCGGATATCAAGGATGTACTGCGGTCATTCTCCGGGATTACCGGTTTGAATGTAGTGGTCCACCCAGGGGTCAAGGGTTCCGTCACGGTGGAATTGACTGAAGTGCCTTGGGACCAAGCTCTCGATCTTATCCTCAAGATCAATAGCCTGGACTACGTGTTGGAAGGCAATATCATGCGAATTGCCACGACCTCCCAACTGGAAAGGGAAGCGAACGATCGTCGACGGTTGGCCGCAGCCCGCGCTCAGGAAGTACCCCTGACGACAGTCATTCGTTCTATCAGCTACGCAAAGGCTTCTCAGATTGCCCGGCTGCTGACGACCAGCGCCACGAGCTCCGGTGGAAACAGAGGACGAGGTGCTAACCGAGCAAATCGAAGTATCCTGAGCACGAGAGGCAGTGTGGCTGTCGATCAGCGCACCAATCGGTTGATTCTCAAAGAGTTGCCTTCCAACATGAATACGGTTCTAGCGATCATCGACAATCTCGATACCGCCGAGCCGCAGGTGCTCATCGAAGCCCGAATCGTCGAAACCAACAAGACTTTCTCTCGGTCTCTCGGTATCAACTGGGGGATCACCGCGGTTGCAGACAATGAGTTCGGCAACACCACTGGTCTGGCATTTCCAAATCGAGCCAGAGCACAAGGCGGAGTTCAACTCTTCAATGGCGGGAACAACGGCTTCCTGAATATTGCATTGGGCAATGTACTGGACACTTTTGTGCTCGATGCCAGTCTGCAGGCGGCTGAGAACGAGGGATTGGTCAGTGTGGTCGCCTCGCCGCGGGTGACGGTGCTCAACAATGAGCGGGCGGACATTCAGAGTGGTTTGCAGATTCCTATTCAGACCGTGTCGAATAACACCGTATCGGTGCAATTCGTTAACGCCACCTTGATTCTCTCGGTCACTCCCCAAGTCACCGCAGAAGGTACTGTCCTGCTCGATATCCTGGTGGCAAAGAGAGAGCCGCAGCTAGCTTTTGCCATTGCGGGAGCTACCAATGCGCCTATCTCGACCAGGCAAGCTCGTACCAGAGTCATCGTGCGGGATGGTGATACGACCGTTATCGGGGGAATCTACGAGATATCCAACAACCGCGGTGAAGATCGAGTGCCGGGTCTCGCCAACGTACCCCTCCTAGGCCAACTTTTTAAGAATCGGCGCCGCAGTACCGACAACGATGAGTTGTTGATCTTCATCACCCCACGGATCATTCAACTCTAGGCAAAGGAATGCAGAAGATGAGAGCGAAAGCCACAACGATTTGCCTAGCAGCGTTGCTGCTGCTGATTCCCGCTTGCAGCAGCGATCGAGTCGAAGACTCCGCTGGTAGCGTGTTACTGTCTGTCACCAATTTCAATGGCCTAGCCAGTGTATTGAGTGTCAATCAAGCTAATGGACTGTTCACCATAGCTAGTCTCACCATTTCCAACATCCCCAAGAATGCAAGTCGAAATACCAGCGCCTTGCAGAATGTGGAAATGGAGACCTACGAGGTCGTCTACACTCGAATCGGATCCGGAACTCGAACTCCCACGACTCTGGTGCGCGATATCTTCGGAGTCGTGCCCGTTGATGGGACGATGGTCCGTAACAACTTGCCCCTAATGGGGCCCACTCAACTAGACAATGCCCCCCTGTCTGACCTGCTGTTGGAAAATGGCGGTTTCGACCGTGAGACAAACACCCAGGCAATTACCTTGAACCTCACCGTTACCTTCTTTGGGCGAACGATTTCGGGGGATAGTGTTGCGACAGCGCCCGTATCTTTTACGGTCGACTTCGTACCCTAGTGGAGCACTGCCATGAGAACAAAAAACAGAATTCTGACGATAGTTCTGGTCCTGCTGGCGACAGCCGGTCTAGTTGTCGCTTGCTCGAGTGACGAATCACCCACTCGGCCCGAGCCCGGGACGAATCCAAACCCGGGAGGGGGTGGTGGAGCCACCACCTTCAGTATCGGGGTCTCCACGAATGCTGGAGAGCTCATTGCTGGGTCCGGTCAGCCAGCCGAAATTACGGTGGTCGTACGACGAACGGACAACAACCAAGCGCCTCCCAATGGCGCTACCATCACCCTCTCCACTAGTGCTGGAGATTTCGAGGGCAACCTCAGCGGAGTCAGGAACACGGTACTGAATCTCGTCAATGGTCGAGCTTCTGTTCTCCTATTTCCGGCGACCGTCATTACTCAGGCACTGGTTCAGGCCCGCATCGACAATAGTCTCGGAGAGGCACGAGTCAACTTCGTCGAAGAAACACCCTTTGCAGCTGCCTTTCTCGAACCCAACATTGGTTCCCCAGGGGGTCGAGAGACGGTGATTTTGCGTGGACAAGGCTTCCGGAGTCCTGTTCTCGTCCAATTCGAGTTCACCCAGTTCAGCAATATCTCGACGACCGCAGAGGTGGTCTCGGTCACCTCTGATGCTGTGGTGCTGTTGACCCCTCCTTCCGAGGACAATGTGCCGGTGGGAACCGTGGTGGTCGTCGATGTTACGGTGACCAACCGAGCCGGGTCTCCGGAGCAGGCGGTGCAAACGCTAACTGGAGCTTTCCGATACTCCGTTGGCGGTAGCGCAGTGGAGCCAGTGATCAGTGCGGTCACCCCTAACCAGGGGCCCAACGAAGGCGGCACTATAATCCGGATTCGCGGGGATGGCTTCGAGTCACCGGTCCAAGTGCTCTTCGGAACCGGCAACAATCCAGTTGGCTTTCAGGGAATCGAAGGTGTTGTCCAGAACGCCACCAGGACCGAATTGATGGTGCAGACTCCGTCTGCAACAGGAGTCGGTCAGGATAACCGCAATAGCTTCGTCAACATTCTGGTGAGAAACCAGGTGTCCGGTTTCGCCACGGTTGCCCAGAACGCTTTCCGCTACGGCCAAAGCTCTGTATTTATCAGCGCGATCAGCCCGGGGCAGGGGCCGCACACCGGCGGCACTCGGGTCACGATCTCTGGTAGCGGCTTTGACGAGCCGGTGGCGGTGTCCTTTGCGGGGGTAGGTGCCAGCATCATCTCTGTAAGTGGGAGCCAGATCATCGCTCGAACCAATGGAATTCTCCTGGACAACTGCAATAGCGTCCAAGACGTTACGCAGGTGGTCAATATCGAGACGGGGGATGGGGCAACGGGACCGGACTTCGCGTATCTGGTCTTCGAACCGATAGTGACCTCCGTGGATCCGACCTCCTTCCCTGAGGGCGGTGGACCCATCACGATCCGAGGTTCCAACTTTGAGGATCCTGCTCAGGTGCTCATCGGAGATAGGCGAGCCAACAACGTGACGGTCCTCGATGGTGGCACAAGAATCGAGGCAACCGTGCCGGCCTTCACGGGGACCTTCCCCATCGAAGACTGTCAGACCGGTGGGGGACTGTCGGGCATGCGGCCAACTTCGACCACGGCAGATCTGGAGATCGTCAATCTGTTGACGACCTGCAACGATCTGCTCATGGATCAGATTGTCTACACCCCGGCAGATACAACCTGTGTGCCGAATCCGCCGACGGCCGCGTTCACGGCTGCCGTCAACGGGACTACCGTGACATTCCAGAACAACAGCACCAACAATGCGACCAACTCCTGGAACTTCGGAGACGGTGGAACCAGTAGTGCGCAGAACCCGTCAAGGAACTACTCGGTAGCACCAGGGACGTCGTCCACCTTTGTTGTCACCTTGACGGTTTCCAACGGGAACGGTGACACGGCGACGGCCACCAACAGCGTGACGATAACGGTGCCGGCTCCGCCGCCACCTCCAGCTCCCTAGGGAGAAGGCGAATGATTCCATCTCAATAGAGGTGGCAAAAACGAGGCGGCAACCTAGACGGTTTGCCGCCTCGCTTCGTATACTGCAAACGAGATGAAAAAAATAAAGGTACTGTCGTCCATAGCACTTGCCCTCCTCGTCACAATCTCTTGTAGCGAGGGTAATCCCGTCGCGCCAACAGGCACGATCCTGACCATGAGTGCGAGTCCCACTCTCATTGGGTTACAGGGAGCCGCAGTTTTGACCATCATTGGCCGAAAGCCGGATGGGAACCCTCTGAGCGACGGTACGGAGATTCGTCTCAGTACCACTCTGGGAACCTTGCCCGGAATCGTGCGCACGGACTCCTCGGGGCAGGCTATAGCAGTGCTCGCCGCGGATGGGCGCACCGGAGCGGCAACCGTAACGGCGACCACTGGCAGTGGCGGCGAAGGAGCAGTGGAAGCGACCACAATGGTACAGGTCGGTCAAACACCTGAGTCGAGGCCCTCTCTGCTTCTGAGTGTCAATCCCGTCATCGTGCCGGTGGAAGGAGAAGCCAACGTCACGGTGATCGCCCGTAGTGCAGATGGGAGTCCGGTTCCCATGGGGCAGACGGTCATCCTGACGTCTACCCTGGGTACTCTATTTCCTTCCAACCCTGAAACGACCTCAGATGGAACTGCGACCGCCATTCTCAATGCGGGCACTCAGGCTGGTATGGCCACCATTCAGGCAGTCCTGGGTTCGAGCGATGTCGCCATGACTATGTTGACCATCAGAGATGCCGCCGCGGACTTGAGCCTACAACCGAACCCCACCTCTATCCCGAGAGCGGGAGGAGATATCGTTATGGTTGCGACCGTACTAAATTCGCAGGGCCAGCCGTTGCAGGGAGTTGCCGTGACTTGGAGAAGCAATAGCGGCGTCTTCAGCACCACTGGCGCCGTCGTTACCAACAACTTTGGCGTCGCTACCACGACTTTGACGGTTACGGAAGCTGGCTTGCAGATCCTCTTAGACATGGGAGTGACGGACGTCATCGTAGATGCCTCGACCCCGAGGGCGGATGGTGACGATGAAAGTGACCGGAGCCGAATTCCGATCATCTAGGACAGGATCTCGAGGTCTCGACAGAGATAAAGCTCCCCTCCAATGGGGAGCTTTGTGTTTTGAACCAGCCCCGGGCGTAGTAGAGCGCAGCCTGGTATACTGCCTCGGTAGAGAAATTCTCGAACGAAGTAAACCTAAGGCCGGCTCTTGCGGCAAGTAATCAGACCACAGGTGTGTCCCGATGGCTGAAACAGACGACCGTCTCAGTGAACTGCGCCAAAGGTGGGAGGCAGATCCCTCCTCTCGAGTCTTCCTCCAGTTGGCCGAAGAATACCGACGTCACGGCAAAATCGACGAGGCGGTAGAAGTTCTGGAAAAAGGCTTAGAGTATGCTCCAAACCACCTTTCCGCCCAGGTTGCTCTGGGTCGCTGTCGGTTGGAACAAGACGACTTCGAAGGCGCAAGTCGTCTTCTTGAGCAGGTCATCGACAAGGATCCAACTCAGCTAGTAGCCAACAAGCTCCTGGTAGAGGCCTATCTCGGCAAGGGAGATCTCTCTCGGGCCGAGGAGAGACTCGATCTTTACACCCTTCTCAATGATGGTGATCCGGCCATCGAGACTCTCCGGAACCGTTTAGACAAAGAAAAAGAGGTTGGGAGTGAACCAGAGGAGGACTCCCCTTTCTTGCTCCCGGTCGAGCCAGTAAGAACACCGGAACTCGCTCCGGTCGCTACAGATGCGGAAGTGCTGGGCAGTTCTGAGGCAAGGCCTCCAGTGCTCACGCCAGAGCCTCTCGACGATCCCTTCCCGGAGATCTCGAGTGGACCGGACCTGGGCAGATATCTTCACCGGCTTGGCGACGAAGGCCTCTTCCCAATCCCTGCGCCAACAGCGCCCGTTAGCTCCGATGCCCAGGAGTCCGGAGTTTCCACGAGTCCCGCTTCGGCGGAAGAGGCTCGGGAAGAAGAAGCCGACACTGCACACCGCCTCCTTCCTGACTCCAACGAACCTGTATTTGCCATCGATGAGCAAGTCACCGAGTCTGCGGACGTGAGGGAAGGTGATGTCTTCGACTTGAGTCCCCTCGAAACTTCGGGTCCGGCTATTCTGGAGGAAGATTCGTCTTCGCATACCACCGAGCCGTCCCTAGAGAGTGAAGAGGCGCAAGAGAGCACGATTCTCCAGGAAGGCACAGGTCTTGAGAAAGGCACGGTTCTCCAGGAGGTCACAGATCTCGAGGGTGGGGAAGTCGGCAGCGTAGAGGTAGAAGAGCTACCAACGTCTGCCAGGGCTTCTGACGGCGAAGATCCACTACTCCTAGAGAGGCAGCAGGCCGAAGCCGCTCAAGCTGAGAAAAAGCCGATCTCTCAGGACCTCCGAGAAGAATCCGCAATCGCCCCCACCTTGCCTGAGGCTGGCCGCCGAGGGGAATCGGACGGAGATTCTGAACCGCTGGAAGAACACAGCGAACCAGAAGGACTGGATCCGATCGAGATGGAAGCAGCCTCTGAGCCAGAGGCAACTCCTCTGCAGCCCGAATCGTCGGAATCGGAACTGCCCGCTCCCGGTGACCAGACTCCCAATGAACCGATTCAGCTCGAAGAACAGCCGGCGACCGTGACTCTCGGCAAGCTCTATCTGGACCAGGGACATACCGCCGAGGCGAAAGAGATTTTTGAGGCCGTGCTCAGCCGTGAACCTGACAATGAGAATGCAAAAGCAGCTTTGGCGAACCTGATGCCCGATCCTCCCGTCTGGAGACTGACCGCTCAGGAGCTTCTCGATACACCGGCCGGAAGGGGAGCCACAGGGTTTAGTGAGAAGAAGGCCGAGCTTTTGAAGAGTTACCTGCGAAGACTTCGCCGGCAGGCGTGAGGAGATCATGTTTCTCGATAAATTGAAGACCATCCGTCAACGGATCCCAGGATCAGTGGCACTCACCCTGGTGGATCGAGATGGGATTCCCGTCGAAACCACGAGCTCCGATCCTTCATTGGATCTCGAAGCTCTAGCTGCTGAATTGGTGATCCAGGTCCGCTCCATGACGGAAAATCACCGTGAACTGGCCGCAGGCGAGGTGCGTCAGCTGGGAGTCGCCACCCAGGATGCGACTCTCATCGTCAGCTCTTTGACGCAGGATTATTATCTAGTACTGGTCCTCGGCGAAGAAGGCATTTATGGGCAGGCTCGATTCGAGTTACGCAGGGCCGCCCTCTTGCTCGATCCCGAACTTTGAGAAGCTGCTTGCCCCAGGGGCACGAATTCCTACCCCAAGGCAGATCGCTGTTGTTGCGCAGTAAGACGCGTATTTGAAGGAGACCCATCGTGTTGACATTCGAGCAGATACAGCAGCTCGTAGAGTTGGTCGCTAAACACCGTTTGCAGGGCGTCGAGCTCGAACGGGCCGGTTTTCGGTTCAAGATTGACGGCCACCAGCCTCCCACTCCTACGGCAATGGTCAATCCTGTGGCGGTCGCTCCCGCGCCAGCTCCAGCTCCTATGCCGGTCGAGCCCCTGCCTGTTCCTGTTGCCGAAAGCAGTTCTGCAGAGGATTCTGAATCCGACTCTGGAGTTCCGGCGGGAGCATCTCTGGTTCTCTCACCCATCGTTGGCACTTTTTACCGATCGCCTAGCCCTGAATCCCCTTCCTTTGTCGAAGTCGGGACGCGGGTCACAAAGGGGCAAGTGTTGTGCATCGTTGAGGCCATGAAGTTGATGAATGAGATCGAGTCCGATGTGGACGGAGTCGTCGTCAAGATCCTGCCTGAGAATGCCCAACCGGTGGAATTCGACGAGCCTCTTTTCGCAATAGATCCAGCCTAAGAGCGGCGGGCTAAACTCTATGTTCAAGAAAATCCTCATCGCCAATCGGGGGGAGATCGCCCTTCGGGTCATTCACGCTTGCCGTGAGCTGGGAATCGCAACCGTAGCGGTCCACAGCACAGCCGATAGCGATAGCCTGCACGTAACCTACGCGGATGAAGGGATCTGTATTGGTCCCCCCCAATCCACGGATAGCTATTTAAATCTCAATGCGGTCATTTCGGCGGCGGAGATTACCGGCGCCGATGCCGTGCACCCAGGATACGGGTTTCTCGCTGAAAAAGCACATTTTGCGGAGGTTCTCGCCGAGTGTGGGTTGAGTTGGATCGGCCCCAAGCCAGAAACCATCCGCCTCATGGGAGACAAAGCCAAGGCTCGGCAGATGGCCATCAAGGCGGGTGTTCCGGTGTTGATGGGAAGCGAAGAGCCCCTAGACGACCTAACGGAAGCTCTCGAGCTGGCTTCCAGAGTTGGTTACCCCGTCATCTTGAAAGCTGCGGCTGGTGGCGGAGGTCGGGGGATGCGCATCGTCCAACACGAAGAGGAGTTTGAACATCAGTACTCCACGGCGGCCAACGAAGCTACGGCAGCCTTCGGCGACGGTTCCATCTATCTGGAGAAGTATCTAGTCGAGCCGCGTCATATCGAGTTCCAGATCTTCGGCGATCGATACGGAAACGTCATCCACCTCGGCGAGCGAGAGTGTTCCATTCAGCGACGTCACCAGAAGCTTTTGGAAGAATCTCCGTCTCCAGCGCTGACCCCAGCTCTGAGGGCCGAAATGGGTGCCGCCGCAGTCCAATTGGCAAAAGCCGTCGGCTATGAAAACGCCGGAACCATCGAGTTTCTGCTCGATGTAGACGATAGTTTCTACTTTATGGAGATGAATACTCGGATCCAGGTAGAGCACCCAGTTACAGAGATGGTGATGGGAGTCGACCTCGTCAAGATGCAGATCCAAGTGGCACAGGGCGAGGCCTTGAAGATCGAGGGCGGATTCGTTCCCCGCGGACATGCCATTGAGTGCCGTGTGAACGCCGAGGATCCCGAGAACTTCCGACCTTCCCCAGGAAAAATCATCACCTTTCATCCTCCTGGTGGCCCCGGGGTGCGGGTCGACACTCATGCCTACGAGCACTACGTCATACCCCCCTTCTACGATTCTATGATCGCTAAGCTCATCGTCCATGACGCAGACCGTGACGCGGCTATCGCCCGAATGTCCCGAGCTCTCGACCATTTCGTGATCGAGGGAGTAAAGACCTCGATTCCTCTGCACCGAGGCATCCTCCAAGACCCAGCCTTTCAGGCTGGCCAGGTAAGTACCCGGTTCATGGAACGGTATCTAGCTAAGAAGCCCGACGGCGCTAACTGATCGAGGAAATCGTGTACCGGACCTTCAGCCCACGGATCGAAGATCGCCCAGTTTATGCGATCGCGGACCTGGAGGCCCTGGGGTCGGTTCGCTTCCTCGAAGCGGTCGATGGGATGGTGAAAGCAGGGGTTCGGTGGATTCAGCTTCGCGCTAAGAAGGCCTCCGGTGCCCAACTCTTTCATCTCGCTCGGGATTGCTACCAACGCCTACAGGGGCACAGTTGTGGGCTCTGGTTGGACGACCGTGTCGATCTCGCTGCCCTGCTACCGGTCGAAGGAGTGCACCTCGGTCAACAGGATCTCCCACCCGCTGCTGCACGGGAGCTTTTGGGACCACAGGTGGCGATTGGTCTATCCACTCACAGCCACCGCCAGGTCGAGGAAGCTGCTGAGAATCCCCACGTAGATGTCGTCGCTATAGGTCCTGTTTTTCCCACGGTCAGTAAGCTGAATCCCGAACCAACGGTGGGCCTGCAACTGATTCGAGAAGCCCGTCAGCTGACGAGCAAACCGATCGTTGCGATTGGTGGCCTCAGCGAGAACAATCTCTGCTCCGTCCTGGCTGCTGGAGCCGACTCAGCAGCCTTCTTGGGTGCGGTCTGCCATGGAGATGTCGGGGTTCGGTGCAAGAGCCTCCTTCGCCGAGCAAAGGACTGTCCATGAAAGCAACCGAACACTTCTCCAGCCGTTGGGGCCTAGTCCTGGCCACCTTGGGAATGGCCGTTGGTACCGGCAATATCTGGCGGTTTCCGAGGGTCGCCGCCAGCAATGGGGGCGGTAGCTTCCTCGTGGCCTGGCTGGTGTTTCTCCTGATCTGGTCCATTCCCTTGATGATTTTGGAGTTCAGCTTCGGCAAAAAGGCTCGTCGAGGAGTGATCGGCTCGTTCGTAGAGATGGGGGGGAAGCGTCTTGCCTGGATGGGTGGATGGGTAGCGCTGTGTGCAACCGCCATCATGTTTTACTACTCCGTAGTGGCCGGCTGGTGCTTGCGGTATCTCTGGGCTGCTTTGAGTGGCGAGCTCGGTCGACGAAGCTCCGAGGAGTTGTGGACCTCTTTTGCCGGGTCTCCTGGTGCCGTCGTGACTCATGGGGCCGCCGTACTGCTCGCTGCCTCGGTTGTCTGGTTTGGGGTCAAAGGTATCGAGAAGGTTGCCAAAGTCATCATTCCTACTCTGTTGGGACTCGTGGTGATTCTAGCGATTCGAGCGGTCACCCTCCCTGGGGCCTCGGCGGGTCTGGAGTTTTTGTTCAAGCCCCATTGGCCAGACCTGGCAAAGCCCGAGATTTGGCTCCAGGCCCTGACTCAGAACGCCTGGGATACGGGGGCGGGCTGGGGGCTCATCGTGACCTACGCTATCTACATGCGGATGAAAGAAGATGTTTCTCTGAATGCGTTCCTGATCGGCTTTGGCAACAATAGCGTGTCTCTGCTCGCGGGAATCATGGTGCTGTGCACGGTGTTTGCCATCAATCCGGGGGCCAGCAGTGAGATTGTGGGAGCTGGCAATGAAGGGTTGACCTTCGTCTGGATGCCTCAGCTATTTGCGCAGATGCCAGCGGGTCAGTTCTTCATGATTCTCTTCTTTCTCGCCCTCTCCTTTGCTGCCTTAACCAGCCAAATATCGCTGCTGGAGCTAGCCACCCGGGGCTTGATCGATGCTGGCTGGAAACGATCCACGGCTCTTTTGGCTGCTGCCAGCGCGGGCTTCGGGTTTGGTTCAATTTCGGCGCTCAATATGGATGTCTTCAGCAATCAAGACTGGGTTTGGGGAGTCGGTTTGATGCTCTCGGGATTTTTCTTCGCTATCGCTGCGTTGCGGTACGGGCTGGAAAAACTCCGCACCGAGACCATCAATGGCGAGGGATGCGATTTGCCCATCGGGCGTTGGTGGACCATCCTGATCGGCGTTGTCGTTCCTTTGGAAGCCGTCGTTTTGATGGTTTGGTGGCTGTTTCAAGCTGGAGGCAGCGATCCGTCCGGTTGGCTGTCGCCTTTCGAGGTCTATAGTGCCGGAACCGTCTTTGCTCAGTTCGCGGTAGCGCTGGCAGTCCTCTTGCTAGCGAATCGGTGGCTGGCGAGGAAAGTCAGTCGAGGACAGGACCTGGGAGAAGCGCGATGAGCGGCCTTGCCATTACCATGATGTTCCTGATCTGCGGTATTGTCTGGGGCGGCTTCGTCGGTTTGATTGTGAAAGCCATTCGAAGCGAAGGAGCGAAGTCGAAGCGCTGAGCTCGACAGCGAGCTTGTAACCTATTCTCCTCTCGGGAGATCGCCAGCGAGTTCGGAGATGCGAGTCTTTCTGACCGGTTTCATGGGAGCAGGAAAGACGACTGTGGGGCGGCTCTTGGCGCACCGCCTAGGCGTTTCTTTCGCGGATCTCGATGTCGAGATCGAGAAACAGGCGGCCAAGACGGTCGTCGAGATTTTTGCCCAAGAAGGAGAGCTCGTGTTTCGTCAGAGGGAATATGAGGCTCTGCGAGCTGTTTCGCAGCGTTCTGAAGTGGTCGTAGCGACGGGAGGGGGAACTCCAACGTCGGCGCGGAATCTGAATCTCATGAGCCGGGGGGGCATTAACCTTTGGCTCGACGTTCCGTTTTCCGTCATCTTGGAACGGGTCGGAGTCAATGGCCAGGAGGATCGACCTCTGTTCAGGAATCGAAGCCAAGCACGGCGCCTTTATCAGTCCCGCCTGGAAGCCTATGGTCGAGCAGATCAGAGGATCTGCGTGATGCCAGAAGATACCTCAGAAGACGTTATGGAGCGCGCCTTCCAGGCACTTGGAGGAGAATCGTGCGCTACTTGATCGTCTCAGACATGCATGGGAATTGGGACGCTTTTGACGCGGTGCTTCGCCATGTTAAACCGGAGACCTTCGACGTCACCCTCGTGCTTGGAGACCTGGTGGGTTATGGCGCCGCTCCAAACCGAGTCGTAGATGCGGTGCGTCGGCTCCCGGGGGAGTCGATTTGCATCCGAGGCAACCACGACAAGGTGGTTGCGGGTATCGACGATGGTTCCAATTTCAATTTTGCCGCTTTGACGGCGGCTCGGTGGACTGCAGAGCGTCTAGAGCCGGAGAATATGGAATTCATCCAAGATCTCCCCCAAGGTCCGGTGGAGATTGCCCCCAGCGTTTTCATTTGCCATGGCTCACCTTTGGATGAAGACACCTACATTTTTTCGAATTACGATGCCTACGAGGTGTTCGAAGGCTCCGAGGCCTGGTTGACTTTTTTTGGCCATACCCACATTCCTTCTCTGTTCACTCTCGATGGCAATGGCATCGAAGTGGGAGTCTTGAGAGGAAGAACCGGCACGATCGAACTTGACCCCAAGGTGCGGTATCTGATCAATCCGGGGTCTGTTGGCCAGCCCCGGGATCGAGATCCAAAAGCTTCCTACCTGATCTTCGACAGCGAAAAGCAAGTGGTGAACTGGCACCGCCTCGCCTACCCCATCGAGATTGCTCAAAAGAGAATCCACCGAGCCGAGTTGCCCAGAGTCCTGGCAGACCGCTTGGCGATGGGGGTCTAGTCTTCTTTCTACTCGGTACGAAGCCGAGGAGAGAAAGGTTAGGCCTCGATGGTGCCCTGGGTCTCCAGATCATCCAAGATACGTGCCTGCTTCAGTCGGTTCCAAGTTGCCATCGCGGCGCCAGCCATCACAATGTAGAGACCCCACCAGACCATCTGAATGAGCGGCTTGGTCGTCACATCGATGGCTAAGGTTGGGGTCGAGCCGGGTTCTTCGTAACCAATATCGGCGAAGGCGAGACGAACCGCCCCGGTTTGGGCATCGATTCCGGTCACTGCAACTTGCCCACCGCCAGGAAGGGGCCTAGGGACAGACTGAGCCTGACCCGCTGCATTGAAGCGGTAGAGGGGCATGATCTTCTGGCTGCCGGCTTCTGTGGTGTATTCCAGAACGGCTCCAATGGTGACGATGCCGCCGGATTCCATTTGCACCGTGGCGTTGCCGCCGGCACCCAGGTCGAAGTCCAAGAAGCGAATCTCACCCTCCTGGACACTCTGTGAACCGCCCCGCTGCAACTCGGCCGTCAGGACATTGCTGGCGGGAGCGCCTGGGTCGTACTCGATGGGAGAAATGTATAGATCCGCCGTCATGAAGCTGCGTATGTCGGGATTGGCCATCAGCTGGCGGGTGCGGTCGTTGACGAAAAGCTTGGGGTAGGTGAAGAAGGAAGAGCCATCGGCCCTCACGACTTTGACCTCCATACTCTCTTTCTCTCGACCGTTTCTGGGAATGAATCGAGTGAACGTCATCTCGAGGTCCTCGACTTGCTTGGCAACGCCTTGTTCGAGAGTGACTTTGGTGCTCTCGTCGTAGGCAGAGGAAGCCAAGAAGCCGATCAACATGATGCCAACACCTACATGGGATAGGTAGCCACCGGCGAGTTTGGATCCACCGACTCTCCACTTGCGTACCGTCGCCTGAAAGTTGCTCGCCAAGGCTGTGGCAGCGAGAAAGAGAAAGACCAGATGAAATGGGTTAGAGACACTCAGAAGGACTCCGGCTACAGTTGTGATCAGGCCAAAGACTGCTGCTGGTACAAGTTTTCGGAGGATCTCTCTTGGCTCGTTGCCTTTCCAAGTTAGAAAAGGGACGGCTGCTAGAAGAGCGCAGAGAAAGACGGCGAGAGGGAAGTTCACCTGGTTATAGAAGGTGGGGCCCACCTGGCCGGGGTTTTCCATGAAACGAGTCAGGATCGGCGCCGATGTTCCGACGGTGATCACAATAGCCGAAAGGAGGATGACGATGGTCGCCATCACCATGAAGGAGCCCCGAGAGAGAATTGGGTCCTCGTTGGCTCCGGTCGGGACGAAGCGCAGGCGGGTTGCCAGAAGAAAAATCGAAGCGGCGATAAAAGAGCCCATTAGAAGCAGCAATAGGCCTGAGATGCCTAGGTCGACAAAGCTATGGACCGAAAAATCTGCCAGCACACCAGAGCGGGTGAGGAAAGTCCCATAGAGTACCGAGAGGTAACCCAGGCAAGCGAGTACCAGATTGGCTCGTCTATAGCGCCCCTTGGACCGTTCCATGTGGAGGCCGTGAATCATCGCTGTTCCCAGTAGCCAGGGGATCACCGAAGCGTTCTCCACTGGATCCCAGCCCCAGTAGCCACCCCATCCCAGAGTCTTGTAGGCCCAATAGCCGCCCATCAGAATTGCCGTTCCAAGGACCAGGAAACCGGCGAGGGCCCAAGGAAATGCCCGCCGCGCCCAGTCGCTGAAATCCCTCCGCCATAGGGCAGAGAGGGCGAAGGCGAAGGGCACTGAGGTCAGGGCGTAGCCAACGAACATAATGGGAGGATGAATGACCATCCAATCATCTTGGAGCAAAGGGTTGAGGCCCTTACCATCTAGGGGAGCCTCGTTCAGCATCACGAAGGGATTTTGGCGAACCAGGATCAAGAGCAGGCCCAGAAGGGTCAATAGGTAGATCCCCATGACCGCCGGCTCGTGTTTGCGGCCACAAGTCTTGATGAGAGGCAAGCCGATGAGGCTTCCCCACAGGAGCCAGATGAGGAAACTGCCCTTTTGGCCGGCCCAAAAAGCAGCAAATTGGTAGTGAAATGGCAAATCCAGGCCGGAGTACTGGAAGACGTACTCGATGCGGAAATCGCGCATGACCAGCAGCAGAAAGAGCACTGCCGAAGTCAGCAGGATCGAGAGGGCGTAGAGGCGGTAGGCGCGGCGCCCGAAGGCGAGGCTCTTGGCATCGCCAGCGAGGGCAGAGGAGTAACCCCAGAGCCCCGCAAGGGCGAAAAAGAGAGAGCACCAAAGAGCGACTGCACCCGGCAGGTAGAGGGTGGAAATGTGGTCAAAAAACTGGGCAAAGATACTCATCGACTATCTCCTCGGCTGCCATGAGAAACGAAAGAAGAAAATTCCGGAAGAGACAAAAGCCCGTGCACACTAGTTGGCCCTACGAGAGGCGTGGCTGGCTCTTCGAGAGATCATCAGCCTTATAGGGAGTGTCAGCCGTAGACTTTCTCTTCCATCTCGGTGCCCATGTATTTGCTTGGACACTTCACTAGGAGCTTTTCGGCTACCAACAATCCCTCTCCTTCGTCGAACCGGCCGATAGCTACGATGCTGATCGCTTCCTCGAAGTTGGCGGGTTTGACCCCTTCGTAGCGAACTCGAAGTGTCTCTTTGGTTTCAGCCTCGGTTAGGGTGAAGAGGAGAGCCTGGCGCTCGTTGTCGTAGTCGGAGCTGTTGGGCTGTAGGCCACCAGCCACTTGGACAGTTCTTTTCAGGGTACGAGCCTGGTCGTAAGCGACGTAGGGAGTGATCGTCTCCTTGAAGGAAGCCAGGGTAAAGCCGGCGAAGGCGAGCAGGAGGACGCCACCCAGCAGAGGAAGCTTGTTTATTTTCATCGATCTTTCTCCAAGTCACGGATCTTAGTACCGAGGTACAGCAGGTAGACGAAAAGACCAGTCCAGATCACCAAATTGGCTGCTAAGACCCAGTTGTCACCCAACATGTCAGGATCCTCCATGGAAGGCGGTGGAGTCCGCGCGTTCTTCGAACAGGGTTTCGAGGCGGCAACGCAGATTGTGGATCCAGAAAAACAAAATATTGAAGCCGATGGAGCCGAGAATCAACACGTGCATCATGCGCCGTTCCATCTCGACCTTCCCCTCGGGATTGATGACGGGCTCAGGATGCAGAGTAAAGCCGGTCATTCGAGGGAGAATGAAAAACAGAAAGGGCGCTACCACGAGACCGAGGATGGCGTAGGCGGCCGACAAGCGTCGCCGGGTGTCGCGATCCGGTACAGCACTGCGTAGGGCGAGGTAGGCGGCGTAGAAAAGAATCGCGACGGTAATCCAAACCTGTCTCGGATCCCAATTCCAGTAGGCTCCCCACATCACTTTGGCCCAGATGGCGCCGCTGGCGGTAGCCAAGATGCAGAAAACGATGCCGACTTCGATGGCCGAAGCAGCTGCCCGGTCGTGTTTCGGATCTCGGGCGCCGAATAAATATCGGGCACTCCAGACGCCTCCCGCAATGAAAGCGATGAAGGAGGTCCAGGCCATGGGGACATGGAAGAACAGGATTCGGCTGGAGTCGCCGATGAACCCTTCGGCGAGAGGTGCATACTTGAACGCACCCCAGATCATGATCGAGATCCAGAGCCAAAGGAGCCATTTCAGAAGTGTCTTCATGGGTTCCATACTGCGGGGAAGAGTAAAAGCCCCGCTACCGTAACGCTAGCATCATACAGGAGCAGCTGGCGAGGCACCACTGGCACGAAATCGCCGGCGATCGCTGCCCGGCTCAATTCGATGGCCAAGACCAGGAGGGGAAGGAGGACGGGTAGGGCGAGAACGGAGAACAAAGTCCCGGAGCTGCGGGCCTGAGCAATGATGGCGGCTACCAAGGTGCCGCCCGCTGCGAGTCCGTATCCTCCCAAGACCAGGGCCAGTGCGAGCAACCCCGGATTTGCCACTGGCAAGTGCATCATGGCAACGAACAGAGGGGTGACAATGAGCTCGAGGGCCAGGACGACGGTCCAGCTGTAGAGCAACTTGCCGGTGAATAGGGCCGATGGCGTTGCCGAAAGGCGAAGTGCTGTTGCGGTGCGGGATTCCTCTTCGTGAACGAAAGCTCTCGGCAGGCCAGCGGCTACGGCGAACAGCAGGAGCACCCACAGCAATACCGGCATCACAGTGGTGCGTTCTGCGGTTGCTGCTCCCAGAGGGCCGAGACTGATGCTCACGACCACCAAGGAGGTAATCGCGAACAACCCAAGGGTATTGAGGGCGTATCGAGTGCGAAACTCGGTCCGCCACTCTTTGGCGAACACGGCGAAGGCTTCAGCCAGCCAGCTGGAGGTGGTGTGCGACATGAGGAAGCTCCAGGAGGCCTGGGTTCGCGGTAACCGCTAGACCCTCGTCCAAGTGTTGTTCCAGGAGGCTTCGGGTGGCATCCTGGCCAGGTGAGTCGAGATTCTGAAACGGTTCGTCCAAGAGCAGCAAGCGGGGTTGATGAAGCAGGGCGAAGCACCAGCGTAGACGCTGAAGCATCCCAGAAGACAAAGTGCCTGCGGATCGGTCCGGTGGTAAGTTCACCCTCTCTAGGAGATGGCCGATGCGGTCCTCAGAAGTGCGTCGAAGGCGAGCGAAGAAGAGGAGGTTCTCTTCCACGGTCAACTCTTCGTAGAAAGAAAGGTCTGGGGCCACATAGCCGATCGCCAAGCGTCGTTCTCGGGCATCGAGCTGGGTATTGTCTTGCCGATACGAGATCTCCCCTCGATCCGGAACCATCAACCCCGCCAAACACTTGAGCAGAGTGCTCTTACCCGAGCCGTTGGCGCCGGTAACCAACAGGGTCTGGCCCGTGCTGACTTCACCACTGACTCCCCTCAGAACTGCTAGACGGCCGAAGCTGCGATAGAGGTTCTGAAAACTCAGCTGACAGGGAGGTGACTCTTGCATGGATCGGATTATAGGTGACTCCGCCGCCGCAAGCTTACGTCTGCGACTTGCTAGCGGCTCTACCGGGTCGTAGGATCGGGCTTATGCACTCATGGTCCCAAGGCCTAGCTGGGTTCCTCCTAGTGGCGGTTGTCGGTTGTGCCTCGGTGGGCCCGCCACCGTTTCGAGACCCAAAAGCGGCGAAGAAGGAATCCGTAACCCGGATAGAGGATTTACAGTTGCGGGGGCTCCTCCTGCTGCTCGCCGATAGGCGTATCTACGAGCCCTATGCGGTGAATGCTGCTTTGGAAGGAGGGACCGAGGTCCGGGAGTCCCTGGCAGTAACCCTGGGGCGAGTAGGCCTGCGCCCAGGACAACCGATACTTCTCGAGTTGTTGGAGGATCCGGCCCCCAGGGTGAGGCGAGCGGCAGCCTTTGCTCTAGGCGAAACGGGGTTTCGAGCCTCTGCTGAGGCTGTGCTTCGCCATGTCAAGGACTCGGACCGGGAGACCGGTACCTTGGCAGTTGAAGCCCTAGGGAAACTCGGTGTCTCGGTCTTGCAGGTTGGAGAAGCTCTGGCCGACCTTGGAGAGGCGGAATTTTGGCCGCGCCTTCTGCCTTCGCTGTATCACTACCAGGAAGAAGCGATGATTCCTCTGGCACTCCTTGGACTGGAGAAAGTCGAAGATTCACGCCTGCGCTCCCTTGCCGCCTATGCCCTGGCTCGGGAGGCTTTTCCGGGCACTCTCGAAGATCTCCGTTCTCTGCTCTCGGATCAAGATCCATGGGTCCGAAGCCTGGGCGCTCGAGGCCTCGGCAAGCTGGGGGAAGCACGAGCTATCGATAGCCTGTTTCCCCTTTTGCAGGACACCTTTCCAGGGCCGGTAGTACAGGCCCTGCGAGCTGCGGGCCGTTTGGTGAGCGAAGGAGCTCTAGCAGCTCCCGAGACTTGGCGAACGGAAATTCTCCGCTTGTTTCGGGACGATCGCCCGGTGGTTCGCCAGACTGCCATCGAAGTTTCCTGGGCATGGCTCCTGGACGAGGATCTGGGGGCAGCATTGGTGGCCATTGCCGCAGACTCTAAGGATTCTCTTGGACCGGCTGCTCTCCTGAGCTTGGCGAAAGCAGCTCATCCCCAGGCAACGGGTCTGGTGGCCCGCTCCTTGGCTTCTACAGACCCCCTATTTCGAGCTCGTGGGGTGGAAGCGGCATCGTTACTCGGCCTGTGGTCTGTCGTCGAGCACGGCCTCAACGACGTCGACCCGCGAGTGCGAGCGGCGGTTTTTCGAGTTTGCCTCGCTGCAGGGGAGGCTTGTTCGAGAGATTCTGAGCCGCTAGCCCGCCAGGGTTTGTCTGATCCGGATGTAGGCGTCCGATCGGTAGTTTTCGAAGCATTGGCAACTCATCCTTTACTTTCTACGGAGGATCTCCTCTGGGCTTGGGCGAATTCATCTAAGGATCGAGAAGAGGCGAGCCGAATGGCAGGGATCAAGGCCCTGGTAGCTCGCGGCAAGCGGGCTCCTTCGGAAGAGGCCAAGGTCGTCGAGGCTCTTCTGCAGTTGGCTAGAGATCGTCGCCGACTGGTGCGTCGGCAAGCGGTCAAGGGGTTGAGGGACCTAGGGCACCAGGCACCTTCTATTGGCCCTTTGGAAAGTCAGCGGCCTGCAGAGGCCTACGAGGATGCCCTATTGAGATCTCTCCGTCCTAGAAGAATCACGATAGCCACTGATCGGGGAGATCTGGAGGTAGAGCTAGCTTGCCCCGAGGCCCCCATGACCTGTCTGAGCTTTCTGCAACTTGCGGAGCAGGGTTTCTATGACGGGTTGAGCTTTCACCGAGTACTGCCGGATTTCGTAGTCCAAAGCGGTGACCCACGAGAGGATGGGCTCGGGGGGCCAGGCTATACTCTACGAGACGAAATCAATCGTATTCGATTCGATCGAGGCGTTCTCAGGATGGCTATTTCTAGTCCGGATACCGCTGGTAGCCAATTTTTCTTGACTCTTTCTCCTCAACCGCATTTGGATGGGGAGTACACAGCTCTGGGTCGGGTGGTCGCTGGTGACGAAGTTCTCGACCTCTTGGTCGAAGGGGACCTTCTTCACCAAATCACCCTGCAGCATTGAGCTGCAACCTTTCTCGTCACCACGACGTAAGAGATGAAGGCAGGGAGAACAAAAGCGGTTGAGCGATGAAGAGCTAGTGGCCGCGATTCTCGGCGGCCGTCAAGATTTGTTTGGAGAACTGGTAGAGCGCTACCAGGGAAGGTTGGTCAATTATCTCTACCGGATCCTGCGAAATGTCGACGAAGCTCATGACCTCGCTCAAGATGTCTTCTTCAAGGTCTACCAAGCCTTGGATGGCTTCAACCCCAAGTACCGGTTTTCCACATGGCTCTTCCGGGTGGGGCAGAACGCTGCGATCGATTTCCTCCGCAAGCGCCGATTCAAGTTGGTGTCCTTGCAGAGACAAGATTCAGAGAGTGGCGAGAGTCAGCAGTGGGACCTTCCGAGCCCGGAGCGGGGTCCCTATGGAGATCTGCGAAACCGTGAGCGGGGTGGTGCCATTCAAGAAGCGATCGAGGAGCTTCCCTGGGAGTACAGGGAGCTAATTTTGCTGAGGCACTACGGCGAGATGTCCTATGACGAAATCGCCCAGCTCAAAGAAATGCCGTTGGGCACTGTGAAGAATAAGTTGTTTCGTGGTCGGCAGATGCTAAAAGAAAAACTGGCAGACTTTTTGACCGATTGAAGGACGAACCGAGCTCTGGTCTGTGTGGATGCGGGGCTGCAGAGGAATATTGCCATGGCGACGGTTGACCAAGCCACCCTAGAAGAACTGCTCCTCCGAGAGATGGATGAGTTGTTGACACCGCAGGAGCTTCGCCTTCTCGAGGAGAGTGTGGAGCATTCCTCAGAGCTGTGCGAAGAGCGCCGTAGTTTTCAAGCTCTCACTGCGGCCATGGGAGAGTCACGAATCTCAGTGCGGCAGGATTTCCAGGAGCAAGTCATGGCGAATTTGCCGGTAGCTCCTTGGGAGTCGCCAGCTCGCAGCTCCTGGAGGGTGCCATTGGCCTGTCTTGCCGTGCTAGCCGTCGCAACGAGCCTTCTGAGCCTCTGGGGTGCGCAATCCTCGGCGACGGGGTCCCTGTTGGGCTCGGTGGTAGCGGCTTTTGACCTAATGAAGATGGCTTTGGTGACCGGCGCTGGCCTCCTGGGAGCGAGTTGGGTGGGGCTTCGAGTGGCCATGAGGGAGCTCTTCCAAGCCTCGCCAATGGCCCTGGTGGGAGTGATCTTCTTGTTGGTGGGGCTCAATGCCCTCTTCTGGCTCGCCCTTCGCCGTAGTCCGGTTCGAGATAGAGCTGGCTCCGAGGGTCCAGAAGGGGAAGAATAGTTTCTCTTCCTGGAAAGCTCACTCCTGAGTCATCGCGTCGGCTATTTTCTGTAGCTTCCCAGCTTCGTCCACGGTACATTTTTCCCATGAGAAGCTCCCGATCCCTGATGCGGCTCTGGGTCGTTGTGTGGGTCCTGGTTCTTGGTCAGGTCGTCCTTGAACCGAGGCCAGGAATCGCGGCAGAAGCGGAAGCTGAGAAACTCTCCGCTCTGCGGATCCAAAAGGGAGCCGTCGCCAGCAACCAGATCGTCGGTCTAGGCCGAGACGTCATCGTGGAGGGAGAGGCCCACTCGGAGGTCGCTGCCATCGGTGGCTCGGTAGAGGTTCTAGGTTCTGTCCAGGGTGATGTGATCGTTCTTGGGGGGGACGCTCGCCTAGCTGCCGGAGCGAAAGTCGAGGGCGAGGTTTTCGTTCTCGGTGGTCGCCTCGAAGCGGCGCCCGGGGCTTTTATCGGTGGTCGTGCTGTTTCCTATCCCTCAGCGTCATCCGCTTGGCTCACCCTCCTGGAGGGGCCGGCTATCGGCTTGGCTGCCACGGAGCCGGTTTTGTTGGCCCTCAAGGCTGCCCTCCTGTCGGCTTGGCTGTTGCTCTTGATGCTGCTGTTCGCGGTGAGTGGAAAACAGGTCGAGAGCACCTCCCGAAGCGTAGCCGATGAGCCTTTTCGGAATTTCTGGGTGGGTCTGGTCGGGGTTGCGACTCTGGTGTTGACGACCTTGTTTTTGACGACTTTTGCTGGGCCCTTGATCAGTTTTCCCCTTGTTTGCTTGGTCGTCCTAGTGCTCCTGCTAGCAAAGTTGTGGGGCGTCGTTGCCGTTTTCCATGCCTTGGGATCATGGTGTTTTCGTCGTCTCGGGCGCCGCCCTCAGGTTCTCGAAGCTGCCTCTCTTGGTCTGGTTATTCTCGGTATCTTCAAGTTTTTCCCCTTTGTCGGAGCTTGGGTGTGGACCGTGGCCACTCTGATCGGAGTGGGAGCCGCTTTGACAACGAAGTTCGGCCGACGGGAAGCTTGGTTCGAAAACCTCGGTCCTCTAAGCTGAACTAGGCGCTATGCGCCTTGACCACGTCTCGGTGATCTCTTAGTCTGAGAAGATATCTTCGCCAGCCCGGTGACCCGTGAAGCGGGTCCCTCGCCGGCTCGAGAGCGGACAACCGAGATTCTTCACTTGAACCACCAAGCATGAAAAACGAGGACATCATTTCCCAGACTGGAAAGCGGCCCACAAGTTGGAGTCAGCTGTTCTGTCAGGTGTGCGGCGTGACCAACCAGGCCGATCGGGAATTCTGTCGCCGCTGCCACCACAAACTATTGGTGGTATCTGGGACCTTGTTTGAAGAGGATCTGGACTTTGACTCTATGGGGGAGGAAGGTTTTTCTTTCGACGAGCACCTCCTCGAGAGAATTTCGATTCTGGAAGAGGTGGTCAAGCGGAGCGCGGAATCCCTGCGCCAGCTGCTAGGAGCCTTGCGGAAGCAAGAACGCAATATTCTGGTGAACAACACCGGGCTGGCAGCCTTGCGGGAATTGCTCGAGGAGAAACGAGTCCTAGCCTCTGACGATTGGAATGAGTTGTGGCAGTCGCGGATGGACGACCACTCGCTATCTCTCGAGAAGCGAGAACGATTCCTGGTGCGCCGTGAGCGGATGAGTAGCCTATTCGAAGGCCGTCGGCAAGCAGATTTTCAAGATCTCTTACAAGATGCCGAGACCGCCTTCTCTGCTTTTGACCGAGAGGGCGCTCATCGGGCCCTCGAGGCTGCCTATCGCCTGGATGGGAACAACTACGAGTTGGCTCACTTCTTGGGGGAAACCCATTTCGATGATGGCGATACCGACCTCGCCTTGAAATATTTTTCCAAAGTGCTGGAATTGAAGTCGGACCATTACGAGGGTTTGGTTTACGGTGGCGCGATCTTTTACGAGAAGGGGGATAGCGAAAGAGCGGAGGAGCTTCTGAAACGGGCAACGGTGCTCTATTCAGATGCCTTTCTGCCACATTTCAGTCTAGGCGCCGTGTTCGCGAGCCAGGGTGAGCTTTCCCAGGCAGTCGCGTACCTGGAGCGAGCGGTGGAGCTGGATGCTGTACCCCAAGCGCTCTACCTTCTGGGAAGCTGCCTATACGAGATGGGACGAGCTTCTGAAGCGATCCGATGCCTCCAGGATGCCGTTAGGGCCGATCCCGCTTCAGAGGAGGCGCACCAGCTCTTAGGCCTGGCCTATCTCGATCGTCGCTGGAGCCGCAAAGCGCTTGATGCCTTGCGCCAAGCCCAGCGCCTCAATCCGAAGAAGATGCACTACCGGGATTTGGTCCTCTACATGACCAGCCACGCGGATGCTCCGGTACCACTGCCCGAAGGAGAGGCCCGGGATCTCTTTGCCAAAGCAGCTGTCCATCTCGAGCGGGACGATCTCAAACAGGCCCTGGTGACCTATCGGCAGGCTTTGGATCTCGATGCCGAAAATCCTATGCTGTTGATGGCCTATGCGCTGGTCTGTCTTCAGCTCAATCGGGGGCGGGAGATCGAAGCTTTGACCCGGAAAGTTCTCGAATTGGAGCCGGACGAGATGCTTCGCACCACCGCCTATGCGACGCTCATAGAAGCCTTGAGGAGCCAGGGTAAATACCGTGAGGGTAACCTCATGGGGCGGCGACTCCTGGAGGAGGGCAGCTCAGACTTCACCAAGACCATCGCCTACTATGAGATGGCCTACAACCTGGCTGAAACGGAAGAAGATCTGGACGAGGCGCTGGACTATGCCCGGCGGTCAGTGGAGCTGTCTCCCAAAGAGTTGCGACAATTGCCGCTAGCTGCCTTGGGCTGGGTGCACTATAAGCGCCGAGAATTCGAACAGGCGATCGATTTTCTCTCCAAAGCCAGTGAGCTGGCGCCCTCTCAGACCACTCTGAACCATCTCGGTATAGCCTTGTTGGCCTCCGGGCAGAAAGAGAAGGCCCGTAACATCCTGGCGGAGGCTCGTTCGCTGAGCGAGGGAGGCCAACGCTTCGAAGAAAAGATGATCGAGTGCGTCAAGGGGACTCGTCGGTCTATAAGTGGGGCCCGCGGGAATCATAAGGAGTAGGTAGAAATGGGGCCGTTACGGCCCTGTCGGAGTCGGCGGAACGAAGAGTCGGCTCTAGAAATACCCGTTCAAAGAAGTGCCCATTCAAGAAAGATAGGAGAGTTTTCGGCGCCTTGCCGGTTCCATTGGGGGGCCTGGTTTGCTGCCACAGACTCTATCTCACCACCCTCTGGAGAATCCCATGCGCTGGAGTCGATATTACCTGTTTACGACCCGTGAAGTCCCTGCTGATGCCGAAGTTGTCAGCCATCGGCTGATGATCCGGGCTGGCATGATCAAGAAGGTGGCTGCCGGAATCTATTCTTATCTACCCTTCGCCCTGCGGAGCCTACAGAAGCTGGAAGGCATCGTTCGGAAGGAGCTAGAAAAGGCAGACTGTGTCGAGCTTTCCATGCCGGCGGTTCAGCCTGCGGAGCTGTGGCGCGAATCCGGGCGCTGGGAACAGTACGGTAAAGAGTTATTGCGCATTCAGGATCGTCACGACCGGGATTTCTGTTTCGGCCCGACCCATGAAGAAGTGATTACCGACATCGTCCGTCACGATGTGCGTAGTTACCGTCAGCTGCCCCTGAATCTCTTCCAGATCCAAACCAAGTTTCGGGACGAGATTCGACCTCGTTTTGGCCTCATGAGAGGTCGCGAATTCCTCATGAAGGATGCCTATTCCTTCCATGCGGACGAGGCCTGCCTGGATCGCACCTACAGAGCCATGGCAGATGCTTACGGGAGAATTTTTCAAGCCTGCGGCCTGGACTATGTCTCCGTTGACGCCGACAGTGGAACCATTGGAGGGTCGTCCTCCCATGAATACATGGTAGTGGCTTCGACGGGAGAAAGCGTAGTCGTGCGGTGCCAAGAGTCGGGCTATGCGGCCAACGTTGAAAAGGCGATCATCGGTCCTTTGCCGACAGCCCCAGCGGAAGACCCTCAGCCCCTCCTGGAGGTGGCTACTCCCAAGACGACAGCGGTCGCCGAAGTGGCGGAATTTCTCGGTGTAGCCGAGGAGAAAGTGGTGAAGACCTTGATCTACGAGGTAGATGAGGCTCTCGTCGCTATCGCCATTCGGGGAGATCGAGAGGTCAACGAGGTTAAGTTGAAGAACCTCTTGGACGGAGATGTCGTGGTGTTGGCAAGTGAGGAAAAAGTGAGGCAGGCAACGGGCTCTCCCGTCGGCTTCGCTGGGCCCATCGGGCTGTCTGAGGAAGTGCGTCTGATCGCCGATCCAACCGTCCGCGGATTGACCAACTTCGTTTGCGGTGCAAACAAAGCAGACGCTCATTTTACCGGCGCCAATTGGGGGCGAGATGCTAGCCCTCAGCAATGGGAAGATGTGCTCCTAGCTCAGGGAGGCGATCCAACCCCCGTGGAAGGTTCCACCGGTGTCCTGGAGCAATTTCGAGGAATCGAGGTGGGGCATATCTTCAAGCTGGGGACGAAGTACTCAGAGGCCATGAATTGCAACTTCCTCAACGAAGAAGGCAAGGGTCACCCCATGGCCATGGGGTGCTATGGCCTCGGTATCGGGCGCACGGTAGCGGCCGCCATCGAACAGAATTTTGACGAGGATGGAATCATCTGGCCCATGCCCTTGGCCCCCTTTCAGGTTCTTCTGATCGCTCTAAATCCCAAGGATGACGAGGTCGTCCGCCAGGCAGAGGCTCTCTATGACCAGTTGAGGGAGCGAGGAGTCGAGGTTCTCTACGATGACCGCAAGGGGCGGCCGGGAGTCAAATTCAAAGACGCCGACCTCATCGGCCTCCCGGTGAGAGTCGTGGTGGGAGCCAAATCGCTTCAGGAGGGGAAAGTTGAAATCTCCCTCCGCCGTGATCGAGAGCGGCAGCTCGTTGACGTGGCGGATGCGGTAGGGCGAGTGCAGGAGTGGATCGAGGGCGAAGCCACTTGATCCCGATGGGAACCTTCTCTGTCAACCACGGATTGCTGAAGAAGATTTTGGTAGCCCCTATTCCAGCTCCCTTTTCACCGGGCGCGCGGACAGTTCTATGGGTAGCTGCTGGGCTGTCTTGCCTTGGTTTCTTGCCGGCAGCGGCCCAAACGCCAACTGCTCGAGTGCCTGTAGAGCAACAAGTTCCTGCAGAACGATCTTCGCCCGTCGATGCCGCCGAGACGCCAAGCTCAGCTGCGCAAACTCAAGGCGCGAGGCCCTCCGAGGCTCCCGCGCTAGAGGCGTCGACCGTCGTGTCTTTGGAGCCCGAAAGGTTCCCCGGCAGGACCACTACCTCTTCACCGGGAGGCCTTATTTTGCGTCGAGCCATGCTCATCGATGGCACCGGCGCTCCTCTCCGTGGGCCGGTAGATATCTTCATCGACGGCAATCGCATAGACCGTATTCTGCCGTCTGGTTCCACTATGGCAAATGTTCCGATTGGCGAAGGAGAGCCACCGGCAACGAGTGGCCGCGAGATGGACTTGGATGGTTTCTATGTACTTCCAGGTTTGATGGACCTCTACGCTCCGGTGAGTGAGCCCATTGAATATGGCCTCGAGTTATGGCTTGCTCACGGCATTACCACCATTCGAGAACCCTTCTGTAGCGAGGGTATCGAAGCCTGCCTGCGTCTGAAGGAAGCGAGCTCGCGCAACGAGAGGCTAGCTCCTCGGATTTTCCCTTATCTCGCTTTGGGGTTGGATGCGGATACATCCTCTCAGAGCTTGCTCGAAACCCGAGATCGGGTTGCAGAAGCGGCGCAGGCTGGAGCCAGTGGTGTCGACCTTCGTTTTTCCAAGCCGACGGTGCTTCGAGCTGCCCTGGAGGAAGCCTTACGGCAGGAGATCGGCGCATCCGTCCAATTGGATGAGAATTCGGGGTCTCGCCTCCACGCACTGGATGTAGCGCGTTGGGGAGGGGGTTTCTTGGAGTCGTGGCACGGGCTGCCAGAGGCTCTCCTGCCCAAGGGCAGTCGTCCAGCCTTCTCAGCTGGCTATGACCCGCGGCTACCGAAAGCGCGTTCCCGGGCAGCAGTTGCTGTTTGGAATCAGGCTGGTCGCCCGGGCACTGAGCGTTGGTTAGAAGTCATCGATGCCCTCGTGGAGCAGGATCTGACCCTGATTCCTGCTTTGAGCTCTCTCGAGTCTCGCCGAGACCTAATGCGGGCGCGGCGTGCGGATTGGCACGATGCTTACACCTTGCCATCCCTGTGGAGAGCCTTCGGAATCGACCAGGCTGAGCCCTGGAGTACCGAGGATGAAGTGGCCTGGAGAGGGTTGTTCTCCACCTGGATGGCCTTCCTGAACGACTTCAAGGATCGGGGGGGCAGAGTGGTCACCGGCAGCGGCGCCGGCCGGTCCTTCAACCTGTATGGATTCGGCTTGGTCCGAGAATTGGAGTTACTTCAGGAAGCAGGCTTTGAGCCCATGGAAGCCCTCTTGTCGGCGACTTCTCTTTCTGCCGAGGCCTTGGGTATGGGCTCCCAACTGGGTACCGTGGAGAGTGGCAAGCTGGCGGACTTGATCATTGTGAAGGGAAATCCTCTGGTGGATTTCAAGATTCTCTATGGGGCCACTCCGGATTCTTCCGCCCGAGCTGGAAAAAAGGGACGTGGAAGAGCTTCGGAAGAGGGCATTCGTTGGACGGTCAAGGATGGCATCCTCTATGAAGTTCCAAAGCTACTAGCCGGGGTGAGGCAGAGAGTTGGCGAGGCGCGAGAGCGCTCCAGGTAGGTTCTATTTGGCCCGTGATGCTTTTTTGAAGATCACGGAATTGGGAGATAGACATGAAGAATCTGGTTTGGTGGCTAGGGAGTTCCGTCTTGGCCATCTCAATAACGGTGCCGCAGGCATTCGGCATCGGAGTGCGTGCCGGAGAACGCATTGAAGGAGCCGTCGGAGAATCCGTTGCAACTTCGGTGGACCAAGTTGATTCCGTCAGGGCGGAGTCTGAAAAGACCTATCCGATCCAGCTTTATCGCGGCACGAAGGTAGGAGCTCGGTTCCATATGACGGCAACAGCCAGCCTGACCAATACGGAGACTCTCTTCGATGGAGACGAGTCCCTGGGTGATCAGTCGCAATCGGGGAAAATTCGCCTGGAAGCAGATGGCACGGTCTTGGCCGTGGACGAAGATGGCGGTATCACTCAGGCGGAGTATCTGGTGGTGCTATTCGAGGCACAGGTAGATGGCCAGCCGGTGGCGGGACTGTCCCCGGGACAGGTCGTTGAAACCAAGAGCGTGGGAGCCACTACTGAGATTCTTCTTCAGGAGGGCGAGCTGACTCCGACCCAGAGCTTTTTCTTGTCGCAAGTTTTGGAGACAGCCAACCAAGAGGACACTCGGGACGACGTGATTTTTGGCACCTCTGAGCCACAGGCTCTAGGAGGTCATTGGGACATCAGTAAGGAGAGCACGGTTGAGGAGCTAGCCAAGAACTACGTGGCCGTAGAGGAAGAGGACCTGGAGGGCGGCACCCACCTCGTTGCGATCCGTGAGATCGCCGGGGTTCCCTGTCTCTACCTCGAGGGTACCTTGGAAGCATCCCCCTTTGTTTCGGCGTCGATGAACCCAGAGGGCAAGTTGGGTTCGCGCCTGGCCTTGTCCTTTACGGGTTGTTACCCATTGGATTTGGAGAGGATGCCCCTATCGGGACATATTTCGAGCTATAGCAGCGTCAGAAACCAGATTGGTGTCGAGGAAGGAGTCCCGGTGATTTTGCGCAGGGTGTCGGAAAGTGAGAAGGACTTCACCCTGCGGCCCTTCCGGGAATCTTCTGCGGAGACGCCTTCAACGGAAACCGATGCGGAAGATTCTCAGTAAAGCGAAAGGGGAGCTCATCGCCCCCCCTCCGTCAGATCTCGGATTTCATCTGAATGTCAACAGAAGTGAGTAGGTCTCCCGTTCCCGGGCGAGTTCTACTCAGCTCGCGTCAACGGCGGATCGAAGATGCTTCGGGAGACTTCGCTGCCTGTGACATTTCCGATGATGCCGAGGATCAACTCTTCTCCCGTCAGTTGCTGCTGTTCAGCGAGCTGGCTGAATCTCTCGTTGCCGACCGCCAACAACGGGAGAAGATCAAGCTTCCAGTTCTCCTCTTCGTAGACGAAACGCAATTCTAAATCTGTCGGTTGCGTTTCTCGGAGCGCTTGTCCCATGGCAGCTCCTCCCTCGAGGCGAACAGTTCCGACGTCGAGTGTGCCAATGCTGCGTTTGCCAACCCAGCCATTGTCGACGGCAAAAGCAAAGATCTCTTCCGGGGAGAAGGTTTCGAGTTTCTTCAGCGGTACCCGGTGTCGAAGCAGGACGATTTGCAGGCGATCTGTGAAGGTGCGACTCTCCAGCTCGTCCAAGGTTCCGTAGAGCGCCATCTCACGAGCGTCTTCGAAATAGGCGATGGTTCCCTGACTGACGAGTTTGGCAGCATCTGAGCCTTGGTCTTCCAGGACAGCGGTTTGATAAGCCCGGAAGGCCTCTTGGATATCCAGGCCGGTCTGGATGGCGTCTTGGGCCTGGGCGGTGGTACCACCGAAGGTCCCAAGGGCGAGAAGGCAGAGCGCTAAAGGGGCGCAGAAAATGCGGTTTCGAATCATGGTTTTCTCCTGAATTGAATCCTCCCCGTTGCCGGGAAAGGTAGGGTGTCAGGTTAGCTCAAAAATGGAGTGCAGACAAAGCGCTTCGCCCGTGAGGGAATGGGGCCGGCTTCGCCAAGAAGATACGAAGCCGGAGATTCAAGGTTGCAGCTAGAAGATGGACGGTTATGTTGGAGTGCCGGGCAAGGATGTCGATTCAGGAAGAGCAAAGCTAAGCAGCTTCTGCTGAGGAAAGCAGGGTACTCTTGCCAGATCACCGAATTCAGGTGGCAGGATCAAACTGAGGGAAGGGAAGTTATGGGGTCATTGACCGTGCGATTGAAACCAGGTCGGGACAAGGCAACTAGGGGGCGTCACCCCTGGCTATTTTCAGGGGCCATCGCCTCTTCGAAGGGAGACACCAAGGCTCCCATAGCTCAGGTCCTGGCCCACGACGGCTCAGTGCTGGGCTCCGGGTTTCACTCTCCAGGTGCTCAATTGCGAGTGCGCTTGCTGGCGAGCCCCGAGGAGTCTATCGGGAGAGCGCTTTTCGAAGAACGTCTTCGGACAGCGATGGAGCTGCGTCGGGAGCTACTGCCGGAATCGACTTCAGGGTATCGCCTTCTCAACGCGGAGGGAGATGGACTGCCTGGCTGGACTGTCGATAGGTTTGGCCAAGTTCTGGTCAGTCAGATAACGTCTTCCGGGCTCGAGGCTCTACGAAGTCAGGCCTATGCTGCTCTTCAGGGCCTACTGCCAGGCTTGCCGATTCTGCAAATCAACGAGCTCGGCCCTCGTAGACGAGAAAACCTACCCGTAGAAAATGAGGTTGTCGCGGGAGACCTCCCGGAAGAGGCGGCGTTCCTGGAGCATGGTTTCAACTTCCTGGCAGAGCTGGGGGGCGGCCAGAAGACTGGCTTCTACCTCGATCAGCGAGCCAATAGGCGTCGAGTAGAAGATCTGGCGAAAGATCGCTCCGTATTGGATCTCTTCGCTCATACCGGAGCCTTTGGTCTCTATGCCTTACGTGGTGGGGCCAGGTCGGTCGTTCATGTAGAAAGCTCCCGCCGCCAGGTAGACCGTGGTCGAGTCCACTATGAGCTCAATCGAGAGCTTCTTGGCGGCGACGAGCCTTCCGTGGAGTGGGTGGCAAAGGATGTCTTCGAAGACCTGCGTCGCCGGAGCGACTCATACGGGATGGTGATTTGCGATCCACCTCCTCTGGCCCGCCGCCGGGCGGACCGGGACAAAGCAGCCCGTGCCTATAAAGACCTCAATCGCCTCGCTCTGGGACGGGTAGAGCCAGGCGGATTGTTTCTAACCTTCTGCTGTAGCTCTGCCATAGACACCAGGCTGTTTCGGCAAATCCTTTTCTCGTCAGCTCTAGAGGCGGGGGTCGATCTGGCTCTTCTGTCTCCTCTCGGAGCAGCCCCGGACCATCCCGTTTCCGTCTATCATCCGGAAGGAGAATATCTAAAAGGGTGGCTTGGGGTGGTTCGTGGGGCTGCAACACCACCGTTACCGGATGCTAAGCGTTGACACCCACTGGCCCCTTTTGCTACCCTCGCCCGTCTTGGCGCGAAGGTGCGTCTCGGGGTTTTCGAGACTCCGAATGGCTCTTTTAAAGCTTCCAATCCAGGCCCGTAGCTCAGCTGGTTAGAGCGCTACGTTGACATCGTAGAGGTCAGCGGTTCGAGTCCGCTCGGGCCTACCATGGAAGCCTTCTTCGCGTTGCATCCGTCTCATTCCATTTGGGAACCTAGGCGCTTAGCTCAGCTGGTTAGAGCGCTACCTTCACACGGTAGAGGTCAGCGGTTCGAGTCCGCTAGCGCCTACCAGGCCCGAAGTCGGGGGTTTACCTGACTTTGAATTCCTTGCGTCTGGGGCGATCAAGGATCGCTAGAGCACCCGCATCGAGTTCGTTCAAATAAATTTCTTCCTGCAATGAGGATCTCGCCATGACGACGGCAACGGAGCTGTTGACCCTCACCCTACCCAACGGGGATACCAAGGAGGTACAGGCGGGGACGACTCCTCTCCAGGTTGCCGAGTCCATCGGCCCGAGATTGGCTAAGGATGCCATCGGAGCAGAGCTCGACGGAAAAGTCGTCGATCTGCGGCACCCTTTGTCGGCGAGCGGCTCGTTTCGCCTATTCACGACCAAGAGCCCAGAGGCAGGTGAGTTCATTCGGCATTCCGCCGAGCACGTCCTGGCGGATGCGGTCAAGCGTCTGTGGCCTGAGGTGGAAATCGATGCTGGACGTCAGGATCACTCCGAGAAATATCAGTACGACTTCCGTTTCCCGCGGCCGTTCTCCCCGGAGGACTTCGAAACGATTGAAGCCAAGATGGTCGAGATCTTGGCTGAGAACGCGACCTTCGAGCGTCAGGAGCTCTCCCGAGAGGAAGCGAAAGATCTGTTTACGGAGTTGGGTGAGACGCTGAAGCTGGAACGCCTCGGAGATATTCCTGAGGGCGAGACCATCACAGTCTATCGTCACGGTCGCTTCGTAGATCTCTGTCGAGGCCCTCATGTGCAGCGAGCTTCCCAAATTGGGGCGATCAAGTTGCTCGAAGCTTCCGGGGTCTACTTTAGGGGCGACGAGGCCAACGAGATGCTGCAGCGCATCTACGGTACGGCCTTTGGCAAAGCGAAGGAACTCGATGAGTACCTGCAGCGCATCGAGGAGGCACGGGCCAGAGATCATCGCCGCTTGGGCCAGGATCTCGATCTTTTCTCCTTCAACCCTTCTGCGCCGGCAGCGCCTTTTTTTCACCCCAAGGGTGCAGTGGTCTACAAGGAGTTGGAGCAGTTCATTCGCGAACGGTACGCTGCCTACGGCTACGGCGAGGTGCTGACTCCGCAGATTCTCGACGTGGAGCTTTGGAAGACTTCCGGTCATTACGACAACTACCGGGAGGCGATGTTCTTCACCGAGGCGGATGGCCGAGAACTAGCCGTCAAGCCCATGAACTGCCCTACCCATTGCCTCATATTCGCCCAGCGCTTACGGTCCTATCGGGACTTGCCTATCCGCTATGCAGATTTTGGGCGTCTACATCGCTACGAGCGAAGCGGCGTGACTTCGGGGTTGATGCGGGTTCGTTCCTTTTGTCAGGACGATGCCCACATATTCTGCACCGACGATCAGGTCGAATCGGAGGTGGTTGCAGCGGTCCATCTGATCCTCGAGGTCTACCGGACCTTTGGGTTCGACGACATGGAGATCGAAGTCTCGACTCGGCCGGAGAAGGCGATTGGCTCACCGGAAATGTGGGATCGCGCCGAGGGGTCTCTGAAGGCCGCCTTGGACGGTCAGGAGATGGCCTATGGGGTGGATGAGGGCGGCGGCGCGTTCTATGGCCCGAAGATCGACTTCAAGGTCAAAGACGCCATCGGTCGCCAATGGCAGCTCGGCACAGTCCAGTTGGACTACCAATTACCGCAAAGATTCTCTCTGAGATATGTGGGAGCGGACGGGGACGAGCACAGACCCGTGATGATTCATCGGGCCATGCTGGGCTCTTTGGAGCGCTTCATGGGGGTGCTCATCGAGCATACCGCGGGCGCTTTTCCCCTTTGGCTAGCGCCGGTGCAGGCCGTGATCTTGCCAGTTTCCGAGAAGTTCAAGGACTACGGTGAGGGAGTGCGCAGGCAGCTGGCTGAGAATGGAATTCGAGTCGAGCTGGACGCTCGCGGTGAAAAGCTGGGCTATAAGATTCGCGAAGCGCAGCTTCAGAAGATTCCCTACATGCTGGTAGTTGGCGGGAGAGAAGAAGAGTCGGAGACGGTGGCCGTGAGGCGCCGGGCCGGCGGGGATCTCGGAGCGCTCTCAGTAGCGGAATTCTCCGAGCGAGCCAAGGATTTGATCTCGAAGCGAAGTGGAGAGTTGTAGGTTCGGGCTTCCTGTGCCTATAATCGGCGGTTCGTGCCACCGGAATGGGTGGCCTTCAAGAAAAACGCAACGGAACGTGGCTGCCTAGAGATATAGGCGGCAAGTTCAAAGGAGAAGGCTGGTGCCGAAGCAAAAGACTCATCGGGGCGCCGCAAAGAGGTTCAAGGTGACTGCAGGTGGCAAAGTCATGCGCCATCACTCGATGCATAGCCACATCTTGACCAAGAAAACGACCAAGCGGAAGCGGACTCTACGCAAAGCTACCGAGGTCAAGGGGCAGTTCGAAAAGACGATCAAGAAAATGATCCAGGCCTGATTGGCCTAGATCTCCGCGCCACCCTTGGGACGAACCTGTCCAGCGGGGCGCCCGTTCTTCAGCAAATGGCTGAGAGACGAATTTTTACTCAGGAAACGAGGTTCCTACGATGGCACGTGTAGCTAGAGGTCCCAAGAGGGCCCAAAAACGCCGCAAGATTCTCAAGCTCGCCAAGGGCTACTACGGCAACAAATCCAAAAATCATCGCATCGCCAAACAGGCGGTGGACCGGTCTCTATCCTTCGCCTACCGTGATCGTAGGCAGCGCAAGCGTCAGCTGCGGAGCCTCTGGATCCTCCGGATCAATGCGGCGGCACGTCTCCACGGTCTCAGCTATAGCCGTTTCATCAACGGATTGAAGGTGGCTGGCTGTGAGGTGAATCGGAAAATCTTAGCCGACCTCGCCGTGCGGGAGCCAGAAGGGTTCGCGCAGGTGGCCGAAATGGCTCGCCAGGCACTGGATCAGGCAGCTCCGGCGGAGGCCTGAGGCCTTGGATACCGCCGGCCAGCTCAGTGAGCTGACCGAGCAGTTCGATCGGGAGGCTGCCGAGATTTCGGACCGGCCGTCCTGGGAAGCGCTGCGCCTTCGTTGGGTTGGCAAGAAACAGGGCCTGTTGCGCTCGCTAATGGGGCGCATGAAGGATATTCCGCCGGAAGATCGCCGGGCCTATGGCCAGGGGGTCAATCTTCTCAAGCAAGGAGTCGAGACTCGGCTCCAAGAGTTAGATTCTTCACTGCACCTTCGGGAGCAAAAAGAGGTGAAGAGCCTGGCGACGGATGTCACCCTTCCCGGTCGTCCGCCGAAAATAGGTAGTCTTCATCCGATCACCGTGATTCGGCGAGAGATCGAAGACATCTTCACGGAGTTGGGGTACAGCGTAGCGGAGGGTCCGGAGGTAGAGGACGACTACCACAATTTCGAGGCCCTCAACTTCCCTCCCAATCATCCGGCCAGGGACACTCAGGACACCTTATTCGTCAAGAACGGAAAGGTTCTGCGAACCCATACCTCTCCGGTTCAAATTCGCACCATGTTGTCGAGAAAGCCTCCCATCCGGGTGATCTGCCCTGGAAGAGTTTTTCGTAATGACAACGACCTCCGGCACTCGCCGATGTTTCACCAGGTAGAGGGCTTGGCGGTAGCGGAAGGACTCACGGTAGGAGACCTCAAAGGAACCCTCGAGTCTTTCGTGAAGCGATTGTTCACTGCTGACACCGGGGTGAGGCTACGGCCCAGCTTCTTCCCTTTCACCGAGCCCTCGGCAGAGGTGGACATCACATGTCCCTTCTGCTCCGGTACTGGAAGGGACTGCAAAGTCTGCTCCTCAACGGGGTGGATGGAAATTCTCGGCTCCGGCATGGTCGATCCGCGGGTCCTTTCTGGCTGTGGAATCGATCCAGAGCGCTACAGCGGTTTCGCGTTCGGCTTGGGCATCGATCGGGTCGCAATGATTCGTTTCGGCATTCCCAATATCCGCATGCTGTTCGAGAATGATCTGCGCGTGTTGGGGCAGATCCGGGCCTGATACCCGATCTCGTCACTGAAAACCGGAATCTCCCACACGAAGGCCAATTCCTCATGCAACTGTCTTACAAATGGCTGTCTGAATATGTCGAGTCCCCACCGGAAGTGGAGACTGCGGCCCAACGGTTGACCGAAATCGGTCATGCCGTCGAGCAGGCCGACAGAATGGGTGACGACACCATTCTGGACATCGACATCACCACGAACCGGCCCGATTGTATGAACCATCTTGGGATGGCTCGAGAGATTGCGGTCGCCTTCGATCGGCCTTGGCGGCCACCGGAGGTCCAGCTCCAGGAGACCTCTGAGGCCGCTGCCGCTCTGGCTCGGATCGAGATAGAGGATCCTGCGTTGTGCCGGCGTTACGTGGCTCGAGTCATTCGAGGTGTCGCGGTTGGGGCCAGCCCACCCTGGCTAAGAGAGCGTCTGGAGTCCCTCGGTCTACGCTCGATCAACAATGTTGTCGACGTGACCAATTTTGTTCTCTGGGAGTACGGTCAGCCTCTCCACGCCTTTGATTTGAGCAAGATCGGCGAGGCGACGATCCAGGTCCGTTTGGCTCGGGCGGGAGAGACGCTGGTGACCTTAGATGGCGAGTCTCGAGACTTGAATGAAGAGACTCTGATCATCGCTGATGCCCATGGTCCTATCGCCTTGGCTGGCGTTATGGGTGGGCGCGACAGTGAGGTCTCTGTCGAGACCCAAGACATCCTTCTCGAAAGTGCTTTTTTCGCTCCCTCCTCGGTACGGACGACAGCGAGTCGATTGGGACTCCATACCGATGCCAGTCATCGATTCGAGCGCGGCGCGGACCCGGAGGTCTGCAGAGAGGCTGCAGATCGGGCTGCCGCCCTGATCGCTGAGCTCGGCGGAGGAGAGATTCTCCAAGGGGCGATCGATATCTACCCGGCTCCTTACCAGAGGAAGGTGATTCCTCTAGATCCGGAGCGGTTGACGGCATTTGCCGGAGCGCCCATTCCACGGCCAGAAATGGAACGCTGGCTTGGCGGTCTGGGATTGGCCGTAGAATCCGATGGGAGTGACGGTTGGGAGGTAACGGTTCCCAGCTGGCGTCACCTTGATCTCGACCTGCCAGCCGACCTCTACGAAGAAGTCATTCGACTCTACGGAATAGACCGTATAGACGCTACTCTGCCGGCCCTATCGGGGGCTGATGGCCACACTCCGCAAGAGCAGGGGCGAGCTCGCCGAATGAGAGACGTCTTGGTGTCCTGTGGCTGTGTGGAGGCTGTCAACTTTGCCTTCCATGATGCTCAGAGCGATGCTTCTTTTCCTGGCCTTTATCAGGCTGTACCAGCCCTCGAGCTATCCAATCCGCTCTCGGAGCGCTATAGCGTGATGCGTCGTTCTCTGCTACCCAACTTAATCGAGGCTGCCCGTTTCAATCAGCGTCGAGGGGCCGGCGAAATCCGCCTTTTTGAAGTTGGGCACATCTTTGCCCAGCACGGTGAGGCAGGAGAGGAGTCCCAAGAAAAGGACGCTTTGGGTCTGGTGGTAGGTGGGCAGACGGGAACCCCTTGGGAGAATGGGCGGCCGCTAGATTTCTTTGACCTAAAGGGAATCTTAGAGAGCCTTGGCGTGGCTCTCGATGAGGAGCTCACTCTGGTGCCAGCTTCTCGGTCAGGGTTGTCAGATGATTGCGCCGCCGAAATCCGTTGTGGGAGTCGTCAGGCCGGGTATTGCGGGCTTTTGGAAGAAGGAGAGGGCCCCTTTCCTCTCTTTGTGGCCGAGATCGACGTGGAGACCCTCGGTACCGGTGTGCGAAGGGATACGATCTCCGAGCCGTCTCGCTTTCCCGGAATTCAAGCAGATCTGACCCTCACTCACTCTGTCCAAGTCTCCTGGGGAGATCTGCGGCAGGCGATCGAAGCGGTTTCTCCCGATGACCTAGCTTCGTTTCATCTCAAGGATCGCTATCAGGGTAAGGGAGTGCCTGCGGGAGCGGTGAATACAACTCTCACTTTCGTCTACACTTCTTCGGATCGTTCCCTCACCCAGGACGAAGTCAACGATCGGCAAGGGCTGGTCGCTGAAGCATTGAACAGCAGATTTGCTTGGCCGGCCTGACTGGCCAGGTTTGACGGGCCTCCTCGTTTGGCCTCATAGAAGAAAGGATCGTCTAGATGGACTGGCTCGATACTCTAGAAGAGAGAGTGCGGGAAGCGGCAGCAGAGATTGAGCGGCTTCGGGAAGAGAATGTCAGCTTGAGCGCTCGCCTCGCGGAATTGGAAGAGCAGTTGCAGAGCGCCCAGGCCGAGGGTGATTCGGAGGGCTGGGAAGAGGAGCGTCAGGCGATTCGACAGAGGGTCGAGAAACTAGCTTCGAGCTTGGAATCGTTGCTGGAAGACTGATTTATAAGAGAAGGAACCCCTCCCTTGGAGGAGTTTGAACCCGTTTCCAGCAGGGAATCGGAATCGCCTACTGTGCTATAGTCGATTTCGGTTTAAGTCCTTGTTAGGGCGCGGTTTCCGGCGATAGGAGGCGGCAGCGTAGCGAGCATGGGAGCGAGGAGTACGACGACTGCAGTAGAGATCTTTGGCTCGGTCTACTATGTTCGCAGCGAAGACGATGGAGAGTCTCTCCGGGAATTGGCCAGCATCGTCGACAGTAGGATGCGAGAGGTAGCTGAGCAAGTGGTGACGGTGGATACCGCCAAGATCGCCATTCTAACGGCCCTGAACCTCGTAGACGAGCTGACTCGGTGTAAAGAACAACAGGAAGGGGAACGGGACGAGATCCGGGAGAAAGTGGTTGAGTTGGCGCAGCAACTAGAGCAGGTACTAACAAAGTAGGCGCCTAGAGAGTCAACCGCGGAATACTGATGATGAAAAGGTCTGGCATCCCCTGTGTGGTTAGTGATGGGTAGCCCAATTGTAGAACCAACACTATTGCGCAGGGAGTCTTTACCTGCGGTGCCTGTGCCAGCCCCGCCCGCACGGGGACGCTAATGGCTCGTGGAGCGGACACCCACCTGGAGAGATTCAGGTTCTAATCGCGGTAGCTCACACGGCTTCGCGGGGGATGCTGCTAATTATCCGTTGACGGAGACTATCCGGATTTTCTCGAACCCTCCTGTTTTGCTCAGGAAGGGGTATCCAATTGGAAGCCAATTTAGTGGCCGGTGCTCTGCTATTGGCGGCGCTTCTGGTTCTTGCCTTCTGGTGGTTCAATGGTCGCGCAACGGTTTCTCGGATAGTCGCAGAGGCCAAAGCCCGAGCGGTGGAGATTTCTGCTACCGCCGAGCGTCAGAGTGCGAGCAAGCTCCGGGAAGCTGAAGTTGCCGCCAAGGAAAAGCTGCTCCAAGCTCGTTCCGAATTCGAAAAAATCTCACGAAAGCGCCGCGCAGAGCTGGAAACACTCGAACGGCGTCTCAACCAAAGAGACGATTCCCTCGCCAAGCGCTTAGACGAAGTTGCCCAGCGAGAAAAGGAGCTGTCGAGCCGAGAGCGGGCCACGACCTCCTTGGAGCGCAGCGTGGAAAAGCAGCAAGTCGAGCTTCAGGGCTTGGTCGACGAAGAGCGGAGTAAGTTAGAGCAGATCGCGGGACTGACGGCTCAACAGGCCAAGGAACAGCTGACTCGGGTGCTGGAGAGTGAGTCGAGAATCGAAGCTGCTCACCTGGTCAAGCGCATCGAAGACGAAGCCCGGGAAAAGGCTCAGCGAGAAGCCCAGCGCATTATCAGCATGGCCATTCAACGGGCCGCCTCAGATTATGTGGCCGAGACCACGGTCTCCGTGGTCATGCTTCCCAACGATGAGATGAAGGGCCGGATCATCGGCCGTGAAGGTCGAAATATCCGCGCCTTGGAGATGGCTACCGGAGTCGATCTGATCGTAGATGACACTCCGGAGGCAGTGATCGTCTCCAACTTTGACCCTCTGCGCCGAGAGATCGCTCGAGTTTCGCTCGATCGGCTGATTTCCGATGGCCGAATTCATCCGGCTCGCATCGAGGAAGTTGTCGAGAAGGTCAAATCAGAATTCGACGAAAGCATCCGGCAGGAAGGGGAGGCCTCTCTTCTGGAGCTCAATATCGCTGGTGTCCATCCGGAGCTGGTGAAGTTGTTGGGTCGGCTACGATACCGGACTTCCTACGGCCAGAATGTGCTGAAACACAGCAAAGAGGTCGCGTTTTTGGCAGGGATCATGGCAGGGGAGCTGAAGGTCGATATTCATGTTGCCCGCCGCGCGGGGTTGCTGCACGACATCGGCAAGGCGGTGGATCGGGAGATGGAGGGTTCCCATCTGGAGTTGGGAATCGATCTACTGCGCAAATTTGGCGAAACCGAAGAGGTGATTCATGCCATGGCTTGCCACCATGGGGACTATGATCCGGAAACCGTCGAAGCGGTTCTTGTGACGGCTTCTGATGCCTTGTCTGCGGCCCGCCCTGGTGCCCGTCGTGAAATCCTCGAGACCTATGTCAAGCGGTTGGAGAAGCTGGAGGAGATAGCCTCGGGTTTTCGGGGGGTTCAAAAGACTTTCGCTATCCAGGCAGGGCGCGAGATCCGCATCATTGTCGATAGCGAGAGGATCGCCGACGAGCAGGCCCTTTGGCTGTCGAAGGACATTGCTCGCAGAGTCGAAGCTGAGCTGACCTACCCCGGCCAGATCAAAGTGACCGTGATTCGTGAAACCCGAGCGATCGAGTACGCCCGTTAAAGGATTTCGCTATGAAACTCTTGTTCGTAGGTGATGTCGTTGGAAAACCCGGGCGACGGGCTCTCAGTCGAATGCTCCCGAGTCTGGTGGACAAGCGGTCTATCGACTATACGGTGGTGAATATCGAGAATGCGGCAGGGGGCTTTGGGGTTACTCCTGAGATTCTCCGAGAATTGGATGAGCTGCCGATCGATTGCTTTAGCTCTGGAAACCATATTTGGGACAAAAGGGAAGGGCTGCAGCTACTCGACCAGAGGGCGGATTTCTTGCGGCCCGCCAACTACCCCAAGGGAAACCCCGGCCATGGTCTTTATGTGGGGGAGACGGCGGCAGGAATCCCTGTTGCCACCCTGAATCTAGAAGGTTGCGTCTTCATGAGCAACCTCGACTCCCCGTTTGCCGCGGCAGATCGGCTCTTGGCGGAGTTGCCAGCCAATGTCAAAGTGATTCTGGTGGACTTTCACGCTGAGGCGACGAGCGAGAAACAAGCGATGGCCTTTCATTTGGATGGGCGGGTGAGCGCAGTGTTTGGGACCCACACTCACGTTCCTACGGCGGATGAGCGCGTCTTACCCGGAGGTACGGCCTTGATCACCGATGTAGGTATGACCGGCCCATACGACGGCATCATCGGGTTTCGAGCAGATCGTAGTTTGCAACGATTCCTGCTTCAAACTCATGTTCGGCTGGAAGTGGCGAAAAAGGATGTTCGTCTGGCGGGAGCGGTGGTAGATGTCGATGAGAGTACTGGGCAGGCGCGGACCGTCGAGCGCCTGTTGCTTCCAGATTATGCCTCTTGAGGACGGCGCCTCCTGAGGATGGCGCGTGCTAGGCTGAATCGCTGAAAAAGGAGCCGATTTTATGGCTATCGATCCGGATCTTCTCGAAATTCTCCGTTGCCCAAAAACCAAGAGTGAGTTGGAGCTGGTCGATTTACCCGCAGAGGTGCGAACGAGCCTCGCTGAGAAATATCGCGAACATTTTCGCGACGAGGAGCCTGTCGTGGAGCAGGGTTTACTCAGCACTTCTTCCCAGCTTCTTTATCCCATCGTTTCAGACATCCCCGTCATGTTGGTCGATGAGGCGCTTCCAAGCTCGGTATTGGAAGGCGCCAAGAACACACCTGAATCACTTTGAGTTCCTCGAAGAGCCCTGGGCTCGGAGGGTTCAGTTGGCAGCAAGCTGGGGTGTGGCTCTATATTGGCCATCTTTTTAGTATCTTCAGCTTAGCCTTGTCGAATGTCGTCCTCGGTTTGTCCATCCTGGGGCTGCCGAAGACGATACAACGGCCCGTTCGGCCCCTAAGCCCTGAAGCGCGGAGCTGGCTCCTGTGGCTTGCGGTCTATGTCGCTTTCGGAATGGGCTCTACGTTGCTTTCCTACGACCCAGTAGTCAGCTCCGGGAGCCTCTCCAGCCTATTCAACCTGACGGCTCCTCTCTTGGGCTTGATGCTGATTCGCTCGGAGAGGCACATTCGTTGGGTTGTCCGCGGGGTCATCCTTCTGGGACTGGCACTGTCAGTTGTCGGCTTGGTGCAATATGGTCTGGGTCAGGATGATCTAACCCACCGGATTCGAGCTTCCCTTTCTCACTACATGACCTTCGCCGGGGTGTTACTGCTGAGTGACTGCCTGTTATTGGCCTGGATGATTTTTGGTCGGGGGAAGAAGCCTTGGTGGGGCTGGTTGGGCTTGGTGACCATCAATCTAGCTCTCCTGGGTAGTTACACTCGCAACGCCTGGGTCGGGTTGGTGGTCGCTCTCACCCTGCTTCTGTGGGTTCGAAAGCCGAGGTTGCTTTGGAGCTACCTCCCCGTGGGAGTGTTACTGGCCTTTCTTCTTCCGCAGCCAATGGTGGAGAGGGTCGCCTCCATCGCGGATGTTCGCGACCCTGCCAACTATGATCGTCTCTGCATGACTCACGCAGGGCTTTCGATGATCGCTGAACGACCTGTGTTCGGTCTTGGCCCGGGGATGGTTTCGCAGCGCTATGCGATCTATCGGCATCCGACGGCGCCCCGGTCCTGGGTTCCACATCTCCACAACAGCTACATGAACATTGCCGCTGAGAGAGGCCTGGTGTCTCTTTTTGCGTTTGTCGGCCTGATTTTGGCGAGTCTGCTGACGGCGAAACGTCGATTGAATCAAGAGGGTGGGAAGGAAGGCCCCCGGGCAGATCTTTACCTTGGAGTTCTAGCGGCAATTTTGGCCTTCTCTGTCGCCGGTTTCTTCGAAGATAATTGGGCGGATACCGAGGTACAGAGGGTGTTCCTTTTCGTCTTGATATTGCCCTTCTTGCCGGCTCCTGCAACCACCCTCGAGGCAGCTGAAGAAAGGCCGGTGGTATGATCGAATTTCACGAGGTCTCGGTACTTGAGAGCTCAGAGAACAGACACGAAGGCCGCTGAGAGCCGGGATTCGCTGCCATGCGCCTTGATCAGCTTCTTGTCCAGCGGGGTCTCTACCCGAGTCGGGAGCAAGCTCAAAAAGCAGTTCGAGCTGGAGGAGTCAAGCTGGCCGATCACCGCATCCTCAAACCAGCTCTTGCTGTCGACGAAAACGCTTCAGTAGAAATTCTTGGAGAGCCGGAGCCGTTCGTTTCTCGGGCAGGCCGGAAATTAGATGGAGCTCTTCACCATTTCGGCCTTCGGCCTCAGGGTTGGGTCTGTCTGGATGTGGGAGCTTCCACGGGAGGGTTTACGGACTGTCTGCTGAAAAAGGGGGCTGCGAAGGTGTTCGCCGTCGACGTGGGCCGTGACCAGATGGTCGAGGCCGTCCGCCGCGACCCCCGAGTGCATTGTTTTGAAGGGGTCAATGCCAGGTATTTCCCCTCAGATCTCCTTTCGGAGCCTTGTGGTCTGGTGGTCGTGGACGTTTCGTTTATCTCCTTGCTCAAGGTCGCCCCAGCACTCTTGCCCCAGATCGCTTCTGGAGGGCTTTTTCTGCCCCTGATCAAGCCTCAGTTCGAAGTTGGGCGGTCCGGTATCGGCAAGGGGGGCATCGTTCGAGACGCTGCGATCCGCTCCGAGGTGATCGAGCGCCGCATCGACCAGCTTGCCTCTCTTGGCCTCGAGCCCATGGGCCGGTGTGAGTCCTCCTTGCCCGGGTCCGGTGGCAACCGAGAGGCCTTTGCTCTTTTTAGGCGGCCCCAGGCATGCTAGGTGGATCCGGTCTCAAACGAGTGGCTGTAGTCGCGAAACCAGGTAGTCGCGAAGCGACCCGGGTGGCTGGAGAGCTAGCGGAGTGGCTGGTTCGCCGGGAGCTTCAAGTCTCGTTGGACGAAACGACTCTCCGAGCTGTGGGCACCAAAGCGATGGAAGCCTATGACCCAGCTGGACGCTACGGCTTGGTCGTCGCATTGGGAGGCGATGGAACCCTCCTTTCGGTGGCTCGAGGGCGGGTGGGAGCAGTTCCCCTATTGGGGGTCAATCTAGGGAACCTTGGGTTCTTGACCGAAGTCAGGCGATCCGAGCTCTATCCGACGATGGTGAGTATCCTGGCAGGAAACTACACCCTCGAAGAGCGATCCCTCCTCCAGGTAGACATCTATCGCCAAGCGGGTAGTCAAACCTCTTTTCGAGCCTTCAACGACGCTGTCATCGCCAAGGGGACTCGTTCCCGGATTATCGACCTCAATCTCACCGTAGATAGCCGGTTGGTCGCTAGGTATCGTGCCGACGGCCTGATCGTGTCGACTCCTACCGGCTCCACCGCCTACAACCTCTCGGCGAACGGTCCTATCTTGCACCCCCTCTTGCCAGTGACCGTGATCACTCCGATTTGCCCCCATACACTTTCCATTCGACCCCTGGCGGTACCGGACTCCTCCTCCATCGAGGTCATTCTGGAAACGAAACGGGAAGAAGTCCATTTGACGGTAGATGGGCAGGAGGGCACCACCATTCGGTACCGGGACCGCATTCGGGTCACTCGCCATGCCAATCGAGTGCTTTTGGTCAAAGCCCACGACCGATCTTTCTACGATAGCTTGAGAGAGAAGCTGCGCTGGGGAGGGCTCGGGACTCCCGGTGAGCCGACACCGTGAGCACGGCTGGAAATGACTCGTCAGCGGTTCCGGCTATTCCGCCGGCCCTATTGTCCCGCCGTTGGCGTCATCAGGTGGTCCGTTTGGTCTTGTGGGCAGGTGCTGTCTTGGCAGCGCTCCTGTTCTTGTTGGTTCTCACCGTGCGAAGCGAACGCGCTCATGAACAGCTGCGGGAGTATCTGGTCGAAGAAGTTTCTCGCCAGCTTGGTCGTGGGGTCGCTCTGGGAAGAGTCGAGTACAGCCTCCTGCCGCCGACGGTAGAGCTCCATGATCTACAACTGGCAGATTCCGACCCAGACCTACCGCCGGTCTTCGCCGTCGAGCGGCTGCGATTGCAGACCGGGTTGCTGGATTTGTGGCGCCGCCGTTGGCGCTTGCGGCAAGTTGAAGCCTATCGGCCGAGTCTCCGATTGCGAATGGATTCCGAAGGTCGTCTAAACCTGCCGTCCCTGGCCACCAGATCAGGAGATCGGCAACTGAGAGTCGATGTCGTGGTCCTGGAGCAAGGAGAGTTTCTCTTCGACCAACTGAGGATTGCGGTGGAGGCTCAGGCGCAGGACGTGCGCTCTCGGCTCGTTGGAACCGCACAGAGCTCCCTGGATGGCCAACTTACTTCGAGAGTGGTCACCGTGACCCTTCCCGGTGCCCGCCCATTCGATTTCGATCTGACCCTAAACGGCAAATGGGAACCAGGTGGTTTGGAGTTGGTCTCAGGGAGGCTGACTGGGAAGGATCTGGCTGCGGAGTTTTCAGGCTCTGTGGAAGCCGCTCCAGGGGCTGACCCTCAGGTGGACATCGAAATCTGGGCAAAAGGTCGAGGGGAGGTGTTCAGCCACCTAGGCTATTTGACAGATGAAGTCTCCGGGCCCATCGATTCTCGCGGAAACCTACTCTGGAAGCAGGGGGAATGGAGCTATCGAGGGGGTTTTGAGGCACCTCGGCTCCGCTGGTTGGATTTTGACGTTGCCAACCTGTCGGGAGACGTGGCCTTCCGAGACCAGACCTTGCGGGTCGAAGTGGCAGACGGGGACTATGTTGGAGGCAAGGTCGCGGGTTGGGTTGGAGTCGACTTCGGGGCTGAATCAGCTCCCGTCGAAGTAGATTTCGACTTCCGAGACCTCGAAGTAGATCGTCTCCTGAGTCACCAGGGTTTACCACTCAAAGGCTTCGGTAGCCGCCTCGAGGGCCAGCTAAATTATCGTTGCGCGCGGCCCAATCACCGACGTGGGACCGGGTGGGGGCAGTTTTTCCTCCGGCCGGATGAACAAATGGGGATTCCCTTTGTGGGTGACCTGCCGTTCACCATCGAGAGAGGGGTCCTGTCTAGTTCGGCGATGTTCGTCTCGTCGGAGCACCAGCGAGTGGTGGCCGGCGGTACTCTGGATTTGGTTGACGGAGACGGTGAGTTCGAGTTTCAGGCGACCAGCGGCGAGGTAGGGCAGGTGAGCGAGCTCCTCTTGCCCTATCTGGGGGGAAATGGCCAGGCCTCCTGGGTTCCTCATCAGGGTGAGGGTTCTATCGAGGGCCGGCTATTGGTGACTGATTTTTCCAAAGTGGCCGTAGAGATCGAGTTGGATTTATCCGGTGTGGCATCTTCGGAGCTAGAAGCGGATCGCCTACGAGGTAGTTTTCGCGCTGATCACGAGGCGCTGACCCCTCTCAACTTGGAGATGACTCGAGGTCAGGGAGCACTTCTGGCGACAGGGCAGGTTCGCTATCTAGACTCCCAGGAAAGGCAATCTCTGGTCAGCCTCAACTTCGATTCTGTGGACTGGCCTCTAGAGGAAGTAGCTTCTTGGCGGGCTTTGGGCCTACCTTTGGAAGGGTCTGCTTCTGGTCGCTTGACCTTGGAGGGACCTGGGGTTGATCTCGGAGGGGGCTTTCGAGGTTTCCTCTCCAAAGCTCGTTGGGCCGGGCATGAGGTCGGGACGGTATCGACGGAGTTGGGATGGACTCCGGATTTCGTCGACGTCACTCGACTGGAGGCGCAGGCCCCGGCTGGAGTCGTAGAGGTAGCTGGTCGATTCCACCGTTCGACCGAAGGGTTGGACTTTCAGTTCAGCTCCCAGAAAGTTCTTCTCGACCAGGCTCCGGTATCTTCCTACTTCGCCGGACGGGTCGGTGGCGCTGTGAACCTAGAAGGAAGCGTCGAAGGAACTCTGGACAACCCCCGGGTCTTAGCAGAGGCCGTCTTTTCAGACCTAGCGGTGGCAGGGCGCCCCCTAGCTCAGGTAGCGAGTCAAGCAACACCGGACTCCTCCCGGCTGAGTCTCTCCTGGTCCAACGGGGACATCGTGGCGAAAGGGTCTGCTCTCGGGTTGCTGCAAATAGATGGTGGCGGTCGCCTGGAAGGAGAAAGTTTCGATTTGAGGTTTGGGCTCGAAAGCTCGCGATTGCGAGGTTTGGCGGAACTGGCCCTTGGGCGGTCGCTGGAAGACCTCGATGGAGATCTAGCCGGTGAGTTGAAGGTCGCGGGGAATTTGGGGGCCGATCCGACAGCGCAAGGATCTCTGCATCTGAGTCACCTCGAAGGGAGCTATCAGAGTCTCGACGTGGTTTCGGCGGAGCCCGTCGTCATAGATTGGCGACAACGAGAGCTGCGAGTGCGATCTCTGTATTTGCGGGAGCGGGATGCCAGTAGTGAGGCTTTCGTGAATGGGACGGTTTCTTTCGCAGGCTCCCACCCGGTTGCCCTGAGGCTCCAGAGCAGCCTCGACCTAGCCAGCGCGGTCCCATTTCTAACCGATGTGGGGCTACCAGAAGGGGCGCAGGTTTCCGGTCGGGCTGATTTTCTCGGGATCATTGGCGGTTCCCTGAGCAGGCCGCGATTCGACGGGCAAGGAGAGGTCAAGATCGACCCTATCGTTGTGCCCTACTTCCCACAGCCACTAGAAGGTCTCGCCGCTAGGTTCTCCTTCTACCCTGACCGTGTGGAATTGGAGCAAATGGACGTGGAGTCCGGATCCGGAAGTCTTCGGGCACGAGGAACTCTCGACCTTGGACCCGATCTGACGGGAGGGCATTACCGTCTCTACGCCGAAGGGCAAGACCTCAAGTTTCTCTTCCCCGATGGATGGCTGCAGCAGGGAGATCTAGAGCTGTGGTTGAGATCTTCGGATACTGGCAGAGATCTCCAAGGAACGGTAAACCTGGAACAGGTGAGGTACCTGGAGGATGTCGAGGTCAATCTGGCGCAGGCCATCGAGAGGATCTTGGCACGGGAAAGAGAGGATGTGGGGTCCACCAACGAGTGGCTAACGGCTACTCAAGTCAACGTGAAGATCCGCGCCCCCAACGCTTTGCGAGTCAACAATCGGGCAGCGAATCTTCGGGGTGACCTCGATCTTGACCTGAGGGGCTCCCTGGCTCGGCCGGTTCTTTTGGGAAAAGTCGACCTGCAACCAGGGGGGATCTTGCGCTATGCAGACAATGAATATCTTCTCGAGCGAGGCCTGGTCCATTTTTCGAACCCGAACCTCACCGAGCCGGTGATCGACCTGGTCGCGGCAGCTCGGGTTCGGCGATACGAGGTACGACTGTCCCTGGAAGGGCCACCGGATCGCTTGGCTCTGGAAGTCACTTCGGATCCGCCTTTGCCCCAGCTGGATGTGTTGGCCCTGGTAGCCGGAGGTCGCCCTCTGGATCCCGGTGCCCGCCCGGTCAGGCCTGGTTCGCCGGAGCAGGGCGAGTTGGAGGCCCAGGCATTTCTCTACGGTCAGGCAGCTAGTGCCATTACCGATCGGGTGAACACGTTATTTGGTTTCGACAAGTTTCGTGTCGATCCGCTTTCCCAGGGCAGCGACAGCGTCTCCTCGGTTCGGTTGACGGTGGGGAAACGACTGAGCAAGGATCTATTCGTTACCTATTCCCGAGATCCGTCTTCTACGGAAGGCGACATCCTCGAAGCCGAGTGGCAGCTCGGCTCTCAGCTGGTCTTGGTGTTTTCCCAGAACGGAGATGGCTCTTTTTCCGTGGACGCATTGTGGGACCGGCGGTTTTGATCCAGGGAGCAAGATGAGGAGTCCCCTAGCTAGGTGGGCGACCATCGCCCTTCTTCTGCTGACCCTTTTGCCAGGGGGACGGAGTTTGAGCGCTTCTCTGGCCCATTCTGGGGCTCCATCTGGGGCGCTGGCTCTGACGCTGGCTCCGACTCTGGCTAGGAGTGCCCTCGAGGGCGCCGGAGGAGAGTCGGGGCAGCGGCTCGTCTCTCGCATCGAGCTCCGTAGCGATCTACCAAGGAATCTTGCTCGAGAGCTACGGTCCCTGTTGGTGATCGCACCGGGGGAGCCGCTGTCCGAAGATCGAGTGCGTCGTACCTTGCGCAACTTGCAAGCATCTGGGCGGTTCGCTGAAGCAGCTGTTTACGCGCGTCCGGCGCCTTCTTCCGTGAATGGGGATGTGGTGGTGACGGTGGCAATGTGGAGCAACCTCCTCGTCTCCGAGATCCGCTTAGAGGGGGAGCTTGGGTTGGGGGAAAACCGACTTCGAGCCGTTCTAGAGCAGAGCGTCGGGCAACCACTGATAGAAGGCAAGTTGCTGAGAAGCCTGTACCGTTTACAGGATCTCTATCAAGAAGTCGGTTTCCTGGAGGCGGAGATCCGTTTGCGGGTCCGTCGCCGAACGACCGCTGCTTCCGTTGTGAGTTTTCTCATCGAGTCTGGGCCCCGGACCCGGATCGGTTCCGTGGAATTCGAAGGAGACCTCGGCCCTTTCCAAGCGGTGGATTTGTTGGAGCGATTGCAGGGGACTCCCGGTGAGCCATTTCGAAGTCAGGACGCCAAACAGGATCTGGAGTTGCTCCATGAGTGGTTCGTTTCTCAGGGGTTTCGCACCGCTCGAGTGACAGCCAAAGCACCGGTTCGGTTTCCGCAGGAGCATCGGGTAGATCTAGCCTACAGAGTGGATCTGGGTCCCTTGGTCGAGGTGGAAGTCGTCGGTGCTGACCTCAAGAAGCTGGAGCGACAAGGCCTCCTTTCTTTCCTCGATGAGGAAGGTTATGACTCGGCATTGTTGATCCGAGCCCGCCAGCAGGTCGAGCGATATTTCCAGAAGAAGGGCTACTACGAAGTAGAGGCTTCGTTGCGGGAGCGAGTCGAAAAAGATCGTCTGGTGGTCGAGGTAGAGGTGAATCCAGGTACCTCCTTCACTCTTCGCGAAGTGCGCTTCGAGGGGAATGAAACGTTCCGTGACAGTCAGCTCGGAGAGCTCATGGAAACTCGGCCCAAGCAGCGCTTGCGGGTGGGTAGTGGGCACCTGGTGGACGAGATTCTCAGTCGAGATATGGACAATCTACGCTCGTTCTATGCTCTAGAGGGGTTCTTCGAAGCACGTCTCGAGAAGCCGAAGTTGGAGACCCTAGGAGACGAGTTATTCCTGACTCTGACCGTTCACGAAGGTCCCCAGCGCAGGATCGCAAGCTTGTCCTGGGTAGGCCTGGGGGAAGCGGAGCTCCTCGAGAAGGAAGGCGAGTCCGATCCAAGTCAGCCCGATGTCGCTAGTTGGCTCCGCACCGCTCCTCTTACCGAGGGAGGTGGATTCCACCCGAGGCGGCTCGAAGAAGCTGTTGAGGGGTTGACTGCTTTGTATCGCGCTTCTGGTTTCGAATGGGTCCAGGTCGAGTCGGAGGTCAGTTGGCCTACCGAGTCCCTGGCGGACGTCACGATTCGGGTCCGTGAAGGGTCTCAAATGCTTCTGGATCGGCTGATCATCCGCGGAAACCTAGAGACTCGAACGGAGGTCGTCCGCCGCTTCGTCGGCTTGGAGTCCGGGCAACCGGTCAGCCGCAGCCGTCTTCTAGAAGTAGAGAGAAATCTCGCCAGGCTGGGTATTTTCTCCCGCGTCGACGTGACTTTGTCGCCAGGAGAGGTAGGAGGGACCCAGCGGGATGTCGTGGTGCGAGTCGAGGAGGGGCGGGCTCAGCGTGTTTCTTATGGCTTGGGTTACGACTCGGAGGACGGGGTTCGTGGCTTGCTGGGGTTCTCCCACAAGAATCTTTGGGGTCGAGCTTTTTCTCTTCAATTGGATGCCCGGGCCAGCAGCCGAGACGAGCGCTACCGACTATTGGTGTCGCAGCCTTCTCTGGGTACCTGGGCCATACCTCTGACCTACTCGCTGTTTAGCTTCGACGAGCAGCGAGAGAGCTTCAATCAGCAGAGTGTCGGGTTGCGCATCGATGGTTTCAAGGACTTTCGCTTTGGTCGATGGGGTTTGGCCTACGATTTTCGAAGCATCCAACTGTCGGACGTAGAGGAATCTCTCGATCGCATTGATCCGCTGGATCGAGAGATCGATATCTCTAGTCTGATTCCGAACCTGTTGATCGATTTTCGGGATGATCCCTTCGACCCTACGCAGGGCTGGAGTAGCGTGTTGGAGGTGCAGTATGCCTTTCCGACACTCTCCGCGGACGCGAATTTCCTGAAAGTGTTCGTCCAGCAGACCGGGTACCTCAATCTGAGGCGAGCGGGGGTTATCGCGGCTAGTTTGCGGCTTGGGGGAATCGAGCCTTTGGGTGGCTCCCGTGATCTTGCCGATGACGACAACCCTATTCCCATTGGAGAAAGATTCTTCGCTGGTGGCCGAACTTCTCATCGAGCCTTTCGCCGCGATCTCCTGGGCCTGGACGGTTCCACCAGGATCTCTGTGACCGATTCGGAGAGCGGCCAGGTAGACCTGTTTCCTGCCGGTGGCAACGGTCTCGTCTTGGCCAATTTGGAGTACCGCTTCCCCATTGCCGGAGCCCTTGGGGGGACTCTGTTTGCTGACGCAGGAAACGTTTGGAGAGATTGGCGAGCTGTGAACTTGAGTCAGACCCGCTATAGCCTCGGATTGGGTTTGCGCTACAGGTCACCCATCGGTCCAGTGCGGCTGGAAGTGGGATGGAATCTAGACCAGCAGGCCGGTGAAAGCTCGTCGGAGATTCATCTCACTTTTGGCAATCCATTCTGAGGAGTCTATCGAGTCACCAAGGGCTGGAACTCCTGCGACAAGTGATACAGTGATTTTTGCGCTAGTTTGTGCTGCGCAGAGACCTGTCCGACGATTCCGAGTTCCTTCGAAGCTACTCCCTGAGGATCTGATCAGATATGGATGACAACACTCCTTTCGCGTCCATCGAGGAGGCCATAGAGCGCTTCCGAGAAGGGCAGATGGTGATTATCTGCGATGACGAAGATCGTGAGAATGAAGGCGATCTAGCCATTGCTGCAAACAAAGTCAGCCCGGAAGCCATCAATTTCATGGCCAAATACGGTCGAGGACTCATCTGCTTGGCGATGACCGAGCAGAGATGTGAAGAGCTGGAATTGCCTCTCATGGTCCAGCAGAATACTTCCCCATTCGCTACCGCTTTCACGGTTTCTATCGAGGCACGGGGGAAGATCTCTACTGGAATTTCTGCCGCGGATCGATCCGCTACGGTCTTGACGGCCATCGATCCCGAAACCCAGCCTCAAGATTTGCTGCGACCTGGGCACATTTTTCCCCTGCGGGCACAAGTGGGTGGTGTCCTCAAGAGAGCCGGGCAGACGGAGGCTTCCGTCGATCTGGCAAATCTCGCTGGACAGACACCGGCGGCGGTTATCTGCGAGGTCATGAATGATGATGGCACCATGGCTCGGGTACCGGACTTGGCTTTGTTCGCTCAACAGCATGAGCTTCTCATCATCACCGTCAAAGATCTGATTCGCTACCGCATGAGGAACGAACGGCTGGTGGAGCTGATCGCCTCCCCCAAGCTTCCCACGGCCTACGGGGATTTTGAGATTCGTGCCTACCGCTCTCCAGTGACCGGTGAGGAGCACATTGCTCTGGTCATGGGGGATATCTCCGAGGAGGAACCAACTCTGGTGCGGGTTCATAGTCAGTGCCTCACCGGCGATATGTTTGCCTCCCAGCGTTGTGATTGTGGTGTCCAGCTACATCGCGCCCTAGAAGAGATCAGCCGAGAAGGAAAGGGCGTACTGCTCTATTTGCTTCAAGAGGGAAGAGGTATCGGTTTGGCGAACAAGCTCAAGGCCTACGAGCTACAAGACCAGGGGCACGATACCGTCGAAGCCAACGAGAAGCTCGGCTTCCGAGCTGACCAGAGAAACTATGGGGTCGGGGCGCAGATCCTCAGGGACATCGGGGTGCGGAAAATGCGCCTGATGACCAACAATCCTAGCAAGTACGTGGCCTTGGCAGGTTACGGCCTCGAGATTTCTGAACGGGTTCCTCTTGAGATTGCACCCACTGAAAGTAGCCGAAGCTATCTGCAGGCCAAGCGAGAGAAGCTTGGGCATCTTCTCGATCTCGTTTGATCTCGCCTGATCTCGCCTGATCTCGCCTGATCTCGCCTGATCTCATTTGCCAGTAGCCGGCGTTTCTTGCTGGAGGGCGGGGTGCGGTGGCAGGTTCTGCATCGGTACGGTCTATGAAGATTCTCCTAGTAGTTTCCCGTTATCCCTGGCCGCCTCTGAGTGGCGATCGTCTCCGAACGCTTCAGTGCCTGGAGTTTCTATCCAAGGATCACGAAGTGACTTTGTTGCTTCCGGAGCCGCCTCCTGGGCATCTACCGTCACCATCCGGGCCCCGTGTCGAGCACTATCCGCCTGCCTCTTGGACCAACGTTCCTAGGGGATTGTGGGCCAGTTTGGTGCAGCGTCTTCCTTGGCAAAACGCCCTCTTCCACCAGCCGGCCCTGGCCGACAAACTCCGGTTGCTAGCCCCTCAGGCAGATCTGGTGCTTCTGCAGTTGGCGCGTCTCGCTGGCTATGAGAGCGCCCTCTCTGGAACTCCCTTCGCGGTAGATCTAATCGATAGCCTGGCTCTTAATTTCGAACGTCGCAGCGAGCTCGAAAAATGGTGCCTGAGACCTCTGTTCCAGCAGGAGGCGGGACGGCTGCGGCGGTGTGAATCTAGGCTTATCAACCGAGCTCAGGGAGTGTTGGTGGTCTGCCAGCGGGACCGCCAGTCGATGCTAGCGGCGGGTGTCTCCAGAGACGCCGACAGAGTGAAAGTGCTACCCCTGGCCTTTCCCCTTGGAGGAGCACCAGCGGAAGTGAGGGCGAGCTCCGACTCGGAAGAGCCCCAAGATTTCTCTCAGCAGACTCTCGTGCTGACCGGCAATCTGGGCTACTTTCCTACCGTTGACGGCTTTTGCTGGTGGTTGCAGGAAGTTTGGCCTCGACTACATGACAGAAGACCGGATCTCCGGGTGCTGGCGGCAGGGTCGCGCCCGGCGAGGCGACTGAGGCGAGCGATCAGAGAGGCTCCGGGCTTCGTCGAGCTCATCGCATCGCCTCCCGACTTGCGGGCGGTGCTCGAGCAAGGAACCGTTGCGATGGCACCTATGCGAAGTGGGTCGGGTCAACCGCTCAAGATTCTAGAGGCTTGGGAGGCTGGAATTCCCGTTGTGGCGTCACCCTGGGCGGCCGCAGGAACTGCCGGCCAGGGTAACGGGGCCCTATTCGTCGCTGATGAGCCCGCAGAGTGGGCGGAGCTCCTCTTGGATCTATTGGATGATGCTCAAAAACGCGCGCAAATGGTTGCCCAAGGTCGCTTGCAGTTGAGCGAGAGTTATGACCGAGAGAAGCTTCAGCAAGGTTGGCGCGACTGGGCCCTGAGTCTGCTCCCTTGACAGATTATTTTTCCCTGAATATGCTGTTAGCACTCACTAGAGGTGAGTGCTAACAGGCTGCGGCGTCCTGAAAATTAGGGCCCTTGAGCAGCTCGCGAAAAAAAACTCCAAATTATGATTCGAAGGAGGAGAGGCAGTGAACATCCGTCCACTCCACGACCGGGTTCTCGTCAAGCGAACCGAGCAAGAAGAGCAAGTTCGAGGCGGCATCATCATCCCGGACACCGCTAAAGAAAAGCCGCAAGAAGCAGAAGTTGTCGCTGTAGGCCCGGGGAAAGTCCGCGATGACGGCTCCCGTGCACCCATGGACGTCGAGGCCGGCAATCGGATTCTCGTCGGTAAGTATTCGGGCAGTGAAATCAAAGTCGATGGCCAGGAATACGTCATTCTTCGGGAAGACGAGATTCTCGCCGTAATCGGTTGAAGCTAACTAAGACGCGCGTAAAAGTACTAAGTTTTTAGGAGTAAATAGAAAAATGGCCAAGCAGATTACCTATTCTGAGGAGGCCCGTACCGCGATTCTGAAAGGCGTTAACAAGCTCGCCGACGCGGTAAAGGTCACCCTCGGCCCCAAGGGTCGCAATGTTGTCATCGAGAAGAAATTTGGCTCTCCCACCATCACAAAAGACGGTGTGACGGTAGCGAAAGAGATCGAGCTGGCGGACCCCCTCGAGAACATGGGCGCCCAGATGGTGCGCGAGGTCGCTTCCAAGACCTCCGACGTCGCCGGTGACGGAACTACGACGGCTACCGTTCTGGCACAGGCCATTTTCCGCGAGGGATCCAAGAACGTGACTGCCGGTGCCAACCCCATGGAGATCAAGCGGGGCATCGAGTTGGCCGTTCGGGCTGCCGTCTCGAGCATCGATGATCTTGCCAAGCCGGTTGGCGGCACGGATATCGCCCATGTGGGTACCATCTCCGCCAATAACGACTCGGAGATCGGCGGGATTATCGCCGAAGCCATGGAGAAGGTGGGCAAAGATGGTGTCATCACCGTCGAAGAGGCTCGTGGCCTAGAGACCACCTTGGAGGTGGTCGAGGGTATGCAATTCGACCGTGGTTACCTGTCGCCCTACTTCGTGACGGATCCGGAGCGTCTGGAGACGGTATTCGAGAACCCCAAGATTCTTCTTCACGAGAAGAAGATCTCCAACATGAAGGACTTGTTGCCCATTCTCGAGCAGGTGGCCAAGCAGGGCCGTCCGTTCCTGATTCTCGCCGAGGATGTCGAGGGCGAGGCGCTGGCGACTTTGGTGGTCAACAAGCTGCGTGGAACTCTCCACGTTGCCGCAGTGAAGGCTCCCGGCTTCGGCGATCGTCGCAAAGCGATGCTCGAGGACCTGGCGATCCTCACCGGTGGACGGGTCATCACCGAGGATCTGGGTATCAAGCTGGAGAACATCCAGTGGGATGACCTGGGCGATGCCAAAAAGGTCGTGCTCACCAAGGACGACACCACCATTGTCACCGATTCGGACGATGACGCCCGCAAGGAAGCCATCGCCGGACGAGTGAAGCAGATCCGCAACCAGGTGGAAGAGAGCTCTTCTGACTACGACCGCGAGAAGCTCCAGGAGCGTCTTGCCAAGCTCGTCGGTGGAGTTGCAGTCATCAAGGTTGGCGCTGCCACCGAGACGGAGATGAAAGAGAAGAAAGCTCGGGTGGAAGATGCCATGCATGCCACCAAGGCTGCTGTCGAAGAGGGCATCGTTCCCGGCGGTGGAGTCGCTCTTCTTCGTGCCATCCAGGCCGTTGAAAGCGTCGAGGCCACTGGTGACTCCAAGGTTGGAGTGGAGATCGTTCGCCGCGCTCTTGAAGAGCCAACCCGGCAGATCGCCAACAACGCTGGTGAGGAAGGTTCGGTCATCGTTCGCGCGATGATGGAGCAGACCGGAAGCACCGGTTACAACGCAGCCACTGGAGATATGGTGGATTTGGTCTCTTCCGGCGTTATCGACCCGGCGAAGGTGACCAAGACCGCCTTGGTCAACGCTGCGTCGATCGCTGGCCTCATGCTGACTACGGAAGCCTTGGTCTCCGAGATCAAGGAGAAGGAGTCGGCGGCGCCCCCAGCAGGTCCCGAGGGCATGGGCGGTGGTATGGGCGGAATGTACTGATCTAGTCGCGTTCCGACTCAGAATCTGTTTCCTGGCGGCCGGTTTGGGTGTTCCCAAGCCGGCCGTTCTGTATCTGGCGTCGGTTCGAGTGGGTGAGGCTAGGTTAGAACGGAAACTCTTTGGAGTTTCTCGACGGCTGATCCGATTTTCCTGGTCTCGCCTTGCCAAAGCTCCAATTCGTCTTCTTCGCTGGAGTGCTCCAATTTCTTCGAGCACTGGAGGGCCTGTTCCAAGTAGGCGCGCGCTGTGCTGGTGGCCCCAGCTTCAGCCGCTGCTTCAGCCGCCATCCGGAGGTGCTCCAGTGCTTTCTGGTTAGCACCAGCCTCGAGGTATTGGTAGATCAGGGGAAATCGCGAGTGGGGATCTCCTCCGGCGAGTCGATCTTCGAGGACTTCCGCCACTTGACGATGGAGAACTTGTCTCCTGCGAGGATTGAGGCTGTTGTAAAGGGCTGTTCGGATTTTTGGGTGGGTAAACTCGAAAGTTGCTTTTCCAGTTCCTCCAGCCCAGAGAGCAATGTCTCGTTGCCGACGGCTGTCTGCCCAATACCCCAGTACATGGCGAATGACCCAATGATCCACCAGTATCTTGAGGCCGGTCTCCACAACAACCCGGTGTTCCCGCTCCGCTTCCTGCAGAAGTCCGGAGTCGAAGTCGAATCCGGCTACTGCAGCTAGGCTCAACAGACGGCGAGTAGAAGTAGGAAGTTGGGTCACCCTCTCCAGAATGACCTCTTCCAGTGACCGATCGGCGGACTGGGGCGATACAGTCTTTGAAGGCTCTTCTACCTGATCAGGTCTGAGAGTCAGTCTTCCCTCGCTCCCAGCCACCAGCGTCCCGGTGTCCCAGAGGCAGTTCAGGGATTCGGTGATCGCCAAAGGGAGTCCTGCGCAGGCTGCGAGCTTTTCTGTGATTGCTCCGACCTGAGAGGGCTCGGCCAGAACTCCGGCCATCTCGGCAACGTCCGACTCTCGCAGACGCTCGAGAGAGATGGTTTGACGCCTTCCCCCTTCCCACTGGTTTGCCGACTCGAGAGTGTCCTCGGCGGCAGCTGTTTCGGGCTCCAGAGTGACAACAAGCCACACCGGAAGGCTCGAGAGGAGCGTTGCCAGCTGGGCCAGAAGCTCCCTACTCGATGGATCTGTCCAATGCATATCGTCGAGGAAAACGATCACGGGTCGGGGTGGAGAAGTGTCTGGCGATGGCTGACAGAGAACTTCTAAGAACTGGCTAATCGCTGTTGCCAGCATGCTAGAGCCTGCATGTGTTTCCCGAGGGCGCATCCCAGTTTCTAAGAGCAATTCGCGAATTCCAGGAATCACCTGGCCGAGGGCCTCGAGGCACTCCCTGCTCAGACCCTCAAGAAGATCCTGCCCTAGGTCCACCTCATGGTTAAAGGCGTTGCCGAGGGCATCAGCAAAAGCTCCTAGGTAGGGAGGAGTGGGCAAGTCGTAGCACCTGCCTCGCAGCACCATTCCCTGCCCCCCTCTGGTTGCTTCGTCGAGAAAAGACCGCAGCAGCCTGGTTTTTCCAACTCCGCTCTCGCCGGTGACAAGAGTCAGGGAGCCATGACGCTGTCGAACCAGCGACCAAGTCTTTCGTAGGAGAGCGATGGCATCGTCTCGGCCGACCAAGGGAACTACCGGGCCGGAGTGTTCCGCCTTCGCAATCACCGCGGGGCCGGGAAGGGCTTCTGCGACAATGGCTTCGTAATCAGCCTTGGTCTTTTCTAGTGGCTCGACCCCCAGTTCGGTTTGCAGAACTTGGCAAAGGGATTGGTAGATCTCGACGGCGCGACCTCGTCTTCCCGAAAGGGCGTATAGGTGCATCAGCTTGCGATGGGCTTCCTCAGAAAGAGGGTCAATGCGCAGAAGCTGCCTCGAGTATCGGACACCCAGAGCGAAATTCCCTTCGGTCAGATGATGCTCGATGAGCGCCTGAAGCGCCCCGACTACCGCTTCCCTCAGCTGCTCCTGTTCCTGAAGCATCCAGGTCTCGAAGTTGATGCAGTCTTTGACGAAAAATCCTGCGAGGAAATCGCCTTTGTAGAGCTGTACGACCCGAGATAAAGCGCTGGCGTCGAAGGAGCCGTCCTCTCGTTGGCGTCCCTGTAGAGCCTCCTGGAAGGCGTCAATATCCAGCCAGATCCACGGTTCTGATCGAAAGCGCACGCTCTGGTGAGCGGTTTCCAGAGGGTCGAACCCCTCGCCCGCTTCGCGAACGACGGCTCGACGCAGATTGTAGAGGGCTTGGCGAAGGTTCCTGCGAGCGGACTCAGAGCGCTGATTCGGCCACAAGAGGTCACCGAGTTGGTCTCGGCTGAAAGTTCGTCCTGGCCAGGAGGCCAAGTAGGAGAATAGAGCTCGGACTTTCTGAGACTCGAATGAGTCGATTGCTTTGCCACCCCAGCTGGCATGAAAACCACCCAGGAGACGAATTTCCAATCTGTTCATCGCCCTCTCCCTCAGCCGGTGGTCCTAACGGGAAGGCCTATTCGAGGTGCTCACCATGGCTAGAGGTCCCAAAAAAAAGAAATAACACAGGATAGGAACAGGATTTTTTGCCTAAACCAATTCAGTTGAATGTCACTAGCTGACGTTTTCCTGACGATAATAGCGGAAAATACCTATAGAAGCTTGGCAGTCGGCGAATTCTATTGCTCCTGGCCGACACCCAACGAAACAAAGCTAACTTCAGGTGTTTTCTTCTTAAGAGAGACCACTTGGAGTCGCAGGAGGATTCATCTTAGTGCCCCAGCCCCCCGAACCGAGTCGTAAGTCAGGATCCTTCCTCGTTCGAATTTGGCAAGAGCCAACTTCCGAAGAAGCCAGTTCTGACGGTGTTCGTACCTACGTTCGTAACCTACAAACGGGGGCCGAGCAACATCTGAGTGATACGGGTGAGCTGGCCACTCTTCTCATGGGAGAGCTCGAAGGCGAGCAGAGTGAACCAGCCCCGAAAGAAAAACCTCAATAGGACTGCTCTCAGCAGTCCTGCCGCCAGTCTGGTAGAGATTCTCAGCCTTTTTCAACTGCACTCTCACAGCCGATTTCGCTGAAGTCGAATCGTGGATTCTGTGGATCAAATCTGATTCATAAAGCCCGGTTGAGGGTTCGGTTTCTCAAGGGGATTTTCTCGCCGAAACAGTGAGAGATATCGGCACCTCTTAGAGTGTTTTCATAGAGATACGATGAATACTAGAAGGGCTAAATAGTCCGTTTCTGAGTCGGTTTTGCTCGTTTCGGTGTGATTTCCTCACCAAAACAAGCCCTTGTTGTTGTTCCCTGACGGTCTCCTGACGGCTTCCGTGTCAAATGGCCGGGAATTAGATAGATAGGGCCGAAGTCTCGAAGGCCCATAGATATAAGTTGAATTGGTTAGTTTTTGATAGATAGGGATGGAAGACGGCAGCAAGTTTGTAGAGTCACTACAAACACAGCTACGCCGAATGTCACTGGGAGGGCTCTTTCGATGCGAAGTCTCCGATGGATGAGTTTGGTTCTGCTCGTCGCGACTCTGTTAGCGACGCCGCAATTTGTTATGGGACAGGATCTCCTGGGCGCTAATAAGCCTGGAGGAGATCGCGGAGGTGATCGGCCGGACAGCCAGCCAAATGACGAACCGCAGTCAATTCGAAGTATCGAGGAGCTGGCGTTCGAGCAACTCGAATGGTCGCTGGAAAACGATCCATGGCCAGAGCAGACAAACACGCGTCCAAGACATGGCGGTACCGCCAGCATGACGGGGTTCGGCTGTCTACCTTCCTGTGACGTCACGGATGGCCGGTTCCTCGCTATTGCTGCTGGAGCGACTGCAGCCACTTTGAGCGAGTTGGACCTGGAGATTCAGCTTTCCGCGCCTGCTGGAGTTGCTGGGTTTCAGGTCGGGGTCTTCGACGGCGACGCTGATTTTGCCAATGGCAATTGGGACGTCGGTAGCTCCGTTTTCCGATACACCCTCTTCGCCGATCCGAACCGGGATGGCACCGGTCTGGTAGTAGCGGCTGGGCCGGTTCTGTCAACCGCAATGTCTAACAACGCCTGGTTCGATCTCAACGTCACCACAGACGTGAGCGCCATGGCGCCCAGTGGCAACTTCTTCTATCGCCTGCTGGTCGAGAACCTAGATCCTGCAGCCACGGTGTTGAACTCGTTCAAGATTCGTTCCGATGGAGTCTCCACCATCGAGGTTCCTCAGCAACCTTTCGGTTTTTATGCGGCTCTGCAGACCATGTCTGACGCAACGACCGTCTACCCTAGTTTCCCGAGCGTAACTCCGACGAACTACGACGGAACCTTCGACTTCTTCCTCGACATAGCTACCGTCGAGCCCGAGCTGGTGATCTGGGGTGGTGATCTGGATCGTGGTTCCTTCGACGGTACGAGTCTGGATACGGATGATCCCGATACCCCCAATGCCCCCTTCCTTCCCCCGTGGGCGACACCAGATACCGTCTTTGAAGGCGTTGCTAGCGGTTTGCCCGGGACTTCCGGAAACCCTGCTGATGACACCGACCCAGCTGGTGCCGGTGTCTTTCTACTCCGGAGCCCGTCGATCTCGTTTCAGGTCATTGACCCGAACGGAATTTTCTACGGCAATAACAATCCTTCTGGAAATCAGGAATGGGAACAATTCCGAATCACTTCTGACCCCGCGGATCCGGTGCCTGCCGATGCCGTGGCAGCCGAGCTCCCGGCCGGTATCTATACCGTTAGACCTATCGGCGTGGATATGCAGAATCTCAATTTCTGGCGATTCTTCCATCCAGTGCTGTGTCAGGACGAAGCATTCGCTCCTTGTGTTCCTCTAAGGCCTTTCCTGGTAGGGGACCTCGTCTGGCAGGACCTGGACGGTAACGGAGTAGCCGATCCGGGTGAGCCTGGTATTGGCGGCGTCGTCATGGAGCTTCTGGATTCCATGGGTGGTTCTATCGATACAGCGACGACGGACAGCTCCGGCGCCTACAGCTTCGAGGTTGACGCTGGCACCTTCACCGTGCGCGTTGCCACTTCTAACTTCGATCCCGGTGGGGTTCTCGAAGGTCAAGCGAGCACCACGGGTGGCGACGATCAGACCGATACCGTAACCACGAATAACGTGTTGACCTATGACTTCGGTTATCAGGGCATGGGAAGTATCGGAAACTTCGTCTGGTTCGACCTGGACATGGATGGAGTACAGGATGCGGGCGAGCCCGGGATCGGTGGCGTCAACGTCAGCCTGCTGGAAGCAGGGCCGGATGGAGATTTCTTTACCGGTGACGACGTTTTCTTTCCAGACATGACGACCGATTCCACGGGCGTTTACGATTTCTTGAACCTGAGCGCAGGGAACTACCGTGTCAGCATCGATGGCGGTAGCCTGCCGGCGGGAGTCAACCTCACCACAGGGAATGAGCCCCTCGAGCTGGTCCTCAGTTTCAGCGAAGACTTCAACGATGCAGATTTTGGTTACGCCGGCGACGGCATCATCGGTGATCGTGTTTGGCTCGATACCAATTCCGACGGAATACAGGACTCTGGAGAGCCTGGCCTAGACGGAGTCACCGTGACCCTGGCTGGGGATCTGGATGGCGATGGCATCGAAGACATTACGGCGACGACGGTGACGACAACAGTTGGAACCGTCGACGGCTTCTATCAATTCACGGGCCTGCCGCCAGTTTCCACTTGTGTTCCCGGCGGCGGGGGCGACGACGACGACGATGATGACGACGATGGCGGTGACGGACTCGGTCTGAGAAGCACCGGGGAGCAAGCTCGCGGTGGAAGCTCTAGTCTGGTTCCTGCCTGTATGTATACGGTAACGGTGGTCACGACCACTCTTCCCGCAGGCACGGATATTCCGACTTTCGACTTCGATGGGGTCGTGACTCCCCACATGGCAACCCTCACCTTGGGTCTGGCGGAGATTCAGCCCAATGTCGACTTTGGCTACAACGGACTCGGTGCCATCGGCGACACGGTCTGGCGCGACGACAACAACAACGGTGTCCAGGACGGTAGCGAGCCTGGCATCAGCGGTGTGACGGTGACGTTGCGAGACAGCACGAACACGGTGGTAGATACAGCAGTCACTGACGGGACTGGTAACTACGACTTCCCGAACCTTGCGGCAGACACCTACACAGTGACCGTAGATGCGGCCACTCTGCCGGCGGGTATCGATACTCCTACCTTTGACTTCGATGGCACCGGAACTGCCGACGTGGCAACGGTGGTGCTGGCCGGCGGCGAGACGAATAACGACGTCGACTTCGGTTACCGGGGTGACGGAGTCATCGGCGACACGATCTGGCGCGATGACAATGGCAACGGTGTCCAGGACGGTAGCGAGCCTGGGATCGGCGGCGTGACGGTGACGTTGCGGGATAGCTCGAACAACGTGGTCGGTACGGCGGTGACGGACGGCAACGGGAACTACAGCTTCCCGAACCTCTTGCCGGACACCTACACGGTGACAGTGGACCCGGCGACCCTGCCTTCCGGAGTCAACGTTCCGACGTTTGACTTCGACGGTACGGGAAGTCCGAACACGGCTTCTGTGCCCCTAGGCGCCAACGAGACGAACAACGACGTCGACTTCGGCTACCGAGGGGACGGCTCGATCGGCGACACGGTCTGGCGTGACGACAATGGCAATGGTGTCCAGGACGGTAGCGAACCTGGGCTCGGCGGCGTGACGGTGACGTTGCGGGACAGCTTGAACAACGTGGTCGATACGGCAGTCACGGACGGCAACGGGAACTACAGTTTCCCGAACCTGGCCCCTGACACGTACACGGTGACGGTGGATGCTTCCACCCTGCCTACCGGAATCACGACTCCTACTTTTGACCTGGACGGCACGGGCACTGCGAATGTCGCATCGGTGGCTTTGGGAGCCGGCGAGACGAATAACGACGTCGACTTCGGCTACCAGGGCGATGGTGCCATCGGCGACACGGTCTGGCGCGACGATAATGGCAACGGTGTTCAGGATGGAACGGAGCCTGGGATCGGTGGCGTGACGGTGACGTTGCGGGATAGCTCGAACAACGTGGTCGGTACGGCAGTGACGGACGGCAACGGGAACTACAGCTTTCCGAACCTGGCCCCTGACACGTACACGGTGACGGTGGATGCTTCTACCTTGCCTGCCGGAATCACAACCCCGACGTTCGATCTGGATGGCACGGGTACCGCGAATGTTGCAGCAGTCGCTTTGGGTGCCGGTGAGACGAACAACGACGTCGACTTCGGCTACCAGGGCGATGGTGCCATCGGCGACACGGTCTGGCGCGACGATAATGGCAACGGTGTTCAGGATGGAACGGAGC
>JAHZIX010000040.1 GCA_022601195.1 Deltaproteobacteria bacterium
GGTTCGCGTGTTGATCAAAGAGATCGAAACAGAAGCGGCAGCAGAACACCGGCGAAGCTTCAGCCGACCCATCGGTCGCCGAGCCATCCTCCGCCAAGACCCCCATCACCGGCCCAAGAAACTCGAGACCACCCCAGTCCCAAAAGTCCACGCCGCCACCAAGGAATTACGAAAGCAATTCTTCGAGGCCTACCGCCTTTTCACCGAGGCCTTCCGGGCTGCGGCGGAACGGCTCCGATCCGGTGACTTGATGGCGAAGTTTCCCGAAGGGAGTTTTCCGCCGGCACGGCCTTTCGTCGAAGCGATTCAGGGCTTGAAGCCCGGATAGCGACCAACTTCCTCGCGGCCAAAGCCGATCATGATCACCAGCGATGGTGATCGAGGCGGAGGTGCGCCCAAACCGCATTTGGCGACAAGAACTGCCCCGCAAACCACCTCTATGGTGCTCCAGGATCGCAGGTTCAGATAGTGCAGACAGCGAATCGTCGCTCTTTTTTGGAGAGCTAGGCCTGTTGCAGTGTCATTCCACCCAAGCCACTAATACTCGGTTGCGACTACTTCTGATCTATTCCCCAACCACGGCGATTCTCTCCGCGATCTCAGCAGGAATAGGCACTGCCTTGAGGCCCGTCGGTAGATCCAAAAGACAACAGGCGGTACTGATCCTGCCTTCTGCTATCAATCGTTCGCCAACCTTCAGAGTATGGCCGTAAGTAATCGAGCTTCGTCCCTTGCGTAGGACTCGGAGCTCGAGGTCGATCCAGTCTTCGAACCGAGCCGGGCTGCGAAAGTCTAGCGAGGCAGAAAGGCGGGGCCACCCGGCTCGTTGACCATCGATCTCTAGGTCCACAGAGGTACCCAAGGAGCGAAGATACTCGTGTTCTGCGCCCTCCATGAAAACGAAAAAACGGGAAAAGTGCACAATACCGCCGAGATCGGTATCGGAAAATTCAACGCGACGACAAGTGCGAAAAACGTAGTCCATACTCACCCTCTCTGTTACCCCCAACCAATGGAACCTCTCGCAGGTCCTAGCTCCCAATCCCCTTCGAGTCGGCCTCCTGGAGCGCCTAGCTGATCACCGTCGGCAAACCTACCCAAGAGTCACTCTTGCAGAGGACTCCTTCGAGGAGTCGGAGAGGAGATAGCGGTACACATCGAGCATGGCTTCCACTGTGGCCTGGATGCCATGAATGGCCTGCACTCCTTGCCGCCCCTTCCGACCGAGCTCCTGGCAATATTTCTCATCCCTCATTAAGGCTATCAAAGCCTCCGCAACGGCCTCTGGGGACTGAGGATCGATCAGCAAACCGCCACCCGTGGATTGAATCACTTCCGGAAAAGCACCGTGACGGGGCACGACGACCGGGACTCCGCAAGCCATCGCTTCGAGGGCGAAAATCCCCTTGGGCTCACGGTAGATGGTCGGGACCGAAAGCACATCCAGAGACCTCAGGAAAGCCACTTTCTCAGCTCGGTCCACCTCGCCCACCACCTCTACACAAGATTCCAAGCCCCATTCTTTGACTTGCGCCATCGTCTCTTCGAAAAAGGGACGATCCCCAGCCCCAAGATATCCCGCTACACGCAGGCGAACTTTGTCTTTTCCAACTTGCTTTGCCAACTGCCAGAACCCCTCGACAGCCAACCCAAAACCCTTCTCCGGACATATCCGAGCCAAGTAGCCAACTACGAAAGGAGATTCCGTGGGCTCGCCAGCCGGTTCCTTAACCGCGAAATCTTCCAGTTGCAATCCCAGAGGTACTCGATGGATACGATCTTCTTCGAGGCCAACCAAGCCCCCCATATGGGAAGCATAGTAGTCACTGTTGGCAATGAAGGCGTCGATGTCTTGCTGCCTCTCTTTCAGAACCTCGAAGGCCTGGCTTCGATAGGGCTCCACAAGGCTCTCTAGAAAGAGATCCTCTCCTTGAAGAGAGCACACCACTGGTATCCCTAGGTCCCGACCTAACCTACGGGCCAAGCCAACGAACATGGAGTTTTGCAGATGGATGATCTCGGGCCGGAGCTCTTCCTTGAGCCAAGTGATCAACTGGTCCAACTGGTCACGGGTAGCTCCCTCCTCCCCTTGGAGAACGGCCAAAGCAAGCTCTCCCAAATCTCGGGCGCTACTCGACGAGCTGAAACGCCCTACCCATTTGAGAAGGGACGGCCGATCGAGCCATCTCCTGAGCGGTGCAGGCAGCCGAGAAAAATGAGCGGACTTGACTTGAAGATAGGTGTTGACCGCGCCGTAAAACACCCGTTCCTGGCTAACGCTCTCTTCGTCCGTGCGCAGGGGAGTGTAAAGAGGGATCAGCGTAGCCTCGTGCCCCAGGCGTTGCAGTTGGGCAGCGACACTGTTGTCGTGCATGCAGGAACCACAGTACATCCCTGCAGCTCCTCCGGAAAGAAAGGCGATCCTCATAGAGGAGGGGTCTCGACAACCCAAGACTCCGGAAGATCCGTCATCGACCCCATGGGGCCAAAAAGGTCATCGACTCCATCTCGAAAGACATTGCCGACCAGGATCTGCACCAAATCGTCACGGTGTTCCGGATGCTTGCGGAGAAACTTGGAGATGCTGAAGTCTTTGTCGTAGAAGGCGTGAACGAGTTTTCGAACCGCTTCCATACCGCGCAGGAAGAGGGGCTCGAAACTTCCTAGCCGTTCTCCTGACAAGTCGTTGGCGGCAAAACCCCCAACGATGGCATCCGCTGCCAGCTCGCCGGACTTGAGGGCGAAATAGACTCCCGACGAGTAAAGGGGGTCGACAAAGCCGTAGGCATCTCCCACTAGCACCCACCCCTCCCCGGCCCGGCGCCGGGAGCGATAGGTGAAATCCTTCAGCACCTGCATCGGCCCCACCTGGGTAGCTCCCACCAACCGAGGCTGGAGGCCTGGGCATTTCGCCAGCTCCTCTTCGAAAACCTGCTGTGGTGGGCGCTTCGGGGGGCGCACCAGATATTCGAAGGGAGCGACGACACCGACACTGACTCGATCGTTCGGTTGAGGGATATACCAGAACCATGAGTCCTTGTCTTCGGTATGAAGAATCAGCGTCGCCCCTTCGTCGAGATCCTCCCCCCGTTGACCACCCTCGAAATAAGTAAACATGGAGGCGTTGCGCAGCTTGGGATCCTCTTGCTTGAGCTTGAACTTGGAGGAGATCAAAGAGCTCTGTCCACTGGCATCCACCACTACACGGCTGCTCAGCTGATGCATCTCCCCATCCGGCCCCTTGACCCGAACCCCGGTGGCCCGATCTCCGGAAAAGAGAATCTCCCTCACATTGACTCCATCGTGAGCTTCGACTCCCTTTTCCCGAGCGTTCTCGAAGAGAAGATGGTCGAACTCACTGCGCACCACCTGCCAAGTCTGGGGGTGGTCGACGCAGGGAGACTCAGAAAAGTAGAAGGGTGAAGACCCTCTCCCGGAGTTAGAGAAAAACTGCACGCTGTACTTCTTGGGAAAATGGCTCTCGGACAACTTGTCCAAGACACCGAGGCGTTCCAGCACCGACCAGGAAGCGGGCATGAGAGATTCCCCAACCTTGTGAATGGGAAGCTTCTCCCGTTCCAGTAGCAGCACGGAATGGCCCTGTTGGGCGATCAACGTGGCCGAAGTGGAACCCGCAGGGCCACCGCCTACGACAATCACGTCGTACGAGTCCGAAGCAAAGGTCAAGATTCTTTTCCTCCCGGTTGTCTCTTCGTGTAGCCAGCTTTCGCGGATCAGGACGCCACTCGCAAGCTGATCATCTCTTTCTCGTCCCGCAGGAACAAGCGCCCATCCACCAAGGTCGGCAGAGTCCAGCATTTGCCGCTAAAAGCCTGCCAGGAAGCCTTTTCCCGATAGGCCTCACCGGTGGCCTCCGCCAGTACCAACTTGCCCTTCTCGCCGAGAATGATCAGAGAGCCGTCGGCGTAGATCAAGCTGCCGTGACCAAACCCTCGGTGGCGCCAGAGATCTTCCCCGGTTTCCAGATCGATCGCCTTGAGGGTCGAATCATCGAAACCATAGATTTGACCTCCCACGCGAACGGAAGAGCTGAATTGGTTCTTCAGGTTGCGCCCCTTCCAGACCTCCACGGCTTCCCAGCCATTCTTGGAGGAAACTAGCTCGAAGAGAGCCGCTCCGACATCGTAGCCAGAAGAGATGAAGAGACGATTCGGGGGTACGAAGATGGGTGCTGCTGCATTGATGTCATAGTCGGTTTTCCAAGATCGACTCCACAACACCTCGCCGTTCAAAGGAGCTACAGCAGTGAGCTTGCTGCCGGTAAAGAACACCGCCTGGCGAGTGCCCGCCACATCGAAAACGATCGGGGCGGAGTAACCGGCCAAGTCCTTTCCAGAGGCCCAGACCTTCTTACCATTGGTCTTGTCGAGGGCTACCAGAGATTGACCGGAATTTCCTCCGACGTCTAGCAGGAGCAACTTGCCGTCCACCAGAGGGGCCGTGGAGATACCCCAAGTGGGGATTCCGGCACCGAACTCTTTCACCAGATCCCGAGACCAGATCGTTTTGCCGGTAGCCGCCTCCGCCGCAAAGAGCTTTCCTTGAGCGCCCAAGGCGAACACTGTGTCTCCATCCACCGTTGGTGTCGAGCGGGGGCCGTCGCCGAAACGATTGGTATACGGAGAGTCGATTCGCAGCTCCCACAGCTCCCTGCCGGTGGCCGCGTCGAAGGCAACCAACCACTCGGCCTCTTGGCGATTGAACATGGTGAAGGCGCGGCCTCCAGAAATCGAGATACCCGAAAATCCTTCTCCCACCGGCGCGCGCCATATCTCTTTTGGCCCCTCCGCCGGCCAGCTCTCCAAGAGGCCTTTCTCAGCGGAAATTCCATCGCGATTGGGCCCACGAAATTGAGGCCACTCGCCCTTCACCGGCTCAGCCTGGGTCACTTTTTCCGCAGCGCCAGCCACGGAGGTCTCGTCAGCGTGGGCGGATGGCGAGCAGCTCGTGCCAAGGCTGCTCCAGGCAAAAAGCCCCACTCCCGCAGTCACCGCCGCCACCGCAAGGGGTACCGGCCAACGAATCTTCTTGCGGTTCTGCTGGGTCATGACTTTCCTCCTCACAAAGGATTTCTAGGTAGTCGGTAAATCTCTGCCAGACCAAGCCTTGGTTTCGGCTACCAGGCCGGTAGATTAGTCGACCAGCCTTTCGCCCTGCCTCAGCCACAGAGGCAAGCTCAGCGGCAAGAGCATACACCGCTTTCGAACACCTATACGTCGACAAAGTGCCAGCGTTGCAGGGAACTGAAGATCTGCCCTATTTTTCACCTACAAACGTCGTAGGAGAAGCTACTGGGGAAAAAAGAGGAAGTCTCTCCGAGGAGAAAGCGGTACCGAGAGAAGCTCCGGAGAAGAGCTTCGAGCTCATCGAGGGGGCCTTCTGAAGCCCGGACACCAAATAGACCCACTGCAATAGAAGCAACCGAAGAGAAGGAAAGGTTAGAAGTCCACTACCGCCTGGAACAGGAAGGAATCATTGTCTCGGTTGGCTCCCTGTTCGGTTCCCAAACGATACTCCCCTTTGAGACGGAACTGCTCGAACACTTTGGCATTGATCCCTAGGGAGAAATAGTCGGTTCCAGCATCGACCAACCCGCGATCCAGATCGACGGAATCATAGCGGGTAGCCAGGGTCAGAGACGGAAGCAGCCGACGATCCCAGTCGAAGGTGTAGGTCAACTGGCTGTACCACCCCCTCTGGTCCAGAGGCTCAGCCAAGGAAAGCCCTCCAGCACCATCCGTGGTAGCTCGATCCAACTCCGCGTCCACCCACTCGGAACGCCATTCGAATCCTTGCCATCGAGCCGCCAGATCCAGACCAAAGAATCGAAGATCCAGATCTCCCTCCGTCGAATAACGCTGACCATGGTGGGAGACACCGACCTCGACACGAGAATTCGGAGAGAAGCTAATACGGGCAGCCAGCGCCCGGCTGGAGTTGTTGTCGCGATCCTGGCGGCTCCCCCTTCGGCCCTCCAACACGTCATCTCCCAAGCCATCGCTGACAGCGACCTCGTAGGTGAACATACGGCTGCCGGATTTTCCGAAAGCTCCGGAGGCTCGCAGCCCATTGGAGTAGAAGTTGTTCGGCACGATGGACCGGAAGGGCTCTGGTCTGGAAACCAGCTCATTGGTTGGGGAATACCACACGAAGCGCTCGATACCGAAAGAGTTGTAGAAGCGGCCGAAATCAAGAGTCAGGGCATCTGCAACCGCCCAGGAAACGAAGGCTTGGTCCACCTCTACCTGTGAACCACTATGTTCCCACTCGAGCTCTGCATGGGCCTCTAAGCTACGTCCCAGCCGGCTGCGGAGAAAAATTTGTGTGTGATGGTTGTCGAAAGTCGAGACTCCGGAACGAGCCCCCTCCGGCTCGGCATCAATATACTCCAAGTCCAGAAAGGCCCTCACTTCGAACTTTCTTTCCGGTGACCCCAGCCAAGCGGCGTTCCAGCCCCTCGAGGGTAGGTAGACCGTTTTCGCCTGAAAGGTCTCTGGTCCAGTCTCCCCCTGATCCATCGCCCCGGATCCCATCTCATCGGAGGCGATCGTGTCCCGCTGAGATTCCGGTCCACCATTTGCCACCAGGACTCCTTCAGGGGAAGCCTCCCGACTCTCCAATTGCTCTTGCAAGCTGCCTACCAGGCTCTCCAGTCGCTCTAAGCGGTCTAGGAGAGCCTGGTGCTCTTTCCCCTCACAGGCAGGTTCCTGAAGAGTCGCCGACTGTCCAGCAACTTCGAATCCTATCCAAGAGCTGGAAAAGAGAACGAGTCCAAAGACCCACGCTCCCTTCCTGCGCGACCGATTTCCACCCAACTGGCAAGGCTCCATAAGCTTCAGCTCCTAGAGCAAGATCCGGGACGTCTCTCTCGACGCCCCAGGGCCGCGAGATCTCCCCTACTTGACTCATTTGGTAATCGACAAAAGAGACCTTTCGGCCCTAAACAGAGACAACTAGAGGATAGAGGATGGAAATACATCAGTAAAGCATTGTAACGAGACCCCGAAAGATTCGAATAGTCTCAAAACTACATACTTGGAGCCGAAAACCAATCCGCCCCGAGACCTTGTGTCGTCCATCTGAGGCTGGGCGTTTCAGAGCTCGACAGGCTCCGAGTCCGAATGGCGCCCAAATTTGTCGCGAAATGCTGGAGACATCACATAACCAAGAAGAAACACGCACTTCTCGCCGCAGGCATCGATCCACTCTGTCGAGAAGCGATATCGGCATCAGGCCCAATAGATTCAGATGGAAACAGAGTGGTCGCAGAAGAATTGGTGAGAAGTCCGAGCTAGGACTCAACTCGGCCGGAGGCGGCTGGAAGCACGGCAAAGGTTTCCCTGCTGCAGCAAGCGGCGAAGCAGCTCGGGAAAGCCGGACGGGAAACAGCTGGCCCGAGAAACTCAAACCGCCTGGCGATGAATCGAGGGAAAGATCTTGCAGGCTTCTGAGAAAGCATTTGCAGAGAAGCTTCTCTCCAGCTATCGATACCGGAGGTCTCTACAAACTGAGGTCGAGCTGGTGCCGTCCTACCCCACGTCAGTGCTCCTCGTAGAACCGGGACTAGGTGTAGCGGGCTCCCTGGTATTTCACGTCGTAAAACGCCGGAAGCAGCTGATCTACCCGCAATAGCCCTTCCGGGCTGAGTCTCAGGTGATCCTGCTCTTCCTTGAGCAGGCCACTTTCCCGCAAAGCCCCAAAGGGCTCGGCGAAGCGCTCGCGAATGTCGACGCCGAACTTCTCTTGGAAGGGAGCTGCCAGGAGATAGCCTCGCTTGAGCTGCAAGATCATTTCGCGGGTCAGCCGCTCGTCGGCAGTGGTGACGAAGGCACGGCTGATCGGCAGCTCCCCCTCCCCTACTGCGTTCAGATAGGGAGTCCATCCAGAGAGATTCTGAAAATGCACTCCACTCAAATGGCCGAAGGAAGAAACTCCTAGGGGCAAAAGGTCCGCCCCCTGCCACAAGGCATCACGGTAGACGAAAGGCCGCGATCCGGCTTGCTTCTTCTTCACCATCGTGTAGGCGCTAGAGACCTCATACCCTTCTTCTCCCAACCGTTCCATGGCATAGGCTTGCCATTGCCGCTTGGTTTGCCAGTCAGCAACGGAAGGCCCTTCGTCCCCAGCCAGTTTCGACTTGGAATAGACCGTGTTGTAAGGCAGCTCCAGCTGATAAATGGTCACGCTATCCGGGGAGACTTCCAGAGTCTTGTCGATGGCGCCCCGCCAACTATCCCAGGTCTCCCCCACCAAGCCGGCGATCAGATCGATATTGAGTTGATCGAAGCCCAAGTCCGTGATCCAGGGCAAGACGCGGTAAATCTCCTTGGAGACGTGAGCGCGCCCGTTTTCCCGTAGGATCTCGTCATCGAAATGTTCGACGCCGAGGCTCAGACGGGTCACACCGATCTCTTTGATGGCTTCCAGTTTCGAACGAGTCAGGGTTCCCGGTTCGCACTCGAAGGCGACCTCCTCCACCTGGTCCCAGGGAAACACTTCCTGGACCTGCTCGACCAGCTGTTTCAAGTGTTTGACACTGATAAAGGAGGGAGTGCCTCCCCCAAAGTAGACGAAATTCACCGGGCGTTGGCTCAATGCCGCCTGTTCAGCGTAGAGACGAGCCTCTCGCACTACGGCTCCGATGTACTCCTCCACTTGGGAGGCGTTCTTGTCCGTATAGACCCGGAAGTAGCAGAATTTGCAACGCTTGCGGCAAAAGGGAATATGCAGGTAAAGCCCCAGGGGAGTATTCGGACGAGGCGGCTCACCGAGCACCCGGTGCACCTCAGGTACCGCCGTCTCGCTCCAGAAAGAATAGGGAGGATAGTTGGAGACGAACACACTCCCCACCTCGGTGGCCTGGGAGTCCAAAAGGCTCGTGGCCGGTTCCGGATTGCTCATGATGCGCCTTTCTTGGAAGACTGAGTCCTGGAAGCTGAGGCCTTGGAAGACTCGGAGGTGGCCCCTTTCGGCGGTGCACCAAAACAATAGACCGCCCCATCCATCGTCGAAATGATCAACCGGTCGCGAGCGATACTCGGTGAGGCGCCCAGAGATGAGCCGGTTTCATAGCGCCACACCTCCTCGCCGGAATCCACTTTCAGGGCGTACAGGACTCCACTATCGCCCCCTGCAAAAACTCGATCTCCGAGGACGACCGGAGAGGCATCGATGCGGCCTCGAGTGGGAAAAGTCCAGCGAGCCTCGCCAGTCTTCATGTCGATGGCGTGGATCATCTTGTCTCGCCCCCCCAGGATGACAGTCTCTCCCGCCAAAGCGGCGGAGGAGTAGAAGGGGAATTTACGGCTTGGGTGCTCGTAGCGCCAGGCCACATCCTTCTTCGCCAAATCGACGGCCAAGACCTGGTTCTCGAAAGTTCCCACATAGGCCTGACTGCCTCGAACCGCGGCACTGGCTGCGACGTAGCCTCCCAAGGGGACCTTTAGGACTTCCGTGCCATCGGACAGCTTCACGGAACGCAGGAAGCCGTCGCAACCACTGGAGAGCACCTGATCGCCAAAGACGGCAGGAGAGGCATTGACCGGTCCGTCCGTTTCCACCTTCCAGCGCACCGCTCCATCGGCCGGTGAAAGACAATAGATAAACTGATCAAAGGAACCCACCAGCACACAATCACCCGCTAGATTGGGAGAGGAAGTCACTTCTCCCTGGGTTTCGAATCGCCATTTCCTTTTTCCGGTGTCCGCTGAAACCGCATGAACGAAGCCAGCCTCGTCGCCAAAGAACAACACCCCCTCGGAGAGGGCTGGAGAGGAACGAATGGAATCCTCGGCTTGGTATTTCCATTGGACCGTACCGGTGGCAAGGTCCAGAGCATAGAAGCCCCCATCTAGACCTCCCAGGAAAACTCGGTCACCGGACACCACTGCGGTGGCCTCGACTCCTTCCTCCAACTGGTGGGACCAGAGAACCTGAGGATCCGCTGGCAGCTGCCCTCGAGCCACTCCGGTTTGCTGAGAGTCGCCGCGGAATTGAGTCCAGTCTTGGGCGGTGGTGGGAGTTGCCAAGTTCCAAAAGAGGATTGAAAAGGTCAGGAGGGTGATCAACTTCGAATACCCATGATGAGACTTTCCCGGGGGAGAAGAGGAGCTTTCGGGGCAGAGTCGTCGCTGGCTCTCTTCCCATTCTCCACCCGAGACAGGGGACCAGGGGGCGAGGATCTGCCGCTTCATTTCAAGACCTCCCGGTAGAGTCCTTCCAGGTCCTCGGCGGCCACGGCTCGAGGGTTGAACTGAGCTGTCCACTGCTCTGCCGCCTCCGCCGCCAGGGCCGGAAGGGCTTCGGATCGGACCCCCACTTCACTCAGCCTCTGGGGTAGACCGGCTACAGAGCGCAGTTCCTCTAGGCGCGCCCCGAGGGCTGCGCCATGGCCCTGACCGTTGGAAGCCCACCCCTGGGTCGCCAGCAATTCACCATAGAGACCATTGACCGCGGAGCCATTGAAGCGCACGACCGCCGGCAACATGAGACCGACCGCACCACCGTGAGCCACCCCAAAGCGGGCGGTCAGCGGGTTAGCGCAGGAATGGGCTGCACCGAGCATGGATAACTCGATGGAAGCTCCCGCCAAGGTCGCTCCCAGCAACATACGGCGTCGCGGCTTCGGGTCTTGGGGCGAGAGCAACAATCCTTCGAAGGAGCTCGACAATAGCCGCCACGCCTCTCGGGCATAGAGCTGCGAAAGAGGATTTCGCTTCGCCGTCACGTAGCTTTCCACGGCATGGGAAATGGCATCGAAGCCGGATAGGGCCATCACCCTGCGAGGCGCTGTAACGAGTAGCTCCGGATCCAGGATCAAAGCCCGAAACCGTGCTTTCTTGTCACCACAGGCCATCTTCCGATGGCTTTCCGGTTGGGAGATGAGAGCGAAGCTCTGAGCCTCGCTACCGGTCCCCGCCGTGGTGGGTATGCCGATGGAAGGAAGCATCGGTTTCGAGGCCTTGCCGACCCCCCAATAATCTTCCATCCTACCGCCGTTGGTGAGCAGGAAATTGATCCCCTTGGCGCAATCCATGGCACTACCGCCACCGAGGCCGATGAGGAAATCGATGCCCGCCTGGCGCGCCACTTCGACGCCGGCCTCTACGTGCACCGTGGTGGGGTTTTCCTCGGCACCATCGAATAGGACCCCGGTGATTCCAGCTTTCTCGAGGGACGCGAGAGCTCGGCGCGGATGACCAGCCTGGCGCAGCCCAGGGTCGGTGACCACTAGCGCGACGGTGGCGCCATGGTCCCGAGCCAGCTCCCCCAAGTCATCCAGGCGTCCTTCACCGAACAGCACCTGGGCCGAGCCCAGTTCCGCAGACCAGGAAGCGGCAGTCGAGGAGGGCAGCATCAAGCTGCCTGAAACGCCCGCTGGCGATAGAGATGATCGAAAAGATTGCCTTCGTGGGGTTGATCCCAGGCGATCTGGTGGGTGGGGATGGGGCCAAAGTTGAGGCGGTCCACGTGGGCGCAGGTCAAGGCCTGTTCGCGCAGGGCTGGTTTGTCGCTGATCACCGTCGCCACCAGAGTGGGGCCGATGGACTCGAAAAGCTGGCTTTCGGGCACTTGCACCACTGAAACGAAGGGGAAGCCAAATTCCGCCTGAGCCAAGGGATGCTGCGGGTCCTCACACCAAATCACCGTCGGTACGAGAAAGGTACAACCCTCTACCTCGACGACTCGACCACCGGACCGCAACTCCGCCGTGAGATCTCTGGCGCCGGGAATCTCCAACTGGTCATCGATCATCTGGGAAAGGCGGCGGGCGATCTCCGGGTCGGAGAATCCGGCGAGCTCCGCTTCGGGGTCTTCGAGTCCCCGGGCCGGCACCGAAGCCAATCGCGTGGCGAGACCTTGGGCGAGCTCGAGGCCATGATTCGAGGCCCAGACTCCGGAGGCGTTGATGCAAGACCGGCCACCGTTGGCCCCCACCGACGCGGCGAGGAGGACCAGGTACGACGGCCAATTCTCCGAGCTCTCCTGGTCCAGCAGAATCTTGCTCCAGCCGGGGCCGTGGGCTTGCACCCGCAGGTCCCGCTGCCACCGTTCCACCGTCGACTGGTCGCCGAAGATCATGGATCGCTCACTGCCAAGCAATATCTGGTTGCCGCCGGCGTGACCACTGGGGTAAAAACTGATCGCTTGGCGAGGGCAGCCGGAGGCAAACAGAGCTTCCGCGATGCGCAGCGGCGTCCATGGCTCGGCACTGCCGGGCCTAAGAACCAGGGGAACCTTGAGGGGAATCGACGGCAACCACAAGGTGTGGACACCGGGAGAGTTGTTGGGCAAGACGGCCCCTAGACTCCGGGATTGGCGCAGATAGCTCATCCGCCGGCCATCCTGCTCTCCCCAACCTTGATCTAGAATCTCCAGATCGAGCCCCCGAGTCAGCCCCCCCAGCACCGCCTCCATGCCCTCCAAGGCACCGACGATCTTGCCGACGTTGGACCGCACCATGCTCTGAGGCATGGCGGTGGTGGCGGATAGCTGCCGGACGTAGTCTTCCGGGCCTTGGCGATCCTCTCCCAGGGGAAGCTCATCCTCGGCGAACCTGCGGCCAGCTTCTCGACAGATCTCCAACAGACGGCCCACGGTCAAGCCGCCGAGGGCTTCACAGGCTTGGTCCATATCCCGCAGGTCTCGGCTGATCATTCCCGGAGAGGCCTGGCTGGCCTCGGCGATCACCTCACCGCCAACCACATCTCGCAGTGGCCGTACCTCCAAGCTGCGATAGGGCCGGCCGCTGCGCAACAAGGGAATATGAGGGACACGGGCCATCGACACCTTGGCCATCAATACACTCCCACCGCTACCGTCTTCGTCAAACTCGACAGGAGGCGTAGACTGCTGACCCCATCCCAGGGATAGAGGTCGATGGGCTCGGTGCGCTCTCCTTCGTCCCGCTCCAAAAAGCGAGGCATGAAGAACTCCCGAGTGAGAGTGGTCAACATCACCCGTCCGGTCTCTCCATAGGCGACGGTCTTCTCCGGGTCTTCCGGATCCACCAGGTCGAAGATGGCCCGAGGCGAAGGCGGATAGTAGGTGATGGTGTAGTCCTTGACCTCGGCATCGAAGGGCCGAGGACAGGCGAGTCCCATCAAGGTGTTGCCGTAAATGGGCACAAACTCGACGCCTGGAACCAGCTCTTCCCGAGCAAAGCGGTGAAATTGAGCGTTCATCTCGGTTCCGCCGCAGAAAATGCCCTCGATCCCCATGCGCTTCAAATCGACCTTTTCACACAGAGCTTCCAGGAGTTTCGGTGTGGTGAACAGACAGCTCAAGGTGTCGTGAGCCCGCAGGATGGTCAACGCCTGATCGGTGATGTGCGCTTTGTAGGCTTCGAGCTCTTCGAATCGCTGCGCCCGCACCAACTTGTTGACCCAGCGAGGGTCTAGATCGACGTGGAAAGCGATACCACCTCGGTGCTGAGCCATGTGCTCGATGGCCAAGCGAAGGCGCCGAGGTCCAGTCGGCCCTAACATGAGCCAGTCCCGACCGCGGGGAAAGCTCTCGTCCGGCAACGCATCGCTCAGCATCTCGTAGTCGATGCGGAAGTCGTCGATATTGATACGGGACTTGGGCACTCCCGTGGAGCCACCGGTCTCAAACACAGAGATGGGACGGTCCGCGAGGGCCTTTGGAACCCACCGCCGCACCGGGCCACCGCGCAGCCACTCATCCTGAAAATGACCGAGGATCGACAGATCCCCGTAACTGCCTATCTCTTTCCTAGGATCGAAGTCCCATCCGGTCGCCCGCTCTAACCAGAAGGGGCAGCCAGTGGCCGGATCGAAATGCCAGGCAACGATCTCGCGGACGTGCTCGTCCAACTTCTGCCGGGCTTGGTGAATCTTGTCGGTCAGGGGTGTCTGGAGGATCTCAACCATGGCGATAGTCTACTACGGCTGTCGGAACAAGAGGTTTTGAAAAGTGTGCCCTCAAAGGGGCTTCACGAGAATCGAACGCGATTGAAACAGAGGTGGAGAAAGAGCGAAGCGGGCCCGAAGACCCGCTCCTAGCTTGCCCCTAACTTGCTGGCGGCTTAGGATTTGGCTGGCTTTGGGGCCGCCTTCTTGGCCGGCTTCTCGGCTGGCTTCGGTTTGGGCCCAGCTCCTTCCTTGATGGCGAAGATCTGCTTGCGGCTGAGCACGAAAAGTGTGCCATTGTGAGCTACCGGAGTGGTGTAGACGGCAGCCCCCATGTTGTACTCACCCAAGACCTCCATCTTCTTGCCCGCCTTGAGAACCACCACATCGCCGTCCTCGTCTCCCAGATAGACCTTGCCGTCCACCACGTAGGGAGAGCTCCACACCGCAGCGAAGGTGTCGTAGGTCCAGTGATGGGTTCCGGTCTTGGCATCCAGAGCATAGAGAAAGCCGGACAGGTCAGCAGCGTAGACAATGCCGTCGTCGATGGCCACGGAGGAAATCGACCGGTGAAAATCTTCGCCGCCTCGATGCCACACCGCTGCCTTGGCGGTGACGTCTCCCGTCATGGTGGCGTCGATCACCCAGAAATGGCCCGGCGCCTCGCCGTGCTCCGGGTCTTGGCCCACGGCGATGTAGACCTTGTCGTCGTAAATCACCGGAGTCGAAATGATGTTGTTGCGGGTTCCCGCTCCACCCAACCGCCAGATGGAGTCCTTGGGGTTGCAGTCGAACTTCCAGATCAACTTGCCGGTCTTGGGCTCCAAGGAATAGACCCAACCGTCGCCACCGGGATAGATCACCTGAGGCTTGCCCTTGATCACTCCGTAGGAGGGATTCGACCAGCTGCCATGGAGGATCTTCTCCCCTGGCGCCGTGTCGTCCCACAGAAGCTCACCGGTGTTCTTATTGATTGCGATGAGGCTCGGAGCAAAGGGGGACGGAACGTTGACGTGCCCCTCGTCGACCCCATTCCCGGTCACCGTGTAGAGGATGTCCCCGACGATCAGCGGTGAGCCAGCGGCCAGATTGTGGGGGAAAACATCCACCTCGCCGATCATGTCGTAGCTCCAGAGAATATCGCCGGACTTCTTTCCGGTCAGCTTCTCGTCCTTGTAGGGCCCATCGTTCTCGCCATCAGCGAAGCCCTCGACATCCGCGCACACGATCTGGGCTCGATTCGACACGTAGTACAGCTTGTCCCCTTCGATATAAGGGGAGGAGCAAATGCCCTGCAACGGCCAGTCATGGACCCGCCCGTCCGGTAACTTGTCGTGCACCAGCTGCCAGAGGAACTCTCCATCCTTTTCCGCAAAAGCCATGAGAACACCTTTGTCCCCCTTGATGGCAGGGTCTCGAGCGCCTTCATTGTTGGTGCCGACGTAGACTCGCCCGCCAGCGATAATCGGTCCACCGTAGCTCTGGGAGCCCACGGGGGCGGACCAGAGAATATTCTTGCCACTATCCACATCCCATTCGCTGGGAAGTCCGGTCTCGTCCGAGACCATATTGTGAGACGGCGTGCCGCCATACATCGCTACATCCTGGGAAGCGGCCGTGGTCGCCGACGGGGCTAAAACCCCCGCCACGACGAGACCAGTACCCAACCAAGCTGCACCCATTCCTCGCATCATTTACTCACCGTCACCTTCACATTGTCGTAGTAAATCTCTACCGGCGAGTAGCCGTAGAGTCCCGGGCTGCCACTGAGAGTCGGATGGGGGTCTTCCGCGGTGATGGACCACTCTGCCGGCTCCGCCTCCCCTTGCTTCCAAACCTTGCCACGAATCACGGTTTTGCCGGGCTCCTGATCCACTCGCATTTTCATGGTGTACCAGACGCCCATCTCCCAAGAGAAATCGATCGTCTCGGCCATGCGCAATTCTGCAGCCCAAGACCGAACCTGAAGACGCTGGTGATTGCCCTGCATATCGAGGGTGTAACCACTGTTGACCAATCCCATATCTGGCCGGCGACGCCCTTTGACCGTGCCCAACATATCTGCCTGAATGGTGTAGTCGGCCATATCCGACGAACCCATGAGGAAATTGGCCCGCGGAACACCGATTCTGGAGCGTGGCTTGACCAGCACTTTGCCGGCACCTTCTACCTCCTGCACCGCCGCTTTTCCGGGAATACCAATCCAATTCGCGGGAAACTTACCGACTTCGAAGCCATCGAAGTTTTCGCTCCAGGGCAACGACCCCACCACCCGCAGCCGGGCCGACGCAGACAAACCTCCGGCGCTCGCGGTGATTTTGCCGGTTTGGGTTCCCGCTGCCGGGTCACCGATGAACCGGTTCCCTGACAATTTGCCCTTCAATCCATCCAGGGCTAAGGTGGCTGGAACGACTCCCAGGCTTCTCCCCAGAGCGTCAAAAGAACGAACTTCGAACTCCACCGCCTCGCCGGCCCCCACCACTACCTCGGCAGGGACCACCAGAAGTGCAGCAGCTTTGGCGCCTTCTGGAGCCATCTCGTTACTCGCCATAGCAGACCCGGCAGAAGCACTGGAGAAAGGTGCCTCCTTCTGACCGAGGCAGTAAACGCCCTCTTCGGTGGCGAAATAGATTCTCCCGTAGGCGATCGCTGGCGAGCCGTAAACTTCCGCGTAGCGTTCCTCGCCCATGGTCAGATGCTCGGCATCTAGCTCCTTAGCACCCTTGGCTCCCGGCTCGAGGATGTGAAAATTGCCGTTGACCTCGGTGACGTAGATCTTGCCATCGGCCCACACGGGTGAGCCTTTGCCGACCTTGCCAAAATTGTGTTCCCAAATCTCCTCACCGGTCTGGGCATCTAGCGCCAGTAGGTTGGCGGAGTTGTCCACCAGGTAAAGGCGATCTTGGTGAATCAGAGGCGACGAATAGCCCACCAATAGGGGCGCCCGCCAGACTTCGCCAGTGGCGGTGATATCCCCCTTCCCACGAGCATCGATGGCGACGACGCGGCCCATGACTCCCTCATCCAAATTCTCTTCACTGTGAGTGGCATAGACCATGTGGCCTCGCACCGCGGGGGTCGTGTTAATGCCGCGCTTGCTGAGGTGAAACCGCCAGACCTCTTCCCCGGTTCCTACCTTGAGGGCATAGATCCAGCCATCTGCCGTCCCTCCGATGAGCAGGCGCTGCTCGCCGATGGTCGCGACAATGGGTGTGCCCTGAGTGTTGCGATCTTTGATGCCGGTGCCCGCTGTCGTGATCCAAATGATCTTCCCGGTGCGCTTGTCGAAGGAGAAAAAACGATGGCGAGGAGCGGCACGATCCCCCCAAATGGAACCGATCACCGATAGAAGGACTTGGTCCCCATCCACGATGGGACTGTGGGTGCGGCCGCCGTAGCCGGAAAAACGGCCCAAATCCTCTCCGAGATTCCATTCCCAGACGATGTTTCCTTGGCGATCGAAACACCAAAAGTGTCCATCGACTCCCTGGGCATAGAGGTAACCGGTCTCCGCGTCTCCCGCTACTCCAGCCCAACCGGCCCGAGTAAAGGGAACCGTGGTCAGATAAACGTTGAAGCGATTCTCCCAAAGCAACCGACCATCTTCGGCGTTCCAGCAGGAAACCACTTCTTGCCGGTCGACGCCGTCCCCCACGCGACCGATGCCGCAGGTGCGACCATCGAAAACCGCCAGGGTCGAGCGACCGGTAAAGTCGGCTCTCCAAATCAGGTTCTCTCCGTCTTTGGACCAGCTATCTATCAACTCGGTGGCGGCGGAAACCCCCGAATGGTCGGCCCCCCGCCACTGGGACCAATCTTGGCCCAGAGCTAGCGGTGCGCTAGCCAGGTAGAGGCCGATGGCGAAGGAAATGGGAATCAGGCGTTGGCTCATCACTATTGCTTCCTTGACTTGTCGTTGGCGACCCACATCGCCTAGCATCCTACTATCCTCGTCGGAGGTAAACAAGAAAAGCACGAGCTCCTCTCCTCCACCTCGCGAGGTCCTCCCGCGGGTCCGCTGGGATCTTGTTGGCCGCAGCCACTGGGTCTCATTGGCCGCACCGAGCCTGGGATTCTCCCACTTCGATGCCAGACACTGGAGGTGCCTGGAGCCTCAAGGGAGAAAGTGATGCCTGCGGCGCCGAAAGAGCCGCCCTCGGTCGAAAACCGAGATCACCTTCTGACGCTGGAGACCCAGACGGATACAGTGGCGCCGAAACAGTGCCGCAGAAACAGTGCTGCAGAAACAGTGCTGCAGAAACAGTGCTGCAAATATAAGCTGGTGGGAAGTACCGAGCTCGTCCCAGCCATTGGGGTGCCCCACCAAATCTAGATACGGTCTCTAGAGGCAAGAGTTCCGGAAAAGGCTCCAGTTGAAAGCTCCACGGGTCACCAGCCCGGGCCTCGACCTGCTCGGTTCCTCTTGAGAGCCTAGCCAGAGAGCGCCGCTGGAGCACCACCCAAGGGAAACCGCTAGGCAGCATCTTCACCCCAAAAGAGGCTGTTGTCTGCTACATTCCCCTCATTCTCAATTTCTCGGGCCAAAAGTTGAAACAAGGAGCGGTGCCATGACCTATCAAGCGTACAAAGTCTTACATCTCCTCGGAGTGTTGATGATCTTCTTCGCCCTCGGCGCCCAACTGCTGCGGGCTCAGATAGGAGAGGCAGCCCAGAGCATCTCGAAGGGGGCGGTAGGGGCGCTCCATGGCGTTGGCCTGATTCTGGCTCTGGTTGGAGGCTTCGGCCTGATCGCCAAATTGGGCCTGGGGTTCCCCGGCTGGGTCTGGGCCAAAGTCGCCATCTGGCTCTTCCTTGCCGGCGTCACCGCCATCATCAAGAGAGCTGCCGGCTTGCGGGCTGCTTTGTGGTTTGCCCTTCCCATCCTCGGCATGGTGGCCGCATATCTAGCGATCTACAAGCCCTTCTAGTCCTTGCCAAGGCCGGCTCGCCCTGGAGACCTTCTATTAGCCGAGGCTTATCTAGCTCATCCAGCCTATTCGGCGGCCCGCTGGGCCAGAACCCAGTATTGGGCGCCCACGGGTAGGCGGGCTAGCCAAGGCTCCGAAAAGCGTAGCCAAGCCAAAAACCGAGGGTAGACAAATAGATACCGAGGCCCGAAAAGCTCATCGAAACCAGCCTCTTTGAGGAGTTGGCATGCCTTCCCGGCCCGGAAAGGTTGGGCGTCCCGATCGAATTCGATGCGGCTCATGACCAGACGGGTTCCAGGGTTCAAGGGATTGTTCTCGAAGAAACCAAAGTAGCCCCCGGGTTGGAGACTCTGCAGGATCTTCTTCGCCGCATCCACCCGCTGCTCCGGCTCGATGTGGTGGAAAACACCATTGACATAGCTAAGATCAAAAGCCGGTTCGGCGGCTAGTTCATCGACGGTGGCAAAAGTGATTCGTTCGCTGCCCCGGGTTGCTCGGGCGTGGGCGATGGCAGGTTCCGCGGTATCCACCCCTACGACATGGGCAGAGGGAAAGGCGGCAGCCAACAGCGATGTCGTGTCCCCGAGACCACAGCCAAAATCGAGGACCCGGGACGGCTTGAAGTCCGCCGGTAGCTGCTGGCGAAGGTCTTCAAGGCGACCGCGCTGGAAAAACGTCTTGTCTTCGCCGGAAAGCCGCAACCCCTGTTGGAGCATGGCGTCGTACTCATCGGCTCGATCGAAGAGAGGCTCGAGAGAAGGGCTGGCAGGCTGGTTCATAGTACCGGGTCAGTCACGAAGGTGCTCTAGCTCCCCTCGATCGCCTCCTAGGGCCTACCCTCCTCCAACTGCGCTGCTGGCGCCCCGCGGTGATCAGAGGAATCCACTCCGGACCGGCGATAAGCCAGCCAGGCCGCCATCAAACCGAGAGAATAGTCCATCACCCGGGTCACCACGAGAATGAAGGCCAGGCTGGCGAAGAACGACATGGCGATGAATCGCGACCAATGCTCAGCCGTCGCTCCGGTCCTCACTAGCTCGAGAAAACTGGTCCCCACCAGAGCCCCTCCGATCAGTAGCAGAGTCGCCGGAAGGAGCCAGAAGGCTGGGCTCTGAAACATCCGATGAAGCCAGCCACCGAAGGGATTCTCCTGTTCGTCGGGTAGCACCGTTAGCGCCGCGACCTTGCGACTCAGGTAGGCCGTACACAGAGTCAGCACGCCGCAGGTACCCAAAAAGTGAGCGACGATGAAGCGGTAGATCATCCACTCGTCGACCGTCCGCTCCTGAACGTAGTGGAATATGGGAGAGGCCATCATCCCCACCGCTGCCAACACCGAAACCCCACCGAGAACAGCGAGAGGACGGTCCGGTCGATAGAGAAAAAGGGCGTCGAGAATAATGCCGAGAAAACGAAATCCGTCCTTGACCACTGAGAGCTTCGAACGGCCCTCCCGCTCATGGTACGGCATGTCGATCTCTGCAATGGAGACGTCCCCCCTCAACACCGCCCGGGCACTCATGGCCGGGGTGAAGTGAAGACCGCTGGGGAGAGGCATGAGCTTCTCGAGCTCGCTGCGGCGAACCACCCGCATGCCACTGGCGGTATCACGGACGGTAGTGCCGGAGATGGTCGAAAGGAGGGTGCTGAACAGTAGATTGCCGAAGCGGCGGATCTTGGGCATCTTGCTTTTACTATGCAAGCGGCAGCCGAGGGCGACCGCTGCCGGCCCTGCTTCCACCGCGTTACAGAGGGTTGTGAAGAAGCGGGGATCACAGGTTCCATCCGCATCCAGAAAGGAAACCAGCTCCGCATCGGATTGCGCCCAAGCCTCGAGAATGGCCCGACCATAGCCCCGGTTCTGAGGAAACTCGATGAGCCGTATCTGATCGGTAAACCCCTGAGCGATCTCCACCGTGCGGTCGGTGGAGCCGTCGCTGACCACCGTGATCTCGACCTCTGTCACCGGAGAGCCTGCGACAATGCCGGCGCGGGCATCCAGAGTGCGCCGAATGATCCCCTCGATACTGTCTTCTTCGTTTAGAGCGGGTATGGCAATCAACAGCTTCATAGCTGGGTCTCTCCGTTGGGCACCCAGAGCTGAAATAAAGTCACAGCGAGGGCGGAGGGGATGAGTAGGATGATGGCATCTACATAGCGGGCGATGGGCACTTCCACCAAAGCCACCAGAGCCAAGCTTCCACAGAAATAGACGAAACTAAGCAAGGCGAGGCCAAAGACGGGAAACCACCGTGCCCGGTCGCCGCGACCTTCGAAGGCTATCCCAACGCCTCCCCCTACATCCCGGCGACGACGCAACAAGCTCAAGGGTGCGGAAATACCCAAGAGGACCCCGAGCCAAACGATCAGCGGACGGGCCATGGCCTCGCCGACCCCAAAGGCGAAGCTGTCAACGATCCACTTGAAATACAAACCGGGACGACGACGGAGGATTTCCTTGCAGAGCTTGGTGAGGACCCCGTTGAATTCGGTGGCTACTAGCCTACCGTCCCGCTTGTCCCCGGGCTCCCGGAGAACCTGCACAGCGATCTGCCACACATTGATGTTGTATTGGCGGTACCACTTTTCGGTAATGCTACTCGCTTCCAAAGGCTCAAGTTTCTTCTTCTCCCGCTCGGCCAAGATCCTCCCCGCAAAGGGGCGCTGAGCCTCAGGCAGCTCCTCGACGAGCTCTGGCGTCAGGAAAGACGCGGCCAGCCCGATCATATTGATCCCACCAAAGGAAACCAGGCCGAAATGGTCTACCGCCACCCAACGAAGGGTGCAAAAAGCTAACCAGGGAACGAAACAGAGAGCGACGAGAGCCGTCGTCCACCTCCTCAGATCGCGACCTCCCAGAGGTTCCAGGCAAAGCCTTGCCACCACTCCCATCAGAGGAACCAGGACCAGCAGGAACAAATAGGCCGGGCGGATCTGGTAGGTGAGGAATGTGGCCCCACCCAGAGCTGCCCACAGCAGGTAGCTTCTCGGCCGCCGAGCCAATAGGAGTAGGCATGCGGAGGTCACACATCCCATGGTGGCCGCGAGGGAGTCCGCTTGAAGCCGAGGCACCAACTGCAGGATGGGAGCAAAGAACAGGGGCAGAGTACCAGCGAAAGCCAGCCAGGGACGGTCGGTAAACTCTGCCACAGCCTTCCAGAAGAGCAACACGGCTCCCAGATAGATCAGCAGATGAGCCGTCGGTACCCAATCCACCGAGGACAAGAAATAGCCAGGAATCTTCAGAAACAGAGCGTAACCGTAGGTGCGAATGGCCGACAGGATTTCCACCAGGGAATCGGCTCGAGCCAGTTTCAGATAGCCCTGAGTGTCCGCTGCTTTGACCGGCACTAGGAGCTGCCCTTGGTGGAAGGACACGAACCGCCAAACGCATAGAACGGCCAGCCAAGGCAAAGGGCGCTTCCAGTGGAGACTGGACACCAAGGCCCCCCAGGACAAGGGCCTCGAGGAGCTGCCGACTCCCCTTGGTTCCCCGCCCTCTGGCGGGTTCTCGGCCGGGTCTCGAGAGGTCACCGCTGGTCCCACCGTTGCTTCCACAACTGGAAGAGAATCGCGCAGAGCGCCGAGGGTAAGAGGAGAACAGCCGGCTGGAGATATCTCTCTCCAGGGACTTCGATCACCACGACGAGGCTCAGGGAGCCCAGGAAATACACCCCGCTGAGCCCCACTAAGGCGAGCACGTAAGACCAGGCCTTGCCCTCAGCCACCGGATCCCTGATCCTGAGCGCCGCCCCGCCTTCCGGCCGAGGGTGGATCTGGGTCAGCGCCAGAGGCAGGGAGCAAAATAGGGCGAAAGCTGGTACCAGAATCCAGAAGACGGAAAGCCCATTGCCGATTCCGTAGATCAATCCACCGACCAGCCAATGCTTATAAAGCCCTGGCCGCAGGCGGATGATCCTCCCGGACAGACCGGTAAGGGTCTCATTGATGGCCGGGAAGGTCTCTTTTCTCGGCCCCAACTTTTCTTCTACAAGGGGGATAGCGACCTGCCAAACGTTGAAATCGTATTGCGAGTACCACCTTCGCGCCGGAAAAGTCGTGACCATGGGCTTGTAGCCCTTAGCCTCTCGGGCCGCCAATATCTCCCCAGCCAGGGATTGATCCTGGGCCGGGAGCTCGGCGACAAGGTCCGCATCCAGGAAGCTACCGGCTAGGCCGATCATGTTGAGGCCACCGAAAGACACTAGGCCGAAATGCCCCACAACGACCAACCGCAAGGTGCAATACAACAGATAGGGAACCACCGCCGTTGCGGTCAGGCGGACGGTCCACCTTGCTAGCTCACGAATCTCCGTGGCTTCCCGGCACCAGCGGAGAAAGGGCCCCACCAAAGGCACCAACACCACAAGGAAGAGATAAGCGGGCCGGGTGTGGTATGTCATCGCCAAGGCAGCACCAACCATCCCTAGCCGCCAGCGGCTCGCCGGTCGGGTCGCCAGCCGCAGGAGTAGAGAAACCGTCACCAGAGCCCAGGTGGCTCCCAAGAAGTCTGCCTGGAGCCGTCGAATCTGCTCGAGCATGGAGCCATAAAACAGCGGACTCGCAGCGGCTAGGGCCAGCCATTTACGGCCGCTGTAACGGCTCAGCGCCCACCAGAAGAGGACGACGGAAGCCAAATAGAGCACCAGCTGCACCGGAGGAACCCAACCGAGGCCATCGAAGAACACCCCAAAAACCTTTAGAAACAGGGGATAGCCATAGGTGCGAACGCTGGTCAGGATCTCCCCCAGGGAGTCCGCCTCCACCAGTTCGAGATACCCGTGAACATCACCGACTCTCTTGGGCTCGAGTTTCCCCAGCACCCCATGCCAAAGCAATACCGCCAAGCTCTGCAGCACAAGCCAAGGGGCAGGAGTTTTCAGGAAGGGTCGCATCATGTCGCTAGAAACCTCAGCTGCTCCAGCCCGCAGCCACGGGGGCAGCTGAGAAAAGGGTCGTCAAAGGGTCCAACTCGCAAAATCCCGGAAGCCAGTCACGTCGTCACTGAGATCTTCGCAGCCAAAAACTCCGCGGAGAGTACTACCGATGGCGACGCGAAGCCAGCCAGGCCACTCCCCAAAGGAGTGAAGCGGCCCAAATCTCTTTGCTTGGGAAGAAAACTGCTACCCCAAAGGGGCTAGATCTGACTTCAGCGGTGACCTAGAATGAGATGCCTCTTTTTTCGTTCTATTCTCTAAACACTCTCTACAGGAGGGAGTCCTATGAAGAACCGTCGATCCACTTACCTTGCCCTTGTTTGCAGCTTGGTGTTGCTTCTCCCCCTGGCCGCCTCGGCAGCCGACAGCACTCCTGTCGACAACTCCGCAGGGATGACCATCGAAGTCGATGGCCTGACCTTCGAGAGTTCCCCCGCTTTCAACAGCTCCGAGCTATTCAAAGCTGCCGGCCTGCGCTGTAGCACCCCCGACCTCGCCGTTCGCAGCCGCCTCTATGAAGACATCGGCGGGGGAATGCCCACCGACTGCTCGGCGACCTCCACCAATCCTAGCGCCATCTACGACTCCGACGTCACCTACCGGATTCCGGTGGTCATTCACATCCTCATGACCGATGACTGCAACACCGGTGTCATCTCCGACGCGATGGTCGACAGCCAGATCGAGATCTTCAACGAGGATTTCCAGGCTCTGGCCGGTTCCAATGGCGCCAACGGCAACAACGTGGCTTTCGAATTCTACCTGGCGACGGAGGACCCCAACGGAGACCCCCACCCCGGCGTGACTCGGACTTGTAACAGCACCTGGTACAACGACGGGGGCGGCTACTTTAATTCCCTAGCCTGGGACCCGAACCGCTATATCAACGTCTACACCAACAATGGCGGCGGTGCCCTCGGCTACGTCCCTTTCCTACCGGCGGATGGCGGCGGTGGCCAGGTGGGCACCAATGGCGATCGCATCGTCATTCTGTGGAACACCTTTGGGCGTAACGCTCCCAACATGCCCTTCCACCTCGGCCGCACCGTCACTCATGAGGCGGGTCATTACTTCGGCCTCGAGCACACTTTCTCCGGTGGTTGTGCAACGGGAACACCTCCCGGCTGCTATAGCTCCGGCGACCTGATCTGCGACACCAACTCCGAGAGCAATCCCTACTTTGGTTGCGGTGCGGATCGCAGCACCTGCTCCTCGGTGGACCCCAAAGACAACTACATGGACTACTCCGACGACATCTGCATGGAGATGTTCACAGTGGAACAAGCACGCCGCATGCGCTGCACAATCGAGAACTATCGCCCCGACCTGTTCGAGGTCGTCGTAGCGGGAGATCCCATCTTCGATGACGGCTTTGAGAGCGGTGATACCACCTCCTGGTCGGTCGCCGTACCCTGACCCGTAGCTAGAGCCTTCATTTTGGCAGGCCGCTCGCCACCCGAGCCTAGCGGCCTGCCAATTCTGCCCTCCTCGACTCTCATTCCTCTCCTGCTGACTCCTCCTTCTCTTCAGAGATTTGACGCTCCCTTGGGCCGTTCATCTCCATGGGAAAACGAGCCAATGCAGATCTACTTGCTGACAGGGCCTCTTCAATCTAGCCTCTTCTTCACACCGCACCGGCTTCCTGGCGAACCGCCGAAGAGGCATGAAGAGCCCAGGAAAACGGTCACTTCTGAGCCGCCGGCAGAGCCCCCCTCGACTCTGAAGCAGAAGAGGGGAAGGAGACCTCATCTACCTAAAGCGGCTCGACAATTGGGCAACCTTCACCGCTCCACCCGATTGCCATCACCACAGACTCCTCGCTTCCGCTATCATTCTGTAAGAGCTTGAATCAGCAAACTTGGAAATCGGAGATCCCGCTGTCGCTAGGCGGTGAGCCCGAGAAGAGGAGACGTTCCTATGAGGAGAGATTTGCCCACCGCCCCGAAGCCCATCACTCGATCGGCCCTTTTACTCTTCGTCGCCATTCTCGCCTGGCAACCGGCCTGGGAAGTGGCCGCGGCAAGAATGCAGGTCGAGGGCTTAGATGGCCCAGCCCGGATCATGCGGGACTCTCAAGGAGTACCCCATATCTTCGCCGCCACCGACCAGGATGCCAGTTTCCTGATGGGCTGGGTTCATGCGGAGGATCGCTTCTTTCAGATGGACCTTTTGCGAAGGGTCTTCTCCGGAACCTCCGCTGAGCTGCTGGGGTCTCCAGCTCTCGCTTCCGACGTCCAGCTGCGCACCCTGGGCTTGCGCCGGGCCGCCGAGCTCACCTGGAGAGAAAGCCCTCGGGCTCTCAAGGTTTGGCTCCGCGCCTACGCCAACGGAGTCAATGCCTACCGACGGGCCCATGACCTGCCTCCGGAGTACAGCGCCTTGGAAATCGGTTCGAGGGATGTGCCTCCTTGGACGCCGGTGGATAGCCTGGTGATGGGCAAGGGATTGGCTTTCGGCCTGTCCTTCGACCTCGACGACATCGATCGTACGGTGAACCTGATAGCTCACCAAATGGCTGGAGCAGCTGGAGGCTTCGACGGTACCGCGCTCTTTTTCGAAGACACCTTCCGCAGCGCCCCCTTCGATCCCACCACTTCTATCCCGCTAGGTTCCCTCCAGCCCGTTCCCGGGGCCGCTCCGGCGACCCAGGCAGTGGACAACCAGGTTCTGGCCTCTGCCCGCCGCCTCGGCCAGGTGGTCAGCGCTCAGACCGTCGAGCTGGCAAGCGGCTATTTGGACAAGGTCTCCCAGGTTCCTTCCCTGGCTTTTGCTCTGTCCCGCAACGAGGTAGACCGTGGCAGCAACTGGTGGCTCATCGGGTCCGACAACTCCACCTCCGGGAAGCCCATGCTCGCCAACGATCCCCACTTGGCCCTCGACAGCCCTTCCACCTTCTATGAAGTTCATCTCCTGGTCTTCGACCCCAACCGCAACACTCCCATGAGCGCCAATGGCGTATCCTTTGCTGGTGCTCCAAGCCTGGCTCAAGGCTGCAACCGGGTCCTGTGTTGGGGATCCACGGTGAATCCCATGGACGTCACCGACGTCTACCAGGAGCAGCTGGTCCTCGATCCCGACACCGGCCTGCCCTCCCACACGATCTTCGATGGGCAGCTGGAGCCTCTGAAGATCATCCCGCAGACTTTTCTCTTCAACCTCATTGGAGATGGAGTCTCCGGCAACCTTCAGACCGCCGATATCGGTCCCTTGGACGGTGGGGTTACCCTGGTGGTTCCACGCCGCAACGGCGGCCCCATCGTGGCCGTGGACACTAGCAACCCAGCTCAAGTGACAGCTCTCTCGGTTCAGTACACCGGTTGGGGAGCTACCTTCGAGCTGGAAGCGTTCCGCCGCTGGCTGCGAGCCAAGAGCATTACGGAATTCCGCGAAGACCTGCAGTTCTTCGACGTAGGTTCCCAGAATTGGGGAGTCGCCGATGTGCACGGCAATATCGCCTACTTCACCAGCGCTGAGATGCCCATCCGGGAAGATCTCCAGAACCTCAACCAACCGGATGGAGGCATTCCTCCCTTTTTCATCCGGGACGGGACCCATACTCTTCACCATGAGTGGCTCCCGGTGGAACATCCGCAGTCCCGCCAGGCATTGAACTACGAGATTTTGCCCTTTCAAGAGATGCCCCAGAGCGTCAACCCAGCAGCAGGGTTCATCATCAACGCCAACAATGACCCGGTGGGCACGACTCTGGACAACAACCCCCTCAATCAAGTGCGACCCGGTGGGGGTCTCTACTACCTAAGCCCCGGGTATGTCAGCCTTCGGGCCGGTCGCATTCATAGATTGATCGAACAGGGGCTGGCCGATGGTGGCACCCTCTCTCTGGAAGACATGATGCGGATCCAAGGCAACAACCAGCTACTGGATGCAGAGATCGCGACCCCCTTCCTATTCACCGCTTTTAGCAACGCTATCGAGGATGGAGCTCCCGCTTCCCTAGCTGCATTGGGAACCGACCCCGGGGTCGCAGAAGCCATCGGCCGTCTTACCGACTGGGATTTCAGCACTCCAACGGGAATTGCCGAAGGGTATGACCCGGGCGATGATCCAACCCATCTACCAGTCCCCAGCGCCAGCGAAATCGATTACAGCGTTTCCGCGACGATCTACAGCGTGTGGAGAAGCCGCATGATCGCCAACACCGTCGATAGCACTCTCGCCTCCGTCGGCCTGGAGGGCTTTCGTCCCGGCAGCCGCCAGGCCTGGTCTGCAGCCATCCGCCTCCTGCGGGTATTCGGTGAGAACCAAGGCCTAGGTGTGTCGGGACTGAAATTCTTCCCACAGGCACCGGATAGCGCCGATCCCGATGTGGCTCGGGATCTGGTGATCTTGACCAGTCTGGCAGAAGCTCTCGACCTCCTTGCCGGTGAGGCCTTTGCCGAGGCCTTTGGGGGCTCCACGGACTTGGAAGACTACCGTTGGGGACGTCTGCATCGCATCGTCTTCGATCACCCCCTCGGAGGGCCTTTCAGCATTCCCGGCGGCGGTGGGTTCTCCAACCTGTCTCCGGAACTACCGGGCATTCCCCGTTCCGGGGGCTTCGAAGCCGTAGATGCCTCCTCCCACAATGCTCGAGCCGCCAGCTCCAATGGATTCCAATTTGGCAGCGGACCGGCACGGCGCTTCGTGGGCCAGCTGAGCCGGGAGGGAATCGAGGCCTATCAAGTCATTCCTGGCGGGCAAAGTGGATCGCCGGCCAGCTTGTTCCAGGCCAACCAGCTCCACCTTTGGCTGACCAACCATTACCACCCACTTCTCCTACGATCCGGGGACGTGCGAGCCGATCGAATTCGCCAGGACGTCCTGATACCTCGCTAGCCCAACCTGAAGCTAGCCCAACCGAAGCGAATAGGACCAGCTAGCAGGCCCGTCACGAATCCACTCGTGGCGGGCCGAAGGACGGAGAGTGGTGTCTCAGGAGAGTGGTGTTGAGGAGACTGCCTCAGGAGGCTGTTCAGCTCTTCTCGGACACCCGTTCCGTCTCCCTCCGATGCCGAAATAGTGCACAATGAGCAGAACCGACCGAGGAGAAATCTCTGTGCGCTCTTTCACCGCTGCCCTGGCTATCGTCTTTGCTCTTTCTTCCCAGGCCTGTGGTCACACCGGGATCCACTCGGGCACCGATCATTATCGAGTTGGCAATCCAGCCAGCGAAACGGTGATTGTCAACGCTCAGGGAGGCCCCGTGCCCTTCCTGTTCACGGATCGACTCGAAGAGATGCTCGGGCTCGGAGCGACCGATCTCTACGCCGTCAATGTCCACCAGGCCCAGACTCGAGCTCCATCCCAGTTCAATGATCGACCTATCTCCTTCGAAGAAGCCAAAGCCTTCGACACCGGCAGCGTCCGCATGCTGGCGGAGGTGGTTCGAGGCTACAAAGAGGCAGGAAAAACCGTCTATGTTGTCGGTATCTCCTTTGGAGCCTTCGTGGTTCAGGACTTGCTGGCTACGCAAGGGAACTTGGCCGACGGCTATCTGATCGTCGTGGGGCGCCTCGACATGCCCCAACGGGCCTGGCACCCCTTCTCCGAGGGCCGGTTTGCCGGCTTCAAAGACGGCGTCGAGATCGTTGACTTTGCCTCCGCCGAAGAGGCCGGCATGGGCGGAGATGGCAGTGAGTTCGTGGACGGCAACATGGCCAAGCTGGCCGCTGGCTTGGGCTACAAACGATTCACCGACCTCCTCGCAGAGATCGACCTCAGCAACGTCGTCTACGCCTATGGCCGCCTCGATGAGCAGGTTGGGCGCCTGACCCAGGAGGAAGTGTCATTTCTAAAGGAACGGGGAGCTACGGTGCTCTCCGGCGAGGGGAACCATGGGGCCACCATCTCTGAATTCGTTCCCGTTGGGCTGGACCTTTTGCTAACCGGATCCCAAACCGAGAATCTCTCGGAGTAATCACCCCATGGCGAACTGCAAGAGTTGCCCCACCTGCCCAACCGGCTGCGCCACCGATGAAGACGCAAGCTTTCGTGTCTCACCGGACTACGAGAGGTTCAGCCAAAAAAGAGATGTCTTCTGCCGATCCCATTGGGACCCGGAAGTCCGCAGCGACAAGACAGAGCGCTTCTACGAATCCTATCGCCGCCCCTTGAAACAATGGCGTCGGGTGGATGGCTATGCCCAAAAGGACTTTGCTCTACGCAACGCCGGCTGGCATGTGGCCGATCTCTTCGCGGAACGACTCGAAGGAGAAGATCGTCGGGAGGGCTTTCTCGACTATCTGACTGCCCATCGGGGAGGCGCTCCGGAACAGCGCGAAGTCACCTCTCCTGACGAAATGGCCAAGGAAATCAAGAAAGCGGCCAAGCTTTTCGGCGCTGACTTGGTGGGCATCACCTATTACGACGAACGCTGGGTCTATTCCCACAAATATAGCCGCGCCGCCGAAAACGAGACCCCGGTGGACCTGGAAGAAGGGTTGACCTCCGTAGTGGTGGTCTGCCATGAGATGGACCACGATCTCCTCAAGACCGTCCCTTCGGCCCTGAGCGGTACCGCCACCGGCGTCGGCTACTCGAAGGATGTGGTTACCCTCCTCGCCCTGGCCCAGTACATCCGTAACCTGGGGTACCGGGCCTACGCCAGCATGAACGACACAGCTTCCAGCATCCCTTACGCCATCAAAGCAGGCTTGGGAGAATATGGACGCCATGGCTTGCTGATCGCCCCGGGCATCGGACCGCGGCTGCGCATTGGCAAGATCTTCACCGACCTTCCCCTAGCTCACGACCGGCCGATTCGCTTCGGAGTCAAAGAGTTCTGCCAAGTATGCCGAAAGTGCAGCGACGGCTGTCCACCGAAGGCCATCGCCCAGGGCGATCCCAGCGACGAGACCCACAACGTGTCGAATGTGGTTGGGATCGAGAAATGGACCACGGATGCCGAGAAATGCTTCGGTTTTTGGGCTACCCAAATGACCGATTGCTCGATCTGTATTCGCGTCTGCCCCTACAACCGGAACTATCCGGCGTGGCTCAATCGCCTGCGCTTCACTCTCATGGGGACCTTTCTACGACGCGTGATGCTACGACTAGACAGTCTCCTCGGTGGAGGCCAACGAACCGCGCCGAAGTTGTGGTGGAATCGATTGAAATCATGACGGGGTCGGCCCCTCCAAGGCTCCGTTGCCACGAACGACAGCGCTGACCAGCCATCCGAAGCGACAAAAACGCCCAGGGGAGCCCTCTCTTTCTCCCCTGGGCGTGTGCCGCGAGTCCTCCCCCTTCCCGGAAGGACACCCGGCTCCGAGTCACCTCCGAAAGGCGGTGGCCAGGAACCGGATCGAACCTACGGCCTAGCCCCATCAGGCCTAGGCCGCGGAAGATCTCCAGCTAGGGACAGAGCGGCCCGGGCTCGATGGTGAGCTGCTGCCAGCCGCCATCCCCTTGGGTGCCATCGGTGTTGACTACCCGCACCCAGTGGTTGTTCCAGGTCACCGGCTTCCAGGTTCCCACTGGCTGGAGCTCGAAGGGGATCTGAAACCCGAAGTCCAAGGCGTTGATGTCATCCAGCACGCCCGCCGGAGCGCTGGGGATACCCGCCATCAAGCGATAGTAGATCAAGGCCTCCATCTCCGCCGCTGTCTCCCAGATCCGAGTACCATCGACAGAAAAGCGATCCGTCGGATGAATCGGCAACTCCAATCTCAGGGTCGGTACTTGACCATCGTCATCCACCCGCAGATTGGTTTTCGGTGCTCCCAGGCTAGCGTCGTCCTGGACGAATAGATGAAGCTTTGCTCCATGGCGAATGCCTTTCCCCGAGACTCGAAAGCGGCGAGGCGCCTCGTGACGGACCGTGCACAGGCCGAACCCACCTGGGGCATCGTTGATGAGAGCGTTCTGGTAGAGGCGCATCGTGTGATTCATCGTGCCACCGAAGGTTGGGTTGCCGTTGTCCCAGAACACCGATAGAGATGGAATGTCCGCATGGGCCGTGTTGGGAACCATGGGCTGAAGCTGCAGAGTCGCCGGGGCGGTACCCGTGGGGATCGTCGGGATTCCCGAAGGTGCTGCGACGCGGATCTCACTGCCCAGAGGAGTCGACATCAAGAACATGCGATCCCGAGTCCCGGTAACCAGGGCCAAGAGAGCGGCACGGGTGAAGGTCGCCCCTCCCGGTTCTTCCCGATACAACGGCACAGAGCCACTGAAGTCGAGCCAGAAGCCACGGGCCACGTCGTTGAGATTGGCCCGCACCGCAACCGAGGCGTTGGCCTTGAAGGCTTCAGCCTCGGCCTCGTTGAAAGCCAGCCCCGTGGTCAGCGGATCGTTGACATTGTTGAAATTGACCGTGTGCGTGCGTCCCACTTGCGGCCCGGTGCCCGTATCGAATTCGTGCAGGAATTGATTGAGCGCCTGCATGGCGAAGCAGATGGACGTACTGGTCGGGCAGATCCCTTGGAAAAAGCGGGCATTGAAGGCGTTCATGGTGGCCGTGCCGTTAAAATCGTTCAACGCCAGGGACGGACGATTCAACCCCGTGTGAAACATGCCTTCGAAGCCGGTGATGGGTGAGTTGTCCGGGTTGTCCGAGCCATCCCGGTCCAGACGAGCTTCCTTTTGGAAGAGGAAACGCAAGGCTGATGTCTCCTGGGGCTGAAACCCGCTGGGAGGGCCGGGCGGCACCGCTACGACGGGATGCGGAGTCAGTCCCTGAATATTCTCCGTCAACACATTGTCGCTGCCTTCCGGCAGCGTGTGACAGCCATTACAGGAGAAGCCATCGGAGTTGACGATGTGGAAGAATTTCAGGCCGAGCAATGCGCCATCACCCTGGACGTTGACAGTCGTGTTGTCGTCGTCCGGGTCCGCCAGGTCACCGGTCAGAATCCGCGTGCGCTGCTGTTTCGGATTCGGCGGATAGTGAATGGAGTTGATGAAATTCTCGTAAGCGATCATCTCGTCATCCTCTAATTCCGCTCCCCCGAGAAGGCTCCCGAAGGCTCCGTTGAAAGACCTGAAGGTCTCTCGATCTCCCCGCCAATGGTAGGGAGCATTGGTGAAAAGCTGTTGGATCTCCGGCTCGACGTCCCAGTTCAACAAACCTTGGAGAGATTGCGTCACCATGAAGCCCTTTTCTCCGGGGAACTCTGTCGGGAAGGTCCCGAAAGGCAGTAGCTTCTGGGGGATGGTCACCGTGTTGCCATCACCCAGGTCCCAGGCCAACCCGTCCGTCCGTCCGTCCATGTGACAACTGGCGCAAGCCACGAAGCCGTTGCCCGACAGCTTGGCGCTGTAGAGGAATTCTCGTCCGGCTTTGATATGGACCGGATTCATGTCGTTATTGAGAGAAAAGCCTCCAACCACCGTCTCGGTCAAGGGATCGATGATGGTCACTGAGCTCTCCAGGCGGTTGACCACGTAGAGGCGATCCCCCGGGTCTGTATCGTTGCCTGGATTGGCAGCCTTTAACGCCAGACCCCGGGCACCGATGAAGGTACCGACCGGGCTGTTGACTGGCGGAGTATTGATGATGCGCCGTTTCCACTTGATCGGAGCCTGACCGGCTCGAGGCTCGATGATGCCCACCCGGTCGCTACCGTAGGCAGTAAAGAAAGCCTTGTCCACCTGACCGGTATCGTCTTTCAACAGTTCGATATCCGTTAGCTGGACCAGGGCATCCTTCTTCGCCACGGCCCGAGTGTTGGAAGCCGTAATACCAGCGTCCACGGCAGAATCCAGCGGGCCGCGAGAGCTGATCGGCACGGGCAGGTTCGGATGCGGCTGGCCCGGAAACTGCTGCACCTCGAGAAGAATCTCGTTGACGTCTCGGGTCAGAATGGTGGGGTTGGCCGAGCAGGGATTCTGCACCCAATAGAACGTGTTCTCCACGAAGCCTGTTTGGGCGTTCTTGACGGTGCTCTCCCCAAACAATGTGCTATTGAGAGCCTCAGCCCCCACCAAGAAGAGGTTGTTGTCATCGGCGAATTCCATATTCCAATTGGTGGAGCCGATCCCTCCCAATGCTTGGGTAGCTCCCGCTCCGGAGAGATCCTCGGAATAGAGGTCGAAGTCGTAGCGAACGGTATTGCCACCCATGAAGCCCAAGACGAACAATTTGTCGCAAGCCACCGCCAAGGTCCGGGGCGCCTTTAGCGCGATGTCATCGAAATTGCCATCGAAGTCGTGATCGATCGTCTGGGGCACGAGGGCATCCATGCGCTCCGTGCCAGGAGCCACCGGGAAAAGGCTAACGGCGTTGTATTCGCTGTAGGCATCCAGAGTCATATGGGTGATGAAGAGCGTCGGTGTCAGATCCTCGCCGCCGTTATCCACCTCCGCGAAGGCGATATCCAAGGGCTCGTCCGTCACTGGCCGAGTGGCGATCACTCGAGTGAACAGAGAGGATGGCCCCGTCGGCGCATTGATGAAGACGGAAGAGATGGAATCACCCAGAAAATTGGCGACAAAAAAGCGTGTCAAGGAGGGTACGTAGCGCACCGATACCGGCTCCAGGCCGACTGGAACCCGAGCCAGAAAACGGCTTGCGACCGGCAGGTTTTCGTCGGAGTCCCAGATCTCGATGGAATTGTCCGCAGTATTGCAGACCAAAATGTAGTAGTGCCCGCTGATCAGAACCACCTCGATGGGGTGAACCTGGGGGCTCTCGATGTTGAAGTAGTCACCCCGGCCCTGAGCCGAGGCCGACGAGGAAGCAAGAAGGCCCATCGCCAAGACGAAACAACCCAGCCAACCAGATACAGGTCTGCGCATACATCCCTCCACTCATAGACAACCAAAAGAAAAAATTCTCTATGGAATCAGGAGTCGACGGCAAAAGACTTCTCCCCCCTGGATTGGGATTTTTTTGAAAAAATATAGTGCAGCGCCACCCGCCGGGATGCCATGAACGAAACGGGCCCGGGGAATCCTCCTCGCATTCCCCGGGCCCTCACTCTTCTTCTCTACCTCAGTCCTGGGACTGGGGCTAGAACCAAGATCACTAAGGACAGAGCGGTCCTGGCTCGATGGTCAGCGGCTGCCAACCTCCCTCGCCCAGAGTGCCATCCGTATTCACCACACGCACCCAGTGGTTGTTCCAGGTAACGGGCTTCCAGGTTGAAGGTGGCTGTAGCTCGAAGGGAATCTGGAAGGCAAAATCCCGGGCCGTGATCTTGTCCAGGATACCCGCTGGAGTGACACTCGGAATGCCGGCCATCAGCCGGTAGTAGATCAGCGGCTCCAATTCTGCAGCCGTCTCCCAAACCCGGGAACCATCGCTCAGGATGAGGTCCGTAGGATGGATCGGTAGCTCGATCTTGACCGTCGGCACCTGCCCTGCCTGGTTCAACCGCAGGGAGGTGTTCGGCGCCCCGAGGCTGGCGTCGTCTTGAACGAAGAGATGGAGTTGGGCTCCATGGCGAATGTTCAAACCCGACACCCTCAACCGCCGCGGTGCTTCGTGACGCACGGTGCAGAGACCGAAGCCGCCAGGAGGACCATCGACGAGCAGAGCGTTCTGGTAAAGCCGAATCGTGTGATTGTGACTCCCCCCATTCGCTGGGTTGCCGTTGTCCCAACCGATGGTGAGCTGAGGAATGTCCGTATGGGCCGTGTTGGTCACCATGGACTGCAAGGTGAGTCGGCTCGGAATCGGTCCCGAAGGAATGGTCGGCACGCCACTGGGCGCCGCCACCCGGATCTCGCTGCCCAAAGGCGTCGACAGCACCATCATGCGGTCCCGAATTCCGGCCATCTGCGCCAAGAGCCCAGCTCGGCTGAAAGTAGCCCCGCCGGGCTCCTCCCGATAGAGGGGAGTCGAGCCGCTGTAATCCAACCAGAAACCACGGTCCACGCCGGCGAGGTTAGCCACTACCGCCACGGCGGCATTGGCTACGTCGGCCTGATCTTCCGCGGCTTGAAAGGCGGCAGCGGTCGCGGCAGAGGCTTGGTTTGCAGGAGTCACCGTGTAGGACGTCCCCACCTGCGGCGCCGTACCCGTATCGAATTCGTGAAGAAATTGATTGAGGGCAAAAAGATTGCCGCAGAGGGCAGTCGACGTCGGGCACATTCCCTGAAAGAACCGCGCGTTGAAGGCATTCATGGTCGCGGTGCCATTGAAGTCGTTGAGGGCCAACGCCTTGCGATTGAGCCCAGTGTGAAAGACCCCCTCATACCCAGTGATAGGAGAATCGTCCGGGTTGTCGAAGCCGTCTCGGTCCAGGCGGGCCTCTTTCTGAAAGAGGAACCGCAGAGCCGCCGTTTCGATGGGCTGCGCAGGAGCTCCAACTAGGTTTGGATCCTGAATCGGATGGGGATCGACACCGGCGATGTTCTCCGTGAGCATATTGTTGCTGCCCTCCGGAAGACTGTGGCAACCATTGCAAGTACCGGTGGTGTCCGACGGCACGATGTGAAAGATCTTCAGCCCCAGGAGGGCACTCTCACCGTTGATCGTCCCATCGGCATCGTCATCGTCGTCCGTCGGGCCACCCAGCTTTCCGCTGAGGAGGCGAGGTCTGGGTTGTTTGGGATTGGGCGGATAGTGAATGGAGTTGATGAAGTCCTCGTAGGCGATGATCTCCGGGTCCTCCAGCTCCGATCCCCCCATGAGGGAGGAAAAGGCACCGTTGAAGGAGCGGAAGGTCTCTCGATCTCCCCGCCAGTGATAGGGGGCGTTGGTGACCAAGGGCATCGTGCCCATTTCCGTATCCCAGTTGAGCAAGCCCTGGAGGGATTGGGTGACCATGTACCCTTTGTCCTTGGGAAACTCGGTGGGAAAGTTGGGAAATTGAAAAGGGAGGAGCTCCTGGGGAATGCCCACCGTCATGAAATCACTCAGCTGCCAGGCAAGACCGTCGGTCCGGCCATCCGGGTGGCAACTGGCACAGGCCACGAAGCCCTTTCCCGATAGCTTGGCGCTATAGAGAAATTCTCGCCCAGCCTGGATGTGGGGAGGATTCGGGTTGCCGTTCAATGGAAAACCACCTACCACCGTCTCACTCAGGGGATCGATGATGGTCACCGAGCTCTCCAAGCGATTGACCACGTAAAGGCGATCTCCAGGATCCGTATCGTTGTCCGTATTCGCTGCCTTGAGGATCAAGCCACGAGCGCCGATAAACGTGCCCGGTGGGCTGTTGACCGGTGGCGTGTCGATCTTGCGCCGGGCCCACTGAATCTCTGGCTGACTGGCGTTGGGCTCGATGATTCCTACCCGGTCGCTGCCGTAGGCGGTGAAGAAGGCCTTCTTGACGCCGCCACTGTCATCCTTGAGCAACTCGATATCCGTCAGTTGAACCAAAGCGTCCTTCTTCGCCACGGCCTTGGTGTTGGAGCCAATGACCACGCCGGTACCCGGTAAGGCTTCCAGAGGACCCCTCGAACCGATGGGCACAGGAAGTTGATGGTCCGGAACCTCCGACAAGATGAGGGGAATCTCGTTGACGTCCCGCCTCAAGATATTTGGCTCGTCAGAGCAAGGGTTTTGCACCCAATAAAAGATATTCTCGACGAATCCCGTCTGGGCATTCTTGACGTTGGTTTCCCCAACCAAACTAGCGTTGAGAGCTTCCGCCCCCACCACGAAGAGGTTGTTATCGTCGGCAAACTCCATATTCCAGTTGGTCGACCCTAGCCCGCCCAGAGCACTCGTGGTACCAGCGCCGGTCAAGTCTTCCGAGTAGAGATCGAAGTCGTAGCGAATCGTGTTGCCACCCATAAAACCCAGGATGAACAATTTCTCGCAGGCGATACCGAGGGTGCGAGGAGCCTTGAGAGCGATGTCGTCCGGATTGCCATCGAAATCGTGATCGATAGTTTGGGGCACCAGGGCGTCCATGCGTTCGGTATTGGAGGCCACTGGGTTCAGGGAGAAGGCGTTGTACTCCCCGTAGGCATCGAGAGTCATGTGAGTCACGAAGAGGGTGGGGGTCGTTCCTCCCTCGCCGTCATCCACGTTGGCGAAAGCGATATCCAGAGGTTCATCCGTAACCTGCCGAGTGTTGACCACTCGAGCCACCAAAGAGGAGGGCCCAGTAGGAGCAAACATGGTCACTGCAGAAATCGAATCACCCAAGAAATTTGCCACATAAAAGCGCGACATGGAGGGCACCCAGCGCACCGAGACCGGCTCCAACCCGACGGGGACACGGGCCAGGAAACGGCTCGCAATGGGCAGATTCTCGTCGGAATCCCAGATCTCGACGGAATTGTCCGCGGTGTTACAGACCAGAATGTAGAAGTGGTTCCCCACCTCTGCGATTTCGATGGGGTGCCCTTGGGGGCTCTCCACATTGAAGTAGTCACCTCGGCCCTGAGCCAAGGCCGGTGTGGTGGTCAGTGAGAAGACCAAAAGGCCCATCACCAAAGCGAGGCTACCCAGCCTACCCGATACAGGTCTGCACATACATTCCTCCCCTCATCGGAAGTCATTAGAAAAAATCTCTATGGAAAAGGGAGTCGCAGCGCCAGAGGTTTTCCCTCTAGCTGGATAGAAACAGTTGAAAAAGATTCACTGATGACTATAGATACCGGTCTCTCAACACACCCAGATGATGGATCTCATGCCCGAGGACGATGTAGGCGATGGACCGAACGGTGAACCGGCAACCACTGGCGACGCCGCCCCGCGACCAGACTTCCGGGCGAAAGCTGCCGAAGAGACGAAGGTCAGAACGCCGCAGATCCTGCCATTCCGCGGCGATGTCCGCCAAGGTTCGATCCTCGAAATGTGCCTGCTCCACGTAGGGATCCTGATCCATACCCGGTAGGGGACCCTCGTCTCCCCGGGCAAAGCAAAGGCCGCGATAGGCAAAGACTCGCTCCGTGTCGGTCATATGGCCAACGACCTCCTTCACCGACCACTTCCCTGCTGCGTAGCGGTACTCCCCCCGAGCCTCTCCCAGCTCCGAGAGAAAAGCCTGCGTCTCCTCATGCTGCTGGCGGAGCATCTCCAGAAAGGGCCCGTCCGGCACCTTGTCGATGTAGGTGCCGTAGTACTCGGCATACTCACTGGGATCAGGGCGTTCGATGGTCGGCATTGGGATTCTCCTCGCTTCGGTCCGCTGGTGACAGCTTGGCGCTCAGAAACCTCGAAGGTGCCCTCGGCAAGGGAGGGCTAGAGGTCAGAAACGTGGTGGGCATTGTAAATCGCCTGGCCGGTAGAAGCGTACTCTTGTAACACCTCGGTGGCTCGCTGCTCCAGCAGGCCTCCTCGAACGGCGATGCCCCGCGCTTCCAAAGCTCCAGGCCAATCCTCCGGCTTCGCCCCTTCATCAAAACCCACCGCTTCTGCTGCCTCCTTGGAGGCCCCAAAAACGAGCCGACGGACGCCGGACCAGGGAACCGCCCCAAAACACATGGCGCAAGGCTCCGAACTGGTAAAGAGCTCACAGGAGGGAAGACCCTCAGCGCTCAGATCGTGATTGCCGGCACGCCCCTGGGCAACCATGATGGCGACCATTTCCGCATGAGCGACGGAGCAGTGGGAGGGCTCCACCAAGTTCACCCCGGGAGCCAAAAGTCTGCCGCTGACACCCTCGAAAATGGCGGCGCCGAAGGGCCCGCCAGTGCGACGCCGAACGTTCTCTCGAGACAGCCCAATGACCAACTCCATCCGTTCTTCGTCGGAAGCGAAGATTCTGTCCGGCTCCCCCACCCACTCCCCGACCCAGGCCGGTAGCTGCAACTGCACGGTGGTGAATTCTGATGCCCCAGCAAGTTTCCCATTCATAGCCGACCGAGCTTAGCAGAGCTATCTTTCAAACTCCGCACCTCTCGGCTGAAGCTCGCCCTTCATCACGGGTAGTCCACATACCCCTGACGAAACCTCAATTCGACCCCGGGCCGGTCGGTCTTCACGATCAACCGGTGCCAGCTGCCGTCACCCAGGTTTTTGGAAGGGTAGTACCCCAACACATACTGCTCCCGTAGCTCCTGCAGGATCGCCTCAAAGGCCTCTTCGCTCTTGGCCAGATTCTTGAGGGTCACCACTCGGCCGCCGCTGCTCAGAACCGCCTCCTCCAGTAAATCTAACTCCTCCTGATGCCCCACGGAGTCCCGCCAGGCTGAGGATGGAAGCAAGGTTGGATCTCGATTACCTGTTCGAATCCAAAAGATCCACGCCGAGCTGCCCGCCACTGCCGGCAAGAGATCCTTCATCCTCAACACACTGGCGGTGTCGACACCGTCACTGAGAACCACGACCACACCCCTGCCCTGCTTCTCCTCCAGCTGCTTCAGAGCCCGAAAGAGATGGTCGTTGAGGGCGGTACCGCCGCCGGGAGAGACCTGCTCTAAACCCGTGGTTAGAATCTCTCCAAAACTAGTAAATGGAGGGGCGTGAAGAGTGCGATCGGAAAACAGCACCAACCTCGCCTGATCTCGGGTACGCAGCCCTTTCAAGAAGCTCCTGGCTCCCTCTAGGGCCAGCTCCAGGCGCCCCCCTCGCATACTGTCGCTGGCATCGACCAGCAACATGGCTGTCAATGGGAGATCCCCCCGCTCGAAGGTGACCAACTTCTGAGATTCACCTTCGTCCAAAAGAGTCAGCTCATGGGCCTCGAGATCCGGCACCGCTCTTTCTCCTAGAAAGGCGCCCAAATAAACCTGCTGTAGCTCCGCCTCGACCTGAAGATCGACCCTCAGGGCTCGAGTTCTCAATTGGGCTCGTCCCTCCTGGCCGGAGCTCGATCGGGCGACGACTTCGAAGAAATGCCCCGTATTGGCCTCTCCCACGTCCACAACCCACCGAAATGGCGGCTCTCGAAGCTCTTCGACGACCTGCCCGTCCACCATGAGCACCACCGCCTGGATCTCTTCCCGACTGGTCACCTCTGCCTCCACCGTGCAGCGGCCCAAGACCGGTTCCGCTCCGGAGGGCTCCAAAATGGCCACCAACACTTCGGCGCCCACCGGACTAGGGACCCAGAGGGAAACGACTGCCGCCAAAAGGAGGAGAAACCAGCGGTGAATCAGAGACACCGTCACAGAAGTGCGATGAAAACTCTGGGGCGGTGAGACCGAGCCCAGAAGATTTCCGTAGTTTGAGGGCCGGGAGTCGGAATTCTCGAGGTGACGAGAAGCAAGATCCTGAGATGCAAGGTCCTGAGATGCGAGGTGATGAGATGCGGGTATGGAACGAAAGGCGAGTTTCGAAGCGATCGTCACAGCCTGGGAGTCTCCGAGCCGAGAGCCACCGTTCCTCGTCCCCCTCTCTTGGCAGCCAACGCGTCCCGCCGCGCCAAAGACCTACCGAGATGCTGAGAGGCCCTCTCTCCCCTCTCCAAGAGAACCTCATGGCCCCGAGCGAGACCTTCCCGAGGCCAGCTGTTGTATCGAGACCGTTCCGACTCCCCCTCCGGATCTGCACGCCAGGAAGTCCCTGCGAGCCAGACCCTGGCGTCTACCGGGCGACCCTGGGCCTCCAACAACGAAACGAGTTGCAAATGAAGCCGTGGATTCTCGGGCCACCGTTTCAAGGCCTTAAGAAGAGTCTGCTCCCCGGCGACGGCTCGACCGGCATCCACCTCCGAACGGGCGAGCTCCTGCCCGGCCAGCAGTTGAACCCAACCGGAACCTTTGGCCGAGAACAACTCCTGCAATAGACGCCGAGCACGTCGACCCTGGCCCAGTTTTCCCAGGTTGATGGCCCATCGCAGACGCGCCTCCAGGTGCTCCGGGTCAAGCCGAGCCAACCGACCGAGAAGATCTGCTGCTCGAGAGGCGTCCCCCTGTTTCTCCCACCACGCCGCTAGCAGTAACAGGGCATCGGCGTTCTCCGGCCAAAACTGGAGGCTGCGCCGCAAATACTCCACACACCGAGCAGAGGAACCCAAGTTCAAAAATACCGTCGCCATCCGAGTCAACAGTCGAGACGCGTCTTGGTGCGCTACCGCCGAACCCAGGCGCTTGGCTCTCGCTTCGACCAGATCCATTGACAAAGTCGAAGCAAGATTGCCGGCGACAAATTTCTTTCCCGAGTAGAGAGCATCGGCGGCCTCTCCGTGGGCCACCGCCAAGGCCAATAACCCATCCCAAGAGGCTGGCGGAAGGGTCGCCACTTCTTGGTTCAGACTCTCCGCCAAGGCTCCAGAGGCTCCCTCTCCCAGGCCCGCCGCCTGAGCCAAAAGTGCTTCGAGAATCTCACCAGCGGCTTCCCGACTCCCCTCCCCTAAATGGAGAAGGACTCGGTGATATCCCCTGCGAAGCTCTTCCAAATCCGCTGCCGCCGTGGCAGATGTCCCACCAGCGGAGCTTCTGTTGACAGGAGAACCCCGGGCTGGAGCCTTCAAAGCTGGAGAATTCGAGGTTGAAAACCCTCGCCCAGAATCGAGCTGGCCGGCCAGCTGGGGTGGTGACGGGCCCCGGCTCGGTTGCGAAAGCCAAACCTCCAACTCCGGGGATTCCACTTCCAAGCCATCGACTCCGGACACGGCGATCCGGAGCGCGTAGACCCCAGCCTTTTGGCTCGATAGATCCAGAGTCAAGGAGAGTAGATCCAAACCACCGATGGAACCGGGCCAGCGTTCCACCTGACTCACCACCTGGGAGGACTCGATCCCAGTGCCCAGGCTGCGCAGCGAAAGCCGCACTTCCGAAGGCGGTTCCAGCGACCACCGCCCCGCCAACAGGGCCGGTACTTCCGCGACCGCTTCGAGCTTCGGTCGAGGCGAAGGTACGAAGGTCTCCTCTCCCAAGCGGAACGGGTACGCCTCTGCTGGATCGTTGTCTCCCTCTTTGGGATCCACCACGATCAACCATTGGTCCGCTGGAGCGGGAAGAAGAGGAGGAAGAAGACTCGAACCAGGCTTTCCAGGAGCGACCTCAACCAAGGCACTCTTCAATCCAATAGCCCCGCCGGCGCTCCGCACCAGAACTCTGAGCAGAGAAGACCCAGGCGGCAACGGCAAGGAAGTGACCGCCTTCAGTCCCCCTTGCTCCAAGACTTCCCGATGGCGACGAAGGTCCAGGGAAAGATGCTGGCTGGAACCGGAAACGACCTCCTGACGGCTATCCAGGGCATAGACGAAAATTTCCACCTCCAGAGCCGTACCGTCGAATCCATCCAACAAAGGTGGTCCCGCCGCCTCGACGACGATAGCCGTCTCTCCCGAGCTTCCCATCCCCGGTAGAGCCAACACGTGGAGAGGGATGCCGCCACCCTGCTGCCCGCTCAAAAGGAGGGCCGCAGCTCGTGCTCTCACCACAGCTCGGCGTTCAGCCCGGAGCAGAGTTTCCCCTTCGAGAGTTCCTGCCGCTAGCCAGGCGAACAGGCAAGAGATCATCACAGCTCGAAATCTTGGAGCTCTCATCATGGACTCGTCTTCCCTTTCGCCCCAACACCCCGGGCGCCTTCACCACCAAAGTTCGCATTCGGAGCCTTGGAACGAGGCTTAGTCTGCTGGCGGACCGGGAGAACGACTGTGGCCAACTGGGGAGCAAAGTCGTCGCGAATCCCGATAGCCAGACTACCGACGGTCGAAACGGAGATCTCCATCTTGTATTCCACATCCCGCCCCAAGGCAGTCAGCAGATCATCGTTGCGTACCTCCACCGGCAGAACCGCTTTGTGCACCGGCTGAACCCCGGAAGCCAGGTTCCCGGAGGTGGCAAAAAGAGAAATGCGTCCGACATGGCTCGCTCCCTCCGCGAGCAGAGCGAGATTGGCCAAAGGCAGGCGTACCGAGATGGCCAAGCGAGAGAGGTTTCGACGGCCGGCACCGACCGGGCGAGCCTCCACCACCGCCCCCAAGGAGTTGTTAGGGGTCTCCAGCAAGAGAGCAGAAACGGTTCGCTCCACCGCCCGCTGATCTCGGTCCCGGAGGTGAACACGACGAGGGTAATGGAGCTTCCAGTTCGACTCCAAAGAACGTGGCTGAACCTCCAGGATTCCCGCCGCGTTCTGCCAGGAGGTACCCGAAGGCTCGAAGCTCAAGGTGTACTGTCCGGGGCCTCGCGGGTCGAAACGGCGAAAGAACTCCTCTAACTTGCCGTCGACTCTACCGGCTAGGCCTCCCGTGCCGGCAGCGAGGTGGGACAAGGCTGACTCCTTCGCCAGACTCTCTCCAGACTCTCCGGCTGACAATCCGAGAGCGCCAGCCTGAATATTGGAAGCATCGTCCTGCAAGGTGCTCGATCCCGCCCGGCTCCCGGAACCGGCATCCACAGTGTGGATCAGGATTCCCTCCTCCCCTGCAAGGGTCATCGCTGCCTCGAAGAGGCCCACTCCGAGGGTCGTCAGGGCCGGGCCTTCAGCAGGTCCAGCGAGGGGAACCAACTCCGTCTGGGCCCGCTCCGCAGCCCAACGGGAATGGCGTCCAAAGGCGTTTCGCCATGCGTTATCCAAGCGACTCGCCATTTGAGTGGGTAGGCGCCCACCGATGTAGAGCAGCGTCTTCCTGCCCGGCAAGCCAGCCACCAAGGGCACTAAACGCTCCAGATTGCCCGCCGCGGATCGCAGCTCTCGGTCTAGCTCTGCAGAAAAAGCCTGCACACGGGCACGAGCATTCTCCGCTGCGGCATTCTGGTCCCGACTGGGATCATCCAACCCGCTAGCAAGGGGCCTGGCTATCTCTTGAAGAATGGCTCGGTATTCGGACGCCACCTGAACTCGTCCCACCTGCTGTTGCAGCTCCCGAAGCGCCTGATCGATACGCCGCGGGTCTCCCGACGGAGCTTGAACCATCTCCAACTGACCGTGGGTGAAAAATAGCGAGGTGAGGACTTCCCCCGCTTCCAGACCTTCGAGAAATTTGCCCAGGAAAGGAAGAACCTCCGCCAGGTCACCGGGCTCCAGAAACCGGTAATCCAGGCAAATCACCAGGTGAGGCAAGGTCTTCTTACTTCGGGAAGACTTCCCGACGAGACTTTCCACCCCATCGGAGGCAAGGCTACGCAAGGTCACCCTCTGGCCATCCAGAAAGACGGTGATATCCCTTGCGGTCAGACCCGACACCGGATCTCCCCGATGATCCTCGACCGCCAAAGGGACCTCGATCAGCGGCACCTCGACTTCCTGGTGAAAACGCATAGAAGAAGGCGTCGAACCCGCTTCCACAGTGCCCATCCGGAAGGCGAAGCCGAGAATCACCATCAGCCATAGCAGGCGTTTCATAAGGCCCAAACTACCACGGGAAGCAGCCGAGAGCATGGGCACTCAGCCGGGTCACCCGGTGACGACCGAGTCCCGTTTACGGTGCTCTGCTGGGCCCTGCCCCAGGTGGCTGCAGAACGAGTCATTCCTCAGTTCTTGACGAATAAAATTTTTCATGTGACCATTACGTCACATGTCTAATCATCCTCCAGCCCAGAAAGATCTTTCACCGGTTTGGAAAGCTCTCGCTGACCCCAACCGCAGGGCCATACTGGATCACCTGCGGCAACACCCGCAGACCACCGGCAACCTGGCGGAGCTTTTTCCTATGAGCCGCTTTGGAGTGATGAAACACCTGGGAGTCCTGGTGCGGGCTGGACTGGTGCAGATTCGGCGGCAGGGGAAGGAGCGTTGGAACCACCTGAACCCGGTTCCTCTGCGGCAGATCTATCGGCGGTGGATCCGGCCTTTCGAAGAAACAGCCGCTGACAACCTATTGCTCATCAAGCAGATCGCGGAACAGAACCAAGGAGACAAGATGACCGAGAATCGAGATGACAGCCCTTTGCGAAGCCTCGACATTCAAATGGAAATTCCCATCCAGGCATCTCGAGAGAAAGTGTGGGAAGCCTTGACCCAAAACATAGTTGACTGGTGGCCCCGAGACTTCTATGTCGGCGCTCAGCCCAAAGGGTTCGTTTTGGAAGATCGGGTCGGGGGCCGGGTTTTCGAAGACTGGGGTGACGGTCAAGGCCTGCTCTGGGCCACCATTGTCGTCCTGGACAGGGGCCGTCAACTCACCTGGGCGGGAGATCTATCCCCGGAGTTTGGGGGCCCCGCTCGAACCATCACTACCTACAGACTGGTAGAAAAGGGAGAAGAAACTCTGCTCCAATTTCGCGATAGCCCCTACGGGAAGCTGTCCCCATCGACCCAATCTGCCCTAGCGGAAGGCTGGAGAGGGCTTCTCGAAGGTTGCCTCAAGCCCTTTGTGGAGAATGGCAAGCATCCCGATCGGCCGGAATCCATCTCCTCCTAGACCGACTCTTGAATCTGGCCCCGCTCCCAGCCCTGTGCCCTGGCCAGAAGCTCAGAGGCTCTGGGACTCGAAAACCTGGAGGCAGGAGGATCCCTCCTGGGAAGATGCTACCGACCCAGGAGACAGGGCTGAAGAATGACTCTTGGCGATGGAGGGAGCGCCAGCATGCGATACCCCAATCTGGGTTCAGGCTGGTCCTAGATGACCCACGGGCTCAGACCGACGTCGCCAGCGGCGCAACAAGCGGGAGCAGACATAGGCCACGAGAACCACCGCCAACAGCCCCGCGAAAGGCACCACGATGGCGAGAAATGCCAGGACGAAGGATCCTCCCGCTTCCACCGTAGAAACCAAGGGGTTAGCCAAGCCACCGGTGGTCATAGAAGAACCGCCCCGAATCATCGCCATGCCGCTATGAACGACCCCGGCGGCCCCTCCTCCAGCGATGGCCGCCAGCGTCCATTTCATCATCGGATCGAGACCGACGATGGTCGAGGCCGCGACCACGGTACCGGCGATCGCCGCAGCAGGAGCACCGATGCTGTCGAGGAAATTGTCTACCCAGGGAATGAAGTAGGCACCCACTTCCAGGGCCGTCGCGATGCCAAAGGCAATCAGGGCCGGGTACGTGCCGATCCAGGCGAATCCGGAGCTAAGCTCCAGGTGGCCACTCAAGGAGGCACCGCTGACCAGCAGCATGGGCACGAAGATGCGGAAGCCGCTGGCCGCCGCCAAGCCGAGCCCAAGAGAGATGCTCAATAGGATGCCCAATGCCTCGGGGTTCAATGTGTCGGGATTCAGTGTGCTGAGGTCTATATCCATCATACCCTCCCCTACGAGTGTAGCAGCCGTTTTGATTCAGACTCTCAACCCCCGCTCCTCCGGCGACGCAATCGACCGATCCAAGACTGAGCTTCCGATAGGCCAAGGCCGTAGGCAGCAGCCAGGTAGGTCAAGGCGTAGGTGGCTACCACCAGAGCGCCAGCGAGGGCGTAGTGGAGAGCTGGAAGAACCTTCCAAAGGAGGGCTGCCGGCAGGGCCGAAGCGAGGGCTAAACCCGCCATCACCAGCACCCCTCGCCAAGGCAATCTAAATCCCTCGAGCCGTCCTCGAAGAGCTCGCCGGAGCCAGTAGATCTCTCCCCAAGATCCCAAGGCAGAGCCCAATGCCAATCCCATGGCCCCAAAATGGAGAGTTCTTTCCTGGGGACCGAGGCCCAACGTCGCCGCCACCGGGAACCGGTCGAACCAAATCATCGCGGCAATTCCTACCACCGCGGCGACCACGACCCTGCCGAAGGCTACCTTCGCCGGGGTCTTGGTATCTCCCAGGGAATAGAAGAGGTTCTGTAGAAGCCGCGAGGCGGTGCTGGCAGGCATTCCTAAGGTGTAGACCGCTAGGACTCCGTAAACCAACCATTGGTCGTTCACAGCGAACTGCCCGGTGCGGTACACGGCCCCTACGATGAGGTAGCCAAAAGCCAGATAGCCCACCGCCGTGGGGATGACCAGGAAGGCGATCTGGCGGAGGGAACGAGTCACCCGCTCGAGGATCTCCTCCTCTCTTCCCCGCTGCAATCGAGACAGCTCCGGCAACTCGGCAGCAGCGACGGACATGGCAAAGACACTGATCGGCAGAGCGTATAGAACCGAGGCCCAACGAATGGCTGACGGCGCTCCTGCCACCAGGAATCCGGCGAGGAAATGATCTAAGTAGAGAGACAGCTGCACGACCCCTCGGCCGGCGATCACCGGCCCAAAAGCCTTCAGGGCCTCCCGAACTCCCTCCACCCGAGTGGAGAAGCTCAACCGGAAACCGCTCACCAACCGGGCGACCAACGGTAGCTGCACGAGAAATTGCAGCCCCCCCCCGAAGAGGGCCCCTACGCAGACCGGTATCACCAAACCCGAAGGATCACTAGCATGATCCCAGCTCGAGGGCAGGATATGGCCCCATTCCCCCGCCGCCAGAGCCACCATGGCGATGATGGCGGCATTCCACAGAACCGGAGCGAAATAGGGTAAGAAAAAGCGCCGATGGCTATTGAGAATGCCCAGAGCCCAGGCACTCAGCACCAAGATGCCCGTCATGGGAAAAATCCATCGCACAGCGGCGACCGCCAACTCGTAGCGATCCACCGAGGCTTCGCCGCGGGCCACCTCCGCCGCATCGTTCAAATACCCCAATGCGAAGACCGCCACGAAGGGACGGGCCAACAAGACTCCCACTATGCTCAGGCAAGCTGCCGCGGCGAGGAGTAGGCCGAAGATGGCCCCTGCAAAGCGCCCCGCCTCCTCCTCCCTTCCCTCTTCCAGCAGTCTCGAGTAGATAGGGATGAAAGCCGCCGAGAGAGTTTGCTCCCCAAATAACACCTGAAGCGCATTCGGCCCCCGAAAAGCGGTACTGATGACATCCGTCAGAGCCCCGACTCCGAAATAGTGGGCCACCACTCGTTCCCGCAGAAAGCCGATCAATCGGCTGGAGAAAATTCCCGACGCCACGATAGCGGCCCGATTGCGTCTCGCCGGCGGCTTGGCAACTCCCGCCTCATCCTCACCTGGGCGCCCTTCCTGCTGCGCAGGTGGTCCCAGAGAATTCTTTCGAGTCAAGCTAGTCTCCCCCGCTCTCTCAAGCCTGGTTGCGCAGGGCAGCCGAGATGGCCATATTCTTGCGAATCATCTTGCGATCTGCTGGCTTGAGCTTTTGAAGCAACCGAGCGGCGACCGGTCGGGGCGTTTTCGGATTCTTCACCAAAGCCAAGCGGATGGGGTAAGAAGCGACCCAGGCCGCTGTCGAGCCGATCTGTTCCAGAGCTCGCCGTGGCGCGATCTTGCTGCGAGCGATTTCCAGAACCGTGCCTTCGTCCAAGCGCTTCTCTCGCAAACAGCGCAATACCAACGGCTCATCGCGAAAGAAGTCGGTCCATAGTTGTTGCAGCATTCTTCGACCGCCGGAGCGAACCGCGGCCAGTTTCTCCCCTTGGGACAAAGTTTGAAACAGCCCTCGCAACCGCGACCGAGCCTTGGCCTTGACCTCCAGATGGCGAATCCGGGGGCTACTGAGCACTCGGAGAATCTTGCCAAAATCCCGTAGGGAACCGAGCGCTTCCAATTGAGCCGCAGCTGGAGCCGCCGGGCATTCCAGCAGGGCCTCGCGGATGCGCGGCCGGCTGAACCAGCGTCGAGATCGGTAGATTCGATCTGCCACGGTAGCGCTGGCTCGGCGAGCTAGAGAGGCTGCGGCGAGCTCCGGAAGGGCAAAATTCTCCAATAGAGCCAGCTGTAGATCTTCCACCGACCGCTGGGCAAGGGCACTCAAGACCTTGGCGTCAGAAGAAAAACGGGCGGTCTCCAGGTCCGCCCGATGCCGAGCGGAGACCGAGTCAGCAACCGTCGAGGCAGGTTCCTCGACCTCAGGCACATCGATGTCTTCGATTTCCAGGACCGGAGGAACCAATGGTTGCCGGCGCGCTGCCACGGCCTCAGGGCTTTTCGGATCCACCTTCAAAGGTTGGTTCAGGTCACCAGGAATGTGCTCGGCAACCGATGCCCATAAGTCTTGTAGTACGAACTCGCCGGTCCCCAGCTCTTCGTAGACGGGCTCGGGAAAGGAGAACGCCAGCTCTTCCAGAGGGATTTCCTCAGCTACGGTCTCCACCGGGGTTTCAGTGGATACTTGACCTGGGAGAGCCGGATCCGAGGGGACCTCCTCCGGGGCCTGCGGCAGGCTCTGCTCTTCTTCTGAAGATTCTTGGGCTGAGGGTTCCTGAGCTGGGACTTCGGAGGCTGGGGCTTCCGGGGCTGGGGCTTCCGGGGCTGGGGCTTCTACGAGTGGGGGTTTCCGGGCAAGATTGCGCGACGAGGAAAGTTCCAGTGCCCGCGCCTTGACCGCGTCCCGTGCTGAAGGATTCAGGGTGGCCAACAAGCCCCGCACATCCTCACGTATTTCTTGGCGGTCTTCGGCGCTGAGATGGGAGGAGTCGAGCTCCCGGAGCAAATCGAAGACAGCAATCTGTCTCTCCAGGTCGGCCCGCGGCCCAGCGGGGGTGAAGGGGTTGCGGAGCAACGCCTCTTTGATCTGCCAGTTTCCGAACCAATCGAAGTTGTTGCAGATCGCCTGCAGCACCCGAGGTGAATCGATCCAAGCAGCGATTCGCCCTACCACCCCAAGGGGAGGAGAGCTCCGCTCGCCCGCCACCTCGAGGCTCGTTAGCATCTCGAGGCTCTTCAGCAGCTTGAGAAAGGACTCTTCCCGCTCGTGTTCCCGTCGTTCGCCCATAATCTTCCCCATGCTATCGTCCAACGCCGTGGAACCTTCAGCGACGATCCTAGCCGACTTTCTACAATCGACCAGGAATGGTGGGATCCTGGTCATCACCGGGGCCGGCGCCAGCCTGGCCAGCGGCATCCCCACCTTTCGCGGCACAGACCCCAGCGCCGTGTGGAAGCGAGACATCACCGAGCTGGGCACCAACCGCTATTTTCGAGAAGATCCCGTCGGCTCCTGGGCTTGGTACCTATCCCGCTTCGAGAAAGTTCTGGCAGCTCGTCCCAACCCCACCCACTTCGCCCTGGCAGCCTTGGAGAAATGGGCCCAGGAGCAAGACCGGGAGTTTCTCCTCATCACTCAAAACATCGATACCTTGCACGAGGATGCCGGCTCTCGCCGACTCATCAAGGTCCATGGCAGTGCCGACCGCATTCGCTGCGCTCGCTATGGCTGCCGTCTCGGGGCTCCTCGGGGCTCTCTCCTACGCTCCGAATTCGACCTGGAGCCCTTTCTAGCAGCTCCCAGCCTCTCGCTCATTCCCCGCTGTCCTCAGTGCGGGGACCTGCTCCGGCAGCATGTCCTATGGTTTGACGAGTACTACACGGAACATGAGGACTACCAATTCGATCGCGCCCAGAGAGCTCTCGCGGACATGGCCGGAGCGCTCTTCGTGGGAACCTCCTTTTCCGTCGGGATTACCGAGATGGTGCTGCAAGCCGGCCGATCCTCAGACCTCCCTATGATCTCCATCGACCCTTCTTCCACCCCTCCCGGGAGAGGCGTGACCCACCTCCAAGAGCTGTCGGAACAGCTCCTACCGGAAGTCTGTCGTCGAATTGGCGTCCCGCTTACCGCCCTTGGGGCCACATTCTCCCTTGACGGCTGAAACCGCCTACCGCGAAATGCTTAGCCCGATACACGGGATCAGCGGGAAAAAATGACTTGTATTGATCTAGAAGCAACAACGGAGGACTGCAATGAAGCTCGGTGACGTTCTCAAGAAGGAGCGTGAGAAAAAGGGACTGTCCGTAGAGGACACAGCCAACGGCCTCGATCTTTCCGCCAAGGACTACGAAGCCCTCGAGGGCGGAGAGTCGGACGCTGAAAAGTGGGGCCCGCTGCTGGCGGAGATTGCCATCCTCCTAGAAACCCCCACTTCCCGCCTGCTGGCAGAAAGCGGCAGGGCAGAAGACACGGCGGATGGACAGGCCGGCAAGCTGATCACTCAGCATCGCGAACGGAGAGAAAAGACCGTGGAGCAGATGGCCGAAGGCCTGAGCATCACGAAGGAAGAGTACGAGAGCATCGAAGCGGGCAAGAGCCCCATCGAGAAACAAGGACCTCTGCTACTCCGCTTCGCGGAAGTGATCGAGCAACCGGTCTTCAACCTCTTCTATCCCTGCGGTCTCCCCTTTACCGAATTGGACGACTACCCCTAGGAGGGGTGCTCTAGGCAGGCATTCGGCTGCGATGGGGCTATCGAGGCCCCTTCGCCAGGCGGACCTAGGCCACTGCTTGTCGAGAGGTAGGGAGTCGGATTCTGACTGGTTCGAGTTCTGACCGGAAGGTGCCACCTAGGTACGGTGGGAATCGGAGGTCTTAGGCCCAAATAAATAACGGCGCGAGCAGCCCCCCCATAGTTTTGCCCGCGCCGTTGGAAACTTTTTCACTCTCTGTTCACGGCGAACCGCTTGCTTCGAGTGCGTTACCACCGAACTACATAAGCAAGCGGCGTGCCAGATCTTCGGGTAGGCCTTTCCAGGCTTTCCTGGAGCCATCGGTGGGAGCCCACATCGAAATATTTCGACGGGAACCTGCTCCTACCGAGCGCCCCAGGGGAAGGAGAAGGCCTCGAGAGAGAGGTTTCCGGCTACTCCTCCTCGAGAACCCAGGGAACTGGCTGTAGCCAAACAAAACCGCCTAAACCCCTCACAAGAAAGGCGCTTAGCGCTTCACTCGAGACAGTTGAGGGAACAGAGAGAAGGAAAAAGGTGGGAAAAAGAGGGCCAAATAAATAACGGCGCGAGCAGCCCCCCCATAGTTTTGCTCGCGCCGTTGAAAACTTTTTCACTCTCTGCTTACGGCGAACCGCTTGCTTCGAGTGCGTTACCACCGAACTACATAAGCAAGCGGCGTGCCAGGTCTAAACCACTAGCCTTTCCTCTTTCCCGATCCTCGCAGTGACAATCTCTTGTAGCTAAATCCCCGTTTTAGGGTTCCGAAGTGACAATTTTTCTAAGGTGGCTTCTCCATTGAAGAAATTCGCTACCTTGAGGCGTGGGATTCGGGCATTCGAGGGAATAGTTACTGGACTCAACTGGGAAGGAATGCCCACGAGGCAGAGGTCTTGTGTCTTCTAAGACTCTTCTGTCTTCATCCGGGATTCGCGATAGGCGACGGTGAGATTCTCTCCGGCTGAGGTACCAGGCTGGGGCCATTGGCTAGGGGTCTCGAGGGTTTGGCACGCTAGATTCTTCCGACTCCAGAGCTTTTTCGACTCCGGAGCCTCACCGACTCTGGAGGGAGTCCCTATTCCAGGTCTGACAATTGTGCCTGCGCAGCCTTCGTGTCCGGGTGGTCGGGTCCATGAACGCGGAGTCGATCCTCGACAACCTGTTGGTAGAGGCTGCGAGCGGGTTCGAGCTCGCCCAGATCTCTCAAGACCCCAGCGAGATTGTTGCTGACCGCGAAAATGTACGGGTGATCAGGACCAAGAATGCGCCTTCCGTCCTCGAGGACCTGTTGGTAGAGACGGCGAGCCGATTCGAGCTCCCCCAGCTTGTGAAGGCTCCCAGCAAGGTTGTTGGCTGTAGTGAGAGTCTCCGGATGGTCCGGGCCAAGGACCCGTTGTAGATCGTCGAGGACCTGCTGGTAATGAGTGCGGGCTGATTCGAGCTCCCCCATCTCTTCCAGAACCCCAGCCAGGTTATTGCGGGTGATGAGGACTCTAGGGTGATCCGGGCCAACCAGCCTTTGCAGAGCCTCGAGGACCTGCTGAAAATGGTCTCGAGCCGATCCGAGATCGCCCAGCTTGCGCAGATTCCCGGCGAGGTTGTGGCGGGTGGAAAGAGTGCTCGGATGGCCAGCTCCAAGCAGACGGGATTCTTCCTCGAGCACCTGTTGATTGAGGTTGCGAGCCGATTCGAGCTCTCCCAGGTCCTGCAACGCTCCAGCGAGCATGCCTTGAATGGCTAGCCAGCCCTCTTGAGCTAGCTCTATCCCCTTGTCCCGGAAGGACAAGGCCTCGAGAAACACACTCTTCGCTCTATCAGGCTTTCCCAACCCCCGCAGCAGGGAACCTTGAAGACTGAGTCCGGTGGCATAGGCAGCGGATACTCTGCCGTACTTAGAGCTCCACAAGCCTAGCGTTTGTTCGATATCGGCAAAGGCGTCCCCCAGGCGGCCCACCTCCTTGAGCAAGGTCGCCCTGAGGAAGTGGAAATCCCCCTTTTGCTCCAGGGGAATGCCCTTTTTCTGAGCCCCATAGACTTCCAACAAAGCCAAACGGCGAAAGATCGGCTGGTGCCCGGCCCCCCTCACTTCCTGCCAAAGGGCTTCGGGGTCCATTCGGCCCGACTCCAGTGCTTCACTGATGGATTCTTGGAGGGCGTCTACCTCGAGGTGGCCTACCCACCAGGCGAGCTTGTGGCGGTAGGGGGCCTGCTCTTCCTGATTCAGATAAGCGGCTAGGTTCAGGAAGAGCTGGGCAACGGCTCGGGTGCGAACCTCGATTCTGCTCTGGAAAGATTCGAGCATTTCTCTGGCTCTCGCTTCCTGCTCCCAGACTTGCAGCTGGGCAGCGAGGCTATCCGGAAGAAGGCGGCTTTGAAACCGATAGATCCAGATTCCGGGAAAGCCGGAATGATCGCTACGGGGCTCCTCAAAGAGGCCTCGACCCTCTGCCGGGAGCAAATGGTCGTCCACCAGGTCGACGAGCTCCTCGATGCGCTCCGGACTGACTTGCATGGACCCGAGAACCAATTCAGCCGGAACGAGATCCCCACAAAGGCAAGCTCGGAAAAGGAACTCCTTCAGGTCTTCGAAGTCCCCCAGGGTCGAAAGCCGAGTTTCCCAAACCTCCCAGGACTCCTCGGAAAACGCCGGGGCCAGCTCGGAGAGGTCCTCCGAAGGGAGGTGCCAGATTCCGTCCCGGTCTTCTCGGAGAAGGTCCTGTTTGACCAGGTCGAAGACTCTTCCCATCACCGCCATGGGCAATCCTCTGCTCGAGCGGTAGAGCTCCTTGGCCAGGGCCTCGGGGAATCGGTTCTTGGGAAAACGTTGGCGCAGCAGATAGAGAATCTCCGGCACCTTCAGCGGCTCAAATCGAAGCTGAGCGGCTGGGACGCGAGTGTTCACCTCCAGGGTGCCGGGACGGCAGGAGAGAGCCAAGGTCAGCCCCGGTTCCGCCTGGGCGACTCCCAGCAGCCAGCGCCTCAGCGGATCGACCAGCTCTTCCGCCCGATCGACGAATAGAAGAACCGGGCCACGGCGAGCGAGAAATCGGAAGAAGTCTCTCAACACCTTGCGGGGAAGCTCGGAAGGGGTGGCAACCCGATCTTCCGGCAACTGGATTTGCTGGAACGCGCGAGCTGGGTCCTGAAGCTGAAGGAGCACAGAAATCAGTAGAGCACTCGACCACTCCCCGATCGTTGCCAGGGCATGTCGACCGAAGCCGAGAAGACTCCCCAGAAGCTCTTGGTCTTCCAGCCGGAGCTGAACGTATTGCTCCTTGGTGAACCTCTCGATAGCTCCCGGTACATCCGGCTCGAAAGAAGCGAGATCGATGTAGAGCCCTCGCGCCTCGTGGCCGGTTCGGCGGAGGTCAAAAACCACCGACTCCACCGCATACCGGCGAGCCGCCCCCGGGAAACCCTCGAGTAGGACGACGCTGGGTCGATCTTCTCTAGGCCGGTCCTCTGTGAGGCTGCCCTCGGCGGGGCTGGCTTCCGGGTCACTTTCGGGCAGGCTCGCCAGCACGAGACTCTTCAGCTCTTCGAGGTGCTCTTCCCGTTGGAAGTTGTAGCGGCCATAGCGGTCTATCGGGGAAAGGTCTTCCCACCTACTGGTTGGATCCATGATGATTCCTATTCCCTCTTCGCCCACTTCGGGCCGTTGTTCGGATCACCGGGTTAGACCTGAAGGGCCAAGGTGTACCGGAAAAGCCTGGGTGTACCAGAAACGTAGTTCAGCCCCCTAGGGAACCTCATCTTCCACCTGGAGATACCTCCTCAACCAGGCGGTGCCGAAGTAGAACGGCACCGTATCCACCGCGGCGACGGCAAATTTGAAGAAATATCCCGTCAGGATGAAGGTCCAGAGCTGGGGCCAGAGGGGGTTTTCCGGGTCCACGGGAAGGCTGTGAGCGTAGAAGTGGGTGATGGTGATCACCGCGAAAGTATCTACGAACTGGCTCACCATGGTGGAAGCGTTGTTGCGCAACCACAGGTGACGCCCCTTGGTGAGGCGCTTCCAGAAATGAAATAGGTGGACATCGCAGAGTTGGGCCGCCAGATAGGCCAGCATGGAGGCGACCACCGCTCCCAAGGTCAGGCGACGCAATTCGAAGAACAGAGGCAGGCGGCCGGCGGCGTCGGGCACGGCGCTGTCGAACCCCGGCAATGCTCCCCCAATCCAGATGATCAAAATCAACCAAATGTTAACCAAGAATCCCACCCAGACGAGAAAGTTGGCGCGTCGCCTTCCGTAGATCTCGGAAATGAAGTCGGTACACAGAAAGGTCAGTGGATAGGGCAGCACCCCCACGGCCAGTGGCATTGGGATCTGAAAACCGAAAAGCTCGAAACTGAGGTCGAGGAAGCGAGTTACGCCGAGAATGTTGAGCATGGTCATGGAACCCAAAAACAGGCCCGCCATGATGAGGAAGACTCGTTCTCTACGCCGCTGGATGACCTGATCAGAAAGATCGCCGGAGGTTTCTAGGAACATAGGAGGCAGGGTACCCATCTGCAACGGCAGCGTCAACGAGGATCGTCCAGCAACAGCGAGGGCTCTTCGGCTGTAGGGGCGGCTGTAGGGGCGGCTCCAGTCCACCCCATAGCTTGCCAGAGAGGTCGATCTTTGAGCTCGAAGCGACTCCTCTGCCGCCAACCTACTCAATTTGTTCTACTCTAGGCGTCGCATGGGACCGATACGACAGCTCTTCGAAACGCTCTTCACGGAGGTGGGTCGACTGACCCTTCTCTTGTGGCGAGTGCTGGTTTGGACACCTCGACCTCCCTATGACCCCCGTCAGTTGCTGGAGCAGATGGTGAGGATCGGCATTCAATCCGTTCCCGTAGTCCTGCTGACGGCGATGTTCACGGGCATGGTCATGGCCATTCAGACCTACCGCGTGCTGGTGCGATTCAGCGCCGAGGCCTATGTGGGATCGTTGGTATCTCTATCCATGGTCCGGGAACTGGCCTGCGTTCTCAGCGCTCTGATGATCGCTGGCCGCTGTGGTTCCGCCATGGGAGCGGAGTTGGGCACCATGCGAGTCACCGAACAGATCGATGCCTTGGAGGTTTTGGCCACGGACCCCATCCACTACCTCGTGGTGCCGCGGGTCTGGGCGACGACCCTCATGCTTCCCCTACTGGTGGGCATCGCCGACGCGGTGGGCATCTTTGGCGGCTACCTGGTAGCGGTGGTGATGATGGGAACCAACCCGGTGACCTACATGGCCAATACCTTCCAATTCATGGAGCTGACCGATCTCACCTCCGGCCTCATCAAGGCAGCGGTGTTCGGATTGATCATCGCCACCGTGGGCTGCCAGAAGGGCTTCTACACCACCGGTGGAGCGGCAGGGGTTGGCAAGGCCACCACCCAAGCCGTAGTGACCGCGAGCATCGCCGTGCTGATCGCTGACTTCTTTCTCACCAAGATCCTGTTTTGAGCGTGGAACCTACCGGCCCCATCAAGATCCGCCTGGAGCAGATCTTCAAAGCCTTCGGAGAGAAGAAAGTGCTCCGAGGAGTCGACCTCCAGGTCCACGAAGGGGAGTCCTTGGTGATCCTAGGCGGCTCCGGCACGGGCAAGAGTGTCCTGTTGAAGCATGTCATCGGCTTGCTCAAACCCGATTCCGGCACCGTCACCGTAGACGGCACCGACCTCGCCTCTCTGGATTATCGCGAGATCACCCACTTCCGGCGACGCTTCGGCATGGCTTTTCAAGGTGGAGCACTCTTCGACTCCATGGACGTCTTCCACAACATTGCCTTTCCCCTGGAGCGCACTCGTCGCTTCAACCGCTCGCAGATCAGGGCACGGGTCGAAGAATGTTTGGCTCTGGTTCGCCTGGAAGGAACAGAAAAGAAAGCCCCCTCGGAGCTCTCTGGCGGCATGCGGCGGCGCATCGGGTTCGCGCGAGCCATCGCCCTGGAACCTCAAATCCTCCTTTTCGACGAGCCCACCAGCGGTCTCGACCCGGTGATGACGGCGGTCATCGACGATGTGATCCTAGATCTCAAACGCACCCTTCAGTCGACCACCATCACCATCACTCACGATATGACCAGTGCCTTTCGCATCGCAGATCGACTGGCCATGCTGCACCACGGCAAGGTCATCGCCGAAGCCTCCCCCGAGGGTATGAAGAATTCTCCGGATCCCCGGGTGCGCCAATTTATTGAAGGTCGGGCTAACGGCCCGCTCAACGATCACCCGGCCGACGACCCGTTCAGCGATCACCCGGCCGACGGCCCGCTCAACGACACCCCGGAGGAGGGGCCGTCCACCAAGACCCGCCCCCCCCAGGAGTCACCATGACTGGGTTCGGTTCCTCCAACGACTCTCTCACCCCTCTGCCCCAAGGGGCCGCAGGGCCGCCGCTCTTCCGCAACAGGACACACCCTTCTCAGCCCTGCTCGGCTGGAAGCTAGGGAGATCTCATGTCGCAAGCCATCAAAGTCGGAATCTTCGTCACCGTCTGCCTAGCGGTTCTCGCCTATTTGGTCATCAAAGTGGAAGACCTCAGCCTCCTGGGAGGCGAAGGGCAACGGGTAGTGGCCCTCTTCGACACCGTCGTCGGTCTCGACGACAAGGCCCCGGTGCGCATTGCCGGCGTGCGGGTGGGGCGCGTTGACGGCATTGGTCTGGAAGGGCAGAAGGCCCGGGTCGAGCTACTCCTGGAAAAGCCTGTGGCTCTCACCGCGGGGAGCCGTGCCAGTGTCTCCAACGCCGGAATCCTGGGAGACAAGTTCATCCAGCTCATTCTCGGGCCAGCGGACGCTCCCCCACTAGCCGAAGGCGCTGTGCTTCCGGGAGACGCCCCGGTGTCCTTCGATCAGGCCTTGGCCAAGCTCAATGACCTGGGAGATTCCATCGGCGGGCTGACGGACTCCTTTCAGCAACAAGATTTGGCTCCCGCCATCGGTCGACTGATCGCCAATCTCGAAGCGACCAGCGCCGACCTACGGGTCTTGATCGGAGCCAATAGCGCCCAAGTGACCGCCACCGTGGGGAACTTCGAACGCTTCAGCTCGACCTTGGCGGAGCAGCTCCCCACCCTTACCGATCGGTTGGACCAGTTGGTCGCCGGCCTCGGTTCCATGGTGGACGAGAATCGGTCCGACCTGCGGGACAGCCTGGCTAACCTCCGGGACATCACCGACAACGTGCAGACTTCCGTCGACCACCTCAACTCCATCTCCGGCCAGATCGCCAGTGGCGAAGGCACCCTCGGCAAGCTGGTGTACAGCGACCAAGCCCACGACAGCCTAGTCTCTACCCTCGACAGTATCGAAGGCGGAGTCGACACCTTGAGTGACACCTTGGGGCGGCTGAACTCCCTGGAGTTCAAGTTGGGACTAGAGGGCTCCTATTTCACCGACATCGAAGAATCTCGCACCGCCCTCAACGTGCAGATTGACTCCCCGGGGAAAGATCGCTTCTATTTCGTCGAATTGGTAGATGACCCCCGGGGACGAGTGCAGAACCGCACCGAGGTGATCACCACGACCGTCGATGGAGGCCCCCCCGAGCGGCGCACCATCGAGACCTCCACTTCCAAGGACGACTTCACCATCTCGGCCCAATTCGGCTTTCGCCTGGGGCAAGCGGACCTTCGAGCCGGCCTTTTCGAATCCAGTGGCGGCGGAGCCTTGGACTACCACCTCTGGGACCGACGAGTGAAGCTCTCCCTGGAAGCCTTTGACTTCTCTCGCCAGGAAGATCTCTCCCCCCGACTACGCCTTACCGGCCGCTACCGGCTCAACGACAGCATCTATGTGGTGGGAGGCTACGATGACCTTCTGGAGAGCGACCGCAGCTCCGTCTTCCTGGGGGCCGGCATCCGCTGGAGTGACGAGGACCTGAAATACCTCTTGGGGTCGATACCGAAGTTCTAGCGTCCTATGAAGAAGGCCTCCCGCCCCGGAAGGGATCAGGAAGGAACCGTAGCTGGCTTGCCGTTGTCCTTCGGCCCCAGAGAGAGCAGGTAGGGCACCGCTCGACGCGCCCAGGACTCCGGATCCGGATAAGCCGCTGCGGCAGCCCCCATGCAGCTCTCCAGCATCTCCGTGCGGATCACTCCAGGGTTGAGCGCCACGGCAGCCAGCCCTGCTGGCAGCTCCTGGGCCAAGGCCGAGGTCAAACCTTCGATGGCCCACTTACTAGCGCAGTAGGGAGCCACCTCCGGAGAAGTGCTGCGTCCCCATCCAGAGCTGAAATTGACCACCACTCCAGTGCCCCGATCGATCATCGCCGGTAGGAAGGCGCGAATCACGTTGGCAACCCCTTTGATGTTGACGTCCACCAGGGTGGAGAATTCCTCCGCAGGAACCCTCCACAGAGGAGCGTTTCGATTGATCAAGGCAGCGTTATTGATCACCAAATCGGCAGCCCCGGCTCGCTCCTCCACCTCCCTGGCCCAGCCCTCCACTGCGGCAGGATCGCTCACCTCCACCACCCGGAAGTCATGGTCCCCGCTGAATTCCCGGCGCAGAGCTTCGAGAGCTGGTTCGGAACGACCACAACCGAAAATTCGCAGTCCTTGCTTCGCTAATCCCCGGGCCATGGCAAGACCAAGGCCGCGACTGGCTCCCGTCAGGACGACTCCTCGGCGACTCATCGGCGCCGCGGCAGGGGTTCCGGCCCGCGGCCCAAATCCATCTCCATTTCGGCCATCAAATAGGCCCAGGTGGCGTAGGCGGCCACGTTCTGCGCCAAGTCTGCCGGTACGATCTTGTCGAAAGTGTCGTTGTCTGTATGGTGGTAATCGAAATAGGTCGTGCCGTCTTGGGTGAGGTCGAAGCGGGGCACTCGAAACTCTCCCAAAGGACTCAAGTCCGCTCCACCAAAGGCCTCTAAGCCCCCAAACTTGATCCCCAAGGGCTCCAGGTACCTTGCCAGGGCCTTGGCATCTTCCAAGCGATTTGGCTCCACACCGGCGCGAAAATTCCAGACTCGTCCCGCGCCGAAATCTGCCTCTGCTCCTCCCTTGTGAAGCTCCATCTCTGCTTCGTGGGCAGCAGCGTAGGCCCGCGCTCCGGACAGACCGAACTCTTCGTTGGCAAATAGGACAACGCGCACGGTCCGTCGTGGCGCCTGGGGCAACTGGCCAATCAACCTGGCAGCTTCCATGACGATGGCACAACCGGACCCGTCGTCAATGGCCCCGGTCCCCAGATCCCAGGAATCCAGGTGGGCTCCCAACAGCACGATTTCCGAAGGCTTTTCTCGACCCCGAATCTCGCCGATCACGTTGTAGGAGGTTTCTTCCGGAAGCTCCTCGGTCTCCAGGGTTAGGCGAAACCGCACGGGCACTTCCCGGGAGAGCTGATCGCTGAGCAGGTCCGCATCCGGATTGGAGAGGGAGGCGGCTGGGATTCGCTTCACCCCTTCGGGGTAGCGCATCCCGCCGGTGTGAGCAAAGCGGTTGTTGGAAGTACCCGCCGAACGAATCAAAACGGCGAGAGCTCCCTTGGGCGCTGCCCGGGCTGCTCCCATTCCCCTGGGAGCGACAGCGATCCGATAGCCGGAGCCATCCTGAGCCCGGGGCATCATTCCACCGTCGAAGAAGACGATCTTGCCAGCCACCTGTTTGGCATCCAGCTCCTCTAGAGCTTCGAGGGAGGCCACCTTCACGACCTCCGCCTGGATTCCCTGAGGTGGGGTCGCCACGCTACCGCCAAGGGCTGCCACAACTACGGTCTGAGGGAAAGGAGTGAGAATCTCCCCCTCCTCCCGAATGCGCCGCCAATGGGGTACCTGAACCGCTTCCTTGCGAACATAGGCGAAACCCAGATGATTCAATTTGGCCTCGGCCCAGGCAACTGCCGCTTTGTCCCCAGGGCTTCCCGCTAGCCGCGGCCCAACTTCGGTGGTCAGGGAGCGCACCAATTCGAGAGCTCCGGAGCCCTCGAGAGCCAACTTCTGCAGCCTATCTACCGTTTGCTGAAGGCTGTCGGAGGCATCCACCGCGGGTTCCTCCCCAACCGTGGAAAGCGGTACCAAGAGGGTGACACCGAGCACCCAGGCAAATGTCGATCTAGAAAAAATATTACTGAGAACCTTCGACGCGAAAGCTTCGGCCATTCGTAGCATTGAGCAACCCCTTTCTTCGGAAATCCGCGGCAGCGTAGCACACCGGATCACCGGTCTCCTCAGCTCCAGGGGCCTACGGAAGGACCAACCAAAAGCCCAACCAACTGAATGGCTAGGATCTGGTCGGTGAAGGTACGCTTTGGCCTCTATCTTCTCGAACGATCTCCTCGAGACCCATTCCGGGGTATCAGGAACTTGGTTCGATGCCGCAATCTAGGACAGCGATCCCTTGGAGAAAATAGAAAAACGAACTGGCGAACGGCCTCACCGGACACAGGCGCCTCAGGAGATGGGAAACCCTTATCTCTACTCGAAACGCCCTAGGAGCGGATGGATTCAGTCATTCGACTCGATCCGAGCCAGGGGAAGGCCCTGTCTCTAGAGGTCGAGGAAGCTCTCGAAGCGGTCTTCCTCTTCGCGGATCTCTTCATCGGAGCGGCGTGGGCCGGAGACGCGGTACTCCTTGTCGCCAATCGCTTTGATTCGGGTCTTGATGAGATCCTCTGCGAGGCGGTCCAAGGAAGAAGGTTCGAGACCGAGGGCCTTGGCAATGCGCTTGATAGTGGAACTCTTGGGGTCCACCTTGGCTCTCTCGATGCGGCTCATGTGAGCGACACTCAAACCAGCCCGCTTAGCAATTTCCTGTTGCTTCATCCCTGCCCGCTTTCGAGCAACGACGATGGCTTCGGCCATGGAGAATCGATCCAGCATGACTTCGAATGTACCGGAGTCCGATGCGGGATGGCAAGCTCAAGATCTTTGTTTTCAGGCACTTACAGCGCTTCCATGAAAATCTATAAAACGATCTACAGAACGAAAAATAGACTTTCTAATAAATTCAAACACAGATTAAATGAGTCATCAAGCTTTTTTAAGCTCTGAGAGTCGAGAGAGAGAATTATTGCTTTTAGGCGAAAAAAACTTGCTCTCTAGAGCAATACATATGCTTTCGGCCCGATAATTCCCCATCTCGACCTCCCAGAGAGCCCTGAAAAGGAGGCGAGGCCCCCGAAGGAAGGCTTGCAGGGTTCCCGGGGAGCGAGAGACGAAACAAAAAGGGGAGACGGGTAGGCTTGCGCCGATTGATGGACTTCGACAATCATCGGAACGAAAAACTACGCCATGGCTACTTCTCCGTAGTCTTCCCCAGGGTCTCGAAGCGGTCTCAGCTCGCCGCGAACGACGGTCTCCTCGGGCACGAACGAGTCCTTGCCGGGAAAGTTGATATTACGGTGTTCTAGGGGCGAGAGGCGTACGGGTTCTCGTCGGTCGGCTCCGCTTCACCGGCCTTTCGAAGACGCTCGACGGCGGCGTACATATACATAGTGTGTCCACAGCATGAAGACGTTGACGATGAGCTCGAGTGAGCTGGGCCGATCTTCCTATCCTTCGCGATAGCGTTGCCGCACTTCCCGGCCCCGACCGAGGAAGATCGCCCGGGCAGGGCTATGCCGCTCTTCCTGCCAATTCAGCGGAGTTAGAACCGGGAGAGTCGCGGAGTTTGGCTGAAGAGCCTTCAGGAGTCGATCGACACGACCGCCAGCTCCGGAAAGCAAATTTCCAGTGTCTTCGGACCCCTGGCTGAGTTTCAGCGGAATCTGATTCCGGAACGGACTCAGGCAGACCTAACGCCCGCTCGAGCTCGGCGAAGACTTCAGGCGCAAGGTAGATGAAGGCCTTGCGGCCGCTCGATTCGGTATCGTGGTCCTCTCTCGGAGCTTCGACAAGCACTGGCCAGAGGCAGTGCTGATTCAGAGGGGAATTCGGCGAAGATTTCTTCAACCACAGTGATTCCCTGCCTGTAGTGTCGAAACAAAGAGGATATTTCTGTGGCGGTCTTGCATCTCTAATCGACGCGCTGATGCTCGGCAATCTTCCAGCAATGGTCGAACGTGAAGATGTCCACGGCACCGAGACGACCGCCCCACTTTTTTTCAACTTCGTCGGCACACTGCCGTGCAACATTGTCAAAGAGTACTTTGATAGCGGCAAATGGATTACCTTGGCCGCCCCGCGCCGCCGCTTCGCCAAATGCTGCGCCGAAATCCATAGCACTATTGGCCTTGGCGGCTGCCTGCACAATGTCGGCAAAATAAGCCTTCTGAATTTCGACATCTTCACGGGTTCCACGCCTCGTCAGATGCCCGCCGATATAGTGCTCGAAATCGTAGCCTAGGATTATGTCGTGAGCTTCAAGGAATCCGTCAACTGACTCTGTGATGGCAAGATCCGGGAATGCCGTCCAGCCCGGAAAGACAACGTCGACGAGCATCAGAACTTTTTGTTCAGCCGCGTAGACATAGATATTGCCCGCCAGGTGATTGACACCGTGATAGTCCAGTTGCAGCGTCTGAGAGCCGACCTCCAAGGTCAAGCTGTCGGTGAAACTCTGTGTTGGAATCGGGCGATCAGGATCGCTTTTTCTTGCCAGATGCGCAGATGTGACTTCGTGCGCGATTATGATGGCGTTTCGCGGGTAGAGAGATGCTACACCAATGTGGTCTTTGTGAGAATGGCTGTAGATGACGTGCGTGATTGGCTCGTCGGTCACACTCGATATTGCGGCCAGAATGTTCTGGCTGGTTGTCGGCGGAGCATCGACTACAATGACGCCTTCGCCAGTGGTCAAGAACATCATCTGATAGGCGCCGTCATTGAGGTGATAGAGGCCTCTGCCCAATTCCTCGACAAAGTAGCCTTTCTCCTGATCGATAACCGGGCCGAAAGCCGCCGGAGGCATCTTTGCAAACATGCCGCTGGGCCCGCCCTGAGCCGCAACACAGCCACACAGGAAGACGAGGCTTAAGGCCGATACAATGCCCCCCATTTTTGAAATTTTCATCTCCCTCCTCCTTATTAAAGAATTCAGCCTAAGCCTAGTCAAGGCGAATCCAGGTCAACGCGCCTGGCGGGGTTCAGCCATGGCCGAAGGAGCCGCCCGACCAGTGGTACGGCGAGGTAAGTCATCAAGACAACCAGAACCGCGGTTGTGACAATGCCCGCTAGCCACGCAGGCATAAAGGTGGCTAGCCACGGCGTCAGTCGAGCCGGGATAAACGTGACGAGAGGAAGGATGGCGAGGAATACGACGACCATCATTCGGTGACGGGAGGGCGGTGCGGCGCCGTCCGGCATCGTGAACCAATGCTCAATCCCGATTTCCTGATGGTAGCGCGACGGCTGGCTCACGAGCTCATCGAGTTGCGCGCGCCACTCCTTGCTGTCACTTGATGACCAGAATTCCTCCAATTCGCCCAAACTGTCGAAGCGGAATGCGATGTGCCGCTCGTTAGCGGAGTTCTCTTGGGGGACCAACACAGAACCGCGATACCCCCTGTGGCGTGACGCAATCGCGCAGATTCCGCGGAGCCACGCTTCGAACTCTTGCTCTCGCCCCGGCCTGATGGAGTGCGTCACGACAACCGTAACGGCTTGGGCAGAGTCTCTCAACGCGGGAACTCAAGGCGTACGTCGTAGTCCATCTCGAGAGGAGAGATGCCTTCGAGAGGACCAAACGACTGCTCCACCTGGAAGCGGATTCGGTCTTGCGTCACTGCCAAAGGTGAGGAGGAGACGCCTGCTGCGAGGAGAGCGGTGCTAGCTGTGGGAGGGGCACTCGCGATTCGTTTCATGACTCGGTTCCTAAGGTTGAGCCGTGGTATCCGCAGTCAGAAGACGGAGGGGTGGGAAGCCCTCCCCAGGGCCTCAGGACTTCTCCCGTCATGTCGCCGAGAACCGCTTCAGCATAGAATGAGGCAGCCTGTGCCGCGGTGACGACGCCCTTGCCTTCTTGGCCGAGCTCCACAACAGGGGCGGGGCTGACGACGTTGATTCGAATGCCGCGCGGGAGCAGTGGCGCAACATTCGATGCAAGGGTGTCGACAGCACTGTTGAGCGGACCCGTGGCAATGCTAGACGGATTCGGGTAGTGGCTTAAGAAGCCGCTCGTAAGGGTGAACGACCCTTGGTCGCGCACGTACTCCTGTCCGAGTGTCAGAAGCCGTAGCTGGCTGAGGAATTTCCGCTCGAATCCGTAGCGGTAGTCGTCATCCGCGAGCTCTCCGAAGGGCTTGAAGGTGCTATCCCTGCCAACGACGCAGACGAGAGCATCGAAGGTCCCGACTTGTGCGAACATGGCTCGGACCGAGCCCACGTCGGTATAGTCGCACTGGACGTCCCCGCTGCTCGCTCCGACGCCCACGATCTCGTGGTCCGGCGAGAGCAGCTTGTCGATTTCCGTTCCGAGGTGGCCGCTGGCGCCAACGAGAATGACTTTCATATCTTGCTCCTCCACTTGCCCCTGACCACCCGAAATCTTCGGAGCCGGTCGGCACGGGGGCTCTTGCGCAAGAGTTACCTATGAAGTATAAAGAGTCAACCAGGTACAAAATGGTAACTTAGTATACAGAATGACCAATCAACGCATCCGGCATGAAGGTCTCTGCCCAATCGAACACGTCATCGACGTGTTTTGTGGGAAGTGGAAACCAGCGATCATCTATGCTTTGGAGATTGACGGCAAGCTCCGGTTCAACGCGCTCCGTAGGGTGATTCCCGGCGTGAGTCAGCGGATGCTGACCCAGCAGCTGCGTCAGCTGGAACGGGATGGCATCGTGTTCCGAGAGCATTTTCCGGAGATTCCGCCGCGCGTCGAGTACTCCCTCACCGAGCTCGGAAAGACGTTCGCCCCGATAGGTGAATCCCTCGCTGCCTGGCGTGATGAGTACATGACCGAGGTTCAGAAAGCTCGCGCAGAGTACGACAAGAAGAGCAGCAGTGCTTAAGCTTCCTCCTCCATCCTCTCCTGCTCCAAGGCGACAAGGCAGACGGGCACGGATACGACAACCGCGATCGAATCCGGCAGTTCGACTTTACGTTGGAGTAAGTTTTCGCGCTGAGGCAGCTCAAGGCCCTACTCGATCAAAGCCGGGATCGGCGATGGCAGTATCGCGCCGCAATCGCTTCGGGCACCGCCCGCGACGATGTTGTATGACAAGCGAAGGGAGGTGCCAAGATCCTGGTTTTTCGTTCAAACGCTCCCGCTGGTCCAAGGACTATGTTGCGGTGGCTTTAGAGTAGTTTTTCGGTCCGCTGAATGTCGAAGGCCTCGATAGGCAAGGAGGGAGCCAGCAGCTAGCCTCGAGACCTACCCTGGAGACCTGACGCACTTGGGTGTCGATTCGAATCGACACCCAGCTGGCGGCGCAGAAACTCGGCGGCTTCCTCGAGGGCAGCTTGCCCCTCCGGCAAGAAGCTGCTGTACAACTGCCAACCGTGGATCATCGCCTCCCAGACCCGCAGCTCCACTTCCCCATCCTGCTTGAGAATCTTCTCCGCCAATCTGCGGGAGTCATCGAGCAGGAGCTCGGCAGTCCCTACCTGAATCAGTATCGGCGGCAGCCCTGCGAGACTCCCGAAGAGGGGAGAAACGAGGGGATGAGCCGCACTCTCGCCGGCCAAATAGAGCTCGGAAGTTCTCTCCAGAATTGACCGCTGTAGCGCCTTGTCTTCTTTCTCGCGGCGAATGATCGATTCGCCGACCAGGGTTAAATCGACCCAGGGAGAAAAAAGCACCGCCGCGGCCGGAAGGGGATCTCCCGCATCCCGCAGAGCCTTGAGCAGTGCGACGGTGAGGCCACCACCGGCCGAGTCCCCCGCTACGGCGAGTTTTCGGGGCTCTGCCCCCCCTTGCAACAGACCTCGATAGATCGAAAGAGCATCCTCCAAAGCTGCAGGAAACGGATGCTCCGGAGCCAAGCGATAGTCAGCTGCCAGGAATTCTGTTCCAGTGAGTAGAGCCCACCGCGACACCATCTCCCGGTGGGTTCCCAAAGAACCACTGACATAGCCGCCGCCATGGAAAAACAACACCTGGCGTCGCCCCCCCGCAGCTGCGGGAATCGATCTTTCGCCTCGGACTCCACCCACCACCACGGTCTCGATCTCGACCTCCGGAAGGGGCGGAAAGAGCTTGGCAAAGCGTTCGAAGTCCGAGCGGAATGAGGCCAAATCGAAGGCGTCCCGACGCCGCACACTGAACATGAGAAGGAGCCGCCGAAAGGCGTCACTGGCCATCTTCGAACCTCTCCGCCAGCGGTGGCCCACCACCGTCCGTCAATCGGCTCGGCGTGTAGGCCTCGAGAATCTCCACAGACGGAGGCCTGGTGAGCCAGCTCACGACGATCAGCACAGGCACATTCGCCATTAGGCCGTAAATACCTTCATGAACCGGGAACGGGCGCAGCTCCGGAAATACCAAGAAGAAAGTATTGACCCCGAGCCCCGCCAACAAACCAGCTAGAGCACCCGCTCCCGTGCCCCGCGGCCAATAGAAAGCTGCGAAGAGCAATGGAAAGATCTGCGCCACGCCGCCGTAGGCAGCCAGCAAGAGAGAGACGATGGAGGTCTCGGAAAAGACCGCGAAATAGTAGGCCACGGCCGCTACTAGCACCACCAGGAGCCGAATGAGAAACCGTTGTCGGGCATCCGAGAGCCCAGGCGCCAGCTTCACCACTCCATCTCGAACGCCAATGGAGGCGGCGGCATGGAGCAGGGCATCGCCGGAGGACATGGAGGCTGCCAAAGTACCCGCACACACCAAGCCCACCAACAGGGCTGGTAACTCCAGCTGGGTCAGCAGGAAAGGCAAGATCGTGTCGGATGGGGTGACTCCAGGATAGGCCAAAATGCCACTGAATCCAATCAACAGAATCGGCACCAAGAACAGCTGAAAAGTCGGATAGAGAACCACCGTGAGACGCAGAGTGCGGTCATCCTTGGCAGCAAAACTCTTCATGAATAGGTGCGGCCAGGCGGAGAAACCCAACGCCGAGACGATCACTGCAGAGCTGAAACCCCACCAATGCCAAGGCTCGCCGGAAGCGGTCAAGCCAGGAGCTTCGAGCAGGGAACCCTGGGGGCTGGCCGCGATCTGTCGGAACATCTCCCCCACTCCTCCATAGAGACGCCAGGGTAGATAAAGGCCCAAGCCCCAAGCCACGGCCATCATGAAAAGGCCCTGGAAGGTGTTGGTCCACCCCACCCCCAGGACTCCCGCAGCGAGAACGTAGGCCACCACGACGGCATAGGTGATGGCAGAGCCCCAAGCTGCGCTGATCGTCCCCTCGCTCACCGTGGCGAGAATGTAGCCTGCCCCTTTCATCTGAAGAGTGAGATAGGGCACGAAAGCTGCCAGGCTGGCCACCGCCAGAACCACTGAAAGAGGCCGAGATCCGAAACGGTGGGAGAGCAGCTCCGCTTGGGTGACGAAACCGAAGCGGGCGCCGACCCGACGGGCCCGGGGGCCGAGGAAGTAAAAAGGCACCATGCCGAGGGTGCCATAGGCCAGGATGTAGAAGGCTGCCGCCCCTCTCGAATAAGCCCAGCCAGGCCCTCCGAGAAAGGCAAAGGACGAAAAGACCGAGGCTCCTAGGACGAAGTACAGGACGACCAGATTCATGCTCCGGTCCCCCGCCACGTAGCCGGTGACGCTGTGGGAGACTCGCAGTCCCGGCAACACCCCCATCACCAGGCTCGCCACGAGGTAGAGGCCGCAGATCAGCAGGGCAAGCTGACTGCTATCCATCAAGGTGACTCCCCAGGATCTGGCGGCTCCTCCTGGAGGAATAGCCAGAGTAACGCCGCAAACACGACGCCGAGCCACAAGACGACCCAGGCAAAGGCCAGAGGCAAACCAAGAATCTGCGGCGACGCGGCAGAAAAAAGCGGGTACACGGGCCAGGTCAGGGCGACAGCTGCCGCAATCAGGACCGCCACGAAGGTCCACCGGCGACGGCGCACCGCAGGTTTTTCGCCGCGAGGAAAGAACACTAGACCGCGAGGCGGCGAAGGAGTGGGTGCCATCTTGTGGGGCATGCTAAGGGCCACCTCAAGGGGTGTCAATGGCGTACAATCGCCCCATGGCTGCCAACCCAACGCTTCCCGTTCGTCGGCGTGAGATCTTCGGCTGGGCGATGTTCGACTTCGCCAACTCGAGCTATACGACCCTCATCATCACGGTCGCTTTTGGTGTCTATTTCACCAAGATCGTCGCTGCCGGCGACAATGCCGACTGGCTTTGGGGGCTGGGCATTGCCATCACCAACCTCATCGTCATGGTGACCTCTCCCCTGGCCGGCGCCATTGCCGACGACGCGGGCCGCAAGAAGCTCTTCCTCTTCGTCACCTACTCCACCTGCGTCGTCGGCACGGCTGGACTCTTCTTTGCCGTACCGGGCCAGATCGTATTGGCCCTGGGTCTGTTGGTCCTCTCGAACGTGGCTTTCTCTTTTGGAGAGAACTTTGCAGGGGCCTTCTTGCCGGAGATTTCTACACCGGCCAATATTGGCCGTATTTCGGCCCTGGGCTGGGGTGTCGGCTACTTCGGAGGCCTCGCCTGCTTGATCCTGGTGCGGCCACTCCTCCAAGGGCTCGACTGGGAGCCCGCCCGACTGCTAGCGCCGGAGAATGCTCAGGTCTTCCTGGAGCTCCGTCTCGCCTGGGTGGTCACCGCCGGATTCTTTCTTCTGGCTGGCATTCCGACCTTCCTTTTCCTGCGGGAGCGAGCCCCCAGAGGTCCGAAAAGATCTATTGGAGAGTATGCCCGCATTGGCTTTCGCCGCCTCGGTGAAACCACCTCTTCGATCCGCCACTTCACCGAGCTGCGGTGGTTTCTCGGTACTTTCTTCCTCTTTCAGGCAGGCCTCACGGCAGTGGTGGCCTTCGCTGGGATCTTCGCCGAGAGCACTCTGGGATTCACTGCCAACGAGTTGATTCTTCTGTTCATTCTCCTGCAGTTCTCCGCAGCCGGAGGTGCCCTGGCCTTCGGTTGGATCCAAGATCGCCTGGGAGGGCGAGCAGCAATACAGATCACCCTCGTTCTGTGGACTGCGGTCTGTATCGGGACCTATCTCTGCCACAGTAAGTCCTTGTTCTGGGGCATCGCTATTTTCTCGGGTTTGGCCATCGGCTCTCTACAAGCAGCTTCCCGGGCTCTGGTGGGATTGTTTTCGCCCCCGGCTAAGAGCGGTGAGTTCTTTGGCTTTTGGGGCCTCGCCGGCAAAGGAGCCTATTTGGTGGGTCCCTTGGCCTTCGGCGCCATTTCCTCGATCACCGGTTCCCAACGCACGGCCATTCTCGCCGTAGGTCTCTTCTTCATCCTCGGCATGGTGGGCATGCACTTCGTCGACGAGGGGGAGGGCCGCCGCCAGGCGGAAAGCTGGAACACCACGGAGACAGGCGACCCGGTGGACGCCGGAGCGGAACCTACCTAATGCGTGAAAAGCTGGTCTATGGACTGGCCCGGCTGGTCCTCAAGGCATTCTTTCGCCGCATCGAGATCGAGGGCTTGGAACGGGTTCGCTCCCAAGGCCCGGTGCTCCTCGTCGCCAACCACGTCAACTCCCTCATCGACGCCGTGCTCATGGCCGGTACCTTGGGCCGCTTGCCCCGGTTCCTCGCCAAGAGCACCTTATGGCAAATGGTCGGCCTGCGCCCATTTCTGGCCCTTGCCAAAGTCATCCCCGTCTACCGGCGCCAAGACAAGGGGGTCGATACCTCCAAGAACATGGAGACCTTTGCTCGCTGCCATGAGGTCCTCGAGCAAGGAGGCGCCATCGCCTTATTCCCAGAAGGCATCAGCCACAACAAGCCGAATCTTCAACCCTTAAAGACCGGAGCCGCCCGCATCGCCTTGGAAGCGGAGGAACGGTTCGGCCCCTTGGGCATCGAGATCGTACCGGTGGGGTTGATCTTCGGCGCCAAGGGCATGTTCCGCTCTCGGGCCCTGATCCAGGTGGGCGAGCCTCTGGAGGTCCGACTGGAAGAGAACGAGGACCGGTACCAAACCGCTCGCAAGCTCACAGCAAAGATTGAAGAGGGTCTGCGCCAACAGACGCTGAATTTCGAAAGCTGGGAAGAAGCCCGGCTGGTCAACCGAGCTGCGGATCTCTACGCTCGTCCCCAACCGGAGCTGCCGGCCAAACCAGACCTGGCAGATCGCAGCCGCCACCGGCAAGCCTTCGCCAAGACCTATCGATCGGTTCGAGAAGCCCACCCGCGAGAGGTAGAGAACGTCGCTCGGGCGGTAGCTCACTACGACCGTTTACTGTCCACGGCAGGAATGCGGGACGATCAAGTCGGTGCCGCTTACCCCATGAGCAAGATCCTTCGCTACCTGGCCAGGACGACCTTGAATCTGCTGCTCTACCTGCCGGTGGCTGTGGCAGGCACGATCCTCAACTGGCTCCCCTACCGCATTCCCGGGTGGATCGCCCAACGTTTCGCGACCTCCCCGGACGTCGCTTCCACCTACAAGCTCTTCCCAGCGTTCGTTCTTTTCCCTCTCTTCTGGATCGGCGAAGCAGCTCTCGGCACCTGGTTGGGGGGTTGGCGCTTTGGCCTCACCCTACTGGTCTTCGCCCCGCTATCCGGCTGGCTTGCTCTGCGCTTTCACGAACGCCGCAACACCTTCTTACAGGAGGCCGGGGCCTATCTCAAACTGCGCACTCGCAAAGGAATGAGCTCCGAGCTCAAACGCCGCCGGGAAACGGTGCTGCGGGAAGTCGAGCGGCTGATGGACCTTCACAAAGACACCCTGGAAACCGGCAGCCCCAGCTGACTAGCCAACGGCGTCGCCGGTCGTCCCCCACTCAGCCCCCCTACACACCCATCACCGCTCCAAAGCTCTCTCTCGACTGGCCCCCTGTTCGCCACGAGGAAGCAGTGGCTCCAATTCAATCAGCGGCTCCGATCCACAGGGAAACTGACCAAAAGCTCTGCTGAATTGAAAACGCCCGCCGAGAAGGCGGGCGTTGGAAGGCGAGACGGAAAGCTGGAGCCGGTAGTGAGTCCGGCTCGCTGAATTAGCTTTCGATGGCAGGAATCCGAAGAACCTGACCGGGGTAGATCTTGTCCGGGTCGGCCAGCATCGGCTTGTTGGCTTCGAAGATCACCGGGTACTTCATGGCGTTGCCATAGTGCTGCTTGGCGATCTTGGAGAGGGACTCACCAGACGCGACGGTGTGGAAGACCGCCTCAGGCTCCGGAGTGGAGACTTCCAACTGGTCGTCGACTCGGGCGATACCGAGGGTGTTGCCGACCGCCAGAATGACCTTCTCACGGATTTCCTGGGAGGCGCAGGTACCACCAATCGTAGCCGTTTCGCCGTCGACTTTGATGGCCAGGTCCTGGACTTCGAAGCCGAGCCCTTCGACGGCCTGTGCCAAACGGGCGGCCCGCTTACGCTCCTGTAGCTCTCTGGCAGCGGCGACCGCTGCTGGATCCTGAGCGCTGCCTGCGACTGGTGCTGCCGGCTCGTCATCTCCACCACCAAAAATCTTTGCACCAGCGCTCTTTACGAAATCGAATAGACCCATTTTTCTGTTTCTCCTAGTTGTTGTCTTTTGTTGTTCATCAGTTTGCCGACACGCCGAGGAGCTGTCGGCTCAAGCGATTGGGAATGCCCCAAAAGCCTGCGCATTTCTTTCGACAAATCGCAGTCTTGTCGATAAATCTTATCTGCCGCTGAACATCTTGCCCAAGAGGCCGACGCCCATCTTTGCTACTTCGTCACTAATTTTGCCGTCGCCATCTGAATCGAGAAAGCTGGTCAGCATTCCGGCGACGCCTGGATCGGCCTTCTCCACCCGCCGACGTTCTCCGCCAAGCATCTCCGCCAAACCGGTGGAATCGAGACCCCGGCTGCGCTGCTGCTTACCCAGGGCACCCATCACCATGGGAGCCAGCATGGCGAGCAATTGACCGGTCGAACCGGAACTCAGGCCCGTCGCTTTCCCAAGGCCGGATTCGACCTGGCCCCGCTGGCCTCCGAGGACATGGCGCAGGATGCCCTCACCCATCTTGTTCTGGGACCCACCGATGAGGCCGCCAAGATTGTCGAGAACACTGCCATCATGATCTTTTTCCAGGGCGCGACGAAGAGAGTCTGCGCCCTCCGGCTTGGACGCGTTCTTCGCTAGGGCGCTGACGATCATGGGAAGAGCGCCGGCTACCGCCTTGGAAGCGGTACCTTCGTCGGTACCGAGTTGTTTGCCGATCTGGCGCATAGCTTCGCCACCGAGCTGCTGGCTGAGCATATCTAGAATGGACATTCAAAACCTCCTAATGAGTTTCCACCGACGGCCGCCGGAAGGCTCCGCAGGCGAGAGAAATTTTCTTTGTGTGTTGTCTGAGATTCGGTAAGCGCGGCGAATAAAGACAGCTCTCCGGGAGTACGCCCGGGAAAGTCTATGTTGTTGGGATTCACCTCGATCATCTAGCAATTCGAAATATCTGCAAAACCTGTGCCGTCCTCGGGAAGCTCTAAACTCCCTGGTAGAACGGTGTCGAACGCCTGAAAAGGCGGATTGGCCCGCGAAATTCCCAGTAGAAAATGGAGGCTTTACGCCAGGGTGGGAGAAATTCCTATCCACCTCCTCTCCAGAAGTCGCCTGATTCAACCTTTCAACCTCTCCGGGTTGAGGGCTTCGAGCTCCTCCACCACGAACAGGCCGTCCTTGCGAATCAAACGATCGTCGAAATAGATTTCTCCCCCACCGCTCTCCGGGCTCATCATCAACACCAGATCCCAGTGGATCTGGCTACGATTGCCATTGAAGGCATCTTCGTAAGCATTGCCGGGAGTAAAGTGGATGCTCCCAGAAATTTTCTCATCGAACAGGATGTCCTTCATGGGCTTTTCAATATAAGGGTTCAGTCCGATGGCAAACTCCCCAATGTACCGGGCGCCTTCGTCCGTATCCAAGACCCTTTCCAGATGCTCTTTGTTGCTACTCGATGCGTCCACGATCTTGCCGTTCTCGAAGCGCAGCCACACCTTCTGGTGTGTCACGCTCTGGTAGATGGTCGGCGCATTGAACTGAATGGTGCCGTTGACGCTTTCTCGGACCGGCGCTGTGAACACTTCCCCATCCGGAATGTTCCGCTGACCGTCACAGCAGACGGCAGGGATCCCCTTGATGCTGAAGGTCAGGTCTGTACCGGGCGATACCAGTCGAACCCGATCCGTCGCTTCCATGAGCTCTCTCAGCGGCTTCATGGCCTCAGACATGCGGGCGTAGTCCATGGTGCAGACCTGAAAGTAGAAGTCTTCGAAAGACTCGGTGGGCGTCTCCGCCAGTTGAGCCATCGAGGCACTGGGCCAGCGCAAGACGACCCAGCGGGTCTTGTCGACCCGGATGTCCAGGTGGACGGGTTTCCAAACGGTGGATTCATAGAGCCGCATGCGATCCGCTGGGACCCCTTTGAGCTCAGAGACATTGTCGCTACCTCGGACCCCAATGTAGGCCTGGACCTGGGACATGGCAGCGGTCTCCGTGTCGCGGATGATCGCCATCTGTTCTGGCGTCGCCTCCATCAGAAGCTGGCGAAGAACCCGCTGACTCTTGAGGGACACGACCGGATGAGCCCCCGCAGCAGCAGCGGCGCGGATCAGCGCATTGGTAAATGCATGGGGAACATCCACGGCCTCAATCAGCACTTTCTCGCCCTCTTCGAGGCTACAAGAATACTGAACGAGTTTGTCAGCAAGACGTTCATACCGGGGATCGAGCATGCACTTCCTTTCAGGTGGGTGGCCAACCGCTGGTCGATACTCTTCGAGCGGGACGCCGCGCACGAGGTTGTGGATTTGTCTTCGGAGGCCGCCGATATTGTACAGGGTTTCGAAGAGAAAGACAGGGGTTCCGGGAGGGCCTCGGGGGCTATCTCGGAAGGGGGGTCAAAGAGCGGGTCAACTTACCTTTGACCCCTTCGAGACGAATCTTGAGACGTCTTACATCATAGGTGCCCACCGAGTGGGGAACCTGAAAGGTGAGCAGGTAACGGCCATCCAGACTTCGGACTAGGCGGTCCATGGCCAGGCCGCCGAGACGAAACCGACGCTCGTAGGTTCCGCCCGTGTCGCTAGCGATTTGCTTGAGCCCCACTTCGAGGCTGTGAAAATCTGCCTCACTGATATCCAAGACAGACACCGAAACCCCTGCCTCCGCGAAGGCGGCTACGGCACGATCGTAGTGTCGACCAAGACGCACTCCCCCGCCGACGAACTCCCCCACTCCCCAGCCGAGGAATACCACGATCCGCTCCCCTAACAACGGTTGCATCGCCCTCGCTGTGAGCTCGAGAGCCCGTTCAGGACGAGCCGCCCGCTTGGCTTGGCGAAAGTTGAAATGCCTGGCCAAGGACGGGTAGAGGCCCGGCTCGATGGGATCGGCTTTGCTTCTAAAGCGCACCGCCTGGCCGAGTACCTCTTCCACTCTCTCCAGATCCTTGGTGAAGTCCAAATGCAACTTGAGATGAGAGTCGAAGGACACCACAGCGACCTGATCATCGGGCTTCAGAGTGTCGAGAAAACGTTTCGCTCCCAGTACCTGTTTGAGGTGGCCACGCATGCGAGTGGGCTCGAAGCCGGCCTGCACGAATAGCACCAACAGCCTTCCTGGCGGTGGCAAAGTGATTCCCAACTCGGCCAACACCTCCGGCGGCAAATCCGCTTCCGGCGAGCGACCGGCCTCCACCCAATCCAACGCCACCACCTTCAGGTTTTCGCCCTCCAGCCGCACAGAAAAGTTCTCCGGCTTCAGACCTCGCAAAGGTGCCCCATCGTAGCCCAGAGCACGCACTTGGTAGGTATGAAGTGCCACCGAGATCTCGTCACCAAACACTGCCGGGGGGGCCTGGCCTAGGGAAGCGTCCTCCGGATCGGAGACTTCGGGCCGGTCTCCAGAGACCGGTGCTGTCGGTGGCGTGAAGGTAGCGAGCTCGACAACGTCTTCGCCGATCTCTACCCGATCGAATACGAGTCGTAGAGTCCGGGCCACCTGGGGCTCGTCACCGACCGCTCCACCACGGACATCCAATTTCTCCGGCGGTCGGAAAAGGCGAACTTCGATCACCTGGAGCAAGCCCCTCTCGAGGTCGACCCATAGCTCTGTTTCCAAAGCCCCACCCTGGCGAACCAGAGTCAGCACTCGGCAGCTGCTCAGGCCGCAAACTCGGCGGTCCACCGCCGCTGCCTCCGGTGCTTCCAAGGCGTACTTTGAACCCAGCAGCCAGGCGGGGGCCAGTAGCGTGTCCTGCCCGCCTTCACCAAGGCTCAGCGACACCTCTGTGGCCAAGGAGTCCAGTTCTCTCACCGCGTCGGTCGATCGGTCCCAGCCCCGTACCTCCTCACCCTGACGCCAGAAGGATTTTTCGTCTGGCAGGTCCGGCTGCAGGCGAAAGACAAAATCCCCCGAAGCGTCCATTCGGGACAGAAATGCGAGGCGGCGAGGCAGCTGCCCCACGACCTCTACTTCGATCGTGCCGCGATCAAAGTAGGCGGGGAAGTTCTGATACCGCTCCTGCAACTCGGCCAACACCTCGAAAGCCGATAGCTCCTCGGCGCCCACCGTAGGGCTGAAGGCAGTGGCGCTAATGAAGAGAGCGCTAGAGATGGCGGCGCTGAAAACCGTGGCGGCGAGCAAGAAGGTGCCGAGCAAGGACCGAGCAGGGGCCCGGGTCGCGGGCCGAAACAGCAAGTCTTTGAGCTGATCTTTCAACAGGTCTTGGTGGAAAGCCGGGTCGAGCATCAGGATTGCTAACAAAACCGTTCGGGTCACCATTCCCAGATTCCCCTTGCCCGGGTGCCTATCCCCGGGCAAGAGCTGTTTCTGGACCGGCTGTCGTTTCTACCGGCTTTTGCGCCAGGAGGACTCGCCCGCTACCAGACCTCGCAGACTGGATCCCGGCGCATGGCGGAGCCCTCTTGGCAGGAAAAGGCCTCGGCGAAGGCCGGGAGGTTGGAGAGGGGACCGTTGACCCGAAATTTCATCGGACTATGGGTGTTGGAGCGAACCTGGAGACGGTCCGCTTCGGGAGTCGCCAGACCGCACCAGACCTGGGCGTAAGAGACGAAGAAGAGTTGCTCTTGGTTCAGACCTTCGACGATGGATGGCTCCTTGGAAGCAGCGCCTAAGGTGTGCTGCAAAGCTCCAAAGGAGGACTTGACGCCTCCCAGGTCGGCAATATTCTCCCCCAGAGTCAACTTGCCGTTGACATTGAGGCCCGGTTGGACTTCATAAGTATTGTAGAGCTTCTCCACGCATTGAGCCCTCTCTTCGAAGCGTTCCGCCACTTCGGGCTCCCACCATTCCTTGAGCTCGCCGACACTATTGAATTTCCGACCCGCATCATCGAAGCCGTGGGTGACTTCGTGGCCCACCACGGCTCCCATGGCACCCAGGTTCATGGCGCTGGGAAAATCCCGGTGAAAAATCGGTGGCTGAAGAATGCCAGCCGGAAACACGATCTCGTTGCGGGTAGGGTTGTAATAGGCGTTGACCGTCGGCGGGGTCATGCCCCATTCTCCCCGATCGACCTGAGTACCGACCTGGTTGAGGGTCCGCATCGCCTCGAAGCGAAGTCCGGCGATGCCGTTGGCAAAGAAGGTATCCGGCCCAAGCTCGAGGGCAGAATAATCTCGCCAGGTATCCGGGTAGCCGATCTTGTTGGTGATGGCGGCCATTTTCTCCACGGCTCGCTGGCGAGTCGTCTCGTCCATCCAGGCCAGATCCGGCAGGCTTCGCTCGAGGGCCTTCTCGACCTCAGCGATCATCCCTAGGGCCTTTTCCTTGCTATCACCGGGAAAGTGCCGTTCCACGTACAGACGCCCCACCGCCTCTCCCAAGGCCTGATCGGTCAGGGAGGCACAACGCTTCCAGCGCACCTCCATCTCCTGCTGCCCCTCTAGCCTTCTGCCAAAGAAATCGAAGTGCTCCGCCAGGAATGCATCCGGCAGCAGATCGTAGATGGAGTTCAACAGGTGGAACTCCAGATAGGCGCGCAGCATATTCATGTCGGCGGACGGCATGAGCTCATTGAGCCCCTCGAAGAACTCTGGGACCGTCAGACTGATGGGAATCACCCCAGGACGCCCCGTACCAGCCTGATACGCCTTCCAATCGAGGTTCGGCACTAGGGCCTCCAGGCCTTCCAGATCGACTCGGTTATAAAGAGACTCGAAATCCCGCATCTCGGCGGGTCGCCTAGAGAGGCCGGCCAACTTGGTCTCGAAAGCGAGGATTCCCTCGGCGGCCTCCGCCGCCTCTCCCTCGGAGCGGCCCGCCAGAACCAGCATGCGAGCGATGTGACTTTCGTAGGCCCTCAGCACCTCACGACTCTTTTCATCGTCGCGGAAATAGAAATCCCTCTCCGGAAGGCCGATGCCCCCTTGGTTGTAGTAGGCGATATAGAGATCGGGATTCTTGAAGTCCAGCAAAGTAACCGGATCGAAGAAGGCGAGAATGCCATCCCCGTGCAGACGTCCTACCTGGCTCATGAAAGATTCCAGGCTATCGACTTCGGAAAAGGCCTGCTGGTAGGGCGCCAACGGAGCCAGCCCAGCGGCAGCGATGGCTTCCTCATTCATACAGGAACCGTAGTAGGCCCCCACGAGAGCCTCCGTTTCACTGGCTCCCTCACCTACCGGTTCCTCGAGGATCTCTCGCAAAGCCTGGCGATTTTCTTCTCTCATCACGGAAAGACTGCGCACCCAGCGGGACTGGTCCCCGGGAATCTCGGCCTGGTCCATCCAGCCACCACAGGCATAGCGGTACATGTCCTCGCAGGGGTCAGCGCTGAGATCCAAGGACGAGGCTACGCTCTCGGCAATCTCTGCCTGGCTCAAGCCCGCAGGCTCCTGGGAAGCCTCGTCGTCCACGACGGGAGCCGGAGGTGTTCCGCAGCCAAGAAAAAAGCAGCCGGATAGAGCAGCCACTCCCAGGGCGGCCCGTGAACGGTTCCACAACATATTGCTATCGGTTCTTTGAGTCATAACTTCCTCCCTTGACGCCTCTGACCAGGATTTCAGCCTTTCCTGACCTGGTCAGCTGGGTCGACTGAGCCGTGGCGGCAGCCTCGCGATCAGATTTGGTTCTGTCATCTTCTACGCAGGGCTACCCTAGCTGTTGCAAGGCTCCTGCATGGTCATCATTATGATTCGAAATCAAAGGCGGGACGGGTTCTACAAGCGGCGAAGGTTGACGCTACCAGGCCATTCCATCCCAGGCCCCGAATACAATTTTCAAAAAAGATTGAAGGTTCAAAAATCTTCAGCTATAGTCGCCCCGTGAGCGCAACTGACCTTTCTACCGTCGACACGGTACGCCAATCCTTCGTGCAGCTTTGGGGCACTCTGGGCCCCTTTTGGGGCGTCTCCCCAACGACCGCACGTATTTACGGTTGGCTCCTGTCTCGACCGGAGGGCGCCGACGCAACAGAAATCATGGAAGCCCTCGGCATGAGCCGGGGGGCCGTCAGCATGGCCTGCAGAGACCTGCGTGACTGGCGCCTGCTCCATTTCGAGCACAACTCCGGGTCGAGGCGCGTAGTGTACCGCCCCGAGACCGATCTGGAAAAGGTTACCCGCCGAGTAGTCGAGATTCGTAAGCGGCGGGAATGGGACCCCATTCGGGATTACCTCAAGGAGTGGATTCCCCAGTTGGAGGCGGATCCCTCGCCGGAGGCCACTGTTTTCATGGAACGACTCAAGGCCATCGAGGCCCTAGTGGTCATGGCGGACACCATGGCTGAAACCTTTTTGAAGGGTGGTGCAGTAGGGAACCTCGGGCTGAAACTCCTGGTGGGTGCGGCCAACAATCTACCTGCTGTCATGGAAAAGACGGGACGTTGATGCTCTCAAGCGCAGTCAAATCGGTAGGCTCCTCCGAGCTCCTCTCTCGCCTCGGCGAAATGTGTGTCCGACGAGGGCTGCATTCCCTGGCGGATCGGTTACTCGGTCTGACAGATTTCATCGAGCGAGATCTGGAAACCGTCGAGGGAGCCTTGGAAGGCGTTTCCCCTCCGGACGCTCTGGTCGGCCGCGCCGCCGGACATCTTCTTGCCGGAGGCGGAAAACGGCTCCGCCCCCTATGTGTCGCCCTAGCATCCCGCACCGGTAGCGGCTTCAACCCAGCGGCTCTCCATGTCGCCGTGGCAGTGGAATTGGTCCACAACGCCACCCTGCTTCACGACGATGTCGTCGACCTGGCGACCACTCGTCGAGGGGCTCGAACCGCCGCCGCGGAGTTTGGCAACGCCGCCTCTATCTTCGGTGGAGATTGGCTTCTCATCGAGGCTCTGCGAAGAGTCCGCCACACGGAAATGCCAGATCTTCTGGGCAGCCTCTTGGAAACCATCGAGGAAATGATCCTCGCTGAGTCGGTGCAGTTGGACAACCGGGGAAAGCTCGATGCCACAGCCCAAAGTTACTTCCGAGTCGCCGAAGGCAAGACCGCGGCTCTGTTCCGCTGGGCCATGATGGCCGGCGGGCGCACCGGGGGCCTAGCACCGGAGGATTGCGCCAGTTTGAGCCGCTATGGTCTCCATTTGGGAGTGGCCTTCCAGCTCATCGACGATGTATTGGATTTCACCGGTGACAGCCGGCAGACCGGAAAAGCCTTGTTGACGGACTTACGGGAAGGCATGATGACCTACCCCCTAATCCTGACCCTCGAAAGACAACCGGAGTTGCGACCGGTCCTGCAGGAGATCCTCGAGGTCGAGAGCGGCGAGCCTCCTCCCCCCATTCTCTGTGAACGAGTTTCCAGCGCCGTGCGCCATACCGGAGCAGCTACGGACAGTCGTCGCCTGGCTCGCCAAAGGTCTCTACAAGCGACCGACAGCCTCAAGGATCTTCCCGACGGCCCGGCCCGGCGGACCTTGATCGCGGTCGCCGAAGCCATCGTCAACCGTAGCCACTAGGTCTAGAACCCCGAGAGAAAAAAACAACGTCATGATCGTCCACTTGCGTCCCGAAGCGAATCCTGGAGCCGTACAAAAGGCTCTCGTGGCTCGTGGTCTGTGGCCTCAGCGCCTAGAAGGGATCGGTGTTCAGTACCGCATCGGCTCCTGTTCCAACCACGTGACCTCGGAGGAATTGCTGGCCATCGAAGGGGTGGCAGGCGTCGCTCATGCGGCTTCTCCTCATCCCCTGGTGGACGCCCAACCAGAGCAAGTTCAGGTCGCTGGCGTCGCCATTGGCGGCGGTGCTCCGGCGGTGATCATGGCGGGCCCCTGTAGCATCGAGTCGCAGCAGCAGATCGACTCCATTGCCGCTCGCCTAGGCGCTCTAGGCGTCTCCTTTCTGCGCGGCGGGGCCTTTAAGCCACGAACTTCCCCCTATTCCTTCCAGGGCCACGGCTCCGAAGCTCTTCTCTGGCAACGCCAAGCTGCCGACCGCTACGGGCTGAAAGTTGTCACCGAGGCCTTGGCCGAGACCCACGCCCAAGAGGTCTCCCAAATGGCGGATCTGGTGCAGATCGGTTCCCGCAACATGCAGAACACCGCTCTCCTCAAGGTCGTGGCCGGCACCGGTAAGCCGATTCTCTTGAAGAGAGACATGGCAGCCACCGTAGAAGAATGGCTCTTGGCGGCAGAATACTGCCTGCACCACGGCGCGGCATCGGTGATCTTCTGCGAACGCGGCATTCGCAGCTTTGACCCCACTACCCGGTACGTCCTCGACCTGGCCTCGGCTGCGTTGCTCTCCAAAGTGCATCGGCAGCCGGTCATCGTGGATCCTTCCCATGGTACTGGCCGCAGAGACTTGATTCCCGCCCTCAGCCATGCGGCCCTCGCCGCCGGCGCAGCGGGACTAATGATCGAAACCCACGACGACCCCGGCGGTGCTCTCAGCGATGGCCCTCAGGCCTTGCCGCCGGAAGAATTGCGAAAATTGCTGGCGGACATCGAAACCGCCGGCCGGTAGAGGGAGTCTCATGGTTGAAAGAAGGACCGTCTCCAGCCGCATCTCAGGTTTCTACAGGAAACCCTTGAACAACCGTGTCGAGATCATCACCGGCAACGGTTTGCTCTCCGAGGAATCCAAAGCCCATTTGGATGGGGGCGGCTATTTGGATCCAACCGTTGCAGATCGGCTCAGCGAGAATGTGATCGGCTGCCACAGCCTACCGCTCGCCGTCGCACTGAACTTCCGCATCAACGGAAGAGACGTCCTCGTCCCCATGGCGGTGGAGGAACCCTCCATCGTAGCCGCCGCTTCCAATGCGGCTCGGCTGGTACGACTCTCCGGCGGCTTCTTCGCCGAGGCCACTCCACCAGTCATGACCACCCAAGTCCAATTAGACGAGGTTCCGGAACCTCACTTGGCCGCTGAACGGCTGCTCCAAGACCGGGATGAGCTGCTTCGCTTGGCCGACCAGGCCATTCCCAACATGGTCCGCCGAGGAGGAGGTTGCCGAGACCTGGAGGTCCGGGTCCTGGATGAAGACGAAGGCCTCCTGGTCGTGCACCTCTATGTAGAGGTCGGGGATGCCATGGGAGCGAACCTGGTGGACTCGGTGGCCGAGGTCATCGCACCGCAGATTCAGAGCCGCATCGGAGGACGCATCGGCTTGCGGATTCTCACCAACCTGCCGCTACGCCGCACGGTCAAAGTGACCGCTCGGGTCAGCACTCAAGCGGTGGGCGGAGAAGAGATGGCCCACGGCATCCTGCGGGCCAGCCGCTTTGCCAGCCTGGACGTCTTTCGCGCCGTGACCCACAACAAGGGCATCATGAACGGCATCGATGCGGTCGCCGTCGCCACCGGACAGGATTGGCGCTCCATCGAGGCGGGCGCTCACGCTTTTGCCGCCTTTGGCGGCCAGTACAAGCCCCTCGCCACCTGGAAGCGCGTCGAAGACAGCGTCGAAGGAACCCTCGAGCTGCCCATGGCAGTGGGAACCGTCGGTGGCTCGACTCGGGTCCACCCAGGGGTACGGGCGGCCTTCGAGCTGCTGCAACTGGATCGCGCTGGAGAGCTGGCGGAAGTCATCGCCGCTGCCGGCTTGGCTTCCAACCTGGCAGCTCTTCGAGCCCTGGCGGGAGAGGGTATCCAACGGGGCCACATGCGCCTCCACCACCGCAAAGCAACCTTATTCGCAGAAACGGAATCCGCGGCGGTCGCCAATCAGGCGGAGGGCGAGTTTCGATAATGGAGACGCTTTCCTCCCCCAAGGCCGACCCGGTGGCGGAACCACCAACCGGCCAAGGGACTCGTGTGGCAGACGGCTCCGGCGTCATGTTCGACGCCATCGCTGACCGCTACGATCGGCTGAACCGCATTCTCTCCCTGGGCATCGACCGCAGCTGGAGGCGGAAGGCAGTGGCGGCTCTCGCTTTGGCTAACCAGCCCCAAGCTGCTGTTCTCGATTTAGCCACTGGCACCGCAGACCTGGCTTTGGAGATTCTGCACCGTCACCCCACGTGCCACGTCACCGGCCTGGACCCATCTCCAGGCATGCTGGCCGTCGGCCGGCAGAAAGGGGGATGCCGCAGGACATGGAGACCAGCTCATCCTGGAAGAGGGCAATGCCGAAAAACTGGTCTATGAAAGCGGCAGCTTCGATGGCACCACCATCGCCTTCGGGATTCGCAACGTTCCGGACCGTTTTCGCGCCCTTCAGGAGATGGCTCGGGTGACTCGGCCGGGAGGCCGTGTGGTGATCCTGGAGCTCTCCGAGCCTCAGGGAGGCCTGCTTGCCCCCTTCGCTCGCTTCCACGTACATACCCTCGTGCCTCGAGTGGGAGCTTTGCTCTCCGGCCGGCGGGAATATCGCTATTTGCAAAAAAGCATCGCAGCCTTTCCCCCGGCGGACCAATTCGCCGTCTTGATGGGTCGAGCCGGTCTCAACGTCCTCGAGGTTCGGCCCCTGACCTTCGGTGTTTGCCACCTCTACATCGCGGAATCGCCCAGAGAGCGAAAATAGAGCACGACGATGAGATCCTCCTCCGCACCCGTTCTGGGTCAAGAGCTCCCTCTGAGCGTAGATCGCGCTCGGCAGTTCGTGGTCCATGGCTGGGAGAAACGGCATCCGGAATGCACCCTGGTGCTCCAACTGCCCGCGCCGGTGGCCCCGGAAGAGGTCTTTCTGCGTCTGAGCGACCCAGCGAGAGGCGCTGCAAGTCTTGAAGCCCCTGACCATCAGCGCCACGCCTTGCTGTGGACTTCCTCGGAGGGAACGGGCTTCGCTGGCAGTGGCGCCGCCCATCACATTCGCTTGGAAGGACCTGGTCGCCCCGAGACTCTGCGCCGACGAGCCCAAGACCTCTTCGACCATCTCCAAGTGGAGACGGTGGAAGGCTTTGTAGCTCCAACACCACGACTGTTCGGAGGTCTTGCTTTCGAATCGGGTGGAGCTCGGGAATCCCGCTGGCAAGCTTTCGGCGATGGCAGTTTCGCCCTGCCTCGGTGGCTCTACTCCCGCCAGGGGGGGCAAGCTTTTCTGAGCTTGGCCTCGCCTCCCGGAGAAGAGATCTCTCCAGCCCTGCTGGACGAGCTCGAACGCCTCCTGGTTGGTCTCGCCGCTGCCGATCAGCGACCCGTCGAGAGATCTCTGCCGCGAGCCCTTCGCATCGAGCCCTTGCCTCGTCAGCGCTGGGCAGAGCAGGTGGAAGCGATTCGCGATGCCATCGGGGACGGTAGATTTCAGAAAATCGTTGCCGCCCGACGGGCTCGAGTCGAATTTGCCGGCCCCCTGGATCCAATTGCCCTCTTGGCTCGCCTGGACGGCTTCAATCCCCGATGTCGCCGCTTCGCTTTCCGTCGCGGTGAGTCGACCTTTCTTGGCGCGACCCCGGAACGTTTGATCAGCCGTCGAGGTGCCCGTATCGAAACGGAAGCTCTGGCCGGCTCCATCGGCGGCGACCGCCAGCAAGCCGCGACTCTTCTCGCCAGCACCAAAGATCAAGGGGAGCACGCTCTGGTGGTGCAACACATCGTCGAGCGCTTGCAGCCTCTGTGCACAGCCCTGGAGTGGAGCCCCGAGCCTCGGATCCGTGAGTTGAGGAACTTGCTTCATTTGCACACCCCCATTCGCGGCACCCTGTCTTCCTCCAGCCACATCCTCGAGCTGGTCGACCGGATCCACCCGACCCCGGCGGTGGGAGGAGTGCCCGCTAAGGAAGCAGTTCGGTGGATCGCTGAGCACGAGGCTTGCCCTCGGGGTTGGTATGCCGGTCCCATCGGGTGGTTCGATGCCAACGGCGACGGTGAATTCGACGTCGCACTGCGGTCCTGTCTCTTGAGTGGCAACGAGGCTCTGCTCTACGTCGGTGCCGGTATCATGCTCGACTCGGATCCCGACCTGGAATATCAGGAGACGGATCTCAAGCAGACCTCCCTTCTTGCCGCCTTGGGGGTCGGCGAATGACCTCGAGGCCAGAAGCCCCATCCGAGTCTCCTTCCGGCAGTCACCCCAATAGAAGCCTTCTCACCCAATGGGCCCGTCTACTCTTGGACAGCCTCGCCGAGGCTCAGGTTCGCGAGGTGGTGATCAGCCCCGGTTCTCGTTCGACCCCCTTTGCAGCTGCCGCTTTGGCCAACCCGGCCCTCCACTGCACCACCCTCATCGACGAGCGTTCCGCCGCCTTCTTCGCCTTGGGAATGGCAAAAGCCTCGGGCCGTCCCACCCTGCTCCTATGCACTTCTGGTTCCGCTGCAGCCAACTACTTTCCAGCGGTAGTCGAAGCAGCCATGGCCTATACTCCCCTGCTCGTCCTCACCGCGGACCGACCTTTAGAGCTGGACCATTGTCACGCCTCCCAAACTATTGATCAGACCAAGTTCTTCGGCGGCTACGCTCGGTGCTTTCTTGACTTGGGTGCACCGGATGCCTCCGTCGGTGCCCTGCGAGCTCTGCGGCGCAAAGCAGCCCAAGCGGTCCTGGTATCTCAATCCCCCACGCCGGGACCGGTACATCTCAATGCCCGTGCTCGTAAGCCCCTGGAGCCCACGGAATCGGTGGGAGAAGCCGACGACGCTTTGAGCCAGGCAGTCCAATCCCTCAGGAGTCAGCCGCTGGTTCGCTCGCCCCTGCCCTCTCTGACCGCCAACATCGAAGGCCTGAAAGCCTTGGGAGAGCTGTTCCAAAAACACCAGGAGGGACTCATCGTGTGCGGTCCTGCTCCCGCCGCCACCAGGAGAATGGGACCCCTGCTCAGTGCGGTGGCGAAACGAGCCGGCTACCCCCTGTTGGTTGAAGCTGGGAGCCAACAGCGCTACTTCCAGGGCGACGACCACGGGGCCACCCGCATCGGTGCCCTGGACGCCTTGGGTCGCTCTCCGACCCTACGCCGAGAGCTGGCACCGAAACTGATCCTACAAGTCGGTTCTCCCCCCGTCGCCAAGGGTTGGAGTCAATATGTCGAGGCATACCCACTGTGCCAGCGGTTCGTCATTGCCGCCCACGGTTGGAACGATCCCTGGAGCTCTGCCTCCTGGGTCCTCCAAGCGGACCCCGAGCATTTCCTCGAGGCCCTCGACCGAGAATTGGAGCTCTCTCTGCCACACCGGCATTCCCCCTGGCTCGAGCATTGGAAGGCAGCAGAATCCCTCGCTTGGCAAGCTGCGGAAGAAGTGCTGGCCGAAAGCTCCGAAGAGCCCGCTTCCTCCCCGACTTCTGGTGGATCACAAACTGTCCAGACTGACGCTGGCTCTCTCACGGAGGGAGAGGTGGCTCGAATTGTCGTCGAAGCTTTGCCTCCGGGCGGCGTCCTAGCTCTCGGCAACAGCTTGCCCATCCGCCAAGTCGATGCCTACAGCCCCCCTCAGCCGAAGGCTCTTCAGGTGTGGACTCAGCGAGGCGCAGCGGGCATCGACGGTGTGGTTGCCGGAGCGAGCGGTTTCCTTCAAATTTGCCAGAAACCCGGGGTGCTCCTGATTGGAGATGTCAGTTTCCTGCACGGCATCTCCGACCTGGCAGCTCTCGACCGGGTATCGGTCCCGTTCGCCATCGTCGTGGTTCACAACGACGGCGGTAGGATCTTCGAACAGCTGCCCATCGCCCGAGCCTCTACCGAGACATCTTCTGAGACCTCAACAGACCAACAATCCCTCCTGCAGCGCGCCCATTTGGATTCCTGGCTCACCCCCCACGGTCGAGAGCTGGGCCCAGCGGCTCGACTCTATGGACTTGGCCATCATCGGGTCGACACCGGAGCCTCCCTGCAACGGGCCCTGGGGGCAGCTCTGAGCCGCAACGAAGCCACCCTCATCGAGGCCCGAGTTCCACCCCACGGGGCCTTTCAGCAGAACCAACGCTTGTGGCAAAACCTCGAAGCACGACTCGCCCTGCGTTGGCCGGAGCCCTCGTGACAAATCAGCGATTCATCCTCCTCCATGGCTTTGCCGGGTCTCCAGATAGCTGGCAGGAAGTCGCCGAGGTTCTACCCAGCGGTAGCGCCCTCCTGCGACTTTCGATCTTGGGCCACGGGAAAGCTGAGGACCCGCACGGCCACCAGCACACAGGCTCCTCTCCTGGGCGGAGCCTCGAGCCAGCCAGTGGCCCATTCGAAACAGAGGTCGATCGTTTGGCAGCGCAGGTGCTCGCGGCAGGCTTTCAAGGCAGCCACCTGGTGGGTTATTCCCTGGGTGGCCGGCTGGCTCTAGGACTCCTTGCGCGGCATCCGGAGTTGGTCGCCAGCGCCAGTCTGATCGGTGCCCACACCGGCCTCGGAAGCCAAGAAGAACGACGGCAACGGATGCTCCGAGATGAGTCCTGGGCCGACCTAGCGGAAACCACTGGGCTTGCTAGCTTCCTCGAGAAGTGGGAAGAACAACCCCTTTTTTCGACTCAGAACCAAGAACAGCGAAGTCTCCAGAACCATCGGCGGCGCCATCTCGACCCCATGGGCCTAGGGCGGGCTCTGCGCTCCCTCAGCCTCGCCAGAATGCCTGACTACCGTCCCAGAATACCCACCCTCGAAATGCCCATCCGGTGGATCGCCGGCGAGAGAGATGCCAAATTCCGCCGGCTGGCCAAAGAAGCTGCGCAGGCACAGCGGGCAGGAACCTACGCTAGGGTTCCTGCCTCGGGACACAACGTTCCCCTGGAACAACCGCGCCTCCTGGCTGCCCTGCTCGCTGAAGACCTCACTCTCGAAGACTCTCCCCACAAGGACTGTGGCCCCGAAGAACATAGCCTCAGAAATCAGAAAACCGACACCCAAATCGTCATGGAAGGAAGCCTCAGATGACCGAGTTTCGCTGGCAAGCTGCCGCAGGATACGAAGATATTCGCTACGAAAAGGCCTACCTAGGTGATCGACCCGAAGGCATCGCCAAGATCACCATCAACCGACCGGAAGTGCGCAACGCTTTCCGGCCCCAAACGGTAACCGAGATGAGCCGTGCCATGGTAGAGGTTCGGGACGACCCGGAGGTGGGCGTTGTGATTCTCACCGGAGAGGGTCCGGATGCCTTCTGCTCCGGCGGCGACCAGCGGGTCCGTGGAGAAGCTGGCTATGTGGGCAGCGACGGTGTCCCTCGCCTCAACGTTCTTGACCTACAACGGCAGATTCGAACCCTCCCCAAGCCGGTCATCGCTATGGTGGCAGGCTACGCCATCGGTGGAGGTCATGTGCTTCACGTCGTCTGCGATCTGACCATCGCAGCAGACAACGCCCGGTTTGGCCAGACCGGTCCCAAGGTCGGTAGCTTCGACGGGGGCTACGGCTCCTCCTACCTGGCTCGGATGGTGGGCCAAAAGAAGGCTCGCGAGATCTGGTTCCTCTGTCGCCAGTATTCGGCCCAGGAAGCGCAGGATATGGGAATGGTCAACACCGTCGTCCCCTTGGAACGCCTAGAAGAAGAGACTCTCCAATGGTGTAGAGAAATTCTCCAGCACAGCCCTTTGGCTCTGCGCTGCCTGAAGGCCTCTCTCAACGCCGACTGCGACGGCCAAGCCGGCCTTCAAGAGCTCGCCGGCAATGCCACCCTACTCTTCTACATGACCGAGGAAGGGCGCGAAGGAAAGGAAGCCTTCCTGGAAAAGCGCAAACCCGACTTCGCCAAATTCAACCGCCTCCCCTAACCCACTAAGTACCCAAAAGGTGTCAGGCATGCAGTTCATGCATCCCTTAAATGCAAAGACTCACCTCCTCGAAACCTCGGCCACATAGGCATTTTTCTTGGAAACCAAAGGAGCAACGTACTTTAGGGCTGCATGAACCGCATGCCTGACACCCCAATCTGTGACACTGCGACCGGCCAGAGGAGGAGATGCCGTGCCGAAGTCTGTTCCGCTATGTGGCCTAGTCTTCGCGTTGGTCTGTAGCGCCTGTTCCGAGGGTGCTGCACCAACCAATACCGTCGCAGCTAGGGGTGAGCTGACGGCACAGGAGAGTCCGAAGCAGGAAGTCCTCCGAGCCACCATGGCTAGGTCTCCCAGCCCCCGAGTCATCGCCTATTCGAACACCAACACAGATCCCCTATTACGAGATGCAGCCACTCTTCCCTATACCCATTACATCCTGTCGTTTCTAGTGCCAGATGGTGAAACGGACGTCAAGCCATCAGAAGCCCTGGAAGCCGTTTTGCAGGAGGGAATGGCCCTCGGGAGGGTTCGAGCAGCGGGTAAGAAGATCATGGTCTCCGTGGGCGGAGGCACGGTGGCTGGTAAGGATTGGTTAACGATGGGCCAAAACGCCACCGCAGTAGCCGAGTCCATCGCCAAGGTGGTCGAAGAACATCACCTAGATGGAGTGGATCTCGATATTGAGGCCGTCCCCTACGTCAAGGAAGAAAATTTCAAACCCTACGCAGAGGCAGCCATCGCTCTGACTCACGCGCTGGCGAGGCGGCTACCAGGAAAACTCCTCACCCACGCCCCCCAACCCCCCTACCTCTGCCAACCCGGTAGCTCTCCGGAATGCCCTTCGGAGTCTCTGTATGCCGCCATTCTCGCCGCCACTGGTGAGGAGATCAGCTGGCTGAATATGCAGTACTACAGCAATCCTCCTTTGACCTCCTCTGATCTCGACGAGCTGGCTCACTACCGATCCATCGTCAAGGGATGGGAGGGGTTTCCGGGCTTGGCCCCGGAACGCCTGGTCGTAGGCAAGCCCTATGCAAGTCGAGTCAGCGGATTTGCACCCTTGGAAGAGGTGACCTCGAAGCTCCTCCAACCCCTGGCAGCGGAATTCGGCTCCTCTTTCGGTGGCTTTATGGCTTGGGAATTCAACCAAGATCCGCAAGGAGACTGGGCCCAGGCGGTCAACAAGGTGTTGGTTCAACCTTAGACCACAAAGGCAGGCTTCTCCTCCCTTTCTTTGAGCCCAGCTAGGGCAGTTCCCTGCAACCTATCGCCCAGTTAAAATAAGCCAGCCTATTCGGTCAAAGCTCAAAGGAGATTTTCATGATCCGCGCTGCTCAGTTGGGTTACCTCCGGTTCATCCTCGGCGCCAGCCTCATCGTCACTGGCGTTTTTGCTCTCGCCTCCCCTCTAACCGCCGGGGCTCCAGTGGTGATGGTCGATGATGTAGGAGGAGATCTCACCGGTGCCATCGCCCTGGCTAACGCCGGAGACCAGCGGATGTTCGTGATTCAGCAAACCGGAGAAATTCGTATTTGGGATGGCAGCTCTACTTTGAGCACCCCCTTCCTGGATCTCGGTGGCCTCCTGATTCCTGGGGGAGAACAGGGATTGTTGGGACTCGCCTTCCACCCAGACTACGGTCAGAATGGATTCTTCTACGTCAATTACACCGATACAGAGGGAGACACGGTGGTCGCTCGCTACTCTGTCTCGGCAGGAGATCCCAATGTAGCGGACTCCGCTTCCGCTCAGGCCATCCTGGCCTTTGACCAAACCTTCACCAATCACAATGGTGGAGATCTCCACTTCGGGCCGGATGGCTACCTCTACATCAGCAGTGGAGACGGCGGTGGCCCGGCTTCGAATTCTCAGACTCTCTCAAACTTGTTGGGCAAGCTTTTGCGTATCGATGTCGATAACGATGACTTTCCCGCGGATCCCGATCGCAACTATGCCATCCCGGGGGACAACCCCTTCGTGGGAGTACCGTCAGCCATGGAAGAGATTTGGTCCCTAGGCTTGCGCAATCCATGGCGCATTTCCTTTGACCGACAGACTGGAGATCTGTTCATAGGAGATGTCGGCGAGGGGGCCTGGGAGGAAATCAGCTTTCAGCCGTCGACCAGCACAGGAGGCGAGAACTATGGTTGGCCCTGCTACGAGGGACCGGACCCCTTCGACACCACGGGATGCGATCCGCCCGGATCCTATGTTTTCCCTATCGACTCCCTACCCCACGATGTTCCGCCGAACAACAACTGCTCGGTGATTGCCGGTCGCAGCTACCGAGGCCAGGCTTACCCTGCTCTCCGAGGCTGGTTCTTTTACACGGATTGGTGCACGGGTATCTTGTGGGGTGCACGCCCGGACGGCACCGGAGGTTGGGAGACCCACAACCTTCTCACCTTGAGCGGCTTTACCTACACCGGATTTGGGGAGGACAACCAGGGCGAGATTTTCATCGCAGCCGGAGAGTCCATCGCCCGCCTCAGTACCACTGAAGACCCCCTTTTCGAGGACGGATTCGAGAGTGGTGATGTGAGTGCTTGGACCGCTAGCTTTCCCTGATTGCCAGCCCTAAGTCCGGCTGAAAAGTCGCCAAGCTGGGCAGCCGTTTCGCTGCCCAGCCCAAGGGATGTTCTCTAAGCTGCTGATACCGCCATTTCTTCCAACCGACCAATCGCGGGTTCGGTTGTCTCCTGGTTTGCCTCTGCACCCTGCTCCGCCAACCACCGTTCGGCATCCAGGGCAGCCATGGCTCCGGTTCCAGCGGCGGTAATGGCCTGCCGATAGATGGAGTCCTGTACGTCGCCGCAGGCGAATACCCCGGGTAAGGAAGTGCGGGTGGATCCAGGCTCGGTGAGCAGGTAGCCCGCCGCATCCAGGGCCAAGGTATCGCGGACCAGGTTCGTGTTGGGCTGGTGGCCGATTGCGATGAACACACCGCCAACGGGAAGCTGTTGTTTCGAGCCGGTCTGAGTGTCTTCTAGGGCTAGGCCGTCCACCCGCTCCTCACCAAGGATGTCCTCCACCCGATGGTTCCAAAGGACCTCGATCTTGGGGTGAGCGAACACTCTCTGTTGCAAGATTTTGGAAGCCCGAAATTCGTCTCTCCGGTGAATCACGGTCACTTTGGTAGCAAAGCGAGTCAAGAAGAGAGCCTCTTCCATGGCCGTGTCGCCTCCACCGACCACGGCCAACTCGACATCTCGAAAGAAGGCTCCGTCGCACGTGGCACAAGCGGAAACACCTTTGCCGAGTAGTCTGCGCTCGTTGGCGAGGCCCAGATAGCGAGCCGAGGCACCGGTGGACAGAATCACCGCATCTGCGGAGATTTCCGTCTCCCCATCCACCACCATTCGGTAGGGTCGACGGGTGAGGTCGAGGTCGCTGACTTCTCCGTAGCGGACTTCCGCTCCGAATCGCTTTGCCTGAGCTTCCATCTTGTCCATTAGCTCGAATCCGGTGAGTCCGTCGGGAAAGCCAGGGTAGTTCTCGATATCGGGAGTCAGGGTCAGTTGCCCCCCCGGCTCCGGCCCCCTTAGAACCAAAACATCGAGCTCAGCCCGGGCAGCATAGAGGGCCGCCGTGAAACCCGCCGGGCCGCTGCCGACAATCACTAACTTCCGGTGCTCTGCCCTCTCTCCGGTCGGGTCTAGAGCGATCGTCCTATTCTCAGGGGTTGCCATCTCATCTTCTCCAGTCTGATACGAATTGCCGTTGCGCTTTCACGAGTGGTAAATGGGGAGCAAGCAGGCTCGGACCGGCGGCAACCTTCGCTGCTCGACGCGGCCCGAGCCCCAAGACATCAGTTCACCGAAATCAACTTGCCCAATACTTGCAAGGTGGGGTTACCGAAGAACTGACCATCGATCTCGAAAGTCGGAACGATGTGCTTACCGTCGTTGTGCTGAGCAACAATGTCGGCAGCATCCGGCGTCGCCTCGATGTCGATCTCTCGAAAGTCAACGTTCTTGGATTTGAGGAAGGCTTTGGCTCGGTGACAATCGGGGCACCAGGTGGTGGAGTACACAGTCATCGTCGTATCGGTCATGGGAAGTCTCCTTAGGGTCTAGCTAATGAACCAGGGCATGATTCCTCGTTCAGATTTTTCTTTCACAGCTAGAAGACAAAGCAAGGAGCATTCCACCTAGAGGAAGACCTAAAATATTCTTTATAATCAAGGACTTACAAGAATTCAGGAGACATCCCCGCGCAACCTCTCGAGCGCTCGCGACGGGATTTCGAGGCTTGCTCTCGATATTTCGAGAGCAAGCCTCAGGGGCGCCGAAGGTCTAGCTTCTGTAGGCGGGACCGCAGAGTACTAGGGTGGAGGCCGAGGGTTTCCGCCGCACCGTCGGCGCCGTTGATGACCCAGTCATGGGCTTCGAGGACTGCCAAGATGTGCGCCCTCTCCACCTCCTCCAAGGTGCCCAAGAATCCTGCGGGCCTCGCAGCTGTCGCCGAAGGGGAAGTAGCTGTCGAAGATCTACCGGTGGGCAGCAAGGTCTCCCCAATCTCCAACTCGAGGCCTGGACTGAGGATCGCGGCGCGTTCCAAGACGTTCAGCAACTCCCGAACATTCCCGGGCCAGGGATAAGCTAGCAACCTCTCTACGGCCTCCGGAGCGATTCCTTCGATGGGTTTTCGAATGCTCTGAGCGATCCGTGGCAGCATGCAGAAGGCGATCAAGGGGATATCTTCTTTTCGCTCCCGAAGAGGAGGAAGATGGAGAGGAAAGACGTTCAGTCGATAGTAGAGGTCTGCGCGGAAACGGCCGGATTCTACTTCTGCCGCTAAATCACGATTGCCTGCAGCGATAACACGAACATCGACCCGAATGGTCTTATTGCTGCCGACTCGCTCAAATTCCTGTTCCTGTAGCACCCTCAGCAGTTTCACCTGAGTCTCCGGCGGCAACTCGGCTACTTCGTCGAGGAAAAGGGTACCCCCATCAGCGAGCTCGAAACGACCGATACGTTGCTCAACAGCCCCGGTAAAGGCTCCCTTCTCGTGACCGAAAAGCTCACTTTCCACCAAACCCGCAGAGATAGCAGCACAATTGATCTTGACCATGGCTTTGCTATTGCGACGACTCCGCTGATGAATCGCCAGAGCGATCAGCTCTTTGCCGGTGCCGGTCTCTCCCTGGATCAGCACGCTGGCGTCGGTAGCTGCCACCCGGTCCACCTGCTCCAAGACCTCGCGAATCGCTGAGCTCCGACCAACGATCTCCCCGCAATCGCTCTCCAACTCCACCTCTTGACGCAAGTAGGTATTCTCGGCCCTCAGCCGGCGGTCATGATCTCGGGCCTCAGCCATCAGTCGAGCATTCTCGATAGCCACCGCAGCGGTACGGGCAAAAACTTCCAAGCGAGCGAAGTGAGCTTCCAAGACAGGACGGCGGAAATACACCGCCAAGACTCCTAGAACCTGCCCCCGGAAGGTCAGGGGCAAGGCAGCAACGGCTCTCAGACCGTTCTCCAACAGCCAGGAAGCGGGGCCGAGGGAACCATCGGTAGGAATCTCATTGGAGCAGTAGAGAGCCGCTGTTGCGGCTGTCTCCAATATCTGCTTTGGCGCCGAGGGTTCTAAGGCCTCGAGACCATCCTGAGCCGCAATAGCTAACTTCGAGAGATCCTGATCCCCTGGCAACCATAGGGCCGCGGAAGCAGCATCCAGCTCTCTCACCAAGCCACCCGTCACCGCCTCCAGGATGCCGTCCCGATCCAGAAGGGAGGTCATTGCGAGGGTTACTTTGTCCAGGGCGAGCTCGTAGGACTCCGAATCTTGTGTCGCGTTATTCACCCGTTTTAACTCCACTCCGTTCAAAAGGAATAGCCTTCGCTACCCATTGCAGCGAAGGCTATCGTAAACCTCGGCCTCCGAGGACCCTGAAAGTCACTCAGCGAGTCTCATTCCCAAGAGACCCTAGTTGCGGCCTGCCATGACTCCCCCATCCACATCCCAGACAGCTCCGGTCACCCAGCTGGCCCGGTCCGAAAGGAGAAAGTCAATGCTGTCAGCGATGTCACCGACCTGGCCGATGCGGCCGATGGGATGAAACGCGTTGAACCCTTGGAGGGTCTCTTCGATCTGCTCCGGTTCGATGAAGGAGCCATAGATGGGCGTTTGAACCACGGCGGGAGATACCGCATTGACTCGAATTCCTGCCTCTGCCAGCTCCATCGCTAGGTGCTGAGTCAAAGTATGGAGGCCTGCTTTGGCCATGGAGTACGCTGACGATGGGGTCGCCTTCACCGCCTGCTTTGCCCACATGGAACCAATGTTGACGATCGCGCCTCCGCCATGCTCCTTCATGTTCTGCGACACCGCCTGGGTGATGAAGAAGGTTGAGCGATTGAGATCCTGGTAAATGTCATAGTCCTCCCGACTGTGGTCCAGGAAAGGCTTGGGACTAAAATAGCCCGCTGCATTGACCAGGTAGCGGTAGTGATCCCGCGAAGCACGGATCTCCGCGATGAAGGCTTCCACCTGAGCATCGTCATAGAGGTCAACTCCCGACACCTTGACGCTTCCCAGGTCCGCTAGCTCCCGCTCGGTCTGACGCAGGCGATCCGAGTCCCGAGCGAGCAGGTGAACTTCTACTCCTCGCTGCAGGAGGCGCTCCGCTGCAGCTCGTCCCATACCCGTAGAGCCTCCGACAATGAGGGCGAATTCTTGTTTGAGATCAGTCATTTTCATTTCTCCTATATCTATCTATGAGTAGGTAGCTTCCTTTGACACAAAACTGCATATTTTCTTTTCCTAGCCGGGCCTCAGGATTTAAGGGAGCTTAGAAAGGATCGCTGCACACGATCCAGAACGGAGGCACCGTCCCCGGCGCGGCCCATCAGGAGAGCGCCTTGAAGGCTGGCAACCAAAGTGGCAGCTAAGTCTTGGGGAGTAGAGGAAGCCGAAAACTCACCGCCAGCAATGCCAGCCATGATCTTCTGCTCCACCCATCCTTGGCTTTTCTCCAGATAAGAACGCACCACTTGGTGCACTTCCGCCGGTAGGGTCTCGAGGTCCGACGCCATGGACCCACAAAGGCAGATAGCACCTTGATTCTCGGTCTCTCGGTACATCTCAATGAATCCCTTCAGACGTCCGAGTTGATTCTCTTGCACGTCATCCAACTCCTGAAGCCGAGCCTCCAGACCGGCCAAGTAACGTCCCATCAAAGCCTCACCAAGATCCCCTTTGGAAGGGAAGTGGTAGTGGATGCTAGCGGTGCGAATTCCCACCTCCCTCGCTAAATCCTTATAGCTAAAGGCATTGAAGCCCCGGCTTTGGACGAGAGATTGGGCAGCATCCAAGAGTGCCCCGGCTGTGTCTCTGGTGTCTTTGCGATCCATGGCAAGAGCTTACCTACCTTCAGATAGGTAGTCAAGTTTCATCTCCTACTTTCACCAAGTTCTTTGCGTGGCGCCCTCGATGCTGGGCCAACCAAGAAAGAAGCGATAGGGCGCTGCTAGAACACTGCAGTGAATTTGGACAAAGGAGAATCTCTGCCTGTTATTCTCTCCCATCCGCTCCTCCTAGAGATAGAAAGTTAGGTTACCGATGAAATTCAGACTCCCACTCGTCCTTCTCGCTGTCCCCCTTTTCGCCCTCCTCATCCTTTTCGGAACACTCCCTATCCAAGCTCAGGAGCCGGGTACGGTCATCTCAACGCAGTTGAGGTCGAAAATTCTCGGGGAAACCCGCTCTTACCGTGTCCACATGCCGGCCACATACCGCGCCTTCCCGACGACTCGATACCCGGTTCTCTACATGGTCGATGGAGACTACAATTTTCACTACGTCTCGGGTCTTCTGGAACAAATGTCCACCATCAGCGAGCAAATACCGGAAGTGATTCTGGTCGGCATCAGTGACCAGGGGACGACCTCCTACCGCCGAAACATGAAGCCTTCGTTGGGTAAGAAAGATTCAGGAACCGCGACGCAGTTTCTAGATTTCCTTGAGAAGGAGCTGATACCCAAGGTAGAGAGCCAGTATCGAACTGCGGACTTCCGCATGCTAGCCGGTCACTCCCTTGGCGGCCTGTTCACCGTCAACGCTCTGTTGGAAAGACCTGCTCTCTTCGATGCCCTGATCGCCATCAGCCCTAGTCTGTGGTGGGACAACCAAGCCCTTGTGCGCCACGCAAAGAAGGCCTTTCGAACCCCATCAACCCAAAAGGCCTACCTCTACCTCACCTTGGCTAGCGAAAAGGAGATGGGGGTAAAAGAAATGGTCAAGCTACTCGAAAAGTCCGCCCCACCTTCTCTCCATTGGAAGTTCCGACATTTCACCAACGAGAGCCACGACTCTACCGGCCTACCCTCTCTACGGTGGGCGTTTCTTGACATCTTTGCTGGCTATGAGCTGACCGAGGAGCTCTACTTTCAGACCAAAGGAGCAGAGGACATCCTCGACCATTTCCAACAGGTCCAGAAACGCCACGGTGTTGAGTTTCTGCTGCCCCCGGTGATTCTTGGCCGCATACTCTACTCGTATCATCGCAAGGACCGCCTAGAGGAAATCGCAGCTCTCGAGTCGGGCATCCGGAAGCGATTCCCAGCCTCCCTGCCGGTCTTTCAGCTAGCCAAGGCGAACTTGGCGCTCGAGACCCAAGACTGGCAGGAAGCCTTGAGCGGCTACCAGAGCTTCATCGAGGCTTTTCCCGGCTCCTTCGAAGGCTATTGGGGGGCTGCCAAAGCACACCATGGTCTCGGAGAGATGGAGGCAGCCCACCAGAAGATGAATCGAGCTCAGAGGCTCGCCACCCGAGGAGCAGCCCGCCGTTGGCGGCTCAACCAACTTGAAGCGGATCGTCGCTCCCTGAATCTGGCCCCAGAGGCTCCCGAGCAATGACCTACACCTAGAGCCCAACCTCTTAACCTCGTTTCTCCGGCGGCAAATCTGGGGATCCCGAACTTCTCTTGGTGAAGAAGCTCGGGTTAGGAGGAAGGCTCTTGCTTACGCGCCTCGTGGACCAGGCGAATCAGTTCCTGACGAGCTCCGTCCGGAGTCCCTACTGAGCCAGCAAAGGCAATCCTCCGACTCTGCCAGCGCTCACCACTGCGCACGCGCACTCGAAAACCCAGACGATCCACGGAAGTCATCTTCGCTTCCTCTCCCCCTGGGACCTGCCCCTGGTGACGAGCGAGTAGGACTAGAGCGTCTCGATGGTCCTCATTCATGTGATCGAGAATTCCCGTCGCGAAGGGAGCAAGTGGGTCGGGAAGGGAGGCCGCAAACTCTTGCCCTGGAACCCAACCCATGACTCCGAAGCCGCCAACGTAGTACACCTCCTCGACCTGGAGACGAAAGAACGAGAAGTCTTTGAAGTCGACCCAATAGCTGGCATTCTCATGCCAAGCCAAGTACCTCTCTCGAACCTCTGAGTCCTCGTTCAATCTCTCCGCCGTTCCCAGGAGGGTGACCCGTGCCGCTCCCAGGGGATCCCGCCCCACGGAATCCTGAGCGACTAGCAGGCTAGCTCTCGAATTCTGGCGCAAGTTCTGAGTGTGCATGGCCATTGCACTGATCAGGAGCAGTGGGTTACCCGCTGCATCCAGCGCGTAGGGCATCACAGAGCCAAAGGGAAAACCAGAGAATTTTGCCGAGTGGCTCGATAGGGTGCCTACTCGGTGGGCTTCCAACAAAGTTCTAACTCTCTCCGCAAAAGACGTCTCCGGCACTTCCGGAGCTATATCCCTGCGAGGGGGGCCAGCGTGGTTCTTCGGTGGTGTTTGGGTCATGGGATTAGGGCACTCCAAGAGATTCTGGATTTTGGGTTCTGAAACCAAATGCAAAAAAGGCACGCCTCGAAAGACGTGCCTTTTTTCCGAGAGCCAATCTCCGGCTCTTGGGAACGCTCTTAGGCGTTCGAGCGACGACGCATCAGGAAGACACCAGCCAAGGCCAGAGCCAACAGAAGCGTGATGAAGCCCACGGTGCCCATGGTCGGCACCTCGACGACGGGCTGTCCACCGCCGGGGAGGCCAGCGGTGCAAACCACACACACGCCTCCGATCACCGGATCGGTGATCAGTTCCCAGTCAGTGATGGTACCGGTGTCACCAGCAGCATTATCGCTGACCAGCAGAGTCCAGGTTCCAGCGGTCGACTCACCGTTGAAGTCCGATAGGGCGCCTACTGCGTCAGCAGAACCCACGAACCACGGATCGGAACCCGCACAGAGGTTCTCGAGATCTCCGCCGGCACCGTCATCGAAGGTGACGTTCATGTTGTTGTCAGCGCATCCAAACATCGAAGCAGGAACGCCTGGCTGATCGAGGAGAACGACCTCAGTATTCGCTGGGCTACGGAGGGTGAGAATCAGGTCTCCAACCCAGCTGTGAGCGACGTCGACCCGAACGTTGAGGTCGGAAATGACCACGTCGTCCGCGACATCGAGAGTACTGGAGCTACCAGCCGGATCGTTGTCCGTAATCGCCACCGGAACGTTGGGGACCAGCATCGCGCCGACCGTCTCGCTGACCATGGTAACCAGAGGCGCTCCCTCGTTGGAGGTGATCGTGACGTCCAGGTCAACCTGGCTGAAGCAGGCGATGGTCTCGTCCAGGTAGACCATGTACGGGGTGTCTGCCGTAGCGGACTCGCCGTCGCCCAGGTCCGGATAGGAGCTGAAACCACTCAGAATGGTCACGCCAGGAGTGGCGGTGCTCAGGGTCCCGGAGATTCCGGTGAATCCACCGTTGGCGGCGGAGACTTCTACGTCAACCGTGATGATCTCGCCCGGCTCGAAGACACCGTTCTCGTTGGTCGGCTCGGTGAGGCAGCCATCGGTTACCGTGGTGTCCGTGATGCTGAGGATCGGTCCACCGGCGCCACACATGGTGATGGCGAAGTCGTTGGGTGGGGGACCTGTAGCAGCCCAGCCGGTACCAGGAGCGGTTGTGGAAAAAACAGCTCCCACGATGCCATTGGTCGCATCCGGGTCGCCGACTTCCCAGAAGAAAGAGTCGGCGTTAGGGGAGTTGGTGAAAATCTCGACCCAGTAGGTGCCAGCCGTTAGCGCCACAGGAGTGATGTCGATCACATACTGCAACTCGGAAACTCCGAAGAGCGTCACGCCCGTCGTGCTCGAGGCGGGGGCGATCCCTCCCTGGGTGGTAATCGCGGCTCCGGGGGTTCCCCCAGCGTCATCATGAAAGATCACCGTTACGGGATCGACGGGATCAGGAATCATGTTGCCGGGGAAATAACCACCCCACATGACGATCTGAGCGACCGTGGCGTCCGCGGCGAGAGTGAAATTGTCGGCAACCACCTGCGTGCCGGTAGCCGTGCAGGAAGCGCAATTGACATCGGAAAAGATGCCGTTGGTCTGATTGGGAGGCTGGTTCAACAACACCGGTCCGCCGTTGGGGCAGCTGCCACCCAAGGCCGGGGAAGATCCAGGAGCATCCGTTGGCGAGATTTTGTCCGCCAAACGAATCGGCTCCGCTGGCTTGGCGTCTTGTGCAAACGCGACTTGGAGGGGGGCAGCCAATAAGGCGGCCACAACGAACAACGACAGCAGAATCCTTTTCCTCACGTGAATCTCCTTTGGGGGTCAACTCGTACCCAGCGACGCGATTGCCCAGGTCCTAGATGCAATACAAGCCATCTAAATTTCGAAAAACACAGTTATAGCTAATCGAAAGTAAGAGGATCGAAACCAAATTTTCAGTACTGGCCAAACTTATACGGCGAGCACCGACACTGTCAAGAGGCTAATTCCACAGGTTATTCGCCCCATTTCGGCTTTTGTGGACCCTATCTTCCCAGAACCAATGCGCGGTCAGGAAGCGAGGGGCCTATGGCATACTCTAGGGATGCTCTCTCTCCTCTACTCCCTCCCTACCACCTACCAGCTTTTACGATGACCAATGACTTCCAAAAGGTGAGCTTGCGCTCTCTTTTTGAGACGATGGTGCTCACTACTGTCGTTGCTCTCTTCAGCGACGCTCTCTTCGGCAGCACCGAGGCCCAACCCCAGCCGGATCCATTCTCTCGAGCCGTCGAGGCGGCCCAGCGCTACTCCTCAGCCGGGCTCACTCTCCGAGCCTTGGAGCTGCTGGAGAGCTTCCACCAAGGGGATACCGCCAATCAAGCCCTAGCGGAAAGCTCGAGAATCCGGTTTGCCGCCCAGGACTTTGCAGGCGCAGCCAAGGGGTATAGAGAACTTCTCCAACGACTACCTTCGAATTCTGCCGTGGAGCGCAACCTCCTGATGGCCCTGTACCGAAACTTCGAGGATGCTGAAGCCGTCCAGCTCATTTCAACCATGGGAAAGAAGGTGGATCAAGACCTTAGGGCTCTCACCGTTCGCGGCCTCCTCGCCGCCCGGAGGCAAGACCATCGCGCCGCAGAAGCGGATCTATCGGCAGCCGTTGATCTGGATGACCAGGACCCGGAAGCCCCATACGAACTGGGTCGCTTCTACCTATCTCGAGGCCAGGCCCCAAAAGCTGTTAGTGCCCTCGAAGATGCCGTGAGCCGGGACCCAGCTTATGCTCAGGCACACTACAACCTAGGCCTTGCCCTCACCCGTGCTGGGGACACCGAGAAGGGCCAGAAGGCCCTGGCCACTGCCAGAGCGTTGACCAACCAGGCCAACGAGATTCGAATCCGCTACATCCGGGCGATCGCCCTTTCGAATCGCGCTCAGAAGGCTTTAACTGAAGGGCGGACTGCTGCTGCCGTGAAAGACCTAGAGGAAGCCCTATCACTTCATCCTGAGGAACCCAACCTCCAGCTCTTGCTGGAGAGGGCTCAAAGGGTAGTGAGGACCGGCGGTTCGTGACGATAGTTAGTCCTTTGGGGAAGCAGTGGAGCAAATGGCTGCCGCTCATCGCCCTGCCACTCCTCATCTCCTGCCGAGGCAATGAAGAAGCCACAACGGCTTCCTCGACGAAGGCCTCCGATATCCAGCCGCCGTGGGGCGCTTTGGAAGACCGAAGCGGCGAACGGCAGCTGCAGTTTCTCTTCTCCGACGACGCCAGCAGCGAAAAGCGAATCTACGAGACCATGGGCGGAGGGGTGGTTCTCTTCGATGTCGAGGGCGACGGAGATATCGACGTTTTCTTTGCCGGAGGCGGGCACGCACCGGCTACCGATGACTCCACGACCCATCAAGGCCTTTTTCTCAATGACGGCAGCGCCCATTTCACGGAGGTGACCCAAGCCGCCGGCCTGGGAAACTCTGACGGAGCCTATGCCGTCGGAGGAGCTGCGGGGGACGTGGACGGCGACGGAGATATCGACCTCTATGTCACCGCAATTGGTCCGAACCGCCTTTTCCTCAACGACGGAAAAGGGCGATTCTCGAGATCTCCCGCCCCCACTACCGATGGCAACGAATGGACCTCCACCGCCCTACTCTTCGATGCCGATGGAGACCAAGACCTCGACCTCTACCTCGTCAACTACGTCGTTTATGCCCCACGAGAGGAGCTCCCTTGCACCCAAGGGGGACTGAGGGTCTACTGCACGCCGCTCCTTTTTGAGGCAGCACCCGACCGTTTCTTTCTCAACGATGGCAGCGGCAATTTTTCCGAAGCCGCCAAGGGGGTGATCCCCTTGGGACCCCACGGCAAGGGCCTCGCAGCAAGCGCCGCCGATTTCGACGGCGATGGTGACCTCGATATTTACGTCGCCAACGATTCCACCGCCAACTTCCTCTGGATCAACGACGGCCGGGGCTCGTTCTCAGAGGAGGCCATCGTTCTGGGCGCGGCCCTCGGATCGAACGGCCGAGAAGAAGCGAGCATGGGAGCGGCAATCGCTGATTTAGATGGTGACCTGGACTTGGACCTAGTGGCGCCAAATTTCACCGGCGAAGTCTTCAATCTCTTCCGCCAAGAATCCGGCGGATTTTTCACCGAAGTCGGCGAGCTCCAGGGCCTGGGGGCTTCGACAGCACTCTCCCTAGGTTTCGGAGTGGTAGCCGGAGATTTTGATCTCGACGGTCATCAGGATTTAGCCTTCGCCAACGGTCACATCAACGACCTCATCGAAGAGATCTCCGAGAACGAGAGCTTCTGGCAGCCGAATCTCCTGCTTCGCGGAGTCAGTGGACGCTTCGAGCGCTGGCGGGAACGAGAAGGAGACTTTGCTACCGCCAACCTAGGTAGAGGCATGGCGGCTGGAGACCTGGATGGTGATGGCGATTTGGACTTGGTGGTCTCGCGGATTCGACAAGGCTCAGCTCTCTTCCTTGCCGCCGGTGCTCCCCCACCGGATAGCTGGATCGCTCTGCGGCCGATCCTCTCCTCCGGTGCTCCCGCCCTGGGAACCCGCGCCGTTCTCTCCTTTGAAAACGGTGACTCCCTAGTGGCCGAGCTCACGGTAGGTGGCTCCTACGCCTCTCAAAGCGAACCCGTGTTGCGCTTCGGCCTAGCAGGGCGATCACCGACGACCCTGAGTCTGAAATGGCCCGGAGGCCTTGTCGAAGAGCTCCCCGCCCCAGCCCCGGGGCAAGTCGTCACGGTACAGCCCTCGTTACAGCTCTAGGCGATGCTCCCGCTGCCCTTCTGATTTCCCATGGAGGGATCAGGGCGTTTCGCCGCCCGCCGGATCCACCACCTTTTCCACCGTCTCACCAGCCTTGACCTCGACGGTGAGGGTTCGCTTTTTGCCGCGCACTTCCTGTACCGAGACGTTGTAGCTTCCCGGCTTGAGGGTGAAGGATCTGGGATTGCGGTCGGCAGAAGTGTAAGTTCTACCTCCACCCACCGACCTGCCGGTCTCCAGGTGGCTCACCTGGACTACGGCATCCACCAACTGACCGTCTCGCTGGGCTCCCACCTTGAGCACTCCCGTCTTGAAGTTATGGGAAAGCTGGGTCTGGCCCTTGGAAACGATGGTCACTCGCCCTACTTTCTCTTTGTCTTTGCCACCGATCGTGACCGACTGAACGAACACTTCGTAGGTACCGGAAGTGATGCGAATTTTCGCCGGATTCTGCTTGGGACCGGTGTAGGTGCGACCCCGAGCCACTTCGGCCCCGTCATCCGGAACCTTGACCCAATACACCGCATCATGAGGCTCACCATTGTTGGTGACGCCCAGAATCAACTCACCGGTAGAAAAATCGAGCACTTTCTCAACCACTTCGTCTCCCGTGATCGTCACCTCGAATTCCCGGCTCACCGCTCCCTTCATCGCCATTGCTGTCACCTGGACCCGGTATTTGCCATCCGCCAAGGGAATGAGACGAGGATTGGTCTCCGGGCTCCCATAGGTTCGTCCTCCACTCAGCTCTCGGTTGGAATCGGAAGACCACACTCGTACCAAAACATCATGGAGCTCGCCGCCCGCGATGGCTTTGACCGAGAGCCGCCCCGCGGGCACCTCCGCCGGTAGCGCTACGGCAGCCTCCAGGGCCTCGGAGAGTTGCGCAGCGTTCTCGGCGGTCAGGAAGAGCCCTCCCCCCGCCTGGGCGGCGCACTCCAGGGAAGAAACATCCTCCTTGGCGACATCGAAGCCAACCACATGAAGCACGAAGTCGATGCCGTCCTCTTTGGCGCTTCGCACAGCGGCACAGGGATCCCCACCACAAGTCTCCAGACCATCACTCAGCAGGATGACCGTCGCCCCGCCACTTTGGCCCTCGAGAGCAGAAAACGCCTGCTGTACTGCAGCGGTAATGGGGGTTTTCCCCTTTGGATTCAGCGCTTGGATTTTCGCCTTGAGGGACGCCCTGTCGAGGGGTGTCACGGGAAGCACCGTTTCGATGTCATCGCAGTCTCCCTCCCGGCGATGACCATAGGCAACCACGCCCACCGGCGCTCCCTCTGGCAGTCCATCCACGACCTGGTCCAATACCTGGCGAGCGATGACGATCTTGTTCTCTCCTTGGATCTGCCCCCACATAGAGCCCGAGGCATCGAGAATCAGGACGAGAGGAGCCGCTTCCCCTTGATCGGCGGACAGGGCCACCGGTGACAAAGCGAGAGAGAACAGAGCGATCACAGCGAACAGAAGACGACTTCGCGACATGGTTCCTCCGGAACAAGAGATTTAAATCAGACGTAACGATGAGTCTATCCCAAAGAAGAATCCGCTGGTCCTCTGGGGCAATGCAATTGCCAATCTAGCGACGAGGAAGCCGTAGAGCCCTTCGCTGCAGGGACTCGAGATGTTTCACTGGACGGCTCTCTTTTCCCCAGCTACCGCGACTCTCTCCGGAAGGCCCTAGAATACGAGAGAAGATGGCTTTCTCAATTCAAACAGCGGCTCGCCAACACCCTCGCCGCATCGCCTTGGTTTCCTCCCAGGGCACCTGGAGCTTTGCCGCCGTAGCTCAGGCCGCAGCTCGCCTAGCCCGACGCATCCCTCAATGGCAACAGAAGATCGATACCGAAGCCTCCCGAGCAGAAAGCTCTCGACCCCCAGTGGCCCTTTTGGGTGAGACTCGAATCTCGACTCTGATCGCTCTCTATGCTCTCTTCGAGCTGGAAATCCCCGTCGTCCTCATCCATCCCCGATGGACTCGAAGAGAGCGCCTTCAAGCCGTTCATCAGAGCGGCGCTGGTCTCTACCTAAAGACTTCCACTGGCTTTTCTTCCACTGGCCCTTCCGGGGCGAGCTCAGACTTGGACGCGATCGAGGACCCCACGTCTGCGTTTGATGCCCTAGCAGCCGACGGTCGACCGCTTTCGCCTCTCGGCCCAGAGACACACCCTGACGAGGAAGCCCTCGAGGTTTTGCCGGACGTCCCACCCAGAGCCTCGTTGCCAGGGGAAAGTATGGCTCTGGTCTTTACTTCTGGGACCACCTCGACACCCAAAGCAGCGCTGCTGAGCCGTCAGGCTTTTCTGGCGAGCGCTCGGGCCAGTGAAGCCAATCTTGGATGGCAACGGGACGACCGCTGGCTGCTCAGCCTACCGGTCGCCCATGTGGGGGGACTCAGCGTGGTGACCCGCTGTCTGGCAGGACGCCGCACCGTCGTCCTCGACCCTAGCGCCCATTTCAACCCAAAGTCTTTCGGCGAGAATCTCTCAAAATATCGGGTGACCTTGGCTTCCCTCGTTCCCACCATGCTTCACCGACTCCTACAGGAGGAGACCCACTGGCGACCACCGAGCACCCTGCGAGCACTCCTTGTCGGCGGAGCGGCTGCCTCACCGGTTCTGCTGAAGCAAGCTGCAGCCCGGCAAGTCCCAGTGCTGACGACCTACGGCTTGACGGAAACCTGCTCCCAGGTCACCACCCAGTCTTACCCTTCGAGTCTGCCCCCAAAAGTGGACCCGCACCGAGTCAGGGAACCTCTGGAGGGTTGTGGCCGGCCTTTGCCGGGCTTCCAGGTGCGTATTCACGATGGCCAGATCCAGGTCAAAGGGGACGGGCTCATGACGGGCTATCTCCCCCTTCGCCACAGGCCTCAACCCTTCACTGCAGATGGGTGGTTGGAAACTGGAGATCTGGGCTACCTCTCTTCCACCGGAGAGTTGGTCGTTCTTGGCCGAAAAGGGGACCTGATCATCACCGGCGGAGAAAATGTTCACCCTCAAGCAGTAGAGGAAGTGTTACGGCAGCACCCGGGACTGGAAGATGTCTGTGTATTTGGTGTTGCCGATCCGGTTTGGGGCCAGAGAGTTGCAGCGGCTTTGGTACCAGGAGTCACGGGGGCTCCGGATGATTCGGATTTGGCGGCCTTTTGCCGGGAGAGAATGGCTCGGTTCAAGATTCCTCGTGCCGTTGCCTACTTACCTCAGATCCCACTCCAACCCAATGGCAAGGTAAATCGTCGGCAAGTAGCCAGAGACCTCAAGGACAAGCTCCGCGAGCTCCGCCTGAGTTGATCTGCGGCTCTGCTGAACAGCACCGGCGCTGAGCTTCCGCCACGAACCGAAGAGCTACTGAGCAGCCGCGAGTGGTTCGGTGGGAGTCGGCACATGCTCGTGGGCATGATAGCTAGAACGAACCAAGGGACCGGATTCGCAATGCAAGAAGCCAATCTCCATGGCGTAGCGCTTGTACTCGGCGAATTCGTCCGGGGTGACCCAGCGATCCACAGGAAGGTGTTTCGGTGTGGGTTGAAGGTATTGCCCCAAGGTCATCACTTCCACCCCGGCACCACGAATGTCGTCTAGAGTGGTGTAGACCTCTTCCGTCGTCTCGCCAATCCCCACCATGATGCCGGTCTTGACCCGACCCTCGTACTCACCGGCATCGCGGCGGCGGGCAGCCTCCCCTAACAACCCTAGGCTGCGCTCATAGCGGCTACCGGGCCGGGCCTTGCGGTACATGCGAGGAACCGTCTCCATGTTGTGAGAGAACACCTCGGGGCGAGCGCCCAAGAGAATATCGGCAGCTTCATCGACCCCTCGGAAATCCGGGGTCAGAACTTCCACCGCCGTGCCTGGATTGGCCTGGTGAATGGCTTCGATGACGTTGGCGAAATGCCGTGCCCCACCGTCCGGCAAATCGTCTCGATCCACCGATGTGATCACCGCGTGCTTGAGCCCCATCACCGAAACCGCCTCCGCCACGTGAGCTGGCTCGTCTTCATCAACTCCCGCGTTGGGTCGACCGGAGGTCACCGAGCAAAAGCCGCAACGCCGGGTGCAGATATCTCCCAGAATCATGAACGTCGCGGTGCCGTGCTCACCCCAGCATTCGTAGATATTTGGGCAACGGGCGTCTTCGCAGACGGTGTTCAGCTTGAGCCGTTTCACCAACTTCTTGACCTTGTGGTACTCCGGCGGCGTGGTCAGGCGTATGCGCAGCCAATCCGGTCTTCCCTGACGACGGGCCGGGGGTTCACTTCGAGAGGCTCCGATCTGAATGATGTTCTCGCTCATAGGACTCCTAGTCTATGTGGCCTCGTTCAGGGAGGCTACCCCCAGGGGACTCTGCCGTGCCCCCGGTGGCCAGTGAAAGCCCAAGGTCACCCCTTCAGTGACTACTCCTCTCTCAACACCGTCAGAGGATCGACCCTCGCGCAGCGGCGAGCCGGGAGCCAACAGGCGGTGGCGGCGACGAGAAAAAGTAACACGGAGACGGCGCCGAGGGTCAACGGGTCCGAAGGATTGAGATCGAATACAAGAGCGGTGAGAGCCTCGCGAAGGATCAAGGTCCCACCGAGCCCCAGCACCATTCCGATGGCCACCAGACGAAGCCCTCTGAGGGCTACGTGGTTCACCAGCATTCCCTCCCGGGCACCGATCGCCAAGCGGATACCGATCTCCTTGCGCCGCAGACGGACCTGGTAACTCAAGGTTCCATACAGCCCGACTGCAGCGAGAAGGAGGCTGAAGCCGGCGAAAAGCCCGAACACCCAAGCTTGCAAGCGCTGCTCTTGTAACTGGGGCCCGAGCAGATCCGCTGCACTCCGAATCTTGCTGACCGGTAGGCTCCCATCCACCGACCACACGGCAGCTTGAACGGGATCGGCAAGCCTCCTCGGATCACCATGGGTGTGAATCACCAGACTGGTCTGAGACCACCAAGAGACGGGATTCTGGCCGTAGGGGAAGTAGATTTCGGGACGAACGGAGTCCAAGAGGCTCCACTGGCGAACATCCGAAACGACGCCGACGATCGTCCGCCAGGCCTCTTCCGGCTCTTCCCCTTCAAGAATCGGCGCATTCCCGAATCGCATACGGGCCCCCAGAGCATCTCCTTGCGGGAAGAATCGGCGGGCCAGGGTTTCGTTGATCAAGATTACGGGGGCTGAATCAGATCGGTCCCTTTGGTCGAAGAGTCGCCCTTGGCGAAGAGACATACCCAATGCTTCGAGAGCCCCTTCGGTGGCGACCCGATAGGTGGCTCCAAGAGGGCTCCCGCTGCCCACTTCCTCCGGACGACCATCGATAGAGAACTCGGCCCCCCAAAGATCGCCTCCAATGGGAAGGTGATTGATGAAACCAGCCTTTCGAACTCCCGGCAGGCTACGTACTTCGCTCAACAGACTCGAGAAGAGCAAGGATTGCCGCTCCGCCTCTTCGTGAGAGGTCCCCCCAAAAGCTACATCGAGAGTGAGCAAATTTTCCGTTCGAAATCCGGGATCCATGTGCTGAAGCTGCCAGAGACTTCGGCCGATCAAGCCAGCTCCAGCGAGCAGCAGCATGGCGAGAGCGACCTGCACTACGATCAAGGCTCCCTGGGCTTTTCGATTGGCCAGTGAGCCGCTCATGGACCGGCCCTGGGTAGCTTCCGTAAACCCACCGGATGACCCTTTCAAAGCCGGGAGCAGGCCGAAGAGTAGGCCCGTAAGAAGTGACGCTCCGAGAGTGAAGACAAAGGCCGTACCGTCGAATTGAACCTCCTGTGCTCGGGGGATCTGGGAGCCGCCCAACCGGAGCAGAAAGTCCAACCCCCAGACCGCCAAGACGGCCCCTCCGACACAACCAGCCAAGGAAAGGAGCAGGCTCTCCGTCAGTAGTTGCCGGGCCAGACGGAGTCGGCCGGCTCCCAAGGCTGAACGCAGAGATATCTCCGATCGGCGCCCGAGGCCACGAGCCAACAGCAGGCTGGCGATATTGGCGCAGGCGATCAAGAGAACCAGTCCCGCTGCCGCCAGGATCATCCAGAAACCAGTTCTCACGGAAGCGACAACCGGCTCCTGCAAAAGTTGAACACTCGCTGCCAGCTTCTCGTTGGTCTCGGGGTAAGTTTCTTGCAGGACGGTCGACAGAGAGTCCATCTGGGCACGAGCCTCTACAAGGGTTACCCCCGGCCGGAGACGGGCAAAGACACGCAGGGAACGGGCGCCACGGTGGGCTGCAGCTTCGGGAGTGAAGACCAGCGGCGCCCACAGCTCGGCTCCGGTGGCCCAAAAGGGTGGAAATTCGAATCCCGCGGGCATCACTCCCAGCACGGCGTAACTTTCCCCGTCCAATACCAGGCTGGACCCTACGATCTCCGGGTCGCCGCCAAAGGCTCGCTGCCAAAGGTCGTGACCGAGCACCACCACCTTCGGAGACGGCTGCCCTTCCCCTCCCGAGACGAGCTCAGGCCCACCATGGAACACTGAACCGAGGGCCGCCCTAGCCCCCAGGAGGTCAAAGAGCTCCGGAGTGGCCATCAGACCCGAGAGCTGTTCCGGATTGCCCTCACCGGTCAAAGCTGGACTCCAGGGGCGGGCAGCGGTCATGTCATCAAAGCTCTGGCTTTGCCGACGCCAATCCAGGAAATCCGCCGGAGAGGTCGGATTTCGCGGCTGCTCTTCCTGCTCCTCCGCGGTGAAGAGGGCGACCAGACGCTCGGACTCCAGATAGTCCAGAGGGCTCAGCAGAACACTGTTCACCAGGCTGAAGACAGCGCTATTGGCACCGATGCCAAGCGCTAGAGTCACGATCGCTGCGGTGGCGAAACCTGGAGACCGGCGCAGTGTCCGCAGGCCATAACGAAGATCCTGAACGAGTCCTTCCATGGGGTCCTCTCCTAGATGACATGGGGCGTAGTCGGTCGGTCACGGCCCCCGGTCTAACTATTCACTGCTCTCCTGGCTTCCTCTCCCCGCTTCCCCTGCCTAGCTTGACCTAGCTGCCTCATGAGCAAGACTCGCGCCACCGGTTTGTCGGTCCCTCGATTGGACCTAGCCATGCCTGTCAAACCCCTTGAAGACTCGGCTGATGTCCCAGTTCAGGCTAGCCCAGTGGATTAGGTCCACCGAATCGTCGTTGTCCGGAAGCGAAACGAAGACGTTCCGCCACCGGACAGGGGCCCCAAACCCCTACAGCTGATCTGGTGTATCCGTGGGCTCCGGTTGTCCTCTATGGCAACCCTTTCGGCAAACGGAAGGTTCAACCAACCGCCGCCACCGAGACGAGAAACTCTGCTTGACTCCCTCCTTTCCACTCCAGGAGGAGCCAAGCCGAAAGCTCCCAGTTGAGCGCCTAAATAACGGTTATCTGACGTGTCGATAGAACGCCAGGAAACAGCGTTTTCCTAGGCGTATCGCGCTAGAATGACGGCCGGAATCACCATCCAGCTCCGTTGCGGGCTCGCCCCCCACCGCACCTCCAGGAAGGAAGCGATCGATGATGCGAACTGTGTATGTCTCCCTTGCTCTGGCAATTTGGACGATGCCATCGGCTTTCGGGCAAGGTTTCTCTGACGACAAGTTTCGCCAACTGGAAGAAGTTCTCCCCACCCCAACTACTTACCGAACGGCCTCCGGTGCTCCGGGAGAGGGCTACTGGCAGCAGAGGGCAGACTATGTCATCGAAGCGGAGATAGACGATGAGAACCAACGCCTCATCGGTAGCGAGACCATCACCTATTTCAATCGGTCCCCGGACACCCTGAGGTACCTCTGGCTACAGCTGGACCAGAACATTTTTCGCGCTGATTCAGACGGTTCTCTCTCCGCCGTCGCGCCGGACTTCGAAAAATTTCCCTTCAAGGATCTCCGCACCCTTCTTACCCTGGAAGATTTCGATGGCGGCTACCGCATTCATAGCGTCACGGACGCGGAGGGAGGCGACCTACCTCACACCATAGTGAAGACCATGATGCGCATCGACCTCCCTGAGCCCTTGGCGCCTGGGGAGAATCTTCAGTTCTCCGTCGGCTGGAGCTACAACATCAACGATGCCGTCGCCATGGGCGGTCGGACCGGCTATGAGTTCTTCCCGAAAGATGGCAACTACATCTACGAGATCGCCCATTGGTACCCCCGCATGGCCTCCTACACGGATGTCAACGGCTGGCAACACAAGCAGTTCCTGGGCCGAGGAGAGTTCACATTGGAATTGGGAGACTACGAGCTTGCGATCACCGTGCCGGCAGACCACGTCGTGGGAGCCACCGGAGTGCTGCAGAATCCGGAAGAGGTGCTTTCCGAGGCCCACCGTCGGCGGCTCCAGGAAGCTGAAGAGTCAGACCAGCCCATCTACATCGTCACCCCCAAGGAAGCTGCCGCTGCGGAAGCTTCGCCGGCCTCCGGCAAGAAGACCTGGCGCTTTTCCGCCGACAATGTCCGAGACGTCGCCTTCGCCACTTCTCGAAAATTTATTTGGGACGCCCAGCTCCACCAAATCGACGGAACGGACGCCGAAGGTAGACCCGTTGGGAGCAACCCGGTGATGGCCATGTCCCTGTATCCCAACGAGGCGGAACCCCTGTGGAGCAAATACTCGACGGCAGCCATCATTCACACCTTGGGTGTCTATTCTCGCTACACCTTCGCCTACCCCTATCCGGTGGCCTACTCCGTCAACGGACCCGTGGGAGGAATGGAATACCCGATGATTTGCTTCAACGGTCCCCGTCCGGAAGACGACGGGACCTACATAGCCCAGGACACCAACCGAATTCGTAGCGACTGGTTGCGCAGCAAATACGGCTTGATCTCGGTGATCATTCACGAGGTGGGACACAACTACTTCCCCATGATCGTCAACTCCGATGAGCGCCAATGGACCTGGATGGACGAGGGCCTCAACACTTTCTTGCAGATCTTGACGGAACAGGAGTGGGAAGACGAGTACCCTTCCCGGCGGGGACATCCCAGGGATATCGTCACCTACATGGCCAGTGAGGACCAAGTCCCCATCATGACCAACTCGGAATCACTCCTCCAATTCGGCAACAACGCTTACGCCAAGCCGGCGACGGCCCTCAATATCCTCCGAGAGACCGTGTTGGGCCGTGAGCTCTTCGACTTTGCCTTCAAGGAGTACGCTCGTCGGTGGATGTTCAAACGTCCCATGCCTGCCGACTTCTTCCGCACCATGGAGGATGCCTCCGGGGTCGATCTCGACTGGTTTTGGCGCGGCTGGTTCTACTCCACCGACCGGGTGGATATCGCTTTGGGTGACCTCCGCCTCTACGAGCTCGACAGCCTCGACCCGGATGTGGAGAAAACCAAACTCAGAGAAGATCGCGAAGAAGAGCCACAGGATCTCACCGATCAGCGCTACCGAGAAACCCCCAAATTTGTGGACCAGGATCCGGAACGACTGAAGGACTTCTACAACTTCTACGATCCCTTGGACGTGACGGAGCACGACCGCCGGGAGTACCGCAAGACCTTGGCCGACCTCGAGCCTTGGGAGCGAGACCTGCTGAAAGCCCAGGGCAAGTTCTATGTTCTCGAGCTGGAGAACCTCGGCGGCCTGGTGATGCCGGTCATCCTAGACATCGAGTATTCCGATGGCTCTAGCGAAGAACTCAGGCTCCCGCCGGAGATCTGGCGCCAAAACGCAGCCCGGGCAGAGAAGCTGATCCTCACTCAGAAGGAGATTCGAAGCATCACCCTCGATCCTCATCTGGAGACCGCCGACGTCGACCTAGACAACAACCACTGGCCCAGGAAAGCGCTCCCTTCTCGCTTCCAGCTCTTCAAAGACAAGCAGGAAAAGAGTCCGATGCAGCGGGCGGCGGAAGAAGAAGCGAAGGAAGACGGGAAGAAGAAGCGCTGAACGCCCATCCGTGAATAGGAAGCATAGAAATCGAAACGGCTTTAGTGAAAACGAATAGAGAAACCGACTGACAAGGAAGAGAAAGGACTCTCTCATGCGCGCCTGGCAGATCGCCAGCTACGGAGACATCTCCAAGCTCGAGTTGGGACAGACCGGCCTTCCCACCGTCGGCGACGACGACATCCTGGTACGCGTCCTCGTGGCAGCTCTCAACCCTGCGGACTTGAAGGTCATCAGCGGCAAGAATGGGGGCAAATTTCTCCACGCGAGTCGTTTTCCCCTCACCCCGGGGTTCGATTTCTCCGGCTATGTCGAGTCCGTAGGCCCCCAAGTGAAGCACTTGGTCAGAGGAATGGAAGTGTTCGGATTCCTTCCCTACGGTACGAAAACGAAGCAAGGGAGCTTCGCCGACTACTTGAAGATCGACCCAAACACCGTCGCCCAGAAAGCCACCAACACTCCCCATCTCCAAGCCGCCGCCAGCGCCACTTCGGCTTCCACTGCTTACCAGGCTCTCCGAGGCAAGGGGCGCCTCCAGGCAGGGCAACGAGTCCTCATTCACGGAGCCTCCGGAGGGGTTGGCAGCTGCGCGGTCCAAATCGCCAAGCTGCTCGGTGCAGAGGTTTGGGGGAGCTGTAGCGCCCCGAGCCTTCCTTTCGTCAGAGGACTAGGCGTCGATCAGGCCTTCGATTATCGTCAAACTCGACTCCGGGATTTGGCACAGCGTTTCGACCTCGTATTCGACGTTGCAAGCGTTTCTTCCTACAGCGCTTGTACCTCCATCCTCCGTCGCGGCGGCACCTACCTGACTTTGCTACCGTCCCCATCGTTGGTCAGCGGCAAGCTAGCCAGCGCCTTTTCCTCCCACAAATGCAAAGTCGTCGTAGTCAAACCCAAAGCTGCTGACTTGGCTCAGATTGCTCAGTGGCTGGAGAACGGTCAGCTCTCCGTCCCCATCGATGCGACCTACTCCTTCGAAAACCTTCCTGCCGCCCTGGCTCGGTTGGAGGACGGCGGGGTAAAGGGCAAAGTCGTTGTGGAAGTGGCCACCCTTCCTGCGCAGGGAAGGCCTTAGTCAGAGCGAAGAAATTCTACTCCTCTTCGGCCGAGATCTCGGCCTCGGCCTCGAGGTGAGGCTCCAGGATAGATCTCGACCGCTTCCTCCCCGATCCCCTCTCCCCCTGGGAAAGATCAAGCGGTATCCCAGCGGGAGAGGAAGAGAGTCCGTATCAGCCCTCTAAGAAGGCCAGTACCGCGCTCCACCACAATCGCTGCCGCAGCTGACGGTCGACGACACCTGCGCGGCGTAGATCTCGAAGGGAACGGTTGACACACTGGAGATAGCTGCCAAAGGAGCCGCCGGAGTCGAAACTACAGGGAATCTCTGGGAGGGTCAGTCGCTCGCCACTGTGAACACCATATAGACGGTTGCGAGCTCCGCCCGGCCACAGAATTTCGAGGCGACCGAAGGGTTTTGCACCGAGCCCAAAAATGCGTTCCGCACTGTGCTGGGAGAGATGGCTGGAGCCAGCAGTTACCGGGATTCTGACCTCCTGGCCGCCAATGGGACGAAAGGACAAAACCGCCCCAACCCCGTCCCGATTCACCTGAGCCCCCGCAGTGAGTCCCACGGAACCCTGAGCTTCTATGGCGACCCAACCGTTGCTATTGCCTTCGGTCAATTCCACCACCAAATCACCCGGGGACGAATTCAACCCGGTCCACACCAGACCTCCCGGAGTGAAGGCGAAAATCGGCACAAAGAAAGCCGTAGCATCCAAGGGGGAGCCGAAGCTGCTCGGTGCTGGGATCAGAGGCAGAGGCGGCTCGTTGACGATATTGGCGACCGTCACCACATCCGCGAAACCATTACCATCGAGATCTCCCACGGCGACGCCTCGCACGTTGCGGCGAATGTGTTGGGTACAGCCAGGGAGAGGCTGCCCTCCCCCATCGACACAAGTGGGGTCGTCAGGAATCGCCTGAAAATCGTATTGAAAATTCGCCGTACAGCCCTGATTTTGGTGGACTAAGCCGGGGTTGTCGGCGGAGACCAAAATGCTGAAATCGAGGCCTCCATGGAGTAGCAGGTCCAGATCCGCATCATTGTCGTAGTCAAACATGGCGGTTCCCCAGCCGAATGCCGTCGCTCCCAAGGTGCCCGTTCCCACATCGCTAAAGGATCCATCACCGCCCCCCAAGAACCAACGACTAGCGATCAAGCCCTGAGGTGTAGGGTTGCCAACACTGCTGGCCGTGTAATCACCAAAATTGGAAACGAATAGATCCAAGTTTCCATCACAATCCAAGTCTCCGAGACTGATTCCCATCCAGGTTCCCGCCTGAAAGGGACCGAGGATGGGGTGATCGACGAAATGGCCAGTGCCGTCGTTGAGCAAAACATGGATCAGGCCCCGATCGACCCCGCCTAGAGCCGCGATGGGGAAACCCCCTTGATCATCCGCCTGGATGATGTCTATGTCGCCATCGGCATCGACATCCGCCATGGCCACGGCCCAGGTAATGGTGGCGGCTCCCGGAGGTAACCCACCGAGAACCTCTATTCCCGAGGTGCTGCTGCGGTCCTCGAAGTCGAGCCCTCCAAGGTTCAGGAACAGCTGGTTGTGGGGGTTCAGCGCAAAGGGCACAACGTAGATCCAGGCGCCGTCGGAGCTATCCGCCATATTGCCCACGAAAAGATCGAGCAAACCGTCGCCATCCACGTCCCCTAGGGTGCAACTGGTGGACCACAGCTCCGCTGTGCTGATGGCGCTGGAGACCACCTGCTGGAAGGTTCCTCCCCCCAAGTTCTCGTAAAGGCGATTGGCGGTATCCCGCCCCAGCACCACCAAATCCGGGTCGCCATCGTTGTCGAGATCTCCGGAGCACACCCCGGAGCTATCCTGATCGGTAGCGGTGAGACCGGCGGCAGCGGCCACGTCGACGAAAGTCACCGTGCCAGCTTCTACCAGTTGATTCTGAAACAGGCTATTGGCAACACCAGGACCGTTGGTGACATATAGGTCTTGATCCCCATCGCCGTCATAGTCCCAAACAACCACCCCAGGAAAACCTCCGGTCATCTCCGGTTTCAGAGGGAGGATGTCCGGAAAAGGTAGAGGTTCCACCAAAGACTGTTGCTGCAGGGCCTCGATGGCCGCGAAAGCCGGCGACCTGGGGCGAGAGTAAACAAGGCCGGGATCTTCGAGAGCTTGCAGGCTCACTCCTCCGTCACCCTGAGCTGGGTGTGCAACAAAGGCCCAGCTCGAGACCATCAAAATACAAACGGCAACACAGCGAATCTCACTCCAACGATCACACCACATAGGAAGTCCTCCAAATCATGACTGATGCCACCACCTCGGAGGTCTCCCCCTGAAGCGGCGACGATACGGTAAACACAGGTCAAGAACCCGAAAACAAAAAGTGGAACCACGGCTATACCAGCAGTTTCTCATTGCAAAGTCTTTGCTGTCACGTAGTTTCACCCGCGCAGACCTTATGAACCATCGTTCCTGTCTTCGGCCAATTTCCTGACGGTTCAGGTCATTGGCGAAGACGGCTAAGCCAGGCTGGCTAGCCTCGACCCAGGCTCCTATCCATAGAATCGGAAAACTCAGGGAATGTGCGACAACAGATTTGCCCCAGCCCCCTCACCAACCCCTTCGCTAGACGCCGGAGGCGCTTAGGGAACCAAAGAAGGAAGCCGTAGGCTCAGATGGATAGGGTGACGAAGCAGAGGGTTGGTGAGAAGTCTGACGGACGCTCCCTAAGTGGAAGCTTCCCAGACGCCGGCAGCGAAGGCACTGGGTGCTCTCGAGAGAGCGAAACGCCAGAACCACTAGAATGGGAGCCGACGAGAACAAATGATCGCAAGCTATCGGGGTACTTCAACGGCCATGAGACGATGCTCTGCCAGATTCGCGACTCTCCTAATGATCCTTGCTGCAGCGACGCTGTCGCCGTCCACCACGGGCCATCCTTACCATTCCACCCAAGCCGAAGCAGAGCTAAGCGCCGAGACGGGTCGCTTGGAGGTTGCCCTGAAAGTGATCCCGGAGGACCTCGAAAGAGCACTCGGACGACGGACTGGTACCGAGGTGAGCCTAGAGAAGACCCCGGAAGTAGATGCGCTGATCCTGGCCTATCTCACCGAGAACTTCCGAATACTCACCGAGGAAAAGAGCCAACCGCTATCCTGGGTCGGCAAGGAAGTCAGCGCCCAGAATTGCTGGCTCTACTTTGAAGCCCATCTCTCCCAAGAACTTCAAGGAAGCCGTCTACGCAACACCCTATTCTTCGAATTGGAAGCTGGTCAGGTCAATGTCGTCCGTATCAAAATGGGCCACAAACGCCGTAGTTTTTTGTTCAATCGGGAGCGGCCGGAGTCGGAGTTGGATTTCGGTCGCATCGAGGCGAAGGACGGGACAGAACCTGCTAGGTCTCAATGATTGGTTTGGCAGCTTGAACGAAAGTCGAAGAGGCCACCACATGGGCCGATTTGCGCCTCAAGAGATGTCCATCGAGGCCCTGGAGGACCGCTGCAAGTCCACGTATTAGATAGAACGCCGCGCGGCTCAGAAAGCGAGTTGGTAGGTACTCGCGGCAGTAGTTGGCGATGATGTCTAGGACGGCGAAAGTCGGGCCGACGCAAGGGCCTGAGCTCAAGACTTGAAACCCGACTCCTTGGAATAGGCGGCAATGTCCGCTGAGGGTGAAGTTCTGGTAGTGGTCCGGGTAGGCGTGGTAGACCTGAAGAAAAGGGGTTGCGGCAAAAACTTGCCCGCCTGGAACGAGCACCCGGAACATCTCTTTCACGGCCAGCTCCGGGTCTTCGAGATGTTCGAGAACCGCCTCACAATAGATTGAATCGACGCTATCGTCGGCAAAAGGCAAACGGTAGGCCGTGCCGACGACCTGGACATTCTCGAAGGGTTCGATGTTGAGGTTGATCAGGCGATCGTGAACCACCAAGGGCCCACCGCCCACAGACAGGCAGCGGGCGCCAGCGGGCTGATGGAGCACAACTTCCTCAAAGGCCCGGGCCGAGGCGGGGCTGCGCACAGGGCCATCCCCGAGGAGCCTCCGCTTGATACCCGCGATCATGGCAGCTCTGTGCTACCAGGCTCTCGCCCGGTAGCAGATCTGGGCTCCAACACAGATTGCTAGAGCCTGAATCGTGCTGCTGCACCCAAGGTGTAGGTGTCACTACTGAAACTGATGCCTTCGAGCTCGCTGAAGGCATCGAAACGGTAAGTGGCATGGAGATCCAATTTGAGCGTGCCCAAGAGGCTGAACTGGAAACCAACACGCCCCATGTAAAAGGGATCCGAAATATCATCCGACAGGCCATCGGAGATGGTCACTCCAATGCCGATTCCTCCGTAGAGCCCTCCCGCTCCCACGAGAACGAAAGCTTGTGGAGCCACGGCAGTATCTGAAGAGCCAGCAAAGCCGCTGTCGAAATACTCCAAATCGAGCTCGAAGCGAATCAATCCAGCCGGCTTGTACTGGTAGGAAAGGAGAAAGGACTGGCCATCTTCGTCGAGATTGTCGAAGGTGCCGGAGTCCGGAAAGCCGTCGACGGTCTTCCAGTACTCCACGCCGAGGCCGAGACTGTGCTCTCCGGCCTGGGCAACGGAAGTGGGAAGAAGAAAGAGGGCGCTTAGTAGTAGGCTACCCAGAGCTTGGACGGTTTGAAGGCGCATCGTAGACATTCAGATTTTCCTCTGTGATGTTGAAGCCTCTGTCATGTAGAGGCTAGCGGAGCTATCCGTAGTGGACTCCTAGGAACACTCTCTCGTCACCGGCTTCCCCATTCCGGTTCGGCGGGATTGTACCAGGCTCCTCCAGGAACCCCAGGGCCTAATCTTCAGGCACAGAACCCTTCCTGCCTCCAAAGGCCACCGACTCTTGTCATCGGCAAATCTGCCCGCTATGCCAACAGGCCCCTCCAAACTCGCTGATCACTCCTACGGTCACGTCGTTGGTGAGGATGAACTCCAAGTCTCCATCGCCGTCTAAGTCCTTCTGGACCCCAGCGGAGTAGGTGACGGTCTGGCCGATTTGGTCGGGGCAGAGCATCGGTTCCGGAATGTCCCTCAGTGCCACCCGACTGGCAGTGCCATCGGGCTCTAGGTTTCCTGTCAGCTCTCCCACCAGGCCAACGGGGTCGTTGATGGTGTACAGGCCACCTCCCCACACGGGTCCGGCGTCGATGTGAAGAACCACCTGGGACGGCGAGGCGCCACCACCGGAGAAGCCGTTCCGGTTTGTGTCGCAGGCCTCCAGGACCGGTGAGTCTGCCACCATCTTGGCGCGGCCGGAAAGAAGATCCTCTCCGGGCCCGCCGGCGAACACGAAGACCCGGCCTTGATCCTCCCCCTTGGGCTCTCCCGCCATCAGGTCTGGCAATCCATCCCCATTGACGTCTCCGACGGCAGCCAGGGAGCTCCCCAGGTGAACGCGGTTGTCCGTGGTCGGGAATACCAGTTCTCTACGACCGCCGGGGCCACCGGGAAAGGGACCTCGGTGGATCACCACTCGGCTGGTACTGGGCCCGCCGGAGCCCCCCGTCTGTCCGGAGGCGATATCCCCAAACTGATCACCGTCGAAGTCTCCCACCGCGGCTACGGCAGCACCGGTTCCCCGGTTCACAGCCCCGGCGAAGGACTCCAGAAAGGCGCCATTGTGATCGTCGTCGTCGAAGACGAAAACCTTGCCGATATTGCCCCCCGTATCAAGACTTGGCGCCCCTACCACTATCTCCGCCAGGCCATCGCCGTCCAGATCGGCAGCATCCACAGAGGCACCAAACCGAGCGCCGTTAGGGAAAGGTTCCCCCGCCCCCGAGCAGTTGGAAATGCCGCTATCGCCAGCCTCCAAGCAGAAAAGGTCTAACTCGGACTCGATGTCGTAAACCCAGACCTGCCCGTTGTCGTTCAAGCTGGCGTCCAACTGCCGCGGAGCTCCAATAATCAGGTCGGGAACCTCGTCACCATCGACGTCTCCGGAAGCGAGGGCGGCGCCGAACTGGCCGTCATTGTCCGCGCCCTGGAAGACTTTGGGAGAAGCAGAGACATCCCCTCCCTCGAAAAACTCCACCCTGCCCACGAGATCCGGATCCAAGCCCGGCGCTCCAACGAGAAGGTCGTCGATCCCGTCGTCGTCCCAATCCTCGACCACCTCAAGGGCAGCACCGTAGAAGTGGTTGTTGCTCCCACTCACCACCCGCCAAGGGCTACAAACTCCAGCCTGAGGGCACCCCTGGTTCGGGGCTCCACAACATGACGACCCGGAGAAAATCGCAAAACGGCCGGAGTTCCCACCGCTTCCGGGAGCTCCCACCACCACATCCGCCATTCCGTCCCCTTCCACCAACTCTCCCAGAGCTACGGCGGTGCCGAATCGCTCCGATTCCTCTTGCCCGTCGAGAGTGAAAAGGCGTTGGCCCGTCCTGCCGGAGAATACCGATACCCGACCTGCATCTCGGAGTGAATTACCCGGGGAAACATCCACATCGAATTTGGGTTGGCCGACAACGAAATCCTTGAAACCGTCCCCGTCGATATCTCGGCCACCCGCTACCGCGGCGCCAAAATCCGCTTCCGTACCTAGGGTGTCTTCCTTGCCGCGGAAGAGGAAGGGAATCACTCCCCCCCCCTCGAGGATCCCTAGTTGCAAATCCAAATCCGGTTGATGACCGACCTCCCCGAAGGAAGCCGTTCCCAGTTGTAGAAGGTTGCGCAAATCCCGAGGATGCCCCGGCTGACCGTAGACTTGCCGGTGGCGTTGTTCCAGAAGAGCAGCAGCCCCGGCGACGATGGCACCAGCACTGGAGGTACCGTTGTAGCAGTGGGTATAGCGGTAGTTCTTACCGAGCCGGGTCGACGGGTCGTTGCCCGAGTCACAGTTGGACAGCTGAACGAAACTGGGCCCATATCCCGTGGTGGTGACATTTTGGCCCCAGGCATAGGTGCCCACCCGAGTCCCGAAATTGGAGTTGAAATATCGGTTATGGAAGAAAACCTCGTTCACCGGGTTGGAGTCCGTAGACGAGAGCCCTCCTCCCACCATGACTGCGCCGGAGTCGCGAAAGTCGATATCCAGCTTACTCAGACCCGTCCCTGGATCGATGACAATGGGATCGTTGTCGAGGTCGAGGCCGCCGTTCAGAGGAAAGTCCCTGTTGACGGAATTTCCAGCCGGCTGAATGACATGAATTCCAAGAGCCGTCGCCTGCTCCACGACGGCGAATTCCAGGTCGTCGAACTCGAAGGGGGTGTGGACGATGATGGTGCCATCGTCAAAGAGAAAGCGCTCCTGCTCCACCAAAAGGATATCTCCGGGAGAGAGCTTCAGGGTGGCCAGCAAGACCGCGTTGGCAGGGGCCCAATCCGGATCGGAAAGGAGGAAGACCGGAGCGACACGAATCTGTGCCTTGGGCACGAAGCCGGTGACTCCCCAGGAATTGTCTGCTGCAGCCAGAATGCCCAGGTTAGCGGTACCGTGCTCCCTATTGAAGCCGGAGCCCGGCGCCGTATCGTCCCAATCGCTTTGAGGCACCAAGGGCGGCCGAGGCACCTGTTGATTCAGATGAAGAAGATCTTCGTGGCTCAGATTCCAAAGAAACTCGACGTCCGCCACCGTGACTCCTTCGCCTCGCAGATTCCTCGCCAAGGCGGCGTCGACTCCCACGCCTTCCGGAGCCGGATCCCGATACCCTTGAAACGCCTCTAGCTTGGGCGCCGGGTAGGGCTGGGTCACTCTGGGGGCATCGAACCGGGCCGTCCCGTAGGCGTTCTCTACGGACGGAAGGGCCAGCAGCTGGGGCAAGATCTCGGCAGCGAGCTCTTCGGTGGGCAGGTCGAGAACGAAAAATTGGCTCAGGTCGGCGAGGGCCTTCCCCGTATTGTGCTGCCCCACTTGCCTCAAGGCTTCCAGCTGAGGGACTGGCAGAGAAAACGCTGGACGTAACCGAACACCAGCGATACCGGTGATTCCTGCCATCACCGACTCCAGCCGGGAAATCTCCTCTGCAGCCTGAGGCGATTCCCCAATGGCCCCCGCCGACCTATTCCTCGACTTGGACACCCGACTCAAGCCAGCCTGGGCCGTCAGGTGCCCCCCCTCCACTCGGCCTCTGGAATCATCCACCAGCTTGATCACCAAGGTACGCGAATCTCGCCCCACCCCGAGAGAAGCCTCGAGAGACTTGGTCGCCATCCTACGCGGTGCAAGCTCGGCGGCGGTAGAGCCCATGATTGGGGCCGCCAAAAGAAAGATCACGAACAGAGAGAGGCACCTAGGCACCTCCAAAAAACGATGACTGAGTCGGTCGCTGCACTTCACGGTTCTCCTCCCATTGAAAGTCATTGCAGCAGCTCCCTCTGCGCCCCGGAGAGGGCGAGAGCAGAAGCCACTAGGAATGAAGCGGAAATGGTCGAAAGAACCTGTAAAAAAAAGCAGGAAAAACCCTTTTGGGACTGGAAGCGACCTACCGCGGAATCCGTCGCGATTCTCTCTCCGGACTAGATGGGAGGGGTCGACGCCACCAGGGAGGAGATTTCTGCTACCCGAGAGTCGCCGGGGCGTAGAGCGGCCGTCAGAATATCTTCTGCCTCTTCTAGCAACGGAATAGCCTCAGCCCGACTCCCCCGTTTCAATAAGAATCGGCCATAGTCCGCTGCAGCAAAACCCAGCTCCGGATGATGGGGCGGTGAGACGGTGCGATACAGGTTCAGAGAGGCTTCGAAGGCCTCGCCAGCAGCCTCGGCTTGGCCGACCGCTGTCAAAGACCGAGCCAGGCCCGCCAAACTGGCTGCCACTTCGGGATGCTCCGGCCCCAACAGCTCTCGACGTATCTCCAAGGCCTGGCGGTGTACCTGGAGAGCGCCTTCCGGCTCTCCCTTGAGCAATAGCAAATCCCCCTGGCGATAGAGGGCTCGAGCGACTTGGGAATGACGGGGACCAAAATGATTCTGGAGGCGCTCGAGACCTTGCTGAATCAGTTCCTCACCCTCGGAAACACGGCCCAAGGCGGCCCGTACCGCCCCCAGAATCTGAAGTCCGAAAGCACCTTCCGGCTCCTCCAAAAGACCGTGCAGGCGGTAGATAGCCACCGTGCGTTCCATCACTGGCTCCGCCTCGTCGAAGGCAGCTAAGTCATAGAGCAGCAGGCCATAGTTGCTCAAAGAGAGGGCCGTTTCCGGGTGTTCCGCTCCGAACTCTGCTTCGCACATCCTCAACGACTCGAGATAGAGGGGCGCTGCCGCGGCAAACTCTCCCCGGTCGTGCCGCACCAAAGCCAGGTTGTTGAGCACCGAGGAAACATAGGAATGCTCGGGCCCGAGCAGCCGTCGATAGAGTTGCAGTGCCCGTTCGTAAAGCTCCTCGGCCTTTTGGTAATTGCCCAGCTCGGAATAGGAAATGGCGATGCGGTTGAGAACGATGGCATAAGAGACGGTTTCTCGACCTTCGGCCTCGGCGCGAAGCTTCAGAGACTCTTCGAGTACCTGAGTGGCCGGCTCCGAGAGACCCATTTGCTGGTAGCTCCGACCGATGCTCTCGAGCACTTGAGCCTGGAGGGCCGGCTCCTCCGCCAAGTCTTCGTGAGCCCGCTGAGCTCCCCGGGCCAAAAGCTCCTGCACGGTGAGCTGCCCGGCGTGAATCTCGTCCGGTTCGGTGACTTGAAACAGCTCCGCCATGAATTCCGACGCTCGCCCAGCCCGACTTCGTTCCTGCGCCGCCACATCTCTTTGCTGAGACAGGCGCACCGTCTGCACGATCAAGGCGGTGACGAAGGCCAGCAACAGACATCCCGCTACCCCGGAGGCCAACACTCCCAAGCGGTGACGTTGAAAGAACTTCTCGGCTCGGTAGCGCCATCTATCTGGTCGAGCGGTGACCGGTAAGCCGCCTCGGAAACGCTCCAAGTCGGCCGCCAAGTGTGCCGCAGACGGATATCGTCGCTCCGGTTCTTTACGCAGCGCAGTCAGAACAATGGAATCTAGATCTCCCTCTAGGCTCCGTTTCAGGGTCCCGGGCTTCAGGCCACGGGCCGCCGCCAGTGCCTGCGAGGAAGCTTCTCTCCCTTCCTCTGAAATCTCCCCCTTTCCCTCTCCGCCTGTCTCGCGGCCGTCTCCCTTAGGGTTTTGGCCCACAGTGCGACTGGGCGGAGCCGGCATGACCTCCAGGACAGCCCGTTGCCATTCCAAAGGAGAAAAGTCACGGCTTCCAACGGCGGATTTGCCGCATAGCAACTCATACAGCAGCGCTCCGAGAGAGTAGATATCCGTGGCCGTGGTGACGGCCTGGCCAGCAAACTGCTCCGGACTGCCGTAGGCCGGAGTGAGGAACCGCTCACTGCGAGCGGTTCGCCTTCCAGATGCCGAGCCTGCCTCGTCATCTAAGAGCTTGGCGATACCGAAATCCAACAACTTGGGGATTCCCTCAGCGGTGACGAGAATATTGCTCGGCTTGAGATCCCGATGCACTATCAGGTTGCGGTGAGCGTGACTGACGGCCGAGCAAACGGTCTCGAAAAGTCTGAGTCGGGCTTCGATACCCCACCGCTGTTGATCACAGAAACGGTCGATTGGCTCCCCATCGACGTATTCCATAACGAAGTAGGGGCAGCCTTCTTCTGTTGAACCAGCATCCAACAGCCGCGCGATGTGAGGGTGCTCCAAGGAAGCCAGAATCTGTCTCTCCCTTTCGAAACGCCGCACCATCTCGGCGCTATCCAGACCCCACTTGACCAGTTTGAGAGCGACCTGTTTGTCAAATTGTTGGTCGCCTCGGGAGGCCCGGTAGACGACGCTCATCCCTCCTTCTCCGAGGACCCCCTCCACCACCCAGGGTCCGAAGCGGCGGCCCTGGACGTCATCTCCCCGATCGGTCAACCGGGCCGCCCCTTGAGAGATCACCTCCTGCACCAGATCTTGAGAAGAGGCATCCGCCGCTAGCAATCGACTCACCTCGGCCCGCAGCTCCCCATCTCCCTGGCACTCGGTGTCGAGATACTCTGACCGGTCGCCTTCATCCCGGGCAAGGGCCCCGGCGAATAGCTCCTCTACCCGGCGCCATCGTGGATCGCTCACGAAACACCCTCCCGACTGAGCCGGTCTTGTAGCCAAGCTCGGGCCAAGCGACTGTCGAGATAGACCGTTTCCTTGGAAACCTTCAACACCTGAGCCACTTCCTCCACCGTGAGACCGCCGAAATAGCGCAACTCCACGGTTCGGGCTTTTCTTGCATCGCGCTGCGCCAACTCGCGAAGCGCCTCATCCAAATCGATGACGTCGGCAGGAGATGCCGAGGCGGAACCGGACAGTTCGAGATCGAGCATCCCCCCTTCGGTCCAGGTGACCTGCAGATGCCCGCCCCGCTTGGCGGCTCTGCGAGCACGGGCATGGTCGACCAGAATGCGCCGCATGATGCGAGCCGCAACGGCGAAGAAGTGAACCCGGTCCGCCCAATTCGGATGGTCCCGGCCGATCATCTTCAAATAGGCCTCGTGAACGACGGCAGTCGGTTGGAGAGTGTGATCTCGGCGCTCTCGACGCAAATAGCCTTCCGCCAAAAGCCGCAGCTGGGGATAGACCAGCGGCATCAACCGGTCGAAAGCTGCAGCATCCCCATCTCGCCACTGAGCTAGCAGGCGAGACATTTCGGAAGAAGAAACACTCATCAGAAACCGCCTACCGGAACCGAAATTTATCAAGCTTGGCAGCTAGTGTATCCGGTAGGGGCCCGTCAGGAGGAAGGAGATAGCCGCTCGAAGATCCGGCGAGCGTGGTGATGGCTATGGTAGAGAGTAAAGAGGAGCATCTCTTTGATGGAAAGATCACCGAGCAACGGATGGGGCAACTGATACCGCTCCAGGTCTTTGTCGGTCCATCCAGTCAAGGTCTTGTCAAAGTCTCTCGACACCGCTTCGAAACGCCGTAACACCAAGGCCCGCCAGTCCGAGTCGGGAATCGATGGATCTCGGGGAGAGGGGCCGTAGGACCCCGCCTTGGCTCCAGCTGCCAGTTGAATGCTGTATTTCTCCCGCACCTGTTCAAAGGACATCGAGTCCCTCTTGGAGCGACCAAAGCGCATACCCAGGACAAGTTTCGGCCAACTCAAAGCCCGCTCGATGGGGCGGATCGATCGGACGAGGTGCCGCATATGGTCCGCAGGAGACCAGAATTCACCCTGGGGGGCGAGAAAGACTGCTGGGTCCATGAAATCCATCGCCGACCAGATTTCCTGGTGGAGATGCCGGAGATCCGTCAGCAATTCCTCGCGGTCGACCGGCGCTTTCACTTCGAACATATCAACTCTCCTGGAGGTTCGGAGCTGTGTTTTTCTGTGGAGACAGGAATCGGTTGCGGTAGGAGCTGGGAGAAACACCCACTCGCCGCAGGAATGTCTTACGCAGAGTTTCCTCGCTGCCAAAACCGCAACGCCCCGCTACGGCAGATACGCCAAGGCGAGTGTCTTCCAACAAACGCCGTGCGGCCTCGACTCGCAGCCGTTCTACATACCGAGCTGGAGACACGCCAATCTCTCGCTTGAAGAGACGAGCAAAATGCCGCGGACTCATCGCCGCTCGTGATGCCAGTGCCGACACCGAGAGATCCTCTGCCAGGTGGTCGGTAACGAAATTTTGAACCCGGCGAAGAGGCTCGCTGTCGGCCTTCTGCAGTGTCAGCTGCTCGCTGAACTGAGCTTGCCCCCCGGGCCGTTTTACGAAAAGGACCAACCAGCGAGCTATGGTGAGCGCTGCCTCGCGGCCGAGGTCCCGCTCCACCAGAGCCAGGCTGAGATCCATGCCGGCGGTGACGCCAGCCGAGGTCCACACCTCTCCATCCTCGACGAAAATAGAGTCCGGGGCGACCCGTATGGAAGAAAACTCCGCTGCCAATCGGTCGCAAAGAGCCCAATGAGTGGTGGCGCATCGCCCCTCCAGCAGGCCCGCTCGAGCCAACAGAAAAGCTCCATTGCAAACGGAGACGACTCGGCGAAGGGACGGGCTCACGGATTCCAACCACTGGCGGGACCTCGGCTGATCTTCCCGATCCAAACCAGCGCCCCCCACCACCACCACCGTGTCGAGAGGTGGCTTCAAATTCGCTAGAGAGCCGGCCTGCACCACCAAACCAGCCGAGCTGATAACGGGCCCTGCCGCAGGGGAAACCACTGCAAGGCTGTAGGCAGGAGTGCCGCAGCCCCGGTGGCGACACCATTCGTTGGCATCGGAGAAGATCTCCATGGGCCCGGTGAGATCCAGTAGTTGGAATCCTTGATGCACCAGAAATACGATGCGTCGTGGTTGCAGGGCAGTTGAACCAGGAGCTTTGGAACGGATCATGGCGAGAGTTTGCCAGCCTTCGGCATAGGCAGCAATGACAAGATACCCACAAATTCGGCCATCGAGAGCCGGAACATAGAAACAAACACCGCGAGAAGACGGAGCTCGTGAGACTCGCGGGTCTTCGAAAGGGCGAGAGGAAAAGCTAGGAAAGATCGATATCTAGAGCCACATCGAGCCGCGGAGCACTATGAGTGATCCAGCCGATGGAGAGAACATCGACGCCGGTTTCGGCGATCGCTGGTGCGGTTTGGGGAGTGATTCCGCCGGAAGCCTCCAAGACGGCTCGGGAGTTGGCCCCGCGGGCCAGCTCGACAGCCTCCCGAAGCTCCTCGAGGCTCATATTGTCCAAAAGAAGAGCGTCCACGTGGAGAGGAAGAGCTTCCAGCAGCTGCTCGAGAGTGTCCACTTCCACTTCGATCTTCACCATATGGCCGACAGCGGCTCGGACTCGCTCCACCGCTAGGGTGAGACTGCCCGCCACGCTGCGGTGGTTGTCTTTGATCATCACCGCATCATCCAGTCCGAAACGGTGATTGGCTCCGCCTCCCGCACGAACGGCATATTTCTCTAGGGTCCGCAGGAGGGGGGTCGTTTTTCTGGTGCAAGCCACTCTCGCAGGGGTATGGGCAATGGCCTCTGCAATCGTTCGAGTGACCGTCGCCACTCCGCTGAGGTGCCCGAGAAAGTTCAAGGCAGTACGTTCTGCGGCCAGCAAGCCCCGGGCCGAGCCTTCGACCACCGCCAGGGTGGTTCCAGGCAAGGGCACGTCCCCATCCGATGCCTTGGCGTGCCACCGGAGACTCCCATCGAGCATCTGAAAGGCGCAGCGGGCTACCTCCAGTCCTGCGATACAGCCCTGCTGTCGAGCCACCACCAAAGCACGCCCCGGGGTCGAATCCGGAATCACTGCATCGCTGGTGAGATCTCCTCCACGGCCGAGATCCTCCAAGAGGGTCGCCCGGACGAGGTCTTGGAATTGAGCCGGATAAAGAGGCGCCAAGATGGGTGCGATGGGCCGCGAAGAGGAACCTTCAGAGTTTTTCGGCGACGAGCTCATCGCGCCGCCTCTCCGGAGGTAGCCGCTAGAGCCGGAGAGCTCTCGGGCCACGCGGGAGCTTCCTGTAGGACGCCGTCCTCCAGGGCCACAAAGAGCCGCCGCTTCCAAGCAGGGTCAGGAAAGGGGAAATCGGAGCGAAAGTGCCCCCCTCGGCTTTCCAACCGTTGGCTAGCCGCTTGGCTCACCAGCTGGGCTACCGTATGGAGATTGCGCAACCGTGGGCTGGCGGAATTCACCCACCAACCGAGTCGTTTCAGGCCCTTATTAGCTCGCTCCAGGCCTGCAGCGCTACGCACCAGACCCGCCTCCTTCCACATCAGTTTTCGCAGTTCCTGGATCTTGGCATCTTCTTCCTCGGCAGCCAGGGTGGGGCCAGGCGTCGCTGCCGAGCCAGCGCACTGAGAATCCTCACAGTCGGCAAGCTCGGCTGCTCCCCCACAGCTGTCGATATCCAAAGCGACCCGGGCTCCATAGACCAGCCCCTCCAGAAGAGAGTTACTGGCGAGGCGGTTGGCTCCGTGAGCGCCCGTAGAGGCCACCTCGCCGCAGGCCCAAAGGCCTCCTAAGGAGGTGCGACCACGAATGTCCGTAGCGATGCCTCCCATATGAAAGTGGGTGGCCGGGGACACCGGCATGAGCTCCCGCCGCGGGTCCAGGCCCTGAGCCTGGCACAGAGAGAAAACCGTTGGAAAACGCTGCGGAAAGGACTCTCCTACCGCTTCTCGGGCATCGAGAAAGACCTGCTGGCCCCCCTCCTTCTTGCGCCAAATGGCCCGCGCCACAATGTCTCTCGGCGCCAGCTCAGCCAGCTCATGCTCCGCGACCATGAACCGATCTCCTCGGTCGTCCACGAGCACCGCCCCCTCACCGCGGAGCGCTTCGGTCAAGAGAGGCATGGGATCGATTCCGGAGGCCAAAGCCGTCGGATGGAATTGCACGAACTCCAGGTCGACGAGGCGAGCCCCGGCACGAGCAGCGATCGCCAGTCCATCGCCGGTGTTCTCCGGCGGGTTGGTCGTATGGGCATAAAGATGCCCCAGTCCACCGGTCGCCAGAACCACTGCCGGTGCCCGGTAAAGCTGACGCTCTCCGGTCTCGCTGACTCCGACGACTCCGCGAACGTCGCCGGCGCCTGGGGCTCCGTCCAGGGCGAGGTCTACGACTTCAACGCTACCGACGACTCCAATACGCGGAGTGGCCTGAACCGCCGCCATCAAGCTACGGACGATTTCTGCTCCAGTGGCATCTCCACTGGCGTGGAGAACTCGTCGCTTGGAGTGCGCCGCTTCCCTTCCCAAGGCCAAACCGCCATCGTCGGCTCGGTCGAACTCGGCTCCTAGAGCGATCAACTCGAACACTCTCTCCGGGCCCTCTTCAGTCAATACCCGAACCACCCGCGGTACGGAGAGGCCTGCCCCCGCAGCCAGCGTGTCTTCCGCATGCAATGCCGGAGAGTCATCGGCGCCGACGGCTGCCGCAACACCTCCCTGGGCCCAAACGCTGGAGCCACCCGCTCCCTGCGGAGTCACCGGCACCTTGGACAACAAGGTCACCTTCTTCCCCCTCGCTCCTAGGGCCACCGAGAGGCCTGCTACTCCCCCACCAACGACGATGATGTCGCTGTCGAAAACCCCGCCGGGGAAGTTCATGAGGTTACTTTCTCACCGCGCCCCACCGCCAACATCCGCTCTACCGAAGCTCGCGCTCGCTCCGCGATCTGCGGTTCCACAGTGACCTCGTAGCGAAGCTCTTGGAGCGATTCGAGAATTTTCGGCAGGGTGATGCGTTTCATGTGAGGGCAGAGATTGCAGGGGCGAATGAACTGCACTTCCGGATGCTCCACCGCAACGTTGTCGCTCATGGAGCACTCTGTGATCATCACCACCCGCTTGGGCTTGCGCAGCCCTACCGCTTGAATCATTCCGGAAGTCGAGCCGACGAAATCCGCCTCGGCCAACACATCCGGAGGGCACTCCGGGTGCGCCAAGACTTGTAGATCCTCATATTGCGACCGAAATTGCCGAATGTCCGCTGGCTTGAACCGTTCGTGAACTTCGCAGTGGCCGTGCCAGAGAATCAGTTCGACCTCGGTCTGACTCGCTACGTAGCGACCGAGGTACTCGTCCGGTAGGAAGATCACTCGATCCACCCCGAGGGATTCCACCACCTGGACTGCATTCGCCGAGGTACAACAGACATCGGTTTCCGCTTTGACGTCTGCCGAAGTGTTGACGTAGGTCACTACGGGAACACCAGGATAGCGCTCCTTGAGGAGCCGCACATCTGCGCCGGTGATGGATGAAGCGAGGGAGCAGCCGGCTCGGAGGTCAGGGATGAGGACCGTTTTAGAAGGATTGAGGAGCTTGGCCGTCTCGGCCATGAAGTGGACACCACACAGGATGATGACGTCGGCGTCGGTCTCTGTGGCCATTCTTGCCAGGGCCAAGGAGTCGCCGGTGAGGTCTGCTACGCCGTGGAAAATTTCTGGAGTTTGGTAATTGTGGGCCAGAATGACGGCGTTCTTTTCTGCCTTGAGACGATTGATGGCATCCACATAGGGAGCATGGACCGGCCATTCGATCTCGGGAATTACGTCCCGGACTCGGCCGTAGATTCCAGCAGTCGCCCGGGCGACCTCCGGGGTATAAGAAAGATCCACTGCAGGAATCGAGGACAGGCTACTCATAATGACTCCTTATGCTCAGTCTGAGTATAAGTATGGCTCAAAAAAATCGGCTGTAACGCCTTAGAGATATGCTAAACCTGAGCATATCTATTTGTCAAGGGGTTGCCACAGCATGGAATTCCGTCTCCCTGCGCCGAAACTTCTCCCCATTCCGCCCTCCTCCCATGGGTGGCCTGGGCATTGTGCAGTAAGGTATTGCCCAGGAGTCAGTACAGGGGTAGCTTGAAGCATTACCTAGCGAATCGTAGAGGCTGGGGGTCGCTGCGAGACACTAGGTAGAAGGAGGATTCGATCGATGGCTGAGTTCAAGAACATTTTGGTGACCACAGATTTTTCAGACTCAGCCCTTGGCGGTGTCCAATCTGCCAAGGATTTGGCCGCGCCCCTGGGGGCCCAGCTCCACTTGCTCTATGTTGCAGACCTACCTCTGCCTTCGCTGACCTTCAGCTCAGAATTCCACCGGCAGGAAATTCAGCAGGAACATCTGCGACGGGCCCAGGAAGAACTGAGCTCCTACGTGGAAAAACATCTAGCCGGCCTAGATGTACGACCCCACCTCATGGAGGGCAACGCCGCGGAGAAAATCGTCGTCTGCGCCAATGAAGTGAAAGCCGATCTCATCGTCATGGCTACCCATGGCTATGGTTCGGTCGGAAAGTTGGTCTTCGGCAGCACGACCCTCCGCGTGCTTCATAAATCTCCTTGCCCGGTGGTGGCGGTTCGCGCGGACTCCGACTGACTTCAGGGAGGCAACATGCCCCCGAGCTTTGTTCAACGGGAAGACTCGATTCAAAAATCGCAACAAGCTCGGCGAGCCAGAGGAAGTGGGATGGAAGGGAAGTAAAGGAGTTCGAGGTGGAGGGCCATGCCCACGCTAGGTTTTCTCTCCCGCCAACCAATCTTGAGGCTTGAGATAGCGCTCGTAAAGCTGCTCTTCCGGGCTTCCCTCTTGAGGCACCCAACCGTATTCCCACCGCACCATGGGAGGCAGCGACATGAGAATCGATTCAGCTCGCCCTCCACTCTGCAGCCCGAAGAGCGTGCCCCGGTCGTAAATCAGGTTGAACTCCACATATCGCCCCCGACGATATAACTGAAAAGCTCTCTCTCCCTCGCCCCAGGGAGAGTCCTTCCGCCGGCGAACGATCGGCAAGTAGGCGGCAAGGAAATGGTCCCCGACGCTTCGCATCAGAGCAAAGCTGTCCTCAAAACCCGATTCGTTGAGGTCGTCGAAGAACAGACCCCCGATGCCCCGAGTCTCATCTCGATGGGGGAGATAGAAGTAGCGGTCACACCACCCCTTGAAGCGATCGTAGGTGTCTCCTCCCAACGGCTCACAGGCCTTCTTACAAGTGCGATGCCAGTAAATCGCGTCGTCCTCATAGGGGTAGTAAGGGGTTAAGTCTAGACCACCACCGAACCACCAGATGGGTTCGGATCCGTCCTTTTCCGCGACGAAAAAGCGGACGTTGGCATGAGTCGTTGGCACAAATGGATTGAGGGGATGCAGGACCAGAGAAACCCCCATGGCACGAAAGCGCCGGCCCGCCAGATCTGGCCGAGCGGTAGTGGCAGCCTTCGGCATGCTCGCGCCGCTCACATCAGAAAAATTCACCCCACCCTTCTCGAAAACAGCTCCGTTGGTGAGAACTCGGCTGCGGCCGCCTCCTCCTTCCGAGCGCTTCCAGGAATCCTCTGAGAAGCGGCCTGTGCCATCTTCCTCTTCAAGGCCAGCGCAGATTCCATCTTGGAGGGAAAGAAGATACTCCCGCACGGATTCGATCAGAGCTTCTGTGAGCATGACAAGGGGGTTGCCTCGAGGTCTTCTGAAAGGCCATAGATCGTGGGCCGGAAGCATAGCATTCACTACCGGAAACAGACCAGCGGCCCACACACCTGTCGGCAGCCTGCGGTGAGACCGTCCGCCAGATAGGGGGAGCCCCAGCTCATGAAAGGCCCCGGAAGAGCATTTGGAAGAGGACTGGCAAGCCCTCTAGCAGGACCGCTGGCAATCTCTCCCCAACCCTAGATCTCCCCAAGTAGATTCTCTCGACGAGTCCCCCCTGGGCCAGGCAGCGATACTTTTGACGAACCGTCTGCAAGGAGCTGATTTGGAATCAGGCTTTCTTATGGTAGATTGGCATGCACTCTCATCAAAGAAAATCAAGGTCCGGAACGGTTGAATTGCTGCTCCCTTATCAACAATCCGGGATCAGAAATCCGGGACCTGAAACAAGACTTGTACCGAGAGGCCTGAATCGAGGCTAGAGCCACCGTGAAATCAATGGTCAACGGACCTCTATGAATCTTCGTCTCGCAGTTTTCGCCGTCGGGGTCATCCTCCCGCAGGCCGGTGCCGGTGCCCTCCTGTGCACCAATAGCTCCTCAGCCTCTAACGAAACCTCCAATAAAGAAGACTCTTCTACTGCTCCCGCCGCTTCCATACTTCGATCCAACGCCATCTCTTTTCCAGCACCCCATATCCTCGAGGAGCGAGGTACCGAGATCGGCAAGATAGAAGTAGACACTCAAGACATCTTCAACAAGGAAGAGCCCGGCGAAGGCTACCGTCTCTATCGCCTGGCCAATCGCCTGCACCGTCGGACCCGAGACCGAGTGATCGAAAAATTCCTCCTGCTGGAGGAAGGAACCCCCTATTCTCGTTACGAAGTCGAGGAGTCGGCCCGCATTCTCAGGTCTCAACGCTATCTTTACGACGCTACCATCGAGCCCATCGCCTACGATGGGAAAAAAGTCGACCTCCGGATTCGGACCCGCGATGTTTGGACTCTCAAAGTAGGCGCCAGCCTCAGCCGAAGTGGCGGCGAGAACAATTTCAACATTGAAGTCCAGGACTCCAATTTCCTTGGAACCGGGAAGGAAATCACCCTCAAGCGAAGCTCAGACGTCGACCGTAGTGGCTACAAGGTTCGCTACATAGACCCCAATCTTCTGGGAACCCGCGCAGAGCTGGAATTGAACTATGGAGACAATGACGACGGTCGATTTCAGAAACTGAAGTTCCGCAGAAGGTTCTTTTCCCTGGACAGCCGTCGCGCCGGCGGCTTGGAATACGTCGGCAACCGCCGAACCGACTCCTTCTACGACTTGGGCACCGTGCAGTGGAAGTTCGACCACGACGAAACGTTTGCCGAGGCTTGGACGGGAATATCGAAAGGGTTGATTGAAGGAAACACCCACCGATGGCTCGCCGGAGTGACCTTCGAGGAGCACAAATTTTCCGCGAATACCCCGGTCCCCACCCCCTTCCGCCCCCTCGAGGACCGCACTCTGTCCTACCCTTGGCTAGGATTTCAGTTGGCTCAGGACCGCTACCTGGAAGCCCAAGACATTAATCTCATCGGTCGGACGGAAGACCTAGCCCTGGGGCACAACATCACCGCCCGCATTGGCTGGTCCTCTCCGATCTTCGGAGCGAACCGAGATCAGTTGATCCTGGAAGGAAGCTACAGCCTGGGCCTGATTCCCGCCGAGAACCACGTACTGCTGTTCGATTCCTACCTCACAGGTCGCTGGGGCGAGGGAGGGGAAGAAGACGTTCTCGTCGGTCTCGCTGCACGGTACCACTGGCGAAATATGGGGCAGCACGCTCTGTTCGCAACCCTTCGAGTCGACGCAGCAAGAGAGTTGGACCCAGAGAAACAGCTCCTTCTCGGGGGAGATTCTGGCCTGAGGGGATACCCCTTGCGCTATCAATTCGGTGATCGTCGTGCGCTGCTGACCTTGGAACAGCGCTTCTACACTCCATGGCATCCTCTTCGTCTGGCCCATGTCGGTGCTGCGGTCTTCGTGGACATCGGCAAGGTGTGGACTCCGGGAACGAATTCCGTTTCGGACCAAGGTACTCTCATCGACGTAGGCTTCGGCCTGAGACTCAGCCCCAGCCGCTCTGGCTTTGGATCCATGGTCCATCTGGATGTGGCCTTCCCGCTCACCGGGGAGGCATCCATCGACCGGGTTCAATTCCTCATATCAACCAAGGAGACCTTTTAGCCAACCCTTCTTTCCCAACTCCTTCGCGAGGGGCCATTAGTGCCTGGAAATCCAGAGGAAAAGTCGCATTCAGCGACCCAGACAGTGGTGCACTCTGCCCTAGAGCAGCATCACCATCTCACCTCGAAAATCTCGCCGGGTAGGAAAGCGCAGCAGAAGGGCAGTGAGAAAGGTGGGCTAGGAGCCTGCTAGAATAGCGGCAAGTCTGCCGAACTTCCGCTAGACCCCGAGAAATTGACCTCTCGTCGGCGATTTCGTCCACGTTTTCCCGATCCGCCGACAGCACGATAAGGAGCAAAGTTCATGTCCTCGAACCCATCCGACCCCAACCACTTGCTGCACCATTTCGAAACCCTTGCCGTGCACGCGGGAGTCTCCCCGGACCCAACCACCGGTGCCATCATGACTCCCATTTTCCAGAATTCCACCTACGCTCAACGAGCCGTCGGCGAACATACCGGCTACGAGTACTCGCGCACCGACAATCCCACCCGAACGGCACTCCAAAACTCCGCAGCTGCCCTCGAAGGAGGCCGGTACGGGCTCGCTTTCGCCTCTGGCATGGCGGCGACCGATACCCTGGTGCGACGACTCGGTCCCGGCGACCACGTTCTTTCCGGCAATGATGTCTACGGTGGAACCTACCGACTCTTCGACAAAGTGCTAGCGAAAAACGGTGTCGAGTTTTCCTATGTAGACACCAGTGACCTTGAACAAGTCGAGGCAGGCCTCAGGCCCAATACCCGCATGGTGTGGTTGGAAACGCCAACCAATCCCATGTTGCGCCTGACCGACATCGCAGCCGTCGCTCAATTGACTCAGGCTCATGGCGCCCTCCTAGCCGTTGACAACACCTTCGCCTCCCCCGCCCTCCAACGCCCCCTTTTGCTCGGTGCTGATGTCGTCGTACACAGTGCTACCAAATATTTGGGTGGCCATTCGGATGTGGTCGGAGGTCTCGTTATCGTCAACGACCAGGCCCTCTACGAGGATCTCAAGTTCCTCCAGAACGCCGCCGGAGCTGTTCCCGGCCCCATGGATTGCTTCTTGACCCTGCGAGGCATCAAGACACTTCCTCTTCGGATGCAGGCTCACTGTGCGAATGCCCAACGGCTAGCGGAATTTCTCTCTCAGCATTCCGCCGTTAGCCAGGTAATCTATCCGGGCCTCGAAAGCCACCCTCAATACGAGTTGGCGAAACGACAAATGGCCGGAGGTGGCGGAATTATCTCCTTCATCATGGAAGGTGGCGAAGCAGCTGCCAGCTCGGTGGCAGCGAACACTCAGTTATTTACCCTGGCCGAATCCCTGGGTGGAGTTGAGTCCCTCATCGAGGTACCCGCCGTCATGACCCATGCTTCCGTAGCAGACTCCTCCCTAGCAGTGGACCCAGGCTTGGTTCGAGTCTCCGTCGGCATCGAGAACTGTGCAGACCTGGAAGCGGACCTCTCTCAAGCGCTGGCCCAGCTGGCGCCAGTATCCAAGCCGGCTGCTGTAGAGGCAGTAGGGGCCTAGACCGCATCGCTCTCCGATTCAGAGCTCGCCGAGTCAGAGCTCGCCGAGGTAGCGGAGTTCAAACCGGGGAAAGTCTGCGAAGGAAAGTCGATTCGGGGAAACAGATGGGGGGAGAGCCTCGCCTTCCGAAAGACGTATTGAAAGGCGCCTAGGACGACACGGGCAGGGAGTTCTTAGCTCAGCGTTGGAAGATTCCAGAGGTGGAAGCCCTCGAAAGAGGGGCAGGCATTCACCGATGCCGAACCTACAAAGTGGCTGTCGGGTTGAGCTGCTTGTTCAGCCGCTTCAGAGGACTCGTCCAGGCGCTGAGAGGGAAGGAGTTGGGGTTCAAGATCAGGGTGTCCAGCTCATCGTCCAAACCCAATAGGCCCCGAATTTGCTCTAGAAACGTTTCCGAGACCGCTACTACGCCTCTTCTTCGGCCGAACAAATGGTGGAAAGAATTGCGTACCAACCGGCGGTCGTGCTCCTGGAGTTCCTGGCGCCGGTTGACCTGAACCAACAACTCCGCGAAAGCCAGAACGTCCTGCCAGATTCTCTCCCCTTCCTTGACCGACTGAGCTTCCCCGGATTCTTTCCACTGACAAATTCGGTGGTAAAGACGGCGCATGGCTCTCCGGTCGTGAATCCGTAGCAGGGGATAGACAGGGAGGGACCTTAGGTCGGTGAATCGCTGAGAGGCAGCCTCCAAGAGTTCCGCGAGGTCCTCCGATTCGGAAGCCCCAAGCCATAGAAGGTCTCGCCGAAGATTCCCGTAGAGACTGCGTATCTCGAGAGAAGTCTCCAAATCGAACCAAACTCGTAGGGGACCTTCCCTACCCTCATATTCGTGAATCGCCGATTCAACCGCAATCAGACCCTGTCGCAGTCGTCTCTGGCCGCGATCGCATTGAGAGGCCAACTGCCAAGACTCGGACATCTTCTTCGCCTGCTCTAGGTCTCTCAGGCAGGTCTGCAAGTCTCCACGAGCCACAAAGGCCATGTCTGAAATGCCGCGAGCGGCAAGCTCAGAAGAGATCAAGGCGCCAATATCCACGAGGGAATCGGTCGTTCCGGAAGCAGTACCACCTGCTTCCTTGGATTCATAGTAGGTATCGATCTCACTGAGAAGCTCGACACTGCAAGAAAGTAGGTAGCGCAGCTCCGGCACCTGCTTCAAAATCTTGCCGAGATCCCCGGTCTCCTCTGGAACCGTGAGATTCATCTCAGCGGTTCGTCGCAGGACCGTATCGAGCCGCTCCAATAACCGCTCGCTCTCCATATCCCCATCCCTGTTGCCCATCTCATCAGCTGCCTGAAAAGGCGGCTCTTTCACACCAGATGATGTCATCCCAGCTCTCCCAAACCTACCCATCTACGCAAGGAGATGAATCACGAAACAACCGATACCCGCATCCCTCTCGGGCTCTCGAGTCGAAACACCAGCTAAGCAAGACTCCCTCACCTTCTGAAAAGGGAGCATGAAATATAGTTACGGGCGCCCCCGTCCAGAGGTTCTCTAGTTATTCCTTCATCTAGGTCCTTCTAGAGCCTTGACTCGATTCACCGAGGAATCCAGGCTATCCCTACCCTCCAGGTCAGAGTCGTCTCACTCTTGTATTTTCTCACACCTACTCCTATTTGGTCTCCCACTTCGCCTCACCCCGAGAGCAAACCGGCTCCGGGACTTCCAATCGGCTCCGACTTGAACCGCCCCCTGCCACCGAGCTACTCTGAAGCCATGAGCCGACAGCGCAGTGCTTCTTCCCCGAAACAACTCCACCTATTTCGGGCCTTCTTCCCAAAGAAAGTACGTCGAGTCTCCATTCGGATTTCTACCCCAGTTCAAAAAAAAATCGAAGCTGCCGCTGTTTCAGGAACACCCCGCGAGCTTTGGCAACGACTCTCCAAGCTCATGGATGAGCGCCTGGAAAGGCTGACCTTGACCGACAATCTGACCCGCATTCTGTCCTCCCGGGTCGCCCACGGCAGCTCAAAGGGTATTCACCTTCGGTTGCACTGGTGTTTCCTGTCGGCGGACCCACTCCAATTGGCAGAGGTGGCAGGCTTCGCCTTGGGTCGGTTTCAGGGTCCCAGGAAACACCAGGCCCTGGAGATTCTTCGCCAACATTTCAATGACCCTAAGATCCGGCCCCCCGAACCAAGCCCCGCCTTGAGGAGCAAGCCTCGAAGACAGCAAGTCCGACTCAGGCCCCAAGGCCGAGTTTTCCCACTGAATGAAATCCGCGACAAAATCAATCACAGCTATTTTGAGAATAGGTTGACCGTGCCGATAACCTGGGGACGTTCCCCAACCCGCCCCATTGCCTCTCGCCGCCGCCCTCGACGAAGAACCATTCACTTTGGGACCTACAACGCCAACCAACACCTAATCCGCATTCATCCAGTGTTGGATCAACCTTGGGTCCCGTTGTTCGTGGTGGAGTCCGTGGTGCACCACGAGATGCTGCACGCCGATCTACCTGCGGTGTATCGCAATGGACGGCACCGTTTTCACACCCCTGAATTTCGCCGGAGAGAACGATTGTTCGCCAAGTATCAAGAAGCTGAGGCCTGGCTGGAAGAAAATCTCGCCCTCTTGCTGGATAGCAGAGAACGGCTTGGCGTCGAGCCGCGCCGAGAAAAAGGGAAGACCCCGAAGAAGCTAGAGACTCCATGACCACCCTCCTACCCAAACTCTGCGCGAGGATTTCCTCTTGAGAAGACGATTCCCCATCAAAGGCGTCCTGTACCTGGTCATCGGCCTGGTGCTCTATGGCCTCAATAACTACCGCACGGCAGGACCTTCGCCGAGCTCACCTCCCAGCGCCGAAAATACCAACCTTGGTGGCCGGGAAAACCGAGGAGACAGGGAAGGCCATGGGGACCAAGCGATTCTCGACGCCTTTCGGGAGCACCGCTCTGGGGTGGTCGTTGAGGCTTCAGGAATCGTTAGCCGAAAGCTCCCGGATGACCTGGAGGGTTCCCGCCATCAGAAGTTCATTCTGCGGCTGGCGGATGGCCACACGGTGCTGGTCAGCCACAACATCGACCTTTCCGAGAGAGTCCCGATTGCCACTGGGGACACCGTGGAATTGCGCGGTCAGTACGAGTGGAGTGATCGTGGGGGCGTCATCCACTGGACCCACCACGATCCTCAGGGGCATCGCCCAGGAGGTTGGATCCTGCACCGAGAAAGGGTCTACAGATAGATTCACCGAAGGCGTCGGTGGCTGCTGGCTAGCTGTCCGGTAAAAGACCTAACCTGGCGGTTGTAGCTTCGAGGTCACATTGTTGGTGATCCAGCCTCGATCCCACCATTCCACAGGGTTCACCGCCAACCCCTGGATCAACATGGTGAAATGAAGATGGTCTCCTCCCGCTAGGCCCGTTTGCCCGGTGCGCCCGACGATCTCACCAGCAGAGAGAGACTGTCCGACCTCGACGGAAATGCTGGAGAGGTGGGCGTAGAGGGTCATCAGCCCGTAGCCGTGATCGAGCACGACAGTGCTGCCGTAGATCCCAAAATATCCCGCAAGTACGACATCTCCGCCATTGGAGGCTGGAACCGGCGCCCGGCGGGTCGAGGCCAGGTCGAAGCCGAGGTGATCTTGGTGATCCACCTCCTTGCCCTCGAAGGTATAGGTGCGGCGGTCAGCAAAGCTAGACATGACTTGGCTACCGGGAAGCTGCCGGAAAGGGCCCTGCCAGAGAAACTCTGGTCGCGACTCCCCGGCCAATCGATTCAGCTCCTTGCCATTCGCCCGGCGCAAGTCTCCGTTGATGGCCAGGTACCCGGCCAACAGGTCGTCGGTCTGCTGGATTTCCGGTGATTCTGCTTGAATGAGGGGAACGACTCGCTCCAAGAAAGCGGTATTCAACCGAATCGTGTCGCGACGCAGAGGCTGGAGCTTATAGAGGTCTAGAAAAGGAGTCTCGCGGATATTGCCCAACTCGTCGGAAACCCACAAACGAATGGAGTCCTTGTCGTCGAGGTCGTAGGGTGCCCCAAACAGGGCGAAACGGTCCCCTGGGGCGCCCCCGGGAAGAGGGAAGCCCGGAAACCACCACTCTCCTGCCTGTACGCCATCTCGAGCACTGGAACTCCCGACCTGATAGGTAACCACACCGCTACCGCCCTGGGTCGCGTAGTTGGGACCGGAGGTCAACTCCAGCCGAGGCGGCCGCAGGCGTACGGGGAGAGTCAATTCCTTGGAGACCGGCTTTGGAGAACGCAGCCAGGTGGGTGCGCGGCCAGCGGTCACCCGGATCGTGGCTTCTCCTTCCTGAAGATTCGACACGGTCTCTCGCCCCACCTCCAATGGGAAGGTTTTCGCGGCGGTCCGCCCTCCCCAAAAGGACCAGAAGGAGCGTGGTTCGAAGGCCTCCTCAAGCAGCACGGTGGATTTTCCCTCCTGAAGCACTTCCACTTGGACGGTGCTCAGTCCTCGTCGAGGTTCCTGTAGAGAAACCTCCACCGGAGTACGGGGACCGATGGCAGAAAAACTGGGATGGATAACGATCTCAGGTACCGGACCGATGCGAAACCAGGCCAGGGCGAGAGTCGCCAGTACGGCCAGTAGAAGTAGCAACAGGGGACGCTTGCTCCTGCGAGGCTGACGTCTCATCCCGAGAGATAGATCTTGCTTCAAGTTTCTCCCCTAAAGTTTCACCACATACCCCTACCTCTGGGGCACCATTTCTTCCAGCTGGGCCAAAGTTGAGTCCAAGTCCTTGATCACCGTGGGGCTCGTCTTCGAGCTCGTCTTCGGCAGACCTACATGGTCCCACAGATAGCGGTCCTTTTCCTCCAGAACTTCTCGCCGCAGCCGAATCCCGTGACGGGCCAGGACCGGAGTCAACTCATCGTACCGGGCCAACAACTCCGCTCTAGTTTTCTGATAGGCGTGCTCGCAGACCTCTTGACGCCCCCGAAAGCTAAAAATGTTGCGGAAAAACATCTGATAGTCGTCTCGCTTCGGCTCCAAGAGGACGATATCTGCTTTCTCAAAGTCGCCTTCATATCGGGCCATCCCCGCATCGAGACGAGAACGAATCAGAGTTCGCATGGTCTGGGAGAGCACCGTGACCAAACCACGATCGATCAGCTTGCCCCGCTTCATGATTCCCTTTTCCACCGCCCGCACCGTATCCACCGGAACGATGGGGTTGATACAGAGCACCAGCTCCGCCCCCGCTTCCAGGGCAACGGAAGCATGCAGAGTCTTGAGCAGAACACCGTCGACGTAGTACCGATCATCGATCTCGACGGGAGGATAGAGCCCAGGAAGAGCGGTACTGGCTTGGACGGCACGAGAAATCGGGATGTCGTCGAAAGGAGGCTCGCCGAATCGGACGGCCTCGCCGGAATCCAGATCGGCTGCTACCACGACCAATTTGTGATCGAGCTTGCGAAAATCGTCGCTTCGCCCCTTGATCGAATAGATCTTGTGGAGATAGCTGCGGATTGGCTCGTTGTTGAAAACCCCCACCGGCAAGGCCCTGCCGAGACGGGTCAGGGATTCCTTGACGGTATGCTCCCCGGGGTGCTGAAGGTACTCCCGAACCGCCTCCCAGAGAAGCCGGGGTACGGTCAGAGTGCGGTTCACCAACTCCCCGATCGCGGGGGTGAGAAAGGTCTCCGGTACGAACGGATGCTCCCCGGGTTCATTCTTGATGATCGCCCGGCACATCTGAGACGGGGTCAAGTGATTGGCCAGGCTAGCGCAGATGAAACCACCGGCGCTCACTCCTACATAGGTATCCAGATTGTTGAGGTCAATGCCCTCGAGAGATTCTTCGAGAGCTTTGAGGGCACCGATCTCATACACGGCACCACCGAGCCCACCACCGGCGAGGGCCAAACCGATTCTCCGACCACGATCCGGCTTTTCCGCTGCTCTTTTCCCCATGGTCAACCTCGAGTTCTCGTTTTGAAGGTCGTTGGTGGGCATGAGCCCGGAATCAGGTAGTGCTCCCGTATTCCAGCCAAAGCCAGATTCCAGTCAGAGCCAGAAACAGTTTGATCCAGAAACCAAGGGCCTAGGCGATAGGCCAGGCCAAGACCCCAGGCCCGCTACGAACAGCCTGTCGCACATCAATTGGCTGCGGTTTGGCCGAGCAGCGGGGGGTCTCCTCGGGGCTCCGTCAGCCACGAACCAGCGCCCCCCCCCGCAGGTCGCCTAACCCTCCCTTCTCACCGACTTGCCGTCGTGATTCCATATCTTCCGGAATCTCCGGCACTTCGCGACGAAGTCGGTGAGAAACTCAGGCTAGAAGAAACCAGGGTTCCCGCCGGCTCTAGGCTTCCGCCTCAACAGCCTTTTTCGCTTTGCTCGCCGTCGAGGCGGCCGCTTTCTTGGTCTTGGTGGCTACCCGGGTCACTGTCTTTTTGGCCTTGGTAGCCGCGCTGGAAGTCGTTTTCTTGGCGCTGGAGGACGCGGTCCGCCGGGTCCGAGTCTTGGGAGCCGGCTGCGGGCGAAGCTGATCCACCTTCTCCGTGAGAGCCTCCACCCGCTCCGTGAGGGTCTTGATCTCATCACGGGTGGGAACCCCGAGGCGATGCATGGCAGCTCCCAATTGATCATCAAAGGAAGAAGCGAGATCCCCGAGGGCACCACTGACAGCGCCTTTTGCCTTGGAGACTTGCTCCGAAACCTGTTGGCGAGCTTTGTCGACCTGCTCTTCCATGTCTTCCTTGTTGACCAGGTCCACACCCTGCCCCTTCGACACTAAACGGGAGAAAACCTTATTCCCTTCGTCCTGGGCTGTTGCCAAGGCCCCGAGACCGGCGAGCCAAATACTGCCAGCCATGGAGAGAACATCGTCGGTGACTTGTTCGACCTTTTTCTTCGTCATTTTTCTTACTCCTAACTATTCAGAAAGCTCTCGCTTCTCGGGAAAATTATTTTCGGAAGCCCTAGATTCGGAAAACCACTATTTGGAGACCAGTGCCTCAACTTTCTTGTTGAGCTCAGCAACTCTGCTGTTGAGCACCCGGATGTCTTCGTAGGTCGGAATGCCAAACCGCTGCAGGGTCTCCGTGGTCACCTTGCCGGCCCGCCCGAGGCCCTGGTCAGCCGTTGCGCTCACCCATTGGGACACGGCTCGAACCCGCCGACGGGTTCCAGACAGACGCTCGTCCAACCGCTCTTTCCGATCGTTCTGAAAGGTCCGTCCACGGTCGACCAACCGGGCGTAGAGGCCGCGGCTGCTCTCGTCGGCTTCCGCAGCGGCTCCCAGGCCGGCGTGCAACACATTGCGACTGGTCTCCACCAGATCGTCCCGTAGCTGTTCCAAACGCTCTTCTGCTTTCTGGGTATCCAGAATCTTCTTCATGATCTATTTCTCCTTGGCCGGACTCACCGTTGAGCCCTTGGCCTTATTGGGGGTCTTGGTAGATTTCGTTGCTGCCGCGGTGCGGCTTCGCGTGCTTCTCGCTTTGCGGGGTTTGGCGGGGGCCACCGGCTCTCCGTCATCTTCCAGATCAGAGAGACTGCCCTCCAATTTCTCCAAGCGAGACTTCAAGTTGTTCATCTCTTCTCGTACCCGGCGCACCGGGCCTAGGCGATCCACCGAGGCTCGGACCAGGCGATCCATACCGTGCTGCACCTGCTCGACGCTGTTGGTGAGAGCTTGTTCGCCAACTCGAACCAGGTCGTGGAGAAGCTCACTCGGGAGAAAACGGGTGCCACGACGGCCTTCATCCAAGATGACCTGAGTGAGGGTCTGGGCCGTGACATCCGCCGAAGAGGCGTTGTCGATCACTTTGACCTCTTGACCCTCACGAACCCAAGCAGCGATGTCTTCCAGGGAGACATAACGACTCTCCTCCGTATCGTAGAGCTTGCGACTCTCGTAACGCTTGATGACTCGAACCATGAGTTGCTCTCCCTTTTGAGCGGGCTGGCCCTTTTGAGCGGCCAAGGAATAGGAACCATCGGGCTCGCGCCGGCTTCCTGGAGCTGAAAAATCGAACCGAAATCAGGATTTGCCGAGGCGCGGCAATTCGACAAGAGAAAAATACCGCACCGCGGCAAGTTCGTCAACAATTATTCCGCACTGCGGCAGAAGAGGACCGAATCTTTCCAAGGCCTTGGAAGCCCTCCCTGATCCTCGAAGTCACAACTACGGAAAAGCCAGCTGAGAAAAGCCACGAAGCCGGAGACATCGCGCCTCAGCCGGGAAGCTGAGCCGCCAGACGCGTACCCAAAGCCTTTAGCGAAGCTAAATCCGTGGGCTCGTCGCCCAGCATGGGTACCTTGATCAGCGGATACTCTCCCAGCAAAGAAGTCAACTCCTCGACCCCCAAACGATCTCGCTCCCCAAGCCATCGCAACAGAGCCCGCCCATCTTCCTGAGCCGCCACCGATTGAGGATCTACTCCTTCTTTCGGCTCGGTAGCACCCACACCCAAATCGGGATGAATGCGATTGACCACCACAGCATCTAGGTGATGCCCAGCCTCTCGTAGTTTGCGAGCGAAGAACAAGGCGTCAGGGATTCGTTCCTGGCCTGGCCCGGAGACCAGGAGAAACCGCGTCGAAGGCGAGGAAAGAAGCTTTGCCACCTCCCGAGCCCGCTCTTCGAACCCTTCGTAGAGAGGATTGAAAGAAAGGAAGAACTCGGAAACTTCCCGTAGAAAGTCGACCCCGATCATGCGATCTAGAAAGCCCTCGATCCCTCGTCCGAAAAGCCCCAAACCGCTGGTCGCCTTGAGCTTCCCCTGTGCGTCAAACCACTCCCTTCTCGCGATGGGCAGAGCCGGGCTCTTGAGAAAATTCAAGATGCGAGCTGGAGCTTCCAGGAAGTCCAAAGCCTGTCTGGTGGGAGGTGTGTCTAGGAATATCTGATCGTAAGCCCCTTCCTGGGCCACCTCGAAGAGCCGTTCGACAGCCATGTACTCGAGGATTCCCGCCAAAGACCCGGAGAGGTGCTGGTAGAAGCGGTTGCCAAGAATTCGCTGCCGCGCTGCGTCGTCCGGGGCATAGGTTTCGATCAGCCGGTCGAAGGTCTGGCGGGCATCGAGCAAGCTAGCATCCAACTGCCCAGGTCCTTCTTGAGGCACCGGCGCGGCTCTCCGCCGAGCTTCATCCCCGACTTGAAGAGCGTCTTTCAAACGCAAGGAAGGGTCGAAGGTCATGACCAGAGTCTTGAGCCCCTGAGCCGCCGAGGCCAGACCCAAGGAAGCTGCCAGGGTGGTTTTCCCTACCCCACCGCTCCCCACTACGACGACCAACGGATGCTTGCCGATCATGAGAAAGACCACCCTGCCTTTGGCTGCGCTCCATCTCGGGTGGTGTCAGGGCTGCCTCCATCGTAGAAAGGGCCGTCAAGCCTCTGACGCAATGCGGCGACCAGATCGAAGCCTCGGCTCTCGGCCAACAATGGGAAGTCCACCCTCGGGCCCTGCCAGGCGGCCGACAACCGGGCCAGCTCCGCCTCGTTGGCGGACCGCCGCCGCCGCCATAGGTCGAGAGCGATGTCATCCCCCTCGACACCGGTCGGGGCAAGCCGTCCCTCCAGGGGAGGGTAGAGGCCATTGACCACCAACAGATCTGGCTGGCGTCCCAGGCGCCTTGCCAACATTTCTCTCAGCTCCAGGGCTTCCTGAACCGGCATCTCCTCGGCGAGGGTCACCACCACAACCGCGACCTTTGCCGGATCGGAAACAAAGGAAGCAAGGCGGGCCGCCTCTCGACCGACAGGCCCTTGCTCGACAACTTCTGAGACCAGTCGGGGAGCCGCCAAGAGAGAAACCCCATGCCCCGTAGCAGGTGCGTCCAACACGACGGTATCGAAAGGTCCTCGACGGTCGGCCCCTCGTTTCTCACTACGATCCGCCGCGTAGCGCAGTAAACCGAGCTCCTTGAGGCCTGGGCCGCCCTCGGCCAATTGATGATAAATCTCGCTCTTCAAGACCCGGCGAGCCACCAAGCCGACGGTGAGTTGGCGAGAGATCATTTCGTCCAGAGCCTGGCGAGGTCGAAGGTTTTGTAAGCAGAGCCCCGCGCCCACATCCACCACGCCGCCGCCGGAGGGAGGCACGTTGAGCAGGCGATGAACGCTCTCCCGAGGGTCGACCTCGAGGAGCAGAACCTTCTTCCGACGCTCGGCAATAGCTCTCGCCAAGGCGGCCGCAACAACGGTCTTGCCGACCCCTCCCTTACCGGTCACCACGACCAACCGATGCTTCGACAAATTATCGATGGGGCTCCCGTCCAACTCCGCACCTCCTCTTGCCGCACTGCGGCGAAAGGAGACTGTAGCACAGGATCTATGGTAAAACCGCCCCTACCATGAGCTTCCCTACAACCCGTTTGAGACGCCTTCGCCGCACTCCGATTCTCCGCCGAATGGTGCGGGAAACTCACTTCTCTGCCAGCGACTTGATCCTTCCCCTCTTCGCCGTGCCGGGCCAGGGAGTCGAACATCCCATCAGCTCCATGCCGGGAGTTTTCCAGCACAGCGTCGATCGCTTGGTGGAAACCGCTCAAGCTGCTTTTGACGAAGGGATCCCCGCCGTCTTGCTCTTTGGAATCCCAGAATTCAAGGATGACGTCGGCAGCTCCTCCTGGTCTCCCAAAGGTATCGTCCAACAAGCTCTCCAAGCCCTATCGAAACAAATTCCAGACTTGGTGACCATCGCCGATGTGTGTTTCTGCGAGTACACCGATCATGGCCACTGCGGAGTGCTCGAGGCGCAGGAAGTCGACAACGATCTCACTCTGGCAAACCTCGCAAAGCAATCCGTTTCCCTAGCTGAGGCGGGTGCCAGCATCATCGCTCCCTCGGACATGATGGATGGTCGAGTCGGAGTGATTCGAGGAGCGCTGGATGACGCGGGATTCTCAGCGGTCCCCATCCTTTCTTACGCCGCAAAATTTGCCAGCGCCTTTTACGGCCCCTTTCGAGAAGCTGCCGAGTCAGCTCCGAGCTTCGGCGACCGGCGGGGATACCAAATGGATCCGGCTAACCTTCGGGAGGCGATGCGAGAGGTCGAGCTGGACGTAGAAGAGGGAACCGACATGATCATGGTCAAGCCGGCTCTACCCTATTTGGACGTCCTCAGCCATCTCCGGCAGAGCTTCGACCACCCCTTGGCCGCCTACCACGTCAGCGGTGAATACGCGATGATCCAAGCTGCCGCCGAAAAGGGATGGATCGATGGCGACAGAGTCCTCATGGAATCCCTGCTGTCGATTCGCCGAGCGGGAGCAGATTTGATCATTACCTATGGTGCCCGAGAAGCCGCGCGCCTTTTGAACACTGGCTGGGAGCCTTAAGAGCATGACCCAAGAAAAAAACTCTGTTTCATCTGTCATGGACCGTGCCTGCCGGGTGATCCCTGGCGGCGTGAGCTCCCCGGTACGCGCTTTTCGGTCGGTGGGGGGAGACCCGGTCTTCGTGCGGGCTGCCCAGGGAGCCTATCTAGAAGATCTCGCCGGCAAGCGCTATATCGACTACATCTGCGGTTATGGACCTCATATCCTCGGCCATGGTCATCCGGCCATCGTCGAGGCCGTCAGCGCAGCCCTGACTCGGGGCACCGCCTTCGGGGCCCCGACCTTGGAAGAGGTCGAGCTGGCGGAACGCATCTCCGCGGCTCTTCCCTCGGTGGAGATGGTTCGATTGGTGAACTCGGGCACGGAAGCCACCATGTCCGCCCTTCGACTGGCTCGAGCAGCCACCGGCCGAGATCGATTTCTCAAATTCGAGGGCTGCTATCACGGCCACGGAGACTCCTTCTTGGTTGCCGCTGGCTCCGGAGCTCTCACCTTGGGTGTGCCGTCCTCCCCCGGGGTACCGGAGGCTGTCACCGCTGACACTCTGCTCGCTCCCTTCAATGATCTGGCAGCGGTGGAAGCGCAGTTTCGCCGCTACCCTGGCGAAATCGCCGCCATCTTCGTCGAGCCCATCGCCGGCAACATGGGCATGGTGATGCCTGCAACGGGGTTCCTAGAGGGGCTGCGTAGGCTCTGTGACGACAGTGGCGCCCTGTTGGTTTTCGATGAAGTCATGACCGGGTTTCGGGTTGCCTGGCAGGGAGCTCAGGGCCTGTTTGGAATTCGCCCGGATCTCACTACCCTGGGCAAGGTGATCGGTGGAGGCCTCCCCATAGCCGCCTACGGAGGACGCCGCGACCTCATGGAGCAAGTAGCCCCAGCGGGAGCGGTCTACCAGGCAGGAACTCTCTCAGGAAACCCATTGGCAGTCGCCGCAGGAACAGCTGCCCTGGATACCCTGAGCGCTGATAACGGTGCTGCCTACCGCACCCTGGACGAGATTGGTCAAAGCCTCGAGCAGGGGCTGCGAGAGGTCTCTGAGCGCCGCAGCATTCCTTGTCAGATCGTCCGTCAAGGAGCCATGCTGGGTTTCTTTCTCAGCGAGAAGCCGATCACGACTCTGGCGGACGTCGACGCTTGCGATCGCGAGCTCTTCAGCCGCGTTTTCCATCGCCTCCTGGACCTCGGTATTCACCTTCCTCCCTCTCCCTACGAGGCCTTCTTCTTCTCTTCTTCCCACGGGCCGGAAGAGGTCGCGAAGACCCTCGAAGCTTTCGACAGCGCCTTTGGGGCCGCCTGAGTCTCCCCTTACCGACCGAGTCACTACAGGGCCTCGCCACACCGCGAGATATGAATTCCTGTCAGATTCCGACACCGACATCGGCATCGCCCTAAATTAATGATATAAACATGGTCACATATTAACGACTTGGAAGGAGTTCTCGTGAGAATTCGTAACCCAGGGATCGTTCTCTCCTTCGTATTGGGGGCATTTCTGGCCCTCCCCGCCATCGCCACCGAGTCTGCTCCGACTCTCGAGGTCACCATCGAAAAGGCGCCGGGAACCACCAACACTACCGCGAGCTGCGACCCAAACCGCCTCCCCGAGGGGAGCCCCTTCGCGGTAACCAACCCCCTACAAGACGCCTTTGACGCGGCGGGCTGCTCGGCCAGCATCTCCTGCATTCACGGCGGCACTGTCAGCTGCTCAAGTACGACTCCAGGCACCTGTAGCTCAGCGTACGGAGGTTGCGGCCAGGTAACTTGCAACGGTTCGACAACCCGGTGCGCCGGGTATTGCTACTGGGACCACCATTGCTATGGCTTCTGCAATGGCTTCGGCGGGGTCTGTGAGTACGGTTGCTGCGAGTGCGGCTAAGACTGGCAAATGACACGCCAGCCGGGGCAGAGATCCTCGCTGCCTCGGCCTCTGCCCTTTTCCCTGACCGTCCCAACCTGGTCAGGGTCGGTTGAGCTACACCGGGCCTCCAAGGTAGACTTGGGCCACTGGCTCAATTGCTCTATGCCCATCAAAGATGCCAGTCAAAGGAGGCTTCGAGAATGACTCATATCATCGCTGAACCTTGTGTCGGCGTAAAAGACACCTCGTGTGTCGATGTCTGTCCAGTGGACTGCATTTACGGTGCCGACGAGGATTGGGATGCTCTCTATATTCAGCCGGAAGAATGTATCGATTGTGGCCTCTGCGTGGATGCCTGCCCGGTGGAAGCGATCTACCCGGAGGAAGAGGTCCCCGAGAAATGGCAAGGCTGGATCGCCAAGAACTACACCCAGTTCGACCTGGAGCCCCCCGAGTAACTTCTCGCGGCTCCTAGCCACAGAAAAAGGCGCGCCGAGACGCGCCTTTTTCTGTGCACTGAAGGTTCTTGGCTGCAATGCTCCTCTGCCTCTCCTCTAGAATTCGAATCTCACTCCCAGCTGGTAAGCCCTCGGGGGATTTTGGGTACTCGTAGGCACGAGAAAACTCCCCGTCCCCTCCCGATTCGCCCCGGCGTCCCGCCAATTCACTGCATCCAGAGCGTTGAAGACATCCCCCAAGAGAATGACCGAATAGCGTCCGAAAATAGGCAACCGGTAACGCAGACTCAAGTCGACCCGGCGAAATCCCGGATTTTCAGCCCCTCGCAAACCACCGTCGAAACGAATATTCGTCTGCGCTCGGCCTCGAGGATCCGTCGCACTGTAGGTCCCCGGGGCTGCAGGAGCGCGACTGCCGTTGTCCAAGAAGGCGCTACTATCGAAAATCGTGAACTGGCTACCGCTCAAGTAGCGATAGATCCCTGAAACGAGCAAGCCACCGTTGTCTCGCCACTGGGTCCCCGGAACCGAGTACTGCCCGGAGAGCACCAAGTTGTGTTCCCGATGCCAGTTCAAGGGCTGCCCGGAAGAGCGGGGATCATCCAAACCGGTGTTCAAGGGCGCTCCAATGAATTGCCCGGTATCGAAGTTATAGCCACTCTCCGTGCGGGACTGAAAATAGGCCGTCGATGTCCCGCCACCGCCGCCCTCATTGTTGCTGTCGCTGTCGCCGAGGGTGTAGGAGAGCCGCCCGCCCCAGCGGCCATCGAAGCGCTTGCGCAAACCCACCTGGAGAGCCTGGTAAGTGCTCTCCCCCTCATTCACATAGGAGGTGATACTCCCCAAAGAGGTCTGCTGCCCATCGACGATGCTGAGGTTCGGTCGGCCTCCCTGGCTCGAAGAGAAGGGATTCAGATCCACGGCGATCAAGGTGTCGCGGTTTTCCGAGTGGATCAAGTCGACGGCGAGAGCGTATCCGCCGCCGAGCTCCTGTTGCCAGCCAAGGCTGAACGTGTCCGCATAGGCCTGTTTCCGATTCGGGTTGTCCACGGTCGGCCTGGAATTGAGCAGCGGACCTGCGCCGTCCTCCAATTGCGCGGCTAGAAAATTGCGCAGTTCGTCGAGACTGGTCAGCCCATTGGCTTGGACGATGTCAAAGAAAAGCTGCGGATCACTACCCGCCGAGGGGAAGCGTTCGAGAAAGCCCTGGCTGATGGAAACCGAATCCAGGAAGAAGTTGGCGAAAAAACCGAGCTGAAATCGGTCGTAGAACCGTCCGTAGCCACCGCGAATCACAGTTTTCCCCTTGCCGAAGGGGTCCCAACTGAAACCGATGCGAGGAGCGATGTTCGCATCGTCGGTAATGTCCTCCTCGTCGTAGCGAAGCCCCAAGTTCAGGGTCAACCCATCCATCACCTTCCAATCATCCTGAGCAAAGAAGCCCAGGGTCTCATTCTCTGGAATGTCAGCTGTCAGGCCACCACCGACTCGAATCGAGAAGCTCCCGGGATAGCTGGAAAGGTCGCTGGGATCAAAGAGACGGTCATCTTGAAAATTGAAGAAGACGCCATTGAGAGTCCCAAAATTGGTGAATTCTTCCTCTCTTTCCGAATAATTCACGCCGACTCGCCACTCATGCTCTCCTCTCCACTCGGGAAGAAAGAAAGAGAAGGTATCGTCGAATTGAGTCGACCGGTTGATACGGGATTGGGCGACCGTACTGGCCCCTCCGACAAATCCCGGATGCTGTTCCTGAGCGGATTGGCCCCGCTGGGAAGCAAAGTTCTGGCCGCCATTGTTGAATCCTGGATTGGCGAAAGAAACGTCCTCTTTGGTGAAAGACACCCGGGCGACATTGAAACTGCTATTCCCCATGACGGAAGAAAGTGAAGCGATCCAGTTTGAATCGGTGTCATCTTCCTCTCGAGCCGCCTCCAAGGTGATGGGCACTCCCCCCACGGGAATGATCTGATTGAATTGGGGAGATTCCTCCTGCAAATACCGAAAGGAGAACTGCTGTCCCTCGGTGATCTGAAAATCGACCTTGGCGAGAACATTTTCTAACTCGTTGTCGGTAGAGGTCGAAAAATTCAGCTCTTGGCGCGTCGGGAAAGAGCTCACGACCCCCAACTGCTGCTGAATATCCTCGAGGCTCACGAAGAAATGAGCCCGGTTTCGCACAATCGGCCCCCCAATGGCGACCCCCAGATTCTCGTAACGGGTATCCGGCTTCCCCACTCCCTCCTGCTCGGTCAGGTACTCCGTCTCATCCAGCCCGGAGTCTTGAAGGTAGCCAAACAAGGAACCGGCAAATTCGTTGCCGCCACTCTTGGTGATGGCATTGAGCACACCGCCCAAGGCACGGCCGAACTCGGCATCGAACTGAGTGGTCAGAACCTGGAATTCCTGGATGGCCTCGATGGAGGTCCGAGTCTGGGCTCCAGCCCGAGCTCCAATCACGTCGTCGTCGTTGTTGGCTCCGTCGACATTGAAGGAATTGTTGTTGTCGTCCTGACCGTTGACGAAGAGAGCATCTCCGGAAGTGGACTCGGTGCTCGGATCTGGTGTCACTCCCGGAAGCAAAGCCGCGAAGAGCAGGGCGCTGCGATTCTGAGACGGAAGAGCCTCGAACTCTTCCGCGGTCAGGGTGCCGCCGATCTCCTTAGAGTTGAGCTCGATGAGGGGCGCCTCCCCAAGCACCGTGATGGTCTCCTCCAGGCCCACCTGGAGCGTGGCGTCGAGACGGGATTCCTGCCCCACCAGAAGCTGCACTCCTTCATCTTGGAGGCTGCGAAATCCATCCAAGGTGAAGGAGACAGTGTAGGTACCCGGCTTGAGGCCGAGGAGCACATAGCGTCCTCGGCTGGAGGTCATAGAGGTCCGACTGAGGCCACTAGCCTCGTTGGTCGCCTTCACCGTCACGCCGGGGAGCACCGCTCCATCGGCATCCGAGACCGACCCGGTGAGATCAGCGTTGGCGAACTGCCCCAGTGCCGACAACGCCGGCACCAGAAAGAGCAAAGAAATGGTTGCGAAGCGGATCGCTGCGTTGCACATGGGTCCTCCTATTGCAAAATTGAATGCGGACCCTCCCTCTCCTGAATGCCACTCCTAAATCGATGTGAGAGCTGCCGGCAACGATCTCTCCTTCCCCATCGAAGCCTTTTTCCTAGAAGCCCAATCTCGCGGTACCGGCTCGAGAAACCAGTCCTCGAACACAAGCCCTCTAAGAGCGCTCTCAATAAAGCCTCGAAAAAACAGCTCACAAATAAATTCCACTTGAAGCATAGCGAATTCTCCGCACGAGTCAATTATCTAAATAACAATTCGGAATCTTAGCGTCATTGACTCAAATTCAGGAAAGACCTATGATGCAAAAGCCTCGCCCACTCACAAAAAAACGCCGGGCAAGGGAATCTAGGAGATGACTTCGTGCAGTTCAAGGACTATTACAAGACCCTCGGAGTGGCCCGAGATGCCTCCCAGGATGACATCCAAAAGGCCTACCGAAAGCTGGCCAGGAAATTCCATCCGGATATCAACAAATCTCCAGAGGCTGAACAGAAATTCAAAGACATCGGTGAAGCCAATGAGGTCTTGAAGGATGCCCAGAAACGAGCCAAGTACGATCGCTTCGGCTCGGCCTGGAAGACGTCTCAGCGCACCGGTGGCCCCCCTCCAGGCTTCGAAAACGTCCGATTCGACTTTGGTGACGGTCCCGGCATGGGCGGCTCTGGCTTCAGCTCCTTCTTCGAATCCCTATTCGGAGGGGCCTCCGGAGGCCCCTTTGGAGGCAGCCCCTTCGGGCCTGGTGGCAAGCGAGGAGGAAATCGGGAGCGCCACGGCCAGGATGTCGAGAGCACCCTTCCCCTGAGCCTCCGCCAAGCGGCCCTTGGCGGTGAAAGAACCGTCGCTGTTTCGGACCCGACGACGGGAATCCGCCGCACCCTGACCGTCACCATCCCGCGAGGCGTTCTGCCGGACCAGAAGATTCGCCTCAGCGGCCAGGGCTCAGAAGGCTTTGGAGGAGGCCGCCGAGGCGACTTCTTTCTCAAAATCGAGTTCCTACCGGACCCGGACCTGCGCTTAGAAGGAACCGATCTCTTCGCGACGATCCCCTTGACTCCCTGGGAGGCAGCTCTTGGCGGCAAGGTGGCAGTCAAGACCCTCGACGGAGAAGTGACCATCCGCATCCCCCCGAGCACCTCCTCCGGGAGAAAACTGCGCTTGCGAGGCAAGGGTTTCCCAGCTCGCTCCGGTACCGGAGACCTCTTTGTCGAGTTTCAGATCGCTCTCCCGGAGACCTTGACCTCAGAGGAACAAGCTCTCTTCGAGCAGCTAGCAGCGGCTTCTAAATTCTCACCCCGGGAAGCCCAAGCCACCTCAGCGTGACAGCTCGAGAACCTAGGATCTCCCTACTCCAGGCCCAGTACCCCAGCGCCCACTAGGTTCAAAACTATCCCCTGCCGACTCCCCCCCTCTTTCAGGGGCGGTCGTCCAATTACGGAGCGAGACGGCAGGTGAGAGACTCCTTCTCGCAGACGAACCCTGCTGGATAGGCCGGCACTGGCTTCTGCTTCTGACAATCGGAGGACTGTGTGCACTCTATGTCGCAGCTCCCAGTCTCTGGTTGGCAAATCTTTCCGACCGCTGCGCATTCGACGCCGCTGAAATTCTTCCCCTTCGTTTCGCAGGAGGTGTGCTCGGCGCAGATCGGTAATGAGTAACTCGAAGGGTGAGCTGCAAAATCCTGATGATGCGATTCCATCCAACTGCGCCACGGGCCGTGATGGACACACCAGCCGTAATCATTGAGTAACGCCTCGCAGTCCGCCTCACACTCCCACTCCGGGACCCCGCCGTCGATATTCCAACATCGACCGTCCGTGGCCAGGAACTGACCTTCGGGACAGGTTGTTTCGGGCTTGCAGCCGATGGTGGAAAACATCGAGGCGTTTCCCTGACCTCCCTCACCCTCATCACCACAGATCTTGCAGACCCCCGTTCGGTTGACGCCCGCCCCGGGGAAGAATTCCTCTACGCAGACCATCTGGCGTCCCGAATAGAGGTCGTTCCCACAGCGGGTGTGCCAGAGGAAATCTCCATTTGGATGGAAACCCGGATCCTCTGGCTCACTGCGCGTCCAGGCGGTACTTGCTTCGCGAATATCGTGACAAGGGCCACCAGGGATAGTTCCACAGGCTTCCCCGAGAGAACCTTCGGGACCTTCAGTGATAACTCCACCATCACATACGGGGGCTTCAGAAGTCGGATAGTAGGGCCTACTGCGGCAGCCATAATTCTCCTGCAGGCTCTTGGTCCAGAAGCCGAAGTCGACGAAGGCGAAAGTATCTCCCACCGGCTTCTCAGCTGTCTCGATGAGCAATTCGAGACCCACCAGCGGGAAGAGAGCCTCGAGCTCCAGATTGGCGCAAAGCCCTGCCTCGAAGTTGGGCTGAAATACGATCTGGAACCAATTGAGGAGGTTGCCGAGAAAGATCAGTGGATTGTCGCTATCGCCCACGCACTCCCTGAACGTAGGATCCTCCAGGAGAGGCCCGAAGAGCTCCAACAGCTCTTGCACCACCTCCGGATCCTCCAGGCTCTGCGGCGACAGACCCTGCAGGAAACCCGCGTCGAGCCCTGCCAGATCCTCAATCGGAAGGTTCGCGAGGTCGACTCCCGGGCAACTTCTCGCCAGAGCGCAGATTAGTTGCAAGGCCCGATCGAGCTCGGCCATGGGAATCTTGTCGCTTGTAGCGCTAGCAGGCACCTCATCCCCTAGGCTCAACGCAAGACCACTGATTTGCCTCGGCGGGACCAAGCCCACTGAGGACGGGCGGAATTCCCCCCCGGTGGGATCGGACGCCCTTCGCCGCCCAATATCCCTGGAACGGCTCGCTGCAACGAAGGAGCTTGCCCTGGCGAGGCCTTGCTGGCGATGGACCGCAGGGACGACGGCGGCCTGTTCTTGCGGCCCTTCGGAGTCCCCGGAGACAAAGTCGATATCTACGGCACCATCCGGTTCGTAGGTTACGAGAGGGCAACGATCGAGGCCTTCGTAGCCAGCAAATCCTACCAATGCCTTGTCGAGGATTCCCTCACCGACAAGCCCGACGAGGGCATCTATCTGACAGTCTTCGAGCTCGACCTCAATCGAGGTATCTTCGTCGATGGGAATCTTGACACCATCACCGAATAACTCGATAAGAGTACAGCCAAGTTTGGTAGAAAACTCGACGAGCTTCCCCTGAATGCCTTCGGCCTCGTTTTCAAAGCGAAAATCATCAATGGCCACTTTCAAGGCATGGTTTGGCTTGTAGGGCAAGGTCTTACCGCAGAGGGACTCTTGGCTGCCCGGGGGGCATTTCACTATGCCCTGCTCCGCTCCCAGCATCGGGCCCGGCTGAAAACAGATTTCGCCGGGCGCCTCCGAACATAGCGGGAAACTCTTGCCGTCTCCGACACGGCTAAATCGATGACATTGGAAGCTGAGGTCAAAGGAGGCATGGCCGTGAAAGAGTTGCCTATATGTAGTGCCGTAGTACGGGAGAATCTCGGCACCATCCAGTGCCTGATCGCCGAGATCCGCTTTGCCACGGTCGAATTCGAGGTCGAGATCGACTCGAAGATGATCTTCCTCTCCTCTTGTTTCGACCCAAGGCGAAGACCGCCGATGGCTGACCGGGGGGCATCCCCCGAGATCACAATCAACATCCCTAGGAGAGGTCCAAAAAGGTAGAAGCTCCTTGTCAATGAGACGACCTCGCTTATTGCCGCAGTAGAGCTTGTTAGCGCAGCCCTTGACCTGACGAGCAGATCCGTCACCGATAAGCCCTTCGAAAAGACGACCTAGATAGCCGGCGGAAAAGCGCAAAGAAGGGGGCCGAAAACTCGCAGTGACAGGATCGAAGCCGGCGATGAGGGATTCGAGCTCATCTGGCGTAAACCCCCAGAGAGGGTTCTGTCGCAGCTCAAAACCACTCAGGGTGCGTGGCCCACCGGTGCCAGCCTTAGGACGAAGAAGACACCCATCAGGCTCGGAAACATCGAAGAGGTCTATCCCAAGCACCGAAAGCCCGAGCCTTCGAATGCACCAACTCTGGGGATCGTCATGGTCAGCGCAGGGCACGGCATGAGGGTTGTCCTCACAGTAAGTTTCGGGCAGGTCGAGACCGAATTTGAGGTGTCGTATATCCGCCAGGGTCGCCGCACCGTGGGGTGTTATGGCGTAGCGGTCGGCCCTACCGGGTTGCTGATCGTCAAAACCCCGGTCGAGATAGTGGCAAATCGGACCTCTATATTCGAGAAGCGGAACCTCTTCCTGGTCTGCTGGCTTATCAGGATCTTGGGAACCAAGATCAGCAAAACCCGGGGTAGCCAGAGCCAGTAGGGATCCAAGAAAGAAAAGTACTCTCAAAGCATTGCACCGGTTCAAGATCTCCACGGGAGCCTCCTAGAGCAGGGAAAAACCCTCCTCTCAGTAATTCACGAGAATAAGGCTGAGTCAGCACGCCTCAGTTCTGCCGCTGGTGCGGCCCAAGGAATAGGTCAAATTGAAAAATTCAATTAGTTTTTAGCGTAGTCCTTCTGATAATTCTTTGTCAATTACAGACCTTTTTCTTCTCACAGCTCCAGCACCATTCCTTTCAGAAGAGCCTTAGGGAGCAGAGTGAGCGACTGACTACCGAGCTCTCAACGTCAAACAAGGAGAGATTATCTAAGTCATATTGACTAAGATCACCTCACCATGCATAATATCTACATTGAGTCGCTCATATTTCCTTAACGAGCGCTCCCAAAGAAGCAGATCACGGCTCACGGAGAGGCTCCGGATGCCAGCAGATAAGGAGGAAGGCGAGCATGGATTTCAACTCAATGACCCAAAAGTCTCAGGAAGCCCTGCAGGCTGCGCAGACCAAGGCGGTGCGCTATGGCCACCAGCAGGTGGATGGCGAGCATCTTCTCCTCACCCTGGTGGAACAAGAAGAGGGGTTGGTGCCACGCCTTTTCGAGCGCATGGACGTCCCTCTGGCTCCCTTCCGGCAAAGCCTGGAGCAGGAGCTCGAAAAGCGACCGAAAGTCTCCGGAGGAGGGGAAGCGGGCAAGGTCTACATCACCCAACGTCTGCAGCAGCTCTTGGTAAAAAGCCAAGAACAGGCCAAGCACCTCAAGGATGAATATGTCTCCGTCGAGCACCTGATCCTCGCCTTCCTCGACGAGGGCTCTAAGAGCGCTGCGGGCAAGCTTCTCTCCTCTTTCAACGTTCACCGGGAACGTTTCCTAGAAACTCTTGCCGAAATTCGCGGTGCCCAGCGGGTCACCAGCGCGACCCCGGAAGGGGCATACGAAGCGCTGGACAAATACGGTATCGACCTGGTCGCCGAAGCTCGCTCCGGCAAGCTCGATCCGGTCATTGGCCGCGATGAAGAGATCCGCCGAGCCATCCGCATCTTGAGCCGAAAGACCAAGAACAACCCGGTCCTGATCGGCGAGCCCGGGGTTGGCAAGACCGCCATCGTCGAGGGCCTGGCCCAACGTATCGTTCGAGGCGACGTGCCCGAATGGCTCAAGGATCGCTCGGTGTTTTCTTTGGATATGGGCTCCCTGCTGGCGGGAGCAAAATACCGTGGCGAGTTCGAGGAACGACTCAAGGCGGTGCTGGGCGAAATCAAGCGCAGTGAAGGACGAGTTCTGCTCTTCATCGATGAGGTTCACACCATCGTCGGTGCTGGCCAGGCGGAGGGCACCACCGACGCCGGCAACCTTCTCAAGCCTATGCTGGCCCGGGGAGAGCTGCACTGCATCGGCGCTACCACGCTGGACGAGTACCGGAAACACATCGAGAAAGATGCTGCCCTGGAGCGCCGTTTCCAACCGGTCCTGGTGGAATCTTCCACCGTCGAGGACACCATTTCCATCCTCCGGGGTCTCAAAGAGAGGTTTGAGGTTCACCACGGTGTTCGAATCCAGGACAACGCCCTGGTCGCCTCAGCGGTCCTCTCCAACCGCTATATCTCCGACCGATTTCTCCCCGACAAAGCCATTGACCTCATGGATGAAGCCTCTGCCATGATCCGTACCGAGATCGACTCCATGCCTCAGGAGCTGGACAAAGTCACTCGTCGAGTGCTCCAACTGGAGATCGAAGAGGCTGCTTTGAAAAAAGAGAAGGACAAGGCCAGCCGGGAACGCCTCGAGACCCTTCGCAAGGAGCTCGCCGATCAACGCAATCGCAGCGACGCCATGCGGGCCCAGTGGGAATCCGAGAAGGAAGGCATCGACAAGGTGCGTACCTTGCGGGAACAGATCGAGCAGTTGCGTCACACCATCGAGGTTGCTGAGAGGGAATACGACCTCAATCGCCTGGCGGAGCTCAAACACGGCCAATTGCCGAAACTCGAGGAGGAACTGCGAGAAGAGGAGCTTCACCTCGAGCAGCGGGAGTCCACCTCCTCGTTGCTGCGAGAAGAAGTCACGGAAAACGAGATTGCTGAGGTAGTTGCCAAATGGACCGGCATTCCCGTTACCCGACTCGTGGAAGGGGAAAGAGACAAGCTCCTACGGCTCGATGAGATTCTCCACCGTCGGGTGGTCGGCCAGGACGAAGCAGTCCAGTTGGTGGCGGATGCGGTCATTCGGGCTCGGTCCGGCATCAAGGACCCACGACGCCCCATCGGCTCATTCATCTTTCTCGGCCCGACGGGGGTCGGCAAAACGGAGTTGGCCAAAACCCTTGCCGAGACCCTGTTCGACAGCGAAGACAACATCGTCCGCATCGACATGTCCGAGTACATGGAGAGGCACACCGTCTCCCGGTTGCTCGGAGCGCCTCCCGGCTACATCGGCTACGACGAGGGGGGCCAACTGACCGAGGCGGTTCGCCGCCGGCCCTATTCCGTAGTGCTATTCGATGAAATCGAGAAGGCTCACCCGGACGTATTCAATGTCCTCTTACAAATCCTCGATGACGGTAGGGCAACGGATGCTCAGGGCCGAACGGTTGATTTCAAGAATACGGTCATCATCATGACCTCCAATATCGGTGCTCACCATCTTCTCGAGGGGGTCAGCAGCGAGGGCACCCTGAGCGAAGGCGCCCGGGATGCGGTGCTCGCCGAGCTGCGCCACAGCTTCCGCCCGGAGTTCCTCAACCGCGTCGACGACACTGTGCTCTTCAAGCCTCTCCGGCTCGAAGAGATCAAACTCATCGTCGGTCTCCTCCTCGAGGAGCTTCGATCCCGGTTGGCAGAGCGCAACATCCACATCACCCTCACCGAGCCTGCTCAGGAGCACATCGCCCGAGAGGGCTTCGACCCGGTCTTCGGAGCACGCCCCCTCAAACGATTCCTGCAACACGAGGTGGAAACCCGCCTGGGGAGAGCCATCATTGCCGGAGAAGTCATGGACGGCTCCACCGTACTTCTCGACTACCGAGGCGGAGAGCTCAAGGTCGACATCAACAGTGCTCCCGAGGAGACCGCTTCGACCGCGCCAACTGTAGAGGAACCGGTTCTAGCTTGACCGGAGACAGAGAAGAGGAGTTCCACCGTCGGAGCCCGCTTCGCTTCGACGGTGGTGAGCCTTCTACGGCAAAGCCCTAACTTCCTCCTGGCTCTCACGCTGTCGTTTCGCCAACCGCTCTCCCACTAGCCAAAGCACCGGCCCGAGCAAGCCCACCAGCAGCCACAGAGTCTGCGGTCCGAACCGGCCGTAGATCCACAAACCCAACGGCGGCCCCAGTAGCAATGCCGAAGAGAACGCAGCAGTGTAGACCCCCATGTACTCTCCGCTGCGCCCTTCCCCCGCGCATTCCGCCACCAGAGCGTTGCTAAAGGGCAGGACCAGCATCATGCCGAAAGACCAAACGGCAACCGTGAAAAGAGCGAACGCCACTGAATCCCCAAGGGGCATCAGGCTGAAACCCAAACAAGTCAGAAAACTGCCCAAGCCGACCAGTCGGGCATGATTGCGCTTTTCCAGCCAGCGCACCAAGGGCATCTCAAAGATCACCACCAGCAGCGCATTAAAACCGAGAACCAAGCCGATGGTCTCCTCATTGAGGCCGTATCCTTCGTGAAGGTAGAGGGGAAAGGCACCCGTGAACTGGAAGATGATGCAGGCAAAAAGAAAGATGGAAGCCAAAATCCACAAAAAGAAGGTGTCGTCCCACACCGAGCCAGGCCGACGGGCAGCAGCTCGAGCTTTCCGATCTTCCGAGCTCTCCCGGTCCGGAAGAAAAACCACCAACAAGACCGCAGCGAGCCAGCAGGTGGCCGTATCCCCAACGAATATCCAGCGGTAGTCTAGGCTCGCCAACAGGCCCCCTAGCGCCGGTCCAATAGCTTGGCCGGCGCTAGCAGCCAACCGAACCAGGCCGAGGCTTCGGGTACGAACTTCTTTCGGAGCAGCCTCCGCCACCGCGGCCAAGGCCGCCGGGCGAAACCCCTCTCCCACCAGGCTGACCACGAAGACACCAACCATGAGAGTGGGGAGGGTCTCTAGTTGAGTCAGGACCAAAAAAGCGGCGCCCACGGAAACGAGAGCTAACTTTTGAACCGTCACCGCACCGATGCGCTGACTAAGCTGCCCCCCCAGATAGGAGCCGACTACGGAACCCAACCCAAACGCGCCCAAAACCCACCCCGCCTCGCCGATGGTGAATCCGAGCTGCACCGTCATGTAAAGACTGAGAAAAGGCACCACCATGGTGCCGGCCCGATTGATCAGAAAAACGCCGCACAACAACCACACCCGGGGCGGCAGGCCCGCCAGGGAGTCCCGGTAAATGCGCAGGATCCAGGGTAAACGTCGATTCATGGCTGCGGGAGTGTACCTCCCTAGTGCTCCTGGAAATCAAACATCGAAGCATCTCAATAAGCAGTGGATATTTCGACCTTGGACTCGGACGAAAGCAGGGGAAGCGGAGGCATCCGTGAACAGAGTTAGAGCTTCTCCATCCTGTACCAACGGGAGCAGTTGATCACGATGTTGTGCTGTTGCTATTGAGAAGTTCCGGATCCGTCGCCCGGCAGTTCGCCAGTACCCATCGAATGGATCCCATTCAAGAATGCCCCGCCCTCACGATCTAGCCTCCCACGTCAGTGCCCATAGCTGATGACCCGGGTTATCTCCCAAGTTCCATCCGTATTTCGCCACAGATGAACAAATCTCGGCGTCGAACCAAGCTGGTCAGGTTCTCCACTATTCACAACCCAGAACTGGTGCGCACCAAGCTGGACCGCTCCGTATCCTTGTATTGGATGTACTTCAACTGATTCAAGCACCAATTCGCGTCGCAATTTCACTGCGTTATCCGGACGACACCGATCCTTGAATGAGGGTTCGAGTGCCGCGCGCGTGACCGTAACATCGTCATTGTCCTGATAGAACTCAACGTCCTCGGCAAGGAATTGCCGAAACGTGTCCAGATCGCAAGCGTTGAAGGCATCGAACAACTGCTTATCCAGAGCTTGGATCGTATCTCGCAATGAATGAGATTGCTCAGCCTGAGATTGCGCCGAAGCCGCCACTGAAAAAAACGCCAGAAAAAAAATGTGGAGTAACTTGTCTTTCAATTCACAATCGTCCCTTGGAAAAAATTGATAGTTATGACTTTCCGCTGGCCAACAAGGCGCCCGAAGCCAATGAAAGGGAATCCTGCGCCAAGCGTCTGGTTCCCCAGAATCTTGGTGACTCGGTAGACGCTCCGTTCAGAGATCCCGAGCTGTCGATCAGTGTCGACCGCTAGTATTCCCAACTCAAGAAGCCCTCGAGGCGACTGGGCACGAGCTGTCGTCAACCTAATCCTGTAGCTCTTCTTATAGCCAGCACCCTGTCAGGACACTACGATCCGCGCTCTACTAGCTTCCCTTCGCTTCCATCTTGTTCTTGAGCTCGGCCTCCAAGAGCTTCATTTCCGGTAGCTTCTGCCCTTTGATCACCGGCCAGCTGATCTTTCGTCGACCGAGAGTACGAATCAACAGACGCCAGTCCGCCGCGTTCTTGACCGGATCTCCGGCGCCGGTTTTCCAGCCCCTTCGCTGCCAGCCATGAATCCACTGAGTCGCGCCGTTGCGCAAGTAGTCCGAGCCGGTGTGAATCGCCACCGACTGCTGGGTGGGAAGTCCCTCCAGGACGTTCTGAGCGGAGAGAATGTCCAATCGATTGGCGGTCGCGCCGTCAACTCGCTCCGAGAGAACCTCTTCCTCATCGCCCTGGCGCACGATCGCAGCCCAGGCCCCCCCACTGGGAGAGGCACTCACCTTGAGGAAAACCTCGACGTCTGCCGACGGCCCCTCTTGGGTGGAGACTTCCGCAACCGCTGCCGCTTGCCGGCCGCGAATGGCAGCCGTGGCAAGAGCGTCCGCGCGTTCGTTATAGGTATTCCCGGCGTGTCCCTTGACCCATTCCCAACGGATCTCGTGACGTTGGTTCTGGGCTGAAACCAAGCGCCAGAGGTCAGCATTGAGCACCTCACCGCCGCCCTTTCTCTTCCATCCCCGCTGAATCCAGCCCGGCAGCCATTCCGTGATGCCCTTGCGCAGATATTGAGAATCCGTGAACAGTTTGACTCGGCACCCCGTCTCCAAAGTTTCCAGAGCCTTGATCGCTGCCGTCAGCTCCATACGATTGTTGGTCGCCTTCGGTGCGTGGCCCGACAACTCCTTCACCTTTCCCGTGGCCGGGTGCAACAACACAGCTCCCCAACCGCCCTTCCCGGGATTTGGGTCCGCACCACCGTCCGTGTAGATATGAATGATCGGAGACTCTTCGCTCATAGCTGGCAATACCCTCGGTTCGATCGTCGTTAGGAAGACACTTTAGGACTGGGCTTCAAGGAAACTGGGCTTCAAAGAGGCTGGGCTTCAAAGAGCCTGGGCTTCAAAGAGACTGAATCCTAGGGGAACAAGACCTCGGAAAGAAGTCAGAAACAAAACGTAGCAGCCGAATCTCCCGGCAGAAATCACTCGCCCTGGCGATGAGCCAATTCGGGAGAGAAGGCCGGGATGCAAATGGCATAGTACTCACTCTCCTCTTCGAAGGGGTTCGAGAAGCAGACCGTCACCCCTGGCTCCGTCCAAACGGCCTGACCGCCAGCAATGATGACCTTCTCCCCTTCCACCAACAACTCCATACGCCCCCGTAGGACCAGCGTGAGCTCACCGAATTCCGGCGTCTGGGGCGGCTCCGCCCAGCCCGGAGGAGCCACCATGTGGGCGAGGCTGAACTGATCTGTTCCGGTATTGACCCGGCCGAAGATTTCCTCGATCACTTTGCCGCCGGGCACTGGAATCTTCGTGGTTTCAGTCACTAGCCGGTATTTCGCCATCTGAGTCCTCCAAACCTATGAATAGAGCCATCCTATCGGCAGCGCATCCTATCCTTCGAACCGCAGCACCACCAAAGTCATGTCATCGTGCTGAGGCGCACCACCAATAAAGGTATCCACGTCTGCCAGCACCTTATCTCGAGCCTCAGAAGCCGAGAGGCCATCAGTGCTAGCCACTATCGCCGTCAAACGATCCTCTCCGTACTCCTGCTGCTGCGAGTTCATCGCCTCCGTAAGGCCATCACTGTAGACAAAGAGAGCGTCGCCGGGTTCTAAACGTACCGATTCCTGCCCCAAGGAGCTGCCGAACAAACCACTGGCGACGGCCCCCAAAGGAAGTCCTTTGGGCCGTAGGGAAACCGTCGATTGACTCTCAAACCGACGCCACAAAGGAGGATTGTGCCCCGCTCTCACGCAATCGAGCTGCCCCGTCTCGGGATCCAGCAGGCCGTACCAGAGGGTCACGAAGGTACTCCGTTCAGTGATCTGATGAAGATCACCGTTGACCTCTCTCAAGACAGCGCCCGGATCGGTGAGACACTCTCCGGCGGCGAGCAGGGATCCTTTGGTCAGAGTCATGTACAGGGAAGCCACCATTCCTTTCCCAGACACATCCCCTACCAAGACCGCCCATTTCCCGTCTTCCGCAGGAACGAAATCATAGAGATCCCCCCCCACCTCCTGAGCGGGCCTACAGATCGCCGCCAGGCTCCAACCGGGGATCTCCGGCGGTGTCTCCGGCAGCATGCGCCGTTGGGCCTCCTGGGCCACAGTGAGTTGTGCTTTGATCCTCTCTCGCTCGGCCCTGACTCGTCTCAAGGGTCGCAACTTCTCCGCGGGAATCAGATCCTCTGTGGCGCCGAAGGCACCAACGAGGACCCAGCGTGCGAGCCAGGGAGTTGCCAGCAGCACCGCGAAAGCAAACAGACCGGACAGGCGCAAAGGACCGGGCTGGATGATCAATGCAGCCGCTTCGGAAGCGACCCCGGAAGCCCAAACCGCTACCAGTACCGCAATCAGGTCCTGGCGGTGAAAGAGGCGATCCAGGATCACCATCAGTAGGAGGCCGGTGAATACCAATGTAGAGGGAGGTCCCATCGCCGGCACCGTAGGGGCCATCAGTACGGCCCCCACTAGGACCCCCACGGTGCGAGCCAAGCCGGGGCGCCGGAGGACTCCATAGAGCCATGGAACTAGAAAGCCGAAAAGAGCCAAGGGGGCCAGGGACAGGCGAGGCAACAAGCAAACCACCCCTGGAAAAGGTGCTGCCAAGGTAGATATCTCTGCACCTCGGAGCTGAAAGCTATCAAAAATCCCCAAGGCGGCGAGGACCACCGGAACGAGGGCCAGACAGAAGCCCGTGGCCACCCCTCGCCGCACCGAGTCAGTCACCACCGACCCGCCGGACTGGCCCGCCAGCAGGGATTCCAGAGGCTGCACCGTCGCCGGCAGGGCCCTTCCCACCGATGCCATTCCTGCACCGTAGAACACAGCGGCGGCGACCGCAGAAAATAACATTGGATCGAACAGCGAACCGAACACCGTTCCCACCCACCCCCCCTGCTCATGGAGCCGTTCCGGAAAGGTGAAGAAGACTCGCAGGAAAGCGAGTCCAAAAACCACCATGCCGACCCTCATGGCGCTGCCGTAGGTCAAGAAATAACGCAGGCTCTGGCCCACCAGGATCAGCACGGCACCCAGAAAGCAAAGGGTCAAAAGGTTGCCAAGGCCACTCTTGGACTGGGACCAATCGGCGGGCCGCTCCTGGACAACCGTTTCGAGCTCGAGATCCTGGACTCGCCCTTCGGAAACCGTGACGTCTACCGCCCGATCCAAGCCATCCCAAGGAGGCGAAGTATCCTGCCAGCGATATTTCCAGACTTCCTCGGCGAGCTCCTCTCGATAGGTTTCTTCGTAGAGCTCGAGTCGATCTCCCACGACAGAAGCCAGAGCTTCCCGGGCTAGCTGATCGGCGGCGGCGGCCTGGAGAGGCTGCTGAGAGCCTTCTCCGCCTCGGTGGCGAACCACCAGTAGATCACCATCCCCACTGAGCTCGACCTCGGTCCTCCCCTCATCTTCATCTCCACGAAAGGACACCACATAGATCACCGGCGACAAACGGGTCTCCGGCTGAGAAGAATTCATCAAGAGCCGTGTCAGGTCTTGGTTTTCTCGCACCCCGATCCGAGTCGAAGCCGTCATCCCAGGCTTCCAGCCGACCCGTGAACGGGCCTCTTCGATCGCTTCACCTCGGTCGATCTCTACCGACCAACGGGAAGCCTCGTCCCAAAACCGGGCGCCGAGAATCAATGCCAGGCAACCGGCCACTAGCAGCAAGCCACGAACCCCAGGAGAGCGCAGATCGATTCTTCTCATGACCCCCACCTCACGCTTCCACTCCTCGCTGGAGCCAGATCACCGTTCCAGAAGGTAGGCCCCGCTTACGAAGAATTGCCGAGAAGGAGGCCGCACTCGTCGGCGCTCCCTTTTCCACCGCCACGATCAAACGAGACTGTTCTCGAGGGGTCAGCGGCTGGCCGGGGAGGAATAGAGCCAGAGCATCCCCGGCCTCTAGATCGACTTCACAGGGTTCAAAATCACTGGCAGGGATATCGCAGGTCGTGGCATCACCGCCAGTGCCCTCAGCAGCGCTGCCGTCAGCAGCGGTGCCAACATTGGCAGGGCCTTGGCCTCCGGCCGGTACCTCTGCTTTGGAAGGGGAGCTTCGATAGACGAGCACGACCGGCGCCTTGCGATCCACCGCCAAGACGACCTTGCTCCGAGCCGGGTCATAGACGCCATAAGCCAGACGAATCTCGTCCGGGTCGAGCACCAACTCCTGGAGTCGCTGGCTCAACCGCAGAGTGACTTCCTGGGGAGTCAATCCCCGCCGGCTATAGGAGGTCAGGAAGCCCTTGGCGAGGGTCAAACGTTGGGCAGCGGCCAGGCCATGGTGGCCAAAATCTGCCACGACAAAAGCGGTATCCCCCCGTTCCAAGGGAAAGAAATCGAAATAGTCTCCTTCCGAATCCGCTCCGGGAGCACTGGCGACGGTCCATAGCGCTCCCTCCACTTGCGGAGGATTCTGCGGCAGCATGCGTGCTCTGGCCTGCTGGGCAGCGGTCATCTCCGCACTCAAAGCCATCCGCTCCAGAATGTTGCGAGCGTAGCCGGGGCGCACTTCCTCCACGGATATCTCTCGCCCGAAAGCCCACAACAGACCTGCCGCCACCAACACCAAGGCCAAACCGGATCCCGCCACCATGGCGGACTCTCGCAGACCCTCGGCGGGTTGGTGGAGAAAGTAGAGTGCATTGAGAGAAAAGTACGACAGCATGAAACTCACCGCAGCGGTGAGAAAATCAAACACGAAAAAGGGCACCAGAAAGGCCGCGGTCCAGACTCCTGCCGCCACCAAACTGGAGCTCATGGGCCAATGGCCCGAGGCAGCCGGAGTCAAAATGCAAGTCATCCACAAGATGGCTACGAGAACGGGAAGGGTGCGCGCTCGGGAACGGGTCCAACGCCGCAACAGGGACAGGGGAGCCAGGAGGCCAAGAGTAGAATATGGGATCAATAGAGCAGCCGCCTGGGCGAGAGAGAACTGCCATGGGTGATTTCGCAAGAAAAGCCCCACCATCATGTCCGGTCCAGCTTCCGGCCGACCCGACCAGGGAGCTAGCGAGACGACCCAGAGCAGCATCACCCAGGCGGCGCAAGCCGCTCCCGTCAGCACCGCCCGCCCTAGGTTCCGGCTCCACCAGCGACCGGCCAGCAAGGCATCCAAAGAAACCAGTTTGACGGCGAAAATCTGCCGCACATCCCCTTCGCAGCCAGACCACACCGCTCCCAACACCAATCCCAAGGGCATGAGGAACAAACCGACCCCAACGGCCGCCAAGGCACTAGCTCCTGCACCTTCCACGGGACCTTCTCCCAGATTCATGACCCCTTCACCAGCTAGCAAATAGAAAAGCGTCAGGCCTGCTAGGACCGACACCAACAGACCGATGGAGAGGGTGCGCCAATGAGAGACTTCGCTTTCTTGAAGGCGACTCCAATAACGCCAAAGCCCCCAAAACAGGGAAATGAGGCTCACCCCGAGCAGTAGGAAGACGGCGACGATCTGAATCGCTATGCTGGCGTCACTTCGCCCCAACGAAGGGACATCCGGTCCCTCTTTGAGGGAAGCGTCCACGGAGAAGGCAACCACTCTGCCCCCCTCCACGGTCAGTTTGGGCTCCAGGTCGACCTCCGGCAGGAGAGGAGCGAGATCTCGGTAACGCCAATCGGAAGCAGCCGGCTTGGCGGCTTCCAAAGGGATCTCGACAGCAGCCTCTGGAGAGACTTCCGAGGTATCAGCTTCGGCATCCCCGGACTCCGGCGGGTTCTCCGGCAAGGATTCCGATGAAGCTACGGAGGAGTCTGAAGAAGCTTCTCCGGTCTCTGCCTCTCGGCCGTCGGCAAGCTGCCAACGCTCGTCGCTCTCCCCTCCCAAGCGATCTCGCAGGGTCCGGCGGGCAACCGCCTCCGGAGAGGACTCCGTGGGCTCCGCTCCTCGATCGATCAGGCCCCGGAAGTCCCAGGCCACCGGCGAGCCGTCCGGAGCCAGCTGAACTTCGAGGTTAGAACCGCCCTTTATCGCATCCAGCAAAACTCGAAACGAAACAGGAGGTGCCCAACGGCGAATCTCTTCGACCGCATTCCGATGGCTCTGCTGGCGCAGCCGCAGGAAACGCTCGATGCCTTCCTGGCGCTCTACCTCGACCCGGCTATTCCAGCCCTCCGTGGCAATTCCCTGGTCGGCAGCAAAGTCACGGGCCAAAGAGACTGCCAAGTCGCTGTCCATGGCCAGCCCGAAGCGCGCCCGGGAATCCACCGCCGGTAATAACCACGCGGCCAGGCCCAGAGCGACGGGGGCCAGACATAAAAAGGCCTTGCGGATCTGTTGCGGCTCGAATCTCAATATTTCGTTTCCTAAGAAGTGGTGCCTTCATTCTATGGGACGAGACAACTCTACCCTTTGTTTCACAATTGGTCGCCGACGCGATACCCTCGAAGGGTTACTAGAAAATCGACCCCGGAGGCCCTTGATGGCGAATGAATTTTCCGTTACCCGCTCCACAGAAGGAGAGATCACTCTCCTGGCTCTGGAAGGATTCCTGGACGCCCACACCGCCCCGGACTTCGAGGCGGCGGTGCAACAGGAAATCGATGCCGGCCATACTCACCTAATCGTCGATGCCCAGGAATTGACCTACATCTCGTCCGCGGGGTTGGGGGTTTTCATGGGGTTCATCGAGGAGGTGCGAGAAGCAGGGGGGGATCTCAAGATCTGCGGTCTCCAGCCCTCGGTGCGCGAGGTCTTCGATCTCCTCGGCTTCGACGCCCTCTTCGATATCGAAGCGGATAGAGCGTCGGCCACCGCCCGATTCTCAGAGACGCCCTCTGGAGGAACGAGCTGATCATGAAGACCTTGGAACAGAGTTTCAGCCTCCATGTACCCTCCTCCACCCAGAATCTGGTCATGATCCGGGAGTTCATCGGTCGGGTCGGCGAACAGGCCGGCCTCGCCGATGGGGACCGCAACAAATTGGAATTGGCAGTGGACGAGGCCTGCTGCAACGTTATCGAGCACGCCTACGGCAATGATGCCCGCAAAGAGGTCACCGTGAGGGCCCATTTCGATGCCGATCTTCTACGCATCTCCGTGATCGATACGGGGGTTGGTTTCGAGCCCTCTGCCGTCGAGCAGCCGGAATTGGGCGAGTTGATTCGCCAACGACGCCACGGCGGCCTGGGAATGCGACTGATCCAGAAGTTGATGGACGAAGTGCGCTACGAGATCGAGCCCGGCAAGAAGAACGAGCTCACCATGGTCAAGCGAGTCCGCCCTAGCGAATGACCAACCCCAGCACCCTGCAGGGCTCCCATGCCGGCAGCCTCGAAGCTCTACTGGAGAATGCCCGCCTCCTCCACGGTTCCCTGGAGTTGGAAGCTCTCCTCAAATCCCTGCTGCGATCGGTCATGGGCAAGCTGGTGGTCAGCCGAGGCCTGATTGCTCTGGAAGATTTGAGCACTGAGGGGACTCAGTGCCACGTGGTGGTCAGTCGGGGTTTTCGAGAGCTTCCCCAAGGTTGCCTCTTCGACCCGGAGCAGCAACACAAGGGTATCGCTCGCATCCTGACCATTGGAGATCCTCACAAGCCGACGGGGCACCTGGCCCTCGGAAAACCTCTTCGCGGCGAGCTGGGCCCCCAGGAGATCGAGTTCCTCGAAGCGCTGCTGGGAATCGCTTCTAGCGCCATCGAGAACGCTCGTTCTCACCAACGCAGCCAGGATCTCAATCGCCAACTAGACCGCCGAGTCCAACAACTTCGGGCGCTACTGGACCTGGTCCGTAGCCTTACCTCGAGCCTCGAACCGCAGCAGGTAGCGCAAATCCTAGGCCTCACTCTGGCCGGCCAGTGGCTGGTTCGGCGCTATGCCGTGATCGCCTGGAAAGAGGGTCATGCTTCGGCTGAGAAGCGCAAAGGCATGAGCTCCATCGCCATCGAAGAGCTCGCCTCAGAGCTCGAGGAAGTAGCTCAACCCCAAGCCGTTGAGCAGCTCTCCCCCGGTCCTCTGCGTCAAGCACTGGAAGACAACCAGGCGGTGGTCGTCGTTCCTTTGGTCTCTGCCGATCGCGCCATCGGTCTGGTGGCTCTGGGACAGCCGGCGGGGAATCGTAGTTTCGAGGCAGAAGACTTGGAGTTCTGTGCCGGTCTCGCTGCCCAGGCTGTGGTGGCCTTCGAAAACGCCTGGTACTTCGCCGAAACGGTGGAACAGAAGAAACTGGAACGGGACCTAGCCCTCGCGGGGGAGATTCAGCAACGCCTCTTCCCCTCGAGCCTTCCCCAACCGAATGGATTCCAGGTCGCTGCCCACAACCGCCCAGCTCTCCAAGTCGGGGGCGACTATTACGACGCCCTCCCTATAGGAGAAACCGCTCCTGGAGATGCCGAAGACGGTTCGGCTTCCGGACACTACCTGCTTTGCGTTGCCGACGTCTCCGGCAAAGGGGTCGCCGCATCTCTGCTGATGAGCACCATCCAGGCGACCCTCAGAGCCTTGCTGTGCCCAGAGATCGGCCTGGCGGAGCTCGTCTCCCGCACCAGTGCTCTGGTTTTCGCCACCACCCCAGCCAGCAAGTACGCCACGGCCTTCTTCCTCGTCTTCAATCCCGAAGACGGCAGCTGCCGCTACGTTAACGCCGGCCACAACGAAGGCTTGGTGGTTCGCAAAGACGGCACCGTCGAGGCCCTCCTCCCTGGAGGCCTACCCGTGGGACTATTTGGCGGAGGCAGCTACCAAGAAGGAGAATTCTCCCTCCAGCCCGGTGACTTCGTCGCCCTCTACTCCGACGGCGTCAACGAAGCCAACAACGCCGAAGAGGAAGAATGGGAAATGGACCGCTTCAAAGCCGCGCTACTGCGATTGGCCGACGGCACCGCCGATGAGATCGTCCAAGGAACCTTCGCCGAGGTCGACGCCTTTGCCGCAGGGGCGGCGCAATACGATGACATCACGTTATTGGTGTTGAAGAGGGATGGGTGAGCATTCTCCACAAGGACGGTGCCCAACGACCGGCTTTCGTCCCTGCAACAGGAGAGAACGAACCTCCTTCAAGAAGGGTGACCCTGAAGAGCATCTGAGAATCTCGATCAGATGAGCAAGTCAAGAATCGTGATCATTGTCATCTGGACGGTTTTCATTGCCGATGCCCTACGGCAAGGCATCGAAATGCCCTCATCCAATATCGTCGATTTCTTCCCGGCAGACTTGGCTCCCCCACTTACTCTAGCCATTCCCTTCCTATTGTTCACATTCTTCCTCTGTGCTGCATTCTTCCAGCGAAAAAAACGTCTCAACCTTGGATCTCTAACCGGCTTCTTCGACAAGAGATTCGGCCCTGCCGCCACCCAATCTTTCCTAACAAGACTACGCCCATTTTCGCTCCTGACGGTCTTCTTCCTAGTCTTGGGATCGAGCGGCATGATTTCGACCTATTCTTCCAAACCAGCACCCATGGCCTTCGTGATCAGTAGCTTCTTCTTGTCAAGCGGGCTAGGTCTTTTGTGCGCCCTTCTGTTGAGCCTAAAGTTCCCACCTAGACTCAATTAGATGGACTGGGTGAGTGAAAACCGTCGAGAAACGACTCCGCTGATCCTCTGGCAGGGAAAGACCCAAGGAAGAAGGTAGCGACGACGAAATCACTGCGCCCGGATGCCAAGTCCGTTCAAGCGGCTCTCATCTCGTGGGCCTATTCGATCAGCAGGCGCGGCGCGGAGCTATCCCTTCCTTCTCACCAATTTTCTGCTGCGGCCCCGTATCTACCGGGATCTCCGGCGTCAGAAGGCGATCCTGCTCCTCGACAGAGCGTCACTATGCCTGCGGCGCAGAAATCACCTTCTTCCTTGGATCTCCCGGCATCTCCAGTGCCTCGAGACGAATTCGGTGAGAAGGAACGGCTAGAGAATCCCACTCGCTCCTAGCCAAAGGGGAGATTCCCCTGAGCTTGTAGGCCTATGCCCGAGGAAAACCAGTGCCACAGGAGAGGTTGTCAGCATGGAGAGCAGAGGGAATCGGCGACCGAGATGAAGACTCCTCCGTCCTTGAGAAGCACCCACCAGCTGGCACCGCCATTGACACCAATATTCATCCTGGATAACCTGCTCTAAGTTACTGAAGCAAAAAAGACAACGGCGCTTGGCAACCGGCCGGCTACTGCAAACAGGTCGACGACAACGGCTCGAAGAAGGTTCGCCGCCGGCCTTGCAGAAACGATTCCCATACCCGTAACGTCGCTGAATCTACCGAAGGAGCAAAGTCATGCGTGTCCTACTGCCGATTGTGCTAGTCGCCCTGTCATTTCTGGCTAGCGGGTCTCTAAAGGCTGATCAGGATCAAGGCTCAAGCCCAGCAAAGAGCACCATGCAGACTTACTACCTAGAAATCGTTACCAAGGAGGTCGATGAGGTATGCGCTCTTTACGCCGCGACCCACGGAGTGACCTTCGGCGAACCCGATGCCCGACTCGGCAACGCGCGCACAGCGGCTCTAGCGGGAGGGGGTCTGGTCGGGGTGCGGGCACCCCTGCGCGATTCTGAGGATCCAGTGGTCCGGCCTTACTGGCTCGTGGACGATATCGAATCCGCCGTCGCAGCAGCCGTAGATGCCGGCGCAGAACTTGCTCATCCTCCCTTGGAGATCCCTGGCATCGGTACCTTTGCCATCTATATCCAGGGAGGCATCCAACATGCCCTGTGGCAGCAGTAAGCCTACCCAAACCGGCGGGCAGCTACCCATCCACGTCATATCTGGAACAACGCCCGGGCATACCGCTGACCATAAACACCATGCCGTAAGGTCAGATTGACTTCAGCATCTTGTGGATCGTAGAGGGATTCTCCATGGGAGAAACACTGCACTCCACACCTAAAGGAGAAACACCATGGCCATGAATTCCCTCGGGAGAAACATCCTGGCAGTCATTGCTGGCGTTGTCATCGGCAGCTTCGTCAATATTCTTCTGGTCAACCTTGGGCCGTCGGTGATTCCACTCCCTGAGGGCGCTGATATTTCGACCATGGAGAAATTGCGCGACAGCATGAAATTGTTCACTCCAGTGAATTTCATTTTTCCCTTTCTAGCACACGCTCTCGGAACCCTCGTGGGAGGCTTCATCGCTGCCAAATTTGCCGCAACCCACCACATGAAACTTGCCTTGGGAATTGGTGTATTTTTCTTGCTCGGTGGAATCGCTGCGGTCAACATGCTCGGAGGCCCGTTGTGGTTCAATGCCGCCGATATCCTGTTGGCTTACATCCCCATGAGCCTTCTCGGAGCGACCCTTGCCGGTAGAAAGCGAATCTAAGCGCCATCACACGGCAAGCCACCGGCAGCTCGAAACCAGCAAAGTCGCTAACCCAGAATAGAGGCTAGCAGCCCAGTCACTATGAAGTCGAAAGTTGGAACAAGGCTTGTACCCTCGCTGCTGGCGGCAGATCTAGCTGAAACCATCGCCTTCTACCTCAAGGTGGGGTTCAAGCTTGACGATACCCATCCCAAAGACGGGCTCCCGACCTGGGCGGCTTTGGTGCGGGATGGTATTACCTTGATGTTCTATTCAGAAGCTCCCACGGGGACACCGGACCACCCTATATGCAGCGGCACTCTCTACTTGTACCCAGAGAACCTAGACGCGTTGATGGCGGAGCTCGAGGGAGTCGTGCCTTTTGCCTGGGGTCCGGAAGTGATGCCCTATGGAATGCGTGAGTTTGCTATCCAAGACCCTAATGGCTATCACCTTGCCTTCGTTGAACCCCCTTGAACGATCTCCAGATCAGAGGTCAAGGAGTGTGATCGGGCGATATCCTCCTCGAGACGAAACGCTGGCTTTCGACCTGAAGGCGACCCTAGCCCGAACTTCTCACCATCCTACTGCTTCGTCTTCCTATCTACCTGAATCTCCTGCACCAGAAGATGATTCTGCTTTTCGACAGAATTCGACTCTGCCTGCGGCGCAGCAGTCACCCTCATCCACAGAATTCCAAGCATCTCCGGTACCTCCCGACGAACTCGGTGAGGACTTCCGTCTAGGCTCCTACTCATGGGGATATTTGATAGATGAAAACCACTAGCCTTCCCGACCAGCCGGAGGCGAAGTCTCCCGCTGGTGCTGACATTCGATTCATGATGCATGGATCCTCTGGCAACATGATTCACAGCACCGTATCGCCTCATCAGACAAACCGGGCCACGGTCCATGCGACTGTTAGTGAGTTCTGGTATGTCTTGGAGGGCCATGGTGAGATTTGGCGAGACAATGGAAAAGAGAGCCTCACCACGGTTCTCTTACCAGGGACGGCCATCGACATTCCGGTTGGAACAGCTTTTCAGTACCGAAATGTCTCGGACCAGGATCTAAAATTTATTTGTATCGCCATGCCACCATGGCCAGGGGATGAAGAGGCGACCTTCTTGGAAGGTAAGTGGCCACCAACAGCTCCAGCTCCATGAACTGGCGATAAGGAGGATCGATCACGAGGGAGGTCCATGGACAAGCGGGGCGACCCCTACCTCCACCCACTGGAAGGCCTACTCGCCTGAGTATCTATTGGCAACCACCACCCGCTGACCAGATCACAGCTGTTTTGGAACAAGAGTCCGCTGTCCATCTTCTTCCTGCGCGTCGCCTTCTTACCAGCTAGCAACGGCTACCGTGCCCTGACTTCAGGTAATGATATCTTCGACGAGACCTCTCCGGTGAGTCTCGCAACCGAAACGAGAGCCCACTGAGGGATGTTAGGAAGGTGTCAGATGGGAGAGCTTCAGATCGCGCGCATCATTCTCTTTGTAAAGGACATAGACCTCATGGTCTCGTTCTACGAAGATGTCCTGAGGCTCTCCAGGACAAACTCTCCGGACGACTCGGAGGGCTTCGTCTCCTTTGACGTCGGAGCTGCCCAGCTCGCACTCCACCAAATACCTGAGACCTATGCTCGAAATATCACGATCAGCGATCCCCCCGTTGCTCGAGGAGACACTCCCATCAAGCTAGCCTTTGGTGCCGAAAATGTGAGTCAGATTTCCGCGGAGCTCAAGTCTCGTGGCGCGGCCATGGGGCCGGTCCAGGAATTCGGTTCCCTTCATCTCTGTGATGGGATGGACCCGGAGGGCAACATCTTCCAGATCTCGAATCGGCCCTGAGCCCTCAGCATGGCGAGTTTAGGGAACGGCGTCCTCTGCGCACGAACCAGCGGCCGAGGGACCAATTGCCAGAACTCCAAGACTCCGAGATAAAGGCGAACAAAGGCCCGTCCCGAAGAAGAGAGAAATGAGGTAGCTTCACAACGATGCCGCAGAGAATTTGGTTCGAGAGAGAGTTCGTCCTAGGAACACCCTTCGAATCCTTTCCGGAAATTCTGGAGAGGCTCAGGGGTACCCCTGCGCGCCTGGAGGAACGGGTGAGTCAGGTCCCCTCCAAGGATCTGACTCGGCGATACGGCGAACGGTGGTCTATCCAAGAACATGTGGGACATCTCGCCGATCTCGAGCCCCTTTGGCGCGGTCGAGTCGAGGATTTGTTGGGTGGTCAGGAAGAGCTGCGCCACGCTGACCTCGAGAACACGGCAACCTGGCAGGCGGAGCACAACAAGGCACAGAGCGAGGTGGTTCTAGCTGAGTTTCGAAGCCAGCGTGCCGAGCTGATGGAACGCCTCGAATCCCTCAGTGAGGAATCACTGAGGACGGCGACAGCTCTCCACCCACGGCTTCGCCAGCCCATGAGCATAGTGGATCTCTGCTTTTTCGTTGCCGAACATGACGACCACCATCTGGCAACCGTTTCGACCTTGATCGGGCGCACCCAATAGCCGAACAACACGAGGCGAACTCCGCAAGAAGGCGATGGCTGGCCCAAAGTTCGAGCTCCACCAAGAGATGACGAGACGACAAAGTTCCTGGCGTCGTCTTTGGGATCACACCTTCAACACCACCTGTAGGACCCCTGGGAATCCCCGGATCCTTCTAAAGTTCCTCAAAAAATGAAACCTGCCTACCCCCTCTACCTTGCCAGTCTATGGCTTGTCTTCTTCGCCACCTCTCTTTTCGCCCAGGACGACAAGCCCAACCTGAAGCCAAACGAGTCGTTGAAGCCGTTCTTGCTCGGTGGTATCCAAACCCACGAGCCGGACCACCAACGTTGGGTCGCAGCGCTCAACCAGGCAGGCATGAATGCGGTGCAGGTGACGGTCTACGCTCACCAGGGCCCCTGGAATACCGCCAAGCTGTGGTACGCGAGGCAGGAGCCGGCGGTCGTCGCCGAGATCCGTGCGGCACGCCAGAACGGTCTTCAAGTTGTGCTGGTATTGCGCGTTGCCTTGGACCACAACGAACCAGAAAACAGGTTCCTTTGGCACGGATTGATTTACCCCGAAACGGAACAGGCAACCCGGGATTGGTTCCGCATCTACACCGACTTCGTCGCCAAATGGGGCCGCATCGCTGAACGAGAAGGCGTCGAGGTCTTGGGGATTGCCAGCGAAATGAACTCCCTCGCAGCGACCCTGCCCCTCCATGAGCTTCCTGAGCTGCCACAGTATTACCTCGACGATGCCAGCCAAGAGCGGTTGCGCACCCTGGTTGGACGTTCCGAGGAACTCTTTACCGAGGACGTCCGGGTGGGTATGGGGGCCGGCGACTTCGAGTCCCTTGATGACTTCCTAGTGGAGCGGAATCGTGCAGAGAGGGCCTGGGCAAAGACCTACATTTTCGCCGGAGCCGAGAATCCGGTAGAGGCGATGAACCAGCGCCGACGGCTCCTGGATGGCCACTGGAGGCAGCTGGTGAAGAAGGTCCGGAGGGTCTACTCCGGGCGACTGACCCTGGCGGCGAACTTCGACAACTACCACGAGGTCTCGTTTTGGGACGAGCTCGACCTCATGGGCATCAATGCCTATTTTCCCCTGCGGGAGAGCCTCGAGACGCCTCTCCAAGAAGAAGGGCTGGTCGCCTCGTGGCGGGGGGTATTCGAGAAGATCAAGGCCTTCAAGGAATCCCACCATCTATCTCAGGAGGTCCTGTTCACCGAGCTGGGCTACACCCGTTGGCGAGGGGTCACAGTGGCCCCTTGGAGCTCGGAAGGTTTCATTCCCCTGTGGGATCCGGAGGGAGACCCGGAGAAAGACCGGGCCTTCTTCTGGGCTGCCCAGCCCATCGAGCCAGAGGAGCGGGCGCTGGCGGTACGCGCTCTCCACCATGTCTGGTCGGAAGATCCATCCCGACTGGCCGGAATTCTCTATTGGAAGCTCTCTTCTCTCCTCGATCTCCAGAGGTTCGAGCCCTTCATGCTGTATTTGGGTGAACGGGCCACTCATCCCCTCTTCGAAGCGTTGACCCGCTTTAGCGAAGGAACCAGGCCACTCAGTCCCCTCGACCTCGACCCTCTCCATGTGGGGGGCGCCACGTATCGGCTTGGGGTGGATGCCATCTTCCGGGACGATCTCGAAGCACTGAAGGCTCTGGGCCGTAAAGTCGCCAGAAGGAAACCCCCTCCTGGCCGCACCCCACTACTGCATCTCGCCGTCCGTTTGGGACGGGGAGATCTGGTTCGGTACCTGATCAAGGTGGGCGCTCGACGGAACCAACGCGACCCAGGCGGCTTCCTTCCCATCCATTGGGCTTGTTTCCAGAGCGATCCGGAGTTGGTGAGCCCTCTCCTGCCGCGCCACAAGGGTTTTTGGCGTCTCCGGCAACTCTGGCGCAAACCTCATCTGCGAGATGCCCACGACGAGACCCCGCTCATGAAGTGTGCACGGCTCGGCAACGTACCGGTAGCCCGTCGGCTCATCGGGGATGGCCCAAACCAAATCCAGGCCCATAACGACCGAGGGCAAACCGCCCTTCACCTAGCCACCGCTCGAGCCTCCGAAGAGATGATCGCACTCTTGATCTCTGGTGGCGGCAACGTCGATACTCCCGACCAGGATGGGCTGACAGCGCTCCATCTCGGCGCCCGCCGGGGTGAGGTGGGAATTGTCGAAGCCTTGGCCAAGATATCCAAAGGTAACCCCAATCGGGAAGGGAACCGCCCCGCTCACGAAGCGGCGATCCATGGCAGAGGCGATGCCTTTCGCCTCTTGTTCGAGCCGGAGATAGCGGGTGAGATCAACATTTATGGCCAGAGCCTGCTCCATCTAGCAGCTCATGGCGGAGATTTGGAGACCTTGAAGATCCTCTTGAGGTATTTTCCGCAGGTCGATCCGACCGATCACGACGGCTGGACTCCCCTAGCCTTCGCCACTCGCAACGGTAGAGCTGCGGCGGTCGAGCTCTTGCTCCAGGAGGGCGCTGACATCGGACACCGCAACTCCCGAGGCACTACGGTGCTACATCTCGCTGCCGCTCGCTCCAAGCCCTTCTTGCTCCAGCAGCTGGCCGAGCAGGCCAACCACATCGACCTGGTCGACAGCGACGGCAATACAGCACTTCACCACTCGGCAGGGTGGGGCCACGTGGAGAACGTTCGCCTTTTGCTGGCAGCAGGCGCCAACATCCATAGCCGGAACCAAGACGGAGACACGCCCCTGGACATAGCGGAGGATTCCGAGAAATACCGAGCAGCTTTGTTATTACGAACCGCGGCCGAAAAAGAACCCAGAGAAGAATCTTCATTGAAGATCCCCCCAGAGCCGGAGAAAGGCTCGCCACAAGCTCTTCGGAACTCCCCAAGGCCTTCCTACAAACCGGAGGTAACGAGGCTTCATCAGCGGTACGAAACGAGCTCTTCCACGACTGACAGGAGCGCTCAGAATCTCCAGCGGTCCTTCTCAAAAACATCCTCTCTAGGACAATAATGAGCTCAAATTTCGAGACAGCGAAGATTCTCGTGGGAATGACGGTAGGCGCCCACTCTCGAACGGAGACAGGAGCCAATACTTTAGGTAGATGGGCCCACCCGATCCACGAGGTAGCTTCTGCCTTGCGCCCGAGACTCAACAGAGCCTCGTCCGGCCTCTCCGGTACGCTGCTCCGGCTCGTTCTGGCCCTACTCCCGCTGGTCCTCTTGTCGGCCTGCAGTGACCCGCCACCCGCCGATCCGATGCTACCCGCTCCAGTGGTCATCTTGGACATCGACACCCTTCGCGCCGACCACTTGGGATGTTACGGCTACCGACGCCCCACGAGCCCCAGGATCGACGCTCTCGCCAACGAGTCTTTCCTCTTTCAATGGGCTTTCAGTCAAGCGCATTCCACAGGACCTTCCCAAGGCTCGATCTTCACGGGCCTCTACCCCACGACTCATAGCTTGGTGTACAACGGCGCCCGGCTCCCCGACTCCGTCACCACCCTCGCGGAGCACTTCTCCGACGCCGGCTTCAAGACAGCGGCCTTCGTGGACGGTGGCTTCATGGATCCGATATTTGGTCTCGATCAGGGTTTCCAACACTATGAGACTCACGACTGGAAAGGTTTGGATACCATCGGCCCACGGGTCATCGATTGGCTCCGAAGAAACGCCGAAGAAAACTTCCTGCTGTTGGTTCACACCTACGATGTGCATGCGGACTACACTCCACCGGAACCCTTTCGCTCCCTTTTCACCGAGGGAATCACTCCGACCCCTGGCTTCGAACCCACGGTGAAACAGCTCGAGGTGATTCGCAAATCCCAGGCGAGGGACCAAGCACTCCAACTTCCTGCTGCTGACCTAGCCTTTGCGGAGGCTCGATACGACGGAGGGATCCGCTTTGTCGATTATTGGGTCGGCCGCATCCTCGACGAACTGCAAGCCCTGGGCCTGGATCGACGAGCCACCATCATTCTTCTTTCCGATCACGGCGAGGCTTTCCAAGAACACGGCACCGTCGAGCATGATCGTCTCTATGCCCCGGTGACCCACATTCCCCTCTTGATCCGGCCTCCGGGAGGCACGCAAGGGAAAGTGGTCGAATCGGTAGTGCAGGCCATGGACATCATGCCGACCCTGCTGGAAGGGGCCGGTCTCCAGGTGCCAACCAACCTCCAGGGGCGAAGCTTGCTCCCGTTCCTGCGCGGCGAGCCCCCCCGGGAGATGCCCGCCTTCTCCGAATCACCCTATTTTGGCCACCGCCGCGCGATCGCATGGGGTGATCATCATCTGATCGGTGCCTTGGAGAGCGACCACATCGAACTCTTCAACTTCCGGCTTGACCCTCTAGAGCTGGAAGAACTCTCAGCCGAGAATCCGCAGGTCGTTTCTGAGCTTTATGACGTCGCCAAACGATGGCAAGACTCCCTCAACCTCCGCGGGGCGCCGGAAACGGAGGTTCCTTCCCTGGACGACGAAAAGGTCAAGAGTCTGCAGGCGCTGGGATATCTGAACTAGGTCGAGATGAAGAAATGCCTGTAAAGGAGTGGTCGCTAGCGACAAGCTCTTCCACCCAAATACACAATGGATGAAGGAACCCTACTGTTGCTCAGGATCGTCCCTCGAATTAAAATCTCCCGGACACGGTTAGTCGGCAAGAACGAGGAATTGGCGATGGATCAAACTAAAGGACCGAAAGAAAACCCGAAGTTTGTCGAGGGTTCTTTATCATTGATCCGTCAGAGCACCATACGGAGCCGGAAACTCCTTCACCCTTGCCGGAAAATATCTGAGGAAAGATAACATCGTCAACATCCAACTTCTAGAACTCCTCAAGACGGGCGCCCTGGGAAAGATACGTCCTGGTCAGCCCGCTTCTGAAGTCCACGAAGCCTTTGGCCCTCCTCCTGAGTGGGGTGGATCTTTTCCAGATAGTTTACCTCGTGGCGTATGGAGGTACCGCTGTGTCGAGCTATTCTTCGAAGGAAAGCAACCGATGATTCTGAGAGCCGCCTCCATCAATATCGAAGAATGGCCATTGACTGGTAATGGCGGCCTTCAGATCGACACTCATGGCTTTTCCCTAGGACTACAGCTTGCCGACTTCGTTGCCCAGATGCAAGCAGAGGGCCTGAATTTCTACCAAGATGACCCGGTCGATTCAGACCTCTATCCCGACGTCAAATGGACCGTAATACGATTTGAGGGAGGGGCGGAAGCCTATTTCTACTCCGACGAAGAGACAAACTCGGAACTGGTTCGTATCCGTCTCGAAAAAGCACCTACCAAGAAACCAAAGCTCAAACAGATCTCAATCTCTCTTCCAGAAGATGCCTATGAACGGATACGGCTCAAGGCAACCCAAGAGAATCGCCGCTCTATCTCCAAGATCTGCTCAACATGGATTCTTGATAACTTAGAGGACTTGATTCAAGCTTGACCAGGGAGCCTTCAAAGAAGAGTAAAAACCTCCGCCTAGTGCTTCAGGAAGACCCCCACCTCTACACGTCCCCTGTAAACAGACGCATTTGCTAGAATCGAATCAATACCAAGAATGGAGACCGAAAGGAAATAGGCGAGCAGCAAGTAGTAGCGAAACGCATTGTTTGCTCGCATCGAGCCAGGCGAGGACCAGGACTTCCGACCATGAAGTCGCTAGTCCACCTCTTGCTTTCACGACCTCCTTCCCTTGAACTCGACATGCCCTGGAATACTGAAAAGGTAAAAACCGAGCTTGGGCGCAGAAGGCTCCCAAAGGGCCTAGATGAGGTAATCATCCATCAGCCTCACCTTGCCTTCAATGCACTTCTCGAGTTGCTCGAGTCAAAGAACGCTTCTATCTATCAGCGAGTCAACTCATTAGTTTTGGTGCGACAGCTCGAGTTGGTGAACTCCGTAGCAGGTCATTCGGATCGGATTTTCCTAGCACTTCGCCAACACTTGTCTTCATCTACCGAAGCAATTAGGAAGGCTGCGGCAGAAAGCATATCGACCTTCCTGTTCCGAACGACGCATTACCGAATCTCGGCGTTAGAACATTCAGAAAAACTCGAGCTACTCAGAGAAGTGGAAAGGAGCTATCCCCCTATCCTTGAGAGCCCATTTAGACAGCTGATCGAAGAAGTTCGGAAGATCGGAGAACCCCTAGACGGGAACCTTGGTGAGTGACCAGATCCGAACCTCTCACTTCTTCGCTTCAAGACCGGAGGCAGGCCTGCTTTCTGAGAAGGTACCAAAGACCTCAGAACAGCCACTGCGACAGCTTAGCAGCTGTCGTCATTCGGATCTCGAACCAACTAAGCTCTCGCACACCCGAAGCACTCGAAATCTCCCAACAGTTGTGTACGGCAGACATTCTCTCCCCCAAGGCTTCGGGAAAAAGGCCGAGAGAGAATCAACCATGACACTGCGGTGCAATGCGATAGACAGATCGCTCTCTGCGGGGCACCAACGCGAGGAAATCAAATGAACACCTACATAGCACTCCTCAGAGGAATCAACGTCGGCGGGAAGAATCTCCTTCCGATGAAAGAGCTGGTTGCCATTTTTGAAAAGTTGGCAGCCCGAAAGGTCAAGACCTATATCCAAAGCGGCAATGTGGTTTTTCAGAGCGAACAGGAACTTTCACAATTCTCGACACGGCTGGCAGCTGGGATCAAGAAAAGCTATGGTTTCGAGCCTCAGGTTCTCGTTCTTGGGCTCGATGCTATCGAGAACGCAATGACCGCCAATCCCTACCCGGAGGCAGAAGAAGACCCCAAAAGCTTGCATCTTGGCTTCCTCGCCTCAGAACCCCAGAACCCTGACCTCGAAAAGCTCGACAGCCTTCGAAAAGAAAGTGAACGATTCCATCTGAGCGAGCAGGTATTCTACCTACATGCCCCGGAGGGAATCGGCAGATCCAAGCTCGCAGCCAGAGCTGAGAAGCTGCTTGGAGTTCCCATGACCAGCCGCAATTGGAGAACCGTGTGCAAGATCAAAGAAATGGCAGACCAGTAACGCAGGACATGGCGCACAGGGGATCCACTCGCCACCCTCTCAGAGCTATCTCCTCCATCCCACCCAACTTCTGCTGCGACTCAGCATCTACCTGGAGCTCCGGCACCTCAGGGCGAAGATAGTGACCTAGAAGGCATCTCGAGAACGCTTCCGCAACGAATCTGAAGATTCAAGGACAGAAACTTCCCCCAACCGGGATAGATAGAATACGAGGCGTACCATGTCGTTCATTCGAACCATCGTCGGGACTATCGGAGCCTACGTCATCTACCTGTTGATGTGGCTATTCGGGTCAAGGCGGAGGGCGGCAGAGAATCCTTGGTTGGCGGGTCCCGTCGGTGGTCCGTACATCGGCGACGAGCCTTACGAGAAGACCGCACGCGAGGAAGGTCTATCCCTCGAACGGCAGGCGGGGGCGGGAGGGCTACTTACCGACTTCTCGGCTCTGGAATCTCCTACCTTCCATTCTTCCCAAGTCGACCCGAAGATTCGAGACTTCTACGAAGGAACCGCAGGCTTTTCTCTCGACACCTGGGCCACTACCTACTTCCCTGCCCGTCTCGCCCTCTGGCTATTGGTGCAGACGATCAGCCGAAGGGTGAATCAACTCAACTTCCCCCTGGATGGTCTGGAAATGGCTCGAGGAATGACCAGCGAGATCGTCCTTCTGCGCCGACCGGAAGGCAGCATCAAATACACCGGCTGGTACCGCTGCATCCGAGCTACTGGACGCTCCATTTACACCGGGTTCTATATGACTGAATCGATCCCAGCTCAGGAAGGGAATTGTGTAAAGGTTGTCTTCCCAATGCCAAACGGCAATGCAACCGTCATCCTGCGTCCAGAGAACTGCCCTCATGGCGGCTTGAAACTCACCTCTGCCGGAAACTCCTTCGGCGACGTCGGGTTCTACCGCATCGGTAAGCGACGCGATGGAACTCTTCGAGTTTGGCGCGTCCAAAGTCTCCACGAAGAGTTTCACCTGTACGTGGAGGAGGGAGAGCTCCGGTGCGATCACGCGGTTCGATTCCTTGGCTTCCCGGTCCTATCCCTGCACTTTCGCATCACCGGTTCGCCGTCGCGGGTGGCGGACTCAGGGATATCCTGAGGGAGGGTGCCCCGGCCAAGACCCGCAGGAGCCAGGCTGCATCAATGGGTGAATCGTGTCTTCACTGAGAAACCATCCCTTTGGGTCGCCGCGCAGTCCCGGGACACCGCCTCCATAGCGGGCCAGAGAGGCTCAAGCCCTCTCCAGCCCCCAAACTCTTGGATCTTCAGCCATCTTCGGTGCCTGCCACCGAATTCGGTGAGAAGCTCGATCCAGAAGCCTGTCGCGCTGCGGCGATAGAAGGGCTATTCCCTTTCCCTCTTCTTCTTCAAGCCCGCATTCGCTTCCACTGTCTCCAGGGAATCGCTGATAGGAATGATATGGCTCAGGGCCGCGGTGTTGGCGGGTCCGTTGTAAACGTGGCAGCTAAAACAGTTCTGGGAGGATTTGGTCCCTCCGCCCTCGCTGACGTTCTGTACGAAGGTCTCGAGGACGCTGTTCAGCAAGGATAAGGAGCCGTTGTTGAGCCACGGACCAAGCTCGCTCTGGCCGTTGACCATCCACAAGGTGCCAACGTGGAAATAGTTCTGGAAAACCGATAGTGGATTGGAGGACGGCAAGCTTGAGAGGTAGCCTCCAGGCCCGACCATTTTCTCGTTGAGGCTCTGGATGTTCTGCTGGTTCTCCAGGGAGCCGCCGCCGTTGGCGCTGCGTAGGCAGACATTGGCAGGCCGACTGTCCCCGCGGTATACGTTGAAACTACAATGGTTGCCAAGATACTGCATACATCCACCGCTGTAGGGCCTAGCCAAGCAGGCAGCGCACTGGGCACTGGTGAAAGACCATCCCCCCACTGGGGGATGTTGAGGGAGATCACACACTGGAGCGTTGTCTTTGTGCTCAAAGGTAATCCAGACCATCTCCGGATGGTTCTTGGTGATCTTGGCAATGTGGAAGCCGATGAGTCCCAGCAGGGTCGGAGTCTCTTCCAGCTTCTCGTTGACGAAGTTCGCCATTACTGTGTAGTACTTATGGGCTTCCGCTTGATCGACCTTCCGCCAGGCAGTCTTCAATTCGATGGTGTCGCTAGGCAGCCCAGCATCGCCGGTATTCGCCTGCACACTGCATTCGCTCCAAGTGAAGCGGGTGTTGTAATAGGTCACATTGCCTTTTTGGTCGTAGAGGGGTTCATTAGAGCCTGCCTGCTTGATCTCGCTGGGCAGGAAAGCAACATTCGGCGGTCCCTCCTGGACTTTACGGGTACGAATCAGTAGGCCCAGGTCATCCCCCTCCAACGCCGGTTCCTCTCCGTGCACGGGGCAGAGATCTACTCCATAGATGGGGTGCCGGCCGCGATTCTCGAACTTCCTCAGGACAGTGCCTTCAGAAGGAGAGACCAAATAGAGAAACTCCTGCCATGCGAATTGATGGAAGGCGCAGTTATCGCTTCCCGCCGGGATATCTGCGGGCGAAGAAGGGTGATTGATCCAATCCGAGGAAGGTAAACAACCCGCCTCGAGGACTGCCGAGGCCGGGAACATCGCAAGAAGCAGTAGAAGCAGGCCGATACTCTTTTTCATTGTGAGGCTTCCTTTCAGCATCCACAGAGCCAAATTCCCGTCTCAATTCCGGGTACGCCCTGAAGAAGGGTCAAAGTGACTGTTGCCAGTGGGGGGTTGAATGGGAGGGCAAGTCACTACACGGCCCGAGAGCTCCGAACGACGGCACCCTGCTCTCTGTCTGGGTCGTCCGGCTCCCCGGCTCCCGGCTTCCTGTGGTCAAGATTCGAAGCTCACCACAGCACAAAGCCGACATGTCGCAAATTTTTATAGATTTTTACACTAAAAAACAGCAGCGTCAACCGTGCCGTTAACGCTCCAACAGCTCGACACGGACGGAGACCTGCGCTCTTCAGCTTCCAATGAGCCCTAAGCAGGCTTTCCTCGGCTTCTTCCGGGTCTCGATCCTTTTCCACAGCAACCCCTCACCGTGCCCACCTTTCAGAATCCTCTAACTCTCGAGCTCCTCCCACTTAACAGCTATTTACAAAAATCAACCTTTAGATTATTCTTTTTAGCGTAGAATCCAATAAAAATCTCGAACACTTTAGGCAGGCCTGGGCCTAAAAGACTGGGAATCCGGCAAAACGGAGGGGATGGGAGATGAATATCTTACTTATCAACGGACAAGCATCTGAGGTTCAAGGCTGGGGTGATGCCACGACAACAGAGCGGATTCGCAAGTCCCTCGAAGCCACCGGTAGGACGGTGAAGGTCCTGGATGTCTCGACCATGAACGAACTTCAGCGTGGACTTGACGAGCATTCTTCGGACCTCGTGTGGAGCTCCATCTATCAGATTTCCTGCAATACGCAGTACATCGGCCTAAAACTCGATGTCCCCTGGGTTCAGGATGTTCTTGAACAGCGCTGCCGACCCTACGTGGGTTCGACAGCGCCGGCCCTCAAGGTCATGCTGGACAAAGCCGAGACGCGAAGGACTCTGGCGAATGCAGGGGTAGCGGTCCCGATGCAGTTCAAGGTGGAGCCCGGAGAAGAGTTGCCCCAGGTCTCGAGCGCGGTCTTCGTGAAGCCCCGCTATGAGTCCCAGAGCGCTGGAATCAGTGAAGAGAGTATTGCTGAGTCACAACATGCCATGGGCGAGAGAGTGCGCTACATTCACAAAAATTTCCAGCAATGTGCCCTGGTCGAAGAATTCCTCCCCGGGGCCGAGCTAACCGTCTCGATGCTGGGCAAGAATTTCAGCCGCGCAGCTCGCTACGAAGCAGCCATCAACCTGCTTGACCCTACGGAGTATGAGAAGCATCCCGTCATCATGACCGATATCAAGACGGGCCTGAAGCTGGAGTTGGCGGGAACCCTAGCGGCCCGAGCCGAAGCCCTAGCGGAAGAAGCCGTAGAAGCCCTGGGCTGCCGGGACCACGTTCGAGTCGATATGAGAGAAGATCGACACGGAGCGCTGAAAGTCATGGAAGTCAATGGAATTCCCAGCCTCAACCCAGGAGTGAGCCGAAGCTACTCCATACACCATCTACACAATCCGACTCTGAGAGAACCGGAGTGCTTCGACTCTCTCATCGGAGCCATCATCGACTCCGCCCTGTATCGAGGAGTGCTCCAGGAAGCGGCTCCTTTGAGCGCGGCGATGTAACAACAGACCTTCTATAGTTCCAAGGCCAAGGCCAAGACCAAGGCCAAGACCAGTCAGGTCAGGCCCAGTTGGCGGTATCGAAAAATCAGAATGGCCGAGGGGCGCTTCACCGCCTGAAATGCAAGAAGCCCTGCTTCTCACCAATGAGGAAAGAAGCAGGGCATACGGAGAACAGGTCAGTTGATCATTGAAACCCAATGGTCAACTTCGGGTTGTCCGGAGAAGCCTCGCGGCTCCAGAACTGTCGATAGTCTCTCGGGTCGCTCGTAGCGAGCACCAGGGTGTACTGGCCGTTGCCGCTAACCAGCTGAGAGACATCGAATTCGATCCAACTGTTGGGGGCTAGGTTGTAGATCGTGGGACCCTGGACCGCTCCTGCCACCGGGTGGTTGGACCAGGAGATCGTCGACTCGTTCCACGCTCCGTTGGGCACCAGCCAAACGGTGGCATTGGCGATGGGCTGGTCCTTTGTTTTGACCCGAAGAGTCGCATCCAGAACGCTGCCGCTGACTCCTGCTACGGAGAATTTCAAATACACCCTCGCATGATCCGTACCCTGTGGACCACCGCCCCGGACTCGGAGATACCCACGGTCCCCGAAATTCGAAATCTGGAAGGGCGTCCGATGGTAGACCCAGGAGTCCTCGACCGCACCTCGGGTGATCACCCGCCGGGTTGGCGGAGGCAGGACGTCCGCATGCTCCACCAGGAATTCGAGCCGACTGGCACTGGGTACCAAATCGCCGCTGGACTCGATACCTGCGACGGTCACAGAGTGAAGCCCCTCACTCAAGCGACTGGTGTCGATGGTGTACCGAGTGGCCCTCTGAATCGTGTGGTTGGGGAATCGAACCGACTCTTCCAGGTCATCGTCCACCCAGACATGGAATCCGCGAACGCCTCCCAGATTCGAGACTTCGAAGCGGATATCGAGGGACTCATCCGCAATGGGCCAGCCATCGCCCGATATGGCCTCCGTTCCAGTGAGCCAGATCTCCAACTTCTGCGCCGGGCCAGGAAGCTCCAAGGGCCCATGGGGATCGTCGGCGGACTCCGTCTCGGATCCTGTCACTTGTGGAGCGCCCTGAGCTGAGCTCTCGCAGTCATCCCAGATACAAACGACATTGGTGATCTCGCCATAGACCGAGACGGGGTAGTCCGGTTCCCTACCCTCACAGCCTTGGTGCCCAAAAGCGAGGGAGTCCCCGCAGGTCGTCAGGGTATAGCCCAATTGACTTTCGGGATCAGGGCAGGTCCATCGACCACAGAGGAAGCCATTGCGATCCCAAGCGTCGCAAACGGGGTTATCCGGGCAGAGAGAGTTGAGCAAGCTATCGAGGTCCGAAAAGTCGAGTCCCCCCGGGGGTACCGGTGGCGGCGGTGGCGGCGGATCCTCGGGCGGCGGTTCCGTTGGGGGTGGCCCTGTCGGCTCGTCGTCGTCTTCAGCAATACACCTGATGTCATAGGGCTGGGAAGACGCCAATCGAGCACCACTTACGAAACCAGGAGCACAGGCCACTCCGGTAATAGGAGTTCCAATCCAGTTCCCAGCAAAAGTCGCGCTCCATGGCACACCCAAGATACAGCTACGGCTTTGGGAATCAGAGCCACCAGGACCGTTACCGGCGTGCAGCGCGACAGTGCCTTCAAATCCATCACACATCGTCCTAACAAGGTATTGGCTATGGGTAACACTTAGATCCTTGTAAAGGGATACATCGATGGTTCCGGCACGATCGCCACAGAAAAAGGACAGCCCGGAAGCGTTACATTGACAGTCTGAGGCGGGAGTACCACACTGGCTATCGAGCGAATCTTTGAACCTAGAACCTTTGATTCCCTCACAGGCCACGAAGGCCGCAACACCTGCTGCAATGCACAATGGTGTCAGAGTGCCCCCAGATGCAGCAGCACATGCGGCTCCTGCAGCGGTTCCCGCGCTGATGCAAAGAGTGGAGGGAAGGTACCTTTGAGCCTGGGGTACGCAGCAATCTTGGTAAACTAGGTTGCAAGTTTGATTGGGAAAGTTGCGGTCACAGAAAAGATCCTCCGGCGCCCAATCAAAAAGCTCTTGGGATGAGCTTTCATAGGCGGCGAGGTGCTCGACGATGGGCATCGCCTTTCTCATTTCTGCCGCCCATTCGGCCGCTTTTCCCTCAGTTGGGAAAGTCTCGATGGGGACGAAGTAGGAGGCCGCCCCAGGTGTTGTCCCCGTAACCTTGAGGCCACCCGTAAACATACTTCCCTGATCTCCATTGAGAGTGCCCCAAATGGGCACCACCTGCATCTCAGGAAAATCTTCTCCCAACAGCCCCTCTGGCACGAGGGCTGCGGCATCGATGGACGGCGTTGTGGGGTTCTCGGTGATGGGATCGGTTTCTCGAAATGTCCCCTCCACAACTCCAACCCCCGGAAGATTGGCTTCAGCACTCAACAAACCCACCTCCATACTGGGACCACTCATGGGCTCCAATTTGAAGGCTAGGAAGGCGGAAGTTTCCGGAACTTCCACATTCCACAAATCCCACAACAGATCAGCACGGCCCGACAGAATGTTGGCTTCCTGCAGTGCGAACTCATCCGAAATGGGTTCGGCTCCGCAGATTCCGCCAACCAAACAGCGGTCGTTGGTGGAGCTCAGAGAGTCATCGCAGTCCGCGTCGGAACTGCAAGATTGAACGAGAGTTTCCACGGCGAGAGTCTCCTGTGAGGACCCTCCGGGTTGAGCCGTCATAGGGCTTACGGTCACTGTGGCAAAGACTGCAAAGAAGGCCAAGACGACCAGGAAAAACGGTAGCTGCAGGCCGGGCCCGGGCCGGCTCACTGAGCAGGAAGTAATCCCCTTCTCGCTCCGCTGAAACACTCCCATCCTAGGGATGGGTTTCCTAGGCCCTGACTTCTTTGGGGATGGTCTCGATTGGAAAAACACTGCGCACACCTCCTGAATACAAGGTTGAAAAGAAAGTCAATAAATTTGACTCACTGTGAAACCAACGCAGAACCGGAGAATCAGAAAACCTGTCGGTGTCAGACAGAACGAATTAGCCCTGAGCGATCACAAATAGATCGCCGCGGTGGTTCTTCGAATTTCTAAATCCTTTTCCGATGCGTGGGTCGAGACTCATCAAGAAATCTCTAGGCCTGACCCAGACTTGGGACCTCATACCGCAAACCTGTTTCCGCCATGCCATCTAGAGATCCAAAACGCCCCAAGAAGGTTTAGGGAATGCCTCAAATTGATCGAGCCCCGTGTTCTTTCGCGAGGAATCTCTCTTCCTAAGGACAGCGAGAGCTCCACCAGCTGCCAGAGCCGAAGAAGCGAGATGGATTCCATTTGGCAGGTTCGCCTGGCCCAGCGGTAGCTGGCGGCATCCAAAGGCATGCAGCTGTGATCAGTGGACTGTAGATAGTGGACTGAAGGAAGCGAGCTGCGGACTGTGGGAGAGGGAGGACATGAGGGAACAAGGCTGTGAACGGCTAGGTGGGTAGCTGCTGCTCCTCAAAACTGTCCCTCCTCAGAGGCCCTGGCGTCACTCAAGTCGCTGGGAAAGGAGCGGATGGATGGCCCTCGAAATGGGCTCAGACCTTTTTCTTCAATCTGGTTGATCCAATCGACTCCGAGGTTTCGCCTAGCTGGGCAGACAGATTTTTGGAGGAGCCTCGGGCGCCCTTTCCCAGCGGCGGTCCGTAGGTCCCCTCGGGGAATTGGAAGGAAGGGAGAGGGAGGGGATGGGGGCCGCACGATGCCAAGGATCCACATTTGGGCCCATGGACGGCAATCACAAACTCCGAATCAAGTTAGGTCGCCACCGGTGGAGGATTTTTCACATCCGATCCCTATTCTGCCGGTGGCGGCCTATTTGAAATTGTGAATGCTGACAGTTGGCAGCTAGAGCGAAAAAACGCCGTCTATCCAGCCGAGGTCTTCATCCGGTTAGCCCGTCCGTTTAGCCAGCCTCTCGCTTCCTCAGCTGACTCGATTCCTGCCCTCCCGCTTCGATCGGTAGAGCGCTTCATCCGCCGCTGCTAACAAAGATTCCAGCTCCCCTCGACTCGCTTCCCTAGAGGAAGGGTTGGTCACCGCGACTCCGATGCTCACCGTCAGCCGGTCCGAGACTTTGGAGCCGCGGTGCTCGATGTCGAGTTCCTCAACGGCTTGACGCAGCTTCTCTCCCAGCAGACTGGCGTTGGCCTCGTCGGTCCGAGGCAAAATGGCGGCAAACTCTTCGCCACCATATCGGGCCACCGCGTCTCCAGCGCGGTGCAAAGAGCGGCTGAGAGCTTCGGCGACTTCTACCAGACATCTGTCTCCCGCCAGATGACCGTAGGTATCGTTGAACTCCTTGAAGAAGTCCACATCGATTAGCAAGAGGGCCAAGGGCGCCTTAGAACGGGTTGCCCGACGCCATTCCTGATCCAAGATGCGGCGCAGTTGGCGCTGGTTGGCAATGCCCGTGAGGGGGTCGATCTCCGTAAGGCGCTGCAGTTTTCGATTGGCATCTTCGATTTGAGAGGTCCGCTCCGAGACCAAAGCCTCCAACTCCTTTTGCCGAGAGGCCAGGCTTCGCGTTCTCGAACGGTAGAGAGCGGCCAGCAAGAGCACCCCTAGGAGTCCCAAGCAGCAGTAAAACCACCAGGTCTGAAAAAAGAACGGCGCCAGAGTCACCTCGATCTCGGTGGCTTCCGGGCTCCACTCCCCCTGATCATTGGATGCCGCCACTCGAAAACGGTAGTGCCCTGCCGGAAGATGGGTGTAATAGGCAACTCGCCGCGTCCCCACTTCGACCCACTGTGGGTCAGAGCCCTCGAGCTGGTAACGAAAGCGAATCTTATTGGGGGAAAGGGCTTTGGGAGCTGCGTAGTAGAACTCCAGGTTGCGACGACTGGGCGGCAAGACGACCCGGGACTCGAGAGGCACCTCGTTGCCATCCACCACCAGTTTCTCCAAAATCACCGGAGGAGCAACCGAGGTTAGTTTGAGCCGCTCCGGATCGATCATCGCCAAGCCTTTGATAGTGGGGAACCACAATCTCCCATCGCGACTCTTCCACCCTGCTGGCTGAGTACCACCGTTGCACTCGCTACTTTCCATGCCATCGGCCTCATCGAAAGCCAGGGAGTAGGGGAACTTCCTCTCACCTCTGGAAAAAGCCTCGAGCTGCGACTTTTCAATGCGGAAGATCCCTTTATTGCAGCTCAGCCACAGATTTCCGTGATCATCCTCGAGAATCCTGAAAATGACATTGCTATAGAGCCCATCCGCCTTCGTGAAGGCAGTGATCTCCCCGTCCCGGTAGCGAGCCAGACCTCCGGCGGTGCCGATCCACAGGGTTCCCGCGTTGTCTTCATGAAGAGCGTAGACAAAATCACTGGGAAGCCCCTGTTCGACGCCGAAGGACTTCCAGGCTCCCTCTTTCTGTCGTAGTAGGCCCTTTTCGGTGGCCGCCCACAGAGCCCCCTCCTGGTCTTCGAGGAGAAACCGAACAATACTGACCTCTCGGCCCTCGAAGGCCTCCAAAGGCTGCAACAAGCCTTCTTCCAGCCGGGCCAACCCGCCGCTAGTTCCAACCCAAACGTCCCCCGACTGCCTCTCGAGAATGGCGTTGACCACACTGCTTGGCAGATCCGGAGCCAAGGGGATAGACCTGATCTCCGCCCCCTGAAGCCGATCCAAACCAGATCTCGACCCCACCCACAAAGCCCCCGAAGGTCCCTCGTGGAGAGCTCTGACACTGACCTTCGGAGGATGGTTCGAAAGCGTGAAGGAGCCGGAGTCCCGACCTTGAAGTAATGCCAACCCGCCGTCGTTGGTACCGACCCAGAGCCGATCCTGGCTGTCCTCCATCACGGTACGGACGTAGGGATCGCTGAGACCATCGGCCATAGAAAGGGTGGTTACGGGAACCGACTTGATCTGAGTCAAGCCCCCCCGGGTGCCAACCCACACACTTCCGGTAGCATCTTCGTAGAGGCTCCAGATGACATCATGGGCGAGGCCATCGCCCTGATTGATTCGAGTTTGCTGACCATCCACCAGTCGCAGGAGCCCCTCCCCTTGGGTGCCTAGCCACAAACTCTTTGCATTGTCTTGGTACAAAGCTCTCACCGCGTCGGAAGTCCCAGACCGATCTTCCTGCCAAGCCTCGAAAGCCCCTTGCCTCCTGCGGTAGACACCGCCGCCTTCCGCAGCCACCCACAAATTTCCATCCCCATCTTCCGCCAATGCCCGCACCGAAAGGGCTTCCGGAAGACCAGCACTGCGCAGGGGTTCGAATCTCCCCTCTCGGAAACGGAAAAGACCGTGTGCTGTCCCAGCCCAGAGCGTCTCGTCCCTGTCTTCGAAGAGAGCCCGAACCGCCCCCAGGGGACGGCCATCTTCCTGACCGAAAGCCTTGACTCCTCCTTGCTGTAAACGGACGACCGCTCCTCCATAGGTGCCGATCCAGAGATTCCCCTGCTGATCTTCCAGCAGAGTGCGGACATAGTCATCCGGGAGGCCCTCTTGTTGACTCAGTCGATCGAATCTCCCGCCTTCATGGCGCACCAACCCCTCGCGGGTCCCTATCCAAAGAACGCCCTGTCTATCCTCCAAGAGCGCCGAGATGAAGGAGTCCTTGAAAGCCGAGATATGGGGGTGGTCGAAGACGGTAAAACTCAACCCATCGAATCGAGCTAGGCCTTCTTGGGTGCCGACCCACAAGTAGCCATTGCGGCTCCCCGCCAACGCGGTGACGCCGTTCTGGGGCAAACCATCTGCGGTCGTCCAAACTCTCAAATGAAATCGACTGAGGTCCTGGGCGGGATCGAGGGCGAGGGCGGCCTGGGAGAGAAGAATCGTCGAAACAAAAAACGCTACCAGGTGCCTCAACCTTCTCCTCGAGGTCCAAAGATTGCCTTTGGAAACCTCCATCTGGTCGAGACCCATTGGAGGACTGCTATAATTCACCCTCCGGAACCCCCCGGTGAGCACACCAACGACTGAGGAAACCTTGTGAATCTGCCCTTTCTCCGGCCGAAAATCGAGCATCTGGACCTCTATCTATCCAAGAAAGCCTATGACAAAGCTCTTACGGCGATCCGCTCCGAGCTAACTCGCAACCCGCGCAATACCCAGTTACTGCGTCGCCAAGGACAAATCCAAGAGCTGGCGGACGATACCGAGGGGGCTGTGGAGACCTATCTAGAGCTCTCCCATGAGTACATCCTGGAAGGCTTCCATGCTCGGGCCATCGCCTTATACAAACGAATCCTGGAAATCGACCCCACTCGCAAGGATATTCTCGCCGAGCTAGCCCGCCTCATCGACCGTGAAAGTGGCTCCACGGTCTCTCAAAATAGTGCCGGAAAAAGAAATGGGGAAAGTATCCCCAAAGCCGCTTCGGAAGGAAGCGAGCTGATCTTAGAGGATACCACTGATTCGCCACCAGCAGCCTCGGAGACGCCGGAAGAAATCGCCGCGGAGAACCTGCAGCAAGAGGAATCTCCAAACATCCTGGAGACTCTCCCAGCGGTAGAATCAACCGCCGATTCGCCCGTTGGGGCCTCGGCCTTAGGCGCTCCGGAGGCAAGCTCCGAAGAGACCGACTCCCAAGACGGCATCTCCCTAGCAAATGAGCTCGCCACCTCGACTCTCTTTACCCTTTTCGACCCCGTCGCACTGGAGGAGATTCTGGCCTCCACCAATCTGCGTTCCTACCAGGAGGGGGACATCATCGTTACCGAGGGAGAAGAAGGAGCTAGCCTCTTCCTCCTCGTCGAAGGCCAGGTGAAGGTCTTCACTCGAGGCCAGAGAGGCGAGCATCTTCGGTTGGCCGAGCTCGGGCCGGGAGATCTGTTTGGTGAAGTCTCGGTGCTCCATGGCAAGCCGCGGACCGCCACCATCACGGCCAAAAGCCCTATCTCCGCCATCGAAGTCACCAAGGACGACATCGACCGCATCTCCGCGAAACACCCCCAGGTACGCCTACTTCTCGAAGACTTCTGCGAACAGCGGGCCCAAAGCACCATCGAGGCACTCATCCGCCGCACTCAGAGTTAGCACCCCAAAAGGAACAGCCTATGAAGCTCGAGAGGTCCCATCAGTTTCCCTCACTCCGTCTTGCCCTCGCCCTGACCGCAGTGATCTGGTGGGTCGGAGCGACGCCGGGACTCGCCGGCAGCGCTCCGAGTCTGGAGCTCAACAACCTGACCGGTGGCCTCAGCGACATCGTGGCCATCACCCACGCGGGTGATAGCCGCCTATTTCTCACTGACAAGGCCGGGTTGATCCGTATTTGGGATGGCTCTCAGGTCCTGCCCGTCCCCTTTCTCGATATCAGCAGCTTGGTGAGCTTTGGCTTCGAGCAGGGTTTGCTCAGCGTCGCCTTCCACCCGGACTACGCCACCAACGGCTATTTTTTCGTCTTCTACTCCGACACCGATACCAACCCATCGATCGCCCGTTACCAGGTGATGGCCGGGGATCCCAATCGTGCCGAACCGACCAGCGGTGAAACCCTGATGACGATCCCTCACTTTGGCGGACACTATGGAGGACAGCTGCAGTTCGGGCCGGACGGCTACCTCTATTTCGCCATCGGCGACGGCGGCCAGCAAGAGGATCCCTTCTGCCGAGCGCAAACTCCCAATCTCTTGCAAGGCAAGATGATGCGCATCGACGTCGATCAGAATCTCAACACAGCTCCCTTTTATGGCATTCCACCGGACAATCCCTTTCTTGGAGGCGGCCCCCCGGCGGACGAGGTATGGGCGATAGGCTTCCGAAATCCTTGGCGGTTTTCTTTTGATCGGGTTTCCGGAGACCTGTTCATTTCCGACGTTGGCCAATTCGCTCACGAGGAGGTCAACCAACAGCCCGCCAACAGCCCCGGAGGCGAGAATTACGGCTGGCGAATCATGGAGGGAGTCTCCTGCTTTGATCCGGATCCGATCGATCCAGACTGTCCCGTGGCGACCGCCTCTTGCTTCGATCCTAGCTACACCATGCCGATCATCGACTACGACCATAGCCAGGGGGATTGTTCAATAACCGGTGGCTACGTCTATCGCGGCATTGGCATCGCTGGTCTGAATGGCCGCTATGTCTACGGCGATTGGTGCACGGGCAATTTGTGGGCTGCCTTGGACGATGGGGGCACCTGGAACGCCGAGCTACTGGACATCTCCCTGCTCAATGTCACCACTTTTGGGGAAGCTGCTGACGGCGAGATCTACCTCACCAACGGTTCGATTCTCTACCGTATCGATGCCGCCGGCGGCATCTTCGCAGACGGCTTCGAGACGGGAGACACCTCCAGTTGGACCGCTGCCGTGCCATGATCAGCCTGGGGCCGAGCCGTACTAGCGCGGGCTAGAGACGGTGATCTTTCCCTCCACCACCAGCTCCCCCTCCACCTGGGCTCGCACCTTGGCTTGCAGCAATGGGCCCATACGGCGACCGAGGACGGCTTCCACCACCAGGCGATCTCCTGCACCGACGTGGCGGCGAAAATCGAAGCCCTCGAGAGCCACCAGATAACCGGGCTTGGACTCGCTCCGCTGCTCCTCTTCTCCCTCTGTTGCCCCTGCCACTACTGCCATCAGCTGGGCGCACGCCTCCACGACGAGGGGGCTCATGAGGGCCTGTCCGGCACCGACGTAGGGCTCATTGCCGGTCACCACCTTCACCGCACGGCCCCTTTCTCCCGGCACCACTTCCAGAGCTCTATCCAGGAGGAGAAACGGTGGCCGATGAGGCAGAATCTCCAGGGCACGGCCTAGGGCCTCCTCATCCAGAGGTTTTCTGACATCGCTGGGAACGGTCATGACAGATCAGTCTATCTTGCAGAGACAGTGTGCATAGAGACCAGCAGGATCATTGAGCTCCAAGAGCAGCCTTCCCTGCTGCTTCAGCAGCCGCGAAAGGGCGGCAAGAGGGGAACGAGACTCGATGGCGCCCAGGGAATCGATCCTCCGAGAGTCCGCCCCCAAGCGACCGACGGTAGCGGAGAGGAGATCCATCACCAGGCGATCCTTCAGACTCGGTTCCTCCTGCACCCTTTCAACCCCATACCCAGGTTGCAGCTGAGCTCTCGAGGCGGCTGCTTCGACAGCTCCGGAAAGGCCTCCGAGCTCGTCCACGAGCCCCAGCTCATGGGCGTCCTCACCACTCCAGACGCGACCGCGAGCGATCTCATCCACCTCTTCTACGGTCATATTTCTCGCCTCGGCAACATGCCCCAAGAAATCTGCATACCCCCTCTCCAGCCAAGTCTTGAGAACCTGACGCAACTCCGGTTGCATTTCCCGGTCCATGCGCAGCGATCCTGCCAAGGGAGTGGTTCCCACTCCGTCCACATGAACCCCAAGGTGCTTGGCGAGAGGCTTTTGTACGGTGGGAAAGAGACCGAAAATCCCAATGGAACCGGTAATGGTGGTTGGGCTGGCCCACACCTCATCGGCGGCGGTTGCGATCCAATACCCCCCGGAGGCGGCGACACTACTCATGGAGACCACCACGGTCTTTCCGGCCTCCCGGGTTCGTTCGAGCTCCTGGCGGATCAACTCGGAAGCGAAGACGCTGCCGCCACCGGTATCCAAGCGAACCACCACCGCTTTGACGTCCTCGTCCAGGCGAGCCTGGCGGATCAACGCTGAAGTCGAGTTACCGCCGATGGTGCCAGGAGAGTGGTCGCCGTCGAGAATCGTTCCCCGGCCCACCACCACCGCGACCTTCGGTCCTTCACTGGCCTCCAGCCTTCTGTCAGTGGTCGCCTTCAGGTAGTCCTGCCAACCGATATGGGAATAGGACTCGGACTCTGGCTCCTCACCGAGCAACTCGGCGATCCGCTTCTCCACCACTTGCCGAGGACCTACTAAATCCACCAATCCGGCATCTTGGGCGGCTCGAGAGCTGACCCCGTCCGCCGCCACCAGATGATCTCCGAAACGATCTAGGAAGTCGGCGAGCTTGGCGGGTTCCATGGACCGGAAAGCGGACACATCCTCGACATAGGAGTCCCAAAGATCCTCCATCCAGCCGAGGCTGGCCCGACGAGATTCTTCCGACATATCGTTGCGCAGAAAGGGCTCCACGGCACTCTTGAATTCTCCCACCCGAAGCACGTTGGCATCGACCTCGAACCGATCCAAAGCGTCCTTATAAAAAGACTGATAGTTGCTAAAACCCGTCAGCAACAGGACCCCCGATTGATGGAAGTAGACTTCGTCCGCGGTAGCTGCCAGATAGTAGCGGGAGCGATCCAAGAGATCCGCCCGGGCCAATACCGGCTTGCCACTCTCCTTGAAATCAGCCACCGCAGCGGCGAGCTCCTGGAGCTTGGACAGGCCGGCACCCAACATTTGGTCCAGGTCCAGTACCAACAAGCGAATTCGACCGTCGTCCCGAGCCGTACCGATAGCTTCGATCAGCTCGTCCAGACGGGTCTCCGCCAAGCCCGGGCCGCGTAACTCCGCCAAGGAGCGCTCCCAAGCATCGCCGCTCAACTCTTCGACAATCTCTCCGGCAGGAGCCACGATGAGGGCCGCCGACGCCGGCACCACCGTCTGAGAATCGGCCATGAAGGCACTGGCTATCAGGAGTAGAAAGAACAGAAATACCAGAGTAATGGCGACACGGCTGGCCACGTCGACCAAATGCCACAAGGAACTGAAAAATGAGTAGATGCAGCCTTTTTTCTCGGTCATAGGGTCGCCTTTGGAGTTGATTTGACGGTCTTTCAGTCTATCAAAAGATCTCGACGACACCGAGTCCGGAGCGGTAGCATGAGCGACGGAACCGTTCTCCGCTTGAGTCAAGAGCCACCGAAACACCCGTACCTCCGGGTCTGGAAAGACGAGCCGTGATGAGCCCTACGAACTCCAACGCCACCACCGCGACGTCCCGATTCTCGAACGCAAAGGGGATTGGCTGCATGGTCCTCTTTGGGCTCCCCTTCGCCCTCGCCGGCCTCTTCGCGGGTGGCTTCGCAGCGAAGTCGCTGGTCAAGGCCTTCGAAGCCCGCAGCTGGGTGGAAGTGCCCGCGCAGATTCTCTCCGCCGAGCTGGAGGTCAGCTCAGGATCAGACTCCACAACCTACTCCGTCAATGCCCGGTATCGATACACCTACCGCGGAAAAACCTATACCGGTACGAGGGTCAGCTTCCACGGCGGAGCAGACAATATTGGTTCGTTTCACCAGGACACCGCTGCAAAGCTGAGAGAGGCTCAGACAACGGATGCCCTGGTCCCCTGCTATGTGGACCCAGAGGCCCCGGAGGAAGCCGTGCTCTTTCGCCAAGTGCGCTGGGGAATGGTGATGTTCCTGGGCCTCTTTGGCCTGCTATTCGGGGGTGTCGGCTTCGGCATCATGATCTTTGGGGTCATCGGGAGTCGGCGGGTAGCAGCGGACGAGCGGCGGCAACAGGAGAAACCCCAGGAACCGTGGACTTGGAAGCAGGATTGGGCCGATGGGCGCATTCTCTCCTCCAACAAGAAGACGTTGATCTTCTCGACCGGCTTCGCCCTATTCTGGAACCTGATCTCTCTTCCCGTCCTCTTTATCGTGCCGACAGAGGTTTCTGAGAAGGGCAACTATCTCGCTCTCCTGGGATTGGTCTTTCCTCTTGTCGGGTTCGGTCTGATCATTTGGGCGGTGCGCAGCTGGCTGCGCTGGCGACGCTTCGGTGAATCCATCTTCGAAATGCCCAAGGTGCCCGGAATCGTCGGAGGCCCCCTCGCCGGAGTGGTGAGGGCGACCATGGCGAGGCCCCCGGAGACGTCCTTTCGGCAGACTCTGAGTTGCGTTCAGATCCGCCGCACCTCCAGCGGCAAGAACAGCAACACCACCGAGAAGGTCATCTGGCAGGAGCGTCGAAAGATCAAGCGCTCCTCTCTGACCTCTACGGGCAAGGAAGTCACCATTCCCGTGTTTTTCGCCATCCCCTACGATGCCCGGGAGACGGATGAGAAGGACTCCAGCAACCGCACTGTATGGCGCCTGGAAGTAGAAGCCGAAGTGCCGGGCATCGACTACTCCGCCAGCTTCGAAGTCCCTGTCTTCATGACGCCCGAAAGCTCGCCCATCTACGAGCCACAAGAGGAAGTGGTCGAGGCAGTAGTCGAGAAGCTTCCGGACGAAGAGCTGCTGCGGCTATCCCGAGTTGAAGTGGAGCCCCTCTCCGGTGGAGGCCATCGATTCCACTTCCCCATGGCTCGCTATCCTGGCCAGGCTGCCGGCCTCACCCTCTTCCTGGCGCTGTGGGGTGGTGCCATCGCCCTCATGCTCCATCTCGATGCCCCGTTCCTTTTTCCCCTTGCTTTCGGCCTCTTCGGAATGCTGATTCTCTTTGGCGTTCTAGATCTTTGGCTGGGCATTCAGCAGATCGATGCCTCCCCCCGAGACCTGGTGCTGCGGAGTGGCTTGGTGGCTCCGCTTTTTGTGCGCACCCTAGGAGCCGAGGACATTGCCGAGATTCGAGCCGCCGAAGGCATGCGTTCCGGTAAGCACCTCTTCTATGACGTCAAGGTGCGCAGCCGGGGAGGCAAAGAGCGCGTCGCCGGGAAACGGCTGGCAGAAAAGGATCAAGCCGAGCTCATCGTCCGCATGATCCAGCAATCCCTCGGACCTCGAGCTGCAGGGTAGGTCGTGCCTAGAGATACCAAGATCCGCAACCCTGCCGGCTGGGGCCTGACCATTCTCGCCGGTCTGATCTTCGCTCTGGTAGGTCTCTTGGCGGGCGGGACATCGATCCAACTGCTGTGGAGAACTCTGGATTCCCGCTCCTGGCAGAAGGTTCCGGCGACCCTCCTCTCCGCCGAGCTGGTGACTCACACCGATGTCGACAGCACCACCTATTCTGTCGAGGCACGCTATCGATACCTATTCGGCGGCACCATCTTCGAAGGGAACCGAGTGAGCTTCTTGGAGCACTCAGATGACCTCGGCTCCTTTCACCAAGATGCCGCAAACACCTTGAAAGATCACCTGGAGAAGGGAGAAACCATTCCCTGCTATGTCGACCCGGACAACCCGAGGGAAGCGGTGATTTTTCGCCAGTTTCGTTGGCGGCACATGAGCTTCCTGGGCCTCTTCGGCCTACTCTTCGGCGGCGTCGGCCTGGTGACTCTCCTGGCTCTATCCATAGCTTGGCGAAAAAGAACCGGTAGAGGATACCTGGATAAAAAGTACCTAGAACCTTGGAAATGGCGTAGAACCAACGGGATATGGGGATGGAAGAAGGAGCTGAGCAAAGAAGAGGAAAGCACTCAAGGACCCAATGGGACTGAAGTCGCCTTCTCTGGGCTGATCGCCCTGTTCTGGAATCTCATGTCCAGCTTCGTCTGGTTCGTCGTTCCCCAGAAAGTTCTGGAGGAAGGACGGTATCTGCTTCTCCTCCTGCTCATTTTTCCCCTCATTGGGCTTGGTTTTGTGGTCTGGGTGGTGAGGCTCTTTCTGAGCTGGCGCCGCTCAGCCAACTAGATTCCTACCGCATCCTCACACCGAGATACAATCATTCCCTATTCAGGTACCTACCTGAAATCTATGACTAGATATGGCGCGATCCCCGACGCCATCACCAAGTTCCCCCTGCGTGGGCGAGAGAAAGAGAGAAGTAGGACATGGAAAATTGGCTAGAGAAAGCACAACCGCTGCTGACCGAATACGGACCCAAAGTGATCGCCGCCCTGGCTATCCTGGTGCTCGGCTATTTGATAGCAAAGATGATCACCGGAGTAGCTCGGAAGGCTATGAAGAAGGCCGGGCTGGATGCCACCCTGGTGTCCTTCCTGAGCAACCTCGCCTATATGTTGCTCATGGTGCTGGTGATCATTGCCGTGCTCACCAAGCTCGGGGTCGACACGACTTCCTTCGCGGCCGTATTGGCCGCTGCCGGTTTGGCCATCGGCCTGGCGTTGCAGGGCTCCCTGGGGAACTTTGCCTCCGGGGTCATGATCATTGCCCTCCGGCCATTTAAGGTGGGGGATCTGGTGGAAGTTGCCGGGGCCGAAGGAGTGGTCGACGACATCTCCGTTTTCGCCACTCGTCTCGTCACCAAAGACAACCGGGTCCTTCTGGTACCCAATGGGTCCATCACCGATGGCACCATCACCAACTACACCGCGGAGGAAATCCGCCGAGTGGACATGGTCTTTGGCATTGGCTACGGCGATGACATCAAGAAGGCGAAAGATGTGTTCTGGCGGGTGCTGAAGGACAACCCCAAGGTACTCGACTCCCCTACCGCTGATGTTGCCGTTTCCGAGCTGGCCGATAGCAGCGTCAACTTCGTCGTGCGTCCCTGGTGCAAGACCGACGATTACTTCGACGTGATGTTCGAGGTCACCGAAGGCATCAAACTCGCCTGCGACGCCGAAGGCATCAGCATCCCCTTTCCCCAGCAGGATGTGCACATGCACCAGGTGGCCTAAGAAACGGCTACCGAGACGGCTCCTGCCTCGAATCTACCCGACCTGCTCCTTCTCATCAGAGGGGTCGCAGGTCGGGGTTAGCCCTGGCCCGCGTCTCGTTCCGGCTTCGAACCTTGCCCTAGCCGCTAGATCCGATTCCCCACGAAGCTCGAACAGATCCGCCTTCGCGTGGAGTAAGAAGGCCAGTGTGGAGGCATCTCCGGTCCCTCCCCTCACCAGAAGCTCGGCCCCCTGCAGAACCAACGAAGATCCCCGAAGATCCCCTTGAAGAAGCTTGGCCCGGCCAATTTCCACCCAGGCTCGGCACTGCAGATCGAAGATCATGAAGGCCGGTAGGCGACTCGGGTCGATCCTCTGGGCGACCTCCAAGGCGAGACGCGCTACCTCTTCCCCCTCCCACGGGTCTTCGAGAACTCTGGAAGCGGACTCCTCCAACAACTTCCAGACGATGCGCCGATCCACTACCGAGGGATTCCTCAGAACGAACTCATGACGCTCTTCCTTCGGAAGATCGAGAACCTGCTTCAGCAGCTTCTCGAGAGCTGCCGAGCTCTTGGACACCGAAGCTGCCCGCTGCTTCACTTTCTTCACTACTCGCTGAAACGCCCCATCATACTTCGACGTGACCGCCTTTGCCGTCACACCGCTCAAACCAGGAACCCAACCGGCCACTTGCATAGCGAGCCTCCTTTCGGAACTTCGATCCTCGGCCTGCCTGCGCACTTCGTCACCCCTTCGGTGACACCAGGATCTCCCCGACAGACGATGGGAAGTGCCCCTACTCAAGAAACGCGATAGGTGAGGAAAGTTCGGATCACTGAAAAGGAGAAAAGGGAAGTTCTGACCTCGAATCACCCTGATTCCTGGGCGAGCCACATCAAAACCTCAGCGCAAAGGAGCTAGAATTCGAGCTGCCTGCCTCGAGATCTCCGGAGTTGATCGTCAGCCAAGAGATTTCGTAACCGATCGCCACGGCAGCGGTTAGGGCATTCGGGGCTCGAGCCCGGCACCTGAGAAACCTGTCGAGAGGCGGCCGACGGGAAGGTCTACTGCCAGTCTCCCATCAACTGAAAGGCAGCCCAATAGTAGGGCGAGGTGAAATCTCTGGTCACCGACTTGCCATCGGTGCCCTCGAAGGTGACCGGCCCCTGAGCCAAGTCCATCTGAGCAAGTCGCAGTGCTGCGTCCTTCGTTTCTCCGGAACTGAGGTGTTGGTGAAAACGAATCATCAGCTCGGCGGTGGCCTCATCGGCAACATTCCACAGGGATGCGAGAACGGAGCGGGCGCCGGCAAATTGAAAAGCCCTCGTCAGGCCCACCAAGCCTTCGCCCCCCATGACCTCTCCAAGTCCGGTCTGGCAAGCGGATAGCACCACCAAATCCGCGTCGAAGCGCACGCTTTGGTAGATCTCCCAAACCTGAAGCAAGCCGTTCTCTTGGTTTTCCGAAAAGGTTTCCGGAGTAGAGAACACCAGCCCTGAATTCATGGGCATGCGGTCGTCGGTAAAGCCGTGGGTGGCGAAGTGAATCACCTTCGAGCCTGTGCCCAAGCCGTCAACCAACCGACCCTTGACCAAGTCCTCGGTGGCCTCGGAGCCCAGATACAACTGAGATTGGGAATACAACTCGGAGATTCGCTGCGCTTCGCGCCGCGAGTGGGGCAAGGATACCCAATCGAAGAATCCTCTTTCCGTAACCGATCTCAAGCGCTCCTCGGCAAGATTCCCAGACGAGTCACCGCCACCGCGTAGCCGCTGGTAGACGGGGTCTCCCACCGCGGCGACAGCGATCGGCTCCGCCTTCCGACCGCCAGGAAACCCTCGCTGTCGGTCCTTCTTGAGCTCGCCATAGACCGTGGCCGAGGCGGCGAGATGAAGCGGCTTCCATTGCGCCAGGTAGAGCCGGCCTAATGGAGCAGCCGGGTCATCACGAATCAAGGCACCAAAAGGAAGATAGTGAAGAGGACCATCCGGTAAGAGGACGATTCGCCGAGCATCCGCCAACCGGGACTCCACCGGTTCCAGGAGTTGCTGATACAGGTGGCGGGCGTACCAAATCTGACGGTCCAAGCCCGCCTCGTCCGTTTCTTCCAAAGCCTGGCGAAATTGAGCTATCTCTCCCCGTAGCCGCTTCTCTCCAAGAGGGATATGGTGAACGGTGAGCTCTCTTCCGGGAACCACGACAAAGACATGAACTCGGTCCTCACTGACGTGGAAAGCGACCATCACGGATCCGCCGTCGAGGGTATCCCTCACCCCACGAAAATCGAGCGGTACGGGGTATTGCAGCCCTGCTAGGCGGGCAGACCGGATTCGAATCCTCTCCTCCAGATCGTCCGCTTCACCCCGCAACGCGGCAAGCTGAGCCTGGATGCCTTCCACCTGTTCCCGGTTCCTTTTTCGACCCAGAGCAAATAACTGCTCCTGAGCCTGATCGAAACGAATCGCTAGCTGCCGTCTCTCCCGGTCCAGCTCCTCCGGAAGCTCCGCCGAGAAAATCAGCTCTCGCTCCGCCAGCATCTCGAGAAAGGTTCGAGAACGAGATCGTTCCAGCACGTGGAAAGCTTCTCGCGGTGAGTCCGACTGGAGAAGAAGAAGCACAGCCTGATCGAAGAAGGTCTTCTTCTTGCCTCGAAACCGAAGCCGGGACATCTGTGATTTGCCGATGCGATAGCTCACTTCTTCCATGGCACCGAGAGCCCGCTCCGTGAGCTGACGAATCCCTTGGGGAGCCTTCGATGCTCGAGCAATCTTCGCCAACTCGAGCCAAGTCTCCGCAGCTTCCTCGGACTCCGGGACCAATTCTCGGTAGATCTCGAGAGCATCAGCCTGGAGCTTTCGAGCTTCGTCGAGATCACCGTCTTCCAACGCTAGGATTCCCAGGTTCCGAAGACTATGAGCCTCTGGCAGACCTCCTGGTACGGCCTCCTGCCGAATGTCCAAGGCGCGTAGGTGGTAGGCCTTTGCTGCCTCCGGTTCTTCGAGATCCGAGGAAAGCAAGCCCAAACTCTCCAAAGTGTCTGCGATGCTGAGGCTGCGAGGCGCGATCCTCTCCTGAAGCTCAAGATCTCGATGCAAATAACTCTGGGCCAAAGGGAAGTCCCCTGCGCTCCGGGCCAGCTCTCCCAACCGGGAATAACACAGCGCCACCTCAATGCCATCAGGGACAAGGGATTGAGTGATCTCTAGAGAGCGCAGTAGGTGCTTGCTAGCCCCTTTCAAATCCCCTCGCTCCGCCAAGACCACCCCTCGATTGTTGTGAATGATGCCAGCCGTGAGGGTCTGTTGCTTTCGCCCCTCCCAGAACTCCATCGCTTGTTTGGCATACCGATCCGCTTCGACGAGATCTCCTCTATCCTTGGCGACAATGCCGAGAATCCCCAAGCTATGAGCAATCCAGAGACTTTCCGGATCCCTTGCCCGATGGATCCGCAGGGCTTCGTAGGCTGCCTCGCGGCTGGCCATCAAATTACCCCGCATACTGTGGATAATGGACAGATTGTGGGCAACTCTCGCCTCGCCGAGACTGTCTTTTCCAAGAGATTGGAAGACCTCTCGCGCCTCAACCCAGAGCTCCTCCGCGAGATTGAGATTGCCACGACGGGCTTGAATAACCCCTAAGCCCCTGAGATTGTCCGCTACACCAAAGCTTCCCGGAGCCCAGCGCTCGAGGCGGGCCATGGAATCGTCGAAATTCCTCTTCGCCTCCTCAAAGGAGCTCGAGTCGACAGCGACATAGCCGCTGTAGGTAGCGACATGGGCGAGACAGAGGCTATCTTCTCCCAGCGCCCGGCAAAGCTCTTTCATCTTCCCGGTCGCCTCTCTCGCCAAGGCAAAATCCCGCTTCCCTCGATAGGAGCCAGCCAGGCTTCTCCAAATTGGCAATCGGGCTTCCGGACGCTGAACCAGCTCCAGCGCGAACTGATAGGACTCTTCGGCCGCTTCCCACTGTTGCCGATCCCTCCAACCATCACCGAGACGCCAAGCCAACCAGGCTCGCTGGCTTCGATTCGACTCGCTGGCCTCGAGCTTCCGCCAATGTTCCTGAGCAGCGTCAGGGCCTACACTCGACTTGCCCTGCAGCTCAGCCCAAGCCAACTGCCCAGCTTGGAAAGCCTCCAGGAAGGCGGCTGGGAATAGAGGGGTGACCCGCCCTTCCCAGGAACCTCTATCGAGAAGCCAAGAGGTTTTTCGCCCTGCTCGCTCGCCGAAGAGTTCCACCGGGCCACGGCGGGACTGTTCCATCTCCACCACCCACCAATCAAAAGGGTCTCGAAGTTCCCCTTCTTGTGAAGCAGCCCTCCCAAGGAAGTCCTTTTGGCGGCGCCAGGAAGTCAGTCGATCCCCGGCTTCGAGCCCCGCTCGGTCCAAAGCAAATCCAGGCTCGACCTTCTCGACCAGGACTCCTTGGAGATTTTCGTCTGCCATTTCGTGCCGTGGTGTGCCGCAACCCACTAGCCCAAAGGCAACCACAAAGAGCAGGAGAAACCCGTTCCAACTCAAGAGTGCCCCGTTGAATCGATACCCCATTCGATGTCCTCGTTTTTCGGCTCCAAGGAGCCGGGCCCAATCGAAACTTCACCACCCCTTGAGATGGCTACTCCCATCAAAGCGAAACGGGATCGAGATTGCAAGGGATCAACATTTCGCCCCCCCTCGAAGGCGCCAAGAGGAGATCTATCGATGGGTTGACGCGAGCCGGATCATGGCTCCCAGCAAGCGCAACCACCACAAATTTCCTCACTTCCGGCGATGGGCTTTGAACACTCTGCTGCCAATGGAGGCTCTGAGGTTTGAATCGGTGCAGCCAACGCTCGGCCTCGCGCCGCACATCCGCATCGAAATCTTCCAATTTCGCCGGAACGATTTCCAAAGCCTGCGGTGAGCCGATCCCTCCCAGGACGGTCGCGGCAGCCGAGCCTCTACTCCCCCACGATCTTCAGCATCGCACCGCTGGAGTAGGCGGCAAACTCAGGGGCGTACATGGGCTGTACCGTGGCGGGTCCGACTCGAAAGCTGCCGGCGAGGCTGGCCCGCAGACGGTATTTGAAGGTGAACTCGCCCACCGGTAGGGAATCGAAGAAGAAGTTTGTTCCGCTGTCACGGATTTCCTCGTACCAACCGATACCCAGATTCCATTTGTAGCTCGATGCCACGCTCTCCGGCTCGAATCCTGCGCCTCGGGGATCTCGCAAATGAACGTATTCCAAAGCGTGCTTGCTGCGCAGAGATAGGTGGACCTCTACCTGGTCTCCGGGTGTCAGGGGAGCCCCTTCCTCCAACGGACGGAGGGTCCATTGATCACCGGAGCGCTGGCGCTTGTAGAAGCGGCGAGTCACCTGGAGAAAATCTCCTCGCGACTCCTCCGGCAAGCGCTCGGTGGAAAAATGCCAGGTAGCGGAAGCGAACATCAGCCCCTTCCCCTCCTTGCTCACTTCCACCGTAGCCATGGTCTCCGGGTCCAAGTCGGCTCCGGCTACGACGATCTGGTTGTTGTCCCCGGTGTAGGCGTTCGGTTCAAAAACCAAGGTTTCAGTGCGTGGCCCCACGGCCACCGTCGCTTGCTCTCGAACCCCCAGGGCCCCTTCTCGATCCAGGTAGTAGACCAAGGAATGAAGGACTTCTGCCGTCGCCCGAGTGCTCTGCCAATGGTTGAGTTTCTTGTTGAGTAGCAGCCAGTGGACCAACCCATGGCGACGATCATCCAGCGGATCCAACTCGGAGAGGGCGCGCAGGGCGAAGGCATGGGTCTCCGTGGTGTCGTTGTACCAAAGCCAGCTTCGGTCTTCGGGAGCCCAGAAGGTCCCCTCGTCCTGCGTAGTCTTGGCGGAATCCATGATGCTGTCAAACACCAACCGAGCGTCGGCAGGGCGGTCGGCCCGGTGGAGAGTGAGAGCCAGGTAGGCCTTGAGCAAGGGAGAGTGCCTCTTCCAATGGCGGAAAGAGAAGCTCAGCATGCGCTGCCGGTCGTCCGCCGTGAACACCCCACCGGTCCAGCTTTCGTCGGGATAGCTGGAAAGTACGTAGCCGAGAAACGTCACGAACTCCCAACAGCAATCTTGGTCCACCATGCTGCGGGCCACGGTATCCACGTAATGGCGATGGAGATAGGCCCAGGCTTGTTGCACCATGGGCTGGGGTACTTCGACGCCAAATTCCAAGGCACGGGAGAATCCTTGCAGGAGGTAAAGAGTCATGTAGGGGGAAGGCGGGCCGCCGGGCCACCAAGGGAAGGCTCCCAAGGAGGTTTGGGCCTTTTCTAGCTTCGCCAGAGAGGAGCGCCGCTCCGCCTCCGCGATGCGAGGATCGAGAACATTGGCGAGCTTGTCCGCAGGTTCCGCTCCGCCTCGAGCCTCCATCAGCCAGGGAGTCTCCTCCAGCGCCATCTTGCGATTCGCATCGGCGTCGTCCCAGCGCTCCAGGCGAGTCTCCCGAGCGGAGAGCTCCTTGGCCATCTCGGCCACCGCCGGGTATTGGCGGTACAGGCTGGAGACAATGCCCGTGGAAAGGAAACGGTTCAAGGTTTGCTCGGTGCATTCGTAGGGGAAATTCACCAGATATGGCAAGGCGTTCAAGACGCTGTAGAAGAGCTGCACATCCAAGGTGACGACCATCTGGTCATCGATACGAGTGGGATCGTCGTTGGCTGCCAGGTCGGCGAAATGGAGCTGCCGGGTCTCCCCTTCCCGCAGGGCCGCGAAACGACTCTGCAAGAGATGGAGTCGGCCGGGAAGCACCGGCAGGGGCCGTAGCTCGCCATCGCTGAAGGAACCAGCCCGCCCCAGGACCTTGAAAGCGACGGTACCGACACGGCTGGGGACCAGGATGGGGAACGTCAGGTCGGCGCTCCCGCCGGCCTTCACTGCAAAGGAAACTCCTTTCGCCTTTTGAGGACTGAGGCCAAAGGCACTCGCCAAGCTCTCGCCGGTCACCGGGTCCTGGATGGCGAAATCCAGATGGCCGGAGAAGTCCTCTTCGCCAGCGTTGTTGACCACTACTTTCAGCTCCGCCTTGTCTCCTTCCCTCAGGAAGCGCGGCAAGTAGGGGCGTACCAGCAATTCCTTCACCGTCTTGGTACGTTCCTGGAGAGAGCCACCGCGAAGATCTCGGGTCACGCCCAATACCCAAACATTCCATTCGGTGACCGAGTCGGGTATTTGAAATTCGAAGGAGACGGAGCCGTCCTCCTCGGTAAGAAGATGGGGATGCCAAAAAGCGGTCTCAGAGAAGTCGCTGCGCACGGCGTCTCCCTCTGGGCTCGCCGGGGCCAGCTCGTCTTGCTTCACGGATTTCGACTTCGGTTTGGGAACCTCCTGGCGTCCAGGGACGCTCGACACCTGCTCGCTGCTCTCCTCCAGAGCAGAAGAATCCATAGCCATGGACGCCATGGGTGCAGCGACTTGGCCGCGGAGCCGCCGATTGGCAAAGTTCGACCGGCGTCCTAGGCCACCGATGCCGTAGCCGTCGTAGAACTTCAAGGAATCCGCTGACAGCCGCCGGGGGCGGGGAACGTAGCCAAAGCCAGTCGAGCGCTGCCAGACTTCAAAGCTGGGAGCCAAGCTCGAAGACACCCAGTTGGCCCTGGTTAGGGACGGATAGAGGGAGAGGGGGTCCATCGGTTGATGGGGTGCGAAGACGTCCAGGCTTCGGTCATACATATAGGCGAGGATTTCTGCAGCTCCCTGGGACACAGACTCTCCGTCGGCACTCTTGACTTGAACCTTCCAGGTCTCCCCGCTACCGGGCCGCAAGCGATCCCGGAAGGTGGCGAATTCGATTTTGAGCTTGCGATCATCCCAGGGAACAAAGACCTGCCCCGTGAAACCAATCAGCTGGTAGTCCCGTACCGCCGTCAGAGTCACCCCGAAACCTCCTCGATCTTCTCGGGTGATGGGAAACTCGATCAGCTGGAGCCCCTCCTGGGAGCTCAAGAAGCGGCGTTCCTGGCGGCGACCGGCACGAAAGGTCTCCAGCACCATCGTCTGCTGCGCGAGGCCGGAATGCACCAGCAGTCGGGCCGTCTCTCCCACCGCCACCGAAGACTTCTCCACCAAGAGCAGCCCCGGTAGGGCCAAGGGAGTTGCTCCGGGAGCGGCCACGATCAGCTCCGCCTTGGTCTCGAAAACGCCTCCGAAGGCATCTTCAGTGGTATACCGCAATCGGTAAGCCCCAGCCTCGAGAGAGGGCAAATCCAGAGTGGCTCGGCCGCTCTCATCGTGCTCGATCTCTCCCTGGGCTTGCTCGTTGCCGTCGAGCCAGCGGCTCAATTCCCGGTGAGGATCATATTGAGCATTCCAGCGGGGCCGAAGGGAATCCCCTGGAGTGCGAAAGATCTCCTCGCCCTCTTTCTCGGGAGGTTGATGAACCAACAGGTCCCCGGGAGTCTCGGTAGTCTCGGGCTGCTGGAGATGAATGAGTCGCCACTGGCCCGAACCGGCCCGGGGATTGCCATCCAAATCGCTCCGTAGAATCGAGACCTCGCCGGCCTCGCCGGCCAGCAAGAAAGTCTCGGTCTTGGAAATAGTGGCCTCCACGGCAACTCGACCGAGACGAAAGGCCCGCGAGGCGGAACGGGTCTCGCCCCCGTCATCGGTCACATCCGCATCGAGGCGGTACCGGTAGGTAACCCCTTCCTCGCGATCATCCGCCTCAGGGATAAAGGTGATCTCAAAGCCTCCATCCTCCCCCAAGGAGACTTCACCGCCGGCAATGATCTCGGTCGAACGCCTCGCCCCCCACCACCAACCCCAGCGGTAGATCGGCTCCCGACTCACCCGCCAAACCACCTGCCCACTGGACACCGGCAAGCCGAAGTAATAGCGTGCCTCTCCCTTCAAGGTCGCTGCATGGTTGAGACGCAAGTTCTCCTTCGATTCGTTCACGGTGACTTCGAAGGTAGGTCGTTTGTACTCCTCCACCCGGATGCTGGTGGAGCCACCGAGGGAAGTCCTCATGGACCAAGCTCCCAAGAGCCGGCCCGTGGGGATCTCGAACTCGCCGGAAGCGGTACCAAAATCGTTGGTGGAGACCGTGTGGGATTCCACCTCCTGTCCCTGGCTGTCCATGAGGTGAACAGTCAAGGAGGTATCCGCCAAGGTCGCGAAACGACCATCGGCTCCTCGTCCCCGATAGGCCACTGCCTTCCACAAGATCTTCTGCTGAGGACGATAAGCGCTGCGATCGGTGTAGAGCAGAGCGGCGGTGGCCTCGCCCGGGTGACCTTGTTGCCGAAAATGCTTGTAGTTAGCATCCACGACGACATCGTCACCATGGGTAGCGACGAAAAAATGAGCCTGGCGCTGACGGCCCTTCAAAGGAAACCGTACCCGGCCGTCCGGCGTGCTCCGTTGGCGGTTCAGAACAGAGTGCCCCTTGCGCCAATCGGCTCGGTAGAGAAGGACTTCGGCCCCAGCCACTGGATCTCCGGACCCTCCGTCCACCACCGTCACTTCATAACCCTGGTCGTCGTCGGAGCTCAGTATTACCAACCGGGTCACCACCAAGTTGACCGCCGCTCGGCGATTGGCGCCTTCCGCGAAATCCTCCCGGGCAGAGGCTACGACGACGTACAGCCCGGGCCGCCCCATCTTCCAGAGCTCCGCCGGCGGAGAGACAAAAGTCTGGTGTTGGCGGTAGTCCAAGGTTGGAGGAAGGTCGATGGACCAAGCCGTCGAGGCCTCGTTCCCAGCCAACAGGGCATCGATCTTCTGATGGGAAGGCAACAGGTTCGAATCTCTGGCGGAGCGTATCTGCTCCAATAGGTCCAGGTGGTAAGCGCGAAAGTAGAGGCGGCTCAAGTTCTTGTGGTCGACTTGGATAGAACGCCGACCCGGTCCATCGCTGCTCATGGAGGTCAACTTATAAAAGGGCACCTCGATGGCGGCGGCCAAGCTGCGACAGCGCTGACCGCCAATGCTCTCGGGATGAGCTTCCTCACCTTCCAGGGCCAGGCGCCGAGCTTCTACCAGAGCATCGCCAGCTTCTTTCCCTTGAACCATCTCTACCAGCGTGGACATGCCCATGGACCACCAGGGGTGGTGACGCCCCAAATCTGCCAGGCTTTTCTCGAGCTCCTTCCGTAGAGCTGCCTTCTCTTCGCTGCGGGAGAAAGAGCTCTGTAGACGGATCAACCGCTGTCGGCGAGCTTCGAAAGCTGCTTCCGGCCGGTTTCCCGCCCGGTGCCAGCCCTCCAAGTCACCTAGGATGGACCCCACCTTGGCGAGAGGATGGACCGCCGGGTCCGTCAAGTCGATCTCCTCGGAGGTTCCAGCGACCAGGGCTTCGAAATCGAGCAGGTAAAGTTGGTTGGAATGGGTGGGCCGCCACAGGGAAGAATTGGAGAGTAGCTCGACCCACAAATAGCTCACAGCGTCCCGCAGAGTGCCGCGAATTCGCGCCGGGTAATCGTTCTGGTTGATGTACTCGCCAAGCACCCCTAAGGACTCACTCCCCCACTCCTCCCGGCGCTGCCAAATCTCACCGTAAGCCTTCACCGCCTCTTCGGCGATCTGGTCTCGGGTCCAAGCCTTTAAGTCGACCACCTCACCGGTATCGACTCTCTCCCGCTGCCCAATCTCCCAAGAATAGGACTGCTGGTAGGTCACCAAGGAGCGAGCGTAGTAAAGCCGCAAGGCCGTCTGATAAACGGCGGATTCCGGCCAGGGCTGTTCGGCCAGAAAGCGCACCGCCGTTTCGTATCCATGCAGGGCGGTTCGAAGATTCACCACCTTGATCAGGGCTCGTGTCCACTCTTCTTCGTCACCGGCCTCCTGGGCCGCTACCAAGAGCTGTTGGGCGACCTCCGCGGCGGCTTCGAATTTCTGCTCCGAAATGAGCCTGTCGACCTCTTTCCAGCTTGCTTCGAATTCCACGGCCTCCCCTTTCCCAGTTGATTCCTCGAGCCCTTCGTCCGCGGATCCCTCAGAACCAGCGCCACTCCCTCCCCCTCCGCCGATGGACGGGAGTTTTGCCAGCTGCCCTTCCGCCTGGCCGGTACAACCGGTGCCGAACAAGGCCAATCCTGCGAGACAGCAGAAGGCGACAGAGGAGAGGGCGAGGGTCATTTGTCCATAAATGCGCATAGTTCTAGCTCCTGTGGTCTCTAGTTTAGACGCAGGATGATCAGGAAAAAGAAACCACTGACTAGAAAAGTCGATCATAAGTTACGGGAAAGGAAACTTGCATCACATTGTCCTCGACCCCTCCCTAAGGGGCGTGCTAGATTGACCGCCACCTAGTCCGTCCACGGAAGCTGGCTCCCCGCCACTATGCTTCTCAATTTTTTTTAGAGAGGACCACATCGATGCTCCACCCGACCTATCTTCCCGGGCGCCGAGGGCTGTGTTCAGCCGTCGCCCTGGTCGCACTCCTGGCTGGCCTGATGGCTACACCATCCTTGGCAGCTACGGATACCGACATCTTGGCCAGCGCCACCCAGTACTTGGAAAACAACCGCCAGCAACTTGGCCTGAGCGCCAGCGACATTGAAGATGTGGAGGTGGTCAACCAATACACCAGCCGCCACACCGGCGTCTCCCACGTTTACTTTCAGCAGCGGTACCAAGGAATCAAGGTGTACAACGCTCTGCTCAACTTAAATATCACCGCTGACGGCAAGGTGATTTCCGTGGGCAATCGCTTCGTGGCCAACCTGGGGCAGTCCGTGGTGTCCGGTCGCGTTCTGCTCAGCCCCCAAGAAGCCGTCGAGCGCGCCGCCGCGGATTTGGGTATGGACGCCCCCCGGGACCTGGTGGTCCTGGAAGAGAGCGTCTCCGGTGATCGCCAGACCCTACTTTCGGACGGTGGCATCGCCAATCAGCCGATCAAAGTCAAGCTCATTTACCAGGCCCTTCAGAACGGCGTCGTGCGCCTGGCCTGGGATGCGGAAATCGACAGCACCAACTCCCAGAACTGGTGGAGCGTGAGAGTCGATGCCGAAAGCGGCCAGCTGCTCCACACGGATGATTTCGTCGACCAAGAGCAGTACGAGGTTTACGCTCAGCCCATCGAGAGCCCAAACCACACCACTCCCGCCCCTCCGGCAGACGCGCGCACCATCGAGGTAGACCCTTTTACACTCAGCTCCGCTTCTCCCTTCGGCTGGCATGACACCAGCGGCGCCGCCGGCGCCGAGTTCACCATCACCCGTGGCAACAACGTCCACGCCTACGCTGACCGTAACGCCAACAACGCTCCCGACACGGGAGCCGATGCGGAACCCGACGGCGGCGCGACCTTGGATTTCACCGGTGCCCTGGTGCCCATCAACCTAGCCGGTGCCCCCAACACCTACGTTCAGGCCTCGGTAGCCAACCTTTTTTACTGGAACAACATCATCCACGACGTGCTTTGGGAGTATGGCTTCGACGAGCCTTCCGGTAATTTTCAGGTCAACAACTACGGCAACGGCGGTCTTGGCAACGACGATGTACAAGCGGAAGGCCAGGACGGCGGTGGCAATTGCAACGCCAACTTCGGTACTCCCAGCGATGGCGCCCGCCCTCGCATGCAGATGTTCACTTGCACCAACACCAGCCCAACCCGGGATGGAGATTTCGACCATGGGGTCGTTGCCCACGAATATGGCCACGGCGTCAGCAACCGCCTCACCGGCGGCCCGGGCAACTCCGGCTGCTTGAGCAATCAGGAACAGATGGGTGAAGGCTGGAGCGACTTCTTGGGACTGATTTTCACCATGGAACCCGGCGACGTGGCCACGGACGCCCGTGGCACCGGCACCTACCTCTTCGGTCAGGCCGCCAACGGCCCGGGCATCCGCCCAGCGCCCTACTCCACGGATTTCGGCGTCAACAACTTCACCTACGCCGGCATTACGGGAGTTTCGGTCCCCCATGGCGTCGGCTTCGTGTGGAACACGATGATCTGGGAAATGACCTGGGAGCTGATCGCCGATCACGGCTTCAACCCAGATGTCTACGGCGACTGGACCACCGGTGGTAACAACCTGGCCTTTCAGTTGGTCATTGACGGCATGAAATTCCAGCCCTGCCTGCCCGGCTTCGTGGATGGTCGCGACGCCATCCTCGCCGCTGACGATGCTTTGACTGGAACCGGTGCCGCTGGCTCCGGCGCCAACCAATGCTCCATCTGGCGCGCCTTCGCCCGTCGAGGCCTCGGCCTCAACGCGGACCAAGGCAGCAGCGCTAGCCGCGCCGATGGCACCGAAGATTTCGTCGTGCCGCCGTTCTGCGAGAACATCGGCGCTCTGCCGGAAGCCCAAGACCTGTGCGCTGGATCCGATGCCGTCTTCAACATCGGCCTCGGCGGCATGTTCACGGCCCCGCCGGTCACCTTGACCACCAGTGGCGAGCCCGGTGCCAGCACCGTGTCCTTTGATGTCAACCCAGTTCCCGGCCCCTTGCCAGGCACCACGGATATGACCATCTCCAATACTGCGGGAGTGGCTGCCGGTCCTTATACGGTTACCGTCACCGGAACCGACACCACGCCAACGGTCTTCGACACCATGGTGAACCTGAACGTGTTCGCCGGTGCCCCGGCTGCCGGCCCAGGCCTCACCGCCCCGGCGGATGCAGCCACCGACGAGCCGGTTCTGCCGACCTTCACCTGGGCCGCTCTGGCGGACGCCACCACCTACACCTTGGAAGTGGATGACGACCCAGGATTCGGTAGCATTGACTACACGGTTTCCGGCCTCACCGGCACCAGTCACACGGCTACCGTCGAGCTGGACTTCCTGACCACCTACTCCTGGCGAGTGCGGGGAGACAACATCTGTGGTGGCGGAGCCGATTCCGCGGTCTTCACCTTCACTACCCTATTGTTCCCGGGCGACTGCCAGCCTGGAGCCGCAGCGGTGGTCGAGTTCGAAGACGATCTCGAGGGCGGAGCAACCGGTTGGACCAGCAGTGGTGCCGGCGACACCTGGGGCTTGTCCTCGGCTCGTACCAGCAGTGGTGCCAACGCCTTCTTCGCCGTCGACCCTGTGACCCAGAGCGATCAGCGCTTGATCTCTCCGGCGATCAGTGTTCCCTCCAGCGGCTCGGACCCAACCCTCCAATTCCAGACCTACCAGGCTTTCGAGACTCCTAACGGAGACGGTCGGTGCTGGGATGCTGGAGTCTTGGAAGTGTCCACCGATGGTGGAAGCAATTGGAGTCAGGTACCGGGGAGCGCCTTGCTCACCGATCCCTACGACAACATCATCTGGAACGACACTCCCGGCAACAACCCCATCACCAATGACTATGGGGCCACGGATGCCTGGTGCAACATGCTCCAGCCCTATCAGGCCTCGGTGGTGGACATCAGTGCCTGGGCGGGAATGACCGTCAACTTCGCTTGGCGCCTCGGCTCCGACAGCGCGGCGGGTAACGAGGGCTGGTACATCGACGACGTCAAGGTGCAGAGCTGTGACGCGCCTCCGATCTTCGTCGATGGCTTCGAGAGCGGCGACACCTCCGCTTGGTCCCTGACCTTCCCTTGAGTTGAGGGATCGTTGGTCCCGGAGAGAGCTGCCTAGAAAACAGCCTCCTCTCTAGTTCCAACGGA
>JAHZIX010000041.1 GCA_022601195.1 Deltaproteobacteria bacterium
GAGGGCTGGCGCGCCGCACTCCAACTCTCAACGTTGTCGAGAACAAGGAGTGTAGGCAATGACTGCTGACTCACCATTCGGAGGCTACCTGCAGCACGCTCTTCTATCGGTCCTAGAGGAACACCCAGAGCATCCGCGATGACACCACCCCAGGAGGGTGTGAGGTCCGGATCTTCTGCATCGAACCAGAAAATGCCGCCCGGAAACACACTATCCCGAGCCAGCGCGTGGACGAGTTGCAACGCGATCTCGGTCTTGCCGATACCCGGCAGCCCTTCGACGGAAGCGGCGATGCTGATGGCCTGGGAGTCCTGCAGCAACTTCCCCAGCCGAGAAATCTCAACTTTACGGCCCACGAACTTGCTCGACGGGGTACGAGGGGTGCGTACAGACGGCTCGCTACAAGCGCTGCCGCAGATCCGCTCCGCAATAGTTGCGCTGCCCTCTTCTCGGCCTCCAATCGCCACTGGTGAAGCTGCTCCACGGTATAGGTCGCCTCATCGGAGTCGATCAGCTTCCCGTGGGTGCGGCACAACCAGATGCCGTTGTCGAGCGAACGGCGCTCCGCGCTGGTCATCGACGGGTCGTAGCGACGGGCTCCACGGCCAGAGGCAGCAGCTCGGATGTGGCAAGCCTCGCCTAGGTTGGTCAGGGCATGATCGGCCTCGGCACTCGGGCCGCTCGTGGGTTGGGCACACCCCGGAAACGAGCATACGTGCCCGGCTCTTCCAGCGAGGATGCGCTTGGTCTCTTTGGAGAATTCGTCCCGGCTCGACTTCGTCATCTTCCTCCTCGCCAGGACACTTCGCTCATCTGGAGTGAAGCCTCCACATAGAGAACCCTAACGAGGCGGCTCTTAGTGGCAGCCTGCAGGGAAAGAGAACTAGGTCTTGCCAATCTGAAGCACAGGCGGGCCGGCATGAAAAGAGGCACGCGATCGGAGAGGTACTTTTCTTTCGTAATAGTCCAAGTCTAACACTGCTGAGATGAATCTCAGAGTAGCTTGAACTAGCGTGGGGAGTTGCTCTACGAGAGCCTCACCGCTGTCTGGCCGGGGAGCACAAAAAATGTGGGGCATTCCGATTGGCAGACCCTCTCTCCACATTCTGCTACGGCATTCTTGGGCGGCAGCATCACCAAGTGGGCCACACTTTTTACGTTCTCCGAAATGGACAAAATCGGACGCATTGGCTGGCGAGGATCGCCCCACACCTTTTTAAGCTCTCTTAGTTGGTGAAGACATCTTCGTGAATCTCCATGACATGAAGGCTTCACCACCTCAAACCTGATCGACCTACCACCAATCTCCATAAATCTGAAAGGCTGCCCAGTAATAAGGTGCGGAGGCGTCACTCTTCACCAGCTCGCCGCGACGGTTCGTCACCTGGATCGGATCGCGGATCAGGGAAAGTTGGGCGCCGCGAAGGGCGGCATCTTTGGGTTGGCCGGCGACCAGACGCCGGTAGAAGTGCAGCATCAGTTGGGCCGTTTCGCGGTCCGGGACCCGCCACAGGGAGGCGGCGACGGTTCGAGCTCCGGCATATTGGAAGGCCCGGGACAGGCTGATCAGGCCGTCGCCCCCTTGGGTCTCGCCGAGGCCCGTCTCGCAGGCCGAGAGCACCACCAACTCGGCATCGAGCCGCAGTCGTTCGAAGATCTCCCAAACCTGGAGCAGGCCGTTGTCACGGTCGTCCGTGAGCTGTTCCGGGATCGTCAAGACCACCGCGGAGCTCAAGGGGTCGCGGTCGTCTGAATAGGCATGGGCGGCGAAGTGGACGAACCGCACCTTGGGATTGAGGGCTTTTGCGCGTTCCTCCGTGGCCTCCAGCCCCAGATAGGTCTGGGTGCTCTTCGGAAAGAGCCTGGCAATCTCCTCGACCTCGTGGCGAGTAAAGGGCAAAGGCTGAAAATCGAACAGGTTCCGTTCCACCGCCGAGCGTAGTCGGACATCGCCGATCGGGTCTTCGTTCCTCGAACCAAAGTGCTGCGGGTAGCGGGGATCGCCAAAGGCGGCCAGAGCGATCCGCCGGCCCTCCTGCGCCGTGGCCGGACGAGAATTCTTGATCTCCGCGTAGACGGTACCGGACAACGCGAAGTGGAGAGGCTTCCATTCCACCAGGAATTGCCCGGGGGTGGTCGGATCGGTTCCCGGCTCCCGGACCAGGGCACCGAAAGGGAGGAGGTGCAGCGGCCCGTCCGGGAGGATCAGCGCCCGCTCGCTGGACTCGAGCCACTCTTTCGCGGGCTCGACCAGAGCCTTGTAAAGCTGGTTACTGAGGTCGTCCAACATGGCCCTGCGATAGGTCGGGAAAGAGCGATCTTGAATCAGGTTGCGGAAGCTTTCGACGTCGCCCTTTAGCGACTTCAGGCCGGGGAGTGGATGGACTTCGAGAGCTCCGGCGCGGGTCACGACGAAGAGATGGCTCTCCTTTTCACCGACGCTGTAGGACAGCAGCACCGTTCCAGGATCGAGGGACTCGCGGATGCTCTGGAGATCCAAGGGTTTTGGATCTTGAAGAGCCGCCAACTTCGGTGAGGCGCGGCGGATCGCTTCCATGGTTTCTTCATGCTGCAACCGCAGATCCTGCAACTCCCTGGTGAAAGCCTCGACTTTGTCTTGATCCTGGGTCTGGCTCAAACCCATCATCTGATGAAGTAAGCGATCATGACGAGTCGCCAGGCGACGGCGGGCCCGGTCGAGCTCGGTTGAGGCGTCCGCTGAGAAGTTGACATCCCTTTCGGTCAGCATCGCCAGGAAGGTCCTGGCGCGGGAGCGCTCCAAGATGTTGAAGGCTTCTTCGGGTTGATCGAGCTCCAGATACAACTCGAGAGAATCGCGGTAGATCGTCCTGTACTTTGCACGGAATCGGCCTTGGAGGTCATGGGAGCCACCGAGCTTTCCCATCTGGGCTTCCAGGGCTGCCATCGAGCGATCAAAAAAAGCGGCGGCTTGTTCCGGCTCACCCTGTTGCCGAGCCACTTTGCCTGAGTCGCTCAGGGTTTTTGCTATTTCCAAACTCCCAGGGGCCAGTTGTTCCTGAATCTCGAGCGCTCGCTGATAGTGCTCAGCCGCCTGCTCCAGATCGCCACGAGTCAAAGCTACATTCCCCAGGTTGTTCAGACTCGCCGCCACCTGGAGACTTCCGGGGGCAAGTTGGTCCCGGATCTCGAGCCCTCGCTGATGGTGCTCCACCGCCTGCTCCAGATCGCCACGAGTCAAAGCTACATTCCCCAGGTTGTTCAGGCTCGCCGCCACCTGGAGACTTCTGGGGGCAAACTTTTCGTAAATCTCGAGCGCGCGCTGATAGTGCTCAGCCGCCTGCTCCAGATCGCCACGAGTCAAAGCTACATTCCCCAGGTTGTTCAGGATATTTGCCACCTGGAGACTTCCGGGGGCCAGATGTTCCCGGATCTCGAACGCTCGCTGGTAGTGCTCCGCTGCCCGTTCCAGGTCGCCACGAGACCTAGCCACAATCCCCAGGTTGTTCAGGCTACCTGCCACCTGAAGACTTCCTGGGGCCAGTTGTTCCCGAATTCCGAGCGACCGCTTATAGTGCTCAGCCGCCTGCTCCAGATCGCTGCGGAACCACGCCACAGTCCCCAGGTTGTTCAGGCTGATCGCAACTCCCAGGCTCTCGCCCCAGGTCGCCTGCCGAATCACTAGCGCGGAACGGTAACTCGCTTCTGCTTCAGCAACCTTGTTCTGTCGCTTGTAGCTCTTCCCGATCATGTCCCAAACGGCTACCTGAGCGACCGGCTCCCGAGCCGCCTCCAACGCCAACTGATAGGCCGAATGAGTTTTCTCCCAGGCCCTCTCCTCAGCCCAGACCTCTCCGATCCGCAGCCGCAGCCAACACTGCAAGGCTTCATCCCCTTCATCACCTCGTCTTGGCGCCATGTCGGCGAGCTCTTGCCACAAAGCGGTCCCCGATGCGAGATTTCCTGCTTCGATCAGCTCTTTGCCTTCGAGGTAAGGCTCCAAGAACGCTGGCGACATCCTGGGCCGCACCTTCACGTCCCACCGACCCACCCCGACCTCTAGGACCATCCGCTCCCCATCCCGCTCGCCGAGCAGCTGGATGAGACCCCGAGGGGCTTGCTCCGTCTCGAGCCACAGCCAATCGAAGACCGAACCAAGCTGGCCCTTCGAAGGCATGGTTCCAGGACGGCCGGTCCCAGACTCCGCAGAATTGATGAGAGATCGCGCCCAGGCAATCACCACGTCGCCGGCCTCGAGACCGGCCTTCGCGGGCGCCGATCCCTCGCTCACCTCCACGACCACGACCCCTGGCCGACTCCGACTCTCCCTCGCCTCCCCGAAAGCAGCTTCGTCGCCGGGGGCGGTCCGTGTCGGGTCCGCCGCAGAGGCCCATACCGCTACGAGAAGCAAGCTCATGACGAGGTTGGAGAAAGTGTTTCCGTGCTGGCTAGATCTTGCCTTCATAGTGGACCCACTTGTCCCTTGGCCGATATGACGCGCCTTTTGGGGTTCATAAAGAGATCATTCTTCGATTCGGGCGTCCGGAAATAGATAGGCTTCTCCTAGATCACTGGGTCACCTTTCGCACCTACCAACGCTTTGAGGACGCCCTCACGGGGGTAGAAGAACGATGGACCGGAAGTGCACGCTAAGACCGCTTCAAGCCCTCTCCGGCACCACTATTTGGAAGCATAAAAAAGTGTGCGGCAATCCGATTGGCGGACCCGCTCTCCGTATTTTGCTACGGCGTTCTTAAGAGGCAGCATCGCCTGGTGCCCACAGTTTTTTCTCCTCCCGAAGCTGGGCCGCCGACCGCCTTAGGTCGACAGCGACTCTTAGCATTGAGTTTGGTTCCGGTGTGGTCAGAGCTGGAGAGCATAAAACCACAGGGGCAATTCCGATCTACGCAGCTTCCTCTAGCTCCCAACCCGGCTGGCCCAGGCTTTCGCCGAATTCGGACGCATCGACAGGACCATTCATGCTCTAACTTACATTGACGACGAGAGCAAACGGCGGGCGACGCTGATCCAGCTGAACCGTGGGGAGAGCAGGCATTCGCTCGTTCGAGCCGTCTTCCTTAGCAAGCGCGGAGAGCTGCGGCAGCGCTATCGCAACGGTCAAGAGGACCAACTCAGCGCGCTCGGGCTGGTAGTCAACGTCATCATGCTGTGCAATACCCTCTACATGCAGCCTGCCCTAGAGCAGCTGCGAGCAGAGGGCTACTCGGTGCTCGACGAGGATGTTGCACGACTCTCACCACTCGCCTACGCCCACATCAACATGCTGGGGCGCTACTCGTTTTTTGTGCCCGAAACCGTGGAGAAAGGGGGGCTGCGCCCCCTCAGGAACCCCGCCAAAGGAGACTCTCAACCGGAGTTTCCGTTCCGTTGCTCCCTAGGTGCCAAATCCTTTGCTGGTCCAGACCCCACTTTTTGGACGAATTTGCCCACTAATCCGCAGTTGGGCATAAACATGTCCCATTGAAGCAGGAGCCATTAGGGCAAGTACCATTGTGGCAGTCGTTGTCAGAGGAGCACGAGCGAAAATTACAGGAATCGTCGTGGGTGCAGGCTGGGCACGGCGAACAATACTTCTTTACACTGCCACAGGACACCCAACCTCTTACTCTTCCATTCGGAGAGCAAGACCCGGGCTTCATGTTTGAAGGACAAGCACCCGTGCAAGTTACGGATGTGCCGTTGTCGCAATTCGCTCGGGCACTACAAGCCAGTGGCACTGGTTCTACCGGCCTCCACTCGCCTGAAAAGTCGACAACCGTACTTGGTGGAATCCATACTGCTGATGTATCGGTGCTGATGACCTGATCAGATGCCTCGATATTTCCATCGTCATTTCTATCTTCAACTTTCTCGTCCGCTTCCAAGGTTGCAGACCAGACGAGAATTAGACTCGTCACGGCAATAAGGCCAAGGGCTCGTTTGCATTCAAGGTGTTGCATCGTCGTCTTCCCCTTTCAGTTTTTGTACTTTCTGAACCTGTCTCGGGCAATGACTGTGGATGGTACTGGCGGCACCTCCTTTCTGGCTGGAATCTGTTGTCAGCGTAAAGCTGCTCTGAGCCCCGCTACCCCTCATAGGGGTAGCGGGCGCATTCGTGAAAAAAGTTACTGTTTCGCGATCGTGGGCCGTTCCCAAAACCAGCTCTCACGCCAACGGCACTTCACGCCTCCAGGCCCGGATGTGCTTGCAGAACCTGCGCTCATGAACCGCTGGAACGAAAACACGTAGTTCCGCCCCAACATATAGTCCGTCCCCCCGTTCGGGTCTCTCTCGTGGCCGGTAAATTTTCAGATCCGGTCGTCGTAGGGCTCGTCGGGAAAGACCTCTTGGCCGAAGGGATAGTAGTCATGGCGGCCGGTGGCGCTGCCGATGGGGTCGGTGATGAGCCGGGGACTGCCCAGCTGGTCGGTGTGAAAGTAGGTGCTCTCGCCGCTCGCCGAGCGGCTGGCAAACATCCCCTGTGGGCCGGGGGTCGAGGAACAATGGAGGATGTGCCGGGATAAACCGGCGCATCCTCCATTACTGCTCAGACCCTATCTTCGTGACGGGACCTCGCCACAGAAGGCAATTCCCAAGTCGGGGCCGGCCATGTAGCACAACCCGGAGCAGCACGCGATGGTGCCCACTGGGTCACAACGATCACCCGGGCGCGCACAAAAGAGACTCACGGCTGCCTCTGACCAAGAATTTGCCTGACCGCGGAAAAGGAGGGCTTCCGGCTCCGTACCATCAGTCTCCATCACATCGGGAGCGGTGAGTTCTTCTTCGCTACCGACAATAGGCGCTGGCAACTGTGTCGTCACTGCGATGGAGTCGGGTCCTTTAGCGTCTTCTGCAGCTTCCGTACTCGAAGCCAATGCGGTGCTGATGCCGACGATTGTGGCAACGCTCAGGATCCAATACGAGAGATTCTTCATAGTTCACCTCCAAAACGACACTGCCGGAATTAGCAGTGTCAACTGAATAGACTCCTTAGGCCATCAAACCTCTCAGCAAGAAAAGAAATTCCCCTAATCAAATACGCGATAGTTTTAATAAAAGAGGATCACGGTCGACTAGAAAAAAGGCAGCTCGGGATCTTCTCGGTCGCTTTGGCTCGATTTATTGCGGCACACAATATGTTTTATGAAACGCAAAACAGCCTCCAGCGAGGCACCCCATGGCCATCAAGGTCACTCCATCTGTTCTCTCGAATCTCACCAATACCACCAACCTAGAGCACCAACGCACGGAGCTCCCCGGCAAGGGCCTTCCCCTCCCAGTCGTCCCCACGCGCGCCAGCCAAGGCACAAGGACGGCGCAGGTCCTCGCGGGTAAGCTCCTTAGGAGAGCGAATGTTGGTGTCCAATTTTTCGCGGGCGAGTTCCCTCCCCCACTTGCTGCTCCTCTGACGAGGCGAGGCGAAGCGCAGACTGACCTGAATCCCAAGAAAGATCCTGAAGCCAGGACCCTTGGTCTTCTCTCGGGCTCTCCTACCGAAGACTCTTCACGATGCGGAACCCTGCGCCCTCTACCGCCTCGGTATCCCCGGCGGTCTTCCGTAAAGAGCAGGAGATCTCCTTTCGAGGAGTTTGAAAAGAACCTCCTCGAAGGACTCCGTGTCGCTCTAACGGCGCCTGTTCTCCGTCCTCTCCGGGCTCTGGCGCGACCCACTCCCAAACGCTACCCAACATGCCAAAGAGTCCGAATTCATTGGCTCGCTTGGCGTCTGCCGGGTGAAGCTGGCCATCGCTGTTGTCGGCGTCCCAGAGAAAGTCATCTGCTTCGGTGGGGTCGTCGCCCCAGAAAAAACGACTTGGGGAGCCCCCTCGGCAGGCGTACTCCCATTCCTCCTCTGACGGCAGGCGCATGTTCTTGCGGGAGACTTCCGAGTACCAGGCACAGTACTCCTGAGCTTCCTGAAGGCTCACCCCGATGGCTGGATCGCTATCGTCGGCAGACAGGTCGCTGCGCAGGAACCCCGGGTCGAAGGCCTCGAATTGCTCGTTGCTCACGGGGAATTTGCTGATGTAGAAGGGCTCGATGGCCGCATGCGATCCGCCGGCTAGGAGGAGGTCTCCTCCGGGGACCAGCCATAGAATCGGTCTTGGATACTTCGTGTAGCGTTCCCTCGCCATAGCCTACCCTTCCATCAAGTTGCTGCTCTCAGACTGAGGACTGCCTGCTCAACAGGTTCCGCATTCCGGTACAATCCTGCAGAACTCTCGAGGGTCGACCTAGCCGTCGGCCCTCTCGGAAGCCCGCGGTGCGCCGTGTACGCTTCTGGAATCATCCCAAACCCTCAAGCGGAGATCGTAAAATGTACACTAAAAACAAGTCGATATTTGCCCTCGCACTGGTCGCAGCCCTGATTGCCGGGGTGTACGCCGAAGTGGCCGCTGCCCAGGATCTTCACCCTTCCCGCCGCCCAAGCCCCATGGGAATGGCACGGACGATCCTAGGAGACAGCTACATCAGCGTGGTCTATAGCCGCCCGTACAAGCGGGATCGGGAGAACATCTTTGGCACCAAGGAAGCTGAAGCGCTGGTTCCCTACGGCGAGATCTGGCGCACCGGTGCCAATGAAGCCACTCAGATCACCATCACCAAAGATGTGACGGTCGCTGGCAAGCCCCTCGCTGCCGGCACCTACACCCTCTTCACCACCCCCGGCGAGAAGCAGTGGCAGGTGCATTTCAACTCCAAGCTCGGCATGTGGGGCACCTACGGCCCGGGAGCCGATGGCAAGTTCGGCCCAGCCTTTGACGCCGACCTCAATGTCCTCAGCGTCACCGTTGACGCCAGCCAACTGGAAGAAGAAGTGGAACAGCTGACCCTCGCCATGAAGGACACCGAAGGAGGATCCGACCTGGTGCTGCAATGGCTCAACACCGAGGTTCGCGTCCCCTTCGGCGTCAGCCACTAGAAGGACCAAGGGCTAGGAACCTTCACGAAGTCGGACGCCACTCGCCTGCCGCCGAAATCCTCTGGGCGGGTGGCTTCCGTATCTCCCTGGAACACCTTCATTCCTCCTCGATAGGAGCTTTCATGTTTTTTTCTTGGCGATTCCTTGCCACCTTCACTTTGTCTTCTTCCTTTGTCTTTTCTGCCGCTTCCCCTTCTCTCGCAGCGCCCTCCGAGAAACCTTCTTCTGAGTCTCTGCCCCCTGGAGTGGAGCAAATCCTTCCCAGAGGCAAAATTGCAGCGGTCTTCGCGCCGAATTTCGTACCGGCAGCCAAGGCTGAGCTCTCCCCGGAAGCATGGGTTCTCGGAGTTGTCCTGGAAGGCCAAGCAAAAGCCTACAGCTTGAATTTGCTCAATCGCCACGAGATCGTCAACGATCGAATTGGCGACAACCCTATCGCCGCTGTTTGGTGACCCCTGGCAAACACGGCCGTAGTTTACGACCGCAAATTTGGTGACCGAATTCTCAACTTCGAGGCCTCCGGAGCACTCTGGAATGCTTCTCTGGTGATGCGCGACAGGGAAACCGATAGCTGGTGGTCCATCATGACCTCCAAATCCATCGGAGGAACCATGGAGAGTGCAGAGCTGGAGGAACTGTCCATTGGCGAAAAGGCACTCTGGAAAGATTGGGTTGGCCGATATCCGGACACCTTGGTGCTCTCCATCGAGGGTCGGGAGCATATCGAGGACAACGCTTACGACAACTACTTCGCCAACGACCGAACTTTCCGAGACATGAAGATCAGCGATGAAAGGCTGCCACCCAAGGAGCCCATCTACGCCTTCTGGCTAGGAGGGCAAGCGGTCGCCGTGGCTCACCAAGATTTCGAAGGCGGAAAAGTCCTGAACAGCCGGCGCCACCTGAAAAAAACAGGCCTGGAGAACGTGGATCTGGGAGACAAGAGGATCGTTCTTTTCCGTTCCCCCGGAGCCGCTATTTTCGAATCGACTCGGGCTTATTTGGTCCCCAAGAAGCAGCTTCAGGAGGTTCAAACCATTTCAAACTGGCTACCTCGCGAGTCAGGTGCCGAGCCAGAAGGCTTCGAGGCTCTCGGAGGATTCGACACCTTCTGGTACAACTGGGTTTCTGTAAACCCGGAGACGGTGCTGCTGGACTGATGACAGGCTAGGCGGGGCTCTCAGGCCACCAGGAGAGCCCTCCCTAGCGGTCTTGCGATGGAGCAGTGGCTGAACTGAGAACCCGCAAGCCACGAGGCAAGGCTTACCGTTTTCGCGGGACGAGCCAGCAGCCCCGCGCAGGGACAAGCCTCTGCGACATCACCGCCCTCTACTCCGGCTTGGAGCTGATCACCAACTCCGTTCTGCCAATGGTGATGCGATCCCCAAAGCTCAGCTCCGCCCTACGGGTGGACTTTCCGTTGACCTTGATACGAGCACTACCAAAGCAAGTTAGCTCGAATTTCCCCCGACGATGACTCACCAGACGGGCGTGGACAGGCTTGACGAACCAGCCCTCCGCTTCAACGTCGACACCTGCCCCTTTGCCAATGATGACGTTCTTTTGCAGTTTGATGGTGGTCTCTTCTCCCACTAGATAGCCGGGAGGAGAAACATCGGTCAACGGCACCACCATGGTCTGGGGAGCGAGGCTTTCTACGATCGTCTCTTCCAGGGTGATCTCAAACTTGCCCAATTCCAACCGATCTCCCACCGAGACTTCGCAACGCGACACGGGATGCCCATTGACGGAAATGCCGTTGGCACTTCCCAAGTCATGAATCACCAACTGCCCCCTCTCCCAGAGGAGTTGGGCGTGGCGGCGGCTCACGGCGAGGTTATCGAGCAGCAGGTCACACCCCGCGTCCCGACCGATCACCATGCGGGGTGGATGAAAGGCTCGACGAGCCACCTCTCGACCATTTTGAAGCTGCGCACACACCACCAAAGGTGGGCAGGGCTTGGCGGATTCAGCCAACTCGCTCAACTTCTTTCCCGCATCCGGGTCAGACTCGATGCGAAATTCGGTAAAAACCTCCACCTTCCCTTCCGGTTGAGTGGGGGAAAACGCATAGGCCAACATGCGGTCTTCTAGACTCCCCTCACCGATATCTTCCTTCGGGTCGCCAAAGTAGAGCCTTGCCGGCTGGCCGTCGTTGAGAAACAACAAAGTGCGGGTCCCGCCCCGCTCGAATGCCAGAGCCGCATTGCGCTTTTCCTCTGCCAAGACCTCCAGAACATGGGCAGGGTCTACGAGTCTGGTCGAGGCCTGCAACATGGGCCGGCGGGTAAAATGTACCGCCGCCATCATGACGACCGGCAATTCGCAGCGAATCAGAGAGCAACTGGCTCCCTCCAGTTGCCTCGCTCTCACCGGGAACTCGTATAGCGGTACCTGGCTGTAGACACCCTGCTCGAGGAGCCCCGCTAAAAAAGGTACGGAGCGCCGAATCAGGCAGGTCAGTCGGGAAGACTCCGTCTCAAGTTCCAGCCGGCCCTCGGCACACTCTCCCGATTCCAGAATTCTGTCGATCTGAGCCAGCAGACCTTCTTGGAATAGAGTGCTGGCAAAAATATTCTCTCCGGGCGGAAAGCGTACCGGGAAGCCAGATTCCTGCCCCCCAACTAGCTTTCCTTCTAGACCCTGGTTCGAAGACTGCTCATCCATCACGGTCCTCCTCCCCAAAACATTCTTTTTCTACTGTATGCCTTCCAGAGAAAAAACCGAAGGCTCTGGCCCGAAACTCATCGAATTCCAATCAGCTCTCGCCGACTCTCATCGACTAGCTGGAGCGGGTCGGCATCGTCTCTCCTCTGCCAACACGGGCTCTTAACACGGACTCCCAACACGGACTCCCAACGAAGCTACGACTGAGCCCCCCTGAACTGAGCCACTTCGAATCCGCCCTTTTCTTGGAGAGCCTTTACCTCATGGTACACTCCCATAAGAATAGTTCTGTTTTAGTTTTTTTGAACCTGACCGCCCGCTCCTTCGGGCGAGGAGGAATTCTTATGTTGCGACTTGGTTCCCTTACGTTGATCGTCTCGATGCTTCTCTGCGTCTCACCGGTTTTCGCTCAAATTCTCAGTACCGGACAGCCACTGCTGTTAGATGCCAATGGTCTCGTGGTTGGCCCGGTCATCGACTATGAAGGCGCAGGGGGAGCGAGCGAAAGCGTCCGCGCCTCAATGCTCATTGATGGTCGCCCCCTTTTCATCAACCTCGCCAACTCCGACCTCAACCGGCTCTTCCTTTCGACCGGAGGCTCAACCCCCACCCGAGTCGTTTGGGAGTCCTTCGACTGCACCGGGCAACCCTATTTCAGAGCCAACGAAGCTTCCGAGGCCGGAAGGCTTGCAGCCTCCTATTTCCCCCTCAACACCCCGAACCTCTCTCTGTGGGTGATCGAACCGGGAACGGCCTCAACAAGCTTCGTTTTCCAGTCCTTCATCAATGAAGACGGCGTCTGCGATGGCTCCGTGGGCGGAGCCACAGAAGGATTTCCGGCGGTGGAAATTCTCACCTCCTTCGTAGGTCCCTACCGCCTCGGTTCAGGCCCCCTGCCGCTCACGGCCCCCGCATCTGTTCCTGCGGTCAGCCCCCTCGGCCTCACCGTACTGGCTGCTTTCATTCTCGGAGCCGCCGTGTGGGTCCTGCGAAGAGGGAACGCTCGGCAAGCGCTGGCGAGCTGATTTCTTACCCAAGAGAAGTTCTTACCTAAGAGAAGGACTATGAAGCCCCTCCGACCGTTCGGACGGGGCTACAACTTGGTTCTGGGGCTCGGCTCAGGACCCTACGGGAGGGGTGTCGGCAAGTAGCTTCTTGACCTGAGCTAGCCAACGCTTCTGCTTGCGTTTGTGAGTTCCATGCAAGGACTCGGAGTCGTACCGGCTCTGCATGGCCTTCCACTCTGCGACCGTCTCCTGGTACAAGACTGCCACCTGGCTGCGCAATTGGGCAGCCGCCTGGCCAGGGTCCGAATCCCGCACCACCATCGCTTTCACTTTGCCGTAGAGAGTCCGAGTAAATACCTCGGTGATATCGAAATGGGCTTGCTCATGGGCCAAGAGGGCTGGTTTTTCATGGCCGACCCGTCGCGCTGACTCCAATTTGTTCATCGAAGCGTAGAGGCAGATCTTGGTGGGTCGGGCCACCCAGTCCTCACCGTCCTGTCGACTGTCGATGTCAAAATTCTTGAGAAGGATCGCGCTGGCGATATGGGCAGCCTTTGGACCGAGGCTCTTAGGTAACTTGCCCTTGAAGTCTTTCCAGGTAACCTGCCGGTAGGGCGCGTGGACGTCGTTCTCTCGTTGGCCACAGAGGGCAGCTTCCGCCGGCTTCAAACTCGATAGGGAGACCAGGACGACGACGGTAGCACCAACCACTCCACCAAGGTTTCTTCTCGAAGTCACCACCTATCCTCCTGTGCTCCCGGCATGTTTCGTTGCAAGAAGACCCCGGATCTTCTTTTTCCACTTCCTTTGGGCCAATGCGTATCCTCCGTGACCGGTCTCCTTGTCATAGAGATCTTCCATGGCCTGCCATTCCCGAAGGGCCTTCTGGTACTCAGCGCTGATCCGAGACCGGAGCTCCGCAGACGCTAGCCCCACTTCTGAGTTGCGGGCTTCCAGGCCGACCAGAGTCCAATAAAGCCTTCGGGTGAAGGCCTCGGTGAGATCGAAATGGCCCTGGCCGTGGGCGAGAGCGATACTCGTCGCAACGTCTGCCTGGTAGAACGACTTGAATTTGTCCAGAAAACTGTAGAGGCAAATATCCTTGGCTCGAACGACCCAAACATCCCCTTCCTTTTTCGTCTCCACCTCAAAACTCTTCAGTTCGATTCCTGCCTGGATCCGTGCAGCCGCGGGCCCCATGGAGCGAGGCCTTTTGCCTTTGTAATCTTCCCAAGAAATCTTCCGGTAGGGGGCCAGGACATCATTCTCGCGGAATTGGCAGGGCCTATTCTCTCGCTCCGCGGAACCGCCGGCCTTTCCCTCCGCAGCAGCACCGGCTGCTTGCGCCGCACAAACACTAGAGACCAAGGTCACCAGGATCACCAGCACTGGACCCGACAGGTCCGAGCCCCTCAGAAAACGGTGTGTCCTCATGAAGGAGCTTCGACCGAGACCGGCACTGGTCGAGCCTGGGCCTTCCATTGGTAGAGTGATTCCTGGGTCCAGGAGAGGATTTGGGGATCCTCCTCCGTGTCATGAAATCTCTGCAGTAGCGCGACATCTTCCACTTCCAGAGCGCCATTGCGAGCGTAAGGGAGCAACTCCAAAAGGCCCCGCAACCGATCCCTGGGGCCTTCATGGTCCAGGTAGAGACGGATCAACAGGCTCAGCGAGGGAGCGAAGATCGCCGAAGGACCAGAACATCCCCCGGAGGCACATCCGAGCTCGACATTCGCTTCCAAACAAGCGATGGCGCCGCCAACATCTCCTGTTTCTTGCCGTTTCATCGCCAGCAGGAAAGTGAATTGGGGAACCTGGGGAAATGTCCTAGCTGCCTCCTGCAGGAAGGCCAAGGCCTCCTCCGAACGCTCCGAGCGACAAAGGGCTTCCGCCAAGATCAGCGAGAGATCCACTTGCTCCTGAGCTGGCTGGGCTACCTCCTTCAGCCTTTCGATGACTTCCTCCCACCCACTGAGAGCCAAGGCGGCCTCGCCCCAGAGACGGGGTACAGACATTGAACCCGCCCGGTCCAAGGGCTCGTCCCCAAGGCTTTCCCAAGCCACGTCGAAATCCCTCTTGGCGGCTTCGAAGTCCCCTAATAGAAGATGGCACCTACCCCGCTCCAGTCGCGGCAGTGGGTCCTCTGGATGTAGCTGAACCTCTTCCTCGAAAACGCCTAGAGCAGTCTCCGCCTGGCCTGCTGCCAACTCTTGAAAAGCTTGTTCGAAGGCTGGGGAGCGTTCCCGATAACGGGCCGCGGTTGCGTCGGTAAACAGGTCCACCAAAATCTCGTAGTCGGTGAAGTCCTCCGGCTCTTCGTCATCAAAGGACTCCGGTGGTGGTTGTTCAGCAACCTTGGACTGGACGAGATAGCCCTCTTTTAGGGCGAGCAGATTCGTCTTTTCTTGGGGATCACTGCAGTGGAGCAGGGCCGTGTCGACCCAATTGGCAGCCTCCTCCCAAAACCCGGCATCCTTGGAGCGAGCTGCTTCCTCGAGGGCTGAGTCCAAAATCGCCTTGTGGCATTGGGCAACCATGGACTGGGCCCTCGACTCTTCCCGCGGAGACCCTCCCCGCAGTACATCTTCGGCGACTTGCAAAGCCTGGACCGCACGCCCCCGTTCCAACAGAGTCTTGGCTCGTTCCAATTGCTCTGCCGGGTCCTTCTTGAACAGCTTTCCTAACAACCCCATGGACTTCCTCCAAAAAACGGCGTTCGAACGACGAAAAGGCCTCGAAGCTTCGGATTCAAGATAGCAGACACCGGACTGAGCAAGACAGCACCCCATGAGAACCTCTAACCTCACGGAGAAGCCAAAAACTTCCCAGATGGGTTACCTGAGTTTCACCGCCGGCCGGTCGCTTCCAGCCGAGCTGGCGCAAAAGATGCGGCCCCGGGAGCATGATAGAAACACCCGAAATGAGAGATCACCGATACAGAGAGCTCCTACCGAACGCCGCGACGATCCGGCAGCCTTCTCGCCAGCAGAGGACTGTAGGGTGAGCCAAGCACAAGGCATCGAGAATACCAAGAAGGGTGCCGTCGCGGCAGGGCACGAGGCGACCGCTGCTGCCGCCGCGGAAATTCTCAGGGATGGAGGGAACGCCTTTGACGCCCTCATCGCCGGCCTCTGTGCTTCCTGCATAGCCGAACCCATGCTTTCTTCTTTGGGAGGCGGTGGATTCCTGGTGGCTCGGTCGAAGGACGGCGTCCTGACCGTTTACGACTTTTTCGCTCAAACTCCCCTGGAGCCCAAGGCCGAGGATCTGGACTTCTACCCCATCTCCGGTGATTTCGGCAGCAAGACCCAGGAATTCCACATCGGCCTCGGATCCATCGCCTGTCCGGGAGTGGTCAAGGGAATGTTTGCCATTCACCAGGACCTCTGCCAGGTACCCATGAGCCGACTGGTAGAGCCAGCCATTCGGCTAGCCCGAGAAGGCCTTCCCATCAATTCCTTTCAGGCCTTTATCCAAAGGGTGCTCACTCCCATCGTGACTTCTACGGAGGGTTCCCGCAGACTCTATGGAAGCCCGCAGGTAGGGCAGCGAGAGCCACGATTACTCGGTGAAGGCGATATTTTCCGAGCACCGGAGATGGCGGACCTTTTCGAACAGCTTTCCCGTGAGGGAGATCACGCCTTCTACCGAGGTGATCTGGCTCGACAGCTGGTTAGGGATTGTCGTCGCTTCGGCGGCCAGCTCAGCGAAGCCGACCTCGAGAACTACCGGGTACATCGCCGTAGGCCGCTGGAATGCCACTTCGCCGGAGCCCAGTTGGCCACCAATCCCCTTCCCTCCGCCGGAGGAACCTTGATCTCCTTTGGTCTTCAACTTTTGGAGGACCGAGGGGCTAGACCTCCGTCATTGGGAACCGGAGAGCACCTGGCTGGTCTGGCCAGGGCCATGGAGCTGACCAATCGGGCTCGTAAGAGCTCCGTCCAAGAGAACCCGGAAGAAGACCAGGCTCTTCTACAGCTGCTGGAACCCAAAGCAATCGCCCAATACCGAGAGTTCATGAGCTTGCACCCGGCGAGCGACCGCGGAACCACCCAGATCAGTGTTGCCGATGGTGAGGGCAACCTGGCAAGCCTGACCGTCTCCAATGGTGAAGGGAGTGGATATGTCGCTCCAGGCACAGGGGTTATGCTCAATAACATGTTGGGCGAGGAGGACCTCAATCCAAAGGGATTCCTCGCTTGGCCGGCGAATCGCCGCCTGTCTTCCATGATGGCTCCAACTCTCGTTCACCGCCCAGACGGTCGGCTCTTGGCTCTGGGCTCCGGAGGCTCCAACCGACTCCGCACTGCGATCCTCCAAGTACTCCTCAATACCTTGAGATATGACCTATCCCTTGAAGAAGCGGTGGCTGCGCCTCGGCTCCACTTCGAACGGGACTCTTTGGATCTCGAACCTGGATACTCGAAGAAGGGCCTGGACGACCTACGGCGCCACTACCCTCAAGCCACCGAATGGGAGGAAAAGAACCTCTTCTTTGGGGGAGTGCATTTGGTGAGCTTCGACCCTCGGGACGGCTCCTTTCGAGGCGTTGCCGACGGACGCCGGGGTGGGGTTGCACGCTGGGCTTCGAACGAATCCTGAAGAGCCCACGCCGACCGGAAACCGGCCGGCCAGAGAGCTACTGCCGACGAGCGGTGAGTTCCAAGTTCTTGAACTCGACCTCGCTCCCCTTCTCCATGAGAAAGGACTCATAGCGGTAGGTATCGTCATCGACGATGGTGGTGACTCCCTTGTTGGTCATCGCTTTTCCGGACTCGGGATCGACAAAGTCCGCAACCATCGTGCGAATTGCACCGTCTGCTTCGCAATCTCCCTCGAAAGTCATGGTGTTGGTTCCGAGGGTATCCCTCCAAGTTCCGACGTATCTCTGTTTCTGATTGTCATAGCCATCGATGCCCAGACCATCGATGGCTTGCCCCATGAATTGGCCGTGAAATCTTGTCTCCACGAATCGGCCATCGAGAATCCAATGGGACTCGAACGTACCGAACAGTTCCATGGCCGGACTTTCAGGGCTATGCCAGACCTTCATGACGACATTCCAGCTGCCAATGGCAGCCGCTAGGTGCTCATGGTGTTCCCCGGGGACAGCATGAATCTCGAAAGAGTCCAGCTGGGGGCCCTCCTCTTGGGCTTCTTCAATCGAGTCAGGGCCGGCTTCTCGAAGAGGATCCACAGGAATTGCCTTCGTCTCGGTTGCCTCTTCTTCGGGGGCCTCTTGTTTGGGGGCCTCTCTCTTAAGGGGACCTCCTTCGGCAGGCACGGCTTCAGGCTTGGTGGCCGCATCGCCGTCCGGGGTCGCCTCCTCCAGCTCCAGCTCGCTCAGTGCGGGCTCTTCTGATTCCGATTCGTCTGCTACTGCTACTGGGGCAAGGGGATCCGATGAGGCGGCCGGTGTTGTCCTCCCATCCTCCTCGCCGATCTTTCTCGCCGCCTCTCCACCAGACACCTCTTGCCCGCGAAGAGGTTGAGGAACCACCCCACCGACGAGAAATGCTACGAAAAGGAGCACCCGCCATTTGCCATCAAACCTCTCGCCCATCGAGCCCTCTCCTTGTCGTTCTGTTGGCGTCAATTCTAGCAGCCTGGCATGAACGGCGCTGGCTGGTGAAGCGGGTTGCCGAGAAGCGGCTCGATGGAGGTAGGTCAGGGAAGAGTGCTGCCGCCAGAAGCCCCTGAGTAGACCGCCAGAGCCTCACTACCGGTTGGGCACCCCAAACGGTCCTAACCTTTCCTCAGCGCGATAGGCAGCAAGCGAAGCTCGCCCTCGATCCCAAGATCTCCTCCCGATTCCCTGAGCAAGGTCTGTCACAAATTCGACGGGGGGCTCCGTTAAGAAAATCGCGTTTCCGCAGCAGTGAATATCACTTCTCAAGCATCTTCCAGCGGACCTTGTCGATCCAGAACGGCCATGTTAAAAGAACTGGTATGACTACACCGTTTCGCCTGACAAAGATCCGGCACCAGCTACGATGCTGGCGGTTCGAAGTGATTCTCGCAGGCTGCTGCGCCAGCCTCCTGGCCTCCACCGCCGGAGGACAGGTCAACACCGAAAAGCTGAGAGTGGGAGCGGACCAGCCCGGCTTTGGTGGCCATTTTGATCTCACCTTCGCCCTGCGCAATGGCAATTCCGACGTCTTGACCCTCGGCAGTGGCTTTCAGGTTCAATACGTTGTCCTGCCGGAAGACCCGGCTCACCAAGATTCAACTCTTCAAGAAGAAGTAGAGGTTCCATCCGAGTCACCCTCTATCGATTCCCACCAGAGCGATCCAGCAGGAAACCTCGAGAAAAAAGACGCCCACCGGCTGGTCTATGAGAAGCAGGTACTTTTTCTGGTTTCCAGCTACTCGTTTTCCGAACAGAACGACGAAAGAGCCGTCAACAGTGGCTTTTCTCATCTGCGTTGGGGAAGAAATAGAGGCCCCCGCCTCGGCATCGAAGCCTTCGCCCAGCATCAGTTCAATGAATTCACGAATCTGGACACCAGAGTCCTCCTAGGGCTTGGAGGGCGTTTCGCTCTGTTTCGCAAGCCTCAAAAGGAGGCCTTCCTCGGCTCCGGATATATGTTCGAATTCGAGCGCCTCGATGTCCCCGTGGAAGGCCCTGATGATCTCGAATCGAGACACCACCGGTGGACGAATTACATCTCGATCAAGATCAACACACCGGACGACCGGCTGCTATTCGTCAATACCCTCTACGTGCAACCACGGTTCGACCAGCCGGACGACCTGAGACTGCTCGATGAGGCAGAGCTACAGATCAAGATCACCGATCGAGTTTCCTTTGGGCTTTCCGCTTCCCTGGCTCACGACAGCGATCCACCAGAAGGAATCAAAGAGACCGATATCACCATCGTCAACCGATTCCGAGTTAAATTCTAAGGCGTTCCCTGCCGGCAACCTCTTCCTAGTAGGGTCGGCGAGCGGCCTCCTCTTGGAGCCAGCCAGCTTCACCTCCGGCACTTAGCGCAAGCCGAGGGCCTCTTCGGCATCAACTTTCGAGTAGGACCTGCGTAGATAACCTATGCAGCAAAACTTTGGTCAAGCGTTCCAACTCGGAAGAGCGACGTATCGAATGGTCTTCAGGAGAAGACTCACTCTTCCCCTGAGCTTCACAGGTCGACACCTTCTAGGGTTGTTTTGCGTCCTTTCTGCCTGTGCACCCCCCGTGGATCAAGAGATGCCCTCGCCCGCTGCTGAGCAGGTCTCCCCCTACGTCAGCTCGGAACCCCTCACCGAGCCTCGTATTTTCGGGCCGCAGATTCTCTCGGCACCGACCCCGGAATTTGCCACGACTTTCTCACCGGATGGCAGTGAGGTGTATTTCAACACCACCCCAGCGGACCGGAGCCGCATCGATCTCGTCTCGAGCCGATTCGAGACAGGGGGCTGGAAAACCCCGCAGCCAGTCCCCTTCGCCAAGGGTTTTCGGAATCTGGACCCATTTATTACCGCCGACGGCAAACGGCTTTATTTCAGCTCCGACCTACCCACGCAAGGAAAAGAACCCAGACCGGATACAGATATCTGGTTCGTAGAAAGAACGGAGCTCGACAGCGGTGAGAGAGGCTGGAGTAGTCCGGTTCACACCGGGCCGGCCATCAACAATGATGGATGGGATATCTACACCTCGTTGACTCTCGACGGGACCCTCTACTTCAGCTCGGACCGGGAAGGTACTACCTGGATATACCGATCCCGCTGGACCGAGGCCGGCTTTGAAGATCCCCAACGGCTGAGCTCAGCAGTGAACTTTCCAGAAGGCTCGGGAAATCCTTGTATCGCGTCGGACGAGAGCTTTCTTCTTTTCAGCGCCGACCTTCCTGGTGGGCTCGGCGGTTCTGACCTCTACTTGAGCTTGGTCCAAGACGGCGAATTCACCCCAGCAACTCGCCTGCCGACGCCCATCAACTCAGCCTTCGGAGACTTCGCTCCCGCTCTCAGCCCGGATGGGAAATACCTGTTCTTCACCAGCGAACGGCCCGGCATCGTCCCAGCGGGAGCGACCGAGGGAAGACCACCCGGCGATCTCTATCAGGTAGAGCTAGCAGCGGTATTGCCGTAACCCTCTGCTCCGCCCCTAGCCCTTTATCCTCACCTATTTCGTTGTCAGGCACCTTAGCTGCCTGAAGATCCCACCAAGAAGGTAATTTCTGCGCCGTAGGCAGAGTCGCCTTCTGGCACCGGAGATCCAACTAGCTTCGGAGACGCATCACAAGATCGGCGAGCAGGATGGACTAGAGCAACTCACTTGCCAGGTTCGCCAGAGGAGAGCGCTCTCCCTTCTTGAGATCCACATGGGCGTAGAGGTCGTTCCCTTTGAGGCGGTCGATGAGGTAGGAAAGACCGTTGCTGCGAGCGTCCAGATAGGGCGTATCGATCTGAAAAATATCCCCCGTTAGGACCACCTTGGTGCCATCGCCGGCACGGGTGATGATGGTCTTGATCTCGTGGGGAGTCAGGTTCTGCGCCTCGTCGATGATGAACAGGACCCGAGAAAAACTGCGACCGCGAATATAGGCCAGAGGAATGATCTGCAACTTCTCCGCCTCGACCATTCCTTGAATTCGCTTGTACTCCTGGCTCGAGGCATCGAAGCGACTCTTGATGAAGCTCAGGTTGTCCCACAGCGGCTGCATGTATGGGTTGATCTTGGACTGAGCATCCCCCGGGAGGTAACCGATATCTTTGCTGCTCAGCGGCACGATGGGGCGCGCCAGGTAAATCTGACGGTAGCCGCTACGTTGTTCCAAAGCAGCCGCAAGGGCCAACAAGGTCTTGCCGGTCCCAGCAGGCCCCGTCAAGCTCACGAGCTGAATGGCTGGATCCAAAAGGGCGTGCAAGGCGAAACTCTGTTCCGCATTCCGCGGCTGAATACCGTAAGCCGGGCGCTTCTGGATGAGCTCGATGCGTCTTTGTCGAGGGTTGTACCAGGCCAGGGCCGAGCTCTGCCCGTGGGTCAAGATGAAGAACTGATGGGCCGGAGGAGGCTCGGAGAAGATCTTCTCCGGGGCCAACCAACCCTGTTTGTAGAGCTCCTCAAGATTCTCCGGCGAAGGAACTTCCAAGGACGACGCACCGGCGTGAAGACGCTCGACATCCTCGATCTGAACCCGTTTGTAGTCCTCCGCGGGCAGTTGCAGTGCCCTGGCCTTGAGCCGTAGGTTGATGTCTTTGCTAACTAGAATGACAGGCCGTGACTCTTCGCGAGACCGCAGCGCCAGAGCTGCGCCAAGAATGCGATGGTCGTTCTCCGAGCCGACAAAGGGAGAGTCGCCGTTGGTGGAGCTAGGAGGAGCCGTGACCACACGAACCCGGCCGGAGCCATTGCCGTTCAAGGGAATCCACTCCTGTAACAGATTGCCACCGGAAAGTTGATCCAACACTCGAATGAACTGGCGGGCATTGCGATTCAGCTCGCTATTGCCTTTCTTGAATTGGTCCAGTTCTTCGAGCACCGTCATGGGGACGGCAATATCGTGTTCCTCAAAGCTGCTGAGGACTTGGTGGTCATGCAGGATGACCGACGTGTCCAGGACAAATATCTTCGTCGAATCAGGTGCGTCGTTCATGGTGGAAGGTTTTCTCTTCTAGCTCTCTTCCAGTTTCAGGGAGGCAGAATTGATGCAGTACCGCAAACCCGTGGGATTCGGCCCATCAGGAAAGACATGACCCAGATGCCCCTGGCAACGGCCACACAGGACTTCAGATCGCACCATGCCGTGACTGGTATCCGTCTCCGTCTCTACGCTGCCATCTTTCGCCGGCTGATAGAAGCTCGGCCAGCCGGAGCCAGAATCGAATTTCGTTGACGATTCAAAAAGCGCCAACCCGCACCCAGCACAATGGTAGGTGCCGTCCTCATGATTGTCCCAATACTCACCAGTGAACGCCCTCTCGGTGCCACCTTCTCGCAAGACGCGGTATTGCTCCGAGGTCAGCTGCTTCTTCCACTCTTCTTCGTTCTTAGGCATTTCGTCGCTCATCGCGATACCTCCTTCTCTTGGCTCCTGTACGGGTGGCGTCTTGATTTGGTTTCGTTGCGTTCAAACCCAAACGCTATCTGAGCGCGCCCTCCAACCGAAAGATCTTTCCGTTCCTCACGAAGCACCAGCCAGCTATACTGCTCGCCTCCATGGCAACAACAATTTACAACGTTGCGATGTTCCTGGTGGGATGTCACGCGCTCTGGAGCATATCCCGAGTGGAGTCGAAAGAGGTCTTCCGAAAGTTCAGGATGAACCTCTACCAGGTCGCCCTGACCGGTTCCCTTCTGGCCTTCGTGCTCGCCGGCACTTTCGGAAGACTGCGACTTCTGGCCTATGGAATCTTTCTCCACGGAATCCTGGTGCTGGTGGGTTCGGGGCTGCTTCTTTGGCAGCGCCACCGCCGCCTCGCTGCGATCTCCCTCCTGGCCGCTCTCGGCATTGGCACCGTAGGTGCAGATGCCTTTCTCATCGAACCTCATTGGCTCGAAATCCGCCGCTTCCACCTTTCCAGCACCAAGCTCCAGGCGCCGCTGAAAGTCGCCCTATTGGCCGACTTTCAGACCGACGAGATCGGTGAGTATGAGCTGCGAGTGCTACGCCGAACCCTGCAGGAAAAGCCAGATCTGATCCTCTTCGCCGGGGACTATATTCAGGAAGCGAACCCGGAACGATACCGGGCGCTTGGCCAACAGCTGCGTCAGTCCTTGGCCGACATGGGCTTCTCCGCCCCTCTGGGGGTCATCGCGGTCGGAGGCAACGCGGACTCTCGGCACTGGCCAAGTCTCTTTGAAGGTCTTTCCTTCACTCTCGTCGAAGAGACCACCAGCCTGGACCTTTCTCAACTACGAGTTACAGCCCTCTCCATGACGGACTCCTTTCAAACCTCCTTGAAAGTGCCGGCCAACGAAGCTTTTCACATCGTCCTCGGCCACGCACCGGACTTCGCTCTTGGCCAAGTCGACGCGGACCTATTGGTCGCTGGCCATATCCACGGCGGTCAAGTGCGCCTCCCCTGGATCGGCCCTTTGATCACCTTCTCTCAAGTTCCCCGCTCCTGGTCCAGCGGACTCACCCATCTCGACTCGGGAGCCGCTTTGGTGGTCTCTCGAGGCATCGGTATGGAGCGGCTGGAAGCGCCCCGTCTGCGCTTCCTTTGCCGTCCGGAGTTGGTGTTTATCGACCTCTTGCCGACCGGCGAGCCGGCCTCACCTGGAGGGTAGCGCTGATCCCCGATGGCGGAAGAGCCGCGGAGAGCACGAGCACTTTTCCGGTCTCGGGAATCTCCACCGGTAGAGGCCGAACGCCACCGACGGTGCCTTGCCGGAGCCGGTTGCGCTCTTTCTGAAAGGCCTCCCTTGCTAGCGAATCTCGAGCGATGGCTAGCTGGTCTCGAAAACTCCGAGCCGTGGGCACACTGTAAGTTTCCGCCGTTACGAGGACCTCTTCCGAGATGGTCGCTAGAGACATCCGCAATACAGCTCCAAAGACCTGACCGTTGTCGAGACGAAACTCCTGGCGGGCCGAGCTGAAACCATCCAGCGAAGCTGTCAGGGTGTAGGCTCCCCCCTGCAAGCGCCGGAACCAGAACTGGCCGTCTTCGTCGGTCACGGTCGACAGGGATCTGGTGAGGGTTTCAGAGCTCAGACCTACCGTCACACCCGGAAGGCTCGTTCCGTCTTCTGCCCTAGCCTGCCCCCGAACCTCTGCTCTACCGCCGGAAGTCGGAGCGGATACCTTCCTTCCCTTGGCGCTTCGAACCTCGAGGGACTCCATGAGACGGTCTACTAAGACCTCCGAGGGGTCCACCGGAGATAACTCGCTGCTCGCAAGCCGGTACCTCGCATCCTGCGGTAGCAACAGTCTCCATTGGTGCCCTAGAACCGGTAGGTTCGTCTGCGCCAAAGAAATTGCCAGCTGGGTCCGTCCCGAGGGCACAGCCCGTTCTTCCACGGAAACAACCTCTACCCGAGACTCCGCTCCAGGCGCCATCGGCAAGGCCAGGGTGAGGGTGCCATGAAGAATCATGGGACGCACCGGCTGACCGCCGACAGAAGCGGACCAGAAAGTGGCGCCGGAGGGAAGCTCCAACTCTAGAGCCCCTCCCGCTCCTCGTACCCAGAACTGATCCCGGTGAACCAAGCTCCCATCCACGGTCAGAAGAGTGGTCGTTTGCCGATCCCGAATGACCGCCTCCGAGGAGGGGGCAGCCGGTAGGAGATCGAGACCCAGCGTTGCTTCCACAGCCATTCCACCCCCCTCCGAGGTCACTTCGCTCCACCGCCAGGCGGCCGCGGGCTGGAGAAAAGAGAACCGGGTTCGCAACGGCAGCGGTAAATCTTCGAGGTCCACTCGCGCCCAATCCTGCACCGGCGTCGGTTCGGCTCGGGCGGCGATGGACGACGAAAAAAGCAGATAGCGAGCTCGTACCAGCTCGACCGGTCGAAGCGAAGGCAGGCTCAAGGACGCGGTATTCACAGGCCGAGAAGTGACAGCTAGAAATCCGACTCCTTCCAGCTTCTGTTTGCGATGCACTTCCAGCTGGCGACCACTCACTTCCGGAAGTGCTTTTCCCTCGTCCGTCACCAACCGTTCTGGCTCGAAACCTTGCGGAAGCTCTAGTCGAAAAGTTGCCAGATTCCCCCTCAGGACTTCGTAATGAAGTAGATCCAAGCGGCGCGCCCCTTGGGCCCCAAGGTCGACGTAGGTCGCCGCGACAATCCGCACCAGAGCCTCTTCAGAGCTTTCCTCCTCGACCTGACGCCAAACCTCCAGACGATGACTTTGGGAGCGATCAAAGGCCAACCGCAGGTGCCGTCGCTGCCCCTTTTCCTCCTCCAGTACCACCACAGCGCCATCACACTCCCAGGCTAGTTCCAAAGGCAGGTCTACATTGGTGATGGCTACCGGCGAGGAGCTCGCCTGGAGGTCCAGCCCCAAACGACCATTCCGACGCTCCAGGGGCACTGCCCCCTGGAGCTCGAGGAAATAGCTACCAGCCTCTGACGGCACCAAGACGAGAGTGCCTTGGTCATCTCGATGCAATGCCAGGCCCACGGAGGGTTCCACCTGGATACCACCTGCCAAACCGGTCAAGGGCACGGGCAAGAGGTTCTCGGGGATCCCTAGAACCGTGACCTCGAAGCGGCTTCGAATCGTCGCCAACTCACCGTCGAGAGAAATGTGAGTCTCTTGGGAAACCCATTCAATCGCTCCAGGGTCCACCTCCTCCCCCAATTCCTGGTCCTGAGCTTCCGCTCTATCGGAAAGAGCGATGAACTCTGATAGCGGCAAGGTCACCTCGGCAGCCCGGGCAGCTGCTACCTCCCCTGCTTCCAGAACGGAGGTGAAGACGACGAAAGCCACTAGATTCGCCAAGACTCTCTGCCGGGTACCCATTAGAACCACCTCGATTCTCGCGAAGGCCGTAGGAGCTCCAACACAACAGGAGAAGGTGCAGCAGTCAAAGCACTCCAAGCGGCTTCTATCACTCGGAAACCCACCGGAGGTATCAACAAGTTAGGGTTCTTGGTCGATAGAGAATTCGATCCTGCCGCTCCCAATAACCTCGCCAAGGGCGTCGTGGAGGAAGAAGCAGCGACCACTGGTGGTTTTTCTACACTACCGCCTCTGCTCCCCTCCTCCAGACGGGCTTGGCGGCTGGCAGGAAGAGCAACTCGCGCCTGTACCGCAGCGACAGGAACGGAAAACGCTGGAACAGGAACGACCAGTTGGCCGGCGCCCGCAGGCAACTCGAGGGGCAAGCGACCACTCAGAAAGAGAACCTGCCTTCCCGCCACAGCACTCAAAGGAAAAACCAGGACCTCCTGCTGAGAGTTGACCGCTCCTAAGCTCACCACTCGGCCATCCCGATAACTGGTGGCCAAGGAAAACTCAGCTGGAAGGGTGACCTCCAAGGTGGTGACCCCACGGCTTCGCACTTCGATCCAAAGTTGATAGAAGGCCTCCCCGGAAGCCCCCACAACAACGTCTACCAAGGCCCTGTCGATCTGAGCCGCTAGCACCTCTACACCTTCCGACCAAGCCAGTTTCCAAGTAGGCCTCCTCTCGCCAACGGACCAGCCCAGAGTCAGCCCTTCCGCCTCGATAAAACCTAGGGGCAGGTCCCCTATTTTCTCCGTCTCCACCCAGGAGTCGCCTGGATCTACCCATTGCAGGAAACCACCACCGAGGGCGCTCACTTTGGAATAGAGCTTGGCACTCGCTGCCCCAAGAGGAACCAGCACAGGACTGGCGAAGTCCACCATCGCCGGGCCAGTCATCTCTACCTGAAAAGTCAGTTCCTGGGGGTCATCCTCCAGGGGGGTTACTTCCAAAGATGTCCCCTCTCGCTGCCAGCCAGCTACCGCTTTCCCTTCTACAGCGATCACTTCTAGAAAAGAGGGCACCTCCACCAAGAGCCGGTCCAGCTGGCCCTGTAGCACCTTGACTCTTATCCAACCCTCGGCTTCCCCCAGGGTACGTCCCATGCGAATCACAGTGGCAGAAAGGGCCTCGAACCGCAGCGGTAGCCGCTGCCGATCCGGCGCCAAGGAATGTCCCAAGAAAACGAGTTGGTGGTGCCCACCGGGATGGCCGAGAAAACTCCAGGTCTTAGAACCACTGGGAGCACTAGGAATAGCAACGGCGGTCAGAACTCCGGACGAGGTGGCTGGGAGCGCCTTGTCATCTACCTCACTGATCTCCGCATCCTGAACCCACGAAGGTGCTACCAGCGTTCCACTGACCAGGGCCGCTGCCGGCAGTTCGAGGTCCAGCCGCGCCGTGCGGCGGGAAGCTGCGGAATCTTCCACCAAGGAAACGGCCGATTCCACTGTGATGGTGTGGCGCCCCAAGCCGCGCAGCCGGAGCCGCCAACCCTCTCCGGCCTTGAGATAGCCTTCTGCGGAGGAAAAATCAGCGGCGACGAAGGTTCCGGAAGATGCCAACTGAATCTCATGCCAATCCCCATCGAGTAACGAGATGGTCAGCTCCTGGATGACCCGGGCACTCTGGTCTCCAACCTCGATCGTCAATCTCGCCTCCTCGAAGGCCACCAAATTAGGTAGCTGAGGGGGAGGCTGAGGTTGAGGGAAGGCTCTATCCCGGAGATTTTCGTACCGCTCGAGAGGAAGAGTGACTTGCCAAGCTTCCAGGGGAGCGGAGCCCATGATGAGGGCCAAACATGCGACCCACCAAGAGGCCAACCGGGCCGATCCCCGAAGCAAAGCCAGACCGCGAAATGTTCCCGTCACGAACCCGTAGAGTCTCGAGCTGATGGTCATCGTGGAACTCCCTTCTCTGAAAGCGAAGCTGCCAAACGGCAGCAAATATGAAACCTGAGAGGAGCAAAACGAATGCCATGGGCCAGTTTCTGACCCATTCCTGGAGATCAGAGTTCTTCCCTGCCCCGGAATTCTTCGGACAAAGATCGATTCCGCTTCTAGATCACCGAGTTACCCGAGAATAGAAGCTCAAGACTGTGATTCAAAAAGGTGGATTCAATGAGATGAGTTTTTCTTCGGTTGGTAGTCAACAGCTATCGGAGGGGCGCTTCCAGGGGGAATTGCTCTGAGAGCTTCCCTAGCTTGATGTGATTTCTCGACTGGCGAATCTCTCGGTCAACTCTCTCTGCCAACTCGAGGATCAACATCTCGCTGGGGCTAAACGAAGTACCCACCACTGCCGTACCTGTAGTCAAAGATTGTTCCTTTTCGGTGAGACTGCTCCTCTCTGGCCCAACGACTCCTCCGTGGTCAGACAGGGGGTTCTCGAGAAGGAGGCCTATGGCCACGAGGATCATCTTCAAGGAGTACCGAATGTTCAAAGGAATTTCCGCCTGTCTCCTCGCTTTCGCCCTAGGTGCCGGTCTCATGTTGGCCCTTCCGGCGAGCACTACCGAGCGCATCACGAGCGTCTTCGTCACCAATATCCCTAGCCCACAAGAGATTCGTGGCCAGGTGCAGGTAAAGGGAATCATTCGTCACAGTGCCCTAGAACGAAAAGAAGATCTCATCGTCTCCCCGGCGGAGCGCTATGAAACCACGCAGCTCACAGATGGAGGCGTGCTAAGAACCGATGGGTTCACTTCTGTTTCTTTGAGCTTCCAAGGAGAAATCAAGGGGCAACCGTCGAAAAGCGGGGCCGTCGGGGTCATTCTTTTGCCGGACGAAAGTAGCATTCTGCGGGCCTATCAAGAGGATGGTCATTTGCAGTTGCCCCTGGAAGCAGCGGTCACCGTTGCAGCCAACCAGGGCTCCTATTTCAGCGCATCAGAGGCGGACCTACCCATCGCCTTTCCCCGCTATCGGATCCTGCTCTACAACTCTACCGACAAGACGGCCTCGGTGAATGTCTTCGCCTATCTGAAAAACTAACCTAACGAGCTCCCCGGCCTTTTGTAGTCTGAAGTGAAACTCTCAATGCCTCGGACCGAGCTTTTGACAGCAATTCCTCTTTGGAATCTTCGACAAACCCCGGGCGCACCTCCGCGGTCTTCCCCTGGATCCACCGCCAGGTCTCTCGTTCATGCCCACTAGAAACTCTCACCGCTGGCGGTTTCAGAAGCTAGCCGCCAAGGCTTGGCGCGCCGCGTCACCGGTTAGCAGCTCCGGTGGGCAGTCTTTTGCGCCGTAGAGGGCCACCGGTTCGAATCCTTTTCCCTGGAGAGCTAGAGTCAGGAGATCCTCCGCGCTAAGAGTCGGACGCCCGGAGCGGTGCTGCAAAGGAATGCGCACCCCTCCGATGCCGTCGTAGGCGCGGTAGACCACCTCGGTACACACCAGTCGATCGGAACGAAAGAAGTCGAAATCGAAGTTGTAGAGCTTGCCTTCGTGGACGGCCGCTCGCCCCAAAGCCACGGCCACGTCTGGCCGCTCGAGGCGGGGCCGAATCAACACCATGGCGTCGACAGCAAGAGTTTCTTCCAAGGAACGAAATAGGACCCCATCTTTGAGCGCCTCCAGTACCCGGCGCGGCCCGGACCATTTGGCAGCGCGATCTTCGTCTACCTTGACTCCGAGCTGATGCCGATCCTCTTCCGACCCCACATACAGAGCAGCATGGGGCCAAAACCCCGGTAGGAAAAGATTGCTAAAAGCATGGTCATGACGAGTCACCAGGACATCACCCGGTCGCAGCAGAGAGTCGATACTCCGTAGAACGTCGGGAGTCACTCGTTTCGCCTGCCAGCGATCCTTCAGAGTCGAAACGATCCGACCAGAAGACTCCAGAACAGCAAAGCTGGCCTTCTGGCGAGCCGAAGCGCCGCGACGCCTCCAGGAATGCTCGCGGTAGCGAAGTAAGATACGCAAGAAACGCCGCTTGCTGCGATCCAGGGTCTCCTCAAGATGATCTAACTCTCGAGCGATAAATCCAACCACCGGATCCCCCGCCAGAGCCCTCAACTCCCTAGAGTGAGATTCTGCCCAAGCCATGGCGCTTCGCAACCGCCTCGCCTTACGAGGACTGGAAAGGGAGCGGTAAATCCGAGTCAGCTGCTTGGCCGGAATGCGCAATTCTGCAGAGGGCTCGTTGAGCTTGCGCTGAATGAGGCGATGGGTCGCCAAGTCGTCGACGAGAAAACGATCCATCCTCACAACGCAGCAAGCTGCACCATAAGCGAGAAGGAAGAGGCGGCGATCCTCGGTAGTGTCCATCCCTTCCAGGCCGGCGGAGACACCTTCGGAGGCCTCCTGAATCACTTCCCACAGCCCTTCCCGAACGGTGAGAAAACGGGCAAACCAAAGGCGCAAGGGCTCTTCCTCCGCCGGTCGGAAAAAGCCCCTAGTGAGGCCCTCAGCCAAATCAAGGCTCTCCGCAGCGACGCGCTCTAACTCCACTGCAGATGGGGCGAGAGAGGCATAGGCACGGGCGCTGCGTTGTGCCAAATAGCCTTTAGATTCCTTCATTGGACCGCCGAAGAAAGGGTTGGGCAAGCTCCACCACTAACGCTGGAAAATCCGATGTTGCTATGGACAGTGGCTGAGCCGGGTGGACGAGGACACATTCCTTCTAGTTTAACAACACGCCCTGCAAACGGACGAAGGAGAGACTCAAAGACGAGGAGAGCTCCCCGTTGAGCCGACATCTGTCCTCGTCTGAGGACAGTCATGAGTTCGCCCCGTACCGCAACTTGGATGAAACCGACACCCCACCAGGCTGCATGCTCCGGCCTTCGCGCATGGACTGCCCCTTTGGAAATCGCTGGTTTTCAACTCAGGGTTCGGGGTGCAGAAAGCTGCTTTACTGCTGGAATTTGCCTCTGATGGAGGGCTTGGCTTCGGCATTCAATCCCTGTTTCCAGTCGGCGAAAGAGCTGACTTACAACCCTCAACAGACCTTCCTCACAGAGTTGGCACACAACTTGCCATATGCCACCACTAACGGTGAAACCGGGGGCCTGGTTCCCCTCCCCGGGTCCTCGGAATCACCGGATGACTCAGATGCTATGTGAAAGGAGCACGCCATGATTCGCTTCAACCGAAATACTCTCGTCGCCTCAGCTCTAACGCTGGCCCTCGCGGCGACGATCTCCGTTTCATCTGCACAAGCCCAGATTGCTGAGACTGGAGATCAAACGACACTCATCAAAGTCGAGCAGCGGCTAGCCAACCGCGGCTTCGAACCCGCTACCGGAGTCTACTCAAAACTGAACGGGGGAGTGGTCACTCTTACTGGATCGGTGGAGACTCTTCGTCAAAGCGTCAAAGCGGAACGCGCCATTGCCAAGATTCGAGGAGTCCAAAGAGTCGATAATCACCTCGAGGTTGCCAGCTTCGGCCGACCCGATGAATCGATCCGAAAGGATATTCAGAACACCCTCGACACCTATCTCTCCAATCAGGTTTTTGATTGGGTTGAGGCTCGGGTCGAAAGCGGCCAAGTTCTTCTAACCGGGCAGGTAGACAACCCCTCGACTCAAGCCCGCATCCAGCGAGCGATCACCAAGGTGCCTGGTGTTTGGCGTCTGGTCAATAGCGTCGAAACCTTGCCGGTCTCCCTCTTCGACGACGAAGTCCGTAGCCAGGCTCTGGTTGCTATCTACTCCCACCCGGCCTTCGTCGGCCAGGGACTGCTCAACAATCCATCGATTCACATTCTGGTGAGTCATGGGCGGATCGCCCTGAAAGGGACCGTTGCCACTCTGGCCCAAAAGCGGCTGGCTGAGTCACTGGTTCGTTCCGGAACACTTTCCTACGGAGTCGACAACCAGATCCTCATCTCTCGCCGAATTCGTAGCTAACGATTCGTTCCCGTCCGCACACATCAAGTTAAGTCCACACACTTTCGAGAGCTGGGTCGATCGGGGTCTTCCCTCGGTGGCCCAGCTTCGCTTTTTCTCCCCTATCTATACTCTCGATCCAAAAGGTAGAGATACATGACCGCCATGGAGTCCTGGTCCTCTCCGGATGTGTTGTCATAGATACTGACCAGCTCGTACTCGTGATCCCGATAGAGAGGGAGCCCTTCGGGGCTGGAAAAGAAGTCAACGTGCTCGATACCAATCCCCTTCTTCGCCGGCCGTACCTGACTACGAAACACCGATTCCCCGGAGGTAAGATCTCGCAACTCCAGCGATTCTGCGAAGGGATGAAGGTGAACGGCAATGTAGTGGACGGTGGTATCGAAGGGCAGGTTCAAGATCTCCGTTACTAAAGTATGATTCTCTTCGCGCCCCGGCTTGACCACCCAATGACCGCTGAATCGCTGCCCTAGAGAGTCTTGGTAGTCGGTATCCGAGGCGCTATTGCGAACCAGGCAGCCGGGGCCATGCTCCTCCCCGTCAGCCGGAACGCGTCCAAAAACCACCGAATTTTCTTCCTGGGAAGCTAGACCGTAGGCTGCCAAGGAAAACAGCGGCTTCAAAGGTTTCGCCAAGTCCCTTGCCGCCACAAAGTCGATATCTACCTTATGCCGAACCTGGAAGACTTCCTCAGACCGATTGAGGTTGAGCACCTGAGTGGTCAAATTCAGCGCTTCCTGGGAAAGGACCGGAATACCGAAGCCTTCCGGCAACTCGATGGAAAACTGCCCTTGAGAAAGAGTAAACAGGCGACCACTGATCGCTTTCTCGAAACCGAACAGTTCGTTGTGTTCTAGGGGATCCAGGTCCAAGTTGCTATGACACATGAACTCCTGAGACATGGCGGTAGACCCATCCGCCCCAACCATGGTGGCCCGGTAGCCGGTGATCCACAATAATTCCCCAGGTTCGAGCTCTTCGACACCTTCCTCTCCGAGGGCGAGGGTTTGAAATCCCTGAGGCCCCATCATGGAGCGATAGGGGCGATCTACCGAATACACTTCCGAAAGAATTTGTCTCGATCGAATCTCAGCTTGGGCAGCGCTAGCCGGTGAATCCTTCGGCAAGAAGAAGGCTATCGCCAATAAGCCGGCACCAAGAGGAATCAAGACCCAGGGGCGCATCCAAGAAGTCATCGATGAGATTCTCTAAAATTAGGAAATCGAGGTTAGGAGATCGAGGTCAGGAAATCGAAGTGCCGACGGAGAATGAGAAACTCGCAAGTCGCAAGAGAACATAACACGACGGTCCCTTTTGGAGACTTGACTCAACCTCTTCCCAGCAAAGTCAAGAGTCCCGTGGTCAGACCGGGCACATAGGTGATCAATAGGACCCCCACACCAAGAATTAGCAACATCGGCAGCGCTGCTCGATAGATCAACAAGAGGGGTTTCTCGAATCGATAAGAAGCCAAGAAGAGGTTGAGCCCCACCGGTGGAGTCAAATATCCCAACTCTAAGTTGGCTACGAAAATAATCCCCAAATGCACCGGATGAATTCCGAATGCGACCCCCAAGGGAACGATCAAAGGAACCACCACAACGATGGCTGAGAAAATATCCATCAAGCAGCCGACCAGCAGCAAGAAGACATTCAGGGCCAAAAGAAAGACCAAGGGAGACGAGATGTGCCCTTGAGCCCAGTCCACCACCCGAGTCGGCACTTGAGCGTCTACCAAATAATTCGTCAACCCCATGGCCACACCAAGAATGATCAAGACACCGCCCACCAAGACCGTGCAATGGCGGAGGACTCGGGGAAGATCTTGGGTCAACGAGAGATCTCGATGCACGAAAGCTTGCACCACCAGTGCATAGAGAGCTGCCACGGCCGAGGCTTCCACCGGCGTTGCCCAACCGCTGAAGATGGCAATGAGCACCACTACGGGCAGGAGCAACTCCCACTTGCCCTGCCACAGAGCCTTCCCGGCTTCTTTTCCCTCGAAGGGAATGCGTCGCGCTCCTTGAAGCCACCCTTCTCTCACCCCCCAAATCACCAATAACAGCACTAGGAGAAGACCAGGTATGAGGCCGCCAATGAAAAGATCCTCAATGGGGACTTTGGCAACGATGGCGTAGAGAATCAACGGAAGAGCTGGCGGAAATAGTAGGCCCAGGGAGCCGGAAGCCGTGAGCAGGCCAAGGGAAAATTCTTCCCGATATCCGTCGCTTTGGAGGGCATGAAAGAGCAGCCCTCCCAAGGCGAGAATCGTCACTCCGGAACCACCGGTAAAGGCGGTAAAGAAAGCACAGACGACGGCGCAGACCACGGCCGTCCCACCCGGCATCCAGCCGAAGAACGCTCTGAATACTCGCAATAGGCGGGTGGAAGACTTCCCTTCTGCCAGGAGAAAACCAGCCAGTGTAAACAGGGGAATTGCCGGCAAGGTCGGCGACACGACCAAGCGGTAAGTCTCCGCTGGCACGGCCGCTGCTGGAACACCTTCCGCCATGAAGAGAAGCACCGCAAAACCACCAATGGCAGCAAAAATGGGACCACCCAACAGAGTCGCTACCAACAAGATGAGTAGACCCGGCCAGGCGGGACGAAACTCCAGAAGCTCTGGGTGGCGAGCTATCCAGGTTGCGACTCCGATCGCCGCCAAGGCGAGGAGTCGGCCAGGCCACCGAGCAGAAGATCGCCAAACGAGCCGAACAGCGATCAGGCCGAAACCGATGGGCATGGCCAGCTGGCCGATCCACACCGGCACCCCCGCCGCGATCATCGTTTCCGCCTCCCGCTCCAGAACGATCAAATCGAAGCAGGCCCAGAAAAGCAGCGTCGATATCCCTGCAGCCACCGCCCCAGCGAACCCACCGCTCAGACTCCGGAACCGACCCTTGGGGATCAGCTCACCGGTCGCCAGAGCGAGCAACTTGCCTTCGGTGGCTGCCAGAGCTGCGCCGAGAAACCCGACCCAGAGAGTGAGATGCTGGGTGAAGGCAGCCGAACCGGGAACACCGATTCCGAAGAGCTTGCGCGCTACGATCTCCACGAGAGGCAGCAGAACCATCGCCAGCAGGGCGAGCCCCGAGAAGCCTCCCTCCCAACGATCCAGACGGGCGAAAAGGTTCTTCAGTTGTCTCCCCCGCCAGTCGTCTGGGAAGCACGGTAGGCATCTCGGGCTGCGAGTGCTTTGTTGAGGATCTCAGGGGGGACCCATCCTTCCCGCACACTCTGGGCGAAATTCTCGGCAAGATCTTTCCAGGCTTTCTCCCCAGGAGTTCCCGCTACTCGGCTCACCTTGAGTCCTCGCTTCTCCATCTCCGTAATGGAAGATTGGTCCTGCTTGGGGACCTCTTTCTTCAGGTGATCCTCCAGCCGAAGAGCCGCCGCTTCCAACTGTTTCCGATCTCTTTCAGAGACCTTCTTCCACACCCGGCTCTGGACCACGGTAGCCCCTACCAACGGGGCAAATCCCAGATCGAGCATATTGGGAGCGTTGCGGTACCACTGCAACATCAAAGCCGCCAGGGGAGGGCTTGGAAGTGCCTCGATCATGCCCGTCTGAAGGCCGGAGAGAATATCGGTCGTGGAAAGCGGCACGGGCCTGTAGCCATTGTCCTTCCACCATTGGACGGAGCGAGCGTCACCGGCGGAAAGGAAGAACTTCGTGGTCTTCATTTCCGCCAAGGTAGCAATCGGTTCCTTCGAGAACAGGTGAATCCAGCCAGCATGGCCCCAGCCGAGAAATACATATCCCTTTTTTTCCAACCGCTGCTTCAGCAGAGGAGCCAATGCGCCAGTGACGTGAAAGAGCTCGTCGTAGGACTCGAAGAAGAACGGGATGTTGAAGACGTTGAAACCATCGTCGATCTCCGCCAGACCGTTGACGGTCAACACCGCTGCGTGGAGCTGGCCGATGCGCATCTTGCGAATCACGTCCGGTTCGTCTCCAGCGATACCACCGGGATAAATCTTCAACGCCACTCGGCCCTCGGTCGCTTCCTTCCAATCGGCCCCCATCTCCTCCACGGCCTGGTCCCAGATCGACCCGTCGGGAGCTAGGGTGGCAAGTTTGATGGTGACCGCTGCTTCGACCGGAGGAACTCCCCCGACCAAGATGCCCAAGCAGAGCATCCCAAAAGTAACGAGGCGAAAGCTGTTTCTCGAGGCGACTTTCTTCAAGGTGACTCCTCCATTAGCTCGAATTCATCTCCACTATCCAGGAAATAGTCGTCGATACGAGCTAGTAGTTCTTCGGCGCGACGCTGGGCGAGGACATTTGCCAAGCGCCTCGAGGGATCCTGATTGACGTCGATGGCAGCGGCCTTGGCGAGCAAGGCTTCGAATTCTGACCGGTTCTGCTCACTCACGGATACCGACTTTGCTAGCGTAACGTAAGCTCCCGCACTCCCCCCTCTCGAGAGCTCCAAGGCCCGTTCGAAGTGGCGCCGGGCCCTCTCGGGGGAACCTCCGGCGGATTCCGGCAACGATTCGATGCTGATCATCGCTTCGTGAAGAGCTCCATCTCCGAAGCTCTCATGGAGCTCCAAGGCGCGCTCGAGAAGTACCCGCACCACGGGTAGATCAGCGGTCAGCTCCGGCCGGTTCTGGCCGAGGGAAATCGCTGCCCCCCAGGACGCCGCGGTCCAGTACATGACCTCCGCATGATCCCGCTCCAGGTCGGCGACAGCCTCTTCTGGTTCCAGGATCAGACGCTGGTAGATACCTGGCCGTTCCAAGTCGAGAGCTCTCAAACAATAGTCTCTAGCTCTCAAATAGAGCTTCAGGGCACGCTCTCGCAGTCGTCGCGCTTCTCGAATGTCATCCGACTCGACGAAAAACGCTTCACTATCTACAAACGCATAGCTGTATTGGACGAAACCGCTACAGGTAGAGAGCAGGAGACCCGGGTGGCTCGGAGACTCCACCAAGAGAGCCTCCATGGTCTTCAAGGCGAAAGGGAGGGCATCCTTGACCAGCTCCGGGTCCTCATCTGAAGCGAAAACCGCTGAGCTCTCGCCGAGAGTGTTGGCCAAGCTGTTGATGGCCAATTTCTGCACGGAACAACCTGACAGAACGACCACCGATAGCAACACCGCCAGCGGCCAAAATCTGTTGCTCCGGATGTTTTTCTGACCGCGGAGTGGAAAAGAAAGAAGACCCATCACAGTGTGACTCTAGTCGGCCGCCAAGAAGAGCGTCAAGGACGAGGGCTTCCAGGCTTGGAAACCGGCGGACGGGTCACGGCCTTTGGCCGCCGCATGGAGAGCGCAGTCTCCAGGCTGGTTTGAGCCCCACCGCCTCCGGAGGCATAGGTGCCTGGTCCGGAATATCCGCTGAGACTGCTTCATGAGTCCTGTCCTATCTCTAGAAACCAGAGGTCTTCTCCCGACAAGTACCGGCGGAGACATGCTGCTGGCTTCAGGCATATTGCCAACCCAGGGTCGCGTGTTTCGATCTCAGGAAGCCTCCAAGGCCTCTAGGGCCTGGGCCAGGCGCCGGGAGCCCGGCAGGTTGGCCAATCCGAGCCGAAGGCATGCTGCCGCTTCCGTCGCCGACTCGAGCTGCTCGTGCAGTCTGGCGAGAGATAGATAAGACCGTTCATGAATCGGGTCGATCTCCAAAGCTCTTCGATAGGCCTGCCGAGACTCGTCGTACCTCTTCAGCCGGGTTTGTATCTCGCCTCGGTAAAACCACCCAACCGCATGATTGGGCCGCAGATCCAAAGATCGATCGAGGGAGGCGAGGGCTTTCTCCGGCTGGCCCAGGCGAAGCAACTGGAGGGCCAGATTGAAATGATCTTCTGGGCTGTTTGGATCCTCTCGAATCCGTTTCTCCATAAGATGGACAGCTTCCGCAGTTTTTCCCTGTTTGGCCCTAAGAAGGGTGAGCAGCCGCTGCGCCATGGGCTCTTTGGGCTCTTCCTCGAGAATCCTGGTCAGGGTCTCCTGAGCTTCGGCGAGACGATCCAAGCGGAGCTGAGCTTGGGCGAGATCCAAAAGGGGTTCGACTCCCTCGGGAGGAGTCGATGGCAGCCTGCGACTTAGGTAGTCCACCGGCGAAGGATCACCCCTGCGGATCACCGCGATGGCACGATAGATCTCTCCCAACACCCCATCCGGCGCGCCTTCTTTCTCGAGCAGGTCGACCTCCGTGAGGATAGGGTCCCGCTCCTTCAGGGGAGCCAGCAGCTCTTCTCCTGCGGGCCTTCGTTGAATCTTATGGTCGGTCATGACGACATGAATCACATCCTGAGCTCGTCGCCGGGGCATGTGGCAAGCAACGCAGCTCTGTCCCTCCACGGATTCTTGTCCCGCCCCCTTCGGCCCTTCCTGGAGGGCCATGGCTTCCCTGGAGCAAGCGTCGAGCTCGTGGCAACTCAGGCAAGCTTGGCCATAGTGCCGAGCCTTTTCAGCAGGTGCGACCTTGCGGTGAGGGTCGTGGCAAGTCGAGCAACCCAACTCACCCTCGCTTTTCAGATAACACGGACTCTGCTGGAGACGGTAAGCGTGATGATTGATTTCGAAGCGTTCGGAGGATGGCAGGGCCTCTTCCTCTACGTCGATGGGCACCTGGTACTCCGCAAGGTCCTGCCCCGGCCGGAAGGAATAGCTCCCCTGACCGAAGCGGCGCACACCGAAAAGGGCGACAGACGGCTGCAGGTGGCATTGATTGCAGACGTCGTTTCGCCGTTCCCGAGGCAACCGGGCCGGGTTGACGATGGCTTGCTGTAGCGCCTCGAAGTCCACCTCGGATTGAAGGCCCAAGCGCACGTGCTCTGCTCCGGGGCCGTGGCAGCGTTGGCAGCCAGTGCCCTCCGGTAGCTCCGCTGGAAACACCTGAGGTTGCCAATAACCATCCGACCCCGCGGCCACCTCAGGGTAGGCGTTGTGACAGAACATACACTCGCGACGAACCCGCCGAGTCACCCCTTCATGATCAGGCTGGTCATATCCTGGCGCCATCCGCCACTGGCCGATCTGGCTGTACCAGGACAAGGGCAATTGGTAGAGCTCTCCCCCCGGAGTTCCGTAAAGGTAGGTGCGGGAGGTGGACCCAGAACCGAGCACCCAATCGACCGGTTGCTCGAAGACGTTCACTTCGCGGCCCGCCGGGTCCAGCTGATGCCGCCGAAACACATACCGATCGTCCTTCCAGGACATCTGAAAATATCTTCCGGAAGGTTCGTGGAAATAAGGTTTCGCGGAGAAATCTTCGACGATGCGATCCTTGCGGGGCCGAGCGAACGAACGCGCCATTCCGATCTCTTGATAGCTCTCGAAGAGATCCGTGTGGCAAAAGGCACAAGCTCGATCTTCAACGTACCCTGGAGCCGCACCCGCGGTCTCCGAGAGACCAAAACGTTCGAAAGGGTCGGGAGTTGCCAGGCTCGACGGTTGGCTCGAGACTTGGAGGGAAGGTTCCGTCTGAGAACCCGATTCACCAGCCCTGGTCAGAAAGGTCGTTGCCAGAAACACGATGGGCAGAAGGGAGATGAGGTTCATTCTCCACCTGCCCCTGAATTTATCTCCCCTTGGCAACTCTTTTTCGACCTTTCACTGCCGCGACCGTCTTGACCTCACAATGGATACGGTACCAGAGCCACCCTAACGGACCAGCCAACGAGCCAACCAACGTCTCACCCCCAGGCGCTTTCCCACTCCTCCACGGGCCTTCCACCGAGGTAGCTCTCCAGGAGCCATGTCGAGCTCCGCCAGCACGGCTTCCGTGTGCTCGCCGAGAGCGGGAATTCGAGCCCCGGCAGCCGGACGTTCACCATCGAAACGAGCCGGAAAGGCCAATCTCGGCAGCCCCTGAGAATCGGCAGAGAGCACGCCTTCTTCCAATGCCTGGGGGTGGTTGGCGGCCTCCTGGGGTGAAAGCACCGCTGCCCCAGGTAAATCGTGGAGATCGAAGAAGACTTCCCATTCCTGACGCTTCCGGGTGGCGATAATTTTTCCTAACTGGCTCCGGGTTTCCTGGCTCCGGCCCAGACGGCGCCGAGCCAGTTTTTTGGGTCCTAGGTCCCTGGATCCTAAGTCTTTTGAGCCTATGCCTTTGGAGCCCATGTATTTGGGACTCATGTCCTCAGAACCGAGCGCCTGCCAAAAACGCCGCCAGAATTTCTCTTCCAAGAGGGCCAAAGCGACCCAACCGCCGTCGGAGGTTCGGTAGAGCTGGTAGCCCGGAAGGGCTCCTGCCAGATCGTGGGATTCCCCCACCTCCCTCGGGCCTGCGACTTCTGCCGCCCAAGCGACCAAGTTTCCGTGCAGTGCAGCGCCGTAGAGAGACGCGTCGATCCAAGATCCCTGCTGAGTCCGACTGCACCGAGCCACCGCTGCCAGAATGGAAGCGACGGCACTCCAAGCCCCTAGCAAATCCGCGCTCGGCACCGCTGGCATCGCCGCCGTGGGAGCCAAGGACCCGGCCACCGCCTGATAGGTCAAGTCGTGACCGGAACGCTGGGCTAGGGGACCTTCCTGTCCCCAGCCAGAAAGAGAACAGATCACCAGGGCGGGAAAACGCTGCCGAAGCTCCTTCGGTTCCAGGCCCAGCTTGGCCAGGCTGCCCGGACGAAAGGTCTCCAGGAGGATGTCCGCCCGCTCCAACAAACGCTCCAGAACCTTCAGCCCAGCCGGCTTCTTGAGATCCAAAGCGACGCTTTCCACCCCACTGAGAACCTGCGCAGCCAGCGAGCTCACCTTCCCCACGAGAGGAGGCGCATAGCGAACGGGATCTCCCAACCGAGGCTCTTCGACTTTGATCACCCGAGCACCGAGACTGGCAAGCAGATGCCCCGTGAGAGGCCCTGGGAGATAGCGGCTGAGATCGACGACCAGCATTCCAGCCAGGGGACCAGAGCTCATGGAGACCAGGCTTTCCAGGAGAAAACCACCTAGGAACGTTCCACCACCATCGCAAAGCCGACTCCACCGGCGGCACACACCGTGAGCAGACCCAAGTTCAACTGGCGACGCCGGAGCTCATAGAGGATCTGAAAGGTCACTCTCGCTCCCGTCGCTCCAAAGGGATGACCGATAGCGATGGATCCTCCGGTGACGTTGAAGCGCTCCAGGTCGACCTCGCCCAGGGGGGCACTCCGGCCGAGCTCCTGGCGGGCAAACTTGGGAGAGGCGAAAGCTTTGAGATTGGAGATGATCTGCGCGGCAAAAGCCTCGTGCATCTCCACCAGATCCATATCCGCCAGCGCCAGACCGGCCCGCTCCAAGGCCAAGGGAGCCGCATAGGCCGGCCCTTGGAGAAGCTGGGCTGCCGGGTCTACGGAAGCGAAGGCGAAGGAGCGGATGAAGCCTAGGGGCTCAAAGCCAAGGGAGCGGGCTTTTTCTTCGCTCATCAACAGGACCGCCGATGCTCCATCCGTCAGAGGGCTCGAATTCCCTGCAGTCAGGCTGCCAAAGTCCGAATCAAGGACCGGTGGCAAGACCGAGAGGGCCTCGAGAGAGGTATCAGGCCGAAGACCGTTGTCCTCACCGACGAGGTCTCGATACCGAGGCGGAGGCGCGGTAGGAACGATTTGCTGGTCGAAAGCACCGCTGTCTCGCGCTGCTACCGCCCGCTGGTGGGATAGCAGTGCGATCTCGTCTTGAGCTTGGCGGGAGACGTCGTTCTCCTTAGCCATCTTCTCGCAAGCTTCCCCCATGGTCATGCCGGTGCTGTACTCAGCGATCGCTGGCACTTCTGGTGCGAGATCTTTCAGCCTCAGCTTGCCCAACACCGACAGGCGAGCCTTGACGCTGTCGGCCTTACCAAACTCCCGAAGTCGTTGGACAGCGTTGTGGGAGTAGGAAACCGGCAAGTTGGAAAGGGATTCAGCTCCCCCTGCCAGGACCACCTCGCTCTCACCGCTCAGGATGCTCTGAACGGCAAAGGCGATGGCTCGATTAGAAGAAGCGCAGGCTAGGCTCACGGTGGTGCCGGGAATGGAGCTAGGCAATCCGCACCGCAGCACCACTTCGCGCCCCAAATTGGAGGCCTCGAGGGCCGGTAGGACGACTCCGAAAATGGACAGGTCTATTTGGTTGGGGTCGATCTGGCTGCGGGCGACCAACTCCCGAGCAGGCACCGCCGCCAAATCCACGACATTCATGGTCTTGAGGAGGCCACCCGCCTTGGCGAAAGGAGTCCTGCAACCATCCACCACGGCGACTCGGCCTCCACGACCTCGCAAGTCCACAGTCTTCCCGGAAGCCGAGCTGGTAACTTGCCCGGAGCGACCGCTCTCGGCCCACACGGAGTCGGCCCGCAAGCTCACCTCTTCTCGAGCTGATGCGTTGTTCCGCGGCGGCAGCGGGTCGGGGAGATCCTGTTCTTGGGGAGCCATGGTTGTCTGTCCTTATACCATGGGGGAGCTGAGGGCCGCCTTTCCCAGGGGCACCGACGCCATCCCCCTTTGCTGCCAGAAAGCCGCTTCCGAGCCAGACTCTTTGGCCGCTACGATCAAGACTCCCCTCAGTCGGTCCAAGGGTCGAGGCCATTTATTGGCAGTCCCGCGGCGAAACCAAGCCTTCGCCGCTTTTGGCTCTCGGTGCCAAGGCGCCAGCTGCTCCGGAGTGCCATAGAGGAGGGTTGGCCTAGCCCAATGCACCGTAGCGTTGTAGGCCGCTGGCTCCGGCTCCAGGACCAACCCCCAGCCCTGCAACAAGGCGCTGGTAACCAGCACCCGCTGGCCAACCTCGCGAAGAGGCCGGTGACAGACGACAACATCTCGCCGGGGAGAAGTCGGAAGCGCATCCACGACCCTCTTCGCCGCCTGTACCACCTGCAGAGTCGTCCATATCTGAGACCGACCTTCTTGGCTCTTCACCCTGACCTCGGCGGCGGGCAGCGACCCAGAGAAGCGAAGATCAGACCTCTTGCCCTGCTCTCGCAGCAATTCACGAGGTGTCCCCAAGGGCTCAACCCCGATGAACGTCATGTCCTTCGCTGCCTGGCCAGAATCTTGGTCGGAGGTTGAAGGCGGGACCGTATCTACCCAGTGAGTTCCTGGCGATTCTGTAGCCCGGGCCTGAGGCGGAGCTGCCAAGAAATCAGCTTCCACGGGCACGGCGCGATGGCCAGCCGCCTGGATGGCCAGGTCGATCACCATGGAGTCAGGATCGCAACGATCGGGAAAGACGATTGAGGTCCCCGCCGGAAGCTGGTTCACCTCTTGGCAAGCAGCGGACACGGCAGCAGCCATCTGGGCAAAGGAATACCACTGCCAATCGAGGGCCGGCCGGAAAAAGACCCAGGGCTCTTCCGGCGATATTTCCGCCTGATGAAAAAGGATTTGAACCGGGTGTTCGAAAGCTGCCGTCAACTCACGGCTTTCTTCAGCACCGTGGTGATCTTCTCTTCGATCATCCGGGCCATGAGACTCGCCGGAGGACTCAGGGTCGCCTTACCCACGAGCTGATCTCCTTGAAGAACGATCGTTCCCTTCGCCCCAGGGCCCGAGAGCTCCAACACGTCTCCTTGCCATTGAGACTTCAGCATCCCACCGGGGAACTGCTCTTTGAGGGCGCTGTCGAGGGCCGACCGATGATCGTCCATGGAGGCCTTCGAGGTCTTCTCTTCTAATACCAAGTTGCTCATGGCGCGCAAATTACCACAAACTCCCCTCCCCGCGCAGCTCGAAAAGGCTGCCTTTGCCCCGCCCACAAGACTCGAGTCGAAGGAGGTAGTAAATCCTCATGCCGGCTTCCCGACACCCCAAACAGTCCTCGGGAGAGGGCGGTCCGGTAGGACAGGGAGACGGGCAGAAAGGCGGGACCAGAAATAGATTCGGACCCTCAACAAAACCCATCGCATAGAATCTCCGCATGAAAATTCATCTCCTCGACGGCACCTACGAGCTTTTCCGGTCTTTCTATGGCGCCCCCAGCCGCCTCTCTCCGAGTGGTCAAGAGGTGGGGGCCACCCGGGGCATCCTCAATAGCTTCCTATCCCTGCTGCGCCAACCGGACGTCACCCATGTCGCCTGCGCGTTCGACACGGTGATCGAGAGCTTCCGAAATCAGATGTTTGAGGGTTACAAGACCGGAGAGGGCATCGACCCGGAGCTTCACGGACAATTCGAGCTGGTAGAGAAAGCGGTTCGCGCCCTGGGAATCACGGTCTGGTCCATGGTGGAGTTCGAGGCTGATGACGCCCTAGCCACAGCGGCAGCCAAGTGGATAGACCAGCCGCAGGTCGACCAAATTGTGCTCTGTTCTCCAGACAAGGATCTGGCTCAATGTGTTGTCGGGCAGAAAGTTGTTTGCCTTGACCGACGACGAGAGATCCTCATGGATGAGGCCGGTGTCGTGGAAAAGTTCGGCATTTCTCCCGCTTCCATCCCAGATTGGCTAGCTCTCGTGGGGGATGCTGCTGACGGAATTCCCGGGCTGAAGGGTTGGGGTGCCAAGTCGGCAGCCACTGTCCTAGCTAGCTTTCAGCACATCGAAAAAATTCCGGCCAACCCCGAGGATTGGGGAATCAAAGTTCGCAGTGCCGCCCGCCTCGCTGAGACTCTGGAAAACCATCGACCGGAATCTCTCCTCTACCGCCGATTGGCGACCCTGCGCTGCGACGTTCCTTTGACCGAGACCCTTTCCGACCTGGAATGGCGAGGTGCCCTCCTAGAGGAGTTGGAAGCGGTCAGCACGGAGCTCGGAGATGACCGGCTACTCCAGCGGGTTCCTCGGTGGCAAGAGGAATGAGCGGAGCCTGGCCTGGAGATCTCAGCCAAGGAGATTTTCTTTCAAGAAGCTCACCCGAGAAAATCGAGCGACTCCTCGGGAGCCCCGCTTGCTCCCATTCCCATTGCACCATCTTCACTTCCTTCGTACCTTTCTCGAGCCTCAACGAGAAGATGGTACGATTTTCGCATCTATTTTCCTTCCGAAGAAGCCGCGAGAAGCGTCACTAGCAGCCAGAACTACTCGGAGGAAAGGGCAACCCCCATGGTCACCAAGTTCATCGCCACGGCAACCCTGGGCCTGACGATTCTGGGGCATCTCCCTCTGAATGCCCAAAACTCAGGGGCCCAAAAACCTGGCGCCCAGAATTCACCTCCGCGCCCAGCTCCAGCTGGACCAGGATCCACCGCCGCCGCCGACCTCGACCTATTTCGAAAAACCATGGAAGCGGCCTTTCAGGCGGCGGAACACTACGGCAGCTACGAAGATCCGGAGCAGCAAGAGCGCATTCTCCGAATCGGCTACGAGCTGGCCAGCAGCAGCCGGTTCGATGAATTCCCATTCTCCTTCTACCTCATCGATATGCCGATTCCCAACGCTTTTGCCCTCCCGGGAGGCCAGATCTTCATCACCCGCGGCATGCTCGACCTGGGCCTGGACGATGACATGTTGGCCTGCCTCCTTGGCCACGAGTTGGCCCACGTCATCCATCACCACGGCACCCGCATGCAGAAACGCGCCACTCTCGTCGGCCTACTGAGCCAGGCCCTCGTCATCGGAGTGCTCGCTTCCGCGGAGAAAAATCGCGAACGGCGAGATCCCCGAGACATCTATGGCTATACCCGCGACCCCCATGAGGGGGGCGCCGTCCAAGGAGCGGCGGCGGTCTCACTGGTACTCGGGCAGCTTCTCCTGCTCAGCCACAGCAGGGAGTTCGAGGATGAAGCCGACGATGAGGGCCAGCGTTTGGCCGCTGCTGCCGGCTACGACCCCCAGGGGGCCCAACGGCTGTGGAGCACCATGTTGGAGCGGATCCCGCAGCAGAAAGCTTACGGCTATTGGCGCACTCATCCCTTCGAGGACAGTCGCATGCGAGCGGCAAAGGAGCGTAGTAAATACCTCAAGATTCAACCCCGGGTTGATTCTTCAGAGGAGCGCCAACAGACCCAGCTACGACTTCTTGACTTCGCCTCCCACCGCAAGACCGAGGAAGAAATCTCCACTTGGGTAAAAGCCTCTGCCCTCAGCGTTTGGCCCCAGGGACCTCTGGCTGAAGGCCTCAGAAAGGAGTATCTGCATAGCCTCCGAGAAGCAGAAAGTGCCAAATCGGCTCTCGCTCGCGACTACGGCGAGGTCATTACCGCCTACGAGGAGCACCTAGCCACCGTCGCGACCCTGACGCCGGACAGCCCTTTTCTGATCGAAACGGGGAAAGAAGTCGACGAGATGCAGAAACAGGCTAGGGAGATCTACCCGATGGCCGTCGAGGTGCTCGAGGGGGGTATCTTTGAGACCGCCTTTCTGGAGACGTTTCTCAGTAATTTCCCCGACTCCCCGGAATTGGCTGCCGCCTCCCTGGCCCTGGGCAACGCCTATAGCCGACGGCGTCAACCCACTGAAGCCGTAGAGCAGTTCCTCAGAGTTTGGCAAAAGGCCCCTGCCAGTCCGGAAGCGAAGAAGGCTCGAGCCGGCCTACGCAACCTGGCCGACTTCCTCGAAGAGCTCTCAGCCCTCCAGCGGCTCGCATCCATGGACCAGGACCCGGAGCTTCAGCGGTTGGCCCAGAAGCGTCTCGAGGAAACCGCGGCTACCTACAAAGAACTCGACAACGGAGCCGACTATCTCAGGCGCTTTCCCAATGGGGACCAAGCAGCCGCGGTGACGGAGCGACTGAATTCCCTCGCCCACAAGCTGTACACCGAGATCCTCGTCTACCAGGGCGTGGGAGATCACGCGAAGGCTCTGGAGCGCATGAACCAAATTCTCACCCACGCCCCCCTATCTCCCGCCGCCGATGAGCTACGGCTCCACACCACTCTGGATAGCTAGGCTTCTTGGGTCTCGATAGCTAGGGATACGGTCAGGGCATGAGCAGCTCGAGGGTCGAGCGCCGGTCGTTGATCGCTAGGCGTGAGGAGATCGAAAAGCTGAAAGTAGAGCCGACTCCCGGCTCGGATTCGCACCAGATTCGTCCTCCATGGCGACGAGCCATGGCCTGCGCATAGGCCAGGCCCATACCTTCTCCATCTACCGAAGGGCTCCCGGCTCGGCGAAAAGGTGCAAAGACCTTCGGCAAGTCCTCTTGGGAGATCCCCTGACCGTTGTCCTTGACCCTCAGGATGACGACGTCGTCCTTGACTTCTCCCGTCAACTCGATTTTTCCCGCTCGGCGGGGGTCCAGATATGTCACCGCATTGTTGAGAAGGTTACCTAGGATCTGCTCGAGAGCAACTCGGTCCGCCACCACCGGTGGCAGCTCCCCGACCCTCACCACCGCTTGCTGACGATCCAACTGAAAGGCCAGGCTATTTAGGAGGTCCCGGACGACCTCACTCACCTCGATAGATTCCATGTGCAACTCTCGAACACCCTCGTGAGAAAGGCGTAGCAAGGTGTTCACATAGTGGTTGATGCGGTTGATGGAAGAATCGATAAAATCGATAGCTTCCGGTAGGTCCTCGTCCAGGGCTCGTCCCACCACCACTCGCTCTCGTTCCTGAAGATCCGGGCGACTTCGATTCAAGGCTCCCCGCAACTGCTCCGTCGCCGACCGCAACTCGCCGGTGAATCCTTTGATATTGATCAGCGGTGTTCTCAGATCGTGAGAGACGATATACAGCAGCGCCTTGAGATCCTCGTGGGCCGTGGCGAGAGCTGCTGCCCGTTCGGCGACTCGCCCTTCTCGCCAGCGATTGCGCTCCTCTTCGAGGTCGGCAACTTTTTCCTTGAGGCGAGCCAGCTCACCTTGAAAATCTTGACTCTCACCCGAAGCGACCGGAGGTTCCATTGATGCCGACCTTTCTTGGTCGAGTCCCGAAGGAACTCTAGGGAACTGACTATCGTCTTGGTTCATTTCTGCCCCCAGCGAAGACCTGCACCCAGAAAACCTGGACGCTGCCCTCGTCCTCTCCCACGGCCACTCCGTTTCCTACCGCCGAAACATTCCGTCGCAAAAGGTTGTTGCGGTGCCCCGAGCTGGCCATCCACCGATGAAGTACCTCTATCGGCCCAAATCGCCCTTTGGCAATATTCTCCGCGAGAACTCGAGTGGCTGGATATCCCGCTGCGGCTGCTCGCCGCCGCACGGTTTCCCCTTCCGGATTGCGATGGGAATAGTAAGAGCGCGCCAACATATCCTCAGCATGACCTTGAGCGACACGATCGAGGTGTGGGTCGCCTACCAGGGAGCGTCGCCCCTTGTCTTGACGAATCTTGTTGATCTCCCCGAGCATCTGCCACCGCACCTGGTCCAATTTCTCCAAGGCAGCGACCTCTCGCCACTGAAAGACGAGCCTCGGCAGGGCAAAGATGAAGGTGTAGATACACCTCTCACCATTCTGCTCGATCCCAATCCCCGCATCGAGAAAGTCGCCTTCTCGGAGCTCCTTGAACCAGGAACGCTTGGCTTTCTTCCCTTGCTCCACCGTGAAGGGCTCACGCGCCTCCTCCACCTGGAAGACGGTCTCGGTCCAGGAATGGGGTTGGTAACCCGCCTGGAGGAGTTTCTGGGTTCCCTGTTGCAAGACCGCTCGATCGCCCCTCACGGAAGCTCCCTGCGCCACCCTGCCAGCGCGCCATGCGGCGACTTCTGCCAAGGCCGGACTCCAACGCAGACCGTCCCCGCCTCGCTCCCGCCGAATCGTATTGATCTGTTCCAACAAACTTTGCCGGAGTGGCTCTTGTGCCTCCGGTAGGCAAGGAGAGGCTCGCGCTGTCTCAGAATGTCGCGCACCTGAGCTCGCCCACGACGGCCCCGCCGGCGAACCGGTCGCCAAGAAAGTGACCGCTAAGGAACTGAGTAACCATGTACCAACAGAAGAGCCTGCCAATCGCCACCCCGCGAAAATCGTAACCAAGGGACCATTAGTTAGCCGCCAATTCCTGTAACAAGGCTCCGAGATAGTCACCCAATACCCGCCGGACGGAACCCACACTCACCTGCTCACTGGGCGAATGGGGATTGGCGATATCGGGTCCGAAGGAAATCATGTCCATTTCGGGAATCTTCGCCCCCAACACGGCACACTCCAAACCCCCATGGACTCCCACGACCTCCGGGTCCTTGCCCTCCAGTCGACGATAAACCTCGATCGCCTTGGCCAACAAGGGAGAGCTCATGTCGGGTCGCCAGCCGGGGTAACCCTCAGGGGCGCTCGCGGCGGCGCCATGGGCCCGCCCTAGAGAGGCGATCTCGTCTACCACCTTGTCTCGTTCCGACTCCAAAGCGCTTCGCACAGAGCACAAGATCTCTACATCGGATTCCCCGGTACGCACCGTAGCCAGGTTGCAGGAGGTCTCCACCATACCCGGCAGCTCTTCACTCATGGATAGGGCGCCGAGGGGTACCCGAGAGAGAATCGTCAGCAAGTTGCGCGCCGTTTCCCCGTCGAACACTCGAGGAGGAGGCTGGTCCAGTCTTTCCACGGTCAAGGCGAGATTAGGATCTGTCTCACCATGGTCCTTTCCCAAACGCTGACGGGCGTCTGCCGCCAATTCTTCTAGGACAATCGGATCCGCCAGCACCACTGCTTCCGCTTCTCGGGGAATGGAGTTGCGTACACTGCCTCCGGTGACAGTGGCAATTCGCACACCTTCCACCTGTCCCAACAACTCACCTAGAGCCCGCAAAACGTTGACTCGACCTCGGTGAATATCTCCACCGGAATGGCCCCCGGTGGCTCCAGCCAAACGGACTCGAAAAGCTTCTGCTGGCAGTGGGGAGGGCTCCCATCCGATGGGAAGGTTCAGCTCGGAGGAACGGGCACCGACACAGGCGACGGTGAAGGTCCCCTCGTCTTCCGAGTCCAAATTGAGCAAAAGTCGACCGGTCACAATGGAAGGATCGAGATCCCGAACACCGTTGAGCCCCGTTTCCTCGTCCACGGTAAACAACAGCTCCAAGGGACCATGGAGCCTGGGTGGATCCGTGATCAGGGCCAAGCCAGCCGCCACCGCTACCCCGTTGTCTGCGCCAAGGGTGGTGCCACGGGCGAGCAAAAGATCTCCTTCTCGACGCAGCTGGATGGAGTCCTCGAAAAAATCGAACTCAGTGCCCGCATCCTTCTCACACACCATGTCCAGATGCCCTTGAAGGACTACCGTAGGTGCTCCCTCGCAGCCTTCTCGAGGAGGCACCCGAATCACCACGTTGCCAGCTTCGTCGGTCACCGTTTCGCAACCATGCTTCTCGGCGAAAGCGATGACGTAGCAACGAATGCGTTCCTCGTGGCGAGATGGCCTAGGAATCCGCCGGATCTCATCGAAACGAGCCCACAGAGCCTCGGGCTCGAGGCCCTCCAGAGTCGGGTCGACGTCCTGGGGAACGGTAGCCTCCCTCATTGGGCCAATACCCGTACCGTTTTGCCTACGTGATCGAGCATGCGGCGGAGCTCGTCGTAGTCCGGGTGCCGGAGACGCATCCAGGCGTTGGCCATATACCCCGCATCGACCGGCTGAGTAGAAGTACCGGCAGGCGGAAGGTGCGTATCGATGATCCAGCGACCGAAGGCCTTCTCCACAGCATCTAGTCCCTGGTAGCCGGCGATGCGGCCATCCCTTTCCGGCCTCAGATTGATGATGCCAGCAGCGAAACGGCGGGAAGGTCGAGTCTCTGGCCGACCCTGGACGATGCCCATGGCCCATTCCCGGTAGAGATCCATGTCGTTGGCGGCGCAATAAAGGTCCCAGGCTCCTACTCCAGGCGGTCGGCAGCCGATCTCTGAGAACTTCAATCCCTTGGGACCAAAAAACCACTCCATATGAGTCGCCGAAGTGCCAATGCCCAGCACGTCGATGACCCGCTTGCCCATCTCCTTGACGTCGTTGTAGCTGGCCGCATCGACTCGATTGGTGGTGATGAACTGAGGAGAAATCCAGCGATTGCGCATCGCTTCTAGAACGCCCGGGTAGTAGTGGGTGACGAACTCGTGCACGACGTTACCGCCTATGCAAAGAGTGTCGTAAAAAGCTTCGTGCCCCTCGATGAACTCTTCCACGGCAATGGAACGGTTGGGGCCAACGCCGGACTCCTGGATGGCGGCTTCCAGCTCCTGCTCGTTGGCAGCTCGCCAGGTCCCCGCTGCTCCAGCTCCATCCCGCGGTTTCAAGATCACCGGAAAGCCCACTTTCTTGCAGAAAGCCCTAACTTCCGCTGCAGAGCGAGCGCCTGTCGATTGGGCACAAGGAACCCCCGCCTCCCTCAGCGCCTCCTTCATGGCTGGCTTGTCACGGCATAAATACGCGGTTCTTTCCGTCGTGCCGGGAATGCCACAGGCGGCTCGAACTCTGGCAGCGGTGAGAATATGAGCCTCCACCGTCGCCTCCAGGCGATCCACCCATTCCCTCTCTTGGACCGTGCGCACAGCGTTGTAGAGAGCTTTTTCGCTACAGACGTTGGATACCTGCTCATAACCGTGCAGCAGCTCACGGATCGAAGAGGGCAAAGATTGAGCCGGCACCTCACCAATGCCCGTAACACGAGCTCCTACCGAGGCGAGGGCCTTGACGAATTTCGTCTGATAGTACGGAAAACAGGGTTCCACGAAGAGAACGTGCAAAGGGCCCCCCTCTCGAAGGCGCTATTTTTTCCAGATCCCGAGCTGTCACTTGGGTCTTGGCTTTCACTAACGATGAGACCTGTGGATAATAGCACCTCCCATGAGCCAGATCGTTCTCCTAGGGCCCCAGCGCCACCAGCCCACTGTCGCCTCCGTTTTGGCCGGACTAGGTCTTGGCAACGGTGACCTGGCGGTGGTCACCGCTGGCTGGCAAGAACGGGAGGGTGAAGTCGACGAGCTGGCAGACCACGTTCGACGACCAGTGACCAATCTCCACCTGCACCACCGAGCCGAATCCCTCTTCGAACGGTCTCCCCAACTCTTTCAGGCCCTTCGCCAGCGCCAGAACCGGCTTCGGGAGCTACAGCGCCTGCACAGACTTCGACTGGACTACGTCCTCAAGCCCGCCCGCCGCCTACTCCGCCGGTCGGCTCCCTCGGAGTTTCTGGACGAAGAACGCCGAGAAGCTCTGGATGCGGTCCGGCACCTAGATGCCCGCCATGAGGAGCGGTTGGGGCGCATCCACCGAGAATTTGATGAGCAGTGGCAGGAGTCTTTCCAAGACGCGATCCAGCGAGATCGTGCTGAAATCGCCGAGATCCTCTCCAATTCCAGTGCTCTCGCTATCGCTGGTGGCCATGTCGCCGTGCTCCTCAATCGACTTCGCCTGTTCGGCATCACCGAGCTGCGGGGGGAGCTGCCCATCGTCGCCTGGTCAGCAGGGGCTATGGTGCTGGGCAAGAAAGTCGTCCTCTTCCACGACCGACCTCCCCAGGGAGCCGGCAACGCCGAGGTTTTGGAAACGGGATTGGGCCTCTTTGACGATGTCTTACCCCTACCTCACGCCAGCTACCGGCTCCGCTTAGAGGATCCGGTTCGAGTCTCTCTATTCGTTCGACGCTTCGCTCCTGCCGCCTGCGTCACTTTAGATCCAGGCGACCAGCTTGCCCTGTCCCAGGGCCACTGGCAGAGCTCTCCATCCACCCGGCAGCTCCTGGCTGATGGCGGAGTGAGCGCCTTCCGGGAGGGGTCATGAATATTCACCTGCAGGAGCTTCTCGCTTCCACCCCCTCTGCCGCAGCCCTGGATGCCTTTATCGCAGAACATGACTTTCCCCTGGTGGATGAATCCGCCGTAACCTTCGTCTACCGGGGAGAAGCCGACCAGGTCGAGTTGCGGCACTTTGTCTATGGTCTGGAGTCGGCTCAACCCTTCAGCCGCGTTCCTGGAACCGATTTGTGGCTCCGAACCCTTACACTGCCTGCCAACTCTCGAGTTGAGTACAAGTTCGACGTCATTCGAGAAGGTCGCCACAACTGGATTCGCGACCCCCTCAACCCAGACCTCGCTTTCGATCCCTTTGGCGCCAACTCCGTCTGCTCTTGCTCTGGCTATCAACGGCCCGACTGGACCTTCGAAGATCCCGAAGCCCGCAAAGGCAGCATCGAAGCCATCGACCTCGAGAGTCGTGCTTTCGGAGAGCAGCGCCCCTTGCAGATTTACCTTCCGGCCCGATATCGGCCCAGTCGGAGCTACCCACTGCTGGTGGTTCACGATGGCGACGACTACCTACGGTACTCCGGCCTCGATACCGTCCTCGACAATCTCATCCATCGCCTGGAGATCCCTCCCTTGGTGGTCGCTCTGACCACATCGCCAGACCGGCTGAAGGAATATGCTGCCGACCCGGCTCATGCCAGCTTTGTCGTCGAAGATCTTCTACCGATGATGGAAGAACGCTATTCCCTGATCTCCGAGGCCGATTCCCGGTGCCTCATGGGCGCCAGTTTCGGCGGAGTGGCAACCCTTTCGACGGCTTGGAGATTCCCCGGCGTCTTTGGCCGGCTCCTCCTTCAATCCGGCTCCTTCGCCTTCACCGACATCGGCAACCATGAGCGAGGCCCCGCCTTCGACCCCGTGGTCGAATTCGTCAACGCGTTTCGGAAACAGCCGGGCAAGCCTACGAACAGGGCCTTTCTCAGCTGCGGCATGCACGAGTCGTTGATCTATGAGAATCGGTCCCTCATTCCTATCCTTCAAAAAGCAGGCCTGGAAGTGAGGTTCGAAGAAGCCCGAGACGGGCACAATTGGGAAAATTGGCGCGATCGCCTGCGGAAAGGGTTATCCTGGCTGTTCCCAGGGCCACTGTGGATGGTCTACGAATGAGATTCCACTCGGCCTGCCCAAGAACTTCGAGGAAGCGATCATGCCTGACCTAAAGCGCCGCATCGGTTTGTCCCTCGGGGCCGATATCTGTTGGCCCATCTGCTACGAAGAGATCATCCGCCGTCTCGACTTGAACATCCCTCAGGGAGACGACAAGGTTCGCTTGGAGGTGGAGAGAGTCACCATCGAACCTTTCGACCTACGGCAAAAGACTCAATATGACGTCGTGCTCGACCGCCTGACCCACTGGTACAACACCAGTCGGGAGTGGATCAAGAAGAGCATCATCATGGACGGCATCTACACCTTCAACAACCCCTGGTCCGTGCAGTCCATGGAGAAGGCTACGACCTACGCGGCCATGATGCACTTGGGCCTAGCGGTGCCGGATACCTGGCTGGTGCCGCCGAAAGAGTACGAGTCGAACCCAGATTTGGAATCGACCCTCCAGCGCTATGCCAAGCTCTTCGACCTGGGAGAAATAGGCAACCAGCTCGGCTATCCCATGTTCATGAAGCCCTACGATGGGGGCGCCTGGGTCGGGGTGGACCGCATCGACGACGAAACAGCCCTAAAAGCTGCCTACGATCGAAGCGGCAAGCGGGTCATGCACCTCCAAAAGGCCGTTCTCCCCTTCGATCTTTTCGTTCGATGCGTAGGCGTTGGGCCCCAGGTGCGAGTCGTCAAATACGACCCCTCGGCGCCGCTCCACGACCGCTACACCATGGCCACGGATGTCGTCTCCGCCGAAGAACGCTCCCTGCTGGAAGACATGACTCTCACCATCAACACCTTCTTTGGCTGGGACTTCAATTCCTGCGAGGCTCTCCGCATGAATGGCAGCTTCTTTCCCATCGACTTCGCCAACGCCTGCCCGGATTCCCAGGTCACTTCTTTGCACTACCATTTCCCTTGGCTGATCAAGGCCATCGTCCGCTGGTCCGTGTTCTGCGCCGTCACTAAGCGCCCCATGCGTCAGACCGTCGACTGGCAGCCTTACTACGATGTGCTGGAACAAGATCTCGGCTATCGCGAGCGCCTGGCTGCTTATGGGGACATCGCCCGCAAACGACTGGATCTGAAGAACTTCGAGGCCTTCTGCGCCGAACATTTGGCTCATCTGGATGAGGTCGCGTCTGACTTCTTCAGTAGCAGCGTTGCCCAGGACGCGGTGCGACAAAAAGTCTCCGCGCTATTTCCAAAGCATGAGATCGACCCCTTCACGGAGCTCTTCTGGAACCGGATTCAACATTGGCGAGAGACGGAAAAAGCTTGACCCACCTGTTATCTCGTGATAAACAAGCTTCTGTAGTCTAGCCCCCAATGGGAAACAATCCGATGCTTCGCAAACACACATATTTGACCAATAACGAACGCTGCAAGCTCGACTTGATCTGTCAGCAAACTTTGCAACGCCGTAGAGATCGCTTTCGTCGGTGGTTCGGTTTTCTCCTAAACCTCCGATAAAAGAACTCGGTCTCCGCTAGAAAAACTGGGCCAGCCCGCCAATTCCGGCAGACGGAAGATGGCCTGGCGAGGTTTAGGCGGAAAAGGGTTTGGCAGGTGAGCTACTGAAGCTCTCTCCACTTGGGTGCTCATGCCACTCAGGTCGCTTCCGCGTGCCTGAAAAGCGATCGTGAAGAGAAGATACGAAGCGTGAGAAGACCCCCTCCTCTAGAGCTCTTCTAGCCAGAGGGGGTCAAGGACTAGCTGGCTATCTAGCTCTTGCTCAAATTGTCGCGAATCTCACGGAGGAGCTTGACCTCATCGCTGGGCTCCGGTGGAGCGGCGGGAGCTGCCTCCTCCTTCTTCTTCATGTTGTTGATGTACCGAACCATCATGAAAATGACGAAGGCGATGATGATGAACTCGATGACATTTTGAATGAAGTTACCGTAGGCGATGACCGGTGCGCCCGCCTCCTGGGCTTCCGCCAAAGTCGAGTAGGCGGTGTCCCCCAGGTTCATGAACAAAGTCTTGAAATCGATCCCCCCCATGAGCTTACCGATGGGCGGCATGATGACATCGTTGACTAGGGAGCCAACAATCTTGCCGAAAGCCCCACCAATGATGATGCCGACGGCCATATCGATGGCATTTCCTTTGACTGCGAACTCTTTGAACTCACTCATCATAGACATTTCTTCAAACCCTCCTCTGTTGAGCCTGTGATGTCTCCTTTGAGGAGGCCACTGGCCTCCCGAAAGGGAATCTCAACACAATCTCTAATTCGGCCCGGGGGCTTCTGACGCTTCACTCGATCCCACCCCCCGCAACCATCGTCTTAATTCCCAGAACCGGCACCGACAGGAGTCTGCTTCGATATCAGCACCACAAGGGGATGCCATGTAGATCGAGGGCAGTCATCGCGTTGGCGACGAGTTCCATTCGGTGATTGGTAAGAGTTTATCAGTGAAGATCAGAAATGATCTAACGACCACCGAGATGCCGATATAGGTTGAGATATTCCTGGCCCTGAACCTGCCAGGAAAAATCCTTGGCCATGCCGTTGAGAATCAGCTGGCGCCAGCTGTCCTGGTCCTTCCAACAATCCAGAGCTGCACTCAAGGCCCACCGAACGCCGTCCGCCGAGTAGTGGTCAAATACGAAACCCGTGCCCTCCCCAGAGGCGGGATCGAAAAGCTGAACCGTGTCGGCGAGACCGCCGGTCTTTCTAACGATCGGTACCGTGCCGTAGCGCAAGCTATACATTTGATTCAGGCCGCAAGGCTCGTAGCGGGAAGGCATCAGGAAGACGTCGCTACCAGCCTCGATGAGATGAGCCAAATCCTCGCTATATCCCCGGTAGTAGCAGACCTTTTCCGGAAAGGTCTGTTGAAGGCGGTGGAAAAAGCTCTCGTACCGCCCTTCTCCGGACCCCAGTAGCACTAGCCTCACATTGCGCCAGGCCAGCATCTCGGGCAAGGGTTCGAACAATAGGTCGATCCCCTTCTGGGCTGTCAACCGGGATACCAACCCGAACACCGGCGCCTTCTCGTCGTAGGGCAAATCGAGACTTCGCAGCAAATGCTGTTTGTTCTGGCGCTTTCCCGTTAAGTCTTCAGCGGAATAGGAGTGGGGGATCCGGGCGTCGGCTTCCGGGCTCCACTCCCCATAGTCCACCCCATTGACGATACCCACCAGAGAATCTGCCCGAGTCCGCAACAGATCCTCCAGCCCCATGCCGTACTCGGATGTTTGGATCTCTCGGGCATAGGTTCGGCTCACCGTACTGAGGCCATTCGCATAGAGAAGACCGGTCTTGAGAAAGTTGATGCGATCTGCAGCGAGATCCTCCTGATAGAGCAGGTCCGCACTGCCCTCGAGATCGAGGTCTCCCAAAGCCTTCGCCGAGAACACCCCCTGATAGCCGATGTTGTGAATGGCCAGGAGGGTTCGGGTCCGTGCAAAGAGACGATCCCAGCTGTAGTGCTGTTTGAGGTAGAGAGGAATGAGCGCCGTATGCCAATCGTTGCAGTGCACCACATCCGGAGCCCAACCCATCCTTTGGCAACACTCTAAACAAGCTCGGGAGAAGAAAGCGAAACGGATATGTTCATCCGGATCGCTGGTATATAGAGATTTGCGATGAAACAGAGCAGGGCAGTCGATGAAATACCGGTGGGAACCATCCCCAACTCCTGGGTCGGTCCATACGGAATAAGCGAAGCGCCGCCCCCCCATGGTCAAGGTGAGACGTTGAAGGTATTCCACCGGCAAAAGGGTTCGGCCGGCGGTCTCCAATTGTCGGTAGCGCGGCAAGAAAAGCCGAACATCCTGCCCTTCGCTACCGAGAAAGGAAGCGAGAGCAGCGGTGACGTCGGCGAGGCCACCCGTCTTGGCGTAGGGCACCGCCTCGGACGAGACCAAACAAATCTTCACGGCGGTCATGGTAAATATTTCCTCTTTCTGGGTCATCATACCGGCTCATAGAGCACGGCCCAAAAACCGCCGAAGCGGCTATACTGGCCACCGATTCGGTCGACCCAGAAAACGGATCGCCCGCTGGAGACAATCCCATGCCCAATGTCGTTTTCGTCGCCCCATTTCTCATGCCCGCTACCCTTAGCTTCGTCGAAGCTACAGCGAACCTGCCAGGGGTGCGTCTGGGCCTCCTGAGCCAGCAACCGGCAGAGCATCTCCCGTCGAGCCTACGCCATCGCCTGGCAGCCCATTGGCGAGTCGACAATGCACTCGATGCCCAGCAGCTGGCTGACGGTACTCGCCAGCTGCAACGGGTTCTGGGAGGGCCCATCCATCGCTTGTTCGGCGCCCTAGAACAGTTGCAGGTCCCCCTCGGGGAGGTCCGCGATTCCTTGGGAATCGAGGGCATGGGAGCCGATGCGGCCAACAATTTCCGCGACAAGGCCCGCATGAAAACGGCCTTGAGACAGGCGGGCCTGCCCTGCGCCCGGCATCGGCTGGTGACCAGCCTGAAAGAAGCCAAAGACTTTGCTCTGGAAGTAGGATTTCCCATGGTCGTCAAGCCTCCCGATGGAGCTGGCGCCAAAGCGACCTTCCGCGTCGACTCCACGGAAGCCCTCCTAGAGGCTCTAGATCTGCTGCGACCGACCCCGGGGCGAGAAGCCCTCTTGGAAGAATTCATCACGGGAGAAGAGTTCTCCTTCGAGACCCTCTCCATCCGCGGCCGGCCTGTGTGGAGCTCGGTGAGCCACTACCAGCCGACTCCCTTGGAAGTGCTGAGGAACCCCTGGATTCAGTGGTGCGTTCTCCTTCCCAAAGAGCTCGAAGATCCTCAATTCGCCGCGATCCATCAGGCAGGCCCCCAGGCCCTACAAACCCTGGGCATGGGAACGGGTCTCTCTCATATGGAGTGGTTCCGGCGCAGCGATGGCTCCATCGCCATTTCCGAGGTCGGCGCCCGACCCCCGGGAGCTCAGATCACCACGCTGCTCTCCTACGCTCACGACACCAACTTCAAGGCCGTCTGGAGCCACCTGATGGTGTTTGATGAGCTCAAACTGCCACCCCGCCAATGGGCCACCGGCGCCGCCTTTCTGCGCGGCCAAGGGATCGGCAAAGTCAAGGACATCGAGGGCCTCGACCGGGCCCAAAAGGAGCTCGGGCCTCTGGTCGTCGAGACCAAGCTGCCCAGGGCTGGCCAATCCCCCGCCAGTGGCTACGAAGGGGAGGGCTACGTCATTCTGCGCCATCCAGAAACGAAAGTTGTCGAGCAGGCTCTTCGCCGGCTCGTGAGCTTGGTCCGGGTCCGCCTGGCCTGAGCGTTTACATATTTAGGGAGCGACTATGAAGGTGTTGATGTTCTCACCGGGATTCCCGGCCGAGATGCCGCGGTTCACCCGCGGCCTTGCCCAGGCTGGTGCGCAGGTACTGGGCCTCGGCGACCAGCCCGAGGCGATGCTGCCGCAGGAGGCCAAAGATCATCTTTCCGCTTACCTGCGAGTCCCCAACCTGTGGGATGAAGATGCTGTGATTCGGGCGGTGAGTGACTGGATCCGCCCCATGGGAGAACTCGACCGGGTGGAATGTCTCTGGGAGCCGGGGATGATGCTCGCCGCCCGCCTTCGCCAAGCCCTGGGTGTTCCCGGCATGACTCCGGACCAAACCGTTCTCTTCCGAGACAAGGAAGCCATGAAACAGGCCTTGGATGCCGCCGGCATTCGTACTCCTCGACACGCCAGCGCACGCACTGCTGGCGAGATGCGCTTCGCAGCCGAGCGCATTGGCTATCCACTGATCATCAAGCCCATTGCCGGCGCCGGCAGCGCGGATACTTACCGGGTCGAAGATGCCACCGAGTTGGAAAGAGTGCTTCGGCTGGTGCGCCATGTGCCGGAGGTCAGTGTCGAAGAGTTCATCGACGCTCACGAATTCACCTTCGACACCATTTGCTCGGGTGGCGAGATTCTCTTCGAGAACATTGCCTGGTACCGCCCGAATGTACTGGTAGCCCGCTCCCTGGAATGGGTCAGCCCACAGACCGTCAACTTGCGAGACCTCTCTACTCCCCAGCTCGAGGCGGGCCGCCAACTGGGCCGCAAAGCCCTCAAAGCCCTCGGCTTCGAAACCGGATTTACTCACATGGAGTGGTTTCTCAAGGAAGATGGCGAAGCGGTCTTCGGTGAAATCGGTGCCCGTCCTCCGGGAGCCCGCTCCGTTGACATCATGAACTACACCTGCGACACGGACGTCTACGTCGGTTGGGCAGAGGCCGCCTGCTTCGGACGTTTCTCTCAACCCACCCACCGCCTCTACAACGCCGCAGTCATCTTCAAACGAGCTCAGGGCGAAGGCAGGATTCAGCGGGTCGAGGGCCTGGAGCATCTTCTCGCCCACTTTGGCGAGCACGTCGTTTGTGTCGACCTCCTTCCCCAGGGCCATCCCCGCCGCAATTGGAAGCAGACCCTGCTATCCGACGGCTATCTCATCGTCCGCCATCCCGATCTCCAAGCGACCACAGAGATGGCGGATCGGGTGGGAAGTGAGTTGCAGATGTACGCTGGGTAGAGACCGGTTAGAAACCAGGTCGGCACAGACAGCCCACCGGCCCGCATTTTGGGACGGAATAGAAGCTCCCTTCGCCCGAGGGCGGGCCTCTTGCCCGCCCTCGAATGGAGGAGACAGGCTCCTAACCCGAAACGCTCTTCTCATGGATCAGGCGTGGGAGCTTCCCCCACACCACCTCGGCATACAAGCGTTGTCGCGCCTCAGAATCCCGAGGGCGAGCCCAATCCCAGCCGATTCCTTCCCAATCGGGATGTTTGGGGTCGAGCCCCAGAGTCTCGATGAAATGCTGATCCACGATGAAGAACTGACGCCGATAGACGAGTAGATAGCCTCCGGTCTCCTCTCGAATCCGAGCCGCCTCGCCATAAGAGGCACTCCAGATGTTCGAATGAGCGAAAGCCCCTTTGGGGTAGAGCAAGGTACCGAAATCTTCGGTTTCTTGCCCCGCCAAAACAGCGGAAGCCTGTGACCAGCCGCTAAAACCCAACTCTTGGGCAACGACCGCCAAACAGTGGCGGCGCTGAGTGGTTTCGCCCAAAGAGTCGCTATCTATGGCATTTAGCTCTTTCAACTGACGCAATCGCCGTCGAGCATCACGGTCACCATGTTGGACCTGACGATGGAGAATCCGAGCATAGGACTTGAGATCTTGAATGAGGTGGGACACTGCTTGCCTCCTGAGTCATGGGCCTCTACCCGCTCCATCGGGGCCCGAGAAGGTCGCAGTTGGTGGTGGCGACGAGAAACTGCAGGGTGATTCGACTTTCGGCGGGGAAGGCGCCCCTGCGCACCGTCCCTTCAGTCTATCAGGATTCGCAGTGTCCACCAGCCTTTGCAGTCTTCGAGGAGATCGCTGCACTTAGGGAGTGACGAGTCAGCAGATGGGAAATCTCTCGGAAGATGATTGGGACACGAGGGCCGAAGCATCCCAGAACCTCACAAGCGATCTTCTCGATCCTCTTGCAAGGCCTCGAGAACGCTGATTCCCAAGTCGAGAGGAGGGGTTGCGAAACTATCTGCAGCATCACCCTTTCCGGGCCGCAGAAGACCTCCTTGAAGGAGCCGGTCTCGCCGAGCCGCGCTGGATCGCCTCCTCCACCGGAAGGTGGGTTCAGAGTTGCCACAGCCACCCTCGCTGAGAATCTTCACTTCCCCTCCGCCTGACCTCTCGAAGGGAAGAGGAAAGCTGTGCCTCGAGGTCTGTTTTGAAAACTTCGTTCATTGGACCCATCCGATCAGATTGATCAGACTCCTCAAGTCCGCGGCGATTCCAACAGAGATGCGAGACTCTCCGACCCCAATGATTCTAGGGTCTCAAGCTTTAGGGGCGCAGAAAAAGCTGCGTCACCCAATACCGATTGCCCCCCCTCGCCACCCCAACACCTAGCTCCCGGAATTCCGGGTCGAGAATGTTGACGCGATGCTCCGCGCTCCCCATGAAGGCCGGGTGAAGATCCTCAGGACGCTGACTCATCCCGACATTCTCAGCGAGCAGCGAATAGGTAAAGCCCGCCGCTCTCACCCGTTCCACCGTGCCCAAACCCTGGGCTCCCAAGTGGCCCAGCTGGTCGTTGTCTCTCATCCAAACGCTGTGGGCGCGGGCCACTTGAGCGAGCCCTCCATCGAGAGCCAATGCCCCGAGTTGCCGACTGGACCTCTCTTGACGGATCGATTCGATCAACATCGACTCCACCGCCGCTGCCTCCGGTTGACTCAGGTTGACGGATGTTGGCGAGGAAGAACCCTGACATCCAGAGAGAAGGACTCCTAGACACCCGACGAGGCAAACGAAACATCGGTACATCTCTCAGCACTCCTTGGTAGGGCCAGGCCGGGCACCCGGAAAAGCACCGGGCCAAGCATCAGGAAGAACATCGGGCCCCTGGTTTGACTCCTGACTGAATCTACACGCTAGAACCCATGGAATGAACCGGTCATGACGGTGACTCCAAAAGCGCTCAAAGAGCTGCCCTGATTCTGTAGAAAGCCAAGCCATGACTTGCAATTGTACCGGTTTAGACCCAACTCCACGGTTCCTGGAGTCCTGTAAGCCAATGGAAGAGAAACAAACTCCTCGGCAACCCGCTACTACCGAGAGGCTCGAAGGGAACGAAGCAAGCATAGGTTCGGGGTTCAGACGCTCGAGCCCACCACACTCCCGAGTTCCTCAAGAGTTCAGAGGTGCTCCTTGGTAAACATCGCTCGTAGCGTCGAGTTGGGAGGGAAGAAATGGCCTACCCGACCAGCTCTCCTATTCCAAGGAACCTCCACGACCTACCGGGATCTGGACCAGCGCTCCCACCTCTTGGCGAGCGGTTTCCAAAGCCAAGGCCTCGCCCGAGGAGACCGCATTGCCCTGCTCTTGCCTAACTCTCCCCAATTCGTCGAATGCTATTTGGCAACCCTCAAGCTCGGCGCCATCGCCGTCTCTCTCAATCCTGCCCTGGCCCCGGAGGAAGTGGGATTCCAACTCCGCGACTGTGGCGCCAGCGCCCTCGTGACGACATCGCTCTTGGTAGGGGCGGTTCCGCACCAGACGCTTCCGGAGCTGAAGCAGATCTGGATCGCGGACGGAGAGTCCACGAAACATCCCTCCCTGGCTCAGCTCTTCACCGCCCCACTGACTCCGCAATTCCACACAGCCGAGATGAGCCCGGAGGAACCCGCCGCCATCGTCTACACCTCCGGCACGATGGGCCAGCCCAAAGGGGCGACCCTGTCCCACGGCAACATCCTCTCCAATATGGCAGCCAAGAAGCGCTGCTTGGGCATCCGTCCGGAGGATCGACTGCTCCTCTTTCTCCCTCTCTTTCACTGCTTTGGGCAAAACGCGGTGCTCAACAGCGGCCTCGGAGCTGGAGCCACCCTGGTGCTTCATGCCGGCTTCGAGATGGAGCGAGTCCTGAAGTCTATCGCCGACGATCAGGTGACGATGTTCTTTGGAATCCCCACCACCTTTCTTCTCCTGGAGGAAAAGGCCTCGCCGGCAGCCCTCGCCGGAGTCCGATATTTCTTTTCCGCCGCCACCACTCTGCCCCGCAGCTTGGAACAGCGCTGGAGAGAGCGATTCGGGAAGGTGATTCACCAGGGCTACGGCCTTACGGAGACCTCGCCATTCGCTAGCTACAACCACCTACGGGAGTACCGCGAGGGTTCCATCGGGATGCCCATCGAAGGCGTAGAGATGGAAATTGTCGATCCGGATTCCGGTTCGGTTCTCGGTCCCGGCGAGGCTGGGGAGATCACCATTCGAGGGCACAACGTCATGTTGGGCTATTGGCAGCGCCCTGAGGAAACCGCGGCGGCCATTCGGAACGGTTGGTTCTTCACCGGTGACATTGGCCGCCGGGACGAGGATGGCTACTACTACATTGAAGACCGCCTCAAAGACATGGTCAGCGTCGGTGGCCTCAAGGTCTATCCGGCGGAGGTAGAAAATGTCCTCCATCAACATCCACAAGTAGCGGATGCAGCTGTTTTTGGCACACCGGAGCCTCTGTTGGGGGAACGGGTTGAAGCTCGAGTGGTGCTGCAGGAGAAGTCCGACATCTCGCCCCCGGACCTGGAAGACTTCTGCCGCAGCCGGCTGGCCCAGTTTAAGGTTCCGACGCAGATCCGGTTCGTCACCGAGCTGCCGCGAAGCCCCAGTGGCAAGCTCTTGAAGCGCACGCTTCGGCAACAGGCTCTGGAGGAAGCAAAGGCAGGCGGCGAATCGCCCACGCCCCTTCCCAACTCGCCGAACTCAAAGACGAGCCCACAGGCAAGCTCACAGGCAAGCCCTCAGAGGAACCAGGGAAACCGAGAGGGCACCGACCAACTCGATCATTGGTTGAGATCCTGGTTGGCCGAAGCTCTGGGAACAGTGGTGGAACGGGTCCCCTCCGACAGCAGTTTCTTCGACCTGGGGCTCGATTCCGCCCTGGCGGTTCGGTTGGCTACGGAGCTGAGCCACTTTACGGGCCACACCATCGAGGCCACTGCCCTGTGGAACCACACCACCGTCGAGGCCCTGAGCCGATTTGCCCAAAGGCTTCCAACATCCCCACGAGAGCTACGAATCACCGAAGCCCCTTCTAAAACCACCGAACCTACGGAAGATCTGAGCGGCTTCTCCGACGACCACCTGGCAGAGCTGCTTCGCGCCGAGATCGCTGGCACCGAGTCATAAGGAACGAGCATGGAAGAAGTCTCCAAAAACGTCAGCGACAGAAGCCTCATGGAGAAGGCTCTCCTGGAGATTCGCCGGCTTCGCAAAGAGCTCGAGGTCGCTGCTCGAGGCCGTCGCCAACCCATCGCCATCGTCGGCCTCGGCTGCCGGCTACCGGGAGGCATTCGCGATGCGGAAAGCTATTGGCAAGTGCTGCGAGATGGTGTCGACGCGGTCACCGAGATCCCCCCGGATCGCCTCGACCTAGCCAACTTCTTTGACCCCGAACCGGGGGCTGCGGGCAAAACCTATTGCCGCCACGGAGCCTTCCTAGACAACATCGACCTCTTCGACCCGGCCTTCTTTGGTATTTCTCCCCGAGACGCAGAAGGTCTGGACCCCCAACAGCGACTCCTGCTGGAAGTGGCTTGGGAAGCTCTAGAAGACGCCGCCCTGGAACCGCGAGCCCTCGCCGGAAGCTCCACCGGAGTCTTCACAGGCCTCTTCATGGATGACTATTCCCGACTCGGGTTCGCCTCCGGTGACCCGGCGCGGGTCGATGCCTACAACTGTCTGGGCAGCTTGCGGAGCCTAGCCGCCGGGCGCCTCTCCTACACCCTAGGCTTGCGCGGCCCCTCGATCCAATTGGATACCGCTTGCTCCTCCTCTTTGGTCGCGGTGCACCTGGCCTGCCTCCACCTCCAGACAGCTCAATGCGACCTCGCCCTCGCCGGTGGCGCCAATCTCATCCTCAGTCCGGAATCGACTCTCGGGGTCAGCCAGCTGCGGGGGCTGTCTACCCAGGGCCGGTGTCGAACCTTCGACGCCGGTGCGGATGGCTATGTGCGCGGGGAAGGCTGCGCTCTCGTCGTCCTCAAACGCCTCGATGAAGCCTTGGCCCATGGGGATCCCATCCACGCGGTCATTCGAGGCTCCGCCATCAATCACGACGGCCGCAGCAACGGCCTCACCGCTCCCAGCGGCAGTGCCCAGGAAGCGGTCATTCGATCCGCCTTGGAGGAAGCTCAAGTTCGCCCGGAGGAGATTCCCTACGTGGAGGCCCATGGAACCGGCACTTGGCTAGGAGATCCCATTGAGGCCGTAGCACTGGGCAACGTCTTGGGCCCTGGGAGAGGGCCGGAGAATCCCCTTTGGATGGGGGCCTCCAAGACCAATTTCGGTCACCTGGAAGCCGCCGCTGGCACAGCCTCTCTAATCAAAGCAGTCCTAGCGGTGACCCAGCGGCACATTCCGCCGAACCTTCATTTCACTACCCCAAATCCTCATATTCCGTGGGCTTCCCTTCCTCTGGCAGTGCCCACGGAGCTCACCCCCTGGCCCGCGGACCAGCGGCGCATCGCTGGGGTCAGCTCTTTCGGCATGAGCGGTACCAACGCCCACGTCATCGTCGAAGAGGCGCCCACCTCGACCCCCTTGCCGGAAGACACAGGGCCGCAGCTGTTCTGCCTCTCCGCCCGCAGCATGGAGGAGCTCCGCACTCTGGCTCGGCGCCATGGTGAATTCCTACAGGGAAATCCCTCTCTCCCCTTGGCGAGGGTCTGTGCAACCGCCGCCCTCGGTCGTCAAGCCTTCCCCCACCGCCTGGCCGTCGTCGCCTCGACCCTGGACCAGCTCACCGAGAGGCTCCTGGGAGAAGACCTGGCCTCCTGCACCATCGCAACCGCAGGCACCAACAACAAAACCAAGGTCGCTTTCCTATTTACCGGCCAGGGCTCTCCGCCGGAAGATTGGGGAAAGTCCGTCCTCTTGGAAGGGGAAGAATTCCGGAAGGCCATCGACCGCTGTAGCGAGCTCTTCGAGCCTCACCTGGGCACCTCCCTGGCAGAACGATTCTTCTCTCCTACTTCAGACAGGGTTACTTCGGGCAGGGCTACTTCGGAAACCACCTTTTCTAATACGCCATTGCCGAACCAGCCAACACTGGCTTCGCTAACACTGGCCCAGCCAGCACTGTTCACCTTGCAGGTCGCTCTCACAGAGCAGTGGCGAGCCTGGGGAGTGGAACCCGCCGTCGTCTTGGGCTACAGCTTTGGAGAGATCAGCGCCGCTTGGGCGGCGGGAATCCTGAGCCTGGAGCAAGCGGTGGCAATGGTCGCTCAGCGGAGTCTCCTCGTGGCACAGCTGGGAGGCCGTGGCGCCATGGCTGTCGTCGAGTTGGGTGGTCCAAAACTACAAGATGTGCTGGATAGCCTCGTCATGGCGAACACCAGCCAGGGCCCGGGAGTCGAAGTCGCCGCCCTTCTAGGGCCAACGCAAACAGTCGTATCCGGATCTGTAGACGAGGTCCACAGGCTCTCCGAACAATGCCGAGCTCTGGGCGTTAAAACCCGCCACATCTCTGTCTCCCAGGCCTTCCACTCCTCCCATCTAGACCCGGTCCTGGAACCTTTTGGAAAAGCATTGAAGGGTCTCGCTTTCTCCCCGTCGAGAATTCCGTTGATCTCCAACCTCAACGGCCAGATTGCCGCGTCGGAAACCGCCAAGCCAGAGTACTGGCTACGGCAGCTTCGAGAGACCATCCAGTGGTCCCCTTGCCTAGACACCCTGGGGGAACATCTCTCCGGCGAGGGTCCGGCCTTGCTTTTGGAGATCGGCTCCCAGCCGGTCCTCCTAGGCCTCGCCGCTCGCCATCCAGCAACAACCTCTCTGGAGCGGCTTCCCAGCTTGCGCCCAAGGAGAGACGCTCGGACTCAGATGTTGGGATCCTTGGGTCGCTATTGGGCCGCTGGCGGCGCTGTCAGGTGGGAGCACGTTTTCGGACCAGCGCCACAGCGCCTTCATCTACCCACCTACCCTTTCGAGAGGCGGCGGTTTTGGCTAGCCCCTCCTTCTCACAAACCCTCTAGTGCGGTTCAGCGCCGACCAGGACCTTCGGTGGCACAAAGCGAGCCTTCTCTTCTCGGACGCCGCCTGCCTTTACCCGGGCTGAAGGAGATCGTCTTCGAAACCCCCTACAGCCTCGAACACCAGCCGATCCTGGGCCATCACCGGCTGCGGGGGGAAGTGGTGGTGGCCGCGGCTTGTTGGATCAGCTCTCTTCTGGCGGCAGCTTCCGACCTCGGTTGGAAATCCTGCGTCCTAGAGGACCTGCTCTTCCCTCAACCCCTGAGCCTATCTTCCCAAGAGGAGCGCATCGTCCATCTGGTGCTCCAGCCAGTCCAGGGCGCGAGCCACCCGCGGTGGAGCTTCGAGATTCTCAGCTTCTCCCCCCAGGACAGCGATGCAACGATGCTGCACGCCAGCGGCCACATGGCACCTCACGAAGGAGCTGCCCCGGCCCCCTTCGACCCCAAAGAGATCGAGGCCCGGCTCCGTAGGCAGGGTCGCCAACACTTGACGGGTCAGGGCCACTACTCCCATCAGGAAGCGGCCCAACTTTCTTTGGGCCCTCTGTTCCGTTGGTTGGCCGAAGCCTGGTGCGGTAGCGCAGAAAGCTTGGTGCGACTCGAACCGCCCGCGGAAGCCTCGACCCTGGAGGTGGACTCCCTTCGAGCGGGTTGGATCGACGGTTGCTTCCAGGCCTTGGCGACGGTCTTGGCTGCCGAACAGGAAGGCGCAGAAGGAGAAAGTGCGGGTGACACCATCGGAGAAACCACGGCGGTGCCGTTCCGCCTCCGGCGCCTGGTGATGAACCCCCTGCAGGAGGAAACCCAACCCCTCTGGTGTCACGCTAGCCGCAACCAGGGGCAACCCCGAGAAGAAGGTAGCCGCGAACAACCCCCACAAGGCCAGGCTTCTCAGGGTTCTCAGGAACCGCCACCTCGCCGAGGTGATCTTCGCCTCGTCGATGCAGCGGGCCGCGCCCATCTGCAGTTGGAAGGCCTGGAGGTCCGCACCGTCCCTTCGCCAGGCCGCCCCACCGCCGAGCTGGGGAGTCCTGATGAGGCCCTCCACGGAATCTCCTGGAGGCCCGCACCACCCCCCTCTGCCCCGACTCACCCGAGGGAAGGCAATGGGGTGATTTGGATCGTTTCTAACGAAGACGATTCTCCGAATCCCACTCTTCTGGCCCTACTGGAAGCCTGCTCCAAGAACTCCACCTGCGAAGTTCTGACTCTGGAGGAACTGTCCTCCAGGTCCGCGAAGGACATGGCAGGCAGGCCTGCTAAGGAAGTGGGAGACAGGCCCTCCAGCATCTTCTTTCTAGCTCGGAAGGAAGCGGTCGAGGAGCCCCTCCGGCCGCCCCCAGAAACTGCCCTCCAGTCTGCCTGCGAGCTCCTGGAGTTGGTACAGATTCTGAGCCGTAACCGCTTCACCCCTCCTCCCCAGCTAACGGTCGTCACCCACAACGCCCAATCCGTGGGGATCGCCCAAGAGAATATCGACCCGGCCCAAAGCGCCCTCTGGGGACTCGCTGCGGTGGTCGACCGAGAACATCCGGAGCTGGCCTGCCGCTGCCTGGACTTGGATTGGATCGATTGGAACGCGGCAAACGGGAACTCGCAGAAGCCGGACCGGCAGGATTCGGATCGGCAAGATTCAGCGAGGAGCCTGAACGGGCTCTCAGAGGCTCTGAGTGCCCCTGTCGAAGAAAACCGCTTGGCCCTACGCCAAGGCCAGATGTACCTGGCACGCCTCACACAATCACCAACCAGAGAAAAAACAACCAGAGAAGCAAAAGACCAGCCTTGGCTGCCGTCCCGGGATGGCACTCTGTTGATCACCGGCGGGTTGGGCGGCGTCGGCCTCGAGGTGGCTGGATGGTGGGTCGAGCAAGGGGGCCGGCACCTTCTGTTGACCGGCCGCAGAGAAGAGCCAACGAGCCGCGAGAGCGCCGCCCTAGAGGAGCTCCGTCAGGACGGTGCCACGGTCCTCTACCGTTCCTGCGATGTCAGCAACCGACAAAGCCTGGCTGCCCTGTGGGCGGATCTACCCAATGCATTGCCACCGATAGACGCCGTCGTCCATGCCGCTGGTGTCGTCGACGACGGCCTCCTCGAGCACCAGAACCCCGACCGCTTCCGAGGGGTCTTCTCCTCAAAGGCCCTCGGGGCGTGGAATATCCATCTTCAAACCCTGGACCAACCGTTATCCCTATTCCTCTGCTGCTCTTCTGCAGCCAGCCTACTGGGCACTCCTGGGCAAGCCGGCTATGCCGCCGCAAACGCTTTTCTTGACGGCCTTTGCCATCTACGACGCCTCCAGGGGCAAGCCGCTCTCAGCCTCAATTGGGGGCCTTGGAAGGGCCGCGGCATGGCTGGGCGATCGAAAGCGGCAGCTCGAGACCTCTGGCAAGCAGCGGGCGTCTCCTCTCTCTCTCCTGCCACGGCCTTGGCCCCCTTGCCGAGGCTTCTGAAACAGGGAGTCGCCCAGGCTCTGGTGATGCGCGCCAACTGGGAAACCTTCTCCCGCCAAGCTCAAGCCGAAAGGACCTCTCGCCGAGCCTCGCGGCAGAACGGCGGACCGGTTCCGAGGGAGGGATTCCTGTCAGAGCTGACACAACTGCGCTCACCTCAGGTTTCCCTACAGCAGGTTTCCTCTCAGCAGCTGTCTTCACCTCGGTTGTCTTCACCCCCTATGGAAGATCATCTTCGCTCCTCGAGCCGGGTGCGTCAGCAGCTCAACAAACTGCCTCCTCGAGAGGGCCGCAGGCTTCTGGCAGCCAGCCTCCGCAGCACCCTCGAAGAAGTCTCTGGCCTCGGTTCCCCTCACCCGGTGGCAGGTAGTGAGAACCTCTTCGAGCTCGGTCTCGACTCTTTGATGGCCGTTGACCTGCGCTCCCGCCTGGAAGATCAATTGGGCGTCCTCCTTCCCACCACCTTCGTGTTCGACAACCCGACCCTGGTAGCCATCGAGAGAGAGCTGTCCCGGGAGCTGTTTCCCGCCAAGCAGCCCAGCAGCTTGTCCTCCAGCCCCCAAGGCGAAAAAGCTCCCGCCCGAGTTTCGAAACAGATCGCTTCCATCGAACACTTAAGAGAGGAAGAAGCTGAAGCCCTTCTCCTCGAACAACTGCAGAGGCTGGACTCCTAAAACATGAGCGACTCATCTTCCCCTTCGATGTCCCCCGGCGAGGCGTCTCTCTCCCCCACCAAGAGAGCCCTCAAAGCTTTACAAGAGATGCAGGGCCGCCTGGATGAATTCGAGGCGAGGCGCAGCGAGCCCATCGCCATCGTGGGCATGGGCTACCGCTTTCCCGGAGCCGACAGTGTCGCCGCCTACTGGCAGCTGCTCACCGAAGGCGCTGATGCCATCTCCGAAGTCCCCGCCCATCGATGGGACATTCATCGCCTCTACCATCCGGATCCTGATGCCCGAGGCAAGATTTCGGGGCGTTGGGGGGGCTTTCTCGAAGGTCTCGATCGTTTCGACACCTCCTTCTTCGGTATCTCTCCTCGAGAGGCACCGTATATCGACCCTCGCCAGCGACTGCTTTTGGAGATCGCCTGGGAGGCTCTCGAGAACGCCGGCATCCCACCGGAGAGCCTGGCTGGAAGCTCCACCGGCGTTTACACGGCAGTGTTGACCAACGACTACGACCAGATGATCTCGCGACGGCCAGAGGCCATCGAAATGTATACCGGCACCGGTACCGCCAACGCCATGGTGGCCAACCGCCTGTCCTATTTCCTGGATCTTCAAGGGCCCAGCATGACTTTGGACACGGCTTGTTCGGGCTCCTTGCTGGCCATACACCTGGCCTGCCAGGGCCTCCGCGGTGGTGAAGCTGACCTGGCCCTAGCGGGGGGCGTGGCCCTCAACCTCCTGCCCAACGGCGACCTCTTCTTTTCCCGCGCAGAATCTCTATCCACCGCTGGTCGCTGTCGAGCCTTCGACAAAGATGCCAATGGCATCGTGCGGAGCGAGGGAGCCGGTCTGGTCGTTCTAAAAAGACTTTCTCAGGCTCAACGAGACGGGGATCGCATCTATGCCCAGATCGCTGGCGGAGCCACCAACCACGACGGCCGCAGCAACGGCATCATGGCACCGCGGGGAGAAGCCCAAGAAGCCGTCCTCCGCCGGGCGTACCAAAGTTGTGGTCAGGATCCGGCACGGGTGCAATACATCGAGGCCCACGGCACCGGCACCCGGGTTGGGGACCCCATCGAGGTACGAGCCCTGAGCGAAGTATTGGGGCAGGGCCGAGGGGAGCAGGAGCCTCTTCACCTCGGTTCGGTCAAGACCAACCTGGGCCATATGGAATCTGCTGCCGGCGTTGCCGGAGTCATGAAAGTCGCCCTCGCCCTGCACCATCGCCAACTACCGGGAAATCTGCACTTCCGGGAGCTCAACCCTCTCATCGACTCCACTACCTTTCCCCTCCGGGTCGAAGGGCAGCTGGGTCCATGGCCGGACCCTTCCGAGCCCTTGCTTGCGGGGGTCAACGGATTCGGATTCGGTGGCACCAATGTTCATCTGGTCCTTCAGGAGGCGACCGGGACCGGGATCGGAATCGACCCCGCCCAAGCCTCCCGAAGCGATCTCGAGAGCCACCGGAGCAGATTGCTCCCCCTCTCCGCCCGCAGCCCGGAAGGCCTGAAGCAACTGGCTCAATCCTGGCGGCGATATCTGACTGAAGATCTCGCCAAAGGTCTCCCGGAAGATCACTTCTATGATCTGGGCTACACCGCCGCTTGCCGGCGCAGCCACTTGGAATACCGCCTGGCGGTGGCCGCAGCTGACCGGGAGGAGTTGGACCGCCGTCTCGAGGCCTTCCTGGAAGGAGAAGACGGCGAGGCGGGGGTGATTCACGGACAAGTCTCAGGAGCTGCTTCCTGCCCGGTAGTCTTCGCCTTCTCCGGCCAGGGAGGGCAATGGTTGGGCATGGGCCTCCAGCTGCTCGAAGAGGAACCGGTTTTTCGCCGCTGCCTGGAAGAGTGCGACCGTCTCCTCGGGGAACATCTGGAATGGTCCCTACTCGCCGAGCTCGGGAGGTCCCCGGCGGAGTCGAGACTGGAGGCCATCGAAGTCGCCCAGCCGGTCATCTTCTCCTTTCAGGTGGCCCTCGCCGCCCTGTGGCGCTCCTGGGGCATCGAGCCCACTGTGGTCTTCGGCCAGAGCCTCGGCGAGGTCGCCGCCGCCCATGTCTCGGGAGCCCTCTCCCTGGAAGACGCCGTCCTGGTGGTCGTCACCCGAAGCCAACTGCTGCGCCGAGTGGCGGGCAAAGGAGCTACGGCAGCAGTCGGTCTGCCTCCGGAGGAAGTCCAGGAGCTGCTGGTGGGACGGGAAGAAGAAATGGCCATGGCGGGCAGTACCGGGCCGACTTCCTGCATCGTCTCCGGAGATCCCGCGGCGGTGCGGGAGTTGGTCGCCACCCTCGAAGACCGAGACGTTTATTGCCGCCTTCTGGAGCGGGTCGATGCCGCGGCCCATAGCCCCCACATGGATCCCCTGCTGCCGGAGCTCGCAGCCAGGCTGGCTTATCTGAACCCCCAGGCCTCGGAGGTTCCCTTTCTCTCTACCGTTACCGCAGAAATTGCCCCGGGAGAGACGCTGGGCGCCAGCTATTGGACCCGCAACCTTCGAGAGCCTTTTCACGTCGCCCGCGCCGTCGAAAAGCTGATCGGGGACGGACAGCAAGTCTTTCTGGAAGTGGGCCCTCATCCCCTGTTGGCGGGAGCGATTCGGCAAAGTCTGGTCCACTCCAGCTCCCCGGGCAAGGCCATTGGTTCCCTGCGCCGCGACGAGGCGGAGCGAGAGTCTCTTCTCACCGCTCTGGGAGAGCTTTACACCCAAGGTTTGGAGGTGGACTGGCAACGCCAATACCCCGAGCAGGGTTCCGTCTTGGAGTTGCCCACCTATCCCTGGCAGAGGGAGCGACATTGGCTCGACGAGGCCCAGTGGCAAACAGGCCACCCCTTGTTGGGATCCGCCCTTCACGCTGCCCAACCCGTTGGCCAGATCCTCTGGCAGGGAGAACAGACTCCCCAGTCACAGCACTATCTGAGCGATCACCGACTTCAAGATACCGTGGTGTTCCCAGCCGCCAGCTACGTGGAAATGGCCCTCGCCGCCAGTTTCGAGACCTCCATCGACTCCGACCGCAGCAACGAGGACGCGGTTCCAGTTCTCACCGGACTGCGCTTCGACAAGTTGCTGCTGCTGCCGGGAGACTCCCGACGTAGCACCCAGGTCACCCTGTCACCCGGTGGCAGCGGCGATCGGGAGTTCACGGTGCACAGCCGGTCCAGCGATGACTCCAAGAGCGAATGGCTTCTCCATGCTCGGGGTCACCTGCGCCTGGAAGGTTCCATAGCTGGTTCTCCTGGAGCGGCTAGCGCTCGCCAGGAGTTTGCCAGTTCCAACGGCAGCCCAACCCTGCCTGAACCGATCTCCGCTCGCAAGGCTGCCTTCCCCCAAGACATCCCGGTGAGCGATCACTACCGCGCCATGGCGGCCCGTGGGATTTCCTATGGAGAGAGCTTCCAGGCCCTTCGGGAGATCTCCCGAGGCGACCGGCAAGTGCTCACTCGACTCGAGTTGAGCCCCGAATGCGCTAGCGAGAACCACGCCTATCGGCTGCATCCGGTCCTGCTGGATGCCGCCTTTCAGAGCGTCGCCGCCATCTTCCCTCCCCCGGAGGAAGGAAATCTTGATCCGGTGACCTATTTGCCCCGCGGCATCGAACAGCTGCGGTGGACGGCTCGGCCCCCGGCCCAAGTCTGGTGCTGGGCACGGCTGAAGCCCGGTAGTGAAGCCGGCGACCAGGCCTTGGAAGCGGATATCGATCTAATGGACGATTCCGGCGCTCCCTTGGTGACAGTAGAAGGGCTCCAATTGGAACGTTTGGAGAGCTCCCAAACCCGCTCTGCTCACTGGCAGGAACAGGCCTACGAGCCCACCTGGATCCCCCTCGACGAACCCGTCCGGAGCGAGCCATCCAAGGGCCTCTCAGAGCCGGGTCGATGGATTATTCTGGCGGACTGGGGAGGCTTCGGTGGAGCCCTCGCCAGCGCCCTCGAAAGCCACGGCGAAAGCTGCTACCTCGTGCGCCCCGGCGACTGCCGAGGAGGCCGACTCGAAGCCGGGGATGCCCAGATCGAGCCCTCCTGCGGTGAAGATTTCCTCTGGTTGATGGAGCAAGCGACCGCTGCTGCCAATCCAACTACCAGCACAACTACCAGTGCAACGACCAATGCCGCTAAGAGTGCCGCTCCCAGCTCTCCTCTAAGGGGGATCATCTCCTGTTGGAGTCTCGACCTTGCCGCCAGCGAGGACGCCGATGCGAACGGCCTCACCGCAGCGCTCCGTTCCAGCTGCGGCACCGCTCTCGAAGCCTTGCGGGCCCTGAGCGCTGGTCCGTCTGGGCCTCGCCTGTGGCTGGTCACCCGCAAAGGGCAACCGGTGACTCCAGGGGAAGCGGATCTCTCCACCATCCAATCAGCCCTTTGGGGGCTCGGGAAAGTCATCGCCTTGGAGCAGGAAGAACGCTGGGGAGGTCTGGTGGATCTGGATACCGGACCAGCCCTCCAATCGGCTCGCCAAATGGCCGCCGAGCTGCTGGGGGATTCCTCTGAGCGGCAGATCGCATTCCGCGACGGCCAGCGCTATGCCGCTAGATTGCAGCGCTACGAACAACCAGCACATCCCCTCTCAGCCGTAGCCGACGGCGCCTACCTCATTACCGGTGGGTTGAGTGGTCTCGGTCTCGAAACGGCTCGATGGCTAGCCCAAGCCGGGGCCCGCCGCCTCATCCTTCTGGGCCGCACCGCCTTGCCCCCCCGCCGCCAATGGACAGCTCTCGAAACGAATCACCCAGCCTACGAGCGGGTGGCCGCCGTTCGAGACCTGGAACGACAGGGGATGAGCATCCACTTGGGAAGCTTCGACATCGCCGATCCCGAGGCCCTGACAGCTTTCCTGGCCGACTACCGCAGCCAGGGATGGCCACCGATCCGCGGCGTCGTCCACTCCGCCGGGCTGGTTCAAGATCAGTTGGCGGTCCATCTGGACGACGAGGCCTTTCAAGCTGCCACGCGGCCCAAAGTCCTGGGCTCCTGGCTACTGCACCGGGCGACTCTCGAGGAACCCCTCGACTTCTTCCTTCTCTACTCCTCCATGACTTCTCTCTTCGGTCAGTTGGGGCAGGGAGCCTACGCTGCGGGCAACGCCTTCATGGACGCCCTGGCCCATGCTCGCAGAGCCCGCGGTCTACCGGCCTTGAGCATTCATTGGGGCCCGTGGAGTGAGGTCGGTATCTACGCCCGATTGGACGAGGCAACCCGCCGAGGCATCGACATGAGCGGTGTTCACCCCATCAGCCCGGAAGACAATTTACGCGTCCTGGGACAGGTCCTAGGCAGCGAGACCCCGGAGATCTTGGTCGCCGACGCGGATTGGAATCATCTGGCATCGGGGGGTGGATCAACGAGTGGAGAAGGAAGCTACTTCTCCCTCCTGCAGGAAGAGGCCGGAGAACAAGACGGCGACCAGGAGGGCACCGAGACCGTCCTCCGTCTACTGCTGGCAGAGCCCGCTGAACGACGGGCCTTGCTCCTCCAAGAGCTCCGCTCCGCCGCCGCCAGGGTGCTCCGCACGGAAGCCGACCGCCTGGCCGTCCAAGCCCCCCTCACCACCCTCGGGCTGGATTCCATCATGGCGGTCGAGCTCAAGAACACCATTCATGCCCAATTGGACCTCCAGGTCGCTATCGTCGATTTGTTCACGGCCTCTATCTCGGGCCTAGTGGACATCCTCCTTCCCCAGCTGGACGAACATCAGCGATTGACCGAGCTACTCGAAGAGATCGAAGGCTTGTCCCTGGAGGAAGCCGCCGAGCTACTCGAAGAAGACGAGGAGACACCGGCCCAGGACGCACCAGAGATCTTCCGAGAGCATGCCCCAGAGCCTGCTGGAGAAGGCCTGCCCCAGCCGGTTGCGGGCCACCGTTGAGCCATGAGCGGCATCAAGGAACGAATCGAGAGCCTGCCCGAGGAGAAACGCCAGCTACTCCAACGGCGTTTGCAAAGGAAGGCCTCGTCCCCCAGTTCATCGCTACGGGAAGAGTCACCATCGGCGGAAGAATCCTTCGATGTCGTCGTCCTCGGCGGCGGCCTCGCTGGCCTTTCCTTAGCTCTGGAAATCTCCCAGAGACGTCCCGAGACACGGCTTCTGGTCGCCGAGCGCCGCAAGCACCCCTTCCCGGAAGCGGCCCACAAAGTGGGAGAATCGACGGTGGAAGTCGGCTCGCGCTACTTCCGGGATGTTCTCGGCCTTGAAGAGCACCTGCGGGAAGAGCAGTTGCCGAAGGCCGGCCTGCGTTTCTTCTTCTCCAGTGGCAACAACGACGACATCACGGATCGAGTGGAAATCGGTGCCACCTATTTGCCGCCGGTGGGCAGCTACCAATTGGACCGGGGACGGTTCGAGAACTTTCTCAGCGAAGAAGCCCGGCAACACGGTGTAGAAGTGCGAGACGGCTGCCGGGTCCGGCAGGTTCAGCTGGCGGAGGACGGGGAACGACACCGAGTGAATCTGACTCGAGGCGGGACTGAGAGCTGCGTCGAAGCTCGCTGGGTCGTCGACGCCTCCGGCCGCAATGGCCTACTCAAACGCCAATTGCAACTCGGCCGGAAAGTAGCTCACCGCTGCCATGCAGCCTGGTTCCGCCTCGCCGCAGTCATCGACCCAGACGATTGGTCCAGCGATTCCACCTGGCGCCAGCGAGTGCCACCGGGCCTTCGGCGCCTGAGCACCAACCATCTCATGGGTCCAGGCTATTGGGTTTGGCTCATTCCACTCGCCTCCGGAGCCACCAGTGTGGGCATCGTGGTCGATGCCCAAGTCCACTCCCTCGATGACCTTCGCAGTTTCGAGAAAGCCCAGCGCTGGCTGCAAAATCACGAGCCGGAATGCGCCAACCACGTCGCCGCCCAGCAAGACTCCCTGATGGACTTCCGGGTCTTCCCGGACTACGCCTACAGTTGCGAGCGCGTCTACTCCCCGCAGCGCTGGTGCCTCACCGGAGAAGCCGGGGTCTTCGCGGACCCGTTCTACTCTCCCGGCAGCGACTTCATTGGTATCGGCAACAGCTTCATCACCGACCTGGTGTGTCGTGATCTGGGCGGCGAGGAGGTGAGCGAACGGGCCGAAACCTACAATCGCATCTACCTCAACACCTTCGAGTCTCTCCTCACGGTTTACCAGGATCTCTACCCGGTAATGGGAAACGCGCAGGTGATGACCGCCAAGATCATCTGGGACTTCGCTATCTATTGGGGGTTCAGCGGGTTACTGATTTTCAACGACAAGTTGCGGGACCCAGCCTTCATGGCATCCATGGGACCAGAGCTCCAGCGCCACAACCAGCTCAACGTCTTATTGCAAAGGCTCTTTCTAGATTGGAATCGGCTGGAGCAGAAGCCGTTTCGGCGTCGTTTCATCGATTTCTTGGAGATCGATTTCCTGCGCCGGCTTCATCATGACTTGGAAACTCCCCTCCCGGACGAGAGCTTGCAGAGGAAGGTGCGAGAGAATCTGAATCTCCTCGAAGCCCTCGCCTCCGGCATCTTTCAGAGGGCCTCCAAGGCGCTGCCGGAATCGCAGCGGCACCAGGCTGTCCCGCCGGGGTCGGACCCGTACCGCATCGCCCTGAATGAAACCGGATGGGTGGCCGCAGGTGGGTCAGCTCCCGATGCGGAGATGGACCTCGACCTATCGAAGATCTGGCTCGACAACCCGACCGAGATCGACGGTCAGCAGGCAAGCCCTTCCCTGCAGGGCGTTGGAGCATGAATGGGTTAGCCGCGCGCCTGGCAGCTCTGCCGGCGGAAAAGCGGGCCCTATTGGAGAAGCGCTTGCGCCGCCAACCTGGCGAGCAGGGCGGCGAAACGATTCCCACCTTGTCTCGGGGAGCAGACTCCTACCAGGCCACCTTTGCTCAGGAACGCCTATGGTTTATCGAACAATGGGAACAGCTACCGCTCTATTCCGAACACCTCCTACTTCGGCTTCAGGGTGAGGTCCACGAGAAATTCCTCCACCGCGCTGTCGCCCTCCTGGTAGCTCGCCATGAAAGCCTCCGAACGTCTTTCGACCACACTGACCGTGGTCTTCGGCAAGTCCTTCAACCGTCCCTAGCCTACGAGCTACCCTGCCTGGACCTGAGCTCCCTCTCTGGCGCCGACAAAACGAAAGAGATGCATCGTCTCGCTGGCCAGGAAGGCCGCCGCCCTTTCCACCTGGACCGCCCTCCCCTCTTCCGGCTGCATCTCTACCTCTTGGAACCCACCGACCGGGTACTCGGGCTGACGATTCACCACATCATCTTCGACGCATGGTCCGTGGGGGTCTTCTTTCGAGAGCTCTTCGACATCTACTCATCGCTGCGGCGTGGCGAAACTCCCCAGTTGCCTCCTTTGCCGGTGCAGATGATCGAATTCGCAGCTTGGCAGCGCCAGCAAGTGCTCCAGGAGAGCTACCAAAAGAGCTTTGCCTACTGGCGAAAAGAGCTGTCGGCGAGCCCTGACACTCTCGGGCCACTGGCTCCAGGGCCACTGGCTCCAGGGGCACTGGCTCCAGGGGCACTGGCTCTCGACTTGCCATCTCCCGGCTTGCCATCTCTCGCTCCCGACACTCTCGACCTGCCGAGTGATTTTCCCCGCCCGCCGGTGCGCAGCGGTCGAGGTCAACGGCACCACTTCACCCTTTCCCCCGCATTGACGGAAAGACTCTCCTTTCTCGGCCGACGCCTCGACGCGACGCTGTTCATGACCCTGCTGTCGGCCTTCTCTGCTCTGCTTCATCGGCTTTCTGCCCAGCGACGAATCCCCGTGGGTATCCCGATCACCGAACGAGCCCGCCCCGAGTGGGAACCGGTGGTGGGCCTCTTCGTCAATACGGTGGTCGTCGTCGCAGATCTTCCTCCGGGGGAGAGCTTCGAAGGGTTACTAGCTCGGGTCCGGCAACGAACTTTGATGGCCCAAGCTCATCGGGATGTCCCCTTCGAGCGGTTGGTGGAAGAGCTTGCGCCACGCCGAGACCTGAGCCGCACGCCCTTGTTCCAAGTGCTCTTCGACGTGCAGACCCTGCCAGACCCTCCCCTGCCGGAGGGCCTTTCGGGACACCTTCTGGAAGTTCCCCGAGAAACGTCGAAATTCGACCTCTACTTGGTACTACAAAGAACGGAGGGGGGACTGAAGGCGGAGTTGGAGTACAACAGAGACCTCTTCTCCAACACCACCATCCGCCGTTGGGCACGCGCCTACCGGACGTTGTTGCAGCACCTCAGCCACCAGCCGGAGTCAGCCCTCGCCGAACTACCCCTCCTGGCTCCCTCGGCCCGGCATCAAATTCTTGTGGAGTGGAATGACCGAGAGGCCCCCCTGCCGAAAGAGGGTCTCACCTTGACCCAGCTCGTTGCTCGGGGTGCAAGAATCTCCGCCGAATCCCTGGCCGTGGTTTCGGGAAATAGGTCCCTCACTCACCGCGCCCTCTGGCAGCGGGTTCGGCGTTTGGCCCAAGGGCTCCAAGAACGAGGTTTGGGGGCCGAGGATCGCGTGGCGGTGGCCCTCCCGAGAGGCCCTGGGCTGGTTATCGCCCTGCTAGCCACTCTCGAAGCCGGAGCCGCCTACATCCCCCTGGACCCGGATCACCCTGCGGAAAGACTGAGCTTCATTCTCGAAGACAGCCAGGCCGCCTTGCTCCTCACCGATGTCGCCACTGAGAACCGCCTTCCTGGCACCACGGTACCGAAGATGCTCCTGGGCGAGATGGGAGAGAACCAAGGCTTCGAAGCCGACGGGAGAGAAGATCGAGCTCTTCCCCGTCCTCGAGCTCTCTGCCCCGAGAGTCTTGCCTATGTGCTCTACACCTCCGGATCTACAGGACGTCCGAAGGGGGTAGCGGTGAGTCACGGGGCAGCGGTGAATTTCCTACTTTCGATGCTCCGCAGACCAGGCCTGAGCCCCAGCGATGTCTTTCTGGCGGTGACCACGGTGGCTTTCGACATTTCCCTCCTGGAGCTCTTCGGGCCACTGGCAGCCGGTGCACGGGTGGTTCTAGCGGACGGGGAATCGACTCGGGACGGACGGCTCTTGGCCTCCCTCCTCGAAAGCAGCGGCGTCACTACTATGCAAGCCACGCCGGCCGGCTGGCAGATGCTGCTGGATAGTGGGTGGACTCCTCCCAGTGGTTTCCGAGCCCTCTGTGGTGGACAAGAGCTACCCGTGCCCCTGGCTCGTCGACTAGCCACCGGCGACGGGAGCCTTTGGAACCTCTACGGCCCTACAGAAACGACCGTGTGGTCTTCCCTTGAGGAGGTCAATGTGACTTCCTTGGAGGAATCGAGCTCCGTCTCCCTCGGCCGTCCCCTGGCCAACACCCATCTCATGGTGACCGACTCGTCCCTGCGAGCCTGCTTGCCGGGAACGTCCGGGGAACTCAGTATCGGTGGCCACGGCTTGGCCCGAGGATATTTCTCCCGGCCGGCCCTGACAGCGGCGACCTTTGTGCCCGATGCCTTTTGCTCTACCCCTGGCAGTCGCCGCTACCTCACCGGTGACCGGGCTCGCCAGGGGCCGGACGGCCGAGTGGAGTTTCGCGGCCGACGAGACCGACAGGTCAAGATTCATGGTTTCCGCATCGAGCCGTCGGAGGTCGAAACGGCTCTCCGAGAACATCCTCTGATTCGAGAAGCCGTTGTCGTCGCCGCCCCGGACCCCATCCGGGAAGAAACCCGCTTGGTGGCCTTTGTCGTCGGCAACGGCCCCCTGGAAGAGCTCTCGAAATGGCTGAGCTCTAAGTTACCGGCCTATTTGATCCCAGGAGAGATCCGAAATCTGGATGCCCTACCTCTCACTCCCAATGCCAAGATCGATCTAACGGCCCTCCGGCGGATGGCAGAAGAGCGTCCGATCGCCCTCTTGGAAGAAGGCCCCGAGGCCTCCTCCCCTAGCCAACGAATCTTGAGCGACACGGAAAACACGGTCAGAGAGCTTTTTTCCCAGATCCTTCGCATCCCGTCCCCAGAGGTTCTCCTGGACTCGAATTTTTTCGCCTTGGGAGGCCACTCCCTTCTGACCACTCGGTTGCTGTCGGCGGTACGGAATCGGCTCGACGCGGACGTCTCTTTGATCCAGTTTTTCCGCAACCCTACCGTCGTCGGCCTTGCCGCGGTGGTGGAAAGGCTGCGGGGGGATCTGCTAGAGGCTCTGCCTTCCTGCCTCGTACCGATGCAGCTCGGTGCTGCTAGCAACCCCATCTTCTGGATACCACCGGCCGCTGGAAGCCCCTTGTGCTACGTCGAGGTAGTTCGGCAGCTCGATCCCCAACTCTCCTCCTGGGGACTGCAAGCTCCCGGCTTGCGCCCTGGGGAGACCCCGCTGCCTCGGGTGGCAGACCTAGCAGCCCACTTCATCGAAGGCCTCCGGGCCGTTTCCCCTCAGGGTCCCTATCGCATCGCCGGTTGGTCCTTCGGCGCGGTGGTGGCTTGGGAAATGGCTCGACAGTTGACTGAGGAGGGCGCTGAAATCGAGCTCCTCGCCCTTCTCGATGGCGGTATGGACCGCTGGCACCTGAGCCGGATGAAAAATCCCTTGAAGGCTGCGACCACCGCTGGCGCAGTGCTGCGCATAGCAGCGAGTACCGGGCTACCCAAGAGCTACCAGGAGTTGCGGACCCTGGCCAGCTGGCTAGGGATCTCCCTGCCCTCCTCCACCGCCTTTGGAGAGGCCCAGGGTATGGCCGCCAAGTTGGTTCTGCTGCGAGGCCTCCGCCCCGAGATCGCCCGCTCCCTTCGGGTGCTCAAGGCCACCTTCGTAGCTGGAGCTCAGTACCGCCTGCTGCCCTACTCTGGAATGGCATCTCTGTTTCGCACCGGCGACTTCCAGGCCCATCGCGATGACTACCTGAACCGTCTGCGTCGGCTCTCTAGCGGATCCCTCCAGGTGAGCTCGATTCCCGGCAATCACATGACCTTGATCATGGATCCACAAAACGTCCGCGTGCTGGCAGAGCGCTTCGCTTCCTGCCTCGCCAGCCTTCATCCAGAGCAGGGGCCGAGAGTCCGTGCCCCGTACAGCTCAAAACAAAACGGTTCGAAACAAAACAGCACAGGAGTGAAGACATGAATCCTTCCAACATCCTGGCCATGGACGGAGGCAATGGTTTCAACACCGCCTCGATCCTGACTGGCCTTCAGAAACAGCTGACTCCAGACCCCTCCGCCACCAACTTTCTCAACGGCATCGATCTATTCGCCGGCACCTCCGATGGTGGGATCAACGCTCTCTTCCTCGCCGCCCACCAGGACCCGACGGCAGCCCTGGCGGATATCGACTCCTTTTGGCAGAGCATCCTCAAGGACATGAACCCCTGCGCCAGTGCCTTCCCGGGCAGTCTGTTGCTGGCATTTATGGGCCAGAAGTCCATTCTCTCCAGCAAGCCGATGGAAGAGACCTTCATTGAATTTTTCGGCCAAGACACCACCTTGGACGACCTGGAACACCCGGTGTTGATCGTCAGCTTCAAACTCGACAACGAGAGGGAACACAACCGCCGCTGGGTCCCCAAGTATTTTTCCAATTGGGGTCCTCATGCCACCGGTAGTGAGAAGGTCGTCGATGTTGCTCTACGCACATCGGCGCTTCCCATCGAGATGCCCATCTACCAGGGAATGGACCAGGAAGGCCCCGGCTACGTGGACGGCGGAATGGTCGCCAACAACCCCAGCATGTGTGCCATCGCCCAGCTCATCGAGGCCAGCGAGAGGGACGGTGTCAGCGTCGGCGAACTGCTGGGGGAAATGTCCTTGCTGTCCATCGGTACGGGACGCAACGTCATCGGTGACACCGTCTTCCTTGATCCGGACTTCCACGACGGTCGGGCCTCCTGGGGTTATTCCCAATGGCTCTTCGACGCGTCCCGTCCTTTGTTGCTGGTAGATCTGATGCTTCAAGCGGCAGTAGAAGCGGTCAGCAAGCAATGCCACCAGATCCTCCGAAAGTCCTTCTTCCGCGCCCAACCTACTCTCGAAAAAGGTCTCGTCCCCGACGACCCAGCCACCACCGAACTGCTCAAAGAAGTGATCCTTTGGATGCGCTCCGTTGGCTGGATTCCTCGTGCCAAGGCTGGTCGAAAGGCTAGAACCTCCAGGACTTCAGCCGCCGAGACCGCCGCCAAGAAATCGACCCCTAAGAAGGCCACTGCCAGGAAGACGGCTACCAAGAAAGCGACAGCCAAGAAGGCGACAGCTGAGGAGAAGGAGAGCACAACCCAAGAAACACCGCCGAGCTCAGAATCAAGCTCCACTGCCAGCGAAGACTGAGAGGAGTATCGACGATACCTCGAAGGGTGGCAGCGACACCGAGAAGGCGCGCAGTGAACGTCGTGCGTCGACACGGACGAGGAGTTTGGCCGTAGATCAAACCCCTCCCACATCTAAGGCTGCTGGAAGGGCGTTACGGATCGAGTCATACTGGGTGGTCTCAAGTGATCGTCGCAACACGGTCTTCGGTTCCACGTTTCGGCCCGTCAATTTACCTCAAGGGATGGCAGAGAAGAGTTCTGCCGGGGTACGCCAGCTGAGGGTTTTACGGGGCCGGCTGTTGAGCGACTTCGCGACGCGCTCTACTTCGGCTGGATCCAGTTTGTAGAAGTCCGTCGATCTCTGGAACCACTGTCGCAATATTCCATTGGTGTTTTCGTTGGTCCCTCGTTGCCAGGGGCTGTGAGGATCGCACAGGTAGGATCAGCGGGAGCGTTTGAACGGAAACAAGCCGTTTCAGAGTTGATGCTGTACTCGAAACTGATGATTTTCGCGCCCCTGTGCTTCGAGATGGCGCGCAAGAAAGTAGGGCGGGCTCTGATTCCTTCAAGTCGAGGTCTCAAGTGTTTGGGGGGCGACAGGAGGACTTCCAAGTTGGGTTCCTTCGAGATAGGACAGCGGGCTTCGCCTCAGCAAAGGGCTACCCCGCCTAGGTGTCGGCCTTAGAACAATAGGTTCTGGTTCAAATGCCCGCGCTGGCCCCAAGTACTATCGTCGCTGTATGCTTACCTTGTTCCGTTAGATTGCAAATAGGAGATCAAGGTAATGGCTTGCGGCTATTGTGGGGGCCAGGGGTACAGAACCTCAGACGACGACTACGGAGTTAGACGAACACCTTGTACGCACTGCAATGGTAGGGGAGGCTCCTCGTCTTCGAGCGGCTGCGGGTGCATGGTCTTTTTGGTGATCGTGAGCGGCATGCCACTCTGGGCAAAATTCCTAATGTAGGTTCCAGATCAACGAGACGCTTAGAGCACGTTTAGAGAGCATAAAAGCACAGGGGCAACTACGAGATCAGGGGGGCTTTCGGGAGTCAAGCTGGATAGGATGCGGGGATCTGATTGACTCCCAAGACGGTGAAGGCGACTTACTCTCCTCAGGCGTCGTATTCGCGGAATAGCTTAGGTGCCCCGTCGTTTTATGGTCTCGTCTATCTGGCCCAATGACAAGGAAACTGTCATATGGGGCCAAGCTGAGTCGATGCGGCGAGCATCTCCCATTTTTTCAGACCTCTTCTCATTACGAAAGGTGTCTCCTGAAAAGAGTCGGATTCCCCGAACTCAGCTCCTGTCGAGGCGTTTGGTAGCCCGGAACGGGCCAATCAGCCGGCGAAATGTAAGGAGTCGGCGATTTGGCTCCATATGGCAGTTTCCTTGTCTCTGAGCCTTTCAGGTGAGGCGGCAGCATCCCGGGCGTTGCGACAGTTGCTCGCCCACAACAAGACTAGGGAGAGAAGAATATGCGCAACGTGCAGGCACAACGCCCTACCGGAGCCTTTATCGGTGCCTCCTGGGCAGCACTATTAATCGGCGTAGTCACGTATCTCGTCGGCCTCTGGAACTCACAGGTGCAGCTCAACGAGAAGGGCTACTACTTCACCATTCTGATGTATGGCTTGTTCTCCGCAGTTTCGCTTCAAAAGTCGGTACGCGACAGGCTTGAGGGAACCAAAGTCACATCCATCTACTTTGGCCTTTGCTGGCTGTCGCTCGGCCTGTCCATTCTGCTCCTGGTAGTCGGCTTGTGGAATGCCTCACTCACCTCTAGTGAAAAGGGCTTCTACGGAATGTCCTTCCTGCTCAGCCTTTTCGCCGCCGTTGCGGTTCAAAAGAACGTGCGAGACGTCGCGTTCCTCGGCGAAGATGAGCCTACTGACGCAGAGACCGAGGCCTGACCGTTCGCTCCGGCGGACCAGCCGCTCAGCTCAACGTTGGGTGTCATGAGGCACCGTCTACTGCCTCTCGGTGTCCTGCTGCCAGTCAGGCTATCGTCGGCCTTGGCCGAGGCAGTTCGCACTTTCGGCCTCCGACAATCATCGGACCGGAAAACTACGCTAGGCACTGTCCTGAGTAGCAACAGAACCAGGTTTCACCCTAAGCGTTACGCCTCCAAGTCCGGATGTGCTTGTAGGCCCTACGCTTCGAATCGATCCCAGATCTGTTCTTGGTCTTCTTGGCTCATATGAGCGCCCATCACACCACCACCAATCCTCAAGAATCAAAGTGGGTGTTGCGTTGGCCGCTTGGGACCACCCTGAAATAGTACGAACTCGTAACAAGGGGCGGCCATGCAACACCTGACGAGGGACACGTACCCACTGAGCCATTTTCGTCAGAACACGAGTGAGCACCTTCAAAGGTTGAAGGAGGGCAGAGTGGAGACCATCACGCAGAACGGTAAAGCCGCTATGGTCGCCATGAGCCCAGAGACTTACGACGCGATGGCCATCGAGCTCGAGCGGAGCCTCCTTTGGGATCAAGCAATCTCCCGGTTCGACGCCGGGGACAAGGGCATGGACGCCAGAGAAGCGATCGACCAGGTGGCCGCTCGATTGAAACGAAAATTGTGAGGGGCGAGGCCTACTAAGTCCGCTACGATCTAGCCACTTTTTCCCTCGCCTGTGCTCCCGGCGGCAGTTTTCACCCCACAAGCCCGATCCAAGGCTTGCCGAAAAAGAGCGGCAGCATCGTACTTTTCTATCGCCTGTTGGAGGCGAACGGCGGCAGCACGATAGTGGGCCTCTTCGAGAAGTTTCTTGACTCGATCCTGGAAGACCGACGCCGTAACCTCTCCTTCTCGCAACCATTCCCCAGCTCCGGCGCCATGTACGGCCTTGGCGAACAGAAGCTGATCCATATTGCTCACGATACCCAGCACCGGTGTGCCCGCAGCGAGACTCTGCTGTGCAGCCGTCGCCCCGCCGTTGCAAATACATAAACTTGCCCGGGCACACGCCCGGTCGCCGGGCAGAAAATCCGCTAGGAAAACGTTGGCCGGTGGCCGCAACAAGCGGCGGCGGCCGGCGGTCGCCGCCATCACTTGCACCGGCAGCTCGGCCAGGGCATCGAGGAGACTTCGCAGCCGGGAAGAGGCTCCGGAGCTACCGAGATTGAGGTAGATCACTGGCTGGGAGTCATCTACCTCGGTCCACCAATCCGGCAGATCCACTTTCGGTGACCAGGGGACAGGACCAAGATAGCTATGGTGATCCGGCAGACCCTCGGTCGGGACCAGTTCCGGAACATCTGGATAGAGGACAATATCGCCCGCCGTAAAGCTATGACGCACATCCGCATCCCAACCGGCAACCCCATACTTGGTACGCACGACATTGAGGGGCAAGCTCTGCAACGCCAGGCCAACGGGCTTGAAGATCTGGAAGAGAGTCTGGGCTAGAGGCTGTCCCAAGAAATCGATCATCGGGTGCTCCGCCAACTCGAAACCCGACTCGCCGTAGGGACTCCAATGGGCATTGACCAAAGTGATCAACGGCACTCCGGCCAATCGCGCCGAAACCGCGAGGGATAGGCGAAGATCCCCAATGACCACGTCTGGCTTCACTCTCTCGATGAGCTCGAGATCTTGGGCGACATAGCGATCCAAGGTCTCCACGTCGAACAGGGGATCCCCCCGGAACAACCGCTCCCGGGCAACTTTAGGATCGATGGACTCGAGAGGCACACGCTCCAGGTCGAGATCCTCCACCAGAGTCTCGTAGGGGCTACTGCAGGCGAGGATGGGCCTGTAGACCTGCCGATCCAAATGGCTCGCTAACACCGCTGGGCGGACCACGTGAGATAGGGTCGCCCCTTCTCCAAAAAACAGGGCGGTACGACGTTTCTCCGTCATGGCTCCTTTGGACCTCCTATCGCCCTCGAAAAATTCCCAAAATCAGCGAGGCAACGCCAGCTGCCACCAACCAAGTTCCAGCTCCACTGGCATTGATCTCCCCCCTAGAACCGGTGAGGAGAATGTCCCCTAGACGCCAGACGGAACCGCTCACCAACAGGCCGAAGGAGGCCGCCACCCAACCGAGACGACGCACCGAACGGCGGAGGTTTCGACGGTCACGATCCTCTTCGGCGCTCGGTAGGGTTCTCACGACCAAGCGTCCTCCCGCAGCCTTGGTGAGCACACTGTCGAGACGCTCGAAAGTCCGATAGCCATTGAAGGCCAAGTCCCGCAGACCCAAGAGGGTCTTCTCCAATTGATCCTGTCCCTCCTCCTGGAGGAGGTCCTGGGCTAGGGGCACCGTCTCCACTGATAGATCGAGGTCTGCCTCCATCTTGGCGATGACCCCGGAGAGAATCCCCATGGCCCGAAAGACGAACAACATATCTCCAGGTATTCGGAACGGGTTGTTGAACAGGAGGTCGCTGTATTCGTCCGCGAAAAAGCTCACGTACTCATCTAGATCCACGCCCTTCATTTGGCCGAGCAATGTCCCTTCGAAGCGTTGCAGGAGCCCCTCCGTCATCTCCTCGATCCGATTGAGATCCGCCCCTGGAGCCAGCAGGCCGCTCGCTACATAGGCTTCGACGATCTTTCGGGAATCTCGAGTTCCTACGCCGATGGCGTATTGACGCAGCGACGGTCGCAGGCGCTTGGGGATCGAGATCATCATGCCGAAGTCGATGAAAATCAGTTGAAAGGACCTCTTCTCGCAGGATGGCACCAGCTCCCCCGGTGCAAAGGAGATGCGGGGCTGCCCGGCTTCGTCGAGCTCACCAGCAAAGGGAAGGGGACGAACGAAGAGGTTTCCTTCGTGAGGGTCCGCATGAACGTAGGAGGTGCGAAAGAACTGCCGAAGATAGACGTTGGCAATCTTGCGAGCGATCCCGTCCCTACCGACCCCAGCAGCTTCCAAGGTTGCCAGATCGTCGACTCGAAAATAGCCGACGTTCTCCATAACCAGGGTATTGGCGCGGCAATAGTCCCAATAGATCTTGGGAACATAGACTTGGGGATCGTCGGCAAAATCCTCGGCGAAGCGCTCCGAGTTGCGGCCCTCCGCCACCATGTCCAGCTCCTGCCGGGTCACCTTGGCGAACTCACTGGTCAACCAGTCCAAATCCGCCTGCTGGCGCACTCGTTTGAAGAACTTGAGGCGCTTGACGAATCTGCCGATGAGAACCAGGTCCGTTTCTACCGTCTTGCGAATCCCCGGCCGCAGTACCTTCACTGCGACCTCTTCTCCGGAAAGCAGTTGGGCTCGATGGACTTGACCCAGAGAAGCCGAACCTAAAGCGCTACTGTCGATCCAATGGAACACTTGCCCCACGGGTCTACCAAAGTCCCCCTCGACTCTGGCTTTGATGTCTTCGAAAGGCTCCGGCGGTACCGAATCTTGCAAACCAGCAAAGGCGGCTGCTACGTCCACCGGTAAGACGTCGACCCTAGTCCGTAAGTACTGCCCAAGCTTGATGAGCACACCGCCCATCTCCACCGCCAACTCGCGAAAATCCTCAGCCAGCCGGATCCATCGGGGCAGAGGTGCCCTTCGCAAGCCACGGAGCCCCGGTCGATTGAGGAGAATGTCCCAGAAAAAGACATGCAGGCTCACCCGTAGGAAATATCGGCGCACCTTGCGATAGCGGCGCCGGTCCAAGGGGCTGGGTTCTTTGCTACCTGGATCTTCCTCGGCAGGCGGGACCGGCGGAGATTCTTCTACGAACACCGCTTCTTCGTGACTCTCCCGGGAGGGGTCGAAGGAACCATCTACCACGCCAATTCTCCTCTATCCGTTCAAGAGAGAGCTGAGTCAGAGGCCTCTGAGGCTGCCGAAGAGGAGCCCGAGATAGAGGAGCCTGGAAATTGAGAGGAGGACGGCGGGGAGGCACCGATCTGCAACAGGAGAGCCAATAAGTCGAAATAGGCTCGAACTCGCGCGATCCTCCCGGAGCGAAGATAGAAAATGTCACAACCTTCCACGTCCGTCCGTCGGCCACTAGCCGGAATCCCCCGAAACGAGCCATCGTGGGTGCCGGTCATGCGGAAGCGACTCACCCACCGGTCACCGAGGCTCAATCGTTCCACTTCGGTAAAGTGCTTGTCGGAAAAACCTTTTTGTAGCCCCACCAAGAAGGCTTCGAAACCCTGCTGGTCGAGACCTGCGGGCTCGGTGGGGCCGAAGAAGACGAAATCCGGGGTCAGGATCTCTCCGGCCCGAGAGAAATCTCGAGCGTTGAGGAGCTCCCCGAAGTACCGAGCGACGAGGACCTGAGGATCGCTCTTCATGCCCTTCCCCCTTGGGCCTGACTCAGAGCCGCCTCGAGAGTCGGCCTAGGAGTCGGCCGGGCATCCGCCAGGCTGCCCAACTCCGGCGGCAAGTCCGTCAAACCGGGCCGCGGCGCCCCCACCAGGACCGCCATATTTCCCGGAGGGTGGCGATTCTCGTGCATCCACTGGTGACAGGCGCCGACCTGGCTGAGAGGCTCGGTACGGGACAGACACGGATCGATGCGTCCCTGGCAGACCAAGTCGTTGAGGGCGGCGCATTGCTGTGGGTTAGCGAAATGAGACCCTTGGAGGCGCTTCTGGCGCATCCAAAGGTAGCGAAGGTCGACGTCGCCAGCGTACCCGGAAGTACCGGCGCAAATCACCACCATGCCATCGTTGGCACAGAGATAGATGGAGGTGGGCAAGGTGGCCTCCCCGGCGTGTTCGAAAACGATGCGGGGGTTGCGGCGCTCTCCCAGCTCCTCCCAAAACCGCCGACCGAAGGCTTGAGCACCCGCCAGCCAACTGCCGAAAGCCGTGGCGTCATCGAGGCTGGGGAGCCGCCCCCAATGGTCGAACTCATTTCGATCCAGAACGCCTTGGGCTCCGAGACGCCGGCAATAGTCCGCCCGGTCCTGACTCGAGACCACCGCTATGGGAATGCCTCCAAACTCCTTCACCAGTTGAATGGCCATGGAGCCGAGACCCCCGGCGCCACCCCAAATCAACACCGGATCACCCGCCTCCACTCGGTGGGGCGGCCAGCCACGTAACTGGCGATAGGCGGTCGCCCCTACCAACATGTAGGCAGCGGCTTCCTCCCAGGTCAAATGGGGAGGCTTGGGAAGACATTGGTAGGGCTCCACCAAGGTGAATTGGGCGAAGGAGCCATAGTTCGCTTCATACCCCCAAATCCTCGCCGATGAAGAGCTGATGGGGTCGGCACCAGCCCGCACGTCCGCAGCGTTGGGGTCGAATTGGCAACAGGAGAGAACCACCGGGTCACCGACCTGAACCTCTGAAACTCCGCGTCCAACGGCCCAAACGATGCCGGAAGCATCCGAACCGCCAATGTGGAAATCTTCCGGAGCTCCCTTGCGCTGACGCGCTGCGATGACATCCATAGGCTGGCCCAGAGCCGCCCAGACGTTGTTGTAGTTGATGCCAGCCGCCATCACCAAGACCAAGACCTGCCCATCCTTGGGACGAGGCACCGCGACCTCTTCCAGAGCGAAGGCCTGTTCCGGCTCTCCGTAGCGCTCTTGGCGAACCACAGCGGCGAGCATGCGGCGGGGCAGAACCCCCAGGGAGGGGATTCGCCCAAGATCGATCACAGCCGGGCTACCCACCGTCAGACCTCGAAATCCCAGCTACCCATAGGAAGCTCGTCGTTGCGTAGGAGATCCAACACTTGCTCGATATCCACGTCCTGTCGCCGATCCCCTTGGTTGAACTTCACTCGCTCTCGCACCTTGCGGTGCATCGCCAGTGTCCGAGGACGACAGCTGTCGAGGCCTCGCAGATCAACCCCCTGGCACAGGGCCAAGGTAGCAATGGCCGCCACCGTCTCGGTCAGATCGAGAACTCGCAAGGAATCGCGGGCAGCGATCGTCCCCATGCTCACCTTGTCCTGATTGTGCCCTTCCGTGCTGCGACTGAAGACACTGGCGGGCATGGTGAGTTTGAGGGCCTCAGCGGTGAGAGCCGAAGCGGTAATTTCCATGGCCTTGAATCCGTGATGGGAATAGCGGTCGCCTCCGGTCCTGGCCACTAGGTTCTCCGGCAGACCGTTGTTGCTGGACGGGCTCAGCAGCAGCACCATCTGGCGCTCCAGTAGGTCGGCGATATTGGCTACGTTGTTTTTTAGGCCGTCGGCGACGAAACAACAGTGACCGCCGTAGAAATTGCCGCCGTGCAAGACGTCGCCGGTATCCGGATCGATCAAGGGGTTGTCGTTGGCGCCGTTGACTTCGGTCTCGAGCCAGCGGCTCATCCATGGAAGAGAATCCACCAAGACACCGATCACATGGGGAGCACAGCGCACCGAGTACCGATCTTGAATGCGAGAGGAGGTCTCGCCGCCGCCGGGGAGATGCCCGTTCCAGGCTCCCCCACCTTCAGAAGATTGCAAATGCTCCCGAATCCAGCGGGCGCAGGCTCTTTGGCCCGGGTGAGGCTTGGCGGCAAAGATCCGGTCGTCGAAGTGACCACTATTGCCCCGCAAGACATCGCTGGCCATCGCCGTGAGAGTCGCGGCGAACCGGGCCAACCGTCGAGCCCGCACCAGAGCCAAGCAGGACAATCCGGCCATGACACTGGTGCCGTTCATCATCGCCAGGCTTTCTTTGGGACGAAAGGCCAACGGTTCCAGGTTCAACTGCTGGAAGGCCTCCGCGGCGGCCATGGGAACGCCCTGAAAGCGCACCTCCCGCTCCCCCTGGAGGACCGCGGCGACATAAGACAACGGGGTCAGGTCTCCACTGGCTCCCACCGAGCCTTGACTGGGGATCACGGGAAGAATCCGATGATTGAGCAGGTCACACAACCTCTCCAGGACCTCCGGCCGCACCGCGGACCAGCCCGCAGCCAAGGAGGCCAGGCGAGCGGCGACCGTGGCTGCGGCAGCTTCGTCACTGAGCGGTTCACCGACTCCACAACCATGGAAGCGAACCAGGTTGCGAGGGAGATCCATGGCGTATTGGCTTTCCACGGAGTTGAGGCAGGATTCTCCAAAGCCGGTGGTCACGCCGTAGACTTCCCGCCCCGCCTCGAGCTGGTTTTGCAGTCGCTGGCTGCTGATCTCCAAGCGCTCCCGCAAGGCCCCGTGGTCATGGAGTCGAATCCTCAGATCTCCTCGAGCCAAACCGGCGACATCATCGACGGTGAGGGGCCGGTCCCCGAGCTCGATAAGGTCTTCCCCCGGCGAAACATCTCTGAATTGCGAACCTGTGACTACCGCTTCTGTCAACCCTTTGATCATGGCAAATCAATCCAAATTAGCTGCCGTTTGGTGGGGAGCCCCAAGGCTGCGCTGCTCGCTGGCTGGTGCCCCGCAGCCCTCTCCCGGACCCTCTCCCCGGTATTTGTGAAACGTCTCTTCATCGACCCGATTCGGCTGTTGGAAGGTATTCGCAGGTTCCTCTGGCCCCAGCCCACAGGACCCTCGACAGAAGCTGAATCAGCCGCTAGCATGAGAGAAGACCGCTCACCGCAGCCCTTTCTCCTCGGAGGTATCTCATGGCAGAGCAACCCCTTATCAGCATCGTCATGTCCACATTCCGGGAGGTCGCTGACGCCCCGAAAAAGGACGGTATCGGCTCCTCCCTGGCCCTGGCGATCGAATCCGTCAGGCACCAAAGCTATGAGACCTGGGAGCTGCATATCGTTGCCGACCACCCCCCCGAGGAGGACCTCGAAGCGGCTCGACACTTGGTCGAAAGTCTTGACGACGAACGGATTCACTTCACCAACCTGCCAGCTTGGGGTGGCCTCGATTTCCCGGGCTTCGACGCCAAGATCGCCGGAGTCGAGGCGGCACGGGGAGAGCTGCTGGCCTTTCTGGACGCCGACAATGAGTGGAAACCTCGCGTCCTGGAGCGCGCCGTAGAGGCCTTCTCCGGAGATGACACTCTGGACCTGGTCTACAGCGACACTCTCTTCCGCCTTCATCAGAGGGAAGACCTCCTGCCGCTGCGCATCTTTCCCCTCTACCAACTTTTCGGACCAGCGGTTGGCGAGTCTTTCGTCTGGCGAAAGCCGGACTGGGACTCCCGGGCCCGTCGTCAGATGGAGAGACTCAACTTCATCGATACTTCCGACGCCGTCGTACGCCGCGAGTCCTACGACGCCTGTGGCGGTCTCCAGCGCAAGGACAACTTGGACTGGAACCTCTGGAAGGCCATGGTTGCTGCCGGTCGCGACCATTTCCTGCGCATCCCCCACGTCGGAACCCTCTACCGCACCGCGAGCCTCGAGCAGCACCGAGAACTGATGGCCGTCCAGTGGGCGGAGTTCCTGGACTTGCCCTTCGACCTGGAAGACCATCGGACTCGGACCAAGGAAGACTTCGTCGCCCACCATCGAGAAAAGCACCTCGCTGGCTCTCAACCCTGAGAACGGAATCTCTTCTAGAGCATCCTCGGACCCGGCATTCCAGGCCCCGGCCTTCCAAGACACGGCCTCCAAGGGCACGTCCTCCCAAGACATGGCGTCCCAAGATAAAGCGGTGAGATGCCCGAATCTCGGGACTCCCTCTTCAAGCATCAAGGAAACTCCTCGTGCAACATGGGCTCCCTGTGCTCAGCGAAGCGATCCGGAGAACCGTTCTTCCAATCCTCCAAGAGGTCGATGTTGTCGGTGAAAACGCAGCCTGAGCAATGCTTCGTGGGATCGAAAGTCATGTCGAGCTTGCCATCGAGGAAATCCAAAATATCTTCCGGCCGACAGAGCTGGTATTTCTGCGGGAAAAACTGCACTCCGTCGTTGAGCACCACGCTGTCGCAGGGATATACCGACCCCGGGCGACCGTCTCCTCTCCACGGCTCCTCGCCCAGATAGGGCCGGAAATAGGCCTGATGACAAGTGTGAGACTTCGGCGTGCGGTGCATCTTGTGCTGATGCAAGAAGCGGGGATCATCGACCTTGTCGAGCACCTTCTCGAGGGCCGCGTGCTGAGCCAGAAGGGTGCAGGAATCCAAAGAGCAGTTGGGTAGCAGGCGGATGTACCGAGCCCCCAGTTCCGTCGACAGGGACGAGACCCGCTGCAACAGCTCATAGCGATCCGTTTCCATCTCCGCCGTGGCTTCGTGCTCCGCGGTGTAGACCATGGAACAGCCGACCACGCAGTCCTCTGCGAGGTCAGCCACGGGAAGACGAATGGTCTCCTGCCAGCCATCGAAGACGTTGATGCTGACGCGGATCCAGGAGAACGCGCCCCAGGCCTCCTTGGAGACTCGCTGGGAGAGAGTTCCATTGGTGATCAGGGCCACCGACAACCCCCGTTCATACTTGAGCCAAGTGACCAACTCATCGAATTGGCGATAGGCCGTGGGCTCGCCGCCGCCGGTCAGGATCACCGCCTTGAGGCCCCGGCTCTGGAGCTTCTCGATGTAATCCTGAATCCGGTCGAGCTCAATGCGCGAATGAGTGTCGCGATAGGTCACGCTGCAGTAGGGGCATTTGAGGTTGCAAGCCCCTTCCGGCGAGACGTGAGTACTGATGATGGAATGCCCCCCACCTTGACGGTAGGCTTTCATCTGCTCCGGGTGGCGCCAGAACTTCTTGCCGGTGGAAGTGAATTGGTGCTCTCGAGGCGTTTTCACCATGGAGCGGGGCATCTCTCCCTCGTGAAAGACCACGCAGGAAGCCATGGATTCCCCGGAGACGATCCGGTCAAAGACCAGATTCGCTGTCTCCGGCGTCAAGGACTGCAACTGGCTCTCGCCGCCCTTGTGGACCTCTCGCTTGTCGATCACCGTGGTGACCTTCCCCCGTTGAGCGAAACGCCGAATCGCGATTCGGGAATTGGCCAAGCGAAGCACTTCGATGGTCCCGTTTCCTCCGGGTAGCTTCCCCTCCCGGAGAACCTCTGCGTGGCGTAGATTCAACGACATGCTCTTCTTTCCTAGCTTTCGGATCGATAACAGATGAAAAAACCGTTGCCCTTGGGATAGTGAGCCCAGGCATCCTTGATCCCAGGCATCAAGTACTCCGAGCGCTCCACCCTCCACCCCGCTCGCTCCAAGGTCTCCTGCCACCACTCCATGGACTCGCGAATCTCGTGGGTTGGGTCATCCTCGTACTCGGGAACGATGAAGCGCTCGCCATCTCCCAGAGGAACGATGGCGAAGAGGCCCCGGGAGACTTGGCGAATCGTGCTCAATAACCCGGGCAGTTGCTGGTAGGGGATGTGTTCGAGGACGTCCTTGGAAATGGCCATGTCGTAGTCACAGCCATTCTCCACCGCCGCCTCGACAGCAAAGGAAGACAGAACTCCCGGCGATGCTTCCGGTAGAGGTCGGGGAATGGTCAGATGTCCGTTGCTCGAAACCTGGGCGCAGAAAGAGCGCACTTCCGGGTCGACACAACCAATCGCATAGCGACTGATGTCGACTCCCCAGGCGGACATGCCGAGAATGCGCAGAGCTCGCACCAGGTAGCCTTTGGCGCAGCCGTAATCGAGCACTTTGTGCTCCGGCTTCAGCTGTAGAACCTCCACCATGGCCTGCGCCATAGCGACCGTTTGGTCGCCGAGCCAACGGTAGTTTTCGTAAAGAGATTTACCTGTCTGGACTCCGCGCTCGTAGTAGTCCGCGTCGAAGTCCTCGGATCGCCGGAAGGTGCCCATAGGGGTGGCCCTCGCTAAGCCAGGTCGTCCAGCAGTGGCTGGTACGGCCGAAATAATGGAGCTAACATCAATCGGTTAGCGCTACAGAATTCCTGCCTCGGAAGGAAGTGGCCGGTCCCCCTCAAGCCTCATTTCGATGCCTGGGCCAAGAACCAACGCACCCTTCGAGCCTCGAAGAGACTCTCTCGAGATGCAGACATTAGGGAGTGACGAGAGCCGCCGAATCGTTTCGTAGTGATTGAAATAGGAGCGAGCGAGAATAGCCACTGAAGCTTTCTTTGGCTCAGAGGATCAGACGAGAACTGAGGAAAGTCCGCAGCTTCTCCGAGAAGAGGAAGTGGGACCTAAAGCCCCTGGGAGGCGAGCTCTCCGCCGGATCTGGCTCGGCGGCCAGCAACATTGTCCCGATCGCGGCAACCCCGATCTCGAGCCACCTCGATACCGGGATCGCCTACCGCGCCCCAATCAAGGGCAGCTGGAAAAGGCCCCGGTATCCTGAATCGGCTGAAATTGAGTCTGCAGTGGGTTGCGATAGATCTGGGAGTCGCCAGTTTGGGTATCCGTGACCGTCAGGTCTACTTGGACGTTGGTGAGGCCACCAGCAAAGACCCAATAATGACCATTGTTCCCGCAACCCCGAAGGACCTTGATCACCATTTCGACGTTGGTGGAATTGAAAAACCAAAAGTACCCCGTGTCGTCGGTAAGCTCGACAGCCTGGGCGGGCCCCATATTGCCACCTGGGGTGAGAAAGTCTGCTTCGACTCGAAAACGGTCATTGTTGAGGCACAGAGTTGAAGCACCCTCGGTACAGGGGCCGCTGGCTTCGCCACTAAAGACACCTCGAATCATCAGCGCCCGGTAGCCCGGATCGGTGGTAGCCAGGGGAATCCAAGTGCCGGTTTGGCTGATCCGGTTGAAGGCAGGTTGTGGCGTAGCCCCATCCCGGTCTCCACAGAGAAAGAAACCCGGATCGGTGGTGGCATCCCAGCGGACGCCGAGGAAAACTCGATTCTCGGTCACTTCGAGGTCGAGCAGGGACACGTCATAGGTGTAGAAGGCACCCGCCTGGGCCGCCGGAACTCCCGTCGCCGTCACCGGCAGACGAGCTAGAAAGTCTCCCGGGGTGCCCCCCGTGCCGTTGGCTTCCCAGAAAACCAAGTCGAAGCTGAGACTCGAGCTTCCCCCGGCGGTGGCTCGCAACAAACAAACACTGACCTCTTCCACTCCTGCGGGGAACCGCGTGAGGTCGAAGCGCATGGCCATTTCAACAGTTCCGAGGGCATCTCCCCCATAGGCGGCATCTGCTTCGCCGTCGTCATAGCTCAACTCGAAGGTGGCTAAGCCTGGTGCCGGCTCCGTATCTAATCCCGTCGGCGACTCCGACCGAGCCAGGGCAGCCGGGTCGTAGACTTGTAGCGTGCTCTCCGGATCCGAGGAGGCATTTCCCAGGAAGGCCACTGCAAAGATCATCAGAAGGCCTAAAATCCAAAAGAAACCGTAGCCATTGTTCATGATGTCTCCTCCCTCGATAGCCGGCGCCAAACGGTAAACCATATCTTATTTCAATATTTCAATTTCACGATGCAACATTACCACCTCTCTTCGCATGCCTGGACCTTGTCACTCGAGATCAGGGGCCGGTGTCGCAGCAGAAAGCTGGTGAGAAGTCCCAGCCAAGAGATCTGCACTGGAGATCTGTGGTAGAAATTTCCTACGAGGCCTTTGGCAATAAAGACCAGGCGCTCTTCCCAAGAGCTACTCAGAGCCGCACAACGGGTTTGACTGAAAGCGGCGGCTCGGGTCTCGATCCCCAGCCCGAGGAGAAGTCAGTGGACGAAAAATTCCCGAAGTACAGTCCCGAAACTCGTCTCATTCACGGCAAGATGGTCAGTCCTCATTGGAACTATCGTGACCATATCGTTCCTCCTATCAGTGCTTCAGCGTCTTATCGGCTGGAGAGCGCCGCTCGAGGCGCAGAGGGGTTCCTGGAGTTCGCCAACCCGGAGTTCAATCACGACACTCAGTCCCCCATCTATATCTATGATCGCCTCGATGAACCTAGCCGAGGCATGCTAGAGGAGAGACTGCAAGCAGCAGAAGGGGGCGGCACTTGCGTTACCTTCAGTACCGGAATGGCCGCGATCTCGGCAGCCTTGGGAGTCCTTCTCAAAGCCGGAGACACTCTGGTCTCACATCGCACGGTTTATGGCTGCAGCTACTCGCTTTTCACTAATTGGTACCCTCGCTTGGGCATCCGAGTGATCTTTGCGGATCTCACGGATATCGATTCCCTGACCCGCTTACTGGAAGAAGACTCGAGCATCATGGCGGTCTACGGGGAAACCCCTTGCAACCCCAGCTTGGAGCTCCTGGATCTGCAAGCCATCGCCGCAGCTGTCCGCCCCTTTGCCGATGCCCGACCGCCTCGACGACGACCCTTCACCATAATCGACAATACATTTGCCACTCCCTACTGCCAACGCCCTCTGGAGCACGGCATCGACATAGCCGTTCACAGCCTCACCAAGAACATTGGCGGCTTCGGCACCGATATGGGCGGCGCCGTCATCGGCCCCAAACTCCTCGAGCCGGATCTGCTGCTCTACCGCAAGGACTTCGGTGGTGTGCTCTCTCCCAAGGCTGCTTGGCCACCTTTGGTCTACGGGCTACCCACCCTCGCCTTGCGCTGCCGCCAACAAATGGACCTCACTCACCAAGTGGCGGTCTTTCTGGAACAGCACCCCGCGGTAGACCGAGTCATCTACCCAGGCCTGCCTAGCCACCCACAGCACGAATTGGCCCAACGCCAGATGCGGGACTTCGACGGCGGCTTTGCCCCCGGGAGCCTTCTCTGTTTCGTGTTGGCTGGAGAAGCAGCGGAGGTAAAGGAACGAGGGGCCCGCTTCATGGACCTTTTGGCTCAGCAAGCCCTAACCATCACTCTCGCCGTATCCCTGGGCCAAATCCGCACCCTCATCGAGCACCCGGCGTCAATGACCCACGCTCCGGTACCGGCCGAAAACCAACTGGCAGCAGGAATCGAACCGGGGAGCATCCGCCTTTCTATCGGTCTAGAGAAAGCCGAAGACATCATCGCCGACCTAGAAAAGGCACTCAGCCAACTGTGACCTAGCCCGATCGGAATACGCCGAAGGACCCGGCCTCGCCAACTCTGAGTCAAATGACTCAGACAATCTTCCTCTGTAGCTGAAAAGATAGAAGAGATGAATCTGCGGGCGGGGATAGGGAACACCATGAAACGAGGAAGAGCGAGGAGAACCCTGCCCTTTGGCATCTCTCTGCTCTGCTCCTGGCTCTGGGTTACCGGGGCTGCAGGGGTCGTCGAGCTGCGGGAAGGTACCAATCCTCCCGCGCTCCACTTTTCCCACCTGACCGTGGATGATGGTCTGTCCGCAAACTCTGGTTTTGCCGTTCTGCGGGATGCGGACGGATTCCTATGGCTCGGCACGGAATCCGGTCTGAACCGCTTCGATGGACGCGAGTTTCTTCGTTTTGACCAAGAGGCAAAAAAAGCCTCTTACCTTTCGAAGAACATCATCAAAGTCATTCAACTCAGCCCATCCGGAGAATTGTGGCTGGCCCGCGACGACCGAGATATCTGCCGGTTACCGAGGGAGACGATGCTCTTGGTCTGCTACCGGTATCGCTCTGAAGACTCAGCCAGCCTGCGTAGTGATCTGGTGACCTCCATGGTCTTCGACCCAGAGGGCAAGCTGTGGGTGGGGACCCGCACCAAGGGGCTGTTCGTGTTCTACCCGGAAGAACGCCGCTTCGAGAAGATCTCCCCTCCTCGAGAAGGTCGATGTCAGCTCCCGGGCAACTACGTGCCCAGCCTGCTGGCGGGCTCCCAAGGCGAGATCTGGGTCGGAACTCTGCACGGCCTGTTCCGCTATTCGCCTGCGGACGGAGGCTGCTTTGAGGCCGTCGACACCTTGGAAGGATTGGGAGGGAAAGGGCAACCTCTCAAGGTCAGTGCTCTATTTCTCGACCGCCAAGGCACTCTTTGGGTAGGGACCCGCGATCGTGGCGTTTTTCTACTCGAAGCGGGAACCCAATCCCTCCAGCCTCTGCCCCTCGAGTCGCCCGGATCGACCTTGAAACGGGCTTGGGTTCTCGCCTTCGCCGAGGATTCGGATGGGCATTTCTGGCTCGCCACAAGAGGAACCGGCCTGTTTCACATCGACCGAGAGCAGGGCCTTCTCTACAGCTATCGAGCCTCCTCCGTCCATCGAGGGGCCTTGGGGAGTGACAGCCTCCGCACCCTTTTCGTAGACCGAGACGACACTTTATGGATCGGAACAGAGCAGGCCGGATTCAGCTACTTACCGCATGTTCGACTGTCATTCCCCCACCACCGTTCTCTGCGGATCGGCAATCGCACCCGCCCCGTAGTGGGAGTGTTTTCCCTCCATCTGGATGAGCAGGGGTCCATATGGGCGGGCACTCAAGACCAAGGCCTCTACCGCCTCGACCCTAGGAGCGGGCAGGCCAGAGATTATTTGGCGCCGGAGCCAGCCATAGAACCATCCACATCCAAGCGAGCGGCCGCTGACCGCGTCTACGCCCTGGCTTCCGGGAGGTCGGGGGAAGTCCTGGCGGGGACCTCCGGGGGCAGATTGCTCAGCTTTCGGCCCCCCTCCTTCGAGCCGCAGGAGGTCACCCGGCTGGAGGGGCCGGGCGGCCCCCTCAGTATTCGGGCTCTGGTCGGTCACCAGAACGGCAGCCTCTGGGCTGCCACCTGGCAAGGCTCTCTGTTCTACCTCCTTCCGGACCGAGGAGATCCAGTCCCCCTTGCCCTGGCACCCAGCGGCTCGCCTACGGACAACGAGGACCCCCTCATCAGCCTCGCCCGGGACCACCTCGGTAACCTATGGGTTGGTACTTGGTCGAGAGGCCTGATCCGCCTCGATTACTCCACCGGTCGATCCCAGCAAATTCCGTTGCGCAAACCAGAGGCCGGTTCCATGGCTCGGATCGCCGGCATCCTCGAAACCCAGAAGGGAACGCTTTGGATAGCTACAGATCAAGGCCTGTTCCAAAGCCGTGGAGATCACTCTCATTTCGAGCCGTTTCCCCCTTTGGGCAATGAGGTGGTCTACGGTATCCAGGAAGATCTTGAAGGAAACATTTGGGCCAGCGGCGAAAAGGGTTTGGTAAGAATCCGCTTGAAATCGGGACAGGTCACACGATTTCACCATCGCCATGGCCTGCAAAGTGATGAGTTCAATGTCGGGGCGGCGACTCGGGGGCCCGGTGGGCTCCTCGCCTTTGGGGGACCCTATGGCTTTAACCTCTTTCAGCCAGAGTCCCTAGAGCTCCCTACCGAGGCACCCCCAGTCGTGTTGACTGGCCTGCGCACGCCCGGTCGCCGTATGGAGCGATCTGAGGCGGTACTTCTTGCCGGAAAGTCCCTGACCCTCGCACCGGAAGAACGATCGGTAGCTTTTCAAGCTGCCGTGTTGGACTATCTGGATCCCAGCAGGAATCTCTACAGACACCGCCTCCGCGGCCTAGACGATACCTGGTCTGAGCCAACCACCAATCCCGAAGGCAACTACAACAACCTTCCAGCCGGCACCTTTCAATTGGAGATTGCCGGAGCCAACAGCGATGGGCAGTGGAACCCCCTGGGGGTCGCCGTTTCCCTGGAGGTTCTGCCGAGGTTCTGGGAGCGACAGTCGGTTCGTTTCGCCCTCGCCTTGTTGGGCCTCGGCTCGATGTTGATGGTGGCGACCCTGCGTTACCGACGTCGATTGAGGCGCACCATGGCAGCCCACCAAGAAGACTTGGAAGTCCGCCAGCGACTGCTCGGAGAAAGGGAAAAGGAGAGAATTCAGCTCGCCCTGGAGCTCCATGATGGCCCCCTTCAGGAGCTCCATGCTCTGCAACTCGGCCTCAGCCGTCCACGGGGAATGGCCCGCGAGGACTTGAGGACCGCCCTCGTGGGCTTGGTTGCGCAGCTGCGGTCCGTCTGCGGCAGCTTGCGTTCACCGCTCCTCCAACCCTACGGCCTTGCCCCCGCCCTGGAAGACCACGCGAAACGCATCCGCAATCAGAACCCCAACCTGGTGATCGACTTGGACCTGGAACCGGATGACCAACTCCTACCGGAAGCAACCCGCCTGGTGCTCTACCGGATCTTTCAGGAGTCTCTCACCAACGCCCTCAAACACGGAGATCCGAGTCGTATCTCAGTTCGATTTCGACTCGGCCCGCCTACCGAATTGCGCATCGAAGATGACGGCCCGGGGTTTCAACCTCCAAAGCGATGGATCGAGCTGGCCCGAAAGGGCCATCTGGGGATTCTCGGCATGAAGGAACGCGCGGAATCCGTGGAGGGGAACTTGGAAATCTCTTCCTGTCCGGAAAAAGGCACCGTACTTCGAGTCACCATCCCAGGGACCTCGCCTGGCAAAGAAAAAGAGCATTGAAGGAGATTCGCTTCATGAAGGAACCCGTGAGAACCCCCGTCCTTATCGTCGAGGATCATCCCCTCTTTCGCCAGGGGCTCAGAAACACTCTGGAAGACGCAGAGGATCTCCAAGTGGTGGGAGAAGCGGAAGGGGTGACTGGAGCGCTGGAGATCCTCCGGCAAAGCAAGGTCAGCGTGGCGTTGGTAGATCTCCGCCTTCAAAACCGATCCGGCCTGGACCTGGTCGAGATCCTTCGCCAGGACTACCCCGAAGTCAAAGCGCTGGTGCTCAGCGCCTTTGATTACCCCCACTACATTCATGCCGCGGTCGAAGCGGGCGCTGTCGACTACTTACTCAAGGACGAGCCGGCCTCGCGCATCCTCTCTGCTATCCGCTGCGCCGCTCGAGGGAAGAAGAGACGGCTCAGCCCAGCTGTTCATGAAAAGTTAGAAGAAATCGAGGTAGAACCGCTGACCGCTCGGGAAGGCGAGATCGTCGCTCTCCTCGCCGATGGCCAATCCCTTCACGAGATCGCTTCCCTGCTTCGCATCTCTATTCGGACCGTCCGCAACCACCTCAATAACATTTATAGCAAGCTGGATCTTCACAGCCAGACGGAGCTCGTCGCCTGGGCTTGGCGCACCGGAACTTGTGGCCCCTGAGCTGAAGCTCCCAACACTGGCAGAACCGGAACTGGCAGAACCGGAACTGGCAGAACCGGAACTGGCAGAACCGGAACTGGCAGAACCGGAATCGCTCTCCTGTAGACTCGGTGCCGGTCCTGGTTTATCTCGGCCGGTAGCGGATTGAGTACCCATGAGCGACTATTGGATTATCTTCCTCGACGGTTATCGGAACTACGCTCACTATCTTTGGGGTGAGCTGACCCAGTTCCGGCTCCACAACTACTTCTTGTGGCTGCTGGGCCTATCGCTTTTCTTTTTCCTGCTGGAAGTCCTGCGGCCTTGGAGACCTGAGCAAGCGAAATTCCGCAAAGATTTTTGGCTCGATGCCTTCTATATGGTCTTCAATTTCTTTCTTTTCTCCCTCGTGATCTACAACGCAGCTTCCGACGTTTTCGTTCAGCTCTTCAAGGATCTGCTGGGGCAAGTAGGTCTTCGCAATTTGGTCGCCATTGAGGTAGGTGGATGGCCCGTTTGGGCACAGCTTCTGACCCTCTTCCTGGTCAGAGATTTCGTGCAATGGAACGTTCACCGCCTACTCCACCGAGTCCCCTTCCTGTGGGAATTTCACAAGGTGCACCACTCCGTGGAGGAGATGGGGTTCGCCGCTCACCTGCGGTACCACTGGATGGAGAACGTGGTCTATCGGTGCCTGGAGTACCTGCCCTTGGCCATGATCGGCTTTGGTATCGATGATTTCTTTGTGGTCCACATCTTCACTCTCGCCGTGGGCCACTTCAACCACTCCAATCTCAGGATTCCCCTGGGGCCCTTGCGGTATCTCTTCAACAATCCCCAGATGCACATCTGGCACCACGCCAAACATCTTCCCCAGGAACATCCCCACGGGATGAATTTCGGTCTGACTCTCAGTATCTGGGACTACCTTTTCGGAACCGCCTCGATCCCCCATGAAGGGAGAGATATCGAGCTGGGCTTTCCTGGGGACGATGGCTTTCCAAAGGGGTTCCTTGGCCAGAGCCTCCACGGCTTGGGACCTCAAGAGCGTGGGGATCCAGGACATCCCCCCCATCCCTAGGGGCCCCCTGGGAACGCATGGGGTCCGCAGGAGGTACAGATGCGCTACAGTCGAGCTTCCACATTGCCGACTGAACAAAGGCGGCGGAGAAAAGGAATGACAACTTGACCGACGCACCAGCCAACGTATCCTCCGCCCTACAACCGGGTAGCCACACTGGGCCTACGAACGATGGGCCGACGAGCGACGGGCCACCGAGCGATGGCCCGCCCCGATTGGTCGACCGCATCCCGGATGGAGGAACCCGTGACCCAGACCTCATGCTCGACCTATTCTTGGAGTGGGCGGGGGATCTGGGGTTCTCCCTCTACCCCGCCCAGGAGGAAGCTCTCTTGGAGCTCATGGCTGGCCGCCACGTCATTCTCAATACTCCTACCGGCTCCGGCAAATCTCTGGTAGCAACAGGTTTACATTTCAAGGGGCTGTGCGAACAGAAACGGTCTTTTTACACCTCCCCCATCAAAGCTCTCGCTAGTGAAAAGTTCTTTGCTCTATGCGACGACTTCGGAGCCGAGAACGTCGGCATGTTGACCGGCGATGCCAGCATCAACCCACAGGCCACCATCATCTGCTGCACGGCGGAAGTCCTTTCCAACATGGTGCTGCGCAAGGGTGAAGGTGCGGATGCCCCCTATGTGGTGATGGACGAATTTCACTACTATGCGGACCGAGATCGCGGTGCCGCCTGGCAGATCCCCCTCATCACCCTCGAGAGCACGAAGTTCCTCCTCATGTCGGCAACTTTGGGAAACACGTCGCGCATCGAGCAATACCTCGCGGAACAGACCACCTCCGAAGTCTCCTTGGTGCGGTCCGACGATCGTCCCGTTCCCCTCGACTTCGAGTACCGCCAGACACCGCTTCACGAGACGGTCCAACGCCTCCTCGACCAGGGCAAGTCCCCCATCTATATCGTCAACTTCACCCAGCGGGAATGCGCGGAGCTGGCACAAAGTCTGACCAGCATGCAAATCACCACCAAGGAGGAAAAACGCGCCGTTTTAGACGCCCTCAAGGGGTTCCGCTTCGACACTAGCTATGGCAAAGAGATGAGGCGCTTCCTCACCTTCGGAATAGCCGTGCACCACGCTGGCCTGTTGCCCAAATACCGGCTCCTGGTGGAACAACTCTCCCAACAAAGTTTGCTGAAGGTGATTTGCGGCACGGATACCTTGGGAGTCGGCGTCAATATCCCGATTCGCACGGTCCTGTTCACCAAGCTGTGTAAATACGATGGTTCCGAGACCAAAATCCTCTCGGTGCGCGACTTCAAACAGATTTCTGGTCGGGCTGGCCGCAAGGGGTTCGACGACCGAGGCAGCGTGGTGTGCCAGGCACCGGAACATGTCATCGAAAATCTCCGTTTGGTGCAGAAGGCTGCCAAGAGTGGCAAGAAGAAAATCGTCCGCCGCAAACCGCCGCAGCGAGGTTATGTCCATTGGGACGAACAAACCTTCCAGGGTTTGATCGAGAAACCTCCGGAGACCTTGAAACCTAGCTTCCGCCTCACCCATGGCATGGTCTTCAACCTGATCCAGCGGGACGCCGATAGCGACGCTTCCAACGACAACTTCACTTCCTTGCGAGAGCTCTTGAAGCGTTGCCACGAAGACGATGCCAGCAAGAAGCGCCTGTTCTCCGAAGCCGCTGTCCTGGTTCGCTCCCTGTACCGGGCCGATGTCATTCAAACCGCCCGGGACACCCAATCAAACTACCTGTGGGTGGTGGTCAACGAGGACCTGCAGTGGGATTTCTCTCTCTTTCATACCCTGGCCTTGTTCCTGGTGGAAATCCTCGAAGCCCAGAATCCGGACAAGCCGGACTATGCCCTGGACGTGATGAGTCAGGTGGAAGCCATTCTCGAGAACCCTCAGATCATCTTGCGCAAGCAAGCGGATCGTCTCAAGGGTGAGCTGATAGCTCTGCTCAAGGCCGAAGGAGTGCCCTACGAGGAGAGAATGGAGCGCCTCGAAGAGGTCACTCACCCCAAGCCCAACGCCGATCAGCTCTACGATGCCTTCAATTCCTTTCGAGAGCTCCACCCTTGGGTGCGGGGAGAGGCGGTCAAGCCCAAGTCCATCGGCCGGGAGATTTTCGAAAACTACATGAGCTTCGCGGACTTCATCCGCCGCTATGGCCTGCAGCGTTCTGAAGGCCTTCTACTGCGATACCTGAGTCAGCTCTACAAAACTCTCGACCAAACGGTGCCGGAGAAGGCCAAAGACGAGGCTATCTACGACATTCTGGGGTTTTTCCGAGCCATGTTGGAGCGTATCGACAACAGTCTGATCGAAGAATGGCAGAGCCTGCTCCACCCGGAATTGCGCCTGGCCTCCCAGGAAGAACGGCAGGAAGCCCAACAGAAAGTAGCTTTCTACGAGCTACTCCACGACTCCAAGGTCTTCGCTGCCCGGGTGCGGGCCGAGATGCACCAATTGGTGCGCGAGCTGGCGAAGGGCAACTGGGAAGAGGCAGCATTGTGTGTCGTCCAGGAAACCGAAGATCCCTGGCCGGCGGAGCGCTTCGAAGCCGCCCTCACCCCCTTCTTGGAAGAGTACGACCAGATCGTCTTTACCCCGGATGCCCGCCAAGCTCGCCTCACCACGATCACCCGGACCTCCGAGCGCGTGTGGAAGGTCGCCCAGGTCCTCCTCGACCCAGAGGAAGACAACCTCTGGTGTATCGAAGCAGAAGTCGACCTCAGCGACCCGGAGCACCTAGAAGGCCTGCTCCTCCGGCCGCGACGAATCGGGCTGTAGGAGCCGATGCTCTTCTGTTAGCCACACGGATTGCAATCGTCATCATCATCGTCGTCATCCCCTTCCTGCACGGGAAACTCAATGACACCCAGATCCGTGGTTCCACCAGCCACCGGGGGCACCGGGATCCCGATAGTGGACGTCACCAAGCCTTCCAGTCGCTGCGCCTCGGCGGCTCCAAATAGATCGCCATCAAGGGCTGGGAAGCTGCCAACGGAGAAAGCCCCACCGATTCCACTGGTCGTGGCGAATAGGTCGAAGTCGGAAGACACGCTCACTTCCGCGCCCACAATGGCTTCACCGAAATCGTCCTGAACCAGTCCTGTCACTGAAGTCCCAGGATCACCAGGGGGAGCGGCTGTTAGAACGAGAGTTCCTGCCGGTGTAGGTCCTCCTAGGATCGGCAAGAGTGGCACTGGGGTCTTGGCCCGGGAAGGAGTCCCATCCACCGTCGCGAAGGCGGCAACATATAAGTGCAAGAAGGAGGTGCCGCCGGCAACGGGATCGGTACGCGTCGCGATCCGAGGCAACTGGAAGCTCCCATCGGCTGCTGAGATGGTCTCTTCCTTCACGAAGCGATTGTGGACACGTACCAAAGCTCCAGCGACCGGATTCCCGAGCTCATCTTCCACAACTCCGGTCACTTCCGTGCCGGGCACAGCGAAGTCCAGGCCGATGATCCCGATATCCACGATGCCACCCGGGTTCGGGAGTACGAGATCACTCACGGTTCCGGAGAAGGGATCTCCTCCGATCATCGCCGTTGCTTCCACCAGCAGATCACCCTCGTTGGTGGGAACCCCCGTGACGAGAAAGCTACCTTCGCTTGTTGTCGAGTCGGTACGGATCGTCGGACCCGAAGTGCCCACCGTTACCAGAGCGCCGATAACCGGTACTCCCACTGGATCGACGACGATCCCGGAAACGCTAGTCAGCGGATCGGCGACCACCGTCACGTCCACTGTTTCTGAAGCCGTCTCCTGCCCCGCCGTATCCCGAGCCGCCACGTGAATAGTGAACGGGCTACCAACAGCAGGGGCCGTGAAGGGACGCTGCCACGGCGGACCTTCATTGGCGATGGCCTCGAAGGACCCATTGACGTAGAACAAGACGGCATCCACGCCGAGGTCGTCCGCTGCTCCAGCCAAAACACGGATCTGAGTTCCTTCCACCACCTCCGTCCCAGCTGTGGGCTCCAGCACCACCGCTTCCGGGGAAAAATCCTGCAGTACATTGAAGGTAACTGGCTCCGAGACGGTCTGTTGCCCAACATCATCGAAGGCTACCGCCGTCACCGTACGTTGCGGTAGATCGTCCGGCACGTCGTAGCCCAAGCGATACGGTGCCTCCAGATCGGAACCGACCAGGACACCATCCACCTGGAATTCCACCCGATCGATGGTGCCATTGTCCGCAGCTTCTGCCACGAGCACGATGAGGGCCAGCTCCGGCACCGTCTGCCCGGTGTAGGGAGACCGGACCGCTACCGTCGGGAAGTCATCTGGGTCGATGGGGACCACGACCGGCTCCGAAGTGGCAACGTTGCCACCAGCGTCCCGAGCGATCGCGTGGAAGATGATATCCGGCTGCCCTACCGGCACGATCGTCTCTGCCTCGAAGGGGGACAGAAAGTCTTCGCCCAGAGACACTCCGTCGGCAAACAATTCGACCGAACGAACAAGAATGTCGTCTTCCGCCTCGGCACGAACCCGGATGCGCTCACGCTCCGGTAGCAGCACCGAGTCATCCGGCGCGACAATCGCCACCGTAGGCGCGATACCTGCCGTGTCGTTTGGCAAGATGTAACGCCCGATATGGAGACCGCCGTCGCCGTAATACCAATGGCGAGCCAGCAGGTAGACAAGGCCATCTTCCACCACCACATCCTGTCCGTTGTCGGCCCGAAAGCTTGGTGCTCCCGAGAAATCCAGCACCTCACTGAAAATCGGATCGCCATTGCCCAGTCGAAAGATCGGCACCGCGTTACGGAAAAGATAGTCCGCTGCCAGAGCCAATCCGTTCTCGTCTACTGTCACCTTGTTGAGCCCAAAGGCATTGCTCGTCGTTCCGGTAACGACGGGAGTGTTCGGAGTGCTCCAATCCACCACCCGCAACCCGCCCAGGGTTCGAGGTGATCCGCCGTCAGCGACCACTACCTGGTGGTCCACGAGCGCCAAACCGGATGAGCGTGAACGACCATTGGGACGCAGGTGAGTCTCGCCAACGATCTCCGGACTAGTGGGATCGGAAATATCCACCACTCGCAATCCACTGGCACCGACCGCCACCAGCACACTATCCCCAGAAATAGCCACATCTTGAACCAACGTTGACAACGAGACCGAGCCTTGCAGCACCGGAGCTACTGGATTCGTTACATCGTAGATAGCGAGCGAGTCCACATTACCGAGGACAGCCAGAGCACCTTCCATAGCAACAGACATGGCAAACATCCCCGGTGGGCTCGAAGCGGACAGCTGAACGAGGCTACTGGGGTTCGAAGCGTCCGCGATCACCAAGCCAGCTTCACCTGCTGCCAGAAAGAGCAGACTATTGGACACCGTGACATCCCGCACTGGAGCCGAGCTACTGCTGCCGGCAGCCGTAGGAAAGAAGGTCGAGAGGAGGAACGGTACTTCTGGGTCGGCCACATCCACCGCCTTGACACCAGCCAGGTCCATCGCCGCGTAGACGATATTTCCATCGAGAGCGAGGGCCCGTGCACGACCGGAAAGCGGTAGGTAGGAGAGAGCTGTCGGCGAGAAACTCACGACTTCTACAGTCGCCTGAGCGGAAAAGCCATTGTTCCCGGCGGTAACCGTTGTCGCCCCGTCCAAACCTGCAAAAACCCTCCCAGGGTCCGCTCCAAAGTTTGCTACGGTCAAGTCCTCGGAAGAGTACGTCGTGCCATAGGGGCCTGCGGTGATGTCGAGACGCGTGCCATCAATGAGATGGCCGGTCACGACGAGTTGCCGTGAAGCATCCCCGAGAACCGCGTTGAAAAATATCTGGAAGACATCAGGGGCTACAGTGATCGAAGAGAGCGCTGCCGCCAGGTTGAAACTGGCTCCGTCCAAAGGGTCGCTACCCGTCTGGATCTCTAAACCATCGGAAAGACCATCGCCATCCGTGTCGAAAAGCAGCGGATGAGTTCCATGGATGACCACCTCTTCGCCGTCCTTGAGGCCATCACCGTCGGTATCGGCATCGAAAGGGTCGAGACCTCTCTGGAACTCCTCCAGGGTCGAAAGCCCATCGGCATCCGGATCGAGGAAGGCATCTCCGGGGTCATTGGGGTCGAGCCCGTTTGCCAGTTCGTAGTCATCGGGGAGGCCGTCGCCGTCGGTATCACCGGAGGTCACAACGGTCACTTGTAAAAGAGCGAGAGCGCCTTCGTTGGAGGCACTGATGAGACCGATCCCGCTGCTCACCGCTTGTACCAGGCCATCGGCACTCACAGTCACAATCGCTGGATTGCTGGTGCGGTACAAGGTACCTGCCGTGGCGGCGGTCAGATCCCGGGTGGAGCTATCGGAATACTCCCCTGAGGTCTGGAGCTGTACCGTCTCGCCAATTTGCGACAGGGCCGTATTCGGCGCAGTCAGAGTCAATTCTCGAGGGATCGGTTCGGGCGCATCGAAAACGATGTCCGCGACTTGGATCACTCCATTTGCCGGCACGTCGACGAAATTTGACTGTCCGGAAGTAACTACACCATCTCGAATGCAAGTCGCTCTCAAGCGTACCCGTCCGGCGCTTGCCGGTACGTTGGGAAGCACCCAGGTTCCGTCCGGCTCTACCGGAGCCGTCCGATTGAGCGCACTGACGATGCAGGATTCATCGAGTTGAGCCTGGGCAGAAAAAGAGGCTACCAGTAGACCCAATCCAACCACCCCTCGAATGAGACGATTCCGAGACTTCTGAGTACTCATAGGCTCCCTGATCTCCCCGCTGAAACCTTCACGACGATTCGCCTCCCCACCGAGAAAGAAGAAGGCGAGGTTGGCAAACGCAAGAGCCGATCCAACTTGATCCATCAACCTGGTTGTACAGTGCATCTACCTCGAGTGACCTCACGGCTCGATCCATCAAGGTTGCTTGCACAGAAAAAGGTCCTATTGCGACCGTCACGAGGCCCGGTGTCGCTACCATCCCCTGACGTTGGCACCTCGTCCCTCGAGGCCCCCTTTTCCAAATGTTCACCACCGTACCCACCTTTTACCCCGCAGGCCCCTTGCGGGCCTCGCCAACTTTCTCTAACGGTTCGATGGTAGGCCCGTTCTGGCTATCCTTCGGGGAAGAAGACGAACCCGCACAAGGGTCCTCGGCTGCTTTTCTTGGCTCCGCCCATTCGGGATACAAACCAGCCTGTAGTGCTGTCTTGGGATCGACTCCCACTGCCATGAGACGACCATAGGTCCAATTTCGTGCTTTCAAGCCCTGGACAGCCACGACTTCCAAAGAAGGAGTTCCGGGCATAGCGAACTCGCCAGCAGCTATTCTCCGGAGAACATCTTCTGCTTGAGAGCCTTCGATCTCCGAGATCCCTTCCACTGCCCAACGGCGAACCTGCGCGGAAGCCTCTTCCTCTGCAACTTGGAGGGCAGCCGTAAGGGCATCCAACCGACTCGGATGCTGCTTGAGCAGTCGGACCTTCCAAGTGCACACCTTGGCCTGAAGCCCCGCGTCCGACTTGCGATAGTCGAAATAGACTTTCCGGATGAGGGGCAAGGCTTCTTCTACCCCAAGGCTGCAGAGTTCGTCGGCCGCCCAGCGCCGAGCCCTCTTCGCAGCAAATTCCTCGTAAGAGAAAGTGAGCAGCCGCGTCAGCTCTTCGATCCGTTCCGGCTCACTTTGAAGCTCTTGCACTCCAACTCTGGCGAACTCTTTTAGAATTGCGCTTCTCAGCAGCCTGATGTCTGGATCCTCGGAAGCTTGGCGAGCTAGACCTAGAAAGTAGGCCCGCTCGTTGAACTGGTGCTGAGCCCTCAAAAGCTGGCCGAGCTTCTCGACAGCATACTCACGGGCATGAAGCTTCTTCCCGGAGTCCTCGATGAGACCTTGCAGCTCTTGAATGTTCTGTTGAAGCTTGCCCTCACAGAAGGCACGCTCATACAACACATCTACCTCTTGCTTATGGGGATCAATCAAGCCAGCTCGCCCATGGCAGGGCAACCCGCACACCAAGAAGAGCGCCACTGCCATCACTACAATCCATCGAATATTCGTCACCAGTTGATCCCTTTGACTTAAGGCGCCTGTTGCGTTGCGAATTTGATCGCATCCATCTCGAGAGCCAGAAAATTGAATGTCTCGTCGAAAACAGCATCTCCTTGGTACATCCAATCGATGGTCTCATTCGCGGCTTGATTGCAGGTTTCTCGAACATCCATCGTGTCCAGAAGTACATCGCAAGGACATACTTCAGCCGGCACTGTATCCACCAACCAATCCTGATCGTCGTCATTGTTCGGAGATTCAGGAAGGTCATCCGGAGATTCCAGGTTCAAAATCGACAGGAGATCCTGGTATCCATGGCGAGACTCGTGCAAGACGGTCACGACCAAGGCCTCGTTCAGACTAGGAGCACAGGCACTCGGCAGCATCTCGCCGGGTACTCGAATGAACACACTATTGAAGAGGTCTATCTGCATCTCCAGCTGGCCAGAATGATCTGGATCTACCCCGGCGATCGCATTACTTTCCCCTTCGAAGGCTTCTTGACGATAGCCAGTGATGGTAGCGAGCACATCTGAAGTGGGCCTACTTTTTCCGTACTCTTCAAAAATATCTAGCATTCTCGCTTCGAACCAATCGGGGAAGGCACCTCGAGACCGCGGATCGACCTGTTCATTGTCTACCCATTGCTCAACATAAAGTGGCTCGGCCCGGAACATCTCATAATTCAGCACTACAAAAACGCCTTCCGGAGGCTTTTCACCATCGATGAACTCGATCTGTGACTTCACCTCAAAGGTTGCTGTCCCTGAAAATGAGATCTCTACCGAAGATGGAAACTCACCGGCATTGCGATGATAAATCCGGTCGTCACTCTGCTCATCGATTTCAACAGTTCCTTGGAAGTCGTGAATCGGTGTACCCGTACCCGATCGAACAGCTGTTACTCGAAGCACAGTATCTTCTGTATACAGACCGTCGTCGCTAATCTCTGTGGGTGAGTCCTGGGTCAGGCGCATTTGTACCTGATAGACATTCACGATCATCCCTCTGCGAATCTTGACGTCCGAACACTCCAGACATCGAAGCTCCGCCTCGACCAAGAAATATCCATCGGCAAGATAATCGTGGGAAACGGTTTCACCGATCTCCTCGCCACCATCTCCAAATTTCCAACGCACTTCGACGTTTGGGCAGTCATGGTTTGCAGGCAGAATCTCTGTTGAAAAAGAAACTGTGGCCACCCCGGATTCATCTCGCTCGATCTCCAGCATCACGTCTTCACCATTGCCCTCAATGCGCAAGTCCGAGATGCCGATGGCTGATCCTTTGCACTCCGGAAAAATCGGGTTGGTGAATCGGCAAATATCCTCCGACGTGCAGGAATCATTGTCGTCACAGGGGCAGCTCCCGAGATTCAACCCTTGTCCTTCAAACTCAAAGGGCTCTGTAAGGTCGGTTGGGCACCCTGGAGAGCAGCCAATTCCGTTACAGATAAAACACGGTTTGCAGTTATGGGGTGTCCCTACTGCCGCTGGATTCCCTCCGCAATGCCAGCCAGCCTTGACAATACCGACTCCAGGGTCGGACTCGAGGACAGTTCCGTCCACACTGACCGTTCCTGGTCCGATACTCACGAACTGCCCCAGGTCGTGGTCGAAGGAGTACAGCTCTGTGCTCTCGCCGGGCTGTAGCTCCTCGACATTGGGCAAAGTGAATTTCGCTGGCGGATCGAAGACCGCTCCGGCAGGCTGGATCGTCAAAATGAAGCGGGGCTGTAGTCCGAAGCTTGGCACCATGGGGACCTTGTCGCCGTGTACCAGCGTCGCCGAGACCACCCCGTTCTGCCCGCCGTCCGGGAAGGTCACACTTCCGGGAGCGACTTCTAGAGAGAATCCTGGCAGCTCCGGCAAAGTCAGAACACCCCCCACTGAGGCACTCACCGCCAAGCCACGCGCGGTATCCAACGGCAGCAGGTAAATCGGCATCCCCAGCGTGTTGTCCTGCCCGGGAACAGTGGTCAGCTCGAATTCCAGATGAGGCCAATCGCCAGGCCGCGAAGCCGTGTTTCCGTCTACTTCTAGGTGATAGGTACCAACTGGAACCGGATGGAGCCGGAAGATCCCCTCCGTATCCGTTTGGACGGAGAGTGCGGTACCGGGCAGAGATACGGTGACGCCGGGAACAGGCTGGTCAGAGTTGTCGACGACCAGGCCACTGATCGAGGTATCGGCAGGATCTCCCGCCGCTTTTCCGGAAGCGACGAAGCCTGCCACCGGGACCTGCGGAAAATCTGGAAGATCTACCTCGACAAGGTTGTTGGCCACCCCTTCCGCAGGCCCTAGAGTCAGGTTTGCGGCTACGCGACCGTTCGCATCGGTGATACCTATCAGTTCTGCTTCTCCGCTTCCAAAAGCACCTCCCCCTTGTACGGCTCGGAGACGCACTGATATGCCAGGGAGGCGATTAAACCCACTATCCGTAACCACGGCTACGAGGGGCTCCGGAAGTGCCTGATTCACGGCACCCGTTTGTTGGCTTCCGCGATCCATGATGAGGTTCGAAGGAGGCCCGGGGAGCGCTGATGCCAGAAAGGTCAGGTGCCCCGGAACACCCCTTGCCGAGACCTCGACCCGTTGATTGCCAACGCCGACTCGCGTGCCCAATCGGAAAGTAGTTGCAGCCTGCCCATCGGGCCCCGTTACGAGCGCTCGTGTGCGCTCACCAGACCCGAGTACTCCATTCGTTCTCACGGCCGAAAACACCACCTGCTCTCCAATCACTGGGTTGCCATCGGAATCTTCCAGTCTCACAACAAATGGTAAAGCAAGATCCGTTCCGATCTCGGCCTGCTGGAGATCTCCTGAGACTCTTATCAGACGCCTCGTGGGCTGAGGGAGGCGCTCAACTCCGATCATTGTGCTGGTCTGATTCCCATTGGTGTCCACAGCTTGAACCGTCAACGTGTTGGTTCCGATTGCCAGGGACAGATTCGGCAGCAGAAAGCTACGGTTCACGACCACGGCTTCCTGACCGTTGACCAGGACGGTGACGTCCTCGGCATTCGTCGTACCGGGCCCCACATCATTGACCAGGCCGGAAACCGAAATCGTCTCTTCGTAAAGCTCTGCGCCGTTCTGCGGGTAATCGACCCGCACTCGGGGAGAAGTGTCGTCCCGGAACACTCGTACCGTTGCCACGGCCTGTCCACCGGCCGGGTCGGTGGCTACGGCCGACAGCCTTGTCGCCCCAGGGCCCACCGGTACGTTCGGGGCGGTAAAGGAAGTTCCCGTGATGGCCGCGACGATTCCGCTGACCGTCACGCTCGCAACTGGATCACTCACCGTCCCCGTGACATCGACGGACGAGACTTGAAGGAGGTCACCTTCTCGAGGCGTGTCAATCGTCACCGTAGGGGCGTCGACCCGTCGTAGCGGCAAGGCGACCTCGGCCTCATTCCCGGCTCGATCCGAGGCTTGCAAGATCACTTCTTGAGGGCCACTTACCAGGTCGACCTGGGTATCGAAGAATCCATCGTTTACCGGCACAGGCACACCCGCCACCTCGAAGCTGGCCAACTCGCGATCGTCCTCGACGAGACCAACGATTCGAACCGTCGGCGTATTGACGACTTCATCTGCTCTTGGAGCGATAACTTCAATCACGGGAGGTTCGGTATCCAGAATACCCACCACCGTGGTGTGTTCCGCCATACCGAGGCGATCCGTGGCGAGAGCCAGAATGAAATTGTCGCCTGGCTCCAGCTCTATCTCTGCTTGGAAAGCACTCCCAGACACCACTGCCTCAACACCATTCACTAGGACGGAGGCGACCGCATCTGAATCCGTCACCATCCCCTGCACGAGCATCTGGGAATCACGGGTGAGGAATCCTGGCGGCGGATCCAGGATAGCCACTGACGGCGGCACCTGGTCGAGAACGAATTCGAATTCCCAACTGCCTTGACCAGCGTTATCACTGTCGTCCCAGATCAGCGCATGGATCTGATGAAGCCCGAGATCAAGCTCTGATCCGAGCCCGCAGATGGCCTCGACGCTCCCGACCGCGCAACGCACCGAAACATCTTCTCCATCAAGAAATGCACGAAAGCTCTCCGGTACGATCTTGCCACCAATGTCGGCGTATTCGAAGGTCAATTCTGCCGGCGCATAGTTAAAGACAACCGGTTCAGGGGCTGTCAACGTTATTACGGGAGGCGTGCTGTCCGGCGTATCCGTGGCCGCTGCTGCCCACCGAAAAAGATCGCCCGACTCGAAGCCATCAGCAAAGATGAGCTCTCCCGGTGGCGCGGGGGGGCTGATGACGTCAAAGAATCGGATCGCTTCAGCCGTACTGCCATCATCGCTCGAGATGGAGGCTCTGATCTCATGCTGTCCGTCGGTAAGGCCACTCAAAGCACAGGAGGCGAAAAGTGGAGTGACAGTGCATTGGGTTGTGACCTCGGCTACGTCGACGAAGACCTGGAGAGTCTCCGTAACGATGGCGGCATCGGGGTCGGAGTAAATTAGAAATAGGCCTGGATTCGGACCGGTCTGCTCACCCTTCGCTGGTTGCCGGATCTCGATGCTTGGGACGGCCTGAGCCATTTTGGGAAGGAATCCCCATATCCATACGCCCAAGAGCAAGAGAACTCGGCTAGATCTGCGAGCGTTCCAACTAGTGATCATGCCTCTTCTCTTTTCCGTTCACCACATCCCCCAATTACCTTTTTCCACCACTCAAAGCTACGAAACCGACTACGGAACTCCAAGGCCATCGTGTCTCCATCGGTAAATAGCGAGGCCACCATAGAATTCCTCTCTGACTGAGCGATCTTTAGCTCCACAGCTAGGCTCCCTCATGGCCTCTACAAAGAAACGCGCTTTTCTTCTCCTCACTGGAATCATCGGCTGGTACATTCTTCGGATACTGGGTGTCTCCCGTGCACCTCAGAGACACCTATCTGGCAAGCCTGATCTAGAAACTACGTGGCAGGTTTATCTTGCAAATGAAGAAGGCCATGCCTACAACTGGCGTAGCTCACGTGCAGCGCCGCCCAGAATGACTCGAAGACGACCGTTGTTCGTTGGCGCCAATCCCTGTTGCTGTTCCGCAGAATCGAGCACCTGACAGACTGAGCGAAACCTACCCAGAGAGGCATCGCATAGGAAAAACAGCCAACAGCTTCCACGCAGCTGATGGAAACGGTCTGGGCAGAGGCTCCATCGAGCCAGCTACTTTGTCTCTTCCCACCCGCCCCATCTCGTTCTCTGCACAGCCCGCCAGGGGCAGCAAAACTCGACGAACAGGCGCTTAGGTTCTTGGCAAAAGGGGCGAAAGAAACCGATACCGACCGACCTCAAAGCGAGAGGCCGGTCCCCAAAGGAAAAACTTTCTTTCAACTGGGTGGGTCAGGTGTTGCAGTGGGTACCCGCTCAACCCTCCGGGGGAGCAGCTCCTTCCAGCAAATAAATGAAAGGGCAATCAGGCAATCACCTTGAACCTCTGGCGACTCCGGCTCACTCAAAACCCTCGAGCAACTTCTGCTAAGGTCCGGGGGCTCCATGACTACGGAATCTCACCAGATCACCCAGCTCCTCCAGCAGCATCGCGAAGGTGACCCGAAAGCCCTCGAGAGCCTGATCCCGCTGGTCTACCCCCAATTGCAGCGCATGGCGAGGGTGCAACTGCGGAAGGGAGGCTCCCTTACCCTTGACACCGTGGGGCTGGTCCACGAGGCGTATTTACGCCTGGTGAAGGATATGGAAGTGCATTGGCAGGATCGCGAACACTTCTTTGCCGTCCTCACGCGAGCCATGCGATTCATCGTCATCGACCAGCTTCGGGAGCGGCAAGCTCAAAAGCGCGGTGGAGATGTCGAGCGAGTCACCCTCGACGCCGAGCTCGTAGGCGACCTCTACCCCCTCGACGCCGCTCTCACCGTGAGCCGAGTCGTCGACCAGCTAGCGACTTTCAACGAGAGACTCGCCAAGGTGGTGGAATGTCGCTTTTTCGTCGGAATGGATGACCGAGAGATCGGCGAAGCTTTGGGACTTTCCGAACGCACGGTGCAGAGGGATTGGCTCAAGGCTCGGGCCTGGCTGCACCGGGCCTTGGAAGAAACCCGCCGCTCAGGTGGATTGGAAGCCTCCCAGAAGACCCCCGAGAACCGCTGACCCAACTGAGAGCACCTAGCCCCAACTTCTCACCCGCCTTCTGCTACGGCTCCGTATCGGCCCGAATCTACGTCGCCAGATTTCGCTTCCTCTCCTCGACAGAGTGCAACTCTCCCTGGGTCACGAAATTCGCCCTCTTCCTCGTATCTCCAAGGCATCTACGGCACCTCGCGACGAAGTCGGTGAGACGTTCGGGCTCTAGAGGGATGGCGGCTCGGTCCATGGGAGGTAACGCTGAGTGGCAACCTCGTCACCGCGAGCCTGATGAAATTGCACCAGAGTAGCTGCGGTTTGGCGAAGCGCCAGGCTAGCGGGAGCCTGCCTTCCATGGAGCTCTTCGAAGGCCGACTCCAGAGCCGTGAGGGCTTCTTCCCTTCGACCCTGGGCCAGGAGCAGCTGCCCCTCCAGGCTCCGCACCATCGCTTGCACCAAATGCCCCTTGGGGGTGATTTCGGTAACGATCTTCTGAGCCGCCTCGAGGTGCTCTGCTGCCCCCTCGAGGTCTTGCCGTGACAACGCTATCTGCAACAGAGTGCCATGCATGACCGCCGTTCGGGTGCGGCCCCCGGGGTTACCTCGTGAATATATCTCCAGAGCCTGCCGAGCCAGAGGCTCTGCCTCCTCCACCGCTCCCCGAGCCACCAATACCTGCGCTAAGTTGTCGATACTGTGAGACCGGTTGGGATGGGAGGGGCCATAGGCGAGCAGACTGAGCTCCATCGCTTCTCGAGCGGTCACTTCGGCCTCCTCGAGGAGTCCCCTCTGCAACCGTGCCTGAGTGAGATGCCCGAGAACACTCACGATGGCGAGACGATCCTCGGTCTCAGCGGCACGATGAATGTCTAAAGAACGGTGAAAGAGGGACTCGGCCTCGGCCGCCTTGCCCCGCCGCACCAGAGCGCCACCGAGATAGTTCAAGGAGGTGGCGACAGTAGGATGATGGTCCCCTAGATGCTGGCGGTAGAGATCCAGACTCCTCCTCCGCAAAGCCTCGCAACGAGCATCGTGCCCGAGAGAGCCCAAGGCGTGGCTCAGAATCGTCTCCCCCCGGGCAATCTCCAGGGGCTCCTCAGGAGCTACGATCTGGAGAGTCTCCACACTTTCCCGAAGCAATTTCGCGGACCGATCTAACTCACCGAAGGAAGCCAACATCTCTCCTAGGAGGCGTTGGCTCAACGCCACCGATTTGTGCCTTCCCGGATGCAGCCGCTGCCGCAATACCAGCGCTTCCTCGGCCAGAGGGCGAGCATCCTCGTAACGCCCTAAATTCAAGTAGGCACGTCCCAGCGCATCCATCAAAGCTGCTTGGACCTCTGGCGAATCCGCGAGCTCTTCTCCGATACGGGCCGCGGCGGGATCCAAGAGTGTTTCTACGATGGCCTTTTCGCCAACCGGATCGGTCTTTGCCCGCTCCAACACTTCGACCAACACCTGGCTGATTCGCTGTGCCACCGCGGCTTCCTGCTCCGCAACCCCTCTAGCGCGGGTGGCCTCTCGGGCCTGCCAAAGAGCAGCGACCAAAGCCAAGGAGACGGCAGCTACCGCCAGAGCCGCCAGAGTCGTCACGACGGCATGGCGCTTCACCCACTTACGCACCAGATAGGTCGGGGTACTGCGTCGAGCGGTCACGGGAAGGTCTTCGAGCCAACGCCTCAAGTCCTTCCCCAGCTGCTCCGCCGTTGGGTAGCGAGCTGACGGATCGGCAGCCAGAGCCTTCGAAACGACTGCGTCGAGATCTCCGGCCACCTGCTTGCGCAACTGCGAGATTCGGGTAGACCGTAGCGCCGCTCGTGAAGATTGGGTCGACGATTGGCTCCCGTCGGCCTTGGAGAGGCTGTCAGAGGCCAGGGGAGCATTGCCTTTCAAGACCTGAGCGAAGAGAGACTCAGTTCCCGCGGTGGTCTCATAGGGTAGCCGGCCAGTCACCAATTGGAAGAGGACGACACCCAGAGAGTAGACATCACTACTCGTGGTGACCGGTTGGCCCTCGATCTGCTCCGGACTGGCGTAGGAAGGGGACAACAACCGCGCCGAAGAAGGGCCCCTGGAATCTATCCCGCTCCTCGGAGCCGACTCCGAGACGCTGGCGATTCCAAAGTCGAGAAGCTTCACCACTCCTTCATGGGTGACCAGAATATTCCCTGGCTTGAGGTCTCGGTGGACGATCAAGTTCTGGTGGGCATATTGAACCGCCCGGCAGACCGCTCCAAAGAGATCCAACCGAGCCCTGATATCGAGGCGTTTCTGATCGCAGTAGCGTTCGATGGGCAATCCATCTACTAACTCCATGGCGAGGAAGGGGCGCCCTAGGGAATCCACTCCCCCGTCCAGCAACCGGGCGATATTCTCGTGATTCAGGCCGGCGAGAAACTGACGTTCCTGCTCGAAGAGGCGAATTGCTTCCGGGGAAAGACTTCCTGCCGGAAGGAGCTTGAGAGCGACTTGCTGCTCGAAAGCACCATCCGCTCGATCAGCGCGGTAGACGATCCCCATCCCGCCGCTACCAATCTGTTCCACCAACCGATAGGCACCCACCCGACGATCGGGAACCGCCTCACCAGACGCCAGGTCTCGTACCCAGGTACCGAGGCGGTTCAGCAATGCATCGCTCTCTGCGACTGGCCCATCGGCGGCAACTCCGTAGCCTTCCAGGAGGGAAGCGCAAGGACCCGTGAAATGAAGGAGCTCCGCCAACTCATGGCGCAGTTCCTCATCTCCCACTCGAGACACGAAGAGGCCACGCTCCTCCCTAGGCAGCTCCAACGCTTCCTCCATCAGAGCATCCAACACGGCCATGCGCTCGGAATCCAAGCTAGCGATCTCCTCCCCCAAATTCAAACCGGCTCCACCTAGCCTACGGTATGGCCACTTCTGACGGCTAGAGGCCTAAATTCTCACCAACTTCGTCGCGAAGTACTGTAGATGCCTTGGAGATACGAGGAAGAGGCCGAATCTCGTGCCGCGGGCAGAGTTCCATTCTGTCGAGGACAGGATTCGATGTCCCGACAACGTAGATCCAGGCAGATAGGGAGCCTTAGAAGAAGGCTGGTGAGAAATTCGGCCTAGGCTTGCCAAGCCCCCCGTCGAGACAAAGAAGTCGGTAGCTCGACCGACCAACCAACCTGTAATGCCTTCGAAACCATCGGATCCGAGATTCTCTCGCTGACCGTAGGGGAATCCCGAATATGCTCGGCGACCAGGCTCGATTCCGCAGGATCGGTGGCAACAAAGCGGCTCAGGCCCCACAGGGTGACCATGGCCAGTCCAACAGAAACACGTAAGGCTGAATGACTTATGAGAATCGACATGACAAGGGTCTCCAAGGCTCTCGCTAAGCAGGTCAAGGTGAATGGGTCGAAGGAATCCGCTGGAATTGCACCCGCTTTCGATTCCTCGCCGAAGACCCCAGCTCCAGGCAGGGGCCTTCTTCTCATCCTCGGAGAAATTCTCTTTTTAGCGACACCCTCGAGAAATTTTCTCGAATCAGGCTGCTCGAGAAACCGGGAGAGGCCCACCACGGCGCCGAGAGGCCTTGGGAGGCTTGAAAGCTGGGGGGCTTGAAAGCTGGGAGGCTAGGAAAATCTTCTTCCGTCGGCTCTTAGAGCTTTGAGGTCAGCATCGAAATCGCAGGACCGGCCCGGAAACATGCCTCAGGAGGAATTCCCTCCATTCACCTCGAGGTCATATTCCGCGACCAGGCGCCACTCTTCACCGCCCGGCTCTCCTCCCGACTGACCTTCGAGCCTTAACTCGTAGTGACCGGGCGCCAAGAAATCGTCGGGGAGAGCGATAGAGATGCTCCCCAATCGAGACTTCTTTAGACCTTCCACAGCCCAAAATTCGGAACCGTCCATCGCCAATACCTTGAGGCGAAACTGAGAGTCCTGCCCCGTATCGAGGAGGTTCAGAGTTAGCGTGAAGAGGGCTGGCCCATCGGGAACACTGACCTTCGCACTATCCGGGCCACCGCGCACGAAGCCACGGGGAAAGAGGTTGAATTCTTCGACGTTGAGCCAGGGGGAGCGCATTTTCTCGAGCTCCGCTTCCAAACCAGCGACCTGGCTCTGGACTCCATCTAAAACTCGGTTTCTCTCTTCTAGCTCTTTTCGGGCTTGGGCCAATTCCGAACTTTCGCCGGAGGTCCCTAGCAGCAGAAAGGCGATGAGACCTCCAAGCATCAGGCTCAACGTCACCATTGCGGCAGCTGCGAACCGAGACAAACCGAAGCTTCGACTAGGCGACGGAGCTGGCTTCAACTGGAAAGACATGACCGAAGCGGAGGTTTCCTCCGGTAGCACTGAGGCTCTCAGCTTTTCCCAGGAAGCGGTCTTTGCAGCATCCCAATGAGCGGGATCCGATGGCGGGTCCGGATTGGCCAGGTCCGCCAGATCCAGCATCGCGTCGCAGCATTGAGAGCAAGTCACCATGTGATCCTGGATACTCTCTACCTCGGAAGGAGACAAGTCTCCCCGGCGATAGCGGGCGAGGACCTCCAGAGAAGGATGGGGCTGGGTTGGAGTTGGGGCTGGGTCAGACATTTCGCAGCTGTTTCCGGGGGCGACTCAAGAACTATGTCGAGTCGAGAGTTGAGGCCTTTCGCGGCCTGGTTTGGTGTCGCTGGCGCCAGTGCTATCAGCGGCAGTGCTATCAGCGGCAGTGCTATCAGCGGCAGTGCTATCAGCGGCTGTTTTGTCAGCGGTAGTGTTTTTGGCTGTGGTGTTACCGCCCGTCGCGCTCTCAGTCTCCACGGTTTCGGCCGACTCGAAGTAGGTCTTCAACCCTTCCTCCAGTCGCTTTCGGGCCTGGAACATATGGACCTTTACCGTTTGCTCAGAGATTCGCAGAATCTGGCCGATGTCCCGGTAGTCGAGATCCCGTTCCAAGCGAAGCGTCATACAGCGCCGCATTTGGGCAGGAAGGCCCGCTACCGCTCGGCGGAGCAAATGACGGCGCTCGCCAGCCAGTAGGTCCAGAAGGGGCTGCTCCTGGCCGGTCGATACGGCTTCCCGGGGAAGGCTCGCTTGCTGCCAGGAGCCCGGCTCATCGTCAAAGAGCTGCACGTCCTCATGCTGGCGTTTCAGTGCCTGCTGGGAACGAAAGTGCTTACGTAGGTGATTTCTAGCAATTTGCAAAACCCAAGCCTCAAAGGGCGCCTCCCACCGATATTCTCGAATCTCCTGGTAGACCCGAGTCAAAACTTCTTGAATGAAGTCCTCCCCCATCCCCGCTTCCACTCCCTGGCGCGCGAAAACACGCGAGAGCGGACGGTAGAGATGGTCGAAGAGCCTTCGGAAGTTCTCTTCGACGGCCTCACCGTTTTGGAGATCTCGAACGACCTGAGCCAGCTGTTGTTCCATGCTCAACCTCTTCCTCGGAGGTTGAAGAAAACAAGCTCTGAACGGGCCTGAAACCAAGGCACAGTTCTAGGGCGAATATTGGTGCACACCCCGAGAACTATGTCATAACGTCCTTCACCTTGGCCATGGAGAGAACCCTATGGGTCGGTCTCGAAAACCATCATCCAACCCGGGTAGATTCTCTCCACCTTTTCAGAATCGGGTTCCCTAGACATGCCCAAGTATCATCTCCTAGACAGTCAGATCCCGTTTCGCTTTCGAAGGTTTATTGATAAAGAGGAAGCCTGAACAGATACCGTTCTGTGGATTCGGAAGGGCTAGAGAATCTCGACGGAATCGACGCTCTGATAGCCCCGAGGAAGTTTCGTTCCCCGCTGGGCACGGGAACCCAGATAAGGTTCGAAATCGGCCCCCTTTAGGGTCACATACCTCTTGCCGGCATGAATTCTCAGTTGCTGCCCGGCCCCCACGACAGCCGCGGCTACTAAGCTCTCCTTACCGTCTCGTTTGGTGAACGGCATATTGAGAATCTTGACCCCTTTGCCGCGCGCCATTCGCGGCAGCTCCTTGATAGGAAACGCCAGCATACGACCTTGATCGGAGATCCCCACGACCAGATCTTCCTCGAAGTTCTGAACCAGGCGGGGCAGGAGGGGAACGGACTCCTTGGGGAGCGTCAGCACGGCCTTGCCGGCCTTGAGGCGAGTTTGGAGATCTCCCAACCGGGCGACAAAGCCGTATCCGGCATTGGAAGCCAGCAGGAACAAAACCTCGTCCCCACCGGCGAGAACCGAGAGAAAGCGGGCTCCCGGAGGTGGGCTCACGCTACTGCTGAGAGGCTCTCCCTGGCTTCGAGCGGAGGGCAGGCTGTGGGCAGCCAAGGAGTAGGTTCTGCCAGCGGAATCCAGGAAGGTCACCCACTCATTGCTGCGCCCCGGAGCACTGTGTTGAAAGGCATCCCCTGCCTTGTAGCTCAACCCGGACGGATCAAAGTCATGCCCCTTGGCGGCCCGCACCCAACCCCGCTCGGAAAGTAGCACCGTCAAAGGTTCGGAGGGCATCAGCGCTGACTCATCCAAAGCCTTGGCCGGCGTCCGAGAAACGATCGGGCTTCTGCGGCCGTCATCAAATTCCGCTGCGTCCTCCTCGAGCTCCTGGCGCACCCTCTTGCGAAGCAACTTGGGCGATCCGAGAATTCTCTCCAGTTGGTCCCGCTCTTTCTCTAGCTCCTCCTGCTCACCCCGGATCTTCATCTCTTCCAAGCGAGATAGATGCCGCAGCTTTAGCTCCAGAATGGATTCCGCTTGGAGATCCGTCAGACTGAAGCGAGCCATCAGGACCGGCTTGGGTTTTTCCTCCCGACGGATGATGGCGATCACCTCATCGATATTCAGATGGGCAATCAGGAAACCCGCCAACAGGTGAAGGCGTTGGAGTACCTTGTCGTAGCGAAACTTCAGACGTCTGCGAACCGTCTCGGTGCGGAACTCGATCCACTCTTTGAGCAGAGGCTTCAAGGAATACAGCTTCGGCCGACCGTCCAGGCCGATGACATTCATGTTCACCCGCACGGATTTCTCCAGATCCGTGGTGGCGAATAGGTGAGCCATGAGGACATCCACGTCCACCCGATTGGAACGGGGACTGATCACCAGCCGGCAGGCGTTTTCGTGGTCGGACTCATCTCTCAAGTCGTCCACCATGGGCAGTTTCTTGGCCTGCATCTGAGCGGCGATCTGTACCAGGATCTTGCTGCCGGAGACCTGATACGGAAGAGCCGAGATGATGATGTCCCCGTCTTCCTTCACCCAGCGGGCGCGTAGCCGCACCGACCCGGAGCCGGTCTCATAGAGGGAAAGGAGCTCTTGGGGAGCGCTGATGATCTCTGCTTCCGTCGGGAAATCCGGGCCGAGAAGATGCTGGCACAGCTCCTCCGTGGTGGCTCGAGGATTCTCCAGGAGATGAATCAATGCAGCGACCACCTCGCCCACGTTGTGGGGAGGAATGTCCGTGGCCATACCGACGGCAATGCCTGAGCCGCCGTTCAACAATACGTTGGGCAGCCGGGCGGGCAGGGTTTTGGGTTCGTTGAGGGTGCCATCGAAATTGGGCCCCCACTCCACCGTCCCCTGGCCTAGCTCCGACAGCAGCGTTTTGGCATAGGCAGTCAGCTTCGACTCGGTGTACCGCATCGCCGCGAAGCTCTTGGGATCGTCCTGGGTTCCCCAATTCCCTTGGCCGTCGACCAAGGGATAACGAAAACTGAAGGCCTGAGCCATCAGGACCATGGCTTCGTAACAGGCCGAATCGCCATGAGGATGAAACTTGCCGATCACATCGCCGACGGTGCGAGCGGACTTCTTGTATTTCGCCGTCGCCGAAAGCCCTAGCTCGGACATGGCGTAGACAATGCGCCGCTGAACAGGCTTGAGACCATCCCCAAGATGAGGCAAGGCCCGGTCGAGGATGACGTACATGGAATAATCCAAGTAGGCCTTCTCGGTGAAGTCTGCCATGGGCATGCGCTCGTAGTTCGCTGCCTGCAGAGACATCTGCAAAGGACCGCCACCGCGCTGATTCTTCTTCGCCATTCGTCCCTAGACCTCCGCCAGGTCGCCCTTCGTGGTCAGCCAGACTTTGCGGTCGGCAGCGCGCTCCTTGGCCAGGAGCATGTCCATGGTGGAGTCGGTACGATCCCCGGAATCGATGCGCAGCTGGACCAGACGCCTGGTCTCCGGTGCCATGGTGGTCTCCCGCAGCTGGCCGGGATTCATCTCTCCCAAGCCCTTGAAGCGCTGCACGTTCACTTTGCCGCGCATCTTCTTCTCCTCCACCTGGCGGAGCGTCTGGTCTTTCTCGGCCTCGTCCAGAGCGTAAAAGACCGCCTTGCCGACATCGATACGATAGAGAGGCGGCATCGCGACGAAGACCCGCCCGTCGAGAACCACCGGGCGAAAGTGTTTGACGAAGAGGGCGCACAATAGGGTCGCGATATGGGCCCCGTCGGAGTCTGCGTCAGCCAGGATGCAGATCTTGCCGTAGCGCAACCCGGCCAAATCCGTAGACCCCGGATCGACCCCCAGGGCAACAGCGATGTCGTGAACTTCCTGGGAGCGCAATACCTGACCGGAATCTACTTGCCAGGAATTCAGAATCTTGCCTCGCAGCGGCATGATGGCCTGGAACTCGCGGCTACGGGCTTGCTTGGCAGAACCACCGGCGGAGTCTCCCTCGACCAGGAAAAGCTCTGTCAGAGACAAATCCTGGCTCGCACAATCCGCTAGTTTGCCGGGCAGTGCTGGTCCGCCCACGGTCTTCTTGCGTTTGACTTTCTTGCCGGCCCGTTGCCGGGCCTGGGCGCTGTCGATGGCCATCTGAACGATGCGTTCGGCCTCGCCAGTGTGGTGATTGAGCCATAGACTGAAGGCATCCTTGGCGACCGCAGCAACGAAACCCGCCGCCTCTCTGCTGGAAAGGCGTTCCTTGGTTTGACCGGCGAATTGAGGCTCTCGGGTGCGCAGCGAGAGGATGTAGCTACAGCGGCCCCAGACGTCGTCGGGAGCCAACTTGACCCCTCGTGGCAAAAGATTGCGGAATTCGCAGAATTCTCGAACGGCTTCCGTTAGACCGAGCCGAAAGCCGTTGGCATGGGTGCCCCCCTGAGGGGTTGGGATGAGGTTGACGTAACTCTCCGTGACCGGTTCTCCCCCCTCCGGCAGCCAGGTCGCAGCCCACTCCACCTCTTGCTCCTCGTCCTTGTGCTCTCCGGTGAAGGGCTCTTCGGGAACCCGTTCCGCATCCGCCAACTCTTGCAGGAGGTAGTCCGGCAGCCCCGCCTCGTAGAGCCATTCCTCATCGTCTTCGGAACGCCCCTCATGGACGAAGCTAATGGCCAGCCCAGGGCAGAGGACACTCTTGGCCCTCAAACCTCGCTTCAGTTTGGGAACGCTGATCTTGGGTGAGTCGAAGTATTTCGCATCCGGCCAGAATCGAACCCGAGTCCCCGTATTCCGCTGCCCCACGGTACCGATGGGCTTGAGCTCCGATTCTCTTCGCCCTCCCTCGGCAAAGGCCATGTGATGTTCTTTGCCGTCCCGCCGGACCCAAACCTCGAGACGCTCCGAGAGGGCGTTGACGACCGACACACCCACTCCATGGAGGCCACCGGAGAAGCGATAATTCTTCCCCGAGAATTTAGCGCCGGCATGCAAGCGAGTGAAGATCACTTCGACTCCGGAGACCTTTTCTCCCTTGTGACGGTCCACCGGCATGCCTCGGCCATCGTCGTCCACAGAAAGAGAACCGTCTTCGTGAAGGGTCACGGCGATCTTCTTGCAGTGGCCGGCGATGGCCTCGTCGACGGAGTTGTCGATCACCTCTTGAGCGAGGTGATTCGGGCGATCCGTCAGGGTGTACATCCCGGGGCGCTTGCGCACCGGCTCCAGGCCCTTGAGGACTTCGATGTCAGAAGCTGTGTACTTGGTCATGGATGTAGATTTGAGTTGGCGCTTCTCTACGCCTCAATCGGATACATCATATCTGAAGCTCCGCCTAGCGGCACCCCATTCCCTCACTCGATTCGACTTCTTTCTTGGAGGCTCAAACCACCGTCCCTTCGAAAGGGCCCTCAGCCCCTCTAGAGGTCCTCGAACCGTATGATCTAGAACCGGGAGATCTAGAACCGAGCATCTCCGTTGGAGTCCAAACTTCTCACCAACTTTGACTCGACTCGCTTTACCTACATTTCGCCAGGCACTACCCTGGCATCGTGACACCAAAAGGAGACTTCCTCATGGCACCTTCGAACCCGGCCAAACGTCCTTCCGGAAAAAAACCTAGAACCACCGTCCAACGAGTACAAACCGGCGTCCGGCTGGAGAAACGGCTGCTCAAAGTCCTCAAAGCCCTCGCCGAGTACTTAGATATGTCTCTCGGGGACTTGTTGGAGGGAATGGTGCTTCATAACTTCGAAGGCAAAGCTCCATTCCAGTCAGAGACCCTCAGCAAGATCGCTGCTCTCAAGGAGGTCTATGGCCTCGATCTAACCGCCTCGGATAGCCACCGGCTGCTCGAAATGGATCCAAGCTAGTTTCCGGCAGCGTTTCGAAACCGAAGGGGCTGCTCTCTTCGAGCCTAGTTAGAGATTCTTAGAACGGCACTACCGAGTCGATATCTTGCCGCTCCGGGGAGACCCGGTAGACCTCTGAGCTACCGAACCTGGAGGATTGAGATGCAAGGCCGTTCCTGGGGCCAATCTCTCCCCATATCAGTAGCCGGCAAGGCCTTGAGACCCCGCCGGCTACTCTCTCCCAACCCTCCCGGTGGCAAATAGAACCAAGGCCCCAATGCCACGTTTCGAGCCAGCATCGAAGATGCCCTAGGGCATCTTCGATGCTGGACGGTCAAGCTCGACGGGTCCACCCATCTCTCCACACCCTCCGCGAGCTTTCCCTCCCTGCCGTCTTATAAAGCAACTTCCCTGCCAACTCCGAAACGGCTTCGCAAGGCTGAGGATAGAAACTCGTAATTAGCTGAAAATAAATGAGATACGGAAGATAAGCCGATATCCACCAAGACAAAAGGGAGACCAGGGAATTTCTCCGTGACCTAGGAATTTCTCCGATAGAAGTACGGACTTCCACAGAGATCCCTTTCCAACCCTTTGGATTAGAGGCTTCAATATCCTGGAACCAAGGACTACCGAATCGGCCCTGGAGAGGCTTACGATCCGCCCCCATTGCCACAAGAGTCAGCTAAGCTACTGATAAACCAACACTTACCAGCGAACGTCAATTCTTTCCGGAGTCTGGCATCACCTTTGCGCTAGTCATCAGAGTTAGTTCTTTTCACTGCATCGGCCCTGGCACAAACGGCTCTCCGCCAAAAATACCGCCGGGTCCACTTACTCGCTCAGCCCTGAGTCCCTCCAGGGCTGAGCACCCTTTTGAGGAGGTTGAATCGCCAACCCAGCCTTCTCCATCACCTTCTGCTCCGCACCTACCGAAATCTTCTGGCATCTCCAGGGCTTCCCGGTGAGCTCGGTGAGGTGAGCTCGGTGAAGTGGCTCCGGTTAGACGACTCCCTGAACCCGCAGGGTATAGGGACCGACATCCCTGCCGTTGCCATCGTTGGTGAGAATCGAATAGGTGCCGGTTGCGGGAAGGGTGCAAGTCACCTCGGCAGTTGAGACGGCACTCGCCTCACACAACAAGGTGCCATCGGTACGAAAGACCCTTAGAGCTGGAGTGATGGTCTCAGAGGAATCGGTCATGCGCACCAAAACCTGGTTGCTGACGACTCCCGAGAAAACGAACGAGTCCACTTCCCCTGGAAGAGCAATGGAAGCGGAGAGGGTCTCACCGATCTCGATGACCTCCGCTGCCGTGGGATCGTTGGTTCGCTGTATGTAGAGACCATAGGCGCCGGTCTCGCGACCATTGTTGTCGCTGGCAAGGAGAGTGTGCATTCCTCCCTGATCGACGGTGCAAAGCACGTCGGCAACGGAAGAGTTCTCGTCTTCGCAGAGCAGAGTGCCATTCGGACGAAAGAGACGTGCCTGAGGAGAGATATCCTCTTCCGTATCGACCATGCGCAGGAGGATTCGATCCCCCGAAGTGGCGGAAAACACAAAGGTGTCAATCTCCCCCAGTTGCGAGACAGCGGTTTCCTGGGTCACCCCAAAAGGCATTGCCTGGGCGTTACCGGGAGCATTCATACGTTGAACGACGAGGCTGTAGGGCCCCGTATCATTGCTACTGCTGTCCTCGGCTAAGACTCGATAGGCACCCGTCAGGTCTAGAGTGCACTGAGCCTCGGCAACGGAAGCGCCGGAATCGCTGCACAGCTCGGTGCCATCTGGGCGCAGCAACCGGACCTGAGGAGAAAGGTCTCCCATGGTGTCGACCATGCGAAATAGAATCTCGTCACCGAGATCCCCACAGAAGCCGAAGAAATCAACCTCCCCGAGATTTCCTATGGTCTCCTGAACGGTTTCCCCAAAAGCTACTTCCGGAAGCTGTAGACCGACAACCAGAGTCCAACCGCAAGTTCCACCCGACTCGAAGTCGTTGGCAAAGATGGAACTGCCGGGCCCCAAGGCTTGCCCCCGGGCCGGTAGGCTTGTCACTAGAAGAGCGGTCAGGAAAACACCAATCCATCGGAAAGTCTCAACCTGAAAAAGTGCAGTCTTGAAGATCTCAGTCTCGTATCTCACGGGCCATCCTCCCTCCAGGGATCTCGAAAGAGTAGAATCTTAAAAAATTCTAGATGGCACATATAGCCATGTCAAACTAACTGACCATGAAATCAGGGTACGATCGAAGTATTCTCCTACTCCTACCCCCAGACCGCCTCCCGAAAACTGAAAAAGGCTCGCCCTAGATGGAGTCCGGGCGAGCCTAAAAAGTACCAAAGCCCAGAAGGGCTGAGGCACGACGATGAGGAAGCTCAAGGCATCATTGCTTGAGGCGGCGCCCCTCGATGGTCTCGACATCGATGGACATACCAGCTCCCCAAATCCCGTTGCCGTTGGAACACATGAAGCTGCCACCGGCAAGAGGTGGTAACACCCAATCGCTACAGATTTCCGAGGTGTAAACCGAGGTGACATCCAACTCTTTGTCGCTCTGAAGGATCAGAAAGCCAATCATTGGGGGTGGAGGAGTCGGAGGCACGAAGCCGAGAGCCAACTGATACAGCCGGTTGCAGTTGTCCATGGTAGCGGCGCAGCTGGGAAGTTCGATGAAATCGACCGTGTCCGCTTTCTGGTACTCCGGCTCTCGTCCCCGGTTGTCGCTTTTGTAGTCCAACACGACAATCTTCTTGCGAATGTTGGCGACATCTCCTTCGATCAACCCAGGATTGAAAATGTTGATGTCCGTGGCGTAGTTGCCCAGCTTCAGGGTTGCCTCGCCCTGGTACTGATCACCGTCCGGTGAAAGCTCCCCATTGACGGGTTGGAAACCACAAACGAATTTCACCGCATAACTGTAGGTGAAACCTTCAGCATCTGCTGGTGCACGAGCGGGGATGGGCTTGTCTTCCGGAGTGGTGACCTTTTGGTCAATGACCACGGGTCCGGCTCCCATCAACAGGACCAAGGCGGCTGTAGCAAGAGTGGAGAGAACAACTGTGCGAAACATCAATACTCCTCCTTCCTAAACGGTAAAAGAAGCGCTCCAAGGCGCTACCCATTAAGGAGTAACCATTTGCGCAATTTAACCCCCAAGGAGATTGCCGAGGAGCGATTGCCAAGAATCGGAAGGGGAACGAGCCGGCAAAACCCATCGGCCGACCCGATGGCAAGCCGCGGGCCAGGAACTCTATCGATGGAGAATTTCACAGAAGGCTAGAGCAAGAGAGGCCCCACCCACAGGCCGAATAAGTGTCACCCCGGCAATGCAGGCAGCTCGAAAGCCAGGGCCAAGGAATCCGCCACGGCGAGCCCAGCCAAAGTCGGCTTCAAACGGCCCTTGGAGGCCGAGACCAAACCTTCCGCCAAGAGACGCTCGATCACGGCTTCGTTGCCCTCTAAGAGGCTCACTTCGTATTCCTTCTCCATAGCCGCGAAGTCGATTCCTTCATAGGTACGAAAGCCCAACATGAGAGCTTCCAGCGCTAAATCTCTTGGGCTCAACCCCTCACTGCCTCCCTCCGGGAGCACCCTTTGGGCCAGTTTTGTCTCGTAGGAGCCCAGCTTGCGCACATTCCAGGAGCGACGTGATGAAACGAAGGAGTGCGCTGAAGGGCCTAAACCCAGATAAGGCGTATGGTTCCAGTACTTTCTATTGTGCTTACTCTGATGCGTGGGATCACGCGCAAAGCTCGAAACCTCGTAGCCAGGAAGACCTTTGTCCCGCAGGAGAGAGTGGGTCAGCCGGAACAAATCGGCTTGCGAATCCTGGTCCATTTCGCGGAGCTGTCCACGAGCAGCCCGGAATCCGAAAGGGGTGCCCTGATGAATGGTCAACTGGTAACAGGAGAGGTGGTCGACTCCCGTTGCCGCCGCAGTTTCCAGGTCGCGGCGCCAATCTTCCAGAACCTGGCCTGGCCAACCATAGATCAGATCCAACGAAACGGTCGAAAAGCCCGTTTGTCGGGCAATTTCAACACTCTTACGGGCCTGGTCCGGGTCGTGGCGGCGACCGAGATATTGCAGAGCGGTCGAGTTGAAACTCTGAATCCCCAGGCTCAAAGTCTCGACCCCGGCTCGCTTCCAGGCCAGGGCCGAGTCGGCAGTGACATCCTCAGGATTCGCCTCGAAGAAAAGCCGAGCTCGAGGCTCGATAGTAAAACGTTCCCCGGCAGCGGCCAGGATGCGAACCAAATCTTCTGGCTCCAGCGCCGATGGCGTTCCCCCACCGAAGTAGACGGTGTCAAAGGACCAGCCATCACTTTCCTGAAGAGCCATTTCCGTCAGGAGCGAGGCAATAAAACTCTGGCGACGCTTGGGGCCTCCCAGCAGCACAGAAAAATCACAGTAGGGGCAAATGGCCGAGCAGAAAGGAATGTGCAGGTACAACCCAGCCTGCCCTCTACTTCGGCTAGACACAATGGAAGACATCTGCGCTCTTATAGAAGTAAATCAAGGCTGGTGTATCCTCTAAAGCAATCCCACAACTTTTGAGCGGAATTATGGCTTTGTCTCCTAACCTACTCACTTGGTCCCTAGGCGTTCAACTCGGCGCCGTGGTCTTGATTGCTCTTTTCTTCGCGATTCTGTCGCGCTCGGTACATCTTAGCGAGGTTCGTTTGTGGACTCTTGCTTGGTTCTCGGAAGTCATCGCCGTCGGAGCCGGCTTCCTGACCGTCTCCGGCTGGCTTCCTTCAGCAGTCTCGGAAGGTCCAAGGGAAATCGTCAGTACTCTCTTTCTGGCGATCTTCATCGGCGGCAAGCTCCTTTTCGCCACTTTCTTCATTGTCGGCACCCGGAGCCATTTTCGCCCAGGCTTCGTTGGCGGCCTTGGAACCAAAAGCCTCATCGCGGTCTGCCTCTCCGCGGGGCTGCTGTTGGCTTTTCTTGCGCCGACGCCGATCTTCGTACTTCCCATCGTCTGGTCTTTGGTTGGTCCATTGTTATTTCTAGGCGGCTGGTGGGCTCTCCATGGGATGGAAGGACGAGCCCGCTGGCTCGGCTGGGTACTACTGGGGGAGGGCATACTGTTTTTCTCCTATGTACCCCAGTTGCTGCCGGTCATTTGGGGAGATCCTCCCCTGACCGCAATCTCCGATTTCTCATCCCTCATCGACGCCGGTGCGGACGTCCTCCTCGCCTTGGCAACCTTAGTCGCCTTGGAGAGCTCCCGATCCAGTCATCTCCAGCGTCTCAACGATGACCTCTACGCCTCCTACGAACGAGTTCGGCAGCTGGTGGACAACGATCCCCTTACCGGTCTCAGGAACCGACGAGCCCTCAGGCAAGTGTTGGATCGAGCTCAACAGACCGGTGGCTCCCTCATCTTTCTTGACATCGACGGTTTCAAAACCATCAACGATCGCCAAGGCCATGCGGTCGGCGACGCTTGCCTCATTCGACTCGCCGCCGTCTTGGCCGAGTCGTTCCGGCCGGAAGACAGTCTGGTGCGCTGGGGAGGGGATGAGTTCTTGGTGGTGGCTCAGGGAATGAGCCTGAAAGCCGCTGATGAGAGGATTCGGGCGGTTCGGGCCGCCCTACGGGAAGTCCTAGAAGGCGTCCCCCCCGTGAGCCTCTCGGTAGGAGCCGCCTTTCTACAGCCCGGAGACGAGCCTTCAGAAGCGCTCAAGCTTGCCGACCAGAAAATGTACTCCGACAAGAGACGCCTAGCCGCCAGCCTGCGCGTCTGATCTACTCGGTTCTTCCAGCGCTCAGCTCCTCAGACACTCCGTCAGACGATGATCGCCCACCCGAGACTGCAAAGGCCGGCGATGAGTAGAAAAGGCAAAGCGATGGCGAAGACCGTCGCGAGTACCGGCGCTGCAACCACAGCCAGGACGACCAGGACGGTCACCAGAACGAACTTAAAAAGTCCTGCCACCAGGACTACAGGAACCAAGACGAGCTTGAAGGCCAGCTTGAAGATGAGAAGCAATACCGCGAAGACGGCGAGGAGCGCGGCTCCCGCGACCAGAATCCCAAAGAGTCCCAACATCTCGACCATGAAAACACCTCCTGCGGCTCCCTACGGGACCGATCACTGAGAGGTTTCGACAAGATAGGGACTAGGAGGCTTTGTCGGTCTTGAGGACGGCGATAAACGCACTCTGGGGGATTTCGATATTTCCCACCATCTTCATGCGCTTCTTGCCTTCCTTCTGCTTTTCCAACAGCTTGCGCTTCCGAGTGATGTCGCCACCGTAGCACTTGGCCGTGACATCTTTGCGGAAGGCATTGATGGTGGAGCGGGCGATGATATTGCCCCCGATGGCTCCCTGAATAGCAATTCTGTACTGCTGCCGTGGAATGGTATCTGCCAGCCTCTCGCAGTAGTGCAAACCGCGCTGGCGCGCTTTTTCCCGGTGAACGAGTTGAGCCAGGGCATCCACGGGTTCTCCGTTGACCAGGATGTCCACCTTCACCAAGTCGGTCAGGCGGTAGTTCAGAACCTCATAGTCGAAGGAACCATAGCCCTGGGTCACGGACTTGAGACGGTCATAGAAGTCAAATAGGACCTCCGCCAAAGGCAGCTCCGAGGTCAACTCCACCCGCCCCACCGCCAGGTAGGAGAAAGTTGTGTTTTCTCCCCTGCGCTCTCGACACAATTCCATAATGGCGCCCACGTAGCGTTCCGGAATCATGACGGACGCCTTGATGTAAGGCTCTTCCGCGGTTTCGATGTTGCCCGGGTCCGGTAGCAAGCTCGGGTTGTCGACGGTCAGGGCTTCGCCGTTCTTGAGCACCAACTCATAGCGTACGGAAGGCGCCGAAAGCAGCAGCGCGAGGTCGTACTCCCGCTTCAATCTTTCCTGAACGACATCCAGATGAAGGAGTCCGAGGAAACCACATCGATAGCCAAAACCCAGCGCCGCCGAGGAGTCCTTCTCGAAGGTCAAGGCTGCATCGTTGAGGACCAATTTATCCAGCGCCTTGCCGAGATCCCCATAGTCCGAAGTGGAGAGGGGGTAGATCGATGCAAAGACCACCGGCTTCGCCTCTTTGTAGCCGGGAAGTGGCTCCGGGGCCGGCCGATCGACCTCCGTGAGGGTGTCACCAATATTGATCTCCCGCACCGCTTTGATGCCGGCGATGACATAGCCGACATCCCCTGCCCGGAGCTCCTTCTGCTTCACTCTCTTGAGTTGAAGCAGTCCGACCTCTTCGATGTCGTAATCCTTGGCGGTATGCATGAGCCGCCCCGCCGTTCCCGTGCGAAGGACACCCTCTTTGATCCTCACCAGGAGGACGACGCCCCGATAAGGATCGTAGTCCGCATCGAAGATCAGAGCTTGCAGAGGAGCTTCCGGGTCTCCTTTGGGAGCGGGCAGCTTATGGACAATCGCCTCCAGAACATCGTCGATGCCGATGCCCGCCTTCGCCGAGCAGGGAATCGCTTCGAAGGGGTCTAACCCCAGGTCTGCATCGATCTCTTCCTGCACCCGCTCCACGTCTGCCGAGGGCAAATCAATCTTGTTGATGACGGGAATGATCTCCAGGTCGTACTCGAGAGCCAGGTAGAGGTTAGCAACCGTCTGGGCCTCCACTCCTTGGGACGCATCGACGATCAACAGGGCTCCTTCGCAGGACATCAAGGAGCGTCGGACCTCGTGGGAGAAATCTACGTGACCCGGGGTGTCGATGAGGTTGAGCTTATAGGTCTCGCCATCTTTGGCGGTGTAGGAGAGGCTCACCGTATTGCTCTTGATGGTGATCCCACGCTCTCGCTCGATATCCATGGAATCGAGGATCTGATCCCGAAACTCCCGATCCTCTACCCCTCCACAACGTTGGATCAGCCGATCTGCCAGGGTGGACTTGCCGTGATCGATATGAGCGATGATGCAGAAGTTACGAACATTTTCCAAAACACTAAATCTCCGGGGTGCACCGGCTGAAATAGCCGATAGGAACGGCAATCCTACCGCTTTCGGGGGTGGGGAATAAAGAGCGGCGGAAAACAGCAACGAGCCCTATTCTGAATCGATGACCGTCGAAGCCACCAGAGCCTTTCAGAATAGGGCTCTCCCAAAAACACCTGGGAGCCTGCCTTGGGCGCTCCTACCGGACTCCGCTACCCGGCTCCACCGTCCGTAAAGACTCGCACCGTTAGGCGTTCCCAGTCTTCGTCGGAGCCCTCGAAGGCGATGGCCTTGGTAACCCCTTCCAGCTCGAGGGTGGTGATGCGCCCATCCGATGTAAAGCCGCGAGCCTCTTCCTCGAAACCTTGTTGAGTCAGCTCACCGCCTTGGCTCATCAGGAAACCGTGCCACACCGTATTGCTTGGCGTTGGTTCGATTTCTTCGTCCGTTGGTTCGGCGCTATCCAGGTAGAGAAATACATCCAGCCGACTGAAGGAAGAATCCACTGTGGCAGACATATAGACACGATCCAAGTGCACGAGGACCGAGCGGGAAACCTCGTCGAATTCGACTCGGCTTTCGACCTCATGATCCCCCTTGGAAGCCACGTCCGGCTCTTCGGCCCCTGGCACGGGCTCGCCGTAACGGCCCCAACCGGAACGGTAGCCTCCGGTTTGGCAACCGGCAGAGCTATTGCGGGCCCAGGCATTCGATTGACCGTGAATACAAGTCTTGGGGCCACAGCTGGTCACCGCAACACCGCAACTGGAAGAGCGGCTGGAGCACAGGGTCGACAGGGGCCAGCAACCGGCGCTCGCCTTGGCAACGAACTCCGCCCGCCACCACCGGCAACGGTTACGGGTGTCACAGGAAGAGTCCGCCGTGGCCTCGAAAGCAGCGACGAAGAAGCAGGCCGCTCCAAGAGCGGCGAGGAAACATCTACGCATGATGAAGACTCCTTTCGCTCCAGATCTAGGAGCGAGCAGTTGGCGTTGACCGATACCTCATGGGTCGGTATTGGTAACGCGCATCCGCGGCTCATCTGGGCTCAGGAATCTACAAAATCACGCCATCCCCACCACTTCCCCATCGACCAAATCCATATGCTCTGCTTGAGGAACCTTGGGTAGGCCGGGCATGCGCATGATGTCGCCGGTCAAGGGAACGACGAAACCGGCACCAGCGGAAATCAGTAGGCCCCGCACCGTGGTTTCGAAACCTTCGGGGCGGCCCACGGCTTTGGGGTCGTCGGAGAAGGACATCTGGGTTTTGGCGACGCACAGAGGCAAGCCCTCGTAGCCCAATCGACGGATCAACTTGAGATCCTTCTCCGCTGCGGAGGTCCAGGCGACACCGGAGGCACCATAGATGTTACGAGCTAGCTTCTCCATTTTCGTAGGAATAGGCTCGGACCAATCGTAGACGGGACGGATCGGCGTCGCTTCTGCTTCCGCGTTGGCGACCACTTGCTCAGCGAGCTCGGTGGCTCCGTCGCCCCCCCGGGCAAAACCATCGCAGACCGCGAAAGCGAGGCCCATCTCGGCAGCGGCTCGGCGCACGATGTCAACTTCGTCATCGGGATCGCCGGCAAAACGGTTTAGGGCGATGATGGGCTTCTTGCCAAATTGCTGGATGTTTTCTGCATGCTTGCGAAGGTTGGCCAAGCCGGCTTCCACCGCAGCGGGATTCGGCTGCGTGTAGCCCTTCTTCCCCACTCCGCCATGGCGTTTGAGGGCGCGAATGGTAGCGACGAGGACCACCGCTGCTGGGCTCAAACCTGCACCAACGCACTTGATGTCCATGAACTTCTCGCCACCGAGATCGAAGCCAAAGCCGGCTTCCGTGACGGTCCAGTCAGCATGAGCCATGGCCATCTTGGTGGCGATGACGGAGTTACAGCCGTGGGCGATGTTGCCGAAAGGACCCCCGTGAATGAAAGCCGGCACCCCTTCCAAGGTCTGGACAAGATTTGGATTTACGGCGTCCTTGAGAAGCACCATCAGTGATCCTACGACCTTGAGGTCGTCTACCGTCACCGGCTGGCGATCGTGGGTGAGGGCGACGAGAATACGCCCCAGGCGGCGGCGCAAATCCTCCACATCCTCAGACAGACACAACGCCGCCATGATCTCCGAGGCAGGGGTGATATCGAAACCGGTTTCCCGGGGCACACCCTGAAGCGGGCCACCGAGACCGATCAGAGTGTTGCGCAGGGCACGGTCGTTGAGATCCACCACTCGTCGCCACAAAATCCTTCTGGGGTCGATACCCAACTTATTGCCATGCTGAAGGTGGTTGTCCAACATCGCCGCGAGGTGATTGTTGGCCGTTGAAATGGCGTGAAAGTCGCCGGTGAAATGTAGATTGATGTCTACCAGCGGCACCACGCTGGCCAAACCTCCTCCGGTCGCTCCGCCTTTCATGCCGAAGGTCGGTCCCAAGGACGGCTCCCGCAGTGCCAAGCAGACTTGCTGGCCAATCTTTGCCATGCCTTGAGCCAAACCGATGGAGGTGGTGGTCTTGCCCTCCCCTGCAGTCGTGGGAGTGAGGGCCGTCACCAAGACCAAACGACCGGGGGCACGGCCGCTATCCCGTGCGTGGCCCCGGGCAGCGAGTCGCACCTTAGCCTTGTCGTCGCCATAGAGCACGAGGTTGGAGCGGGAGACCCCGAGAGCAGATGCGACATCGGAGATGGGGGCCAGGGGCCTTGAAGCGGTCATAAAACACTCCTCCAGAAGATATCGGCCGGATGAAAGGACAACACCAAGCGAATCATTGATTCGGGAGATCCTAACGCACTCCATCCTGACCCGCACAGGGGTCCTCGGAAGCCCCCTCCACACCGAACCCCGATGGTAGAATCAACTCGCTTGTTTGTCTTTTCATAGGAGCCCCAAAGCCACCGAACCCTTCGGACCACTGAGTCTTCTGGACCACTGAGTCTTCTGGACCACTGAGTCTCTCGGACCACAGTAGCTTTCGGGCCGCAGAAGCCTAGAGGAGGTCTAGCCACCTTGTCCTCTACTCCGATTCTCTCCCTTCTGGTCGCCGCCAGCGTCGCAGCTCTGGCCACCACCTTGGGAACGATCCCCCTCTCTTTCGACTTGAAAGCAAAGAGGAGAGCCCTTTCAGCGGCGTACTCTGTCGCTGCGGGCATCATGATTGGCGCTGGCTATCTACTCACCCTCGCAGGCCTGGAGAGCCGTCCGTCGGCCTGTATTCTCGGCGCCGTATTGGGGTCCACCTATTCCTTCTGGCTGCGCCGAGTCACAGGCTCGAAGAAATTCGACGATAACGATTTGGAGTCGATCCCTGTTGAACCGAAGGAGGTCGACCGCTTCCTGCTACAGAGCAGCTTCCACTCTGCTGCCGAGGGAGCTGCCATTGGAGCGGCGGCGGCGGTGGCTCTCCCCCTTGGCCTGTTCCTGGCAGCTGCCCTGGCGGTGCACAATATCGGTGAAGGCATGGTTCTGACCCATCGCCTCTATTCACCGCAAGCCACCAGCTCCCACCCAAATGCCGTTCCTGCACCTCTTCTCTGGCCAACGAGCTTGCCGCCAGCGGCTTTGGTCGTTGTCACCAAACTGCCTCAGATCGTCCTGGCGATGGGCACCTATTTTCTGATTCAGGTTTGGCCCGAATTCCTTCCTCTCGCCTTGGGTTTCACCGCTGGGGCCCTGTTTTTCCTAACCCTTACGGATCTGACCCCTTTTGCCTACGGCCAGGGCCGTCGGGAGTGGGTCGCGCTGCTGTGTAGCGCAGCGGCGGCTCTGGTCGTTCTGGGCCAGAGTTTCTTTCTCTGAGAGACCGATGGTTGACCTCTCGATAACCTGGAAATACCAGAAACTCTCGAAGGGTCATCGGGAAATCCTGTTTCCGGCGCACCCCGGCAGGCCGCTATGACGGCCGAGATCAAATGGGTATTCCTTTACAGCCTGCTGACGGCTCTCGCCACAGGCCTGGGAGCCCTTCCCTTCGCCTTCCTGCGCCAGGTATCAACGCGGGGTCTGGCTCTTGCAGAGTCCCTTGCAGCAGGCCTGATGCTCGGCGCCTCATTCAGCCTGATCGCCGAAGGCTCCCACTATGGGCTCACCCAAACTCTGACCGGCGGGGCCTTCGGTGGACTCCTGCTACTCGCAGGAAAAAGGCTGCTGGATGGACACGACATTCAATTCGGCGAGATCCGAGGAGCCGGCGCCCGACGAATCTTACTCATCCTCGCCATCATGACTCTGCACTCTTTTTCCGAAGGGATCGCCGTTGGCGTCTCCTTCGGAGGTGGACAGAAATTGGCAACTCTGATCACTCTTGCCATCGCTGTCCACAACATACCGGAAGGCCTGGCGATCAGCGCAGTGCTGCGGCCCCAGGGAGCGAGCCTCCTGGCTTGCGCCGGCTGGAGCATCTTCTCGTCGCTGCCTCAACCTCTGATGGCAGTTCCAGCATTTCTCTTCGTCGAGACCTTCCAACCCGTATTGCCCTATGGACTGGGGTTCGCTGCCGGAGCCATGGTCCTCATGGTCTTCTTAGAGCTTCTACCAGAGGCCTATGAGAAGGCAGATTCTGAAAACGTAGCGCTCTGGACCACCCTTGCCCTGGTCGCTATGGTTCTTTTTCAAACCTACCTTTGAAGGCTCTTGAACCGGCAGGATGGATTGGACCTCCGGGGGAGACATAGGGTAGTGTCTACGGGCCTATTTTTCTCAGCCTCTAGTCAAATTCTCTCCTCGATTGGGAGGTCCGCTATGCATCAGCAACAGCCGTTGGGGAATATCGCCCTGGCGCAACAGGGCGTCGAACTCTGCCGCCGAGAGAAATGGGAGCGGGGCATGGGAGCCCTGATGACGGTCGCCGACCGCAAGCAAGACCACGACATTCTCCCGGGTCTGTATTACTCCTACCTCGGCTATTGCCTGGCTCGTTTCGAGAAGCGCTTGGACGAGGGTCTGGAACTCTGCCGCCACGGGGTAAAGATTCAGCTCCACGAGGTGGAAAACCTCTACAACTTGGCGCGCACCTGCATGCTCGCCGGGGACCGACAAGGGGCCGTCAAAGCCCTCGAGGAAGGGTTGTTTCTCAACCCGGACTTCGGCCCGCTGATTCACCTCAGGAAAGAGATGGGCTTGCGCCGGGACCCGGTCCTTCGGATATTGTCTCGCTCCAACCCCCTCAACCAAATCTTGGGCCGCATACGGAGCAGTTGGGCCAAGCAGCGCCTATCCCGCGAGATCAAAAAATGACCATCAAAGTTTCTTCCGATTCACCTGGAACCCGGACGACCCGCTCATCTCTCCGCTCATTCCTCAGCGTCGGAACGACCTGGGGCCAAGGACTCCTGCTGATCCTCTTAGGGGGACTCGCCATGCCAACTCTCGTTGCTACCGCCGACCCGAAAGATCCAGCTAGCGAGCCGGCCATAGAAGCAGCCCGCACAGCCCTGCTGGGTAAATTCGGAGACTCGGAGACCGACCGCATCGACCGAGGTATCTCCCAGGTCACGAGCTATTGGCGCTCCGAGGATGGCTCCGCCGAAGCTCTCTCCCAATTTCTCCAAGAAGAATTCCTGCCGCGAGGCGAAGAGCTCGACCAAACCTTCGACCGCCTCGAGTTCATGTGGGAGCGAGCCGGTGGATACTTCACATCCCTCAACCGAGACTTGCGACGCGGCGCGGATCTGGAAATCGGACCGTTCCTGGCCATCGATCGACGGCTAGCGGGCTACGACCCAAGCGCTCACCTCAAAGCGGATCTTTTCGCCAACAAGACCGCTTTCGTAGCTCTTCTCAACTTCCCCGCCACTCGACTTGAAGATCGGCTGCAGGGTGGTACCCAGTGGTCTCGGCGCCAATGGGCCGAAGCTCGCCTGACGGATCGATTCCTGCCTCGCGTGCCCGCTGAGGTCGAGCAAGAGGTGGCCCTGGCCTCGGCCACCGCAGACTCCTACATCAATGCCTACAACATCTACATGCACCATCTCTTGACGGAAGATGGCCGTCGCCCGTTTCCCAAAGGCCTGAGGCTGATCAGTCATTGGGGACTGAGAGACGAGCTCAAAGCCCATTATGCTGGCACCGACAGGGACACCGGACTAGAAAAGCAGCAAATGATCCAGAAGGTCATGGACCACATCGTCCGCCAGGAAATTCCCGCGGCGGTGGTCAACAATCCCCTCCTCGACTGGAGCCCGACCAGCAATCGGGTCGAGGTCTCCACCGTCAAAGATGCTGAAGCCCCAGCAGGTTCCTCGGCCACACCATCCGCAGCGAGAGAAGACGATGAGCGCTATCGGCAGTGGCTGGAGGTCTTTCGTGCCCAGAGAAAAGCCGACCCCCACCATCCCCTCAACCCCTCTCACATCGAACGGCGCTTCAATGTCGACCGGGAGATTCCCGAGGACCGGGTTCGGGGCCTCTTCGAGGCGCTACTGACGTCGCCCCTCGCCGAGCCCGTCGGCCAACTCGTCTCCCAGCGCCTGGGCCGACCGCTGGAGCCCTTCGACATTTGGTACGTCGGCTTCAAACCGAGAGGTCAGCACGACGAATCATCCCTCGATGCCCTGACCCAAGACCGCTACCCCAAGGTCGAAGCCTTCTCAGCGGATCTTCCCCGAATATTGACCGACTTGGGTTTCTCGGTGGAGCGCGCCCAATTCCTCACCCGCCACATCGAAGTGGAACCGTCCCGGGGAGCTGGACATGCCTTTGGCGCCAGTCGGCGTGATGACAAAGCCCATTTGCGCACCCGCATCGGTGAAAACGGCATGGACTACAAGGGCTACAACATCGCCGTTCATGAGCTGGGCCACAACGTCGAGCAGGTTTTCTCGGTCACCACCATCGACCACACCCTCTTGCAGGGAGTCCCCAACACAGCCTTCACCGAGGCCCTGGCCTTCGTCTTCCAGAACCGGGACCTCGAGCTCCTCGGCCTCCATAGCGCCGGCCCGGAAGCGGCTCACTTAAAAGCCCTCAACGACTTCTGGGCAACCCGGGAGATCGCCGGGGTGGGCCTGGTCGACATGAATGTCTGGAGCTGGCTCTACCAACACCCGGAGGCTTCCCCGGCACAGCTACGAGCCGCCGTGGTGACCATTGCCCAGGATGTTTGGAATCGCTACTTCGCCAAAACCTTCGGCAAGCGTGACCAAACTCTGTTGGCCATCTACTCCCATATGATCGATGGCGCCATGTACACCCCGGACTATCCTTTGGGGCACCTCATCGCCTTTCAGATCGAAAGATACTTCGAGAACCCCCAGGTGGATTTCGGCAAAGAATTCGAGCGCATTTGCCAGCTGGGGCAGCTGACTCCCGAAGCCTGGATGCGCCAAGCCGTAGGGGCCCCCCTCTCAGCCGAGCCACTACTCGAGGCAGCAGCAGAAGCCTTGGAGGCCTTGGGGGAAGCAGACGAGTCTCCCAACCGGGATATCAGGTAGCCCCCGCCCCCACAGCAGCTATGCCAAATAGCTCCCGCACGGATCCCTGCATCAATACGATGATGGTGATGACGCCGAGGATCGTCCCAAAGGGCATCAGGATGCAGGAGACACCCGCTATCACCAGACAGAAGGTGTAGCTCTCCTGTCGCGCCAACTTCTTCCCTGCCACGGCCAGACAAGAGGCCAAGGCCAGGCCAACGGCGATGAAGAGGGCGGCAAATGTCACGATGAACCAACCGAACAGCCGCGAACCCTCGTCCGCGCCATCCAGGTGCCCCGTAGCCATGGCGAGCCCAAACGTCAGGTAAAACAGGGGAAGAAGCGAGCCCACGGCGGTGAAGGCCGCCAGCACATAGTAGAAAATTGACAGCAAACGCAGATGCTCGAGATCTTGGTTCATGAGTCCACTCCTCTCAGATCGAACAGAACCTCCTGTCCACAACTACCCGAGGTAGGACCTCCAGGTTTCAAGTGGCCTCCGAGTACCCGTGGTCCCCTCCTGCCGGTCTGCTGCTCCTTCCTGGCTGCCACCGCTCTCCGGCGACCTCTTAGGCGGTTCCCGTGATCTTCAGCTCCCGGTTCCGCTGCTGGAACCCGCCCTGGCTCCCAGCAACGACGTAGGCTACGGCCCACAGAAGAGTGCCGAACACCAGGTAGAAGAGCGTGTCCTTGGCCCGCGAGAGAGCCACCGGGGGAAAGAGCATCGCCAGGAAGGGCCCGGCGAGCCTTACGGGAAAGAGAAAGCTTACCTCTGTGAGGCCTAGCTACTCTCCTCGAAGAAATTTAGTTTCCACGGCCAGCCAGGCTCAGGCTCCAGGAGAAGAGAAACGCCAGGCCGAAGTAGCCGCCAGGGGTGGCGTCCAAGAAACGCTCTGGCCTTCAAGACCGTCCTTCCTCTTGGAGCCTAAGTGTCCATCAAATGACCTACGCCGCCTATCTGTCACCACCCCCGAACCACCCGAAGGCGAGACTGCTAAGGTAGAGCAGAACCCCAGCTCCGATCAACACTCCTCCACCGAGAATAAAGGCAACAAAAGCCAGGGGATGGTTCCCGAAGAGAGTCAGGGCCTCCACCAATAGGCCGGCGACAATGCAGACGGCAGCGGCGAGTAGAGGCTTGTGGGGATGGGGCAACTTCATGACGACCCTTCCAGAGACCACTTCTCGAGGCCGTCCAGCTCCTCTACCGCGTGCACGAACTCGTGACATTCCAGGCAGGAGGTCTCGTCGGTGGTGAGCTCCGCCCTAATGTCGGCATGGAACTCCGCTTCCTCGAAGGACCTGGCGCCGCCGTGGCAATGCAGGCACTCGCGGTTGCGATACGGCTCATAGAGCTCGATGGGCTCCCCTGGGGTACCGAAGTAGTTGACCCATAGGTGCTTGACTCCCGCCACCTTGGCCTGCAGGTCACCATACATGGTGTAGTGGGTATGACAGGTGAAACAGGCGTGTTCCCGCGACACCAGGCTGTTCTGAAAGTGCACCGCCGGCAGATACTCCCGTTCTTCCAGCTGGAGACTTTCCCCATAGGGTTCCATGACATGGCAGGAAAGGCAGAACTCCGTGGTCTTGGATTTCTCCAGGTGGAGGTTGGCTCCGAAGGCCAGTGCCAACACCGGCAGCAAAAAGAGGGCCAAGAAGGTCAGGATCCGACCGCGAGTTCCTGCCACCAGGGAGGGACGCCAGACCAGCGCGGCCGCTAGCACAACCGAAAGGGTGATGAGGGATAGCAGGACCGGTGTCATGGCTCCGGCACCAGACCGACAAGCCAGTCTACGATTGCCTGGAGCTCTTCATCAGTGCCCTTGAACTCCTTCTTGTGCTCTTTGTCTTCTAGGGTCTCCTCTCGCCTCAGAAAGGCTGCCAACCAATTCCCTCCTCGCTCTGCTCCAACGGTGCTGAGATCGGGGCCTCGCAACTTCGCAGACTTTGCCTTGGCCTCCACCTCCGCCACATCCACCGAGTGGCAGAGTTGGCACTTCAATGCCAGAAAAACCTCTTTGCCATCGCCAGTAGGATCCTCGACTCCTTCGTCAACCACAACAGCGAGTACTTTGCTCGCACCGAGGTTCAGAAAAAGCGAGAAACAAAGGAATGCCGTGACAGCGAACCCTTTTGAGGATGCAGCAAAAAGTCTCTCGACCGCTCTCATCGCGAGCCTCCTTCTCCAGCTGATCGTAGACACCAATCTGTATTGCTGACAGTAGCCGCCGACTTCCATCTCAACCACACCCCAGGGACTAGGCGATCCCCCTACTTATGGGTAGGCATGAGCCTGCCCCAGGAAAACCTCGGGCCACCCCAGGGACTGTTCTCTCCACGGCCAAGGAGCGATAGAAATGGGCCAAGACATCAGAAACCTCCGTTTCCGCATCAACGAATGCTGGACCGCTTCCCCGGGTACCCGAGGTTTGGCCCGCCAAGCCGAGCAAGCGATAGAGAGCAAGAGGTGACACATGGGATGGAATCTACGTCGATCTTTGGCCGCCTTGGGCATGAGTGTCCTCGTCGTGGCAGGACTGCCATGGCTCGGCCCGGGTAGTCCTAGCTGGGCAGATGAGAAGCCGCAAGAGGTAATTCCGGGAGAGGAAGCTACCGCTGAGGCCGCTGGCTACGTGGGCTCAGATTTCTGCGCCAGCTGTCATGAGGGCTACGAAGAAAAGCTTGCTGAGACTCCCCACGGAAGGTCCGGATTCGGCGCCCTTTCCAGCCGCGGCTGCGAAAGCTGCCACGGTCCCGGCAGCCTGCATGTCGAAGATCCGGAAATCGTCACCAACCAGCCTCGCCTCTACGCTCTCCCAGCGAAAGAACAGAACGCGGTTTGCCAAACCTGCCACGAGGGCTCCAATCGATTCTTCTGGCAAGGAGGGCGTCACGAAACTCGCGGCCTGTCCTGCCTCAGCTGCCACAGCGTTCACTCCTACGAGGTAGAGAAGGGGCAGCTCAACGCCGTGAATGAAACGGAACAATGCTTCACCTGTCACCAGGATGTTCGGGCAGAAACCTGGAAGACTTCCCACCACCCCATCCGCGAGGGAAAGATGTCGTGCAGTGACTGCCACAACCCCCACGGCAGTCAATCGGACAAGATGATCACCGCCGCTTCCGTGAACGAACAATGCTATAGCTGTCATGCAGAGAAACGAGGGCCCTTCCTTTGGGACCATCCACCGGTCCGCGAGAACTGCGCCAGTTGTCACACTCCTCACGGCTCGAACCATCTCAAGCTGCAGAAAACCTCGGTGCCCTATCTATGTCAACAATGCCATTCCAACACCCGGCACCCGGGGACGCTCTATGACCGCTCAACCCTGGCGGACGGCACTCGACCGAGCAACCGTGACTTCAGCCGCGCCTGCCTAAACTGCCACGGAGCGATTCATGGCAGCAACCATCCCTCCAGCCCCTACTTGGCTCATTAGGAGGACCAGACCATGAAGAAATACAGGTTTTCGACGCTGCGAGCCCTGCCGGCAGCCCTGATTTTGCTAAGCCTGCCCTCCGGAGCGCCTTGGCTGGCCGAAGAAGAGACTTTCCGGCTGAGCCTGGACTCCATCTCTTTCGGATTCTTGGAGACCGATGTAACGACAGACTCGGCAAAGTTCCAGGAGTACCGAGATATAGGAAGCGGTTTTCAGCTGACCGACCTACGCCTGCGGGGGATCGGCGCCAACGGCGACCGAGTTCTGACCCTGACCGCCGACAACGTGGGCCGGGACGATGCTCGCTATGGTTTCTCCTATGGGATGTCCGGAAAGTACTCTCTGGAAATCGACTACAACAAGATCCCGCACCGCTTCGGCAATAATGCGACCCTGCTTTGGAATCGCACGGGTCCTGGAACCTGGGCCATCTCAGACGCGGTTCAAAGCCAAATTCAGGGCGCCTTGGAGGATCGATTCGCCCTCGACCGAAGTGGTGTCAACTTCCCTTTCCTCAGCGCTGTGCTGGCCCCCCATCTGAGCGCCGCCAACAAGAGCGACCTCGGACTCCAGCGGGACCGAACCCGCGTTACCCTCGAGCTGGGTAAGCTGGGGCACCTCGCTTGGACCGCCGAGGTGCGCCACGAGAACCGGGATGGACTGCGGCCATTCGGCGGCGACTTTGGTTTCAACAACGCTCAGGAGATCCCAGAGCCCATCGACTACGACACCACCGATGCGGAGGTCCGCGGCGAGTGGAACGGGGCGAAGGGAGGGGTGAACTTCGGCTACCGTTACTCCACCTTCGAGAACGACATCAGTACGCTGGTCTGGGACAATCCGTTTCGCGGCTCCGACTCCACGGATCCGAGGGCCTACTTGGGTCCCGGCTTCCTCTCCATCAACGGCCCCACCCAGGGTCTCGTCGACCTGGCGCCGGACAACGAGGCCAACCTCGCCTTCGTCTCGGGCCGCACCAAACTGGGCGCTGGCTGGTGGCTCAACGGCACCCTCAACTACAACGTCATGACCCAGAACGATCCCCTGCTGCCCTACACCCTGAACTCAGCCATCCAGGGCATCGACCACGAGACCGGCACCACCTTTGACGCCGCGGACCCCAACAACCTACCGGTGCGTAACGCCGACAACGAGGTTGAGGTCCTGAGCCTCGCCGGCAATGCCGGCACCCGTTTCGGTGACGATTGGAAGCTCACTTTCCGCTACCGTTACTACGACTACGACAACACCTCGCCCCGCATCGAGTTCCCGGGCTACGTACGCATGCATTCAACCTGGCAAGAGGTCCCCCGCATCACGGTGCCCTATAGCTATACGAGGGACGACCTCGGCGCCGAGGTCGCCTGGGAGGCTACTTCCAAGACCACCCTGGCCCTGAGCTACCGCCTATTGAGCTGGGATCGCGAGTTCCGGGAGACGGAGAGTACCGACGAGGACATCCTCGAGCTGACCCTCGACCAGCGCCTCAGCTCCAAGGCGACATTGCGGGCCGGTTGGGAAACGGGAACCCGCTCCAACGATGGCTACGAGGTCGAGGCACAGGAGCTCACCTTCCTGGAGCCGGAAGGCATCAACAACCAGCCGGGGCTGCGAAAGTTCACCCAGGCCGCCCGCGACTTCGATGACTACGACCTTTCCCTGAATCTCTTCCCGACCCCCGAATGGAACGTCATCTTCGGGTACTCCGGCCGGAACGAGGACTACCCGGACAGCCAATTCGGGCTGATCGCCGACGACATCCAGCAGCTTAACTTCGAGATCGGCTACACCCCTGGGGCCGGATTCGGCTGCTACCTCTTTGGCCACCGGGCCGACCGCGACGTCCTGCAACGCGCCCGCCAGTCTGGAGGCACCCTCTCCACAGACCCGCGCAACGACTGGCAAGCGGACCTAGAAGAGACCATCGACACCTGGGGCTTTGGCATCAACGGCGAAAGGGATCATTGGTTTTGGGATGCCTCTGCCCGTTGGTCCAACTCCGACGGCGAAGCGGATTTCTTCACACCGGCTGGGGGTAGCCCTTCGTCGGCGGTGGACTTCGACAACTATGAAGACATCGAGCTGCTCGCCTTTCACCTGAAGGTGCGCTACGACATCCGTGATGGCGCCTCCGTGGGCCTCTCCTACCTCTTCGAGGACTACACCATCGACTCCTTCATCCTTCAGGGCCTCCAACCCTACCTGCCCTCGGCTCTCCAGCTAGCAGCCAGCAACGGCAGCTACGAGGGCAACGTCATCGGACTCCATCTGAAATTCGCTTTCTGACTGTCTTTTACCAGCCTCTGCCTACCGTCAGCAAAGCGAGGGGGCAGCGAACAAACGATTCACCGGTAGAGCTACTCCCTCGGTTCTACCGGGCTTTTTCAATCATCCCGGGCATAGAGCAGGAGGTTCGCTGAGTCCGTCCCTGCACGACCAACTTTGCCGGGAGTCGCGTTGTCGACAACACACTGCCGGACCTCCTCCGGCGTGGCGTCGGGGCTCCGCTGCAAACAGAGAGCTGCAACGCCGGCCACGTGGGGAGAGGACATGCTGGTGCCGCTGAAGGTGACGGCTCCGCCGCCCCGCTTGGCGGATTTGACATCTTGCCCCGGAGCGAACAGATCCACACAAGGTCCTGTATTGCTGAACACCGCCCGTTCATCGCCGCGCGTCGTCGCTCCAGCCCCTAGAGCTTGCTGCACCCGAGCCGGCGAGAACCCACAAGCTTCCCGTCGATCGTTGCCCGCGGCAACGGCATGAGCCACCCCAGCTGCCAGGGAGTTGCACAGGGCCATATCGATGGCTGGACTGGGGGCTCCCCCGAGGCTCATATTGGCCACCGCCGGCCAACCGTTCACGACCGCATGGCCGGTCACCCAATCGATACCCCGGACGACGTCCGAGTCCGAGCCCTGGCCGTCCCGTAGAACCCGTACCGCATGCAGGGTCGCCTCCTTGGCCACTCCAAACTCAGTGCCGGCGGCAGTACCCGCTACATGAGTGCCGTGATCGTTGTCGTCCCGACACCCACCGGCACTATGTACGCTGAAGCACTCCCCCAAGCGGCCCTGGAATTCCACATGGCGATCATCGATGCCCGTATCGATCACATAGAGATGAACGCCCGCACCGGTTTCTGCCCCTGGGTCGTAAACACCATCCAAGGGAAGATCTCTCTGATCGACTCGATCCAGGCCCCAGGTCGCATCGGCTTGTGCTGCGGGGAGAGGATTGACTCGTTTCTGCCCGTCTTGTTGGACGAAGGCAACGCGGGGGTCCACTAAAACCGACTCGAGGAGTTGATCATCGAGAGCCGCGGAAAATCCCTGGATGGAGGAGAAAAAAAGCTGTACGTCGGAAGCTCCGGCTGACGAGGCCAAGGAATTCAAATCCGCCGCCGCGGCGGTCGTGTCAGAGGGGAGAGCACCTGGTTTCATGACCACGATGTAGCGGCCAGGCAAGGCGTCTTCGACCACGACCAGGCCTGAGAGGTTAGCGGCGCTGGAGGCGCAGTCAAAGGGCCTGAGCCGGGATGAGCCACAACCCACCGAAGCTAGGACGAGCAGGGCGACAATCATTCTCTTCACGGGATACCTCCCCCCAAATCAAGAAAATTTCTAAATCTCCATACTCATATATCATGCCAAGGCTCGGAAGACAGGCTTCGACTCGACGACTTCTACGGGGACTCTCGCCAGGGCAGCCTCGACCACCTCCGGCCCTGCACCGGGTAGGTGGACGTTCTCGCTCAGGTGCCGCTTCCAAGCCCGGGCCCCCGGCTGCTTGGCAAAAAGGCCCAATAAGTGCCTGGCCATTCGCCCGAGAGGTATACCCCGTGAACAGCCCTCCTCGATATAGGGCAACATCGCCACGACCACTTCACCTCTTGAAGACGGAAGCCTTGGTTCCGAGAAAATCGCCCGATCCGAGTCGGCCCAGGCGTAGGGGTCCTCATAGGAAGCTCGCCCAATCATGACCGCATCGACCTTCTTCAGATGCCCCAGGGCTTGATCCAGGTCTCGAATTCCACCATTGATCTCGATATCGAGGTGGGGAAATTCAACTTTCAATCGATAGACGTCTTCGTAGCGCAGCGGCGGAATGGTCCGGTTCTCCTTCGGGCTGACCCCATGGAGCCATGCTTTGCGAGCGTGTACGGAAAATCTCTGGCAGCCAGCCGCCGCCACCGTTTCGACAAAGCGGGCCATGTCCTCATAGCGATCCAAATCATCGATTCCAATGCGATGCTTGACGGTTACCGGCAGGCTCACCGCAGCCTTCATGGCTTCCACCGCTTCTCTCACCCGCTGCGGCTCCGCCATCAGGCAGGCACCAAAACGGCCCTTTTGCACTCGATTGCTGGGGCAGCCGACATTGAGATTGATCTCGTCGTATCCCCAGTCCCGTGCAACTCGAGCACAGGTCGCGAGCTCCTTCGGGTCATCGCCACCAAGCTGGAGAGCGAGGGGCTTTTCCTCTGGGCTAAAACCCAAGTGCGACTCCCGGTCTCCATGGAGCAGGGCACCGGTGGTGATCATCTCCGTATAGAGCAGGGCCCGCTTGGAGAGCTGGCGAAAGAAGTACCGAAAATGACGGTCCGTTCGGTCCATCATCGGCGCGATGCTCAAGGGGGGAGTCGTGGGTTGGAGCTGGGACATTGCTAGAGCTTTCCTATACCTGGTGACTGGCCCGATCCAGCCAGAAATACGGCCGAGCCGAGTCGCTCTGATTCTACCCTTTCGTGGGCTGCCTTCAGGAGACGCGATACCATCGCTACCTGCCGACCCGTAGAGTCTAAGGAAGGGAGACCATGGCAAGAATCCACTACGGAGGAAAGACGTTTCGCTCCGCTAGCAACAGTACTTCCGGTGAAGTCAGCGGCGAGACGCTGTTTCACTACCACCAGGAGGACGATCTGGTGTGGGCAACCTACAGCGGTGGAGCCATCCGGTTTGGCAACCTGGTCGCGAAAGTACTCGAAGGCGATGTCCTCGATATGCGCTACCAACACCTGAATCGCCAAGGCGAGCTCAAGACGGGCATCTGCCGCTCGACTCCCCAGCTGCTTGCTGACGGCCGAATTCGACTCCATGAGGAGTGGCGCTGGACAAGTGGGGACCAGTCCACTGGCGAGTCGACCCTCGAAGAGGTGTGATCTAGCCCGATTCAGGTAGAATGAAGGTTTTGGCTACGGGGCCGGCCGGGACAGGCCCCGCAAGAACGAGCCTTCAGACTCAAGACCATCGGGCAAAGGTAGTCCGGGAGAGCTGACACACGGTGGAAAAAAACCTGATCGGTTTGCGATACAACGATCTTGCCCCCTGGGGTTGGTGGTTCGCTCTGCGGGGCGTTTCCGATCTTCTGGATCTGCGGGCTCGGTCGGCGACTTCCCCTGGCGAAAAGCACTGGCTCCACCGACCCCCTGAAGACGGCAGGGGAGCTAGCTACGAGATGAGATTCCTACTCCCCTCAGATTCCCGGAGATCCCGAATATGAAAGTCCGTATCGAAGACTGGAACGGCGATGGTCGCGGCAGGGGAACCCTCGGGTCCAAGACCGTTTTGGTATCTCAAGCTCACCCGGGAGAAGAAGTTTCTGTTCGCTTGGACCGCAAAACCCGCGGCACCCTCCAGGGTCGAGTGTTGAGGCTCATCGCCGCCGACCCAACCCGCATCCCCCACAGCTGCCGTCACGAATTCCGTTGCACGGGCTGCCCGTTCCTGGCTGCCGACGACCACGACGAAGCAGACTTCAAGGTGGCCAAGGTGACCCACGCCCTGAGGCAAGCCGGCGCGCCCGAGGAGGCTCTCCAGCCTCTCCAGGTACCCGCCGGGCCTTTCGGTTACCGACATCTCGCCAAGCAGGCGACCGGGCTTTTCCGCGGCAAGGTCATGTTGGGCTCTTACGTGGCCGGCACCCATGAGGTCGCCAACAATGCCGGCTGTCCCGTCTTGGTACCAGAACTGGCCACTGTGCTCGAACAGGTCCGGCAGTTGTTGATCGAATCGAAGGTGCGCATCTGGCGCCCCGCCGGTGCCAGCGGCGAAGGAGGTAGTGATGGCCTACGCCACGTCGTCGCCCGCCAGTCTCGAGCCACCGGAGAGCAACTCCTGGTGCTCGTCACCTCTACCAAAGAGGGAGCGGTCCAGCGGAAGCTATGCGACGTCTTGGTCCAAGATCTCCCTACGGTGGCCGGGGCACATCTCCTCTTGAACGAGGATCCCGGAAACACCCTTCGCTTGGGAGAGAGTCTCCATGTCAGTGGTTTGGTTTCCATCGAAGAGAACCTGGGGGGCTTTCGTCACCTCCTCGGCCCCCGCTCCACTTTCCGCATCAACCCCCTCGCTGCCGAAGTCTTGGTTCAAGAGATTCTCGAGGCTGCCGGGGAAGGAAAGGTCTGCCTGGAACCCTTTTCTGGAGAAGGGGCCCTGACCCTGCCCTTGACTCGGGGCTTCGAACGAGTTCTTGCCGCGGAAAAGTCTCCCGATGCCGTCGACAGGCTGCGCAAGAGCGCCCAAGGGGCCGATCTTCTAGACCGTATCCCCTGCTATGTTGGCCGCGCTGAAGCCCTACTACCGACCTGGTTGGAAGAAGAGAATCCGGATTGTGCCGTCCTCGCCCCACCGAAAAAAGGCCTTGGCCCAGTTCTCCTGGGGGCCCTCGGCACATCTCGCCTGAGCCGCATCGTGTTGCTCTCCAGCGACCCCCTCGCCCTGGCCCACGACCTCCCTCCTCTTCTCGCCAGTGGCTTCCAACTTTCTCGGGTCACTCCCATCGACTCTCTCCCCCGAACAGCCCACGTCGATACGGTGAGCTTGCTGACCCGAGAGTAGGCTTCGTCCTCCATGCATCCACCGGAAGCGGCTCGAAGGCGCCCTGTTTGGGAAGCACTCTCCGATCTCTTTCTGGATACGGAAACCCGTTGGTACCTCCCCAGAATCGCCTGGGTTCTGGTCCAGTCCGAGTATTCCAAAGAAGAGCTCGAACAAATCTGGCGTTTTGAGGTGGTTCCCTCCTACTGGTGGAATCTCTTCGATATAGCCGGGGAATGGGGGGGCTTTCCCATGGACGAGAAATCCCTTCTCAAGCGAGCCCGCAGGCGACCCGGTTGGCTGCGAAAACTCATCTTCCCGCGACTGAGCCCCCTCGCAGACCCCTTGTGGCAAGGGGTACTCCAGCTTCGCGAGATTCTTCTCACCCTCCAGGAGCCCAACCAAAGGCCAGCAGCCGACGCATGGACGGCCTTCGCCGCTGCCTACCTCGAAGAAAACCTGCAAAGGCTCTTTCATCTAGAGGACAAATTGGAGCTACTGCGAAGCACTCAGTTGCCCAGGCAAGCCTGTTTCGAGACCTTTCGTACTGACTTTCGGCCAATCTATTCCGAACAGCTGATCGGCAAGGAAAAGGCGCAGGAGGAGTCTCGAGCTGAAAACGTTCTCGAGCTCATCCAGCTCGCCTTCCGCAACCCAGATTCTTAGCCCGAACTTCGCAACGAATTCGGTACGAAGCTCGGGATAGCTGATCTGCGCCTGCTTCTCTTAGCCTGCCGGGTAGCTATAGGAAGCACCAAGACCCAGCGGAATTCCCAGCGTCCAGTAGAGAATCAGGAAAAGGGTCCAACACACCAAGAAGGTGATGCAATAGGGCAACATGATCGATGTCAATGTGCCGATTCCCGTCTTCTTCACATAGCGTTGGCAGTACACCACCACCAAGGGGAAGTAGGGCATGAGCGGGGTGACGATATTGGACGAAGAGTCGCCGACCCGATAGGCGGCCTGGGTGAGCTCCGGGGAGATGCCCACCTGCATCAACATCGGAACAAAAATAGGCGCTAGCAGAGCCCACTTAGCGGAAGCGGAACCCACGAAAAGGTTGACGAAGGCGGTGAGAAAAATAATCCCGAACATCGTTACCGGCCCAGGCAATGCCAGGGCCTTGAGCACGGTTGCCCCTTTGAGGGCCAACAGCGCACCAATATTTGACTGATTAAAAGCATCGACAAAAAGGGCACAGAAAAAAGCCATCACGATGTAGTAGGACATACCGTTCATGGACTGGGTCATGGCGTCGACCATGTCTTTCGATTTCTTGAATACCCCAGCTACATAGCCATAGGTCACGCCGGGAAGAAGAAAGAGTAGGAAGATCAACGGCACGATGGACTGCATGATCGGTGCGCGGAACGAATTCAGGGAACCTTCAGCGTCACGAAAGGGAGAGTCCGCGGGCATCAGTACCAGCACCAGTACCGCAAATCCGATGGCCATGACGATCATCGCCGCAAAGAACGCTTTTCGCTCTCTCGGCTCAGTGGTACTCATCTCTGGTGCCTTTTCCGCGTCGCCATCCACCGGAGCAATGCGGTGAAGCCTCGGCTCCACCAGACGATCCGTCAGCAACCAACCCAAAGAGATGATGAGCACACTGGACACGGCAGTGAAAAAATAGTTTCCCAATGGGTTGACTAGAACCGCCGGGTCGATGATCTGCGCAGCCGGCTGCGTGAAACCCTGTAGCAAAGGGTCGAGGGCCGACGGCAAGGGGTTGGCACTGAACCCACCAGACACCCCCGCAAAGGCCGCAGCGATGCCCGCCACCGGGTGGCGGCCAGCCGCATAGAAAATGATGCCTCCTAAGGGAATCACCAATACGTAGCCAGCATCGATGGCACTGTGGCTGAGCAGCCCCACCAGGACCACCATGGGAGTGAGAAAAACCTTCGGAGTGACATTCAACATCAACTTGATGGCCGTGTTGAAAAAACCAGCCTGGTCTGCCACGCCGACTCCAAGCATGGCTACCAGAACCACACCCAGAGGAGCGAAACCAGTAAAGGTCCCCACCATCTTGGATAGAAAGCTGGCCAAAGCCGCTCCGCTCAGGAGATTGTTGATTTGAATAGCTTCTCCGCTGCGAGGATCGATTTCCGTAAAGGAAACCGGTGCGAACAAGGCCGACAAAATCCACACCGCAAACAGCGAAATCAAGAAGAGCATCGCCGGGTCGGGCAGTTTGTTGCCGACGGTCTCGATACCGGCGAGAGCCCGGTTGATGAAACCGGATTTTGAGGAAGATTCAGCCGAGCTACTCATACCAACACCTCCGCTTGCCATTGGGCCGCGATCGGAAAAACATTCAGGGTGAAGTCCCAAGGGGATTAACGCTCCCACCGCGGCGTTCCATTCCCGCCACTGTGAAGCTGTTGCCGAAAAATCGGCAACCTCCACCTAACCTCATTTAATTCAACGCTTTACAAAGTCTAGCATCGCTCTGAGGATAGCGTCAACAGCACGGCTCACCGTGCCGATCGCGCCAGGGGAAAGACTCTCCGCGCAGGTCTAAGGCACCTGGCAAGGTCTTGTTCGTAGGACTCGTCGGGAAGCCGGCCAGCGGTGAACGACTTCTGGAAACGCGGGCTATTCCGAGAGGTTCCAATCCTCGAGAGCTTCCGTCCAGTCGTTTTCCCAGGGCAGATCTTTCTCCCTTCTGCCCGAATCGACACGGCAGTTGGGGCTCGAGTTCTTGGGGAAAGACCTGAGAGCACTCATCAACAGTCGCATGCGTAGGCCACCGTTGATCAGCCCAGCGGCGACGAAGTCATCCAAGGCCTGAACGACGCAGGCGAGATAGGGGCGAAAGGCCAGGTCTCCCTCGAAACTACAGGGAATCTCGGGGAAGACCACCGCCTCGCCGGCTCGAACATTGAACAGGCGATTGCGCACCCCGCCCGGCCATAGGACCTCAATGTGGCCCCCCTCCTGGGTCCCGGCACCGAAGTGAGCTTCGAGGGAATCTTGGGAAGCGTAGCTTGCTCCGCCCACGACCGGTCGCAGCACTTGCTTGCCGGTAGGCCGCGGTAGAAACTTGACGACTGCCCCGATGCCATCGCGATTGACCCGGCCTCGGCGAGTCAACCCTTTGGCTCCTACCAGGCGAACGCTCACCGAGCCGTTGCCATTGCCTCCCCCATTGAGCTCTACCGAGAGGGTGCCGTTGGGATAGACGTTGCCATTCCAGACCGGTTGGCCCGAGTCGTCAGGCTCGAAGGTAGAAATGAAGGCAGCGGAACTATCGAAGGGAGAACCCAGGGGACGATGGGAGGTCAGCTGAAGCTCCGGCTGGATATCCAAATTCGACACCGTGACGATATCTACGAAGCCATTGCGATCCAGATCCCCCACAGCCACACCGTGGACCACCCGGCGCTGATGATCCGTAGAGCCGGCCAAGGCGGCTTCATCCCAAATGAAGCTGCCCGAGCAAGCTTGGTTCTGTAGCAGAGCCCCAGCATTGGATAGCTCGATCCCCGGACCAACGTCATGGCCACCGTGGTAAATGATGTCGATATCGCCGTCGTTGTCGTAATCGAGAGTCGACGCACCCCAACCAAAGGGAGTGGTCACCAGGTCGCCAGCTCCCGAGTCCAGAAAGCTACCCCTCGTTCGCTGGAGAAACCAACGAGAAGGCTCGCGACCGGGTTGGGGAAGCCCTACGGGCATGTAGTCGCCAAAATTGGAGGCAAAGAAATCCATTTGGCGGTCGCAGTCGAAATCGCCAAAGGCCAATCCCATCCAAGCTCCGGCTACAGCGGTACCCGCCTCGACGCTGATGTCCGTAAAGTGACCACTACCGTCGTTCTCGAACAGATGAAGCAGGCCTCGATCCACGCCCCCTTCGGCGGTTCGGGGCACTCCCCCTTGGTCGTCGGCGGTGAGGAGATCCAGGTCACCATCGAGATCGTAGTCCACCAGAGCCAACGCCCAAGTGATACCCGCAGAACCGGCCTGTTCCGGGGGGAATCCAGCCAGGTTCTGAATCCCCGAATCGAAACTCAAATCAGCAAAGGTTCTGCCACCTTGATTGAGAAAAAGTTGGTTGTGTTGGTTGAGAGCGAAAGCCTCGAAGATGCCTCGGAAATGGGTCCAGTCGGTGAAGGTGTTGCCGACGACGATATCCAACAAGCCATCGTTGTTGACGTCCCCCATGGAACACCCCGAAGGATTGAGGGCACCGCCGCCCGTGGAGCTAGGAATCGTGATGTCCCGAAATCGGCCATCGCCTCGATTCTCGAACAGACGGTTGGGAGCGCCGTTGGTGAGCACGTAGAGATCGTGGTCCCCATCGTTGTCCAGATCACCAAAACAGACTCCCGTGGAGTCATCCTCCTCAGCCCCAACCCCCGCCAGGACGGCGACTTCGACGAAGGAAACAGCGCCGGTCTCGGCAAATTGGTTGGAGTAGAGGGAGTTCGGTTCCCCAGGCCCGTTGGTCACGTAGATATCGAGGTCGCTATCCCCATCGAAATCCAGCAGGGCTACCCCGGGCGCACCCCGAGCCTTCATGGGCGTTGCCAAACGCGCCTCCTGGTCGTAGGGGGCACCGCTCTGTTTCAAGGCGTCGAAGGCGGCGTTGCTAGCGGAGGGAACCCGGCGATAGGTGATTCCTGCGCCATCATCGGCAGCTACGTCCAGGAACTGGACCCCACCGTCGGCCATGGCTACCAGCGGGATGCAGGCCCACACGGCTGCTGCTAGTCCGAGTCGGTTTTTCTTCGCAAAGGGAAATCGGGGCAAGGGAATTCTGTCCAACATCATCCATACCTCATCGAGAGCCAAATGCTCGAAGGAAAGATCCCTCGAGCTCCTCCAGCAAAACAACACATCTCCGGTAGTGGTGGACCTACAAAAGCTATTCAAATCATAGCAGGAGAGACATTCCCCCCATTGCGCACTCCACCGAATCAAGTCACACGGAAGCAGCCCACCAGGGATGGATCCGCCCGGAGACCGGGCCCACGCTCCAAGTCTCTCCGGTGGAGCGGCTCTCTTTTCCAGGTAAGAGCTAGGTCTTTCAGATGAGAGCCGGATCTTCTAGCTAAAAGCCGGGCCTTCCAATTGGCCACCCAGCTTCCCGGTGATAGCCCCCCACTTAGAAGCGTCTCGGCCTTCGACGGATCGGAGCTACCGAGAAACAACACAGCCCGCCGTATCCCTAGCCGGGAACGGCGGGCCGAAAGGACTCAGACCGGGCTCATATTAGAGACCGGGCTGGGCACACAGGGTGTAGGAGACGTTCGTCCCACTGAAGCCGACGATACGCCACCGGTAGTTGCCGGAGGCACCGCTGTAGCTGATCGCCTCAGTGGAAGAAGCGCTGGTGCTACTGGCCACAGCAGCCCAACTACAGCTCCACCAGCTGCAGCTCTCCAGGTCCAAATACAGATCGACGTCCGGACCGGAGCCAGTCATGGTTGCGGTGAAGGAACCACTGGCCGAGGCGCCAGCACTCACCTGGGTCGCGCCGGCGCTGATCGTGCCAGCGTAGACGGTGGATCCCGGTGCACAGCCGGTTGGAGGCGGCGGGCCACCACCGGGAACGCCGACTGCGTCCCAGGCTGCTTGAACAGCGTTGACTTCCGTGGTGCCGTAAAGGTCACTAGCAGCCGAAGCCGTCGCGTTGCGCGCCGCCTGGAAGTTGGAGCTGGCGGTCAAGTAGGTGGTCTGGGCCCGGTAGAAGATCTGCTCCGCCTTGGCGATACCAATGGCCGGCACGCTGACGGTGGTCTTGCCACGGGGGTGAGTGCCACCCTGGCTTAGCAGGTAGAAGGCCAAGTTTGCGATGCCGGAGTTCCAGTGCACACCACCGTTGTCAGCGGAGCCCGTGTAGCGTTCCGGGTAGTAGTCCCGGGAGCTTCCATCTTGGGTTGGGTTGTTCATATACCGCAGGGCATCACCGGCGGTGCCAGGAGTCCAGGTCGACTCGCCGAGCTTCCAGGTATTCGAGTTGACACCGCCATCTCGCCAGGCTTCGGCGCCGGCGGCGAAAATGTCCGACCAACCCTCGTTGAGCGCTCCCGATTCATTCTGATAAATCAGGTTGGACTCGTTGGTGGTGACCGCGTGAGTGAATTCGTGGACCACGATGTCGAAGGCATTGCCCAAAGGTCCGGAGTTGACTCCATCACCGTCGCCGTAGACGAGCTGAGAGCCATTCCAGAAGGCGTTCACATAGTTGTTGAGGTGATGGGCGGTGGAGCGAATGGTCGATCCGCCGCCGGTGTAGGAATCGCGGCCGAAGCGGGCATTGTAGTAGTCCCAAGTCAAACCGGCGTTGTCATGAATGGCCTGCTCGATGGCATCGCTACAGGTTCCACCGTTGGTGCAACGCAGGGTGCCCGGCAATGCCGAACCGTTGTTGCCGTCGTAGGTCTGCCAGCTCTTGGCAGGATGAATGGTGGGGTGCCGGGCTACGATGGCCCCGGTCTTGGCACTGGAGAAGATCCAGTCCACGGCGTAACCGTCTGCACTGTTGTATTCCACCAAGGTCCGCCAGGCCAGATGCGGCTGGTCGTCGCTTCCCAGGACGTACACCAGATCGGTTTCGCTGAGCACGGAACCGACCTCGAAATCACCCTGGGCGAGGGACGTGCTGAGGGCGTCCGCTGCAGGCACATTCGCCTCTCGAGGGAGGCCCTTGTCCGCCATAAAGCGGCCGTTGACCGCGTAAACCTGACCGCTACCTTGACGAGCGTGGACGATGAGCTCCGCTCCAACCACCGGCAAGCCGGCGATCTTCTGGCTCACGCGCACATGGAAAGTTCCCAGGCGGTCGCGGCGAATGCCCGTGGCGATGAGCTCCTCGGTACCCGCAGCGCCAAAGCTATCAACGACCATGCCCTGGAGAAAATCTACCGCGGCAAGGCGACGGTTACGCTCTACCAGCACTCCCAGATTTCCTTTGATGAAGGTGGGGTTGCCTTGTAAGTCCGTCGCCAGCACCTCGGTGTCCAGTGGTGCTCCCCCGGCCGCCTGAGCGACTGGAGCAGCGAAGATCAGCACGAGGGCCGCCAACGCGATTCCTGTGATGGTGAGTTTCATCCTTCCTCCTCTATCGAGGCCGGTCGAGCCGAATAGCTCTTCCGGCATTCATGGGAAGTGGCCACCGACAGTCGGGGCCACCAAGAACTCCTCGCGGACAGACCCCCTAACGGGCCTGGTCAACGAAGGGAGATTAGGTTGCGAAAAGAGACCAAAGGCCGTGGATGGTGCTGGTCTCCAAAATCGACCCACGGCGCAAACGGCCTGGATTGGGTCGAAGTACAGCCCCTCTATGCGCAAGGAAGCGCTAGGGGGCCGAGAGCTTGGGCGCCTGGAACTACACATAAAAAAAGTAGTAGCGAACAAAAACAACAATATTTCAAATCATCGTAAGATGCCAATAAGTACCCGAATTATAGCCCCACCGATAGAAATTGCAACATTAAACATCTTCTTTTTAGGAAACCGGAGACTCTAGGGAACTTTCAGGAGCAGCGAGAGGCAGCCAGGATTCTGTGATTCCAAGGTCAAGTAGTCATCGAGGCACCGACGACGGACGATTCCCCTATCGGCGGGACTCACTCATCACGGGGCTTCACTTAGTCGTCGTCCTCATCGTCATCATCGTCATCGCTGTCGTCGTCATCGGGTGAGGGTTCGGTACGATTCAAGTACCCAACATCGATCCAGTTTGGGATTCCCGGCGCTGCAAAGCTATCTAGCTCGTTGAGAATGCCATCGCCATCTGTGTCAGCATCGGCCAGGTTGGAGAGGCCATCGCCATCGATGTCTTCGTCATCTGGGTTGATAACCCCGTCACCATCCACATCGTCATCGAAGATATTGTCGAAACCATCGCCATCGACGTCGTCGTCCACAGCATTCTCCTGGCCATCCCCATCCACATCGTCATCCAAACCATTGTCCAAACCATCGTTGTCCGCATCCGGATCCATCAGATTCGGCATTCCATCCTGGTCGGTATCCGGCGCTCCCTTGAGCACCCTGTAGAAATATTGGTTGATGGCCGCGTTTAAGTAGTTGATGCGAAATAGAGCAGTCTGCGGGTCGACCTCGGCCGAAAGGATCATCTGTTCGACGGTCTCTCCCGCGTCAACCCGCAACTGAATTTCGCTAAGCGGCAAACCAAGTAACCGAGAGGCCATGGCTTCAGCGGCCAAATCCTGAATGGGGTGCCTTGCGGAGTCCAACTGCTCCCGAGTCGCGCCCGTATGAGACGAGATCAAATAGTAGATCGGCGCGAGGCTGACCTCTTGGTGCATATTGCGGGTCGCTCGGGTGACGCGCAGCCGTAAGTCTCTCAGCACTGCATCGACTTGGGGGAGACAAGCCGTAACGGTGGGTGTTTCCTGGGCTCCCGCACCGGGGGCGACAGCGAAAGGAATCAATCCAAGGGCAAGCCAGCTCAGCGAGGCTGCCCATGCCAAAGGAACCATTCGGCGATGGAAGAACTGAGTGTCACCATGCTCTCTGGTCATGCCAATTTCCTCCCTCGATCGTCACCCTCAAGACGCAGTGCCCGTCGAGAAGTCGTGCCGATCCAAAACAGTCTCTAGAACGCTCCATGATTTCCCTGGCAACCTTCCTAGGGCTACCAGGGTAGCCCCCACAGATGAACCCAAAATGAATGACTCCGGAAAAGCAGCTGAGCATCTCTGCACCGAGCGTCGGAGTCGTCCTCACCCGATCTCTGAACCCATAGCGAGCGAAGGGCGAATCGGAATCAGAAAGAGCTTCCCCAAAAACTCCTACCCCGGATTCACAGCCAAGCGGTAGCCCACCCCTTTGACGGTTTGGATCAACTTCTGATCCGTGAGCTTTCCAACCTTGCTCCGCAGACGATGAATGAAGACTTCCACAACGTTGGTCATAGGGTCGAAGTTGACCTCCCACACTTTCTCCAGCAGTCGCGCCCGCGGTACGACGGCACCTTGATGACGCAACAAATACTCCAATACGTCAAACTCCCTAGCCGACAGACGCAAGGGGAAGTCAGCAACCTGGACTCTGCGCTTATCCGGGTTCATGGCCAAATCACCAGCCCGCAGCCAAGCGGTGGCTGGACGAGCGCTCCGGCGAACCAAACTTCTCACCCGTGCTTTGAGCTCCGTAAACTCGAAGGGCTTGGCAAGATAGTCATCTGCCCCAGCATCGAGCCCCCCTACCCGATCTTCCATAGACGACCGAGCTGTCAGCACGAGCACCGGTGTTAGGCTCCCTTCCTGACGCCAGCGCCTGAGTAATTCCAGTCCCGTGGGCGGTGGAATATTGCGATCCAGGATCACCCCGTCATACTCATTGACGATCATCAGCTCGGCGGCGGTGTCGCCATCCCGTGCCAGGTCGACCGCATAGAGTTCCTCGCGTAGCTCCTCAGCCACGGCATCTCCAAGGTTTCGATCGTCTTCTACGAGGAGAATTCTCACTGTCTGGGGCCTTTCTCTAGCGAGTTACCTAGCTGAGTTCTTTCAGTTCCAAAAAACAACATCAAAGGTAAAGTCAGAAGTCGACCTATGGCTCTTCACTGACCAAGCGGTACCCCACTCCCTTGACCGTCTCGATCAACTTGTGGTCGGAATATCGCTGGATCTTCTGCCGCAACCGATGTATCAATACATCGACCACATTGGTAAGTGAGTCGAAAGTGGAATCCCAGGCATGCTCGATCAACTCACCCCGAGAGATCACCTCCCCGCGGCGAGCCAACAGATACTCCAGCAGAGCGAATTCTTTCCCCGAAAGCTGAATGAGCTCACCGGACACGCGTACCTCTCGCAGGGGTCGGTTCATCGACAGGACACCGGACCGGAGGGGAGAGTACATCGGTCTTTCCCCTCGTCGCAGTAGGCTACGGACTCGAGCCATCAGCTCAGAGAATTTGAATGGTTTTGCCAGATAGTCGTCGGCCCCCGCGTCCAAGCCGACAACACGCTCTTCCAAAGATCCTCGTGCAGTCACCATGAGAACCGGCGTTTCTCGACCTTCGGCTCTCCAGGAGCGCAACAGCTCCAACCCGGTAGGGGAGGGAATCTGATCATCCAAGACAACGCCATCGTATTGGGTACACGACATCATCTTGGCAGCACTACTGCCGTCGACTACCAGATCCACCGTATAGCTCGTCTCTCTGAGCTCTTCTGCGATGGCGACCCCTAGAGTCCGATCGTCTTCGACTAGAAGAATTCTCATACCCCGTCCTCCTCTACCTTTCCCGTGACCTGCGAGCCCCTCCCAGTCGCCCCGAAACAGATACCCACCTTGCTTAGCTACTCGAGGCGACCGAATCCTTCGCCTCGAGCAGAATTACCTGAATCCGACCCCCACCTCGACCTCGACTCGACCTAGAACGTCCCCGGGTAACAACACGAATCACACTGGGAAACCTGGAACTACCAGAGGTCTAGCACCTATTCCTGAAAGCAAATTTTTCTTAAATAGAACACCCTAGCGACGCTCCGAATTCTGCTTCACGGCTGTAGATCTCCTCGCCAGGAAACCATCTCCGATTGGATTGCCGGTCCCCACCCCAAAAGTGAGCCGTTAATGCTCTGTTCATCTGCTCTTCGCTATGTTGCACCTGGATTTGGAGATCCTATGAAGAGCACTTTGAACAGACCTATCACCACACTCAGCCTGCTCGTGAGCGCCTGTCTTTTCTCGACGGCTGTTATCTCTGAAGAGACCAACAAAAACCCCCATGGGAACCTCCGTTCGGAATGCAGTGACTGCCATAGCACTTCCGGGTGGTCTCCATTGATAGAGCCTCTCCTCTTTCAGCACTCCTCGACGAATTTCCCTCTCTATGGCGCCCATGCGACGACTGGATGTAACGAGTGCCACGGAGACCTTGACTTCTCAAAGACCGATTCCAATTGCTTTAGTTGCCATGAAGCCGAGTTCCAAAACGCCACCGACCCAGACCACAGCGACTTCCAAGGCATCTCCATCACCTGCGAAGACTGTCATTCCGAAATCGCTTGGGAACCGGCAAACTTCGATCACGATTCCACGAGCTTCCAATTACGAGGATCCCACCGAACTACGACCTGCGCCGCCTGTCACGAGGATGGCTACGTTGGAACACCCTCCGATTGTTTCTCTTGTCACCTAGCAGACTTTGACGGAGCCACCGATCCGGACCACCAAGCATTTCCCATCACCTGTGAAGACTGCCATGCTGAAAACACTTGGAATTCTGCAGTTTTCGATCACAACGCCACCGCCTTTCCCCTGCGGGGTGCTCACCAAGCCGCTGACTGTGCTTCTTGTCACCGCGACGGGTTCGCAGGCACTCCCACTGATTGTTTTTCCTGCCACCAGGCGGACTTCGACGGAGCCACCGATCCGGACCACCTGGGCTTCCCCACTACCTGCGAAGATTGTCATTCCGAAAGTGCCTGGGAGCCCGCCAACTTCGATCACAACCTGACAGCGTTTCCTTTGAATGGAGCCCATCGCAGTCTCGACTGCCTGGCCTGCCACGGAGATGGCTACCAGGGAACTCCCACCAACTGTTTCTCCTGTCACCAGGCGGACTACGAGGGAGCCACCGATCCGGATCACCGAGGCTTCCCCACTACCTGCGAAGACTGTCATTCCGAAAGTGCCTGGGAACCCGCTAGCTTCGATCACAACCTGACGGCGTTTCCTTTGGATGGTGCCCACCGCAGCCTCGATTGCCTGGCTTGCCACGAAGATGGCTACCAAGGCACCCCCACTGACTGCTTCTCTTGTCACCAGAACGATTACCAGCGAACCGACGATCCTGATCACATCGCCGCCGGATTCCCCACCACCTGTGAGGACTGCCATAACACCAGCGATTGGGACGACACCGACTGGGATCACGACGACTTCTTCCCCATCTATTCGGGGAATCACCGTCGAGGCAGAGCCTGGACAACCTGTGAACAATGCCACGTCAGCCCAGGAAACTATCGTCATTTCGAGTGCATCGAATGTCATGAGCACAACCGTTCCCGCATGGACAATGAACATCGCGGCATCGGTGGCTACCGATATGAAAGCCAGGCTTGCTTCAGCTGTCACCCAGATGGGGATGACTAGCCCTTGCCTAGATGGGAGACAAGATCGTGAACGGACAATCTCTAACTCAGCTCGCACCTGCCGCACTGGTCTTTCTCGCCTTCAGCTCGAGCATCCCCTCCTCAGCCTTGGCTCAGAGCGCTCAGCAAAAGGAGCTTCAGCCCGCCCCTCTGGAAGTTCAACAGATTGCCGCCGACCTGATTTACCTCAACGGAGGCCGTTCCCATGGATTGCAGGTCGGCAGTCGTCTCGAAGTGTTGCGTGGCCAGGAGAAGATTGGCGAAGTGGAGGTCGCATTCGTGACCGATCGTTCTGCCTCTTGCAGGATCATCGAAAGCTCTACCGCCTTCGAAGTAGGAAACAGGCTTCACTTAATCCAAACTTCCCAGAATTCTAACCAGGAGCCAACTGCTCCCCGAAGAGCCCCCGAGAAGGATCTCTCTACAAAAGAAACCGGCTCAACGAACGCCGAAGGATCTCCGGCGCCGTCTGAAACCACCCAGCAGGAACGACCGTCGAAGGACTCTCAGTCTTCCTCAGCCGAAACTGAACCGAGCAAGAAAGCTGTCGTCTCCCAGGGATCCACCTATCAAAAGAGAAGAAAGATCAATAACCTGTCCGGAACGATTTCCTACCGCTACCAACAACTGGATGACCGCAGCGAGAATCCTCAGGACCTCGGACAGTCCACCTTCCGCCTCAACCTTCGGCTACGAGACATCGGTGGAAGTCCCTACCAATTTCGCCTCCGGGTCCGAGGGAGGGAAAGTACTCGTACCCAAATCGATGGCCCATCCGACTCCGAACGCCGAGACCGCCTCTACGAGCTCTCCATCGGCTACGCTCCCCCGGCAGGAAAATTCTCCTACCAACTCGGCAGGCTTCGCTCCAGCCCACTCTTGGGTTTCGACTATTTGGACGGCGCTCTGGGAGAGGTCAAAGTATCTTCCCGTCTAGGGCTGGGTGGCTTCGCCGGCTCTCGCTCCGAGATTGGCGAATTCGGCTTCGACTCCAAAGGTCAAGCCTATGGATTTTTCGTCCACTATGAAAATCGCCTCGCCGATAAACCTTTTTACTCCGAGGTTCTCCTCGGTGGCATTGGAGAATACGAAGACGGCGAAGTCAACCGAGAATACCTATCGATCTATGCTCGTTTGGGGTCCGGTAATAAATGGTCCATCTATCAACGCGCCGACGTTGATTTCAATCGGGATTGGCGACAGGACACATCCGGATCTTCCCAACAGATATCGAACCTTCTACTTTCCGGAACCTATCGGATTTCAGAAAAGATGCGCTTCGGCCTTTCCTACGATCAACGCCGGAGATTCCGCAACCTGGAGAACCGCCGAACCCCCGAAGAGTTGTTCGACGATCAGTTGCGGGACGGAGTGCGCCTGTCTCTTCACGTGGGCCAGCCCCGAGGCTGGAGGGCGAGTGCGTCCGTAGGCCTTCGGCGCCGTGAAGGTAGCTCAGAAGACAACACCACCTTCAACTCTTCCATTTACCACAGCAACCTCTTCGATAGGCGGCTCCTACTGGGCCTGGACTTCTCTGGCTTCCAGGGGGAGAGTTCCGAGGGCTACCGCATCGGCTTGCGAAGTCGCAAATATTTCGACGGCGGCCACGACCTAGGCCTGACCCTCGGTACCTCTTCCAACCGCTCGATACTGATCCAAGAAGACAGGTCCGATCGGTGGATTCGCCTCTCGGGAACAGCTCGCCTACCCAAACGGTTTTTCATCCTCGGGGAATATGAAGTCTCGGAAGGTGATGACTTCCAGGGACAGCGATTGATCTTGCAATTGGGGTATCGGCTCTAGCCGTTCCTACTCACCGTATTCGTAGCCAGGTACCACAGCGAAGTGCCGCAGTGAGGCGCCGTCGGGGACGGCTTTGTGAGAAGGGACGGCGAGCAGCTGGTGCCTTCCAAGAGCTGCTTCCCTAGCTACGCCAACCGGAACACACCCTCCACCTCCAGAGCTACCTATCAACTTTCACAATGATCGAAGGGAGTTTGTCTCATGAACGACATGACCTGGCTTGTGCCTTCCTCTATTCTTCTAGGGTTTCTGATGGCTGGATGGCTGTATTGGCGATGGAGCCAACGAAACCTCCAACAACTGCGAGACTCCGAAGAGAAAGGCTCTCTGACAGAAAACTCACCGGCGTCACTCAACCGCCCCTCCTGGATCCCCTTTATTTGTGGCATCGCCACTGCCACCGTGGCCGCCCTGCTGATCTCCTCCACCTCTCCCTCTGCCGTCACTGCGCCACTGCCGGACCTACCGGCTCCTTCGAGCCCGTCGCCGCCCATTCCGGCCCACCAAGCCGCTCCTGAGGTCGTCGGCGAAGAGGCTATTCGGCTCACCCAGCTCGAAGCCCATCTCCGAGATCGACCCGACGACCTCAGTGCCCGCAAGGAGCTCGCCGTCCTCTTGCTGAACCATCACCAGCCGGTGCGCGCTTTCGAGGTGGCGGACGAACTTCTGCAACGAGACCCGAACGACCCCGATGGTCTCTATGTTCAGGGCTCGGTTCGGCTATTGATGGGCCAGGCTCAACGTTCTATCGAATTGCTGGATCGCGTCCTGGGAACACACCCCGACCACCTCATGGCGAACCTGGCGAGGAGTAGGGCCCTGGAACGCCTCCGCGGCAAACAGGAAGCCCCGACCCTCGGCCCTCCATGGACAGAGGCAGCCCAACCGGAGGAGCTGCAGAGTCTGTTCGAAGCGGTTCGGGAAAGATCCCCGGCCAACGGAGACTCTGTTCGCCTCCGAGTAGAGCTCGCTTCCGGAGCTCGCGCCTTTCCCCAAGCGACACTCTTCGTTTCGATTCGAGACACCGAGGGCGGACCTCCAGCAGCGGTCAAGAAGATCGAAGCACCGTCCTTTCCCGTGGAGTTGACCCTCGGCCTGGAGGATTCGATGATGGGGTTGCCCTTACCGGAAGCAGGAATCTTGACGGTTCGCCTGGATGGCGACGGCAACGCCTCGACCACCGAGCCCAGCGACCTGTCCGCGAGCGGAAACGCCCACGGTGACGGCACCACGGTGCTCCTGCTCCAAGGTTGAGTCGACTTCTATGAAGCTCTCATGGCACCGCACCGCCTTGCTCCTTGGCTATCTGGCTGGCTTGGGCACTGTCGCCTACTACGCCATGAAGGGACTTCCCTACTACCTAACCCCGCTCATAGAGCGACCCCGCCATGAGCTCTATTGGGTCCTCAAGCCCGGCGGCGAGCTTGGGCACCGGTTCGGAGTCATCGGCACCGCCATGATGGTCTTGATGTTGGGGTATTCCCTGCGCAAGCGAATCCCCTTCCTGCGCCGCATGGGCCCCATGAGCGCTTGGCTGGATTACCACATTCTTCTGGGCATCTGCGGCCCTCTATTCATTCTTCTTCACAGCTCTTTCAAGGTCCAAGGCCTCGTGGCCCTCAGCTTCTGGTCCATGGTCGCCGTTTCCGTGAGCGGAGTTCTCGGCCGCTTCCTATATCGCCAGATTCCCCGTACCCAGGCAGGAACGGAGCTTAGCGCTGAGGAAGTGAGGGATCTCGACCAGCGCTGGACCCGGGAGCTCACCGAAGACCTCGGTATGCCTACCGCGAAGTTGCAGGAGCTTCGAGCCATCGCCGAAGAGGGCGTCGAACCCAGCAGGTCCCTCTTGTGGATCCTTGGCCGCATGCCCATCGACCTGCTTTGGCTACGCTGGCGCCTTTCCCGCTTCCTTCGCCATAGCGAAGGTTTGACTCCCAAGCTGCGCCGCCGGATCGCCAGGGTAGCTCGCAACAAGGCGGTGCTCCACCGGCAACAGATCCTGTGGCTGAAGATTCGCGAGCTGTTCCATTACTGGCACGTCTTACACAAACCTTTCGCCATCATCATGTACCTCTTCATGGTCATCCACATCGCCGTGGCTTGGATGACGGGATATGGCTGGAGCGGAGGATGATGCGCCGTGTCTCGGGCTGGCTCCTGACCGCTTCCCTCCTGTCTTGGACCGCACCGGCCTCGCTGGCTCAGCTCTCTCCGGGCCCCCTCAGTGCTCCTCACGAATCTCTCGAAGGCAGCCGCCAGTGCCTGCAATGCCACGAATCGGGGCAGGGAGTCGCAGCCTCTCTTTGCTTGGATTGCCACCAGCTTCTAGGTCAGCGCATCGCCACCGGCCAGGGCCTCCACGCTCGCCCCGACTACCAGGAATGCCAAACCTGCCATATCGACCACCACGGCCGAAACTTCGAGCTCATCTATTGGGGGGAAAAGGGGCGGGCAGCCTTCGATCACCAGCTCACCGGGTACTCCCTGGAGGGAGCCCACGGGCAAGCCTCGTGCGCAGATTGCCACCGCCCCGAAAACATCCCCCAGCCGATTCCCCTGAAGAAGGCCGGCAAGAGCTTGAGTCGCACTTACCTGGGCCTCGACACAAGCTGTGCCTCTTGCCACGATGACCAGCACCAAGGGCAATTCGCTTCCACTAGCTGTGCCGACTGCCACGATTCGAGTCTATGGAAGCCGGCCAGCCTCTTCGATCATCAAACCGCAGCCTTTCCCCTCACCGGCCGCCACGAATCTGTCGCCTGTGATGAATGTCACGCCTCGGAGGAGGGAGAGGAAGGAGTCCCCTTTGTTCGCTACACCGAGATCCCTTTTCAGAGCTGTACGGATTGCCATCAGGATCCCCACCGAGGGCGTCTCGGGAACAGCTGTGAGAGTTGCCATGACACCAGCAGCTGGGAACAGGTCAATCTAGCTGGCTTCGACCACCGCCGCACTCGCTTTCCCCTCCTCGGGCAGCACCGCCAAGCCTCCTGCGAAAGCTGTCATGGGGACGACCGGTCCATGAGACTGACCGGCTTCGAACGCTGCGATAGCTGCCACGGAGATGTCCACCTAGGGCAGTTCCAGGATCGTCCCCTGGGGAGCGATTGCGCCTCCTGTCATGATTCCAGCGGCTTCGTACCAGCCCTATTCGGGCTCGAAGAGCACCGCCTTACGGACTACCCTTTGACCGGGGCTCACCGGGCGGTCCCTTGCGGATCCTGCCATGTGGAGCTGCCGGCGGAGAACTTCGCCTCCTTCTCCCAACCGCCCCCAACCCTCAGCACTAGATCCTTCACCCTGCCGACGAAGACGCGGAGCTACCGTTTCTCGGCGACGGCTTGCACCGATTGTCATGAGGATCCGCACCTGGGAGACACCGACTCCCTCGGCCTGGGCGAGGCCTGTGTTTCCTGCCATGGAATCGACAGTTGGCGAGAGATCTCCTTCGATCACGACTCGACACAATTCCCGCTATTGGGCGCCCATGGGGCCCAAACTTGTACCGCCTGCCATCTCTCCGAACCGCAGAAAGCCAGCGCGGAGGACAAAGGCCCCTTCGTGACCACGGGCCTCGAGATTCGTTTCGCGGGAGCTCCCACCGCCTGCCGCCAATGCCACGAAGATCCCCACGGGGGTCAGTTCGACCAGCCCCGAAACCCCGCCAGCTGCGACTCCTGCCACGGCCAAGAGGGCTGGCAAGCGACCCTCTTCGATCACGATAGGGATTCCTCTTTCCCTCTGGATGGCGCTCATGGAGACCTGAGCTGCGATTCCTGCCATCCTTCGGAAAGCCAGGGAGAGGCGACCCTCGTCCGCTTCCGCCCCTTGCCTCACGCCTGCTCCGATTGCCACGACGGCACCGGAGGCCGTCCATGATCTTGGAGGCCTGGTTCATTTGGGCTTCGGCCCTGGCCATTTCCACCGCCATTCCCTATTTCTATCTCCACTCCTTTCGCCGCCGGGAGAGGCAGACTCGGCAAGGTCTGGCAGAAGCGCAACAACTGGGCATTGCCAAGCCCATGGGGCAATTTCCTTATATCGACCCGGAGATTTGCATCGGTTGCGGCGGCTGTATCCGGGCCTGCCCGGAAAAGGACGTCTTGGGCCTCACGGGCGGCCTGGCCACCGTTGTCAATGGTGCCCGGTGCATCGGAATCGGCCAGTGCGAAAAGGCCTGCCCCGTGGGAGCCATCGAAATCGGCATGGGAGATTTCAAAGGTCGAGCCGATATTCCCGTGATGGACCCCAACAACCAAACCAATATTCCCGGCCTGTTCATCGCCGGTGAGCTAGGGGGATTAGCTCTCATCCGCAACGCTGTAGAGCAAGGCCGAGAAGCCGTCCGACGAATCGCTGAACAGACGTCCCCGGTCGCCCCCGGCCGCGGAGGGAGCCCAGTAGTGGATCTGATCATCGTGGGAGCCGGCCCGGCAGGGCTCAGTGCCGCCCTCGCTGCCACCGAGCAGAATCTCTCCTACCTGGTTCTGGAGCAAGAGACGAGCTTTGGCGGCACCGTGTACCAATATCCACGGCGCAAGGTCACCCACACCCAGCCCGTCGAGCTCCCGCTACATGGTTGGATTCGCAAGCCGGAGCACTCCAAGGAAGAGTTGCTACAGCTCTTCGAGGATCTCTCCCAACGCCATCAGTTGCAGATTCGCTTCGGGGAACGAGTGCAGGAGCTCAGTCGCAGCGCCGACGAATTCACGGTTCAGAGCTCCGGTGGACAGTATTCCTCCCGCTTCGTCCTCCTCGCTTTGGGCCGACGAGGAACTCCTCGCAAACTAGGAGTACCCGGCGAAACTCTCCCCAAGGTGATGTACCAGGTGCGAGATGCCGCTGAATACAGGGGCCAAAAAATCCTCTGCGTGGGAGGAGGGGACAGTGCCGTGGAAGCAGCAATAGGTTTGGCTCGGCAGCCCGGCAATCAAGTGACCCTCTCCTACCGCCGGGAGCAGCTCTTCCGTATCAAGACGAAAAACCGAGCTCACCTGGAAAAGACACTCAAGCGTGGGCGTCTCCGCATGCTGATGCCGTCGCAAATCCTCGAGATTCACCCATCCACGGTGAGACTGCAGGCTGCGGACCAAAGGCTGACGCTGGACAACGATCTTGTGTTCATCTTCGCTGGCGGTACGCCACCCTTCCCTCTGCTGCGTCAAGCCGGCGTGCTGTTTCGCGATCAGGTCGAGCCCACAGCTTAGGTTCCCGGAGAATGGAGTGAGACGTAGAAAGAGCCCACAAGTTCAACTTGGGGCTCTTTCGAGAGGGGGACGCTCCGCCGATTAGGCGGCAGCTAGAAAGTCAGCCGAGCTCGGGCCCGCCGACATCGTCGTCGTCATCATCGTCGTCATCATCGTCGTCGTCATCGTCATCGTCGTCATCATCGTCATCGTCGTCGTCATCATCGTCGTCAGAAAATTCACTGGGGACTGCTTCAAGATCAACCCTTCGCTGCTTTCTGATGTGGTGATCGTTCTGGATGTTGGCTTTTGAAAGGCATGTGTCATGGAAAACAAACCTCCTCATCACGCCAAGCCTCCGCGAACGGAAGCTCGGGTAGAGAGAGAGAGCGAGAGAGAGAGAGAGAGAGAGAGA
>JAHZIX010000042.1 GCA_022601195.1 Deltaproteobacteria bacterium
GCTTTGCCCCTCTCGGAACGGATGGCGGGGATTCCCTTGTCTTTCGCTCAGCAGCGTCTTTGGTTCTTGGACCGGCTAGAGCCGTCGAGTACGGCCTACAACATTCCGGCCTCCATGGAGCTGACGGGGCCCTTGTCCATGAAGAGTCTGGAGGGGGCTCTCCATGCGGTGGTGGTCCGTCATGAGAGCCTGCGAACGGTCTTTAGTGCTGAGGACGGGGAACCGATTCAGCGGGTCCTTCCGGCTGTTGCTGGCCAGGGTCCATCGTCGTTGCCGGTGGTGGATTTGACCGGGCTAGAAATGACGCAGCGAGAGGAAGAGCTTCACCGGTTGGCGTCTGTAGAAGCGACGACCGCCTTTGATTTGGAGCGGGGGCCGGTCCTACGAGCTCGCTTGGTGCGCTTGGATAGAGATCGCCACGCTGCGTTGCTCACTCTTCACCACATTGCTAGTGACGCCTGGTCCAGCGGCGTTCTGATGGAAGAGCTAGGTCGGTTTTACCGATCGCTCACGCTCGGTGAGGAGGCCGTCCTGCCGGATCTGCCGTTCCAGTACGGGGACTATGCGGTGTGGCAGCGGGAGTTTCTGCAGGGGGAGGTCTTGGAAGCACAGTTGGAATATTGGCGGAATCGCCTACAAGGTATGTCCCCGGTACTGGAACTGCCAACGGATCGGCCTCGCCCGGCGATTCGTTCCTACCGAGGCTCCTCGGTGGAAATTCGGCTAGGGAAGGATCTCTCCCAGGACCTCTCGAACTTGGGCCGCGGTTTGGGAGCGACGCCGTTCATGGTTCTCTTGTCGGCCTTCGGAGCCTTGCTTTCTCGCTACAGCGGGCAGCGTGACTTGGCGGTTGGGACTCCCGTGGCGGGCCGTACCCGGCTGGAGACAGAGACCCTGATCGGTTTCTTTGTCAACACCTTGGTGTTGCGTTTGGAGCTGGGGCGCAAGACTCGTTTTGCAGACCTGGTGACTCAATCCCGAGAGCTTTCTCTGGAGGCTCACCAACATCAACATATCCCCTTCGAGAAGCTGGTGGACGAGCTACAGGTAGAGCGAAGTCTGAGCCACACGCCTCTGTTTCAGGTGATGTTGGTGTTCCAGAACGCTCCCCAGGCTGGATTGCAGCTAGAGGAGTTGACGCTTCGCCCTCTGTCTTCGGGTGAAGCCAGCGGCGAGGGCGCCGCCATGGCGAAGTTCGATTTGACCCTTAGCCTGGTGGAGTCGGCCGAGGGACTGGTCGGGTCGTTGAGCTACAGCACAGAGTTGTTCGAAGGGTCGACGATGGACAGAATGGTAGGGCACCTGGAGAAGCTGCTGTGGGAGGTGTTGTCTGCTCCGGAGAGTGTGCTGTCCTCCATTTCGCTCCTATCGGGGCCGGAGAGGGCACAGCTGTTGGAGGAGTGGAACCCGGAACCGGTGGCCCTATCGGGGCCCGCAGTCCTCTACGAAAGGTTTCTGACCCAGGCAGCTCGCCTGCCCAAGCGGGCGGCGGTGGTCTATGGCGAGCGATCCGTGAACTACGGTGATCTGGCGGCATCGACGCAAGCTCTGGCACAGGAGCTGATTTCCCATGGAGTGAAGGCAGAGTCCCCCGTAGCGCTGTTCCTGGAGAGAGGTGTGGAGCTGGTAGAAGGCTTCCTGGGTATTCTTGCCAGCGGCGGTGCCTATGTACCGCTGGACCCGAGTTATCCGGCGGAGCGGCAGGCTTTTCTTCTGGAAGACTGTGGCGCCTCGGTGGTGGTCACCCACTCCTCGCTGGTATCGAGCCTGCCACCGGGTGAGCGTGAGGTGATCCTGCTGGACGAGCCGCGAAGGAGGTGTCCGGAGGTCTCCTTGCCCCAGGTTTCCGGCTCCCAGCTGGCCTATGTGATCTATACCTCGGGCTCGACGGGTCGGCCCAAGGGAACCCTCATCGAGCACAGGAGCCTGAGTGGGCTGGCGGAGAGCTTCTCCCAGGTTCTGGCCCTGAAAGGGCCTTCTGAGACCGGTCTGAGGTTGGGTCTCAATGCGCCGGTGGTTTTTGACGTCTCGCTCTACCAGCTCTTACACGTGGCCCTTGGGAATACGCTGTACGTGTTGCCGGAAGTGGTTCGCCGCGACCCATCGGAGTTGCGGGAATTCCTCGCCAAGCACCCGCTCGACCTGTTGGATACGACTCCGTCTCAGGCGAAAGTTTGGTTGAGCGGCGGCGCCTTGGACTTCTTTACCGGTCATCTGTTGGTGGCCGGGGAAGCCTTGGGTCCTAGGCTGTGGGATGCCCTGAGAGCCTTGGGTAGCGACCGTTTCCACAACGCCTACGGTCCGACGGAGTGTACGGTTTACGCCTCCCACGCACGACTGTCGTCCGCAGCAACCCCAACTCTGGGACAACCCGTTCCGGGAACTCGGATGCACGTGTTGGACGAAAATCAACATCTGGTTCCTGCCGGAGTGGTGGGGGAGCTTTTCATCGGTGGTCGCGGTCTTTCCCGGGGCTATCTGGGGCGAGCGGCCTTGACAGCGGAGCGTTTCGTGCCGGACTCCTTCGGCGAGGTGGAGGGGGATCGCCTTTACCGCTCGGGAGACCTAGGCCGTTACCGAATCGACGGGACCCTCGAGTTCCTGGGTCGCCTCGACGATCAGGTGAAGCTGCGAGGTTTCCGCATTGAGCTGGGAGAGATCGAGGCAGCGCTCTCCCAAGTGGCAGGGGTAGAGGCTGCTGCGGTTGTGCTGCAACACCTCGGGGAGGACTCCCGCCTGGTAGCCCATGTGGCCGTAGAGACACCGGGTTCGGTGAGCGCTTCGGAGTTGCGTCAGGAGCTTTCCCGTCGGCTTCCGGAATACATGATCCCAGGAAGCTTCCATTTTCTGGAGAGCTTGCCCCAAACACCTAGCGGCAAAGTGGACCGCCGGGCGCTTCCGGAAGGAGTTGGAGGCGCTCCGTTGGGGGCAGAATTCCTGGAGCCTCGGGATGGCATCGAGCTGGAGCTGACGTTCATTTGGCGAGATTTATTGGGAGCCACTCCCGATGTTCGAGACGACTTCTTCAGTGTCGGCGGGCACTCCCTTCTGGCTGTTCAGTTGGCTTCTCGCATCGAAGGCCACTTTGGGCGGAAGTTTCCCTTAGTTGCCTTTTTTAAGGCGTCCACGGTGCAGGAACAAGCCGTTCTCCTGCGGGCAGCAGGAGACGAAGATGTTTCTCTGGGTGAGATCCTGGTGCCGCTGCAAGAAGAGGGCTCCCTGCCGCCCCTGTATTGGGTTCACCCTGTTGGGGGCAATGTCTTCTCCTACCTCTCGCTAGCTCATCATCTGGGGCCGGAACAACCCTTTTATGCCTTTCAATCTCCAGGGTTGAGTCGTGAGAAAACCGTTTTGAATACCGTGGAGATGATGGCGGAGACCTACCTGGAAGAGCTGCGAGCTAGGCAGCCGGAGGGTCCATACCATTTGGGAGGCTGGTCCATGGGGGGCCTCGTGGCCTTTGAAATGGCCCGGTGTCTAGAGGCTGAGGGCAAGACGGTTGGTTCGTTGGTTCTGATCGACAGTCACCTGGCAGATGGCCAGGGGATCGATGACTTCACTACCCTCGCGGGGTTCGCGCGCGAGCTTGGGGTACCGGTAGCGGCCTGGCCAGAAGTGTGGAACGAGGTAGCTCACCGATCTCCGAAGGAACGGCTCGAGCTGTTACACGGTCAGGCACTGACCGCTGGCCTGTTGCCCAAGGACTTTGATTTGGAGCGGGTACAGCGTCTCTTCGAGGTGTACGAAGGAAACGAGCGAGCGCTGCTCCAGTATCGGCCCAAGCCCTATTCCAACGAGGCGCTTCTATTGGTTGCAAAGGAGCGCGCCGACACTGTCCCTGATCCCGTCCCAGCCTGGCGTCAGGTGGTCCTCGGCGGCCTTTCGGTCGAAGCCGTCCAGGGGAGTCATTTCACTTTGATTCAGGAACCTCAGGTGGCCTCCTTGGCGCGCCGGGTTGGCCGGTTCCTCGAAGAACAGGCGAAGGACTGAAGGTGTTGAAACTATTTCGGCTGATTTCACGGTACGCAAAGGGAGCCTTCTTTGTCGCGGTGATGGCAGGAGCGCTGAGCGGCCTAGCCAACGCCGGTCTATTGGCTCTGATCAATATAAAACTCGCAGACAAGACGGTGTTGGGAGTCGGTGTGTTGTGGCCCTTTGTGGCGCTCTTGATCGCGGTGCCGTTGCTGAGAGTCTTGGCCTCGTATCTTCTTGTTAGATACAGCCAGCGCGCGGTTTTTGACCTGCGAATGCAGTTCAACCGGAAGATCTTGGCAACCCCTCTGCGACGCCTGGAAGAGGTGGGCAGCCATCGTCTTTTCGCCACCCTGACCAACGATGTCGGGGCCATCTCCCAGGCCTTTGTGGATATTCCCCAGCTTTCCATGCATCTGGCGATCGTGCTCGGCTCCCTGGCCTACCTGGCATGGCTGTCGCTTCCAATGTTCTTGGTGTTGGTGATCTTTTTATTGGTTGGAATCGTCAGTTACCAGCTACCGATTCGGCTGGCTCACCGACGGCAATACGCCGCTCGCCAAGAGACCGATGTTCTATTCAAACGCTACCGAGGGGTTATCGAGGGCACGAAGGAATTGAAGCTGCACCAGCGTCGACAGAGGGCTTTCTTGGGGAGTCTGTTCAAGAGTGGAGAACGGATTCAGAAGCTCAACGTAGCCTACGCGACCATCTTCACGGCTGGCGCAAGCTGGGGGCAGATGCTGGTCTTTTTCGTCACTGGGCTGATCCTGTTCTTGGCACCGTTCTTTGTGGCGGATCTGACCCGCGAGATGTTGCTTGGCTACGTCATCATTCTTCTTTTTCTGCGGACTCCCCTGGAACTCTTGATGGGACTTTTGCCGAGCTTCACTCAAGCCCGAGTGGCATTGGAGAAAGTTGAGGACCTAGGACTGCAGCTGGGCCAAGAGGGGGGAATCGCATTGCACCGGATAGAGGACTTTCGGGCCCTGCCGGAAGCCACCGATGAGCGACGGCTCGCCTGGTCAAGGTTAGACCTGAAGGGGGTCACCCATAACTACTACCGCGCTGACAAGGACGCCAGCTTCACCCTTGGCCCCCTGGACTTGACCGTTCGTGCCGGAGAGGTACTTTTCCTGATCGGCGGCAACGGCAGCGGCAAGACCACTCTGGCGAAACTCCTGGTGGGGCTATACGAACCCGCTTCGGGAGAAGTCTGTCTCAATGGGAAGCCCATGGCCCGGGACGAGCTGGAGACTTACTGGCAGCAGTTTGCCGCGGTTTTCTCAGACTTCTACCTATTCGATGAGCTACAAGGTGTGGGCGAGGACCGGCTCGACGAGCGGGTCGGTTTCTATTTGGAAAAGCTACAACTCCACCACAAGGTGGAGGTTCGCAATGGTGCGCTCTCGACCACAGACCTTTCTCAGGGGCAACGGAAGCGGCTCGCGCTACTAACTGCGTATCTTGAAGACCGGCCAATCTATCTCTTTGACGAATGGGCAGCGGATCAAGATCCCGTGTTCAAGGAGTTGTTTTACCACCAGCTGATCCCGGAGCTCAAGGAACGAGGAAAGACGATCATCGTGATCAGCCACGATGATCGCTACTACGAGGTCGCCGATCGCATCGTCAAGCTCGACTACGGCCAAATCACCCTCGACAAGCCAGTCGCGGAGGCCTTGGCGCAACCCCTATTCGAGGTGGCGGGATCGTCATGAATGGATCTCGCCGGAATCAACCAGGACCTCGATGGGACCTTCCCCTCAGCCCAGGGCAAAGCGCGCTCCGTCCCGTGAGAAGCGAGGACACCCTAGGTATGGTTCTTGAGATACCCCGTTCGAAGACCGCTCATTTGCGAAGCCTCCTCGAGGCCCAGATAGAGCGCCATGCAACCTTGCGGTGCACTTTCCCAAGGCTGGAAGCGATGCCTATGCAGCGCTTGATGCCTTGGGCGCCACTGGATTTTGAGACTCGAGAATTTTGGAGCAAGAGCGTTCGCCTTCGAGAGGTCGATAAAGAGATTCAACGCCCTTTCGACTTGGCCCAAGGACCCTTGGTCCGGTTTCGCCTCTACACCTGCCCTCCGAAAAAGGAGGTGTTGGTGATCACCGCTCATCCGCTGGTGCTGGATCTCACTTCCTTTGCCAGGCTCCTCGAAGAGCTGGAGGCCACATACGGTTCTACCGGTGGTGAACTTGAGGATCGGCTGCTGCAAGTACCGGACTATGCCGGCGCTATCGAGGCGACTAGATCTCGGGCGCCGAAACTGGGCTCGGCTCACGATCGCATGGGGTTGCGGCTGTCGGTGGACCGACCGAGATCCGGGGCCATTCCGGAAGAAAGAGTGAAGCGATTTGCTCTCGAGAAGGGGCTCGCCCCTTCCCCAAACACTCTATTGGCTGCCTTCTCTGTCCTTCTGGGGCGCTACTCGGGGGAGAGGGAGGTCAGCCTGGTGACGGGCCAGGCCCTGCGGGAGGAGGAAGAGCTTCCCGTCGGTTGTTTCGAGACACCGGTACTGCTCAATGTCAATCTACTAGCTCACTCCTCAGGAGGCGATCTGGTAAAGGCCTTGGAATCGGAGCCTCCCTTTTCCAAGGCCAAGGTCTCGTCACCGGTGGCTCTTTTTCTGCCGCCTTCGAAGGGTCGATGGATGGAAGAGGTGATCGGTGCCTTGAGCGGGGTGGAATCGGGGAAGCGTGGGGAAGGTCGCCTGTTCCGACTGGTGCGGCTGAGTCGTCCCCGGTTAAGGCGGGAGCTGGAGTTGGTTCTCTTGCCGCGGAAGAAGGGCTGGACAGGCGTCCTTCGCTTTGACGCTCACCTTTTTGATGCCACTACCATTTCTCGTTTGATCGAGCACTTCAAAAGGTTGGTGGAGGGAATCATCCGAGACCCCCATTGTTCCCTGTCCCGTCTGACTTCGATGTCGTTTGCCCAGCGTCACCAGGTGTCCTCGGAATGGGGAAATGGCTCCCCGGCAACCGTTCAGACGTACAACACGGTGAACGAGATGGTCTCGGCCCAGGCACGGCGAGTACCGGATCAGCCTGCCTTGGTGGTGGGAAAAACTCGCATCAGCTACCAGCAGATGGAGGTGGCGGCGGAAGCGCTGGCTCGCGGCCTACGGCATCGAGGGGTGGTGCCGGAAGCACGGGTAGCAGTCCTCCTGGAGAGAAGCCCGGAGGCGATCATCGCTCTCCTGGCAGTAATGAAGGCGGGAGGTGCATTTCTGTTCCTCGATCCCTCCTGGCCGAAGCATCGCATCGAGTTGATCCTCCGCGACGCCGCCCCTGCCGGAGTACTCACGAAAGAAGGGCTGAAGTCACGGGCAGAAGTAGAAGGCGTTGCGTTGTGGGAAATAGAGCAACTTAGTCAGGAGCAGGAGAGCCCTTCACTATGGCGGGCTGGGGCGTCAGAAAACCTATGCTATGTGATCTACACATCCGGTTCCACCGGCGTGCCCAAAGGAGTGGGAGTCGAGCATCGTCAGCTCCTTCACTACATCCAAGGAGTGATCGAAGGCCTTGGGTTGGAAGAACGGCGCAGCTTTGCTGTGCTCTCCACCCTGGCAGCGGATCTTAGTTACACGAGTATCTTTTCTGCTCTGGCCTGCGGCGGCTGTCTACACCTGCTGCCACAGGAGCAGGCCGTAGACCCGGAAAGCTTGACTGAGCAAGCGAACACCGAGCCCTATGACTGCCTTAAAATCGTCCCTTCCCACCTAAGAGCACTGCTTTCCGGAGTCAGCACCGGGGCTTTGTTGCCCCGTCAGACCCTGATCCTAGGAGGAGAAGAATCCCTTCATGGGGACTTGGAGCGAGTGCGCCAATGGCGGCCAGACCTGACCGTCTGCAATCACTATGGTCCTACCGAAAGCACGGTAGGGGTGGTTGGTTACCGATCAGAGCCTTCCGAGGCCTTGGCAACAGAAGGGAGGGGCCTGCCACTGGGCCGACCCTTCGCCGGAGTAGAGGTGCGTGTAGTGGACTCCCAGGGATTCGCCGTGGCCCCGGGCATACCGGGAGAGTTACTCATCGGTGGAGCGACTCTCTCCCGTGGTTACTTGGCCGCTCCTGGGATGACCGCCGAGAAATTCCGGCCAGATCCTCAGTCGGCAGTTCCGGGGGGGCGGGTCTACTCCAGTGGCGACCGCGTCCGTTTCAGGGGAGATGGCCTTTTGGAGTTCCTCGGCCGGGTCGACGACCAGGTCAAGGTCCGGGGCTACCGCATCGAGCCGGAAGAAGTTGCTCAGGTGCTGAGAAGCCTGCCTCAGGTTCAGGAGGCGGTGATAGTGCCCTGGCGGGACCGATCCGGCACAATGCAGCTAGCTGCCTACTACCGGCCTCGAGCTGCTCGGTTAGAAGCCGATGGTGCTGTGTTGGAGGTGCTTCGCAAAACTTTGCCGCCACCGCAGGTCCCCGCCGTACTCATTCCGGTAAGCGAGATTCCCTTGACCACCAACGGTAAGGTGGATCGGCAGCGGCTGCCTTCCGCTGAGGCCTTTTTGCAAGCCGCCCGTGGAGAAGGCGGTCGCCCCCCTCAGACCCCTACAGAGTGCGGGTTGGCAGATATCTGGTCCCGACTCCTGACCGTGCCGGAACCCCGCCTCGGAGACAACTTTTTCGCCCTGGGAGGACATTCCCTTCTCCTGGTCCGGCTCCTGAATCTGATCAGACAAGAGTTCGGGCTTCGAATGACCTACGCAGGCCTAGTCAGTGATGCCACTCTCGAGGCACAGGCGCGAAATCTGGAGAGGGTCAGAAGTGCTGGCAAGGTTGGGCAAATTCCATCGGCAAGCATCCCGCCGATGCCAGACGAAGCTCCCATCCCGGCCTCGGCGATCCAGCGGCATATTTGGTTCGTTCAAGCGCTTACTCAAGGGCGAGATCACGTCCATCGGGCGGTGCGTATTCACGGTTCCTTGCAGCCGTTGGCACTCGCTAAGAGCATTCGGGATCTGGCTTCGCGCCACGAGGCCCTTCGAGCTCGATTCAAGCTGGTCGGCGGGGACCTCCAGCAAACAATCTCTTCGCAGCCCTACCTTCCCTTGGACCATATCGATCTGAGCCTGCTGTCCGGCGATCGACAAGAGGCAGTTTCCCAGGACTACGTCCAACGAACGATCGATCATCCCTTCGACCTATCGGTAGGACCGGTGGCTCGAGGCCTGATTCTTGAAATTGCGGAAGGCGAGAACATCCTGGTTCTGGTGGCTCACCACATTGTTTTGGACGGTTGGTCGATGGAGCAATTGTTCTCCGAGCTCCAGGCTCTGTACCGATTAGCGGTGGAGGATGAAGGCGAAGTTTCCCGGACGTCGGGGCTTCGTTATCGGGATTTTGCCTTTTGGCAACGGGATCTGGAAAGGCAAGAAAGAGCTCGGTACCTCGACTTCTGGAACGGCATGCTCTCCGGAGTGGAGCCGCTCCTTCCCGCACTCCTAGCGGAAGCTGGGTATCTGGGCCAAGGAGGAGATGGAGTGGTGACTCGCCGGCTGCCAGAAGGCATTTCGGCCAAGGTTGAGGCGCTGGCTCGTGAATACCATACAACCCCGTTCGTGGTAGCTCTTGGAGCTCTTTCCATCGCATTGTGGCGGCGTAGTGGGCGCCATACTTTGGTCGTTAATACGGATCTTGCGGCGCGTTCCCAACCCGGGCTCGAAGATATCGTTGGTTCCTTCGCTTTTACTTTGCCACTGCGGATCGAAATGGACGGCGCAGTTCCGGTTGTGCAGTTCCTGACGGAGCTGCACAAGTCGGTGATGGAGTTCTCGACCTATCAGGATATTCCTTTCGACGTACTGGCCAGCGATTTGAAGCCCGATGCCATCAACGCTATTAGCTCGGTGGGATTCCAATATGCGGTCTACCCACCGCAGCGCTACTCTGAGGCCGTTCTTGGCCTAACCCCATTGCCGGTTGTTCATCGAAAGTTGCCGGAGGGCCTAGTCTTCAGTCTTCAGGAGTGGGAAAGGGGGTTAGATGCGGTGTGTCACTACGACAGTGAGAGGCTCTCGAACGCTTATGTAGAAGATCTCACTGCAGATGTCTGTGAGCTTTTGGGCTCTGCCCTACGACAGTCCGATGTGTTGCTTTCGGACGTGCAGCACCAGGTTGCACTACCAGTCATGACCTAGTTTGAAAGGAGAGGCCGGTGTTACGAATTGCTCTCGTCAATATGCCCTTCGCTTCGATTCATCGTCCGTCGATCGCCCTCACTCAGTTGAAGGAGGTCATCGGGATGGAATTTCCGGATGAAGCCGAGGTCAAGATCTTCTATCCCAACGTCGACTTCGCGGAACAGCTCGGTGTCGAGCTCTATATTGGTATGGCGAACTCGGTCGAGGCGAATACCACGGGTCTAGGGGATTGGTTCTTTCGTCAGGCTGCGTTTCCTGATCTGGAAGACAATTCAGATGCTTACCTCCAGCGCCATTTCGCGGAACATCGGCAGCAGATTCAGCTTTTTGGCGAACACCTTCGAAAGGAGAGAGAAGAGCTAGTACTCCGGCTGGAAGAACTCATCGACAAATACCAACTCGATCAGTATGACTTGGTCGGTTTCACTACGATGTTTTCTCAGAATGTTGCCTCCTTCGCGTTGATGCGGCTTCTGAAGGCACGAAATCCGGAAATCGTCACAGTGATGGGGGGCGCGAATTGCGAGACTCCCATGGGGCAGATTCTGGTTAAGAATTTTCCGTATCTGGACTTCGTGTTCTCTGGTCCTTCGTTGGTGTCCTTTCCCCAGTTCGTCGGCCACCTGATTCGAGGCGATGAGGAGAAGTGTCACGACATCGTCGGGGTCTTTTCGCGACCAAAGTTGGAGGCTAAGGGAGCTGTAACAGAGGTCGGTAAGGAGCTCGATCTTGAGGTCGATATTCTCGTGGATTACGACGACTTCTATGAGGTTCTCGATGAGAGGAAATTGGTAGACTCGACAGATACCCATATCCTCTTCGAGACCTCTCGAGGTTGCTGGTGGGGTGAGCGCTCCCATTGTACTTTTTGTGGCCTCAATGGTCTGACCATGAAGTACCGATCCATGAGCCCTGAAAAAGCCCTTGCGCAGTTCCAGCGTCTGTTTGATAAGTACGGAGATCGCTCTCCTCTCTTCGAGTCGGTAGACAATATTCTACCTCGGGAGTACTTTACGGATGTACTTCCAAAGCTGGAAACTCCCGAGAATGTATCCCTCTTCTATGAGATCAAGGCGGATCTCAAAGAGCACGAGATGGAAGCTCTCGCAAAGGCTCGGGTAACTCGCATCCAGCCCGGGATCGAAGCGTTGAACACAGGGACTCTGAAGTTGATGGGCAAGGGGACGACTTCTTTCCAGAACCTTCGCTTCCTGAAGTACTGCATGCTTTACGACGTGGAACCGTTCTGGAATCTATTGGTCGGTTTTCCTGGCGAGGGCGAGGAGGTTTATGCCAAGTATGTGGAGGACATGCCCCTCCTGACTCATATGCCGCCACCGTCAGGATCCTATCCCGTTCGCTTCGATCGCTTTAGCCCCTATTTCAACTCAGAGGAAAAGTATGGAATCAAGCTTCGGCCCTGCGAGTTCTATAAGTTGATCTATCCCTTCCCGGAAGAAGATTTCTTTTCCATGGCATATTTCTTCATCGATGAGAACTACGGAGCGGAGTACATCACCAATACAGCGAAATGGATCGGGAAGCTGCGGGGGCAGATTGACTATTGGCACCGACGGTGGAATCAGGCAGACAATCTGCTCAAACCGGAGTTGTTCTTCAAGGGAGAGGGGGAGGGGCGGACCGTATACGACTCCCGCAACGGGCGAGCCGTAGAGCACCGACTGAACCCATTACAGCTGTTGATGCTCGATAGCCTAGAGAAACCCCTCAGGGCAAATCGTCTGATCAAGCGGTTGCCGGACGATGTCTCCGAAGCCAGGCTGTCCGAGGATCTCGAGGAGCTCAAGGAACGGGGTCTCCTCTTCGAGGAAAGGGAGCTGCTGATGAATCTAGTGCTTGAGCGTAGTTCTACGGCCACGGTGAATCCGGTTATTTTGAACCAAAGCGATGCCGCCGAGACGTTCGACTTTGCCTAGGCCTCGGTACGGCCCTCTACCTACCCGGTTCGGGTAAAGGGCCAATGCTGCGGGTCAGGCTTCAACGGAGGTGCAAGATGAGAAAGGCGGGGCCTGTTCGAGTCGGTCCATTCCCATATTCCCAGCACTGGATTGGCGGAATCTCATGACAATCGAAGCGCCGAAGGAGGAGAGTGTCGTTCTACGGCACTCCCAGTTCTTAACCGACCTCGATCCCGTTGCTCTCCGCAGAGCATCCCTCGGGGAGCGGGCCGAGATCCGGATCTGTGAACCGTATTCCGACTGTTCCATCGGGCTATTGGATTTCAGCTCTCACTCCACCACCAACACTTTCAAAGACTGGGTCGCTTGCGTAACGATTGCCTTTTGTCTTCAGGAGGGCATTGGTGAGTTCGTTACCCAATCCTCTGGCAATACCGGTAACGCCCTAGCTCGGTATGCCTCCCAGCAGGGCATTCAGCTCACGGTTCTTTACCCAAGGTGCTCGCGGTACAAGATTGACCCCACTTTAGCCAACCGACCCGGCATCACTTTTGTCGAGCTTGACAAGTCCGAGCCCGAGATGGGTGATTTGACTCGAGAGTACTCAGAGTACTTCGGGCTTCCCTGGCTTCCCAACTGGGATCTCCAGATCCAGAGCAACAAGATCCGGGCGTTTTTTCTGCAGAATTATCTCGCCGAGAAGGGCCAGCGGTTCACTTGGCACGTTCAATCGATCTCCGGCGGGTATGGCATCTTCGGTTTCTACCAGGGCCTGGACGAGATTCGGGCATTGGGCCTTCCTGAAGGCGAATACTTTCCCAGGTTCCTAGGCGTACAGCAAGAGTCCGTTGCGCCCTACTTCACTTACCTCGAAGACAGTACATTCACCCCAACTCCAGACCCTCTCGAACCCACCCTCTTTCGTAAGGAACCCCCTGCCGAGCTACTGAAAAAAATGAAAGACCTTTGTGCCCGGTCGCGGGGACGCATCACCGTCCTACGGGACCAGGAATACCATCGCAACAAGAAAAAACTCGTCCCCTATCTCCGGCGGGTTGGAATCGAATTGGGTCGACTCACCTCGAGCCAAGGCACACCAGTCCTGGAGAAATCGGGGCAGATCGCTCTCCTGGGGGCGTTCTCTTGCATTGACAGGGGGGTTATTCCTCGTGGTGACTCTGTTCTGGTCGCCTTCACTGGAGGTGCCGGGAGTGGACGTTCCGCTGTCTTTTCGCCTACCTTGAAACTCGCCAAGGAGGAAGGCCCGCAGGAACTCCTGGCCCTGGGCCGAGGGGTCCGGCAAAGCCCAAACCACTACTCGGCGATCTCGGTTCCGCCAACCTGAACTTCTTTTCCATCGGCCGACTGTACTGGTGTGGTGTTCTCTTCAAATCAAGCCACCCGTTGATATTTCTCGACCCTGAAATGGTCGGGTTTTTATATTCGAGGGCCCTTCTCTGCTCTCGGTAGGGCCTCACCATCCGAGTGAAGTGCACCCCTACTCGAGCCTCGACTACCGAACGCCGAGCGAGTACAAGGCAGATCTAGAAAGAGCAAACCTGGGAGCCGTTCTCAAGTAACTGGTGGTCCAGAGAAATCAGGCTAGCCACCTGGTCTTCAGTAGACCGATGATGGAAACCGAGAGGCCAGGTTTGGCGAATCCGAGAAGTGCCTCCAGAGCTTCCAAAAAACCACCCGTGGGAATACCTCACAGGTAGAGCCTAGGGAGGAGCACCTCGACCTTCTTGGCTCGTCGTAAATGTCGAGGCACGATCTTGGAGGCAAAACGAAGACCGGCTCCAGGTCTAGAAGCCTGAGCACCCGGACAGCAACGCCTGCGATGCTCTTCTGAATCTCCCGTTCCGGGAGGTACCCGTTGCTCACCAGGCGCGAGCCTCCGCGCGAACGCCGCTCCTGGGGCTCGGTGAAAAACGACTACGCTTTTGCCTCCAAGGCTTCGGTCAAGAGTTTACGAGCTCCCTGGTGCAGAATCTCCGTCAAGGACTCCTTCGACGACTTAGATTTCGGTTGCGGCTCAACTAGGGGACTCACCTTTAATGGCGTGCCCTTCTCGTCGTGAGTGCATCTTGGTAGGTTCCAGATGCAGGATACGCCACCGTTATCTCTTTATTCGGGCACAACTTTCGAGACTCGTTCTCGATCGATCTATTCCGGCTTCGAGTCTGGGCGCTTTGATCCCAGATCACTGAGTTTTTGATGCAGGTGGGAGCGTTGAACCTTGAGGATTCTCGCCGCTGCGCTGACGTTCCAGCCGGTGTGCTCTAAGACGCTTTCTATGTACTGCTTCTCTACGCTGGCGCGAAATTCCCGTAGAGACCGTGGGGCATGGGGCTCGAAAGTGGCTTTATCCGCTTCTGTCGGGGCTGCTGTGGCGGAGGAGGTCCTATAGGGTTCCGGAAGGTTCTCCGCCGTAATCGGCCCTGCACCGAGGATGCTGAGCCGTTCACAGAGGGCGCGCAGCTCGCGGACATTGCCGGGCCAGGAGTAGCTGATCAACAAGTCGAGCGCATCCGCTTCTAAAAGTCGTGGTCGGGCTCGGTTGCGGCGGTAGGCTTCTTCTAGGAAATGCCCCAGGAGGGTCGGTACATCCTGCCGGTGGTCTCGCAGCGCCGGTGCCTGAATGGGGACGTGGGCTAGGCGGAAGTAGAGATCCTGCCGGAATCGCTTCTCGACGATGGCCTGCTCGAGGTTGGCGTGAGTCGCTGCGATTACCCGCACGTCGACCTCCCGCTCGACCACCTCACCGACCCGCCTGACCTTGCCATCTTCCAACACCCGCAGAAGGCGACCCTGGAGCTCGACTTCCATGTCGCCGATTTCATCCAGAAACAGGGTTCCTTGATGAGCCTCTTCAAACAAACCAGGCTTATCCTGCCGAGCATCGGTAAAGGCACCCTTGCAGTGCCCGAAGAGCTCATCCTCGATGAGGTGGTTGGGGATAGCTGCGCAATTGAGCTTGATGAAAGGAGCGTCCTTACGGGGACTGCCTTCATGGATAGCAGCGGCAATGAGCTCTTTCCCGGTTCCGCTCTCGCCCTGGATCAGCACCCGGGCGTGGGTCGGAGCCACCTGCTGGATCTGCTCGCGGAGTTGGCCCATGGGGGCCGAGTCGCCGAGGAGGGTCGGTCTGCGTTCCTCCAGAGCGCTGGTGAGCTCTTCGACCCTTCGTTCGAGGTGGTGGTGCTGAAGGGTGTTGCGGATCGACCGGGCCAGCCGCTCCTCGGTAAAGGGCTTCTCGATAAAATCGTGAACGCCGAGCTTTAGGGCCTCCACGGTTTCGGAAATGGACGCTTCGCCGGAGATGATGATGGTGGTTGGAAGCTGCTGTCTTTGGGTTAGTTCGCGCACCAAGTCGACGCCGCTCAGGCCGGGAAGCCGGACATCGAGTAGTAACAGCTCCGGCGGGGAGGTTTTCGCTGCCAAGGTCGCGAGAAGCTGCTCGGCACTCTCGTAAGCGGTCGGGGCGAGTCGCAGCTCCCGGGTTTGAAAAAGAAGATTGGCGCGAATCGTCGGGTCGTCTTCAACGATCCAGACTGCGGTCATGAGAGACCTCCTTCTCGAATGGGCCCGTCAAGGGGGAAGCGGTAGGGGTAGTGGGGAAGAGGAGGTGGAAGGTGGTCCCCGATGCGCCGGTGGCTCCCAGTTCCAGATCTCCCTCGTGATCGAGCATGATCTTCTTGCAAATGGCGAGTCCGAGTCCCATGCCCGAACCGATCGACTTGGTCGTGGTGTAGGGCTCGAACAGGGTGGCTTGGATCGAAGGGTCGATCCCCGAGCCTCCGTCAGAGACGAGAAGAGTGGTGCTCTGCGTGGTGCTCGGAGCTTGGCCGGCGTCCACCGCCTCGAGACCAAAGCAGACTTTCCCCTTGGTGGTTCCTCTGAGAGGCGGAGAGGCATGGGAGCTGTTCTCGCAGAGATTGACCAGGACTTGACGAATCATGTTCCGGTCGAGACTGACCTGGATTTCCTGAATGGGGACTTGGTTGACCAGCTCGAGGTTGGGCCAGGCCTCGGCGAAGGCTTGGCAGAAATCCTCGATATAGCTGCCCAGGTCGTGAGCTTCGAGGGTGGGGCTTCTCAGCCGAGCGAAGGAGGTGAATTCTCGCGAGAAGGCTGAGAGTCGATCGATCTCTCGCAGGGCGCTCCGACCCAACTGAGCCAATTCCTCGCCATCTTCGTGCATCTGGCTGGTCTCGCGCCGCTTGGCCAACTCCATGAGTCGGGAGATTTCCAATCGCGCTCCCGTCAGGGGGGTTCTCATCTCGTGGGCATGCCTTCGCGCAGCCTCTTGCCAGGCCGATAGGTTGCGCAACGTCGCGAGGCGTTTCCTGTCAGCGGTCATGATGCGCGATGTTCGCTCGATCATGCCGGCGATCCGTGCGGTGACGTCGAAGCCGCGTAAGGACAGTTGAACCCGGGGCTTGCCCGCGGCGAGGTCTTCCAGAGCCAAGCGAATCTTGTCCAAGCGTCGGGCCACGTGGCGTTGGCGAAAGACGAAAACCCCCACCGCGAACAACACTGCTGCCATCATCAAAGTGAGTAGGATGGTTTCGTAGCGGGATCGGAGGGAGGCCTCATTGCTCTCGAGGATCGTCAAGCGTTGCAGCAGCGTTTGCAGGCCGTCGAATTGGGCTCGGTATTCGGCTGCCCGAGCTGGGTCGAAGGATGCCAGATCTTTCTGATCTTCTAGAGACACTTCGAGGGCCGCGAGAACCTCCGGATGAGTCGACAGCACACCGGAGCCCAATTCGCGGACGAAGAACAGCAAAGTCAGGCCGATGGTTCCCAGGAGAAGGCTGAGGAGCAGGATCGACAGGCTTCGTTTCATGGAGAGCCCTCCAATGAGGGAGGCGGCAACACATGGGTCGTCCACTTTCTCGAAAACAGAGCCTTGCGCTCTAGGGAAGTCCCGAGAAGAAGATCGAAGAGATGGCTCGATGTCTGCGCTCTATCGCCCGGATCGGGGGGACGTTGGCGCCCGGTAGCTCCGGTGCGGGAAAGCCAACGTTTGGTGTCTGCAAGCTCACCACTGGAGTACGGCAAGACGGTCAGGCTGACGATCATCTCCAGGGGTTGATCCGGAGAGTCAGAATTCGGCTCCGATGGCCTCCAGGGTGCGAGAGCGACCCTCAGATTCGACCACCACTCCTCGAGCTGATCCGGTGGCTGCTGTTGGGTTTGGGTGGTTCCGAGCCCATCGCGAATGGTGAGCAGAAAGACCTCCTCCCAGACATCGTAGCGAAGGCTGATATCCGCTCCTCCCAGAGCCTCGTCTCGCCTCCCGACGGCAACGCGAAAATAAAAGGTCGTCGTCAGCCCCGAGGTAAGCTTGGGTGCGACGGTGGTGTGGTCGAGAACCGCTGGGAGCTGAGCCAGGATGAGGTCACCAGCCGGGTTGACCTCGAGAGCGACGGGTTGGGAGCTAGCGAAGCTCGAGGCGGCTCCACCCAGAGCGATCCACAGGGCGCCTAGAAGGAGCCAGCTCCGAGGAGAGCTTGGGGAGGGAACCCATGGCGAGAGAACCCGTGCCCAAGGAACCCGTGGCGCGAGGGCTAGAGGACTCGCCCTCACGGCAGGAAGAGCTCCCGATACCCAAGGGAGAAGCGCAGCAGAGCGCGGCGGTTGCGGTAGACCAGAGCGCTTCGCAGGCGCACCGATCGGAGCGGATTTCGTTCCGAAAGAGCCAGTCCGTTCAGTGCTTGGCCGTTCAGAGCTTGGCCGTTCAGTGCCGGCAGAGAGTCATCCAGAAGAGAGGAGCTGGGAGAGGTGCCGTTCCAGCTCGCGGAGATGTCTGTCTCCAGTCGGAGGCTGGCCAGCTTACCGGGTTGTTGGGATCGCCAAAGATGGGTTGTATGACCAAACCCGAGGCCAGCCCGGAGTGCGGTGGCGCGGTCCGTGAGAGTTGTCTGGTCTTGGATCGGTAGATTCTTCCAATCGCTCTCGCCAACGAAGAGATCCCCCTTGGCAAAGAGGGAGTAAGAACCCCTTGGCCAGTAGCGCACCAGAGAAGCGGATGCTCCCCATTCGGAGATCCTCGCCTCCAGGGGCTGGGCCCCTGGCAGGTCGCTGACGTCGCGCAGAAAGTCTCCCGTCGTGCGGCGATGGCTGAGCGCCGCTTCGAAGCGCAGGCCCGATGTCGGCGCTACCGGGTCATCGAGAGTGTCGTGAATCCCAGCGAAGCGGAGCTCGAGCTCCTGGAGATTCTCATAGAGAAAGACCTGCTGATCCTCCGGCTCGATCACCGGCCGTTTGAAGCCCTCCTGGGTCAGCCGGAGATCTCCCTCGGCGAGTAGAGAGAAGGTGTTGTTCACTGGAATGGTCAGGCTGGTACGAAACCCGTGGAGATTGCCCGTTTGGTTCCAGGTGGAGAAGGTTGGGTCCGTTCCGAGGCTAGCCATGCTGCTGCTACAGACTTCCTCGGATTGGGGCGGCTCCTCGTCTATTTCACAAAGGCCGACGCGGTAGCTGAAAGTCAGACCGATGCCTCTCTCCAAGAGGTCGAACTGGGAGTATTGGAGCTGGAACTCGCTCTCTTTGCCCCCTAGAGCAGTGGTCAAGACCCCGGCGCGGCCGAGAAAAAATTGCCGCCCCACGAGGCCAACGAGGTTGGCTGTGAAGGGGTTAGGGTCCGGGTCCGCGAGCACCACGTCTGTCGAGAAGAACGCGCTCGTCAGATCCAGGGCCAAGAACCAGGTCTTGGCCTCGACGACTCGGATCACGAGAGCAAACCTACCGGGCTCCGAGCCTCGCTCAAGAGAGAGCTCTGCTTCGATGATAAAGGGCAGCTGAACAACGCGGTTGCGGCCGTTTTGCAGCTCGGGTTCGGTGTACCTCTGGCCGGGTTGCAGGCGCGACTCGGTCAGGATGACGTGGTGTTGAGCACGCTCAGCATTCTCGATGCGAATCGTTTCGACCCAGAAGCTCGTCTCGGCCGCCGGAGCCTGGATATCGGCTTGATTTGTGCCGGCTTGGTTTGTGCCGGCCTGAGCGGCGCTGGCAGGACGGGGGGCCGCGAGCTCCCCGAGGTTGACGAGGAGCAGGCAGGCGAGGAGAAGCCTGCTGCTCCCTCTACCTGCCCATGAGCCGCGGTTGGTGGTGGCCGAGGACGGCTGTTGGTGAGCGTTCTTGATCAAAACTTCCAAGTCACTCCGAAGGAGGGTAGTAGTCCGAGTTGCTCTTCGGGAAAGAATGTAACCTGAAGACGATCGTTTCCCAAGGCGGTAAACTCAGCCTCCCCAATTTCCAGTCCCGCGATATTGTCTCGGTCATACAAATCTTGGATGTCCAGGTAGAGGCTCACGCCGCCTCGTTTCGTGGTGAAGGTGCGAGTCAGGCGCAGATCCAAGCGGTGGTAGGCTGGTAGCCGCTCTCCGTAGAAAGGGCCGATCTCGAAATCCAAGTCGCTGAGGCTGAGATCGGCGACCACCTGGCCGGGCTCCAGCCGGGCCGTGGCATTCACTTGGGTGGTGGGCCATCCCGTGTGGTAATACCAAACCGTATTCAGGGCCCATTTCTTGGAAGGACGCCAAACCATGTTCAAATTGCCGGCATGGGGCTGGTCGTTGTAGCGGGGCCGGGTGAACTTACCATCGGAACCGGTGAAAGCCTCCTCGGTCTTGGAGTAGCTATAGGCCGCGGACCACTCGAACTTTTCTCCGCCTCGGCCTTCTAGAAAGAGCTCCACTCCGGTCGCTTCGAAACTATCTGCTTGGACGAAGTAGATGTCTTCCCGCAGCTCTCCAAAGGCGCTATTTTGCGAGAATAGAGTTTCGTGGCGAGGCCGCGGATCCTCTGCGTGGCGCCAGTAGGCATCGGCTCTGAGGCTCAATCTCTTGCTCAGCCGTTTGTTCCAGCCAAGGGTGAACTGCTCCTGCTTTTCGGCGTCGTAGAGCTCTGTGGAACCGAACTCGACTTCCAACTCGTTGGGCCGTTGAGATTGATAGAAGTGGCCCCACCCAGCTCGTAATTGGCCACCGGAGCCGAGGTCGAAAACCGCGTTGATTCTGGGGCTGACTTGGTCGTCGGTGGGGGCTTCGACAAAGGGATTAGCGCCCAAGGCGAGCTCACGGAATTGCTGATCGAAGCGAAGCCCAGCTTCGACTGTCAGCCGGTTGCCGAATCGAATTCGCTCACTCGCCCAAGCAGAGAAGTAGTCGTAGTTCGCTTTGACGTCGAGGTTGGTGAATTCAGTTCGATTTTGCACGAAGCGGGGATCCCGAATGAGATCGCTGAAGCCGATCGTGTTGGCGTAGTCGATGGTCGCCTCGAATCGCCGACCCTCAAACCCCAGAGAGGTGGTCTGAGAAGGACGGATGCTCATGGTCCACTCTTGTCGGACGTTCGTGGCGGTCATCTCTCGATCGTCCGCCAGCTGGAAAGACTCGTCTCGATCTGAAGCAGCAATATCCCTGTCTCGGGTCGTGGTGGTTCGAGACACGTTGGTGGAGACGTGAGCCCGAGAGCCCAAGACCGCTCCGTGGGTGAACCAGTAGTTCTTGTTGCCGTAACCGGTGGTGACATCTGTGAAGCCATCGACTTCTTCGTCCCCAAAATCCAAGTCGTCATCGGAAAGGAGGGTTCCAATAGTGAACCACTGCCGATCCGAGAGCTGGAAGTCGCCCCGAGCAAAGGAATCCCAATATTTCGGTTCGATGGACGACCCACCGTCGTCGTCATCCGCATCATCGCCGTCCGGATCGACCGCATCTGCCGCGGAAATCAATTGATCGATATAGCCACGGCGGCCGGAAACGAACCAGTTGAAGCGGTCGGTGAGGGCGCCGGAGGCAGCGACGGAAACGTTGGAGATGCTGAGACCGAGTCGATAGTGATTGCCGTGGGGCGTAGAGGACGTCATGTCGAGAACCCCACCGGAGCGATCGCCGAATTCGCTGGTGTAGGTCGAAGGTATGAAGTCGATGCTATCCAGATTCTCCGCATCGAGGACGCTGAACACGCCTTCGAAGTCGAGGAGATGAAAAGGAGCGAACAACTCGACCCCATCGAGGCGGGCATAAACATCCTCGTAGGGAGTGCCGCGGACCCCGAAACTGGCTGACAGCTCGCCCGCCGTGACTCCCGGTAGGACTCGGAAGGCTCGATAAGGGTCGTCGCCGAAATGGGGTAGCTCGATGATTCGCTGTTGGTCGAGAGTCGTGCCGACGGTGGGGGCCGAGCGGTCGAAAGAGTAACTGGCGGTAACGGCCATTTCGTCGGAGAACTCCTCGGAGGGATCGGTCTCCTCTTCTGTCCCTGCCGTGGTCAAGGGAGCCTCCTGTCGTTGTGGGGCCGGTGAGTCGCCGTCGCCCTGGGCAGACAGAAGTGTTGGAGTGAAGACTAGGCTTAGGCTGAGGACTAGGCCTAGAGAATGGATGGCAGAGATGTCGAAGGCTTTCCTGAGATAACGGGGTGGCATAGCTGTCTCCTCAAAGTCGTTGTAGGACTCTCAAAGAGAGCAATGGAGGTGCCAGCCTCGCCAATTCAGGACAACGGACCGTAAGGATCCTAGATGAGGCCTGGTAGAAGCCCTCGATAGAGGTCTAGAACCCCGTTGTTCGATCTTGCCAAGCCAGGATTGTGGCTCGTCCATCAGGGGACTGGATTGTTGGGTTTACCAGACACTGACCTACAAACGCCTGATTTTTCCGACAGCGAAGAGACAGGGAAGAGAAGAGGCAGTCGTCCGGAATCGCGATCCGAAGAGGTGTTCCTCGGACCCTGCCTCCTCGACTCCGGGGAAAGAGGTCACCTTTGTTATCTTGCAATAGTGAGACATCTCTTGCAGACAGAGAGGCTTGCCGGCTATAATAGCTATACCTTAACAACTGGAGTATCTCAACATGGCGAAACCTGATCGTCCTAGGAAGAATCCTGAGCTAGAAGCCAATTCGACGACGGAGGGGCTTACGCTTCGTCATCGAAGTGACCTGTGGACGGCTTCCCTCAATCCTGCCGCAGCGCGAATTTGGAATGCTTGTGACGGCAAGACCTCGGTGGCCCAACTCAGCGATTACTTACGCCAAGAGACAGAGCTTGGCCCGGAAGAATCCGAAGCGTTGACACGGCGAGGATTGGCAGACCTGACTCGAGCCGGCTTGGTGATTTCCCAGTCGGCCACCTCCAGCCACCAAGCCCTCAGTCGCCGTCAGCTCTTCAAGGTCTTGGTGCTGGTCGGTCTACCGGCTGCGCTGCTCCCGAAAGTGGTTCGGGCCGACCTCGTCGAAGGCTCGGACTCGACGGCTCTGGATGCTGAGTACCAGAGCGAGAACCGGGTGGAGGTTCCTGCAACCGAAGACTCGAAGCTCGGAACGACGACGACTACTACGACCACGACCACCACGACCACCACGACCACCACGACAACTAGCACGACCACGCCGGTCCCCGTCGAGCTGATGTCGTTTTCAATCGACTAGCGCTGAAGGGCCTATTGGCTCAGAGCCTAGGGTGAGTTCACCCTGGCTCTGAAGGGGCATCGGACGATGACTCGGCATCGCGAAATCCCTGAAACCCAGGAGTTTCGCTGCCGGAACTCCCCTCCGCTGCTTTGCTTTCACCCGTCCGGGAATCCTCCCGAAGACTCCCCAAGTGAGATCTGTGACGAGTGCTATCCAGAGATTGTCGAGGATTTCGAGGTGTAGTGGATGCTGTCGATAGTCATTCCTTTCCGCAACGAAGACATGTTGTCGTTTACCGTTCGGCGTCTCCAAGAGACGCTGACGGTGACTCACGAAGTGATCGTGGTCGATGACGCTTCAGACCAAGCTGTCGATATTCCCCCGGGCGTCACCCCCCTACGCTTCGATCGGCCAACGGGGGCTCAGCGGGCTCGCCATGCGGGCATTGTTCAAGCCAAATACGACACGGTCTTGGTGATGGATGCCCACATGAACTTCTGGGACGAGGATTGGGGGCCGGTCCTGGTGGATTACAGTCTCAGTCATCCTGACCACGTAGGCTGTTTCACCATGCTTCCCCTGACCCGCGAAAAAATGCGCATGGAAGAGGCGAAGGGACGGTATTTCGGAGCCCACATCGTGCCCTTCGATGTCAATGACCAGCCGGGGCTTCACAGCATTCTTCGGCGCCGAATCTTGGTCGACAAATGGAATAAGACACGGCAAGCGGGGGAGGTCGGATCCGTCCTGGGGGGAGCCTACTTCTTTCAGCGCAGCTGGTACCTGGACGTTCTCAAATCGCCCTGGGAAGAGTTGATGGGCTGGGGATTTCTGGAAGCCAATATCTCGATTCCGAATTTTCTCTTGGGGGGAAAGAACGTCTGTATCGAGCTCGAGATCGGCCACATGTTTCGAAACGCCCCACCGTATGTGAGTGATCTAGGTCGCATGCTCTTCAACCAGCTCTACCTCGCTGAGGTGGTCATCCCGGATGACAAAGAGCGCAAAGCCTTGATCTCTCTACTGGAGCTGCCGGACGATGCGATCACTCGGCGCGCCCAGGGTTATCTCGATCGCTCTATCTTCCGGTGGTACCGGCGTTACCTTATAGAGAACGGCAAAAGGAGCTGGCAGCAGTACAAAGAAGAGTGGATGGATCCGGAGCGTCCATATTAGCCTGGTCCCGGGAAGAGCTAGCTGGCCATGGTTTGCTCATCCCGATCCCGAGGATGAAAACTCATCTCTCGCTGGAATTGATAGTCGAAATATTCGAGGTCTTTTTGGTAGAGGCGATGCATCATCTCAACCATTTGCTCATCGTAAGCTTCGGAGTAGTGGCGATAGATCTTGCTGGAGGCGGTGCGGGCGTGTTTGCGTTCGCGGGCCAAATCGAGGGGAATTCCGATCTCTCGGGAGAGCCGATCCACATCCGAGGCGATGTTTTCGAGTTTGCCGAGAAAGTTGACATAGAGAGAACCGTCTAAATGGGTATAGCGGTGTATCTCTCCGAAATGCCCTAGCGAAAAGGGGTGGTTTAGGTTTCTGCAGGATTCCAGGCGGGTCAGAACAAAATCTCGAAACGTCGTCTTGCGGTCCCAGCTGTTGTAGAAAAAGGCGGAGAGAATTCTTGGAAAGGGGTTGCGGACGAAAGCCACCTTATAGAGAGAATCGATCAGTTCCCGGCCGTGAATCGCCAGGCTGGCGTAAATATCTGCGTGCTGGAGGTAGATGCCTCCGACACCTTGGACGGCATACCTTCTGGCTAGGAAACCCACCATAAACCGGAGGCGGTCTTCGAGCCACCAAGGCTTCAGGTTTTGATCGTTGGCTTTGTTGAAACTCGGTTCGGAGAGCAACCGTGCCAAGTTGGTTTGGCGTAGAGCACGAAGGAAGAGTTGCTCGATGGTGGTCCCCGCGCATTTTCCGGGATGGTAGATCAGGATCTGCTCCTGCGCAAACAGCATGGTCGTCTCCGGGGCATTCAACCCGAAAGCTCCAATGCTCTGCGGGTTTGCCAGGGTAAATAATACCGGGTTGATGATAGCGGAAATCGCGGCTCCTCTTGTGAAGGGAAGTCGCCGTAGTTTAGGATGATCCCACTCCCCAATGAGCCAAGAAACCGATCTTGGTGAGAGAGCAGAAAAGGAGTTTCCATGAAAAGGCTTCAATCTCACTGGCTAGCCCTTCTTTGTCTTCTGTGTTTTGTTGCGACGACCTCCCATGCCGCCAGCAAGACTCCGGAAGAATATTTCGCCAAACGAGACAGAAACGGAGATGGACACATCTCGAAGCAGGAATTTGTTGGAAAGAAGACCGGGGACTCCGCTGTGTTGGCCGGGAAGCGTTTCGCCCGACTGGACGAAGACGACAATGGAAAGGTATCCCTCGAGGAGCTCGAGCCCTATCTGGTAGTTTCTTTGTCCTTTGTAGAGGCCTCAGCCCAGGAAAAGACCTTCGCCAAACTGGATGTGGATGGGGACGGTCATCTCTCGAAGGAAGAATGGGTTGGTGATCGAGAGGGCGCGAAGGCCAGGAAAGCAGAGAAGAGGTTCAAGAGCTTCGACAAGCACCCCGATGGCGCCCTCTCCTTTGAAGAGTTCAAGGCTCGCCACGAAACCAAGAAAGAGCTGCCCTAACCTTTCTTGTCTAGCTGAGCCTGTCCCGGCCAGCTGAGCCTCGCCGTTCCTGCTTACCAACTTTCTGCTGCGCCGCCGGATCTGCCCGTATTTGCTGCGTCGTTCGCTCCGAGCCCTCCTGGTAGTACGAACAGTACGGCTGCGTCGGCCTCGAACCGAACTTCTTGCATCGACGGGCATCTACACCGGCTCGCTACGAATCCGGTGAAAAGCAACGGCTAGACAGACTGTTTGAGGCATGTCTCCAGAATCCTGCCGAGCCGGGTTCTAGGGATCGAACTGATAGCCGTGCTTTCGAATGAGATAGTCGTCGTGGTTCGCCACTAGCTCAGCGGTAGGGCCGTCGTAGTATTCGCGGAAGTCGCGGCTCCGCACCGAGCTGTTGGTGCGGGATTGGCTGAGCCTCAAGATGAGATGCTGTTCCGGCTCTGTGATGGGGATGGCCGATAGGATCGAGAGAAGATCCTCAGCGATGTGCTCGGTACGAACAAAGAAGTCGAGAAGGTTTTGCTGCTCGTCGAAATTTTTCAGCTGCTGTCGGTTTTGAATGCTGGCCAAGCCCGGATCGACCCTCACGGTATAGAGTTTCAGGTAGCGATGAGTCAGGAAACCAACGCTTCTGGAGATCTCGTTTCGATGAAAGCCATGGCCTACGTCGGCTCGGTGGGTGACCAGCAACATTTGCAGCCATCGCCGGAAGAGCTCGGGGCGGAGTTCGTGATAGACCTCCCGCCATTCCACGACGGAATGTCTGGCCTCGGCCGGATCCCGCTTCTTGGTTAGAACCCTATGCACCAGGCCCCTTCCCATACAGCCGAAGGCCCACAGGGAGACGTACCAATCCCAGGGATTTCTGATGTTGCCAAACTTGATCTTCTCGGGGAGGGTGCTCAGTTCTTCCGGGGAGAGACGGTAGATAGTATTGTGTTTGCCTAGTTTTCGACCGTGGCAGCTAGGCAACTTGACAAGAAGTTTTCGAACATGGCTGCAGCCGGTCTTGGGGAGCTCTAGGTAGAGGAGTCTTTTGCCAATGAACATAGAATGGTCTCGAACCCTAGATTCCTATCGTTTGAGAATCGATGCTCCTGCTGTCTACGGATCCTCTGCAGCGGCCGGTTCACTGGGACCTATGGGTTCAGGAGGCGAATCTGCTCCTCCGCAAATTGACGATCGGCTTGGCGTCTCAGAGTCTACCTTCTTCCTTGGATCCTCTTGCATGTATAGCACTCGGTCGCTTCGCGCCCTTCGATCCCCGGTCGGTGACGCGCCGTATCGACTGAGGGGTCATTGGGAGATCACCGAGAGGCTCGCCCATCTTCCCAGGAAGGGGCGATGACGAGATTCCCTATGCGGGGCGGGGAACCGCTGACCGCACCGAGGGATCCCGCTCGAGAGGTCCAGGTGGTGGGCCCCTATAACTCCGGCACCAATCTGATGTTCAAGTACCAGCGGCGCCTGTTCGATACCGACAGCCGCATTCACAAGATCTTCGCAAAGCACTCCTTGCCACCGGACTACCGATGGGGAGGCAAAGGCTGTATCTGGAGTCCCGGGGCGCCGGTGCCACTGGCCAAGATCCGGAAGGTCACTCTCTTTCTTTGCATGGTTCGGAGGCCCTACTTCTGGCTCCTGTCGACCTGTCGCCGATCCTACAAAATCTCTTTTCTCGACGGAGGAAAACAGTTCAGTGACCGGATCCGCAGCCGGATTCGGTTCCAAGACCTCACTTACGAGAGCTTGATGGAGCTTTGGAACGTCTATTACCGAGCCTACGAACAACATCTGGAGCCTCATCGGACGATTTATGTTCGCCTGGAAGACTTGGTCGGCGTGCCCCAAGCCGTCCTCCTCGACCTCCATGATCACCTCGTCCCCAACCTCGAGATCTCTATGGAAGAGCTCATCGAGGAGATCTCCAATACCCCCGCCAAGAAGCATGGGGGAGAGTGCATCCACGGTGAGCAAGCGAAGCGAGAGTACAGCGCCGAGAAAGTACGGGAGAGAATCTCCCCCGAAGACCTCGCTTTCATCAACGACCGGCTGGATCCTCGCCTCATGGAGAAGTTTCGCTACCCCTTTGAGCCATAGAGCCCCTCGAGTCACTTGCCCCGAGAGTCTCGGAGTCTCGAGGGACGAGTGCTATCGTTTCGCTAGAGGAGGCCCCCTATGTCCATCCGACCCGTCAAGCATCTTCGCCAAGCGACCCCCGCCCTGGAAGGCGCCGGGGTTCGCCTCGACCGGGCCTTCGGCTTCGAGACGGAAGGCGGTTTCGACCCATTCCTGCTTCTGGATGATTTTCGTAATGAGAGACCGGAAGACTATCTCGCTGGTTTCCCGTGGCATCCCCATCGCGGAATCGAGACCATTTCCTACGTCCTGGCAGGGACGGTCGAACATGGGGACAGCCTAGGGAATCAGGGAACCATCGCCGCCGGTGACATCCAATGGATGACGGCGGGAAGCGGAATCATTCATCAGGAGATGCCCAAGGGGGACTCGGATGGCCGCATGCACGGCTTTCAGCTCTGGGCCAATCTTCCCGCCGCTCTCAAGATGACCCCACCCAGATACCAGGAGGTCAAGAGCAAGGACATACCAGTGGTCACCGAAGATGACGGAACCCAGGCAAGGATCGTCTGTGGAGAGTTCTGGGGCCGTAGGGGACCGGTGGAGGGAATTGCGGCGGATCCTGTCTACATCGATGTGTCGGTTCCCCCGGGGAGAAGGAAAATCCTGCCCGTGACCACCACCCACCATGCCTTTGCCTATGTATTCAGTGGCGGCGGCATCTTCCGGGATTCCTCTGCGCCCCGGGCGGTCCCAACGGAGGGAGGCAGCCTGGCGGATAGTCTGCGTCACGCCGAAGCGACCAACCGATCTCTGGTGCTCTTCGACCGTGGCGACGAGATCATCGTCCAGGCGGGGAAGGAGGGGATGCGCTTCCTGCTGGTCTCAGGGCAACCTCTTCGCGAACCGGTGGCCTGGCACGGCCCGGTGGTGATGAACACCCAACAGGAGCTCCAAGAGGCGTTTCGAGATCTGGACCAGGGGACTTTTCTTCGGTAACCGCCGATAATAAGAACAAACCAATCCCTCTCCCTCTCCCTCTCCCTCGCCC
>JAHZIX010000043.1 GCA_022601195.1 Deltaproteobacteria bacterium
ACCGAGACGACCGAGACGACCGAGACGACCGAGACGACCGAGACGACCGAGACGACCGAGACGACCGAGACGACCGAGACGACCGAGACGACCGAGACGACCGAGACGACCGAGACGATCAAGGGATCGATAAAGCGTGGAAAAGCTCACTACACGTCAAGCCCGTCGCCTGGCATTGGCCAAAGCCGGCTTGTTGAAGCCGGAGTGGCTCGGACTGCCCAGGCGAGCCAGAGGAAGCGGCAAGCAGGCCCGGGAGGCGGCGCACAAGATCCTCGAACACTTCGGTTACCTCCAACTGGATACCGTCTCCATCGCTGGAGCCCGAAGCCATGCCCTGGTCTTGATGTCTCGCCTCGGAGGCTTTGACCCTCGTCTGGGAGAGGAGTTGCTCAGACCCGGAGAACCTTTGTTCGAGTATTGGGGCCACGAGGCGAGCTGGATCCCGCACTCTCTCTATCCGGCCTTCGAGTTTCGGCGTCGAGACTTCCAGCAGCACCCCTGGTGGGGAGATCTCATCGGGCAGCATCCGAAAGTTGCCGACCGGCTTCGCGGACGCATCCGCGACGAGGGGGCCCTGCGCTCCGTGGACATGGAAGGTAGTAGTAGCAAGGGTTGGTGGGATCTAAAAATCTCCAAACGAGTAGCGACGGCCATGTGGTCTAGCGGTGAGCTGGCGATCCGGGAACGACACAACTTTCAGCGATCTTTCGACCTGGTGGAGCGAGTCATTCCAGACCACCTGCGCTCTCAGCCCCTGACAAGATCAGAAAGCTTCGAGATTCTTCTGCTCAAAGCCCTCGACGGCCATGGTTGGGCGACCACCGGTACTCTCGCCTCCACCTGGAGACTCAGAAACTGCCGGGACGACTTGAAGAGCGCGCTGGAACGTCTTCAGGAAAAAGGAAAGGTCCTGCCGTGCACTCTGGAGATCCAGGCCCTGGAAAACCGGGCCCTGAAGAAAGCAGCTGGGCGAACGATCCAAGGCTGGATCCAACCCACGGACCTCGAGCTCGCGGCGCGCCTCGAGAGAATCCGCCCCCGCAAAGATCGAGGCGTATTGCTCTCTCCCTTCGATCCCGTGCTCTGGGACCGCCGCCGCGTGGAGCTGCTGTTCGGCTTTGAGCAGGTATTGGAGATCTTCAAGCCCGCGGCCCAGCGTGTCTACGGCTATTTCTGCCTTCCTGTCTTGGCAGGAGAAAAGCTAGTGGCTCGCTTCGATCTCAAGGCGGATAGGGCGCAGGGCCAGCTGCAGGTCCTTTCTCGCCGCTACGAGAGCTCCGGTAACTCCACCACCGTGCATTCCTGGGAAGCAGAGGCGGCCCAGAGCGCTCTCGAGACCTTCCAGAAATCTCTTGGCCTTCAGCCTCGAGAATGATCGCCGTAGAGACCCACTCACTGATCAGCAGATTTTCCTACCCCCAAAGGACTCGGGAAGATCGAATAAGAAGATAGACTAAGAAGGATGAACCAAACGGCAAATACTCCACCCACCGTTTCACTTGGTAGTCCTTCCTATCGGCAGCTGTTGAGTGATCTACCCAACCTGACTCGAGGAATCCTCTTGATTCACGGTGCGAACCCGTTAGAGCAAGAAGAAGCAGCTACGACCATGGCTCGCGACCTGTCCCTCGACCTCCACCACGCCAACCTGGGCGACATCATCAGCAAATACATCGGCAACACCGAAAAGGAGCTCGCCGAGCACTTCGCCCAGGCCAACCAGGAGGGAGCCACCCTGTTTCTAGCGGGCGCGGACGCTCTGTTCGGAAAACGTGTAGAAGTAGACGGCTGCTTCCTTCGCTACCGAGACACGGAGGCGAACCGCCTCTTTCAGTTGGGGATCGATCAACCTGGGTTCGTCTTCATGGGCTCCGCAACCCTTCCGGAAGGCCCCGGACCCTGGGATGGCCTCCTCACTGCCATCGTAGGGTAGCCTCCCGCCTCTGCATCTTCGGTCTCCTCTGATACCCTGACGCCCAGTCTCGCAGAAGCCCGGTCTCGTAGAAGACCCGTCTCGCAGAAGGATCTAGCAATGGGGGCCGAACCCCCATGGGGAGGAGTGATATGTCCAATGCTTCACAGCCTAGACGCCGCTATCTGGTCGGTGGCGTCGTCGTCATCGCGGTCGCCATCTGGATTCTTCTACAAGCAGCGGGAGTGGGCGTGCCCTCTCTCGAGCAATTTTGGCCGGTCTTCGTGCTCCTTGGAGGCCTCGCCTCTGCCTTGGACTTTTTCGCTGGCAGCCGAGCTCCGGGCTCGCTGGGCAAAGGTGTGGCGGGAATCGGCGTCGCTGCCCTTGCCTTCGGCTTCACCACCGATCGGCTGAATTGGCGGAACTTCTTCGACTGGTTCCCGGCGATTCCCCTCATTGCCGGTTTGGCTTTCCTCACCACCTGGGCGGCGGATCGATACCAAACCTCCTCGTATCTCATTCTAGGGATCGTCGGCCTGGGACTGGGGGTAACCGGCTATGCCCACCACCTAGATTGGTTAGCCAAGTTCTTGCCTACGCCGGCAGTCTCCTGGGCCATTCTGCTGCTGATCCTGGGAATCTTCCTCCTGTGGAAGAATTTCCGAGGCGGCGGCGGAACCGCTAGCTCTGCGGAGTAGAGCCCTTCCCGGAGCTAGTCTGGGGCCAGATCCTGGATCTTCTTCCGAACCGTAGCTGCGAATTGTTCGCGATCGAGATCTAGGTAGGCCTCGGGGGCGATCGGCTGGCCAAAGCGGACGCGGAGTTTCTTGAAGCCTTGAAAGGGGTGAAAGCCACCTTCCTTGGTAGAAACCAACTGCAAGTTGTGGATGAAGATGGGCACGATGGGAACCCGCGCCGCCTGAGCGACGAAAAAGACTCCCGGTTGGCACCGGCGAACCTGCCGCCCATCTCCTCGGGTGCCTTCCGGAAAAACCACCAGGTCGAAATCGGCACAGGACCTGCCGAAGGTTTCGAGCTCTGCCAAGCGTGCTTTTGTGGGCTTTCCCCGCTCGATGAGAAACCCTAATTTTGCGCTCAGGAGACGGCGGATCCAGCTGCGCTGCCAAACGGCCCGGTCCCCAAGTACCAGGATCGGATAGCGTTTCCGGGACCAGAAGATCCCTCCCAACAGCAGGGTGTCCAGGAGACTGACGTGATTCGAAAGATAGAGAAAATGACCGTCTTCGGGAAGATCATCCAACCCTTCGACCTCCCGAAGGTAGGGCACCACGAGAAATAGGTAGCAGCCGAGGCCGAGAGTGCGCTGCGCCAAAACGTGGCTCCACTTTTTCCGAACCCAAGGCGCGCCCTCATCCACGGTGTTCTGGGCCTTCTCGCTCAGACCCCCTTGGTCATCGCAGCTGCCATCGCCCTTCATGGGCGGCCAGGTTCCAAAAGCATCCAAGAGGCGGCCCCACCCGCTGCCAAGCTGGTCACCAAAGTCATCGCTGGAGGATCGAGAGGGCTACCATCGTGGGGTATCACCGCTAGCTCTGGATCGGGTTGCCGAAATCCACCAGTGGGGCCGAAAACCTCCCCTTCCGCCGCCAGCACCGCCGGAACCAGGAGGCTGCCGCCGTACTCACCGGACGCCCCTTTGGGCGCCCATATGGGTGGCAGAGAACCGCCAAAAGCTTGTTGCAAAACCAAAGCCTCCAAAAGGTCTCCACCTCGACTTCCGGAAGCGCCGGAAACGATACGGTCGACCTGTGCAATCTCGACCCTCGATCTCTCGAGGAAGTTCGTCAGGGCTTCGGCGAGGGCATGCGGATCCCTGGACCAAGAGCTCCTCGGGGCCTTCGGATCGAAGGCCCTTGCCGTATCTCGAACTACGGCTCGCACTTGGGCTCCTCGGTCTCGAGCCGCCTCTTCCCTCTCCACCACCAGGGCACCGGTTCCCTCTGCTAGGAGAAAGCCGTCCCGGTGAAGATCGAAGGGTCTCGCGACCTCGGATCTTTCGGAGCCATCGCAGGATGTGCCTTGGGGTCGGCTCCCGGAAAGAGCCCCGAAGCGGTCGATAGCAGCGTGAAGTACGGGGCTAATTTCATCGACGGCGGCGACGATGGCAACCTCCGCGCGGCCGGCCGCGACCTCCTCAACTCCCCTCGCCAAGGCGATCAGAGGACCTGCCTCGCGCTGGGTCACGGTCACATTGGCTCCGACAGCGTGAAAGGTCAGCGCGATCTGTGCCGCGGGAGCGTTGGCGACAGACTCGGTAAAAAGCATCGGAGAAGCGGCTTCCGGCCCCTCCACCAGAACCTGATTCAGAATTCGCTCGGTAAACGAGGTGGGACCAAAGGAGGTCGCTACGAAGACCGCCACGGGCCCCGTGCAAGCAGCGACATCCAGACCGGACTCTTCCACCGCCATGGTGGCCGCGGCCACAGCGAGCTTGGAAGGTGGACTCATGCGTCGAGCGGCCCGTGGCTTGACCCAGGAAGTGAGGTCAGCTCCTTGAACGAGAGCCGCCAGACGAGCCCCTCGAGGTCGGTGGTAGCCCTGGGACCGATCGACGGGACTGAGGTGGGGCTTCCCCTCCTGAAGGGCTGAGGTCAGTTCCTTGCGCCCAATGCCGAGGGACGTCACTGAGCCCACACCGGTGATAGCGACCGCTGGCGAAGAATTCACAGCTGAGCCCCCTGGGAAACGCTGCCCAGCACCACCGCCGCGTTGGAGCCACCAAAGGCGAAACTGGTCGAGAGCCCACGGGATTCCGCCGCCAAGGGCCGCGGGGTGCCGAGCACCAAGTCCACCTTGAGGTCTTCGTCCGCTGGGTCTTCCCCGGGGGTGGGATGGAGCTCTTTCTCCAGGAGGCATTGCACAGTGGCGGCCGCTTCCAGGGCACCGGAAGAGCCCAGGAGGTGCCCCACCGAGCCCTTTGTCGAAGTGATCGGTAACTTTGCCGCCCGCGGACCAAAAACCTCGTGAAGGGCACGAGCCTCCGAGATGTCGTTGTGAGGAGTGCCGGTACCGTGGGTGTTAACGAAATCGATTTGATCCGGCTCCAAACCCGAGTCTTCAAGGGCAGCGTTAATGGCCAAGGCCGCTCCTGCCCCACAGGGATGAGGTGCCGTCATGTGGTAGGCGTCGCAGGAAGCCCCGGCTCCCAGCAGCTCCGCAAGAGGCTCGGCCCCTCTCTCTCGAGCAGCTTCGAGGGTCTCCAGGACCAGCACTCCGGCTCCCTCCCCGATGTTGAGGCCAGCTCGATCCGCTCGAAAAGGACGACACAGCTCCTCATCGACGGCGCGTAGAGAGTTGAAACCTGAATAGGTGAGGTGGCAAAGAGAATCGGCCCCACCGGCCAGGGCCACTTGCACCTCTCCTCGGCGTAGGGACTCGAGGGCGGCGCCTAGGGCAAGGCCACCGGCGGCGCAGGCAGAGGAAACGGTGAAGACCGGCCCGCTAATCCCGAATTGGCGCGCCACTTCGTCGCCGGGACCGTTCATCTGATGAGAAACTAGAGACCTCACCAGAGCCCGCCTTTTCGACTCGCCAACCAGAGAGTGAAAAAACTCTTCCCCCTCGCTCATCGCTGCCGTGCTACTTCCGAAAAAGACTCCAGCTTGAGGCCCTGACGGAAAAAGGTCAGCTTGACCACAAGCTTCCAAAGCTGCCGCCATCGCGAATCGATCCGCCCAACTGAGGCGGTGCCAATGGGAGATTTTCCCAACGACTTCATCGCTGGGGACAGGTACTTCGCTTGCTAGGTGGGTCCGCTGCCCCGTCGTATCGAATCGTTCCGGAGGGGAGATAGCCCTTCTTCCAGACCGTAGACCTTCCCATAGGACATCGGCCCCCCAACCCCAGCCACTCACTACGCCGATGCCCGTGATGACCACTCGGCCGCTGGGGGTCCGAGCGGCTCGAGTCATGCCGATGTCCCCGCGCCTTCCGGTATCTGTAAGCTTTCTACGAAGGTTTCCAAGCTAGCCACAGAAGCGAAGGCATCCTGACCGATCTCTTCACTATCGATGCGGATTCCATAAGCCTTCTCTAAAGCGACGACCAACTCCAGCGCATCCACCGAGTCGAGGCCGAGGCCTTCTTCCCCGAAGAGGGGAGCGTCGTCTTCGATGGTTGCAGGGGTCATTCCTTCGAGGTTCAGGCTCTCGATGATGACTTCTTTGATTCGGGTGCGCATCTCTTGGCTAGCCATTGCGACTCCTTCGATCGATCCGGCGACCGCATTGGCCCTCTACCGCCGGCTTTTCTCCGAGCCTATCTTTTCTCGCCTCCAAAGCTGCCCCAGCTCTTTGCGAGGGTCTCCGACACGGAAAAGACGAGCTTGGAAAAATTTTCTTGGGGATCCTTTGTAGGAGGAGTAAGCATCTCCCCTGCCCACGTGACAACCGGCCGAGTATACTAGACTCCTGACCCGGGAGTCAGCCCCGCGGTCCCCTGAGAACCCCACCTATCATGACCGCAGATCCGATCCTTGAGGCCTTCGAGACTCGATTCAGGGAATACCCGGATCAGCCTCTGCTGGTCTCGCCGACCCACCGCGCGACCGTCGCCGAGGTGGAAACTCTGGCCCAGCTTGCCCAAAGCCAACTCGAATCCATCGCAGGTCCCCTGAATCGAGGTACTCCCATCGGTTTGGCTGCCGCTAATGGGAGCGGGTTTCTCGCCGGTCTCCTCGCCCTGCGGCGCCTAGGGCTACCGGCTGTTCTCCTCGAAGCCGGTCGGCCAGCTCACCTGGTTCAAAAGATGGCCCGAAGCCTCGATCTGGGGTGGGTTCTGAGTTGTTCCCAATCCTGGCCGGGAAGAGGGGAAGACTTCGAAATTCTCCCGATAGAAAGAAACCTCGAAGGTCAAACTCCCCCTCTCGCACCAGAGATCGCCGTCATCAAGCTCACTTCCGGCTCGACTGGCAAACCTCGTGGAGTCGTCACCTCCTCCAGTGCTTTGGTCGCCGACGACCGGGCTCTCGCTGCGACCATGGGCTTGCGGCCAGAAGACCGAGTTCTGGCATCGATCCCCTTCTCCCATTCCTACGGCCTCGCTTCCATCGTTCTTCCAGCCCTCATGAGAGGTTCTGTTTTGGTCCTGCCGCAGACGGGAAATCCGTTCAACGTCCTGCGAGCCGGCAGGTGGGGGAAAGCCACCTTTTTCCCGACCATTCCAGCCTGGGTGGAGGCGATGGTCAAGATGTCGAACCCGCCCGCCCTGCCGCCTACCCTGCGCCTGACGATCTATGCAGGAGCTCCTCTAGAACCGGCCACGGCCGCCAGATTTCACCAGGTGTTTGGGCAGAGAATCCACGTCTTCTACGGCTCCAGTGAGAGTGGAGGAATCTCTTTCGACCGTCTCGGTGATGGTGCCGAGCGGGGCAGCCTCGGCACTCCCGTCGAAGGTGTCCGGGTGACCCTAGAGCCCCTTCCCGCTGAGACCGGTGATCTACCGAAGGCTGGGGAGTCGTCTCGAAGAGCTGCTCTATCCCCATCGACGCGCCAGGGATTGGTCACCATTTCTTCCCCTGCGGTCGCTCAGGGCTACTGGCCGCGGCCAGACCCAGCATTGGAGGAGGGTCGTTTTCGAACCCAGGACCTGGCGGAATTCCGTGGACAGGAGCTCTTCCTGATGGGCCGCGTCGACGACTTGATCAACGTCAAAGGTAAAAAGGTCAACCCCCGGGAGATCGAAGCGGTCCTCCGCCAGCTACCCGGAGTGGAGGAAGTTGCCGTCCTTGGCGTTCCCAAGCCGAAAGGAAACGGCGACTTGATCCGCGCCTTCGTGGTCACGAAGGATAAATCCCTCACCTATGACGATCTCCATGGATTTTGTCGAAGCCATCTTCCGGATCACAAGGTGCCTCGAAGCTTTCTTCTCCTGCCGTCTTTGCCGGTCTCCTCCCGAGGCAAACTAGACCGAGCCGCCCTCAGGGACCTGCGTCCCGGACAGGCACCGACGACTCCTTAGCTTCCTTCAGGGAAGTGTTCGAAGAATCCGGCTCGGACAACAACTCGTCCAACACCTGACGGATCCCTTCTGGGTCGATCCACACCTGCTGGGCCGCGATTTTCCCTTCCGTATCGATCACGAAAGCAGGAGAGGAGGCAGCCCCATAGGCCTGCCAAACGGCGTTGTCCATGGTGTCGACGAGCATTCGCTGAGTCAGGCCCAAGGCGGCCTTGGAAATTTCCGCCTGCCGGTGCCGAGCCCCGTATCGATCCGGCTGGTCGATCTTGATTCCGGACACTCGGTTGATCCACGTCCGCCACTCCCGATCCGCATAGGGACTCGAGGCTCCCGCAGGATGAGCTTCGATGGTGTAAACCAGCAAGAAGGTCACCCGATCTCCGTAGTCTTCCATGAGGTCACTCATCCAATGGCGTCGGTAGCGGTAAACCGGGCAGGAATGGCTCCCCAACTGCAACACGATGGGCTGGTGTCCAACCATCTCCTCGAGCTCAAAAGGCCTCCCGGCCAAGTCGGTGAGGTGAATTCCCGGGGCCGGCTCTCCCACCGCTGGAGCTTGTGATTCGAAATGGGATAGGCGAACTCCTGCAGATTTCGGGAAGCATCCCGTGGCGAGGAGTGTTACCAAGGCCAGAAAGAGAAGTACTCCTTTGGAGGCATTGGCATAGAATGAATGAAGAGCCAACTCGAAGCCCGTTCTTCGCAGGTGAAAGAAGTCAGATCCGTGAATTTGGGCGGGACTCCAATTCTCTTTGGAGCACTCCGGAAAAGACCGATTCCCACTGGACCGGTGTTCCCCTTTCATTCCTCTGGTTCTCTCGAAGACACGAAGCAGGAGGTCGATGATGAAACGTCCCTGGGTCTTGCTTTTGATTCTCATGTTATTGCCGTCCTTGAACGCTACGGGGAAGGCAGACCGGTCGGATCTACTGAGTCAGGACCCCCTCCAGCTCAATCCGAAAATGGCAAAATTCCTGGTGAAGCACGTCAAACCGGACCTGCCTCGCAAGATCCGCCTCAACGCCCTCCTCAACGCCATCTTCAGCAAAGAGGGGCTGAACATCAAGTATGGCAATACGAGGACCCTGAACGCTGCCGAGACCTTCGACTCCCGCACCGGCAACTGCCTCTCCTTCACCATCCTCTTCGTCGCCATGGCGCAACACTTGGGGCTCAACGCCTCCTTCAAGGAAGTCGGCGAAGTCACCAGCCGAGACGTTCGAGGAGAATTGCTGCTCGCCAACTACCACATGTTTGCCGAAGTCGAGATCGACAATGGCGTTGCTGCAGTGGACTTCTTGCCCGGTACCGACAAGAACTACAAAGCGTTGCGGCGCATCGGTCCCGACCGGGCGAGGGCGCACTATTTCAACAACATTGGTGCCGAGACGCTGTCTGCAGGCAAAGAAACCGAAGCCATTGCTTTCTTTCGCCGAGCTCTCGACCACGACGACACCTTTGTGCCCGCCTGGACCAACTTGGGGGTGGCCTACCGGAGGCTGAAGCAGTTCGCGGAAGCGGAAGAAAGCTACTTGAGCGCCCTCGAGGTCGATCGATCAGATCTGACGGCGGTTTCCAACCTGGCTGGCCTCTACCTCGCCACTGGAAAAGCTGACAAAGCAGCCCCTCTGATGCAGAAAGCGCAGAACCATCTCGAGAGCAACCCCTTTCATCACTACCGATTGGGCACCGAGGCCCTGCGTTTCGGTGACGCTGAATTGGCCCTGAATCACTTGCGAGAGGCCAACCGCCGAGCGCCCGGCGAAGTCAAATTCCAGGCAGCGTTGGGGGAGGCCTTCGCCAAGGTAGGGGACTCAGATAGAGCCCGCGACTTTCTCAAGAGGGCCCTTCGGAAAAGTACCAACGATGAGCAAAAGGCCGACCTAGAGGAGCAGCTCTCTCTGCTCGACCAGAGTCGCTAGGCCTCCTCTCGAAGCATCATCCGCAGACCTGAGCCCCATTCCCAGATACCGACCTCGGGCTCGCTGGCTGCTATCATTCGGCGCGTGAATTTCCATATCGAAACCGGCGCCTTTGAGGCCCCTTCCCTATCCGCCGGGGATAGAGGCTCCGCGTCTGCGAGAGTCAGGGGCGAGGCAGTGGGCGGAAGCGAAGAACCGGAAACAAACTCCAGGTTTGTCGAGGATCCCTTACCGCACAGCCGCCGCCAGAGCCCCATCTACAGCCAGCGCAACTTTCCCACCAGCTTGGCAGCCCTGTTGCTCGCCTTTTCCTCGATGACGCTCTCCTGTAGCGAGCCTCCGGCAACTACCCCTACCGAGGGTCGAGACACCTCTTCCCCTTCGGAACCCGGAACGTCCTCCCCCTCTGGGCCCCTGTGGTTTCCCGATATTAGCAGCCAGGTCGGCCTCGACTTTCACCATGAGACCGGAGCCCAGGGTGAGCTCCACTTGCCGGAGATCATGGGCTCCGGTGCCGCTTGGCTCGACTACGACAACGATGGAGATCTAGATGCCTTCCTGGCCAACGGAACCTTTGACCTGGGAGCCAAGACGCAGCCTGACGGCCCCACTCAGCGGCTATACCGACAAGAGGCGGAGGGGCGATTCAGCGATGTCACGCCCCTCTCTGGCCTGGGAGAATCAGCCTATGGAATGGGCGTGGCAGCGGGGGACTTCGACAACGATGGCAACATCGACCTCTACACAGCAAACCTTGGGGCCGACCGCCTCTACCGCAATCTGGGGGACGGTACCTTTCGAGATGTCAGTGCTGCAGCCGGAGTCGCCGTCGATGGCTGGTCTTCGTCCGTCACTTTCTTTGACTACGACCGCGATGGTCACCTCGACCTCTACATCGTCCGCTATGTGGACTACGATCCCACTATTCGCTGCTATGACTTCGCCGGTCGGAGAGAATATTGTGGCCCCACGGCCTTCGCCGGGCAGAGGGACATCTTGCTTCACAATGAAGGCGATGGCACCTTTTCGGACCGCAGCGAGGCAGCTGGCATCAGCTCCCTTGCCCAAGCTGGCCTAGGGTTGGTGACCCGAGATTTCAATGGTGATGGTTGGCCCGACATGTACGTCGCCAACGATGCCGACCCCAACCAATTGTGGATCAACCAAACGGACGGCACCTTTCGAGATGAAGCTCTGATCCAAGGGGCCAGCGTCAATGCTCTCGGGGAACCGGAAGCGGGCATGGGAGTTCTCGCTGGAGATTTGGACAACGACCTCGACTTCGACCTTTTCATGACTCACCTGGGGGACGAGAGTAATACCCTCTATCGCAACCTGGGGGATGGACTAGGGTTCGAAGATGGCAGCTTTCAGAGTGGTTTGGCCACTTCCAGCATGGTTTTCACCGGGTTTGGCACGGCCGCCTTCGATGCGGATCTCGACGGAGACCTGGACCTCGCAGCCATCAACGGGCGAGTGCGACGGGGTGAGTTGCTCCCATCCAAGCTCTCCGAACCCTGGATTCACTACGCAGAGCCCAATCTCTTCTACCTCAATGAGGGTCAGGGAACATTCGAAGCTATGGCTCCTTCAGCCTTTGCTTCGGACACGGAGATTTCTCGCGGCTTGGCCCTCGGGGACTTCGACCGAGATGGCGACCTGGATCTCCTGGTATCCAACACCCAAGGCCAGGCTCGCCTATATCGCAACGACCTGCCCCGGAGCGGCCATTGGCTGCTCATAGAGGCCTTTGATCCTCGCCTCAACCGCTTGGCCTTGGGCGCAGAAATTCAGCTCACCGCTGGTTCTCACCACTGGCTACGCACCCTCACCGCCTCCGGGAGCTACCAATCCAGCCACGCTGCGGCGACGCATTTCGGCCTAGGAGAGTCGCAGGAGGTCGATGAGATCGAGGTTCGTTGGCCGGACGGCCTGAAGGAGAAATTCGGCCCGGCCCCAGCGAACCAGCGCCTTCGCCTGGTGCGAGGGCAAGGAAACCGACCATGATCCCCCAGGTTACGAGAACTCCATGGACGAGTCTCAAGATGTGGCCTTTCTGCCTGATTCTAGTTCTCCTCACCGCCTGCCAACCGGCGGCGCCGCCCGTGGAGATTCCCAATCCGGACACCACCGGCATGGAAGTCCGGGTGAAACAAGCCATTGAGCGCGCCAGGAATGAAGTGGTTGCCCATCCAGACCAAGCGGAACCTTGGGGTCTTCTGGGCATGGTCTGTGATGCCCACGAGCTGGATCAGCCAGCTCGAGCCAGCTACCGACAAGCCCAACACCTCGCCCCACAGGATCCCCGATGGCCCTATTTCCTAGGCCGACTCTTGGCCATTCGGGGCACCGACCTTCCGGGGGCAGTCACGGCCCTTCAGCGCACCCTGGAGCTCAAGCCGGGCTATGCCCCAGCGAAGCTTCGGTTGGCAGACATCCAGGCCGAGGCTGGAAACCTGCCCGAAGCGATCGATTCCTATCGCCAAGTGCTGTCTTGGAGTGACGACCTGGCCCGAGCCCATTTGGGTCTTGGTCAAGTTCTGCTGCGCCAGGAGAAGTTTCAAGAAGCGGTGCCTGCCCTGCGCAAAGCCCTCGAGCTCGAACCTCAGGACGCGGCCGTTCACTTTGCTCTGGGACAAGCTCTGGCCCGCTCGGGAAATCGGCAAGAGGCGGAGGAACTGGCGCGACAAGCGAGAAACCTGGAGCGAATCGATTCCTTCCCGGACCCACTCTTGCAACAGGTCAGCCAGCAAGGAGTGAGCTCCAGCCTGTGTTTTGAGAGAGGCATGGCCAACCTTCAGGCTGGTCGATTTTCCCAGGCCGTACCCGACCTGAAAACCGTCGCCGCGGTGCGACCGGAGGACCCCTACGTGCATCGCGACTTGGGGACGGCCTATCGGCTGACGGGGCAAACGGAGTTGGCTTTGTCTCACTTGGGCAAGGCGCTCCAGCTCAAGCCAGAGATGGGAGCGGTTCGCTTAGAGCTCGCCACGGCTCTGCTGGGCCAAGAGCGCTGGGACGACGCCATTGGCGAGCTGCAAAAAACCTTTCCTCAACAACAGGACTCGGCTCGTGCCAGCGTTCTCCTGGCCAACGCTTTGGCCTTGTCCGGCGATCTCCCATCGGCGGCCGAGCAATTCCCCCGCGCCGCGGCCCAGGCTCCCTTAGATGCGGCCAGCTTGAATATCTGGGGCCGAACCCTGGCGCAGCTAGGTCGTTTCCAGGAAGCCCACGATCGGTTCAACAGCGCCCTAGAGCACGATCCCGAGAGCCCCGAGTTGCACCTAAATCTCGGTCTGACCCTCGAGGCCCTTAGAAAACCCGACCAGGCTCGAGACAGCTACCGCCGCGCCATGGAACTGGAACCCAACCCCATGGCCGCGCAGCGCCTGCAAGCACTAGGCCCTTGATCACCCCTGCGGCAACTCTAGCCGTAGAGTGCTGCTGGTTCCGCCGATTTCGTCCCGCACCCCAATCGCTACTTGCTGGTCTCCGGCATGGAGAACCACCGGGAGCTCGTAGTCTGCGGTAGTGTCCTGCTCAGCTTCAAACCGGTCAGCTGGAATGCGCAATTTGAACGGCACTTTCTGAACCGGCCGTAGATTTCCCCGCGCGTCCTTGACGGTAACAAAAAAGGAAAGTTGAGCGCTGTGCTGATCCCCTTGGGGAAGAAAGCCCACGCGAGAGATGGGAATCTTCACCTTCACCGGCAAGACCTGAGCTCCGTCATCTCGGGTGCCCAGCGCCAGTTTTTCCAAACCGACTCCAAGAGGGTTCGCAGTCGTGTTGTAGAGCAAAGCTGCAATGACAGCCTCGCCACTTCTCCGGTCTGCACCCTTATCTTCATAGGCTTGGCGATGGCGTACTCGGAGGCCCTTCCCGGCAACTTTCACCTCAATGCGATGCTTAGCTCGGTTCGAGCCTTGGGGAGCAGAAAACCCCAAGGAATAGTAGGAGGCGAAGTCATTCCCTAGCTTGGCAAGATTCTGGGCGAAACGCCCACTGGCTTGCACTCGGCGACCTCCAGTGTCCACCGCTGCCAACTCGAGGGGAGCTCGGGCATTGCTCTCCGCAATCTCGATAACGGTCGCCGTCACATAGTTCTCGACCCCACCGGCGAAGGACCCGGAGCGGGCAAAAGAACGGTAATCGGCCTCCGCATCGAGAGTATAAAAAGTCACTCGAGCCGCGTTAGCTCGACGGGCAAGCTCTTGAAAATCCCGCATCAAGTCGTAAGGGCCGATGGCAGAAGAGTAGGGGCCATCCGCACCGAAGCGGTTGCTCCAGGCCAGGTACATGCTCTCTCCCGGGTTCGTGGGTACCCCGTCCCCAACCTGGAGAATAGCTCGTCGTCCAGGGATCCCCGCCAGGGAGTTCACGATCACACCGAGCGCCTCGGCACTTGCCTTACCTGATCTGAACTTCGATCGAGCCGCCACCTGAATGCGAGAAAAAATCGATCGTTTGGCGGAAGGGAGTTGGTCGGTTTGAATATCGTTGAAGATGCGTTGTCGCTCACTGGAGAGCGCTGCATTGGGAGAGCCGACCTTCTCCACTTCGTCCAGAACTCTGTTCAGGTAGCTGCGATCGCGAACGAACTCTGTTCGAAACACTAGATTCGTATCCAGGCTGGCCACGGCCACCAAGTCTTCGGGATCCAGGGAGTTAGAAAGGAATTCCCGAAGGTATTTGAAAACTCTCTTGCGGTTGACGGGCCGCATATTCAAATTATCTATGAAGACCATCAAGTGAAGCTGCTGGGCGCTCGCCTTTTCCGGAGTGGCAGGGTTCGACTCCTTGGGAATCTCAACAGCCTTTTCTTGCCCAGAGCTCAGGGAAACAGCGGTCCCGCCAGCCTCCGCATAGAAATTGCTGAGAGGAGTCAACTTGCCGTCGACAAAAAGCTCAAAGTCTTCAGCAGCTAGGCCCGTTACCGGTACATCTTTCTTATTGGTAACGAAGACCTCGACATTGACGATGTCGACGGAAACCGCATCAAAGAAGACCCCCTGCTCATCCGGAGCCTGGGCCGTGGCCTGAAGGGTCAAGCCCAACGGTAGAATCGCGATCGAAAACAGTCGTAGCTGGAAAAGTAGATTCGCCTTTAGGTGCAAGAGTTCTCCTTAGTTTTGCGTCGTTAGATTCCGCAAATAAGAACAACTACAAATGCCTCCGATATTCCAAGTTTGACTCCCTACGGCGCTGCCAGCCAAGAAAATTCTTATAACTCCAACCTGCGGGTGCTACCAATTCCACCAATGTCGTCGCGAACCGCAATGGCGACCTGTTGGTCCCCTGCCTGAAGAACCACCGGAAGCTCGTAGTCCGCCGTGCGGCTCTGGGCCTCGTCGAACTTGTCTGCCGGAATTCGTAGCTTGAAAGGAATCTTCTGGACCGGTCTCACATTGCCCTTCTTGTCTTTCACTGTGACGAAGAAAGAAAGCTGCGCGTTGTGCTGTTCTCCTTGGGGCAGGAAGGCAACCTGGGAGATGGGAATCTTGATGCGCACGGGAAGGACACGTGTGTCGTTCTCACCGGAGCGAGAAGCCAAGGGTTCTAGGGATACCCCGAGGGCGCTGTCGATGCTGTTGTAGAGCAGGGCTGCAATCACAGCCTCTCCACTGCGCCGGTCCTCCCCTTTGTCTTCATAGGCTTCCCGATGCCTCACCCTCAAGCCCTTGCCGGCCACCTTGACCTCGATGCGATGTTTCTCCCTGGAGGAAGCCTCGGGGGCTCGAAAACCCAAAGAGTAGAAGGTAGCAAAGTCGTTGCCGATCTTGGAAAGTTGCTGGGATAACCGTCCGCTCGCTTCGATGCGGCGCCCCCCCGTGTCGATAGCTGCTAGCTCCAGGGGAGCACGGTTGTTGCTCTCCGAGGTCTCTAGGACGGTGCTGGTGATGACATTCTCGAGTCCACCGGTGTAAGCCGCCGAGCGGCCGAAGGAACGGTGGTTGGATTCGGCATCCAGGGTGTAGAAGGTCACCTGGGCCGCATTGGCGCGGCGACCCAACTCCTGAAAATCGGGCAACAGATCGTAAGCCCCAATCGCCGAGGTGTAATCACCTTGGGGACCGAAACGGTTGCTCCAAGCCTCATACATCGCTTCCCCGGGGTTGGTAGAGATGCCATCACTAATTTGGAGAATGGCTTTGCGGCCCCGAATTCCCGCCAACGAATTGATCACCGCTCCGAGAGCCGCGACACTGGCCTTACCGGCGTTGAACTGAGTCTGGGCTGCAACTTGAATGCGAGAAAGAATCTCACGATCGTTGCCAGTGAATCCATCTCCCGTTGCCAAGTCATTAAAGATCTGTTGCCGTTCGAGAGACAATCCGGCTTCGCCGGCGCCCCCCTTCTCCACTTCGTCGAGAATTCTGCCGAGAAAATCCCGATTCTTGAGAAAATCGCTGCGAAACACCAAGGACGTATCCAACGAAGCAACGGCCACCAAGTCCTCCGGATCCAGCTGGCTGGCGAGAAACTGGCGAAGATATTTGAAGCTCTTTTTGCGGTTGGCAGCCCTCATGTTGCGGTTGTCCACAAAGATCATCAGGTGCAGACGTTGGGCCTCAGGCCTTTCTTCTACAATCGGAGCGCCGACCGCAGGGCTCGCTGGCCCCTCCTCTTCCCCCGTTCCCTCATCTCGCGACCGCAGCGTAACGACTTGCCCTCCAGCCTCAGCATAGAAGTTGGTCAGAGGGGTCGGTTTGCCGTCCACCAGGAGGGAAAAATCTTCGGCGGTCAGGCCCGTGACCGGCTCGTCTTTCTTGTTGGTAACAAAGACCTCGACGTTGACGATATCCACCGAGACTTTGTCAAAGAAGGCGCCTTGAGATTCTTCCTCAGCAGGCTGCGCCGAGGCAGCAGCGGCTAGCAGGGCGACCAGGGCAAGGGGGATGAGAATCATTCGAAGAGTTGTCGACATGGAACGCACAGAATTCTCCTTATTGAACACGAGCCACCGGCGCTCCTGCCAACAGACCTAAAGAGTCAATTTATTCCTATCCTAACGCCCACTCACGCCTCAGCGAGAGAGCACCAGTTCCACCGCAGTATGCCATTCAGGACGGATTCCCCAGAATGGTCCAACTAGGCCAACCACGGTTTTGGGAGATTCGACTCCACCTCGGAAGGAACTCTGGCAGCGCGACGGCTACGCGAAGGACGGAGGAGGCCCTCTCCGGGGACTCACTCCCAAGGCTTCACCCCTCCGGCAGCTCCAACCGCAGCGTGCTGCTGATTCCTCCGATGTCGTCCCGGACTCCGATGGCGACTTGCCGATCGCCCTCGTGGAGCACCACCGGCAGCTCGTAATCTGCCGTGCGGCCTTCCACGTCCTCCAACTGGGAGGAGGGAATGCGGAGCTTGAATGGCACTTTCTGCACAGGCCGGGGATTCCCCTTGTCGTCCTTAACGGCTACGAAGAAAGAAAGCTGTGCGCTCTGTTCATCCCCTTGGGGCAAAAACGCGACCCGCGAAAGAGGGATCTTGACTCGGATGGGCAGAAGATGGAGATTATCTCCCTTGGCCTGTGGCGCTAGAGGCTCGAGAGTGACTCCGAGATCGCTGTTGGTGGTGTTGTAGAGGAGAGTCGCAAGAACAGCATCTCCGCTCCTGCGGTCGGCATCCTTGTCTTCGTAGGCTTGGCGGTGCCGCACTCGCAGCCCCTTCCCCTTGACCTTCACCTCGATGCGATGCTTCTCTTTCGAAGAGGCTTCCGGAGCCCGGAAACCCAACGAGTAGAAGGTAGCAAAGTCGTTGGCAATCTTGGATAGCTGTTGAGTCAGTCGCCCGGTGGCCTGGATCCGACGGCCGCCGGTGTCAACTGCAGCCAACTCGAGGGGAGCACGGTTGTTGCTCTCTGCTGCTTCGAGAGCCGTGGTCCGGACTGAATTTTCAACCCCACCCGAATAGTCGGCAGACCGCGCGAAGGAATTCTTGGTCGCTTCGGCATCTAGACTGTAGAAAGTTACCTGAGCCGCATTGGCTCTACGGGCTAACTCCTGAAAATCTCTCAGCAAGTCGTAGGCTCCGATATCGTTGGCGTAGTCCGGGTCGGAATTTCCCGCTCGCTCCGCCAGAGCCAAATACATAGCCTCGCCAGGATTGGTAGAGATCCCGTCGCTGACATGAAGAATCGCCTTCCGACCACGAATTCCTGCCAAGGAATCCACCACCGCTCCCAGAGCTTCGACACTCGCCTTGCCCCGGGTGTACTCACTTTGGGCAACTAGCTTGATACGTGAAAAAAGCTGACGGGTGGCGCCGCTGAAGGCCAGATCTGTCTGAATATCATTGAAGATTCGCTGTCGTTCGATCGCCAAACCCGGCTCCGGTGAGCCCCCTTTCTCTACTTCACCCAGAACTCGATTCAGAAAAACTCGGTCGCTGGTGAAGTCGCTACGAAACTCCAGAGCACTACCCAGACTGGCAACGGCAACCTCATCGGCGGGGTCCAGCTGATTCTCGAGAAACTCCCGCAAGGCTTTGAAACTCTTCTTTCGGCTTGGCCCTCTCAGGTGCCGGTTGTCGGCGAAGATCAGCAGGTGCAGTCGCTGAGCCTCGGGCTTGATCTCCCCTGGGGCTACAGAATCTTCCGAGACCTCGGATTGACTTTCCGCGCCTGGGCCCAGAGTCACGACCTGACCGCCGGACTCAGCATAGAAATTCGTCAGAGGGGTCGGTTTGCCATCGACGAAAAGTTCGAAGCTCTCCGGGGACAAACCTGCTACCGGTTGGTCCTTCTTATTGGTGACGAAAACTTCGACATTGACGATGTCGACAGATACGTTGTCGAAAAATGCGTCCGGAGCGGTTTCGCCGGAAGACGGACTTGCAGAAGACTGAGCCGTCGCCTCCATTGCCAGCGAAAGAACGATAGCGAGACTGACGAGGCTGACGAGACTCAACCGGGAAGCTCGAGGATGAAAAACCAATGGATCCTCCTTGGTTTGGAAAAAGTCTATGCTTTCATAGGAAAGCTCCACAGGATCACAAAAATTCCGCCCAACGCCAGGTTGGGAGGATACCTGGGCTCAGACAGATTTCCCATCGAGCTGTGCTATTCCCCCGGCTAGTGAAGAATGCCCCCTAGAAGCCTCCTAGCAAGAAACTCGGCGAGGCAGGGTGGGCAGGAATCGCTAGTTTAGGTATCCACCAGCCCGTCGAGTCGCGGGATGGTCCGATCCTCGAGAGGAGCGTAGCTGGCTGTAGCCATCCCGCAGGAGGGGCCTTCCTTCTTCTTTTCGCCCCGCCTCCACAAGTGCCGCTCCCAAAGCAGCGCGAGCCTCCGAGCCCAACCAATGCCCTCGGGGGAGGCTCTCCTCCGCTATGGAAACGGCCTCGCGCAGGAGCTCTAGAGCCTCAGCTGATCTCCCAGCAACCATTAGAGTCCAACCCAACCCGTTGAGGGATGTCACCAGGGCCGGGTGAACTGGGGAAAAAGCAGCACGTTGAATCTCCAACGCCTCTAGGAAATCTTTCTCCGCATCCCCCAACGTCCCGAGAGAGAGTCGAAGCAAGGCACGCTCAGCGAACATCAAAGCCAAGATTTCTTTGCGTGGATGATGTCGTGCGATGTCTATCGACGCCTCCAAAAGAGGAATCGCAGGTCCATGAGAGCCCTGTAGGTACAAGGTCTTTGCACGGTGGCGAAGGTGAAGGGAATACGTGAAATGCTCGGCACCCAGAGTCTTCAGCAGGAGAGGCTCCCCTTCCTCCATGAGGGCCATCGCCTCCTGAAACTGGCCCACTTCAGCGAGATCCATCCCCAAGCTCGAGAGCGCCATGGCGTAGTAGGGACCCGTCTCGCCCATGGACTCCTGAATCAAAGCGAGACTCTCTCGATGCAGGTCCACCGCCTCCTGGAATCGGCCCAGAAGGTTCAACAGCGTGGCGAGATTGTGTAGCTTGATCGCCAGTCGAGGGTGCTTATCACCCCGTAGTCGGCGCTCCATAGCAATCCCGTCGCGATAGAAAGTTTCCGCTCCTTGGTAATCGCCCTGGGCCGAAAGCACTGCCGCGAGATTGACTTTCGCCGTAGCAATATGCGGATGCTCTGACCCGTGCAGCTCTTCCATTGTAGCCAGAGACTCCACGAAGACGTCCTCGGCACCTCGGTAGTCGCTGACTTTCTTCAGAAGGTTTCCCAGGTTGTTGAGCTGAATGGCGACTTGTAGGGATCGGTCGCCAAAGAATCGGCGAGCGTCCTCGAGGGCTTGTCGTTGCACAGCCACTGCCGCTTCGAAGTCACCTCGTTCCCTGAAAGCTGTCGCCAGCTGTTGGCGTGCACCAGTAATCGTCGAAGGCGCTTCGCTCCCCAGTCTCTGGTAGATGGAGATCGCTCGCTGCACCACAGCCTCGGCCTTCGACCACTCTCCTCTCTCGTTGTGTACTCGACTGATCATGACGAGGTGATCTGCTACAGAGACGTGGTCATCACCATATAGCTCACCAGCTTGTTCGAGGGTGAGAGCCAGTAGCCTTTCCGTCTGGTCATAGTTTCCCAGAGCGAGGGACACCTTGCTCAAGGCCTTCAGCATTTCAAATCGCACTTCCGGCTGATCACCGAGTTCGTTCTCGAGTCGTTCGACTCCCCGAGCAACCAGTTCTTTGGCAGTGACCTCCTGACCGAGGGCCTGGGCCGGATCGGCAGCTTTGAACAGGCCGACTAGATAGTCCTGGGTTGCCAGGAGTTTCTCGGATTCCAACTGCGCCCGGTCCCGCTCTCTCGCCGCCGTCGACGCTTGCCAGGCGGTTCCCGCCAGCCCCAGAACCAGCATCGCACCGGTGGCCGTCACCGCTGCCACTCCGACTCGATGCCGCCCAACGAACTTCTTCGCCCGGTAGGCCCAACCTGCTTGATGAGCGAGAACCGGCAAGCCATGGCGGTAGCGGTGGAGATCCCTCGCCAGTGCTTCCACGGATGGGTAACGGCGCTCGGCCTCTTTCGCCAGAGCCTTGAGGATCACACCGTCTAGATCTCCCTGGAGTCTCTTCGCCAACCGGCGTTGCTCTGCGCCCCGAGGCAGCTCACCTCGGAGAATGGCCCCCGAAGGGGGTACCGGCTCGATCTCGCACACCGCCCGGTGGATCTCCGCAGGGGTGGAAAACGGCTTCCCGTAAGGGGAGCTGCCGGCCAGAAGCTCGTAGAGCAACACTCCCAAGGCGTAGACGTCGGAGACGACGGTGACAGGCTCTCCGCGGATCTGTTCCGGTGAGGCATATTCCGGGGTCAGCGCCCGAACCTCATGCACCGTAAGCCCGGTTGCCCCAGCACCCCCGGTGTCGGAATCCAAGACCTTTGCGATACCGAAATCCACCAGTTTGACCGTCCCGTCAGCGGCCACCAACACATTGGAGGGTTTGAGATCTCGGTGAACCACAAGTCGACCGTGGGCGTACTGTACAGCCTGGCAAACCTCAGCAAAGAGGGCCAGGCGACCCTCCAGGCCCAGGCCCACCTTGTTGGCATAGGTGGTGATGGGCTCAGCCTCGACAAGCTCCATGGCGAAATACGGTTGATCGTCCGCAGTCAGACCACCATCGAGAAGCCGAGCGATACCCGGATGTTCGAGGCGAGCCAGGATCTGCCGCTCCCTTAAGAAACGCTCCAGAATTGCCTCCGAATCCATCCCCCGCTTGACCAACTTCAAAGCCACCCTCTGTTCAAAGCCGCCCTCCACCCGCTCTGCCAGGTAGACCACCCCCATGCCGCCGCGACCCAGCTCGCGGAGAACTCGGTAGGGGCCGACGTCTCGAGGCATTAGGTCCTGAAGCATTGGGTTCTGAGGCACTCGGTCCTGAGGCACTCGGTCCTGAGGCACTAGATCCTGAGGTATGAGCGCAGGAGCCACCGACTCAATCAGCCTCGCAGCACTTTCGGAATCGAAGCTCCTGTCCAGAGGGCTGCGGTCGTGATGGGCAAGTAGGAGTGACCGGACCTCGTCGACAATTTCGGGAGATGTCTCTACGGCAGCCTTCAGGAGCTCTTCGCGCTGACCAGGTTCCACTTCTAGAGCTTCAGCAAATAGCTCGCCGACGCGCTCGAAGTCCGTTCCTGGGCCGAGGGGTTGGCTCATTCTTCCGCCAGGGCGCCTCAGGCGGCGCCGAGCTCGCGATTCAACCAAGCCCGAGCCAGAGCCCAGTCCCGGTCCACCGTCCGTGGCGCTACTTCCAGCAGCTCGGCGGTCTGATCCACGTCCAGCCCTCCGAAAAAGCGGCATTCCACCACTCTCGCTGGACGCGGATGCTGCTGCTCCAGGCGCCCAAGAGCCGAGTCGAGATCGAGAATCTCGGCGGCGAAGCCATCGACGCTGAGTTGGTTGTCATCGAGGGTCACTGGTCGCTCGCCTCCGCCTCTCTTGTGACGGTTGCGACGTCGTGCGGCCTCCACTAAAACCTGGCGCATGGCTCCGGCCGCGGCCGCGAAGAAATAGGCCTTCCCTCGCCGAGTCACTCCGGCACCATCCACCAATTTGAGATAGGCCTCGTGTACCAAGCCTGTCGTGTTAAGAGTGGCGTTATTACCCTCCCGAGCCAATTGGGAATGAGCCATACGGCGCAACTCCTCATATACCAGCGGAATCAATTGGTCGAGCTGGGGGTCGCAGCTTCCTCCTGGCTGGGAAACCTCTAGGACCAGTGCAGTGACGGTGCTGCGACTCATTGCGTTAGAAAACCCCTGGAACCCCTGAAAACCCTAAAAAGATCCGAGGCTAGTGATCACTCGCGACTAGCCACAAGTTTAGAGAAGCGGTGCCGACTTCGCTCACTCGGCGCGGTTGCTGGTCACCATGGTACCCCCTAGACCGGTGGCGACTCGGAGCCAAGATGCGGAAATCCCTATATTTCTCCACCTGGCCCAACTTCCCAACGAAGAAGGCCCCCCAATGGCGCCCGATGCTCTTTTTCGGCGCAGGGAAGGATATGGGCAAACCGTCAAACCTGCCCGAGAAGAGATTTGAAACCTCCAAAAAAGGAACAGCCCCATGAGCTATCGATCCCTCCGCCACTTCTGCAAAAGAGCTTTCATCCTACTTGCCCTCCTCTGCCAGGTACCGACTGCTGCGGAAGCTCCGGATCCCACTTCTGACGTCATTGGCCATGTTCTCTTTCATCAAAAGATCAGTTCTACCGAAGGTGGCTTTATAGGTGCTCTCGACGACGTGGACGGCTTTGGTCGATCCGTGACCTCGCTGGGAGATCTCGATGGCGACGGCAATGCTGACCTGGCCGTAGGCGCTTCGGGGGACGACGATGGAGGAGATGCACGAGGAGCCGTTTGGATTCTCTTTCTCCACCCAAACGGTACCGTCAAGAGTCACCAGAAAATCAGCAGCACCGAGGGTGGGTTCACCGGTGCCCTCAACGATATCGATTCATTTGGGCTCAGCGTGGCATCACCGGGCGACCTCGACGGTGATGGCATCCCCGATCTCGCCGTCGGAGCCCCTTTTGATGGAGATGGAGCCGTCGCCAGCGGGGCCCTCTGGATTCTCTTTCTTCACCCAAACGGAACCGTCAAAAGCCACCAGAAAATCAGTAACACCGAGGGCGGGTTCACCGGCTCCCTTGGCCCCAATTCCCTCTTCGGCATCGGCCTTGCCTCCGTGGGTGACCTTGACCGAGATGGCCATGGCGATCTGGGGGTAGGTGCCAGTGGTGACAGTAACGGGGGAGCCAGCCGAGGCGCGGTTTGGATACTCTTCCTCCACCCCGACGGTACGGTCAAGAACCACCAGAAAATCAGCAGTACCGAGGGCGGCTTTTCCGGAACTCTCGATAGTGACGACTCTTTTGGTATTTCCGTAACATCATTAGGCGACTTCGACCGAGACGGCAATGCCGATCTCGCAGTGGGAGCTCGCCAGGATGATGACGGAGGACCTGACCGGGGAGCTGCCTGGATTCTGTTTCTTCACGGGGACGGCACCGTCAAGACCCACCAGAAGATCAGCGACACCCAGGGAGGGTTCACGGGAACTCTCGAGGACAATGATTGGTTCGGTAGAGGGGTCGCCTCGTTGGGGGATCTCGACTGCGACGGCAACACCGATCTCGCGATCAGCGCTCCCAATGATGATGATGGTGAAATGGAGAGCGGCACTGCGTGGTTGCAGTTTCTCTCTCCCCAAGGCACGGTGCAATTTCACACCAAGATCAGTAGCACGAGCGGCGGATTTACCGGCCCCCTCGAGCCCGATGACCGCTTCGGGTCGTCACTGGCTCTAGTGGGCGATCTCGATGGCGACGGCAATGCTGACCTGGCCGTCGGAGCTAACGGCAACGACGGCGGATTCCGCCGCGGAGCGGTGTGGATCCTCTTTCTCGACGGAAACGGCTGCTTTGCCAAGAACCTCTTCAGCGACGGCTTCGAATCCGGCGATACATCCGCCTGGAGTCTCACAGTTCCTTGAGCTGACCAGCGTCAAACAATTCCTGATCGAACCGGAAAGCGAATCCCTACTCGGCAACTTGGGCCTCGAGCCTTCGGAGCAGACTCCCTTGAAGAGACCCAACAGGGAAGAGGGGATGAAACCATCGCAAAAGCCCCGCCTGTGGTAGGGCGGGGCTTGGGAAGGCAAAGACGGCTGGGGCTTTAGACCGCGCCAGCGAGGCGAGGGTTGAGCTCGATCCTCAAAGTCGAAGAAGTCGCGCCGATGTCGTCCCGGACGCCGATGGCGATCTGCTGATCCCCGGGGCGCAGTACGACAGGCAAGGTGTATTGGGCGGAATCCGCTTTGGCCTGCTCCACGAACTCATCGGGTATTCGTAGGTTGAAGGGAATCCGCTGAACGGGCCGAGGATCCCCCTGCTTGTCTTTGATGGTGACAAATAGGGAGAGCTGAGCAGCGTGGATACCCTCCGTTGGCAGGAGGACCAATTTGGAAACGGGAATCTTCAACTCTACGGGCACCGCCACCGAACCATCATCTCTCTTTTTCCCCAAGCCTTTGGTGAGAGAGACCTCCAAGGGATTCGATACGGAGTTGTAGAGCAGAGCTGCCACGGTCGCGCTCGCCATGCGTTGCTCTCTGTTCTTTCTGGTGTAGTTGTTGCGGTGGCGCACCACCAATCCCTTGCGGGCCAGCTTCACCTCGATGTCGTGGTGATTCTTGGAGCCCTTCTCAACCGCCTGAAATCCCAAAGAGTAGAAAGTATTGAAGTCTGTAGAGATGGCAGAAAGTTGCCGGGCCAAGGTCGGATTGGCCTGAACTCGGCGCCCTCCGGTAGCGGTAGCGACGAATTCCAAAGGCTCCCGATAGTTCGATTCGATGGTGGATAGGGAGAGATTTGGAATCACCCCGTCGGTAACCGCGGAACGGATGGCCGAAGTGTGGCTCGACTCGGCGTCTAGGGTGTACATCGTGACTCGCGCCGCGTTGGCTCGTTGCCCCAATTCCCGAAACTGGTCCCGAAGGTCGAACTGGCCGACTTGGATTTGATAGTCCTCCGCCGCCAAGGTGCCCCGAAATCGTTCGTTCCAGGCGATAAACATCCCTTCCCCGGGATTGTTGGGAATACTGTCACTGACGTGAATGAGAGCTTTCCGCCCAGGAACCCCAGCGAGAGAATCGACGTAAGCGCCCAAATGCCGCAAACCACTACGAGATCGATCGAACTCGCTCTGAGCATAGGCCCGGATGCGATTCAATATGCCACCGCGATTGATGTCCTCGGTAGACCGAGCGATCTGCCGATCCACTTCTCCACGCAGGACAGCAGTGGTCTCTTCGCGGAAGAGCTCGCTGTAGATCTCCCGGCGCTCGAACTCATGGATGAAATCGTTGGCCGAGGCTTTCTCTACGTCATCCAGAGCCAGATTGATCACCCGCCGGTCATTGAGAAAATCACTGTGGGTGAATACCGATTTCGAGATGCTCGCTACCGTCACTCGGTCATCGGGAGAAAGGCTGTTGTCCAGAAACTCCCTCAAGGCCTTGAAGACTCGCTTCCGATTGGGCGCCCGGATGTTGGCGTTGTCCACGAAGACCACCAAGTGCAATCTCTGCTCCAGGGGAGTTGCCTCGAAGCTATCCTGTTGATCCAGCAGGGCTAGGTCCTGCCCCTCTTGCACCGGTCTTCCCAGCACTTCCGAGTAAAAGTTCGACACGGGAACTTCGGTGCCGTCTACCCGGAGGCTAAAGTCCTCTCGGGTCAAACCGGTGACCGCGTTGCCTTTCTTGTCCGTAACAAACACTTCGACGTTGACGACGTCGACATCTACGGACTCAAAGAACACTCCCGGATTGCCACCGCCAGCAGGCTCTTGCGCCTCCACATGGGGAATCGGGATAAGGCCAAGAGTGGCCAAGGTCAGAATGGAAACCTTCTGTACAGGGGAAAGACTCATCGCCGGCCTCCTCAACGAAATCGGTCCTGGGTGATTGACAATACCATGATAAGAAATCCTTTAAGTCAGCTCCCAGCAGACCGCTGAGCCTCGAGACGCGCGCGAAGTTGGCGCACTCGGGAGTCTTTGGGGAGTTGTTTTTCGAGAGTCACGATGTGAAGCATCGCCTGGGTTGCCAGGCCGCCCTCCACCATCCGCTGGGCTAACTCCAGGCGAGCCTCGGCGTCGGAGGCATCCGTACTGACGGCCACTTCCAATACCCGGATCTCACCTTCGAGAGCCTTGAGGGCCTTGAAACGGCTCATCACCTCTCGCCCTTCCTCTACCTGACCACTGCGTAACAGACTCTGGCCCAGCAGGTACAACAGATCCGACCGGGGCGGCTGCCCCTCGATCGCTGACTGAAAAACCGGAACCGATTCAGCCGCTTTACCCGAGTCGAGGAGAATTCGGCCCAATAGAATTTGGGACTCCAGGTTCGCTGGGTTCGCAAGGAGTACGGCTCGGATACCGGACTCGGCTTGGGCAAAGCGGCCATCCGCTAGATCCAGCTCCGCCATCGCCGACTGAGCGATCGGATCATCCGGTACCCTCTTTAAGGCTGCTGCTATCTGTAGTCGAGCCTCCGAAGGCTTGCCGAGACGAAGCAAGGCCAACCCTCGGTAAATCTGTGGATGGGGATTCCCCTGAGCCATGCTCTGCGCCTTCGCTAGAGCCTGATCGGCCTCGAAATAGCGCGCTGACTGTAGGAGAGCAAAACCCAGAAGGAACGCCGCGTGACCATTCTGGGGGTTCTGCTGCAAGGCAGCTTCAAAGTGCTTCTTGGCCGGTAGCATGCGCCCAGACACCAAGCAGCTTTGCCCCAGGAGCATCTGCACATCTCGGAAAGCAGGATTTTGGGCGGCGACAGCCCCTAGAAGCTCCAGGGCCTCAAAGGAACGCCCAGCTCGGAAGGCTTCAAAGCCTCTTTGGTAGAGAGATTCCACCTCACCCCGCTGGTTCGCGGCGCCCGGTTGCCCAAGAGAGTCCATAGCGACGCACAGGAGAAGTAGAGAAAGGGTGGTGAAGAAAAATCTCGACATCTCAGCTCTCCCCCCCCAACCTCGCTGTCCCTTGCAGGGGTTCAGAGGAGATCACTCCCTTACCTTGACGCCACAGCACTCGATGGCCAGCGGCAAGGGACTCCTGGCTCTCGACGGTACCATCGGGCCACTGAACCTCGATTCTCTCCACCACTTCTCGATCTCCTAGTCCAAGACTCAGGCGCATGTCACTGTGAGATGCATAACTACCTGCACTGCCGACCTCACGACGATACTGGTGTTCGCCGACTGTTACCGTCACCTTCGCACCAGTGGCGAAGGTGTTGGCACCCTCTCCTCGAAGCTCCAACAGCAAAAAGCGGTCGGAGATTCCTGAATCATTTCGCCACAGCTGAAGCGGGCCGCCACAACTAGCGGTTACCAAGTCCTGATCACCGTCTCCATCCAGATCACCGACAGCCAAACCGCGCGAAGAATAAGGGGTACCCGGAAAGGAACTGACCTCGAATCTACCGTCGCCCCCGTTGACGAAGAGCTGGTCCGGCAGGGCAAATGCGCTCCCTGGAATGAACTCCTCGGCATTCTCGAAGACATGCCCGTTGCCCACCGCCAGGTCTAGGTCTCCATCCCCTTCCAGATCGAGAACACCGATGCCCCAGCCCACGAGCTCGCTGGATGGAAAACCCAAGCCGCTGCGAAAAGTCGCATCATCGAAGAAGCCACCTCCGGCATCGACGTACAGCCGATTCGGTTCTTTCTGGAAGTTGGTCATGAAAATGGCCGCCTGCCCTGTTCCCAGGAAATCGCCGAGGGCCACTCCCATGCCCCCCTCCGCCAAACCCGTCGGCCCGTACCCGACGCCGGACTCGGCAGCGACCTCGTCGAGCTTTCCTCCCTGGTTGAGATAGAGCAAATTGTGAGAGCGATCGTTGGTGACATAGATATCGGTCTTGCCGTCGCCGTTGAGGTCCCCAACCGCAGCCCCCATACCTCTACCGTCACGAACGACACCAGCGGAACGGGAAACGTCGACGAACCGACCACCGTCATTCCGATAGAGACGATCCCCCACCGCAGGGAACTGCTCCGGACTGCAGTAGATCTCCAAAGGACCCGCTCGGCAAGGTTTCTCCTTTTCTACATCGTAGTCCAGGTAGTTGACGACATAGAGGTCCAAATCGCCATCACCTTCGAAGTCGAAAAAAGCCCCGCTGACGCTCCAGGACGGATCCTCGACGCCAACGGACACTTCTTCGAATCGACCTGACCCGTCATTGCGCAACAGGACGTTCGGCCCATAGTTGAGTAAATAGAGATCCAGATCCTCATCGCCATCTATGTCAGCGACGGCAACGCCCATGCCGTAGGAAGTCTCACCTGCTCCGGAAGCTTCCGTCCGATCTTCGAAGGTCCCGTCCCCTCGATTGGCAAAGAATCGGTTCCGGGAGACCTTTTCTGGCTCACCACCAGGAAGGGGGCCCCCATTCACGACGTAGAGGTCCAGGTCCCCATCGCCATCCGCATCGAAGAGAGCGACTCCGGGCCCCATGGTCTCCACATAGTGGTGGCGACCGGTAGCTCCGTTGTCGTGGACAAAGGACAAACCAGCCGCAGCTGTCACCTCCACGAACGGGAACCCAGCCGGTCGGGACTCACTCGGCGCCTCAGAAGTAGCTGGAGGATTTGAGCGGGAAGACTCCCTCTGTGACTGAGGCTCGCGCTGATCCTCCTGACAAGCCCCAAGAAGGGCACAGAGAAGAACGGGTAGAACTGAACCGGGAGATCGGACCTTTGACATCACCATCGGCGAAGGGTAGCACCGGGCGGCAGATCGATTCCAGAACTTGATCCACGACAAGTCCAGTTGGCCGCGCCCTCGACGAGATCGCCAAGGCCCAAAACCGAGAGCCCCTCTCGAGAACACCCACCGCCACGCCGGACTCTCCCAGTCTTGCGAGCCTCTCCATTGGACCAACCGGTAGGGGGTCCAGAAAATGTCTTCCAGCCCTGGCCCCGAAGCTTTCGTCGAGATGGATTCGGAGAGCGATTTGGTAGGCGGTTTGCCGCTTTTCGAAGAACGTCCACCCACTTGCTTTTCCACTCAAAACTGATGATACGATGCCGCAGCTCCCAATACTGCTGTACCCAGCCAAGACGAGTATGCCTGTACGACATCCAATTCTTTGGACGGCCTATTCAACTTGATGAACTTTCAGCAGGATCTGGGGGGAACGGGCAAGATCCGGTGACCCGGACGAACCCTTCAAAACACTGATACGAAGGATAGTTAGCGTGAAATGATCTCCAGACAGAAATCCTGGCATCATCTTTGCGACTTTCTAGAGACAAGTTCCACTTACGCCTGATCGAACTGTATCGATCAATGTCTCAGAAGCAAGTTTGGATCGACTGAAAACGACGTCTAACAACATTCTCGGGTCTTTTACACGAGAAACCGGTCGTTCTGAGCTTCAAGGCATAAAGGATCTCAAGGATCAAGCGAGCCATCGCTGAACCTTTTGTCTAACACCCTCCCAAGAGGCTTCTTGGGAACTTTGAAAACCTGGCTGTTTCAGCCAAGGAGGATTTAGATGAGGAAGAGTCTTGCTCTAACCATTCTCGCGCTCATGCTTGTGCCAGCGATGGCATACGGCCAGGCGCAGAAGGGCTCTATTTCGGTCACCGTGCAGGCCGAAGACGGAAGCCGACTTCCCGGCGTTTCCGTTGAAGCAGGGTCCGACGAGACGCTGACCAAGCGTTCCGCGATCACCGGAGAGGACGGCGTTGCCCTTCTCGCCGCCATGGATCCGGCCAGTAACTACACCGTGACCACGTCCTTGGACGGCTTCAACGGTTCCCGTAATGAGAACGTTCTGGTCAAGGCCGGTCAGACCACGCCCATCCGCGTGAACCTGAGCCTCGCCACCGTGACGGAAGAAGTCATCGTCACCGCCGAATCTCCAGTGGTTGATGTGACCTCCGCCGTGACCGGCCAGGAAATCACTCTTCAGCTCACCGAGGCTCTGCCTACCGCCCGTAGCTACCAGGATTACCTGCAGCTGGTCCCCGGCGTTCAGGCCACCATCGGCGGCGGTGCCAACCCTGCCTCTCGCTCCGGTATCAACTACAGCGACATCGGCGGCAGCATCGGCTCCTCCAGCGACAACTACTACTACTTCGAAGGCATTAACGTCACCGACAACGTGACCGGCACCTTCGGCGCGAACCTGAACACCGAGATCATCCAGGAGCAGTCCGTGCTCACCGGTGGCCTGCCCGCCGAGTTCGTCGGCGCTACCGGCCTGGTCTCCAACGTCATCACCAAGAGTGGTGGTAACGACTTCTCCGGTTCCATCAACTACTACCACCAGGACGACAGCCTCGTCGCTGACAACGATCACGAGCCGGACGCCACCTTCTCCCGTTTCGACACGGCCCTCACCCTCGGTGGCCCCATCGTGCAGGACAAGGCTTGGTTCTTCGCTTCCTACCGGAAGACCAACCGTGAGCAGGACATCGTCTCCAACGACGGTATCTTCCAGCGCCGGCCGACCCGTGAAGCCGACCAGACCTTCGCCAAGGTCACCTGGGCCGCCACGCAGAGCGACCTGATTTCCGGTCTCTTCCTGAGCGATCCTCAGGACGAGGACGGCTCCTTCAACAACGAAGCAACCAACGCCCGTGATCGTTCGCGCGACCAGGGTGGTGATCGTTTCTCCGTCAACTACTCTCGCGTTTGGAGCGCCTTGGTCTTCGAGCTCGGCTTCACCGACCACGAGGGTGACCTCAACGACTCCGCCAGTGCGTTCTCGCCTCCTGGCTCCCGTAACAACGTTGCCTTCCTCTTCGGTGAGGACTTCGCCGCTGCCGACGAGCAGCTCGGTGGCTATGGCTTCAACTTCCTGGACACCCGGAGCAACAACTCCTTCAAGGGTTCCCTCGAGTATCTGGCCAGCACCTCCTGGGGTGATCACACCCTCAAGGGTGGTGTCGAGATCTCCGAGAACGAGCATTTCCGGAACAACCTGACCATCGGAAACGCTTCCTACACCTCGCTTTCCGGCAACTACCTTGGCCTCAACGTCACCGCTAACGACGTTAGCGGCGGTAGCCGGGTCAGCTTCGACCCCAACAACACCAGTGATTTCAATGGCTTCGTCAGTGGCGTCAACAACTCGCCAGGCCGTGACGCCATCATCGCTGCCCTGGACTCCGATGGCGACGGCGCCTTGAGCCCAGGTGAAGTTGGCAACAACCTCCACTTCAACACGCTGAACTCCGAGACCGGCGACGGCAGCCTGTTCTACGACCGCACCGCGCAGGTCCAGGACGGTGCTCAGATCACCAACTCGGAAGGCACCACCTACTACATCCAGGACAACTGGCAGTACGGCAAATTCAGCGCCAACATCGGCATTCGTGCCGAGGAGTGGGAGCACTTCGACACCACTGGTCGTAACATCTACACCTTCGACACCGAGATCGCTCCTCGGGTCAGCTTGGTCTACGACCTCAAGGGCAACGGTCGCCAGCGGATCTCTGCCTACTACGGTCGCTACTACGATCCGATTCGCAACAACATGACCAACTTTGCAGGCAGCGTCACCGGACGTGTGCGTGAAGAGCAGGTCCGCGTTGATGTGGCCGGTTTCAACGACTGGGTCCCCTACCGTACTCGCGGTGGAGCCACCCAGCCTGACGCCTTCTTCGCTCCGGCGACCGAAACTCCTTACACCGAAGAAGCCCAGATCGGCTACAAGATCGATCTCGGCCGGAACATGAGCTTCGAGACCAACCTCATCACCCGTTCCACCACTGACATTCTCGAGGACTACGACCTCAGTCTGTACGCCCGCCCCGACTTCTACGGGCTTCCGGTCGACGATCCAGAATCTCTGTTCTTGGGTCTTGGCCACTTCGGCTACACGGATTTCCCAGTGGACGGTAACGGCAACGAGGCCAACTTCATCATCGCCACCCTCGCCGGTGGAGAACGTGATTGGGACGGTGTCGAGCTGGTTTTCCGGAAGCGCATGAGCAACCACTGGCAGATGTTGGCTTCCTACAACTACGCCGACGGTGAAGGCAACACGAACTCGGACTCGAACGCTGACTTCCAGGGTGACGTTCTCTGGCTGGACCCTCGGGCTCCAAACCAGAATGGCGTGCAGCCTGGTCTCGTTGAGCACCTGTTCAAGATCGCTGGTACCTACCAGTTCGACAACGGCATTTCCCTCGGTGGTAAGTACCGTTGGAACTCTGGCGCTATCGCTAGCCGCACCTTCCGCGCCTCCGGCCGGAATCTGCCGCTACTCGACATCCAGGACACTCACTTCGACGAAGATGGCGTGCTTCAGGCCGCCGCTGGTAACGATGTGATCGTTGACCCCATCAACTTCGCCGGCCAGGAGGGATTCTGGATCTCTCCCTTCGCGGTGGGTGCGGTCGACAACCCGTCCTACGGCATCCTCGACCTCCGCCTCTCCTACCTGTGGCGCCTCAGTGGCCGCTGGGAAGCTGACTTCTTCTTGGACGTTTTCAACGTTCTTGACGAGCAGGATATTACCCAGTCTCAGGATCTGGTTCGCGGTGGCTCGGGCGTGTCCTTCGGTGGCGGCCTCGAGTTCGTCGAGCCCCAGCGGTTCTTCTTGGGCGCGCGTCTGCGCTTCTAAGTCGACCGTTCAAGCCTAGCTTGTGGAAAGGAGGGCCTTCGGGCCCTCCTTTTTTTGTGGCCAGTGGGCCCCTTGCCCAGCAAGTAGCTTCGAGGCGATGCCCCTCAACGAAGGTCTTCTCCGTCCAATGTCCGTACGAGCCGCCGTTCCAGCCGGAATTTGCACCTCTCCCCCTCCGTCGAGTATTTTTGGTCAGCCTCTACGTTGAAGCTGCTTCCCTGGTCATTCAGATTTTTGAATCACGATTCTCCCAAGATATGCTGCTTGCCACTCTCCTCATTCTGGAAGCCTCCGTTCTCCTTTTTCTGGCCCTTTGGCTGGCCCACAGGCCGACCCTCGGAAGAACCCTGGCTGCGGCTGCCTCGTTGCTGGCTCTGCTCATCACGGCAGGTTACCTGTGGACCTCTCAGCAACACCGTCGAGTGCTTAGCCAGACCGCCCTGGCTAGCGAAATACCGGCACCGGGCCAGAAAGAGGCCTACGTCACCTCTGACACCTGTGGCTCTTGTCACCCTGGGGAATATGCCTCGTGGTACTCCACCTATCACCGAACCATGACTCGTCCCGCCACCCCGGAGTACGTCAAAGCAGACTTCAACGACGTGACTCTCGGTTCCGGTACCTGGGCCTACTCCCTCGAGCAAAAAGGCGAAGAGTATTGGGTAGAAATGGTGGATCCAGACTGGGAACGTCTCAATCGCCTCCGCGGAGCCGACGTCGAGACGGTTTCGAACCCGCCACGAGTCGAGCGCCGCGTCGTGATGATCACCGGCTCCCACCACATGCAGACATTCTGGGTACCTAGCGAATTTGGTCGAGAGCTCATCAACTTGCCGTTCGTCTACTTATTCGAGGATCAACGTTGGGTCGCTCGGGAAGATGTGTTTCTCCGCCCTCCCGAAGCGGGTCGCTTCCTGGACTTGTGGAACGACAACTGCATCGAATGCCATAGCACCGTGGGTGTACCTGGCCTAGAGGATGGCTCGGAGGCATTTGAAACGGCAGCGGTAGAGCTCGGAATCGCCTGCGAAGCTTGCCACGGGCCTGCCCAAGAGCACATCCAAGCAAATCGCAACCCCTTGCGGCGTTACGCTCTTCATTTTCGCGATCAGGGGGACCCAACCATCATTCAGCCGTCTCGCCTAGACTCCAAACGCGGATCAGAAGTTTGTGGTCAATGCCACGGAGTGGGTCTCTCCGATGCCCGCAAGTGGCTCCAAGAAGGACACTCCTACCAGCCAGGAGAAGAACTGGAAGAGAGCCGGTTCCTGGTCCTCCCGGCACAGAACGGCGACCACCCCCGGATCCAACGGATGCTCGCTCAGGAACCCCTGGCGGTTGAATCTCGTTTCTGGTCGGATGGCAAGGTTCGGGTCTCCGGGCGAGAATTCTCAGGAATGGTCGAATCCGCCTGCTATCAGAAGGGAGAGCTCTCTTGCCTTTCCTGCCACTCCATGCACGATAGTGACCCCAATGACCAGCTGGCCGCTGGAATGGACGGCAACGACGCCTGTTTCCAATGCCATTCTGACTATCGAGCCAAGCTCGAGGAGCACACCCACCACCCCCCTAGCTCCTCGGGAAGCCAGTGCTACAACTGCCACATGCCCCACACCAGCTATGGCCTCCTTACCGCCATGCGCAGCCACACTATCGACTCGCCTAGCGTGACGACCAACCTAGAAACCGGCCGCCCCAATGCCTGCAACCTCTGCCACCTGGACCAGACCTTGGAGTGGGCCAGCCAGTACCTTCAGCGTTGGTATGGCATTCCACTCTCCCCTTTGAGCTCCGGACAGGCGGAGGTTGCTGCTTCGATTTCCTGGGCTCTCGAAGGAGATGCCGGCCAGCGAGCCCTCGCAGCTTGGAGCCTAGGGTGGCCATCGGCTTTGGAGGCATCCGGCGACGACTGGCAGGCCCCGTTCTTGGGCCATCTGCTCAATGACCCTTATGCGGCAGTCCGGTATGTAGCCCAACGCTCCCTGCGGCGCCTACCCGAGTTTGATGGCCTCCAGTACGACTATGTGGGAGCGGACGCGGAACGGGCCAAGGCCAGAGGTGCGGTTATCGACCGGTGGCTGCAGCTGCCGTGGGACCCAGAGAAGTTCCGCGGCCCTCAAGTATTGATGAGCATCGACGGAAATCTACAAACAGATGCTATAAGACGACTCAGCTCGCGGCGCAACGACCGCCCCATAGCGCTCGGGGAATAGTAGAAAGAAAGGGAAGTCCCATGCCGACTCCAAAGCCGTTGAGAGATCGCCTTGTCCGCCGACACCTTCGGTTTGGTTGGTGGTCTCTATTGATCTTCTTGGCTCTGGGCCTCCTGCTGGAGGCTCTTCATGGCTTCAAGATAGGAGGCTACCTCGACGCGAGTCAGAGCAGTCGCCGCCTCATGTGGACCCTAGCTCACGCTCACGGAACTCTTCTTTCGATCCTCAACATCATCTTTGCCTGCACCCTAGGCGAAGCGTCGGCTTGGTCCTCCAGCAGCTTGAAGTTGGCCTCCCGATGCTGGATCACTGGGAGCCTGTTACTACCGGGAGGTTTCTTCCTATCCGGTGTCGTGACCTATGGAGGAGACCCCGGAGCCGCGATCGGGCTGGTTGCTGTAGGTGGCTTGGTCCTTCTACTAGCCGTCTTCCTCACAGCCCGAGGATTCTCTGCTGCCCTCGCTTCGAAGCCAGACGCCTCCGACTGACCTCTCACCAGGTGATACCGGAGCTCCTCACCCCAACCGGGCTCAAAAGCCACCCTCTCGCTACCCCCATGCCCAGGCCAAGAAGTCTCGGCCCCCGTTGCGGGCCCCCGGCCCGATTCCATAAAACGCGCTGACCCAGTCACTACGTCCACCTGGGACCGGAAAAGGAACCTCGCCCTTCCAGGGTGACTCGAGTCCCGGAGAACCGTCCCAATCTGGTGGTCCGGACCGGGACCTCCTGCTGGCTCGATTCGATTCCTGAGCTACCTCTATCCCTCTCGTTGTCGAGTTCTCCAGCCCCCTGAGAAGAGCCATAGAAACGACCAAATCGAGAGCATTTCACCAAGAAATTCTCTGAATTTTCTCCTAGCAGGAATACAGATAAGAGGCGTTTTGTTCTACCGCGCTTTCGAAGAAACGGGCAATCGGGTCTGTTGAATCGGAGCTTCAAGGTAGTGGATTTCGCGAAGGGGAAGTCCCCCAAAAAGGACCTCTATACCTCGCCAAAGCAGCTGCAGAAAAAATTTAAGCCCCTAAGAATCAATGATTTAAGACCAACTCTCTCAAACACCGAAAAAACTTGGCATCTCCGTTGCAGTAACTATTGACCGGAATTGCTTGACAGAGGGTCCACTTACTCCTCTAAGCATATTCTTTTGCTGAGTGAGCGTCAGTCCTTGATGCTCAAAGAGAATCCCCATAATGCCTTGGGGTAATTATTAGATCTGGCTAATACAGCCAAGGAGGATCTACATGAAGCAGAGCCTAGCTCTCCTCACCCTCGCGTTTTTGTTGATGCCGTCACTGGCATACGGCCAAGCGCAGAAGGGCTCTATTTCGGTGACCGTTGAAGCTCAGGATGGTAGCCGAATTCCCGGCGTTACCGTCGAAGCGGGCTCCAACGAAACCCTCACAAAACGGACCGCTATTACAGACCAGGACGGCGTCGCAGTTCTGGCCGCCTTGGATCCGGCTGCCAACTACCTCGTGTCTACGGCTCTCGATGGTTTCAATGGCTCTCGCAATGAAAACGTTCTGGTCAAGGCTGGCGCAACGACTCCCATCCGGGTCTCTCTCAGTCTCGCTACCGTCACCGAGGAGGTGGTCGTGACCGCCGAATCGCCGGTTGTCGACGTGACCTCCGCTTTGGTGGGTCAAGAGATCACCCTCGAACTAACAGAAGCTCTGCCGACGGCGCGCAGCTACCAGGACTATCTACAGCTGGTTCCTGGTGTTCAAGCAACGGTCGGCTCCAGCGCCAACCCGGCCTCCCGCTCTGGTATCAACTACAGTGATATCGGCGGCGACGTCGGAGGCTCTAGTGACAACTTCTACTATTTCGAAGGCGTCAACGTCACCGACAACGTGACCGGCACCTTCGGCGCCAATCTCAATACCGAGATCATCCAGGAGCAATCCGTTCTCACCGGTGGTTTGCCCTCCGAGTTCGTCGGCGCTACCGGCCTGGTCTCCAACGTCATCACCAAGAGTGGCGGCAACGAGTTCTCCGGTTCCGTCAACTACTTCTTCCAGGACGACAGCTTGGTAGCCGACAACGACCACGAAGAGGACTCGAGCTTCTCTACCTTTGACACGGCCCTCACCATCGGTGGTCCCATCGTCCAGGACAAGGCCTGGTTCTTCGCTTCTTACCGCAACGTCAACCGGGAAGAGGACGTCGTCGACAACGATGGTAACTTCCAGCGCACCCCGGAGCGGGATGCGGACCAGACCTTCGCCAAGATCACCTGGGCAGCGACCAAGAGTGATCTCATCTCCGGTCTCTTCCTGAGCGATCCTCAGGAACAGAACGGTCGCTTCAACAACGATCTCACCAACGCTCGCGACTTCGCCCGTGAACAGGGTGGAGACCGCTACTCCATCAACTACTCCCGCGTCTGGAGCTCCCTGGTATTCGACCTGGGATTCTCAAGCCACGAAGGCAAACTCGACGATGCGCCGAGCGCCTTTACCTCTAATGGATCCCGCAACGACGTAGCGTTTCTCTTCGGTGACGACCACTCGGCTGCCGATGATCAGGGCGGCGGTTACGGCTTCACTCTCGAAGACCAGCGCGACAACGAGGCCTTCAAGGGTTCTGCTGAGTATCTGGCTTCTTCGTCTTGGGGAGATCACACTCTCAAGGGCGGCATCGAGCTCGCAGAGAACACCAACGTCCGCAACAACCTGACGATCGGTAATGCTCAGTACGCTTCTCTTGGTGCCCGCTATGCCGGCGCCGGAGCAACCCTGGCAAACATCGTCGACAGCGCTACCAACCTGCAGTTCGACTCTTCCGCCGTGAACGACTTCAACGGCTTCATCAGCACCGTCAACGGCCTGGCTCAGACAGACCGGGACGCTGTTTATGCAGCTCTCGATTCCGATCGGGACGGTGCCATCTCGGTGGCGGAGCTGGATGCCAACCTCACCTTCGACACGCTGAACTCTGAAACCAACGACGGTACCCTGTTTTACGATCGCACCGTCCAAACCATCGACGGCGCCCAGGAGACCATGTCAGAGGGCACCACTTTCTACCTGCAAGACAACTGGCAGTATGGAAAATTCAGCGCCAACGTTGGTGTTCGGGCCGAAGAGTGGAAGCACTTCGCCACCACTGGAGAAGAGATCTTCACCTTCGACACGGAATACGCTCCCCGGGTCAGCCTGGTCTACGACCTCAAGGGCGATGGCCGCCAGCGCCTTTCCGCGTACTACGGTCGCTACTATGACCCGATCCGCAACAACATGACCAACTTCGCCGGCAGCATTTCTGGCCGGACCCGCGAAGAACAGGTACGGGTCGACGTCGATGGATTCAACGACTGGGTCACCTATCGGACCCGCGGCGGCGCTACCCAGCCCGACGCTTTCTTCGCCCCGTCGACCCAGACCCCTTACACGGAAGAGGTTCAACTCGGTTACAAAATCGATCTGGGCCGCAACATGAGCTTCGAGACCAACCTGATCACTCGTGAAACTCAGGACGTCCTCGAAGACTACGATCTGCCTCTCTACGCTTTCCGGGATGACGGCACCACCGACTACCCGGGTGACCTCTCGAGCCCCGACTCTCTGTTCTTGGGCCTCGAGTACTTTGGCTACTCCTCCTTCCCGGTGGACGGCAACGGCAACTCAGCCAACTTCATCATCGCCACTCTGGAAGGTGGGGAACGCAGCTGGGACGGTATTGAGCTGGTCTTCCGCAAGCGCATGAGCAATAACTGGCAGATGCTCGCCTCCTACAACTACGCGGACGGAGAAGGCAACACCAACTCCGACTCCAATGCGGACTTCCAGGGAGACGTCATTTGGCTCGATCCTCGGGCACCCAACCAGCAGGGTCCCCAGCCGGGCTTGGTGGAGCACCTGTTCAAGGTCGCTGGTACCTACCAGTTCGACAACGGTATTTCCCTGGGTGGTAAGTACCGCTGGAACTCTGGCGCCTTGGCCAGCAACTCCTTCCGCACTTCGGGACGGAACATCCCTTGCCGGGTGGCCCGCACCGCGTGTGGTACTTCCGATATCCCGACCTTCGACTTCGCCGGCACCACCCAAGCGTGGATCCAGCCCGGTAACGTCGGTGGTTTCGAGAATCCCAGCTACGGCATCCTCGACCTGAGACTGTCGTACCTGTGGCGCCTCGGAGGCCGCTGGGAAGCCGATTTCTTCCTGGACGTCTTCAACGCTCTCGACGAGCAGGACATCACTCAATCCCAGACCTTGGTTGCGGGTAGAGATGGCGTCGAGTTCGGAGAGGGTCTCGAGTTCGTAGAGCCCCAGCGGTTCTTCCTGGGAGCGCGCTTGCGCTTCTAGTCCGCTGCCTCTAAACGTTCCCGGAAGAGAGAGGGCCTATATCGGGCCCTCTCTTTTCTTTTTCTGTCGGTTCAGGGAATCAGCTGCACGGTCTCTGGGGCTCGGTCCGTGAGCTCGATCTGCTGGGGTAGAAGTCGGCCCTCGAGCCACACCACAAATTGCGAGTCCAGAGACTCAGCCATCCTTGTTGCCACCTCTCCCAAGTTGCTGTAGATCAGACCAGAGTTCTCCAAAGGCGCCTGCCCCGCCTCGTCCGGCCGAAGCCAAACGAAAAATGGAACGCGGAGACTCTCCATATAGGCCGCCACGTCCTGCAAGCCCAGACGGCTGTGATCGATCGTCTCCGGGTCCAGGAGAACTAGCACCGCGCGAGCGACTCCCGACTGGGCCGCCAGCTTGCCCGCCACTGCCGCCGAGTCGAAGATGCGCTGCTTCTGTCCCGTTCGCCCTTTCGGACCTCGTTGACGCAGAAGAGTGGATAAAAGCCCCCGGCGCCGCCACCGATCGGCCAGCTGATAAGGCTTGAAAATTGCCGTGGAAACCGCTCCTTGCCACTGAAACTCAGGCACGGTACCCAGGAAGTACAATTCACTATCGGATTCTCGCTTTCGTCGATTCAACTTGCGAACGGAAAGCTCAGACCTAAGAGGCGCCGTCAATCTCTCCGGCAGGTTCAGATCGCGAATCACATAGATGGACTCCCCTCCCTCTTTCAACGAGAAAACTCGAAGGGGAACTCTTGAAGCCTCAAACCATTGGTGCATTTCGTCCACTTGAAAATCCATTCTGTCCACCTGTAGGAAAAGAGGGATGGCGGTGAGGTCACTGCTCACTCGCTCACCAAAAACACCACCGAAGCTCAGTGCTGCCGTCGCTTCAAGGCCGGCGTGAAAGCCCAGGTGCGCCTCTAAGCTGTGGGGCTTTCCGGCATCGTAGTGGGGTAAATCAAAGGCTCCCTCGTTATTGACTTCCACCTGTTGACCATCAAACTGAACCTTGACCGTCAGAGGACGGGAACCGTCAAAGGACTGCCAATGTAGCCTTGCTCGCCGTGGAGGCCAGTCTTCTCCGTTGCCAAGAGAAAGACGTGCCTCCACCAGACCCCGGCCAAAATTCACCCACTGGCGAGCTTCACCCAGACTGCCTCCAGTTGCATCCAGGGAAATCGCTACCAATTCGTGGGGCTGCAAGCCCTCTCCGAAATCCAGAGGAGTCCGCCAAGGAGGTTCCTCGAGTCGCTGAACCAACTGGCCATCGAGAAATAGCTCGATCGCGGCAACCTGGGAGCTGGCGGTCAGCTCAACAACCTGCTCGCCCACGACGAGGGCTAGAAATAGAGACACAAATTCGATCATGGTAGGCCTCCTTGAACTCAGGCCACTTCCTTGGCCTTCGGGGAATTAGTTCTCTGTGCCTCTAAGAAGTTCACAGAAGGCTCGTTTCCCGTTCCCTTGCGACGCCCCGCCAAACTGGACCCATTGAGAGGCCACTGATAGGATCTCGGCGATTCCAGGAAGGCATTCGATGGAACCTCAGTAGATCGCTCCAGGAAAACTGGATCTGGGGATCAAACGCCTTCGATCGTTCTCTAGCCGCTTAGAATCACAATCTTCGACCAAACCCCAGTCGCCGTCACGACCATCGACGATCAGCTATGACCGAACGACCGAATTCTGACCAAAATCCCAGTTCTGAACCCGCCCTCCGAGGCGCCCAGGCTGCGTGGAACCGATCCCTTGACCCAGCCAGGGAGCTGGAGGAGCAGATTCCCGCTCTACGTCGCCAAGGAATGCTGCAAGGAATCATTGGAGCCGCCATCGGCGTGCTGATCTTCCTTTTCTGGCACCGCAATATGGCTTTCGTTGTCTGGACTCTCTCCTCTCTGACCGTGCTCACGGCTATCCTTTCCCCACAGGGGCTCTACCGGCGGCTGCTCAAGGCCATCGAAGCTCTCGGCCACGTCATCGGCAGAGTGCTCACGGTCGTTCTGCTCGTCCCTCTATACCTCCTCTTCTTCACGCCCTTTGGAGGATTGCTTCGTCGAGGCCGACGAGACCGTATGAAGCGTTGGTACGAAGCTGACGCACAGACCTACTGGCAGCCACGAGACGCTCCGTCCAAAGGCCTCGAGCGCTACGAGCGGCAATTCTGATGCGACACATTCTCGGCATTAGCGCCTTCTACCACGACTCTGCTGCCTGCCTGTTGAGTGACGGCGAGATCGTTGCGGCAGCCCAGGAGGAACGCTTCACCCGCAAGAAGCACGATGCGAGCTTTCCAAGTCTTGCTGCTCGCTATTGCTTGGCCGAGGGAGGCGTCGAGCCTGGACAACTCGACGCGGTGGTCTTCTACGACAAACCTCTGCTGAAATTTCATCGAATTCTCGAGACCTATCTGAGCGTTGCCCCCCGTGGGCTCCAGTCGTATCTCAAGGCTCTCCCCCTTTGGCTTCGCGAAAAGCTGTGGGTGACTCCGGAAATAGAGACTGCCCTCGAAACCAGTGGTATCGGCAAGCCCACTGGGGGGATTTACTTTACCGAGCATCACGAATCTCACGCCGCCAGCGCTTTCTTTCCCTCTCCCTTCGAACGAGCTGCCACCCTCACTTTGGACGGAGTGGGCGAATGGGCCACGGCTACCATCGGGGTTGGTGAAGGGGGACGACTGAAACTGGTTGAGGAGATTGAGTTTCCTCACTCCTTGGGTCTGCTCTATTCGGCATTCACCTACTTCACCGGCTTTCGGGTCAACTCCGGCGAGTACAAGCTCATGGGCCTCGCCCCTTATGGGGAGCCCATCTACAAAGACAAAATTCTCGAAGAAATCCTGGATCTCAAAGAGGACGGCTCCTTCCGGCTCAACATGGCCTATTTCGACTACCTGAGCGGCTTGGTGATGACCAGCTCCCGGTTCAGCAAGCTCTTCGACGGGCCACCCCGAGCCGCCGAAAGTCCGATCACCAAGCGAGAGATGGATCTGGCTCGGTCCATTCAGGCCGTGACCGAAGAGATCGTGCTGCGCATCGGTCGTTACACCCGCGAATCCACCGGTATGAACAACCTCTGCCTGGCGGGCGGAGTGGCTCTCAACTGCGTCGCCAACGGCCATTTGCTCCGCTCTGGAATCTTCGACCGGATTTGGATTCAACCCGCAGCAGGGGATGCTGGTGGCGCCGTCGGTGCCGCTCTAGCTCTCTGGCACAACGGCCTTGAAAAGCCCCGATCGAGCCCTCAGCAACCGGACTCCATGAAGGGTGCCTACCTGGGTCCCCGCTTTCCTCTGGAGCTGATTCGCAGCTATCTAGACGAAAAAGGATACGTCTATCGGGAGGTCTCTGAGGAGCAATGGCCCGGGGAAGTCGCTGCCCAAATCGCAGAGGAGAAGGTCGTTGGCCTCTTCCATGGCCGCATGGAATTCGGCCCTCGAGCTCTTGGCAATCGGTCTATCATCGGAGACCCTCGGTCGCCGAAGATGCAATCCATCATGAATCTCAAAATCAAGTACCGAGAGAGCTTTCGTCCCTTCGCTCCTTCTTGCCTCGAAGAAAGAATCAGCGACTTTTTCGAAATCGATTGCCCGTCTCCCTACATGCTACTGGTCGCCCAGGTACAAGAGGGGCGCTGCACACCGTTGGTCGGCGATGAAGAGTCTTTAGATCTTCACGAATGGGTCAACCGCCCCCGTTCCGATGTGCCAGCCATCACCCACGTCGACCACTCCGCACGGATCCAGTCCGTGAGCCGAGAGACCAACCCTCGCTATCACTCCCTCATCTCAGCCTTCGAGAATCTCACTGGATATGGCATTGTCATCAACACAAGTTTTAATGTTCGGGGCGAACCCATCGTATGTACTCCAGAGGATGCCTATCGCTGCTTCATGCGAACAGAGATGGACACTCTCGTTCTGGAGAATTTCATACTAGAGAAAAAGGCTCAGCCAAACTGGCAGGATAAGGAAAATTGGCGCGTGACCTTTGCCCTGGATTGAGAAGACTTCTGGAACAAGGATAGGACCCATGAGCAAACTACGTCACAGCGGTGCTCTGTTCAAAGAGTTTCTTCGCTTTGCCCGAGCCCACAAAGCGTATTGGATCATCCCTCTACTGCTCGTACTGGGCCTCATGACTCTTTTGATCGTGGCTGGCCAATCGTCAGCACCGTTCATCTACACGCTGTTCTAGAAAGCGCTCTCTCAGGGAGCGCAGACGGGAGATGTGCCGTGACCATCGATGAGTTCCGCCGGCAACTCGTGGAACACCAATGCACGCACCTCTTCGTCGATCTCGATGACACTCTGCTGGACGGCGACTCACTCCCTTGGTTTTGCCGCTATTTGTTGCGCCGACACTTTCATCAACCGAGCTTCCACCTTCGAGTCTCGGCCCCCTTGCTGCTCGCCGCCACCAGGCTGCGACCAGCTGCCTCTTTCAAACCGAGCCTGGCCCGGTTCTTCGAAGGCTGGGACCAGGAGGTTGTTCAGAAACTGGGCTCTGAGTTCACCGACTCTGAACTCGAAGCTCGAATACGCCCGGATCTCGGAAGGCTGCTGAGAGACGCCCAGGAAAGACAGACTCATTTGGTCCTCGCCACCGCCTCTCTGGATCTTTACTGCCAACCTTTGGCGCAGCGGCTGGGAATCGACACCCTCCTCTCCACCGAGCTCGGCTATGAAAACGGCGTTTGTACCGGGAAGTTGAAGACTCCCAACTGTAAAGGCATGAACAAGCTGTCCCGGGTCCAAGACTTCTGCACCAACTACCGAGTAGATCCCAGAGGCTGCGCCTTCCTCTCCGATCACCAGAGCGACATCCCTTGCTTCGAGCTGGTAGGCCTGCCAGCCGTTGTCAGCCCGAGCCACCAACTCAGGGAGCTCGCCCAGGGTCAAGGGATTCCGGAGCTCGAAGTATGAGCTCCAAGACCAAGGGAAACGACCTCAGAAGGTCCCGTTTCTCCACCTCCGCAGACATCTTTCGCGTGGCCTTAATGGGCTTCCTTCTAGCCTTCCTTCTGGGAAGCCTAGGTCCCTGGTTGCTGGACAGATTGGATCCAGCCGACTCCTCCCAAGAGGCCCTCTCTGCCACCTTTCCGGAAGTCGAGGTAAGGATCGATAGTGAAGGCACACGGCTGGCAGGCACCTTGAGCCTCCCAAGCCCCGGTGGCCCGTTCCCCGCACTCCTCCTGATCTCCGGAGCGGGCGCTCAAGACCGAGACGGACTTTTCTTTGAGCACCGGCGCTTCGCCGAATTGGCCGAAGCCTTCAATTTGGCAGGAATCGCTGTGCTGCGCATGGATGATCGTGGAGTCGGCGGCTCTGAAGGAAATCTTCCAGATGCGACTCTGCAACTACTGGCACAAGATGCTGCCGCTAGCATCCGCTTCCTCGCTGCCCATCCGAAGGTCGATGCACAGCGCATTGGGTTGATCGGTGGTAGCGAGGGCTCCATGGTTGCAGCGCTGGCGGCGTCTCAATCTCGGCAAGTCGATGCGGTGGTCCTACTCTCCTGCCTTGGCCTTCCGGGCCTACCCTTGTTGGAGGATCAACATCTCCGCCTGGCTCGAGCTTCGGGAGCAGGAGATGAAGAGGCTCGGGAGACCCTCAGATTGGTTCGAGAGGCGGCGAACCTGGCCACCGGCTCCCTACCTAAAGAACAGATCGTCCCTCGCCTTCGACAAATAGACCGGGATCTCATGAACCTCTCGCCTCTCCGCCCCTTCCAGGCCAATGAAGAGTTGGAGCGGGAGAAAAGGGTCGAGCTTCTGTTGTCACCGTTGTTCCGTGACACCTTGAGCTTCGATCCAAAGACGGCGCTTTCCAAACTGAAGCAACCTGCCCTAGTGATCTATGGAAACCTCGATCTTCAAACTCACCCGGAAAGTAACCTCCCTCTCGTGCGACAAGCTCTAGAAGAATCCGACAGCCCGGATACCAGCTTCCATGTTCTCCCAGGGGTCAATCACATGCTGCAGCCTGCCGAGACAGGCCATCCATCGGAATACTCGCAGATCAAGGCTGCCTACGACCCTCGGGTCATCCAACTGATTCGTGACTGGCTCAGCGAGAGATGGTTCGAGATGGGAGCGGCCCCATGATGGCCTTGGAAGCTCATGGCCTCGAGAAATCTTTCGGCGCCGTGTGCGCCGTGGACAAGCTCGATCTCGAGATCCCGAAAGGGGCCGTCACCGCTTTCCTGGGTCCCAATGGCGCAGGAAAAACCACGACACTGAGAATGCTCTTGGGATTGATCCGGCCCGACCGTGGCCATATCGAAGTCTTCGGTCGACCCTTTTCCTCAGACACTCGAGGTGAAGGGCGCAGAGAAACCCTACGAAGAGTAGGCGGTCTCATCGAGGAACCTACCCTCTACGGCCACTTGAGCGGCCTCGAACACTTGGAAATCGTTAGGCGATACCGTGGCCTACCTAAGAGCTCATCTCTCGATACGCTTCGTTCTATGGGGCTCGAGGCGGCCCGGAACCGTAAGGTTAGCGAGTACTCCCTAGGCATGCGACAACGCCTCGGTATCGCCATGGCCCTCGCTCCCGACCCTGACCTCCTACTTCTGGACGAGCCCATGAACGGCCTCGACCCAGCAGGGATTCAAGAGCTCCGCCAGGCGCTTCGGGAGATGGCTCACGAACGAGGTATGGCCGTCTTTCTCTCCAGTCACCTGCTCACAGAAGTGTCCCTTCTGGCGGACCGCTTTTGCATCTTGCGTCAAGGGAAGCGACTCTTCTCCGGACCCGCGGCTGATCTACAGGACTTGGCCAAGAGTCGCCTAAGGATTTCTACGACCTCCTCCACCAAGGCCCTCGAGTGCCTCCGTCAGGCAGGTGTCGAAGCCCAGGTCCTTTCCAACCAAACCTTGATCATCGAATTGGATAGCCAGGGTCTGGAACCTCAGAAAGAGGCGGCGAGACTCAATCACCTCTTGGTTACCCATCAGTGCGATGTATTTGAATTGGCCTGGCAGAACTCCAGTCTCGAGGAAGCGTTCCTGGAGTTGACCAACCAGGATGACTCACCACGTCCGGAGGTCACTGAGAGATGATCGACCTGCTCCGCGCCGAGCTGATCAAAGTGCGCAGAAGCCCCGCCCTCTTCCTCGTACTTCTCCTGCCGACGCTGCTGACTCTCTTGCTCTGCCTCTTCCTGAGTCATGAAGGCAGCCGTATGTTCGGAGCCGCCTCCGTCGAGCCCTGGCGCTGGCTCGGTGATACAGCTCTCAATATCTGGAGCCTGATTTTCTTCCCCGCCGAACTCGCCCTGGTCGCGGCCTTCCTGGCATCCATGGAAACTCGGACTCGCGGTTGGACGATGCTCTTCACGATGCCCGTCAACAAGGAGAAAGTGTACCTGGCAAAGCTCTTGGTAGTTTGTGGACTGGTCGGTTTGAGCTATGCGGTACTGGTAGCGGAGATCAGCCTCGGTGGCTTCGTTCTGCAATGGCTGAGGCCCGGCATCGGCTTCGGGACGGCCCTAGGTCCGCTGGACCTCTACCTTCATGCGGGTCTCTCCTATTTGGCCAGCCTGTTCCTGGTGTCCGTTCAGGCTTGGGTGGCGCTTCGCTCTAGAGATCTGGTGACTCCCTTGGCTTTCGGCTTCCTAGCAGCCCTCTCCCTGCTCCTGCTTCGCTCCGTTGGGCCGGAGTGGGAGGTCTACCATCCGGGTTCCTACGCCGCCCTCGCGGGTACCGGTTGGTTACTCGAGAGCCACTTCATCCAAGCGTGTTCCTGGGCTGGCCTTGGCCTAGTGGGAGCGGCCACCTTCGCTGTTATCAGTAGCAGGTCCTTCGTGCGACGAGACTTCTTCTAGGAAAGACCTGCCTCCACCGACCTTAGCCAAGCCAGCGAGGGAAACCAGGAACCGCGACCATCAGGAATCCGCCGAGCCATCTCCGCCAGGAATGAGGAGTCGCCGGACGACCTCTTCATGAAATCGGAAATCGGCATCCCTCAGAACTTTGCTGGCAACTTCCTTGTACAAAAGCTGCTGGTTGCGCTCGAGATACTGTTGTTGGATGGCTTCCTCGGCATCTTCGTATGCCAATACCTGGGGTTCCCGCCAATCCTCGACCCAGATTAGGTTGAGGCGCCCCCCCAGCTGAAAGGGAACAGTAAAGCCCTCGCGACGCCCAAGAGTCAACAAGTAGGTGCGCAATTTCGTTTCCGACTGAGTCAGAGTCTCGAAGTCGACCCAACCTTGATCGACACGACTGGCCCCCAGGCGCCTCGCCGCCTCGTCGAAAGAGATCTCTCCAACTACTAGGGCATCCCTTACGCGATCCAGGGCCACCATCTTCTCAGCGGCATCCGCTTCAACGGGCAAAGAAAGGGTTTGCAGCCGCAAGGCAAGGGAGCTTTGGAAACGATGGGCGTTGTCTTCGTAGAATGCACGTAACGCCTCTGGATCCGCAGCAGCGAGCTGCCGCATCCGATCTTCGATGAGCCGCTCCGATCTCCATCTCCGTATTCCTCGCTCTACCCGCTCGTCGAGCATCTGTCGGTCAGCTTGGCTCCAATCATCCCTCTGGCTTAGTTCCAGAAAAAGCAGCCGCCGATGAACTTGACGACGATACATTTCCTCAAGCCGCTGCTCCCGGGTCACTCCTACGCCCGCTCGGGCCATCGCTGCATCGAGCTGCTGCTGCATCTGTAGTTGGGTCACCTGGAGGCTGCCTAGGCGCAGGATGACGGCTTCTGGGTTTGGCTCGGCCATGACTTCGACCAACTCTCGAGCGTTTAGGACTACCCCACCACTGGGCACTTCCGTCTCGGCAACGGCGAGGGCGAGCTGCTCCGAGATAGCCATTTCCCGCAACCGACGAGTGACTTGGTCTCGCACGTCTTCGAGAGAATATTGCTTGCTCTCGAGGACCTCGGAAACATGAAAAAGGGCGGCTCCCCCGGGCACAACAACGGGCTGACTCACTTCCCCTTCCCCAAGAGCAAAGACGACTTCCTCGATAGCTGGAGGAAGCCTTCCCCTGGAAATTCGGCCAAGGCGGCCTTCGAGAAGCCGGGTCTCCGACTGGGAATATTCCAAGGCTAGCTGGCGGAAAGTCTCACCAGCCAACATGCGCTGCCTCAAGGAGACGAGAAACTTTGCCGTCTCAGCAGGGCCCTGACCATCAACATCTCGGCGAAAGAGATGCCAGACGGAGCGCTGGGCAGACTGGCTCAGGCTGTCACGATGGTCGAGGTAATACGCTTCGATGTCAGATTCCTCGATCTGAGGCACTTCCGCGACATGACGGAAATAGTGCCAAAGAACCGCCTGATGCCGTAGCCGATCCTCCGCCTCGGCCTGCTCGGAGGTCTGCTCATCCCCCTCATCGTTAGTGGACAAGATCCGGCGGACCGCCAGGGTCTCCGCCGCGCGCCGGTACTCGGTCAGCTGGCCCTGGAGGTTCCCGGCCTGCTCTTGTATCGCCCTCCGATCGAGCTCCCTTTCCACCTCTTGGGCAGTGAGGTGACCTTCTCGATAGGTAGCCACCGACGCACCGGAGTCTCCGGCAACAGCCCATGAATCCACTGAGCTCTCAGCACAAGCGAGAGCGAGAATGAGGGTAGGCAATAGAAAGGTGCTATACCGAACTGACCTGAGGATCTCCAAGTTTGGACCTCTCATCTCAAGGGGATGCCATGAAGGCTTCCGCTTGTTCCAGAATATTGTCGTCGCGGCAGTTCTGCTGGAGAAGCCGGTGGATTTCGGCTGCCTTCTGAGGCGTTCCCAGGCGCAGATGAGCGGTCAGCCGGGCCAGGTGAGCCTGCCAATAGCTCGGGGCGAGTTGCACAGCTCGATCGAGACGCTCCAGGGCTTCCCGGGTCCGTTCCCCATGAAGGAGGAAGACTCCGAAATTGAAGTGACCGCGGGCAAAGAGGGGATGATCCACCAGCAATTGGCGAAACTGGTCTTCAGACCCGGATCTCTCCCCATCCTGAGCCAACTGAACCGCCAAGCTCAGGCGCGCACGAGTATGCTTCGGATCGAGTTCCAAAGCCCTCTGCAGAGAGGCCCGTCGACCTGTAGTGTCTCCCTGATCCCCGACCATCTCCGCCAGTAAGTACTGACCATAGGCGGTTTCCGTCTGGTCGTTTAGTTTACGTACCAGCTCCAACCCTCGCTCTTGCTCCCCTCTGGCATAAAGCTCGCTCGCGATATTCAGAAAAACCGCCGGATCCCTAGCCGACACTTCTACGGCCTCACCGATCACCGCCACCGCCTCGTCGAGTTGACCGAGACCGAAGAGGGCCTTGGCCAACATACCTTGGTAGAACGAATTCTCCGGCGCTCGGGCAATCAATTTGAGAGCCGTCTCTCGCGCCTGAAGAAAGTTCCCCTGAGAAGCATAGTGCCGCCACCGGCCTGTCAAGTTGTTGTCGACAATCCGGTCCTGAGGTGAAGTTCCCTCCTGGCTCAAGACTTCCTGAACCTCGGCGACGGAACCACCACCTCCCGAGATATAGCCAAGAGCCGCCAATCGCTGACGGGTCTCCTCGCCGATCTCATGAACGGCATCTGCAGATTCTTCTCCGGCGTTGTCACGTAGGAAAGCGGCCAGATCGAGCTCGAGGTTGCGTCGGATCTCTAGCTCCTGGCCCACCAGATCCCGAAGCTCACCGGGATCAGTGGATAGGTCGAAGAGCTCCGGCCGAGGCCCGTAGATATATTTGTAGGACCCTTGGTAGAGCGCCCGCAGCTCACCCCAGCCCTGGGAGAAACGAGGTGACATCGCCTCCGCGTAGTAAGTTCTCCGGTTCTCCCGGGACGACTCCTCTCCTCGAAGTAGCGCCACCAGGGAACGCCCCTGAACCTCCTGGGGCGACTCGAATCCCAGCAATTCCAGGATAGTGGGCATGGCATCGACGGTTCCGACGCGCTCCGAGATCCTCAGGCCTGGAGGAAGGCCTGGGGCTCGGAAGATGAACGGCACCCTCAAGGTCGAGTCATAGGCCAACAAGGAATGGGTATCCTCATTGTGCTCGCCGCGACCTTCTCCATGGTCACCGCTGACGACGATCAGTGTCCGATCAGCGATACCTTGTCGCTCCAGCTCCCGCAGAATGACTCCCAGATTTTGGTCAACGGAAGCGATCTCTCCTTGGTAGAGATCGTGACTGTAGAGCTCATCGTAGGGAGCTGGAGGAATGTGAGGATGATGAGCATCCCAATAGTGAATCCAAGCGAAAAAGGGGCCGTCACCATGGGTACGCAGCCAAGGCAGAATGGCGTCGTTGACCCGCTCTGCGGGCCGCTCGTCGAAGAAAAAGCCCTTTCCATCGGCACGCATCTGACCTCGATAATCCTCCGCAGCCACGGTGATGTGATCGTCGTAGAGGTCAAACCCTTGGTCCAAGCCAAACTCGCGAGTCAAAGGAAAAGCCCCAATCACTGCCGCGGTGGCGTAGCCTCGAGCACTCAGGACCTCGGCCAAGGTCGTCCGCTCAAGGGGCAGTTTGAATAGGCCGTTGTCCCGAACCCCATGGAGCAACGGGTAAGTACCGGTGAAAAGGGTCGAGTGGGAGGGAAGTGTCACTGGAGCGGCACTGAAGGCCTGGGTAAACAGGGCTCCCTCCGCCGCTAGACGGTCGAGATTCGGGGTCCGAGCACTCTCTTTGCCGTAACAGCCCAAGAAGTCCGCTCGAGTCGTGTCGAGGGTCACCACCAGGACATTCCAGGGCTGGGCTGAACCAGCCTCTTTGGGCTGGCAGCTGGTCGGCAAGAGGGTCAGTAGGAGAATGGGAAAGAGTCCCAATGAGAAGCGGCTCCAACGCGCTGAGCCGGTCCACCCTGGCCTTGTCGGTGGCGGACCAGAAGAAGTGCTATTGAGGACTGACATCGCTGGGGTACTCGACTCTCAGTTGCTCCAGAATGGCCTTTCGGGCCAGGACCTCTGCTTGCCGCTGCCTTTGGCGCCGGAGCAAGACCGCTACTTTTGCTGTCGCCTCCTCTCGACTCAGCGGACGGGCGAGTTCTCGGTCCACAAGTTGGAGGTAAAGAAAACGACGCCCTTCCTGCACCGCTTGACTGATCTCTCCGGGTTCCAGGCTTTCTACCGCCGCCTGTACGCCTCGTCCCATGAGCCAAACCTGATCCAGAGAGAGCCATCCCAGATCCTCTAGCTTTCCGAAAGGCTCCAGGAGCCCGTGAACCTGTTCTAGGGAAAGCACTCCGTCAGCTGTCTTCTCACCCAACTCCCGAACCTGCTCGTAGAACTCCCGAGGCTTCTCCGACTCTATGGGTAATTCAATCATCCGCAGCCATACCTTGCCCAGCAGTTGAAATTCGGAGCTATTCCCCTCGACGGCTTGCCGGATCTCTGATTCCTTGGGCTCGACGAAATACTTCCGGGAAACCCGATTGAGAGCGAACTCTGTTTCCAACTTCTCCACTTTACAAGCGAGCTGCTCCAAGTACTCCGTCTTCCGGAGCAATCCCCGGCGCTCGGCCTCAAAGGCGTACAGCTCCAGCATCCATCGCTCCTCGAGAAGGTCCTGCCGCCGATGCGCACTCAGCTGGTGGCTAGCCTTCGCCCCTCGTCGCCTCAAGAAGAACTCGAAATCACTGAGATGAAGGGCTGGCGGCTTCGCCGGGAGAGAGGAATGCGCCTTCCAGGTCACGAGAGGTGGGCTAGCAGCTGCGGGGTCGCCACTCTCTGAGACTCCGTTAACCATGGAGGTTTCATCGCTAGGAGCTTCTCGAGAAGCCGCCCCCCAACTCTCCGGCGCATGAAACCTTGGCTCGAATTCAGCCACCAAGCTCTCTTCGAGAATCTTCCACTGCGCTCGAAATCGCTTCTTCCTGAGTATCCTCTCGTGGCGCTTGCGAACCTCGACTGGGCCAGGGTTGCTAGCCTCCAGAACTTCAGCGCAATACACCAAGGTCAACCCAGCAGCCGTTTCAAGAATGGCGCTCAAATCGCCTTCCTCTAGCTCTGCCACCGCTGCAGCCACTTCGGGAGACAGTTCCTTCAAAGAAACGATTCCCATGCGCCCACCCCGCACCCGAGTGGCAGATTCGGATTCTGAAGCAACCAAGTCGGCGAAGCTCTCTCCTGCGAGGAGACGCTGGCGCAATGCCGTCATCCTTCGACGCAAGACGTCCTTCTCTTTCTCTCCTGCCCCCTCTGGAAACCGTTTGAAGAGATTCGACAGGCGCCAGCGTTTCGGTTGCCGAAAGTCGTTGCGATGATCTCGAGAGTAGGTCAATAGCTCGGCCTGAGAAGGGGCCGCCGAGGCTACAGTAGCTCTTCGCAGGTGAAGGGCAGCTAGCTCCAGCGCTAGGAAGCGCTGCTGAGCCTCGAACTCCGAATCCTCTCTTAGACTCGCTTGCCTGAAGTACGATCGGAGGAACCGCTCCACGACCACTCCATCTACTAGATCCCCATGAGAGACAAAGGACTGAGCCCCGTGGCAGGCGAGGAAACGATCGAGCTCTCCACGGTAGACTTCCCCATCCAAGGTTCTGGCAATAATTTCCTGGTCTTCAGAAATATCTAGATTGCCTCCAGGTCCGACAATCACAACCAAATAGGGAAAGAGAACGCCAAAGAGGAACGCAGTTAGATTCATGCTCGAGTTTCCACCGAAGGGCTCAAAAGCGAAACGCCCCGCTTGGAACAGCGAGGCGTCTGGCCACTCATCGTCATGGGCTGAGGATCAATCGATGCTGAAATTCATCAGCTCCACCGGCAGGTTCTGACCAGTGATCCGGAAGATCGCGTTCTGATTTGCAATCGGGACTCCGGTGTTGGCTGTCGAAGTGACGGCAACAGCATTGAACCCTTCGCCCGGATCTCCCGGCCCACCGGTCAGACCCCCCTGGGTTAAGGCAACACCTTCACAGGTCAAACCGCTATTGATGCCTGTCAAGCCAGCACACGCGGCGTAGGCGGTTTGGAGCATGCCACCGATGAAGGAGCCACTGTGACTGCCCCCCGCCAACGGAACAACGTGGGTCGCGGTAGTGCCGGAGGATATCCCTGTCGCCCCAGCCATATCGATGGTCGACACCGTTCCTGCCCCGGTATTGATATCCAGAATCAAAGCTGTTGCAGTGCCCCCATAGGCATTCGCCATTCGGAAGCTCGCTGAGGCAAAGGTGTGGGGATCCTGAACAGCGGGAGCTGCAAAGCGATTTCCAATCAAGCCACCGGATTGGCCGTTTCGGTTGAAGGGAACATTGTTGTCGAACTGAATCGTCCCGACCGGGGGTGGGCCAACTCGTACTCTGGCGCGCACCTTCGGCGTAACTTCTGCTCCACTCAAGGTTCGAAGTTCGGGGCGGCTCTCCTCACCAGCGTTGGTTTTAGGGAGACTCACCGCCAAGCCAACCAGACCTATCACTGAGATTAGAGCCCAAGAGAGACGACGACCTAGAGTCTTTCCCACCGCGAACCTCCTCAATGGACCATCAGATAGCTCAATGCCTATATTTTAGATTGCGCTTAACATTAGCACTTAGAAGGATCTGAGGCAATAGTCCTCACCGACCGACTCTCAGCTCGCCCCGCCCAGGAAACACCCTCAAGAAACGAAAAACGCCCAGCTGTCCAAGACGGCTGAGCGTTTTCGAAGATTCTCCCTGCTTCAGCAAGAAAAACCCGTTCTGATCCAGCTGAGTAAGTACTACTCCGAACTTCCCTCGGAAGAATACTCGTAGTCCACGAACTCGATGGCCGCCATTTCAGCGTTGTCCCCTTTGCGGGGGCCGAGCTTGATGATCCGAAGATAACCACCGGGGCGATCCTGAAACCGCGGGGAGATCTCGTCAAAGAGTCTCTTTACGTGATCCCGATTGGGAAGCCAGGTACGTACCCCTCGCCGGGCATGAACGGTTCCCGTCTTTCCCTTGGTCACCAACTTCTCTGCAATAGGCCGTAACTCCTTGGCTTTTGGCAGCGTCGTGACGATTCTCTCGTGAGTAAACAGCGAAGCGAGTTGGTTACGAAACATGGCCAGACGGTGAGGGGTCTTACGCCCTAACTTTCGACCTCGGACTGCGTGACGCATGACGAATTCTCCTTACTCAGGCCCCGACGGCCTGAGCCTCGCTATCCGGCACGGTCATTCCAAAGCTCAAGCCCAGCTTGCTCAGCAGGTCTTGCAACTCTTCCAGCGACTTCTTGCCGAAGTTCTTGGTCTCCAACATATCTCGCTCAGTCCTGCGGACCAAGTCACGGAGATTGCCGATATTGGCGTTCTTGAGACAGTTAGCCGAACGCACGGACAGATCGAGCTCATCGATACTCTTGTTGAGCAGCTCCTGTAGAGCCACCAGCTCTTCACTCTGGCCAGTAGGCCTCTCCTCACGCAAGCTCTCTTCCGCTTCGATGAAAATTCCCAAGTGGCCCTTGAGAATCATCGCTCCGTGAGAGACGGCCTCCTGCGGAGAAATCGTCCCGTTGGTCCAGACATCGAGAATCAAGCGATCGTAGTCAGTGGTCCGACCGAGACGGGCAGACTCGACCCGAAAATTGACCCGCCGGACTGGGCTATGAGCCGCATCGATGGGAATCCAGCCGATGCCCATGGATTCATCAAAATTCTGATCAGCACTGACGTAACCCCGACCTGGCGTCACTTGAGCTTGTAATTTCAGGTGACCTTCCTCGTTCAAGGTGGCAATGTGAACGTCTGGATCCATCACTTCGACTTGAGGGTCGTCGGCGAAATCACCAGCTGTTACGACCCCTGGTCCCTTCACATCGAGAGTGAGAATCTTGGGTCCGTCGGCGTGAAGCCGGATCGGAATTAGCTTGAGATTCAGGATGATATCCGTAACGTCTTCGACCATTCCTGGCATCGCCGAGAACTCGTGCAGAATCCCTTCGATATGAACCGAGGTGATCGCTGCGCCCTCAATGGAAGACAGAAGACAGCGACGTAAGGCGGTTCCAATGGTCGTACCGAAGCCCCTTTCAAAGGGCTGAGCCGTGAACTTGCCATACACTGGCTCCAAAGTCCCGGCATCTATCTCGACGCGCGTTGGGCGCTGAAAGTTGTTCCAAAGCATGAATGACTCTCCTAAGTGCCTTCTTCTACTAACGACCGAATCGTCCCTGCGACCGAAGAGAGCGGATTTCGACGAACTCTCGAAATCCGCCAGTTCTCCAGACGGCCTATCGGCTATAGAGCTCGACGATCAGCTGCTCCTGGATCGGCAACTTGATCTCTTCGCGGGTAGGAAGCCTCAAGACTTTACCCGTGAAGTTTTCGGGATCCAACTCGAGCCACTCCGGCACTCCCCGACCGCGAGCTGTCTCGACGCTCGCGCGGATGAATGCGTTCGTCCGACTGGCCTCTCGTACCGAGACCACTTCGTCGGCTCGAACCTGATAAGAGGGAATCGTGACCTTCTTACCATTGATGGTGATGTGCCCGTGGCGAGTCAACTGACGCGCCTGGGCTCTCGAAGCGGCGAACCCAAGGCTGTAGACGACGTTGTCTAGCCTGCGCTCGAGGATCACCAGCAAGTTCTCGCCGGTAATGCCCTTCTTGCGATCCGCTTGTTTGAAGTAAAGGCGAAACTGACGTTCCAGGACGCCATAGATTCTCTTGACCTTCTGCTTCTCGCGAAGCTGAATGCCGTAGCCCTGTGCTCGACGGCCCCGACGGGTGCCGTGCTGGCCTGGGGGATAGGCGCGCCTTTCGATGGCGCACTTCTCTTTGAAACAGCGATCCCCTTTGAGGAAAAGCTTCATCCGCTCACGCCGGCAGAGTCGGCAAACGGGTCCGGTATATCGTGCCACTGTCTATTTCCTCCGAAGACACCCAGCCTGCTCTTGATACGCTTCTGGGTCTTCCATTTAGATCATTCGCCCCAGGACTCCAGAGTCCTATACCCGCCGCCGCTTGCGCGGCCGGCAACCATTGTGCGGAATCGGGGTGACATCCTGGATGGACTTGATAATCAGTCCCGCGGATTGCAAAGCCCTAACGGCCGATTCCCGGCCGGCTCCAGGCCCTTTGACCCGCACATCGAGAGTTCTTACTCCCATGTCCTTCGCCAAGCCACCTACGTTCTGTCCCGCTACCTGAGCGGCGAACGGAGTGCCTTTTCTCGAACCTTTGAATCCGATGCGACCTGCGGATGACCAAGCGAGAGCGTTGCCCTCGGGATCCGAGATAGCGATCAGCGTATTGTTGAAAGTCGCCTGAACGTGCGCGACCGCATGCGGAACGATGCGCTTTTCTTTGCGCTTTCCGCCTTTTCGATCTTTTTTGCCTGCCTTGGCCATATCGATTCCTTTGACTTATTGCCGAGTTGTCACCGGCTACTTACTTACGGACTTTCTTCTTACCGGCGATCGAGGCGCGCTTCGGTCCCTTTCGGGAGCGTGCATTGGTATGGGTTCTCTGCCCGCGTACCGGCAGCCCGCGACGATGGCGAACACCTCGGTAACAGCCAATTTCCATGAGCCGCTTGATGTTCTGACTTCGTTCCTTCCGAAGGTCACCTTCAACCCGAAGGTCGTCCTGAATCACCTTCCGAATGCGTCGACTTTCGTCTTCCGTAAGATCCTTGACCTTGGTGACCGGATCAACACCGGCCTTCTCGAGGATGACCAATGAGTTAGAACGGCCGATGCCGAAGATGTAGGTGAGACCGATGCCGACCTGCTTGTGTTGGGGCAAGTCAATTCCCGCGATCCGTGCCATATCGTTTCCCTAACCCTGTCGCTGCTTGTGTTTCGGGTTCTCACAAATGATCCGCACAACGCCCTTGCGGCGTACTACTTTGCACTTGGAGCACATTCTTTTGACCGATGTTCTTACTTTCATGGTGCTTTCCTCGAGCCGCTAGTCCACGGCTAGCTCTTCAACCGGTAGACGATTCGTCCCCGAGTTAGGTCGTAGGGCGAAAGCTCCACCAGAACCTTGTCGCCCGGAAGGATACGGATGAAATGTTTCCGCATCTTTCCTGAAATATGGGCTAGTACTTGGTGGCCATTTTCCAGCTCTACCCGGAACATGGCATTCGGCAACGGTTCGTTGACCACCGCCTCGACCTCAATTGCTTCTTCCTTCTTTGACAAGATCCTATTCCTTCCGTTCGCAGGTCATACGCTGCGAGGCGCGTTCGATATACCGAGAATCTTCGCGCCATCGTTTGTTACCGCGACCGAATACTCGAAATGCGCAGATAGGGAACCGTCCGCTGTACGCGCGGTCCAACCATCCGCATCCATCTTTACTTCTGGACCACCCTGGTTGACCATCGGCTCGATCGCCAAGACCATTCCCGGCTTCAGCTTCGGCCCTTTTCCCGGCTTTCCGTAGTTGGGAACCTGGGGCTCTTCATGGAGCGAAACGCCAACACCGTGTCCCACAAACTCCCGAACAACCGAGAACCCCTGGCTTTCGACGAAACTCTGGACCGCATGCCCGATATCGGACAGACGCCCCCCGGGACGGACCTTCTCAACGGCCTTGAGTAGAGACTCACGGGTCGCGTTCAAAAGGCGCTGGCCTTGCGGGTCGACAGCACCAACCATATAGGTCCGAGCCGCGTCGCCGTAGTAGCCCTTATACAAAACCCCACAATCGATACCCAAGATATCCCCCTCTTTGAGGGGCTCATCGTTGGGAATTCCATGGACGATGACGTCATTGAGGGCAGTGCAAAGAGTTGCTGGGAATCCCCGATAATTGAGAAATCCAGGAACTGCCCCGGCATCTCGGATGAGAGCCTCGGCATCCTGATCCAGCTCCAGAGTAGTCACCCCTGGCGCTACCTTGGCTTCGATGAGGTCGAGAACCTGATGGACGATCCGATTCGCCTCGTCCATCAGCTCTATCTCACCAGAAGTCTTCAAAACCATCAGACCTGCCCCACTTTCCGAATCTCTCCGAGCAGGGCAGCAGTGACGCTGTCGACAGCCTGAAAGCCGTCGACCATGCTAAGTATACCTCGGTCTCGGTAGTAATCGATGAGCGGCTCGGTCTTATTCTTGTAGACAGACAAACGCTCGCGAATCACCTCAACCTTGTCGTCATCCCTCTTTCGCGCAAGAGCGCGCCGAATCAACTCTTCCTCAGGTACGTCTAGAACCAGCACGATATCGAGCTGAGTCTCTAAGCGCTCCAGAATTCCAGCTAGGGTCTCCGCCTGTCCCAAGTTTCTGGGATATCCGTCGAGCAAGAAGCCGCTCTGAGCATCCGCCTCTCCCAACCGCTGTTGGACCACCTGAGCCATGGTCTCATCATCTACCAGGGCACCGGACTGCATGATGCTCTCCACCCGTTCTCCAAGGGCGGAACGGGCAGCCACCGCGGACCGCAGCATTTCGCCTGTGGAGACTGCAGGAACGCCCAAGGCTTCAGACAGGAAGGCCGCCTGGGTGCCTTTTCCAGAACCCGGCGGCCCGACCATCAAAAGACGGGAAATTGGCTGCTTAGCGGCGTCCACGGACCCTTCCCTTTTTCATGAAGCCTTCGTAGTTTCGCATCACCAACTGACTTTCCACTTGCTGGACGAAATCCATCGCCACGCCAACAACGATCAGCAGGGAAGTACCTCCAAAGAAGAAGTCGATCCCCATACCCGTTGTGACCCAAGTAGGAAGTAGCGCATCCAATCTCTGTCCAACGCTCCCGAGGGCTCCTACACGGACACCACTGAGCAGGAAGCCAGGCAAAACCGAAACGGCTGCCAGGTAAAGCGATCCCACCAGTGTCAGGCGAGTCAGGATGCGGTCAATATAGTCCGAAGTCCTGCGGCCAGGTCGAATTCCTGGAATGAACCCACCATGCTTCCTCATATTCTCAGCAACATCCTGCGGATTGAAGATGATGGAGATGTAGAAGTAGCAGAAGAAGATGATCGCGACGACGTAGGCGAGGTAGTACAGGATCTCACCTGGTCCCAACACCCGGACGATGCTCTGGATCCAAGAGTTGTTCCAGTTGCTGAGTACCGCAGTCGGAACCATGACCACTGAGCTGGCGAAAATGACCGGAATGACTCCGCCCGTGTTGACTCGTAACGGAAGGTAGGTACTTTGACCACCATACACCTTGCGCCCGATAACGCGCTTCGCATATTGAACCGGTATGCGCCGTTGCCCTTTTTCCATATAGACAATGAAGGCGACCACCAAGAGCATGAAGACCGAGAGGAAAATCATGCTGAGCAGCGGAATCTGTCCGTCCTTGACCTTCACGAAGGTATTGATGATCGCAGGAATCGTCCCCACGACAATGCCGGCGAAGATGATCAGGGAGATTCCGTTGCCGATACCCCGCTCGCTGATCTGCTCCCCTAACCACATGACGAAAGCACAACCTGTCGTAACAGTAATAGCGGTAATCAGAACGAATCCGATACCAGCATTCGGCACCAGAGGAGCGCCGGTCGGAGTCGAGGTCTTAGCTAGGAAAATCGCGATACTGGTCGACTGCACCAACGAAATGACTACCGTCAGATACCGGGTGTATTGAGTGATCTTCTTCCGGCCCATCTCTCCCTCTTTTGAGAGCTTTTCGAGATAGGGCCAAACCACAGTGAGCAGCTGCAAGATAATAGAGGCCGTGATGTAGGGCATGATGCCCAGCGAGAAAATCGCGACTCTTCCGAGGCTGCCCCCAGTAAAGTTGTTCACGAAGCCCAACAAGCCTCCGCCCAAGGACTCCATCAGCTCAAGTAGAGCTGTTGGATCAACGCCTGGACTGGGAATGAAACATCCAACCCGGTACACGGCCAACATGGCAAACGTGAAAAACAGCCGCTTTCGCAGTTCCGGGATAGCAAAGACGTTGCGGAGACTTTCCGTTATCACTGGCTTAGCTCCTCACAGCTTCCACCCGCTGCCTCAATCTTGTCACGGGCACTCTTACTGAACTTGTGGGCCGTCACCTTGAAGGCACTGCTGCACTCGCCATCTCCGAGGATCTTCACCCGAGCTCCCTTACGGACCATGCCGGCCTCGAGAAGCGACTCTGGATTCACATCCCCTTCGAAGCCCTCGAGCTGGCTTAGGTTCACCACCGAGTAGCTGACTCTGAAGATATTGGTAAATCCCCGCTTGGGGACCCGACGAATCAGGGGCATCTGGCCGCCTTCAAATCCCAGACGACGGCTGTAGCCAGCTCGAGACTTTTGCCCCTTGTGGCCCCGTCCTGCCGTCTTTCCAAGGCCCGAACCAGGTCCTCGCCCTACCCGTTTCCGTTTGTGCTTGCTGCCCTTAGCGGGCGACAGTTCGTGCAATTTCATGACGCTTCCTCAACCACTTCTACCAAGTGGGAAATCTTATGAACCATGCCTCGCACAGCGGGGCTGTCTTCTCGCTCGACCACGTGGCGAATGCGGCGAAGACCTAGGCTACGAAGCACATCTCGCTGCTTCTTATTGAAACCGATAGGGCTCCGCACTTGCCGAACCCGAATCGTCTTGGCTTTTTTATCTCTTCCCATCGAAGGCTCCTCTCACGCCGCGCTCCTGCAATCAGGCGACGCTCTCCTCCGTTGCGCTCTCGAGACCTCGAAGACGGCGAACCGTCCGCAGATCCCGCAATTCCAACAATGCGGCGAATGTCGCCTTGATCACGTTCTGGGGGTTCGTTGTTCCCAGAGACTTGGTAAGAATGTCGGTGATGCCGCTAGCTTCGATCACCGCGCGAACCGGTCCTCCAGCGATCACGCCAGTACCAGGAGAGGCCGGCTTCAGCAGTACTCGACCGGCGCTAAAGACGCCCAAGGATTCATGGGGAATCGTTCCATTCTCCAACGGAACTCGAATCATGTTCCTTCTCGCGGCCTCTATTCCCTTGCGGATCGCCATGGGTACTTCCCTGGCCTTGCCAGATCCATACCCCACCTTACCCTTACCATCACCGACGACTACGAGCGCAGAGAAAGAGAAGTTCTTACCACCCTTTACTACCTTGGTCACACGATTGATGTGAACCACCTGCTCGATGAAATCGGATTCTCGTTTGAAGTCCCTTGCCACCGTCGCCTCCTTACCGGCCTAGAAACCCAGACCCTTTTCTCGAGCGCCTTCGGCGATCTCGCGGATCTTGCCGTGAAAAATAAAACCGCCCCGGTCGAAGACAACTTGCTCTACGCCTTGTTCTTTCGCTCGTTCGGCTAGGACCTGCCCTACTTTACGAGCCGCCTGTCGGCTTCCTGCTGAAGTCTCTAGCCCCTCTTGCACGACCCCCTCACGGGAGTTAGCTTGGGCCAGAGTCTTTCCCGCGTCGTCGTCGATCAGCTGAGCATAGACATATCTGAGACTCTTTCGGACAGCCAGCCTCGGTCGCTCGGCAGTACCTCTCAAACGTTTCCTCAAGCGTAAATGGGAACGCTTTCGTCTGAGATTCTTTTGCTGGGTCCTCTTTCGCTGATAATCACTCATTGCCTACTCCGTTACTTGCCGCCGGCCTTGCCGACCTTCCGACGAATCACTTCGCCGGTGTATCGAATGCCCTTGCCCTTATAGGGATCGGGCTTCCGCAAGCTCCGAATCTCGGCGGCGACCTGACCGACTTGCTGCCGGTCACAGCCTGCCACAGTGATGCGGTTTTGTTTGTCAATCTCAATATCGATTCCGGTTGGAATCGGAAAATGAATCGGATGGGAGTAGCCAAGAGCAAAGTTGATCTGGCGACCTTGAACCTCTGCCCGATACCCGACCCCGATAATCTCTAGTTGCTTCTTGAAACCCTCGGTCACTCCTTGAATAGCGTTCGCCAGTAAGGAGCGCATCAGACCATGAATTGCCCGGGCACTGATGGACTCAGAGGTCCGAGACACAGTCATGGTGCCGTCCTCGAATTTGACCTCTACACCTTCGAGAACCTTCTGGGTGATCTGTCCTTTGGGGCCCTTTACTTCAAATGTATCTCCCTTGAGGGAGACCTTTGCAGCACTAGGCACAGATATTGGCTGTTTTCCTACTCTCGACATTGGGGCGTCTCCTACCAAACCTCGCACAGAACTTCGCCGCCTAGGCGGCGCGCCCGGGCGTCACTATCTGAAACCAGTCCTTGGGAGGTCGAAACGATACCCAACCCGAGACCGTTCCGGACCGGCCGAATCTCACCGGCACCCCGGTAAATTCGTCGTCCGGGGCGACTCACCCGCGCTAGGTAGTTGATCGCAGGAATTCCTTCCTGGCTGTACCGAAGGAAGACCCGGAGGGTTCGCTGGGGACTTCCCTCCAACAACCGAAAATTCCGGATGTATCCTTCTTTTTTCAAGATTCGGCAGATTTCCACTTTCAACTTCGAAGTTGGCAAATCTAGCCGATCGTGCTTCGCCATATGGGCATTGCGAATCCTCGTCAAGAGGTCTGCAATGGGATCAGTCATGCTCATTAATCGCTCTCCTTACCAGCCGTCCAGGCCAAACCGCGCCAACAGACCGGTACACCGCACTACCAGCTTGCCTTGATTACGCCAGGAAGGTAACCCTGCAACGCCAGGTTTCGAAAACAGATTCGGCAAAGAGCAAACTTCCGCATATATGCTCGCCCCCGGCCACAGACTCTGCAGCGACTCCGGTGACGCACACTGAATTTCGGCGCTTTCCTCATCTTCGCCATCTTTGCTGCCGTCGCCACGAGACTCCTCCTTGCCTTTAACTAGTTAGCCCGAAAAGGCATACCGAGTTCGCGGAGCATAAAAAGAGCCCGCTCATCGTTGCCGCTCGTCGTAGCTATGGTTACGTTCATTCCCTTCGAGCGATCGATCCGACTGTAGTCGATCTGGGGGAAAATTAGGTGGTCCCTCACTCCGAGAGTGTAGTGGCCACGCCCGTCGAATGCTCTAGGAGAAATTCCGCGAAAATCTCGAACTCGAGGCAATGCGATTGAAATCAACTGGTCCAAGAAATTCCACATCATGTCACCGCGGAGAGTGACACGACATCCGATAGGCATCCCCTCCCTCAGCTTGAATGAAGCGATCGACTTCTTGGCTCGGGTGACCGTAGGTCGCTGTCCAGCAATAGCTGTCAACTCCTCCACGGCATCCTCGAGGATCTTCGCATTCTGGATTGCATCTCCAAGTCCCATGTTCAAGGACACTTTGATAATCCGAGGAACTGCCATGACATTCTCTATCGAGAACTCACTGCGCAGCTTTCCTATCACCTCGTCGTGGTATTTCTGCTTGAGGCGCGGCATATCATCCGCTCCCTGCTCTGCTTTCTTCTTCGCCATCACTCAAAGTCCTCAACTGAGCGCAGTGCCGCTCTTCTTGGCGTAGCGCTCGCTCGTGCCGTCGGCCCGACGCCTGCGACCGATCCGAGTAGGTTTCTTGGTCTCGGGGTCCAGAACCTTCACATTCGAAATGTCTAGAGCAGCTTCCCGTTCCACCACTCCACCCTGGACCTGCTTATTCGGGTTCGGACGCGTATGTCGTTTGATCAGGTTTACACCTTCGACGATCGCTCGGCCGGTTTCAGGGAATACCCTGAGTACTTTACCGACCGCTCCACGATCCTTGCCAGCGATGATCAGAACCTGATCGTTCTTCTTGATCTTGACCTTGGCCATTGTTGCCAACTCCTGAACCTAGATGACTTCGGGCGCGAGAGACACAATCTTCATGAACCGCTTCTCGCGAAGTTCGCGAGCTACGGGCCCAAAGACGCGTGTTCCAACGGGCTCGCCGTTTTCGTTAACGAGGACAGCTGAATTGGTGTCGAACCTAATGTAGCTTCCATCGCGGCGGCGCCGCGCTTTCGCCGTTCGGACGATAACCGCCCGAATCACTTGGCCCTTCTTCACCGTGCCATCCGGAGTAGCCTCTTTTACCGAGGCGGTGATGACGTCGCCAACATGCCCATACTGCCCGGAAGAGCCCCCACGAATGTGGATGCAGGCGATCTTCTTGGCGCCAGAGTTGTCTGCAACGTCGAGAACGGTTCCCATCTGAATCATGGTCTACCTCTACACAGCGCGCCGGACGACTTCTTTCAATCGCCACCGCTTGGTCTTGGACAAAGGACGGCTAGAGACAATCGACACTACATCGCCGATATTGCACTTATTGTCCTGATCGTGTGCCCGAAATTTCGTCGTCCGCTTGACATATCTCAGGTAAAGCGGATGCATGAACTTCCTCTCGACAGACACGATAACCGTCTTGTCCATCTTGTTGCTGACCACCACGCCAGTCTTCACCTGACGCTCTCCGCGAGTCTTTTTTGCCTGGTCTTCCATGGTCAGGATCCCCCTGCCTCATCGCGCATCTCACGCAATACGGTCAGTACACGGGCCAGGTCTCTCTTGACCTCGCCTACTTTTGAAGGCTTCTCCAGCTGCCCGGTTACCTTCTGTACGCGAAGAGCAAAGAGTTGCTCCGACAGCTCGGTTTCCTTGGTGAGCAACTCGTCCACCGTAAACTCTCTCAGTTCTCTTGCTTTCATGAACCTATCCAGCCTCTACTTAGCGGAGTTCCTGATGCCGGGTCACGAACCTGGTGCGGATCGCTAACTTGTGTGAAGCGAGGCGCATAGCCTCCTGAGCGAGCTCTTCCGGTACTCCCTCGAGCTCGTACAGAATCCTTGCAGGCTTCACCTTGGCGACCCATTCCTCAGGACTACCCTTACCTTTACCCATCCGCGTTTCGAGCGGCTTCTTTGTGATCGGCTTGTCCGGAAAAATCCGGATCCAAACCTTACCGCCACGCTTGATGTGACGGGTGATGGCAATACGAGCCGCTTCGATCTGGCGAGCGGTGACATAGCCCGGCTCTAGGGCCTGGAGAGCAAAATCGCCGAAGGCAATCGTATTGCCTCCCTTCGACATGCCCTTCATGCGGCCTCGCTGCTGCTTGCGGTACTTGACCTTTTTTGGCATCAACATGGTGCGTACTCCCTAGCTAACCCGGCGCCTGCTCCGCTCGCGCAGCAAGTCGCCCTTGTAGACCCATACTTTGACGCCGATAATTCCGTAGGTGGTCCTGGATTCGGCGAAACCGTAGTGAATGTCCGCTTTGAGGGTGTGCAGGGGCAACCGGCCGTCCTGGTACCACTCGGTCCGAGCGATCTCGGAACCACCGAGTCTCCCCGAAACCATGATCTTTACTCCCTTCGCTCCAAACCGGAACGCAGACTCCATCGCTTTCTTCATCGCACGCCGGAAGGAAACTCTCCGAACGAGCTGGCCAGCAATAGATTCCGCTACCAGTTGAGCGTCGAGCTCTGGGCGTTGAATCTCCTGAATGTTGATGTGCACTTCCCGGCCCATCTGCTTCATTAGATCGTCCCGCAACCTGTCCACTTCGGCGCCTTTGCGCCCAATGATGATGCCTGGACGGGATGTGTAAATTGTGACTCGCAGCTTATCGGCCGCTCGTTCGATTTCGATCTCACTCACGCCGGCGTGACCTAACCGCTTCTTCAAGCGTTGTCTCAGCGCGAGATCTGCATGCAGAATCTCAGCATAGTCACGCTCCGCATACCAACGTGAGTGCCAGCTCTTGTTGTACACCAGGCGGAAGCCATAGGGATGTGTTTTTTGGCCCACTTAGTTCTCCTCAGGAATCCTCGGCGCCCTTGCGGGTATCCAACTTGATCGTAATGTGGCTCTGGCGCCTCAGAATTTGAAAGGCTCGCCCCATTGGCTGAGGCCGGAGGCGCTTCATCGTGGGCCCGCCATCTACGAAGATCTCTTTTACGTACAGCCGATCTACATCGACTTGATCATCTCGATTCTCTGCATTTGCCACAGCGGACTTGAGCAACTTCTCTAGGTGCCGAGCCGCCTTTTTCTGCGTCATCTGCAGAAGGTTCGTTGCTTCCTGGACATCCCTTCCACGGATCAGATCTGCTACCAGACGAACCTTTTGGGGAGATGCCTGCAAATAACGCAGTTTTGCCGTAACTTCCATCTTGGTCTCTCCAGGCCTCAGCGGGCCCTACCGCCTTTTTCTTTCTTGCCGGAGTGACTCCGAAAAGTGCGAGTCATTGCGAACTCACCAAGTTTATGCCCCACCATGTTCTCGCTGACGTAGACAGGGATGAACTTCATTCCGTTGTGCACTGCCAGCGTGTGGCCGACCATGTCGGGAATCACCGTGGATCTACGGGACCAGGTTTTGATCACCCTGCGATCTCCGCGATCATTCATTGCATCGACCTTCTTCCTGAGATGATCGTCGATGAAAAAGCCTTTTTTTAGCGAACGCGCCATGATTGATCTCCGTACCTATTTTGCTACTTCTGGCGACGGCGGACGATCATGCCGTCGGTCCGCTTGTTATTCCGGGTCTTGTAGCCCTTGGTTGGTTTCCCCCAGGGAGTACAAGGATGACGGCCACCAGAAGAACGCCCTTCGCCACCACCCATGGGGTGATCGACTGGGTTCATAGTAACCCCACGGTTGTGTGGTCGGCGACCTGCCCACCTTTTTCGACCGGCCTTGCCAAGCGACGCGTTCTCATGGTCAACGTTTCCAACTTGCCCAACCGTCGCATAGCAATTCACGTGGACCCGGCGTACCTCGCCTGAGGGTAGCCGAACCTGGGCATAGGCACCCTCTTTGGCCATCAGCTGCGCCCCAGCACCAGCGCTTCGGACCATCTGGCCACCCTTGCCTATTTTTAGCTCGATATTGTGAATCACGGTACCGAGAGGAATTTTTTTGAGAGGTAGGGAATTGCCCACGTTGACCTCTACATCTTCTCCGGAGGCGACTGTCGCTCCAACCTCCAGGCCGTTCGGCCAGAGAATGTATCTCTTATCACCGTCGGCATAGCTAAGCAGCGCGATCCGTGCCGAACGATTCGGGTCGTACTCGATGGTCACGACTTTCGCCGGGACTCCGTGCTTCTCGCGACGAAAATCGATCACTCGATAGCGGCGTTTGTGACCACCACCTCGAAAACGGACGGTTGTTCGCCCATGGTTATTGCGCCCTCCGCAACGTGTTTTTCCCTCGGTGAGGGCCTTGTGCGGAGTCGAGGTAGTGATCTCCTCGAACGTCGACACCGTTTGAAAACGGCTCGCCGGATTGGTGGGCTTGTATTGTCGAATTCCCATGGTCTAGTGCTTCCTTGAGCTATATGGCCAGTCTCGGGACATTGCCCAGAGAGTTGACTCTCTACCTTCGAGTTAGGCTCCCTCGAAGAATTCGATTGGCTTTTCTCCGTCTACCAGACGAACGTAGGCCTTCTTCCAGTCCGGTCGACGGCCAACGAACCGGCCCTGCCGCCTCGTCTTTCCATGCATTCGGACCACGCGTACCTCTTTCACACGCCGCTTGAATTGCGACTCCACTGCCTTCTTTACCTGAATCTTGTTGGCGTCCCGTGCTACCTCGAACGCGAAGATCCCACTCTCACCGAAGACCGTTGCCTTCTCCGTGATCAGAGGCCTTCGGATCACATCTTGATCTCTCATTGGTTGAGCACCTCCAAAAGGCGACCGAGTGCAGCTTCCGTGACCACGACATGGTGACGATCTACCACGTCGTAGACATTCAGACCAAGGGCGTCCACGGTCTTGACCTGAGGGTTGTTCCGTGCTGCCAACTGTAGGACATGGTTGTCGTACCGATCCACCAGCAAAGTTTTGTTGCTCAACCCGAGACCTGAGAGAGTCCGGGCCAAGTCAGCGGTTTTGTGAGATTCCACCTCTAGGCTCTCAAGGACAACAACCCTATTTTCGGCCAGTTTCCTTGAAAGAGCTGACTTCAGAGCGTTGCGCTTCTCCCGAGGGGACATTTTCTTAGCATAACTCCGAGGCTGGGGACCGTGGACGGTTCCGCCCTTCCGCCACAGCGGGCTTCGAACACTGCCCATTCGGGCACGACCGGTCCCTTTCTGGCGCCACAGCTTCCGACCTGATCCAGCGACCTCGGCCCTGTTCTTGGTCTTATGAGTCCCTCGACGGATTCCCGCCAGGAAAGCCTCCACCGCAAGATGGATCAGGTGTTCCTTGTAAGGATAAGCAAAAACCTTTTCAGGCAGATCGACCTGCTTGACCTCTTCGTTCTTGAGGTTTTTGACTGAGATTTTCATCACCGTAGACCTCTCTAGCCTCGAATAGACCTGCGCAGAGCCAGGTAACTGTTATTGGCTCCGGGAACTGCCCCTCGCAGATAGATGAGATTTCTCTCTTCATCTACCCGCACCACCTTCAGATGCTTCACAGTAACCCGCTTAGCTCCTAAGTGGCCTGGAAGGCGGGTACCTTTGAAAACTCGGGAGGGCTGAGCCGACTGACCGATGGATCCTGGTGCGCGATGGAACATTGAACCGTGGGTCGCCCGCCCACCACCAAAACCGTGGCGCTTGATGACTCCCTGAAAGCCCTTGCCCTTACTCGTCCCAACGACGTCAACCAACTGGTCAGCTTCGAAGATGGAGACTTTTACTTCGTCGCCAGCCTTGGACTCATCTTCCGCCGACACTGGAAATTCCTCGAGTTGCCTCAAGGGGGGGACTCCAGCCTTCTTGAAATGGCCTGCCCGCGGCTGAGTAACATGACGAGGCTGTGTCGCTTCTACCAATCCAAGCTGGACTGCCTCGTAACCATCGGTCTTACCCGTTTTACGTTGCACCACCAGGCAAGGACCCGCTTCTACGATCGTTACTGGAACGATCTCGCCGTTCTCACCGAATATCTGGGTCATCCCCAGCTTTTTTCCCAGAATTCCGCTCATGGACTCACCCTCCTTCAGTTACCGAACGCCTTGATTTCGACGTCGACGCCAGCAGGAAGCTCAAGCTTCATGAGAGCGTCCACAGTCTGACTGGTCGGCTCGAAGATATCGAGTAGCCGCTTGTGGGTCCGTACCTCGAACTGCTCTCTAGACTTCTTGTCTACGTGAGGAGAGCGGTTTACGGTGTACCTGGAAATATGCGTCGGCAGCGGGATAGGCCCGACTACACGAGCTCCGGTGCGTCTCGCTGTATCCACGATTTCGTGCGCGGATGTATCCAGTACCCGGTAGTCGTATGCCTTCAGGCGAATGCGTATTTTTTCGTTGACCATAACCTCTGCCTCTTAGCTGCCGCGGAACGGAAGACCCTACTCCACGATTTCCGTGACGGTTCCGGCGCCGACTGTGCGGCCACCCTCGCGAATCGCGAATCGTACACCCTTTTCCATGGCGATCGGAGCGATGAGCTCCACATGGAGACTCACATTGTCTCCAGGCATAACCATCTCGACGTTCTCAGGAAGAGTCGCTGAGCCCGTGACATCCGTTGTACGAAAGTAGAACTGGGGACGATATCCCTTGAAGAAAGGAGTATGACGCCCGCCCTCTTCCTTGGTCAGGATGTAAACCTCTCCTTTGAAGGTGGTATGAGGAGTGATGGAACCGGGCTTGGCCAAAACCTGACCTCGCTCCACATCATCCTTCTTGGTACCGCGAAGAAGAATCCCGACGTTGTCGCCAGCCTGACCTTCATCCAACAGTTTCCGAAACATCTCCACGCCAGTCACCGTTGTCCTCGTGGTGTCCCGAATTCCGATGATCTCGATTTCTTCTCCGACCTTCACAATTCCCCGCTCAATACGCCCTGTTACTACAGTGCCACGGCCTTGAATTGAGAAGATGTCCTCGATAGGCATGAGGAAATCCTTGTCGACATCCCGCTCCGGAAGAGGAATGTACTCATCAACGTTGGAGATGAGTTCAATGATCTTCTTGCCCCACTCTTCATCGGCGTCACCAGACTCAAGAGCCTTCAACGCGGAACCTCTGATAATGGGAATGTCGTCGCCAGGAAAGTCATAAGAACTGAGCAACTCACGCAGCTCTAACTCAACCAGATCTAAGAGCTCTTCGTCGTCGACCATGTCGCATTTGTTCATGAAGACGACCATCGAAGGAACGCCTACTTGTCGAGCCAGAAGAATGTGCTCTCGTGTCTGAGGCATGGGACCGTCCGCAGCGGAAACCACCAAAATGGCACCATCCATCTGCGCAGCTCCAGTGATCATGTTCTTCACATAATCTGCGTGACCGGGACAATCGACATGAGCATAGTGGCGCTCATCGGATTCGTACTCCACATGAGCGGTCGCGATGGTAATACCGCGTTCCCTCTCCTCTGGTGCTTTATCGATATTGTCGAAGTCGATGGTCTCCGCAAGACCCTTAGACGCTAGTACCTTGGTAATGGCAGCAGTCAGAGTCGTCTTGCCGTGATCGACGTGACCGATGGTACCGATGTTTACGTGAGGCTTATTGCGCTCAAATTTTTCTTTGGCCATGGTTCCTCCCAGAGTCTCTCTCTAATCCTTTTCAGGAAAATCTTCTATTAGCCAGTCGCCTTGGCGACAATCTCTTCGCTTACGTTTCTCGGCGCTTGCTGGTAGGAGTCGAACTGCATCGTGTAGTTCGCCCTCCCCTGGCTGAGCGAGCGCAGGTCCGTTGCATAGCCGAACATCTCGGATAACGGGACTCCGCATCGGATGACTTGCGCACCCGATCGAGCCTCCATATGTTTCACTCGACCCCGACGGGACGTGATGTCGCCAATGACCTCACCCATGTAATCTTCCGGCGTCACCACTTCCACTTCCATCATCGGCTCCAAGATCACTGGACGAGCTTTTGTCACAGCAGCCTTGAACGCCATGGAGCCAGCTATCTTAAATGCGGCTTCCGAGGAATCCACATCATGAAAGCTGCCGTCATACAAATCGACTTCGATTCCAGCTATGGGATACCCGGCCAGAGAGCCCGTTTCCATTGCCTCCCGCATCCCTTGCTCGATGGGCCGAATAAATTCCTTAGGGATGGCACCGCCCTTGATCTGATCGTTAAAGACAAAGCTGGCCTCCTCAGTAGGCCGCATCCGGATCTTGCAGTGACCATACTGGCCACGCCCACCAGACTGCCTAACGAAGCGACCTTCCGATTCAGACTCGCCGGTAATCGTCTCTCGATAGGCAACTTGAGGCCTACCAACATTCGCCCCTACGCTGAACTCTCGAACCAATCGATCGGTGATGATCTCTAGGTGGAGCTCTCCCATACCTGAAATGAGCGTCTGAGCCGTCTCCGGATCTGTATGAACTCGAAAGGTGGGATCCTCTCTCATCAGCTTCCCAAGGGCCACCGCGAGCTTCTCCTGATCTGCCTTTGTTTTCGGCTCGATGGAAACCGCGATTACGGGCTCCGGAAAACTCATGGACTCGAGGCTTATGGGAGACCTCTCATCGCATATCGTGTGCCCCGTCGTCACGCCCCGAAGGCCAACGCCCGCCGCGATGTCGCCCGCCCAAACAGCCTTTATCTCTTCTCGCTTGTTCGCATGCATCTTCAGAAGGCGCCCAATTCGTTCCTTCTTACCTGTAGCAGCATTCAAGATCGCTTGACCGGCTTCGATATGACCAGAGTAGACCCTGAAGTAGGCTAGCTGCCCAACGAACGGATCGGTCATGATCTTAAAGACGAGAGCGGAGAAGGGTTGATCATCGGAGGACTCCCGTTCGAGAGTCGCTCCCGAGCCAGGATCGGTCCCTTGAATTGGGGGAATCTCAGTAGGGGATGGCAAAAAGGCAACAATGGCATCGAGCAGGGGCTGAACACCCTTATTCTTGAAGGCTGACCCACAGAGAACTGGTTGAAGTTTTCCGGCCACCGTTGCCCGCCGGAGAGCTTCTCGAAGCTCTCGATTGGTTACTTCCTCTCCAGAGAGATATTTCTCTAGGAGTCTGTTATCTGTTTCGGCGATCGCTTCGACCATCTGCTCGCGCTTCTCGTAGGCTTCGTCCTTGTAATCATCGGGAATGTCGACCAGCTCGTAACTAGAGCCCAGGGCTTCTCCGCTGTAGAAGACACCCTTCATTTGAATCAGGTCGATTACGCCATGAAAATCGGACTCAGCCCCCCAGGGCAACTGAACCAGCACCGGACTAGCCTTCAGCCGGGAGCGCATCATCGCAACTGTGCGATGGTAGTCGGCTCCCACCCGATCCATCTTGTTGACAAAGGCAATCCTGGGCACACGATACTTGTCGGCCTGGCGCCAGACTGTTTCAGACTGAGGCTCCACGCCTGCTACGGCATCGAAAACCGCAACAGCTCCATCCAGCACTCGTAAAGAACGCTCTACCTCAGCGGTGAAGTCCACATGACCGGGAGTATCGATGATATTGATCCGGTGATCATCCCAGAAACAAGTCGTCGCCGCAGAAGTAATGGTGATGCCCCGCTCTTGCTCCTGGACCATCCAGTCCATAGTAGCGGTCCCCTCATGCACCTCACCAATCTTGTAGCTAATACCGGTGTAATAAAGTATGCGCTCCGTGGTCGTCGTCTTACCAGCATCAATGTGGGCCATGATGCCGATATTCCGAGTTTCACCTAGAGCTACTTCACGCGTCATGAGTACTTACCAATGCAAACGCCGACAAGGGACAGAGCCATAGACCCTCACCCCTCCCGATACGCCTAGTTTCTTTAGTATTCCGCCTTTGATTCCTAGGAAATCCCTACCAGCGATAGTGCGAGAAGGCCTTATTGGCCTCAGCCATACGGTGGGTATCTTCCTTCTTCTTCACCGCAGCACCCCGACTCTGGGATGCTTCCATAAGCTCATTGGCCAAGCGAAGATTCATCGTCTTCTCCCCTCGGCTCTTTGCCGCCTGAATCAGCCAGCGCATAGAGAGAGCGAGTTTGCGGCCAACTCGAACTTCGATTGGGACCTGATAGGTAGACCCACCGACTCGTCGAGATTTCACCTCTACGGCAGGCTTAACATTCTCAACGGCCCGCTTAAAAACCTTCATCGGGTCATCTTCAGTGCGCTCCTGAATGGTGCGCAGCGCATCGTAAAGAATTCTCTGCGCTGTCGACTTCTTACCGTCCACCATCAAGACGTTGATGAACTTAGCCACCAACTGGGAGCTATAGACTGGATCGGGAATAATTTCCCTCTTAGGTACTTCCCTTCGCCTAGGCATTTCTCGTCAAACCCCCATCAAGACTTCGGGCGCTTCGCGCCATATTTGGATCGACTCTGCCTACGATCCTCGACTCCGACAGCATCCAAGGTTCCCCGGATGACGTGATAGCGGACCCCTGGAAGGTCCTTCACCCTGCCGCCGCGAATCAGAACGATAGAATGCTCTTGTAGATTATGACCCACGCCCGGTATGTAAGTGGTCACCTCAATACCGTTCGTGAGACGAACACGAGCCACTTTCCTGAGCGCTGAATTGGGCTTTTTTGGAGTCTGGGTGTAGACACGAACACAGACGCCCCGCTTCTGAGGACTACTCTGAAGAGCAGGACTCTTGGTCTTGGCAACCTGTCTTTCGCGCCCCTTGCGCACGAGCTGATTGATCGTCGGCATAGTTTCCTCAAACGAGATCCAGTTAAGCCCATGCGAATCGCCGCCAACTGGCGGCACACGGGCCGAACACCGTAGAACCGATACTCCGGTTCAGATCCGGCTGCAGTTCGTCTAGTTCTTCTTAGGCGCCACGGTCCTTGGGGAACCATCGGCGCGAGGTCGGAGCACAGTAACAGACCGAATTGGAAACGGTCAATATGGTTCTCCGATGGCGAACTCCCCTCGGGGCGGAATTCGCATATCCTTGGCTAACCTCGATCAGCCGCAGACCTGCGATCCTAACACGGGACCACTCTATTTCCTAGCCCCAATCTTCTCCTTCTTACTAGAGAAGACTCGCGAAGCAAGACGGTGGAAGGGACGTTCCCATTGGGGCGATCCCTCCATGAGCCTCACCTCTCAAAACAACTCTGCTGAGGCCTTCAAAGTAGAGGCCTCGCCACGCAATACTGCTGCACGGCGATGTCTGCTTTTCCAAGAAATGGACAGACCTGAGTTGGCCTCAAACGAACAAGGTCCGATCAGCTCTTGCTAGCGCTCTGAGGCAGCGCCCGAATGTCCTCGTCGCTCAAATCGAAGAAGAGTTCGTCATCATCTGCCGACTCCTGAGCGTAGATATCCTCTTGGAGATGGAAGTCGTGGTAGTGGTCCATCCCGGTGCCCGCCGGAATCAACCTACCGACGATCACATTCTCCTTCAGGCCTCGGAGATAGTCGACTTTGCCACTAATGGCAGCCTCAGTAAGGACCCTTGTGGTCTCCTGAAAGCTCGCTGCTGAGATGAAGCTCTCCGTTGACAGAGAGGCTTTGGTGATACCTAGGAGCAGAGGCCGCCCAACCGCCGGAGCACCCCCGGCTGCGATCACACTGTCGTTCTCTTCCTGGAATAGCCAGCGATCAACCTGCTCATCGATCAGGAATTTCGTATCCCCGACTTCCTCGATCTTTACCGATCTCATCATCTGGCGGACGATCACCTCGATGTGCTTATCATTGATCTGCACGCTCTGGGAACGGTAGACCTCTTGAATCTTATCGACCAGGTACCGCTGAAGCTCTTTCTCTCCCAACACCTGAAGCACATCGTGAGGATTGATTGGGCCATCGATAAGCGGATCGCCCGCACTAACCCGTTCGCCATCCTGCACATTGATGTGAATCGAGCGCGGAACCAAATATTCGCGCATCTCGCCCGAGTCACTCTCGACGAGGACTCGACGCATGCCCTTGTGCACCTCTCCGAGCCGCACGGTACCATCGATCTCTGTAATGATCGCCGGCTCCTTCGGACTCCGAGCCTCGAACAACTCGACGACCCTTGGAAGACCGCCAGTAATATCCTTGGTTTTCGTCGTCTCACGAGGAATCTTGACGAGAGTATCGCCAGGAAACACCTTCGCTCCGTTACTGACCATCAAGTGAGACCCGGAAGGCAAGAGATAGCGGCGCTCGACCCCTTCAGAACTGGTGATAAGCACCGCAGGTACTCGTTTTTCATTCTGAGAGGCTTCCACGACAATCTTCTGCGAAAGACCCGTAACCTTATCCGTTTCCTCTCGGACGTTCTCGCCCTCCACGATATCCAGGTACTCAGTAGTACCTCCAATCTCGGAGAGAATTGCGTAGGTGAAAGGATCCCATTCAACCAGCTCCATCCCAGGAGTGACCTGATCTCCTTCATGTACCAGCAGATGAGAGCCATAAGTAAGAGCATAGCGCTCTAATTCGCGCCCCTTCGGATCCAGCAAGACCAACTTACCGTTCCGATTGATCACAACGAGGTCACCCTCTTTACTCTCGACTGTTGTCACATTGAGGAACTTCACTGTACCGGGATTGGTGGCAGCGTGCTTCGACTGTTCCGAAACTCGACTCGCCGTTCCTCCAAAGTGGAAGGTCCGCATGGTCAACTGGGTTCCGGGTTCACCGATTGACTGCGCAGCAATGACGCCAACAGCCTCGCCAATCTCGACCATCTTCCCGGTGGCTAGGTTTCGGCCGTAGCAGCTAGCACAAACTCCTCGCCGGGTCTCGCAAGTCAGAACGGAGCGAATTTTCACTCGTTCTATTCCAGAAGACTGAACCGAGTTGGCGAGCGCCTCTGAAATCTCTTGACCAACAGAGACGAGCTCCTCGCCACTCATTGGATCGTAGATATCTTCCTGGCTAACCCTGCCGACGATCCGATCTCGCAAGGCCTCGAGGATTTCGCCCCCCTCCATGATGGCGGTTACGTAAATCCCATCTATCGTGTCGCAATCGATCTCATTGATGATGACATCTTGAGCCACATCAACAAGCCTTCTCGTTAGGTACCCGGAATCGGCGGTCTTCAGGGCTGTATCTGCCAACCCTTTCCGAGCACCGTGGGTGGAAATGAAATACTGCAACACTGAGAGACCTTCTCTGAAGTTCGCGGTAATGGGGGTCTCAATGACCTCGCCCGATGGCTTGGACATCAAACCACGCATTCCCGCCAACTGCCGAACCTGCTCACGAGAGCCACGAGCCCCTGAGTCAGCCATCATGTTGATTGGATTGAACTCGCCAGAGGCCAGCTCAACCTTCTTCATCTCTTCAAACATCTCTTCTGACACTTGCTCCGTCGCCCTGTGCCAAATATCGATGATCTTGTTGTGGCGTTCTCCAGCTGTAATGACACCAGCGGAACGTTGCTTCTCAATCTCAATCACGCTGGTATTGGCCGAGTCCAGAAGATCCTGTTTCGAATCTGGAATCACCATGTCATCTACACCGATAGAGATCCCAGCCTTCGTAGCGTAGAAGAAAGTGACTTCCTTGATGTCGTCCAGCATTTTGACTGTGAGGTCATTGCCCAGACGAACGAAACAGAAGCCTACGAGATCCTGCAAGCCCCGCTTCTTCAACAAGCCATTGACGAAAGGAATCTCATTGGGAAGATGCAAGTTGAGGATGACCCTACCGACGGTCGTCTCGACGATCTGGCGATCCAGCTCTTCGATCTCAGCATGCATGATGTCCTGGTTACTGTACTGAGTCTCCAGGTTTATATATTTGCCAGAATATCGAACCTTGATCGTACTGAGCGTCTCTACCTCTCCCGCCTCAAGCGCGAGGAGTACCGAATCGAAATCCGGGAAGATTCGCCCTTCTCCCTTTGCATTTGGCTTCCGAAGGGTCAGGTAGTAGCCGCCGAGGACCAAATCTTGACTAGGAACTGCCAGCGGGCGACCGTGGGCGGGACTCAAGATATTGTTGGCAGCCAGCATCAAGACCTTACTCTCGATTTGAGCCTTCGGAGAAAGCGGTACATGTACCGCCATCTGATCACCATCAAAGTCTGCGTTAAAAGCTGCGCAAACGAGTGGGTGAATCTTGATGGCCTTTCCCTCGGTCAAGACCGGTTGAAATGCTTGGATCCCAAGTCGGTGAAGAGTGGGCGCACGGTTCAGCAACACAGGATGATCTGCGATGACCTCCTCTAGTGCATCCCAAACCTCATCCACTTCTTGCTCTACCAACTCTTTGGCAGCCTTGATGGTACCCACCAAGCCCTTTTCTTCGAGACGGTTGTAGATAAAGGGCTTGAACAGCTCCAGAGCCATCTTTTTGGGAAGACCACACTGCTTCAGCTTGAGGTCGGGGCCGACAACGATGACGGAGCGACCGGAGTAGTCAACTCTCTTTCCAAGTAGATTCTGCCGGAAGCGACCCTGCTTACCTTTGAGCGTATCCGACAGAGACTTCAAGGGTCGGTTGTTCGAGCCTTTGAGGACTCTACCTCTTCGACCGTTGTCAAAGAGTGCATCCACAGCCTCTTGAAGCATCCGCTTTTCGTTGCGAACGATCACTTCGGGAGCACGGAGCTCGAGCAACTTCTTTAAGCGGTTGTTACGGTTGATCACTCTTCGGTAGAGATCGTTCAAATCGCTAGTAGCAAACCGCCCACCATCCAAGGGCACCAAAGGCCTGAGCTCTGGCGGTATAACGGGAATTACATCGAGGATCATCCACTCGGGCCGGTGTCCGCTGCGGCGAAATGCATCAACCACCTTCAGCCGCTTCGCCGCCTTCAGGCGCCGAATCTGACTAGTTTCGGTGCGCATTACAATGCGTAGCTCTTCAGCTAGCTCTTCTACCTCAATGGTAGCCAAGAGCTCCTTGATAGCCTCAGCTCCCATACGCGCCTTGAAGGTGCCGTCGCCATACTCGTCTCGCACTTCCCGGAAACGCTCTTCTGAAAGAAGCTCTTTTTCTTTCAGCTCGGTTTCACCGGGATCCAGGACCACGTAGCTCTCGAAATAGAGAATCCTCTCCAGGTCCCGCAGACTAATGTCCAGCAGATGTCCTATTCGACTTGGTAGGCCCTTGAAGAACCACACATGAGAAACTGGGCAGGCAAGCTCAATATGGCCCATCCGCTCTCGGCGGACTCTCGACCGGGTTACTTCCACTCCACATTTGTCGCACACGACGCCTCTGTGCTTCATGCGCTTATATTTTCCGCACAAGCACTCCCAATCGGTCACCGGACCGAAGATCTTCGCACAGAACAGGCCATCCCTCTCGGGTTTGAAAGTCCGATAGTTGATCGTCTCCGGCTTAGTTACCTCGCCATAGCTCCAGGAGCGAATGCGCTCCGGCGAAGCCACAGAAATCTTGATTGCGTTGAAATCCCGCAAGGGGGTTTGGGCCTTCTCGAAACTAGTCAGTGGTTGCAACGTCCTACCTCCTTACGCTTTCAGGAGTTCTACGTCCAGGCACAGGCTTTGAAGTTCCCGGACAAGAACGTTGAATGATTCCGGGAGACCTGGGTCGTCCGGAACATCGCCCTTAACAATTGCTTCATAGATCTTGCTCCGGCCTTCGACGTCGTCACTCTTGACGGTGAGAAGTTCCTGCAAGGTGTATGCGGCTCCATAGGCCTCCAAGGCCCATACTTCCATCTCTCCGAAACGCTGACCACCGAATTGGGCCTTACCACCCAACGGTTGCTGAGTGATGAGAGAATACGGCCCGATCGAACGGGCGTGGATCTTGTCATCGACGAGATGGGAGAGTTTCAACATATAGATGTAACCCACGGTCACTTTCTGCTCAAACTGCTCGCCAGTTACCCCATCACTCAACGTTGTCTTGCCAGACAGCGGAAGACTAGCCTCCTTCAGAAGGTCCTTGATCTGCACCTCTCTTACGCCATCGAAAACAGGAGTCGCAAAGTGCAACCCAAGAACGCGACCGGCCCAACCAAGATGAGTCTCAAGAATCTGTCCGACGTTCATACGGCTAGGAACACCTAGGGGATTAAGTACGATCTCGACCGGAGAGCCATCTGGCATATACGGCATGTCTTCCTCAGGAAGAATCCGTGAAATCACACCCTTGTTTCCATGTCGCCCCGCCATCTTGTCGCCTACCTGAAGCTTCCGTTTCATGGCCACGAAGACCTTGACGAGCTTGATTACGCCGGGAGGAAGTTCATCTCCTTTTTGAAGAAGAGCGATTCGCTCTTCATTCACCTGGTGCAGGACTTCGACATGGGAGTCCGTCTTCTTGTAGATCGCTGAGATTTGACCTCCCAGTTTAGGATCCTTGAGCGGCAGCCGTAGTACTTCTTCTCGAGTCAACTGCTCGAGCAAGGTCTGCCCGATCTCGTTCCCTGCTTCCAGCAGCACATCCCCATTGTGGGCTACAACCGATTTCGCCACCTTCTGCTCTGCCAGGAGATCGCGAATCTTCTTGTTCCGCTCTTCGGTCAGAATCCGCACTTCGTCCTTGATGTTTTTCTGAAGACGGTCGATCTCGTCCTGTTCGATCTCTGCAGCGCGGAGGTCCTTCTCGACTCCCTTTCGAGAGAAGATCTTCACATCCACCACGGTCCCATCGATTCCGGGAGGCACCTTGAGACTGGCATCTCGAACGTCGCCAGCTTTTTCGCCAAAGATAGCTCGAAGAAGCTTCTCTTCTGGAGTCAGCTGCGTCTCTCCTTTGGGAGTAACCTTCCCAACAAGAATATCGCCCGCCTTGACGGTAGCTCCGATTCGAATAATTCCGCTTTCGTCCAGATCCTTCAGCGCTGACTCGGAGACATTGGGAATATCCCGAGTGATTTCTTCCGGGCCCAATTTGGTATCACGAGCTTCAATCTCGAACTCCTCGATGTGGATAGAGGTGTAGTAATCCTCTCTAACCAGCTTCTCTGAGACGAGAATTGCATCCTCGAAGTTATAGCCACGCCAAGGCATGAAGGCCACCAGGACGTTCCTACCGAGCGCTAGCTCCCCTTCTTCTGTGCAGGGGCCATCCGAAAGAACCTCGCCCTTACGGACTCGCTGCCCCTCCTGAACCACCGGCTTCTGAGTAATACAGGTGTTCTGGTTCGACCGCCTAAACTTCGTCAGCTGGTAGATGTCAGCGCCGAATTCCTTGGCCTCCCCAGTATCCGCATCCTCTCCTTCTACCCGGACGATGATGCGCTCTGCATCGACAGAGTCGACCACGCCGCCACGCTGGCAAAGGACTACCGCTCCTGAGTCCTGTGCAACGATGGCCTCGAGACCCGTTCCCACAATAGGTGCCTCGCTGCGCAAAAGGGGCACAGCTTGTCTCTGCATATTGGAACCCATCAAGGCACGGTTCGCATCATCATTCTCAAGGAATGGGATCAAGGCAGCAGCTACCGACACAAGCTGTTTGGGACTGATATCCATGTAGTCCACAAGGTCCCGTTCGACGGTAACGAAATCGCCTCCTGCTCGGGCGATCACTCGCTCCTCCGCCAACATTCCGTCTGAAGCGATGGGAGCGTTCGCCTGAGCGATGATGTATTTCTCTTCTTCCCATGCTGAGAGATAGAAAGCGAAAGGCTCTGCTGCGACCCTATCTCTCTCCGCCTTCAAGGTCGTATTGGCGACCTCCAGCTCCTTGCGAGTCACGATTTGCCCGAGCTTGAAAGGTCCCTTGCCGACCTGCACCACTCGAAAGTGATCCAAAACCTCTCCGTTATCGACCCTCTTGTAGGGGCTCTCGATAAACCCATAGTCGTTGATCCGGGCATAGGTGGCCAGAGAAGAGATCAAACCAATATTGGGCCCTTCAGGAGTTTCGATGGGGCAAATCCGGCCATAGTGAGTAGCATGAACATCTCGCACTTCAAAGCCAGCTCGCTCCCTAGAAAGCCCTCCAGGACCTAGGGCGGAGAGCCGTCTTTTGTGCGTAACCTCTGATAGGGGGTTCGTTTGGTCCATGAACTGGGAAAGTTGCGAGGAGCCAAAAAACTCCTTCACCGCAGCGATGACGGGCTTGGAATTGATCAAGTCATGAGGCATCGCAGAGTCGATGTCCTGATGGACAGACATTTTCTCTTTGATAGCCCGCTCCATCCGAACCAGCCCAACTCGGAACTGATTCTCGAGAAGCTCACCCACTGCCCGGACCCGACGATTACCGAGGTTGTCAATGTCGTCAACCCGTCCAATATCCTTTTGCAGCCGAAGGAGATAACCGATCACTCGGAAAAAATCATCTGCCGAGAGAGTTTTCTGCTCTACAGGTACCTCGGTATCCAGCTTGATATTGAACTTGAAGCGGCCAACTCGAGAAAAATCGTACCTCTTTGCATCGAAGAACATTCCGTAGAACAGCGACCGAGCACTCTCCAGGGTAGGAGGGTCACCGGGACGCATACGCCGATAGATCTCGATCAGCGCCTCTTTGACGTTGGTCGTAGTGTCCTTCGTAAGAGTGTTGCTTAGCGTGTTCCCCGCAGGCTCCCAATCGGGAAAGAACACCTCAAGGTCGTTGATGTTCTTTCCCTCTAGCCGCTCCGCCAGATCTTCAGGCACCAGGTCATTCGCTTCAAAAAGTACTTCACCAGTATCCAGGTCGACGATGTCTGAAATGAATAACACTCTCTCGAGACTACCCAGCTTGACTCGAAACTTGACGCTCTCACCGGCGTCCATCGCTGGGATGTGTTCTTTCCCCAGCGAGAGCCCAGCGAAAATTGGAAACTCTTCTCTCCGACCGCGACTCTGTTGGTCTCTCAAACGCTCTTCGGCGAGAACTTTAGCCGGTACTGCCAGAGAAACCTCACCGTCCTCAAGCACCTCGACGGGGATTGCGTTGTAGAACTGACGAAGAATTTGCTCGTTGGATTCCAGTCCAAGCGCCCGCAGGAAAACGGTGCCGTGGAATTTCCTCTTCCGATCGATCCGAACCGAAAGAACATCCTTCTGGTCATACTCGAACTCAACCCAAGATCCGCGATAGGGAATGATCTTCGACAAGAAGGCTCTTGGCCCTTCCTTGGTAAAGAATACGCCCGGGCTGCGATGAAGCTGACTCACGATCACCCGCTCTGTGCCATTGATGATGAAGGTGCCGTTATCGGACATAAGAGGAATGTCGCCGAAGTAGACCTCCTCCTCCTTCGCATCTCGCATCATGCGAGCCCCGGTTTCAGGATCTTTGTCATACACAAAAAGCCTGAAGGTCACCTTCAGCGGAACAGCGTAGGTCATTCCACGTTCTTGACAGTCTTGAATGGAGTACTTGAGGCGTAGATCCACTGGATAGCCGCAGGTGTCGCACTTCGTCACCTGATTCTTATTGACGAAGCCGCATTCGGGACAGGTGACCGTTTCTTCCAGAGGATGATCAGTTTTGATCTTGGAATTACAGTTAACGCAGGTCATCCGGAGGTACTCAAGACCCTCCAAAGTTCCGCATTTACACTGCCAGTCGCCGATGGAATACTTCACGAAATCCAGAGAACAGGTCTCGCGAAAATCCGAGAATGGGAAAATACTGGTAAATACGGCCTGTAGTCCGTGGTTGCCGCGCTCCTCTGGAAGAAGATTCATCTGCAGGAACCGCTCGTACGATTTCCGCTGAACATCAATCAGATTGGGAATCGGCAAAGTCGTATCGATGCGGGAGAAGTCTTGACGCCGCCCGTTTGGCTCGGTGATATTTGTTCTCATAGAATGTCCCCTGCTGCGACCCGGTTCTGCGAAGTACCTGGCCTTTGAAGTCCGGCCACAAAATGCCTAGAAAAGGCGACACCATACCCCTCTCGGCCTAAAGGGCCGACAAAGGGGCATGGCGTAATCGACTAGATTCCCAGCGCCGCTTGCAGCGAAGGGAGGTCTCTGTTCGTGCTTGATTTCCAATACACAAGTTGACTATTTGAGGTCAACTTGGGCACCGGCCGCTTCAAACTTCTTCTTAATTTCTTCCGCCTCTTCTTTGGAGATGCCTTCCTTGACCTTCGCGGGAGCGGACTCGACGAGATCTTTAGCCTCCTTGAGGCCCAAGCTCGTTACCTCACGAACGGCCTTAATAACATTGATCTTCTTGTCCCCGATCGCTGTTAGAACGACATCAAACTCCGTCTTTTCCTCTGCCTCTGCTGCTCCCGCACCACCACCAGCAGCGGGGGCTGCCACAGCAGCCGCTGCTGCTGAGACTCCAAAATGGTCTTCCATGGCCTTGACCAAATTGTTGAGCTCAAGGACCGTCATCTGCTCGACCTGACTAATGAACTCCTCAGCCGCGATTGCCATCTATCCTCTCCTTACCTTGGGTACCGAGCCTCCAGCAAACAAATATTGCGGGCTACCGGTTCGTTTCCTATTTCTTTCTAAAGACTATTGACTCAATAAGACTCTCTGCTGACCTCAGCAACGCTGCCTTTTTAGCTCTTCTTCTGCGCGACCTGATCCATCGCGACGACAAACCGGCGAGGCAAAGCTGCGAGCCCTCGAACCATGCGAGAAACCGGCGATTGCAACAGAAAGAGCAGCTTCGCAAGAAGTTCCTCACGGGACGGTAAGGAAGCAATATCCTTGATTTGCCCCGCCTCAATTACCTTTCCCTCGACCATTCCAGCCTTGAACTCGACCATAGGAGCATCCTTGGCGAATTCGGTGAGAGCTTTCGCTAGGCCCACAGCGTCGTCGTTGCAATAGGCAACAGCCACCGTACCCTGAAAGATATCCTTGACCTCTCCCAACGGCTTGCCTTCGATCGCTCTCAAGACGAGGGTATTTTTTACCACCTCATAGTGCCCGCCGCTTTCCCGGACCTTGGCACGGAGTTCCGTAACCTGTGGGACCGTAATCCCCTGGTATCCCAAGACAAAAGCATGGGGAGCTGCTGCAAGTCCCTCTTCGTAGCGAGTCACGAGGTCGGCCTTCTTGGCCTTCGTCAACGGCATGATGCTCTCCCCTAGGCTTCAACCGTCGTCAAGACGGTCTCATCCAGCTGAATTCCCGGGCCCATCGTCGAAGCGAGATTGACCGAGCGGACGTATTTCCCTTTAGCCGAGGCTGGCTTCGCCTTGAGAACAGCTGCGACCAGCGCCGTAGTGTTATCCCCTAGTTTCGCATCATCAAAAGAGAGCTTCCCCAAGGGCGCATGGATAACCCCCGTCTTATCAACTCTAAATTCGACCTTACCGGCTTTGATATCGGTGACTGCTTTCGACACCTCAAAAGTGACGGTTCCGACTTTCGGATTTGGCATCAGCCCTCGGGGGCCCAGCACTCGACCTAAGCGGCCCACCACTCTCATCATGTCCGGCGTTGCGATGACCGCATCGAAGTCCATCCAACCGCCCTGAATCTTTTCTGCCAATTCTTCGCCACCGACAAAATCGGCCCCAGCCTCTTCGGCCTCCTTGACCTTTTCACCGCCAGCAAAAACTAGAATCTTGACTGATTTTCCAGTGCCGTGAGGCAGAATGACCGTCCCGCGCACCATCTGATCGGCGTGTTTGGGATCAACCCCAAGACGCAGGGCAACCTCCAAGGTTTCGTCAAACTTCGCGAACGAAGCTTCCTTGATAGCTGCAATACCCTCGAGCAATCCGTATTGGCGCAGTTCGACCTTCTCTGCGGCCTGGCGAAAGTTCTTTCCGTGCTTTGGCATTTCTCTTAGTTCCCCTAAGCGGAGACCTCTATACCCATGGAACGGGCGGTCCCTTCTATCGTCCGCATTGCCGCCTCTATCCCCGCAGCCGTCAGATCGGGCTGCTTGGTCCGGGCAATCTCTTCTACTTGCGCCTGCGTCACCGTCGCGACCTTAGCTTTGTTGGGCTCGCCCGACCCCTTCTTGATCCCAGCTGCTTGAAGCAGAAGAACTGCGGCAGGCGGGGTCTTAGTGATGAAGCTGTAACTCCGGTCAGCATAGACAGTAATAACTACCGGAATTATCGTGCCCTGGTTCTTCTGTGTTCGGGCGTTGAACGCCTTACAGAAATCCATAATATTGACGCCAGCTTGACCCAGCGCTGGCCCCACCGGGGGAGCGGGTGTCGCTTGACCACCGGGTATCTGCAGCTTGATTTGGGCAATGACTTTTTTTGCCATATCGTACCAACCTTAGTTGAAGAAGCCAGAATTGCTCCCTAGGGAGCTATACCTTCTGAACCTGAGAAAAGTCGAGTTCTACGGGCGTCTGTCTCCCGAAGATTGTCACCATGACCTTCAAGGTGCTCCTGTCGAGGTTTACTTCCTCGACCACACCGGTGAAGTTGTTAAACGGGCCATCAATGATCTTGACGGGCTCGCCCTTGTCAAACATGTACTTCGGCTTGGGTTTTTCCTGGGCTGTGTGGACTTGTTCGAGAATCTGATCGACCTCTTCCTGAGTCAGCGGAGTTGGCTTCCTACCGGTTCCAACAAAGCCAGTGACCTTTGGCGTGTTCTTGACAACATGCCAGCCAGGATCGGACATCTCCATCTCGACGAGAATGTACCCGGGAAAAAACTTCCGCTGAGTCTCCCGTTTCTTGCCATTCCGGTATTCGACCACCGTCTCGGTTGGAATGCGAACCTCCCCAAAGGAGTCTCCCATCCCTAACGCTTCGGCCCGCTGTAGCAGGGTTTCCTTCACACGCTCCTCAAATCCGGAATACGTATGAACGATGTACCACTTGCGCTGGGTCTCTTCCTCGGTCATCTACCGAACACCCCACTCATCACCCAGTTAATCCCGATATCCGCAACCCAAAGAAATACTGCGAAGATGGCGCTGGTCACCAGGACAACAATTGTCGTACTGATCAGCTCATCCTTGGCAGGAAAAGTTGCCTTCTTGACCTCGGAAACAGTTTCTGACAGAAACGCTCTGGATCTAGCTACCCAAGTACTCATAAATCTTACTCAAATGCCCTGGCAGGCCAGGAGGGATTCGAACCCCCAACCCGCGGTTTTGGAGACCGCTGCTCTACCAATTCGAGCTACTGGCCTAATTTAGAACTAGCCGCTTCGACTAGATATCACCCTACTACTGCACGATCTCCGTCACTGTTCCTGCTCCAACGGTGCGACCGCCTTCTCTGATTGCGAATCGGACACCCTTTTCCATGGCGATAGGGGCAATAAGCTCCACATGGAGACTAACGTTGTCCCCAGGCATCACCATTTCAACATTCTCTGGAAGAGTTGCCGCTCCCGTGACATCTGTCGTCCGAAAATAAAACTGGGGGCGATAGCCTTTGAAGAAGGGAGTGTGGCGTCCACCTTCTTCCTTCGTCAGGATGTAGACCTCGCCTTTGAAGATCGTATGAGGAGTGATCGACCCCGGCTTCGCCAGAACCTGCCCGCGCTCCACTTCGTCCTTCTTTGTACCCCGCAGGAGGACTCCCACGTTGTCCCCGGCTTGACCTTCGTCAAGCAACTTTCGGAACATCTCGACTCCGGTTACGGTGGTCTTCGTCGTATCGCGAATACCGATGATCTCGATCTCCTCGCCGACCTTGACGATGCCGCGTTCGATTCGGCCCGTCACCACTGTTCCGCGACCCTGGATCGAGAAGATATCCTCGATAGGCATCAGGAAATCCTTGTCCACGTCGCGTTCCGGTAGAGGAATATAGTCATCGACGTTAGAAATCAGCTCGACGACCTTGCTCCCCCACTCACTCTCAGCATCCCCAGACTCGAGAGCTTTGAGCGCTGAGCCGCGAATGATGGGAATGTCATCGCCAGGGAAATCGTAGGAACTCAAGAGCTCTCGCAGCTCTAGCTCCACCAGATCCAGAAGCTCCTCGTCATCTACCATGTCGCATTTATTCATGAACACGACCATCGACGGGACACCTACCTGCCGTGCTAGCAAGATATGCTCGCGCGTTTGCGGCATGGGGCCATCAGCCGCCGAGACAACCAAAATGGCACCGTCCATCTGCGCAGCACCGGTGATCATGTTTTTCACATAATCTGCGTGCCCAGGGCAGTCCACATGCGCGTAGTGACGCTCGTCCGATTCATATTCGACATGAGCGGTAGCGATGGTGATTCCACGCTCCCTCTCTTCCGGAGCTTTGTCGATGTTGTCGAAATCGATAGTCTCAGCCAAACCTTTTGACGCCAGCACTTTCGTGATGGCAGCTGTCAAAGTTGTTTTGCCGTGGTCCACGTGACCGATGGTACCGATGTTCACGTGAGGCTTATTGCGCTCGAATTTTTCCTTGGCCATGTCGGGTCGAATGCCTCCTGAGTAGCGAGCAGACTTCGCTATGCCGAGTTGTCGGTCGCCTAACGCCGACTTCAAAAATCTACAAGAACCTAGAACTGCGTGGAGCCCACGACCGGATTTGAACCGGTGACCTCTTCCTTACCAAGGAAGCGCTCTACCCCTGAGCCACGTGGGCGCAAAAGAATTCTTAACCTATCGAGCCTGGCGCCCGAAAGAACGCATCTGAAGGACCACCCTTAGGCGGCCTTCCTGCCCAATTTCCTAAGTTTTACCCCTCGCCCAAAGACTCTCCGCCAGTGTCTTCCGGCTCAGCCCGCACCTGCCTCCTCGCACTAGGAACCTAGTACGGCGGCGGGAAGGCCGGATACTGTCAAACTTGGAAAGAAATTGCAACCCCCGTCTTTTCTGTGAGTCGAGCCGCCTATCCTACACCTCGACCCAGGGCCCTTTGACGCCAGACAACCCTCCTCCATGACGAGGCCGTCCTAGGTTGTCTCTGCACAGCGATGGTTAGGTATGGAGGGAATTTCCAGGAAAAGGGTTGGAGCGGGAGACGGGAATCGAACCCGCGACCAACGGCTTGGAAGGCCGAGACTCTACCACTGAGTTACTCCCGCTAACTTCTACTTTCCAATGTGAGGCAATGGTGGAGGCGGATGGATTCGAACCACCGTAGAGCGTAGCTCAGCAGATTTACAGTCTGCCCCCTTTGGCCACTCGGGTACGCCTCCAAATTGTTCTCACACTCGCCTGGAGCCGGCACGCGGGATCGAACCGCGGACCTACTGCTTACAAGGCAGTTGCTCTACCACTGAGCTATGCCGGCCCGCTGTCCCGGAGCCTGGGATCAGCCCTCCGCTTGAAACCCTCCAGAGTATTCCTCTAGTCGATTTCGCGGCACCGATCCAGCATCGTTTCCGGCGAAGCGCAGTTTAGCCTCAAGCGCCTTCTTCTTGCAAGGGCTGCGAGGCATTCTGGGACATTCGCTGCCGAACAGCCTCATAGAGGAGAGCGGCGGCAGCCGTAGCGACGTTCAACGAACTGACCTGCCCCCTCATAGGAAGTGAAACCAAGCGGTCACAGAGTTGCCGAGTGCGTTGCCTCAGACCCTTTTCCTCTCCGCCAATGCAAAGGAGTATTGGACCACAGAGATCGACTTCCCAGATCAGCTCCCCCTCGGCATCAGCACCATAGACCCAATACCCTTGGTCCTGGAGTTCACGAATTTCCTGAGCACTATTGGTGATCCTCTGGACCTCAAGCAACTCAGCAGCGCCAGCAGAGGTCTTCAACGCCACGTTGGAGAGAGGTGCACTTCCCCTGTCCCGAATCCGCACCCCGCCAACGCCGGCCCCCTCGCACACCCGGAGAAGAGCTCCCAGGTTCCTAGGGTCCTGGACATCTTCGATCAATACTTGGAGCTGCGGATCAGCGAAAGAGGTTACGGCTCGAGAGACACCAGATAGCTCTGCGATGCAGCCATTGTGGACCACCTCGCCCAGTCCCTCCAGCATCTCCCGGGAAGCTGCAAGAACCTCCACCCGGTGCCGACGGCAGAGGTCTAAAATCTGTCGACTCCGGGGATCCTTGCGAGCCCTTGCGAGCCAGACCGACTGCACCTCATGAGGACGGTGACGCAGCGCCTCCCTGACCGGGTGAAAACCGTAGATCTGCATGCCGGAACTTTAGCACGCAGCCTACATTCGATTAGGATCTGCAGAGACAAAAAAAGAGGGAGCGACTCCGGCAAGCCGCCCCCGATACCGAAAGGAACTGCATCAGAACGGATCAGGCCAAAATGGACCTGACCGTCCTGAAAATCTTCTTTTGGCCCCTAGAGCACGCCGAGGGCACTCAGGGTCTCCATGGTCACTCCACCATGAGCAAGACCCTTGGAGAGCTGAAAGGCCCTTAGGGCTGATGCGGTCTGGGCACCAAGGACATTATCGGCCGGGCCTGCGTCGTAACCGGCGCTGGAGAGCGCCCGTTGAATCTTGGCCACCATCTGAGGAGTGGTGTTCGTCTCACAGAGCACCGCTCGCCAGGCCATTTCGCCGCCGGCCACCTTGCGCCGACTCGTAACCGTCTGATACCGAGCTGGAACGGGAGTACGGCTAGCTTCCGGCGGTGCGACCAGCTTGGTAACTTTGACTGTCTTGTATTCGGCGGGAATCTCAACCTTCCGAACCGAAGGGGGATTCTCCATGACGCGCCTCTTCACGGTCGTGTACTGCGCAGGAATCTCAACCTCCTCTACTCGAGCCGGAGCCTTGAGAACGGTCTTGGTCACCGTCTTATAGGTAGCTGGAACTTCTACTAGGCACATGATTTCACCGGTAGCGTTGTCTACGGTCTCGCTGAGCCCCCGGCCCTTTTTCCAGATCGTATGAGCGGGAGTATCGACAACCTGCTCAGAAACCTTCTCGTAGACAGCTGGAACCCGCTGGAGGCGCTTCGAAGCAGGCTTCGTCATAACCTCCTCTGTCTTCCATCCATAGGTCGCCGGAACTACTTCCCAACGCTCCGAGGCCTCCTCAACGAGGACGCGCTCTTCCGCCGTCTCGTATCTGGCAGGAACCAACTTGACCTCCTCGGAAGCTTCGCTTAGAAGAACTTCCTTGGTATCCGTCTCGTAGACTGGGGGTACGAAAACCCGGGCATAACACTCACCAGGCTTAGCATTTGGGGGAAATAGCTCTCCACCCATAGCATCCTGAGCTTGGGCCGGAGCCAGCCCACCTAGTCCAACAAGGGCTGCAAGTCCAGCCACAGATAGAATCCTTTTCATTCCTCAACCTCCTCCGAAACAGAATCTTTGATGGGGATCGACGGAGACCCTGACAAACCTAGAGAGTCTGGGAAGCTCGTTAGCTCCAAAAGCCTTCCGTCAACTTCTTCTGCCTAAACTTTGAAGTCTCACCAAACCCAACATATAAACCTATAAACAGCCAGTAGGTTGCTGCCCCCGGCTACTAACTCAGATTGAATTTCTAGTTTGCGAGTCGGCGCAGCTACCGTTCCGGCAACTCCGCCCTTCGGTCACTCATTAAGCAAGTTGTGTGCCAACAGATAAGAAGCCGCAAAGTTCCCCTGAGCACACCATGACCTTTTTTTATCCAAAAACTCGATAGAACCCCTGGATACAAAGGTTTCCGCCGGGTCTCAAAGACCACTCGCCGATCTTCACCGGTACTCCGAAGGGTCGACACCGACCGAGCAACCCAACAGCTGAATGTACTGAAATGAGTGGAGATCTTCCCAGGCAGGGAGATTCTCCGCCAAAGCTCCTTCGTCGCTGACTCCTTGCGAGGACTCCTCAATACCAAGGGTCCCCAGGGAAGGGGTGATCTCTGTGACGGGAACCTTCAGGGAAGCCAGGTAGGGAGCTGAACCAGCCATGAAGGGTGGCACGTTTGCTAGAGAGCTATGGTTGAAAGTTGTGTACGGGGGCAAAATGAAGGTGGCGTATCCTGAATCGGACAACCAAGTTCGATTCACCCTCAACGACGAGGAGATACGCCGTGAGCAAGAATACCGTAGTTGCGCTTCAGCAGTCGCAAAG
>JAHZIX010000044.1 GCA_022601195.1 Deltaproteobacteria bacterium
CCGCGTTCAAAGCCACCAGCGTGTACGTCGTCGAAGTACCGGGTATCGATTCCGTCACTCCATTCGTCTTCGTGATCGAAATATCAGCACTCGATGCCAGGCTGTCCGTATCCGTAGCACTGTTATTGGACGCGTTTCCGTCGAAAGAGCCCGTCGCCGTAGCCGTATTGATCAGGCTACCCGACGCCGATGCGTCGATATTGCAAGACAGGGTGTAGGTCACTGAAGAACCGGCGGGCAAGCTTACGGTCTCCGAAAGGTTTCCCGAGCCCGAACCAGCACTGCCCGTAGAACCACCAGCTGCAACACTATTCCAAGTGCAACTCAGATCAGAAGGCAATGTGTCGGTGACACTGACACTCGGATCGTCCGACGGACCTGCGTTCGACACCACCACCGTGTAGGTCGTAGAAGTGCCTGGCACCGATTCCGTCGTGCCGTTGGTCTTGGTGATCGAGATATCCGCCTGCTGAATCACCGTGGTGAGGTCCGTGGCCGAGTTGTTCGTCCCCTCACTGTCTGTCTCGGAACCGGTGATCGTCGCCGTGTTGCTCAGTGTGCCGGTGGCATCAGAAGCCACCGAGCAGGAGATGGAATAGGTGACGGTGGATCCCGAAGGCAGGCTCACTGTGTCGTTCACATCACCGCTACCAGAACCGTTATTCGTCGCCCCTCCCGCTGCTACGCTGGTCCAGGTACAGCTCAGATCCGCAGGCAGCGTGTCGCTGACCACGGCGGTGGCTTCATCACCCGGCCCGGCATTGGCGGCAACCAAGGTGTAGGTCAAGGGCTCACCGGCTACCACCTGACTCAAGCCGTCGGTCTTGGTGATCGACAAATCGACGGTCCTGATGACCACGGTTTCGACCGTCGACGTATTGTCACTGGTGTCGGGCTCCGTGCCGCCATTCCAAGTCGCCGTGGCGGTATTGCGAATTGGGCCGACGGCGTCCGCAGCCACGGTACAAGTCACGGTATAGGTCAAACGGGTTCCGCCGCCGGCCATGAAAACAAAGTTGTCGGCGATATCTCCAGTTCCCGAAGATGAGAAGCCTGCCGCGTGAGGACCTGTGAAACCGGCGGTAAAGGAACAACTTTCCAGCTCGGACGGCATGGGGTCGAGGATCGCGATCGGCGACACGCCACGGGTTCCGCTATGGATCACCGACACCGAATATTGAATCGTTTCGCCGGGCTCGGCGGTTGCTGGACCGGTTTTCTCGACGGCCAACTGCACCGTACCCGCATTCAACGTCCTCGAGGCCGTGTTGTTGGAAGCATCCGAGTCGGTGAACGACGAGGTCACCGAAACTTCATTGATCAGGGTCCCCTCGGCAAACTCGTCGAGCAAACACTCCATGGTGTAGGTCACGACACCACCGGGTGGAAGACTCAGGGGCTCGCTCAAATTTCCTGAGCCATTGCTATTTCCGCCGGCGCCGCCTGCAGCGGCGCTAGTCCACGTGCAGGTGAGGTCAGTGGGTGGATTGTTGACGATCTGTGCGGCCGGATCCGTGCTCGGCCCCGCGTTTTGGGCCGTGATGGTGAAGCTCAACGTATCTCCGGAGACGACAAATCCTCCGGCCCCAGTCATCGTCACTGAAACATCTACCAAGGGCACTAGAGTGGTGGTGTCGGTCGCCGTGTTGTTGCCCGTGTCAGTATCCGTGAGACTTGCGGTGATCGTCGCTGTGTTGGATACGGTGCCGGAAGCGGCTAGATCGATTGCACAGCTCACCGTGTAGGTGATCGACGAGCCCGACCGCAAATTGACCGTATCGTTGATGTCGCCGCTGCCATTGTCCTGACCGCTGGCCCCATCGCGCGCAATGCTGGTGTAGGTACACGTGAGGCCTGCAGGCATCGTATCCGCAACCACGGCGCTCGGATCGTCGCCGGGGCCCAGATTCGACGCCTCGAGGGTGTAGGTCAGAGCACCGCCGGGCGCCGCCGTGGTGACACCGTCGGTCTTGGTGATGGAGAGATCCACCGGAAGACCCGAAATCTCGCGGCTTGGCGAAAATTCTGACGTATTGCCATCAGCATCCGTGGCAGTCGCGACAACACGGGTGCCGAAATCGGGCACCGGCAACACTGCCGTCCGAATCTGATTGGCATTCGTGTAGTTCTGAAAGCCTAGGTAGGTCTGGCCTTCTTGACCGTCGACGTCGGCGAAGAAGAACTCGACCCGCAGCGGATAGGTCTGATTGCTCGCCGACGATGTCACCCGGTACGTCACCGAAAGGTTCGAGTCACTGAACGACGCCGCCGTCAGCTCGGGAAAGTTCATCCGCTTGTTGGCGCCGTCGTCGGAATCGTCGCTGTCGTTGGCCAAGAAGCCGAACTCGTCGATGTCGAGGCCAAGCCCACCGTTCTGAAAAACGCTGTTGCCCAAGTAGCGGTTGTTCTCATTGCGCAAACTGCTCGGACTATCGAGGTAGATGCCAGTCCGATTATTGAAAGCTACGATGTTGCCGGCACCCGCCACGGTGCCGCCGAAGAGGTGATTGCTGGCACCGCTGCGGTAGTGGGTGCCGGATTCGTTTCCCAGCGGCAGGATTCCTGATTTGTCGGTGCCGATGTAGTTGCCCTGCACCGTCGAACCGTCGGGGCCGGAAAAGAAGATCCCCGTATCGTCGTTGCCCGAGATCAGGTTGCCTTGGCCCGGAGAGGTGCCGCCGATTTGAATGCCAACCACGAAATCGCCTGTGAAGACGACCCCATGACCACCATTGCCCATGTCCACGGTACCGGTCTCGTCCGTACCAATGAAGTTGCACTGCAGGTTGACGTTACTACCTCGGCCGCGAATGGCATCGCTGGTGAAATTGCGGATGTTCAAGCCGCGAATCACCGAGCCAGAGCCGCCCACCAGAATGGCGTCGTTGACCGTGTTTCCCCCATCCAGGATAACTTGGTAGGCCGGCCGATCTGGGATCGGCAACGTGCACACGCTCTCGTTGCCGGGCTGGGTCGAGCCGTCAATCTCAAAGGACGTATTTCCCCCCAGGGTTTGGGTCAGCCGAATCACGTGGGGGCCGGTCCCAGGGATATTGAAGTGGACTGGACCGGATCCTGGGCAGGCCGTCCCCCCACCGCCTTGAATCGCTTCGCGCAGCGTGCAGAATCCGTCCCCGGGATCCACGTTGTCGAGGGTGGAGTTGACGACGATCTGGGCCTGAGCTGCTACCGCCGAGAGGGCGAGCAGGAAGACTAGGACACCACATCGGCTGAGGCACCCGGTGGAACCGAGGGCTCGACCCGACAAGAATCGGAAAAGCGGAGAGAGAAGAGACTGGCGCATGAAGAAATCCTTCTCAGTTCTTTACGGAGGGCCCGTTGTGGGCAAAGAAGCGCGGGTGTACCGCCTTCTCTGAGACATGCGCAAGATCTCTTCGGGGTGGTCAATATCGGTCCAAGAAATCTTCCCTTTTGGTACCGCACACCGCACCTTCCCCAAGACACTCTTGGGAACCAAGAAGGTACTCGCCAAGAAATCTTGTTCCATTCCGGTGGATTCCCACGCATGCCTAGGTAGGGGCGTTAGATCGCCCCATCTTTCTCACCAAGTTTGAAGACTCGAGATTTCTCCCAGAGAGCTACTCCCTGTTTTTTGACCTCGAGTTACGCGATGACCCATAGCTAGTGGATGTACACCATGAACAAAGATCTAAGCCGCCGCCCTCACCTAGGAACGCACCTCCTTCTCGCGATGGTTCTTCTCCTTCCCAACCTCGCCCATGCCGGCGGCAGCGTCTCCCTGAACCTGCTGCCGGATACGACAGAAGTCAGCCCCGGCGAGATCGTGAACCTGGACGTCGTGGTCTCGGATCTCGGCGATGGCGCGACCCCATCCTTGGGCGCTTTCGACGTGAGCCTCAGTTTCGAGCCGACTCTCTTCGAATTCGTCGGGGTCGTCCCCACCTTGGATCTCGGTGACCCGGCCTTGCTGGAGGCCATCGAAGTTTCGGTGGTAAACGCCGGCTCCTCCGATTCCTTCGTCCTTTCCCTGCTTCCACCGGCGGATCTCATCGCCAATCAAAGCGACACGGTCTACCTCTTCTCCGCCACTTTCCAGGCTCTGGAAGCCGGTGCCGGTGAATTCGACCTGAGCCTTCTTGCGCCTCTCTCCGACGAGCTCGGCCAACCCCTCGACGTGAACCCTATTGAGCCAGTGACGGTCATCAGCGGTTCCATCGTCGAGATTCCCACCCTCGGCGATCTCGGTCTCCTCCTCCTCGTAATGGCTCTAGCAGTCGGAGGATTCTTCACCCTGCAGCGCCGCAACCGGCGGGACAGCCGTTGGGCAGCGATGCTCGCCTTTTTCTTCGTACTGGCAACGCCGGCTCTGGCCATGCCCGGGGACATTGATGGTGACGGCGATGTGGATATCGATGACATCGACTTGATCCTCGCCGCGAATGGCACCGCAGTAGGTGCTGGAGATGTCCGCGACCTCGACGCAGATGGTCTGATTACCGTCCTCGACATGCGACAGGCAGTGGTCCACTGCTCCCGATCTCTCTGCGCCAGGAATGTAGCACCAGCCGTGAACCCTCCCGCCAATCAGACGACCAACGAAGACACGGCTACCGGCCCTCTCCCCTTCACGGCGGATGATGCCGACGGAGACTCTCTGATCCTCTCGTTCACCTCCTCCGATCCCACACTCATTCCTGTCACGAATCTCACTCTTGGCGGTTCTCAACCCAACTTCACCGTCGACGTGTTGCCCGCAGCCGGTCAGAACGGTGGGCCGGTTACCATCACGATTACCGCTGACGACGGTTTCACCACCTCCCTCGCCAGCTTTGAGGTCACGGTCAACGCCGTCAACGATCCACCGGTCATCACCACCAGCAACGCCTTCCCGGTCCCAGAAAACCAAACAGGAGTCACCGACGTCGAGTCCACCGATAAGGAGGGAGACACGGAAGGAGCAGGCCTTTCCTACACCCTCACCGGCACCCTGGACGATGCCCTCTTTGCCCTCGACGCCGACACCGGAGTTCTGGCCTTTCTGGCTGCGCCGAACTTCGAAAACCCCATCGATACCGGCGCTGACAACATCTATGACCTGGAAGTCACCGTCACCGATTCCGGTGGCGAAACCGATGTTCAAGCCATCGCCGTCACCGTGGTCGGGGTCAACGAATGCCCCACCGCCATCGACGACGCCCTCGCCACCGACGAAGACTCCGTGGTCAATGGAGATCTCCTGGCGGCGAATCCCACCACCGCGGACTCGGATCCCGAAGGCGACTCCCTGTCCATCACCGCCATCAACGGCAATGCGGCGAACGTTGGCACTCAGATACCCCTCGGGAACGGATTGTTGACGGTCGATGCCAGTGGAACCGTAAGCTTTGATCCCGACGGCGGCTACGACGATCTCGGAGCCAGCGAAACGGCCCAGGAGAGCTTCAGCTACACCCTTGACGATGGCTCCGGCAGCTGCGCCGAGACCGCCACCGTGACCCTCACCATCACCGGTATCAATGACTCGCCAGCCATCACCACCGGGAGCACCTTCTCGGTTCCAGAAAACCAAACCGCAGTGACCGACGTAGAGTCCACCGATCCCGAGGGAGACACCGAAGGAGCTGGCCTTTCCTACACCCTTACCGGCGCCATCGACGATGCCCTCTTCTCTCTCGACGCTGACACCGGAGTCCTGGTCTTTCTGGCTGCGCCGGACTTCGAAAATCCCGGAGATACCGGCACTGACAACATCTACGACCTGGAAGTCACCGTCACCGACTCCGGCGGCGAAACCGATGTTCGAGCCATCGCCGTCACTGTGAACGGGGTCAATGATTGTCCCACCGCCGTGGACGATGCCTTCTCCACCGACGAAGACACCGTGCTCAATGGAGATCTCTTGGCAGCCAACCCCACCACCGCGGACTCGGATCCAGAAGGTGACACTTTGACCGTCACCGCGATCAATGGAGTTGCCGCCAACATCGGCGTCCAGATCCCTCTCGGAGCAGGCCTCCTGACGGTCAACGCCAACGGCACATTGAGCTTCGATCCCAACAGCGGTTACCAAGATCTCAGTCCTGGCGAAACGGCCCAGGAGATCTTCACTTACACCTTAGACGACGGCTCCGGAACCTGCACCGAGACCGCTACCGTGACCCTCATCATCAACGGAATCGATGACCCGCCGGAGATCACGACGGGAGGTGCCTTTTCCGTCCCCGAAAACCAAATCGCGGTCACCGATGTGGACTCCACCGACCCGGAGGGGGACACCGAGGGTTCCGGCCTGACCTATGCCCTCACCGGCACCATCGATGATGGCCTCTTCTCCATCGACGCCGACACAGGCGTCCTCACCTTCCAAGCAGCGCCGGACTTCGAAAATCCCGGAGATACCGGTGGCAACAACGTCTACGACCTGGAAGTCACCGTCACCGATTCTTCGGGCGAAGCCGACATCCAGACCATCGCTGTCACTGTCACCGGGGTCAATGAATGCCCCACCGCCGTTGGCGACGCTCTTGCCACCGACGAGGACACAACCCTCAATGGAAACGTCCTGGCGGCCAACCCAACTACCGCCGATTCGGATCCAGACGGCGACGGCCTGACGGTGACGGCGGTCAGCGGCAATCCAGCCAACGTAGGAGTCCAGATCCCCCTCGGGGCAGGGCTTCTCACGGTGAATGCCAACGGCACCCTGAGCTTCGACCCCAACGGCGGCTATGACGATCTCAGCGCTGGCGAATCTGCTCAGGAGACCTTCCCTTACACGATCGACGACGGCTCCAGCACCTGCGCCGAGACCGCCACCGTGACGATCACCATCAACGGCGTCAACGACGTGCCGATGATCACCTCCGACGGCGGCGGGGCCACGGCGGCCGTAGGTGCCGCCGAGGGACAGATCGCGGTGAGCGACGTCCAGTCCGTTGACCCGGACGGGGACACCGAGGGTTCCGGTCTGACCTACTCCATTACCGGCGGCGCCGACCAGGTATTCTTCCTTATAGATCCCGACACCGGTGTGCTGACCCTCACGACGCCCATCGACTTCGAGAGGCCCACGGACCCGGATGGGAATGGTGTCCTAGAGGTCGAAATCACTGTCACGGACTCCCTCGCTGCCACGGATGTTCAACTCCTGACCGTCACGATCAGCGACATCAACGATCCCCCCAGTCTCGTGGCCGGGACGCCGGTATTCGTCACGGACGAGGTCTTCACGAGAGATCTCCCCTTAGGCCTTCTAGATGCCCAAGTGGTCACGGTGAGCTCAGATGGTGAATTCGTCTACACCGGCGGAGAGGATTTCTTGACCGTCTGGCAACGAAACCGCGCCACCGGCGACATCGTTTTCGTGGAGACTTTCGAGGACGATGAAAATGGGATCGATGGACTCGCCGATCCCGGCGAATTCCTGATCAGCCCGGATGGCCGCCATTTCTATGTAACGTCCCGACGTGACTTTTCCGTATCGCTCTTCGATCGCAACGTCACCACCGGAGAGCTCACCTACGTCGAGTCCCTCTACGACGGCCAGGGAGATATACCGCCCTTGGCCATCGAGGGCGCTGAAGCCCTCGCGGTGAGTCCGGACGGCCTCAATGTCTACGTAGGAACAGAGCTCGGCAGAAGGATCGCGGTTTTTAGCAGGAATCCGCTGGATGGACGTTTGACCCTGGTCCAAGTCGTCCGGGACGGCACGGATGCACCGGGTATTTTCCACGTCGTCAGCATCGCGGTCAGCTCTGGTGGAGACCACGTCTATACCGCAGCAGATCTCGACGACACAGTAAGCGTCTTCAACCGGGACTCGGCGACGGGCGAGTTGACCTTCGTAGAGGAGCACCGCGACGGGGTGGGAGCGGTGACGACCCTCGATCAAGCCACAAGAGTCGAATTGAGCCCTGATGAGAAGTTCCTTTATGCCGCGGCCAGAAAGGACGATGCCCTCACCGTTTTCTCCCGCAACGACGATTCTGCCAGCCCTAACTATGGCCGGCTCACTCTTTTGCAATCCATTCGAAACGGCGATGGCGGGGGCACCGTGAACGGTCTCACTGACCCCGAAGACCTCCGTCTTTCGAAGGATGGCCGCCACGTCTACACCACCGGCCAGCGATTCAGCAACGACGGCTCCATGCCAACCTTCGCCAGGGATCCGGCTACCGGCCTCTTGACCTTTCTTGGCACTCTCTTCGACGGCACCAACGGGGCCAATAACCTCCGGGGACTCGTTGAGCTGGCCAGCAGCGATGACAGCCGCCACATCTATGCAGTTTCCGAAAACGACTTTTCGTTGACGGTGCTGAGTCGTGAGGCGACCCGAGCCATTTTTCAGATGGGCGGCCCCCGCATCCTTCTCTTGCCTCCGGCCACCGATCTCACGGTCAATGACCCAGACGACACCGATCTCGTCTCTGTGGAAGTCACCATCACCAACCTGCTGAATGCCGGCCAAGAGCTTCTAGCTGCTTCAGCAGGAACAGCGCCGAATATCGAAGAGAGCGACATTCAATATGTAGCCCCAACGCTCACCATTGCCCCGGCGGGCGGCGCTCCCCTCGATGATTTCGAGGAAGTGCTCAGCGCCCTGAGCTACACCAACCTCAGCGGGACGCCGGACTTCTCGGAGCGGATCATCGAAATCACCGCCAACGACGGCACAGACAACAGCAACACTTACACCGTCCGAGTCACCCTCCAAAGCGCGGCCCCAGTGATCACCTCGGACGGTGGCGGCGATACCGCAACGATCAATGTCCTCGGTAACACCACCGCTGTCACCGACGTCCAGGCAACGGATGCGGATGGGGATACCGAAGGCGCCGGCCTCACTTACAACATCACCGACAGCGATGGAAATGGTGAGCTGGGGGATGACAACCGCTTCTTCACCATCGTGCCGACGACTGGAGTACTGACCTTCCTCGTGGCGCCGGACTTCTCGGACCCTCAAGACAGGGACTTCAGGAACACGTACGAAGTCCAGGTCACCGTCACGGACTCCACCGGTACGAGCGACGTCCAGGACATCACTGTGAGGGTGATCGATCCAGGGCAGTAGGAGTGAGGTCGAAGCTCCAAACATCAGCCCCTTCCAACGACTGGATCTCGAAGACGGAACTTGGGAAACCTCGTTCAAGAATTGACTCCCCCGTCTTGGGGAACGCCGGCATCTCGCGCTAAGGGCTCGATTTCCGAGATCGAAGACTCGGGTGCCCTAGAAGAATGTTGGCAGTTCCAGATTTCCGCACGGATGTAGAAGAAAATGCAACCGTGAAGCATGAAGCGTAGTCCTACAGATCGGAAACAAGCCGCGGGAGGCCGACCGACGACTCTACCGGGAGCCTCGCCGCTAGTCCTCAAAGGCAGCCCCCGAGCAGAACTTGCTTCGGGGCGCTCCCGGACGAGGAGAGAAACGTACCGATCTAGGAGAAGCGAGAATGAGATAGTGACTTGACGAATACCCGGCGACCCGGCGAAGGAACGAGTGGCCGGATGTCCACCAGACCTAGCCGATATCCAGGCCCTGGAGCAGATCCAGGAGAAACAGTTGGGTGGCAAGTAAGTACCCATGAGTTCGCCCAGCGGGACCAAGAGAGAAGGCCCACCCTCCCAGCGATAGACGAACAGCTTCTCGACACAGGGTTCCGACTGAGTCCAGCGGAGCGACTCAGCTGGTTGGAAGAGGCTGTCGAAGGCCTCCTACCCTGGCTCGGCCTAACCTCTCTCCCGGAACCGATGCCCCCCCTAAACCCTAGAGAACTACCTCTTCCCCCTTGACCGAGATTCCCAAGACTCTTGGCCACACTTTCCTGTTGTTGAGGCCGGACCCGGGTCACGGTGCAAATGTTGAAAGCAGGAGCCTTAGCTCTAAAGGTCATCTCTTCTGACGACTGAATATGCTCCAATTTTGGCGATACGGGTCGGCGTCATCAAGAATTCCGGAGCGGCTACGAGGATTTTGCAGGTGGTCGAGGTCCAGGGTGTGAGTTAGGACCTTATACTGACGATTTGCTGCTGGCTCGACGATCTCGGGGAACGCCAGAGGATTCTCGCCCGATCGGCCGGCAAGCTACGCTTGAGATTGTGCGAGGGATTGTGCGAGAGTAGAGCCATGGCAACTAACCTAGCTATCGATCCCGGCCTCCTCGAACGAGCTGTCGAGGTCAGCGGCGAGAAAACCAAGACTGCTGCCGTGACCCTTGCCCTAAAAGAGCTCGTCGCCCGCCGTGAACAGGCACGCATACTGGAGCTCTTCGACTCCCTCGATTGGGATCCGGACTACGACTACAAGACGGAACGCTCCCGGGATTGAGACTCCTGGTAGATACCAGCGTTTGGTCTTTGGCTTTTCGCCGAGATCGCCCCGATGGCAGCGAGGAGACGTTACGTCTCCGGCAAGCGCTGGAGAGGAGAGAAACGGTCCTGACGACGGGTTTGGTTCTTCAGGAGCTGTTGCAAGGACTTCGTGGCCCCAAGGCAGCGCAGGCTCTGATCGATCGATTCCGATTTCTCCCAATGATCGTCCCGGATCGCACCGACCACGTCGAGGCCGCCGAACTCCGCAACCGATGTCGACGTGGCGGAGTCCAGTTGGGCACCATCGACGCACTCCTGGCCCAGCTCTGTTTGCGTCGCGACTTGACCCTCCTGACGACCGATCGCGACTTCCACCACGCCGCTCGAATGCTCCCCTTAGAAATCTGGAAGCCCATCGAGGCAAAAGGAGAGTAAGCTCACGACGCGCCTCAGGTTAGCTGAAAGCTATAACGATCTCGGCTTCAAGACGCCACGAAGGATGACTTCCTCGACGGTGTGAGGTGAGATCTGAAAAGAGGCTGGTCACCGCACGAAATCGGCCTAAAGGTCGCCCGTAATGCGGCCTGCAAGTCAGACCTAGGCTGAGGTAAGACACTAGGCTCCCTGCTAGTAGTCCTTTCACCGTCGCCGGTGCTTGGCCACAACACCCTGATCCTAGGCCCTCCCAGCTCCGGGATAGCGAAGTTGCCCAAGCGGCTGTCGAGGCCTCTACGTCCTCTGACTGAGAAAAAGATCAAGCGACGTCACAACAAACGTCTCTCTGGCTGAAGAAGGAAGCCTCTACGGGCCATTCCAAGAGAACGGCTGTTTGAGCTCCCCACCTGGAGGAGGCAGACGCCCAGATTCGTCGATCGGAGGTCCGCTCCTTGGACCAGAAGGGTAACCATAGCTCCGACGGAGACCTTCTTTCCCAACGGGTTGCCGGCATCTCGTGGGGAGGCCCTCAGGCGATGGCCAGGAGGAGAAGACAGCAGGAGAAGGCAGCAGGAGAAGGCAGGAGCGTGGGGGTGGTTTCCCAAGTGGTTCGATCACAGGGCCTTTCGCTTCGAGGCCTTTCGCTTCGGGGCCTTTCGCTTCGTCACCGGCGTTTTACTGGTGAACGCTCTACGTCCGCACGGCTGCGGTCAATGGAGAGACACCGCGATACCTGTTCATTCCTCTCACACCGAGGCGTGCCCGCCACAGCCCTGGTTTCCGGAGATGGCACGAGTCGCTCCGGCTAGAGACTCCGGCCTTAGACGTGCCCCATCGGGCGGCCTCCGAAAAAATATATTCGATGAGGGAGACCGAGCTCGCATGACGCTTTCCTAGAAAACAAGCGAGGAGAACGAACATGCTCAATGCGACCGCATCACCTGAAGACGACTCTTTTGGGTTCCTGAAACGCTCGACGATCCCGTATCTGGCCGCCGCTCTGGTCATACTTGGGGTTGCGGTCCCGGGGATGACAGCCACAGTTATTGCTGAGCAGGCTTGCGAGCCCTGGGAATGGGCTCACCCGGTCCCCCACGGTTTCAATTTGACCGCAGTGGAATGGGTGCCTTGGCTACATACATTCGTCGCCGTCGGTGACGGGGTGTTGACCAGCGAAGATGGTTCGAGTTGGCTACAGGGACGCGCTTTTGGACCCGATCAGGCCATCGACCTCGCGGTGAGCGATGATCGCCTAGTCGTGGTCGGCTCGCGGGGATTCACGGCCTGGAGCTCCGACGGAGTCACCTGGTCGCGCGCCACGGTTGGCGACGCCTTCACCCTCTGGAACGCGGTCGCCCACGGTGAGGGTCGTTGGGTAGCGGTGGGGTCGACCGGCTTGGGGGCGGGGGGGGCGACCGGCGCGGTGGTTACTAGCGACGACGGTACCGTCTGGCAACTCCAGCCGGTAACTATCCCTGAGAGAATCCGCGATGTGGTGTGGGACGGAAGCCAATTCATCGCCGTAGCCGATGACTCGAAGGTGCTGCGCAGCCCCGATGGAACGAGCTGGACACCTGCTTCCTTGCCACCGGTAGACGCCGGCGTTCTCGATGCCATCGCCTGGAACGGCGTTCGTTACGTCTTGAACAGTCGTTCCACGAGTCGCTTTTGGGAAAGCCCCGACGCCGACCAGTGGACCCTCGTACCTGCTGGGCCCTTTGGCAGCAAGGTCAATAGCCTGAAAGCGGTAGGAACTGGCTTCCTAGCCTGGGGCGGGCTCGAGAACAGTGGCGGCGGCCCGAGCGCGTTCAGCCTGAGCTCACCGGATGGTCTCTCCTGGTCATACTCCTCGGCCCCAGACCATCTCTGGGACGGAGCCTCGAATGGCGAGGACCTAGTTGGAGTCGGCACCAACGGCTCGACTCTCCTGGGTGAGGTGGAAGGCGACCTCGTTTGGGAAACACTGACCATCCAAGGTCTGGACTCCGCAAGAATCACAGATCTCGCGGCAGGCTTTGTAGACCAGGGGCCGGGGGAGCCCCCGCTAGAAAGACTGGTGGCGAACGGGATCACTCCCGGTCCTTCGGTGCAGATTTCTAGTGACGACGGTGGACGCACTTGGACTGACATCGAGGGCACGTTTGGCTCTTTCACGGAGTTCGCTTGGCATGACGGGCTGTTCTTGGGCTCCGGGGGTGGAACCAACACCAGCAACGACGGCCTCGAGTGGACCTCGGTCAACAACCTGGGAGTCGGAGAGCTCGTCGTGCTGGACGGCAAATTCTTCGGTCACCTAGGCTCGGGGGCGATCATGTCGACTACCGACGGCACCTCCTATGAGACCTTTCTGTGGGAGAACGGTAACCCGCGATTCCAAGCCGTGGCTTGGGATCCTGTGGGTGACGTATGGGTAGGTGCCGGATTTGGCGGAGCCCTTCGTTCCAGCGTCGATGATGGCCAATCTTGGACTCCTCGGTCGTCTGGGTTAGTGACGAACTGGAGCGGAGCGATTTGGACCGGCGAGGTTTTCCTCGTGTGGACCGCGGGAGATGCCCTACTCATTTCAAGCCCAGACGGAGTTTCGTGGACTGATGTTTCCCACCAGAACAGAACCACCGCGATGGCTGTGGGTGATGGCCGCATCGTGGCAGCGACCGGTTCGTCGCGCCTGCTGATCAGCGAAGATCATGGTCAGAGCTGGGCTGAGGTCCCGGTTGCCGGAAGGACCGAAGATGTTATCTGGACCGGCTCGAGGTTCGTTGCGGCCGGTGACAACGGTCGGGTGTTCATCAGCTCCCGCGGTGTTTCCTGGACGACTACCCGCACGCTGCCCGAGGTCGTGCAGAGGCTCCACGATGTAGAAACCAATGGCACCAACTTCGCCGCTGTCGGCCGGCAGGCGGCCATGAGGAGCCAAGACGGCCTCACCTGGAATGCGGCGAGCTTGGACAATCCGCCGTCGTTCTTGGTGCTTCTGCGCGTCGCCAGTGACGGCGACGGCTATGTTGCGGTGGGCTCCAGTTTTTCAGGGGGCGAGATTTGGCGTAGCGACGATGGCCTCGCCTGGCAGCAGGCCAGTTTCGACAACGGAGCGAACCTCAACGATGTCATCTGGACCGGGACAGAATTTGTCGCGGTGGGCCAAGATGGGCGCATTACCGCCTCCGGAACCGGCGAGATCTGGACCGAGCGGGATTCGTCAACGACCCTCGATTTGATCGCGATCACCGGCGACACCAATCAAATGGTGGCGTTGGGACGAGATGGCCTCATCGCCACCTCCCAAGACGGCGTTCTGTGGCAATCCACCCCCGGGGGCTTGCCGACTCCCGGCTTCGATGCCCTGGACCTGACCTTCGACGGCCAGACCTACCTCGTCGTTGGCCCCTTCGGCTATCGCGCCACGAGTCCAGATAGCGTCCAGTGGACCGTGCATCCAGAAGTCGGAGAGGAGTTCCCGACCTATTGGGGTGCCGACGTCATTGACGGTCAGCTGGCCGCCATCGGACAGCCCGGAGCGCTGCACCGCTCGTTCGACGGCGGAACCACCTGGACCTCGATTTCCGCGCCCACCTCAGGCACCCTGCGCGGCACCGCCCAACTCGGTGACCTCGTGGTGGCCGTCGGATACGATGCGATGATTTTTCACCGCATCGGTCCGCAGTGCGTCATCTTCTCCGACGGCTTCGAGTCAGGAGATCTTTCAGCCTGGACATTGTCGGTTCCTTGACCCCGTCGGCCTTGGAAGAAGCCTCGACCGGTCGCCAGGGGCGGATCCCCGCGGCGACCTCTCTAGTCGACGGAAGAGAACGGGTTGGAGGTAGAATCCAGCCATGGAAACGGTCATGGCTAGATTTCGAGCGGCGGTCGAGCTTCGCGAAGTGATGGTTGCGATGCAGCGGAGTCTCTTAATGCGGGAACATCCTGAAGCCTCGCCGGATGAAATTGACCGCCGACTCGAAGAGTGGGTGACTCGACGGGAGACACCTCTTCAAGAGCTTTCCGAGCCCCTCTCATGAACCGTTTCGAAGCAGCCCTCGAAGATATCGGGCGAAACATCGACGCCCTTGGTCGTCCTTGGGCCCTCGTCGGAGCCTTAGCGGTCGCCGCACGAGCTGAGGCCCGGGCGACCCTTGATGTGGATGTCGCGATCGCCGTCGAAAATCATCAGCAGGCCTCGGAGGTCGTTTCCAGTCTCAGAGATATGGGCTACCGATGGCACAGCGATTTCGGCGGGCTCATGACCAGTTTCTTGGTCCCCGAAGGACCTGACGCGGGCCTGCGCTTGGACGTTCTCTTCTCGCTCACTGGAATCGAGGCAGAGGTGGCGAAGCGAGCAGAGAGAATCGAAGTGCTTCCGGGCCTGGAACTTCCCGTAGCTTCTCTGGGTGATCTCATCGCCCTCAAGGCCCTCGGCGCTGGCGAGCCGGGTCGAGAGCACGATTGGCGAGACCTCAGAGCCCTCACTGCCCGGTCGAGCTCGAAAGATCTAGTTATCGCACATTCTGCGATCGCCTTGATCGGCACACGGGGCCATGCCTCAGCAAGTGAGCTCGAGGCTCGCCTCGCGGCGGTTCTCGAAGGCCGCGAGACGCCCCCAAAAAATTCCACCGAGCCGTAGCCCTATGGAGACGACCAGATCTCCCAACGAAACGTCCCACCTTGCTCCCCGTGCCTATCCCCAGGCGTCGGCGGGAAGCCGGCCACGCAGGCCTGTTATTGGGGCCGGCCCCGGGTCACGATGGCCTCCCCCGCCGATTCGTTGACCACAGCGCCGTCGAGGTCCCCAATCGGCTGCTCGAAAGCGCCTTTCACAACAGGCCACGTGATCGGAGCGACCTCGAGCAGGCCAAGAAGCTCGCGAAGCTCAGCCCGGGCTGCCTCGGCTCCGGCAACTCTGGCGACAAAGTATTGCGCCCTGGTGATCGTATTCGCGCAGACGATTCCAGGCGGAGACCCAGGCAGGGCTGCAAGAATGCTGCGCGGACACTCCGCAGAGGGCTACGGGTGCGGAAACAACGCCTCGAGGATCTCGGCCATCCGACCCTGCCACATGCCCCAGCCAACACCGTCGTCGCTTTCGAAAGTTTTCGGGTTGTAGCCGTTCTTCTGAAGCGCCGCAACTAGGCTCCTGGCGTCCCGGCGAGAGTCGAAGTCAAAGATCGGATCGAGGAGATCGTACGAGCTCCAGTGGAACACCAACTCGAGGTCGTGCTTTTCGCCCGAGGCGGCGGCCATCAGGGCCTCTTGGAGATTTCCATGCCGGTAGGACTGAGCGGCGGCCCGGGAAAAGGTCCCTGGGTGATGCAGCGCGAGGTACATGGCCACAAAGCCTGTGCCGCGGGAGACGCTCTGCCCCATGACCGCGCGGGACTCGCGGCGGGCGTCTGTGCGGAAGGTCTCGTCGAGGAGAGGGATCAGCTCCTCGACCTGCGCCTGGGTGTATTCGGCGACCTCCGAGCCGCCGGTCTCGCGCCAGGAGACAACCGGAACGAAAGCGACGATCACCGGCGCCACCGTTCTGCCGATCAGGTTGTCGAGGCTCTTGTCCATCTCGCCCTTCAAGAGCGCTCCATCACCGTCGTTCACCAGCAGCAGCGGGTAGCGGCCGGTGCCCTCGCCATAGCTGGGGGGCAGGTAGACCTCGACTTCGCGCTCGTTGCCGAGCTGCTCGCTCTTCCACTGCAGCTTTTCGAAGCTGCCCCGTTTGCCTTTGGGTTCCCTCAAGTGGGAAGGAGCCTGCCAACCAGTGGTTGCCAGCACCGAATGCTCGTCGTCTTCGGGGCCGGTCTTCTGCGGATTGGCCGGGTCGATCATATTCTCGTCGAAGATCGAGAATCGATAGGAATAGATGGCCTTCTCGGGCAGCTCATAGCTCCGAAAGTAGAAGTCCGTGCCTTCCACCCGGTGCATGGCGTGCTCACTGCGATCGCGGATGAAATTGCCGGAGACGGCCAGGTCGTCGACCTCGCCGTGGTAGACGAAGTGCACCAGATTCCCCTCGAGAATCGGCAGGACCGGGTGCTCGGCCAGGAATCTCTCGACCATCTCGTTCCTGTTCTCCGCTTGCTCGAGCTTCTTGACGAAGGCGCCGAAGTGGCCGCGCAGATCCCGATCGCCCCCGGCCTCCTCGGCGCCAGCTGAATCCGCCGCATTCGCTGCCGTAACGCCGAGGGCCGAAATGTCGGTCAGATTTCGCACATAGACCTTGCCGCCAGCAAAGCTCGGTCGCGTGAAGTAGCCGCGATCCAGGGCCTGGACCCGCGACACCTCCCTATACGCCTCCGGCGTCGCCTCCGCGATCACGATCTCGCCGGTGCGGGCCAATATCACCAGGTGACCGTCGACCAGCGCCAGGGTCCCCTCGCCCGGTGGTCGCGACTTCCACACGGTCTCGCCGGTGGCGGCGTCGACACAGGTCAAGAACTTACTGCCGGAGTAGCCGTAGAGGTGTCCGTCATAGGGAACCGGAGTGGTTAAGCTGCCGCGCAGCGCGCGGGAGCGCCAGACCTCCTCGACCGTGTATCCCACGGCGTTCTTGCTGACTTGGAAAAGGACCGACTCAGGACCATCGGTTAGGAGTATCCCGCCTTCGCCCACCGGCACGGGCTGCGCCGAGTCGAAGCCCAGACCATCGCCCTCGGTGTGCTGATGACTCCACAGCACCTCACCGGTCTCGGGAGCCAGGCCGAGCAGACTCCGATCGGTGACCGCGACCAACGAGGTCTCGCCCCCCAGGTCGAACGCCATGGGCGACTGGTACCGGACCGTTTCGTCCCCGGTCGACCAGCGCGTCTCACCGGTCTCACGGTCGAAGGCCACGATCGAGCGCCCGTCGCCCGCGCCGGTCTCGACCACCAGCAGATCGCCGATCACCGTCGGCGCGGTGGTGAACCCATAGTGGGGCTTGACGGCGCCGAAGTTGGCCACCAGGTCGCGACGCCAACGCTGCGTACCATCTTCCAGGAAAACGGCGAATAGCTGGCCCCGGGCGCCCAGGCCATAGACCACTCCGCCCTCGATGGTTGGCGTCGACAGGGGACCGTCGTCGGAACCGTCATGCCCTTTGTAGGTATCGGAGATCCGGTAGCGCCACTGCTCGGCGCCGGTGGACGCGTCGAGCGCCACCAGATAGTCTGACTCGCCATCCGAGAATGTAGTCGTCAGCCGCCCGTCGACCACCAGGATCCCCGAATAGGCAGAGCCCAGGGGCCGCGACCACACCCGCTCGAGACCGAAGGCACCGCCTTCGAATACGCCGTTGCCAAGCGACGTAAGATTGCCCTCGGGTCCGCTCCATACCGGCCAGTCTTGCCCTCTATCTGAAAGCGTGAGCGAGGGCTCGGTTCGGTCCCCGGAATTGGGCTCGGCGGCGGCAACACTGACAAGGGCCGACAGAATGAGGCAAATCGAAGCAAGTTTGTTTTGGTGCAAGGCGGACTCCTCGGCGATTGAAGATCGGGTTCCGGGCCTCTGGCCCTGGGCTCCCAAGAGTCTTGCCCATACCCAGCCGGCTGGAAAGGAATGGTCTTGTGATCGATGTGATTTTGTCGTGACCTGGCCGCGGAGGGGGCATCGAAAGGACGAGGCGGCAACGATTCCAGATTCGGCCGGATCGAATCAACCGGCGGCCTCACTATCGGTTCCTGGGGCATAATTGAGCCGTGGAAACGCTGAACACCCTTCGGATCGGCGACTTCAAGGTCGAGCCCTCGCTCAATCGGCTCTACAAAGGGCACGAGGTGCTCTCGGTCGAGCCCAGAGTGATGGATCTGTTGATGTTGCTGGCTGAATCGCCGGGGCAAGTATTTGGTCGTGACGAGATTCTCCAGCGCGTATGGCCTGAAACCAAGGTCCAAGACGATGCCTTGCGCCGGGTGGTGACTTTGCTTCGGCGGGTGCTCGATGACGACCCGAAGGAACCGCAGTACATCGAGACCATCACCCGTCGTGGCTATCGCTTGGTGGCTCCTGTTTCGAGTCCAGATCCAAAGCCGAGTCCAGACCCGAAGCCGACCGACTCGGCCACGAGTAGAACGCCTCGGCTGTCGAGAAGCGTCCTGCTGCTCGTCGGCCTCTTTCTGCTGGTGGGCTTCAGTGTTGCTAGGGGCCGGTTGGCCGGGTTGGCCGAGCGCGAAGTCGCGCCCAACATGCAACCCGACCTTCGCCCCCTGACCAGCCTCCCGGGCCACGAGTCAGAGCCGGCGTTTTCGGCGGACGGCAACAGCGTTGCCTTCATCCACGAGCAAGGTGGCAAGAGCACATTGATGGTGAAGGGCATCCGAGACGGTGAGGCCCGGCAGATCTTGCAGCGGCCTCGGCTGACATCACCCACTTGGTCCCCGGGCGGGGATCGCGTGTTGGTGGCGGCCTGGGGCAGCGGCTGCGAGATCCTTTCCGCGAAGGTCCACGACCCGTCGACGGTACAAAGCCTGTACTCCTGCAGCGAAGGGGAGCGCTTGGATACGGTCCTCCAGCCCGACGATGAAACGCTGATTTTCAGCCGCCGGCCCGCGCGGTTCGGCTCTCCTTGGAGGGTGCATCGTTACGATCTCATCACCCAAGAGAGCACCCAGCTGACCCTTCCTGCCGAGCCGGGAAACGGCGACGTCTTCCTAGCACTGTCCACGGATCGTCAAAAGATTGCGGTTATCCGTCATTTGATTGGCGAGGGTTCGAAGCTGCTAATTCTCGACTGGGCCTCGGGAGCCCAGAAAGTGATCGATCATTTTCCCGACACCAGCTGGCACGTTTCCTGGTCTCCAGACGCGAAGTCGCTTGTCTTCGCCGCCGAAACCGGCCTCTTCCGTCTCGACCTGGAAGGCGGCACGACGCAGCGGCTGATCTCTAGCCCGCGAGACTTGCGCCAACCGTCGGTCAGCCCGGTGGGTCATCGAGTGGCGGTGGTGGATCAGCGTCTCCTCGCGAATATTGTGAGACAGCCGAACCCCCTCGTCGGCCCCGACGTCGAGTCCGAGGTCGTCGCCTCGTCTACGCGGGTGGAATTCATGCCTCGCTTCGGACCGAACGGGGATCGGCTGGCGTTCATCTCCGGGCGTTCCGGACGTTCCGAGATCTGGGTGTCTCGACCCGACGGTGAGCTCGATCGTCTCTTCGGGCTCGATCTTCCCAACCACATCCATTCCTTCCTGTGGTCCCCCATGGGGGATCGGATCGCGGTCTCCGATCATCGGGCGCGGCTCATGATCGTCGACGTCGCCACTGGCGACTCCGAGTTCGTTCCCGGGTCGCCATTCAGTGGCGGGCTCCTCGACTGGTCGGCCGATGGCTCGTCCATCTACCGTCTCGAGATCACCGACGGCTCGCCCGAGGTCTGGAAAGTCGGGCTAGACGACGGAAGTCGACGGCAGATCACTCGCTGCGGAGCCAAGGCCGCACAGGAATCGCCGGATGGACGTTCCCTCTACGTGACGCGTCAGTACACGCCTGGGTTATGGCGGGTCGAGCTAGAGGGTGACGGCCGACCGACGAAAATTCTTGACGACGTGGCTTGGTACACCTGGATGTCGAGCGATCGTGGCATCTACAGCTTTGAGGCGACGTTGGCCCAGACCGGGATCTACTTCCGGGAATCGGTCGTAGGAGAACCGGTCCTTGTGCTTCCGCTGCCGGCGCTGAAGCTCGACTTTTCGGTTTCGAATGACCACCGGTGGCTCGCCTACGCCCAGGCTATCCCGCCGGAAGGCGACATCATACTCATCGAGGACCTATCGGAGCCGGTAGGACTCGGCTTATAACTTGAGACGCCCTCGCCCGTCCTGTATGTCTGTCACTCATCCGCCAGGATGAGATAGGGCGCCTACTAGGCTTTCTCCTGAGAGGACCCGCACCGTCGCCGGTGCTTGGCCACAACCCTCTGCCATTCAGGCCGGACCCCGGTCACGGTGCAAGTATTGAAAGGAGGGAACTTAGCGCTTCTCGTCACTCAGGGACGAGCCTTCTGAAGGCCACCGCGCCTCGACATGCGGGGAATGATTCGGGCCGGCATTGGTCTGAGTGAAGAAGTTCTCACCTAGGTTCCGAGGCTATGCCGGCGTCACCCATTGCGGTGAGCCGATGCGCTGCCGCTGGCCAGCGCCGCCATGTTCAAAAGCAGGCACACCGAGGTGACGTTCGCGTGCAGCGACCGTCGATGGGTCGAAGCTGCCACCTCCGAAGGAAGGGCAAGCTTTGACCCGGTCGTAGCTGGATGAAGCTTGGCTGCGCTGATCGTTGAAACTCTGACCCCATCATCGGTATCGCATCTTGGATGCCTCGCCATGGAGCAGCACGCCGGCTGCTCAGTCGTGCGCCCGCGCCGGATCTGGTGGATTCGACCAACCCAAAGACAACCACCTGAGAGAGCGGACCAGCGTGAAGAACACGTGGTTTTCCCTCAGCCGTGGAAGCCGCAGAGCATAACGATGGAGATTCGCTTCATGAACCACCTGGCTGCGCTGGGATCTCTCCGATCAATGCCGCCGCGTCTGCCCTCTCCACCTGAAAGCTGGAGCGACGAGGGAGAGGCGGCAGCCTTGGATCGTTAGAACGAGTACGACGCCGAGACGCGGAACCTACGCGGCGAGCCGGGCTCGACCCAGACGTCCGCGAAAGAATTGGTGAAGAACGTCTCGTCGAAAAGGTTGTCAACGTCCAGACGGAGGTTGATCCCTTCGACGGGCTCAATCTCTCCGAAGAGTCGAACTGTCGTGTAGCTCGGTAGGGTGAAGTCAAAAGCAACCCACCCATTCCGCTCGTCTGTATAGAGAACGCCGCCACCCAACCGGGCCGGCATGGAGCCCACCGTTAGGCCTTTGCTGACTTGCAGGTTGATCTGATGTTCCGGCGTGTTGATCAGGGGATCGCCGACCTCAATCAAACCGCCAAAACCGTCAACGTCCGGATTGCTGTTCGTGAAGACGGCATCCGTATAGGCGTACGAGAACCACAGATTGAAGTCGTTGGCGAAACGCAAATTCGCGTCCAGCTCCAAGCCGGTGCTCTCGGCCGTCCCCGCAGGGAGAGAAAAGAAGCCTGCAGCCACAGCTTCGGGCCGATCGTCGTTGACGAGAAAATTGCTTTGCTTGACCTCGAATAGCGTAACGCCGAGGGAACCGGAGACGGTGTTGGAGAATTGCCCCAGATCCAATTTGGCCCCCAGCTCAGTGGACTTGGTGAGGTTGGGCTCGAATTGGTTGCCCTGAAAGTCGGACCCCGTTTGTTGGCGAAAGCCCTCGCCATAGGACCCGTAGATCGTGACACCGTCATGGACACGGTAGTTCGCTCCAAACTGCGGAGAGACCCGATCATCGGACGTCGTTACAGTGGTCGCGGGATTGGCCCGCAGATTCGTGAGGTCCTGCTCGAAGTTATCAAAGCGCGCGCCGATCCGAATCTGAAACTTGTCGGTGATCGAGATCTGATCCTGGATGTAGAAGCCTGTGCCTGTCAGCACCTCATTGCGATCGGTATTCGGCCCCGGCGTTGGAATCGGAAACAAACCGTAGACGGGATTGAAGACGTCAAGCAGCAGGTAGTCGGCAGGATCGAGGGTGCTGGGGTCCGTGTCCGGGCCAAAGAATCCGGGCCGAGCGCGCAGAATGAACAGGCTATTGTCGAACTCATCGTGGTCCGCGCCCACGATCAGTCTGTGACGAAGCGAGCCGGTTTTGAACTCACCGGAAAGCTCGGCTCGCAAAACCGTGTATTCGGATTCGAAGTCACGGAAGCGAAAGAATCGGGAAATCGTCTGCCCGTCGAGGAAGTAGGTTTGGCGGCCTCCGAAATTCGTTTCCGAAGCGTTCCCTTCAAGGGACGTCTCCCGAAACCCGAAGCCTGCTAGAAGACTCCAGTTCCCGTTTAAGTTGTGCAGGAACTCGAGCTGATGTCCAACCACCTCGGTCTCGATTGGCCCATCCCCCGGCTCCCCCACGAACGTGTCCCGGGGTGAAAATCCAAACTCCTCGGAAAAGATGACCCCACGATCGAAAGGGACCTCCTGGCTCGAGTATTCGAGCTCATAGGTTGCGATGGTGTTGTCCGTCAGGCTCCAGCTTGCCGACGGAAAGAAACCGAACCTATTCGTTTCGACCGTCTCCCGAAAGCTCTCCGCATCTTCATAGAACCATACGACGCGTACACCCAGGTCCTTATCCGCACCCAGGACCGCTTGGTAATCGCCTTCGAGTCGGTACTGATTCCAGCTTCCGACGGTACCTTTGATGAATCCACCCTTTGTGAATCGCGGGCGCTTCGTGACGAGGTTCACGGTGCCACCCGGCTCACCCCGACCGTAGAGCGCAGATCGTGGCCCTTTGAGAACCTCGACGGACTCGATGCCAACGAGATCTCGTGGTCCACCAAAGCCGCGCCCCGCGTTAAAGCCGTTCACGAGGAAACCGCTGGGCAGGTTGATGTCACCCGCAAAGCCCCGAACGGAGAAGGCGTTCCAGAGGCCGCCGAAGTTGTTTTGCCGGGCGACGGAGGCAGAGAGATCGAGGGCGTCGTTGAGGTTCAGCGCACCGACTTCAACCAGCAACTCCTCATCGATGAACTGGTCCGCTGCCGGGATTTCGATCTCCTCGAAATTGCCTCGGTACGCCTTGCGGTCGCCGACAACGTTGATCACGTCCTCGACGGTCTCGGTTTCGTCTTCTTCGACTTCTTGTGCCAGTGCCGGTGCGATCGCGATCTCAAGCGTGCTCGCCGTCAGTAGAGCCCAACCCAATATTCTTCTCGTGCGTGTCATTCGATGGTCCCTCTATTCCCTTGAGTCGGTCTGTAATCTATTTGGATGTGCAAGCCGATTTCGGCCCGCGGTGATCGCGAAGCCAGGACCACCCGACAACCGGTCGTCGGAAAGCCTCTGGCGAATGGGATCCACTTGGAGAATCTGCACAGCGTTAGCGCCCTTTGGCTGGTATCTCGAAGTTTGGTCGCTCAGCCAGCGCCGCATCGGTGACCGCCTCGCCCTTGAACATCGGCGGGTAGTAGAAGGCGCGCAGGTCCGCATGGAACGCACGCACTTCGTCCTCGTATTGAAGTGCAGCCAAGGCGTCCGTACCGGCCATGCGCTGAAGCGCCCGCTCCAGCTTTGCGGGCGGCGAAAGCCAAGCCAGACGACCGGCCAGTGCATCGCGACGAGCCCTTCCTTCTCGGTAGGCGACGGATAGCGGCTCAGCGACTTGATCACCCACCTGCTGAAACGCGTAGTACCACTTCCATTCGAAGGTGCCCTCGACCTCGGCGTAGGGTTCCAGGTCCGGATGACGCTCGACGAAGGGCGTCATGGTCGCTTCTTGAGGAAGGTCCCAGGCATCGTTCACGGCTTCGCGCTGCGTGAGCATGATGTCGCCGCCTTCCGGCACCCCGATCGCCGCGTCGACACTGGCCTTGATCGCTGCCGGCGCGACGACAGCAAAGGCGAGCCAAAGACCGATGAGCGCGGTCAAATTGACCGTGGATGTCCAGGTCCGCGAGTTGACGAAAGCAATGACCGTCCACCAAAACAGGAGATGGGCGAGAAGCGCGAGGCTTGCGGCAAAGAGCTTGGACGCTCCGGCCCCGCTCATGAAGCCGGCGATCCAGAGCGGAACCAGAAGCACGAAGGTGAGCGCGCCAACGCGCCATGCCGCTCGAGAAAACCAGAGCATCCGCACGTCGGCCGACGTCGCGCTGAGTAAGTTGTAACGCCCACTCGCCCGCTCCCTGGACCGCAAATCGTGCAACAACATGATGAGGATCAGAGGCGCGATCATGGCGGCGACAAAGGCGAAGTCGAACCGGCCAGTCAGGGCAAAATCAGGATTGGCGGCGTCGGATTCGTGGATCTGCCCCTCCAACGCCAGCATCCGGACGCGATGCTTCCACGGCGAAGCGTCCCGTAGCCCAAGGGCGGCAAAAGCGAATTCCTCAGGCGGGTCGTAGGTGAGATGAAACGTGTAGTAGGCCGCACTCCCCCAGTCCTCGCGGTGTCCCTCCGTAGTGACCGCCCGCTCGATCTCGTCTGCAGCCTTCAAGCGCTCGATCATGTCGCGCTGCGCAGCAATTTCTGTGAGACCGAAGACCACGGCGAGGCCTGCCGCGGCGCAGCCGATGAGCAGCCAGACCTTCGCTGCCCGATCGCGCCATAGAAACCAGAGCTCGCGTCCAAGCCCACTCATGGCTTTAGCCTCCTACTGGCGAAAACGCCGACCGCAATGAGAGTCGTGAGCCATACCGTGAGCATGGAAATGGGGGCCTTTGCCGCGCCAAACCGTTCGTCAGCAGTGGCCGGCTGGAACCGGAACTCGTTGAGTACCGACCAGTTCTCTGGAGAAATGCGGGCCCGGCGGGACGCCTCAGCGCTCTGATTGCGATGGATATCGTCGGCATAGGACAGCTCCTCGACATGGCTCTTGTTGAGCCCTTGAACAAAGTCAAAACGAACCGCCTCGGCCTCCCGCAGAAACCTGTGGTGGGTCTCGAGGTCGACACCGGCTAGATGGCGTGAGGCCGCGGACACCGCGAGCGTCGGCGACAGCCAGCCGAAGCCATTTGCATGGTGAGATTGGCGAATCTCCAGCGCCATACGACGTTCGGCGTACTCATTCATGACCTCTGTGAGATCTGCCTCCGAGGCTTGTGCGACGGCACCCCTGAAATTGATGGGCAGCTCTTCGACACTGTCCACGTCGTACTCCGCGAGAAGGTTTGCTTTCAAAGCGTTGAAAGCCGGATCGGCAGCATTGTGCCCATCGCCGAGTTTGCGAAGGTCGGCCTTGAGCTGGTAGTCCGTTTCGAGCTTGCCCGGCGAGGGCTCGGCGGCGCTGGCGGAAGCGACAGCCAATCGCGGCGTGATGAGCGACCAGGAAAGCCAAACGAAGACCAGACAGCCGAGGACGACTCCGCGCGTGCGTAGAGCGGCAGACATCAGGACAATCAGCGCCGACCACACCAGTAGGTACGCGCCGTAGGCGGCAACCACCGCCAGCGAGACCGAAGCTGCTTCCCCCGATGCCACTCCGATGAGCGACATGATCAGCATCGGCGTAAGCAATGCGGCGCTCAAGGCTGTCAAAGCCAAGACCTTTCCCGCGTAGAGCGTCACTCCGGACACACCCTGGGCCAGCAGCGGCGCTAGCGTTCTCGCTTCACGCTCCCGGACGAATACGCCGTGGCCAAGGGCAATCAAAAGAAGCGGAATCAAGACCTTGTAGACGGAGGCCGGCGACAGGGTTTGGAATCCCCCGACGTTCGCGCTGGCCCGGGTGTCCGCGAACATCGCCGTATTCTGGCGGTGCCCTTCGAGGAAAATGGACTGCCCGGTCACCGAGTCGACGCCTGGGTCGATGATGGCGAGAGGTGGGGGCGTACGAAAGACGTAGTGTCCATAGTGGACCATGCGATGCGGATGGCGAGCTGGCTGCGACAGGAACGTCTCTTCTGCAACCTCTTGTTGGTGTGCCCGTTCCTGGCGCTCTTCGGTGAAGCGGACTGCTGTCAGAACACTCGTCGCGGCGATGATGAGCACGACGGCGAGAAGTGCCGCAATCGCGGACTTCGAGCGCATCCACAGCCGCCATTCCGCAGTGGCAATCGTAGAGACCCTACTCGAGCCCCAGCTCAAGCTACCGTCCTCCCGGCGAAGGCTGCATGTACCGCCTCGGTATCGATCCGGCCTTCTGCAGGTCGCTCGAAGCCCCCAACCAACTCGCCCTTGCGAAGAAGTCCGATGCGATCGGCGACCTGGCAGGCGCCGTAGACATCATGGGTCACCATCAGGATCGCTCGATCATCGTCCGCTAGCGATCGAACGAGGGTGTTGAACTCGTCAATGGCGACCGGATCGAGCCCCGACGTCGGCTCGTCGAGCAGCAGGATGGGGGTGTCCCGCAACAGCGCCAGGGCGATCGCCACTTTCTGGCGCATGCCTTTGGAGTAGGAACCGAGCCTCTTGTCTCGTGCCTCCGGCTGGAGGCCGACGCGGTCGAGCGCTCGATCCACCGCCGCCCGGTCGGCCGCCGCTTTGGCCAGTGAGAGAAAGTAGGCGAGGTTCTCATGGGCGCTCAGGTGCTCATAGAGCGTCGCGGCCTCTGGGAGATAGGCGGTGACGCGACGAGCCGCCGTCAGATCATCGGTCACGGATCGCCCCTGGACCCGAGCGGAGCCGGATTTCGGCGTGAGGAGTCCAAGAAAGGAAAGCAGCGCCGTGGACTTGCCCGCGCCGTTGCCGCCGAGCAAGGCGTAGACCTCACCGGGCGCGACGCCGAACGAGACGTCTAGGAGGACGGTCTGCTTTGATCGTTCAACAGTTAGGTTTACGGCTTCCAGTGCTGCAGTCATTCTGGTCTCCTCTGGGTCAACGGTGGGAAATTCGGGAACTTCGTGACCAGGTCAACCGTGCACCCACGGCTCGGGCCCTCGGTCTCGAAAGTGTGGTTTCCGACAGAAAGCCCCAAGCGGTAGAACGCGCCATCGGCACGGGGGGCCGCGCGGAAGCACGTTGAGGCGACGGTGATCAAAGCATCGTCGACCGGCTCTCCGCCGGGCGGGCGAGCGCTCTCCCCCCAGAGAATGGGACAACGAAAACGAGGACTGGACTTCATCGATCGGACTCCAAGAGAGCTGCAAGTTGGGTATACCTCGGCCGAAAGATCGGTCGAGGTAGAGGCTTCCCGAGCCGTAGCTCGGCTGAGAAGGATGGGTTTTGCTTGCGGGCGGCGACAGGGCCGCTGGATCAGACGGTGGGGGGCCCGCGCGGAGCGGGTGGCAGGGCGTAGAAAACGGAGACCATGAAGTCGTTCGCATCGCGAACAGACCGCGTTACCCTCACCGGTGTTGGCGAGGTTGGCTGCGAGGCGTCCAAGGCTCCGTGGCGTCGCCCGGCCGAGCAGGCTGGGCACAGCTCGGCTTCGATGGAGGCTGCCGGTTCGACGTGTTCGGTCGTGCCAGGAAGATCGTTGCCGCTAAGGGAGACCGAGCTGGCCTCCTCACGGGTGAGCCCGTCGTGGCTGTGCGTCGCGATCACCCCTCCACCGAGGATGAACGCGGCCAACATCAGCCAAGCAGCTGGGGCACTCAGATTCCGGAACCTATGCATCGGCAGCGATGCTAGCAGACCTGTTCCAGGATTCAAAGAAGCGTCGAACTCGAACTTCTTGCCTCATCCCTCAAGTCAATAACACTCGAATCATTACTGTTTTCATGATTTTCGCACCCTGTGCTGTCGCCAAAAAGTGTTGCCCGACGACACAGAAGTCGACCCGTGCAGCGAAGACCCCGACGGATGCAGCCAAGTTCGCTGCCGGCACTAGAGACGCACCCGTTCGAAGAAGGACGTGGGGCGGAGGCAGAGCCACCTTCGCCGAGAGTCCTTCCAACCGCACCGCCCCAGAGAACAAAAGGTCGCCTACGATAACCTGCCGAACTGAAGAGTCGCGACAAACCAGCTAGGCCAGCGAGGAGGTTAGAACCCATGCCCGAAGCAGAGATCCGGCGAAACGTCCTCGCGGGAGGTCCATCTGACGGACTTGGAAGCCCACGCCCAGGGCCTGCATTAGGCTACGGCCTCCGCTCCTAACGACCGCCGACTTCCCGCCCGTGCCTCCACGGACGGGAGGGGATGAGTTTGGCGGATGTCGTTCTTGAACGTCGAAGGTAGGGTCCGGCTGAATATACTAAGGAGCACTGACGCTTTTCGACCGAGCCCCCGGTCCTTGAGGTCGCGGGGATCCATTCTCAGGAGACCTTTATGACTCGTTTGCTTGCTGCCGCCAGTGCCCTCATACTGACTGCCCTCCTCCCTGCCTCCGCGCAGGACTTTTCCGTTGAGCGCCTTGACCAACATATCCGCACCTTGTCGGACGACTGGTTCGAAGGACGCGCACCGGGCACGCCCGGCGAGAACAAGACGGTCGCCTACCTATCTGGCGCCTTCGCCAGTCTCGGGCTCCAGCCGGGCGGAGACTTGCGATCAGACGGCTCGCGGGCCTGGACCCAAGACGTAATCCTCAATCGCTCGACCCTGATCGAAGATCCGGTGCTTTTCCTCAACATCGGCGGCAAACGCGTCGCCATGGTGCAGGACCAGGATCTCGCAGTGCGCTCCCCCGTCAATGGCATGGCAGAGGTCAAGCTCGAAGACGTCCCCTTGATCTTCGTCGGTTATGGCACCCACGCGCCGGAGCGCGACTGGTCTGATTTCAAGAACATGGACGTCGCGGGCAAAGTGATCGTAGCTCTCGTCAACGACCCCGACTTCGAAGGCGGCGAAGGGGACTTCGGCGGCGAGGCGATGACCTATTACGGTCGCTGGACCTACAAATACGAGGAAGCCGCGCGGCGAGGCGCGGCGGGCGTTCTGGTCATCCACGAGACCCAACCGGCTAGCTACCCCTGGGGCGTCATCGCCAACGGCAACAATGTGACTTTGGATATCGTCCGCAGGGATCCCGCAGCGGCGCATTCGGCGCTGCAGGGCTGGATGCACGTCGATATTGCCAGCCGGATCTTCGAGGCTGCAGGCACGACCTATGAAGAAGCCAAGGCCAAGGCGCAGCGACGAGATTTTCAACCGATGGATCTGGGGGCGACCCTCGACGCAGCACTGCTAACCCGCAGCGACGAGATCGCCGCGAAGAATGTCGTCGGCATTCTGCCCGGCACCGAACGTCCCGACGAACATATCCTCTTCACCGGACACCATGACCATCTGGGGATCGGCGAACCCGACGAAACCGGCGACACGATCTACAACGGTGCCATCGACAATGCCACGGGAATCGCATTCATGATCGAGATGGGGCGGGCGTTCGCGCAGGGCGGAGGGACCGAGCGCAGCCTCGTCTTTCTTGCCGTCGGAGCTGAGGAAAGCGGGCTCTTGGGCGCGAAATATTACGCCGCCAATCCGCTCTATCCACTGGAGACGACCGTCGCGGTGATCAACACCGATGCTCCCGGCGTTCGTGGGCCTACCCGAGATTTCTCGATCTCGGGCAGTGCCAAGCTCGGTCTACTCGACATCATGATCGAAGAAGCAGCAAAGAGGGAGCGGCGTTATTCTCCCGATCCCAACCCGGCGGCCGGCAGTTTTTTCCGTTCCGACCATTTCGCCTTCGCGCAGGTCGGAGTACCGGCCGTCAGCTTCCGCTCCGGAAGCGACCTCGTCGATGGCGGGACCGAGCGGGCAGCAAAGATCTCAGCGGCCTATGCCGCAGAGGACTATCACCAACAGAGTGACGAATGGTCCCCGGACTGGGACCTGAAGGGTCTCGTTCGCGACGCCCAGTTGATCCACGCGGTCGCCGAACGACTCGGCAACAGCAAGGAGTGGCCCAACTGGGCGGAGGGCAGCGAATTCAAGGCGCTGCGCGATGCCAGCGCGGAAGCGCGCGACTAACGCCCAGGCTCCGAACTCTCGTCTACAGCCAACCCTTGGTGCGGGCGATGCGTGCTGCCTCGACGCGGTTCTGCGCGTCCAGTTTGCCGATGGCTTCCGAGAGGTAATTGCGCACCGTGCCCTGCGACAGGTGGAGCTCCTCGGCGATACTGGCCGTGGTGGCACCTTCACCGGCTCGCCGGAGGACCTGGCGCTCGCGGTCGGTGAGCGGATCGGCCTCGTCCCATGCAGCCACCGCCAGCTCCGGGTCGATAACTCGCAGCCCGGCATGGACCCGCCGCACAGCGTCAGCCAACTGGTCAGCGGGTGCGTCTTTCATGAGGTAGCCAGCCGCTCCCGCGTCGAGCGCGCGGCGCAGGTAGCCGGCCCGCGCAAAAGTGGTGACGATGATCACTCGTGGCCGGTCGCCACCTTCCTTGAGAGCCTGCGCCAACTCGAGGCCGGTGAGGCGGGGCATCTCGATGTCGGTGATCACGATGTCCGGCTGCGTCTCGGCCCTTTCAAGCAGCTCGAGCGCCTCGCGTCCGTCCGCTGCCTGGGCGCTGACCTCGATGTCCGGCTCTAGGTTGAGGAGCGCCGCCAGCGCTCCGCGCACCATGCCCTGGTCCTCAGCGAGGAGCACCCGAATCACGGAACGGCCTCGCTCACCGTCGGGTAGGGCAGACGGATGACGAGCCGGGTTCCAGCGTCGGTGATACGTTGCAGATTGCCACCGAGGCTGGCCAAGCGTTCGCGCATGCCGAGCAGGCCGCTGCCTTCGGGACCGTAGGCTCCCCGTCCGTCATCCACGACCTCAAGGCGTAGGCCTTCGTCGTCTAGCGCGAAGATCACCTTGCACCTCCGCGCGCCAGCGTGACGCACCACGTTAGTCACTGCCTCGCGCAGGGCCAGGGCCAACACACCTTCCTCGATCGGCGACAGGCGCGGTGTGGAGCCGAGGACCTCGAAGGTGACGCTGGCCGCATCCAAGGCGGTGCGGGCGCTGGCCAGCTCCTCCTCTAGCGAACGCGTGCGGTAGCCGGCCACGGCACCTCGCACCTCCTGCGTCGCCTCCCGCGAGATGCGCTCGACCTCGCGCATCTCCTCTGCCGCTCGCGCCGGATCGCTCACCGCCAGCCGAGAGGCCAGGGACGCCTTTAAGGTGATGGTCGACAGGGTGTGACCGAGCAGGTCGTGGAGGTCGCGGGCGATACGCTCGCGCTCCGCTACCTGGGCGAGACGCTGGACCTCCTCACGGGACAACTTGAGCTGGGCGTTGGCGGTCCGCACGGTCTGCTGGTGCAGGCACAGACCGCCGATGAGCGGCGTAAACACCAGCGCGGGGCCCCAGAACATCGGACTTGGCTGGATCCACACAGCGGTCAGGCCTACCAGGATCGTCAAGAAGAGGATGGTCCGCACCGCAAAGCGGGTCGGCCGAAGGTTGCCGGCGAAGGCGCTGGCAAAGATGAAGAAAGAGCTAGCGCCGAAGTTGACCGGTGCGAAGAGCAAGCCGAGGAGCGTGATGCCGGCGATGGGGATCAGCTTGCGGTGATCCTCGAGCCACCAACCCCAAAAGTAGAGGGATAGGAACGCCGCAAGACCGACAAAGCTGAGCAACAGCTCGAAAGGCATCCGCGGCGCGAAGATCGGCTTGAGGACGAACGGTGCCGTGTAGATGAGGTACGCGTAGGGTGTCCACGAGATCTCTGGGTGGTCGGGCAGAAGTCGCATGGCTGGATTATCCCATTCTGGAGCCCGACGTCGTCCGATCCAACATCATTGGTTGCGGCGTCATTGGATAGACACCTGGTCGATCATCAGCTCGAAGTCCCCCTGGCTGGGGCCGGCGGCAAAGGCCAGGCCCCAGACTCCGCGCAGGTCCTTGGCCAGGTCCCGCAAGGAGATCCGGTGCTCCGCCCACACCTCGCCGGCGGTGAACGACGCTGAGGCGGGGATCTGCCCGAGGCTCTCGGCGAAGAGCATCAGCCGATAGCTGGCACCGTCGCCGCGGGCCAAGAACACCACCTCCTGCTTGGAGGAGAAGTCCACCGGCGTCATCGGCTCAGCGCCAGGGAAAATCATGCCTCCAGCCCACGGAAACGGAAAGCCGGCGCGGATCGAGCCACGCAGCGACAGGGCCCCAACGCTACCTGCTGCGCCGGGCGACACGAGCTCGAGGGTGACGGTGGACTGACCGCCCATCATTCCGTCAGTGGTCGACTGCCAGCCATGGCCATAGGCAGCGTCGAGCTCGCCGTCGTCGAAACGGGCGAAGACCGCCACATCAGGAGCGCTGGCACGATCCGCGAGGTCAGCATCGCCGCGCCGCCGCTCGACCGCCCGTCCCGCCTTCCAAATGCCAACGATGTGCCGCGTCCGGCGGATGTCCTGCGTCGGATCGCCGTCCACCAGCACGAGGTCGGCCCGAAGTCCCGACGCGACGCGCCCGCGGTCGTCGAGGCCGAAGGCGCGAGCCGGTACAGATGTGGCCGCTGCCAGGGCCGCGGTCGGGGTTAGGCCGGCCTCCACCAACAGTGACAACTCACCGTGGAGACTGGCACCGTGGGCAGTGCCTGGGTTGGGCGCGTCCGTTCCGGCGAGAATCGGCACGCCGGCCTCGGCGAGGGCCACTGTGGCCTGTCGTGCTACTTCCAGGCGCTCGGCGCGGAGCGGTAGGCCCGCGATCGTCTGGGTCAACGTACCGGCCTCTGCCGGCGTGATGTAGGCGGCCAGGGCCGGGTCCTCGTCTAGGGCGGTCAGGTTCGGCTGCCCCGCCATCATGGCGATCACGCTCAGAGTGGGGATTACGAAGGCGCCGTGTTTCGCCGCCAGGGCCAGGATCTCGTCGTCCGGCGGCCTGTCGCTCCAAATATGGACGAGCCCGTCGGCTCCCAGGTCCAGGGCGGTTCGTGCCGCCTCACGGTTGCTGACGTGGACCACGGCGAGAGCTTCTCGTTCGTGGGCCGCGGTGATGACCGCGCCCAGAGTGGCAGCGTCCAGCGTGGGCCAATGTCCACCAGCCTCGCCGTAGACGATCTTGATGAAGTCCGACCCCTCGGCCAGGCGATCCGCCACGAAGGCATCGGCCCCGGCGGGGTCATCGAGGGTCGGGATCGCGATGCCGTACTCGGTGCCGTGGCCGCCGGGTGCGGTGACGAGAGTGCCAGCCGACACCAGATCCGCGCGGCCGTGGGCCTCGCCCCGCTTCTGCTGCGCCCGGACTTCGGCGGCGGACGCGGCGTCGGTGAACATGTCGATCTCGGTAGTGACACCGAAGTGCAACGCGCGTTCGAGGGCATCGCCCCAGGTGTGGGTGTGGGCGTCGATGAGGCCGGGCAGCAGCGTCTTGCCCCGACCGTCCACAACCTTGGTGCCAGAGGGGGGCGCCAGATGGGGGGCGATCGCGGCGATGGTCTCGCCCTCGACCAGAACGTCCATCGACTCGTGGAGGCGCTCACCGTCGAAAAGACGCACGCCTTCAAACAGGAGGTGCGTCGGGAAGGTATCGTCAGCCGCCTGGGCCACTGGCGCCGGCCGGGGAAGCAGCAGGAAGAACGTGACGAGGCCGGTGGCCAGGAGCACTGCGATGACGATCTCTTTCGTTTTCATGATCAACCCCAACTTTCCTGGTCACGGCGGTAGGCGGCGATGCCAGCGACCAGACTGACGACGGTGAATGCCGATAGGTAGACGATCGACTGCGTCCACGACGCGTGCGTCTCCGCGCCGACAATACCGAGTCCCTGCTGTGCCAGGTGAAAGGCCGGCAGCCAGGGGGCCAGCGCCTTGAAGAAACCGGGCAGCACCTCGTAGGGCATCCACAGACCCGATGCGAACGACAACGGCAGGTACAGCAGGTTGATTACCGCCGGCGCTGAGTTGGGACCACAGAGGTAGCCAAAGAAGAGGCCGAAGGCAGCGAAAGGCAGACCGCCGACGGTGAGCCAAGCAGCCAGCTTGACCCACGCCGGCAGAGGTAGGGCCACGCCGCCAAAGAATCCACCGAGTGCGAAGAGGCCCACCAGGATCAGCAGGCTGAACACCATGCCGACCACCATGCGCGCCAGGAAATGGATCAGCGGCGGTAGGGGCATGGCGCGCTTGAGCAGCATCCAGCCCTGGCCGCGCTCGACGGCAATGCCGACGCCGAAGCTGAAAAGGTTGGCGCCGATCACGCCGAACGCACCGTAGGTGGCCAGCAAGTAGCCCAACATGGTCACCGGCCCGATCTCTTGACCTCGGCCGAAAGCCAGGCCGAAAAGGGCATAGAACATGAGGGGGAAGGCGAAGGCCGGCACCACAAAGGCCGGCATGCGGACCATCTTCATCAATTCGGCCCGGGTCTCGAGGCCGAAGATGCGCAGATAGCGCCGACGGGGCGCCCTCCGATGAAAGACGGGAGCGCTGGAAGAGTCGGGGGCATTTAGGGACTCGGTCGCGGCGTTCATGCGATCACCTCCTCAGATGTGTTGTCGTTGCCGTGGGTCAGGGAGACGAGGGCTTCTTCGAGGCCGGCGCTCTTCACTTCGAGATCAGCGAGCTCGGCATCGAGATCCAGCAGGCGTCGGACCACGGGCTCAGCCTGGTCGGCGACGAGACGCAGGGTTGCGCCGCTGCGCTCGACGCTGCTCACGCCCGGCCAGCCCGCCGCTGTCGCTTCCTCGATGCGGGTGGTACAGCGGATGTGGCTGCCGACAGCGTGCCGCTTGATCTGCTCGGGCGTCCCCTCGGCTACCACGCGGCCGTGGTCGATGACCACGATGCGGCTAGCCAGGGCGTCGGCCTCCTCCAGGTGGTGGGTGGTGAGGAGCACAGTACGTCCGGCGTCGGCCATGCGACGGATGCACTGCCACAGCTCGCGGCGGGCCTCCACGTCGAGGCCAACGGTGGGCTCGTCCAGGAAGAGCAACTCCGGTCCACCGCAGATGGCCAAGGCGAACATCAGGCGTTGCTTCTGGCCTCCCGACAGCCGGCCGAAAAGCCGAGTCTCGAGGCCGGTCAATCCAGCGTGGGCCAGCGTTTCCTGGACCGGCGGTGATGCGGGGTAGTAGCTGGCGGTGAGCTCCACGTGCTCCCGCACGGTCAGCGTGTCGGGCACCTTGGCGATCTGCAACATCGCGCCGGTCCGGGTACGGGCCGCCATGGACCAGGGCTCGTGACCGAGAGTGGAGGTCATGCCCGTGGTCGGCCGCAGGAGGCCGAGGAGCAGGTGGATCGCGGTGGTCTTGCCAGCGCCGTTCGGTCCCAGGAGGCCCACGACTTCGCCAGCGCGGATATCGAGGTGGATTTGGTCGAGCGCCGTGACCTTGCCGTAGTACTTGGTGACGCCGTCCAAGCGCGCGATAGAGGGCGCGCCACCCGGCAAGATAGAGGTTCCAGGGATCATGCTTGGCTCGTTTCCGGGCCGCGTCCCGTCCTGCCGCTCATCCGTCAGGGCTTCGTCGACCACTGAGAGCATTGTGGCTGGCAGCCTCGTGATTCGCCGGTGGCGTTCGTCAGGAGTTTACTATGACAACTGTCAGGTGTGACCTGCTCCCCGCACTTCGGCCAGGCAGCGATCAGTGGGTGGCCACACCTTCCTCAAGTTGTGGCCGGACCCCGGTATCGGTGCAAGTGTTGGGAAGAGGAGAGTTAGCGGTCCTCCAGGAATCCCCTTCGTGAGGAAGCAGGCTACAATCTGACCCAACTGCACCGGCAGCTGCTAGATAGCTAGCCCTATCGCCGGTCGACGGGAGCAGTTTCAGGGGTGAGGACTGCTGACTAAGCGACTCAGAGCAAATTCTGTGTTGCGCAGCAAGAACCCGGAACGCAAGCAGAAACCCAGCCTGAAACCTACTCTGAAAGGGGCTGCCAGACAGGTAGCCCTAGAGCCTCGGCGGCCGCTAGCTGGCGCTCGTCGTAACTGGCCAACTCAACCTTCTCAGCCTGGCTCTTGAGAAAGACGGCCGAGGCGAGGTGGAGCGCATCCAGGGTACGAACTGCCAGCGGAAACGGACTCAGCGCCCGCTTGAGCACCGGAGGCACCATCTCGAGGAACGAGATTCGGGCTTCCAACTCTAGAGCGGCTTCTCGATGTGAGAGAGCCAAGCCTCTGGCATTCAATCGAGTCCAGAGCTCATACTGCAACAACCGGCTGGACACCAGAGATTCCTGCCACAAACGGGAAGGTGGACGGCGATCTTCCGCCAAGAGATGCGCCAAGGCTACCGACGTGTCTATGTAGATCAACGCTCGTCGCGATCCTGCGCAAGTTCCTCCGCAAGCTCTGCCCATTGGCTCACGGGAAGACTCTGTGGTGGCTCTGCTGAGCGCACCAGCGCGGGTCTCAGCAAGCCGGTACGAACAGCCTCAGCAAGAAAAGCATCGTGAACAGCCTCGGCTCGAGACGAAGAGGGTGGTCCAAGTTCTGCGACGACCCGGTCCCGATCCGTAACCAAAACGGACTCACCGGAAGCCGCGAGACGAACGTACTCACTCAGTCGATTTTTGAGAATCTTGATTCCGACTGCTCTCATAGCCACCATAGTAGCCCCTGGTAGCTACCTGATCAAGCTCGAACGAACACGACCACAACCCCCTCAAGATCGGCCCGCCCGGCTCCGGCAAGACGATGGTGACCCAGCGGTTGCTAGGGCTCCTGCCTCCCCTGACCCTGGCCGAGAGCATCGCCGTCATCAAGGTGCCATCTCTGGTTGCGGAGGTACCCCCTTCGGGCCTGGTACGGCAGTGTCCCTTCCGGGCACCGGGATCAACACTGCCGGGCTCATCGGCGGCGGCTCGATCCCCTGTACCGGGGAGTTCACCCTGGGCCACGCCGGGGTGTTCTTCCTGGGCGAGTTACCGGAGGTCCGGCGGGACACCCTGGAAAGCCTGCGGCGACCTCTGGAAGATGGCGAGTTACCATCGTCCGCACCTAGCCACGGCTCACCTACCCGGCTCGATGTTTCCTGGCCCGCTCCATGAATCCCGGTTGATGCGGGCACCTGGGAGACCCCCGCCACGGCTGCACTTGCTAGGCCCACTCCATCGCCCCACACCGATCGCGCATTTGGACCCCCTGCTGGACCGGAAGGTGGTGCGAGAGCTGGCGGGCTTGAGTTTTGAGGGGCGGGCCCACAACGTGGTTCTCCTGGAACCTCCCGGTGCCGGGAAGACGCACCTAGCGGTGGCTCTTGGCGTCAATGCCATCGAAGCAGGGGACTCGGTGCTCTTTTTATCCTGGAGTTTCTGATGAGCCGACTCATCAAGGCCAGGACAACCGCCTCGAGCGTCAGATCAAGTCGTTCGGACTTGATGGTGCCCCTCCACCATGGCTCCGTCGAGATGTCCGGAAGCCCACGATGGGCACCCCGCCTCCACAGAGAACGTGCGGGGAGGAAACTCTCCAACCGATTCTCCGTATACTTCGCCAGGCGAAATAAGATAGCCTTGTAAAACGGTCACGGTATCGACAAATTGGAGAGCCTATGTTCAATGCAGAGCTGAAACGGGGAAGTATGGGGCTGATGATCCTCGCTGCCCTCGAGGACCGCCCGAGGCATGGATATGAGATTGGCAAACTCTTGGAGAAGCGCTCCGACGGGCAACTCGAATTCCGGGTCTCAACGCTCTACTCGGCACTCTACAGGATGGAGGATCGGGGCTGGATCAAAGGCCTTTGGGTGGAAAAGCCGGGCGAGAGAAGGCGATGTCGCTACTCCTTGACCCCCGAAGGCAAGAAAATCCTCGCCCAGCAGCGCAAGGAGTGGGCGGCCTTCGCGGCCATGGTCAATCAAGTCGCTGGAGTTGGTCATGCGTGATTGGATCCACTACCTGCGCGATCGCCTGGACCTCCCCGAAATGGAAGGTCAGAAGGAAGAGCGCATGCTCCTGGAAATGGCGGACCATGCGGAGGACCTCTATCGCGAGGCGCTTTCCCATGGATCCTCTCCAGAGGAGGCCATCGCCTACGTAGAAGAGCGTTTGGGTCAAGCTCCCCATGCCACAGCCGAGCTGACACGTGCCGAGCCGGCGCACCGCCGAGCCAAGATCCGTCGACTGCTGGAACGGCAAGAAGATGCCCTACGGCGGCGACGTGGCCTGTTACAGGCTCTAGGCGACACGATGCGGAGCCTGCGCCTTTCCCTTCGGGTGCTGGCCAAACGGCCGGCTTTCAGTGGAGTCGTCATTCTGGTGCTGTCGCTGGGGATCGGATCGAGCGCCGCCATCTTTACGTTCTTGGACGCCGTCATCCTCTCGCCCCTCCCCTTCGAGGATGCCGACCGCCTGGTTTCGATCGACCACACCGCGCCGGACGTCGGCATCGCCAGTGCCGGCCAATGCGCTGCATGGCATTTCACCTACGAACAAGAGAATCTGGTCTTCGAGGATCTGGGCTTGTTCCAAGCCAGATCCCTCGACCTTACGGGATTCGGCCCACCGGAAGCGTTGCCGGCACTGGGAGTGACCAGCGGAGTCTTCCAAGCCCTACAGTTGCACCCTACCCAAGGCCGTACCTTCACAGTAGAAGACGAGAGTCCGGATGCTCCGGGCACGCTGCTCTTGAGCCATGCCTTTTGGAAAAACCGCTTCGAAGCAGACCCCGAGATCGTCGGGCAACATCTCAGGATCGACGGACAGACAGCAGAGATCATTGGTGTGATGCCGCCGAGCCTCAGTACTCTTTGGCCGGATCGGCTCGTCTTTTTTCCTCTGCGCTACCGCCAATCGGCTCTTTATGTTGGGAATATCGGCTACGGAGGCCTGGCCCGTTTGAAGGAAGGTGTCACCTTGAATAAGGCGACCGCCGACTTGGCCCGCATCCAGCCTATGGCCTTCGAGAAGTATCCCGGCGGCCCTTTTGATAAGGCGGTCGACGTGACCTTTGTGCCGATTCTACATCCTCTCAAGGAAGACCTCGTGGGAGCCGTGACGCCTCTGCTCTGGCTGCTCATGTCCGGAGTGGCTGTTCTTCTCCTCCTCGCCTGCGCCAATGTAGCCAATCTCTTCCTCCTCAGAACGGAAGGTAAGAGGGCAGAGATGGCGGTGCGAAGCGCGGTCGGTGCGAGTCCTTCCTCTCTCGGCTTCGAGTACCTCAAAGAGAGCTTGATTCTCGGGGCGCTGGGCGGCGCTGGCGGGCTGGTTCTCGCCGCCTTCGGCCTCAAATTCCTCATCGACTTGGCCGACGCAAGCATTCCCCGATTGGCGGAGGTCTCTCTCAACCCTTCAGTCCTGGCCTTCGTTCTAGCCATCTCCATGGGCTCGGGCTTTCTCTTCGGAATGATCCCAGTGCTGCGATCCCGACGCAGGGGTTGGGTTGGCGCTCTGAAATCCGAAGCGAGCGGCGGCACCCACCCCAATCGACGACACCGCCTTCAGCACGCCTTGGTCGTTAGCCAGATGGCCCTCGCATCCCTGTTGATCGTCGCAGCTGTCCTCATGCTCCGGAGCTTTCAAAGCCTTGCCGACGTGGATCCAGGTTTCGCGAACCCCGAGGAGGTCCTGACCTTAAGTCTCCACGTGCCGACCTTGGAAATCGAAGATCTAACCGAAGTCGCCCGAACTCAGGAGACCATCGCCCGCCGCCTGGCAGAAATTCCCGGTGTGAGCTCGGTGGGGCTCGCCACCGACATCCCTTTGGATGGTGATTACAATCTCAACACCCTCTACATCTCGGACAAAGAGACCGAGCCAGCGATTAGCCGGCGCCACAGGTGGATTGGAGAGGGCTACCTCGAGACCCTTCAAATTCCCTTGCTGGCGGGCCGCAGCATTACTTGGAACGATATCCACACTCGGCTTCCGATAGTCCTGGTTTCGGCGAAGCTGGCGAAGGAAAACTGGGGCTCGGTGGAGGCAGCTTTGGGCAAGCGAGTTGCCATCCGGCCCTCTCCCGTGCATTGGTTCGAAGTGGTCGGTGTCGTGGCGAACGTTCGGGATGATGGGCCCGACCAACCCGAAATCGCCGAGGTCTACTGGCCGCAGGTGACGACAGCCCTGTGGAATAACACCACGGCCGACCAAGCCTTCGCGTGGCGTTCCATGACTTACGTAATCCGCAGCTCCAGGGTGGGCTCTCCTGGATTCCTCCGGGAAGTTCATAGCGCGGTCTGGGATGTAAACGCGAACCTGCCCCTGAGAGCCGTCCACCCGTTGTCGAATCTGATGACACAGTCCGTGGAGCGGACATCGCTGAGCTCGGCCCTATTGGGCGGAGCTGCAGCGTTGGCTCTCCTGCTCGGTCTAGTCGGAGCCTACGCGGTCGTGTCCTACACGGTAAGCCAGAGAACCCACGAGCTCGCTTTGCGGAAGGCCTTGGGAGCTCAGGTCATCGAGATCAAGAAGATGGTGCTGCGCCGCGCGCTTCTCCTCACAATCATCGGGGTCGCAATCGGCTTGGGATTGGCACTCGGATTGACCCATCTGATGACCGGGTTGCTTTTCGGAGTGAGTCCCGCCGATCCGGTCACGTTTCTGGGGGTCGCCGTGGGTCTCACGATGACAGCCGTCGCCGCTTGCTACATTCCAGCCCAGAGGGCAGCAGAGGTGGATCTAGTGGCTGCACTACGCTCAGAGTGAGATTGCCCCCGAGCCTCAAGCGGTCGGAGACTTCCACAGCCGCTTAGGTCATAACCCCTTGTTATTGGGCCCGGACCCCGGTATCGGTGCAAGTGTTGAACTCAGGGCACTTAGCATTGATCGCCATTCATGCTGATGGGTGAGTATGCTCCAGCTGAGCGACTTGGGCCGCCATCGATGACGCGTGCCGCCCATGTTTCAGGGGCTTTGCAGGTTGACGAGTCTTTGGAATCGGGAAGGATTGTTTCTGCCCAGGAGCTACCGGTCCAAAGTTCCCAGAGCAGGCCAGGGCCAAACTCAAGAGGCTCAGGCTTTTTGGGGAAGCGAAACCGGCTGCCTGACAAGGTCGCTAACAGCAAGTACGAATCAGTTTGAATCTTCGGTAGTCGTCGAGAGGATTGCCAGCAACTCAGCAGGGCCGTAGATGGTGAGATCTGCCTGGGCGAAGTCGCGGAGGTCACGGGTCACGATAGCCTCCACCGAGGCCTCCCTCGCTGATTCGTGGATCACTGCGTCCTCGAAGTCTCTGATCGGCTGCTTAAAGGCGCCTTCCACAACAGCCCGCGTCACCGGAGCGACCTCGAACAGGCCAAGAATCTTGCGAAGCTCAGCACGAGCTGCCTCGGCTCCTGCGACCTTGGCGACGAGGTAGTGCACCGTGGTGATCGTATTCGCGCAGACGACTCCAGTGAGCCTGCCTTCCTCGACGCGAGCCACCAGCCGTGTGGCCGCTTCGGCGAAAGGCGTCCGATTCAAGAGTAGATCGACAATGACGTTTGTGTCGAAGAGGACCCTCAAAGGTACTTTTCCTCGAGGTGACGACGGTAATCCTCCTCATCCACACCAGAGCCCTCGATGCAGCCACGCAGAGATTTCACCAAGGGGGGAAGATCTTCTTGGGGCAGGTTAGGTGATGTCACCACGCGGAAGTAGTCTTCGACGAGCCGTGACACCGGCTTCCCGACCTCCTTTGAGTACTCCTTCGCTCGCCGGATGATGTCCTCGTCGAGCCGGAGAGTGAGCTTTGTATTCATCACTACCTCCTCCTAGACGTACAGCATACCATTGTGACGACGTACACAGTCTCTTCACAATACAGTCTCTTCACAATACAGTCTCCTCACAATACAGTCTCCTCACAACACAGTCTCCACAATAACCAGTACAGCCTCACCAACAACAGAGACCAGGCACCCGGACGATCCGGCCTGATCCTAGAAGTTCGGCCGGAATGCGTAGTCCAGGCCACAACCCCCTGATAGTCGGTCCGCCCGGAACCGGAATACGATACTCACGAACGACTACCCAGGGTTGCTCCTGGAACTCACACCTGCGGAGTCCATCTCGATCACTTAGCTCTCCTCCGCTGCTACCGACGAGCCCCTTTAGGCCTCATCCGCCAGCATCCCTTCCACGGTCCCGATACGGGTATCAGCACCCCAGGATTGATCAGGAGCTGATCAAGAGCTGATCGGAGGTGAGATCAGTCTTCGGCCAGGTAACGACACTCTGGCGCACACCGAATTGTGTTGCCTGGGTGAGTCCCCGGACTGTCGCCGCAGCAACTCCGAACCCCTGCGCCATCCTTCACGAATCGGAGCCAGCCGGTTCCCAAACTCGTTGGCGAGCGGCGTGGGCTCCGTCTTCTCTGAGGATTGAGGCCCCGGGGAATAGGGGGAAGCATCGAGAGCAGCAGGAGGGAGACCGAGGCCATCTACCAGATTTAGCGCGGTTTCCTACATCCACGGTTTTCTGTGCATCGTTAGGCGTCCGGGCTAGGGTCTTCACCAGGTCCTCCCAGCGAGCGCGCAAGCTGCCCGATGAAGAACCCGCAGGGTCGCCGCATCCGCCCGCACCAGCGTCTCCGCCCCAGAGTGCTCCGCTCTTCGACAACAAGGTACCGAATCAAGATCAACGATCTGAAGCGGCTGCGCCTCTTGCCCCATCCTGCTCGAGGAGCAATGAGAACCAGGTCAATACCTCGGTATAGAGCCTCCCGGTTCGGCCCCACATGCGGTTCCGGTGGTCACCGTTGTACTCCTCGAAGATGTGGGGTACCTCAAGCTCGGTGAGGCGGCGAGAGAGGGATCTCGAGGTGGGAGGAATGTGAGTGAACTCGTCGTCGTTGCAGGTATCAAAACGCAAGCCGCGCAGACTCAGAAGGTTGTCGCGATAGCGCTCGACGAGGTGGATGGGGAAATGCTCCTCCCATCGTTGGTGGCCGGGTTGGGAAGGAACCAGCTCACCGCCATCGCCCACCTGGAAAGGAAAGTCGACGTAGAACGGTGGCCTTTCGGGATTGGGGGAAAAAGCCTGTCCCACCGCGATGATTCCGACCTCGTAGAAACCCTTTAGATCCTCCCACTTCTGGCGTTCGAGAACCGAGCGAAAGGCCGGATTGTCCCGACTCAGGTCATTCCCCCAGTCGAGCGTCGCCGAGTTCATGCCGTAAACGACACTGAACACATCCGGAAATTTCATCCCGATCACGATTGCAGCGTACCCTCCCATGGAGTGACCCGCGATGCCTCGACTCTCGGCGCTGGCCAGGCTACGAAATTGGCCACCCACCCAGGCGGGCAGCTCCCGAGTCACGAACTCCTGCCAACGGCCGGTAACGGTGGAGTCCGTGTAGAAACTGCCCCCGGCCTTGGATCTCAGATCGGGCATCACGACGATCATCTCTCGGAGTTGACCGGAAGCGATACCGTGATCGAGAAGCCGAGGAACGGTGCCCCAAGGATCGTCGGCCTCGTCCCAAGCCTTGGTCCACACGCTTTCGGTATCCCCTATCCCATGCAAGAGAAACAGCGTAGGAAAATGCCTCGAGGGCTGGCTGAAGTAAGAGGGTGGAAGGTACACAGCCACAGTGCGGTCCGGATTCTCCCCGGTAACGGTGTTTTCCAGAGTCGTAGCATGCACAGTCTGGATCACCAGCCGGCCCGTTGCTTTTGGGGCAAGCTGCTGGGCCTCCAGGCCGGCGGTTTGGGTGGCCAGAATTGCGGTCAGAACATGGGCGATTAGGGTCATCTTGCTTTCCTCCGTCGTAGGTTGACGGGAAGAGAATGACTGGAAAACTCCATGGAGTCGTCCCTCTGGGACCAGTGAGACGGGGTTTATGAGTTTTTTTGGGGGGAGCTCTCGGACTCGGAGATTCAGAGCGCAGCACGGTAGGCGGAAGGTGTCATGCCGTGGGCTTTGCGGAAAATACGATAAAAGGAAGCCTTGCTATTGAACCCTGCCTGGAAAGCAAGATCGAGAACGGAGCGGTGGCTCAGGGCATGATCGCGAGCTAGGCGATCGAATTCTGCCAGCCGGTAGCGACTCAGTAGGCCGTAGAAGCTGGTATCGAGCCCCTCGTTGATCACCGCCGAAAGATGATTCTCGGTAGAGCCCATGGCCACAGCGAGATCTGCAAGACCGAGCTCGGGCTCGAGCCAGGGGCGCTCCTGCTCCAAATAGGCGACCAGTTTGGTCGCCTCACCCGTCCATCGATCCGTTTCAGCGGGACGGGGCTTGAGGGATAGGAGCCAAGGGCGAAGCACGATCGCTAGGGAGGCCAAGTAGATCGTTACCGCCAACAGGAGACTTCCTAGCTGATCCGACTCGAAGGGCAGGTCCACCCCCAGGATCTCTGCAAAAAAGCTCCCATAGATGAGACTCGCCAAGCCACCCAAACCGATGATCCAGCGCTTGAACCACTCGAGACTCACCAACTGACGCCCCGCCAAGAACTGCGGTGACTGGCGCAGGCCACGGGAGAGAGTGCGTACCGTAGCTGCTAGATAGGCATACAGAAAGCTTGCCTTGAACACCACGAAGGCCGCCACCAGCGGCCGGAGATCCCCTCCGAAGGCTCTTGGTCGGTCACCCGCCAATACCCCGAAAAGGCCCCAAGCGATCACCCCAACAGTGAGAGGCAGGAAGTGAAGGGCTTCGCGAGAGCTCCGACGGCGGTCCGGTTCCAGAATAGACCGCACCAACAATAGGAATAGAGGGCCGATAGCGAGCTCGATGTTGATGGTGACATAGGCGACGAGCTGGGAAAGACGTAGGGGGAGCACTTGCTGCAGGACACCACCCAGAATCATCAGAGTGAAAACTCCCACAAGCCATGCGAGGGTCTGAGTCGCACGACGATTGGTGCCACGACTCAGCAGGAGAGCGCTGACGAGAAAGATCCCCTGGACGATGCCAATGGCAAAAACGGTGGCCCAAATACCGTTACTCATACCAGCACCAGAGCCATGCGATTCGCTGGCGGAACTAGGTTTCGGGAGAGAGAGACCGGGACGAATCGAAACACGAAATCATCAACCTCGGCGCCTTAGCAGCCTGTTTCGTTGTTTCCCATAGGACACTAGCCGGTGTTCGCTGCCACTTCCGCAGCCTCCACCGTCTCACCGGCAAGGAACTTCCGAATCGCCTCCGCCACATCCTTGCGATTCATCAGGAAGGTGTGAATCCCGTCGACTTCAAGGGTGGGAGCTCCTTCGAGATGAGTCTCCTCGAGGGCGACCACACAATCGTTGGTGCGCCCCTCGAAGGGTAGCCAGGAAACACTGGGACCTCGTACTCCGGCGATGACGAGAATCGGCACTTCGGGCCTCGGCAGGGAAGCAAAGAAACCTGGATCCGCCAACTTCTGCCCGGCGTCGCGGGTCAGCAGGCGAAAGATCGGATTGTCTTCCAGGTAACGGGCCGCTATGGGCGAGCGATTCGGGGGGGCCAGCATCACCATGTGGGAAAGGCCAGCTGGCAAGCGAGGACTGGCCAAGCGAGCGATCACGTTGCCGAGAGAATGCCCGACAATGGCATAGGGAAGACTGCCCTCCGGCACACCTTCGCGTGCGGCATCATCTGCCATGACCTCCCGAACCCGCTCCACCAACCGAGTGGCGATTCCTTCGAGCTCAGAAACGGTCACGTGGTACCCAAAAAGGCTCGAAGAGTGGCCAACGGCCTTGAGGCGACGAGACAAAATCAGCATGGAAGCTGCGGTGCGCGCCATGCCATGTAGAAGAAAAACTCGCATGAATGAAGGATAGAACATCTGCGCCCTCCAGCCCAGCCATCGCAACAGGCGACGCTTGTTCCAGTCCCTACGGCCCTTTCAGCAGTGGTGTTTCGTGACTCCCCAATCGGCGCCAGTCGACCCTCTGCCTCCTACCCAAGCTCAAGAAAGCTGAGAGAGAACCTCTTCCATGGCGTCGAAGACATGGTGAGCCTCTTGGTCGGTGACCGCATAGGGAGGCAGGAAGTAGAGCACGTTGCCCAGCGGTCGCAGAAGAATATCCCTGGCCAAAAACTGCTCCGCAAGCCAAGGGCCTCGGCCATCCAAGTACCCACCATCGCCGCCGCCGACATCGAGAGCTGCCAATCCTCCCAGAGTGCGAGCACCCTGCACACAAGGTAGCTTGGCGAGGCCAGCGAGGCGCTCTTGGAAGAGTGCCTCGAGACGACCGATGCGGGTCATCACCTGTTCCGAATCGAAGATCGCCAGACTCTCCAGGGCCACGGCGCAGGACAGAGCATTGGCGGTGAAGGAGTGGCCGTGAAAAAAAGTGCGCCCACGGTCCTCACTGAGAAAGGCCTGGTAGATCTCATCGGTCGCCAGGGTGGCAGAGAGGGGAAGATAGCCGGCGGTCAGACCCTTGGAAAGGCAGAGAAGGTCCGGAGCCACGGGGCCGTGCTCGCAGGCGAAGAACCGACCGGTACGGCCAAACCCTGTGAACACCTCGTCAGCGATCAGGGGAATCCCGTGGTGATGGGTCAGCTCCCGAATCCGCCGCAAGAACTCCGGCGGCTGGATGATCATCCCTCCAGCCCCCTGCACCATCGGCTCAACGATCACCGCCGCCACTCGCTCCCCTTCCTGGTCGAGAATTTCTTCCAAGCTGGGCGAACATCGGCGATGAGGGGGAGCCTCTGCGTGGGTACCGCAATAGGGACCATGAGCGTGTCGTACTTCGAAGAACAGATTTTGGAACTCATGGTGAAAGACCTCGACCGCTCCGGTCGCCATGGTCCCGAAGGTATCCCCATGGTATGCACCATCGAAGGCGACGAAGAGGGTTCTCTCTGTCTCCCCCCGATTGCGCCAGCCCTGATAGGCCATTTTCAGGGCCACCTCCACCGCCGTTGAGCCATCGTCGGAGTAAAAGACCCGAGTCAGCTCCGGAGTCGTGCGAGAGACCAGCTCCTGCGCCAGAGTGGCTGCCGGCTCATGGGTGAAGCCAGCAAAGATCACCTGTGCGACCTTCTCCGCCTGGCGCGCTAGAGCTGCATTGAGGCGCGGATGGCCATGACCGTGAATATTCACCCACCAGGAAGAGATCCCGTCAAGGATCCTTCTCCCATCCGGGGTGATCAGGTACACCCCTTCCCCCCGCTCGACAGGAATCGGCGGAGGCGCGGTCTTCATCTGAGTATAGGGATGCCACACCGTTCGAAGATCGGCATCGAGCCAGGAAGGAGAAGTCGTTTGTGTAGATGCAGACTTGGAAAACTGGGTCAAAAGGGGGACCTCAAGGTTGGAGACCATGAATATGACAACTGCGTGAGGATGACCGAATCTGCACCTCACGACTCCGCTTTCACAACCAGGGAATCTACCACTAACCTTGGTCGCCAAATCGGACCGGTGGATCTCCCCCCTACCGAATCAGCCTTCCAGTACCCAACGAATCAGAGCGGTTCCGCGTCGAAAGGCCAGGTAGCTCAGCAGAGGGGTCATCAGAGCGCTCAAAAGAAGAACAAAGGCCACAGCAGGTAAGCCGACTCCGAGGTAGTCCTGAGCGATTCGACTTAGATCCATCCAGTGACCACCCCCCTTGGCAGCACCATAAGCGGCACGAGATCCAGCATCGGTAATCAAACCCCAAGCAAGAGCACCATTGTTGATAAGAATGAGAAAGCCACAAGCGGCATAGAGAGGTCTTTCCACAGCGTGAGCTATCGCCTCTCCGCTCATCGCCCGGTAGACAAAAACGCCCGCAATGACCAATTCCATAGCGTGCCCCATGGCTAAGAGAACGACCTCATGCAGTGGACTGAAAGCCGTGAAGCTATAGAGGGCCACCAAACCAAGGGCAATATTCCGTGATCGAACATGGTCCCGAATCGTGACCACCACGAAGGCGAAAAGGCCGTAGATCAAAAGAACAATGAGAGTACTTCGGTCCCGATTCAGCGTCACTCCCCCGCCGTAGCGCCAATCAAAGGCAGGCACCGACGGATACCCAAAGCTCCAGCCCGCGAGGGTATGACCCAATTCATGAGCGATGACATCCAGATAGCTCGCGACAAAACGCACGAATGGAATGGCGAAAACCACGATGGCGAGGACCACGCCTACCACCAGAGCCTGCCGCCCCTCAGGTGCCATGCCTTGGGGAGCACTTGCATGGAATCGTTGACTCATGGGTTGCCTCTGCGGGGTCGTTCTACCGGCTCGAGATCTGCTCTGCCCCTCGTCCACAACGGACCGCTTGGGACGCCAAGCTTAGGGCAAGCCATCGAGGAATTCAGCCACCTCAGAGGCAACCTGGGCCAAGGCTTGTGCCGAGGCTTGTGACTGCGTGGCCAGCTTCGCCAGGAGGCTTAGCGGGTAGGATTTCAAAACGACATCCCTAAGCCGAGCAGGTGTCCCCTTCGGGCGGTCTCGGTGATCGCAGTCCGGAGTTCGACCCAATGCTTGGCAAAGTACTCATCTCGTATTTGTTCAGCAAGGTTTTCGGCCTTCCTTCCCCGCCCGAACATCCGGCTGACGATACCTGAAATTCTTTTCTGTAACACTGCGGCGAGCTCAGCTACCTCAACCCTCGTTGACCACTCCCACCTGCGCCAGTGGATTCTCCCAACGCAACCCCTCAAAGCGGCTGAAATCCCTATCCGTCGAACACAAAGTCGCGCCGTGCTCGATAGCCAAGGCGGCTAGATGGGCGTCAGGAACCAGAGGACCGGTGGCTTGGCCGACGGTCAGCTGCTCACGGAGGATGGCCCAATGGCGGAGGCTCGGCTGTGGCGAAGTGACCATTGGTAGCTCGAGCCATTCATCGACAATCTCAACCGCCTCAGCAATCGTGAAGGGTTGATCGAGGATGCGCCGATCTGTCGTGATTCGCACGAAGGCGAGAAGAGTCGGCCAGGGAATGCAAACGGGCTCCGGGCTGGAGAGCAGAGACTCCAACCACCTCTTGCTCTCCTCATGAAATGGGCTCGAGCGGTTGTAGGCGTAGATCAGCAGATTGGCGTCCAGGAGCCTCAATCTCCGCCTCCCAACCAACTACCTCGTACCGAGCCAGCCTCAAAGTCCATAGGGCTCATCTTGCCGATGAAGGAGCTCGCCAATGTTGTCGAAGTCGACTCCCGGCCGCCCTCCCAAGGCGCGCGCTCTCACTTTAAATGGAGTGAGTTGGCCTGGTGGTTGTGGCGAATTGAGGCCCTTCCGAAGGGTTGAGTTCACGGTCTCCTTGAAGGACAGTCCACTCTTCTGAGCAGCCTCCTTGAGCTTCGCTGCAACATCTTCGTCTAACGTCAGAGTCGTTCTCATGATCATGATGCTACTGATGAGGCATCATGATGTCAAACCCGAGCCGGGCGCCCATTGAAGGGTTGGAAAAAGATAACGCTCCAAGATTCCGCTGGGGTCGAAGCGGACGCATTGCTCCGCCAGCGTCGCCCTTTCCAGGGGCTCCATGGGTTCGACCTCCGCAATGATAGAAACTTCCCCAAAGCGCTCGATAGCTTCCCGATTGTCCTCGTTCCGTGGGCCGTTGAGCACGACTCCTGCCACTTCGAGGCCACGGGCTCGCATGGCTTCTAGGCTCAAGAGAGTGTGATTAATGGTACCCAACTGGCTGGAAGCCACCAGAACACAAGGTAAACCCAGAGCCACCAGAAGATCCACTAGAAGAGTCGAATCATCCCGCAGTGGCACCAACAGACCTCCGATCCCTTCGATGATCCAAGGTCGCCCTCGATGGCGGGCTCGAAGCTCCGAGTGGCGAGCCAGGATACGGTTCGGGTCGATCTCCTGCTCTGCCCACCGAGCCGCCAGATGAGGCGACACCGGCGGCCTGAAGAGATAGGCCTCCTCGAGGCAAAGAGCTCCCTCAGGCCCCAAGTTTCGCACCGTTCCGGTATCCCAATCGCTGTCGAACCCGGTGGCGATGGGTTTCCAATAAAGGGCATTGGCTCCGGCATAGCGATGCAGCAACAAGGCGCTGACCACCGTCTTGCCGACCTCCGTGTCCGTGGCTGTGACCACCAGGCTCATGAGGCGACCGCCCGTGGTTTTGGAATCTCTCGGGAAGCCGTCGACACTGCCTGCATCTCCTCTTGATCCGGAGCTCTGACCGCCGCAGCTAGCTCTCTTGCCAGGCGCTCCAGGTCCTCTTCTCGGTGGTCCGCATGAATCGAGATCCGCAGCCGAGCAGTGCCCTCTGGAACCGTCGGTGGCCGGACCGCGCGCACATCCAGCCCTTTCTCTTGCAGGCGCTTCGCGACCGCCAGAGCTCTCGCATTACTGCCCAGCACTACCGGCACGATGGGGCCCTCACTGGGCAAAGAGTCGATGCCCCAACCTCGGAGCCCCCGCCGGAGTCGATCCGCTAGCTCCAGAACTCGCCGACGCCGCTCCGGTTGGCTAGCCATCAAATCCAAGGCTGACTCCACAGCGGTGAGCAGGAGAGGTGGCGGCGCAGTGGTAAAGATGAAGGAACGGGCGCGGTTCAACAAGGTACGAATCAAAACCTCCGAACCAGCCACACAGGCTCCAAAGGAACCGAAGGCCTTGCCGAAGGTAGAGATCGTGGCTGTCACTCTCTCTTCGACTCCAAATCGTTCCACCAACCCGCTGCCTCGGCGTCCGAAGAGCCCCGTGGCGTGGGCCTCATCGACGATGAGCTCAGCGCCGAAGCGCTGGGCCAGGTCAGCGTAATGGTCGAGAGGAGCGATGGTCCCGTCCATACTGAAGAGAGACTCCGTTACCAGAAAGGTTCGACCGCCGACATGGCGAGTCGCCAACGCGCCTTCCACCGCAGCCACATCCCGATGAGGAAAAATGACTTTTTTACACCCAGCAAGACGCAACCCATCGATGATGCTGGCGTGGTTGAGCTGATCGGAGAGAACCCGATCCTGAGCCCCCACAAGACCGGTGAGCACTCCCAGATTCGCTTGGTAACCGGTGGAAAACAACAGGGCTGAATCAGATCCTTTGAAAGTCGCGAGCCGCTGCTCTAGCCGCTGGTGAATCGCACTATGGCCGCGCAGCAAGCGAGAAGCTGGTGCTCCAAGCTCGGGCTCTGCTTCCATACGGAGCAAAACTCGCCGACGAAACTCCGCGTCTCGCCGGAGCCCTAAATAATCATTGGAGGCAAAATCGATTCCGCTAGCCAGACTCAGCTGGCGATCCAGATCACCGGCCTCCAGCTCGGTCAGGTATCGACGCAGCTCTTCCTCGAGAGGCAGCAGGGAAGGGAGCATCAAGCCTCCATGGGCACCATGCCCAATTTATCGAGCAGCCGATGATCCCGATCCCGACCTGGATTAGGAGTGGTGAGGAGACGCTCTCCGGTGAAGATCGAGTTTGCTCCGGCCAGGAAACACAGGGCCTGGGTCTCATCCGACATGGCAGTACGGCCAGCGGAAAGGCGGACACGACTTTTCGGTAGAACGACTCTCGCCGTAGCGATCATGCGAACCAGTTCCAAAGAATCTAAAGGGGAAGCGTCCCCAAGGGGTGTCCCCTCCACGGGAACCAGAGCGTTGATGGGCACACTCTCCGGGTGGGGATCGAGATTGGCCAGGACGGCGAGCATACCCAAACGGTCATCGACTGCCTCTCCCATCCCGAGAATTCCCCCGGAGCACACCGTGACACCAGCAGACCGAACCGCTAGCAAGGTATTCAGCCGATCCTCATAGCTACGAGTGGTCACCACCTGGTCGTAGTACTCGGGGCCAGTATCCAGATTGTGGTTGTAGGCTGTTAGGCCAGCCTCCGCCAGCCTCGCCGCCTGGTTGGCGTTGAGCATCCCCAAGGTGCAGCACACCTCCAGACCTTCAGCGGCCACTCCCCGCACCATCTCCAGCACACGCTCGAAATCCCGATTGTCGCGAATCTCCCTCCAGGCCGCCCCCATGCAAAACCGGGTAGAACCGTTGCTCCGGGCCGCCCGAGCTGCTTCGAGAACCGGCTCCAATTCGAGGAGAGACTCCCTCTCGACTTCGGTGTTGTAGCGAGCACTCTGGGGGCAATAAGCACAGTCCTCCGGGCAAGCCCCGGTCTTGATACTGAGCAAAGTGCATAGCTGCACCCGCCTCGGATCGTGAAAGCGACGATGCACTGTCTGGGCTTGGAAAAGTAGATCTGGAAGGGATTGATCGTAGATGGAACGAAGGTCCTCCAATGACCAATCGTGACGGATGTTTCCGGAATCGATCGCGCTCATGGCTGGCTCCTCAGCGAAATGGACTCTCGCCGCAGCCTTAGGCAGAGGAGTCACTATATAGGGGGTTCCCCCTCGAATCGGGGAAGTAGGGATCTGCCGAAGAAGAAGTTCGTCAGGAGCTCCGAAGCTTGGCCTTGAGAAAGTCGCGATTCATCTGAGCGATGAAATCGACGCTAATCCCCTTGGGGCAAACGGCTTCGCACTCGGTGAAATTCGTGCAGGAGCCAAAGGACTCCTCTTCCATCTGGCCAACCATGCCGGCAGCTCGGCCCCAGCGTTCCGGTTGGCCCTGGGGAAGCATGCCCAAATGAGCTACCTTGGCCGAGGTAAAGAGCTGCGCTGCGCCGTTGGGGCACTGGGCGACACAGGCACCGCAGCCGATGCAGGTGGCTGCATCCATGGCGGAGTCAGCGATCTTTTTTTCCACCGGAACGAGGTTGGCATCGGGCGCGCTGCCGGTGTTCACTGAAATGAACCCTCCGGCCTGAATGACCCGATCGAAGGCAGACCGATCCACCACCAAATCCTTGACCACCGGAAAAGCACCGGCTCTCCAGGGCTCGATGTGAATCTCATCCCCATCTTTGAACTGCCGCATATGCAGCTGGCAGGTCGTGGTTTCCGGCAGGGGACCGTGAGCTTGCCCGTCGATCATGACACCACAGGCACCACAGATACCCTCTCGGCAATCGTGGTCGAAGGCGATCGCTTCCTCTCCCTGCAGGATGAGGCGCTCGTTCAACTGGTCGAGCATCTCCAGAAATGACATATGGGGATCGACGTCTACGTTCTCGTAACGCACCATGCGCCCTTCCCGGTGAGGCCCTTCCTGACGCCAGACGTTGAGAGTCACTTTCATTTCTCTTCGCTCCTTCGGCTTCACCGGGACTATTTGTAGCTTCGCTGGCTTGGCTTGACGTTTTCGAATTCGAGAGGTTCTTTGTGCAGAATCGGCGTCTCGCCGGAACCCCGAGCTTCCCAGGCTGCCACGTAGGAGAAATCCTCGTCATTGCGGAGAGCTTCCCCTTCCGGGGTCTGGTGCTCTTCACGAAAATGCCCTCCACAGGACTCTTCCCGATGCAGAGCGTCGCGGCACATGACCTCGGCCAACTCGAAAAAGTCGACTGCCCGTCCGGCTTTCTCGAGACTCTGATTGAAGCTCTCACCACCACCGGTGACATTGACGTTCTGCCAGAACTCCTCATGAAGCTCGGGAATTCTCTGGATGGCTTCCTCGAGCCCCTTCTTGTTGCGCGACATGCCGCAAGCTTCCCAACATATACGGCCAAGCTCGCGATGAAAAGAATCCACCGTGCGCTTGCCACCAATGGACAGCAACCGTTCGGTCCGCTGCCGAACTTCCTGCTCGGCCGCCTTGAAGGCGGGATCTTCCGCGCTCAGAACTCCCTCACCGAGGTGCCGGGCCAGGTAATCACCAATGGTGTAGGGCAGCACAAAGTATCCGTCTGCCAAGCCCTGCATAAGGGCGCTCGCCCCCAAGCGATTGGCCCCATGGTCAGAAAAGTTGGCCTCACCGATGGCATACAGGCCATCGACGTTGGTCATCAGGTTGTAGTCCACCCAAAGGCCACCCATGGTGTAGTGAGGGGCTGGGTAGATGCGCATGGCGACGCTGTAGGGATCTTCTCCGGTGATGCGTTCATACATCTCGAAGAGATTTCCGTAACGAGCCTCGATGGAAGCCTTGCCATCGCGGCGAATGGCATCGGCAAAGTCGAGGTAGACCCCCACTTCCGTAGGGCCCACTCCCCGGCCTTCATCGACCACTTGTTTGGCGTTGCGAGAGGCGACATCCCGGGGCACTAAATTGCCGAAGGAAGGATATTTACGCTCCAAATAGTAGTCGCGGTCCGATTCGGGAATCTGACTGGCAAGCTTGCCCTTGTCCTCCACACTCTTCGGCACCCAGATCCGGCCATCATTGCGCAGAGACTCACTCATCAGGGTGAGCTTGGATTGGTAGTCACCACTGGCAGGAATGCAGGTTGGATGAATTTGGGTGTAGCAAGGATTCGCGAATAGAGCGCCCCGCCGCGCCGCCCGCCAAGCCGCGGTGACATTACAACCCTTGGCGTTGGTGGAAAGGTAGAAAACGTTGCTGTAACCGCCCGTGGCCAAGACCACGGCATCCGCTGAATGAGATTCCACCTTGCCGGAGATGAGGTCGCGAGTGACGATGCCCCGAGCCCGCCCATCGACCACGACGACGTCCAACATTTCGGTGCGGGAAAACATCTTGACCTTGCCGCCGGCAATCTGCCGCTCCAAGGCCGAGTAAGCGCCGAGCAAAAGCTGTTGGCCGGTCTGCCCCCGCGCATAGAAGGTCCGGGACACTTGAGCTCCACCGAAGGAACGATTGTCCAACAGACCGCCATACTCTCGCGCAAAGGGCACCCCTTGGGCGACACATTGATCGATGATGTTGACGCTCACTTGGGCCAAACGGTGTACGTTGGCTTCCCGGGAACGAAAATCGCCCCCCTTGACCGTGTCGTAGAACAGTCGGTAGATGCTGTCGCCATCGTTCTGGTAGTTCTTCGCTGCGTTGATACCGCCCTGGGCAGCAATGGAGTGAGCCCGGCGAGGGCTATCCTGAAAACAGAAGCACTTCACGTTGTAGCCCAATTCGGCTAGCGTTGCCGAGGCCGAGCCACCGGCCAGGCCGGAACCGACCACGATGATCTCGAACTTCCGCTTGTTGGCCGGGTTGACCAACTTCATTTGGAAGCGATGCTTGTCCCACTTTTCTTCGACGGAGCCGGAGGGAATCTTGGCGTCTAGGTTCATCGTCTCACTCTCCCTAGCTCAGCTTCACGACCCCAGCCAATACGGCGAGGGGAAAAGAGATGTTGCCTACCGTTACCAGGGTCGCGAACAGGGCGGCGAAGGGACGCCGCAACCCCTTGTAGCTGGGGTGGTCTAACCCCAGACTTTGAAACATGCTCCACAGGCCGTGGTAGAGGTGAAACGCCAGGGCAATATTGGCGACGATGTAGAAGAGTGAGACCCACACATTCTGAAATCCACTAACCACGTTGTGGAAGGGATTCGTCGCATCAAAATTGGGATGCACCGAGCCAAAGGTGAGGTGCATCAAGTGGTAGATCACGAAGGCCAAAATGATCACACCACCCCAGCGCATGGTCCGGGATGCATAGGTCGCCTGGGTCGTCTTCTTTTTCGCGTAGCTGACAGGCCTGGCGCGACGGTTGAGCAGAGTCAACTGCCAGGCAGACCAGATGTGCAGCAACACCGCCACCAGCAGGCCGATGCGGGCCACCCAGAGGAGCTGTCCATGGGGCACGAAGGGTTCGCCCAGGGAGCGAAGCCCTTCCGCATACTCATTGAAGGCGTGCTCGCCCAAGTACATCTTGGCATTGCCCAGCATGTGACCGACCACAAAGCCAAACAACATGACCCCGGAGACCGCCATGACCATCTTCTTCGCCATGGGCGAACGATAGAAATCCATCAACCGCGACATTCTCCTTCCCTCGGGTTGTTGTTTGGCTCATTGCTGACGCAGCATCCGCTCCGCAGCTTTGCATCGACACGGCAGTGCCTGATCATACGCTCTCCTGACGAGATTTTGAACCGCGCCGAGTTCGCCGCCGACGTCTTCGCCGGCGGGCGGGAGGGGTGGCTCTGGAATCTCGCGGCAAGCGATCCACCTGACGCCAAGTTTCCAGAGCTTCGTGCCCTTCATCGGTGGCCTTTACCATGATCTCGAAGAGAGCGAGGGCTTCCGGAAAGTACTTCCGAGATGCGAAACGGCGACGACTGTTGTCATTCCACCGAGGTTCACAGAGGCGTTGAAAGCCTGACAGAGCACCTAGAACCGCTTGAGCCCGAGCGTTGGACAGGGCAAATCTCTGGAAAAACGGTGTCGTAGCTTTCTCCACGAGCCTATCGACGGCCGCCCGACTCATGAGCTTGCCGCTTCGCTCTTCCCTCTCGGCCCGCCGCACCAAAACATCAGGAAGCAGCATCGCCGCCAGGAGGGTGCCATCCGCTGGGCGGTTCTTGTCCCGTACACAGCCATCGAGCACCGGCAAAATTCGGCTCAGCTCTCCAAACTCCGGCCGAGTCCCACTGAGCATCGACTGAACCTCCGGCAGGAGCACTTCCAACAGACCCAGGTCGAGCATCCATTGGATCGCGGCTCCCGCATGGCCGCAACTGAGCAGCTGGATCAATTCTTCCGTCAGCCTGGCGGGAGAAGCCTTCTGAAGCTCCTGTCGATGAGCCAGCATCGCTTCCTGGGTGGCATCTTCAATGCCAAAGCCCAGGCGGGCGGCAAACTCGCAAGCTCGCATCATGCGAACCGGATCTTCTTGAAACCGCACTGCCGGCTCGCCGATGCAACGAATCAACTGGCGCTCCAGGTCCTGAATTCCGCCGACGTAGTCGATCACCGTAAAGTCAGCGATGTTGTAGAACAAAGCATTGATGGTGAAGTCGCGCCGGAAAGCGTCTTCCTGAGGAGTACCGAAAGTGTTGTCACTGGTGATCAACAACTCGTCGGGAGCACTCGCCTGCTCCTCCGGCTTGGGCTGCCTCCGGAACGTCGCCACCTCGATGATGCCGTCGTGGAAGAAGATATGAGCTAGCCGAAACCTTCGCCCGATGATGCGGGAGTTTCGAAATAGACGGCGGATCTGTGGCGGGCTGGCGTCGGTGCCGGCGTCGTAGTCTTTGGGGGTCCGGCCGAGCAGCAGATCGCGCACACTCCCACCAACCAGGTATCCCTTAAAACCTGAACGACTCAAACGGTAGAGTACTTTAACCGCATTCCGCGACATGTTTTGCCGCGAAAGCCTGTGTTCAGTACGCTCGAGAATTCGGGGTAGATCCGAAGAACTTTCGTTCACGCGGTCCATTATACGGACTCTCCGGCCAGCTGGCCGCTCATCTTTGCCACGATCTCTCCCAGACCCACAAAAAACGTAGTGGTAAAAGGGGAAAAGGAGGGCCGGGGCAGAAGCTTTCGGCTCGCTGCCCCGGGGGTGGAGGGATTGGAGGAGGAAGAAGAGGAGGAGGCCCTGTAAGCCTCTTTTGTCTAACAGCTCTCTTCTATAGCAGGATCGGTGCCAGCTTCCTCTCGTCCCTCCCAAGCGGCATTTTCCACCATCGATGTGCCTACCAGTACCGGATGCGTCCGGAAACGCTGACACTCACTGAACTCAAACGGGGACAGCGGGGTCAAAATGGAAACGGCCCTCTCGAAATGGGGATAAGCCTCCTGGTTTGGGGAGGCTTCTAAACGAGCCGGCTTTCGATCAGGAAATCGGATTTAAGAGTCCGGTGCACCGGGCAGCGATCGGCAATCTCCAGCATCCGCTGCCTGTGGGCCTCCTCCAGAGGCCCATCGAGGCGAATCTCCTTCTCGATCAGATCTACTCGAGCTCCTTTTCCCTCGCAGTCAGCACAATCCTTGGCGTGAACCCGCGAATGGCTCATCAGAACGGAGACTCCCTCCAAGGGCAAACCTTTGCGATCCGCATACATCCGCAGGGTCATCGAGGTGCAGGCTCCCAGTGATGCCAGCAGGAGCTCATAGGGGTTGGGCCCTTTGTCCAAAGCGCCAGGAACGGACAGGGGTTCGTCCGCCAGGAGCTCGTGGTTCTCGGTATGGATTTTCTGCGTGAAACCGGAAGCTCCCCCGGTCACTCGCACTTGACCATGCTGCAGGATCGGTCGCTCTCCTCCGGGAGCGCTACCGGCCTGCACCTCGGCCTCGGCTGGGGGCAGGTAGCGTTCCACCCACGTGGCCAAGACCTCCGCCGCGTAGCGGGCGTCTCGCTGACGACTCAACAGATGATCCGCATCGTCCAAAGAAACGAAGCTCTTCGGATGTTGCGCGGTCTGGTAGATACGTCGAGCGTGATCGACATCGACGATCTCGTACACTGGCGAGTGCAAAATCAACAAGGCCTTGTGAAGCCGGGCTAGCCTGGCCCGCACGGGGCTGACGGCGATATCCTCCAAGAATTGCCGTTTGACCCGAAAAGACCGCCCCCCCAGACGAACTTCCGCCTCTCCCCTCTCCTCCACCTCGGCGACTGCGGGTGCCAATAGGCCGTCTCGTAGATGACTGGTATCTGCCGGGGCACCAATGGTGGCCACTGCGACAGCTTCCGGGACCTTTTCCGCCATGGCCAGCACCGCTGCACCTCCGAGGGAATGGCCAATCAAGATGCTCGGCGCTCGATGCTCTCGCCGTAAAAAGTCGGCCGCCGCATGGAGGTCTTCCAAGTTAGAAGAGAAATTCGAATCCGCGAAGTCCCCTTCGCTCTCCCCGAGACCCGTGAAATCGAAGCGCAGGACCGCCAATCCTCTCTCCACCAAAGTCCGGCTGAGCCAAGCAACCGCCTTCAGGTCTTTGGAGCAGGTAAAGCAATGGGCGAACAGGGCATAGGCCCTCGGCTCTCCTTGCGGCAGATCCAACCGACCTACCAATCGGTCCCCTAGAGCACCCGCAAAGGTCACCTTCTCTGTTTTTCTCGCCATGGAAGCTCCTTCGTATTGAACCACCACCAGGGAATCGGAAGCGGCAGGGAGGATTGTACTGAAATCACGGCGGGTAGATCCCGCCTGCCATCGAGGGACTCGATTCTCACGGTAGACTCGCCGTGATGCCGTCGTCCAAGCCCCCTCTAGTAGCACCATCTCTGGAAGCTCTCTCCGTCACGAAGCGCTTCGAAGGCCCTGTCACGGCCCTCGACCAGGTAGACATCGAGATCTACCCGGGAGAAACGGTGGCTCTGATTGGAGAGAGTGGCTCTGGAAAGACCACCCTCCTACGCCTTTTCAACCGCATGACGGTTCCCACCCACGGCTCCGTTCGAGTCGAAGGTCAAGACATTGCCCAAGTCGATGTCTTCGCCTTGCGGCGACGAATAGGCTATGTGCAGCAGGATGGCGGCTTGATTCCCCATTGGTCTGTAGCTCGCAATGTGGCGTTGGTGCCGAGGCTTCAAGCCTGGCCTCAGCAGAGGAGAGAAGCCAGAACCACCCAAGCCCTCGAAATGGTCGGTCTAGACCCTACAGAATTCGCTGAGCGCTACCCCAGAGAGCTTTCCGGAGGTCAGCGGCAACGGGTTGCCTTCGCTCGAGCCCTCGCCGCGGAGCCCAGCATTCTCCTTCTCGACGAGCCCTTCGGCGCTCTGGACGCCCTAACCCGGCTCGAGATGCAGGCACAATTTCGAACGCTGAAAAAGCAGCTGAGCGCCACCCTTGTGCTCGTGACCCACGACTTAGAAGAAGCCTTCCTCCTCGCCGATCGCATCGGCGTCCTGCATCGCGGCAAGCTACTCCAACTGGCCACTCCGCAGCAGCTCCGAGACAACCCTCAGCCAGGCTATGTCACCGACCTTCTAGCCTTGAAAGAACAAAGCCTTTCGGCAAGAAAAGGCGGGCAACCATGAGATCCCGGGTGCCGCTTCGAGTCCTTTCCGCGATCGCGCTGCTGGGTTTCTTCTGCTTCTCGCTCTCGGCTCAACCAGATAGGGAGACTCAGATCAGCGAGACCGGTCGGATCGTCATCGGCTCCAAGAATTTCGCTGAAAACCGTCTCCTGGCAGAGATCTTCGCTCAACTGATCGAGGATCGTACAGACCTCGAAGTGGAGCGGCGCCTTGGGTTGGCTGGCACCCAGGTCGCCTTCGAAGCATTGCGCAACGGTGCCATCGACCTCTATCCGGAATATACCGGCACGGGCCTCGTCTCCCTCCTCGAGGAGCCACCGCAGGGTGATTCGACAGCTACCCTGAATCAGGTTCGCAGGCAGTTCCTCAACCGCTGGGACCTCTGGTGGCTGGCCCCTCTCGGCTTCGAGAATGCCTACGAAATAGCCGTCAGGAGAGACTTGGCGGAGGAATTCGGCCTTCGCACCCTCACCGACCTCGTCCCTGTGGCTCCCCAAATGCGTGCTGGCTTCGGCTATGAATTCAAAGAGCGCCCGGATGGCTTACCGGGCCTGGAGAAAACCTATGGCTTGCGCTTTCGTCAGGTCCAGGCACTGCAACAAGGCCTGAAGTACCAGGCTGCCGGTGCTGGCGAGGTGGACGTTCTGGACGTCTACACCACCGATGGGCGCTTACTCGTCTATGACCTGGTTGTTCTCGAAGATGACCGAGACTTCTTCCCGCCCTACGAAGCCGCGGCTCTGGTTCGTGGCGGCGCGTTGCAGGAGTACCCGGAATTGGGATCCATCCTCGGCCTTCTGTCCGGCGCCCTAGACGAAGACACCATGCGCTCCTTGAACCTTCGTCTACAGGAAAACGGCGAAGAGGAGCCGGATGTTGCCAGAGATGCCCTGAAGGCGTTGGGGTTGTTGGCGGCATCGGACACGGAGACAGAATCCCCCACGCCTGACCAAGAGAGCTTTCTTGCCTACCTCTGGCGCCAAAGGGAAGCCCTGGCTCAGCGAACCTGGGAGCACCTCAGTCTCTCCGGCATCGCCCTCCTCTTGGCGATCCTCGTAGCGGTCCCCCTAGGACTCCTCCTGGAGCGCAGAAGAAAGGTCGCTGAAGCAGTGATTCGGTTGGTAGGGATCACTCAGACTCTCCCTTCCATCGCCCTATTGGCCTTTATGATTCCGCTCCTCGGGGTTGGTTCCGTACCAGCGATCGTCGCTTTGTGGATCTATTCCCTCTTCCCCATTCTTCGCAACACCTACACCGGGGTGCGGGACGCGGATCCTCGGGCCGTGCAGTCTGCCGCCGCCCTTGGTATGACCCCGGGGCAAATCCTCAGCCAGATTCGCTTCCCCTTGGCGATTCCTATTATCTTGGCGGGAGTCCGCACAGCAGCGGTCATCGTAGTGGGCACGGCGACCCTCGCGGCCTTCATCGGAGCCGGTGGTCTCGGAGAACCCATCGTCACCGGGCTGCAACTGGTCAACACCCAGATGATTCTCTCCGGCGCCCTGCCAGCGGCCGCCCTTGCCATCGCCGTGGATCTCGGTTTGGGCCTCCTAGAGAAACGCCTTCGGCCCAAGGGACTGACCTGAGAAGAGCAAAGAAAAACGGCGCAACCCATGGGATTGGGCTACGCCGTCTTTTGCTCGTCGAGCTCCTGCCCTCTTACCCTACGGGTCGGGCAAATTTGCTCAGCGTGCAGCGATCAAATCCGCCTGACTGAAAAAGAAGCCCAACTCGATGGCTGCGTTCTCCTCCGAGTCGCTACCGTGAATGGCATTCCGCTCGATGCTCGTGCCGTATAGATTCCGCACCGTTCCCGCTTCCGCCTGGGTCGAATCCGTCGCGCCCATGACCTGGCGTAGGTGAAGTACGGCGTTGTCCCGCTCCAAAGCCACTGGAATCACGGGTCCGCTGGTCATGAAAGTCACCAGCTCACCATAGAAGGGACGTTCCTTGTGGACGGCGTAGAAAGCGCCGGCTTGGTCGTCGCTCAAATGCAGAACTCGGAGGCCACGAATGGTGAACCCCTCCTTCTCGAGCAGAGCCAAGATATTGCCAGCATTGCCCGCGGCAACGGAATCAGGTTTGAGAATCGCGAGAGTCGTTTGCATTGTCGTATTCACCTCGATCAATCGTTGTCTATGGAGTGTCAGGCATGCATTCCATGCGTTCTTAAAATAGTGGCGACAGGCCGTTACTTTACCCGTGCATGGAATGCATGCCTGACACCTCTGATAGCTCCACTTCTGAGGATTTCAAAAGGGGTCCTATTCGAGAACAGCAAAATCGTCGTCAGAATCGCGTAGACCAAAGACCGTGCCTACGGTCTCAAACTGGCCTTCGGGGCCCAGTAGTACCGCTGAGCCGGGAGGGATTCCCAATCCCCATCGAACACCGGGACGTCCCATGAGCTGGCGAAAGCGACGGTCGTGGGCGGGATTGAAGTTGGCTTCTACCACCCCTTGGGGCAACCAACGCAGCCCTTCTTCGAAGGTATCTCCCTTCAAGCTGCGGTACCACTCACCCAAGGCCTGAGCTGCCGCGGCGATGGCCACCACGACTCCATCTTTTTCTGCCAACTTGCGGCGCAGGCGGTCCTCTGCTGCCGAGCTTCTCAGCGCTTCTACCAACTGACCTGAGAGGCCACCGCCCAGGTAGACAGCAGCACTTTCATCTACCCGCTGGCAGTTGCGTCCTCGTCGGGAATCCCGGGGGCGATATACCGGGATGACTTCGAGCTCTCGGTCGAAAACCTCGTCCAAATACTCGGCCAGGTTTTCTCCGTAGTCGGTCGACCCACTGGCAGCGGGGACGAACCCGACCGTGCCCGGAGGCGTCTTGGCCAACCAGGCTTGGTCGGCTTCCTGAGTCTCTCCGAAGCTGAACTCGCCGCCCCCCAGGAGCGCGAGCCAGCCATCCCCTTCGATCCGTTGATGCTTCATGGTTTCCATCGTCATTCTCGTCGTCTGGAGGACTGCCTCTCAATCGAGAAACGCCCTCCTAGCCAGCGAGGGCTTTGACTACGGCACCTCCCATGTCTGCGGGCGAATCCACCACATGGATACCGGCGTCGCGCATGGCGGAGATCTTTCCCTCTGCCGTGCCGCTGCCCCCCGATACGATGGCCCCAGCATGCCCCATGCGACGACCCGGAGGGGCCGTTCGACCAGCGATGAAACCGATCACCGGACGATCGAAGTTTTCTTTGACCCAAGCGGCGGCCTCTTCTTCCGCGCTACCGCCGATCTCACCGATCATGATGACCGCATCGGTGTCCGGATCGTCCTTGAAAGCTGCCAGGACGTCGATAAAGCTCGTCCCATTTACGGGATCTCCACCAATGCCAACACAGGTGGACTGCCCTAGGCCAACAGTCGTGAGCTGTCAAACCGCCTCGTAGGTCAGGGTGCCGGAACGACTGACCACCCCGACACGACCGGCTTTATGAATATGTCCGGGCATGATGCCGATCTTCGCCGCGTCGGGTGAGATCACCCCGGGACAGTTGGGACCGATGAGCCGGCTGGAATGATCGGCCATGAAGGCCTTGACCTTGAGCATGTCAGTTACCGGGATGCCTTCGGTGATGCAAACGATCAACTCGACTCCCGCCGCCGCGGCTTCCATGATCGCGTCTGCCGCAAAGGGAGGCGGCACGAAAATCATCGTGGCGTTGCAGCCAGTCGCCTCGCGTGCTTCCGCAACGGAGTCGAAGACCGGAATGCCTTCCACCGTCTGCCCTCCCTTACCCGGAGTGACACCAGCGACCACTTGGGTGCCGTAGTCTCGGCAACCTAGGGCATGGAATTCACCTTCCTTACCCGTGATGCCCTGCACCAAAAGGCGCGTATCCTCGTTGACCCAAATCGACATCAGTGGCCTCCTTTCGCCGCAGTCACGACCTTTTCCGCGGCGTCGGACATCTGCTGCGCCACAATGAAATCGAATTTCGCTTCCCGGAGAACTTCTCTCCCCTGCTCGACGTTGGTGCCTTCCAAACGCACGACCACCGGAATGGTCACATCCCCAAGCTCCTCGATGGCGGCCACGACACCGCGGGCAATGCGATCGGTACGGGCAATCCCACCGAAAATGTTGATCAACACCGCCTTGACGCTGGGATCGGAGATGATGATGCGAAAGGCGTTCTGCACCGCTTCCTGACTGGCAGAACCCCCAACATCCAAGAAATTGGAGGGCTCGGCGCCGTAGAGCTTGATGATGTCCATGGTGGCCATAGCGAGGCCGGCACCGTTGACCATGCAGCCGATGGTGCCATCCAGCTTGATGTAGTTGAGGCCGAACTTGCTGGCTTCTACTTCGAGGGGATTCTCTTCCGCTTCGTCCCGCATGGCGGCGACGTCTTTGTGACGGAACAGCGCGTTGTCGTCGAAGTCCACCTTGGCGTCGAGGGCCATCACATCGCCGTCCGCGTTGATCATCAAGGGATTGATCTCCGCCAGGGAGGCGTCGGTAGCGAGGTAGGCCCGAGTGAGAGCGGTGATGAGGTTTGCCGCCTTGCGGGCAGTCTTGCCCTCGAGCCCCAAACGAGACGCCACGGAACGGGCTTGGAAGGGCAAGAGTCCCAGATGGGGATCGAAGGCTTCGCGGATGATGGCCTCCGGGGTCTCCGCGGCCACTTCCTCGATGTCCATGCCGCCAGCCTTGGAAGCCATCACGATGGGCATGGCCACATCGCGATCCAAAAGTACGGCTAGGTAGAGCTCCGAGGCGATCGCCTGCTGCTCCTCCACCAAGACTTTGCGCACCAACTGGCCTTCCGGACCCGTCTGCGGAGTCACGAGCTGCATACCGAGGATCTGGCCAGCAACTTCTTGGGCCTCGTCCGGCGAACCCGCCAGCTTCACGCCACCACCTTTGCCTCGACCACCAGCATGGATCTGCGCCTTGACGACACACTTTCCACCCAGCTCCTGACAAATCCGCCGGGCCTCGGCCGGGGTATCCGCCACTTCACCTCGCGGCGTGGCCACCTTGTAGCGGCGTAGGATCTCCTTCGCCTGATACTCGTGAATCTTCAACGGCTTCCCTCCTTGACTGACTCTTCTAACCTGGCTCTTCTAGACTGGCTCTTCTAACAGGCTTTTTCACCGGGCTCAATGAGATGAGCTCACCGATTGAACTTTGGAACTTTGGAGCGCCCGCCAAGAGGACTGACATTCGCTGCGGGCACAGATGTCCGGCAGGCGAGCCGGTCCAGTTTACCACAGGATACCGCCATCAAACGGTGTCTGGCGCTACACTTCCCCCATGCGCCGCGCTGACCGCCTCTTTCGAATCGTGCAGTACCTACGTCGCCGCCACATCGTCACGGCTCACCAGTTGGCGGAGCTGACGGAAGTCTCGGAACGGACCATCTATCGGGACGTGCAAGACCTCATGGCTTCCGGGGTTCCCGTGGAGAGTGAAGCGGGAGTGGGATACCGGCTGCGGGGCTATGACCTGCCGCCGCTAATGTTCGATCGGGAGGAGATCGAGGCTGTGGTGCTCGGGGCGCGAATGGTAGAGCGGTGGACGGATCCGGAGCTGGCTGCCGCAGCCCGCAGAGCCATGGCCAAAGTGGAGGCGGTGCTGCCGGAGGGGATGGATGGACTGATGGAAGAAACAGCTCTCTTCGCGCCGGAGGGTTTCAGGCAGCCCCACACCACGATCGATTTCGCCCTATTGCGCCGGGCCATTCGAGAGAAGCGACGGATTCGATTTGCCTACCAGGACGCTGCTGGCAACCCGACCTGCCGGACGGTCCGGCCTCTGGCCCTGGCCTTTTTTGGCTCCGTTTGGAATCTGGTCACCTGGTGCGAGTTGCGCGACGATTTTCGGGCCTTTCGACCGGACCGCATGTCGGATCTCGAGCCCTTCGAGGAGGTCTTCCCCGAAGAGCCCGGAAAGATGCTGAAGGACTTCACCCGGCTCTACGAGAAGCGAACCGCAAGGGTCACGGGTCCAGACGGAAAGTCCTGCTCGGAAGAAAGCTCCTAGTGGCCCGTTTGACGAAGACCATCCAGAAATTTTCGAAGATTTCAGGGTGTAGGCAAGGCGCCCCGACACAGCAATAGCATAGCTATTGCGAGGAGCAACGAAGCAAACGCCTCGAAGGGCCGAAAATAGCCAATGGAATGAGTCAAACGGGTCACGAATAGGGCATCTCAGGCTCGTAGCCGCAGAGCCGAGAATAGACGGTTAGAGCGCCTCGATGGTGCCCGGTATGGTCGACGATTCCGCTGATCACTGCGATGCGAGGTTGACCTCCCATGACAGGCCCTTCCGGCAGGGGAGTCAGGATTTCCTCTTCGGTCTTCCCCTCGAAGGCGGCGACGGCACGATCGAAGGCGGCGTCGAGCAGCTCCCGGGCAGCGGCCAAAGAGGTCGCCGCGTTAGCTTGCTGAATATGCTCTTCGAAGTCCATGGCGAAGCCTTTCGGGTCGAAAGCTCCCTCGACGAACCAATCGATGCTCAGAGCGGTATGGGTCACCTGAGCCGCCACCGTGTACATGCCCTCGGCGGGAACAAACCCGGAGTCGGTCTCCTGCAGGCAGGCCGTCGATTTATTGAAAAATTTCTGAGTGGAGCGAAGCTCGGCGACGATGGTTTGGGACAGCATGAAACATCTCCTCTTCGAATTTTGTCTTGGACTCGGTTCGATTCGAAGGGATTGTCTCGCTTCCCTGCTGACAACGTGGTGTCAGCAGGGAAGCGAGCAGGCTCTAAGCTAGAGATTTCCGACGATAGCTTCGGCGAATTGCGAAGTCTTGAGCAACGTCGCCCCGTCCATTTGGCGTTCCAGGTCATAGGTGACCCGCTTCTGTTCGATGGTGGCGCCCAGGGCTCCCTCGACGGCGGCGGCGGCTTCCAGCCAACCGAGCCAACGGAGTAGCATGACGCCGGAGAGAATCAGGGAGCCGGGATTGACCTTGTCCTGATTGGAGTACTTGGGGGCCGTGCCGTGGGTGGCCTCGAAGAGAGCCAGGCCGTCCCCTTCATTGCTTCCCGGCGCCATTCCAAGACCTCCGACCTGGGCAGCCAAAGCATCGCTCAGGTAGTCCCCATTGAGATTGGTGGTGGCGATGACCTCGTACTCCGCCGGTCGCAGGAGCACCTGCTGGAACATCGCATCGGCGATGCGATCCTTCACCAGAATCTTGCCTCCGGGCATCTTGCCGCCGTGGTCGTCCCACAGCTTCTGTTCGCTGATCGTAGCGCTGCCGAACTCCTCCTCCGCCAACTCGTAGCCCCAGTCCCGAAAAGCGCCCTCTGTGAACTTCATGATGTTGCCTTTGTGGACCAAGGTCACGCTGTCGCGGCTCTGGTCCACCGCATACTGCACCGCCTTGCGGACTAGGCGTTTGGAACCGAAGGCGGAGACGGGTTTGATCCCGATACCACTTCCTTCCCGTACTTGCTTGCCCATCTCCTCGGCCAGGAACTTGCGAACCTTCTCCGCTTCGGGAGTCCCCGACTGCCACTCGATACCGGAATAGACATCCTCGGTGTTTTCACGAAAGAGAACCACGTCCACCTTCTCGGGCTCACTCACCGGAGAGGGCACTCCCGCGTAGTGACGAACCGGGCGGATGCAAGCGTAGAGGTCGAGAATCTGACGCAACGCCACGTTAAGGCTGCGAATGCCGCCGCCCACAGGGGTAGTCAGAGGGCCTTTGATGGCGCCCCGAAAGTGACGGATGGCCTCCACGGAGTCCTGGGGCAACCATTCCCCGGTCTCTTTCATGGCCTTCTCGCCGGCATAGATCTCGAACCAGGCGATGGATTTGGAACCACCATAGGTCTTGTTCACGGCGGAATCCAGCACGTGGCGGGTTGCCTTCCAAATATCTGGGCCGATGCCGTCCCCCTCGATGAAAGGGACGATCGGGCGATCGGGTATGGTCAATGTCTCTTCGGTCCAGGAGATCTCCTGGCCATCAGAAGGGGGTGTCAATCCATTGAAAGTCTCAGCCATGACGAAATCCTCCCTGGAGGCGGTTCTTCGACCCATAAGACGGCGGATCGAAAATGAGCTACTGGTTGTCTAACGGTGGGCGCAAATCCCGAATCGGATGCGAGTGCAGCCGGGAGGACCTTATCATAGCGGCTAAAATAGCAGCTCGCAGGTACGCCCTGCCCACAGCGCTTCACGCCGAGAGCCTCTATGCTAAGTTGAAATCTCGGATGCGGGTGAAGACACTATTTAACCCCTACCAGGAGAGCTCATTCATGCGCCGCAGCTTGTTCGTAATCCTCGCTCTCGCCGTTGGAGTTTTCCTCGGACGTGGATGGCAGCCAACCGAGAACCTGCAACAGCGGAACACTCCCCTCCAGGGAGAGCTGCCACAGCGGACTGGGCCGAGCGAGCTCACCTCCAGCACGACGGCCTTCGCGGAGCCAGCACCACAGCCAGCACCACAGCCAGCCGACCTTCGCCCTCTGCCCCAGGGCCTCTCGGAACAAGAAAAGAGAGACATTCTCGTATTTCGCCAAGCTGCTGAGTCCGTCGTCTCCGTGACCAGCCTCTCTCTGCGCCGCGATTTCTTCTCCATGAATGTCTTCGAGATCCCCCGAGGCAGCGGTAGTGGATTCGTCTGGGACGATAGCGGTCATATCGTGACCAACTTTCATGTCATCGAGAATGGGCAACGATTTTCCGTAACGCTAGCGGACCAATCCGCCTGGGAGGCACAAGTGGTCGGCACCGCCGCTGACAAAGATCTGGCAGTGCTCCGCATCGACGCCCCACAAAGACTACTCACCGGCCTGTCTGTGGGTCGTTCCTCCGATTTGGTGGTGGGTCAGAAGGTTCAAGCGATTGGCAATCCCTTCGGCTTGGACCAAACTCTCACCACGGGCGTGGTCAGTGCCTTGGGGCGGGAATTACAATCGCCTTCCGGCCGGACGATCCACAACCTCATCCAGACCGATGCAGCCATCAATCCCGGAAACTCCGGCGGTCCACTGCTCGATTCCAGCGGCCGCCTGATCGGAGTCAATACCGCCATCTACAGCCCCAGTGGCGCTTCCGCGGGCATCGGGTTCGCGGTACCCGTGGATATCGTCTCCCGGCTCGTCCCCCAGCTCATCCGCCATGGCAAGCCGATTCTTCCGGGGATCGGTTGCGAATTCCTACCGGACTCCTATGCCCGACGCTCGCGCTTGGAAGGAGTGATCGTTCAACGGGTTCTTCGCGGTAGCCCAGCGGATCGAGCCGGCCTACGCGGTCTGTACCGCAATCGAAGAGGTCAACCCGTCGTCGGAGACCGAATTCTGGCCATCGACGGCAAGCCCGTAGACACCCGCGACAAATTGCTCTATGCCTTCGAGCAAGCGGGAGTGGGGACACAAGTGGAGCTCACCCTGACCGATGGAGAGAAAGTTCGACAAGTCCGAGTATCTCTGGTCGCCGAAGGCGTTGAGAATGTTTGAGTCTTCCGGGAGCCTCGGGGAACACCTCCAACCATGAAGTGGTCTTGGAAAATCTGTTCTCTGGCCGGAATCCCAGTTTTCGTTCACCCCACCTTCTTCCTTATTTTCGCCTGGGTCTTGTTGCGCACGGGAACCGAAGGGAGTTGGTCTTCCGTGACTTGGGGAGTGCTCTACGTTCTCGCTCTATTTGGTTGTGTCGTGCTCCACGAGCTGGGGCACGCCTTAATGGCTCGCCGATTCGGTATTGGCACCCGCGACATAACCCTCTTGCCCATCGGAGGAGTGGCTCGCCTAGAGAGAATGCCCCGGGACCCCAAACAGGAGCTGCTCGTAGCCTTGGCGGGCCCGGCGGTCAACGTTGGCATCGCCTTGGTTCTCCTCCTGGTGGGCACCTTCCTTCTGCCAGGATCCTGGCCTTCCCTCGACAGCCTCGGCTCTGACATCGGAGTCTCCAATTTTCTGCCCTTGCTTTTGTTAGTCAACATATTCTTGGTGGTCTTCAACCTGCTACCGGCCTTTCCCATGGACGGGGGGCGAGTTCTGAGGGCCCTCCTGGCTACCGTCACCGAGTACCGCAAGGCGACCCGAATCGCTGCCATCACCGGCCAAGCCATGGCGGTCCTGTTTTTTCTCGCCGGCCTGTGGCTAACCCACCCCGTTCTCCTCTTGATCAGTGTCTTCGTGTGGCTCGGTGCTGCTCAAGAAGCTCGGGCAGCGGATCGCAGCTGGGCTCTGGAAGGGGTAACGGTTCGCCAGGCGATGGTGACTCAGATCCAGACTCTGACTCCCGGCGATACCCTTGGCAGGGTGGTGGAATTCATGTTGAGGGGCTCGCAGCAGGACTTCCCGGTGCTCGACGAGCTCCATGTCGTGGGCCTTCTGACCCGCCGTGACCTCTTGAAGAGCCTGGCCTCAGGAAGCCAGCTATCTCTCGTGTCAGGAAGCATGCGCACCCAATTTCCAACGGCTTCGCCGGACGATTCTCTCGAGGAAGCTCTGAGAAGGCTTCAGTTGAGTGGCGTCGGAGCCACCATGCCGGTCCTCCAAGAGAGCCGTCTGGTCGGCCTCCTAACGATGGAGAACGCCAGCGAATTCTTGATGATTCAGGCCGCCCTTGAGGGGACGACTTCGAGGTATTAGCCAGCCGACCGGAAGAGAAAGAAGGCATAGACCAGATAGGTCAGCAGCAGCAAGCCCCCCTCGACCTTGCCCAAACGGCGATTTCTGCCAAGGAGAATCAGTGGGAAGAGGCCGAAAGCGCTGGCGATGATCAGGTCGCCTCTAAAGCTGGCAAAATCCACCTCCACTGGGTGGACCAAAGCGGTGGTCCCCAGGACCAGAAGCACATTGAAAATATTGGAGCCGATGACGTTGCCCAGTATGAGATCTCCTTCACCGTGGGAGACGGCGATCACCGAGGCAGCGAGCTCTGGCAAACTGGTTCCCACGGCAACGAGAGTCAACCCGATCACCTGTTCGCTCAAACCGATTGCCTGGGCAATGCCCACTGCACCGGGCACCAGTACTTTCGCCCCGATCACCAATAGGGCAATACCGACGGCAATCCGCATCCACTCGCGGAACTGGGAGGTCGTGCTGTCGCTGGCCTCTCCCTCATCAACCTCCACGGGTAAGACCACCTGCTCTTCCGAGCTAGAGCGCAGAAGAACCCAAAGATAGACGCAGAAAAGAGCCAGCAAAAGAAGCCCATCGAGACGACCGAAGCCTCCTCCCAAAGCCAGTGGGAGCAGAAGAACCCCCACAAAGATCATGAAGGGAATCTCGCGCTTGACGAAATCCGGCTCACAGACCAAAGGCTTCAGCAGGGCGCTGAGTCCAAGGATCAATCCGATATTGGCGATATTCGACCCCAATACATTCCCCAGGGCAACGTCCGGAGCCCCTTCGAAAATGGCGATGAGAGTCGAGGCCAGCTCAGGGCTGGAGGTACCGAAGGCAACGACCGTCAGGCCGATCACCAGGCGGGAAATACCGAGGCTCGAAGCGACTCGCACCGAACCCTGCACCAGGTTTTCACCGCCGTAATACAGCAGCGCAACGCCGACGATAATGTAGATCAGATCCAACATAGGTCTGTAGCCATTCCTGAGTCGAACGCTAGGAGAAATTTAGATACGGCCGTAGACCCAGTAGCTAGCTAGCGGCCAAAGAGCAGCAGGACCTTGCGATCCTCCCGTTCCAATTGTTGAAGGGCTACTTCCGAATCCTGAAGATCAACGACGATATGGAGCTCGTTCCCCTCTGGTTTCGGGTGAAAACCGGTACGGATCCGTCTCACCTCAGCCGTATCCACTTGCAACACGGGGTCTCGGAAAGGCCAGCTAATACCCTTGATCTTGACCAATTCTCGCCCACCACCACCACCTAAGCGAACCCGGACCACATCTTCCGGGCGCAGGTCCCCATCTCCCCAGAGGGTCACGACCGTGCCTTGCGCTGCAGCATCTTCCGCCCAAGTGATGAGACGTACCCGGGTCAGAGGTGGGCCAGCCACGGCGGGTTCCAGGGTTTCCGGCGCCCCCTCGGACGCCTCCCCGGGAACCTCCCCGGGCGGCTCTACGGTCTCTTCTTGGGTCTCCCCCTGGGAAAGAACCCCTTCGCCCGCAACCGGTGTCGAAACCGGTTCCGCCGGCTGCTCTTGCGGGAAAGTTTCTCGGACAGTTTCCAGAGACGCTGGAGGGGGCACATCGATCACCCCTTCCGGTCCGCTTGCCGAACCCTGTTCCGTGTATCCGGGTAAGAGAGGTTGAGCAAAGTAGAACACTACCGCTCCAGCCACCGCTGCTGCGAGCAACGACAGTAGGAATCCGGGCCGCAACTTTCGCGGCTCCTGCCTCGGCTCCGAGGGCAACTGCGGCTGCGACGCAGGAGTCACTACGGACTCCGGAGGGATGAAAATTTCCGGGGCGAGGTCCCCTTCCAGGGACGCCGCTCCACGACTGGTTTCGTTGGTGACTTCTGAAACCAACTCGCTGAGAGACGCTCTCCCCTCCCCCTCTTCCGAAGATGAAGATTCGGTAGGTGCCTGAGGGTCTCCTGACGGATCCGGATCGAAATCCGAACCGGTCCCCCGCCGCTCATTTCGGATATCGAAGGGAACCCCACCTTGAACTTTGTGGCGGTCCACCATTCGCCGGATCAAATCTCGGCTCGACTCCTCGAGGTCAAGAAAACGAATCCCCATTCCCGCAGGTCCCTGAGATCCGATGGAATGCTCACGAATCCAAATCACCTCGCCACGGCCTTGCACCAACTTGAAATCACCCTTTAGCTTGAGGGAGAACCGCAGACGGGTCCCAACCGGGGGTGGATTCTCACTGGTAACGAACATACCCCCAATAGAAATATTGGATGAGTACTCGGAAATGAAGCCCTGGAAGCTCTCGAACTCCAGGTCAACCGCCGCGTCGACCTCGACTCGGTCTCCGTTTCGCACGCCGGTAATATCTTTTTCTCGCTCTGACATGTCCTTCCCATCTCCGTCTCAGGGGGAAGCATTTATTCGAGGGTGACGACCAACTTTGCCCCTTGGCGCTCAACCGACTTCGCCTGCACACTCGGATTGGCCAAATCGACGACGACATGAAGCTCGCCTTGGCCTCTGTCCGGGTGAAATCCGATCCTCGCCTGTCGAGCCTCCGAGGTCGACATTGGTACAGCAACTTTTGGATAGCCCTGCTCGATACCCAATAGCCGAATCAGCAGCCGGGGCGAACCTGCTTCGATCCGGACGTATTTGAACCGGCCGTCATCGATCCGTCCATTGGTGGTAATGACCAGGCGGGTGGCGCCCTGAAGCTCCTGGAAATCAATGCCGGTCACACGAGTCATGGGTGTTCGGGGGGTCGGTTCGACCGGTGTTGGTCGAGGAGTCTCGGCACCGGAGCTTGGAGGTGCATCGACCGCCGGAGTCTCGGTTGCCGGTTCTGGATCCGAGACCCCAGGGTCGGGAGCTGAAAGCTCGGAAGCTGAAGACCCGGGAGTTGTGGACTCGATGTCCGGGGTGATGATCTCGGGCGCCGTCAACGACGAGCTTTCCGTACCCGCAGCCTCGGAGCTCCCTTCGCTCGTCGGGTCGGTGCCCTCCGAGGCCGGATCGCCCGGGGCGACGGACTCTTCTCTCGGGCCTGTCACATCGGTAGCACTGGTCGCTGTTGGTTGATCCGAGGAGGACGAACCCTGCGGCCACCGGAGCAGCCCCATCGCCCAGGCAAGAGCGGCGAGCAGCACCAAGATGACCGGAACCAACCACCAGAGAGCCTTCGAGCGCCGAGGCTGAGAAGCGTAGTACCCGCCCCCTGAACCCCCTTGCCAGGGTGGAACGTCCGAGAGGTCTTCGGCGGACTCGACCGGGAGGCTCTCAACGGCTCCCGGAAGCTCAATCTCAGCGGCCAAGCCGTCGACGGCTGACCTCTCAGGCTCTAGATCCTCCACAAAGCTCGAGGATTCCATCGACTCTAGAAGCTCGGCGGAAATTTCGCTGGGCGAAACTTGTGGCGAGCTTTCGACCTCCCGCTGGCTGCCTGGCAAAGCTCCGGGGTCTAGAGAACGCTCTCGGGATACCTCCTCGAGCTCATCGAGGCGACTCCAGACCTCTTCCAGACCCTCCGGAGGCTTCTCCTGGGGGCTACCTTCGGCGACGGCTCCCTTTACTTCCGGCACCGGTTCCTCGGTGGGTATCGGACGTGCCGTTGCTCCCGGAATCTCCAGGGGAGGAAGAGCCGGCGCACTCGTATCTCCAGCTTCGTTGTCACTTGCTATGAGACTTTGTTCTTCCTCGTTACCGAGCAGACTCTCCAACGGTGGCAGCTCTAGAGGAGGAAGCTGTTGAGGCTTTGGCTCGGGCCAGCCAGTAGGAGCTAGTTCTCGAAGACTCCCTTGGGATGGGCCAGCGTCGGGTAATTCAGACTCGACTAAATCGGATATCGGTAAGTCGGACGCGGGCAGATCGGACGGGGCAAGATCGGACTGAGCTTCTCCAAGCCCCGACAGGAGGCCATCATCCAGAGGAGCATCGAGAGCCTGAGATCTCTCCGGGGAATCAGCCAGGCTAGCCTCATCGATGGGTTGCCGATCCGCGGGAGGCTTCTCAAAATCTGGTTCCTCAGGAGCCGGCTCCAGAAGACCTCCGAAAGAAGCCTCTTCACGGTCATCACTGAGATCATCGAGACTGGGTAGGAGATCCATTTGCTGTCCCCGTGTTTCCACTGCCTCGGGAGCCCTGAGGGCCGAAGGTGCGGGCTCGGGAATCGTGAGTTTGGGATCAGCGGACTCCGCTGGCTCGGCGCTAGCAGCCGGAGCGGTACTGGGAGGGGGCGTCAAACGGGATTCAGCTTCTTCGCGGCGTCTCCCCGCAGAACGCAGTAACTCATCAAGGTCCGGAATCTCTTCCTCGGCAGCTCCCGGCAATGCGGGTGAGGGATCCGCTCCGGAGCCCTCCACCAACCGGCGATCCACAATGGCGAAGATGAGATCCTTACTCTTATCCTCCAGCTCGCGGAACCGAACTCCCATTCCTGGCGGCCTATCTGGCCCCTCACTGCGCTCCCGGGTCCAAACCACTTCCCCAAGGCCAGAAACGATGGAATAGCCATCTTTGAGCTTCACATCCAGCTTGCAAAGCGTGGCTGGGGGTAAGGGAGAGCGGGTTCCAATGAACATGCCCCCCATGGAGATATGGGAGGAGTATTGAGTAATGAAGCTGCGAAAGTCGTCGAAGGTCAGACTTATCCGAACGGCCTTCCGACCGCCGGAGCTTCCTTCCTGAAGGTTCGAGCCATCGGTCATAGGAAAGCCCTCGAGAGTTTTCGGGAAAGAAGCGGTATGAGGCTCTCTTTGCGGTGTCTCCCAAGAGAGGCTACGGATGTTGGACTACATCCAAGCAGGGTTCCCCTCTTAGGGAGACCCTCCTCACGCCGTTCTACGGTGCGCCGCAGCGCCTCCACTTCACTCGTATTGGATAAAGCCAGGATTGAGTACCCCATCCGGGTCATACCTCTCTTTGGCTGCCAGCATTCGAGGCCATTGATCCCCGAAGTGTTGCTGCCATTTCTCTGCGGTGTCGAAAGTGATGTAACCAGACAGGTATCTCTTTCCGCCATAACCAAAGGATAGCTCACTGGCCATGTCCAGCTGCGCGAGTGCCTGAGCTAGAAACTTCTGTGGCACTCCCGGCAATAGCCCCCACCCCATGACGAACTCCCCAGGAGGAGTCATGAACAGAGGAGCTTCCGAGGTGTCCCCTCGCGATGGCCACAGGAGAATATGACCTCCCGGGCCTAAGGCTTGGGGCGGTAGATTTGACAGCACCAACTCGATGTATTCCTGAGCCTTATCCCAGGGCAACACCGTCTCCATCCACGGATGAGCCATGTCGGTATAGCCACTCCGATCCCAGAGCTGAAAAATCGGCTGAAGGCGCTCACAGAATTCCAATTGAGAAAACTCGGCGGTCTCTAGAAACCGATAGGGCGCTAGCCCCTTGAGCACTTCCTCATCATTGGGCTCTTCCCCCTCGTCGTATTCGATACTGAGATGGAAGGGGTACATCCAATAGGCAAAGACCTGTGCTCCCTCGCCGAGCTCCATGCCTTCACCGATACGGCGTATTCCCTGAGGACAAGGTGAACACCAGGATTCGAGGGTATGAAACGTGTCGTCTCCCTGGGCCATGACTTTCTCAGAGTCCCGCATGAGGGCACCGAGATCATCGTAGAGGAGAAAGTACTTGCGAACCTTGGCTTTGCAAGGACGCAGCCGAATCTTGGCCCGAGCGATGACCGCAAATTGCCCAAACCCGGAACGAACGACATCGAAGAGATCTTTGTTTTCGTTCTCAGAGCAGACGACGATATCGCCAGCTCCGGTCACCACCTCTAACTCAACGACGTTGTCGACCTGGGCTCCATAGCGAAAACTGGCGATTCCCAGACCGGCGACGGAAAGGGTGCCGCTAATCGACACTCCGAGGTTGTTGGTGAGCACTCGCGGAACGAATCCCATGGGAACGACCGTGCGCACCAAATCCCGCCAAATGACTCCGCCGTCACAAACGGCAACAAGTCCCTCTTCGTCCACCTGATGAATCTGCTGCATGGCAGAAGTGTCGATCAGAACTCCACCGTCGCTGGTGGACTGACCACTTTGAGTGTGACCGGGGCCTCGGGCAGTCACCGAAAGCCCATGTTCTCGGCAAAAACGGATGATCTCTGAGATCTCCTCCGCATTGCTGCAATGCGCTACGGCTCCGGCCTGACGATGAACCCAGCCACCGTAGTCGGTACGAAAACGCTCCAGGACCTCCTGTTCCAGCAGGATTCGATCTCCGAACCTCTCCTTGAGATCTGCCAGAACACTTTGAGAGGGCGAGCTGATAGTCATGAATCTCTCCTCAATTCTTGGGATTCCTTCGCAAGCTGAAGAATTGAAATAGCCTTCTCGGCCAGAGCCCCCTTTTTAGCGGAATCCGGCTCTATCCGCAAGCTATGTTCGCTCATATAGACTGTGCCGCATGCTCATTGGAATCCTGTCAGATACTCATGGTTTGCTGCGACCGACCGTCCTCGAAGCCCTTCGGGGCTGCGACCAGCTACTCCACGCTGGCGACGTTGGTGACCGAGACATTCTACGGCGATTGGAAGAAATAGCGCCGCTGACCGCTATTGGCGGCAATACGGATGTCGGTACGGACTTGGCATCTCTGCCCACTACAGCCATGGGGGATTTGGGCGACCTCCGGTTCCACATGGTCCATCGACGCGAAGATATTCCCCCAGCCTGGAGTCCCACCAGCAGCCTGATCGTCTTCGGCCACAGTCACCGGCCGGAACTGGAGTGGCATGGGCGATGTTTGTGGCTCAATCCAGGTGCTTGTGGACGAAGGCGCTTTCATCTGCCCCTCACGATCGCCAAGGTCCGAATCCTTCCAGGGGAGCGCTTGATCCCGGAAATCCACTCCGTCGAGGATCTCTAGGCCATAAGCTCAGGTTCGTCACATTTCGACGGAAGCCTCGAAAGGCTCTTCGAACATCCCTGGCCGATAAGCGGTTATCGAACCCGAGAATGCCGAAGCAGCCACCGTGAGGGGAGACGCCAGGTAGAGGCGGCCCGGGCCGGACCGGCCCTTATAGTTGCGGTTGATGGCACTCACGGTCACGTCTTCCTGGGTTTCGGACACCCCTGGACCACAGCCGATACAGGCTCCGCAGCCAGGCTGAATCAAAGTCACTCCTGCCTTCTCGAAGGCTTCGAGATAGCCCGCCCGACGAGCATGCTCTTCGACGGAACGAGAACCAAATTGGATGAGAAATGAAACGCCCTGGGGGATTTTCCTACCAGCGTCGGTAGCTTCCTTGACCACTCGGTGGTAGAACCCCAGATCGTCGATCTTGCCGGCGGTGCAGCTGCCTCCGTAGGCGATGTTCACGGGAACCACTCCTAACTCATCGACATAGGCTCCATTGGTCGGATCGGAAGGAACTCCGTGATCCGGGTCTCCCGGATGAGCCACCATGGGACGCATCGTCGATAGATCGATGACGTGTACTCCACCGGCATAGACGGCATCCGGGTCCGGCGACACGGCCCTCCGCCTCATACGCGCCAGGTCAACATTCGGTCGATACTGGCCAATCCAACGAAAGGTTTCCTCATCCGCTTCTACCACCGCTCCACGGGCTGAGCACTCGGTAGCCATGTTGGCCAGGGTCGCTCGCTCATCCATGCTGAGGGCCGCCAGACCTGGACCGGTGAACTCCATCACCCGATTCAGGGTTTGTTGGGTTCGCGCGAACCGCAGGAGAATGAACAGCATCACATCCTTGGCGGTCACCGTTGAAGGCAACTCCCCAACCAACCGAAAACCGATGGACTCGGGAACCTCGACCTGGGTGAACCCGTTGTAGAGAAGATTGGCGTACTCCGTGGAACCGACACCCCAAGCGAGGGCATTGTTCGCCCCTCCCATGCAGGTGTGACTGTCGGTAGCTTGGATGAAATCTCCCGGCTCGACCATCTGCTCTCGAGCGACCTCATGACAGATCCCTGGGGACACTCCATCCTTGGCCAGAAAGTCTCCCACTCCAGAATGCTGCTGGAAATCTCTCTGCAACTGACGCATGGTTCCCACTTTGGGGAGAAAAGGCCGCATACGGGCGACGTCGTCAGCGTAAATCAGATGGTCCTCGAAGGCAGCGAATCGGTGCCGGTTGCGCACCTCGTAATTCTGGCCGTATTCCTGTTCGAGAAAATAGTGCACCTGTGCGGAAGTGAAGTCATGGGAATAACCGCCGTCCACGTCCACTAAAACCGCATTCCCAGGCTCCACAAAAGGAGCTCCTTCTCCGCGAAGATGCGCAGCGAGAATCTTCTCGCTCATGGTCATCGGTCTCTCGCCGGTCTGGTGGGGGGAGATCTCGACCTCACCCGCAGCCAATCCCTTGGCGAAGGGAAAGAGCCCTCCCTGACGTATGACTTCTTGGGTAATGGGATCGAAGCCTCGGCACAGCTCTTCTAGAGGAACTCCTTCTCCCTTTTGGAGGCGGCGAAGCGCTTCATACCCTGCCATGAGAACACCCTGATTGATGTTGTTACGGGCGTGAATCGGGGCGAAAGAGGCTGCGATCGCAATGCGAATACCGCTCCACTTTTCCGCCTGGGTAGCTGTCTCGCGGGAACTCCCTACTCCTTTTCGAAAGCCCGCCACGATGACCTCGAAGCCACCCTGGAGCAAAGCATCTCGTTCGAAAACTCGCTCGCCGTCGACGATCAATCCCGCATAGGCCTCCCGAGCCAAATCTTCCGGACGATGATTGAAGCAAACCCAGGCTGGCGTCATGACATCGGTATTGATGTCGTCGAGGAGATCCTCTGGCGACAGGTCATCCATCGTCAGGTCCAGGTCTCCACCCAGCTGCCTTCGGATCAACTCAGCATCTTTGGTGAGAAAAAGAACTCTCTTGCCTGGTGTCAGGCGAATCGTCTCGGCAGGTTTCATATCGAGCTCCTGGAAGCGAGTGGGAAAGGCACTCCGGTCGAGCGGCTTGTCTCGATTGTACCGGAATCCAGCCAGGGCGAGGATCTTCGCTTCGGCATACTGGAGCGACCCTGCCAAACGGGCTAGATTCTGCCTCGGGAGCAAAAAAGGCAGCTCCCCCTTGGAAGCATCGTCTCCACGTTGGGGTCTCCTCCGGGAATTCCCGAAAGATATTTAACCTGTGCATGGAATGCATGCCTGACACCGCCGGGGCGGAGGCTCGGTGGTAGCGTTGGGCTATGAACACACTGCTTTCCGATACGGAGCTTCTCACCCGCTTGGTGGCCTTCGACACCACGAGTTGCAACTCGAACCTCCCTCTCGTCGACTTTCTGTGCGATTACCTCGACCGACCCGGCATCGAGATCGTCCGCAATGAGTCGCCGGACGGGGACAAAGCGAACCTGGTCGTTTTCGTGGGACCTCCCGTGGAGGCATCGCGTCAAGGGCTGGTTCTCTCTGGTCATATGGATGTGGTGCCCGCTGAAGAGCCGGAATGGCAAGGTGATCCTTTCCGACTCAGGGACGCAGAGGATCGTCTTATCGGCCGTGGTTCCAGCGACATGAAAGGCTTTGTTGCCTTGGCCGCGAACCGCGCAGCGCGCCTCGATCCGTCTCGGCTGCGCCATCCCCTGGTATTGCTGCTGACTTACGACGAGGAGCTCGGCACTCTCGGTGCTCACCACTTCGTCGACACCTGGCCGCGGCAACGCACCCTTCCTCGCAATGTCATCATTGGTGAGCCCACTTCCCTCAAAGTGGTTCGCCTTCACAAAGGGCACCTGAAAATGCGAATCCAGTTGGATGGGGTTCCAGCTCATAGTGGCTATCCCCATTTGGGGCACAACGCCATCGAGCCGGCGGGCCGAGTGATTCAAGCTCTAGCTAGCCTACGTCGGGAGCTCGAAAAGGAACGCCCGGAGAATCATCACTTTTTCCCGCAGGTCCCCTTCGTCGCCTTGAACGTCGCCCGGGTCGAAGGGGGAACAGCCATCAACATCGTTCCGGAGCGCTGCACAGTGGAGCTCGGCGCTCGAGTCCTCCCAGGTATGACCTCCGACACCTTGGTCGACCGGATTCGAGACGCGGTGGAAACAGTGACTCGAGGCGAGCGCTGCACAGTGGAGCTCACGGGGGATAGCCCACCGATGCTCCTGGAGTCAGAAGCTCCCATTTGCCGCTGTCTGTACCGCCTGACGGGCCAGCAGGACACCGTTAGCGCCTCCTTTGCCACCGATGCCGGCTGGCTCCAACATCTCGGTTTGGATTGCACTATTTTTGGTCCGGGCTCCATTGAAGTCGCCCACAAGCCGGAGGAGTTCATCCCCAAAAGCGAGCTATTCCAGGCCGGTGAGATGCTCGACGAGCTCATTCCCCAACTGTGCCAATGACCCTATTTCGGGGAAGCGTTAGAATAGGGAATCTCTCCGAAAGGTCTACGCGTTGGTGTCGCTGCTAGGCAGACTTCAGCCCCACATGTCCCGCCTTCGTCTACCGAAAAGGTGGCGCTGGAAGTGGGGGCAGAGCCTTCATCCCTGGAAACGACTCGACCAAGCAATGGTATGCAGCGGCATCTCAAAGGAGGAAGCAGATTTGATTTTGCGGGCGGAGAGTATTCGGCGAGAAGCCGTGCGGGTCAATTCCTTCTCCCCCGAGGAGTACTTAAGAATAAGGAGAATGATTCATGTGTGGTCGTTACACTCTGACTGCTCCAGCGGAAGTTCTGAGCGAAGTCTTCGAGATCGAAGAACCGGTGAACTGGACTCCCCGGTACAACATCGCCCCAACCCAAGAGGCTGCCGTCCTCGGCCTCAACCACCAAGGGGGCCGATCGATTGGGGGAATGAAGTGGGGGCTCGTGCCCAGCTGGGCAAAAGACCCGTCCATTGGCAACCGCATGATCAACGCTCGGGCCGAGACCGTCGCCGAAAAGCCCGCTTACCGCAGTAGCTTCAAGAAACGCCGCTGCCTGCTACTCGCGGACGGGTTCTACGAATGGAAGAAGGCTGGCTCCGTAAAGCAGCCCTATTATTTGAGCCTCCAAGACCACCGTCCCTTCGCCATCGCTGGTATTTGGTCTCGCTGGCGCCGAGAGGAACAGGACGACTTACTGACTTGTTCTCTGATCACAACGTCTCCCAACTCCGTCGCCGCTGAGGTGCACGATCGGATGCCAGCCATTTTGCAAGCCGAAGACTTCAACGCGTGGCTGGATCCGGCAAATGACGACACCCAAGCACTCCTCGCCATGCTCGGCCCCTACTCAGGGGAAGACCTCCAAGCATTCGCCGTTTCGACCTTGGTCAACAGTCCCAAGAACGACACTCCCCAGCTGATCGAAAGATTGGCCTAGGAGAAGATTTCTTATGTGGAGCCCTGATTGGCGTCGCCCCGCAGCGGCCTTAGGTCAGCAGGAGAGCCAGAGAGCTGGAGGGAGGAACGAGCACGGGAAGTCAGGGGGCCGAGAGGGCGAAAGGTGCACCGGTAGCTCGAACTCCGGCAGGGCAGACCGGAACGGAGCTCTCGTCCAGGTCCCTTGAAAACGGACATTCCCTCGGCTTATCTGCGGATAGGTTTTTAGCCGACTCCCTCTCAGCTGACTCGTTCTCAGCTGATTGGCTCTCAACGGATTGGCAAACCTCGAAGGGGCTCTCCGGCCTAGGTGGAGCTAGAAGCACCGCCCCCGATCTCCCGTCGTCGCCGATGAACACCGACGCGACTCCTCCCAAGATCACGGTCACGACCACGGTGATCACCGTTTGACGCCAGCCTCGCCCTTCCCGAGGTCTCGCCAAACCCGAAGGGGGCCGGAAAGAGCTGCGGTAGGCCATCACAGTACCGCCGTTTCTTGGCAGGGCGTCCCTGGTTCCCCAGGTCTGGCAGATCTCGGTGAATGACTTGCCCCCGTATTAGACTGTCCGGTTCTCGCCCTCTGACTCTCCAGATAGGCTCTCTCGCAAGCGGCATGCTGCCAAGTCGCCCCATCTAAGGAAGGCATCTCTCCTGTCGGCGAAAGGCTAGGCTCGAAGTGAGCCTTGGCGAGACTGGAGATTCCCAGCAGGCAAACGGCAGTGCAGATCGCCAGGCGATGCCTCCAACGCACTTCGACTCGCTGCCCGGTACGAATCGCTGCTATGCGTCGTTGAAGGTCCGAATCGGCAACCGAAGCGAAGCCTTCCAGCCGCCCTCCGATACCGAAGTGAAGCACCTTGGCAAGCCCTCTCAAATAGGCTCCCGGACTACTGGACAATTCCACCACTCGCTCGTCACAGGCTCGTTCGCGCTCAGCGAGGAGACGGCGGTCCAACCACCAGATCAAGGGATGGAACCACAGGCAGCAACGCAAGGCCATGGATAGTTGACTGGCGAGGTTGTCAAGCCGCTCCACATGAGCCAGCTCGTGCAGCAGCACCGCATCCAACTCATCGGAGGAGAGAATTTCCGGCATCGCTTCCGGTAGCAAAATCGTAGGTGATCGGACCCCCCAAACTCCCGGCTTCGAAATCTCCCTCGAGAGCCTTAGGGAAATGGACCGAGAGAGCCCTAGTCGATCGCGCAGTCGGAGCAGTCGCAGCTCGAGCTCCTCCCCCGGATAGCCCTCCCTGGCTCTGAGCAAAGATCGGCGGAGCTTTCGTGAACGGGCCATCCAGCGCAGGGTCAGGCCGAGGCTACCGAAGAGCCATACTCCGAAGAGGATCCCCCAGACGACGCCACTCCCTCGACTACCTGGATCCGCTGCTGCTGCTGAGGGGCCGAGCCACCGGCCACCTAGATCAAACAGGGCCATCACATCAAATACTCGCGCCAGAGCGGTCGACAGCCAGCTTGGAGGCGCGAGAGGCAAGGAGGCACCCAGCGCCAACACTAGAGCGGAGGGGATGAGGAATTTGGCTGAGGCCAGGAGATAGAGGTTGTAGCGCAATCGAGCCGGAGCCCGGCCGCAGGTCACGGCGAGCAGAATCACCAGAGAAGCGAAAACAGTTCCCTGCCAAAGGTGACTGAAAGTGCTGAGACCGAAGCGCTGTGCCAGGAGGTAGATGGATTCCGTCGGCATCACAGTGGCACCCCTCCTCCCCGTCCCTACTCGATGCCTTTACCAGAATCGCCATCGGCGGAAGCTAGAATTCCTTCCAACTCTCGCAGATCATCTAGGCTCAGTCGCCCGGTCTCTGCCAGATGAGCAACCAGGGGCCGAGCCGAACCACCAAAGAAATCGAGGAAATCCGTCACCAATCGTCGATAGGCAGCCGTTCGAGTCACCGTCGGCTCATAGATGTGAGCATTGCCAATCTTCTTGACTCGGCGCACCGCGCTTTTCTCTTCCAGGCGCCGAATGATGGTCTGAACGGTGGTGTAGGCAGGTCGTTTTCTCGCCGGCAGAACCTCGAGAATCTCCCGCACGGAGGCGCGGCTCAATTTCCACAGCTCCTCCATGACTTCGAGCTCGAAGCGCGTGAGCTTGACTGAGTTTTTTCGCACCTTGGGCCTTTCCTTACCTAGATCCGCTTGCCTCGGACCAACAGCTAGGTTCCTACGACAACTGAGGGTTAATCTACCACAGCCGTCATAGGAAGCAGATCGAGGTCAGGGTTGGTCGCCTCCGACAGACCGACTGCAGATCTCCTACCAGCCGCAGCTACGGCCCTTGTTCTGCTCTTCGAGCCAGGTCGCCAACGGAGCGAAGTAGTCCAGGATCGCTGTAGCGTCCATGGTCCTTTCGCCGGTGAGCGCTTCCAAGGCATCCGGCCAGGGACGAGAGAGGCCCATGCGCATCATGGCATCGAGGCGCTGGCCCGCTTCGTCGCTCTCATAGATGGAGCAGCGATGCAGAGGCCCTTCATAGCCCGCAGCCTGGCACAGGCCGCGATGGAACTGGAACTGGAGAATGTGAGCCAGGAAATAGCGGGTATAGGGAACGTTGGCTGGCACGTGATACTTGGCGCCGGGATCAAAATTCTCTTCCGATCGGGCAACGGGGGCAGTGATGCCCTGGTACTTATTCCGTAGGCGCCACCAAGCCGCGTTGTATTGGTCCGGCCCAACTTCACCGGAGAACACCTTCCACCGCCATTGATCGATCAGCAGACCGAAGGGGAGAAAAGCGACCTTGTCCAGAGCCATCCTCAACAGAAGGCCTAGATCTGCCGAAACATCCGGCTCCTTGTCCAGCAAACCCACGTCGACCAAATACCCTGGAGTGATCGAAAGAGCCACGGTATCTCCAAGGGCCTCGTGAAAACCATCGTTCGCACTATTCCGGAACAGCATCGGCTGCTCTTTGTAGGCCCGTTGATAAAAATTGTGGCCCAGCTCATGGTGGATCGTTACGAACTCTTCGCCGGTAGTTTGAATGCACATCTTGATGCGCAGATCATCTTCCCAATCGATATCCCAAGCACTGGCATGACAGATGACATCGCGATCCCGTGGCTTGGTGAACTGGGAGCGCTGCCAAAACGATTCAGGAAGGGGTTGTTGGCCCAGAGAGGTGAAAAATCGTTCGCCGTAGCGCACCATCTCTCTTTCGTCCACCTTCTTGGCGACCAGCAACTCGGTGAGGTCGTAGCCCGAGTCCTGCTTCGCGGGAGCTACGAGATCGTAGATATTTCCCCAGGACTGAGACCACATATTCCCCAGCAAATGAGCCGGCAAGGGGCCTTCTGACGGAACTACGTCCCCGTAGGTCTCTCTCAATTGTGCCCGCACGTGGCAATGAAGTGCTTCGTAGAGAGGGCGCACCTGATTCCAGAGTCGGTCCAACTCCTCGGCGAAGGCATCCGGGTCCATGTCGTAGTTGGAACGCCACAGGGCGCCAACATCTGCAAAACCCAAACCTCGAGCCCCTTCGTTGGCAAGCTCGACGTAGCGCTGGTAGTCCTTCCGCATTGGCGGTGAGACAGTGCGCCACCCCTGCCACATATCGAGCAATTGATCGGCATCTCGGCTGGTGGCAAAGAGGGCGTTCATTTGCGGCAAGCTGAGGCAGTCCTCACCAGTAGCCCCCTTTGGGCAGTGCCTGCCCTTGCCATAGCGGCCTTTGAGGGAGCTGTCGATCTGGGTCAACTCCTTGGTCTTGGCGGCGTCGTTAGGAGCTGGAAGAGTCTGACTCAGCTTCAGGAGACCCAAGCGACGAGCCAACTCCGGCGCTACCTCCAAGCCCTCGAATCGCTGTGCTGCCGTGGCAAACTTCACGGTGGCGGAAATGAGCGCCTCGTTGGCCTTGGCTGCCAAGAGCTCCGTATCGTCCGTGATGTAGGTCGCGTTGACCCACGCCGCCCGCTCTGAAGCGATGGACAGCTCCAGTAGCTGGGCCTCCGCATCGGAAATGAAAGCTGCTGCTCCCGCCGCAGATTGGGGATACTCAGCCTCATTCGCCGCCAGTGGCGGAGCGAACGTACACAGGAGGGCCCCTAGACAGGCGAGGCTGGTGAGAGAGTTGTAGATCTGCTTGTGGATCATCATCGTCCTCCTCGGTCGTTCGTTCTTTTCTCTTTGATGGCCATGGCTAGTTCAGCTTCAGACGGTTCGGCACCAGGCACTCTCCACGAGGTCATTCAGCACCAAGCGATTCGGCATAGGGCGATTCGGCATAGGACAATTCGGTGCAGGGCAATTTGGCACGGTGGTCTGTGATCAACCCAGGGAGTGTTTGGCGAGAGCTTCGCCGATCCGCTCCAAACCCTTGCGAAGCTCCTCTCGGGAACAGGCAAAAGACATGCGAATATGCCCCTCCCGACCGAACGCTTGCCCTGGAACCACGGCCACACGAGCTTCTTCCAAGAGCCACTCCGACATTGTGAGCGAGGAGTCACAACCGGGGCGATAGCATCCGGTGATGTCCGGAAAGGCATAGAAAGCGCCCGCTGGTGGTTGGCACCGGACTCCCGGTAGGTCCTCTAGTAGGGGCATTAGCAAAGCCCGACGGGCCTCGAATTCCTGGAGACGAAGGAGCCATTCTTCCTCGCCCCCCAACAACGCCTCTACCGCACCAGCCATGGCAAAAGAAGTCGGGTTGGAAGTGGCGTGGCTTTGAATCTTACTGAGGGCCGTGATCACAGCTTTGTTGGCCAGCACGTAGCCCAAACGCCAACCGGTCATGGCATAGGTCTTCGAGAAAGAACCGACGACGATAACCGTCTCCGGAAATTCCGCAGCTAGGGCCGCGGCGCTCACCGGGGCCCTCCCGCCATAGACGAAGCGCTCGTAGGTTTCGTCGGCGATCAGGACGATATCGCGACTGGCACAAGCCTCGACCAGCTTTCGGAGGTCCTCTTCACCAATCGTCCCGCCGGTGGGATTACAAGGCGTGTTGAGGAGGACGGCACGGGTCCGTTTCGTCATGGCAGCGATCAAGGCTTCCGCATGGAGGCGAAAACCATCCGCTGGGCTCGCCTCCACTAGGACGGGCTGGGCGCCGGAAAAACGAATTTGCTCTGGCAGACTGACCCAATAGGGACTTGGCAGCACAACCTCGTCCCCGGATTGGAAGAGCGCCAAGGAGAGCTCGAACAGCCCCATCTTGGCTCCCACCGTCACCATGACCTCCCCTGGAGTCCAAGGGCTGCCGTGACGTCGATGATAGGACTCTGCCAAAGCTTCTCGCAGGGGCAGAATACCGGTATTGGCCGTATAGCGAGTGAAACCCTCCTCCAAGGCTCGGGAGGCGGCCTGAACCGCTCCAGCCGGAGAAGAAAAGTCCGGTTGACCAACACTGAAGTCGATGACATCCACTCCCCGCTCTTTCAGCTCCCTCGCTAGGCGAGCGACTCGAAGCGTTTGAGATTCACCGATTCCCTCTACTCTGCTAGAAATTCGCATGACGCGGGATGCTATCACCGCGCACCGGAGAAGTGCGCGATCGCCCATTGTCTCTCCTCCCGGGCAGAGATTTTGGGCAGGTCACTGATATCATCTCGAGGGTTCGGCTCACCGCGACAGAGGAGGGCCCAAACTCGATGATCAGATCCGATGAGCAGGAGTTTTCCCATGCACAGTCTCACTCCCATCGCCAGGCTCGGTGCCTTCGTCACTTTCTCATGTCTTTGCTTTACAACTAGCCTTGGTGCCTCCGGCTCTTCAGAACTCCTAGCGGGTTGGCACGGCGATCTGCGCAGCGCCCAGCAGCAGGCCCTCGAAGAGGACAAATTCCTCCTCGTCGATCTCTATGCGGATTGGTGCGGCTGGTGCCGCCGCCTCGAGCAGGATGTCTTCGCCGATCCGCAGTTCAAAGCCTATGGAGACCTCTTCGCCAAGCTCAAGGTCGACGTCGAGGATGGAGGCGAGGGCTCCAGGCTCCAGTCCCGCTATGGGGCCTCGAGTCTCCCAACCACGCTCATCTTGTCGCCAAATATGGTTCTAGTGGAGGCGATTCGAGGCTACGCCCCTCGAGAGACTTTCATGAGCCACATGAAACGATCGATCGCTGAGTACCGTAAACAAGAGGTCCTCTACGATCGCCTGTTGGCGGAAGCGGACCTAGAAGTGCTAGAGCCCCTGGCACGAACCCTCCACCAACAGGGAGATGGTGCCAGAGCCGCCCAAATCTACCGAAAGACCCTCGCCGAGCGGCAACAGACGCCCCAGGAGAGAGCTTGGAATTTGTACCGTCTGGCCGATGCGCTGCGCCTAGACGGGGACCTGAAAGAAGCTCGCCGGGCTTTGAAAGACAGTCGCCTCCGGGCGATAGACGCCAGAGACTCGACACTGGTGGAAGCCTGCGACCTGTTGACCATCCAACTGGCCCAAGACGGTGGTCTGTGCGATGAGACCACCCTGGCCCTGGAGGCTTTTCTCGACACCTACCCGAAAAGCAACCACCGACGAAACGCTCAGCGGGCTCTGGCAGCCATCGCTAACAATCCCCCAGCAGACTGTACCTAGAGTATGAAAGCGAGCCCATCGATCATGTTTGCAACTCCTTTTTCCAGCCCCGGCGCCGCCGGCCCCACTAACTGCGTCAAGACCTTGTTTTTCCTGGCGCTTGCTTTCATCTCTACCTACCCTCTCAGCGCTCAGTTGGTGCGAGAAGAAAAGGCTCGGGTCGAGCTTCTGGAGGACCGCGACTCCTACGCTCCCGGGTCCACCGCCCGCCTGTCGGTGATGATGTCCATCGAAGAGGGTTGGCATGTCAACGCCCATGAACCGACGTTGGATTTCTTGATTCCTACCGAGGCCACTTTCGAGCTGCCGATCGGCTGGAGCAGCCCAGAAGTAGAGTACCCAGAAGGTGTATTGCTGCCTTTCGAGTTTGCGGACGTGCCCATCTCGGTCTATGAAGGCCGAGTGGCTCTACTCACCAACCTGAAGGTCCCAGAAAATGCCAGCGGCGGCATACCAGTGCGGGTAAACGTGCGCTATCAAGCCTGCGACGATGCCCAGTGCCTCCCTCCCGTCACCTCCTCTGCAGAGACGATTCTCTCGGTAGGAGAATCTGGCAATGCGATCCACCTCGATGCCTTCAGCCCCCAATCGATTTCTACCCACGGCGCTGTAGCTGCGAGCAAAGACCCTTCGAGCGGGCAGCCACCGACTGAAACCGTTCCAGGAGACAAACCTGCCGGAGTTCCCTCGACTCCCGGTAGAGGCCTTCTCGGGTTCCTGGTGATGGGAGTGCTCGGCGGGTTGATTCTCAACGTAATGCCCTGTGTCTTACCGGTTCTTTCTCTGAAAGTTTTCGGCTTGGTGAAAAGTGCCAGCCAGGGTCGGGGAGAGGCTGCTCGAGGAGGAATCATGACCTCGTTGGGCATCCTGTCGTCTTTTTGGGCTCTGGCTCTGGCAGCGGTGGTAGCCAAAGGAGCTGGCCGGGCGGTGGGTTGGGGTGTGCAGTTTCAGCAACCTGGATTCGTCGTCTTCTTGACCGTCATCGTGTTGCTTTTCAGCTTGAACCTCTGGGGTCTCTTCGAGATCCCATTGCCGGCCCGATTGGCCAATCGCCTCGCCGGAGGTGGAGCTCCCCGGGAAGGTGCTGCAGGGCATTTCGCATCGGGCCTTTTCGCAACCCTCATGGCGACTCCCTGCTCGGCACCGTTCCTCGGCACAGCCATTAGCTTCGCTTTGGGCCAAAGCGCCTTGGAGATCTTCGCCATTTTCACCGCCGTCGGCTTGGGCATGTCTCTCCCCTACCTGTTGCTGGCTGCCTGGCCCAAGGCAGGGGAATTCCTACCCAAGCCAGGTCCGTGGATGGAAACGGTACGGGGCGCCATGGGGTTCCTGTTGGCTGCGGCTGCCATCTGGCTGTTCTTCGTCCTGGCAGGCCAGATTTCCTCGGCACGGGTGGCCTTGATCCAACTGGCTTTGTTGAGCCTCTGCCTATGCGTCTGGATTGCCTCACGCCGTTCCGGAGTTGCCAAGGTTCTGAAAACTCTGGCAGCTGTTGGCGCCGTTGGTGCGGCAGCCTGGAGCATTAGCCTGGCGGTCACAGCGGAACCGGTCGAACGAGGGCAATCCGCCATCGCGAGCCAGCTCATTCCTTGGATCGAGTTTGATCAAGCCCAGGCCAAGGGGCTGGCCAGTGAAGGGAAGATGGTCTTCGTCGACGTCACCGCCGATTGGTGTCTCACCTGTAAAGTCAACGAGAAAGCCGTTCTCGAGACCCCGGAGGTCGCGGGTGCCTTCGAACGACTCGGCATCGTTGCCATGAAAGCGGATTGGACCAACTACAACGAGGAAATTGGTGATTTTCTCCAACTCCATGGCCGTTCTGGGATCCCCTTTTACCTCCTCTACCGGCCTGGGCGAGAGCCGTACCTCTTTGGCGAGCTACTCACCAAAGATAAGGTGCTCAACGCCCTGGCGGAAGGAAGCTGATTGTCCTCGAGACAACCACCAACTCGACTCTCTATCCTTTCTTCGAGGGGTGTAGAACCATCCGCGGAATATCCTGCTGACCCTGGGTGTTGATACCTTCAACTAGATCTTTCAGTTAGGTACGAGAGGGGACCAAATGGTCACTTTCATCACTCTGTTTCTCTCCCTCATCGCAGGTGAGCAGCCCATTGAGGTCGCCGTCGGTGACGAGGTTGCCCAGGTGGAGCTGTGGCTCGATGGCGCCTCGATCGGTGTGCTCGAGAAGGAACCCTGGAAACTGACCTACGACTTCGGCACTCACTTGGCCCCGAGGGAGCTGGTTGCCATTGCCAAGAACCCTCGCGGGGAAGAGAGTGGCCGAGCCCGACTGCTCATCAATGTGCCACGGCCCCGGGCTGGCGCTGCTCTCCGAGTCCGAAAGGACGGCGCCCAGCACCGTGGGGAGCTCACCTGGCAGGCGGTGGACCTCCCCGACCCCACAAACATTTCCCTGCAGCTGGACGGCCAGCCTCTGGAAGTCGCCAACCACAGAGATTTCTTGCTGCCAGAACTGGATTCTCAGGTTCTTCACTTCCTGACTGCAGAGGTTACTTTCCCCAACGAGGTCGCCGCCCGTGCCTGGACGAGCTTTGGCGGCCAATTTGTCGGCCAGACGGAGGCCGAATTGACCGCGGTAGCGATCCTAGGAAAGAAACCGAAGTCGAACCTAGGTGCTTCGCAGATGGCGGGTTGGTTTCTTCGAGATGGAAACCCCATCCCTGTCGTCGCCCTCGAGAAGGGTCCTGCGGAGATCCTCATGGTTCGGGCTCCTGCAGCTCAAGATCCGCTCATGGAATTGGGCAAGGTGGTCAGCGCCCACGACCCGACCAGCGCTGGGGAATTTACTGGCGACCCCATGGAGGGCCTTTCCAGGAGCCTCGAACCCAACGACCGATTCAATGTCCTCTCGACCTGGACGCGCAACGCTTCGGGCCGAAGATCGTCAGCAAGCCTTTTTCAAATGTTGATTCGGGATCGACGCGTGACCCGAAAGGGCATTCCCGTGATCCTCACTCAGCTATTCCCGCCCATACCTCCCGTGACCACTCACCGTATTGGCGACGCAGTAGCGGCGGCTGGCAGAGCCGCTGCCTCGAATAGCCTACCCCGGGCAGTGATTCTGGTTTTGAACGGAGAACCAGTGGACCCCAGCTTTCACAAGCCGCAACAAGTCCGTGGCTACCTCTCGGATTTGGGAGTTCCCTTGTGGGTTTGGAACATCACTGGACGAAAACATCGCCCCAAGCCTCGATCTTGGGGGCGAACCCAGAACATCTCGACAACGACCAGCCTACGCAAGGCCCTCGCGAGGCTAAGGGGACATTTGGATCGCCAACAGATCGTCTGGCTCGAGGGGAGCCACTTGCCCCAGAGCATCGAGCTTTCGAAGGAAGCCGAGAACGAGATCGAGCTGGTTCGCTAAGGGCAGCGTTAGCCTTCTGGCTTTCGAGCAGCCTCCCTCAACTCAAGATAGCTAGCGATGCGCTGGCCAAGCTCTGACTCGAAACCAGAGTCCTTGGGTTGATAGAATCGTTCTCCTTGTAGCGCTTCGGGAAGGCAGTCCAAACCTCCCACACCCGTCTCGGTATCGTGAGCGTAGACGTAGCCAGATCCGTAGCCGAGATTCCCCATTAGCCGAGTGGGAGCGTTGCGAATCACTTTGGGAACCGGGTCTGCTGGCCGCTCCTCGAGAACTCTCTTGGCCTTCTTGTAGGCGCTGTAGAGCGCGTTGCTCTTTGGCGCTAGCGCCAGGTAGACCGTGCACTGCACCAGGGCGAGTGCCCCTTCCGGCAAACCGAGGCGGTGGACTGCGTCCCAGGCGGCCAGAGTTTGAGGCAGAGCGTTGGGCTCCGCCAGGCCGACATCTTCGCTAGCGAACCTCACCAGTCGACGAGCCAGGTAGAGGGGGTCCTCTCCCGCTTCCAGCATGCGCACCAACCAATAGACAGCAGCGTCTGCATCGCTTTCTCGCAGCGACTTGTGGAGAGCCGAGATGAGATTGAAATGCTCTTCCCCACTCTTGTCGTAAAGCAGCACTTTCCGCTGCGCGACCCTTTGCACCTGTTCCGGATCAAGCCGATCCAAACTGCCGGATGCGGCGTCGGCGACCGCCGACTCGAGCAAGTTGAGAGCCTTACGAGCGTCCCCCGAAGCCAGTTGGGCCACCAGAGCAAGAGTGGGCTCATCCGCCGCTACACCACTGTCACCGAGGCCTCGCACCGGATCTTGTAACGCCCTCCGCAGCAGCTGGCTCAGCTGATCGAGGCTCAAGGGCTCCAGCACCACCACTCGACAACGGGAGATGAGGGCCGCATTCAGAGAAAAAGATGGATTCTCTGTGGTCGCTCCGACCAGGGTGATGTCACCACTTTCCACATAGGGCAGAAAAGCATCCTGCTGAGCACGATTGAAACGGTGGATTTCGTCTACGAACAGGAGAGTGCGGCGCCCTTGGGCCCGCCGCAGCCGCTCCGCATCCGCCATTACCGCCTTGACCTCCTTGATCCCGGAGGTAACGGCGCTGAAGGGAACGAAGTGGCTGGCCGTTTCGGCGGCCATGAGACGGGCCATGGTCGTCTTGCCAGATCCCGGCGGCCCCCAGAAGATCAGGGAGGGAACACGATCCTCCGCTACCGCCCTGCGCAGAAAAGCCGACTCCCCGATGACCGCTTCCTGGCCGATCACCTCTTCCAGAGTCCGTGGCCTCATACGCTCCGGCAGAGGTCCCAGGGACTCATCCTCCGAAACCGCTCCTTCACCTCCGCCCGTAGAGGGATCGTCGAATAGGCTTCGGTTGAAGGCCATGACCCGTTCTATTCCAGGGCTTGCACAATAGCTTCGGTGAATTCTGTAGTGGAGGCAGAACCGCCTAGATCCCCAGTCAGGACCTTATCTTTCACCATCACTTTGCGCACGGCAGCCTCGACTCGCCTGGCGACATCCCGCTTGCCAAGATGATGGAGCATCATCATCGCCGAGCGCAGCAAAGCCAAAGGATTGGCGCGATTCTGCCCGGCGATATCCGGTGCACTACCGTGGACCGCTTCGAAGACCGCGCAGTCTTCTCCTAGGTTGGCTCCACCGACCACTCCAAGGCCGCCTACCAGGCCAGCACATAGATCCGAAACGATATCGCCGTACAGGTTCTCCAGAACCAGAACATCGAAGCGCTCCGGGAAGATGACCAATTGCATGCAAAGGGCATCGATGATCCGATCGTCAGCCTTAATTCCAGGGTGTTTCTCTGCTTGGGACCGAAAACAATCCAGGAACAAGCCATCCGTCAACTTCATGATGTTCGCCTTGTGAGCTGCCGTCACCCTCTTGCGCCCCTCCCGCTCGGCGTAATCGAAGGCGAATCGAGCAATCCGGGTAGAGGCCTTCTCAGTGATGACCTTCAGGCTTTCCACTACGCCGGGGACCACCTCGTGCTCCAATCCGGTGTAGAGCCCCTCGGTGTTCTCCCGGACGACAACGAGATCGACATCCTGGAAGCGGCTCGGCAGTCCCGGCACAGAAAACACCGGGCGAAGATTGGCGAAGAGAACCAGCTTTTGGCGAATCTGCACATTGATGGAGCGAAACCCCTTGCCGACAGGCGTCGTCACCGGGCCCTTGAGGGCAACCTTGTTCCGGGTGATCGAGTCCAGGACAGCATCCGGCAACGGCGTGCCGTGGCGGGCGAGTGCTTCGCTACCAGCGAGTTGCTTTTCATACTCCAGGTCCGCACCAGCGGCATCGATGATGCGTAGCGTTGCGGCGGTGACCTCAGGGCCGATGCCGTCCCCGGGAATCAAAGTGATCGTGGTGGTCATATTCGAGACTCCTTCGCGTTGCTACTGGGTACTACCGACTCAATAAACTGGAACTTGAATGGGCTGCTATCCGGACACGGCTATCGACAACGAGCTGACGAACCCTAGCCCCTTGGAGCCAGAGGCATCCAACTCCATTCTTCCGTGCCTCCAAACACCTGACCTAGGGGAGATACGGAGGCGCCCCGAGCAAAATCGAAGCATAGATCATCCGGATCGAGCACCCCTTCTACCCCACGATCCTTGTAAAGGATCACTAGACGATCCAAAACCTGAATGAGATCTCCGACCTGCACCTGATCTCCCCAGGACGGCTGGGAAGAAAGGTCCAAAGTCCTCCATTCAATGCTCTCAGAGGTCACTCCTGCTGCCCTCAGGGTCTCTCCAAGTACGCCTAGGCGATCAAAAGCCAGCCGTTCGGACATCCAGGAATCGACCTGCTCACGAAACTCCTCAGTGGTGTCGATACCTTCTATCTGGGGTAGACCGAATATCTCCGACACCGATGCGAGAACGCCCGGTAGGGCCGCGGTCACCGTCGGCAGAGCCTCTTGATCTGTCCAGACCTCGGCACCGGCAGATTTGAGGCGTTGAGAAGGGAGGAGAGCCTCGTCGTCGTCGAAAACCTCGATTCGCACCTGATATCGCTGGGTGCCGAAAGTGTCCTGGTCCAAACCATGAATCCAATCACGATTGGCGTCCGCTGCTAGATCGAGACGACCGGGAATCGACCAGGTCGACGGCCACTCCGGGCGGTAAACCTCTTGGGCGCTCAAAGCATCCACTTCTCCGAGGCCTGACACCCTCAAGAAGGGCTTTCCGGGTTCCACCGTAAACCATCGAATCTTCGGAGGTCGTCGGCGATCCCAGGACCGCAGAGACTCTGCTGCCACGACGGTACCCGCGATGCGCAAAGCAGGTGCGTCGGAATAGTAGATCAGCTCACCGCTGCGCCGACGCGCCTCGACCACCGCATGGAGAGTAAACGGCGATCCGCTGAGGATTTTTAGAGTTCCCAGCTCAGCGACCTCACTGCCTTCTACCTGCACCGCGACCAGGGCTCGTTCAAGAGTCGGCGCCAACTCATCCTCGATATGAGGCTGCAACCAAAGGCCGATCACCACCAGGGCCCCTAGGATCAGGACGGCGGCAAAGATTTTTCGTTCCACACTCATGAGAAAAGGGATCTCGTATTAGGTTGGACGCGAAAGGGATTCAATAGGTTCCCCCCATCTCGAGCAGAGGAGGCGGCGCCGATTATCCCTGGAGCCTACTGCCCCTTGGCCTCCGCCAACTTAGCGACGATGTCTCGATAGTTCGAGTTGATGCCGTAGACCTCGACAAACGTTTTCTTGGAGTTTTCCAGGTCGCCCATAGAGAGATACACATCGCCCAAGTCATAGAGCAAGGCAAGGCTATCTTCCTCGCTGGCAGCGGGAGCCGCTAGGCCTCGGGTGTACCACTTGATAGCCAACTCCGGAAGTCCCTTGTCCAAGAAGCAAATACCTAGCATGGAACAACAGGTGGGCATGAGGTGGTCCGCTTTCGCCGCCACCTGAAACTCACCGATCGCTTCATCGAGGAGCCCCATCTCCCGGTAAGCGATACCGAGATCGAGATGGGTATCGTAGTCTTCCGGCGAGAGTTGATCTTCAACGCCCTTCTTGAAGCCCTCGACGATCTCTTCGAGGCTCTGCTCGGCAGCCGGTTGCGTCCCAATCGCATCGCTCACGGTCAGCTCTTCTTCCAGCTCTGCGGCAAGGTCGAAGAACTCTTCCTCGTCGTCGAACAACTCCTCCGGAGCTGGCTGAGCTTCTCGCTGCGCTTCTACCTCATCCAACCAGCTGGCTCCCGCCTCCTGGGTCGGCACCAAGGCTGGCATTTTCTCGAGAGGCTTCATTCCTGCGAGGGCATCCTCGATATCGCTGTGATCTTCCTGGACCGAAGAATCTTCTTCTCCCTGGTCAGCGGGACCAGCAACGACGACTTCGACGACCGAGGGCTCGGAGGAGGACGGCGTCTCGCCAGAGATCGGCTCTAGCTCTGGTTCAGCTCCATCCTGGGAGGCCAACTCCGGCTCAACCTTCGCCGCTGGGATGGCTTCCGGCTCTTCCCCCTCTCGAGATGAGGCCTCTACCAGCTCACCCTCAGTAGAATCGGGCGCTTGGGAAGGCTGTCCACTCGGTTCCGGCAAGGGATCTGGTCGATCCTCGAGGGACTGTTCGGTTTCCCGGGAGATGGGTGGCTTGCGTTTCGGGGACGGAGCCTCCTCGAGCAAGGAGGCCAGCAAACGATCGATTCGGTCGCTGGTCTGCCTTTTTTTCTTTTTCGGCTTGGCTGGCACTGGCTCGCCCTCTTCGAGGGCAAAACCGGCCTCCGAAAGAAGAGTCTTGGCAGCTTTCCACTCTGCTGGCTCATCGGCCTTCTTGGAGAGATCCGCCAGCTTCTTGGCAAGGCTACGTACCTGATCCTCGTTGCCTTCGTCGAGGTGAAGCTGAATGAGGAGCCGATGCCCTCCCAAATGGTCAGGATCGAGCTCCAGTAGCTCGCCCACCCTTTCGAAGGCCTTCGGCCGCAAGCCGTATTTGGCCAACACTTCGGCTTCGGAAAGCATGTCTTCCGGTTTCGGTGGCAACGGGGTTGCAACCGAAGCATCCTCCCCACCACCGGCGTCGGCATCGATCTCAGCTAGCTCGGGAAATTCCGTCTCAAAGTCGAGCTCTAACTCCACGAGCTCGAGCTCTTCTAGAGGAGCTGAGGGTTCCTCCGCAGCAGCATCGGCTTCAGCTTCGTGAAGGACAGTGTCTCCGGAGGCGGTCGTTTCGAGAGCCTCGTCCTCGAGGAGCTCGGTCCCGATGATCAACTCTGCGGCATCACTGCCTTCTTCAACGACTCCGCCAGCAGAAGCAGGGTCTTCCAACACCAAGGCTTCTGGCACGAGGGGCTCGGAACTCGTTGGCTCTGGCGAGGCCTCAGTCCCTCTGGGGTGGCCTTCCTCTATTTTCAGGAGTAGGTCTGCATCCGGCTGAACCGGTTCCAGATCGAAGCTGACCTCTGAGTCGATCTCCAGCACGGAGTCGTCCGGCTCTGAAACGTCCTCTAGCGACTCTTCTGGCAGAGGAGATTCCCCGTCCTCTAGCTCCACAGCGAAGGCATTCTCTTCGCCCTCGACATCCTGCTCGGCTTCCGGGACCGGCTCTACCTCCAGAGTCGGAGCGACTTCCTGAGTCGGAGTGGCCTCTGCCCTTGGCTCTTGTTCCTCACCGCTATCCAGGTCCGTTAGGCCGAGCTCTTCTAAGTCCAGTTCCCAGCTACCCGTGAGACTCTCAGCGACTTCCACCTGGCCGTCAGCCTCGTCCTCCTCCGCCTGAAAGCCGGACCCGGCAACATCCGGACCTTTGTCCAGCATGTCTTGAGGTGGCCGAATCAGGCTATCTGCCTCGTCTTCGTCCCACCCTAGAACCAACTCTCCGCCCAAATCTTCCAGGTTTTCGGAAGCGGAAAGCTCGTCGGGCTCTTCGGTGCCCACGAAAGCTTCAGCAGCCGCCAGGGCTTCCTGCATGACCGTATCGGGTCCAAGGTAGGTCGTATCCGCCGTCGGTTCAGCCACTTCCGACTCAAGCGATGGCTCCTCCGAAATACCGTAGAGGCTTTCGTACTCCCCTTGGCCTTCGGAGGGTCGCGGTAGCTCGGTCGCGGCTGCGGCCGTCGCCTGGGAGAGGTCTGCCGACTCGAGCTCAGTCAGCTCTTCGTGCTCAAAGGTAGGCTCCACTACCGGTTCTACGCTCTCCTCCTCTGGAGTTTGCTCTTCCTCTTCTGAGGCCAAACTCTTCAGGAGACCCTCAGCAGCAGGGTTCTGAGCCGCGACAGACGTCAAAAAGTCCCTGGTCGCTTCGTTCGCTCCGGCGGCCTGAAGCTTATCCACGGCGGAGGCGAGAAAGTCCAAGTCGTCCGGGTCTAGTTCGAGACCTCGCTCAAGAACCTGTACTGCTTTCTCAACCCTACCGTGCTCCAGCATGATGTCGGCGATCAGCTGATACTGCCCCATCGCCTTGTCGACCAACTTCTCCTGTTGGTAGAGCTCCGCTAGCTTGACCCGGTGGGCTGGGTCGTCCGGCTCCAGCTCCGCCATGTTCTGATAGATGGAAATAGCCGACGCAGCGTTATCGTGTTTCAGGTAATAGTCGGCAAGTACCTGGTACTGCGTGCGGGCCTCGTTGACGAGTCCCTGCTTGTGGTACAGCTCAGCTAGCTTTTCGTAGACACTCAGGCGGGTCGGGTCTAGCTTGATGATCTTCTTGTAGATCGCGATAGCTTTGACGAAGAAACCTTCATCCGTATATTGCTCAGCGATCTGAGTGAAGAGTCGAACCGCTTCGTCGATGCGGTTGATGCGGGCATAGAGGTCGCCAACCCGGTTCAGGGTGCCGGTGTCTTTGGGCTGGTCCGCAAGAATCTTACGGTACTCCCGGATCGCCGCCTCGATGCGCCCTCGAGAAACGAATTTCTCGGCGTTTCGGACCAGCTTTTCTCGCTGAACCGCCATTAGCCAAGGTCCTTTGGGTGACTCGGCAGTACCGACCGGAAGGTTAGGCGGTGGATCGGACTGGGCCCGTGCTTGCGCAGCGCCTCGAGATGTGCCGGTGCTCCATACCCCTTATGATCGGCGAAACCATAGTCCGGGTAGTGCCGATGCATCTGGGTCATCCAACGGTCGCGGTCTACTTTGGCGAGGACGGAGGCACAGGCGACCCCGTAGGAGAGGCAATCACCACGTACAAGGGGCAGGCTAGGACAAGGAAGGTCGGCCAAGGGGACCGCATCTACCACAGCACAGTCCGGCTTTGGATCCAAGGCTGTAAGCGCTTCCGACATCGCGCGGCGGGTGGCCTCCAGGATGTTGATTCGATCGATGATGTCTGGCGGAACACGAACTACGGCACTCGCCAAACTAGCACGGCGGATCGCTGGCTCGAGTCTCTCCCTACGCAGCCGGCTCAGTTTCTTGCTGTCGTCGACCCCGGGCACAACTCGGTGAGGATCCATGATGACAGCGGCGGCAACCACGGGACCGGCCAACGAGCCCCTGCCAGCTTCGTCCACCCCGGCTATCCGCTCATATCCCGCGCTACCCAGCATTCCTTCCAGCCCTCGCAATAGGTGGAGACGAATAGCCTCGGCAAAGAGCTCTTCTATCGTCGCCAACTGGGCACCTCATCGGTCCAATACCCCCCGACCCAGGGGACACCGGTAGGTCTTTTGCGGATCTCCCGCCGGTCTTTCTATCCTCGAGATCCAATAGACCGGATCGTGGGTCCCGCTTAGGCTCCGCCGGAAGCGCTCTTACGATCGTCCCGCAGCTCCTCGATACGTGCCGCCTTGCCGCGCAATCCTCGGAGGTAGTAAAGCTTTGAGCGGCGAACTTTACCCCGCCGCATCACTTCGATCTTGTCGACGGAGGGCGAGTGGAGAGGAAAGACTCTCTCTACACCAATTCCACCGGAGATCTTTCGCACGGTGAATGCCTCCCGGGTCCCGCCACCACGACGAGCAATGACCACGCCCTGAAAAATCTGAATCCGCTCTTTGCCGCCCTCACGAACCTTCACATGGACCTTGACTGTATCTCCAGCACGGAACCGCGGAACTTCGCTTTTGAGATAGGGCTCTTCAATTTGCTGTAACTTATTCATTGCCCAGCACCTTCCAACTCACTTGTTATAGCACTGCCGACGGCAGCGCCTAAATTATTCCGTATCACGCGTTTGCGTTGCAACCACCGAGCTAGGTGAGGCCTCTTGGCCACCCACCTCTGTAGAACGCCCCAAATTCTCTAACTCCCGCCACTGTACAGCCGAGAGCTGTTCAGGCCGGAGTTTAGGCAGCAGGTCCGGCCGTTTCTCGACCGTCGCCCGTACCGCCTGGACCCCCCGCCATGACTCGATGGCGGCGTGGTTCCCGGACAATAGCACTGTCGGTACCTTCAACCCGTTCACCTCCGGTGGCCGGGTGAAATGACAGTGATCCAAGAGTCCCGAACGAAAACTATCCTGCTCGACCGATTCCGGCAGCCCCACGACTCCGGGAATCTGTCTCGACAATGCCTCTACCAAAACCATGGCCGGCAATTCGCCACCGGAGAGGACATAGTCGCCGATGGAAATCTCCTCGTCGACGACCAACTCGATGGCTCGCTCGTCGATCGCTTCATAGCGACCACAGAGGAGTAGTAGCTCTTCTTCCTCTGCCAAGGCTCGCACCTTGGCGTCGGTGAGCGCAGGCCCCTGTGGCGACAGGAGAATCCGACGCGGCTTCCGAGACCCCGACAACTCCTCTACAGCGCGAATCCAAGGAGGTGCGGTCATCACCATTCCGCCTCCACCACCGTAGGGCTCGTCGTCGACACTTCGGTGTCGATCGTCCGTAAACGACCGCAAGTCATGAACTTGCACATCGAGCAACCCCTTGGTGACCGCTCTCCCCACCAAACTGGTGTCCAGGAAAGTCGTAAAGAGCTCAGGAAAAATCGTTATGACGCCGATGCGCATGTTTCGACCAAACCCGCTGGCAGCTGGAACTCGATAAACCCAGCCTTCGTGTCAATCTGCTCGATGAACTGCTCGACGAATGGAATGGGGAGATTCCGCTCTTCATCTCCAACAATCAGCAGCAGACCACCGCCGTCTTCGACCACACCCAAGACTTTGCCGAGATCTCCCGACTCTCTATCGCGGCACTGGCAGTCTAGAAGCTCGAAAAAGTAGTACGTACCTTGGGGAGCAGAGGCGACTTCACTGAGGTCCACCTCAAGGATCGCTCCAGCCAAACTTTCAGCGTAATCTCGCTCCTCACAACCCTCGAACCTGACGATCCGGCCGCCCTTGTGAACCCTAGACTGAGCAATCTGGACCGTTTTCGTGAGGCCAGATTTGGGGTTCAAAAAAAGGCGGCTGCCGACGGCAAACCGGCGTGGGTTGTCGCTCTCGACCTCGACCAGCACCTCGCCCCGAATACCGTGGGCTCGGCGAACGAAACCGACCTCGACTCTACCCGGTGGCTCGCGGACAGATTCAGGGGTCGATGAGCTCGAGCTCATACCGGCGATCGTCCTTCACGCCCCGCAGCTCGAGAAGATTGCGCAGCGCCCTGATCGTTCGGCCTTGACGGCCGATGACCTTGCCCGCATCCTCCGGCGCCACTTCGATCTCGAAAACGCTGTCACCTCGAGAACGACGCAGAGGGAACTCCTCTACGAGAACTTCTTCCGGCTCATCTACCAGAGGTCCGAGAAGGTCCCTCATTTGGGACCAGATCTCCGACACCTCAGGCCCTTTTCACTAGCTTGCGTACCGAAGGGGACATCTGGGCACCGTGATCGACCCAATATTGCACCCGTTCGGAATTCAATTTGATCTCGGCGGGATCCTTGCGGGGATCATAGAATCCGACCTCTTCCACCGCTCGCCCCGTGGGTACTCGGCGAGAATCAGAAACCACCACCCGATAAAACGGGCGATTGCGGGCGCCCATGCGGCGGAGCCTTATCTTCAACATGTTCTCAGACCTCCAGAAAATCTCTAATCTGCCGCTAGTCCAGTCGTCTCATGCCTCCAGTCCATGAGGACTCACCCTCGCGGAAGCGGGAAAAGCCTTGATGCAGCTGGGTAGCGAGACGAACTTCGGCGGCGCCCAGCGGTCTTTCGACTGCCGGAAGCTCCGGATCCTAGCAGGAATCCTGACCCCGTGCTAGAGCTGCGAGCACACTCCGCCCCAGGAAAGCCGACAAACAACCAATCCCCAAGACCGCTCAGGGGCACCAAGCTCCTAGGAGCTGGAGCTGTTGATCGCTGGCTGGTTGAGGTGTGAAGCCACTCCAGGTTTCGACAGGACCGGCCATCACCGGGATTGGCCAGAGCCCAACCCCAAGCCTCAGCCTCGTCGAAACCGGGGGTTCACTTGCTACCGACGGGTCAGCCCTTTCCAGCTCTGAGGTGAGCGGCGTGGTCATGGGGACCTCCGACCGCCTCACCGGGAATAGAGGAATCTCGTGCTTAGATTCAAGACACTAGTTGCTTCCCTAGCCGTGGCTATGCTGGCTCATGCCTTCGCTATCGCATTGAGCCACGACGCCGGATCTGCCATGGATCCTAATGGCCTGAGTCGCTCCCCCCCATCATCAAGTACCAGCAACACCTAGTCTCTCGTCAAATCCCTTCAACTTGCTCCTTAGAGCAAGTTTTGCGCTGATTCAGAGCTGGATCAGCGCCGTTTCTTCTTGATAAAAATCAATAAATAGATTTTTGAGTTAAGATGAACATCTACTATCCCAGTCGAAGAGAGGTCGCAGACCAAACATCACGAGTAAGTAGTTCTCTGCATCGGGATCCGGCAAGACACAAATCGACGCTCCGAACAACCCAAGAACCGCAAAAGCCAGATGAACTCCTTAGCGCAGCCCGCCCCGCCCAGCCAAACCATCGAAGAGGTGTTTGTGCGCTTGGAGCCAAGGCTTCGCTCCATCTTGGGCCGCTACCGAATCCCTTTTCAGGATGCCGACGACCTGCTGCAGGATGCATTGCTCTTGCTCATTCGGAAAATAGAAGAACTCCGGTGCCCGGAGGCCTACCTGCTCACCACGCTGCAGTATCGCTGCTTGATGTACTGGCGGGGGCGGCAACGACGCAAGGACGAAGGCGTAACCACAGAGCTCCTCGAGGACCTGGCGCAGCCGCAAGCGCCATCTCAAGATCGGGCCCTCCTGCGACACGACCTCAGCCGATTGTGGGCTGCCCTTCCTCCCAAGACTCGAAAACTGATCTGGCTACGGTACGGCCTGGGATACACCTCTCGAGAAGTCGCCGAGCACCTCGGAGATGCGCCAGAAGCCATCCGGCAGCGCTCGATCTACGCCCGCAACCTCTACGCAGCTTCTATGAACCGGCACAACTTACCCTGAGGAGTTGAAGGCGATGTCTTCTCATCAACACCTGAGTCGCAAGCACTACGACATGCTGAGCTGTGGGGACCTTTCAGCAAGACGCCTGATCCAGCAGCTTTTCGAACACCTCTTGGAGATCTGCCCCACTTGCCGCCAAGAGTGGAAAGAAATGCATCTTCCTGGCCCCAGAGCCGGAGCGACGAGGCGCACTGTTCCACGCCCTCCGTCCCAACCCTGCCTCAGCCCAGAGAAGCCGGCTCTCGACGCAACCTTCGCGAGGGTCTTCGGGCGGATCTCCAAGCTGCAACAACAGGTTGCACTGGATCGACAGGGAGCGGGAGACCTGCTCCGAGAGCTATTGGCCATTCCGGATCCCAAAGACCGCATCAAGCGAGTCAAAAAGAGTCATCGCTTTCGCAGCTGGGCCTTGTGTGAACGGCTGTTCCTGGAGAGTCAACGGGCTGCCTTCTCGAGCCCCGATGACGCCCAGGCCCTCGCCGAGCTCGCCATCGAGACTGCCTGGAGTCTCGACGATGGCAGCCGAAGTCAGCGGGCGATTAGCGACCTCTTGGCCCAGGGCTGGGCGACACTGGCCAACGCAAGGAGAACCGCATCGGATCTCGATGGCGCGGAAGAAACTTTCTTCATGGCTTCCTTCTTCCTTGAGCAAGGAACAGGAGACCCGATGGTCCTGGCGGAAGTGCTCGACCTAGAAGCCTCCTTGAGAAGAGACCAGCGGCAACTGACCACCTCTCTCCGACTCCTGGATCGGGTTCTCAACATCTACCGGCGAATAGGGGAAGATCACCTACGGGGGCGCACCCTCCTCAGCAAAGCTATTACCGTCGCCGAAGGGGGAGATGCCGCAGCCGGTCTCGATCTACTGGAACAGGGATTCAATCTGATTGACGAGAGCCGCGACTCGCGACTCACTCTCTGCTTTCACCACACCCGCATCCTATTCATCAACCAACTTGGGCGACACCGAGAAGCGTTTCAGCTCATTCTGGAGCTGGCCCCTCGCTACGATGCTTTTCCGGATGCTTGGACTCAATTGAGGCGCCGATGGCTCACCGGTGAAATCGCTGAGGGACTGGGGAGAGATGCCGCAGCGGAAGAAGCTTTTCGCGCGGTAAGACAAGGATTCATCGAGCAGGGTATCGGCTATGACGCAGCCCTAGCCTCCCTACACCTCGCAGCCTTGTACTTTCGCCAAGGCCGCTCCCAGGAGATCAAGCAACTGGCCAGCCAGATGCTACCGATCTTCCAGTCCAGGGACATCCACCGAGAGGCTATTGCCGCTCTTTTGCTTTTCCAAAAAGCTGCTCAAATGGAAACAGTAACCGCCGAGATGATCCAGAGCCTGAAGCGTTTCCTCATTCGAGCCCGAGGCAGCTCGGAAGTTCCTAGCGAAGTCCCCTCCTAGAGGCTTCGCCCTAAAAACTAACTGCACAGGAACATTCGACCTTGGCGATCGACCGCTCGCTCACTTCTCCATCTGGACGTCGTAACCAACCAATACGACCCCGATCTGACTGCCGGCAGCCTCTATAGGGACTGCCACCTCGACCGTGCCCGCGGTTGCTCCTGGCTGATGGGTCAGCTCCTCGACTTCCAGAGCCCACTGCACTCGAGGGCCAATCTCCCCGGTCTCCGCCAGCTTCTGGTCACTCGTAGCAACGACCTCGCCCTCGAGGCCTAGAAGGTGAACGAAGACGATGTCGTCCAAGTGAACCAGCTCTCGAACCGCTAGATCGAGGTCGTCCCTGCGACCCGTGACCACCTGTGGATATATTCCCGCTGCAAAAGCTTGAGTCACCACAACAGCTTCCTGGGCCGCCGAGCTCTCTTGAGCCTTTGCCAGATCAACCTGGGCCGCTTCGAGGAGCTCCTGAGCCTCAGCGACGGCTTCCGCTACTCTTTTTTCCTCTTGATGGACTCTCCACTGCCACAGCCCAGCCAAGACCAGGGAGGTCAGCAGAAGCAGAATCAGGGCGAATTTCATCAATTTCGAGCCTGTCGTTGACATGGCGCTGCTCCTTCTCGTGATTTCGGTACCAGAACTCTATCGCGGACTAGCCGGCGCTCCTCAGCTGCTCCTCCCCAAAAAGGCCTCTGCAAGAGAAGTCTCCACAAAGAAAGAAAGGCCTCGTGGCGGCTGGCCAACGAGGCTTCAATTGGCTCTCCCACATCTCGCGAGGAGCCCAGCTCTATTCTCTCTTCTAACCAAGAGAAAGCGCGGATGGCTCATAGCCACCCTGAACGAATACCTTAGTGAGTGATGACGGGATCCATCGTCTTCGCCTGACCAACCCAACCTTCGACGGTGCTCTGGGGAGGAGTCCTACGGGTCAGTTTTTTCTCGGCGTTGATCTCTTGCATCTTGACTGCCAGGTTGGCTGCATTGCGATTGCGAAGCTCTTTGACAGTGTCTACGCCCGCTGCTTCGAGGAGCTCGCTGAACTGGCTGCCGATTCCAGAGATACGCATCAGGTCTGCGAGATTCGCCCACTTCAACAGCTGCTTCTCAGAGACCCCCGTGGCCTCACTCGCATCTTTGCGCCCCTTGCGAGAGCAACACAATTTGAGCAAGTCGTTTGTGGTCTTGATCTTGGCCGCCGCCAGTTTTTGAGCATTCTTGGGTCCGATACCCTCAATCTCCTCGATTCGATATGCCATTCTGCAGTTCTCCTTTTCAGACTATTTTTGTCTCGATTGTTGCCAGCAAGGAAAGTTCTCCCTTGGGCGTTCCGAAACCCTCAGAAGTCTTCCCTCTGAAAGCATGGTTTTGGGAGTGATCGCTGCCCGAACCGCACACGGCATAAGAAACGATGGCCTGCCGGTGCCATCTGGAAAGACAGAAACTTCCCAGTGACTAACTGGCTGCAAGAGCCATGCCCATAAGCTCAAGAATCGTCCGCCAGCCGATTCCTCCTTCAACAATCATTTGTTGTCGAGAGTTTACACCGACGGCAAAGGTTTTTGCCGAGAATTCTCACCGAAGGAAAAAGCCATTCCTACCGGGAAATTGGGGTACCCAGGGAAGATCTCCCAGCTCACCCCATCTTGCCTCCCATAGCTCGACGAAGCCACTTCCCCTGTGCCCCTTTCATCATCTTCTTCATCATCTTGTATTGCTTGAGGAGTCGATTGATCTCTGGCACCGAAGTTCCCGAACCCTTGGCGATGCGCACTTTGCGGCTTCCGTTGAGAACTTGAGGAGTTCTTCTCTCTCGTGGCGTCATGGAGTTGATGATGGCCTCGATGCGGCGAAATTGGCTCTCATCCACCTGCGCCGCATCCAAACCCCGCAGAGGTCCAGCCTTGGGCAGTAGCTTGAGCATGTCCGCTAAGGGGCCCATGCGCCGCATGGCTTTCAGTTGATCGCGCAGATCCTCGAGAGTGAACTCCTTGCGGACCATGCGCTTTGCCAGGCGCTCCGCTTCTCCCTTGTCGAGCCCTTGCTCCGCCTTCTCGATCAGGGACATAACGTCCCCCATACCGATCATGCGGCCAGCCATGCGCTTGGGATGAAAGAGTTCCAACTCATCCAGCTTCTCGCCGACTCCCACGAAACGAATCGGTAGGCGGGTGACGGTGCGAATGGACAAGGCTGCACCGCCCCGCGAGTCGCCGTCGAGCTTGGTGAGAATCACCCCGGTAAGAGACAAAGCCTGGGCGAATTGCTCAGCACTTCGCACCGCGTCCTGACCGGTCATGGAATCCGCAACGAAGAAGATCTCCTGCGGGTCAAGAACGCCAACCAGACGCTCCAACTCACCCATCAAGTCCGCGTCCACATGAAGCCGTCCGGCAGTGTCGAAAATCACCACATCGTTGCCGCGGTCCCGCGCCACTTTCAACGCCCGACCCGCCAAATCCAAAACGGACTCACCAGCCTCCGGAGCTACAACTGGAACCTCGACCTGTGCTCCAACCTGAATCAGCTGCTCGACAGCCGCGGCCCGCTGGAGATCTCCAGCGACTAAAACCGGATGGCGCTGCTGTCCCTTCAGACGGCGCGCCAGCTTGCCGCTAGTAGTCGTTTTACCGGAACCTTGCAAGCCGCAAAGAACGATCACCGCAGGCCGCTTCTCAGGTCGAATCTCCTGCCCTTCTTCTCCGAGAAGGTCGGTCAGCTCGTCGCGGACGATCTTGATGACCTGCTGAGCTGCGGTCAGACTAGAAAGGACGTCTTGCCCCAGCGCCTTCTCACGAACGCGCTCGATAAATGGCTTGACGACTCGGATATGTACATCCGCCTCTAGAAGGGCCAGACGAATCTGCCGCAAAGCAGACTTCAGCGTCTCTTCCGTGACACGGCCTTCACCTCGCAGGTTGCGAAATACGTTGCCGAGCTTTTCTTGCAATCCGTCGAACATGCTTGAACCTCGCAGGAATTTCAGGGCTGGAGCGAAATCGAGAGCACCAACCTCCGAATGCTAGTCGAGCTGCCTCCTCATCGCAACGCTGAAACGTGCAAAGATAGCGTTCGCTTCCCAAGGAATTCCGGAGCAGCCCCATGGGCTCGCCTGAACCGTCTCATCTTCGAGGATTCACGGATGTCCGAGATCAAATTCTGGAGCAGTTGCATCGACCGCTTCCTGCGCTACGTAACCTTTGACACTCAGAGCGCTGAAACGACGGACTCGTTTCCCAGCACATCGAAACAACTCGAGCTACTCCGTCACCTCGCCGATGAGCTCTGGCAACTAGGCCTACAGGAAGTCTCCCTGGACGAATTCGGATACGTGATGGGTACGATTCCTGCGACGACCGAAAAGGAGAACGTCCCGACCATCGGCTTCCTTGCCCATGTGGACACCTCTCCGGAAATGAGTGGCGAGGGTGTCAAGCCAATTCTTCACTTCAACTATCAGGGCCAAGATCTAGTACTCCCGGACAGTCCCAGTACCGTTCTTCGTTTGAGCGATTGCCCAGAGCTTCGGGATGAGATTGGAAGAGACATCATCACCGCCTCCGGCACCACCCTCCTAGGCGCCGATGACAAAGCTGGCATTGCGGAGATTCTGGGCGCCGCTGAGTTCCTCATGGCTCACCCGGAAATCCCTCACGGTACCTTGCGAATCGCCTTTTCCCCAGACGAAGAGGTCGGCAGAGGCATGGAGCATTTTTCCGTCTCTCGGTTCGGAGCCCAATACGCCTACACCCTAGATGGCGGAGGTGCCGGCGAGCTCGAGAGCGAAACATTCTGCGCGGATACCCTGACCCTGATCTTCCATGGCTTCAACACCCACCCAGGATACGCCAAGGGAAAGATGGTCAATTCCCTCAAGGTAGCCGCCGACTTCATCAATCGATTGCCCAAAGACGGGCTGGCGCCGGAGACGACGGAAGGGTTTGATGGCTACGTGCATCCGAATATTGCTGAGGCAAGCGTCGAACGGACTGCGATCCGATTTCTCATCCGAGATTTCGACGAGAAAGGCCTGGTGCAAAAGGAAGCGTATCTAGAAGGCCTGGCTCGACAGACAGCTGCCGATTGGCCCGGCACGACCATCGAGCTGAAAGTCGAAGAGTCCTACCGCAACATGCGCACCGTGCTGGATCAGCACCCGCAAGTCATCTCCTTCGCTGAGCAGGCCATTCGCCGCACCGGGCTGGAGGTCAAAAGATCTCCGATCCGAGGTGGCACGGACGGCTCCCGACTGAGCTTCATGGGAATTCCAACTCCGAATTTGTTTTCCGGGCAGCACAACATCCACTCGCGCCTCGAATGGGCCTCGGTCTTCGAGATGCACAAGGCCGTAGAGGTCATCATCGAGCTGGCAAAACTCTGGGAGGAGAGCACTGGAACCTAGGCGGTGATTCCCTAGCCTAGGCCTTCCCTTGGGCAAGGATTCCGCCCTGTCCCCTGCCCCTAGAAAACCATGGCCCCTCGAAGTATGTGGCCCTCGACCGCCGCCCAGCTCGCGGAGATTCTTGACGCAGAGTTGGTCGGTACCCCACAGGCGAGGGTCGAAGGCATTTCCACCGACTCGCGCGCCGGGATTCGCTCCACGGATGTATTTCTTGGCCTTCCCGGCCTCCACTTCGATGGTGGCCGTTTCGCGACCTCTGCTCTCCGACAAGGGGCCGCCGTCGCCATCGTGGCCCACGAGACCCCGGTGAGGTCTGCCCCGGGCAAAGCAATTCTCTACGTTTCCAATCCCCTCGCCGCCTTGCAAACCTTGGCTGCTGAAGCGCGGCAGCGTTTCAAAGGCATCGTCGTGGCCATTACGGGCAGCAATGGCAAGACCACCGTCAAAGGCATGATGCGCCAAGCCCTAGCCCCAAGCCACCGCCTCTATGCCAGCCCCCGCTCCTACAACTCCCAGGTCGGAGTCGCTCTCTCCCTCTTGCGAATCGACCCGGAGGCAGCAATCGCCCTCATCGAGTGCGGGATCAGCCTACCGGGAGAGATGGAGCTATTGGAACGAATGGTCCGCCCCGACTGCGGCATCCTGACCTCGATTGGTGACGCTCATCAGGAAGGTCTGGGGAACCGGCGGGTCACAGCACAAGAAAAAGCCAGCCTGTTTCGGAACCTGAAGAGACAGCGAGCTGAACACGGACCTAAACACGAAACTGGGCAAGGAGGCTGGGTCTTGACCCCTGCCGAGGAGACGTTGGCAATCGAAGCCTTGCGCTCTTTAGGCGCTACGGTGATCTCCGTTGGGGCTAAGGAATCTCTCTTTCGGTGCCAATTCGATTCCATTCCGCCTTCCCTACGCTGGCACGACGAGCGGATTCCCTTGACGCTACCCCTTGCCTCGACCTTCTTGCTCACGGACGCTGCTCTGGCCGCTGCCGGGGCTCTCCTCCTAGGAGGCGATAGCTCTGCCATCGGCGAGGGGCTAGCGGCCTGGACGCCAGCCCCCATGCGCCTGGAGATGAGCCGGACCCCAAGGGGAATCCTACTCATCAACGACGCTTACACCGCAGATCCGACAAGTGTCGAAGCAGCCCTTCAGGTGCTCCACAACGAAGATACCGGCGGAGCCTCCATCGCCGTCCTGGCCGGTATGGCCCAACTGGGCTCGGCTCGCATCGAGGCCCACGAGCGGGTTGGGCAACGAGTTGTAGAGCTCAACATCGACCACCTGATCGGCGTTGGTGAAGGGGGTAGAGAGATCGTCGAAGCAGCCCGTGTAGCAGGTCTCCCCATGGCACGTACCCATCTTGCGGCAAACACCTCTCAGGCCTCCTGGGTATTGGAAGAGCTGTGCCGTCCGGGAGATCGGGTACTGCTCAAAGGGAGCCGGCCGGAAGGGCTGGAACGCATCGCCGCAAATCTCTTTGAAGCTCTCGCTCCAGCCCGCCTGTACGTCGATCTAGATGCCGTCGTCGCCAACTACCGAGCCATTCAAAAGCATGTCGGCCCGGGCACCGGGGTCATGGCCGTGGTCAAAAGTTTCGGCTACGGGATTGACGCTGTCCGCATCGCACGATCCCTCGAGACCGCTGGCATCGACTACCTAGCGGTGGCTTACGCCGACGAAGGGGTCGAGCTGCGGGACAACGGCATCACCCTTCCTGTCCTGGTGCAGAACATATTGGCGACGGAGTCCGAGAAAATCGTCCGTTACGGCCTGACGGCCCAAGTGTCCAGCGCAGACCAGATCGATGGGCTGGAATTGGAGGCCAGGGCTCAGCAGATGCCGGTACGCCTCCATCTCAAGATCGATACCGGCATGGATCGAGCCGGAACCACTCTCGAAGAGGTGGAGGCTCTCCTGAGCAACGTCCGGGCTTCTTCTTGGTTGTCCCTAGAAGGGCTGATGACTCATTTCGCTGCTGCCGACGATCCAGCCCAAGACGATTTCACGAGAGCTCAGATTGCCCATTTCGAAAACGCCCGAGTCGCCCTTCGCCGAGCGGGAGAACAACCTCGCTGGGAGCACGCGGCCAATAGTGCTGCTCTGATTCGTTTTCCTGAAGCTCACTACTCGTTGGTACGCGCCGGCCTCTCTCTCTTGGGCTATTGCCAAATACCCGGAGCCGACATCCTGCCCCAGCTTCCCGCCTTGCGTTTCGTCACCCAGGTCATTGCGGTCAAGACGATCCCAGCCGGCGGAGCCGTTGGCTATGGAAGGACCTTTCGAGCCGGTGACCATCCCCTCAAGGTGGCGTTGGTCGCCATCGGCTACAACGACGGCTACCCCTGGGCCCTCTCCAACCGCGGTTGGATGCGTCTGGGGGACCAGCGATGCCCAGTGGTGGGGAGGGTCTCCATGGACGTCACCCAGATCGATGTTTCTCGTCTCGACAGGGAACCTCGGCCCGGGGATGAGGTGACCGTTTTTGGCCCCGACGAAAAAGATCCCTCTCTGCTGGATTTAGCTCGACTCGCCGGAACCATCCCCTACGAGATGTTGACCCGCATTTCGTCGCGAGTACGCCGCATCTTTCGCTCTAGCTCCTAGAGCGATCCGAGCCCTGAAAAGGAAAATCAATCGGCAACCGCACCAGCTCGAAGAGAGTTGCCACTAGCTCTCCTTCCCGGCCTGCCCGGTGGGGATTGATGAACTCCCAAACCACCTGCCCCTCTGGGCTTACCTCCAGCGCTCTCCCAGCTTCCGACTCCGTGATCAAGGTATTGCCATTGGCTAACCGCTGGCTGGTGCCCAAGGTGCGGGAGTGAAGCTGCTGAGCCTTGGTCCCTCCGTAGCTCCAGACGAACCTCTGCGTCGTTGGGTCGATCTCAACGACCCGAGACCTGCGGCCTCCGGGGCCGAGATTGTCGAACACGAGGAGATGACCGTTGGCGAGAAACTCCGGCTGGTGCTGCTTTCGCCACAACCCGCTCAAGGCCCAAACGATCTTCTCTTTTCGCGGATCGAGAATTGCCACGGTGTTGAGTTGCAGCACAGAGATCAGCAAATTCCCGTCACCGAAGGCCTCCCCCAGATGGGCCAATTTGCCATCCAAGCGGCCTAGCGTATTGGTGTGGAAGATATCTCCATGGCGCACTGAGCGGCTGGCCACTAAGGGACGGTAAGGAGATTTTTCGAAGGCTTCGAGGATAGAAAATTGCCGCCGAACCTGCCCGGAGGGATCCAGCACCGTCACTAGATCTTCGAGGATCCGTTTCTCCCGATGCATTCGTGGAACCAATCCTTGGCGACGATCGAGGACCCAGATATCTCCTTCGGGATCAACGAAAAGATCGTGGTGGACATCACTGCGATAGGTCCAGAGCAGGTTCGAATCCCGATCTAATTTGACCAAGCCTACCGTCTCAAAAATTGCTAGGAGATCGCCGTTGGGATACAGATAGGCGCGACGCCAATAGTCCAGCTCGGAGAAGCGCTCGAGCTTCCGCAATTCCGGCCACACTCGACCTAGGGGGTGGCGCCAGCGGTGCAGGGGCTTTCCCTCCATGTCCATGAGGACAGCTTCTGCATCGTGCCCCGAAACGTAGAAGTTGAGCCCTGCTGCCGCTTTTCCGGACTCGTAAACGGTCACTGCAGACGCAGCACCTGCTCTCTGATAACCCTGCAAGTAGGGGATGGCCCGAAGCTCCTCCGAGGCCGCGACGCTCGCCGATGGCGATTCCGCGCGGCGCGCACGAGCTGGTCGCCGAGGTGTCTCGGCGTCGCTGCCCGTCGCCTCGGAGGCGGCTCGTGCCGAAGCGATCCCTTCGGCAGAGGACTCTTCTCCAGAGGGCAGCGTCCACCAGCGAACCCCATAGCCCGCCGTGAAGGCCAAGGCCAAAAACAGGAATAGGATCGCAGATCGGGCGGTTTTAGACTTCATCGCTCTGATGCATTGTCTTCGACCTTCGCCCCGAAGACCAGCAGTCTCCCCTTAGCCGACTTTCTAGTGACAGGAGGCTACGGGGAAAATGCCCCCAAAAAGGGTCATCAAAATTCAAACTCGCAGCACTCTGCTCCGTAGAGATGCAGGGCAAAGCAGAGCCTTTAGCCTTCTCGACGGTCGAGCCACTCTAGAGCTCAGCTGACAACCAAGCAGCCACACTGAAAGGATCACCATGGACTCGCTAAGCCCGCATTTCTCACTGCGACCGGTTTACCGAAGGAGGATAGCCTCCGTGGTCTTGGCTGTCAGTTGCTCTTGGCTGGTCAACCCAACCGCCTATTCCCTCGAGGGGCCACCCGGTCTTTCGACGGAAGCCGAGCTGGCCCTAGAGGTCGCCGAGGCCCCCTGCGCCGACCGCAAACGACTGGATTCCGTTCGCGACCTATTCCAGAAGATGGGGGCTGCTGCGGAAGATATTGCTGTTCACAAGCAGCGCCGAGTCAGCAATCTCTCGGTCACCTTGCCAGGCGCCTCTCCCGAAAGCGAAAAAATCGTCATAGGCGCCCACTACGACAAAGTCATCCCAGGCTGTGGGGCAGTCGACAATTGGAGCGGTATCGTCATCCTCGCCCACCTGTATCGAGCTCTCAAAGAGATTCCGAGAGCCAAGACTCTGGTCTTTGTCGCTTTTGGTCGGGAGGAGCAAGGACTCCGAGGCTCCAAGGCCATGGTCCAGCAGCTCAGCGAAGCAGAAGTGGCAAACCACTGTGCCATGATCAATCTCGATAGCTTCGGCATGAGCTGGCCTCAAGTTGCTACGAACCTCTCGACCGACTCTCTCGGAGAGCTTGCCGCTGACCTAGCTGAGCAGATGAATATGCAATTTTCCCAGCAACCTGTCGATGGAGGCTCCGACTCCACGTCCTTTCTCCGGCGAGGCATTCCAGCCATGACTCTGCATGCCTTGGGAAAAGACTTCGACAAGATTATTCATACCCATCGAGACCGCGCCAACCAGGTCCAGCCCACCAGCCTTTACCTCGGCTATCGGTTGGCTCTAACGCTCGTCTTGGCGGTCGACCAAAAGCCCTGTGGTGCTTGGAGATGAATATGCTCCCACTATTTTCCCTGAACAAGACTCGGCGACAGAGGCCCGAAGCAAACTCGAGATTTGTCGAGGATTTCGCGACGTCGACTCGTCGAAAGAGGACCACTCTTCGCCGGAGAGAGTTTCACCGCAAGGGCCTAGGGTTGGTTCGAACCTCGCGACGGCCTGTTAGACTCTCGCCTTTGTTCCGGCTGGCGCCTCGTTCAAAACACGACTCGCCATTTTCGTCGCCATTTTGGAAGGAGCCCCGAATGCTGCGTGTCCTATGCCTTCTCATCGCTTGGAGCGCCTTCTACGGCCCGGTAGCCGAAGCCGCAGAGGCCTTGCTGCCTAGGCACCCAGCTCCTTCTCCAGACGGTTCAGAAATCGCTTTCTCCTGGCAGGGAGACCTCTGGAAGGTAGCAGCAGAAGGAGGCGTGGCAGCGAGGCTCACCGCACACCCGGCGGCGGACCGGTTTCCCATCTGGTCCGATGACGGAAGGTGGATCGCTTTCTCCTCCGATCGCCACGGCAATCCGGATATATTTGTCCTAGCAACGGATGGCAGCTCCCCACCCCGCCGCTTGACGCACGCCTCGGTGGAAGACCGACCCATCGATTTTGATCCTCAGGGCGAAAACGTCATCTTCACCTCCCGCCGCGACGAGAGCTTTCGCCGTAGTTCCAACTTCTACTCGGTCCCCTTGGCTGGAGGCACCCCTCACCTGGCCCTGCCCATCTTGGGACTCTCCGGCAGCTGGTCACCAGATGGCGCGACTTTCGCGCTGGTGAGAGGGTCCACCCGATGGACCCGTCGAGGCTACCGCGGCGCTGCCAACCGTGACCTCTGGCTGTGGCGCTCCCCAGATGACATCCTGCAGATCACGGACTTCGATGGCGACGACGACCGCCCCAATTGGATCTCCGACGGCTCTTTGGTCTTTCTGTCGTCCCGTCCTGGGCGCAAGAATCTCTTCCGTCTGGACCTCGCCACCGGTGACATTCGTCAGATCACTTCTCACCAGGGCTCCGACGTCCGCATGCCCCGTAGCTCCGCAGATGGTCGCCTGTTGGCCTATGAGTTCGAAGACGGTCTTTGGACTCTGTCGACCAACGGAGGGCAGCCCCAGCGCCTCGCCATCGAAGTGCCGGCGGATGGGATCTCGAATGCCATCGAGCACCGGGAGGACCGAGATGGGGCACAAGAGCTGGTGGTTCACCCGAATGGCAAGCTCGTCGCCTTCACACTCCACGGAGATGTCTTTCTCTCGGCTTTGGCGGACAAAGAGGAGCTCGACATCGCACCTCCTCCAACTTGGCGATTGACTCGCACTCCTCAACAGGAAACCGGCATTCAGTGGTCTCCGGATGGCGAAGCACTGCTACTGAGCTCGCAGCGCGAGGGGGCTGGAGATCTCTACCTCCTGCGCCGGCAGGACGAAGAAATACCCTGGACGGAGAGCTTTGAATTCTCTTGGAAGCGGCTCACTTCCTCCTCTCAGGCCGACCACTCTCCCCAGTTCTCTCCCGACGGCAAACGGGTGGCATTTCTGCGTGGCAGAGGTCATCTCATGACCGTCACCACCGAAGGCGACGACGAGGTGACCCTGCTCGACCATTGGTTCGATGTGCAATTCGCCTGGTCTCCCGACAGCCAGTGGCTGACCTACTCGACGCCAGACTCTTCCTTCAACTCCGATGTTTGGATCGTTCCTGCGTCCGGAGGCCAGCCCTACAACGTCAGTCGACACCCGGACGACGACGACTCTCCGACCTTTTCCGCCGATGGCAAGAGGCTTCTGTGGATCAGCCACCGCCGCGCCGATACCGCAGATTTGTGGAGCGTGTGGCTTTCCCGAGAAGATCACGAACGGACCAAAGAAGATTGGGTCAAACATTTCAAGGCGACCCGAGCAGCCCAGATGATGAAGATGAGTATGACCTCGGAAGAGGACGGCAAACCCACCGGACCGGGAAAGCCACAAGAGGAGATCCCGAAGCTCCCACCGGTTGAGGTCACCATCGACTTGGATCGTCTTTGGCAACGAGCTCAAGCCGTTACCGAGCTCAAGGGCAATGAAGGCGATCCCCTTTCCAGCTCGGACGGTCAACGCCTGTTCTTCACCTCTGAGCACGAAGGGGAGCGGGACCTCTATTCCGTCCGCTGGGATGGAGGCAAACTGAACCGTCTGACCGAAGGCGATACGCAACCGACATCCATTCAGAGCAGTCGAGATGGCAAGACCCTTTTCTTCCTCGACTCCAAAGGAAAAATCAAGCGCATCGACCAGGAAGGGAAAGCGGGAGACCCCATACCTTTCGCCGCTCGGTACGAAATTGACCAACGCTTGGAGGCCAAGGTCGTTTTCGACGAGGTATGGCAAGCCCTAGCAGACAACTTTTATGACCCTGACTTCCACGGCGTAGACTGGTCCGCCGAGAAAGAGCGCTATCGCCCCTGGGCCTTGGCGGCCTCTCATCCTAGAGACTTTTCGGATGTCATGAATCTCCTGCTGGGAGAGCTCAATGCTTCTCATATGGGCTACGGCCAGCCACCGACCCCCGGCGGAGAAGAGACGGGTTGGATTGGAGCCCTATTCGACGCCGCTGCCGGTGGCCCCGGCCTCCTAGTTCGTGAGGTACTGCCCGATTCACCTGCTGCCCGGGTTTCCGTCGACTTGAAACCAGGAGAGCGCCTAGTGGCTGTTCAGGGTGAGGCGGTGGAGCCAGACACCAACGTCTACGCCTTGTTACGCGACACCGTCGGCCAGAAGGTACGATTGCGCATTCAGAACCTCAAAGGAGAAGCTCGAGACGCGATCGTCATCCCGACAAGCCGTCGTGAGATCGGCCAGCTTCGCTATTCCCAGTGGACACGACAACGGCAAGCCATCGTCGACCGGGAGTCCGATGGACGGCTCGGCTACCTCCATATCCAAGGGATGAACATCCCCTCCTTCGAAGAGTTCGAGCACTCTTTGTACGCAGCCGGCGAAGGCAAAGAGGGCTTGGTCATCGACGTACGCTCCAACGGAGGCGGCTGGACCACGGACTACCTGATGGCGGTGCTCAGCGTACGCCGACACGCTCGGACCGTGGCCAGAGGAGCTGATCCACAAGTCAAGGCCTATCCCCAAGGGCGCCTACCCCTGGCAGCCTGGACGAAACCTGCCGTGGCCCTTTGCGACCAGGATTCCTATTCCAATGCCGAAATATTCAGTCATGCCTTCAAAAATTTGGACCGTGGACCCTTGGTGGGAACTCCTACCTTCGGCGCAGTGATCTCCACCGGAGGGACCTCTCTGATCAATGGAGGATTCGTCCGCTTGCCGTTTCGGGGATGGTACGTGGCCAAGGATGATCTCAACATGGAGCTCAATGGGGCGATTCCCGATGTGCTGGTCGAGTTCCCCCCGGAAGAAGACCTTTCACCAACCGCTGACACTCAGCTAGAAAAGTCCGTTCAAGTACTTTTGAGCGGATTAAAGGAAGATCCACGGTATGGAGCCTGGTAAGCTAGCGGGATACTGGTGGACCCACCCCTGCTGAACAAGGTATCCTCCCGATCCGAGTAGCTACTAAGAATCCCGGAGTGCAGAGAATGACCCTCCTCGACAAATTTCGTCCCGACTGGAAACAAAGCGATATCGAAACTCGGGCTGACGCCGTGCGCCAATTAGGGCCATCGGCTGTTCAGACCCTGACTGAAATCGCCAAAACGGATTCCGAACCTAAGATTCGGGCCCTCGCTATCAAGAAATTGGAGGATCCAGACGTTCTACTGGAACTTCATGGGAGCGAGACCGACGACAAGGTCAAGGAAATCGCCTTCGAACGGGCCGCGAGTATGTTGATCGCAACCGCCTCCGGAGAAGATGAGGAAGCTGCAACTCGCGCCCTGGAGCGACTTGGTCGAGAGCAAAGCCTCGCCTCCGTGGTGAAATCCGCCGCACTCTCTTCCATCCGTCAGGCAGCTTTGGCCCGTCTTTCCGAGACGGAGATACTGGTATCTGTAGCGCAACAGGCAGAAGATACCGACAGCCGAATCCAAGCGGTGGAAAAGATCGACGATGAGAAAGCTCTCCTGAGCCTGGCTCTCAAAGAGTCCTTTGGAGAAGTCGCCCTAGCAGCGCTGAAACAGCTACGGAGTCCAGAAGACCTCCTTTCCGTGGCCCAGGAGGGAACGGTAAAGACCGTGCGCACTCAGGCCCAGGAACTTCTCGATGCGCTGCCCGACGAACAACACCCCACCCGCCTCGCGGAACGGCGGGAGCAGCAGCTAGCGCTCATAGCAACCGCCGAATCCAAGGCGGAGTCTGACGATTGGGACGCTGCTCGGGATGCCATCGAAGAAGCGCGTAGTAGCTGGCTGGAGCTAGGTTTTTCCACTGACGACGAATTGGGCCAGCAGTTTTTCTCTGCACGGGAGCGCTTCATTCAACGCCACCGAGATCATCTCGAGAGCTCCTCCTCGAAACCGGAGAACACGGAGCCCGAGAGCAAGGAGCCGGAGAACACGGAGCCGGAGAACACGGAGCCCGAGAGCATGCCTGAAGAGGCAGCAGCCACTGCCGCCCCAGATGCCGCCTCCAAGAACTCAGAAGAAGCCTCCGACCAAAGCCAGCAGGAAAGTGATGGCGAGGACGAGGACGAAAATCCAGAGCTTGCGCCCTGGGTCTCTCTCTGCCAAGAGGTACGAAATCTCTCAGGAGACGGCATCAACGAGAAATTGGCCACGATCCGCAGCCAATTCGAAGCCTTGGGAGATCCTCCCCAGGAGGCTGCCGAAGAACTTCGCAGCCGCTTTGAGTCGGTCGCGAAGGCTGCTGGGGAACGTCACGAAAAATGGCAAGCCCTCTCCGCTTCGACTTCCAAAAGAGAAGAAATTTGTAAGCAGGCCGAGGAGGCAGCTCAAGAGAGCGATCTTCTCGAGGCAGGGCAACGATTTTCCTCTTTGCAAAAAGAGTGGAGTGAGCTCGACAGCGTAGGCAAGGCAGAAGAGGCTCTAGAGAAGAGGTTCGCAGCTGCGGCCAAGGCTCTAGCGACTCGACTCAGCGAGAGTCGGCAAAAAGACGGTCAGAAGAAGAAAGACAATCTCGCCCGTCTCAATGGCCTGGCCAAACAGCTGGAAAACCTACTCGAGGCCAAAGACTTGAGCCTTCGTAAGGCGGAAAGAGCCCTACGGGACTCGCAGATCGCGATTCGCAGCCCTGGCGCCCTCCCGTCGAGGAAAGAGTGGCCTAAGCTGAAAAAGCGCCTCGAAACAGCTCGTGAAGCACTGATGCCCAAATTCCGCCAACTGGAACAGGAAGTGGAATGGAAGCAGTGGGCCAACGTCCCCATTCAAGAAGAGCTTTGCGCCAAGATGGAAGCCTTGATCGAGAACGAAGATCTAGGCCACGCTGCCCAGGAGCTTCGTAAGCTCTCCGAGGAATGGAAGGTCGTTGCCAGCGCTCCCCGCGAGAAAGCGGAGGAACTTTGGCAGAGATTTCGCGGAGCCCGTGAAAAAGTCCGAGCCAAGGTCAGCGTCTATTTGGGCGAACAGGCCGAGAAGCGCAAAGAGAACCTCAAGCTCAAGATTGCTTTGTGCGAGCAGGCAGAAGAGTTGGGAGACTCAACGCAGTGGCGAGAGACCGCGGAAAGCCTCAAAGGGCTTCAAATGAAGTGGAAGGCCATCGGACCGGTCCCCAGGAAACAATCCGACTCGATCTGGAAGCGTTTCCGCAAACCTTGCGACGAATTCTTTCAGCGCCGGAAAGCTCACTTCGACGCCATGGACAGCGAGCGCGAGGGCAACCTTCAGCGTAAGACAGCTCTCTGCGAAAAAGCCGAGGCTCTCTCGGAGTCCACGGACTGGGAACTCACCACCAACAAGCTCAAGGCGCTCCAGGCGGAATGGAAAACCATCGGACCGGTGCCGCGAAAAGTTTCTGACGAGATCTGGCGACGCTTTCGTAAGGCCTGCGATCTCTTCTTCGAACGCCGCGGGCGCAAAGACGAGCTTCCCTTAGAAGACAATCTGGTCAAACGGGAGGCCATCTGCGCGGAACTAGAAGCGCTCCTCCCTGCCGCCCCCTCGACAACCCCTGAAGCCTCCGAGGTGACCGAGGCCAAAGTCGAAAAGAGGCCCGCCGAGGCTGAGGAAAAAGCTGCAGGAGAAGAACCAACCAAAGCCGAAGACGCTGGCGAGAGCGCTGGAGCAGAGGCCACCTCCGAAGCTGCTGATGCCAAGACCGACACCGAAGACGCCAATGAGGGTGCCAGTGAGGCAACCAGTGAGGCAACCAGTGAGGCGACCAGTGCCCCAGAGGCTGAGGAGACGAGTGAAGCCGCCTCCGATAGCGGGGACAAGGCGGAGCCAGAGGAGCCAGAGAGCTCCGCTGAAGACAGCAGTTCGCCCCCGGAAAACCTCGCCGAGCTAGTCAACCAGGCTCGCTCTGCTTGGAAGACTGCTGGAGACGTACCTCGCAGTCGTCGAGCTGCCATTGTCGAACGTTACACCGCAGTCTCGACCCAGTTGATGGCGGCATTCCCGGAGGGCCTCGAAGGCACCGAGCTAGATCCAAAAGCCGCCGAGAACCGGCGACGCAAAGCCTGTGAGAAGGCGGAGGCGCTGGTGACCCAGCTACGGAAGGATCAGAAAGAGGAAAAGAGCAAAGAGCCCTCTATTCAAGATCTCGCACAGCAACTCAAAGCGGCCCTTGCCGCCAACACCATCCGCCGAGGTGCCGACGCCGAGACCAATGACGGCTGGAAGAAGGCTCAGAACGAGTTGCGGGATTTGGAGCGAAGGTGGCGGGAAATTCCTGGCGAGATCGATCCCGAGCTAGCGAAACGCTTCAAGAAAGCCGCAACCGATCTCAACAAGCTAGCACCTGCTAGCTAGCCCGGACTTCTCACCGACTTCGTCGCGAGAGGTCATGGATACCTAGAAATTCCAGGGGGCAGCTCGATGTTGGGACGCCAACTTCTGGGATGCTCTGTCGAGAGAAAGTCTGCCGAGAGGTAGCACCGCCTTGGGGCGCTGACGATTCAGGTCGATCGAGAGGAGGGGCAGCCCTCCTCTCTTTTCGTTGGGTCCGATTGCACGGAGCCATTTCAAGCTAGTCGCGGCATCGACGGAGGACCAGCGGGTCAATCCAGGAAGAAACTTCGCTCCATTCTCAAACGCGAGAGCTCGATGCAGGGAGGGTGTGGGATACCTGAGCAGGGAACACAGCGCTGCGGGTACCGCACGCAGACTGTGTTTCCTGACTGGGCGACGAAAAAACCGGAAGAGGCCGGATTCCTCACTAACTGGTCCTCACCAACTAGACGGTAAGGCGTTGGCATTGGGCCTTAGTCGGGAGTCTCTAGCTTCAGGCCAAGATACTCCTGCTCCCTCGGCGCTCCTCCAGCGCTCCTCCAACTACCGGGACTGAGCCTCCAGAATAGTGGCAACGCTATCCACCGGAGTCAATGGAACCGTCAGGGTCCAAGCGGAAGTATCACCGGATTCGAAGCCATCGGCGAAAATGTCTGGAGACAGAGCGCCAGTGAGGTCTCCCGTCACCACCAGAGCAAAGGGTTGGGGCCCGCTCGGGACATTGAAAGCCCTGACCGTGACGGTGTACTCGCCAGCGGCCGGAGCCGCCAGCAGAATCTGTTCCACGGTATTCAAGCGATCCGCACTTCCACCCGTAGCCGATACCCCGCCGCTGAAGACATTGCCGAGCCAAGTCCCCCCGGGGCCGCTAACCTCTAGATCCAAGTCGTTGACCAATTGGGGATTCGCCGCCAGAGTAGCGGGAAAATCCGTCCAGGTGAGCGAAACCTTGAAGGGCTCCTGGTCGGAGTGAACCGTGAAGGAAAAGGTGCTCTCTTGACCTACAGCCCCCAAGGGAAACCCTACCGTTTCATCTTCGACCCAAAGCTTTCGAGTTTCCATCCCTAGGCTCAGCACGTTGTCGAGCATCAATCGCCCCCAACCCTGGCAGTTTGAGGGAATGGCTGGGGAAACTCCGGTCATACCCTGAGCAGAATTCAGCAGAGAGGCCTTGACCAAAGCCGCCGAAGGCGAAAAACCGTCTCCAGGCAGAGCTGCCCCAGAAGGATAGAAGCCGTCTTCGTAGTATTGGCGGACCAAGGCTGCGAACCCAGCGGCTCCCGGGGAAGCCATGCTGGTTCCACTCAGATTTCTCACGTTGCAGTTGTTGCTTGCCGCGTTGCCATCACTATTGGCGGAGCTGATCGTCTGCCCCGGGACCGTCAGGTCTGGTTTCTGTCGACCATCGTTGGTAAGTCCACAGCTCGAAAAAGAAGCCATGGACTCGGCGCTCGCCCCAGGCTGAGTCGCTCCTACGGAGATGACGTTCTTGCCGGTCGAAGGACTACCCACGGATCCGGAGCCGGGACCGGAATTGCCTGCGGCAAACAACAGAAGAAAGTCCTTGTGATTCCACATGAACTCGTCCGCATCCTGGGCACCGGCGCTGTAGGTGTTCTGGGGATTGAAATTCTCGCGATCGCCCCAAGAATTGGTGTGGATGCGGGCTCCCTGATCGTAGGCCTGCTGAAAGATCGGATTCAGATCCACCACCGGACAACCTAGGCCGGGAAGATCGGCGCAATCATCGGTGGCGAACCCACCATCCTGAATCACTACCTTGGCTGCCGGCGCCATCCCATCGCCGAAATCCCGAACCCCGAGATTAGTGTCCCAGTCTCCCGCCGCTGTACCCGCGACGTGGGTCCCATGATCTTGATCATCCCATTCTGTATTGCTGATACCGCCATTGCAGTCGTTCTGCCACAGGAAATCTACGGCGAGAATCTTGCGATGATTGGTGTTGACTACCGTGCCACCGTCGCACTCGTTGGTGGCTGGGAGCCCTTCGCTAGGATCGCGAAAGAAGCACATATCCGGGTCGATCCCCGTATCCAGCACCCCGATGACCTGTCCGGCGCCGAAGATACCGTGATCGTAGACAGGTGTTGCCTGCCCTCCGGAGACCCCACTCTGACCGACCCAAGCAGTGCTGTCATTGAGCAGACCGCGGTGAGCTTCCAAATCGACCCAGAAAACATCCGGAATGCGCGCCAAAGAATCTCGTACCCGAACGATCTCTGCAGGAGTCAGAAGTAAGCGCAAACGCGAAAAGCTAGCTGAGCGGGCAGAACCCACTATGGAGGAGATTCCTAGACTGCGAATCTTCCCCGCCACCAAGTCGAGGTCGGCGTCCGGATAGACTTGCACCATCACTGGACGCCGAATCTCTCGAGATCCCGTCTCACCGGCGGAACTGGCGAGAGCTGTGACAGCCGGCGCCAGCTTGTAGGCAGCATGGAAATTCCCTACCCAGCTCGTTCCCGCTAACGGCGTCAAGAGGCCTGAATCCCCTTTGATCTTCACTAGATAGGTGTCGTGAGGCAGATAGCCATAGATCCGCTCTACGGAACCTTCGAGACTCTGGTACTGCTGCTGTGAAATAGGTCCGGGAAATTTTACCAGTCGGTAGCGCCCCCCCTCTCCGCTCGTCGACTGTAGGGCCTCAGGAACCAATGGGGCTCCTAGGCGGAGATCGATCTGCTGAGAGCGAAGCTGGATCAAGGAAGAACGATCCCCATCCTCAACAGTCGCAGTGGCCGCGTTGGTCAAAGAGAACAGCAGAAAAAGAGACATGAAGGGCGTGAGACCAGGGGCGAAAACTTTCATGGCGGGATCCTCGGAGGTTGGTAGCGATTGCTAGGAACCCTGGGAGTGTATCAGCGACGCAGGGCTAAGCCCATACGAACTCGCCCATCGATATAGACCTCGACGGGCTCCGGCAGAGCCACGTGGCGGACGAGCTCACTATCGGTTTGTGATGGCAACGACTCCAGGAGTCTAAAGTCCACCAAATGACCAATGTTCCCCAGATTCAGGCTGAAATAACCGATACGAAGAGAGGTCAGATTGTGGAAGAAGTGGGTTCCTTGAGAGGGGTCGATGGATAGTCCCGGCAGCTCTAACTCGACGATCACTTTTACAGCGGAGACCTGTCGCCACTCCACTGGAATCCCCAACCAAGGGTCCGCCGTTCCCCAGCGCCCTGGGCCGATCAAAATATAGGGTCGCTGCGCCTGCTCTTGACGATAGTTGATGCGCTCGATTTCTGTCGCAATCGCCTTGCTGTGAGCTAGATCGAGGCGTTCCGGATGCACATAGACCACGTCCTGGAGGCCCCGGATCACTCCGTTCCCAAGAGCTGGACCGGACAGAAAGGGCACCTTCATCGCCCCCGTATCCTCTAGGCTCACCTCCGACTCGCGCCCTTGGGCGACCAGAGGGCGGAGTTGCAATATCGCCATCTCCGGAGGCTCGTCCCCTTGCCCCAGAGACACGGCAAACTCGAGCTCCACGGGTGTCCCCATCCCCTCTTCTCCCAGCTTGAGCAGGTCGGCCAGAACTCCGGCCAAGGGAAAACGATCGTGTTTGAGGACTCCAGCAAAGTTAACGAGTCGGTGACCGTCGCGATAGATGGAATCGTAGATCGAGTCATTCTCCGGTGAGTAGGTTCCACCCAGCGCCTCTAAGGTGCCGTCTTTCTCGGCTTGGGCGAGATCAAAGAGCACAAGGCTCGAGCTGTCATCGATATTGGGCTCGAAATCGGGATCGGAAAGATCCAAGGCGAAGGCTTCTCGCTGGCTGTTGCGCAGGGCCTTATCGGGATTGGGCATTTGCGGCAAAATATGCGGATGGGCGGGGCAAAAACGCAAGGCTCGACGGCCCTCGACGATGGTCTGCCCCAGACCGAGAGCTACGGTGGCAATCCCATCTTCCGGCTTCATATAGCCCACCGGGTAGTAGTTGTAACTCTGGGCAACGCCGGCAAAATTCGGATAGAACCTCTCGCCATAGCGGCGGCCCACGAGCCGCTCGACGATGACGGCCATTTTCTCTTCTTCCACCCGCAGCGAGTTCGCTTCCAGATAACTCCGACTCGCCTGCAGAAAGGTCGAAGCGAAAATCAACCGAATCGTCTTCGACAGCTGCTCCAGGCGAAGGTCTTCGGAATCGGAGCAATTGGGAATCATGAAAGTCTTGTACAAACCGGCCAGAGGTAGAAACTCTGAGTCTTCGTGTAGGCTGGATGAGCGAACCGCCAGGGGGTATCGGGTCGAAGCCAGAATTGCCGCGAGGTCCTTCATGACCTCCTCTTCCAAAGGCTGCTCCAGAAATAGCTGAACGACAGCAACATCGTCTTGGGCTTCCAGAGCCCGCTCTCGAAGCTGGTTGGTGTCGCAATAGTGTTCGAAGATGTCGGTACACAGCACCGCTGTTCGGGGCACCTGAATGCGAATGCCTGGGTACTTCTCGTGGATGGGGTGGCCCGCCAAGAGATGGCTAACGAAGGCTATTCCTCGCCCCTTTCCTCCCATGGACCCAGAGCCCAACCGACTGAAATCTCTTTCGCGGGCTCCCGTGCCTCGAACGAACTCGGTGACCTCTCCCTTCTGCTGGCGTTCGAGGAAACGACTGAAAATCTCCGTGAGGTAGTTGCGGAGATCCTCCGTCGTACTGAAATCCGAGACCCGACGAGGGCGAACCTCCATGGCCAGGCCGAATTCGCTACGCGCCATCAACCAATTCGAAATGTGATTGCGAGCCGCGTGGTCACGGAGACTTTCCTCCGGAACTCGCCGAATAGCTTCCAGCATCTCCGTCAGATCGTCTGCCCGGTCGACTTCGACTCCCTCCAAATCCTTGAAAACGAAAGATCCGAAGCCGAAGTTCTTGCGGATGAACTTCTGCAGTTCTTTGAGAAGCTCCGGTGAGTTCTTGTCAGCAAAATGAACTCCTAGCTGCTGGGCCAGTCGTTCCTGTTCCGACTCTCGGGATTGCAGCAACACCGGCAGGTCCGGCAGGCGGCTTCGCACTAGATCGATGAACCTGCGCCCGGCTTGCGGATCGAGCTGCCCAAGCCGAGGAAAACGCAAGTCGCAAATTGTGCCGAGGACAAAGCTCTCGTATTTTTCAAAGAGCTCCTTGGCCTCCTCGAAAGTGCGAGCGAGTAGGATCTTGGGCCGCGCCCGAGTCCGGTAATGACGATCCCTCTCGTTGAGACGCCGCTCCAGGAGTGTTTTCACCTGACCGAGAATCTCGCCATAGATGATCGGCAGGTAGGAGGAGTAAAAGGCCGGCGAGTCTTCCACCACGATGATCACGCGCACCAATCCCTTGCGGGTGTCGTGATCGACATTGAGCATGTCTTCCACGGACTTGACGAGGGTCACCAGGAGCCGCGAATCCCCCGTCCAGAGAAAAACCTGGTCGAGGCCTTGGGAACGAGGGCGCTGGGAGTATTTCTGCGCATCCGCACGGTCGTAGGTGACCATGGCCACTGGGGTGTCTGGGTGGGAGGCTCGAACTCTAGAGGCGAGCTCGAGAGGCCCCATGTCGGAGCAGTGGGGAGTCGTCAGCACCAAATCGTAGGGTACCGAATTGAGCTGCTCCAGAGCCTGTCGAGCGGAGGGAACGTGATCGAAATGGGGCGGCGCCGACAAGTCCATCTCAACGTATTGGCTGAGCAGACGATCGGCGAACCGCCCATCTTCCTCGAGAATAAATCGATCGTAGGGGCTAGCGACCAGGAGGACGTCCTTGACCAAATTCGGCATCAAGGACTGATAGCCGAACGGTCGAGGCCCCCCTGACCTCATACCAAACCTTGGTCCGTCATCGCATGGGCGACCCGAAGAAAGCCAGCGATGTTGGCACCAGCCACGAGATTGCCCGGACTGCCATATTGCTCCGCGGCCTGCTGACACGTGGAATGGATGTGCACCATGATCTGGCGGAGCCTCTGGTCCACCTCTTCCCGAGTCCAAGAGAGGCGCATGCTGTTCTGGCTCATCTCCAAAGCGGATGTGGCGACACCACCCGCATTGGCCGCCTTGCCAGGACCGAGAAGCACTCCCGCATCCAGGAAGACATTGATGGCTTCCGGGGTCGAAGGCATGTTAGCGCCTTCCGAAATACAAATGCACCCATTGCGCAACAGGTTCTCGGCGTCCTTACCGTTGAGCTCATTCTGGGTCGCCGAGGGCAGAGCTACGTCAGCGGGAATGTTCCACAGCTCATTGTGATCCTGATCCGGCTCGGTCGCTGTGTAGGTCGCCTCCGGAAAACGGTCTACGTACTCCCGAATCCGTCCTCTCCGAACATTCTTGAGGTCCATCACAAAGTCGAGCTTCTCTCGGTCGATCCCCTCGTCGTCATGGATGAAACCGCTCGAGTCTGAGAAGGTCAATACTTTGCCGCCAAACTCGATGACCTTTTCCGCAGCGTACTGGGCAACATTGCCGGACCCGGAGACCAAGCATCTCTTGCCACTGAGTTCCATCCCCTTGGATTTGAGCATTTCGACGGCGAAATAGACCTGACCATAGCCCGTCGCCTCGGTGCGAATCAGCGATCCTCCCCAGGCGAGGCCCTTCCCCGTCAGGACACCCTCGAACCGATTGGCCAGACGCTTGTATTGACCGAAGAGGTAACCGATCTCCCGACCACCGACCCCGATGTCTCCAGCCGGAACATCGGTGGATGGGCCTATATGCCGATAGAGCTCGCTCATGAAAGACTGACAGAAACGCATCACTTCTTCGTCCGACCGGCCCTTGGAGTCAAAGTCGGAGCCGCCCTTGCCTCCCCCGATGGGAGTCGTCGTCAGGGCATTCTTGAAAATTTGCTCGAATCCCAAGAACTTGAGAATGGAGAGATTCACCGACGGGTGAAATCTCAGGCCGCCCTTGTAGGGGCCTAGGGCGCTGTTGAACTCGACCCGAAAGCCCCGATTGACTTGGACTTCGTTCTTGTCGTCCAACCAAGGCACTCGAAACATGATGACCCGCTCCGGTTCGACGATCCGTTCGACGATCTTCGCCTTACGAAGCTCGGGGTGACGGTCCAGCGCAGGCCCAATCGAATCCAACACCTCCTGTACCGCCTGCTGAAACTCCGGCTCGTGGGGATCTCTGCGCAGTACCCGCTCCATCGATTCGTTTGACAGACTCAAGACCTGCCCTCCTTTTTCAGGGGATATTTTGGATAATTCGCCCGCGATCTTATAGAACTTCGAGGCTCCAGGGACAGCATTTGTTCCAGTTCTCCATTCTTTTATGGGTTCGCCGTTATCAGCTTGTGAGGGCTCTCCGCCAAGCCACCTCTCGATGCTGGAATTTACACCTCGGGAAACGGCCCCGGGTCTCGAAGAAAGCCCCTTGCACGGCGCATTCCGCCTGATAAGTATTGAGAATTTGCCACATTGCTTGACAGAGGCCTCGCGGCGGCCTTAGCCTCGAAACAACTTTTCGAATCGGTCCCATTGTCAAGATACGACAATTCCCCGGACCTTTCTCAGAAAACGGCGCTTCCTCCATCTCTAGAATGATGGAAGCCGGTGCCGTTTTCTCATCATCACGCCTGATTCCAGGAGGAAAATGCTATGAAGACCCTCGCTCGCACGCTCCGAACCACAGCGGCTTGCGCCACTCTCCTCGGTGGTGCTGCCATGCTCCTGCTGACCGCCAGCCCCGCCACCGCCGTGGACCTCCCAGCTGCGGATCTCCAGGGCAGTGGCGACACACACATTCTCAACGAAAAAGGCCAGCTGATCCGAACCCACCGGTGCGAAGCACCTTCCCTCACAGCGGAGCATCAGGCCCAAGTTAACCGCGAAATCGAAGGCTGGCTGGCCAAGAACGGAACTTCTCACATGGCTGGCAACATCAATATTCCCGTCGCCTTCCATGTGGTCTATAAGAGGAAACGTGGCGTCGAAACCGGCAACGTCCCTCAATCACAGATCAATGCGCAAATCAGTGTGCTCAATAATGCCTACGCAGGCACCGGCTTCTCCTTCACTCTGGCGAGTGTTAGTCGTACCCAGAACAACCGGTGGCATGACCGTTGCGACAAGAATCGCCAGGAGCGAGACATGAAGAATGCTCTGGCAGTCGACCCTTCCACCCACATGAATTTCTACACTTGCGGCCTCGGTGGCGGTTCCCTGCTCGGCTATGCCTATCTGCCAGCAACTTTCTCGGAGAGCAACAATCTCCACGGCGTAGTTGCCCTCTATTCCTCTCTCCCCGGTGGCTCTGCAGCTCCCTACAACCAGGGAGATACGGGAACTCACGAGGTGGGCCACTATCTCGGACTCGACCACACCTTCGCCAACGGCTGTAGCTCCCCAGGAGATTCGGTCTCCGACACCCCCTACGAGGCGAGTCCCGCTTATGGTTGCCCCGTAGGCCGGGATACCTGCTCCGGCGGTGGTGTCGATCCCATTCTCAATTTCATGGACTACACCGACGACTCCTGCATGAATCAGTTCACTGCCGGCCAGGCAACCCGGATGCAGAATCAAGTCGCGGTTTACAAGCCTAGCTTGTAGACCCAAAGACCCGACTTACATCACAGGCCTGCAGGCCTGAAGCTCAGGAGGCGCTCCGGCGCCTCCTTTGTCGTCTTTGCTCTCCCTCGTTCCTCCCTCTATCCAGAAGCTCGCTGAGGAGCTGTCAATTCGCTGTGCCCGGCAAACTCACCACCAAGTGTCACGAAATTACCAAAATGCAGACAATTCGTCCCGAAGTTCTCCAATCAAAGCACTTCCCCGAGTAACTGTCGGCGGAGCCGAGGTATCGGGGGTAGTTCCAGGATGGGGAATCCGCTATCCTCTTGAGCCCCGTAGGTGCCTCTACTCGAGGCTGATTTCATTGACTCAAGGAAGTTTCCCCATGCACACTACTCTGATCGAAGACCCGCTGACCGAAGACCCGCTGACCGAAAACGACCTGACTACCACTCGGGCTCCTTTTATCGAGGCAGCCAAAGGCCGCGGCGATATGTTCATTCGCCAGCCCCACGAACTCTATAGCGATCGCAACCACGAAGCCTGGCGTCAGCTCTATCAGCGCATGTTGCCAAAGTGGGAAAAATATGCCAACCACAAATTTCTCGAGGGAATCGAAAGCCTAGCCATCAATCCAGATCGAGTTCCCAAGTTGGAGGACGTCAATCAGTTCTTGGCGCCGCTGACGGGCTTCGTGGCCAAGGCCGTCGCCGGCTACATTCCTGCCTACCTATTCTTCGATAGCCTGCGTCGGCGGGAGTTCCCAACCACGATTACCATTCGCGATCTAGACCACCTGGACTACCTTCCGGAGCCGGATATTTTTCACGATATCTCCGGTCACGTTCCCATGCACACGGACCCGGCTTTTGCGGACGCCCTAGTTCGCATCGGCGGAGTGGCTCACGCGGTGGCCAGACAATTCGCCGGCCGTGCCGATAGTGAAGAGGCCTTGCGGGAGCTCACCGGCACCTTGCGAGCTCTCAGCCGATTCTTCTGGTTCACCGTCGAGTTCGGCCTGATGCGCCACGGGGACGGTGTCCGGGTTTACGGTAGCGGCTTGCTGAGCTCTCACGGCGAGATCCAACACGCCGTCGAGGCTGCCAAGGTTCAACGCCAGCCCTTCCAGCTTGAATGGGTCATCAATCAGAGCTTTGAGATCGACAGCTACCAACCCTTACTTTTCGTCGTGGACTCCTTCGACCACCTTTTTGAGGAAGCCGGGCGCCTAGAAAAATGGGCTCTCGAGGGAAAACTCGGCAACGTCGCCGCTGGCGAGCCGGTAGTAGATGCCGACGACTTGCGCTCCTTCGTAGACGGAGTCACGGCCTAGCTGCCTGTAGTGAAGGGCTCCTCAGTTGGGCTACCAACTAGGAGCCAACGAGACCGCTCATCTTGTGGGCCAAGGCGAAATCCTTCTCGCTGAGCCCCCCTACATCGTGGGTCGACAAGGAGACCTCTACTCGGTTGTAGACGTTGAACCACTCCGGATGGTGATTCATGCTCTCTGCCAGAAGGGCGACCTGACTCATAAATCCAAAAGCTGCTACGAAGTTAGGGAACTGGAATTTTCGACAGATCTTGCCGTTCTCCAAACTCCAGCCTTCGAGATCGCTCAAGGCTGTACGGGCTTCCTCGTCGGTCAATTTCCGTTGAGTCATTTCTTGCGCTCCTTTTCGGGGTCCGATGGGTTCTTAGAATTCCCACGAGGCCGGAAGCGCAGACGGTACCACGCCCCTCCAATCAACTCGTGCAGGGCCAGATAGCTGCTCAGCCAACCTCCTAGAGAAGGAAGGTAAGCGCGCACTCCACGGGATTCACCACCAAAACCCATAGCAGCCGTGGTCACTAGAAAACCGGCTCGCTGAAAAGCGAGCGCAGCTCGCGGCATGTGCCAGAAATGCGTCACTAGGGCAATTCTAGAGATCCCCTGAGGTAGCAGGATGTGGGCCGAAAAAAGGGCGTTCTCCTGAGTGGTATTGCTAAGCGCTTCTACCCAGCGGACCGGAACCTGAAAAGCCTCTTCGAGAACGTCTCCCTGAGCCCGACCGGCTCCATTGCCCGTGACCAGCACCGGCAGGCCCCATTGGTGGTACAGGAAAGCCCCGTACCTCAACCGCTCCAGGGTCAAGGCACTGACCCCCATCCCAGGATTTTCCCGTGCCCCGTCTCGCCCTCCGGCATCTAAAACCACCACCGCTTGTAGGTCGTAGGCCCCTGCAGCCCCTTCCTGAACGGGTGGGTGCCGATCGAAGAGTCCCAACAGCCTCCTCGCTATCTGGGGTATCCCCAATATCCACAGGAGGCCCAGGCTCACAGCGCTGATTCCGAGGCCCCAGCCGGCTCTCCCGGAGGCAGCTAAGAGACTTCCCGCAAAACCACCCAGGATGAGCGACCCGGGGGGAAGGAAACAGGCCTTGAGAAACGCCACAAGGCTCTTTTGTATCCGGATCATCGGAGAGCTTCGGGAATCGACCTCAGGGGGTAGCTTCCCGGCGAATGCTCAGGAGCCGGTCGACTCCATCGGGATTCACCTTTTGGCGATGACCATCCGGCCACACAACCTCGAGCCGGTCAACGATACTGGAGGAGCCGAGGCCGAAGGTCAAAGGCAACTCCACCTGGGACAAATAGGATCTGGAGGGCATGACCTGCCGCCGCTGGGTCAACCCTCCCGCTTCGACTTCGACCCAAGCACCGATGGCATCCCGATTCCCAGAACCTCCCACCAGACTCACCCGGAGCCAGTGATGACCTAAGCTCTGATCGTTTCGCAGCAGGAGAGGTGGCCCCGCCACCTGAGTGAGGAGGACATCTAGATCTCCATCGCCGTCGATATCGCCATAAGTGGCACCTCGTCCCACGATTGCCTGATCAAAATCACTCTCCTTCGACTCCATGAGCACAAAGCCTTCGTCCGGCCCTGCGTTCCAAAACAGTTGAGGGCTCTGGCGGTACTTCTGGCTCGGGTCCACCGTTTCGATCTCTTCCTCTAGATGTCCATTGGCTTGCAGAAGATCGAGGCGACCGTCGAGATCGTAGTCGAAAAGAAAGAGGCCGAAGGTCAACCTCAACCGGCTCGGAGCGCCAATCCCTTCGCTAATGGAGTCATCCACAAAGAAACTCGGATCGTCTTGACTGACGTAGACCGAGCTCATCTCATTGGCGAAATTGCCCACAAAAAAACCCAGGTTGTGATCGTTGCGATAGTAGGCGGAATCGACTCCCATGGCTCCGGTGGCGTTGCCATTGCGGTCGTAGGCAAAACCGAAATACTCACCGACCTCCTCGAAGGTGCCATCCCCCTTGTTGCGATAGAAAAAATTCTGGACCGTGTCGTTGGAGATCAACAGATCCATCCATCCGTCACCGTCTACGTCCACCGGGGCCAAAGCTAGAGATTTTGCAATGGGCACTCCAGTAGCCGAATTGACCACCTGAATCCCACTTTGCTGGGACACGTCGAGGAAGGTGCCATCCCCCTCGTTGCGATAGAGGTAGGGAAAGGTTCCCTGGTAGCTCTGGGGAGGCCCATAGGCCCGACCGACCCCCGTGAGCCGAAAATCGAGCTCGAAGTCGATCTCTTTGGTCCACTGCACGTAGTTGCAGACGAAGAGATCTAGATCTCCATCCTGGTCATAGTCAAAGAAAGCAGCGCTGGTGCTCCACTCCTGCGGATCCCCGCCAACCCCTGCCCGACTCGTCACATCTTCGAACACCCCATCTTGGTTGCGCAGAAGTCGGTTGCCTCCTACGGCGCCAAGAAATAGGTCGACATGGCCATCGCCATCGTAATCTCCAACAGCTACCCCCGTACCGTAGAGGGGCGAGTCGACTCCAGTCTGTTCCGAAACATCAGAAAAGCCGCCGACACCGTCATTCTCATAGAGGGCCGGACCGGAACCAGCTTCGGCGCTTGGGGCCCAGGCCCACCGAGTAGCGTTGACCAACAGTAAGTCCTGATCCCCATCCCCGTCGTAGTCCAAGAAAGCGGCGCCACTCCCCATGGTTTCGGGAAGCAACTTGTCTCCGTAGGCGCCGTTGAACTGGCGAAAAGAAATGCCCGCAGCCTCGGTGATCTCTGTAAAGGCGATGGTGGGGGCCGTCGACTCCTGAGTCACCGCCTCCGGTGTCTCAGGGCTGATGACCTGCTCCGGCGATACTTCTCGAGTTCGCTGAGTCCACAGGTATCCCAGGACTGCCAGGACTGCAAATCCTCCCAAAACGACCAGCGAACCCTTGAAGGCACGGCCGATCACCGCATCATCTTGGGGTCCTACTTCCGGAAACTCCTCGAGCTCGTCGTTCCCCTGGGCTTGATCGCCCTGAGCCCTGGCAGCACCGGTTCGGTCTTTGGGCGGCAAGTTCTTCATGATGTCGACTCCTTCGAGAGACTTGCCAGGGTCTCCTGTTCCTCAGCTCCCTCTGCCTGTACTTCCAAGGGCCTCAGCTCGAGGGGAGCAGCTCGGCGTTCACCGCCCATCATTTCGAAGGCCTCCGGGCGCTGAAGGTCATAAATAACGATTGCCTCCGCCGCATGATTGGCTGCGGGGTCGTTGGCCCGGGCGATGGCCACCGCCTGGTCCCGGGCATTGTCGTCGGGCTTGTAGGTCCGATAGAGATCGAAGTGCCGGCTCGCGCCTTCCGAATCCCCAAGCCCCTTCAGGAGAAGATTCAAGTTGTAGTGAGCGGAGACGTTCTCCGGATCCAATTGTAGAGCCCTCTCGAAATAGCCGCGGGCTTGCCCGAGAAGCTCTTCCCGTCGCGCCCGCCGGGACTCCCCGCGCTCCTGCTTGGAGCGTTCGAAAAGGGTTTGGCCAAGCTCCACCAAGAGCCGGTAATCCTGGCTGAAATCGAACTCCCGCTGGCGAGTCTCTGCACTATCCGCTGCAACGATGCTCTCGAAGCTGGCGATGGCTTCATCCAAAAAGCCGTTCTGTTTGTTGACCAGTCCCGTGAACCAAGCGACGGACCACGGCGGAGCCGGCTCCTCGAAAGCAGCTGCCCTCTGTAAGGCATCGATGGCTTTGTCCTGAACCGTTCCCTGTTGAAGGTAGACTCGCGCCAAGTTGAGGGCCCCGTCAGCTCTTCCCAGAGCTTCCACCCGAGTAAATGCCTCCTCCGCCTGCCGCAACTCCCCTTTGGACTTGCCGCCCTTGCGGAGCAGCCCGATGCCGTAGTCGTTCCAACGCTCCCATTCGGGGATTCCGCGAGCTTCCACCGCAACCTCCTGGGAGGCTCCGGCGATAGGAAAGGTCAGGCGATCTTGCGCCAGAGTCATGATGGGCAAATCGTTTTGGGTGCCCGGGCCTTGCACATACTGCATGTAGGTGGTGTCGAATTTCCGGAACTGGAGGCGCACCTCTACGGTGATGGGCTCCCGGATCGCCTCCGGTACCGAAAGAAGGTAGTGCACCGTATCCGCTGCCCCCGGGGGAATCTGATGATTGTAGAGAGGCACAAAAATATCGTGGGCATTGCGCCGATCGATGCGCTGTCCATGACGATCGAGAACGTAAGAATTGACGAAATGAGACCAAGGATCGACCCGATTCGATTCCCCTAGACCTCCACTGCGCCCGATGACCTCTCCTCTACTGGTCACCCGAACGTCCAGCCAGACTTCGTTGGAGTCGGAAGTCCCTTGGGTAAAGGTATGGCCCATCTTGAGTGTTCGTATCACCGCGTCCAGCAGGTAGTCGGTTCCTGGCTTCAGAGCTGGTACCGAAGGCCTCAGGGGCGCCGTCAGGGGTCCGTCGATGCGACCTCCCTCGCGAATGCCAAAGAGATCGACACGCATGACCCCTTCATTGAACTTCCGGTGGCTCTCCTGGACCTCCGGACCGAGGTCCATTAGGTGTGGAATCGCCGTGTTGGCACTGGGAAACTGGTGGTCATGAATCTGCAGCCCCCCCGTTGCTGCGAAGTCCTGTGCCGCGAACTGATCCGAAGGCTCGAGGGGCATATGACACTCGGAGCAGTTGTGAACCGCTTTCTCGGGATAGTAGAAGCTGCTGACCCCGTGACCTGAGACTCCGCTCAGATGGTAGGCATCGTAGTGATTCTGCCCCCGCAGCCATTTGTAGTGGTTGAGCTCCACCGGCAGGTGGACCTTGTGGCAAGAGCCACAGAATTCTGCCGTCTTGTGCAGAGGCTTGAGGAAAGTCTTCTTGTGCAGCTCCGGCTTGGCTTTCACCAACTGCCGGTTGAGCCATTGCAGAGAAGGCACCTCGCTAAACGCGAATGGGTAGTGGATAGGCTCTTCGATGGTGTAGTCCGCATTGCCCCGGACGCTATTCACATGGGTGATGGCATGGCAGGAGGTGCAAGTGATTCCCGCCTCGCCGGAAGGCACTTGCTCGAAGTCGAAATCCGGGCGATCAAAGACTTCATCGTCAAACTGGCCGGAAAAAAAGACCACGGGGTCATGACAACCGGCACAGAAACGAGAAGCGTGGACATCCTGGTCCCGAGCGTAGGCATCCCTGCGCGTCTCCTGGACCGAAAACAGGTAGGCCGGATTGTTGAAGGAGGCAAATCGGTGAACACTATTGGCCCAGGAAGCATGGGAATCCTGGTGACACTCCTGGCAGTATTGAGTGTTGTCGAGAACCCGCTCCGGAATGAAATCGCCCGTCGCGGTCCGAGCCAGAGAGGGGAAAAAATACTGCTCCCCAGAATCCGGCCCTTCGACGTTCCAACGGCGGGGATCTTGGGACTGCCAGAAGATCATGGCGGCGGCAAAGACTGCGGCCACCACCGCCCACCGGCCTCCGACCCGCCATTTGATGCGTTTGCCAGCCAACCGGTGGAGGACGAATAACCAGGCCGCAACCAGAGGAGAAATCACATGGGCCCAATAGGCGGCGGTCCGCACCGCTGGGTCTTTGACCACGATGACCCCTTCGAGTCGAGTCAGCACGATCCCGCTGCCCAGCAGCAACAATGCCACCGCGAACAATCCGTACCCCACTCGCACCGCGCGCCGATTGGGACGATTGTAGGAATTACGGAGGTGGATGGCTCCAAAGACCACCACGGGCAAGAGAATCAAGGCTCCCAGGGCAAGATGCACCAAGAACATATTCATGTAGAACCAGTTCTGGTAGGTATTGCCGGAAGCCCATTCGAGCAGAGAGACCCCGACCAAATAGGTGGAGTTCACCGCCAGCAAGGCAAAGAGCCCGAAGACGACAAATAGCAGCTTCTGAAGCCGCGGGCCTACAGGTCGGCGGTATTTTGGTCGGCGTTTCGGAGGCCGCGGTTGGGTGTGGTTAGCGGCTTGGTTGGCGGAGCTCATAATGCCTCGATTGCTGATTCCCTCGGAACGAGCATCTTAACCTGAGCTTGCCGCTACGCACACCATCTGCGGCCCCTCCTTTGGTCCAAGCTGCTCAACTAGCCCTCCAAGACGGAACAGATGAGATCATACTCGGGTCCCGGAACGACCAAGAACAAGGAGACTTCCCATTGAACCCACAAGACTTCGTAGAGACTTTTGGCCAGAGGCGTGCTTCCGCCATCCTACGCTGCGACGACCAACAGACTGCCAATGATGCTATGGAAGCTGCTGTGCGGGGAGGATTCACGATCCTCGAGTTTACCCTCACCGTCCCTGGCGCCTATGAGCTCATCGCCGATTTCTCTCGACGGGATGGCCTGATCCTCGGCGCAGGAACTGTCCTCGAGACCTCCCAAGCGGAACGGGCCGTCGAGCACGGAGCTCAGTTCCTGGTCTCCCCGGTTGTCGATCCGGAAGTCATTGCCGCTGCCGGCAACCTCGGCGTCGCCGCTATGCCCGGAACCCACACTCCAACGGAGATGAACGCCGCCCACCGGGCAGGGGCTCAACTTCAAAAGCTCTTTCCAACGCCAGGCCTGGGGCCTTCCTACGTCAAAGCCTGTTTGGGACCGCTCCCCTTCTTGCGCATCGTCCCCACCAATGGAGTCGACGAGGAAAATGCTCTGGAATGGCTAGAAGCAGGTGCCTTTGCCCTCGGATTTGTAGCCACTCTCTTTTCCCCACAAGATCTTCAGCGAAGAAACTTCGATGCCATCGAGGAGAGAGCACGGCGCATCTTGGCCCGGGTCGGCGAACCCTAAAGCGAACATCGGAACGAACACGGAACGCTCAACTCCCGGTTCCGAGGGAGCTCTCAGGACCACAAGATCTTCTAAGGCTTTCTCAAGACAGGCGAGCAGAAAGATCAGCCTGGGCCGCCCACCGGTAAACCAAGGACGTTCTCTGAGGCTCAGCTAGCTCCTCCCAGGTAGGTTCGATGGACCGTATATACTCCCATGACTATGAAATATGCAATCTTTTTTGTCCTCTTACTCGCAGCATCAGCGTTAGCCTGCTCCTCCTCTACCACTCTCGGACCGGAGGGAGGAACCCTACTGGCTGGGACCCATGCGGCATTTCCATCCACCGGTACCACTCCTAGTGAATCGCCAGAGGTCTTCATCACTCCCAAGGGCCGCCGTATCGTTCCCGGTATGGTTGATGAGCTTGGCTGGGTATTGCCACTCGACATCCGGCGACCTCGCCCTGAATTCGATCGTCCAGCCAGACAAACCCCTGCGGAGATCACCCATCGACGCTCGCTCTTGGGTCCACCGACCTTCCCAGAGACGAGGCTCGGTCCTGACGATGGCCACACCCAGAACGAAACTTCCATCGACGTTTCCGGCCAAACCTTGGTCGCAGGCTGGAATAATTTCACGGACAGCACCTTGGTGATGGGCGCCGGGCGGTCCACCGACGGTGGCGACACCTGGGGATTCGAGCTTTTTTCAGGCCACGACCTGATGAGCGACCCTGTGGTCGTCGCGGCGGGTGGTGGGCGCTGGTACTTCGCCTATATCGCCAGCGGTGGCTCCGGCGGCACCGACGTCGATGTCTACATTCGCCGCTCCGACGACGATGGCGCCACCTGGCAAGCTCCGGTAGTCGTAACCCTGAACACCACCTTCGACGACAAACCGTTTATCGCCGCCCGGGGAGACGAGGTATTGGTGGCTTGGGCGGACTTCGGCTTTTCTCCTGCCAAAGTACGCTCTGCCCGCTCCCTGGATGGCGCCCTCACCTTTGGCAACAATACGATTCTCGCTATCAACTCCGCAGCTGGAAACGCTGCTATCCCAATCATCGCCCCCGATGGGACCTACTATGTTTTTTGGAGGGGTAGCTCACAGGAATTTCTCTGGATGTCAAAGTCCATAGATCAGGGAGATACCTGGTCTATGGACAGCTCCATAGCCGCCATGAGCCCTCTCCCTTCGACACTTCCCGGAGGATTCCGAGCCCTCAACGCCCCCATCGCGACCGTGGATCCCGTAACTGGCGACCTTCTCGTGCTTTGGAACGACCAACTCTTTGGCAACCCGGATATTCTCGCCACCAGTTCCACCGACGGCGGCGATACGTGGAGCACACCGGTACAGGTCAACGATGATGCTTCGGGTCAGGCCCAGTTCTACCCTTGGGTGGTGATCGACGAGTCGAGGATAGCTCACGCCATCTGGTACGACCGGCGGCAGAACGGCTCGGACATCGATGTCTACTACGCCACATCCAGCGATCTCGGCGCTACCTGGAGCGATAACGTACGGATCACCGCTCAAGCCTTCACGCCCGTACTACCCCATGATGGCGGGGCCGCTTTTATCGGCGACTACAATGCCATCGCCGCTGAGGGAGGTAAGGCTTATCCCTTCTTCCAGGATGCTCGCGAAGGCAATCAGGATGTCTACGTAGTCACCATCTCCACCGAAGAGGCGATCTTCACCGACGGCTTCGAGTCCGGAGATACAGCCTCTTGGAGCTCTACCGTAGCCCCTCCCTGAGGGAGGTTCCCAGCACCGGTTTCAAGCTTCCGGGGTCGCTGGGCTCGAAACCGTCCGGCATGGGCAGCGGGTCGAGACGAAAGGTGGCGTTTTCGCCATTGAAGATACCTTCACCAACGATTTGACCCTGGTTGTTGATATCCGAGGCCGCCTGCAACACCCATCCGGAATCTGCAGGGATGAGGTCGTCGAGAGCGTAGACTTCGTCCTCCTTCCAGAGAACCGCCCTCGATCCGGAGCTACCGACAATGGCTCCATGGTCGTTGAGGCCTCCCGGAAAGACAAAATTCGTGTCCGGAACCAACGGCTCTAGGATGTCGAGACTTCCGTTACTCCAACGCCAAGCCCCAATGATCACCGGGAATTCGCCGTAGAAATCTCCGATCACAACCCCATTGTTATTGATCTTTTGGGCCTCGAAACCGCCAGTGACAGGAATGTCGGGAGTTAGGTCATGAGTCCCGGCTGGAAGGCCGTAGGCAGGCTCCGGAAGCCAAAGAGTTGCGTGAGAAGAAGTGGTGTCACAAGCATTTGTCGAATAGCCCACCACCTGCCCCTGATCATTGATTCCCACCGCTGCTGCTTCAAAGAAACCAGCGGCAGGAGGTAGAGCACTGAGGCCAGCGGGAAAACCATAAGCAGGCTTTGGAAGCCAGATCATCGGTAAGCACCCAAAGACGTTTCTCTCCAGCGCTACCATCTCCCCGGCAGCATTGATCCCTAGTGCCTGACTATGCGAGTAACCCGAGGCGATATTGCCTACTATCTCGAAGGCTCCGTTCTGCCATCGAAACCCCTGGGAGACCTGAAAACCGTTTTGGTCGAATTTCGTCGTCTCTCCCCAACCGGACATCTCTAGGCTCCCGTTGAGACCCGTTACCGTACCTCGACCTTCTCCAAGAGCACCGAGATTGTGGAAACCTGCTGGAAAGCCGGCAGCGGCCTCCGGAAGCCAGACAAAGGGCCGAAAGATCCGGTTGCCGATCACGGAGCTGCTAGTCCCCCGAAAAGATCCGGCGATCTGGCCAAGGTCGTTGATGCCCCCAGCATTCAGGTCAATGCCAGCCGGTGCTTCTATCTCCACAACAGAAAATTGGGGTTGTGCCATGGAAGAAAAAGGAAAGAGCACCCAGGCAAAGGCCAAGAGCCCTACGAAACGACTCGATCTTGGTGTTATTTTCATGTCAAACAACCATAAACCAAGCTAGCCTTAGGGTCAAGGAATACACAATCCATATTTTTTCTCGAGCTAGATAGAAGCCTCGTTCAGACGAGGCAAGGACCTGAAGTGCCTAGAGAAGGCTCTTCTAATGCCTCGCTTCGGCGAAACTCTTAGCCGTGTTGCCAGCAGAAAGACGATTCCGTCTCTGCTTCTCGACTGCAACGGCTCCCCCCTTGGGTGATGCCATCACAACGCCGGCCAGAACCTGTGGATGTAGGCTTGGTAGCTTTCCTGGGCCTTCCTGCCATTGCCTCGCTCTCGGCGCGCAACAATAAGTAGGCCGCTGTCCCTGCCAGCGACATTCCAAAAAACCAGGCTAAGCGTCGAATCATGAAGAAATCATACCTCGCAACGGCTAAGGCCGCTAAACCCGCATCAGTACCGAGCCCCAGTGGAGGCCCGCTCCCAATGCCGTAAACGCCACCAGACTCCCCGGTTCGGCCTTGCCCAACTGACGCGCTTCATGGAAACACAAGGGCAGAGTGGCGGAGGTGGTATTGCCATATTTCTGGATGTTGTTGTGGACCTTCTCCTTCGGAAGACCCAGGGCTTTCTGTGCCGCCTCATTGATCCGCAAATTCGCTTGGTGCATGACGAGCAGGTCTAGGTCGTCTATTCCAAAGCCATTCACATCGAGGACTTCTCGAGTTACAGCTGGCATACGAGTAACCGCTAGCTTGAAAACTTTGCGGCCATCCATGACCGGTACTGTCCCCGCTTCGGCAATCATTTCCTGACTCACGAAAGGCCGCTGTGCGGAACCTCCCCCAGGTACGAAAAGAATGTCCTTGTGACGGCCATCCCCGTATAGCTTGGAGCCGAGGATACCTCTCCCATCATGGTCAGATTCGGCTCGAAAGACCATTGCCCCAGCTCCGTCCCCGAAGAGCACTACCAAGTGTCGAAACTGAGAATTCCAGGCGAGGGTCTCTTCTTCCAAAGGCCCAGCGTCGGCATCGTAGAGCGTCTCCCAAGTGCGCTCGTTGAAGGGCATGAGAGCTGTGTGGACGTCGGCCCCCACCAGTAAAACCGTTCGGGCGATGCCGCTGCGAATGAGGGCATCCACCGTTTGCATACCGTAGGCAAACCCTGCGCACTGCTGGCGCAAGTCTAGGGTCGGCACAGGGCCCGCTCCCAACTGATGCTGCACCAGCGTCCCGGAGCCGGGGAAATAGTGGTCAGGGGTCATGGTGGCACAAACGATGTAGTCCACCTCGGAAGCTTCGATACCGGCGTCTTCTAAAGCCGCTCGGCCCGCCTGTGCTCCTAGATCTGCGCTACTGGTACCCGGCTCTACGAAGTAACGGGTCGCGATACCACTTCGCTCTCGAATCCACTGATCGTTGGTGTCCACGATGCGCGAAAGCATGTGGTTGTCGACCACCAAAGGTGGCACGGCGATACCGCTGCCGGCGAGCACAGCGCGAGGTTGGCTCATGGGGCTCATCTCACTTCCGTAGTAGGTGAGGCGGTCGCTAGAAGTTTCGTCCTCTGGTGGCCTCGGGAAGGTGACCCCGCGGCCTCTGTTTCTGGAGATTCTTCTGGCGAATCGCCTCGGAATAAAACACCGTGCGGTCGCCCTCACGGATGAAACGAAATTCTCTCCTGGGCTTTTCACCGTCTAGCCCAGGCTCCGATTTTTTGGAATAGCGCCAAATGATCAGGGCAGAACCACCGGCGTAGGGCGCCACATCGTGATCCTCTTTCTCAGGTTTCCCGTAGAGAATATAGATGGTACCCCGGTCTGTGTGACGCCCCCTATAAGCTTTTTCGCCATACAAGCTATCTACCATTCCCGCCCTCACGTCGAACTTTTCTCGAAGACGGTTACTCGGCTCCCCGGGCCTGGGGTTTCTCTTTTCCCAGAAAGCCTCGATGAAAGCTGCTGCTTCGGCATCGTCTTCGATGCGAAGGTAGGCTTCGACCTCGTCTCTGGTTGCCATGCGGGCGATAGGGCCGATCAACCATTGGGCGTAGGCTGGACCGACGAAGGGCTGGATCAAAAATTCCGGCGCCAGATCCTTCTGTTTCTTTCCCTTGGCCGCCGAGGCCGAAACCGCCAAGAAAGTCAACAACACCGCGACGACGGACAGTAATCGCCGGTTAGGGGCGGCGCAGAAGATCCAAAAATTCTTCACGGACTGCTTTCTCCAAAAAACTCCCACGAATCGAAGAGGTGACGGTTACCGCTCCGGGCTTCTTGACTCCACGCATCTCGACACACAGATGCCTCGCTTCGATAACCACCATGGCCCCCATGGGCTTGAGCTTTTCTTCCAGATAGGTGACCACCTGCTCCGTAAGACGCTCCTGAAGTTGAGGGCGTTTGGCATAGAACTCGAGAATCCGAGGAAATTTCGAGAGGCCCATGATGAGCTTGGTGGGAATGTAGGCGATGTGAGCGTGTCCATAGAAAGGGACCAAGTGGTGGGAGCACATGGAATAGAAGGGAATCTGCTTCTCCATCACCATCCCTGAATAGCCTTCCGAATTCGGGAAGGTGGTCACACGAGGCTCTGCTCCTTCCCGCAGACCCTCAAACATCTCGCGGTACATCATTGCGACTCGAAAGTCAGTTTCAGAGAGGTTAGGGTCCTCGAGGTCTAAGTCGAGCTCCTTGAGAATGCCTCGCACATGCCCCGCGATCCGCCGAATCCTTCCTTTGTCCGCTTCGCTGAAACCCTTGAGCCGCCTCTCGGCCGCCTCTGCAAGGGCGGGTGTCACATCTTCTGTCATGTCTGCTCGGCTCCCTGGATTGACTAGTTGGGCCGTCTCGTGAGTGGGGCAGCTTACCATGGGGGCAATGGGACTCTGAGTGAAGACGTGGACTCCGAAAGTCCGAGAGTCCCGGCTCTCCGAACCGTGACTACTGCACCTCTTCTAGACCCACCGAGGACCTCACCAGACTGGTATACTCGTATTTCCGTTTGCATTAACACCAGGAGGAATCTAGATGAACCATAAGATTTCTATCGAATACTGTGTCGTTTGAAACTACCACCCAAAAGCCGCCGGTCTGGCGGAAGCAATTCAAGAGAAATTCGGTATTACAGCAACTCTCATCAAGGGCCGAGGTGGTGCCTTCGAGGTCAAACTCGACGAGCAGCTTCTCTATTCCAAGAAATCCACGGGCAGATTCCCCGATTCCGGCGAAGTCGAAACCGCGGTTCAAGACCTGCTGAGCGCATGACCTGTCAACGGCAGCTTACGAAGTCAACTGGAATCGGCCCGCAGTAGAGGGAAGCCAATGCGACCCATTCCGAGAGGAGTTCCTGCTTAGTTTTCTTGGCGGTTTTAAACTTCCCTCCACGAATTGGAGACTTACGAGGACGGGCCCAACGGCCCGTCCTCGTGCTGATTAGGGCCCCTCGACCTCAATTTACGCACTTTGGGACGGGCGTAAGAGGTTTGAATCGGCTCTCTTGAACTCTTCAAAGAAGACCGATCACTCCTCAGAAGATAAGATGCACAGAATGCAATCTGTGGTGGGGCATCGGCTCCTTTCCATCCTCGAAGGGGATCGTGGCGCGGCTGGGTGGTTGTACGACACCTTTGCTCCTCGTTTGTTTCGTCGCCTTCGACAGCGATATGCCTATCCGGGAGGACCTGACGGCGAGGATCTCCTTCAGGATTCCTACGTCTTTTTCTTCCAGAACGACTGCAGGGTTCTCCGGCGATTTCTCGAAAGGGTGCCGCCTGCCGAGCAGACGGAAGGCCGGCTCGAGACCTACCTGTGGGACCTGGCTTGTGGAGTCGCCACAAACCATCGCCGGTCCGCTGCCTTGCGCAATGTCGTGAGCCTCCCTCAAGCGGATTGGCTACCGGAGGACCCCAGTGCCGAGCGGCAAGCGATCAGCCGGGACACCCTGAGCCAAATCGAAGAGTGTCTGAAGATGGGCCGGGAGCGTATTTTTCTCTACTACACCCTGCGCTACCGGGATGGTCTGAAGCCAGAAGAGATCTCCCAAGCTTGTGGTTGGTCTCGCAAAGCGACCTACAAGATGAAACAAGTACTCGACAAAGCTGTCGAAGAATGTGCCCGCCTAGCTCAGGTCGACCTGCCTTGAGGAGTTCTGCGTCTAACCTGCTTGGCCCATTGACAGCAGCCGCATTCGCCTTGGTGACCAGCTGTGCTCCCTCCCCCTCCTCTCCCCTGCCGGAAGGGATCTCGGTGGTCCCCCGTGGCCATCGAGAGGTAGAGATTCAACCCGACGGGTCTCTACTGCCCATCTTCTTTCGCGGCGCCAGCTCCATAGGGTTCTGTTTGGAAACTCCTCCCTCCCTGGATTCGAGCCAGTGGGAGGGTCAGATTCTTCTCGATGACCGCCCGATAACCGAGACATTCGCTGCCCCACGGGTCGTCATGAGAAGCACTCTTTGCTTCTTTGAACCCTTACCCGGCGACCTAGAAGGCGCCACTCTTCGTCAACTGGGCGGCAACGTCCGAGATACCTTTGATGGCTCCATGTTCCGCGTTCCCCCGAGGCCGGTCCGCATTCCAGAATCCAGCGCGGCGTTTCAGAGCTTGGAGAAAGAACTGGAATCCGTGGTCGGGACTCTGGATCTCCCTACAGAGCTGATCGCTGCCCTCGATGGTCTGACCACGAGAGCTGAAGAAGAGGGATTTCCGGGAATGGCAGTGAGGGCCAACCTCATCGCCTTCCACCACCTCCTCCAAATCGGAACTCCCCAGGCGTGGGCCGAAGGGCAGCGACGGCTGGACCGAATGCCTGATTGGTTGACTCAGCATGAGGCTAGTTTCTGGGGGTCCCAAGTCGCTCTCGAAAGAGCCTCCTTCGAGATGAACTACCGGAGAAATCTGGATGCTGCTTGGGGCTTTCTTCGCCAGGCGGAGAGAGCCCAGCAGCGCATCGCCCACCGAAACCACTTTTTCACCGTCAAACAACAGGCCGGCCTCCTAGCGCAAGTCGGGGCAGTGAAGGAAGGCCGTGAGCGCCTTCGCTCCGCCCTTGAGGATTGCGAAAGGTGGACCTGCAACCCTCGCCTACTCCCGGATGCCAAGATCACGCTCAGCTGGCTGACACTTCTGGACCCCCAAGCCAGCGACAGGGATTTCTCCCATGCAGAGGGATTACTGGAAAGTGCTATCGACGAAACTTCCGCCGCCGCCGCTGCTCCTCATGAGCGGTCGAACTCTCTCGTCAACTTGGCTCTGCTGCAAATCAGACAGGGAAAGGATCCCGCCGCCACCTTGGACCGGGCTCGTGAGCTCTTGGGATCTCCAGAGGAGACTGGAAGAGCTCGAGAGCTCTCAGGCTGGTTGCAGCTCGCCGAGGCAACAGATGCCCTTCAACACAGAAGATTGGACGAGGCTAGCCGCATCTGCAGTCGCCTCGCCTCGGATGGCAATTTTCCAGAGCTGGCCGCCTGGGCCCATGGCTGCACCGCCCGCACTCGTCGACTACAAGGCAATCTCCTCGGTGCTGAAGAGAGCTTTGCTGGTGCCTTGTTACTTCATGCCTACTCTTCCCCGGAGGAGCTGGGACAGAATATTGCCGTAGGTCCCAGCCGCCGGGGGGAGGATTACTATGAAGCTGCCCGGGTCGAGGTGGAGCTCCAGCGGCCAGCGGATGCTTGGGCGCTCCTAGCTGCCCTCGATAACCTGGCCTCGGTCGAAGCCGATCGAGAAGGCTGTACCCCGCCCTTCGATTCTCCCCAGAGCATCGATGGAGACTCCCCTGTCGATCACCAGACCCGCGAAGGGTTACTTCTAGAGCTAAGCTCCCTAGAAACCCCAACTTCGGCATCTTTTCGAGAACAGCGGGGCCCAACGGCACGTTTTGTCCGGGAACGGCTTCAAGAGCTCTGGCGGCGCCAGAGCGAATGTGGCCCCCCTCAGGAGGAGGCTGCGCTGGTAGAGCCACGGTTCCGAGCCTTTTCGCTAGTGGATGAAGTCATTCTCCTCGAGCGGCTCCAGGGTGGTGCCGTCCGTCTCGCTCGCCGTACACCGCTGGCGCGAGAGGAGCTACGACAGCGACTGGCGCAGATCGAAGCGAGCTTGGGCTCCGTGGAGAGCTCCGACGAGGACTGGCGAGCGTTGTTGCAGCCGATTTCTAAAGCTCTGCTGCCCGTCGACCTGGACACCCTAGGGGCTACGACCTCCTATGCACTGTATGGCCTGCTCCAGGGAGTTCCTTTGACGGCCCTTCCCCTGCTTCCCGGGTCGGATCAGAAAGAAGAGTGGTTCTCCGAGATGACCCTTCCCGTGGTAGGGCCATCCACTGCCGAGAGTCTGGCCCCGCGAGATCCGGCTCAGTCGGCACCGGTCTTCGTCGTGGACCCTCGGGGAGACCTAGCCATCGGTGACCAAGCCGAGTTCTACCAAGATCTGTTTCCGGAGGGCGTCGTCCTGCGCGGCGAAAATGCTACCCATGTTGCCCTCGAAGAGGCTCTGGCCAACTCGCACTGGCTACATGTAGATGCTCACGGACTCTTCGATGCGGCATTTCCCGAACTCTCCAGCCTCTCTTTGGCGGATCGTCCAATGACCTTTATCGAGATCGCCGAGCTTCCGCTGCCCTATTGGTTCGCCAACCTGAGTGGTTGCGATACAGGGACTTGGCCGACAACAGCAGACCGAGGTCGCTACGGCATTGGTGGTCTCTTGACCCGTCGGGGAGTCCCATGGGTGATCGCCAGCAGATCGGTTCTCGACGACCACCTGGCCGGAGAGTTCAATCGGTCGCTGTACCGTCAGATCCATGCCGGTGATGCCTTCACCAAGGCGTTCTCCCGAGCCCTCGAAACGCTGCGTGGCAAGTTTCCGGCAGCGGCCTGGGGAGCTTTGGTTCTCTTAGGTACAGAATCGATCCCCATAGAGGGGGGCAAACGGGCTACCTCCGGCACTCCTAGGATAGTGGAAGAAGAAGTTGAGGCCTCCTGGAAGGCCGAGCGTTTCGCAGCGACTGAGAAGAGAGGAAGATCATGAGTCCACTAGATGTGGAGCGTCTGCTCTGGGAGCTGACGGCGAATGAAGGTGTTCGCCATGATGCAGAACCCACCAGAATTCCCGACGATGACACCCTAAGAGCCTTTCGGGATGATGAGCTCAACGAGGATAGGACCAAGGAAGTAGAAACTTCCCTGGCTGCTAGCCAGCAGGCGCGAGAGCGTCTGGCGGTGCTCGCTGGGGTACCTCTGTCCACCCCGGATCCGGCGATTCGGGAAGCGATCCTAGATCAGAGCTTCCCCTTGCCCCGTACCGAGCCTGCCCGGCGATGGTGGCCGGCAGTGGCCGGGCTTGCAGCAGCTGCCATGGTGGCGGCAGTTGTCAGCTTTCCATTGCTCAAAACACCAGCTCTACCGGAACAGGTTGGCTATGAGGTGTCCATGACGGGCCTGGCGACCGAGCGTTCGACCACGGAAGCTCGAGAGCTAGTGCAGGCTCTCCCGGAAACCCGGGTTCGCATCAGCGTGGAACCTACCGGTATGAGCATCGATGGTTTGGAAATCGGTCTCTACCGGCAGAGCAAGCTCCGCCTGCATCGACTGATACCAGACTCCCACCTCCGCCTGGAAACCCACCGGGGAGCTGGCCTCTTTGAGGCAGCAGCGGCGGATCTGGTGGGGGCCGAGCCCGGGATTCACTCTCTCTATGTCGTCGTGGCGCAACGTCGTGATCTGCCCTCTGAGGTGGTGCTGCATCCAGGAGATGATCCACTGGAGGCCCTCGAACAAGGGTCTCGACGCCGCGCCTATGTGCGGCAAATCAAAGTGGAGTCCAGCACGATCGGGAACGATTCGTGGAAGGAGAGAGGAAGATGAAAATCGTGGCAAATTGCGCTCGTTCTGTTCTGCTCATGTTATTGGCCATCTGGCTGGTCGGCGGACCAGCCCTAGCAGACCCCTTGGAGTGGATCTTGGTGGATTCCACCTGCACGCCACCCAGCGAAGCCTTTCAGCTCGCCTGCGGTAGCTTCGGTACCTTTGCATTCGGACCCGGAGTCAGAACCGCCTGCGAAGATGCAACCGGCAATCTAGAAGTCCCAAACGTCTACCCCAGGCCTGGCGTCCTGGTGGAGGCGGATGAACAATCTCCCACGACGGAAACCGAGATACCCCTGAGTGCGAACCAAGGGGGACTGCACCAAACCAGTGCCCAGTCTCGAGAAGATGACCTCGTTCCGTGCGCTGATGGCTCCTGCTTGTCACCTCCCGGAGGGCCCAATGGTGACCAGCCCTGGATCCCCATCATCGATTGGGGTGACTGGCATGGGTGGACCACTGCCTGGACCGTCCATCGCCTTTCCAGATTGCCGGTCCATCTTTTTTCCCTCGATGACTCAACTGTCACCCAAGCCCTGGGGGCAGGCGTCGGTGACGCCCATGTACTCGCTGCCCTGTGTGGGGTACTGGAGGCTGTAGAGGGCCCAAACTCGGTTCCACAGCCTCCCTTGGTCAACATGAGCTTCGGCCGGTTGCCAGAAGCCTCCGAAGCCGATGGTGGAGACATTTGCGACGAAGAGCAGCTGACCTGTCAGCTGCGCCGGGTTCTCGATCATCTGGAGCGAGACCAGTCCTTGCCGGTGGCTTCCGCCGGCAATCATGGGCAGACTTTGTTTCCGGCTTCCTATGAAAGCGTGCTCTCTGTAGGTAGCCTCGACTTAGCCGCTTTCGGCAAGACCGGAGAGGCCGTCCCATCTTGGGAAAGCCCACCAGAAGTTGACGCTCTCCTACCGAGTAGCGGTCTGTGCTTGAAGAACAGCACGGAGCCTGCGGAGCTGTGGCCTGCCCCTGCCGGTTCGTCCTACTCCAGCGCTCTCCTCTCCGGATGGCTAGCTCCCATACTCCTGGAAGGAAGAATTACCTACCCCCTCGAGCGCCTCTGGGCGCCAAAGTGGTCCGAAGCTGCAGCCTGCTACCAGCTTGGCGACGATGACCTCCAAGCTTGCAACCAGGAAGCCAACCTCGTTCTTGGTCGTATTATGGGGAAAGTCCCCAATACCTGCTGGACTCAAGAGCTTCAGGAGCCCTCGTTGATTGTTCAGGACGTCGGAGAACCGATCGTCGGCATTCCTCCACAGCTCAAGAGTCTCGACCAGTGGATTTTGGCTGGGCAAGCAAGTACCGGTCACCACCCCGCTCCACAATCCCAATTCTGCGTACCCTGTGTCACCAGCAGTGGAGACTATTCGATCGGCAGCGGACCCGGTGAAGCCTTGAGCAACATCGCCAGCCCGGCATCGAACAATTCCCCGGTCAACCACAACTCACTGGTACTCGACTTGTCCGCTTCCGCGGTTGGTCCTGGAACGGGATACTCCCTCTACGCATTGCTTTTACGCGTGGATGAGCTCCTCTACCCCTTGCTGGCTCGAGGGCGGGAACCTCTCGGCCAGTTGGAACACTTGGCTACAGGAGGCTACGAGAGCCTCGTTTTGCCATTGTCTCTTGGATTATTTCGAGAAGACCGGCAGTCATCCCTGGTCTACGCCTTTTGCCTCGAGGGCGGCAGCATCGAGCAAGCGAGCCTGGACGAATGCTATTGGACTTCGACCCCAATTCTGTTGTTCGTTCCCACGACTCCTGGAAGCGGTACCCCCCTCAACCTCCCCGACGATGGGTAGGTTGGGTCACGAGCTAGGGAAGAGAAAGGCCCCGAAGAACTTCTCTCTAGCCTAGCCCTGGCAGAAAAGCGGGGAATTGTCTGACCGAGAGGCAGACGTCCCCGCGCTGCCAGCCCCATCGCCAAATTGGATCCAGCCCGATCTGAGATAGGGCACCATCGACCTGGCCAAATAAACTTGGATACGGCTAGTAGGAACCCGCCGCTTCACGACTGAGCGGTTGGCCGAAGAGGTTGCCGAAACCAACAGCTCTGGCCTGCGGTCTCCGCTACTGCGATTCCCAGGTGAGTTACTTGGGAATCCTCTACCCGAGGTGCCAACTGCTGCCACAACATGGCCGCCAAGAGCTCGATAGTGGTATTTGCCAACTCTAGAATCAGTACGTCTTCTCGCGGCAGCTGGTACTGCCGGTGGCCATAGATTACCCTCACCGATCCGGCGTCTTGACTGACCGAGATGTGAGGGCTCTGAGCAGGAATGAGGGTCCGGCTGTCTAGATGCTCACAGATCTCCCGGATTGCCGTCTTCAGGCGCACGAAGTCGCATAGCATGCCGTAGTCGTCGAGACTCTCTCCAGCTACCTCGATGGTCACATGGTAGTTGTGACCATGGAGAAGCTCGGCGGTGCCGTCTGGAAATAGAGTGAAATGGGCGGCGGAGAACTTGAAGTCTTCTTTCGCAAGAACAACGCGATATCTTGGATTTTCAATCATTACGAGGAGCATTGTAGTGCAGGGTAGATCCGTGTGGTTCGGTTTTGGCAGTTCCGGGATCGGTTCGCCGGTTCTCGAAATCAGGCACGATAGGGTGGGCTCCCTTAGAATCTTCATCGACCGACCGAACCGCGAGATTCCATGACCAGGTACCGAAAGTTCACCCTCCTCGCCAGCCTCTACTTCTCCCAGGGCCTGCCCTATGGCTTCTTCGCTTCAGCCCTTCCCACCCTCCTACGGGAACAAGGTGTCTCCCTCGCGAACATCGGCCTAGCCAATCTTCTGGCGCTTCCCTGGGCCCTGAAGTTCCTCTGGGCTCCCGTCGTCGACCGCCACGGCTCGACGCGGCACGGTTGGCGGCGCTCCTGGATTCTGCCCCTGCAATTGGTGGCGATCCTCAACCTGATGGTACTCGGCTCCCTCGGTCCAACCGCCGCTGTGGGCCTGATTCTCGTCTGTGTTTTGATGAATCTGGTTGCCGCCACTCAGGACATCGCTACCGACGGTCTAGCGGTAGAGCTTTTGAATTCCGAAGAGCGGGGATTGGGCAATGGTATCCAAGTGGGAGGATACCGGGTTGGCATGATCGTAGGTGGTGGTCTGCTTCTGGTCATCGTCGGAAGGGTGGGATGGACCTTGAGCTTTCTTGCCATGGCCGGGGTCCTGGCCGTGGCGTCGCTGCCGATCCTCTTCTATAAAGAACCCGCCATCGAACGCGGCGACAGGGCTCAACCAGCTGCCTCTAGCCTCTTGGGTTCATTGTCTCGACCCGGAATCTGGTTGTGGTTGGTCCTCTTGGTGATCTACAAAAGTGGTGATGCCATCGCCAGTGGCATGATCAACCCCTTTCTGGTGGACTCGGGGTTGAGTGTTCAGCAAGTGGGTTGGCTAAGTACGCTGGGTTCCATCGCCAGCTTCGTAGGTGCTTTTGTCGGAGGATGGGGGATCACTCGCCTCGGACGGCGGCGAGGCTTGCTCTTCTTCGGGCTTCTCCAGGCGGTTGCCGTGGCAGGTTATGTGATTGCCGCCTTTACCTCGGAGACCGGGGGGCTGACCAGCTACGGATTCTTGACCGCCCTGAGCATCGCCGAGCACTTCACTGGCACCATGGCGACCGTAGCTTTGTTCACCATGATGATGGATGTATGCCGCCCAGGACTTGGAGCAACGGACTACACCTTGCAAGCTAGCGTCGTCGTGATCGCCCAGCTCGGAGCCCGCTCCTTGTCAGGATTCAGCGCTGACCAGCTGAGCCATTTGGGCAACTTCACCCTCTCCGCTGGGCTGAGCCTAGTAGGAGCCATTTTGGCCGGCCTTCTGTTACAGAACGCCTCCTTCCGGGATCGCCTTCTCGGTCCCACCGAATCATCCTGGTAGCTCCGGAGCTACCATCTCAGCCTCCTAGCGTTGACGCTGCTCCTCGAGGCGGGAAGCCTTCCCCACCAGGTCCACAAACTCGACCACTTTGGTATCGCCTTCGAAGCTTGGCGACAAACGCTGGGCTCGCTGAAAAACCTGCTGTAGCTCACTGCCCCGAGCCCAGTAACTTCCCTTGAGGATCTCAGCGAATTCTGCCACCAAAGCACTCAGGCGCAGGGCTGGGGACGCCTTCTTCCAGCTGTTAGAGATCGCACGGTGGGTCACAGGATGGCTCACTTCCTCAATCTTTGCCGAGACACGGGAGGCGTAGCGTAGGTGGATCGTTGCGAGGTGAGCTCTGGGGCTCACATCCTTTGCCAGCTTGATCTCATAGAGAGCCGTAACGCTATGACCCGCCCCAATCTCTCCGGCATCTACCCGGTCGTCGCGAAATTTCTGGTCAGCGATATCCCGGTTCTCATAGCCTAGAAGGCGATAGCGCTCTACAACCTCGGGATTGAAGTCCACCTGCACACGAGCTTCAGCGGCGATCGTCTGGAGGGTCCCCGTTAGGTCCTCCACCAGCACCCGATAGGCCTCGTCCAGGGAATCCAGATAGGCATAACGGCCGTTTCCTCGATCCGCTAACCGCTCCATGAGCACGTCGTTGTAGTTTCCCATCCCGAACCCGAGGGTGGTCAGCTCGATACCCCGCTCAGCTTCTTCACGAACTCTCTCCAGTATCGAATCAGGTCCGGTTCTGCCAACGTTGGCCACTCCATCCGAACAGAGGATCACCCGATTGATTCCCTGCCGGCGGAAATTCCTCGCCGCCATGGAGTAACCCAACACCAAACCTTCCTCTGCGTTGGTAGAGCTGCCCGGCTGGAGACTCTGGATCGCAGCTCGAATTCGCCCCTGGTCCCCAGTGGGCTCCAGAACGACCCGGCCACGCTCTCCAAATTCCACCAACCCTACCCGGTCGGTCGAGCTCAGCTGATCGAGCAGCAGGTTTAAGGAGCTCTTGACCAGTCCCAGTCGATTTTCCTCACTCATCGATCCAGAGGTATCCACCACGAAGATCAGAACCGCTGGTGGTCTTTGAGAGGTCTGAACTTCACGACCGTGAATATTGAACCGCAGCAATCGGTAGCGGGGTCCTTGAGCAAAGGGGCTCGGAGCTCCTTCCACTTTCAAAGCAAAGTCGCCATCTTCAGGAGGTGCGTCACCGTAGTCGAAGTAGTTCACCATCTCTTCGACGCGAATCGCTGCCTGGGGTGGAAGGTGACCATCTCTCAGGTGGCGCCGAACCACCGAATAGGAACCGGTATCCACGTCGAGGCCAAAGGTGGACAGATGGTCGTCTTCCGTGTCGATAAACGGATTGGTACCGTAGGACTGGAAGAAATTATCGCTGTAGGGCTGATCATTGGGCTCTATCAAACCTCCCGAGGAAGGACGGGAGCTTGGAGGGGAAAGCGCCTTCCTTTCCTTTTTCTTCTTTCTCCTCCTCTTTGGCTCGAGAGTTATTTCTTGGCCAACAACAGCCGAGGTTACGTCCACCACCGGCGCTGGTGCGGTTATAGAGATCTCGTCGAAGACCAGATCCTGAGGAGAATCCCCGGCACTATTCTGTTCTGCCCGACCACCGGAGCGCTGATTCTCTGCGGAGGGCACCACCGCTTCAGGGTCGTCCGGAGTCGGGTCGGGGATGAGTGTCCGCAGCTTCTTGTTCTCTCGCTGCAGGCCGCGCTCCAAGCGGGCCGTGCGCTCGGCAGAGACGGTCGGAGGGGGAGGAGCTGATTGCTGTCGCATCTCTTTTGCCTTGGCACCCAAGGCTCCACCGACATCCTGGTATTGGGGAACCGGCAGAGCTTGGGCGGACTCCTGGGGGGCTGAGATTTCCTCCGCCCCCCCTACCAAGTAACCCAAACTCTCCAAAGCTTCACGCTCCACTGGCTCCACCGACGAGGCAATATCAGCTTCGCTCTGTAGATCTCCGGTCCGCTCCTTCCCTAGAGCCTTCCCTGGCCGCTCCAAAGCCCTTTTCTCGGCCCCCTCTTCGAAGGTTGCTCCGCCTACTGCCCCGCTCCCTCCCTGATCTTCATCCAAAGCAACCAACTCGGCCAGGTTTCTGGAATCATCCTCGAGCCCTGCGACAGATCCGGAGTCCCTCTTCATATCGCGGCTCTGGGCCTTCATTTCCGCGGCCGGCTCCTGGGAGGTGGGGCTCTTCGAGGTCGAGGCCCAGGGAGGAGCCTCCCACGAAACTCTATGAGCCAGGAAACCTCCTCCCACCACCATCACGAGAGCCGCGGCAACAAGCCTCATCTGCCCCTGACCCCAGGAGCGCCAGAAAGGTGCTCGAGATGCTGCCTCGGCACCGCGGTGGGGCGGAAACAGATCTTCCGGGATCTCAGCCTGGATCTGCCGCAGTAGCTCTTCGGGAGGCTCTGGCACCGGCGTGCCTCGTAGCCTTTTGGCGAGGTCCTTGTCTCTCAGGGCACTCATTAGACCTCCTCCTCTAGCGCCATCTCGAGAAGGCGCATCGCTTTCTTCAGTCTCTTTCGGATTGCCACGACCGTAACCCCCTCCAGGCGGGCGATTTCCCGAACGGGAAGCTCTCCCCAGAACCGAGAAGAGACGGTGAAACGCAGCACTTCCGGCAGGTCCATTACCGCACGCCGCAAACGCCTCGCTTCCAGATGTTGGTCGAGAATCTCGTCCTGACCGGGTTCAGGAGTCTCGAGGTTCTCTACGAAATCATCTTCGAGAGGGGTAAGGGGCCTTGGTCGTCTTACGTGATTCAGGAAAGTCGTATAGGCGATGCGATAAAGCCAAGTGGAGATTTTTGCTTTTCCTTGAAAACCAGCCAGCCCACTCCAAGCTCTGCGATACGTCTCTTGAGTCAGATCAGCGGTGAGCTCTCGATCTCCGCCGCAAAGGCGAAACAAAGAACCATAGACTTGTCGGTAAGTGGACTCCACTAAGGCATCTGCTGCCTTCCGGTCACCAGCGTTCAAGGCGGACGCCAGTTTCCGGTTCTCACCTATTCTCATGAAGGGGCCTTTGCTGGTTGCCGTACGACTGCTGGGAAGAACCTGCATCCTGGTCATACTCTTTGGACAACCACCAGCGCAGAAAAGAAACCATCGGAGAAAAAAAAGTAGGACGCGAGTCGTCGAGGCTCAGGGCGCGAAGTGAAACCACCGAAGGCTCAAGGGGGTCCTGGGTAGACCTCCGTCTCCGATCTCTCTAACTGAGCTACCGCCTCGAGATGGCCGGTCTGCGGAAAGAGATCCAGGGCACTCAGGTGGGTCAGGTGAAAGCCACGGGTCAGGCTACGCAAATCCCTGGCAAGGGTCGCCGGATGGCAGGAGACGTAGGTCAAGCGCTGAGGCCTCTGCTTGAGGATAGCGACCCGGACTTTGGGGGAGAGGCCCGCCCGGGGTGGATCCAGCACCACCCTCGAAGCACCTGCCGGTAGATGTTGAATCCAACCTTCGACAGATTTGGCTTGGACCTCGATCTGTCCCAACCGGTTGCGCCTAGCATTGGTCCTTCCATACCTGGAGGCCAGTCGATCTCCTTCCACGGAAACGACCCGCTCATACCTCTTGGCGAGGGGGAGGCTGAATAACCCAACCCCTGCGTACAGATCGAAGGCATTTTCGCCGGTCCAAGGCCCCACGGTCTCCTCCAGCAGAGCAGACAACAGGCCTCGATGACCTTGAAAGAAGCAACGGGCGTCAAAGGCATAGGAATGTTCGCCTTCCGTCACGACGACTTCGCCATGGGGAAGCCCTTCGATGACCGGCGCCGAGGTTACGCCTCCGTCATCTCCCACCGCTAAGTCCACTCGGCGCGGCGCCTTGGTCTTTTCGAGAGTCGAAGGAAGCTTAGGCAGGAGCTGTTGCAAAGCCGGGACCAGGATAGGACAGGCCTCTACCGGCACCAGCCGGTGACTCTTTCGAGCTCGGTAGCCGATACGGAGGTCTTTCCCCTCGCCCTCGCAATGCAATTGAGTCCGGAGCCGGTAGGCCCAAGGCTTTGACGCCCGGACTCTGATTCTGGGCAAGTCTCGCAATCCTCCCAGGCGAGCTAGAGTCTCCCGCAAGGCTTCTACTTTGAGCTTGGTCTGGTGAGCATCTTCCAGATGCTGTAAATCGCAGCCACCACAGTCGTCAAAATGGGCACAGGGGGGCTTCCGGCGACCTGGCCCGGGAGAGAGAATCTCCAGAATCTCACCCCGGCCATATCCCGATTTGCACTCGGTGAGTCGAACCCGAAGGTGGTCTCCCGGCGCGGATCTGGGCACAAAGATGGGAATCCCCTCGAAACGGCCCAGGCCATCACCGCCAGCCACCAACTGGTCGACGGTGATGTCTACCGATTCGAGAGAATTCAGCCGGTCAGCTGCGGAAGGCCGGGGGGCATCGCCCTTGGGTTTAATGGCGTCTGGCACTAAATCTCTCGATACAGCCACTGGCGCAGCGGGTCGAGCCGGTGACTGACGCTATCGGGGTCCGGGTCGATGTGCCAAAGCGCAGCTGCAACCGACGAAAGCAGCGAGTTGCCGTCCTGCGGGGTGAAACAGAATCCCACGACCTGACGCTCCCGTCTGACCATCAGCGTTGGCCGCACCACCACGGTCTGGGAGAGTATTCGGCCATAGTAGCCATGGTCCCGACCAAAACTGAAGATTAGGTTGGCTTGCCGCTTATCCGTCAAGGCGACCCGGTGGTTTGCCTGCAACCTCTCATGTACCTCGTCGAGGGTGATGTTGTTCTTGCAGGTGATGTTGAACCAGATGGAATGCATGTACTGGGTGTTCAGCTTTACCGCGCTCGAAAAAAGGTCAAGGTCTTGATTCAAGGTGCGGAACACGGAATGGGCATCTCTTGCGTGATGGGTACCGAATTCCGAGTCGTCATGCTTACCCACCTGCGGCGCTGGAATGAAGTCGCCACTCTGGGTGATGTCGTTGGCCCGGCGCATGCAGACGAAAGTCCCGGAATCCAGCTGAATTTCTTCCCCGTCAGCACTATCGCAAAGAGTTCGAATGAGGGTCGTAATATTGTGGGTGTTGCAAGACACCACTTGGAGGAAGCGGTCCTTGTCTGGGTCCAGCACCTCGTCATTCACCCCTCGAGCATAGGGCTTGCCAAATCCGAACTCGCTGCCCTGGGCCAGAAAACCCTTGGGTCCGGAGAGTTTTTCGTAAAACTCTGCCTTGTTCTTATTACCGGCAGGTGTACAGTCGATCACCACGGTGGCTCTTTCGAGAGCTTCCTGAGCCTCAAAGCTCACCTCGTGACCTAACTTCTCGAAGTCTTCTTCTCGTCCCCGATCCACGGCCAGCTTGGCTCCCCGACGCATCAAATGCTCGATCTTGGCTCGATCCGAGAGCAGGGGGGTACGCTTGTGGAAGGTCACCTCGTCGATGCCCATCTTGTGACCGAAATCAGCGAATAGGCCGATCAGAGGCTCGCCGATGGTCCCAGTTCCCACGATATGAACGATGTTCTTCATCTTCTACTAACTCCAGGGTTGCCAGACTCTAGGTTTGTCAGACTGTCGGTTAGCCAGACTCTCAGCTTGCGAGTGGTAGCCGCTTGCTAGATTCGGAATCAGCGGCGCTTTAGGCTAGCATAAAGGTCACGCCTCCCCACCCATTTCGCCGTGGCGCCCGCCGCCACGCCAGGTGGGATCCCGCCGGGCAAATTCGTCGAGGTGAGCGGGCACTTCAACCAGGGTTTGAGTGACCTGAGGCTCACAGGTGTCATTTTCACACTGGTAAGTATAGACATTCCTCTCTTCTCCGGGCGCATAGGCGCAGAGAGTCTGATAGGTGTCGCAATTGCCGCATTTGATGGAAATATTTCGGATCTGGATCATGCTCTCGGCCATGGTGTCCTCCCAGAAGAGATCTCTGCGTAGGCAGGTAGGAAGTACCGTCCTCCTAGCCAGCATGGTACTCGCCCAGCCGGCGCTGGTCGAGGCTGACGAAAGCAAAAAGCTGGCGTCACAAGTCACCTCTCCGTCAAGCGAAGAGACCACAGACACTCCCGGTCCGATGACCTTCGGTTCCTCGATGGATGTCAGCTGGGTACTCGTTCCCGTTGTCGTCCGAGGCAAATCCGGCTACTCCACTGGACTCAAGGCGAAAGACTTCGAGCTTCTGGTCGAAGGCTCGATCATCCGCCAGCCCAGCTTCGAGACGGGACGTGATGCTCCGGTAAGCACCGTTTTCTTACAGGATTTATCCGGCAGCATTGGAAACGCCAAGAAATTGGAAACCAGCCAGAGAATTTTCGACTGTTTCCTCAGCCGAGCCCGCCCTGGCGATCAGTTTTCCATCGCTACTTTTAGCGGTGGGCGCGTTCAGGTTCAAGTCCCACCGACTTCCGACCTCGAGCTATTGCGAGATGCCAGGTCTGCTTGGGAACCTTGGGGAACCACCGCCCTCCATGATGCCGTTGCCTGGCTGCCCGACCTCGCTACCGGAATCGACTATGCAAAAAGAGTAGCCATACTGGTGACCGATGGCGTCGACAACGCTAGCCTTTTGCCAGCCGAGCAGGCCCGCTCCTTAGTTCGGCAGGCCGAGTTGCCGGTCTATGTTCTCGGCCTCGACACCGGGAGTCCCTTCATAGCCAATCCAGATGGCTCGAAGCTCTACTACCTCTCCGATATGCTCAATCTCCTAGCGCATTTCACGGGCGCCTCCTACAGATCGATTTCCGGGGAGCTCGAAGGCCGATTGGCCTGCTCGGCGATCCTCGAAGATGTCCGCCACCAATATGTCCTCAGCTTTCCTGTTCGTACCGGCGGAGAGCGACGTTTTCGCGAGATCGAGGTACGGGTCAAGGGTCGTAAGAGGGTCGCGACTTACCGGAAGGGATACCTCGGAGGGGCTCCAATCTCATATTAGGCGGCAAGAACTGGTAAGATCCATCGCCTTGAGGGTTACTGCCTGTGCTGGGTTTCATTCTGTTGACACGTGAGGAGGATTTCTGACCATGAATAGCAAGTGGATCGCGGTAGCACTGATGACGGCGTTAGCAACCAGCGGCTGCGCCACGAAAAAATACGTCGAGCAGCAAGTAACAGCGAGCAAGGAGCTCGTGGACGAACGCATCGATGGCGTCGAAGGGCAAGTAGAGGCTAACCAGACTCGCCTAGACGAACAGGAAACAATGATCGCCAACGCTTCCAAGTCCGCCCAGGAGGCAATGGATCGGGCAGTCGCCGCTGGAAAGCTGGCCGAAGGAAAGTTCGTCTATGAGACGACCTTTACCGACGATCAGATTCACTTCGAGAGCGACGGAGCTCAGCTCGGCGATGGGGCCATGACAGCTCTGGATGAATTCGCAGGCCCCATCAAGGCCAAGAATGACAACGTCTTCATCGAAATTCAGGGACATACCGACAGCACCGGCACCGACAGTCACAACTACGAGTTGGGCCTGCAACGGGCTGAGGCGGTACGGCGGCACCTGAGCAGCAAGCACGGTTTCCCGCTGCACCGGATCTCGGTCATCTCCTATGGCGAGAGCGAGCCGATCGCTGATAACAAGACAAAGGAAGGCAGAGAGGCCAATCGCCGAGTGGTGATTGTCGTACTCCAATAAGCCACGGCAACTCAATGCCAACGAAGCGAGGTGTCCAGAAATGGGTACCTCGCTTTTTTTTGCGCCGACCTGGGCGATTCCTGATCTCAAGACCCAGTCAGGAGGTCAACCTCCACTCCACTGGTCAGGTTGAGGCTCAGGAGCGTTTGGAATCATCGTAGCCAGACCTTCCCCAGAGAAGTTGGCAAGCCAGATTCGAGGAGACCCTCGATGCCAGATCGCCCCAGGTTTACTGACAGTGAGACTTAGGAAGGACTTGGAGATGGCGACGAGGAGGATGAAGGTAGATCCGCCGTCGTTGTAGGAGGTCGAGTGGAATCAACGGCGAGTTCCGCCTCGATCACCGACCGCAGGGTATCAGCCCCGGTGATCCCGCCACGAGTGAAGGCGATCTGTCCTTGTCGATCAATGATCAACACCGTGGGCAAGGCGAAGACTCCATAGCGGTCACTCACCTCCCCATCAAAATCCATGAGGACCGGGTAGGGTACCGGATTCTTCTCGAGGAAAGCTTGGACCTTTGCCTCCTCTTCCCCCAGATCAATCGAAAATATTTCCAGTCCCTGATGGCGGAACTCTTCATAGAGAGGCTCTAGAATCTCTGCTTGTACGTGACAGGGACCGCACCAGGTCGCCCAGAAGTCCAGCAGGATGACTCTTCCCTCAAAATCCTCGCTCCCTAGCTCGCCACCATCAACCGAAGCGAGCCGAAAGTCTGGCGCGGCTTCCCGCTCCCCTGAAGCCACACTTCCTCCTTGAGCTGCGCAGGCAAGGTGCACCACAAGGAGTCCAAGAAGAGATGACAGACAGAGCCGGTAGTTGGAGCGAGATTTCTTCGAGCTAAACATCATGTCCCCAGGATACGAGATCGATAGGAAAAAGAAAAACCGAGCTTCACGGCTTATCTCTCGGGATATCGACTCTACCCGATCTGAGGCAGAGCCGCGCTACGGCCAACAATGCGATGGTATTCTGGAGTCATGAAATCACAAAATAAGGCTCCTGGGGTGAAATCCGCCTACGAAGCAGCCCTTGAGCGGCTGGAGCGCAGCGGGATAGAAAAACCTCGCCTCGACGCCCTCAGCGAAGCCGTGCGGCAGGAAATGGCAGAAGTGCGGAGTCGAGCTGCAGCTGAAGTGGCGCAACTCGAAATCATGCACCGCCAGAAGCTCGCCAGCCTGACAGACCCCCTTCTACAACGCCAAGAGGAGGAAGAGTACCAACTTGAGCGGAGCCGGATAGAGGAACGCAAGAACGACCGGATCGAAGCTCTAAGGGGTCGCCCTCAATCGCGGTGATGAGTGGAGCAGGGTCTCTACAAAGCGGTCGACTGCTTCACTACTTCCACAGACGAAGACACCATCCCCTTCCTCAAAACGAAAATCCTCCGGAAAATTCACCAAACCCGTGCCGCCACGCTCGACACCGACAATGGAACAGCCAGTACGTTGACGAACTCGAAGTTGGGCGGGGTGATACCCGACCAAACCCCGGCTCCCCACCCGCGATACCTTTAGCCCTGGGTCTAAAGCCACCGCTTGTTCGCCCAGAAGCCTTCTGGACAGGACCTGAGCGGAAACCTCGGAAACTGACAATGCGAATTCAGCACCCGCTCTGTGGATGCGGTCCAGATTCTCAGATCTGTTGACTCGCGCAATCACGGGTAGGTTGGGCGCGAGATCCTTGAGAATGACCGTTGCAAAGAGGGTAGCGCTATCGGAATCGAGAGCTACCACGGCAGCCTGAGCATCTTCTAGCGGCGCTGATTCCAAGAGCTCGACCTCTAGTGCATCGCCTACTAGGTCCACATCGGCACCGGGCGCTAGGTCGATGACAAAGGTCTCTTCCCCGCTAGCCTTCAGCAGCTCCGTCACTTTGCTTCCAACTTCCCCGTGGCCGCAGACGACGAATCTGCCTCGATGAGGCTGAGGACCGCTTCCAACGGCGAGTCGGACGAGGTGATCTATGTTGTCATCGCTGCCGATCGCAACCAGAATACCGCCAGCTTCGAGACGTAAGCTCGAGGTTGCAGGCACCATCAACTCCCCCTGCAGCCACTGCCCGACCACGATAGCTCCAGTCTGAGCCCCCACATCCGCTTCCTTCAGTGTCTTCCCAGCCAAGGGGCTTGTTTCCCGAATTCGCACCTCACGAAGACTGAATAGGTCACCGAGACTATGGAGTCCCGACACACTGGGACTAATACGCCAACTTGCCCGGGCAGCTAAGGCAGCCCCCAGCATATGCCGGGGCGTATACACCTCGGAAGCACCCGCCAGCACGATCGGTCGCCGGTGCAGAGGTTCCTCGACGATGGCTAATATCTCTCCCCGAAACCCACTCTGCCGAGCAGCGAGGATCACAGCCGCATTTTCTTCGTCTGTTGTATTGGCAATCAAAGCTCGGGCTTCACTGAGAAAGGCCGCTTCGACGACCCCCTCCTCCAGAGGCCGATGAATAACTGTCTCTCCTCGCTCATAAAGACGGCGAGCTTCGACCTCTCTAGCCTCCACAATGAGCACTCCCACTCCCGCATGGCGAAGACGTTCCAGCAGACTTGCAACTGGCGCTCCCCAAGACACCACTACGACGTGGTCCTTGACCGCTGGAACTGCCCTCGGAAGTCTCGTTTCGAAACGCTCTTCGAGGAATGGAATGAGGTAGATGGGGAAGACAAGAAAGACGAGAAAGACACCGACGAACTGCACCAAGATCGCAAAGAGGGCCATCGCCGGGTGGCTCCACCGCCCATCGAGCCCATAACCAGTCGTGGTCAACGTCTCAGCAGCCCATTGAAGGCTCTCCAGTAGGGTGCGGGGCTCCTTTTCTAGAGTCCCCATTCCTACCATATACAGACCACCCATCAGGAGCACCAGGGCTGGCAGAGTCAGGAAGAGCCACAATAGTCTCCGCTTCAAACGCACCATGGCAGGCATCTTAGCTCGGTTCGGGGATCGTTCCCACAAGCAACCCCGATCCAAGAGCCCGGAGCCTAGACGAACCCAGAAGACCATCTCGTAGCTGCTAGACTTCAGGCATGAGCGTCCGGCTTGATAAATGGCTGCAGGTCGCCCGAGTCTTCAAGACCCGGACCCAGGCAACTCGCGCCTGCTCCCTCAGCCGCGTCCGAGTCAATGGGACGATCGCCAAGGCCCACCGCAGCCTGGCTATCGATGACCAAATCGAAGTTCAAAAAGGCGACTGGCAGCGAGTTTTAGTGGTCAAAGAACTCAAGGACAAACCTCTCCCCAAGGCGGAGGCACCTCGCCTCTATGAAGACCACAGCCCACCGCCTCCACCGAGGGATTCTCTCGAACGTCTCCTTCGCTCGAGCCCTGTAAGAAGGGAGCGAGGATCGGGCCGACCCACCAAAAGAGATCGACGGGATATCGAGAAATTGAGAAGGTGATCAGGGTTGGGAAGAAAACTAGGACAGATTGAGACGAGGACCGCTGGAAACTAGTCGCTAAGCCGGATTGCCGTCGGCAGCTACCGTCCCGCCTACCTGAGCACTCTTCAGATACTTCGAGATTTCCTCGATAAGTCCAAGAGTTGCCAGCTCTTTCTCGGCAGCATGCTGGAAGAGAATCAATGCTGCCATGGCTTCGCGCCCTAGCATCTGGCTAGCACAAATCGGAAGCATCTGCTGCGCTAGCTCTCGGAGCTCTGTCCTCTTGTTGAGGCGAGCGTAGACGACAGCGAGGTCGAATCCGATGAGAACAGCATCGTAGCCGGCACCGTTCTCCAAGAAGAATCCTTGGGCTTCGGTCAGAGCGGCTTCCGCCCGAACGTCGTCCAACAAGGAACTTGCGATTCTCCCCTCGGCCCAAAGGGCCCTGGCGAGAAAAGACTTGTCGCCGTAGCTCCGGGCTTGCGTCCTGGTGTCCTGCAAGAATGCAAGAGCTTCCTGACTACGACCAGCCTCATCGAGGTAGACTGCCAAATTACCAAGAGCACAGGAATAAAGGCGTGGGTCTCGTCGACCTTCAACCAGCTCAAGAGCGGAGCGAAAGCTCTCCACTGCGGCCTCGGGATCTCCAGATTCGCCTTGGATCAAGCCTAAGAGGATCTTCGACTTCCCGACCTGATGATCGTCGCCAGCAGCCTTGTAGATCGCAACCATCTCACCTAGAAGCTCCTGAGCTTCGTCGAAAAGTTGCCTATCTTTGAGGTAAGCGACCTTAAAGGTCAGGACCTCGGCGCGCTCTAAGGAGCTAAGAGCTACTTCAGCTAGCAGCTCATCTACTCGCTGAAAGCTCTTTTGTGCTGCCGCGAGGTTGCCCTCGATCTTGTAGGCGTTGCCTAGGTAGGCCCACGCGCGCACGGCAAGATTTTGTTTTAAAGAGAGACCGTAGAAGTGCTCTTCCAGCCGCTCAGAGATCAGAACCGCGAGCCTGGCAGCGCGGCGAGCCTCTTTCGCGCTCTCAGACCATTGCTCTCGGCTTCTCTCAAGCAACATCTCAGCGAGGAGATAGCTGTGAAACTTTGAATCGTGCTCTACGCGGACTTCCTGATCTGGCCAGGAGAGGGAGAGAAGCTCTACATACCGAATCGGCGCGTTCTCCCTTTCACTGGAAGCAATGCGGTCCCCGGTTTGAATTCGCTCAGACAAACGGTCGAAAACCTCGTCGTACTCAGAGTCTTCCCGGCAAGATGGGTTCTCGTCGGAAGTGCTCCCCGCCTCCCTGTCGCTATTGACTACTTTCGTAGAGGCGCATGGCATTGAGTCTTCGGCCTGAGGGGTCGCCTTCTCCTCGGAACCAAACCTCTCACCCGAGGGAAGTTGGCCTCCAGAGGAGACTTCCAGCTCTGATCCGGGCGGCACAAAGCGTGCGGGATCTACCCCAGGGAATGTCAGAAGCGTGCCTTGCTCGAGGGCCATGTCGTTCCTACTTAGTCTTAGAGTGCGTTCTCGTCACACAAATACTACTACAGAATCATCAACAATTCAGGTCAACTCATGCATTCGCTCAGGAAACAAGTGATGACTCAGACCTGGCAACAGTTTAAGGCATCCTAAAAAAAATCTCAATAGGCTCTTGCAATTTCGCCTACGAACACGAAGTCATTTCGAAAATAAAGCCATGATTACCAGACAGTATTCTCTTCTCCCGAGACGCCTCCTGGCATCTCAGTCCATTCAAACTCTGTAAACCTGCTTCTCCAAAGAGAAGACTGGGGGTGTGAATTCAGTGGCAGGTCACCTGTTTTTGTCCGGCTGAGTTCACTCACCCCATTAGACGGTTCTGATCGAGATTTCTACGATGCTGGACTTCCCGTGGGCTCAAAACCTGGCCCGCGGTCCCAGGGGCGCTCGTTTCCTGCATTCGAGGTTTCCTGACCACTGGACTTGAAAAGGCTTGAGACAAATTGCATGACCCCGTCAAGCACACCGACAGAATCCGAGTCGAGATCTTCACCCTGGAGCACCTTGGCAGCGCTACTCGTCTTCTCAACCTCTCCATCTAGGTCGGCTGCTTGTACGGCCGTCGTGAAGACCGGCGAGAGAGCGAAGGCACACAGGATGACGAACACGGCAAAGGGGATTGATTTCTGGAACATCTCTTCCTCCTTGATAAGCGGAAATTTTGAAACGTTGTAACGTATGCAGATTACTCGATGAGCGGCAACTTACCGCCCTATTGAAAGGTTCAAAAAAGGGCCACAGGCGTGACACCTTGACAGAAAATTTTTGGAATTCATGAATATAAATCCCTCTATTACATAAATAATACACAGTCCCTGCGAACGACTTCCTCCTTAGGTAAGGCCATTCCGGAACAGGGAAACGAATCGGGCAACTGTTTATAACAGAAGACTTAACTAGTCTTCAAGGAGAAATATGCCAATGTGCTTGACATTTGCCAAAGAACCAGGAACAGCGCGAGTACTTCAGCTCCTGCTTCTGTAAAAACTTCACTCGAACCGGACTTCCGTCTAGCTGCAAGTCGAGGCTCGGAAGGGGGCCTGCGGCTTGCGTCAACTACGGATGTATTGTTTTGCGAGCCGACAGCATTGCCGAACTCGACGGATCATAGACGGAAACGACGAGGTCATGCTTCGCCTTGCGGAGCTTGAGCTTGGTCGAATACCCGAGGATCAGATCCTCCTTGGGCGGTTGTGGCAAGACAAGTTGAAGCGGGATAACAGGGATCTCGGAATGCTCTCCTGTCTGGTTGATAACCACGACCCGAAGCTCCAACTGGGCCACATGACCGTTTTCCTGAGGAAGAAAAACGATCTCGCCAGCAGGAAAACGCACGTTCAAGGACACTTCGACCTTACCGATACCGGCCCGTTTCCCCTTCCCCACTTCGATCTCTAAGGGTCGGCTACTGGGAGCGTTACCAAAGAGCAGGGAGCTTTCCACCATATGTGTAATCTGACTCTGACGAGAAAGATCTTGAAAGCTCGCCCGGGACCGGACTTTCCATTTGCGACCTCGGACGCGGATCGAAATGTTGTGGGTTTCATCGTCTCCAGACCACTTGGGCGAAAATCCCAGCCAATAGAAAGACCGGGTGTCCTCCGCTGCTTTAGAGAGGCTATCCAGTCGAGCTGAGTTCAGCAAGACGCGCCCCCCCGTCGCCTGGGCCAGGTACCCTAGGGAGTCATGGAAATTCTGCTCCCGAATGAAAGCGGTATCTTCGAAGCCCCCAACCGCCTGTCCCTGGCCACGAACGAAGTCTGCATTGTCGACCTCCGTGCTCAGCCCGGGCCCGTCGACTGGATAAAGTGTGTAACCCAAACGATTTGCGGTATCGCTCAGAGGTCGAAAAAGTTCCTCACCTCCGTCTATCCCGGAGCTGGAGATGAATCGAGCTCGACTACCGATGGCAAATTCTGCAGGATGGAAAGGCCAGCCTCCTGATAGCAGAAGCATGACCTTGCGGCCGGGGGGGTTGGCGAACCCGCGCAGAGTTGCCGCGGCCGCATCTACGACCCGACTCACTTGCGAGGCCACTTCGGCCGCATAGCGTTCCTCATCGATATCCAGTCGATCTGTAGAGGATTGATCCGAGACGAACCGATCTCCCGCGAAATCGGCCCGGTTTGAACGGTAACTGCGGAGGTCTGTAATCCGCCTCATACCGTCGGTGGAACGTCGGGTGGCCTCCTTGAGAACCCGAGCCAACTCCGAAACTGACGTGCTCCAAGATGTCAGCATTTCTAGGCGATGACCGGTGTAAGCCACAACTGCCATGCGGTCCTCAGGGCCGACTAGAGCTAGCTCCTCTATTAGAGCATCGAGGACCGCATTGCGATCTCGGGCCAGGGTGAAGTACTCGTCGATGAAGAGCAGGTAGCTTGTTCCAACCGGCTCTCCAGCAGACAGATTCGGATAGCTAGTTACAGCCCCTGCCGACTTGGCTTCTACCGCCGTTCCACCAAGAACTTCGCTAAAAAACTCGATGGCGGTTACCTCTCCGTCCACCTCTAACTCGAAATCTTCTGGTTGGAGGCCGGAAATGCGAATACCGTCCCGGTCCGTGACAACCGCTTCCAGATTGACGACCCTCACCTCGATGACTTCACCAAAGACGCCGGGCAGCTCCTCCTGTGCCACGACCCAGGAGCCATGACAGAGAAAGAAGCCCAAGAACAAAACAGTCCAAAGCCTGCTCGAGGGGATCCAGTGCAAATTTCTCTTCATCACTGTTCTCCAACCTCCAAGAAATGAGCGGTGCCGTAAGCCCGGCACCGGACCTAGAGTCGTCGACGATCTAAGCTCGCGACCCTCTCAGTTCGAAAACACCTTCGGAGCCGGGTCGAATTCCCAGGGGAATGCTTCCCCTCTTTTCCCAATGCTCCCTGGTACCCGAACCCTCTGTTCAAGAGCCTAGCTCTGGCTCCTCCTGATCGGCATCAGGCCCGAGATAGACCCTCGAGGAGCGGTACAGATCCAGCCAGTGTCCCACGAACACCTGAATCGCCGCAGTGACGGGAACCGCCAGCAGCATCCCGAAGAAACCAAAAAGGCTGCCACCAGCGATAATCGCCAATAGAACCCAAACGGGATGCAAGTTGACGCTCTTGCTCAGGATTCGCGGGCTCAGAACCGTACCCTCCAAGAGTTGCGCACCGCCAAAAACAGCGATCACTCCCAGTAGCCGGGGCAGGCTTTGATACTCAGCCCAGGTGAGCAGCAGGGCGGGCGCCAGCCCCACGACCAGAGCCATGTAAGGAATCATGTTCGCCAAGCCCGCCAGGAAGCCGATCGCCAGACCCAAGGGAACACCCAGGATGAGAAGCCCCAAAGCGTTGATCGTCGCTAGTACCAGGGCGATCGTCAACTGCCCACGCAAGAAACTCGCCACAGCACTGTTGACCTCTCCAAGCCGTTCTTCAACCAGCTCTCTATACGGCTTCGGAATCAGCCCTGAAGCCGCCCTTTTGATCTTGGGCAGATCGACCAAAAGGTAAAAGGCAAAAACGGGGACGAATACCAAGTTGAGCAAGAAGAGCACAAATTGCAAAACACTCGAAAAAGCCCTTCCCGCACGACGACCTATGGAAGCTGCAAGCTTCGGAAAGTTCTCCTTCAGAGAATCTACTGCCCGCCGCTGAACCTCTTCCACCGCCTGGGGAAATCTAGCTTCCAAACGTTCCAACAGGGGCTTCGCCTGCTCTCTTAGGTGCTCGGTATAGCGGGGGAGATTCTCTCGAAGAACCTCGAACTGGTCATTCATAGCTGGGATGATGTACACCACCAAGCCAGTCACGGCAAGAACGAGAATGAGGGCAATGGCGATGACTCCGGTGACTCTCGACCGGCCTTTCTTCTCGAACCAGCTCACCGCTGGATCGAAGAGATAAGCTAAAGCGAGGCCCAGGAGCAAGGGCATGAAGATGCTGTCGAAAACAATCAGGATGACGAGGGCGGCAATCATCGAACCGCCAAAAATCAACAGCCTTAGGACAGCTGGGTCGGGCCGCTTCACAAGATGTCCTTTCTCGACGTTTCCTTCCGCGGCAACCGATTCTTCCTCGGCAACATGTACTTCCTCCTGCTGCTACGGTTGAAGTCTTTCTGACAAGCATACCCTAGGCCAAAGTTCCTAGATGCCCAGTAAGGGGAAAAGAGACAGCTGGATCGGCCCCCCCTTCTCCAACTTCGAGACGCTCACCCCCAAGAGACGCACTCTCCTCTGAGCCGCCTCAGTGCGGCGCAGGAGAAGTCGCGACGCAGCGGCCAAAACCTCTGAATCTCGGGTAGAAACTGCCAACGTCATCGATCGGCTGAGGGTTGTAAAATCCGGGTAACGAACCTTCAATGTGACTGTATAGGCGGTCAAATCACGCCGCTCCAGACCCTGGGCTACTTGATCTGCAAGGCGATTGATTTCTGCTTCCATGGCGGATAGGTGGGCCAGGTCGTTGCGAAACGTATTCTCAGCCCCGAGGCTCTTTCTCTGTCGGTGAGCCTGAACTCTCCTCGAATCAAGGCCGTGGGCGAAGTCGTGCAAGCCTTTTCCGTGGCGCCCAAAACGCTGTACCAAGACTTCTAGGTCGATGGCCCGCAGATCTGCAATGAGCTCCACTCCCAGTTCCTTCAGCTTCGCTCCCGTAGCTGGTCCAACCCCCTGTAGACGCCGGACCGGCAAGGGGTCGAGGAAGGCCTGTACTTTCTTCGGAGGAATCACCGTCAGCCCGTCCGGTTTATCAAAGTCAGATGCGATCTTGGCGACCAACTTGTTGGGGCCCACACCGACACTCACGGTCAGGGCGCACTCCTCGAGCACTCGACGGCGAATTTCTTGAGCCAATGCCGTAGCGCTAGGAAAGTCCCCCAGGTGGTTGGTTACATCCAGGTAAGCCTCATCCAAGGAAAGGGTTTGGACCGCCGGAGTAAAGGAGCGATAGATGGCAAAGATCCGCTCGGATTCCTGCCGGTAGCGGGAAAACTCTGCCCGAAGAAAAATCGCCTCTGGACAGAGGCGCTTGGCTTGCGCAGCCGGCATGGCCGAGTGAACCCCAAAACGCCGAGCCTCGTAACTTGCCGCTGCCACCACTCCACGACCGGACGGATCCCCTCCGATGAGCACCGGTTTACCCTGGAGGCTTGGGTCGTCACGAATGTGGACAGCTGCGTAGAAGCAGTCCATGTCGCAGTGAAGGATTCGGCGGGGAACCACTTCTCTTGGCTCTGAAGGACTGGACATCTCCATAAGGGTCTCTATTTTTTCAGTCGAATTCCACCCTGAAAAAAATCAAGAACGCCACCTGATGACGGAAAGCGAATGCTTCGATTCCCCCGGGGCCCGCTGAGGAGAACCTAGAATTCTCTGCGGTTAGTTCGCTCTATACCGAGAGATCTGCACGGGAAATTAGCCCCCCTGGATCCCGCCTTCCGTCATGCCACGAGCATCCAAAGCCTCTGCCAGTTCCTCCGCTGGAAGAACCTGACGCTCGATAGCCAGCTCCCGGACGGTGCGCCCGGTAGCAAAGGCTTCTTTGGCGATTGCTGCCGCAGCGTCATATCCGATCTTGGGTACTAGTGAGGTCACCATGGCAAGGGACTTTTCGACCATCTCACGATTCCGTTCTCGATTGGCTTCGATACCGGCGACGCATTTCTCAGCCAAAAGACTCGAACCATTGGCGAGGATCTCGATGGATTGGAGAAGATTGTAGGCAATCACTGGCATCATGACATTGAGCTCGAAATTCCCAGCCATTCCTGCGACGGCAATCGTCGCATCGTTGCCGACCACTTGGGCGGTGACCATGAGCACCGACTCTGGAATCACTGGATTGATCTTGCCGGGCATGATCGAGCTTCCCGGCTGCAGGCTGGGAACGGAAATTTCGGCAATACCGGTTCGAGGACCGGAGGAAAGCCAGCGGATGTCATTGGCGATTTTGGTCAAGGAAACCGCAATGGTCTTCAAAGCGCCGGATGTTTCCACTGCGGCATCCTTTGCTGCCAGGGCCTCGAATTTATTCGGTGCCGGCGTAAAGGGGTGCCCCGTCTTTTCAGCAATTCGCTCGATGACACCATCAGCAAAGCCGGGAGGGGCGTTTAGGCCGGTCCCCACCGCGGTCCCCCCAAGAGCCAGCTGCGCCAACCTTGGCTTGACCGCCTCCAGACGCTCCAATCCGTAGCGCACTTGCTGAGCATAGCTCCCAAATTCTTGTCCGAGACGCACTGGAACGGCATCCGCTAGATGGGTACGGCCAATCTTGACCACATCATCAAACTCCACCGCTTTGGCCTCGAGGGCTTCCGCGAGCTGCACCAGGGCTGGCTCCAGATCTTCCACCAAAGCCCCATAGGCCGAGATGTGGATAGCGGTGGGAATCGTGTCGTTGCTCGATTGGCCCGCGTTGACATGGTCATTGGGGTGCACTGGAGCTTTGCGGCCTACCACCCCTCCCAGGATCTCGATAGCCCGATTGGCGACCACCTCGTTGGTGTTCATATTGGTCGAGGTGCCGGAGCCCGTTTGGAAAATATCTAGAGGAAAGTCTCCATCGTGACGCCCTTCAATCACTTCGTCAGACGCCTGAACGATCGCCTGGGCCAATTCCGCCTCGACGATCCCCATCTCCTCGTTGACGACCGCTGCTGCCCTCTTGATGGACCCCATGGCAGCAATAAATCGTCGCGGAAAGCGCAGTCCGCTGACGGGGAAATTCCGGCGGGCTCGCTCTGTTTGGGCGCCATAATATCCGTCGGCTGGAACCTCGATTTCGCCAAGGCTGTCCTTCTCGATTCTTGTCTCCGTCATGACTGACTCCCAATGAACTCTCGAGGCAATTTTCGATTTCTGCTCCGCCAACGGCGCAGCACCATGCTAGCGAAGGAACCCTGTCGGGGGAAGAATCTGCGAGCAAGAAACACCCAAGACGGCTCTCAGCTCGGATCTTTCGGTGGCAGCAGGGCAATGATGAACAAGGCTTTCCCCTTGGTTTTTGGGAGAACCGAAGGAGGCTCAGGCCTCCTGGTAACTCTCCAAAATCATGGCGGCAGCGGTAGCACCAGCACCACAAATACTGATCAGGCCATAGCGAGAGCCCCGGCGCTTCATCTCGTTCGCCAAAGTGGTTGCGATGCGAGCTCCAGTGGCTGCGAAAGGGTGCCCGACTGCCAGGGAGCTGCCAAGCACATTCAACTTGTCGCGGTCCACCGCGCCGATCGCCGGTTCCTTCCAGCCCTCTTCCCAGGCCTTCAAATTGCAGAGGACCTGACCGCCAAAAGCCTCGTGCATCTCGATGAGATCCATATCCCCCAGAGTCAGGCCGGCCTTGCGCAAGACCCGCGGTACGGCCAAGCCTGGCCCCATCAAAAGCCCGTCGTCCGGGTGAATGCTGGCAAACTCGAAGGCCTTCAAGATCGCCAAAGGAGTCCGCCCCTCCTGCTTCGCCTTCGCTTCAGACATCAGGAGCACCGAAGCAGCGCCATCCGTGAGCGGGCTCGAATTGCCAGCAGTGAGCGTGCCGGTGGGGGACCGGTCGAAAACCGGGCGGAGCTTTGCGAGCTTCTCCAGCGTCGTAGTGGGACGAATCAAAGTATCGTGGCTCAAACCGTCGAGAGGATGAATTTCCGCTGGCAACCGGCCATCCTCGGTGGCCCTATGGGCGCCCTGATGGGAAGCTAACGCGAGCTCATCCTGGGGACCACGCTCGATCTTCCACTCCTTGACCATGAGCTCGGTGTGATCTCCCATGGACAGACCCGTGGAAGGCTCGGCAACGGAGGGGGCTCGGGGAAGAAAATCCTTGGGCCGGAGCTTGGCAAACAGGCCAAGGCGCTTGCCGAAGGTCTTGGCGGAGTTCGCATCCATGAAGATGCGGCTCGCCTTGCTACCGAAGCGTAGCGCCGGGTTCGACATCGACTCCACCCCGCCGGCGATGCCCACCTCGGTGCGACCAGCGCGAATCGAGTCGTGCACCATGGCCATGGCCGTTAGACCCGTAATGCAATTGTCCGAAACCGACACGGCCCGCACCTCGGCCGGCAAGCGGCTCGAAAAGACGACCTCTCTCGCCATGTGGGGAAGACCTGGATCGAGAGTGACGATTCCATAGATCAACTCGTCCACCAGGGCTGGGTCTAGCTCCTGCTTCTGGAGCAGACCGTCCACCGAGTGACAGGCCAAATCCAGGGCTCGGTGCTGACGAAAGACCGTACCGGCCTTGACGAAGGGCGTGCGAGCCCCTCCCATGATTGCGACGCGGGGGTTTCCGTCTCCGGACATAAGGCATTTCTCCTGGAAATCGGTTGAGTATCCGTAAAAGATCCTACCGCGAATACAAATTCAGCAACTTCTGGTCAAACTTGACGAGAAAGCGCATCGCCGTCCCTAATCGCCCAACCGCCCTATACGTTGAACCGAAAGTGCACTACTTCACCATCTAGCAGCACGTAATCCTTGCCTTCCAGGCGCCATTTCCCCGCTTCCTTCGCTCCCTGCTCACCCCTGTAGGCAATGAAGTCGTCGTAGGAAATCACCTCGGCCCGGATGAAACCTTTCTCGAAATCCGTGTGGATCACCGCTGCGCCCTTCGGTGCCTTGGATCCGATCCTGACCGTCCAAGCACGGACTTCCTTCTCTCCCGCGGTAAAAAAGGTCTGGAGCCCCAAGAGCTGGTAGCCGGCCCGAATCACCCGATCCAAACCAGGCTCCTCCATGCCGAGATCAGCGAGGAACTCAGCCCTTTCCCCAGCCTCCAACTCGGCGATCTCCGACTCCAACTTGTTGCAGATCGTGACGACCTCCGCTCCCTCCTGTAGGGCGATCTCCTTGACCGCGTCGAGGTGAGGATTGTTCTCGAAACCCTCCTCGTCGACATTGGCGATGTACATCGTCGGCTTCGCAGTCAAAAGGTGCAGTGGCCGGAGCTGTTTGCGCTCCTCTGGCTTCAACTCTAGGGAGCGCAGCGGTTTGGTGGCATCCAGGTGCGGCTGAACCTTTTCCAGTACTGCCTTCAGGGCCACCGCCTCCTTGTCACCGCTCTTGGCAGTCCGGGTCGCTCGATCCAGGGCTTTCTCTACCGTCTGTAGATCTGCCAAAGCCAATTCCGTGTGGATAACGTCGATATCGTCCGCCGGACTGATCCGAGCGGAAACGTGAACCACATTCTCGTCCTCAAAACACCGAACGACATGGGCAATGGCATCCACCTCCCGGATATGCGCCAGGAATTGATTGCCCAACCCTTCTCCCTTCGATGCTCCGGCCACCAAGCCGGCGATGTCGGTGAATTGCATGGAGGTAGGGACGACCTTTTGAGGTTTGACGATCTCGGCCAAGCAATCTAGCCGCGGGTCCGGCAGAGGCACGATGCCGGCGTTGGGCTCGATCGTACAAAAGGGGAAATTTTCTGCAGCGATGCCCGATTGGGTCAACGCATTGAACAAGGTGGACTTTCCGACATTCGGCAAACCGACAATTCCGCAGCTGAAACCCATAGCTCTACTCGCTGATCTAGAAGTTTGAGATTTTTAAGACGGGAGCCCCACTGACAGACCAGCGCGACAGCAACGATTCTACCACGCCTAACCGCAGCGCCCCCCCTCTCGGTGTCAGGCATGCACTCCGTGCATTGCTTAAATACAGCGCACAACCAGGATGGGTAATTTACCTTTGCATGGAACGCATGCCTGACACTCGGAGGGAGGGGTTGCCAATCACTGTACTAGGTGTCATAGTACACCTATGTTACCCTTCCGACTGCACCTCAAACCCGGGGAATCGCCCTACAGACAGGTGATCTATGCCGTCAAGAAGGCTATCGCCAGCCGGCGCATGAGGCCGGGGGATCCCTTCCCTTCGGTCCGCAAGCTAAGCCAAGCCCTCAAGATCAACCCCAACACCGCCCACAAAGCCGTGGCTGCGCTGATCGCTGAGGGGCTCCTAGAAGTCCGACCTGGAATAGGTACGACAGTCGCCGAAGCTCAGACCATGTCTACCCAGGAGCGCCGAGAGCTGTTGAACGAACCTCTCGAACATCTGGTCGTCGAAGCCAAGCGCCTGGGCTTGAGCCGCAGCGATCTAGCGGCAGCTCTCGAAGAACACTGGGCGCTGCTGAGCTCTCCCAATGGACGCGACGAATCCGACGACAAGAAAGGCACCACCGATGACTCACGCGATTGAAACCACCGCGCTGCGGCGAAAGTTCTGGCGTAAAGAAGCCGTCAAAGGGGTCGATCTGGCAGTTCCGAGCGGCAGCATCTACGCCTTCCTGGGACCTAACGGCGCCGGCAAGACAACCACCATCAAGATGCTGATGAATCTCTTGCGGCCCAGCAGCGGCGAGGCTCATATTCTGGGGACTCCGAGCCATCGCCTGAGGGCTCGCCACTTCGAGTCCATCGGCTATGTATCCGAGAACCAAGAGCTGCCCGAGTGGATGACCGTGGAGCGCTTCCTCAAATATCTGAAGCCCTTCTACCCCACCTGGGACGATGACTTCTGCGCCCAGTTACTAGACCGCTTCCAGCTGCCTCTCGACCGCAAACTCAAACACCTCTCTCGAGGCATGAAGGTGAAGGCATCCCTGGTCTCCTCCCTGGTTTACCACCCCCAATTGCTGGTGCTAGACGAGCCCTTCACAGGTCTCGACCCCCTGGTGAGAGACCAGCTCGTGGAAGGCGTTCTCGAGTTGGTCGATCAAGGAGACTGGACCGTATTCATTTCTTCCCACGACCTTCAGGAGGTAGAGAACATCGCCTCCCACGTGGGCTTTCTCTCTGATGGTCAGCTGTTGCTGTCGGAGAGCCAGGAGGAGCTCAAGGGACGGTTTCAGGAAATAGAAGTGGTGCTAGAGGAGCCCCAGCTGTGGCCAGTGGACGCTCCAGCAAGTTGGCACCGGGCTCAGGTGAGCGGAGAAGACAGAGCGCAGCGAGTGTTTCGTTTCACTGCAACGAACCCCAAGGAACTCGAAGACAACCACCTCCTGCGCTCCCTTTTCCCTGGCTTGGTGGACTCGTCTCAATCTTCCATGTCCTTGCGCTCGATCTTCGTCACGCTGGCCGAAAATCCTAGGATCGGTTTGCCTTCGCAGGCCCCGGAAGGGCATAGATGAAACACATCCTTCACCTGCTTCACTTCGACCTGTTGCGAACGAAGGGGCTGCTTTCTTTGTGGCTAGGAGCTCTGATCCTGCCTCTTTTTTTTCTCCTGACTCGAGAGCCCAGCTTCGAGAGGGCTCGTCTCGTCGAACCGGAATTTCCGGTAGGTGGCCTGCTCATCCTGCTCGCAGCCTTTCTCATTGCTCTCGTCTTTCACCAGCACCCTCCCTCTGGAAACTCTTTCTGGCTGACTCGCCCCATCCCCCCCATCCCCATGCTGGTCAGCAAGGTGAGTCTCCTCTTCCTCGGGATGCTCCTCCCAGCGATCGCCGGCAACCTAATATTCGGCGTAGCACAAGGGTTTGAGCCAGAGCAGATCGCCAGCAATCTTCAGGAAGCCGCAGTCGTCCTATTTCCTCCGATTGCGGCAGCTTGCGTCGCCGCAGTCTCAACTCGGGGTTTGGCTCACTTTCTCCTCTTATGGATTGTGGTCGACGTTGCGACCTCTTGGGCCACATTCCCGGTAGAAAGCGCCAGCCAGGCTGTCGGACTCGGCGCCGGGAGCCAAGAGAGTTGGCCCCTCGGGTGGCAACAGTTCGAAGTTCTAGTCGTGCTGGTGAGCTGCCTACTGGCCATTGCCGCCGCTTATGCTTGGCGGAACCAAAAAGCTACCGTACTTGTATTTCTCGGAGGGAGCGCCCTGCTCTCCTGCCTCTCCTTCCTACCGGCTTTGTTCCCGGCCCTCTCTTCCAACGGCATCTGTGGAGGTGCAGAAATCTCCACAGAAGGCCTAGAAATCTTCCAACAACGCCCCGCCCGCTTTGCCATGCACTACCCGGGCGGCGGGAAGGCTCGACCGCTGCTTCGAAGCCTGTCGCTCGACCTCGAGTCCAAGGGAAGCGACCCCGCGACTCTCTTCCAGCCCGAATTTTTGACGGCTCAACTCAGTCAGCCCAATGGAGACAGCCTGAGGCTGGTCGGTAGAGGAGGCTCTTGGACCGGAAGTATTCCCTTTGGCAAGGCCCTGGACATTCCGACCCAGTTGAATGGTGTGCCCTCGCGGAACTTGCAGGTCCAAATATGGGCTCGGCAAAATCTCGCCTTCAGCCCGGCAGAAGAACTCGGTGAGCTCGACGGATCCCTCCGGCTTCGTGCATTTCGCTTCCGTCCGTGGCTTTCCCTACCGCTGAAACAGGGTGCCCAGGTACGCAACCGCGGCAGCGCCTTGTCGCTATCCAAGGTCGAGTTTGGACCGACGCGAGCCCGGATTCGACTCCTCCAATCGAGACCTGTTACCCATCAACGTAACCCTAATTCTGCACCGACCTATGCCCTGGTTCATCGGGCAAGAGGAGAAGCTCTGTTGCTCAGCGAGACTTCGACGAGCTCTCAACGGTTCCATTCGCTGAAGTATTTGGCGATGGAGGTCGAACGACGGGAAGTTGTCGTCGAGGGAACTCTCCCTTCGGGTACCTCCATCGGTCGTGATTGGTTTCAGCAATCCGAGCTCGTTGGCTTGGTTCCCTCCTGCATTGGCCGAGTAGAGGTAGACCTGACCCCACAAGAATTCCAAGTAGAGCCTCTGGAGGAGACCCTAAAGCAGCTTCCGGTCTACCGCGGTACAACGGAAAAGGCCGCGATGCTGAGAGCACAAGGCTGATGAGAAAGAGCGCAAGATGAGACAAATCTTTCAGATCTACCGAAACGACCTGCGCCGGCTCTGGTTGCCCTGCTGCGGGTGGATCCTCCTCATCCTCCTCCGCTTGAGCCTCGTTTTGCTCTCGCCCACGGACGGAGAACCAGCGACGTACCCATGGGCCGAAACTCTCGACGGGTTGCTGCAATTGGGGATCCTTCTCCCGATCCTCCTAGGTCTTCTGGTCCTCGAAGAGCCTCCCATGGGAACCCGGTCCTACTGGCTTTCGAGGCCGATCACCAGTCGGTCCTTGATGGCTGCCAAGGGTGGGTTCATCCTCTCCATTTTGATCCTCCCTGTAGCGGTCTCTCAAGCTATCGTGCTGCACCATTTGGGCATGGGCCATGAGGACCTCCAATCAGCTTCCGCCTTTGTCCTACTTCAACTCTCCTTCCTGGCCATGACGACTTGGGCATGGGCGACCCTAGCTCGTACCTTCTCCCGCTTCTTGGTAGGAATTTTTGGGCTCTCCATTCTTTGGGGGGTCGGGAAGTACTGGCTCCAAAAGCTCGCAATAGACAGGAATTTATGGCTGGACCCTTTCTGGATTCCCCAAGTTTCCGAGCGACTGACCGAGATCCAGCTCATCCTGATCAGCCTTGCCATCATTGCCGTCCAATATCGGAGCCGGCGGATATGGCGGTCTCTCTCCCTAGGCCTGGCGGGGCTGATTGCGGTCGTCGCCACCGCTGCCCTCTGGTCTTGGGACAACTTCGGGGCCAAAGAACTCGACTCCATGGAAGTCAGCTTCGACCGTGACTATTTCGGACCTCACGACAACCCCATGAAGCATCGCATTAACGGCGATATCTCGATCTACGGCCGGCTTGATGTCTCGCCGCTGCCAGCTGACCGATTCGTCAAGATTCAACGGCACCGAAGCACTCTCAAGATCGACGGGGGTCCGGTTCTTCGATCTTTCGCTATCGGCCTCCACAAGACGAACCCTTCCGTAGCTCGAGAAGCTGCTCTCGGCGGCGCTCGAATTCTCAATCCATATGAAAAGAAATCGTATTGGGATCGAATTTTTCACATCCACCCAACTTCCTACGAACGCTACGCTGAACAGCCGGGCCGATTGGAGCTACGGTCCCGCATCGAGAGCCATCGCTACGAAATCGTCTTCGAGCTGCCGTTTCGAGAAGGCGCATCAGCTAGCCAATCCGGTGACCAGCTGGCGATAGAGCTTATCGAGTCAAAGGGCCAGCGAGCCGATGTGCGATTCCTGGAAAGGAGCTTCAATCCCAAACCAGCTCCCTACCGATATTCAAGAGAATTCTTCCTTCTGAATCGATCTCATGGGACCGCCGTCCAAGGGAGGTACGCTCGCAAAGAAAAAGCTCTCCTGCCCCCCCTTCGAAGCCAAGAAAGAGACGTTGCAGATATCTATGGGACTAGACGATCGTTGTCCCTCATCACTCAAGTCCCTCTGGTCCTCTTTCACCGCCAAACCAGGATCTTCGATCTCCCGGAAGAGATCTCCGACCCGGAAGGTTGGCTGAGCGACGCCCATCTCGTTCGCCTGGATCAATTTCTCGATGGCAAGGCGGTCCGAGAGGTCCTGGTAGAGGACTTCCGACTGATCGATAGCTCCGCACCGACCTTGAGAAGGAAACTCGGCAAAGAACCCAACTGACTCTTCACCGGCGGAACACCTCTCAGCGACCATGCAACCCGAAACGACCCTCCTCGAGGAGAAGCCATGAACACGACGATCCTTCACCTTCGCCAAGACTTGGCTCGCCTCCGCTGGCTTGTAGCAGCTTGGCTCGCCATCGTTCTTGTTCGCTTTTCTTCTGCGCTCAGCAACCCGTTCACTGTCAGCGATCGAATCGACTCCTCACTGTGGGGCCTCGAGGGGATTCTGTTTTCGGCCGCTCCGGCATTGCTGACGATCCTGGTCATGCTGGGCCTCTCCCTCTATCGCCCAACCGCTTTCTGGCCTACCCGGCCATTTCGGCGCAGAGATCTCCTGAGCTCCAAACTCGCTTTCTTCGGCTTGGTCTTTTTGGGGCCCTTAGCCATCGGCCAGATCTTGGTTCTTAGCTCCTTTGGCGCAGGCTGGAAAGAAACCTTTTTCGGCCTGGCGGAAAGCCTCGCCTTCGAAACTGCCATTGTCCTTTGCATCGCTGGCCTGGCTGCTTTGGCCGGTACTTTGCCCCGGACTCTGATCCTCCTATTGGGCATCTTCACTCTCTGTTCCGCTCTGTATTGGCCCCTAGCCAACCTCCTGAGATTTGATCACCACTACCTAGGAATACTCCAGGAGTTTTGGCTAATCTCATCCCGCGACCTGGGAACGGCATTGGTGGCCGCCGTCATGGCAGCTGCCTTGCTCATCTTTCAATTCTGGACTCGTCACCGTAAACGTGCCGTGGCCCTGGCGACCGTCTTCGGCCTCTCTTTGCTGGTCATTCACGTCTTATGGGCATGGCCCCTGAGCCGGTTTTTGGTGGCCACCACTACGCAGGACGAAGCTCCCCACCTCAGCATCGAGAAACCCCGAGAGGGGTATCGTAGACATCAATCGGGGAATTCAAATCTGAGATTCCTTCTCTCCCAGCAGATACTCAACAAGGTTCCTTCAGCAACCGCAGCAGAGTTGGCATTTTCAGAGGTCAACCTGCGGTATCCGGGATTGGAGCCCATTCGAAAGACATCGAGAGGGGGTCGATTCGGCTTTCATGAAGCTTCTGCCAGGGCTCTAAGCTTGGAGCCGGAGGACGGCACGAGCAACCACTCTCTTGAACTACCCAATCTCCTGCTCTACCTCACTCCACAGGAATTCAGTAGCATTGCTGATCTTCGAGGCTCCCTGGAAGCCCGAGGAGATGTCCGGCTCTTCCGGAATCAAATCAGTCACCAGATCCGGATCGAGGAAGGAACCCGCGTCTCCGGGCAAGGTGTGTACATCCTTGTCGACAAAGTTCGCATTCTCCGCAAACAGATCATTGTGAACATTCAGGAGAGAGCGGTTGATTTGACTCTCTCCCCGCGATGTTGCGCGACCTACTGGTTAGAGATTCCTGCTGTACAAGAACAAGGAAGCAAGAACTTCTTTCGAGCTGAAGAAATCGGAGAGACCACAAGATATAGCCGACTTGGACACGCCTGGTTTCCCAAGGGGCAACACCGCCGACTTGGGCTCAGTTTTGCTCTCTGGGAAGAGCCTCACCTGCCGAAGAATTGGCTCGAAGAAGCCCGCATTCTCCGGGTAGACGGCTACCTCGAAAGTTACTCTGAGGTCGGTTTCACCATCAACCCCTTTTTCGCTCGAGATTTCCTCCGATGAGGGGTAGAAAACGAGGCCTACGTTCGCGCTTCCCTGCCTAGGGCTGAACTCCGACGCGTTACTATGGGCTCTATGAAGCCCGCGTCCCCAGCACAGCTCACCGAGTTTTCATTTGGCACCTTTGACCTCCAAACGCAGCCTTATCGACTCCGACAGGATGGCACCGACCTAGAGATCACTCCCCAACAAGCACAACTCCTAGAGTTAATGCTCCAGAATGCCGGCACCATCGTCACCCGTCAGAAAATTCGCGAGACGCTATGGCCTGCGGATGTTCACGTGGACTTCGACCGCAACATCAACTTCTGTGTTACCCGCCTTCGCGCAGCCCTCGGTGACGATGCGAGCTCTCCTCGGTTTATCGAAACGGTACCCCGCAAGGGCTACAGATTCGTCTTTCCTTTGTCGGGCGGAGATCCTCTGACAAACGTCTCCCCGTCGCGAGAACTCTCCGGACGGAAGAGATGGCTTGTCCTCGGCGGTGCTGGGCTAGCGGCAGCTTTCGGCTTGATGTTAGTCGGCTTGGTGACCCGCGGCGGAGCAGCCTCCGCCCCATCCGTGGCCTCCGGCGAGACCCAGGTCACCCACATCAACAAGTTGTACTGGAACGCTTGCGGCGCCGCTGCCCTGGAGGCCGGTCTCCCCAGCGAGGCAAAAGAGGCCCTGTTTCGAGCCTGCTATCGCATTGAGGGGTCCGAAGGGTCCCAGCTCCGCCAAGCTGCAGAAGCGTTTGAGTATGTCCTGACCCTCAAACCCGAATTCGAGCCTGCCATCGCCGGGCTGGCCCGGGTCGCTTATATGTTCGGCGATTGGGAACAAGCAGATTCGAGGACCCGGCTCGCCCTCGAGCTCAACCCTCAGAGCACCGATGCCTTGTTGACGAAAGCGGAGATAGCCTTTCGGCATCACTTCGATTGGCCCGAAGCAGAGAGGCTCTTCCGCCACACGATGGCTCTCGATCCCAATTTCTTACCGGCTCGCACCGGCTTAGCTAGCCTCCTGTCCGCCCAAGGGCGGTTTACCGAATCGGTTCGCCTATCGCAAGAGACCAAAGAGAGCTTTCCTCTGAGCCTTCATGCAAGATCGGAGTTTGCGGAGGAACTCTATTTCGCCGGCCAGTTCAACGAAGCTATCGAGGAAGCCCAACGGGTGGTCGAGGTAGATATGGAACGGCCTGAAGCCTGGCTGTTGATCATCCATAGCCACGTAGCCCTCGGGCAGCTCGACAGCGCCTTGGGGGAGGCTAATCGCTTACTGAAAGACCTCGGGTTCGAAGAATTGGCCGACTTGGACCAATTATGGGAAGCCCTTTCTCATCAGCACGTTGGCAACTCATCCGATCCAGATCAGTGGTCAGAGAAGGCATTCTTTACTCTAGCGGCAGGTCGACTAGAAGAGGCCTGGGAATTCATGAAGCGAGCCTGCATCGAACGCTCCGGGTGGAGTCTGCCGTACTTTGATGTCGACCCCCGATTCGCTCCCTTTCGCGATGAGGACGAGTTGCAGAACCTAGAAAACTGTTTGCGCCTAGGCTTCCCCCATTGGCCGCCGAGACTCAGGAAAGCAGAGCAATAAGTCCCGATCCTGTGCGATGCAGGCGCACAAGACCGGGATTCCAAGAAGAGTAGAAGGCCAAACAGCTTTTATAGGTTTGGATCACATTGGGCTGAGCCCACACCGGAAGTGGTGTTTCCTCTATCCACCGTTAGTAACGGATCCAGGCCAGCCAGGTATTGGATCTGTTTGTTCGGGTCGCAACCGGCAACACTATTGTCGAGCACCGCCGTCGGATGGAGATCCAGCAGGAGGCCACGCTGCACTGACGGTGTGGCATCGATGCAGGTGAGACTGTTCCCAGCCACCAATCCCCCACTCTTGCGGTAGCGAATCACCGAGTCCGCGGCGGTGCTACTCCCAGCTTCTGCCAAAGGACCAAGGACATTCCCCTCGATCAGGCTGTCTTCGCCGGCGGCCCAGATGACATTCTTTCTGCCGCACTCGAAAACGTTGTCCGAGATCAGGGCTCGAGGACTCGTGGTCCACAAAGCACGCGGGCCGATGTCGAAGAACTCGTTGCCGACGATCGCTCCGTCTGCCGCCGTTGTCTCGAAGAAAACCGCTGGCCCGGTGGCCGCCCCGGTCGCAATACGCATGAACTGGTTTTGAGCCACCAAGCCACCCACCGCATCCATTTGAACGGCGGCGCCGGTTCCGGAAATCGTGTTGATGGTGTCGAAGAGGTTGTGGCTCACTTCGACTCGCTCCGCCTTATTCTCCACCCAAACCACCGGTAAACCTGTCTCGATGTCACTCAGCGAATTGCCAGCAATGAGGATGTCCTGGCTCTGCTCAAACAGGGTGATGGTGGCCTCTTGAGTGACACCACTCGAGAAAGAAAAATCGTGAAATCGATTTCCGGCAATGGTGACCTGGGTGGCCCGGTTACGGATTGCCCCCCGCTGATTGTTGAAGAATTCGTTATCGATCACCCGCACCTGCTCCACTACGGCTCCTGGAATAACCCCCTGGGTAATCTGTATTCCGTTGCCAAAGTTGTCTGAAAGGGTCGCTCCAGTGACTTCTATGTCTCGATCCAACTGATCGAGCTCACTTTCGATATCTATTCCAGCACCGGGTAGATCGTCTCCGGAGCGAGCGAATAATCCACCCACCACGCGGGCATTTCGAGCCTCTGCGATGGTGAGACCATTGCGGCTATTGTCGAGGGCGTCACAGTCGACTAGAGAGATGTTCTCGGTTGGGTCAATGTTGCCACCAAGGTCCATCGAATAACCTTTGATATGAATGCCGTCCCTGGCCGAATTGACTCCTCGAACGCGAGTCAGCAAAGAAGGAGGCCGAGGGTCCTGGGGGGTCACTCCCACCGGGGTCGATCCCCGAATGATGAGATTGTCGTCCAGACAATCAACACAGGCACAGCCATCCGGTATGGGGGTTTGACTGCAATCGAGATCTCGATTGCCATCGAAAGTGAGGTCCCGAATCTCAAAGCCGTTGCTATGCTTGATGATCAACCCCCCTTCCCCAATGGAGCTCAGCAAAGTGGCACCATTGCCTTCGATGACAAAACCAGTACCACCGTTGATCTTCAGGATGGTGCGAGTGAAACAGGTCTCCCCGGCGGGAAACTCCAAGATATCTCCATTCTTGATTGTATTGAGGGCGGTCTGAATCTCATCATGGTCATTCACGGCGCCATCGCACTCGGCATCAAAATCCGCCTTGAGAAAGTAGCGGGTCCCTGCAGCCTCGACGCCGGGCGCTACGGCCGCGGCTACTAGTAGAACGATCAGTAGACACTTGTTCATGGGATACCTCCTGGGTGTCCAAGGGGGCGCGGGAGCTGTCTCATCAGAGTCGCTCCCCTCGCCACCGGAATTCAAGGGCCCGGAGCGACGCCCCGAGCGGCTACCCTGATCCTTGGGTAGCCCTCTTTCGCCCCGCAAGACAGAGAAGGTGAGGTTTGGTGAGGAAAGGTTTAAAAGGGTTAGAAAAGGTGAGGAGAAGCCCCAGGCGGTTCCAGCTCAACCGACAGAGAGAGCTTCCGAGGTCTTGTGCCACTCCTGAAGAGAGCGGACGTCCAGAGTTCCAGCTTGGAGAGCAGCGATACCTTCTGCTGCCGCTCGGGCTCCGGACAAAGTCGTGATGCAAGGGATGCCGTATTTGAGCGCTGTTTGGCGAATGGCTGCATCGTCGATGACGGACTCTCTACCCAAGGGCGTGTTGATGACCAAGTCAATATCTCCGTCGATGAGCCGATCGACCACATGGGGGCGCCCCTCGTGCACCTTCTTGACAGCCTCGACGGCAACTCCCTTGCCGGTCAAATAAGAGGCCGTTCCCTCCGTCGCCAACAACTGAAAACCTAAGTGCTTCAAACGCAGCGCCATAGGTAGGAGCGCTTCCTTGTCCCGATCGTGAACCGAAAGGAAGGCCGATCCGGTGAGTGGCAGCCGGTTGCCAGCCCCGAGCCAAGCCTTGGCGAAGGCCTCGCCAAAACCGGCGGCGGCCCCCATCACCTCACCGGTAGATTTCATCTCGGGACCGAGGAGAGGATCCACTCCCGGGAAGCGGCGAAAGGGAAATACGGGTGCTTTGACAAAAACCCCAGGCACTTCCGGCTCCTCGGTAAAACCCAATTCCTCGAGGGTGCGACCCGCCATCACCTGTGCCGCCAGGCGAACCAAGGGAATACCCACCGCCTTGGCGATGAAGGGAACCGTTCGGGACGCGCGGGGATTGACTTCGATAACGTAGACCTGCCCCTCGTGGAGGGCAAATTGAACATTCATCAAACCAATCACTCCTAGGCGGAGTGCCAAGCGGCGAGCGATGTCGCGCATCTCTTGTTGGTGTTCCTCACTGACCCGGTAGGGGGGAAGTACAGCTGCTGAATCTCCGGAGTGAATGCCAGCCTCTTCAATGTGTTGCAACATTCCCCCAACCACCGCACGATGGCCGTCGCAGAGCAGATCCACGTCTAGCTCGAAGGCATCCTCCAGAAAGCGGTCCAACAGCACTGGGCCACCGCCGGACACTTCTGAGGCTTCTTTCATGAAACGCACCAAAGTGGTCTCTGAATAGCAAGTGGCCATCGCTCGACCACCCAACACATAGCTGGGACGCACGAGAAGAGGAAAGCCGATGCGCCGCGCGGCCTCTTTGGCTTCCTCCAGGGAATAGGCGATCGCGTTCTCCGGTTGGCGAATTCCCTCTTCGGTGAGCAAGGCTCCGAAACGTTCCCGGTCTTCTGCCAGATCGATGGCATCCGGTGGTGTGCCAAGAATCGGTACACCGGCCTCAGCGAGGCCTCTGGTGAGCTTCAAAGGAGTCTGCCCACCGAGCTGGACAACCACTCCCATGGGCTTCTCGAGCTCCACGAGAGCGAGCACGTGCTCCAGAGTCAGCGGCTCGAAATAAAGGCGATCGGAGGTATCGTAGTCCGTTGACACGGTTTCCGGGTTGCAGTTCACCATCAGACTCTCGTAGCCCATCTCCGAAAGCGCGAAGGAAGCGTGGACACAGCAATAGTCGAACTCGATGCCCTGGCCGATGCGGTTCGGCCCCGAGCCCAGAATCATGATCTTGCTACGGTTCGTGGGCTCGCTCTCACACTCCTGACCAAAAGTGGAATAGAGATAGGGAGTCGTCGCCGGGAACTCGGCAGCGCAGGTATCGACCCGCTTGTAGACCCTCTTGGCGCCCCGCTTCGGAAGATCGATCTGCAGCTCTTTTTGAGAACAGCGCAGAAGTCCGGCCAGCCGGGCGTCGCTGACGCCCATTTGCTTGGCCCGGCAGAGGAGGCGATCCGGCACCGTGGCCAAGTCCCAACAGGCGAGCTCGGTCTCGGCCTGAACAATGCTGGCAATCTCGCGGAGAAACCAAGAGTTGATGTGCGAAGTAGCGGCCACTTCCTCGACCGTCCAGCCTTGGCGAAGGGCAGCAAAAACGGCGAATAGCCGCTGCCAATTGGGAGTCAGTAGTCGGCGGCGTAGACGCACCGGATCGGACATCAGCTCTTCCAATCGCGCCAAACTACTGTCTAACTCCAACGCTGCCATGCCCTTCATGAGGGCCTCCCGGAAGGTCGCACCGATGGCCATGACCTCACCCACGGATTTCATAGAGGTCCCCAACACGGGAGGGCTCTCCGGAAACTTCTCGAACGCCCAACGGGGAATCTTGACCACTGTGTAGTCCAAAGATGGCTCGAAGGCAGCGAAGGTCTCGCCGGTAATATCGTTGGGAATTTCGTCGAGGGTGTACCCCACTGCCAACAGCGCTGCGACTTTAGCAATGGGGAAGCCGGTCGCTTTGGAAGCCAAAGCCGAGCTACGAGAAACCCGTGGATTCATCTCAATGACCAACCGCTTCCCCGTTTTTGGGTCCACCGCAAACTGGACGTTGGAACCACCGGTCTCGACGCCGACCCGGCGGACCACCTTGAAGGCGTCGTTGCGCATCTCCTGGTACTCTCGATCCGAGAGGGTCTGCTGAGGAGCTACGGTGATGGAATCGCCCGTGTGGACACCCATGGCATCGACGTTTTCCACCGAGCAAACGATGATGGCGTTGTCGACCCGATCCCTCACCACCTCTAACTCGAACTCCTTCCAGCCGAGTACCGAGGCCTCCAACAGCACCTGACTCACCGGGCTCGCACTGAGGGCAGCCCTTGCCACCTCGTCCAGCTCCTCCCGGTTGTAGGCGACTCCACCGCCCTCTCCACCCAAGGTGAAACTTGGCCGAATGATCACCGGGTAGCCGATTTCCGTAGCGATCGATTTGGCCTCTAGGAGATTCGTGGCGTAGCCACTGCGGGGAACCTCGAGGCCAATCTCCTCCATGGCAGCTTTGAAGAGCTGGCGGTCTTCTCCCAGCTTCAAAGCCTCGATGGTCGCCCCGAGGACTTCGACTCCGAGGCGATCCAAGGCACCACTCTCCTGGAGAGCTATGGCCAAATTGATCCCGGTCTGGCCACCCACCGTGGGCAGGAGAGCATCAGGACGCTCCCGGTCGAGAATCTTCTCGACGATCTCTGCCGTTAGTGGCTCCACATAGGTAGCGTCGGCAAATTCCGGATCCGTCATGATGGTGGCAGGATTCGAATTAACCAGGATGACCCGGTAGCCCTCTGCCCTCAAAGCACGACAGGCCTGGGTACCGGAATAGTCGAATTCACAAGCCTGACCGATAACGATGGGGCCGGATCCGAGAATCAGAATGCTGTTGATATCGCTGCGCTTTGGCATGAGAAAACTACCCTCACTTCCGGCGACAGAGTGTAGCCCAGGATGGCGTGCGAGGAAGACCTTTCCCGGCTTCGAAGTGAAAAGTTGGACATCCGTGAGGCACCTCACGATGTCAGGCTGGTTGGCAAAGCAAGCTAGAAGCCTCTTGGGGCAAACGAACGAAGGCCCCGGTTCCGCACAGCGAAACCGGGGCCAATCGGGTCTGTCTCGGTGGCGTCAGGTGTCCCGTTATCGGGGATACCCTCCACATTTGCCACGGAGGCGTTGGAGGACTCCGTTAACGGAGCGCCACCTCCATCAAACCAGGTTTACTCGAATCCACTGGACCACCTCCTCTCTGGGCGTGCCCACAATGCGGCGGGTCCTCACCCACCCGACCCCCCAGGCCGCCCGAACCCGGTGAAGCCGCCGAACGACTAGATAGCCGCTCGGGGACACGATAAAAATATGGTGTGGCAAACGGGCTCTTCTGTCAAGTCTCCTCCCCGTTCGGAAGTGCCCTACTTTGACTTCGCTCCGCCAGCGAGTCCCCCTCAGTACTCCCCAATCTGCATCTTCAGCTCGGCGATACGACGGTTGACCTCCGGCAGGGCCATGGCCCGGAATTGATCCGGGAGAAACCTCTCATCGGTGCACTCTTTGACCGCCAGCAGGTCCATGAATTCCAACCGGTCGATATGAGCAGAAGGCCGGAAGTCATCGATGACCTCTTTGACCACCTCCGGTAGGGATCGCTTCGCCACTGGCTCCTCCTCCGAGCCTGCCGAATCCTGGCTCTCAGAAGTACCCTGGCTGACCAAGCGGCCCTGTGCATCAAATAGGCCCTGGGTTTCGTACAAGCGTAGAGCTCGGACCAGGATGCCTTCCATCTCGTTGCCCCCCAATTGGCGATCGTCGGGTAGCTCCGGTAAGGCTTTCTTGTCGATCTCTAATCCCACTTTGCGAGCCATGGCATAAAAAAGATCGTGACGGCTGGCTGGGTCCTGAGGCGGAAAAAGAGGGATGTGTACATCCAGTCGGCCTTGCCGTTTGAGGTCTACCTCCAACAGGTCAGGGCGACTGGTAGCAAAAATCCACAGGATCTTGCCTCGATTCGTGGTGTCGCTCATCTTCTTGGCCAACATGCCGTAAATACGCCCGGAAAGGCCACCGTCCTGAGCGCCCGAGTTCCGCTTGCCGGTAGCCTGATCCGCTTCGTCCACGAATACGATCACTTGTCCCAAGGCTTGAAGGATGTTGAAGATCTTCTCGAGATTTCCCTCGGTCGCTCCGACCCATTTGTCACGGAAATTTTTCAGCTCGACCACTGGAATACCGACCTCACCGGCGAGGCAAGTGACTAAGAAGGTCTTCCCCGTACCGATGCGGCCAGCCAATAGGTAGCCCATGGGAATGGCGCGAATGATCCCCTGGCGCAATAACTCGGCATCCTGTCGCAACCACGCTTTGGCCTCGACGTGGCCGGCAACGCTATCCAAATTCCGCTGAGACTCAATGAACTCGATGAGCCCCGAAGCCTCCTTCTCGATCAACTCCTTGCGCAGCCGAGTGACGAAGGTGTGGGTCAAACGGTCTCCGTTCTTGAGGGCACGGAGGATCAAGCTACGAACATTGACCCTCGACAAGCCCACCAGCTTGGCCGACAACTCTTCCTTCCCCAGATCCGAGAGCTCTTCGAAACGTTCCTGCTCGGCGGTCAGATCAGCCACGTAGCTCACCAACTCCTCTGCCTTCGGCAGCTCCACTTTGATTTTGGCGTTGTATGGGCTCTCGACCAGGGCCGGGCTCAAATCCGCCAAGTTGTTGGTGATCAGCACAGTGGCGACGAAAGCACCGGCCACCGCCGGATCGCTGGCCCAGTCGAGGAGCTGAATCAACACCTGGCTGCGTTCGCCGGAGAGCTGAAGAGCGTCGGCCCGCGGCACGATGAAATGGGCATAGTCCACCATCACCGCAACCTTGAGAGGGGCAGAAACCCTTCGTCCTTCCTCGTCTCGCCGAGTCAGGATCTGACTTCCCCGAACAAATCGATTGATCAACTCCAAGGCCCGGTTGGCATCCCGAGGAAGGAGATTGGCTAGATTGAGGGAGTCTCCCGCCTTGTCTGCCGGCAACTTGGCCCAGTTAGTGCCCTGATAGGCGTCGAAAGCTTGGAGAAATTTGTAGAAATGCTCCCCCCCTTTTCGTACCCGGATGCCTCGCCCGCGATCGTATTGAATGACTACATCGAAGGGGTCGAACATGACCTCCGTGAGGTACTGACGCAAGGAGACGTAGCGGTTTCCCTGTTCATCGGCAGGCACCGGTACCAAATCGTGGACGCTGCCGTACAGTACAAACTGGCTGGTACTTCCAGCTCGAAACAACTGCCGCATTTCGGCGGCCCAGCCGGGTAACTCGCTCATCTGCCCTCCCAAATACCAATCCCTTAGATGTCGGCACAGGCTCCTGTGTGCTCTCTGGGGAGCTATTCCAGCTCCTAGAAGATGTCCTCAGCGGCTAGCGCAAAGCTTCCGCAACTGGTCTCCATAGAGACGGATGCGCTTGGCTCCTAGCTGGGGGACTTCCGGGAGACTTTCGGTGCCGTGTTTTTTGAGGTACATCAAAGCCCGCGCAGGAAGTACCACCTGCTGAGGAACCTGCCTCCGCAACGCCTCCTCCTGGCGCCACTTGCGCAGGCGAGTCTCGCATTTTTGCTCATGGGGCTCCGGGCGCTGAGGAACCGGACGACTGGGCACCGGCGGTGGAGTGGTCGAGGCGGTGGCGAGCACCTCGAGAATCTTCGTCCCGTGCTCTCCGAAGGCTCTGCCCTTGAGGCCACTGCCATGAAGCTCGCGGCGAGTGGTCGGCCGGTTGCGGGCCAGGTTGAGCAAAGAAGCATTGTTGAGCACCCGCCCGGGAGGTAAATCACGACGACGAGCTGTGGCGTCCCGCCATTCATAGAGCGCTACGAAGGCAGGCAGCGCGTCCTTCGGTAGCCGACCGGAACCTTTGACCTTCCACAGGCTGTCCGGGCCGAAACCGCCGCTCCAAGTCACTCCTTCGACGACTCCGATGGCGATCCCCACCTCTTCTTCCAGATCCGCTTCCTTCACTTCGCCTTGCAATCGTTGACAGATTTCCGGCAAGTAGCGAACGTCGTCTACGGCGTAGCTCAAGGGAGCCCGAGCGATGGGTCTCTGGCTCCAGTCGTAGTGAGCATATTCCTTGGCCAACTCGACGCCGCAGATCTTCTCCACCAGAACTCCATACCCGGTCCTCTCCCAACCCAGGCAGGAAGTGGCCTGCTGACTGTCCCAGACCCCTGCAGGCGCAAGCTCGTAATCCCGCTTCAGACAACCGACATCAAACTCTCCCCCGTGGAGGAAGGTGGTGTGCTCGCGACTCTCGAGAGCTTTGCGCAGGGGATCGATGGCTCGGGTTCCTCCCGGCAGAGCCAATAGGTCTACCAGCCAGAGCTTCCCGCCGACATTTAGCTGCATCAGGCACAGGCGCTCGAAGTAGGCGAAGCCGGAGTTCGACTCGAGGTCCAAAGCGTGCCAGGGCTCCGCATCCATCACCACTGCCAGCTCCCGAAGACCCTCGGGTGAATCGATCCAGGTGAAATCTTTCTTCATCATGAATACCGACCGAGGCCGAAGGTGGAGGGTTGAATCTGGAGGGACCGGAACAGCCGGTGCAACTCCCAGGAATCTTCGCTACTGGACATCGCTCTCCAATTCTCGGGGAAGAGTCGGGGGCAGTTCCGGTAGCTCAGGAGGTGCCGAACCCAAGCCGTCATCCCCAAGGCCGCCGAAAATCTCGGCATTTTGCTCCATCCAACGGTTGGTCTCGGTCAAGGCGGTACTCACGGAGTCGAGGCGGTCCGACAGGAATGCGGACTTACCCGCCACAGCCGCCTCCTCACGAATCAACACCACTTGCTGTTCGATCCGGCTCAGCTCTGCCTCAATCACCTGGCGGCTTTCCTGGGCATGATCGAAGTTCTCGAGGCGTTTCCGCTGAATCTCCAGGGTTCCCTGGAATGCTCGAGAAAGGGGAGATTCCGGGCCGGCCTCTTCCAACTGCTTCTCACTCTTTTCCACCTCAGCAACCAGGTTATTGCGGTTCACCCGGCTCATATTTTGAACGATGACCTCCCTCGAGGTCAGCAGGCGGAGAAAGATCCACAGCAGTTGGTTGAGCCCGCCCGTTCGCATGGACTTTACGCTGTCCAACGACTCCTCTTCTAAAGTCTCAGAGATTCCCATCACCGCACGGCATTGATCGAGCAGGCGATGGTAACGCTCCTGCGCAGGAGTCGACAGGCGGCTGACTACACGGGCTAGCTTCTTCTCGTACTCCTTCTTGCCGACCAGGAGGCGTTCCCCTTGAATCAACTTCTGGAAACGCGAGCTACCAGAGAGGTAAAGCAAATAGCCAGCTTCCGCCGCAGCACCCAAGAACCAAAAACCCGGGTTGGCGATCCCCAACACCGCGAAGGCCGCTAGCCCCATCGCGTTGACCGGCAAAGGACCTAAAAGGGGAACTTGCCAACGGCGAAAGAAGGCCGCCTTCAAATAGTCGACAAAACCGAGGTCCGCGGCGCTCTTGGCCACTCAGCCCCCTCCGGGCTGCAGCTCGTGAAAGGTCTGAGCGACCTCTCCTACAGCATCTTTGAACCGGCTCGTCTCCTGGATCAGCATGGGGTTGACTCCAGGCTCCGGCGGAAAGATCTCACGAAATTCCTTCCCAACCCGTCCGGGGGCTGGGGTGATGATCCAAACTCGATCCCCCAAGTAAACAGCCTCGCTGATGGAATGGGTGACCAAGAACACGGTCGCCTCGATCTCGTGCCACAGATCCGTGACCAGAAGCTGCATGTCATAGCGGGTCGGTTCGTCGAGAGCCGAAAACGGCTCATCCATGAGAATGATGCGAGGCTTCAGAACCAGGCTCCGGGCGATGGCTACCCGTTGCTGCTGTCCACCGGAAAGCTGATGAGGGTATTTCCCTTCGTGACCGCCAAGCCCTACCCGGGAGATCCACTGCTGAGCCAAGGCGTCCATCTGGCTCTGGCTAAGGCCGTTCTCTTCTCGGTTGATCTCTAGGCCAAAGGTGACGTTGCGCAGCACGGTACGGTTCGGGAAGGAGCTGTACTGCTGGAAGATCATTCCGCGATCACGGCCCGGACCGGTGACTTCTTTTCCCCGAACCCGGACGCTACCGTAAGTCGCCGGAGCAACATCCGGGAAGCCTTGAATCAGGTTGAGGATGGTCGACTTGCCACATCCGGATGGCCCAACGATAGAGATGAACTCGCCCTTGTCCGGTACGTCCTCCACTCGAAAGGAGAGGTCCTTGAGAGCTGTATAAGCCTTTCGGGTACCGGGAGAGAAAGTCTTCTCCACCTCTACGAATTCCACCACCGGCGGCAAAATCTCCGCCGGCAAGGTCTCCGGCAGCAAGGTCTCCGGCGGATTGGCCGACTCTGTAACGAGGTCTTCCGGGTTGGTCATCGACTTTGCTCCCGATAGGGAAAAAGGAATTTGCCCAGGGTCGCCCACACCTTGTCCGTCAGAAACGCCACGACCACGATGACCAAGAGAACGAGGTAGATATGCTCCCGGGGACCGATGCGAGAGGACGTGATGATGATGCCACCAACTCCCTTGCCGATATCCACCATCTCCGCCAAGATGATGTAGCTCCACCCGATGCCGAACCCTAGGCGTAAACTCTGAAAAATATCCGGCCATGCGATGGGCAACAGCACCTTGGTCACCGTCTGCCAACGATTGGCCCCGAGGGTGTATCCCGTCTTGAGATAGACCTGGTCCACTTCATCTACCGCCGCAACGATGAGAGGAAGAAGATAGATCACGAAGGCCAGCGCCAAGAAAGCGATCTTCTGTTTCTCTCCAGTACCGAACAAACTCAGGGTCAACGGAACGAGAGCGGGGATCGGCAGATAAGCACCGAGTACCGACAGGGGGCTGAAAGTCGCTTTGACTCGCGAGAAAGCTCCCATGGCCAGCCCCAGAGGGAAAGCGATCAATACAGCTACCAGGAAACCCTCGATGACTCGGACGAGAGACACGGTGACGTTGCGGGTAAGAGCTCGCTCGAACCACAGGGAAGGGAAGGACTCGACGACCTCCAGAGGGCTCGGAAGAATCGTCGGCGACATGATGCGCTCTTCCGCTGGCCCATTTCCGGTAACCAACCACCAAGCCCCTAGAAGAGCAAGGATCGGTAGGGATCCCAGCACCCACCGTTGCCACAGGGGAACGGGCCGACGGATCGCCAGAAGGGTCCCCAACAACCGCGAGTCACCCTCGGTGGGCTGTTCGTCGGCGAGGCTTTCCGCTGCGAGGTTCTCCTCAGCGAGGCTTTCCTCAGTGAGACTAGGCTCCTCTGCCTCGACGGAAGGTTCGGTTACCTCGTCTTCGGTCTCGCCGGGGGCGCCTGCGATCTCTGGCTCTAGAGGCTCACTCATGGATTATTCGATTTCCGCCTATTGGGCCTCCGGCGGGTAGACGGAGATCTCCACTCGACGATTGAAGGCATGGTTCATCGGATCGTCTTCGTCTGCCGGCTGGTTCCAACCCATCCCCTCGACCACGAATTTATTGGGGTCGAACTGATACTTCTCTACCAGGGCTCGGGTCACCCCTTGCGCGCGTTCTTGAGAGAGCTTCTGGACATCTTCGAACCGCACGCCCCGTCCCTGCATCGAGGCATCGGTGTGACCTACCACGGCGATCACAGCTCGCTCGTATTGGCCAGCCAGGCGCGCGACCTTCTCCAGAGTGCCCTTCACGGTGGGATCGTAAAGGGTGTTGGCGAGGGCGTTGCCATTCTCATCGTGCTCTGGCTCGAAAATATCCGCCGAGTTCGGGTAAAAGTTGATCCGGATCGTCTGCGTGAGGATTGGGGACTCTGCCTGCACCTTACGGTACGAGGTCGGCACGAAGCTGGTCTGGTACTCATCCTTCTGATCCGCAAAGGTCCCGGCTTTGTCGATGGCCTTGATGACGCTGAAGTCCATCACCTCATCGAAACGCACCGGCGTTCCCACCAAACCCAGCTCGCGATAGACGAAAGTGATGTTTTTCCAGGTACGCTCGAAGTTGGCCGGATTGTTCTGGTTGAGGAAAAAGGCGCTGTTTTCGGCAAAATTGGTCGAATGAGCATCCGCTTCCATGGCCTGAACCTCGTCGACGGCGAAACCATAGCCTTCCGCCATCCACTGAAAGGCTGACGCCTTGAAGGACGAATCCTTGAGCTGCTTCATGCCTTTGAAGATCCCCTCGACCAACCCCTGAATAATGTCCGGGTGGTCCTTGGCGAAGTCGGCACGAGCCGCCCACACATCCGCGATGAGCTTGTTGGCTTCCACGGTGGTAGTGAGAATCTTCGTTCCCGCCACGCGGTCGGGAATGTTGTAGATATCCGGTGCCCAGGTTACGCAAGCGTCGATGCTCTTGTCGGAAACGAAGGCCGCCGCGGCCTCGAAGGCAGTTGCCGTGAACTTGTGATTGACCTCGCCTGGCTGGATGCCAGCATTGAGCAACAGGTTGTTGAGAAAATACTGGGAAGGACTGTTCTGGGCATAGACCACGGTCTTGCCCTTGAGATCGCTAGCGGATTCGATGTTCCCCCGCACCACGATGCCATCCCCGCCGTTGGACCAATCCACCTGTTGAAAAATACGCGGCGCAGTTCGCGAATCTCGCATCAGCTCCGGCGCCATCAGCACCATCATGTCCAGCGTGCCCCACAAGACGTGGCTCTCACCGGAAGCGAAGGCATCTCGGGCGACCACCGGATCGTCGATCAGCTTCAGGTTCACCTTGAAGCCGTAGTCCTTGTAGAAGATGCTGTCTTCGTTGGGACTGAATCCATTGTTGGCAGCGACGATCGGCAGCCAACCTATCCACACATTGATGGGAAACTCGACGATCTTCTCATCCTCGTCCCATTTGTAGGCGCTGACGCCTTTGACTTCCGGCAACTTCTCCGAGGGCACATAGCTGTACTCGTTGACCGTCGTAATACCGGTCGTATCCGGAGCTTCGTATTTGCCTACCTGGTCTTTGAATTTATCCAGGTCGACGTCTCCCTGACCTTGGCCACCGGGAGCAATGAGATCTTTGAAGAAATAGCCAGCTGCTGCCAACAGGCCCAAAATGAAAAGAAAGACGACGATTTTTCCTAGGCCCGTGGGCCCTACTTTTTCAGACATTCGATGCCTCCCATGGCGTACCCGAGAATCTGGGACAAAACCCGAGTCGTTCGAGGTTTACCTCCAACGACGCCCCCAGCTCTCGCAACGACTATTTCTTATCGACCCGACTTCAACCTTCGCTGACCGTCGGTCCCATATCTTTGATCTGTGGTTCTTCCTCGATGGGCTCCGCTGCTGGAGCCACGGTGGCGTCTTCTGACACCGGAATATCCAGGCCGTAGGCAGCAGCAAACTCACCCAGAGCTTGATCGGCAAGAGCCTCCTGCTCCGCTTCCATGATGTCCACTCCGCTGGTGTCGACGGAAGAAGCGGCCACCCGAGCGCGACCGGCAGCCTTGTCACGCCGTTCGGTGAGATATTCATCGACCCGGCTCAGAGTGTCCCCGGAACCGCCAATGGAGGTGATCATCCCTTGGGCCATCTCCTGAAGCTCGGCCTGGGCCTCGAGCATCTCCGTTTCAGTCATCATGCGCTTCAGAGCTTCGATCTTCTGCTGCGCCTCCCGTACCGAGACATCCCGTGCCTTGACCAGCTGCTTGTAGGTCGTCTCGGCCTGCTCCAACTGAGTCCGATTTTCCTCCAACTGCTCTCGAGCCCCCTTGAGCTGCAGGGCATACTGGCCGGCCACCTTACGATGCCCTAGCTTCAGGTGGGCAGCTGTCTTGGCGGCCAAATCCTGCTCCTGCTTCTCCAGGTTCTTTGTCTGCCGCATCAGGCGCTCGACAAAGCCGGCATGATTGGCCAGATTCTCGTTGAACCGAGCTATCTGCTTGCGGAGGTTCTCTTTCTCGGCCTCGATCAAGGCCCGAGGATTGGCCTTCTCCAGCCCAGAGACGAAAAGACTCATGAAACCTCGAACCAGATTCTTCAGGCGCTGAAACATAACTATCTCCTTCGGGACACGCTGCTTCGGAACACACGGCTACGCACGACGACGCGGATCACCGTCAACGAGATCAATTTGTGTACCTGGTCACGCTAGGCAGAATAGCAACGGCTTTCTTGGGCTGTCAACGCGCTGGCGGTTCGGTTTCCCGAAAGCGACGAAGCCGGATCGGTGCGGATCCCCCTAGAGAGCCCCCGACTGCTCGAAGGAAAACTCCATCTCGAGAGGGAGGGTGATGCGAAATACACTTCCCTCTCCGGGAGAGCTTTCCACCACGACCCGGCCTCCATGAGCCAGAATGATGTGCTTGACGATGGCCAAGCCCAGGCCGGTGCCCCCGAGCTCTCGGGATCGAGCTTGATCCACTCGGTAGAAGCGCTCGAAAATTCGCTCCTGGTGCTGAGGCTCAATGCCGGGGCCACTATCCCGGACCTCCACAATCACCTCCCGACCCTGTCGTTTGGCAATCACCCCCACCTGGCCCCCGTCGGGAGTGTAACGAATCGCGTTGGTGAGTAGATTCTCGGTGGCTTCCCGAAGAGCCTCCTCATCGCCTCGAACTGGGAGAGGCGTGGTCGGCAAGGTCTCCGAGAGAGTCAACCCTCTATCCCCTGCCTGCATTCGCTGACTGTCCAGGGCCTCCAGGATGGGAGTGCGCAGATCCAACGAAGCTTGCTCTAAACCTCCTTGCCCGAACTCCAGTCGGGAGAGGGCCAGAAGATCCGCCACCAAAACGGACATTCTCCGACTCTGCTCGCCGATTCGGGTCAAAAAACGATTGGCGATCTGAGACTCCATATCCCGGTCGTCGAGCATCGTCTCCGTCAGGCCGACGATCGCTGTAACGGGCGTCTTGAGCTCGTGAGAAACGTTGGCGACGAAATCTCTGCGCACTTCTTCCAGCTGCCGTAACTCGGTAACGTCATAGAGCACCAGCACAGCTCCGCCGTCCCGAAGGGGCGCCCCATGAAGCTCAATGACGCGATCCGTGACCTCTGCGGCAATCCTCGCTTCAGAAGAATTGCCCACCCCTTCCATCGCCCTCCGCAAGGCCTTGTCCACAGCCGGTTGACGAATCACCTCCCAAATCCGCTTCCCGATACTGTCTTCGGGAGAAACCTGCAAGACCTTCCCGGCAGCGCGATTCATGTGCACGACTTGTTCATTCCCGTCGAGAGCCACCACTCCTTCCACCATGGCGCCGAGAATCGCCAAGAGTCGATGACGCTCCCGTTCCACTGTGTCGATACGATCCCGTAAATCCACCGCCATGCGATTGAAAGACCTCGCCAGCGAGCCCAACTCGTCGCTGGCATCGACCGTCACTCTCTGGTCGTGATCACCGGCTGCTAAAGACTCCGCTGCCGCGGTCATGAGGAGAATCGGGCGGGTCACTCGTCGAGCAAAGGCAAAAGCCACCGCAAGGCCCAACAAGGCAGCTACCATCGCGCCGATGGCTACCAGGTACCGCATGCGACCCAGGCGCGCCTCCACCGCTGCCAACGGCAAGGCGGTCCGCACAAAGCCGAGCACTTCACCATCGTCGCTCACCGCTGGCAAGGCGTGGTACATCATGGTTTGGCCCGTGGTGGCGCTATGGCGGGTCGCTGTGCCCTGGCCCTGGGATCGAGCAGCCACGATCTCCGGTCGCTGGCCATGGTTGTCCATGCTTTTCGGTCGTTCCGAAGAATCCGCCATCACGACTCCGTCGAGACGGATGACGGTAAACCGCGTCCCCGTCTCCAGGCCCACGGTCCGCACCCGCACTTGAAATTCGTCATCGGGCAAAAGGAAAGAGCCTTGGCTCGCCAGACTTCGCAGCAAAAGAGCCTCAGCCCGAAGACTCTGCTCGATTTGGGCCAGCGACTCCTGCTCCATCTGACGGGTTACCAGAACTCCGACGATGGTTGCCGTCAGTAAGATCAGGGCCGCGTAGCCGGCATAGAGGTTCCAGAGGAATCGTGAGCTGAGCATTTGGCAGAACTTTAGCGCTTCCGGACGATGAGAGGACAACCATAGGGAACCTTCGAGATCGAAAACACTCCCATCCAGATCACTGAAGGTCTTTTCGACTGGCCCCCCTACCGCCTCGACGGCATTTTAGTGGTGCATGGAACGCATGCCTGACACCCGCGGTGTGAGACCTTGTTAGCCGAAGCGCCCGGTGATGTAGTCCTCGGTCTGTTGACGAATCGGGTTGATGAAAACGGATTTGGTAGGCCCATACTCGATCAATTCCCCAAGGTAGAGGAAGGCCGTGAAGTCCGATATTCGAGAGGCTTGCTGCATATTGTGGGTGACGATCACCTGGGTGTATTGGTGCCGAAGCTCCTTCATGAGCTCCTCGATCTTTGCTGTGGCTATGGGGTCTAGGGCCGAGCAGGGCTCGTCGAAAAGGATCACCTCTGGCTCCACCGCAATGGCCCGAGCGATACAAAGGCGCTGCTGCTGGCCGCCGGAGAGGCCCGTGGCGACATCGTCCAAACGATCTTTCACCTCATCCCAAAGAGCCGAGGAACGGAGACTCCGCTCGACGATCTCGTCGAGCTCGGTACGATGGGAGATTCCCTGAATCCGGCAGCCGTAGGCGACGTTCTCGTAGATGGACTTGGGGAACGGGTTGGATTTCTGGAACACCATCCCGACTCGCTTACGAAGCAGATTGGTATCCACCTCGGCACCGAAGACGCTTTCTCCTTCGAACAGGATGTCGCCATCCACTCGTACTGAAGGAACCAAATCGTTCAAGCGATTGATGCTGCGTAGAAGGGTGGATTTACCGCAACCGGAAGGACCGATGAAGGCCGTGATCTGCTTCTCCGGTACCTCCATGGAGATGTTCTTCAAAGCCTGCTTTTCGCCGTACCAAAGGCAAAAGTCTCTGGCCTCCAGGACGGAATTTTCGATTTGGGGCTGAGTTGCCCTGGCAATATCTTCACTCATGGCCAGGCTGGCCGATCCGTCGGCGACTCCCCCAGGCCTGAAAGGCACCGATAACGATGAAAGTGCAGCTGCCTCCGTGCTCTGGCTCATCAAACCCCCTTCTTGGCAGAGCCGTAGTCGGTCTCCGCATGGCGAATGTCGACTCCTTGGACGTAGTAAATGACATCCTCGGCAATATTGGTCGCGTGATCAGCGATGCGTTCCAGACTCCGGCCAATGAGAATCAGTTGGAAAGTCGGAGCCACCGCTTGACGATCGCTCTGGGTTGATTCCAGAAGCTCACGGACAAATCTCTTGTAGACACGGTCGATCTCGTCGTCTCGCCTCCAGACCTCCATGGCCAAATCCGCATCTCGCCGCAGGAAGGCATCCAGGCTCTCGCTGACCATGCGCCGGGCGGCCAGAAAGAGGGCTCCCGCTTCTCCGTAGGCCCCGAAAGGCGGCTCACCATGAAGGTCCCGGACAGATCGGCAGATATTGCAGGCGAGGTCTCCGACGCGCTCCAAGTCGGTGGTGATCTTCATGACCGCTACCAAGAAACGAAGATCCACCGCCGTAGGCTGCTGCAGAGCCAACACGCCATGGCAGAGCTCGTCGATCTGCTTCTCGGTTTCATCCACCTTGCGATCTTCGCCAATCACTCTCGAGGCGAGCCCCGAGTCCCGGTCCAGGAGGGCACGACGAGAATTCTCGATCATCTCTTCGACCAGGCCGCCCATACGCAGCAGCGATTGACGAATATGGTCGTATTCTTCATCCACGTGTCGAGTCATGAGATCTCCGTTTTCTCTAGGATGGTTCCTACCAACGACGCTCGGCCTTCTTTCGGAGCGCCACGGCGAGGGTATTCATGAGAATCAAGAAGGTCAGCAGAACGAGAATGGCTGCCGAAGTCTTCGCCTCGAAGGCTCGCTCCGGGCTGTCTGCCCAGAGATAGACCTGCACCGGTAGCACCGTCGCTGGGTCCAGCGGCCCCTGAGGAACGTCAACGATGAAGGCCACCATGCCAATCATCAACAGCGGCGCCGTTTCCCCCAGAGCCCGAGCCATACCGATGATCGTGCCGGTCAGCATGCCTGGTAGAGCCAAGGGCAAAATGTGATGGACCAGCGCCTGCATGGGCGAGGCTCCCAAGCCATAGGCAGCTTCGCGAATCGACGGGGGCACAGCCCGCAAGGCTGCGCGACTGGCGATAATGATGATGGGCAAGGTCATCAGGGTCAGTACTAGCCCCCCCACCAACGGAGCGGATCGCGGCAAGCCAAAAACGTTGAGAAACAAGGCTAGACCGAGCAATCCATAGACGATGGAAGGGACCGCGGCGAGATTGTTGATGTTGATCTCGATCAAATCGGTCCACCGGTTTTTGCCAGCAAACTCTTCCAGATAGACCGCGGTGGCCACCCCTAGGGGAAACGACAACAGGAGAGTGATCAACATGGTGTAGGCCGAGCCCACCACAGCTCCCCAAACCCCGGCCATCTCCGGTTCCCGAGAATCACCAGAGGTAAAGAAATAGCGACTCAAGCGAGTTCGGACTCGACCTTGGGCATCGAGAGCATCCACCCAAGCGATCTGTAGATCGCTCAACCGGCGCTCGCTCTCTTCGACTTCCCGGGACAGCTCCCCCTTGATCAACAAGTCGACTTCGTCCGAGGCCACTAGGGACAGAGCTTGTGTTGTGCCCACCAAAGCCGGGTCTGCCGCCACCCTGTTCTGCAACTCATAGGCAGCACCGAGGCTGACCAACTCGCCCAAGGCCCGTCGGGCCCGACGTCCCTCGGTATCTGGAAGGATCTCCTGCAGAGAGGACCGGATCAGGCTCCCATAGTTGGCGGAGGCCAGAACTTCCGCATCGCCGCTCCCATCCGGATCCAGCACCTGAGGGTCGAAGAAGATATCGACTTCTATCAGGGTCTGAAAGAAGCCTTGATAGCCCCGTAGGCACAGGGTTGCCAAGAGAAGGAAAAGGAAACCTAGGGAACAGGCCACCGCTGCCTGGCAGAGGAGCCGAAACCGCCGAGCAGCGGCATTCCGCTTGCGCAGGCGCGCCCGAACCGCATCTACTCCGAGTTGAGCAGGACCGGTGGGCGACGGGGCTTGCGGCGAAATTGGCTGACTATTCATATTGCTCCCGATATTTCCGCACCACCACCAAGGCCACGACGTTGAGGACCAGGGTTACCAGAAATAGCATCAGGCCCAAGGCAAAGGCAGCGAGAGTCTTGGCACTGTCGAACTCCTGGTCACCCACCAAGAGGGTGACGATCTGCACCGTTACCGTCGTGACGGCCTCGAGGGGGTTGGCGGTCAGGTTGGCTGCCAACCCTGCAGCCATGACCACGATCATGGTCTCTCCGATAGCCCTGGAAACCGCCAGAAGAATTCCTCCGACGATGCCGGGAAGGGCAGCCGGAAAAACGACTCGCCGGATGGTCTCTGCCTGGGTGGCTCCCATGCCTAAGGAAGCCTCCCTCAGGCCCCTCGGAACGGCAGAGATCACGTCGTCGGAAAGGGAAGAAACATAGGGGATGATCATGATTCCCATGACCGCACCGGCAGCCAGAGCGCTCTCCGAGGCAACCTCCAACCCGAGTCCTTCGCCGAACCGACGCAGGGTCGGAGCCACCGTCAAAGCCGCGAAGAAGCCATAGACCACCGTTGGAACACCAGCCAAAATCTCCAGCAAAGGCTTGGCGAAGGTGCGGAAGCGAGGACCGGCATATTCGGCGAGGTAGATGGCGGACAAAAGCCCCACGGGGACCGCGACCAACATGGCGATCACGGTGATCAGCAGGGTGCCTGCAAAAAGGGGCACTGCACCGAAGCTACCGGAGCTACCCACTTGGTCCGCTCGGAGGGCGAGCTGAGGGCTCCACCTCAGTCCAAAGAGAAACTCCCCCATGGGCACCAGGCGGAAGAATCTCCCCGCTTCGAAGATCAGCGACAGGATGATCCCGAGAGTCGTAAACACCGCCAGGGTCGAGCCGGCCATGAGGATCCATTTCGCGGCTGCCTCGACCCGGTTCATCGCCTTGAGACGAAGATCGATCGAGCGCCAGCCGAGGAATAGGCCCAGAACTGCCAAGCCCAGCACCACCAGACTGCGACTCACCAAGTTGGTGCGTAGTAGGCCTTGGTACCGGTCGGCCCCCAGTTGGAGCTCCCTGCCTGCCTGTCCTGAGACGACATTTCCCGTCGCCAGATTCTTCACGTCTCTGATGTAAAGGGCCAACTCCTCTTCGGGCAACTGCTGAACCGCTGCAGGTAGATCTGACATCAGGAGCCGATCGACAAATCCGGAATCGAGAGCCAGCCACAGGCACAAGACCAATAGGCTGGGAAGAGCACACCACAGAAGAACATAGGCTCCGTAGTAGCCCGGGAGAGATCGCAGCTGGGCAGCCTTGTCGACCAAACCGAGGGCACGGTGACGCCCCAGGACAAAGCCCACCGTCGCCAACAGGCCAAGGATCAACAGAAGAAGCGATAAATGCACGTCGAGTTTCCTCTCGAGGAACGAAAAGCCTTCCGGCGAAGGTGGATCTCTTCGCCGGAAGGAAAAGCTATTCCGTCTCTAGCGCACGTTCGCCGCTAGGCGCCGAACTTCAGAACCCAATCGAGACCGCTCTTGCGCCGGCATGGGAATGAGACCAGCGTCTGCCAGGTAGCCGTCCGGCCCCCAGGCAGAGTCGCTGGCGAAGGCCTGGACGAATTCCTGGATTCCAGGAATCACCCCAGCGTGGGCCTTCTTGACGTAGAAGAAGAGAGGCCGGGAAACCGGGTAGTCCCCCAGGGCGATGTTGTCGAAAGTGGGCTCAACTCCGTCGACGAAGCTACCCTGGACTCGGTCCTGGTTCTGGTCGAGAAAACTGAAGCCGAAGATTCCCAAAGAGTTCGGGTTGGCGTCGAGCTTCTGGACGATGAGGTTGTCATTCTCTCCAGCTTCCACGTAGGCGCCGTCCTCGCGCAGGGTGTGGCAGATCTCTTGGTACCGACCTTTGTCTGCCTTCTTGAGATCCTTGACCCAATCCCAGCTCTTGCAGCCTCCTTCCATGGCGAGCTCTACGAAAGCGTCGCGAGTACCGGAAGTGGGAGGAGGTCCGAGCACCTCGATCTTCACCTCGGGAAGAGTCGAGTCGACGTCTCTCCAGGTGCGATAGGGATTGGGCTTGAGAGATCCATCGGAGCCGGGGATCTCTTTGGCCAAAGCTTGGAAGATCTGCTTGCGAGTCAGCTTCAGGCGCCCCGCCTTCCGAGAGTTGGCCAACACGATGCCGTCGTAGCCGATTTTGACCTCGGTAATCTCTTTGACACCATTCTTGGCACACAGCTCGACCTCGGAGTCTTTGATCGCCCGAGAAGCATTCGTGATGTCCGGATGCTCGCTACCCACACCAGCGCAGAACAGCTTGAAACCACCGCCGGACCCGGTACTTTCGATGACCGGGGTCTTGAATTCGGAAGTGCGCCCAAAGCTCTCTGCGACCTTGGTAGCGAAAGGGTAAACAGTGGACGAACCAACGATACGGATCTGGTTGCGCTGGGCCTCAGCTGGAACTGACAAAATCAGCAGGATCACCGCTGCGCTAAAGCTAGCTCGTTTCATGGACTCTCTCCTTGTGATTTCCGGCCTCCCCGGGCTGTGGGAAGAACCGCTCGACCGAGGACAGAGTAGGAAGAGCTGAAGGCGGGAAGGCGTCGCTGACGTCACATTCGTGTGACAGACCAAGAAGAAACTGCCCAAGAGAATTCTACAGAAGCCTCTGAACAGCCGACGACCTCTCGGCTGGGGTTGCTGTACTCAGCGCACCCCTTGGAGGGCCTCTAGCGCCTCCCGGGCTTGCCGACTGGCGTTGGAGTGGGGCCCAAAGAGGATCTCGCACCGCTCGACGCTCTCCTCGAGCAGAGGTCGGGCTTCACCGACCCGACCTTGGCGGCGAAGAATGTCCCCAAGAAGAGTCGAAACCAACCAATAGGAAGGCTGCTGCTCGCCCAGGCGACTCTGAGCCTCGCGGGCCTTTTGCGCCGCCTCTTCCAGCCGGCCCTGCCCGGCATAGACGAAAGCCAGACCGGACAAGGCCTTCAGCGGGGTTTCCACTTCAGCCTTCCGCCACGCCTCCATCAGGTCTAGATAGAGAGCTTCCGACTCTTCGAAGCGCTCCATCTCGCGAAACATCGCCGCTAAATTCTGTCGCACGGTCAGTAACGTCGGATGGGATGGGTGAATCGTCCGCCCCCCTTCAGCCAGCGCTTCCTCCAGGTACTCGATGGCTTCCTGGTTCCTCTCAATGGTGTCCAAAACGAGTGCGATGTCATTGAGGGACTCCACCAGGGTGAGCCCATCCTGGGTGTCTATGCGCCGCCTCATGGCAACGGCTTCCCGGAGGGAGCCCAGCGCCGCTTCGACTTCTACAGAGTCCGCTCGCTCGGTCGAGCTATGCAACGAGGCCATCTCCTGCATGCCCCGCAAGTGAAGGGATTTGGCCAGAGCTTCGCTCCCTTGAGGAGCGAGGCGGCTTTGAATCTCGATGGCCCGGTCCAACAAAGGAAATACCTGGCTTCTGCGGGGGGACGTCGGCGGGGTGTATCGGGCGACCAAGAAAGCCCGCTCGAAAACCCCGTCGGCAACCTCTCCATGGTCCCTGCCGAGGAGCGCTTCCTGGCGAGCGATCGCCTCCTGGCTCAACGACAAGGCTCGCTCCAAATCTCCTGCTTCAGCGGTCGCCAGAGCGGCCCGGCGCAGAAGGCGAGGAATCCTCGGCTCGCTGGCTGCGGGATAGCCAAAGGCAGCGGCGGAAGCGAGTAAGGAGGAAGCCGCAGGCTCGTTCACCTGAAGGTTGGCAAGCCCCTCACCGATCACCGCCAACACTCGGCCACGGGTTTCCGGATCCTCCAGGTTGGCAGCCCGCGCCGCGCCTCCCTCCAACAGCTCGCGGGCCGACACGCTAGAGGAACCCGTTTCTCCAGGATCTCCAAGTCGAAGCATCTCCAGAGAAAAATCCGCCAACCTCTGAGCGCTATCCCGTTGCTCTGCCGCTACCTTCCCCTGTTGCCAGGCAACCAAGGTCCCTCCTACCAGGGAGCTCGCCGCCAAAGTCACCAAAGCCACCGCCAGGGCATGGCGACGCAGAAATTTCCGTGCCCGGTAGGTCCGGCTCGGGGGCATCGCCTCTACCGGAAGGCCATCGAGAAGTTGATGGAGATCTCGGGCCAGAGCATCCGCCCCGGAATAACGCTCCGCCGCCTCGAACCTCAGGGCCTTGAGGACGATAGCGTCGAGGTCTCTCCACAGAGCACGCTTCCCCCCCACGACCTGCGAGGAAGGCGGCGGCGGTAATTGACCGCTGAGGCGAAGGTCCAGCTGCCCAGCTCGAGGTTTCGGAAAAGGCGTCTCCCCCGTCGACAGCTCGTAGAGAAGACAACCGAGAGAATAGATATCAGTGGCCGTCCCGATCGTGCCGCCCAGCAGCTGCTCCGGTGAGGCGTAGGAAGGAGTGTAAGGGCCTGAGCCGGTCACCGTGAGCCCCGACATCATTTCCGGATCCAGGAGCTTGGCAACCCCAAAATCGAGCAGCTTGGATTCTCCCTTGCCATTGACCAGGATGTTGGAAGGCTTGATGTCGCGGTGCACGACCAGCTGCCCATGAGCGTAGCGAACCGCGTCGATGATCGGCAGGAGAAGCCGCAATCGCTCCAGGGTGGTCAACCCCTCCTCCCGGCAATACTGGTCGATCGACCGACCTTCCACCAGGTCCATGACCAAGTAGGGAACGCCATCCTCGGCGACTCCGCCATCGATCAAACGTGCCACCGCCGGATGATCCAGGCGGGCGAGGATCTGCCTCTCCTGTTCGAATCGCTTCTCCAAATCAGCTTCCGGCAGCTCCCAGCGCAGGAGCTTGACGGCAACCTCTTTGGTGAACATGCCGTCGGCACGGTGTGCTCGGTAGACCCGGCCCATACCTCCTACAGCCAGCCGCTCCCCTAGGCGGTACGGTCCCAACTCTGAATGCCGGTAGACCCGACCCTTTACCATCTCCTCTTCGAGACGCTGGAACAACTGATCCGTCGTCGCCACGACGCCGCTCTCCAAGGGGTCGTCTTTGGCCGGCAAGTCACGGCTTTCCAGATGAACCAGCAGGGACCGTAGCTCCTCTTCCAGAGAAGGGTCTCCCTCGCTCAGGGTCGTCACCAAATCCTGACGTTCCTCCGGGTCGGCGTCCAGAAGGCAGTCCAAGGCCTGGTCGATCTGAGCCCACCTTTGCTGGTCCGCACTCGGACCAGCTGCCACTTCCTCGGCTCTCGTCTCGTGACCTTGCGGGTCTTGCTTCTCGTTCATCTCTGTGGGTCGATCGTGCCGCGAATAGGAGTTCTACTTCTGCTCCTTGAGAAGGACACCCTCGAAGTCTGCCTCGAAAGTCACTTCCGTACGGGCATCTCGGTCGAAGGTAATTCGCTCAGCTTCTCCAGACAGAGTACCCGAGACGAGGCCCCTATCCAACTTGATCGTCAAAGTCCCGGACTCGACAGAAAAGCGAGGGCTAGAAGCCGTGGGGTCCCCACTCAACAAACCGATGACAGCCGATACCTCTCCACTATCCAACGAAAACGTGCCTTCTCCCAAGTCCGAGGGTATGTCGTTGATATCCACAATGGCACCGGAAAAATCTTCGCCAACTCCTTGGAACATCAAGCGCAAGGCAAGGGTCTCTCGGAACGGCTCCAGGGACAGCCTCGACGACCGACCCACCTTCCCAAAGGAGAGCTCGAAAGGCCCGTGGATAGCGAGATTGCCGGTAGCAGCGTTCGCCCCCTTCGCAGAGCTCGAGCCGGCTTCTGCCCCTCCACAGGCAGTCAAGATCGAGACAGCGAAGAGAATCGCGATAGCATTCAGAACGGTCGACATCGGTCTCATAGAAATCTCCTAGGGGTACTCTTGCGGATGATCCCGTCGAACCGAAGAACGCAAGACACGGGTGAAAGCGGACAGGACTCTGTGAAACCAGACAATCCAGAGAGCGTTACAGTTCTTTTAGGGCGACTGCGCCAGGGCGATCGAGGCGCCATGGAGCAACTTCTGCCACTGGTTTATGAAGAGCTGCGGAGAGTGGCTCGTCGGCGCCGAGGAGCCCGCCCGGCCAATGCCACTCTCAACACCACCGCGGTGGTCCACGAGGCCTTCCTCAAGATGGCTGGGAGCTCCTCCCAGCAGTGGCAGGACCGGGTTCACTTCTTCGCCGTCGCTGCCCAAGCCATGCGCTATGTGCTCACTGACTACTCCCGGCGGAAAACTGCCGAAAAGAGAGGCGGCGAGCGCCAGCAAGTGGACTTGGACGACCGCCAGATCCCGGTGGAGGACCGTCAAGCGCTGTGGATACTCGACCTAGATAGGGCCCTGGACAAGCTTCGAGAGCTCTCTCCCCGCTTGGCTCAGGTCGTCGAATGCCGCTACTACGGCGGCATGACCGACGAAGAGGTGGCCGAGGTTGCCGGCGTCACCGCTCGCACCGTGCGCCGGGATTGGGAAAAGGCCCGAGCCTGGCTGTATCGGGAGCTCGAACGGTAGGCTTTCCCGCAGCCACCATTCTCTCTGTCCGCATTTCTGCTCTTTCCCCGTTCTTCTGAGTGCAAGAGGGAAAAAGGAGAAATGAAATGCAGCGACCACGGGTCATTCTTACCGTTCTGAGCATTCTGAGCTGTCTCGCTTCGACCGGCAGCGCGCAGCTGAGCCCGCAGGATTCCTACATCCTGAGCCAAGGAAACGGCTTGCCTGGCCTGCCTGAAGACTTCGAGTCCACCGGCAAAGTCGTCGTCAGGGGAGATTTCAATGGCGATCTCTGGGACGACCTGGCCATCGGTGTCCCCAATGAGAGCGTCGGTTCCCAGGAAGATGCTGGTGCTGTCATCGTGGCCTATGGCGGCCCCCAGGGCTTAGGGGTCGCCCACAGCCAGTTGTTCACCCAAAACAGCCCAGGAATTCCGGGAGTCGCTGAGAGCGACGATGAATTTGGTAGTACTTTGGTTGTCGGTGATTTCAATCTGGACTTGATCGATGACCTCGCCGTGGGAGCTCCCCGGGAAGATATCGGCAACATTATCGATGCGGGAGCTGCGGCGATTATTTTCGGCGGCCCCGATGGCCTCGACGGGAGCACGAGCATTGAAGTGCTAGACCCATTTCCGAATCTGTCGGAGCAATTCGGGCACGCATTGGCGGCCCACCAATTCGGCCTTCAAGAGCCCTTCCTGCTATTTGTGGGAGCCCCTGGCGAGCAAGTCGGCTCCATCGCCCCTGGCGGGGTCCTCATCTTCCAGGTGGATTACCAGGCACCCGAACCGGTCGCCTTCCATCTGGAAACCATTCACCAAGACACACAACTCACCCCCACGGCGCCCGCCATACCTGGTGTCAACGAACACGGCGATCGATTCGGCCACGCCCTCGCCATCGACCGCTTGCAATGCGGCCAGGGGCCTCCCTGGGTCGATCTCGCCATCGGTGGTCCAGGCGAAGACATTGGCTCTGGAAGCTCCGGGGAAGATGCAGGAGCCGTGTGGGTCATCCAGATCAAAGTCGAGAATTTCTCCGTAGAGACAGCTACCAGTCTCCTCTTTCTTCAGGGCGATGGCGAAATCTCTGGCACCTCCGAGAATGGCGACCAATTCGGCTACTCCCTAGCTAGCGGAGACATCGGCGGGTTTCAACAGGAGCAACTGATCATCGGAGTCCCCTTCGAGGACGTTTTTGGCACAACGAACCAGGGATCGATCCACACCTTAGGCCTCACGGGCTGCGACCTCGGCGAGAAACTCGTCATGGACGGCTCCGTGCTGGGAGGTCCGAACGTGGCATTCAGCCAGTTCGGCTTCAGCGTTCACGCCGCGGACCTCAACGGTGATCGCAAAGAAGAATTGATCATTGGAGCTCCCAATGAGCTACATGCAACCGGCCAGGGAACCCTATCCGTGTTCTACCTGGATCCAGACGGATTCCCAGAGTTCCAGGAGAGACTTGCTCCTACGGGAGCCCAGAGATTCGGCAATACCATCGCCTCTGGCCGATTCTTCACCCGGGACGGCCCTCTGGCCCTCGCCGTAGGGGATCCCCTATTGCTAAGCCCTGATCAAGAGGGCCCTCGAACCGGAGGGGTGATGCTGATTCCAAATCAGGAGATCTTCAGCGATGGCTTCGAATCATTCAACACACTGCGCTGGACCCTCACAGTGCCATAACGCTCACAGCGTCGTAACCTCACCTGCGCCGCAGTAGCGCCGAGAAACTTCGGGCCTCCCCGAGGCCCTCGGACGCCGACTCGATAGATACGGCTCCGCTCAGAAAGCGGAGGCACCACCTAAAAGGCCGGTCCATCACCCAAAAGGCGGGAACATCATGTAGCATATTGCACGTTCTTCTATTATCGAGATTGTTGATGGACCAGCCTACGCTAGCCTCCAACAGCCCCGGCATCCCTCCCCGGGCCGAAGTCACACAGCTCCTGCTCCGTTGGCGCCAGGGCGATAGCGGAGCTGCGGAGACCCTAACCCCCCTCATCTACCAGGAGCTTCGCCGCCTAGCTCACAGCTACATGCTAGGAGAGCGGCAGCAGCCCCTTCTACAGACCACGGCCCTGGTTCACGAAGCCTTTATTCGCCTCGCCGACGTCGAGATTGACTGGCAGGGACGGCGTCACTTCTTTGCCGTCAGCGCGCAGCTGATGCGCCGCATCTTGGTGGACTACGCCCGCAAACACCGAGCTGCGAAACGAGGGGGAGGCGCGGCCATGGTCCGCCTCCCGGATCTCGAGCTACCCGTCGAGCGTTCGCAGGATCTCGTCGCCCTGGACGATGCTCTGACGGACCTCGGGAAACTCGATCAACGCAAGGCCAAAGTCGTGGAGCTACGCTACTTCGGCGGCCTCGACACCGCCGAAATCGCTGGCGCCATCGGTATTTCTAAGCGCTCCGTGGAGCGTGATCTACACCTAGCTCGGGCTTGGATAGCCGACGCTCTCGGCAGCGAGCCCTGACGCCTCCCCGACATCCTCGTCACAAAGGCAACGAAGCAGTGGAAGGAACCGTCTCGCAATGGACCCATCACCCCGCGTCAGCCGAGACCTCGAACTGTGGAAGGACCTAGAACGCCTCTTTTTTGCCGCCATGGACTTGCCTCCAGAGCAGCGGCAAGATTTCGTCAGCCTCGAGTGCCGGGACAACCCGGTTCTCGAGGAGCGCCTCCTGGCTCTGCTAGCTGGTGAGGCTCAGACCGCTAGATCCGCCGACGACCAGATCCGCCACACCCTGGGCCAAGCCATTTCCCGCAGCGTAACTCGCCTCGAAGAAGCAGAAACCGCCGAGACGCCATCTCGCATCGGCCCTTACCGCGTGATCAGCGAATTGGGCCGAGGAGGGCTCGCCAGTGTTTTCCTCGCCGAGAGAAACGATGGCGAGTTTCGCAAGCGGGTCGCCATCAAACTGGTTCGGCAGGGCCTCGACACAAAGGACATTCTCGACCGCCTGCGACGCGAGCGGCAGATTCTCGCCCGCCTCGATCACCCCCACATCGCCCTGCTTCTCGACGGCGGTAGCACCGAGAACGGACAACCCTATTTCGTCATGGAAAATGTCGAGGGAACACCTATCGACACCTACTGCTCGACCCAAGCCGTGACGCTTCGCCACCGCCTGGAGCTTTTCCAAACCATCTGCGGCGCGGTGCAATACGCTCACCAGAATCTGGTTATCCATCGAGACATCAAACCCAGCAATATCCTGGTCTCCCACCAGGGGGTGCCGAAGCTCCTGGACTTCGGCATCGCCAAAGTCCTCGACCCAGATACGGAAACCGCGACCTTGCAACTCACTCGTGCCGGGATGCGTTTTCTCACCCCTGCTTACGCCAGCCCAGAGCAATTGCAAGGCCGAGAGCTCGCTACCAGTAGTGACATCTACTCCCTGGGAGTGCTCCTTTGTCGACTGCTAAGCGGCCAGACCCCCTTTGCCATCGAGGGCCAGACCTTCGAAGCGACTTGCCGTGCTGTGTGTGAGGGAGAACCGAGAAAACCGAGCCAGCTTCTGGCCTCTACCCAGGAGTCCGGGGCTAGCCGTTTTTGGGAAGACTCCCGTCGAAGCCGACGACGCCTTCAAGGAGATCTCGACAACATCGTGCTCATGGCCCTGAGGAAAGACCCAGCAAGGCGCTACGCCTCAGCGGAACAACTTGGGGAGGATATTCAGCGCCACCTGGACGGACTTCCGGTTCGGGCACAGCCGGAGAGCCTGAGCTATCGGGCGACCAAATTCATTTCCCGGCATCGGGCTGCGGTCGCCGCCACCGCCGCCATGGCAGTCCTCCTCGGATTCGTGATCTCCTTCTACTCTTATCGCCTCCTCGAGGAGAGGGATCGAGCCCTTCGCGAAGCCACCCGAGCAGAGCAGGTCACGGCGATGATGGCAGGTCTGTTCGAAATCTCTGACCCGGACCGGATCCGGGGAGAAACCGTGACGGCTCACGAGCTGTTGCAACAAGGCGCCCGCAAAGTCGAGATCGAGCTGGATGGCCAGCCTCAGCTCCAAGCGGAACTGATGGAGCTCATCGGATCCATCCACACGGGGCTGGGCCTGTTCCCGGAAGCGGAACCGCTGCTAGAGAAATCTCTGGCCCTCCGTCGAGCTCGGCTTCCCTCTGATAGCCCCAAAATCGCTGCCTCCTTGGCAAAATTGGGAGAGCTTCGGCTGGCCCAGGGCAGCTACAGCGAAGCGGAACACCTACTGAAAGAAGCGCTTCAGCACCGAGAGGACACCCTCCCTCCCGACGATCCCTTGATCGCCAAGAGCCTCACGGACTTTGGAGCGGTCCTCCATATGCGGGGGCGCTTCGCGGAAGCGGAAGCCCTCTATCGCCGCGCCGATGATTCACGGCGCAGGCATGCCCTCTCCGTGGACAGAGAGACCCTGGTTACCCGCGGCAACCTAGCCGCCGTCCTCTACAGCCAGCGCCGGCTAAAGGAAGCTGCGGAGCTCAGTCGGGAGATACTCCAGGCCCAGACCGAGATGCTCGGTGAACAGCATCCGGACACGATGGCAACCTCCGGAGGTCTCGCTGCCCTACTGATCGAGAAGCAGGAATATGGCGAAGCGGAACCTCTCCTCAGATCCCTTCTCGAGCAAAGCGAGACTTCCTTGGGAGCGAACCACCCTCGGGTTGCCTTGAGAATGAACAACCTGGCGGCTGCCTTGTACCACATGGAGCGGTACGACGAAGCTGCTCCTTTGTACCAAGCCGCTCTCGAAATACAACTTTCGCTACTCGGAGAAGGGCACCGGGATACCATTGCCACACTCCTCAACCTGGCGGACCTGGAAGCCTACGGCCGACAGGACGACCGGGTCGCAGAGCTCTACTACCGGCGAGCCCTGGCTCAGCAGCAGAAGTTGTTGCCGGAGCGTCATCCCGATCTCTCCTACACCCTTCTCAGCCTTGCGGAGCTCGAGCTTCGGGAGGGCCGCTTGCCGTCGGCCCAGACTCTGCTGACGGAGGCTCTGGAGATTCGCCTCGAGCATTGGAATCCGGATCACTGGCGAGTCGCCGAGGCCCGAAGTCTTTTGGCGGAGACCTACCTTCGTCGAGGCCATTGGACCCAGGCAGACCAACTCCTCACAGGAACAACTCAGAGCCTGGAAAAAGGCCTCGGTCGCGAGCATGCCAGAACTCGGAAAGCGCAGGCTCTTTCGAAAGCGCTCGAGCGAGCCCGTAATCCCTCCTGAGGAGATTCACGACCTTCCTGAGGAAACCTTAGGGCGGCAGGTTCAGCAGAACCAAACCCTCCTGGATCCCTTGGGGATGAGAGAACACCAACTCCGAGCCAACGACTTCGACAACCAACCCCAGGGAACCCAAACGATCTTCGAAGGCTGCCGCCAGGGCGTGATTCAGGTCAGGGGGACAACCGACCTCCTTGCTGACCGTCACTGAAAAAGTCGCGGCCCAGGCCACGCCGGAGCTGGTCGATGCAGACTGTCCGGAAACCGATTCCAGGCCCGGAGGCGGCCCAGAGCGAAGCTCGTTTCCCCCGGACCCACTGCCCCCCGGCGGTCCGTTCGTTCGCACTGCGATATTCACAGTGATTCCAGGTTTCGGTTCCGAGGGATCAGGGCACGGTAAGACTCCTTCCAAAGGTAATTCGAGCCTTTCGTCCCGCAACTCCGATCCAACAGCCAGAGACGATCCCTCCAGAAAAGAGAAAGACGGGCCGGAAGCCTGACTTTGAACCAATAGAATGCGGGTCTCGGTCACGGCAACGAGCCCGCCAGCCTCTTGGAAAACCGCGTCCGGCAAGGCTACCGCTTGCCCTTTCCAAACTTCGAGGGACCCCGTCATCGGCGCCGCTGCCGATCCCACCTGCCCTTGCAGCAGACTGTCCTGAGCCGTGTCGATATCGAGGAATAGCCCCGTATCACCGCTCTTGACCCAGGCCACCAGGGCATCCGGTTGGGAACCAAAGCCCTGGCCGGAGATCTCCACCGGGTCACCGGCCACGCCGGCCGAGGGAGTTACGGAGATCACCGTAGGGCAGCTCCCCACCGTGGCCTTTGCACTGGAGCAGAGCACCCCGGTCAGGAAGGTCAGACACAGAAAGACTCTAGAAAATCGCCAGCCCACTCGAGGGAACCCCAAGGGCTGGTGTCTACGGGATTCGAGAAAAAACACCATGGTCACACTCCTCATGCCGTGCAGCACACGGCCTCACCCAGAGATTGCCTCCTCCACATCTTGGGAGGGATGGGCACTACAGAGAGTTCAAAAAACGCAGCACAGCCCGCCGTTGCCGAGCGCTCGAAGCGACGAAAGCGAGACGGGCGGCCTCGGCCTCGCCCCCATGCCAGAGAATCGCTTCTTCGATGGAACGGGCACGGCCATCGTGAAGCAAAAAGATGGAGCCGCTGACCTGGCGGTGCAGTCCGAGCCCCCACAGCGCTGGGGTTCGCCACTCACCCGACTCAGCTCCGCCATCCGGAAAGCCCCCGGCCAACTCGGGCCCCAGGTCGTGGAGCAGAAGGTCTGAGTAGGGGCGAATGATCTGCCCGGAAAGCTCCGGCAGAACCTCTCCCTTCGAGCCGGCTTCGACGGTTCTCAACCGAGGAGAGTGGCAGCTGGCACAGCCGAGCTCCAAGAAGAGGTTGCGGCCCTCGAGGACCTCGGAGCTCTCCACATCTCGGCGGGCTGGCGGCGCCAACAGGCGCGTGTAAAGGGTCACCCTAGCAAGCTGAGTCGGACTCAGATCTCGCTCTGCCCCCGCTAGACGCCGGCAGGCTGCATCCTTAGCAGCGCAATTGCCCTGAGGATAGGCAGTCGACATGATTCCCATGTCTTCTGAAAAGGCTAGGGCGATTTGAGATTCGAGATTTGGCTGAGTCGCTTTCCAACCAAATCGCCCAATACCGGAGTCGTCCTCTAGAGAGGGAGGAATCCGGCCTGAAATCCCATCGCCATCCGTGTCCTCCGGGTCAGCGAGGTCCTGGAGCTGGCCTACCGGAACCGCTTCCAGCAAGCCCAAGCCGATGAGGGATGGAGGCATGAGAACCGTGAGCTGAGCATCAGCATGAAGAGGACCACGGCTCAGGCCTTGTATTCGGTAGCTCGGCCGACGAAGACGATACGGCTCGCCATCTCCATAGTGACCGACAACTTCCTCGTATTCGACCTGAAGAGTTCCCTCCGCAGGAATTCCTACGGCCCGCTCATTGAGCTGAGCCCCATAGGTCGGTTCGGGCCCCCAGCCACCTCTAGAAGCTGGAATCGCCAAACGCACCAGGAGAGGAGGAGAAGCCTCCACCCCTGGTTCCTGAGGCCCTACCCGGCCGTCCCGAAAGTGGCAACCGGCACAGGAGTCGGCATTGAAGCGAGGACCTAGGCCAGGGCGGGCGCCCGGACTCGCGCTCTGACCGCGAGGTACCCAAGGGTTCGCGAACAGGCTCTTTCCCGCCCGCACTGCGATCCATCGACTCGGATCGAGGTTCGCCACCATCCGGCCAAAGGCACTACTTCGAGTGTCGAAGACCGTCGTGGCACCGCCGGAAAGCTCTTCTCCGGGCCAGGGATGTAGGTTTGCGGGAGTCGCCTCGAAGGAGGTACCCAGTACTATCAACGAGCCGATGGCCAATGTCCTGCTCAGTTTCACTTCATACCTCCCTCGAGTTGATTCGAATGCCTCATTGCATAAGGCGCGGTACCAACACCATTTCCGCCAATCTGATCCGGTTCTCACCTCACCGAACCTGATTCGCACCCACACAAAAGAGCGAGAGGACAGCTTCCTCGTCCTACCAAGCTCCTTGAATCACTTCCTCGAGGATGGTCAGGGAATCTACAGTGCCTTGGGTATGAACTGCGTCAAACCCCATGTAGGGATAATGCCCCGGTCCCTCGACTTCTTCCACCAAGCGAACCTCATCGCCGAAGACCACCTGGCCGTTGGGCAGGCGCACCTCCGTAACGTTCTGGGAATAGATATCGAGCTCACAGCCACCGTTCGGTGCGATTTGGAAACCGACTTCGAGATCCAGCAACAACCAGATGAGCTCGGTCCAGAATTCATCCAATTCGTCAGGAGTACCATCGGGCCCAGGGAAGAAGATCCCTCCCGCTCCTCCTTCGAATTGCCCGTCGTTGTAAACCAGAACAGAAAAGCTGGAGGCCGTACCGGCGCCGGTGTATTCGGCTCCCATTCGCAGGGAGTCTCCTTGCTGCTCCAGGATGACCCGGGAAATAGCTTCTCCTCCGGACCCGAAGGTGAACGAAAGTTGCTGATCGCCGGCACTACCGAGCCGGGCTCTCATGCGCCAATGCTGAGCCGCGGTGAATTGAGTAGAGACGCCGTCCTCTCCCTCACTACCGAGACCGGACACGACAAGGCCTTCCGGGCTGGTCTCGAGGACCGCGCTTCCGATGGAGCAATGTTCGAGATCCTGAAAACTGATGCAATTCTCGGAAGCGAAGGCCTGAGCTGCTGAAAGAAGACAAAAAACCGCGCCGACAAGGACGCTGCTGCTCACTAGAGGGGTTCGAGTACTTCTATTCATGAGAGTTCTCCTATTCCATGGGCTGAATCCATAGCGGTTCTCGACCCGCTCCAATCCAGCCACGTTCTACTTTTCGACACTCGAGTTTCTGCCCGAAGAAACGAGTCAAACTACAGATCGGTGGGAAGAAATGGGGCGGAGAGAGACCCCCGCCCCATCGAGTCTTTCCTACCAGGCCCCCTCCACCGTTTCTCCGGAAATCGTCATGGTTTCCATGGTTCCCTGGATGTGGACAGAATCGAAACTGAGGTAGGGATAGTGGCCATCACCACTCACTTCTTCTACAAACCGAACCGAATCCCCCGTGAGGACTTGGCCATTCGCCAATCGCATGGGAACCGGCGTTGCGAAATGGAGCCCCAACTCGCAACCTCCGTTGGAACGAATCGAGAAATCAGATTCCTCTAGCAGGCCCAAACGCCGTAGTAGGTTCAATAGAAAATGAAGATGGTGGGTAGAAAGGAAGGGATCAGGAAACGAGATGTCGTCCCACTGGCGATTGCGGCTGAGCTGAGGCTCGACGCCACCGCCCAAACTCGAATTGCCTCCGGAACCTCCCTGGAAGACACCACCCGAATAGACGAGTATCGAGTAGGTGGAGGTCGCAGCGTCTCCCGTGTAGTGGACGTTAACGCCATAGGCGTCTTCATCTCTGGTCAGCGTTGCCTGGGAGATGGTCTCGCCGTCGGACAGGAAAGTGAAGCTCATCTGTTCCTGCGGATCTCCGGAGCTCTCGATGTCTAAACCCACGTTCCAAGAATTTCCTTCGGCAAAGCTCGAAGCCACGCCGCTGGTTCCATCGCCGCCAAAGCCGGTGACCGTAAGGCCGGCCTCACTGGCGCTAAGACTTGCGGAGCCTAAGGGGCAGTAGTCGACACCGCCTAACTCCAAACATTGAGCCAAAGCCGGAGAGCCGGCGCCCCCCGAAAAGCCGCCCAGGGCAGCGACGATACCTAGGGCCAGCCAGTTCTTCCATCGCAACATGATCATTCCTCCTCCAAGATGAGATGTAGAAACCCCGGCACTTTGGATGCCGGATATCTGCTTTCACCTCATCAGGCGCAAGGAAGAAGAGAGAACCGCCAAACTTTCTTGCCAGGGGCTGGCTTGAGCATCTAGAGCTCTCGCCTCCCCGAGATCGCCGACGGGCGGCTTTAGGCGGCAGGACCGGCGTGAAAATCGCCGAGGTCAAGGGCTTCACAGCCTGAAAAATCCAGCAGGATCTGGAGACAATTGCAGATAGGTGGGATGGGGAGATGAGACCGGCTAGGAGGTTCTCAACCGGTAGCCAAGGCCGATCACCGTCTCCAGCCGGTCCGACTCCGGCCCAAGCTTCTTACCCAAGCGACGAATGTGGTTCTCGACAGTACGGGAATCTACGGAGCGACTCTCGACATCGTCCGCATTGCTCCAGATTTCAGAGAAAAGCTGACCTCGAATCTAGCAGCCTGTGGTGAAACTCTTTTTGGCGATTTCCCCTATCCCTGTCCGCATTCCTAGCGACTTTCCGTTCTTCTGATTGTCAGACACACCTAGGGAGACACGAAAATGTGGCGAAATTTTACGATTCTCATCCTGCTGAGCTTTCTGCCAACTGCTGGATTCGGCCAACTGGCTTTGGATCACCTACGCATCCTGAATCAAGAAAACGGGCTCCCTGGCTTTGCCGAGACAGGCGATCAGACGGGTCGAGTGGTCGTCACGGGAGACTTTAACAACGATGAATGGGACGACCTCGCCATTGGCGCACCCGGGGAAAGTATCGGTGAGGTCACCCTAGCGGGGGTTGTACTCGTTCTCTATGGAGGCCCGGAAGGCCTGGGAGTTGCCCAGAGCCAATTTCTCCATCAAGACTCTCCCGGTGTTCCTGGGGTCCCAGAGAACGGAGACCGTTTTGGGCAGTCTTTGGCAGTAGGAGATTTCAACCTAGATTTCGTGGATGACCTGGCTATTGGTATTCCCGGGGAGGACATAGGGAACATCTTCGCAGCTGGCTCTGCCGCAATCATCTTTGGCAGCCATAACGGCGGGCTGGATAGCGGCTCCACCATTGCCGTCGAGAACCCGGACCCTCACGAGGACGAAGCTTTCGGCACCTCTCTGTTGAGCCACGCCTTCGACCTTGGTAATCGAAGCACTCTCTTCGTTGGAGAGCCGGGGAACCGCATCGATTCCATCGCCGCGGGTAGCGTACAGATATTCCAGGTGGATACGTCGGGACCAGGGTCTCAAGTCGTCCACCTGGCTTCGATACATCAGGATGCCGAGCTGACGCCTGGTGCGCCCACCATACCTGGAACCAACGAAGACGGCGACGAATTCGGATTCTCTCTCGCCGCCGCGTGGCATCTCTGTGAAGAGAATTACCCCTGGATAGAGCTTGGTATCGGTGCGCCGGGAGAGGATATTGGGCAGATCGAGAATGCCGGTGCAGTGTGGGTCATTCAGGTAAATATCGACAACATGATGGTGGAAACGGATGCCGCTCGGTTTTACCGCCAGGGTGACGGCATGATGTCTGGCATTCCAGAGAAAGATGATCAATTTGGCTATGCCCTAGCAGCAGGAACACTCGTAGGCTTCAGTGGGCGTCGATTCGCCATTGGTGTCCCCTTCGAAGATGTTCAGGGGACGGCAGGAAAAGGTGTCGTCCATCTTCTCGGCCTGGAGAACTGCGTTCCCGAAGAGAGCTTCATCTTAGACAGCTCCGACCTCGGAGGTCCGGATCAGGCTGTGAGCAACTTTGGCAAATCCCTTGCCACTGGAGACCTCAACAATGACGGCCTGGACGAGCTGGTCATTGGCGTTCCCGGAGAAACCTCGCCAGATGGCTCCAGCTTCGGCGCCGCCTGGTTAGTCTATCCGGGCCAAGACGGCTTGCCCGAGCATTGGCAGAAACTCTCTCAGCCTGCCGGGGGATCCTTCGGAGTCTCGGCAACGGTAGGCCGGTTTCGCAACAAAACAGGGCCTCGCGGCCTCGCCGTAGGAGACCCTCTGATGGATTCCACCGACAATAGTGTGCCGTTTGCCGGTGGAGTTGTCCTCATCCCAAACCAGGCCATCTTCAGCAGTGGATTCGAAACCGGAAGCACCTTTGGCTGGACCCTGACCGTCCCGTAATTAAGATTCCAGTCTGAGATTCCGAAGGCTCATGTCGGTGCCCGAAGTTTGAACCGAAGGGCTTTAGCCCTTCATGCTCAACCGGTACCCGAGACCGATCACCGTCTCCAGCCGGTCCGACTCCGGTCCAAGCTTCTTGCGAAGGCGGCGAATGTGGGTATCTACGGTGCGGCTCTCGACCTCGTCGGCGTAGCCCCAGACCTCAGAGAGGAGCTGACCTCGGGTCTGGGTGCGACCTCTCCCCTTCATCAAGGAGTGGAGGAGCCGAAATTCCGTGGCTGTCAACGAAACCTCGGCATCCCCAAGGAGTACCCGAAAGCCGGCCGGATCGAGGCGCAGGGCTCCCGCTTCCAACCAATTCGTTTCCTCTTCCGCTTCCTCCAGATCGGTTTGGTTGGAAGAGGCACGCCGCAGCACTGCTTTGATGCGCAACACTACTTCACGAGGAGAAAATGGCTTGGGGATATAGTCGTCGGCCCCCAATTCGAGACCAACGATGCGATCGACTTCTTCTCCCTTGGCGGTCAGCATGATCAAGGGAATCTTGGAGGTCGACTTCTCCTGCTTCAGAAGCCTCGCCAAGTCGAGTCCGTCGATCCCTGGCAACATGAGGTCGAGTACGACGAGGGATGGAGGGCTCTGCCGCAGCCCGTCCCAGGCGACGTCTCCCCTCTCATAGATGTCGACTTCATAGCCAGCCCGTTTGAGGTTGTACTCCAAGACCTCTGCGATCACGGATTCATCTTCCACCACCGCGACTCTATTGGGGATCATCTGGTCTCCTCACAAGCCATCCTCGATTCGCAGCGATTATCGCAGGCTTACCGCCCCGTTTTGTCACCTCAGGGTGCCTCAGCCAGTACTGTCGCTTCGTTGTCACACAGCCGTTAGATAGCCGGAAAGTCTCCTCCCTACACTGCCTTCGACGCCGTGGCCTCGGCGCGGTCAGCTCGTTTCTTGTTCCGATCTTGTTCCGAAGACTGGACTCGCCTTCCTGGATCGGTTCGAGGCAGGTCCTCCAGGCCCGGCAGGTAGAGATGCTGCCGGAGCAGGGAACTTGGATACCGCCGAGTCCGACTCACTCACAATCCATAACCGATTCAAGAAATCGGATCTCCAAGGAGAAGAGCATGTTGAAGCGTTTGATTGTTTTGCTGTCCGGTAGCGCCCTCGTTCTCGGCGCAGCAGCCACCCCCACAGAAGCCGGTATCAAGGTCTACGAGAAAGAGGGCAAATATGTGGAAATCGGCGGACGCCTTCAACTTCAGTACCACAGGGTAGATCCTGATGGAGGAGACTCCACGGACGAGATCTTCTTTCGCCGACTTCGGCCTTATATCGCTGGTAGCGCTTCCAAGAACTGGGTGGGAAAATTCCAATTCGACATCGGCAAAGCCAGCGGTTCCAACGAAGTTGCCGTCAAAGATGCCTACCTGCAATACAGAGGGTTTGAGGGAGTCAAGCTAACCCTCGGGAACCAAAAACCTCCCTTCTCTCGCGAATTCCTAACATCGTCGAAACGTCAGCAGCTGATCGAGCGATCCTTCACCGGTGACCACAACTTCGGTTCGCCGGATCGCATGATCGGCCTACGAGTGGACGGAGCCAACGAGAGCAGGAAACTCACCTGGGCTGCGAGCTTCGGTTCCGCCGCCTTCGACCCGGATGCCAAAAAGATGGACTTCGACTCGCCCGCCAACAACGACAGCGATTTCAACGAAGGCTGGCTGGCAGCCGGGCGCATCGACTTTCATCCTCTGGGCAAAATGAAATTCGACCAAGGTTCCTTTGACAGCGACACCAAATTCACCCTTAGCCTAGGTGCCTTCTCCTGGTCTAACGACGACGATAACAACACCTTCACCTCCGGTGGGGTCAGCAGATCGAGCTCCAAGGCCGACTTGGACCGGGCGACGGGCTTCGAGCTGAGCGGCGGCTTTCGCTCCGGTGGTCTTTCCCTCGACGGTGAATACCAACTGATCGAAGGTGACACGGTGGACGGCTCCTTCACTGGCGGTCTCTACCGCAGCGGCACCACCGAATTAGACATCTTCGCCCTGGAAGGCGGCTACATCTTCAACAACCGCTTTGAGGTGGTCGCCGGCTTCGACGGTCTCGATGCTGATAACTACCCAGACGCTTGGACACGGACATCGTTCGGAGTCAACTACTTCTGGAACAAGCACAAGGTCAAAGGGCAGCTTTCCTATCGGATCGGTGAGAACCTCGGCGGTGTTGAGGGCGCCGACGCCAACGAGGCGTTCCTGCAATTCCAATTCGTCTTCTAGAGATTCAAGAGCCAGGCTGGGAAAGATGGAAGAGAAGGGAGAGATGAGGGAACTCAGCTCTCCCTTCCTGAATCTGCCTCCGGTGCCAGCCAGTCTCGAAAGCCGCGGCAGCTCAGCACCGGCAGGGGAGGGTACCTGGTGAACGCAGCGTCCTCCTGAGATCGCCAACAGAAAACGAATACGCTTCCCTTGCGGTTGCCGAGAGTGCGCAGGAAATCACATCGAGCGCATAGCCCAGCTCTCCTCCCTAGGCTCTTCCGAGCCTCCGGAGTCACCTCATCCCGCTTCGTCATCTTGCATGCCTCTTCTGAACCTCACAAATTCTTGTCACGAAAGAGCCGAGAACTCAGAGTAACTCTTGCGACTCCACCGCAAGACTCCACGTATCTTCGAAAAAAGGTAGGCCCGTTGCTCCCTAAATCTTGACGGATCTATGCAATCCAACATAGGATCATATCCGTATAAATCAATACGACCCTACCGGTGCCTATCTAGCCGACATCCGCGGCCAGAACCTGGGCACCATCGATGGCCTTAGCCATCACGTCGAAAGCCTCCCTAGAAAGCGGTCGTGAGATCGCACCATGCCAAACTCCAAGGAGGCCGGCCATTCCGGCCTCCTTGTCCCATCCTTGACGAAGCTACAGAGGAGTGGAACCGGAGGCCCAAAGCCGGAGTCCCACTACTAGAGACCCAGTACTAGAAACCCAGTACTAGAAACCCAGCGCCAGAAACCCCATTTCAAAGACCCAGTGCTCAAACGGGTCATTCGTACCGCAAAGCGGCCGAGGGGTCGACGCGCGTAGCTCGCCAAGCAGGGAGAAGACAAGCGATCAGATTGACCGAGAAGGCAAAGGTAACGATGGCCAACACATCTAGTGGGCGAATCTCGAAACGGACGGCATTGATGAAGTAGATCGCAGCTACCTCGGCATCAAAACGAATCAGCTCGAAGTGGTCGAGCACCCAGGCGGCACCACAACCCAATATGATGCCGGCGGTGATCCCCATCCAACCCAAGAGCCCCCCATAAAGCAGGAAGCATCGCCACAGTCTCTGCTGGCTCAATCCCAAAGCGCCAAGAACGCCGATCTCCCTCATGCGTTCCCGAACCGCCACAACCAGGGTCGAAGCCACATTGAAGGTCGAAACGAAAACGATTAGCCCCAGAACCAGAAAGAGAAAGAGCTTTTGAAGGCGGAGTGCCGAGAAAAGTGCGCTATTGAGCTCCAGCCAATTGCTCACCACGTACTCGGGGCCAAGAAGATCTTCGACCCGATCCACCACGGTCGCAGCCTCCTCGAGGTCCCGCGGAGTCACTTCGAAGAGGGTGCCCCCGGTCTCAGGACCTAGCAAGCTCCCAGCCAGAGATCGGCGCACCAAGAGCCAAGCCTGGTCAAAATCCGAAAGGCCGCTACTGAATGTGCCGGTGCTGCGCAGGCTCTGATATCGAAAACGAGGTCGCCCTTTAGCGAAACCAACGGCCACCAACCGCAGCAGGTCTCCCTCCTCCACTTCGAGGGCATGGGCCAGCTCAACTCCGAGCACGACTCCCGGCACCGCATCGTCCGTGTCCGCTAGCTGTGCCTCCTGAGCTGCCAAGGGACCTGGGCCTGGCTCAACTCCCCTGATGGTGACCTCGACTCCCTCCGGGTTGCCCTCACTGGAAATCACTGCCTGACCGAAAATCACCGGGTTGACCCCTGCGACCTCCGGCAATGCCTCCAATCGGTTGCGGATCTCAGCGGGATCGGCCACCTCTTTGGACCCCAAGGGAATCGCTAACACCGCACCGCCCCCTCCGGTCAGCTTGCGCTGCAACTCCCCCTGGTACCCGGTCATGAGAGCCATGGCGATGACCAGAGCCGTCACCCCGAGGCAGGTTGCCATCAAGGCGGCGCGGGCAGTGCCGTCCAAGAGACGACTCCGCCTGCTGCGTAAAAATCTCCAGGCGAGGATCCAAATGAAAGGGCCTGACAGGGGCGGTCTCAGGGATGCGCTCCTGCCCGGTCTCCGACCACTGCCAGAAAGCGGTCAAACAGACCGGAGGCATCCTGCGGTCCAGGTGCCGCTTCCGGATGATATTGCACCGCGAAGACCGGGCGATCGGTAACGGCGAAACCTTCCAGAGTACCGTCATTGAGGTTGATGTCGGTAGCGGTGCAACTCTCCGGCAGAGATTCCGGTACCACGGCAAAACCGTGATTCTGACTCGTGATGGTGACTTGCCCGGTGGCGATATCTCGCACCGGTTGATTGCCCCCATGATGGCCGAACTTGAGTTTGACCGTCCGCCCTCCGAGGGCCAAGGCCAACAGCTGATGTCCTAGGCAAATACCAAATAGGGGGATATTCGAGGCCACCAACTCCGCCACGTTTTGTTGAATCGAAGCAAGAGGCTCGGGATCGCCAGGTCCGTTGGAGAGAACCACCCCATCCACGCCAAGCCCCAAGCACTCCGCTGCCGAAGTGTGAGCGGGAAGCACCGTGAGTCGAGCCCCCCGTGCTTGGAGATGACGCAAGATATTCGCCTTGACACCAAAATCGTAGACTGCCAGATGAAATCTGGCCTCTCCGGCCAGAGGGCCTAGCTCGTAGGGTTCCTTGCAGCTCACCTCGTCGACCAACGAACGGCCGCTCATGGAAGGGAAGGCCGCCAGCTCCTCAGCCAGAGCTTCGACATCGGTCCGCTCCGTAGTCATGACTCCTTTGAGACAACCGTTTCGACGCAAGCGACGCACCAGGGCTCGAGTGTCGATACCCTCAATAGCTGGTAACCCGTGACGACTCAAGTACTCGGGCAAGGCTTCACCACGGGGAGCCACAGTCGAAAACTGCCGCGCCAGAAAACCTTCGACCCAGGGCTGACGGGACTCATCGGCTTCGTCCGACATCCCATAGTTCCCCATGTGAGGTTGAGTCATGACGACGATCTGTCCCCGGTAGGAAGGGTCGGTCAGGATCTCTTGATAGCCCGTCATGGAGGTGTTGAAGACAACCTCCCCGAACCGAGTCCCTGGGGCAACGGCCTCTCCCTCGAAGCAAGAACCGTCCTCGAGGAGCAACACCCCCTTGGGTGACCTCCGATTCGAACCGAGAGTCAACATGGATAGAGCCCCCTCAAGCGCCGACAGCGACAGGAATCTTGCGCTTCATGACCAAGGCGAGCTCTCGGACCTCATCCATCAGTTGGTCGAACTCAGTAGGCACCAATGCCTGGTCGCCATCGGAAAGGGCCTTCTCCGGCTCGCCGTGAACTTCCACCATGAGACCGTCGGCCCCCACCGCTACCGAAGCGCGGGCCAAGGGCAGGACACTGCGGCTAACACCGGCGCCATGACTTGGGTCGGCGATCACCGGTAAGTGGCTGATCTCCTGAATGGCGGGTACCACCGAGAGGTCTAAAGTGTTCCTAGTGTGGTCTGTGTAGGTCCGAATGCCCCTCTCGCAGAGAATCACCTGGGGATTGCCCTGATCGAGAACGTACTCCGCGGCGAGCAGTAACTCCTTCAGGGTTGCACTCATACCTCGCTTCAGGAGAACCGGACGACCACATTGGCCAGCTCGCCTTAGGAGGGAAAAATTCTGCATGTTGCGGGCACCAATCTGAACGACGTCGGCGTACTCGGCCACTTGATCGAGTACATCGATATCCGTCGCTTCCGTGACGATGGGCAAGCCCGTTTCTTCCCGCACCCGAGCCAATATCTTGAGCCCTTCGAGAGCTAGACCTTGAAAGCTATAGGGGCTGGTTCGGGGCTTGAAGGCTCCCCCACGAAGCATGTTGGCTCCCGATTCCTTGACCTTCTGCGCAACGGATCTCGTCTGTTCGTAGCTCTCTACAGAACAGGGCCCGGCAATCACCAGAAAATTCTCGCCACCGACGGGCACTCCCCGCACCTCGAATTGGGTCGGTTCGGGCTTGAACTCACGAGAAACCAATTTATAGGGGTGACTGACTCGAATCACCTCTAGAACCCCTGGCATGGAGACGAACCAACCGGACTCGATCACCCCCAAATTACCGGTGATACCAATCGCCGTTCGCTGAGCTCCAGGAATCGGATGAGCCTTGAGTCCGTTGGACTCGATTTCATGAACCACCTGGCTCACCTGATCAGCGGAAGCCCCCATTTTCATAACAATCAACATGGCACTAAAACTCCTTGGAAGGGCAGAGTAGATCCGACCACAGTAGACCGGCTATGATACCAGAGCCTCTGAGCTCGAACCGGCTCACATCTCGAGGATGTCTCGCGGAAAGGAGAATCCATGCACCTGTTGAGAAATACTGTGGTCTTTCTGCTGGCCTTCCTGGTCACTCTTCCGGCCTTGGCTTACAAGATCTACTTGAAAGACGGCTCCTTTGTCGTCGCTCAAGAGAAATACAAAATTGTTGGTGACAAAGCGATCCTAACTCTGGGAAACGGTACTCAAGTTTCCTACGATGCCGCCGAAATCGATGTCGAACGCACCAACAACTCCAACCAAACAGATTACGGTTCCGCCATCATCGTCAATGACGGCAAAGCAGAGCCCCTGGCGAAGAAACTCAAGCCGGAGCCGAAGAAAGCAACCCTCAGCGACCTCATCAAGCAACGAAAAGCCGGCATACGGCGACCGGAAGTCAGCCAGCGCTCCGGTAGCGCTGCGAGCTCAGCGGAAACCAAGCCCGCCGTTACCGGGCCCACCGTCACCGCCACCGGTGCCTCCGACTTTGGCAGCTTGAAGGAAACGACTCACTCCAATGGGGAGATCGTTAGCGAGATTCAACAGTACTTTCGATCTCAGGGTGTCGCGGAGATGGCGGTCTATCGTGGCACGACAGAAACCCGCCCATTGGTTCAGGTCAACACGAACTCCGAGGCGGCGGTATTTCGCGCCTTGACCGTTGCCAGCAATGCCCTCTTGGAGATCCGTGCCCGCCATGGTCAGGCCCTCACCGGCTTCGACCTCCTCCTAAAGGGAGTCGGAGCGAGCAGAGCGGGGCAGTTTTCCCTCGATCCCAATATGGCCTCGGAGCTAGTGGACAAGAAAATCGAAGCGGCCAGCTTCTTCGTCAAATACGTCGACTTTTAGGTAGGCGCTAGGTAGGCGACTTCTCGGAAAGCTCTACCAAAACGCCACCGGCGCTCTTCGGGTGAATGAAATTCACCCAGCAGCCGTCCGCCCCCGGCGTCGGCTCGGGGCGTAGCATGCGGAATCCTGCTTCGCTCAGACCTTCCCCATCACCCCGAACGTCGTTGGACGATAAGCAGACGTGGTGAATCCCAGGGCCTCTCTTGGCCAGGAAACGTGCGATGGGTGAATCGTCGCTCGTCGGTTCGAGAAGCTCAATACGGCTCTCACCACAGGAAATCAGGGCGACTCGGACCTTCTCCTGGGGCACTTCCTCAATGGCTTCTATCTCTAGACCCAGCTGCTGATAGAAAACCTTTGCCTCCTCGATGGAGGTCACGGCGATTCCGAGATGGTCGATTCCTTGGATCATGATCTGGCCTACCGCAAGACATCGCGGGCGATCACTAGCCGCTGGATCTCACTGGTCCCCTCACCGATCGTGCAGATCTTGCAGTCGCGATAGAACTTTTCCGCCCGGTAATCCTTGATGAAGCCATAGCCTCCAAGAATCTGTACGCCCCTTTCGGCACAGAAGACGGCAGCCTCGCCGGTGTAGAGCTTGGCCTCAGCGGCCAGTCGGCTCACTTTGCGACCTCGATCCATCGCTTCAGCGGCAGCGTAGGTGAGAATCTCAGCTGCGGCGATACGGGTCGACATTTCTGCCAAGGCGAATTGAATAGCTTGGAATTTGGCGATCGGTTTGCCGAACTGCTCGCGCTCTTTGGAGTAGTCCCGGGCTGTCTCGAAAGCACCAATGGCGGTACCCAGACCCAGAGCGGCAATGGAGATGCGGCCGCCGTCGAGGATCTTCAACGCCTGAATAAAGCCCTCTCCCTGCTCTCCGAGAAGGTTCTCATCCGGCACGAAGCAGTTCTCCAGGACCACTTCTGCGGTGTCGGAAGCACGAATGCCCAGCTTGTTCTCTTTCTTGCCAGAGCGAAAGCCTTCGGTCCCCTTTTCCACTACAAAAGCGGAAATATTGTGATGTCTGGGGCCGTCCGGATCCGTCACCGCAAATACGACGCAGATATCTCCCACGGAGCCATGAGTGGTAAAGGTCTTGGCGCCGTTGATCACCCAGCCACCATCGACCTTGTCGGCTCGCGTCCGGGTACCGGCCGCATCAGACCCGGCACCGGGTTCCGTGAGACTCCAAGCAGCGATTTTCTTTCCCGACGCCAACGGGGTTACCCAACGTTGGCGCTGGGCCTCGTTGCCGAATTTGTAGATATGGTTTGTGCCCAGAGAATTGTGGGCGGCAATGCTGATCCCAACGGAAGGATCCACCCTGGAAAGCTCGGTGATCACAGCAACGTACTCGATGTAGCCGAGACCGGCACCACCGTACTCCTCCGGAATAATGATGCCCAAGAAGCCCAATTCTCCGGCCTTTTTCATGACCTCCATGGGGAAGCGCTGAGCTTCGTCTATCTCTTCGACAATGGGGTCCACTTCCCCCATGGCGAAATCCCGCGCTGCCTCCTGAATGGCCTTCTGCTCTTCATTGAGCTCAAAACTCAAGCCACCCGCTGAGTCCGTGTCCGTCGCTTCTTGCACCATCGCCATGGTCGTAACCCTTTCCGCAGGCCATTCAACATCACCGCATTCAAAACCGCATCACGCCGGATGGTATCGCGGCCCCCCTAGGTTGGCAACGCTGACCATCACTGGGTCGCGTCCTTCCGTGAATTCGCTCCGGCGGGGATGAGGGCAGTAGAATGGTTTCATGAAGCACTACACCACCGGTCTCGTTTTCGGCCTATTTCTCTTGCTGTCTGCTGCCGAGGCGATGGCAGGCATCGAAACACCGGGGTTTCGGCGCATCAATTCACCGACTTCCGGTAGCTACTCCATTCGCTACCTCCCAGCTTCCGTCGATCAGAGCCAGCCGGCTCCGGTGATCGTGTTTCTACACGGCTCTGGCTCCAGTCCGGAATTCTGGCAGGACATTCTCTCTCCTCTCGCGGACGACTTAGGATTCGTCCTCTTGCTGCCCAAATCCGAGGAGTTCCTAGGATTCGGACCCGGCAGGGATGAAGAGACGATCCGAGAGACCCTCGAAGCCCTGGGAGAGACGATTCTCCTCGACGAGTCCCGTATCTCCATAGCCGGCCACTCCGCAGGGGGAGCCTATGCCATCGTTCTGGGCCTCCAGGCTCGTTCCCGTTTCAGTGGCATCTTCTCCCTCTCGTCTCCCTACCGCATCGTATTGAGTCTCGGGGACCCCGCCTACACACCGCCGGTCCGCATGTACTACGGCACCGACGACCCCAACTTTCAGGGCGGCTCCCGCAGCGCGCTAGTGGATCAATTCCAACGCCTCGGGGTCCCCCTCACAGAAGAACTTCAGGATGGTTTCGGCCACAATACCTGGCCCGACACCACCTTCCCGGATGGCTTTTCCTTTCTACTGAGCCAGTCCTACCGGACCGCCTGGGATTGCATTCCCTCGCAGCAGCGCCTCTGCCTCAACAAAGGCCGCTTCGCCGTCGAAGGTACGTGGCGAGACTTCCAAGACAATACCGGCACCGCCCAAGCGGTCCCCCTGGGCTCCGACGACTCCGGCATGCTGTGGTTCTTTCGGGACAACAACTGGGAAGTGCTCATCAAGGTGATCGACGCCTGCAGCGGCCCTGGCCGCTATTGGGTCCTCGGGTCCGCCAGCACCAACGTCGAGTACACCCTTTCGGTGACGGATATGAGTACCGGCCAGACCGAGACCTACTTCAACCCGCTAGGGAACAACTCTGCAGCGATCACCGACACCAGTAGCTTCGCTACTTGCCCATGATGAATATGACTAAGTTGACTTAGTCATATTAGTCAACCTAAGATCGACACATGGAAGTTATCAACGTCCACCAGGCGAAGACTCATCTCTCTCGAATTTTGGAACAGGTACTAGCAGGCGAGGAAGTCATCCTGGCCCGCAACGGAGAGCCCGTCGCGAAGCTGGTCCCCTTGTCCAAGACGCCACGGCGTCCGGGCCGTCTCAAAGGAAAAATCCATATCGACGACAGTTTCGACGAACCTCTTCCTCCGGGCATGGCAGCGGCCTTCCGGGGCGAGCTCCCTTGAGACTTCTTCTAGATACTCATGCGTTTCTCTGGTGGCTCGCCGGCGACCCGAAACTCTCTGCCAAAGAAGTTGGGATGATCGCTGCTCCAAGCTCGCTGGTCTACATCAGTGCTGTCAGCCTTTGGGAGATCTCCATCAAGGCTCAGCTGGGACGCCTTGACGTACCTGTGGAATCCCTCGAGGAAGAGATTTCGGCAAACGACTTCTCTGAACTAGCCATGAGCGCTCGTCACGCCGTGGCTGCCGGCCAACTCCCTCGGCATCATGACGACCCATTCGACCGCATGTTGATCGCTCAGGCACGCCTGGAGGGGTTAACCCTGGTCAGCCACGACCGAAGGTTTCCGGATTACGGGGTCTCTCTTCTCTCCTAGAAGCGATACGAAACTCCTAGGGAAACCACCGGGAAGTATTGGTAGCTATCGATCTCCTGTTCCAATTCCAACTCTTCCACCTCCAGGAGCAGCTCCACGAAGGGCCGTAGCTCCGGCAGAAGAACGAGAATGGGAGAGTCGGCGATAGAGAGCTCGACCTCAGGCTTGCCGTGCAGGAGAACACCGATATCGGCAGAGAATCCCCAACCGGAGCTCGCGGAGTGACCGGCCTTCCCCCAACCGAACCCTAGGTAGGGAGCAACGGGGTCGACTTTCGTCTCGCCTCGAAAAGTTCCCAAGCTGATCAGGGGATCAAAAGGATTTTCAAGGCCCACCAGGTCATCGAGAGAGGCCTCCCCTTCAATGGAGTTGTCGTTCCAGGCCAACCCGGCCGATAGGCGGAAACTTCCTCCGGAAGGGTGCCAGTCCACCAGAACCAGAACGTTTTGCAACTGGATGTTGCCTTCGTAGGCAACTCCGCTGGCGGTGTAGTCCACATCCAGGTCATAGACGAACAGGCCACCTCGAAAGTTCAATCTCTGTCCCAAGGGAACAGAGATCTCCGGGCCAACCCCCAGAGAGCCAGCTTTCAAGCCGAGGGAAACTTCAGCCTGGGAATCCCCCGAGGGAAATACCGACAACGTCAGGGCCAAGGTTAGGCCCCGTGCCAGGGCCGGTGTCCGGGAACGGCAGCGATGCCTCATGATAGAAGACCTCCTTCGTCGCTATCTTCTTCCCCCGAGGCCGAGTCCATAGAATCGACGGGCTCGAAACCTCCGCCTGCTTTCCCCTGCAGTACCGTTTCTTTCAGTGTCGTTTTCTACAATACCGTCTCTCGCAATACCGCCTTGTCCAATGCCGCCAAGCGGCGGTTTATTCCCCATTCCAACGAGGCAGACGCCCGGGAGTCCAGGGAGCTCCGACGTCTTCGAGCCGGTCTTCCAGCTTCGTCAGGTCTTGCTCGATCAAGATGCGAAGGTCTTTCAACCAGGGACCGAAGGCCTCGGCGGCGATGCGATAGGCCTGCCGATGTGTCTCGGTGGGCACCGTAGTGGTGGTCCAGTGGCCTTGAATGACCGTTGCCACCCGCTGGTAAATGGATGGCGAAGTCGCCTCGTAGCGACGGGCAACGACACGGTCTCCTTCCAGGAGGATCAGGAGATCATCCAAGCGATTCTCCAGCCGGCTGGCTTCCTGACCCATGGAGTCGTCAGCCCCCGGTGTTTCCAGGATGGCCTTGTGAAGATAAGCCAACCGATTCTTGGCTTCAGCGGCTGCTTCACTGGCTCCGGCTACGGCCCTGTAAAGGCGAGCGGTCTTTTTCTCGAAAGCCAGCAACTCTCGGCGGTCCGCTTCCGGCAAGCTGGCGGTGCCAAGGGGAGTGGCTTCGAAAGTCTGGGGCTCGCCAAGGGCGGTGATCTCTCCGCCCACCTGCTTGGCGAGGGAAACACTGTAGGTACCAGGTAGGGCCAGAGGTCCGATGGGAAAAGATTGAAATGGGTTGGAGCGATCCAAAGTCTCCAGACTCACTGGATCCGGTGCCGGCAGGCGCAAATCCCAGGCGACTCGATGAAAACCCGCACTGACCGGGCCGGTAAGCCGGCGCACCACCGTGCCCTGGTCATCCTTCACCGTCAACACAATGGTTGGCTCCGGCTCCCTATCTTCTTCTCGCAACGCATCCCAACTCGGATAGCTCACCGGCTCTCCCGCTTCACGAGCCTCCTTCTCTTCCTTCTGGCGAGCCTTCTCTCGCGTCTCGAGCCCCTCCTTCAGGTAATAGGTGAAGGTGGCCCCAAAGGGAGGATTGGGCGCCGTGTAGAAGGCTCCGCCCTGAAAGCTCTTGCCGGGTAATCCCAACGGCTCCGCTTCGATATACATCCAGGTTTTTTTCACCGGAAAGAGCGCTGCTTCCGCTTCCAAGGCCTGCGGAGAAGACAGGCGGAGGGGAGAGTAGTCGTCGAGTACGTAAAAACCACGGCCAAAGGTTCCGGCAACCAGATCGTTCTCCTGACGCTGGATGGCCAGGTCGCGAACAGCAATGGTAGGAATACCTCCCTCCAGTTGAATCCACTGGCCACCGCCGTCCAAAGTGAAAAAGACACCGAATTCCGTACCTGCAAAGAGCATCTTGGGATCGACGTGATCTTCTTCGATAGCATAGACCGACCCTCTGGCCGGCAAATCTCCGGAGATAGAGACCCAGGTACGCCCGCGGTCTGAGCTGCGATAGAGATAGGGAGAAAAGTCTCCCTGCTTGTGGTTGTTGAAGGCCGCGTAAACAGTATCGCTATGGTGGAGGGAGGCGTGCAGGTCGTTGACATAGGTATTCTCTGGAACCCCTGTCACCCGCTCCACCTTGCGCCACACCTCGCCACCATCCTCGGTGATCTGCACCAAGCCGTCGTCGGTACCGGCGTAGATCAAGCCTTCGACCTGCGGAGACTCATCCAGGGCCACCAAATTGCCGTAGATCGAGGTGGAGCGATTCTTGGCTACCGCGTCGATGCTCCACACTTCTCCCATGACCGGTAGTTGATTGCGGTCCAGTTCCCGGGTGAGGTTGGGGCTCACGGCGGTCCAGGAATCTCCCCGGTTGTCACTGCGAAATAGCTTGTTGGCGCCAAAATAGAGCCGGCTACCGGAGTGGGGGCTGATGATGAGGGGCGAGTCCCAGTTCCATACCAGGGGCGGCTCCCCGGCTCCGGCCTGGGGCTGGATGTCGATGCGCTGGCCCGTTCGACGGTCGAACCGAACCAAGACTCCGTGCTGCGACTGGGAGTAGATGATGTTGGGATCGTCCGGGTCAATCCGAGGCTGAAACCCATCCCCTCCCACGGTGATGTACCAATCTGCGTTGGTGATGCCATGAGCCGTCGGTGTACGTACGGGGCCACCGAGGGTGAAGTTGTCCTGAGTGCCTCCATAGACGTGGTAGAAGGGCACATCGTTATCGACAGCGATCTTGTAAAACTGAGTCACCGGTAGGTTCGCCTTGTAGTCCCAGGTGATTCCCCGATCGAAGCTCTCGTAGATTCCCCCATCACAGCCCATCAGCAGGTATTCGGGGTCTTGAGGGTCGATCCACAGAGCGTGGTTGTCGACGTGTTTGGCCGCGTCCCCCACCTTGAAGAAAGTCTTGCCTCCGTCCACTGTCGCTTGGGACCAGGTGTCCATGGAATAGACCCGATCCACATCCACCGGATCCGCAATGAGCTCCTGGTAGTACTGGGGACTACCGCTGACGTAGCTGCTGCGCTTCTCCCAAGTCTCCCCGCGATTGGTAGAGCGGAAGAAGCCCCCCTTCTCGCCGGTGGCTTCGATGACCGCGTAAACGACATCCGGGTTGGGTGGTGAAACCGCTAGGCCGATGCGCCCTACATCTCCTTTCGGCAGGCCACTCTCCAACTTGCGCCAATGCTCGCCACCGTCCGTCGACTTGTAGATCGCCGACTCAGGGCCACCGTTGATCAGCGTCCAAACGTGGCGTCGACGCTGGTAGGTAGAAGCGTAGAGGACATCTGGGTCGCGAGGGTCGTAAACCAGGTCGGAGACGCCGGTCTTGTCGCTGATCTCGAGCACCTTTTTCCAGGTCTCTCCTCCGTCGGTCGTCTTGTAGAGGCCGCGGTCGCCGCCGTCCGACCAAAGAGGGCCCTGGGACGCTACGAAAACAGTGTCTGAATCTCGTGGGTCAATGACGATCTTGCCGATGTGCTCGGAGTTTTCCAGGCCCACCTTCTCCCAACTATCACCGCCATCCAGGCTCTTATAGACGCCGTCACCGTAGCCGACGCTGCGCTGACTGTTGTTTTCTCCAGTCCCCACCCAGACAACCTCGGGATTGTTGGGATCGAGGGCGACACATCCGATGGAGTAGGAACCCTCGGAATCGAAAACTGGGGTCCAGGTGGTCCCGGCTGTCTCCGTCTTCCAAACACCCCCGGAAGCGATGGCCGCGAAATAACGTTTGCGATTGCGAGGGTCCACCGCCAGATCACTGACCCGACCGGAAGTAAGGGCCGGGCCGATGGAGCGTAACTCGAGCCCAGAAAAAGTCTTGGTCGAAAACAACTCCTCTTCCTGGGCCGGTGCGGGTTTCGGCTCCTCCTTCTTTTTTTTGGCTTCAGCAGATCCGGTAACGACTGCCAGGGCGATCAGAAGAACACAGAGTTTGGCCATCGCGCATCTCATCACGTTACGGTCCTCCAAGGGCTCGAAGCTTTTTACAAGTGGATCTGCCGGTGAAAGGAGAGAAATCCTCATCCCTCTCGCCTCAGCGGCCTCCAACAGCTGATGGTCGGCTACTGCGAAGGTAACGCCAATTCCTTTTCGAGACAAGTGGAGAGTGCTAGCGAGAGCGCGGGGCGCCATCACGAGCCCAGGGGTCTTGGCCGATCCCAAAACGCCCGGCTCTCACTATGACTTCGTCAGGGCCTCCTTAGGGCTCCCTCAGGGCTGCCTTGTAGCAGCCGTGCCAGCTTGGCCGACGAAACCTCGCCCCTACCGAGGGAATGAAACCACCGGAATGATCCGAAAACTCTCCGAAAGGCGCCATTCCCTATGGCCTTGCTTAGAGCCGAGATACAAAAATGTCATTTTCACATGAATATACTATTATTGAGTCACAATCATTCCACGAGCCTCCTCGAAGAACCGAGATCAGCGGGGCCATCGATGCGTCACGTACTTCCAACGTTTCCTCGTGCTTAGGAAAAAATCCCCGCGAAAATCTCCGCGACAGAACTGGAGTCGAACCTCATGCCCTCCCTTGCTAGAATCTACTTTTCTGGAATTCTCTGCCTCGCTTCACTGAGTCTCCTAGCCAGTGAGCCGGTGCGGCTCGTGGGTGATTTCTCCACCACCCAGAGAGACTCCGACTACCGAAGATCCTGGCTCCAGGAGGTAGGAGATCGACTCTTCTTCTCGGTCGACCTTGAGAATTCGACGACGCCAGTATGGGTGTCAGATGGCACCGCGGAAGGAACGGCTCGCGTCTTCAATATCCAAAATTTTCCGGACCCCTTCGACGAAGACTCTCCCCTCACTTTCAACGGCAGCCTGCTTCTCGGTGGTGGTGATGGGGTTACTGAAAGCTGGATCACCGATGGCTCGTTGACCGGCACCTACCCCTTGGAAACCTGCTTGGGCCGGTGCGGATCGTACCCGTCTCCGCCGATCGAAGTCGGCGGCAAGTTGGTTATGGCTTCTCGCTCCGATGGAGAAGGGTATGAGCTTTGGGCCACCGACGGCTCACCGAGCGGGGCAGAGCGCATCGCGACTCTCATGCCGGGTGAAGAAAGCGGGCTCCACGGTGCCACAGCGCCGCCGCGACTTTTGACGGCGGATCAGGCTCTCTTCTTCGGCCGAACGGACCCGAACCGAAGCTTCCCCACGGAGCTGTGGAGCACCGACGGCACCGCGGAGGGGACCCACTTCTTGGCGGACCCGGGAGAGGGCACCGCTACCTTCCTTCCCGAATCCAGCCCAGGGCATCTCTTCTTCGTCTTTCAACGGCCGGAGGGAGAACGAATCCTCTGGGTGAGTGGGGGCTCTGCGAGCCAAACCCGGCCATTGGTATCCCTGGACTCTCCTCCAGTCGCGCCGGTTGCCAACACAGCGTTGCAAGATGATGACCTGGCCTTCCTGGTGGAACGCTTCGACGAGGAGACAGACACGACCTGGGACGAGATCTGGAAAAGTGACGGTACCGTTTCGGGAACGCAGCGCCTCCTCCTTCTGCAGATTGTCGACCCAGGGTCTTCCCCGCCAACCTTTCAGAGAGCGCAAAGCCTGCAACGCATTGGCAACCAGGTCTTCTTCCAACTCAGACAGCGCTTTGGTGACGAAGAACTCTGGAGCTCCGATGGAACCCCCGTCGGGACCCACCGAGTGGGCGATTTCGACGAAGGCTCATTTCACACGGATCGTTTCCAAGGTCCGCTCATCACTGTGGCAAACCGACAATTACTCATTTCTGAGGACAATGGCGATCGAGAGTTTGGTATCTGGGCGCTCGAGCCCGGCAGCCCCCCGCAACTCATTTTCAAAACCGGGTTTCAAGAAGGAATCAAACATCTGAGGCCCTTCCAGGACCGCGGTGTGTTTCTCAACCAGACCGCCGACGAGGTCCGGATCTGGGAAACAGACGGGACCCGAGAAGGGACAAGGCCGCTGTTTTCGGTGCCACGGCCCGCCCCTTCCTCAGACCCCCGTCTGCTGCTACCTCGCCGCAGAAGCGTCGCCTTCCTCGCCCAGCCAATCTCCCATCGTGTAGAGCTCTGGCAAACAAACGGTAGGGAGGCAGGATCCTTCGGCATCGACCTGGGCTCCATCCATGCGAATCGAGACAATATCCATCAGTTGGGGTCAGCCGGTGCGGATTTCTTACTTTTACACTCGACGACCCTCCTGCGAAGTGACGGCACCGAGGCAGGAACGGTTGCTATCTCTCCAGCGACAGGTTCTGAGTTCCATCGACGAGGTCGCCAGGTGTTCTACGTTGGAAACGACGAAGAGGCGGGCCGCGAGCCCTGGGTCGCGAATCTCGAAACGGGGCAGGCGAACCTCATCGCAGACCTCTTGCCCGGGAGGAGCCCCACACCACCAGGCCCTCGTAACTCGGATCCCAAGGAGTTCACTACTTTCGGCGACCACGTCTATTTTCTGGCCTCCGCTGGAAGCGGTGCCAATCTCTGGCTCACCGATGGCACCGCCGAGGGGACTCGAGGAATACAGAACCCTCCCAGTCCCCCCTCGGCCTTTTTCAGCCCCAGTCGGATCGTCTCAGGAGAGGATCAGCTCTTCCTGTTCAACAGGCAGAACCTCTGGGTTATCGGCGCGCCCCCGGACAGCCCACGCCTTATCTTTGACACCGAAGCGCAATCGCGGCTGAATGGTCCCCAAACCTCCTTCCGCGGCCGCTACCTGTTCGCGGAATCCGACCTCATCCCCTCCCCCTCCTTGCCAAATCAGCCGGCGACCCAACCGCCCCGACTTTGGAGTAGCGATGGCTCCTCCGAAGGAACTCGACTCCTCCACCAGGGAAGTGTTCCCGGCACCGACCTCGGTCAATTGACTCGAGCTGGCTTGACCTTCTATTTCACCGCCGTGACCGCGGAGCACGGCAAAGAGCTGTGGGGTACCGACGGTACTACCGAAGGCACTCGCCTGATCAAGGACATTCGCCCGGGGGCCATTGGGTCCGGACCGAATAACCTACGGGAGTTGCGCGGGCAGCTACTCTTTGCAGCAGACGATGGTGAAAACGGTAAGGAGTTATGGGTCAGTGATGGCACTCCCGAAGGAACCCGACTTCTCGCCGAGGCAGCTCCCGGCCCCTTGTCCTCTTTCCCCCACGAGCCGACATTGCTCCGGGATGAGGTGATCTTCTCCGCAGAGCGGGTCGATGTTGGCCGGGAACTCTTCGCGGTGAGCACAGAGACCCTGACGAGAGTTTGCCAACCCACCGATCGGCGCTTGTGCTTACAAGGGGGCAGAATCGGTGTCGAGGTCGACTGGCGAAACCAACGCAATGGCGAAATCGGCGTCGGTCATGCTCGTCCCTTCAGCGACGACACCGGTACTTTCTGGTTCTTCGACGAAGGCAACGTCGAGCTATTGGTGAAATCTCTAGATGGCCGCACCAACAACGATAGCTTTTGGTTTTTCTCCGGAGGCCTCTCCGACGTCAATTACTGGATCACAGCCATCGACTTCGAAACCGGCCGCACTCGGACTTACAAGAACCCAGCCGGCAATATCTGTGGTCAAGCGGATATTAGAACCTTCCGCGACAACGACTTGCTTCCCCGGGACATCTCCACCCTCGACCTAGATGTCTACCCCTCTCGAGCACCCCAGTCCCGAGTACCGCCCTCCAGCCGCCGCCCAGAGAACATAGCTGCCCCCGGAGAAAGCTGCCCCGCTCCTGCCGGAGCGCTGTCGTTACAGGACGGGCGGTTCTTCGTCGAAGTCGATTGGCAAACCAGCCGCGCTGGCGGCAGGCAAGGTCCCGGCACAGCCATTCCCGCTACCGATAAGAGTGGCTATTTTTGGTTCTTTCGGCCAGGAAATCTCGAGCTGGTGGTCAAGATCCTCGATGGTCGCCCTAACAATGGCCACTTCTGGGTCCTTTGGGGGGCCCTCACAGACGTCGGGTACGAGCTCCGAGTCACCGACACCACTTCCTGCCAGGTCAGAACCTATGTCAACCCGGAAGGTAATCTCTGTGGTGGCGCCGACAACCAGGCATTCTAGAGAATCGATCACGGCGTTCTAAAAAATCGACCGCAGCGCATCGAGGCAGTACTTACTGCCTCCTCCCACCATTCGGTTGCCAACAGTCCCAACCGGTCCCAGTCGGAAGCCAGTGCTCTTGGCAGCCGACTCGGGCAGGGAAACATGTCGATAGTCGTTTTGGATTTACACTACCCGGCTGCCGATGATTACTTTCCTGCTCGGCTGGCAGTAGTTCTCTTCCGCCTGACCCGATTCTCACCTTCTCCTCGCAACAAACAGTAGAAGGCTCCCTCGGCTGTTCCGAGGACCAGTCCTCCGGATGATCACTGCATCTACCTAGGAGGTTCTCTATGCGACGTCAGACTCCCTTTCCTTCCCTTCTTCGAGGATTCTTCTTCTGTCTTTCTTTTTTTCTAGCCAGCAACGTGCCAGCGGACAACCTCGATGCACCAGTGTTCTTCCAGAAAACTCTCACCCAGCAGGAAGTTCTGATCGACACGCCTCTCACTTCGGACAACCAGGCTTCGGCTCGCTGGAATGCGGATGGTTCCTTGAGTGCGTGGTGGTGTAGCTCGGAGGTCTTCGGTAACGGCGAAAGACACGACATGCTCAGAACCGCGACTGTCTTTCCAGGCCAAAGCAACCTGAACCCCCAAGCGGCGGTACACTCCGCCGGGGATAGCAGCGCCAAACACGATCGGTGGAATGCCCGAAACGTCTGTTCGCCGTCCATCGTCGACATGCCTACGACCGGCAGCCAAGACTGGACTTTGCTGTACTACGAATGCTCTCCCATGGTCTACGACCCTGCCCTTCCCGGGAATAATCCAATGACCGGACAGGCGACGACGACCGCCCCTACCAGCTTCAATCAGGTTTGCGTAGCTCGCCTCACCCCTCAGGGGTGGCATCTCTATGATGAGAATCTCCCGGGCTTTTTCGGCGATCCGGAAACTACCAAGACGACCCCGGTGGTTCGCATCCGGCAGGTTGCGATAGACGAAGCAAAGTTGGCGGACAACAACGAACCCTCTGGGACAAACTTCGCCCCTCCCATCGACGGTCACCTGTACGGTGACAGCGTCATTCTCGCCGGACCCAAACACGTCGGGGTGAGCCACCCTGCAGCCATCTACAATCCCGATGGCAGCGGAGAAATGTGGCTCTACTACTGGGACGCCTGGGTTCATCGAATGTCTTTGGTGAAAAGTGCCGACGGCCTTCATTTCGACCAACAGGTGGAGACCAATATTCACCACCCTTCTCATGTCAAATTCTTCCCGGACCTAGAGATCGACGGCCACTTGGGAGTTTGGGTCGGCACCGCCATATTCAAAGGCCGGCGCTGGTTCGAATACTCCTTCGATGGAGTTACTTTCATCGGTACTCAATCGGCCAACCCAAATGACCCCACGGATCCGACCTACCCACAGGAAGAGTTTGCTCTCTCCATCACCAACACGAGTCACCTATGTCCGGCACAGGGAGCGGGTTCCTTCGTTAGCGATCGGTACGGCCATGTGCAAGGCAGTGGAAAATTCGGATTTATCTCCGGCGAGGGCTTTCGGCGCCAAGGGAATATTCCACCTGGAATGAGTTTTTGCTACCACCCGGACGAAGACAGCCATCGGGGAGTCACCTGGGGCCTCTACTACCTGGAGGGAGATTTTTCTGACGTCGATGTGCGCAACGAGAGTTGTGAATTGGAAGGAGATCCCCAACCGCTCAACGGCAGAATCAGCGACGGAACCTTGCTACCGGATTGGACTGTCAACGATGTGGCACGGACTGGCCGCAACCGAATCGAGAGAACGGACACGGGAGATATCTTTCCCATGGCATTCTTCAACAACGGCCAGCCAATGGATGGCAGAGATGTCTGCTTCCTCAAGCATCAGAGCTCTATGGAACAAGTCATCGAGGGGTTGACTCCATTCCGGGAGTATCGAGTGCGAGCCTGGGTCAATGCCCGTACCTCTCATATTCCAGGCCATTTTCCCACCCCCACCATGCGAATCGAGCTCGGTGGCGTAGTTGTAGAGCCCGGGGTGAGTATTCCGGCGGTGGATGTGAAAAACGGATCCGACGTCGAGTTCCATGAAATTGTCTCCACAGACACTTTCACCCCGACTCAGCCTGGCGATCATGACCTAACCATCAGCCAAATAGCTTCTGGAGACGCCACGCTGTTGGTGGATCGAGTGATCGTCGAAGCCGTACCAGAAGCCCTCACGGTAACCAATGCCAGCTGCGAAGACGGAACCATTGGCGAACCCTACGGCCTTCTCGACCATGGCACGACCATGCCCGGTTGGACCGCTAGTGACCCTTTTCTGGTCGGGCGCAATTTTGCCACCATGACTTTCTTCAACAATGGCTCAGCCGACGATGGAAACCACGTCTGCCTGCTAGATCAATTCAGCTCGATCTCCCAAATGGTCCCCGGTTTCCAGCAAGGGAAAAAATACCGAGTTAGGGTTTGGGCCAACGGCCGTACCTCTCCCAGCCCCCTTGGCCAGAGTCAGTACCCGATACCGGTTCTCCGTATCGAGTTGGGAGGGCAGGTCATCGAAACCGGCGCCTCGGCTCCGGCGGTAGATCCACCTGGGATCTACCTGTCCTCTTTTCATGAAATCGTTTCGACAGGCGTCTTCACAGCCTTGGCTTCCGAGCCCCACGAGTTGGTACTGAGCCAGGTCGCTTCTGGTAATCCAACTCTCCTGATCGACAACATCGTCATCGAGGAAGTCCCCTAGGAGTCCGCCCAACCATTGGGGTCAAGCTCGCCAAGAACTTGAGACCGCTACCTCCTGTTGGTAGTGGTCTCTCGCCTTCCTCAGCCCAGGGGATGGGCTTCTGATCACCGGTCGCAGCTCATCTGACCAAAGTCTTCCCCAGGCTCGCGCCTCCTAGCATTCCTGCCCCGAGCAAGATGATGCATGGGCCGGGCGGCAAATCCGCCCACAACGAGATGAACAACCCACCCAAGGTCATCACCAGGCCCAAGGCGATGGAAGAAAGCAGCACCGTTCTCAAATCACGGCAAACTTTGAGACCGATCAAAGGCGGCAGGGTCAAGAGAGCCAACACCAACAACAGTCCAACCACCGGCAGCAAAAGAACAACCGCTGCCCCCACCATCAGGAGAAGCAATGTGGAAAGACGACGGATCGGAACTCCTTGGACGGCCGCGAAGGTCTCGTCGAAGGTAGCGGCAACCCACTCCTTATATAAAGCTGAAAGCAGCAGCAAAGAAACGGCACAACAGGTCGTGAGCAACCAAAGATCCTGAGACCCAACCAGCAGCAGATTGCCGAATAAATAGGCTTCCAAATCCGGCGGGTAGCCCGGCGCCAAATGGAGAAACAGGACTCCGGCAGCCATGCCCACCGCCCACAACACTCCGATCAACGCATCTCGTTCTCGAGCCTTCTCCTGACCCAAAGGGCCGAGTAAAACAGCGGCCAAAGCGGTCGTAGCAAGACCTCCAAGTTGAGGAGGCAAACCCAGCAAGTGGCAAAGGCCGAGGCCACCGAAGGCAGCGTGACTCAAGCCACCACTCAAGAATGTCAGACGCCGGAGGACGACGAAGGTCCCCAGGGCTCCGCAGAGCAAGCTGGATAGCACCGCGGCAAATAATGCCGGACGAAGCAGAGGATCCCAAAGGAGCTGCCAGGCCTCAGTCATGGGGTTCCTCTCCATCCCCATGGCTGTGGGAGTGAGATCCATCTCCGTGCCTGTGGGAGTGGGCTCCCAACACCCGATGAGGTACCCCGTGGGCGAGCAGCTCAACTGGACAGCCGTAGGTTTCTTCCAGAGCTTCGCTGGTGAGCTCCCCTCCTGCGTGGTAGGAAAGGCGTCGGTTCATGCAGGCGATGTTCCTCACCTCTCGCGCCACAGCAGCAGGGTCGTGAGTCACTAGAACAATGGGCATCCGCTCCCGAACCTCTTGCAATAACCCACGCACGACCTGACGGGATTCAGCATCCAGAGAAGCCATGGGTTCGTCCAGCAACAGGGCTTCAGGTTCCCCAGCCAAGGCGCGGGCTAGGAGGAGGCGTTGGAGTTGCCCACCGGAAAGCTCTCCCGCCGAGCGTTTCGCGAGGTGATCCAAACGCACCGCAGCGAGAGCAGCTTGGGCTGCCTCTCGATCTTCTTGCCGGTACCGTCGCCATAATCCCCGCAAACTGAGCCGACCCATGAGGGCCACTTCTTCCACCCGCAAAGGGATCTGGCTCTCGAGAGTAGAGAATTGAGGTACGTAGCCCATGCGACCTCGACCGTGGGGCAAGCGAGAAGTGACCACTCCTCGACTCGGCTCCAGCAAGCCCAGCAGCACTTTGAGAAGGGTTGTCTTTCCACCACCGTTGGGACCGATAATGGCCAGGTAGTCCCCTGGGTAGATGGCCAAGTCGACCTCGGAAAGGGCCTCGACACCGTCGTAGCCCGCGGAGACCTGCTGGAGCTCGATAAGGGGTTCGAGATCTGTCATGGCTGGGTTGCCACAGAATCCGAGGAGCATCCCCCGGCGATGGCTTGGGCTACAAACCACAGATTTTCGACCACATCCGGTGCCATCGGGTCGAGTATTTGAATTTTGCACCGGAGCGCCTTGGCCAAGGCCCGGTTCCTGGAGCTGGAATGCCCAGGCTCTACGAAGAGGGTTCGCAAACCGAGGTTCTGAACTCGACGAGAGAGCCTCGCCAAGGAAGCGGGTCCGGGATCCTTCCCCTCCTGTTCCACCGCTAACTGCTCCAAAAGGAAATGCTCCGCAAAAGAGCCCCAAGCGGGATGATCCACCACAAAGCTGCGGCAGGAGCTGGTTTGAAAAAGGTGAGAGATCTGCCGATCCACCTGCTCGATCTCTCCCGTGAGCTGGCGAGCTGCAGCATCGAACTCCGGAACCCCTGCGGGATCGAGACGACCGAGGGCGGCTTTCAGGGACTCCACCGTCGCTTGGAGTGTCCTTGGAGACAGCCAAGGGTGCGAGTCGCTGTCCACTGCCACCATGCTGATGACTTCGACCTTGGGCTCTTGGAGTGCAAGAGCACTCAACAAGCGGCCCTCAAATAGAAAGCTCTCATGGCCGACCTGAAGAACCAATCTGGACCGCTTCAGTCGCACTAGGTCCCTCGGGCTGAGCTCGAGGGAGTGTGGAGAGTGACCAGGGGGGATCAACACCTCCACCTCAACCCGATCTCCCCCTATCCGCTCCAACAGGAAACCGAGGGGAGGAACGGAAGCGACAACCTCGACAGGGGCCTGCTGTCCCCAAGCTGAACCAGCCTCGACTCCTCCGAGGAGAAACAAAACAAGAAAAGCCAGAGGAAACGGTTGGCGCTGCAGAGGAGGAGAATGTTGCATGGTAGAGCGTCGCGTCCGACGGAGAGTCGGCGGACGGCTAAATCATACTCGATTCTCATTATCGTTTACAGATCTTCCACGGAGAGGGAAAGTTCCGCCGAAAAACTCGCCGACCCGATGAACTCAACCCTCCGCAGGCAAGGTGTAGGTCATGGCGCAGACGATATTTCCTTCGGTATCCGCAAACTCGACGACCCTCCCAACACTGGGAATTTCCACCACCGGTGACCGCAGGGTGCCACCATGGGCTTCGATGGCAGCGGCGATCTCCTCCACCACTTCCACGCTGATGGTGCATCGGTAAGCGTTGGCTCCGCCTTCCGCCAAGGGCTCCCGCCTGCGGTCGAGAGACCCCATGTGCACGCCGGCCCCCTCTGAGCCGGTCTGCACCAAGTAAAAATCCGGTGGCCCCCAAGCTTCAAAGGTCCAGCCGAAGACCCCTTGGTAGAAGCCCATGGCTCGCTCTAGATCATCGGCGTAGATAGCAAAGTGACAAACGGGATTGGGCATTGGGAGTCCTCCTCGGGCTTTGGCCGTGGTCAATTGAGCCTCGATGCCAGTCGCACCGCTGCGATGAGGAGAGACTAGTCGCTTCCTCTCTCGCCGCGCTTGCGACAAACTGACAAGAGATCGTCAGAAACCGCCAAAGAGAAGGTAGCATTGCACCCATGGCTCAAAGTTCCGTGAGGGCACTGGCTCTCAACTACCCTCAGGGTGGGGAGATCGCTAGTCACTCCCACCCCTGGGACCAACTCGTCTACGCTTCCCGAGGGGTCGTCACGGTGGAGACAGAAGCAGGCAGCTGGGTGGTGCCTCCTTTTCGCGCAGTTTGGGTGCCCAGCGACCGGCAACATCGCCTTTGGGCGGCCGGCTATCTGGCTTTGAGAACTCTCTATTTCTCTTCGGGAGCAGCTCCGGCCCTGCCCAGGGAGTGCTGCGTCTTCAGCATCCCCCCTCTCCTTCGGGAGCTGATCCTTCACCTGGTGAGTCTTCCCCAGCTGGACCTAGAAAAGGCCGCCCACCAGCGCCTCGTGGGGGTCTTTTTCGATTTGACGGAAACGCTGCCCCAAGAACCTCTCAGCCTCCCTGCACCGAAGGATGAGAGAGCCAAGAGACTTGCGAAGCTCCTGCGAGAGCAACCCGGAGACCAACGAACCCTGAAGGACCTCGCCAATGCCGTAGGAGCCAGTAGCCGCACCTTAGAGCGCCTCTTTGTGGCGGAGACAGGTCTCACCTTCCAGGCTTGGAGACGGCAGATTCGGCTTCAGAAGGCCTTGGTACTGCTCGCCGACCAAACGCCGGTAACCGAAGTATCCTTCGCGGTGGGGTATGACAGCCCCAGCGCCTTTATCTCGATGTTTCGCCGCGCCCTTGGTCAGACTCCAGGTCGCTACTTCTCGAGCCCTCGGAGCGAGGCCGACTCGACCAGGAAGGAGAAGGGGTAGCCCTTCAGACCAATTGCTTTAGCGGCTGCTCAAGAGAGGCTGTTATTGTCGGCTTTACTCTCTACCCGCCGCGCCGACTTCCCAGTAGGCCGAGCCCGGCATCCATTTCGACGGACCACCGAGGAATCCATATGGCTAGGATGTTTCTTTGCGCTCTCCTTCTGCTACCGAGCACCTGGGCTTCAGCGAAGGTCGATTCTTCCCTCTTGGCCGGTCTAGAGGCCCGGGCCATCGGCCCAGCAGCGATGAGCGGCAGGGTGGCCACGGTAGAAGTCGTAACTGCTGACCCCAAGACCATGTATGTGGGTGGTGCTACCAGCGGAGTTTGGAAATCCATCGATGGCGGCCTGACCTGGAAGCCCATCTTCGATGACCAGCCAGTGGCGTCCATCGGCGCTATCTCCGTATTCCAGGCTCACCCGGATATCGTTTGGGTCGGCACCGGGGAAGGCAATCCTCGCAATAGCGCATCCGTCGGCAACGGCATCTACAAATCCCAGGATGGGGGAGTCACCTGGCAGCATTTGGGCCTCGAGAATACGGAGCGTATCCACCGCGTCACCCTCCACCCCACGGATCCGGAAATTGCCTACGTGGCAGCCCTGGGAAAGACCTGGGGAGAGCACCCCCAGCGAGGTATTTTCAAAACCACCGATGGAGGGAAGATCTGGCGCAAGGTTCTCTACGTCAACGAAACGTCGGGGGGCGCAGACCTCGTCATGGACCCCCGGAACCCCCACAAATTGTTTGCAGCCCTGTGGCAGCATCGGCGCTGGCCGTGGTCCTTTTCCTCCGGTGGCCCGGGCTCGGGCCTATACTCCTCTACCGATAGTGGCGAGAGTTGGAAAAAGCTGACCCCGGAAGATGGGCTACCGAAAGGTGACCTGGGCCGTATTGGCGTCGCCATCGCTCCATCCCAACCAGAGATTGTCTATGCCCTGGTGGAAACGGAGAAAGACAATGTCTTGCTGCGCTCCGACGACGGCGGCAAGAAATGGAGTCAGAAAGCTTCTGCCAAAGACCAGGAGATCGGCAACCGGCCGTTTTACTACAGCGATATTCGGGTCGATCCGGCCAATGCCCTTCGAATCTACAGCTTGTGGTCATTGATTTCGGTTTCCGAGGACGGCGGAGAGAACTGGAGAATTCTGGTGCCTTTTGCAGAGGTCCACCCAGACCACCACGCTCTCTGGATCAACCCCAACGACCCCCTCCATCTACTCAATGGCAACGACGGCGGAGTCTACGAGAGCCGGGACCGAGGGCAGACCTGGCGTTTCATGCGAAACCTTCCTTTTGCCCAGTTCTACCACTTGAGAGTAGACGATGAGACGCCTTTTAACGTCTATGGGGGCCTTCAGGACAATGGCTCCTGGAGGGGCCCCAGCACGGTTTGGGAGAACGGTGGCATCCGAGATCACCACTGGCAGGAAGTCAATTTTGGCGACGGTTTCGACACCGTCCCGGACCCCTTGGACTCCTCCCAGGGGTATGCCATGAGCCAGGAGGGCTATCTGGTCCGATGGAGCCTCCGAACCGGAGAAAGAAAGCTCCTTCGCCCGGCCCAGAACCGCGACATTCCCCCGACCCAAGAAGGCCTACGATTCAACTGGAATGCCGGCATCGCTCTCGACCCGTTCCACTCCGAGACTGTCTACTTCGGCAGCCAATTCGTCCACCGATCCCGGGACCGAGGAGACAGTTGGGAAGTGATCAGCGACGATCTGACGACCAACAACTCGGAATGGCAGAAACAGGCGGAGAGTGGTGGCCTCACGTTGGATGTCACCGGAGCCGAGAACTTCACGAGCATCGTCACCATTGCTCCGAGCCCGGTGGAACCAGGAATTCTCTGGGTAGGTACGGACGATGGCCGGCTTCACCTGAGTCGCGATGGCGGCGAGTCCTGGGAGAGCCTCGAAGGCCGGTTGAAAGGGGTCCCAAAACATACCTGGGTGCCCCACATCGAACCTTCCCGCTTTCATGGCGGCGAAGCCTTCCTAGTCCTCGATGATCACCGCCGCGCCAACTGGACTCCCTACGTGTTCAAAACGGCTGACTATGGCCACACCTGGAAGAGCTTGGCCACAGACAACCTCCGCGGCTATGCCCTATCGATCGTTCAGGACTCGGTAGATCCGGAGCTTCTTTTCCTCGGCACCGAGTTCGGTCTTTGGGTCTCCCACGACGGTGGCCAGCACTGGCTCCCCTTCAAGCACGGGGTGCCGACGGTCTCGGTCATGGACCTCGCTCTCCAGGAACGGGACGGAGCTCTGGCCATCGGCACCCATGGCCGAGGGGTTTTCATCCTCGACGACCTCCATCCCTTCCGAAGCCTGGGAGGGCAAGCCCTGGAGCAGCCGCTTCATCTATTCGAGATCCCCGCTGCCCAGCAGTATCGAATTCGGCAAACCGGCGCCTCGCGCTTTCCCGGCCACGGCGAATTTCGTGGCCAGAATCAACCCTATGGGGCCCGCATTCACTACTCCATGAACCTTCCTGATCTCCCTCATCCGGACGACCAACAGGAGAGACAGCGCAAAGAAGATGAGCGCCAGAGGAAGAGCTCTGCCGCCAAGGAACCCAACACGGTACCGACAGATGAAAACCTGCCGGAGTCTGAAGTCGAAGAACTGCCGAAGGTCGAGATTGAGGTTTCCGACCAGGAGAACAGAGTGATCCGCACCTTCAAGGCTCCTGCCCGCCTAGGTATCCAGCGAGCTGTTTGGGACCTCCGTTCAGACCCCTTCGAGCGACCGCCCCAGGACCGAGAAGAAGATGACGAAGATGAGGGGACAGGACCGGAAGTGCCGCCAGGAACCTACACCGTGACCTTGAGCTTCGGCGATTTCCAAGAAAGTCAGGAAGTCGAAGTCTTGGCCGACCCTCGCTTTGACATCGCCGCGGAAGATCGTCTCGCCCGCTGGCAAGCTCTTCAGCGGGCCGGAGCTCTCCGCAACCTGGTGGTCGAGAGCATCGAGAGAATCCATGAGGCTCGGGCCGACATCGACACCATCCTCGGGAAAATCGACCGATCTAAAAAGGAAGCTGCCCTGGCAGAAGGTGAATCGACCGTCGCTGAAGCTTCTACTGCAGAAGACACTCCGGCCTCGATCCACGACACCCTGCAGGACTCAGCAAAGGAGTTGCAAACCCAGCTCACCTCCCTAGAGAAGAGGCTCTGGAACACCCCGGACACCAAAGGAATCCCAGCAGACACTGCTGTCCTTTCTCTTCTGGGCCGAGCCCAGTGGTTCCTGGAATCTGGCTGGGACGCTCCAACCCAAACCCAACTGGCCTACTTGGAGAGAGCAGAAACTCTGCTTGGAGAAGTTCTCGAGGAACACAACCGCCTCTTCTCCAAAGGCCTCGTCGATTTCGCCAGTCAAGCGGAAGAGGCGGAGATCGACCTACTGCCCAAGAGGCTACCCCTAGCTCTTCCGGCGGCTCCGGCTCCTCTTCCTTAATGTCGGTCTCTAGAGGACAGACTGCCGCCCCGGAGGCTAAATTGAAAAGCTCCGAGGAGGCGCGCAGCGAACCTTCAGCGAGATCCTAGAAAGACGCCTCGAGCTGAGTCGAAGCGGTCATCATCGACGACCGTTCTCCTGCGGGTGCCTCGACCGGACAGCTGGCGACTTTCTCTAGAGACTGAACGAAAGCCGACATGGCCGCGACCGCCGTGGTCCATGAGGTCGTATCCCCACTCTCGAAGCCATCCGAGAAGATCTCCTGCGGGCCGAGATTGGCTCGCAGGACAAATAGACCGCGATTGATGTCGCTCACCAGGACGATCCCATCGTCGAAGAAGGGGTAAGCGCTCCAGGCGCCGGCAAAGCTATTGCTATCCCCTTCCGGATATGTATCGAAATAGGCCGCTTCGGTGAGGGCTCCCACCGACGGATCATCCAAGTGGAGAACCCGCAAGCCCCGCCGATAGTTCGCCTGGTAGGTGTGATTGCCCTTGACGTACTGGTTGTGATCGATGGACGGTCCGTCGGCGAGATAGGCACCAGCGACGACTCCTTCATCCAGATTCGTGATGTCCCAAACGTAGGTCTTCGTATTGTGGCCGAAGTTCTGTTCGTCTTTCTCATCGTCGTGAATGAAATAGCGTTGATCCTCGGTCATCCAGCCCTGGTGACTGTAGCCCCAACCGGAGTAACTGTTGCGAGACAACATGACCGGATTCTTCTTGTCGGTCACGTCGACAATGGTCACCGTGTCGATATTCGCTCCGATACAGATCTCCTTGCCGTGGTGCTCCAGGTCCGGGCCCGAATAGACGACACATTGGGCGTCATGGGTGTACCCGTCTTCAGAGAAACAACCTACGAAATCCGGCACCAACGGGTCGCGAAGATTGATCATGTGCAAGCCACCGTCGCAGGTATCCGAGCCCACCGCATAGGCAAATCCCGTAGCTTCGTTGATCACCACGTTGTGAGATCGCCCAAATCCATCGTAGTGAGCATCGTTGGTGAACGTCTCCGGTGGAGAGGTCACTGCCCGCAGGCGAGTGAGGTCGAAGACTTGCATGCCATGACTGCCGGCGAAATCCGCCACGATGTAGGCGTAGTTCCCATAGGTCTTGATATCCCGCCACGCTGAGTTCTGTGAATGGGTTGGCAAGTTTCCCAAGTACACTGGATTGATCGGATCCGAAAGATCGATGAAAGCGGTACCGGTGGAACGCCCCACCAACGCATAACTCTTACCGGTCAAGGGATCCTTCCACCCCCAGAGATCATTGCCATTTCCTCCCCCGATGTCTGACAGATTCAAGAAAGCGAGGAGATCGACGTTCTTGCAAGGGAAAATATCCGCCATGCCATCTCGACAAGTACTGGGCTCGAGAAAATTGTAGGGGATGTGTACGTGGTGCTCGCCACCATGAGCGATCATGGCGAGCTCTTCGGCGGTGATATCCGGCCTTTCTTTGATCAAGTGTTCCGGAATATGGCAAGCCAGTGCCGGCGATGCCAAAGCTAGTTGTAGAACTAGAGCCAGGCAGAAGCTGACGGGGGAAACAACAGGGACGCGCATCGCTTTTCTCCTTCGAAGAGATCTGGTCCTCGAACGGCCTCGGCGGGCACTCCCGCTGGCTCTCGATCCGGTCGAGTCTCTGACGGTGACTCGGCGCTACGAGAACCTCGAGCTGTTCTTTTGCGAACAGAACTCCTGGATTCATCGCCAATCCCCGAATCTCGCCGGCCGGAGGTCTTCACCGCCGACGGTCGAGGCTCAGGATCGAAGGTCCACGAAAATCAAAACAACGGCCATCGCCGTAATAAAAGGACGTTTACCCTAACATGGGAAGATCCCCTCGACCCGACAGCCTGCCAGGGGTAAAGTCTTCTGCCCCTCAGGAAACTCTACGCCTTCGTAGTTCAGGAGACTCGGTCTCCAGAACCAACTTTTCCCATTTCCGTTTGGTCCGGCGAAGACTAGAGTGCAAACCGGCTTCGCCGACTGATAGTTTCGGGCAATGAAACACCATCTAGCTCTCGGCTTGCTCCTCACTCTCGGCGCCTGTTCGGTTTCCACAACCCCAGACCCCAGCACTCGACTCCAGAGTCTTTTTGACGAGGAATGGGAGTTTCGCCTACAGGAAAGCCCTCTATTGGCCACTTCGGTAGGGGACCATCGCTTTGGAGAGCGGCTTCCGGATGCGTCCTTGGCGGCGGAGCAGCGGCGGTATGAAGCACGGTTGGAGTTTCTGGAGCGGCTCGGGCAGATCGATCGCGCCCTCCTCGATAGTGAAGATCGGGTGAGTGCTCTGATGTTCGAGGCCCAACTGCAGGACTCCGTGAAGGATTTCGAGCTCGGGGGTCATTTGATTCCTTTTACTTCCGATTCGGGCTTTCATACCGATCTCGCCCGACTCCCGACTCAGGTCCCCCTCGATACCGTCGCCGACTACCAGAACTACCTCTCCCGCCTGGCGGCGATTCCCGGTTATTTCGATGGCTACCTGGAGGTACTACAACAGGCCGTCAAGGAAGAGCGCACCCTGCCGCGGGTCGTTCTCGAAGGCTTCGAGCACACCATGGCCTCCCACGTCGTCGAGGATGCCCAGGAGAGCCTATTCTTTGCACCCTTCAAGAAATTTCCCCCCGGCATTCCAGAAGATCGTCAGGAGGAATTGCGGACTAGCGGACGCCAGGCGGTATTGGAGCACGTTGTTCCCGCCTACCAGAAGCTCCTGAGCTTCATGGAGCAAACCTATATTCCCACCGCCCGCAACACCCTCGGCGCCTCGGCTCTTCCCCAAGGTGAGCAGTACTACGCTCACCTGATCCGCCGCTACACGACTCTCGATCTCTCTGCTGACGAGATCCATGAGCTCGGTCTTCAGGAAGTCGACCGTATTCATCAGGAAATGAACCAGGTCATTGAGCAAGTGGGCTTCGACGGCTCCTTCGACGAGTTCCTGCTCTTCCTGCGAACAGACCCTCGTTTCTACGCGAAAACACCGGAAGACTTGCTCAAGGAAGCTTCCTTTATCTCCAAGAAGATGGATGCCCGGTTGCCAGCCCTATTCGGTCACCTTCCCCGCCTACCCTATGGCGTTGAGCCAGTGCCGGCCCACATCGCTCCCAAATACACCGCCGGTCGCTACGTCTCGCCGGCTCGAGGCTCTCGCCAACCAGGCCTCTATTGGGTCAATACCTACGACCTCGAGAGCCGGCCTCTCTATGCCCTGGAGGCCTTGTCTCTCCACGAGGCGGTTCCGGGGCACCATCTACAAGGCTCTATTGCCAGGGAGCTCGAAGGTTTGCCGCCCTTTCGGCGTTTCACCTACCTGTCCGCCTACGGGGAGGGCTGGGGGCTGTACTCCGAAAGACTCGGTCTCGAAGCGGGTTTCTACACCGACCCCTACAGCAACTTTGGACGGCTGACCTATGAGATGTGGAGGGCTTGCCGCTTGGTGGTCGACACGGGTCTTCACGCCAAGGGCTGGAGCCGAGAGCAAGCCATGGACTACCTAGCGAGCCGAACGGCTTTGTCTCTGCTGGAGGTACGGACGGAGACGGATCGCTACATCTCTTGGCCCGGCCAAGCTCTGGCCTACAAGATCGGTGAACTCAAGATCCGAGAGCTCCGCAGCAAAGCTGAAAAGACCCTCGGAGGTGCCTTTGATCTTCGGGAATTTCACGACGCCGTTCTCGGCAGCGGCTCCGTCCCATTGCCGGTGCTGGAAGAGATCGTCGACGGCTATATCGAGCGCCGTCGGAGTGCTTCCCCATAGCCCTCCGGGGTACCAATATCCAGAAAATACCCATCCGGAAAGGGCACTCCGCGCAGATCCATTCCCTCCGCAGCGGCCTGTTTGAAGAGAGTTCCTAACTGAAACTCTTTCTCGCCGGTTATGGGATTCACCATGGCCTCGGAGAGGAAAGCCGTAAAGCGCGGTCCCCACACTGCCAACAACCAATTGAAAGCCAGTTGGGAAGTGGCCGGGCGAATTTGGATATCCACCACTCGGCCTTCCTCCCCCAACTCGACCATGTCGGTCATCCATGGGGTAGCGCAGGGGAATAGACCGAGAGCGACATCACACCCTGACTCCTCTTGACACCGGGCCAGATGGGCAAAAGCATCCCTAGGCTCGAACAAGACGTCCGGAAAGCCCATCGCCACCCTACTGTTGGCCACGAAGGGCCTGGCACAACTCAAGGATTCAGGAACGCTATCGGTGCTCGTCACAGCTACATAGGCGATATCGAGACCCGTTACCGGCTCCCGGCAGAGGTAGGAAGGGATATCCCACTTGCCATCCCTAAGCACCACAAAAGCCTGACGAATATCAGCGGCAGTAAAACACTCCAAGAGATGGTGGCAAACGACTCGCGGGCCATCGGCCCCCTGGGCTCTCGCCCCGCCTGGGGTTAAGTCCAGGGGCATGATCTCCTTGCTGCAGGGCAAAGCACCGAGGCGAGAAGCGCGGCCAGCGGCTGGGATCAATCCGACAAGGGGTAAGGCGGCGGACCAGCTCCCGGGCTCTTCATCGGAGTCACCGGGTAGTTGGGGCGCTGAGTTACTCACTCCCTCCTCCAACCGACTCTGCCTGACCACCGCCGCCCCGGGATCGGCGGCGAATCTCCCGCAGAGCAGCAGTTGCCGACTGGGCCGTCACCAGATCACCGCTGCGGCGAGCGGACTCTGCCAAGCCCCTTAGAGAAAGAGAGCGGCCAGGAGCCCGCTCCAAGGAGCGCGCGAAGATTTCTTGGGCCTCCTCGGATCGCCCGAGGAAAAGGAACACCTCACCGAGCATCTCGTGAGAAGGCTTGGCGGGCCGGGGCGGTCCTAGGCCGAAGGGAATTCCCTCCTCCAGCGTCACCGCCTCCTGAAGTCTCTCCACAGCCAGCTCAGGCTGCCCATCGACCAGGAGGAGAGAACCCTCTAGCTCCAGAGCTAGCACCTTGGCTTCGTCGGAGCCTTCCAGATCCAACCCTTGGATGGCTTCGAAGGAATCTTGGGCCAACTGTTTCTTGCCGCGCCGGAGAGCAGCGAGCCCGGTAGTGAAATGGTCCGTGGCAACCCAGTGAACCGGTAGGTCGGAGAGATCCGGTCCCTCTGGAATGCCTCGCCAGGCTTCCGTATTCATCAAGTGGTGAGCCCTCATTTGTAGATAGTGCGCCCGAATACGCTCGGCATCACTGCCCTCCAAGTCTTGGCGAATCACTGCCAAGAGCCGGGCCGCGTCCTCGAACTTGCCCTGCTGGAGGTAGGCATAGTGCAGCCAAAGAAGTGCGTGATAGCCGCGCTGCTCTGGCCCCAGGTTCTTTGCCTTGACCCGCGCCTCCGCCGCCTCCCAGGAATCGATGTTGGAGCTCACTGACTCTTGCCACCGCCCCAAGGCGAAAAAGATGTGAGAGGGCATGTGGAGAGCATGAACCGCAGCCGGAGCAATATCTGCGTAGACGCGCGCTGCCCGCAGCCCCAAGGGAGCATGGATGGGGTCATCGTAGGAGTGAATCAGGTAGTGAGCCGCTCCGGGATGCTGAGGATTCGCCGCAAAAATCTCCTCAGCCACCGCGGCCGCCTTCATGTAGGTAGCGAAGTCTCGACCCTCGTGGCAAGTTCCCAACAGAGAGAGAGAATAGAAGGCTGCTGCCTCCAGATCTTCCGGATACGTCTTCATGAGTCGCTCCATGGCCTCGGCGTATGCCAGGTTCCTCTCCAGGCGCGTACCCTCGCCGTAGAGAACCTCGACAGCTTCCAGATATCCCCCCTCCCTCGGAGTGGGAGCTCCTTGGATGCGCCGATCGGAGTTTTCCCCCAAGAGAGCGAGGACCGCCCTGGCTTCTTGCAGATTCTCGTACATCCAGATAGGGCGATTGTGAGTCATGGCTTCGCCCCAAAAAGCCATCGTGAAATCCGGCTGCACCTTCCTGGCCCGTTGAAAGGCTTCTAAAGCATCGTCATACTCAAAGCTGTGCAAGTAGAGCACCCCTTGGAGAAAGTGTTGCTGAGCTTCGGCGGATCCGGAAGTCGGAAAAGAAATCTCTCCCAACTCAGTGTGGCCCGGTTCGTCCGCCGCCGAGATTCCGCTTCCCAACACCAGCCCCATCACCCAGATCAGGGCCCAGGCTCCTCTGTTCAACAAAGTCCTATCCAGCACGACGCCTCCTATCTTCATCCTATGACTCCTACACTAGCAACGCCGATCCCAGGTACCTCTACCGTCGAAACTCCCAAAACCTAGCTGCTCGAAAAACGGTGATGAAAGTCGTTGTTCAACGAGAGCAAGGGATCTCGCTCGCCCTACCCACTGGCCTTCTATGACCCGGCCGTACCTACCGGGAACTCTGGCATCCGAGAGCGATTCCTCGGTCTCGACCGAGCTCCGTTCTGGCCGCGTCACGGAATCCATCCTCGAATCCTTGGGCCTCCCGGCATCTATGGCTCCTCGCACCGAATTCGGCGAGAAGGCAGGACCAGCCCGGAGGAAAGCTCGCGAGATCCTTTAGCTGAGTCGAGGATCTCGCGACGCCGCGCCACCGTCAAGTGCCGGATGAAAGCAGAAAAAGCCGCACCACCGGCAGAGTTGCGCTCTGCCGAAGAGCAAAAGCGCCTTCCGACGAGGGGAGATTCAGGCGGCTACGGAGCCGCACCAGAGAGACGGTGAGGAGGGAGGAGTAGGACGGCTGGGAGAGGCTTCAGGCGGACAGGCTACCGAAATCGGTTCACCTCGTCTCCTCCGCCTGAGCTCCGGGGCGCCTGACTGCCGAATCCGACCCGATATTCGCACCAAGCCAGGAAACTGGGGCTTCGGACTCCACTGAAATGGGTACGGTCTCAGCTACCAGCAAATCTGCGCGGGACATCGTATGAGTTTCGTCCGAGTGATTTTCATCGAATCTTCTTGCAGCAGCCTGGAGAGACGCCGGCAGGGCGATAGTCCCCTCCTCCGCAGGCCCGGACAATAGCTGGAAGAGCTCCTCCTCTGGAGCTCCCTCCACGTGCGACTTCTCGACCGTCTCACCGTAGACAAAATGAGATCTGCCTAGACGCAAGAGAGCTCCTGGGTGAAGAACCTGACCGTCTACCCTTTCTCCATTGACAAAGGTACCGTTGACACTTTCGAGATCCCCAATGCGGAGCCGACCTCTTTGCCCGAGTAGAATGAGGGCATGGCGTCGAGAGACTTCCAACTCCGTCAACTGGATATCCGCCTCACCACATCGCCCGAGGAGTGTTCGTTGGCCGAGAACGAATACAGATCCTTCTAAGGACCCGCTGCAGGCTCGAAGATAGTGAAGCATCTCTTCCCTCCCGATCTAGGGGCTCTACCCCCGATGATCATGACTCGTTGAGGAGGTAAGACTAGCGAGACTGGCCATAGGTCGCCATCAGGAATCCAGAAATTCTAATGTCTCCTCTACTGCTTGTTTAGACCTACGACAATGTCCTACAACAGAAAAGGTGAGACTCACCAAGAATGGCGACCCGACGAGCTATCTTCTCAAATACTCTTCGATCTCCTGAATCAACTCCGAGACGCTCTCGTTGGTTTCCTCAATGAAAATCGAGTCATCTTGCCGCGAATCCACTTCCGTCGGCTCCACCGAGGTTGCTGTAGAGTCCCCTGCCTGGCCTTCCCGGGACAAGGTTCTTTGAAGAAGAGCACGGCTACCTCGAGCCAAACGCTTCAGCCGAAGTCCCTCTTGAATGGTCTGAGCTAGGTCCATCGCTCGACAAGGCTTGGCGAGAAATCGATAGACCTCGCCCTCGTTGATGGCTCGCACTGCAGCCTCTAGAGTTGCGTGCCCCGTGAGCACGATCCGCACGGAATCGGGATAAAGCTCCCTGACCTTTGCCAACAACTCGGTGCCACTCATGATCGGCATCCGCTCATCGGAAACCACCACATCCACCTTGGTGGCTTGCAATATCTTGAGAGCTCCGTCCCCGGAAGTCGCCGTAAGGATCAAGAACGGCATTCTCCTTAGGGCGTCCCGAAGACTCTCCACCACATGTTTCTCATCGTCTACAAAGAGTACGACTGGAACATCTTCCGTCATTCCTATCCCTCCGCTGCCTCAACCGGCAGCCACATCTGAACACAGGATCCCTGGCCTTCCTGGCTCTCGATGTTCATGACTCCACCATGAAGCCTACAAACCGCAGCCTGGGCAATCGCCAAGCCGTTCCCCGCTCCAAACTCTCCCTCCTTCGAGGTAAAGAACGGATCGAATACTCGACTGAGCAATTCCTTCGAAATACCACAACCGTTATCCGTCAAGAAAACTTCCACCTTCTCCTCTACCAATGAAGTATGAATGGCAATAATCCCTCCTTCATCTGTTCCCCAGCGTACTCGGATCGCGTCGGCCGCGTTCAAAATCAGATTTAGAAAGGTCTGAACCAATTCAGCTTCGTAGCAAGCGATCGCCGGCACATCTTCTAGCTCTAGGTATACTTTAGCAACATCGCTCCATCTCGACTGCGCCATCGTGACCGCCGCCTCAACCATCCGGTTGACATCCCCTGGATTCTTCTCCGTCGCACTAGAGCGAGAAATCCTCTCCATTTCTTCGACAACCTTCACTACCCGTCCCAAGCCCTCCCTTGCTCGACCGATGGCCACAGGAATCTGGCCGACGAGAAACCGAATGTCCAAAGCTCCTTCGAGGTTGCCAATCTCCACCAACCCGTCTCTCAAGCGCCTGTCCTGAACGTCGCCGGTCGGCGAGAACGAGGACTCTGGATTAAAGACCCTCGGCAAGGACAAGGAATCAGTTGAGGAACCACCGACCCTGGCTGGCGAAGTAGCTACCTCTTCTCCGAAGGAGGAGAGTGAATTCTGCGAGGCTAATCTTGTTCCGGATGGCAGACTGGAGGTGGAGCCCGATTGACCATTGGGGCTTCTCTCTGTAACTCCGGCCTCCCCACTTCCAGCCTCTTCAACTCTGGGCTCTTCGCCGTTGTTCCGTCCAACCAGAGCTTGTAGCTCCAAGTACTTTTTCTGAACTCTCAACACCTCTTCGACACTCTCCTCGACAAAAGTCAAACTCGTGTCGACGAACTGCAGAGGAGTGTTGATCTCGTGAGCGATCCCAGAAGCCAAAGATCCAACTGATTCTAATCTTCTAGAGACTTCATTAGATCTCTCCAGTTTGGTCCGCCACTCTTGCTCCTCTCGTAGCCTGGCCTCGAAGAAGCGAAAGAATACATCCATCAAGATGGTCGGCACCAGAAGGAGGATTAGCGGCACCAAGAAGGCAGAAGCCTCCCCTGAGGTCCAAACCTCGACTCCTCCCGAAACGATTCCAAACAGAAAAGCGGTTCCCAATCGTTCGACCCGCCCCGGAAATACCAACACACCCCTAGCAATGGGCAAGAAGTGTAAGACCCACAGAAAATCACCCGGCCCCAAAGCCAGCGACGCTGTGGATACATAGACAACATTGATGAGATTCTTTGCCACTTCGAACCGACGGCGGTCGCCCTCGGAGAATTGGGCAAGGTAGCTCGATAGACTCACGTTCAGAACGATGTGCCCTGCACATACGAGAGTAAGGAGGAGGTACGAATCTCCTTTCGAAAGAATGAGTATGGCAAGCAGAAATGTCGAAGCTGGAAGCACTCGCTCGAGCAGGTCATAGACCGACCTGCCCCTACTTGAATAGGCCCTTCGAAGTATCTCTGTATCGAACCTACTCATTCACAGTGAACAATCGAAATAAGGCGTTGATCGGAAAGAACAAGAGACCGAGCTATGACTTCCATTCCGGCAGAAGGGAAGGTACTTCCTCAGACGCATCGAAAAGTTGACCCAGAGTATTCAGTAGCATTTCTGCGGTGCAAGGTTTCCTGAGCACGACAACCGAATCAATGCCAGATTTGAAGTCCGGAAGCCCACTCACTAAGGCAATCTTAATATCGGGCTTCATTCGTCTCATCAATCGGAGCGTCGAAGTGCCATCGAGGTAGGCCATCTCTTGGTCACACAAGACCGCATCGATATCGCTCGATTTCTCGGCAAAAAGATCGAGAGCCTCTACTCCCCCCGCTGCGACCAAGATCCGATGACCAGCTTCCCGGAGAACCTTCGAAGCCACTTTCAAGAAAACAATATTGTCATCTACCAATAAAATTGTTTTACTCAAGGATACGGGCGTCAAATCTGGCGCCGACTCCTCACTACTTTGCGAAGACATCTCTTCCACCGGCGGCAAGTAAACTCGAAAAGAGGTACCCTGATCTGGCTGACTTAACACATCGATGAAGCCACCATGACTTTTGACGATAGAATAGGCAGTCGTCAACCCGAGGCCCGTCCCGCTTCGCTCCGCTTTCGTAGAAAAAAACGGATCGAAAATAAGATCCAACGACTCGGCAGGAATACCGCAACCGGTATCCGTCACCTCGAGCACAACGTGAGGCCCTGCATGAGCATGGGAGTGGCTACTAGCCTGAAGTTGAGTCACCTCTCGATGATCCAACTTTATCAATAGATGCCCCCCAGAAGGCATTGCATCTCGAGCATTGAGACAAAGATTCATCAGGACCTGATAGATCTGTGTCGCATCTCCCAGGACTGTCGGCACATCTCGGGAATACTCCGCTGTGACTTCTATAGATCGCGGCATCGTCTCACGGAAGATTCGGTGTAACTCCTCCACCAATGGGACCAGACTGACCGGAAAACGTTTGCCCTCAACACCACGAGCGAACCACAGAACCTGTCGAACCATTTCTGAAGCACGCTTGGCGGCCGACGCCAAAATCTTGAGGAGGTGCTGATCCTCTTTCGAGGGCAATCTCGACTTGAGCAGCTGCAACGACAACTGAATCGGAGCCAGTACATTGTTGAGATCGTGAGCGATGCCTCCCGCCAAGGTCCCCAGACTCTCCATTCTCTGAGTCCGTAGAACCGCACTTTCCAGTGCTCGATTCTCGGTTACGTCAGCACCTATCATCAAGACGGACGTAGGTTGACCGGTATCGTCTCGCAGTAGACTCCAGCGTGTCTTCACGATCTGGGTACGACTCTCCCCTTGCGGCCGTTCAAGATCCCCTTGCCATTCCCCCGACTTCAGAACGATCTTCCACAACTCTCCGAGATCCAAATCTTTGACATCTCCCAGGAGGTCAAGGAGGCCCAAGGTGCCGGCATCGCTGCTAGCGATCCCGAAGAGGTCTTCCGCACCGCGATTCCAGAAAATGGGCGCCCCTTCGACGGTACAGACCAATACGGCATCATCGGTGCGGTTGAGCATGGCAACCTGGTCTGTCACTCTCTCCTGAGCCAGCTTTCTTTCCGTCTCGTCTATGACAAAACCATTTATCTCGATCAGCTCGCCGTCGGTATCGAAGGTTCCTCGCACCGAACCGGACACATACAGGCTAGACCCATCACAACGGCGCAGCCGAATATCGGAATACCGGACCTTGCCGTCTCGACGCAGCCTATCCAAATAGGCATTCCGATCTTTCACCTCCCAGTAGAGGTCGGCAGCGTTCGTGCGTAGCAAGGCCTGTTGCGACGGATGGCCAAGCATTTCCGCGAAAGCTGCATTGCAAGCCAGTATCTCTCCGTTCGGTTTAGAAACGAATGCGCCGGCGAGGCTATCTTCAAAGAAACGGCGATACCTGCCACGGCTCACATGCAGGGCCTGATTGACCCTGCGATACTCCAGCTCCGCAACCGCACGGTGGGCGAAGATCTCCAAGACCGCTCGCCTTGGAGCCAGATCTTGACGAGGAGATCGACTCGACGCCGCTAGCCACCCCAGAACCTTCCCTTTTTGAGTCCATAACGGCATCGCCACAACGCTTTCAGCCGCGAAGTAGAGAATCAGCGGATGTTTGGGACCCAGGAAAGCCCCAGCGTTCTTTTCATAGGTGATTGCTGTCGAGAAAGTCGATTCTCCGGAGCTCGGCTTCGACATGGGGAAGGGAGGCCCCACCTTGCCCTCGTCAGAGACTGCTAGAACTTTCGCTGGCTCGGCCTTCTCACCAACTTCGCTGCGAGGCACCGCGGCGGGAAATTCCACCGCTACGACGGACTCCAGGCCCAATAGCCCGGCCAATATCCCTACCAAGGTCTGAAAGAAAGATTCGTGGGGTTCTTTCTCTAATGCCACCAAAGCCCGAAGCACGGCAGAGTCGTCGGCATGGGAAGCCAATCCCTGGGCTCGGATATTTTCCATCGTCATCGACGATGCTCCTCTCCCGAGTCAACAAATCGTACTTGACAGGGATGGGAAACAGAACAACCGTGCAAGATTGCAGAATAAGTTGCCCCGGATCTGTCCCTGATGCCGCCGCGGGACATCGAAAATCCCAGAAACCTTGAGGAAGAAGGCGTTTTCTGCAACTTGAGGCAAGTGACACTCTGTCTTGAAGCAGGATCACCTTCTGACGCTGGAGATTTAGGAAAATCCGGTGTCGCAGGAGAAGGTTGCTGAGGAGTTCCGGCTAGGTCAACTGGATGCATCTTCAGCAGCTCGTGCAAAGGAACGAACGATGTCACCAGCCGGTTCGATCGCCTTGACCCCAGCAACACTCTTTCCAGCTTGTAGATAGTCCCGGTAGGAAAAGGACCTCACTGAGGAGCTCTTGAGCTTCCAAAAGGACTGTAGAGAATAGATTGTTCTCATCCAGTGTTTCGTCTTCCTACCTTTGAGCATCCAGCGCGCCAACGGTCCAGCCTTGGTTCCCGTCTTCTCGATGTAGGGAGTACGAATCACCGAAACCGGCACTCCAGTCATGCGCTCCGTGAGAGTGATGTCTGCTTCCCCCGCGTCGACCACAGCCTGCTTGTAGTCTTGGTGGGCCGTGCACTCCTCGGTGGCGATAAAGCGGGTCCCCATCTGAACTCCGGAATAGCCCATCTTCAAAGCTTCCACAAAGTCTTGGGGAGCGCCAATTCCACCGGCACAGATGACAGGAACTCCCAGATCCTTCATTTCCTCCAGCAATCGCTCTCGGCTTTGGGGCCCGGCATGACCGCCGGCCCGGTCATTGACAGCGATGAGCCCATCGACCCCTTCATCGAGTCCCTTGAGGGCCCATTTTCGGTTGGTGACGTCATGGTAGACGCGACCTCCGGCGGCGTGAGCCTTCTCGACAACCCACCGGGGGTTTCCCAGAGAGGTCACGAAGAAACGCACTCCCGCCTCTATGGCTTGGTCCGTGTAGAGCTTCATGCGCTCTTCATAAACCTTTGAGGACTTTTCCACGATGACGTTCATCCCCACAGGTTTGCTGGTCAGGGCTCGGATGAGCCGCATTCCGTCTCGGAAGTCATGACCGTGGGCGTATACCAAAGACAGAGGCTGAACCACACCGATCCCACCCGCTTCGGAAACCGCAGCCACCAACTCCGGGTTGCTACAAGGGTACATGGCACCACAAATTAGTGGTATCTCGATACCCAACTGCTCCGTAAGGGCAGTCTCGAGAAGATTGGGGTTGTGAAGAACCATCAAAGTCTCCAGGGGGGAAGAACGTCAGGGTACCACGGTCGAGGCCTCCCGCTTCCCGAGGAATACCCCGCCAAGAGACACAGCCAGGGAGGAGTCTCCGCACGGTCCGGACCGAGCAAAGCCACTCAACACCGGAGAACTCGATGAAAGTTCACCTCTTACAGCTACTTTTCAATCTTCGGCACGGGGCTGGCCCGCGAGCTTTGTTACACCGCATGCCAAGAAATCCTGAGGTGATACAATGGTGGAGACTAATATCTTTCTATTGCCACGCATCTAATAAAGAGATGTTTCCCTTCACACTCCTGAACCAGCCTTTCCGGAGGATCCTCACATGCAGTCTGGAGACGAAAAGGAAGATTCCTCCAAGAACAACATTACAGAACTCCTGATCGCCTGGCGTGAAGGCAATGTAGCGGCCCGAGACGAGCTGATTCCCCTGGTATACAACCGACTCCGGGGAATGGCCAAAAATTTGCTTCGTAGAGAACGACCAGACCATTCCTTAGCCACCGCAGGGCTGGTCAACGAGGCCTACCTGCGCTTGATCGACCAAAGTCGTGTGCAATGGCGAGATCGTAGCCATTTCTTCGCCATTGCTAGTCAAATGATGCGAAGAATCCTCGTCGACCACGCACGTAGCCAAGCCAGAGAAAAGAGGGGAGGAAAAGCCCAGCACGTGCCCTTGGATGAGCTAGCCTGGGTATCTCCGGAGAAACCACCTAGCCTCTTGGCGCTAGATGAAGCTCTGAATGCCCTCGCTAGTTACGATCCAAAGGCTGCCCAGCTCGTCGAGCTCCGCTATTTCGGAGGCCTCAACAAATACGAGTTGGCTGAAGCACTTGGCATTTCCACAGCTACGGTAGCTCGCCGCTGGCGAGTAGTGAGGGCTTGGCTTCATAGCTATCTGGTACGGGGAGAGCGTCATGAGCTCTGATAGTTGGCGTACCTTAGAAGAGGTTTTCGAGCGAGCCGTGGAGCTCGAGGGAGAGGAGCGAGAAGCTTTCCTGCAACAGCGCTGCAGCGACGACGAAAAGCTGCTGCAGGTGCTCCAATCCTTACTCGCTTCCGATGAAAGTGCCGGGGCTTATCTGGAGGGCCCCTTGGCTGAAGCCGAGGTCGAAGCCAAGCCAGCCGCAAGCCCCCTGGCGAAAGGGCATTGGGTCGGCCCCTTCCAGATTCTGGAAAAGCTCGGAGAGGGCGGGATGAGTACCGTCTACCGTGCCACAAGGCAGGACGATACATTTCACCGCCAAGTGGCCCTCAAAGTTATTCGCCGCGGCATGGAGAGCGCAGAGACCCTTCGCCGTTTGCGCATCGAGCGCCAGATCCTAGCCCGCTTAGAACATCCTCATATCGCCCGCCTCTATGAGGGCGGAATGACCGAAGAAGGCCTTCCCTACTTCGTCATGGAGCTCGTGGATGGGGTCCCCATCGATCACTTTTGCCAACAGCATCAGCTGAGTATTGACGACCGGCTGGAACTCGTGAAGAAGATCTGCGGCGCCGTCCAATATGCCCATCAGAATCTGATCGTCCATCGAGACCTCAAACCCAACAATATCCTGGTCACTGCCGATGGCGAGCCCAAGCTTCTGGACTTCGGCATTGCCAAGCTTCTCGACCCCACAACCGTTAGCAAAACGGAAGCCACCTCCGCTTGGGTTCGCCTGCTGACTCCCCACTACGCTGCACCGGAGCAGCTGGAAGGCAAGCCCGTATCGACAGCCACCGATGTTTATTCCTTAGGAGTGCTGCTTTACAAATTGCTCACAGGAGAACTTCCCTTCCTCCGCAAGAGCCACCAGAGCCTCAAGGATCTCGAAGCCCTGGTCCTGAGCTCAAAGCCGCCCAAACCCAGTCTCGTAGCCCAGCGACAAAGAGCTCGCCAAAGCAGCGGAAGCCACAGCCGTGAGGGCGCCCAGGAGACGGCGAGCTCTATAGCCAGTGACGAACGACTCCAACGTCGCCTGAGCGGAGATCTCGACACCATCGTGCTCAAGGCCATGAACCGAGACCCCCAGCGGCGCTACCCATCGGCGGAGGGCCTGGCTACAGATCTACACCAACACTTGAGTGGCTTCCCCGTATTGGCTCGCAGAGATTCCTGGAGCTATCGCACCGGAAAGTTCCTGCGTCGCCATCGCCTAGCGGTCGGTACTGCAGCGGCCTTCGTATCGGTCCTGGTGGCAGGTGGCTTCGCCCTGGCATTTCAAGCGACTTCCCTGCGCCTGGAGCGAGACCAGCTTCAGGAAGTGGTTTCCCTCGTGGTAGATATCTTCGAAGTCGCTGGCGAAGGAGAGCCGATCACCGTGCGCCAGGCGGTGGACCGCAGCACCGCCCTGCTGGATGTTCGCCTCGGCCAGCAACCAGAGGTACAAGCGACCCTTCTTCACACCATCGGCAGGATCTATTTGAACCTAGGGGCCACTGGCCAAGCACAAACTCTCCTCGAAGAAGCCGTAGGGCTGCGGAGCCATCGCTTTGGCAGCGATAGCCTCGAAGCTGCTGAGAGCCTGAGCTTTCTGGGCCTGGCCTTGGCCCTCAATGGCGAGTTCGAAGACGGCGAAGCCCGATCTCGCGAAGCCCTAGACCTCTACCGACAGCACCTGGGGACACAGAGTCCAGATCTGGTGCCCCCCATGAACACTCTGGTCGGTGTTTTGTGCGCCCGCAATGGCGCCTCGGACGAGGCCCAAAAGCTTGCCGCTGAGACCCTCGAGATGGCACAGCGTCTACTCGACAAACAGAGCTTCCAACTGGGACTGGCCCTCTCCCATCGCGCTCTCCTGCTGAGCCGCGAGGGGGAGCACGACGACGCCGCAGCCCTCTATCGCCAAGCCCTCGATCTCTACCGCCACAATCTCGGGGAAGAACACCCCGAAATAGCGGTCCTGACCAACAATCTGGCCTTCGCGAACCAGCGCCGGGGAGAGCTCGAGGAGGCGGAGGATTTGTTTCGGGAAGCGCTCTCCCTCAACCGAAAGCTACTCGGGACCGAGAGCTCCACTCTGGCTCAAAGTGCCTACAACCTTGGGAACTTGAACCTCGAGCTAGGTCGTTTCGATGAAGCCGAGCCCCTCTTCCGCGAGGCCCTCGGCATCGTCACTGCTGTTCATGGCCCCGATCACTACAGCACCCTTCTGATTACTGTAGGCCTGGCCTCCACCCACATCTCCCAGGGTCTGCCTCAAGACGCCGAGCTGCTGTTACGGCAGGGGCTCGAGCTTTGGAGTGGACCTCTCGAAGGAACCTGGTTCTTAGCGACTGCAGTGGGCGTTCTGGGCGAGAGCATCCTGTCCCAGGGACGGCATGAGGAAGCGGAACCCCTGCTCCGAAAGAGCCACAGCCAGATCCTCGAACTGCGCGGTGACCAAGACCCCAAGACCCGGGAAGCCGCCGCCCGGCTGGAAACTCTTCGCCAAAAATCGGGCAGAGACCCTTCGCCAGGCGAAGTTCTGGACAGCCTCTAGACAACGGACTGTTGAGCCGCTCAGCTGCAATGATCCGGGCTGGCCTAGCCAGCGACCGTGATACCGATTCCTGAGAGGTGTCGCGTCAATAGAAAGAGGCACCCACCCTCTTCGTGAAGCCTGAGGATCACAGCCGCCCGGGCTTCCGAATGGGTTGCGCGGCCCGGAGGAGATTGCCTGCCCGGTAGATTCTCGATGCCAAAGTTGCCCCATGCTCTCAACATCGAATCTGCTGAACGCGGGAACGACCGAATATCATGGGATCGAGAGGAAACCTCACATGGAGATAGCCGGCTTCATTCCGCCTCGACGCGGAAAGGTGAATAAGCAAGAGCTGACAACTTACGACAAGGCCTTTCAGAGCGCACTAGAGAGTGTGTTGAGCCAATTGGATCGAGAGTCGGAGCTCAAACTCCCAACAAGCCCCGAAACGATCTCCCTGCTCACAGCCGAAAGAGGATAGGTACTGATACCCAAACTCATCGGATACCGCGTAACAAAGAGAGAGGAACTTGGAAGCAGAGCTTCCCGCTATTTTATATTGAACCCACCACAAAGGAAATTTTCTATGCTCAAGACAAAATTCACCAGAGGCTCACTCCGGCTCAGCCTGGCAACTATTCTCTGTACCGGGTTTGCAGTTTCCGCCCTGGCGATTTACCTACCACCCGGACAAACCGGATCCTGGGAGCTTTCGGCCATCCAAGACTGCGCCCCAAGCTTGACCTGCATGGAGTACGTACTCGACAACAACAACGTATCAGGCGAGCCGGCCTGCCTGGATATCAACACGTTGGACTTTGAGGATCCTCGGCCTCCCGGGTTTCGACATGACCATTAGATTCGCCGCATCTTGAGAACCGAGCGAGCTCCCAGCTCACCAGCGGACAAGATCAACATATTGATACCCAAATTCATCGGGAACCGCGTAATAGAGAGAGAGGAACAGGGAGGTTGAACTTCCCGCTATTTTACATTGAATCCATCATCAAGGAAATTTTCAATGCTCAATACAAAATTCACCAGAGGCTCACTCCGACTCAGCCTGGCGACTATTCTCTGTACCGGATTTGCAGTTTCCGCCCTGGCGATTTATATACCACCTGGAGAAACCGGATCTTGGCAAGCTTCGTCGAGCCAAGACTGCGACGCTGTTTTGACCTGCATGGAATACGTGATGGACAACGGCGCGGTGTCACCCGAGTTGCACTGCATGGACACCAGCACATTGGACTTTGAGAATCCCGCGGAAGCGGGCTTTCGACACGATCATTAGGAACCTGTACTGTGCTGACCGTCCGTGGCTGCAGGAGTGCCGAAATCTCCTTTAACAGAGAGCCGCCTCATCACGAGAAGGTCTATGTAGACGAATCGGGCTGGTGTGATCCGATCCGCAGTTTGCTCATCGAGCTGCTAGATCGCCAGCGAAAGAAAGTAAGATACTGATACCCAAACTCAGTGGATACCGCGTAATAAAGAGAGAGGAAATGGGAAGCAGGGTTTCCCGATATTTTACATTGGATCTATCACAAAGGAGATTTCCTATGCTCAAGACAAAATTCACCAGAAGTTCGCTCCGACTAGGCCTGGCGATAGTGCTCTGCGCCGGGTTCGCACTTTCCGCCCTGGCGATTTACTTACCACCCGGACAAGTCGGAAGTTGGCAGCCTTCGTCCATCCAAGACTGCGCAGCCAGCCTGACCTGCATGGAATGGACACTCACCAACGGCACCACAGTGGGCGAGCCGGCCTGCGTGGATCGCAGCACGTTGGACTTCGAGGACCCAAGGCCTGCCGGATTTCGACACGACCACTAGAACCGCTGTACCTCGAAGGCCGATTGAGGGCACCGCCTCTCTCACTACTTGCTCGCGCAGTCAGCCATGCTGGGATCAGCATGAAAGTTACCAGCGCAGCCACGAGAACAGCGAGCATCAACCTGATCGTTGAAAGGAGGTTCCGTGAAGATCTTGACCGATCTGATTGCCTGCCATAGAAGCTGCTTGATCGACTTCTGATCTAGCATAAGCCCCGATCCGCCAAAAAACGGGTCGGGGCTTTTCGGGATCTCGTAGGAAAGAGAACGACTTCATCTTCAGGCAACCTCGCCCTCCCCCCTCTTCGAGCCTCGACCAAACCTCTTTGAGATAGCATGGCACCGTTCAGCATCTACAACGACTTCCTGAGCCAGGAAAGAAGAGGCAAGGCGATGGCGAAATCCCCTGAAGAAATGGCGCAGTCCATGATCGCGAATCTGAAAGAGAAGACCGGTAAGTCGCTTCCGGAATGGCTGAAGATCACCACTTCCAACGATCTCGAGAAGCATGGGCAGCTGGTCAAGATGCTGAAAACAGACCATGGCATCACCCACGGCTTCGCAAACCTCATCGCCCACAAGACACTGGAAACACGCCAGGGAGGCCAGAAGGAAGAAAAGGACCTGGTCGCCAGCCAATACTCCGGAGCCAAGGAAGGGCTGAAACCGATCTACGATGCTCTGATCGAGATCGTTCAAGGATTCGGCAAGGATGTCGAAGTCTCCCCCAAGAAGACCTACGTCAGCCTTCGCCGCTCAAAACAATTCGCCCTGATTCAGCCTTCTACCAAGACCCGGGTCGATGTCGGCCTCAATTGCAAAGGCACTCCAGCCACGGAACGCCTGGAGGTCTCTGGCAGTTTCAACGCCATGGTGAGTCACCGCGTCAGATTGACGGAACCCGGCCAGGTCGATGACGAATTGGCTGCTTGGCTGCGAGCTGCCTACGAAGCTTCCTGAACCGACCCGGGTGCTGCTTTCGTAAGGCAACAAGCAGGGCGAAGGGAATCCCCTCTCCTGCGATTTCACCATCCTGGTTCGGAAAGGGAAGGAATTCTCCTATGAATAGTCTCTCTAAGGGTCAACGCATCACCAGTTGGGTCTTGCAACTCGCCGCCGCCGGCATTCTTCTGCAAACTCTGTTCTTCAAATTCACCGCAGCACCGGAATCTGTATACATCTTCTCGAAGCTGGGGATGGAGCCGTGGGGCCGCCTTGGCAGCGGTGTCACTGAGTTGATCGCCTCTCTACTGCTCCTGGTTCCTGCCACCGCAGCAACCGGGGCCGTTCTGGCGATAGGAGTCATGGTAGGAGCCATCTTCAGCCACCTCACCGTTCTCGGCATCGAAGTTCAGGGGGATGGGGGAGGTCTCTTCGCCCTAGCCCTGGTGGTCTTTGGGGCCGCCTGCGGTGTCGCATTTCTGCGGCGGAAGCAGTTACCCATCATCGGCAGCCGATTCTCATAACGAGCTTCGGAGAACTTTCTACCAAAGGCAACAGAAAGAGCCCTCCGGAGACATATACTCCGCTCCATGGCACCCCGCCTCGACCCTGAAAACCTTACCCTCGACCTGGCGGTGGCCGATCTCCTCGAGACTCGGCTGGTACGAAGCCTCGGCTTCGCCAACCGGGGAGGCTACGAGCGCATGTGGCTCGGCCAGGCGATCCATAGCCGCTACCAGGAACAAGCCCTGGAAGAAGACCCAACTTACCAAAGGGAGGTCACCGTCACCCTGGAATTCGAACATCGGGGGTGGCAGGTGCGGATTCGAGGCCGCATCGACGGGCTCCGCCGGGATCCCGACGGAGTGCGGGTCATCGAGGAGATCAAGTCGGTTCGTCGCGGTGGGCAACTCGCTCCCGCCGTCCGGGAGCTCTACCAACGCCAAGCGCTGCTCTACGCCTGGATGCTCCAAGCCCAAGCCCAAGACCTGGACAAAGACAAAAAGGAAGAGATTCGCGCCGAGCTGGTCTTGATCGAGATCGGCAGTGACGAGACGGAGCGCCAGGAGGTCTCCGGAGACCTACGAGGCATCGAGGCCTCGGTAAAGCGCCTCCTCAACAGCCTGCTGAGTACCCACGAGAAGCAGCTCGAAGAGAGGCAACAGCGCCAAGCCGCTGCTGAAGCACTGAGCTTTCCATTTCCGGAAATGAGGCCGGGGCAGGAAGAGATTCTCACCGCCGTCGAAACCGCTCTCAAAAACCGGGAGCACGTCTTGGTAGAGGCAGCTACCGGCATCGGCAAGACGATTGCCGCTCTCTACCCAACCATCCGCTACTGCCTGAGCCACAACAAGCGCATCTTCGTGCTCACTGCCAAGACCCTCCAGCAGGAGATGGCCGGGGCTGTCCTCGAGATGCTCAACCAGCACAAGGCATTCCACAGCTTGCGGCTGCGGGCCAAAGCCAAGATGTGTGCCAATGACCAGGTGATCTGCCACGAGGAATACTGCCCCTACGCCCGCGACTACTACCAAAAGCTCAACAGCTCGGCGGTGCTGGAGGATCTGCTCTATCGCCATGGAAACCTCGATCCGGACTCCATCTACTCGGCCGCCCGCAAAGCCGAGGTCTGTCCCTTCGAAGTCAGCCTGGAGCTAGGCCGCACGGTGCAGGTTACCGTTTGCGACTACAACTACGCCTTCGACCCTTATGTAGCCCTGTCGGATTTCAGTGGAGATGAAGACCTCGGTGACACCATTTTGGTGATCGACGAGATCCACAACCTGGTCAGCCGAGGCCGGGGCTATTACAGCCCGGAACTGGGATCGAAGGCCGCGGCGGCAGCAGCGGATGCCATGAGCATGGGAGGGGACCCGGTCCACTACCAAATACAGGACATCTGCCGCAGGCTCTCCGCCCTCATCGAGCGAACCTGCCGGGAGAGTCTCGAGGAAGGCGGCCCCTACATGGAAGCCGCAGAGGTTTCCTTGCCGGAAGACAAGCTGTGGCGACTCAGACCGGCCTTCGACGCAGCCTTCGTCGACTACCTGGAGTACCAACGGGACCAAAAGAGCTTTCGCGCTGAGGACCCCTTCGTGGACCTCTATTTCTCTTTCCTCCGCTTTCTCAACGGGTTGGTGACCACCAACGATGCCTTTAGCCATTGCGTGGAAAAACGCTCCGACGGTTATTGGCTGAGAATCCTGTGCAAGGACCCGAGCCAATTTCTCGGCAAAGTCATGGAGCGTTGCCACTCGGTCATCGGGCTGTCGGCAACCCTTTCCCCACCGGAGTTCTACCGGGATCTTCTGGGGTTCGAACCGGGGCGAACCGCTACGGTGGCGGTCGCCAATCCCTTCCCCTCCGAGCAACGCCGTCTCGTCATCGATGCGGGCATTGCCACCACTTGGAAGGAACGCCCTCGCTACTACCCGAAAATCGCCCAACGCCTCGGGGAAATGGCCGATTCCGTACCGGGCAACTGCTTGGCACTCTTCCCTAGCTATGACTTTCTCGCTCAGGTGGCGGGCCAGTTGCAATCCGACACCAAGCGAGTGCTCGTTCAGCACCGAGCAGACGGCGACCGGGAAAGGGACGAGATATTGGAGACGCTGCGCTCGGCGGTGATGGGAGACATCCTATTGCTGGCCGTGGCCGGAGGTGTCTTTGCCGAGGGAGTGGACTATCCCGGAGACATGCTCAAGGCGGTAGCTGTGGTCGGCCCCTGTCTTCCAGGGGTCAGCCTGGAACAGCGGCTCCTCAAGGAGTACTACGATGAACGCTTCGAAAAAGGCTTCGAGTACTCGTTCGTCGTCCCCGGCATGACCCGGGTCGTGCAGGCCGCGGGACGCCTCATTCGATCCCCCAAGGACAGCGGAGTCATCGCCCTGTTCGATCGACGCTTCCTGAGAAAGCCCTACAGCCGCCACCTACCAGCGGATTGGATCCCGGAGGAAGGCCTCAAGACCCTGGTCGGAGTGCCCGCCAAAGCCGCGAAAGAGTTCTTTGCTGCAGAGCTCAGTGAAACAGAGTTCTAGACACTTAGGGCATCTGCTTGCTAGTAAAGTCCCTTTGGGCCCTTGAGAGCGAAGAGCCTTGAGGAAGCTCGATAGGCACCCCCCAGGGAAGGCTCCTCGGAAAGGCCCCGAAGAAAAGCTAAGCCCCAGCCACCAGAGACACCTGTACGGGCTCACCGGGAGTCAAGACACCTTCCGAGAGCTGGATTCGCAGGCGATAACCCCACTGTGGAGTGTTGGCTCGCAGCCATAGGGCTTCCGGCAGGAGCAATCGTTCGTTACCGATGCTGGTTACAGTTCCGACCAGATGCTCCCCGGTGGCTCGGCGAACCTCGGCTCTACCTCCCACCCGGCCCTGGGGTGCCACCGGGGAACTGAACCAGGCATGGACTTCCCAAGTTTCCATGGCGCTGACCCGGACCACTGCTCCGCCTTCTTTGACCCACTCCCCCGGCGCAAGGTAGGTCTCCATCACTTGGCCCGCTACGGAGCTTCGCAAGGTCAACCGGCTGATGCGAGCCTCTAGTTCCGAGAGGCGCCGCTCGGCCGCCTCCAGTTGCCATGGGTTAGCACCGGGAGCAGCGGCCGCCCGTCGGCGAGCTCGAGTAGCGCTCTGCCTCGCCAAGGCCAGGCGACCGCGATCCGCTTCCACCCGAGTTTGAGTAACCTCCATCTCGCGCCGTACATCTTGGGCCCGCTCCGCTGCAGAAACTCCCTCCGCTACCAGTCGTTCGGCGACCGAGAGCTGCTCCCCAAGGGCCCGCAGCCGGGCTTCTCCTTCCGCCACTCGAGCACTCAGCTCCGCGAGCTCCAAACCTGCTGACTCGCGATCCCGCTCGTATCGACGTGACTGCCCCTGCAGGCTCGAGAGCTCTCGTTCGCTCAAAGCCTCTAGCTCCGCCTCCAAAACCTCGGTCCGTGCTCGTAGCGCTGCGCCATCGAATCGCGCCACGATGTCACCAACAGCCACTGCCTGGTGCAGAACCGCATTCAATTCGAGCAGAACTCCATCCTCCGGGGCTGACAGGATCACCGAAGGTGCCCACGCTAGAGCAGGAATCTGGGTCGATGGGCGATGGGCGATGGCCAATAGAGCGAAGCAAAGACCCACCAACCACACCAGGGTCGAAACTCGGCGGCGCAACGCTGGGGACGCAGAAAATTTCATGGTTATCAGCCTCCTTGTACTCGTGCCGCTGGGAGCAACGACACCGCTCGCACTCCAGCCGTCTTGAGCTCACTCACCAAATCGGCACCGGCCTGGTCACTCTTTAGGTCGAGGTCATATACCAGTTCATCCTCAATTTCGCTGACACTCCTCAGGCCACTCAGACGGAAGGAGGAACAGTGGTTTCCCAAGATCTCCCCGAGGCGATCCCGCTGTGCTTTGTCCCCACTGACACGGAAGCGCAGCAACCCTTCCTGCAGGGTCGGAGCACCAAAAGAGCTCCACGATAGAAACAGGGCCGCGGCACCGATGCTCGCCGCGGAGACCATCGCCAGGACTCCCGCTCCCACTCCGGCGGCCATACCTACAGCCACCGAGAGAAAGAGAAAAGCCGTGTCGAGAGCATCTTTGATGGGGGTGCGAAAGCGAACGATTGCGAGGGCCGCCCCCAAACCGAAGGCCCTGGCCAGGCTGTCACCTACGACACACATGATCACCGCCACGACGAGGCTCAGGAGGACCAGAGACTGAACAAAGTTCTGGCTGTAGTTGAGAGTGCCATGGGAAGCGCGATAGACCCAAGCGACGAACAAACCGCAGAGAAACGCCACCAACAACCTCAACAACATATCCGGAAGACTGATCGCTGTCGGCCCAGCGGACTCAGCGATGAGAGTACTGAATAGATCATTCATGATGCATACACCAAGTTCGAAATCACCGGCGAGCGATCAAGGGAAAAGATACCCAGCCCGTATTTGGAACAGGAGCAGCGCTCGAGCTCAAAATCGTGAGCAAGGCGCTGCATCCAGCGAGGCGCCGCGCCGAAGAATTTGAGCTCGAGGACCACTCGATCATCGAGCTCCGGAAAGATCCATCCTCCCTCTGCGGGAGCCAGAGCAGCACAAGGCTCGATCACTTGCGCTTCGATGGCCCGGTCAAAGGTCATTCGAACCCCATCTCCCCAGGGACTAGTCCAAGCCAAGCGGGTGTATTTGACCCACATGCGCGGCACCATGGTCCGATGGTCAATGACCTCGCGGATCGTATCGAGGGCGGAAGGGTCGTTGTCATTCCTGTAGGCGTTGACCGGGGCGAGCCCATTCGCCACCCGCTCCGCATCGGTAGCGTCGAGAAGGACTCGAGTCTTGGTAATCGAGGATCCGTAGCGCTGCTTGAGCTCGAGAAAGTAGGGAGGGCGGGGACTCTGGCGGTAGCATCGCAACCGTACCTTGGAGCGCAACACCACCCCTTCATCGGTCTCAGAGGCATCTTCATCTAGGGGCGTATCGAAATAGAGACTGTTGACGATGTATTCGCCATCCTTCGAGTGAGCGTCCGGTTCGAGGTGAAAGCGGGCAATCTCCTGAAGTTCCTGTGCCACTTGTTCAGAGATACGGTATTTGAGCTCAAAGCGTGCCTGAGACATATCGATCCTCGCGAATGGATTATCAGAGGCCGTCGAGAGAACTTCCAGCAAACTGTTAGCTCCGCAACGGCCATGGTGTTACCTGTGACATAGATGCAACAGTCTTGAAGATCCTTCGCCCTGGGTGGGAAAAATCTCTGAAAAAGACTCGACAGAGTGGACTGGAGGGTGAGCGAGGCTCCAACGGAGGAATAGGGATGACGATCCCACCACGGAACTAGCTCCATTTGTCGACCGGGCTAAACCGATTTCCTAGACCAACCGTATAAAAGAGTGAGCGCGGCAAGACAAGAGACGGTCTCCTCGCTTCTCCTCCTAGAAGACCCTGCTAACGCGGGGTCATTTTTTTGCAATCTTTTCTATTCCGAAAACTTTCCCATCTAAGTTCTCGTAGATTCAAGCAGAGAGATTCGAATGGACTCTCTCTCTCCCTCCTCCTGACCCCGCTTAGGCGGGGTCACTTTTTTTGCCCTCGAGGCCCCCAACGGTCGTCTCGCTTCTGAAAACGCTCTCCAACGCGGCCAAGAAAGCGACGGTAAACGTTCAATTGACGTCGGTTGAGGATCTTCGACGAGCGGAGCACCGCTTCGGCCAGAAGGCGATGTCTTTCACCGTATAAGAGTGAAAGCTCATCGATCGCTCCTTCGATGCGTTGCCGATCCGGATTGGGGGCCGAGAGTAAACGCTTCAATCGCTGCTGCGCAGCCCGCTGACGACGATGGTTGCGGCGAGCCTGCTCATAGAAATCCTTCTGGATGGTCACGAATCGAGCCCGGGGTTCCCCGTCCAGATCCAGTTGTTCCACCAACTGCTCCAAGGCTCGGCCGGGATTGTTCACCGCTGGTGGCTTCGGCGTCCAATGGCGTATCACCAGAGTCGAGACGATGCCCAGGTTCACCCCCAAAGAGAGGGCCAATACCAGAATCAACCACCACCGTTTCATGGCCCTACCTCGTCTTCCGCCTCGAAAGGAGTGCTCTCTTCCAGGGCTTGCCAATACAGATCCGTCAAACTGGTATCCGCTTCTGCACTGATCATCCCGAAGGTCTCCCCAGGGGCTACCCAAGCGCTCAGGGAATATCCCAAGGCAGCTCCGGTCACCAAGGCAGCAGCCGCTACGACTCGAGCCCAGGAGGGCAGCAGCCCCCAAGAGAACTCCGTGCCGCCTGGCTGCGCCGCCTCTAAGCGGGCGAAGACATCCGCTTGGAGACCAGCAGCAACCGATCCGGGAGGCAACTGGAGATCCTCCCAGATCTCTTGGAATTGGTGGAAGGTAGCTTCCATTTCCGGCTCCCTCTCCAAACGACGACGAAGCCGACCTTCTTCCGCCTCTGGAAGCTCGCCGTGCAACAGCTTCATCAGCTGTCCTAACTCCGCCTTGCTGATCCCATTCCTCATCGTCCTGCCTTCGCTTTCCTGATCACTGCTGCGCATTTTCCCCATGAGATGACAAACTTCTTTCCTGGGTGAGACGCCTCATGGCTCGAAATAGCCGGCTTTCCACCGCTCCCTCCGAAATCTCCAAAACCTCCGCGATCTCTCGGTAGGTCAGACCTTCGAACTTCGCCAGCACCAGCACGACTCTTTGATTGGCCGGCAACCGGCTCATGGAAAGGCGGGTCCGGTGCCACGCTTGGCGAATCTCCAACGCCGCTTCCGGATCGACTCCTGAGTCCGGAGGGTCGAGCTCGCAAGGGGCCTCATCCGAACCCGAGGACAACCCCACGAATCGGACGATGCGGCGACGGCGTAATTGATTCAGGCAGTGATTCGTAGCGATGCGATACAGCCATGTAAAGACCTGGCCCCGAGGTTGAAAGGTCGCTGCCTTTCGATAGACCTTGAGGAACACTTCCTGGGCCGCATCCCGTGCGTCCTCCGGGTTGCCCAAGATCCGTTCACAAAGGTGCAACAGGCGCCTCTGGTGACGATCCACAAGGAAACCGAAGGCTTCCGCATCTCCTGCGGCAACTCGCGCGAGCACTTTGCGGTCACGATCGGCTTCGCCGGGTAAAGCAGCCTGATTATCCACGCCACTCCATGGAACCCTCCCGGAGCCCTTTTCCTGCGGTCCTTAGATTTTTTTCTCTTCTACCTAAGAGAAGGCAGATGCCGAAGCCGGCAAAAACCAGAGCCACCCGGTGTCAGGCTCGCAGGCTCTCGAGCTCCTGGCCTAGGGATTCGACCGCCGGATAGCGATCCTCGGGCCTTTTTGCCAGGCAGCGAAGGATCAACTGTTCTAAGGGTTGGGAGATCTCCGGCCAATGAACCGAGGGCGCCGCAGGCTCATCCCGAAGATGAGCGGAAATAATCTCCATGGGTGTTTCCCCAGCGAAGGGGAGGTGGCCGGTAAACATCTCGTAGAAGACGACTCCACAGGCGTAGATGTCTGCCCGGGCATCCACCGACTCACCCTGGAGCTGCTCCGGCGCCAAATAGTGGGGAGTACCGACGATAGATCCCGGCGCGGTCTTGCCGGCACCGAGACGCTCCAGGGGCCTAGCGATACCAAAATCCATCAACTTGAGATTGCCGGCTTGATCCAGGATGAGATTCTCTGGCTTGATATCGCGATGCAGGACTCCCTCCCGGTGAGCGGCGGCCAGGCCGGAACACAGCTGGCGACTCAGGCGCAAAGCTGCAGAAAAGGGCAGCCGGCCGGTCTGTTCGAGGAGGTAGCGCACGGTCAAACCTCGAACGAATTCCATGGAGATATAGGGAATGCCCCCAAAGTCACCGAAATCGAAGGTCCGCAACACATTGGGATGAGCGATGCGTCGAGCGAGCTTCAGCTCACTCTTGAGGTTTTCCATGGATTGGACATCTTGCCAACCTTGTTTGCGCAGAGTTTTCACCGCCACCAGATCGTCTAACTCTCGGTCGCGAGCCTTGTAGACCACCCCCATACCGCCAGCACCGAGAATGGAAAGGATCTCGAAGCGGCCATCCAGAACGACTCCAGGGGCAATCTCGGACAAAGTGGCTGACTTCTCAGTGACCACCGGCTCCAGCACCGACGTGCGGCCGCTGGGCATGAGTAGACGCTCCGCCTCCTCGGGGCCGAGTAGAAAAATGGGTTGAGTGCTCAACACGCTGCTACCCGGTACCAGCTCGACCCCTGCCTTCTTGAGCTTCTCACCGACTTCTCTCTGTGCCTCTCGCGACAGCACCAGGTCCCCGGGCAAAGCCTCCCGCAAAAGAGTCTCCAGCTGCTGCACCGGCAGGCCGACCATCACCGGGCTCGGGTGATCGGCCCAAACGGCACTTCCAGAAGCGACCTTACCAAGGGTGAGAGCCATCGTTGGCGGCTCGAAAACATCGAAGGAGCTCTCCTGTCGCGATAGCTCCCGACGAAGCTCCCCGGCAGCGGCCAAGCCCCGCAAGGCACACCCAGGACCTTCGAAACGAGCCAGCACCCGGTGCCCACTCACCGACTCTACTTTTCCATGATGGGACGAGGTAACGGCGGCGATTCGTCGCAGGTCCTTGCCTAGCCGTTGCAAAGTCTCCTTGGGCTCTTTGGCGTTCCGGGGATGAGCGTAACGTCGCAACTCGAGAGCCACCAGGGCCACGGAAGTGGCCACCGGATCCGCCATTGCATCTCCGCCTCCCGGTTCCGGGAGATGTCGCGACAGATCATTGACATAACTTTCCATGTCGCTCTTTTCGCGCAAGTCGCTCAACAGGGAATCAAAAGCACGACCGAGTCGCCCCACCTCATCCGCTCGATCTGAAGCCACGCCGGTGCCGTAGTCGCCGCGAGCGGCCGCTTCCGCAGCCTCGGTCAGCTGCCGCACCGGCCGCATGGTATTGCGAGACAAGGCGTAGGAAAGCAGCAACCCCATCACCAAGGCTGCCAGCCCGGCCAGCAATACGTCACGCAGAATTCGCTTGTACCCGGCTAACTCGTCCTCCAGCGAAGCCAGACCGACCGTCGCTCCAACGACTTTCGAAGATCGATCCAGTAGCGGTACTAGGTAGGCCCGACTGCGACCTTCCATCTGTAGATCCAGCGTTGGCACCGGCTGCCCGGAAAAGACGTCTTGAATCAGATTTGGCCGTTTTTCTAACTCCTCCAACAAATCCCTGGCGAGGGAAGCGCTCAAGGTAGACGCTGGGAGCTTGGCCTTGCCTTCCTCGCGCACCAGGAATGCGAGCTCGGTATCCGTCGCACGGTGAATCTCGCTCGCCAGGCTGTCGTCAACGGCGTAGCCGATGACCAGGACACCGTAGAGATCGAAACCCTGGACCAAAGGCACCGCCGCCGCTTCGAACAACTGCCCACGCTCCAACCAGTAGTCGGAACTCGTCTCGAAGGCTTCGATAGCCTCCTGAACCAACGGGAACTCTGCTAGATCCTCATCCGTTGCCGTGGGACGATCGGTGCGGGCGATGAGCAACCCGTCTGGATCCGTCAAGATGGCGAAGTCCAAACCCAGGCGATCCCGCCGCTCAGCTAGCTGATCGAGAATCGACTCCCGGTCGGTCGTGATTTCGCCCCCCAGGCCACCCCCGACGGCTTCGGCCACATAGCTCAAAAAGACCGCATCCCTCGACAGCACATCCGCGATCAGTCCGAGCTCCTCGAGATCTCGCTTCATGATGATCCCTTGAAGCTCCCGACTCCGCTCCAACGAACGCTCTGCCGCTTTCTCCGCCACCTCGGTGCCGCGGAAGTAGGTCACGGCGACGGCTGCCCCCACGGCTACGGCGATCAACAGAGTCGAGATGAGAAAGATGCGCGCTCCGAGAGACACCCCCCAGCCCTTTTTACCGGTATCTTTCATCTCGTCGACCTTTCTTGTACGGCTTGCCAAACTTATTTAGGTGGGGTGTCGGCCGCCGCCGGGATTGCTCCAACCGGGCCTTCACCTGCTCCTTCAAAGGAAGTGAAACTCTCTGGCTCCATCGTCGTCCCCGCTCCTGCCAAATTCGCAAGGTCCCGCCTCCTTCCGGTAGGCCGGTCAGACGAAAAGCACCGGTGGAATCCGGCTTGGTAAAAAACGGTGTATCGAGAACAAGAATGAAGCCAATCATGGAATAATGAACGTTGCAGAAAACCCTCACCAGCCCAGACTTTTCAAAGGTCCAAGTCTTGCTGTCGCCTTTGCGATAGAAGCCCAAGTCGAACAAATTCCCCGGAGACACAGAGAAGACATTGTGCAAAATTGGATCGTCGTTGGGAAACCGAATTTGAGTGCCGGTCACGATCGGCAACACTCGGGGCTCAAAGGACTTCCCTCGAGTCGCCATGGTCAACGGCTTCGAGGGCGCAGACACAGAGCTACCCCCATCGGGAATATAGTAAATGACGGCATTTCGCAGCTCGTTGGCGCCAAGCCTCTTTCCACCCCCAGCGGAAAACAACTCCAGCTGGCCCCTAATCTCGGCACCAGAGAGGGTGTTTGCCCAAAAGATGGCGGACAACGCTAGAATGATGTTCGCGATGCGGTGCATGATCCTTCCTGAGTGAAGTTATTGCCCGCAGAGCATAGCAAAGCACTCGACTATCCAGAGAGCATTCAGCAAGCCAACCCAATCATGCTTCGAAACCGTATCCAAGAATGTATCGCCGACCCGAGCTGTCAGGCTTTCGAGACTCTCGCCCTAGAGGCGTTTCGCTTCCAATACGAACGCATAGCTCCCTATCGTCGGCTCTGCCAGGAACAGGGAGTAGGCCCCGACGACGTTCGATGCTGGCTGGACATCCCCGCTGTCCCCGCTGCTGCCTTCAAAACTTTGCCGCTGTGTGCAGCTCCAGCTCGGGAGACCTTTCGCAGCAGTGGCACGTCCCAGGGACTCAAGCGACGCAGCGTCCACTATCAGCCCTTCCCAGAGCTCTATCGCGCCGCCATCGATAACTCTTTTCCGCAATTCTGCCTACCCACCGACTCGGCCATTCCGATGCTCTCGTTGATCCCCAGGCGGGCCCAAGTCCCAGACTCTAGCCTGTCTTTCATGATCGAACACCTGCTGGACCGGTACGGCAGCTCCCACAGCGAAACCGCTTTCGGCTGGCAGGGGGTCCGCCTCGACCATACCTTGACCTGGGCACAAGAATGCCGACGCACCGGCGAGCCGGTCATGATCTTGGCCACCGCTCTAGCTCTGGCCCAATGGTTGGAGCTTCTCGACGAAGCAGACCTTCATTTGGATCTTCCAGCCGGAAGCGTGCTGTTCGAGACCGGAGGCTTCAAAGGGCGCCGACGGGAGGTCAAACGGTCGGACCTACTCACCGGAATAGAACAGAGGCTGGGCATCTCGCCTTTGCGGGTGGTGCGGGAATACGGCATGACCGAGCTCTCGAGCCAATTCTATTCACGAACCTTGGAGGGGGGAGATCCAGACCTCTTCGTGGCTCCTCCGTGGACCCGAGTTCGAGTGGTGGACCCCGAAACGTTGCAACCCGTGGAGGAGGGGCAAGCGGGCCTGCTGGCAATCTTCGACCTCGCCAATCTCGGCTCGGCAGTTCATCTTCTTACCGAAGACCTGGGGATCGCCGAAGCGAATGGCTTCCGCCTGGCAGGCCGTGCCGCCAGCGCTGAGCTTCGCGGCTGCTCGCTGACCGCAGAAGAAATGTTGCTCTGAGTTAGAACCAAGGAAACCAGAATGATGTCATCGATCCCCAAACTCGCCCTTTCCATTGCCATTGTGCTGCTGACGATACAGCTAGGCTCGAGTCTCGCTTGTGCGCCAGCTAAACCCGATGGTCCGAAAACCACCTCCATGGGGGAGTCTGCGCCTAGCGCCCTGGCCAGGGTCAAAGAAAAGGGGAAGCTGGTCATCCTTACAGTACCCCACCAGGAGAACTCCTTTACCAAGACCAACTTGGGGACCGGCCCGATGAAACTCTCCGGCACCCGTGAAGATTTCCAAGGCATCGACATCGACATCATGGGAGCCTTCGCTGACCACCTCGGAGTGGAGCTCGAAATCCGACCCACTGTAGGGCCAGAAGGAATTCCCGGCTATGAGCATCTGATTCCGGCTCTGGGTCGGGGAGACGGTGACATCATCGCCAGCTCCTTCACTATCACCAAGGAGCGTGAGGAAATCATCGACTTTTCGACCCCGTACTTTTTCGTCTACCGAGCCGTTGTCACCCGCACGGACCAAGGGCTGTCTTCCGCGGAAGATTTGAAAGGGAAAAAGGCGGTGATCCTGCCGGGCACCAGCCAGGAAAATCACCTCCGAAAAGCAGGGTTTTCTGAAAGCGACATCCTCTTCGTCGAATTCTCCCTAGAGACTTACTCTTCGGTTCTCGAAGGCCTCGCGGATTTCACGCTACAGGACTCCCCCTCGGCCGAGAGAGTCGTCCAGGATTATCCGGAGCTCATGATCGCCTTCCCCTTCGACGACCAAGAGGATCAGTATGGATTCGGTGTTGCTCAAGGGAGTGATCTCCTGCCAGCCCTCGATGAATTCCTCGCTGAGATGAAGGCCAGCGGCAAGCTCGAAGAGATGACCCGCCTCTAGGAGCCCCCCCACCGCACTGAAACCGCGCCAAGAAAAGAGATGAAGAGGGAACCCCCCGAGTTCAGACCCGTGCAACAACCGCTCGACACCTTCCTCCCAGCGAGACTTTCCAAGGACCCGCACATTCCTACGAGAGAAGTCTCTCGGGAAGGCCTCAGCTACCTCAGCTGCCCCCCGACGCCCCCACTCCTAGCCCGAGTGATGAAGACATTGGCTCTCGGGGGAGCCCCTGCTCTAGCTCAGTTGCCCTTGAGTCGCACGGAAGAGGCTTGGAACGATACCGCGGCAGCCTTCCTCGACTCGGAGTCTTCCGAACGCCGGGCTCTGACTCCACTATTAGAGGCGGTATGTGGTCTTTCCCCACAAGGCCTCGAAGCCGGCCTCGGAGCCATCCTCGGAGGCGTTCAGCAAATCCAGGCTCGGGAGATCTTTCGCCAAGCTGAGGAAGCTCCAGCAGGGGATAGCTCTCCTCTGCTGGTCATTCTGGCGGGGAACCTACCCGCTCTGGCAGTTCAGCCTTTGCTTCCTGCACTGGCCACAGGCAGGCCGATACTTCTTAAATCTTCTTCCTCAGAGCCCTTCTTCGCCGCCGCTTTCGCAGCCGCCCTGGCATCCCGCGAGCCCTTATTGGGCCATGCCATGGCGGCCATGACTTGGCCCGGGGGACAAAGCTCCCTGGAGGAGGTCGCCCTCGAGGGCTGCGGCAAGGTCATTGCCTACGGGGAGGCCGACACCATGGCCGATTTGCGCCGACGCAGCAAGGCCCCCTTAGTGTGCCTCGGCCCCCGGTTGAGCATCGCGGTGCTGGGACCCGGTAGCGACCCAAAGCGGGTAGCCCCAGGCTTGGCCCGGGACATCGCGCTATTCGACCAACGGGGCTGCCTCTCGATACAGGCTATCTTTACCACCGGCTCCGCCACTGAGTTGGCGGAAAACTTGGCCAAGAGCCTCGGTGAGGCGGCCCGCTCCTGGCCCCCGGGAGCAGTATCCCTCACGGAATCGGCTTCCGTTCGCCAGGTGCGCACAGAGGCTCAAATGCGCGGCCTGATCTGTTACCACCTCGACTCCCGAGAAGGCTCGGTCATCATCGAGCCCGAGGCCTCTCTCCTGCCTTCCCCTGGCCTTCGCACTGTGCGGGTCTACCCTCTAGCAGACCTGGCCGATCTACCCTCTCTTCTGAGCCCATGGCGTGACCGGCTTCAGGGAGTAGCTCTCTCCGGAGAGGTCAGCGACGGCCTGAAAACGACTCTGACAAAACTGGGAGTTAGCCACTTCGCCGCTCCCGGAAAACTGCAGCAGCCAGAAGCTAGTTGGCGAAACGGTGGCCTGCATCCGTTAGAAATGGTGAGCTGAACCCGGTAGTCGCAGCGGCCAAGCAAGGAGTCATCCTCGAGTTATTGCCTAGCTGGTTCGCCCACCAGCAGACATAGCCGTTGCCTGCTCGGAGGGAGACGGGAAGATTCCCCTTCGGCTCAAAACCAGCGATACCAAGACCAACAACTCCAGGGAACAGCCCTCTCCTGAAGACGGCCGGGTTCCCGGTGGTCGCACCGTTTCTGCGCGGCTACGTTCCACGGAGCCTCCAGAGAATCGCTGAATTACCGTAGCTCGCTGCCGGCTACCAGGAGGTCGACCTCCCCCGTGGGCACTTCATGCACCGAGAGACCTCGACGCCCTTTTCGCGCCTCTGCGCACCTCTTTGGGCAAGCCCCGACTTCGGTCCAAAGGGCTTCGCGGTTCCCCCGAATCACCGACGATAAGTGCCCGCCGGGCACAAAGAGAGAGGGCTCAGAAAATTCTCTGGCTTGACTAGTTTCACATAGATGGTATAAAAACCTATACTTATGACGAATACCACTACCAAGCCACCGACCCATCGCACCGACCGCGAGCGAAAGAAGGGCACTGCTGACCTCTTGGTCTTAACCCTGCTGGCCGAGCAGGATCGGCACGGCTACGAATTGGCCAAGGTCATCGAACAGCGGTCCGACGGTCTGCTGATCTTCCATGTCGCTTCCTTGTACACACTTCTGTACCGCCTCGAGGGCCGAGGGCTGATCCGGGGCCGTTGGGTCGAGAAACCGGGAACGCGGCGCCGGCGCTTCTACTCCCTGACCTCTGAAGGCAGAGTGTCAGTAGAGCGCCAAAGACGAGACTGGAGGCAGTTCGTCCTGGCGGTCGACCGCATTCTCGAACCCGAACCCGCTTGACGCAGCTCGCTCTGAATACAGGCCCACCCTGAATACAGGAGAGAATTCGATGTCCGACCCAAGACGCTCCCAACCTCCCTGTACCGAAGAACTCCACCCGAGCTGGCGAGAGCTGGTGCGTTCGAGAATGCCGGAGCTCCACCTCCCTCCCGAAAGGGAAGCCGAGGTGGTCGAAGAGCTGGCCCAGTGGCTCGCCGATGCCAGCTCCCACCTGGAGTTCCATCGACAGGAGGAGGTCGATGCCTTTCTGCAGCAGCAGATTCCCACCTGGAACGACATCGAAAGCTCCCTAAGCCGTGACCGACGCCCTCCCCGGCCAATCCCCGGGCTCGAAAACCGCTCCTCCAGCTTCACCGCTGGAGTCTTCAGCGATCTCCGCCAAGCTGCGCGAATGCTGGCCCAGCGCCCCGGATTCACCGCCATCGCAGTTCTGGCAATCGGTCTCGGCATCGGCATCGCCAGCTCTGTGTTCAGCTTGGTGGACTACGTACTCTTCCGGCCCCTTCCGGTGGAGCAGCCCCGAGAGTTGGTGAACATTTACGCCTCGAGCCCTGGTGGCTTCCTCTCAGAGGAACCCATGGCTTATCCGGATTTCGTCGACCTACAGAAGATGAGCCGGACCCTGCAGGAGATAACGGCATCCGCCATGGCCATGGTCGCCGTGGAACAAGGAGACGAGGCACGCATAGAGATCGGCACTTTGGCAACCGGAAATTTCTTCGAAACCTTCGGCATCAAAGCAGCTGCCGGCCGTCTACTCATGCCTGAAGATGACCAGATGGGAAACCCAGCTGCCGTCGCGGTTCTGGGGCATAGGGCCTGGAAAGAGATGTTTGATGCCTCCCCGGAAGCCATCGGAGCGACCTTGCGAGTCAACGGCCATGCCCTGACCATCATCGGGGCCCTTCCGGAGAAATTCACCGGTCTGTGGCCAGCTGTCGAACCCACTCTGTGGCTGCCTATGTCGCTTCAGCCGGTTCTCGGCGCCTCTGGAACGACGAATTTCGGCAGCCCTTCCGAGAGCCCCCTCGAGAGCCGCGGTAGTCGATGGCTCTGGGTAGTGGGTCGACGTGCCTCGGAAGCCTCTCTCGCCCAGACCCAGGACGAGCTGACCCGTCTCGCGGCCAACCTGAGCGAGGCCTACACAGAGACCAACGGCGACCGCAGATTCGTCGCCCTACCTACCCGAGAGGTTCGTCTGATTCCCGGCATTGATGCCGGCCTCAAGACCGCCTCCGCTGTCGTCATGGCCTTGGTCGGTCTGATCCTCCTGATCGTCTGCGCCAATGTCGGCAATATGTTGCTCGCCCGGGCTCTATCGCGCCGAAGAGAGATGGCCACCCGACTGTCTTTGGGCGCTGGCCGCGGACGCATCCTGCGCCAGCTGTTGGTAGAAGGATCGCTGCTCGCTCTACTGGGAGCAGCGGTGGGAGTCAGCGCCGCAGTCTTCTCGAACATCCTGCTCAACCGAGTGGAGCTTCCTATCCCCATCCCCCTGAGCCTCGACCTGGCCATCGACTGGCGAGTCTTGCTGTTCACGGCCGGACTCGCAGGATTTACTGCGGTGGTGTCCTCCTTGGCGCCGGCCGCGGAAACTCTGCGCACCAACCTGATCACCTCTCTCCGCGACGGTGGACGGATCAGCGGAAACCGCAGCCAGCGCTGGCAGAGCGGCCTGGTGTTGGCCCAGGTCTGTCTTTCCGTGGTCCTTCTGGTGTGCGCTGGTCTCTCGGCTCGAAGCCTGCTCAACGCCCAGAACATCGACCTTGGCTTCGAGCCTCACGGCGTGGTCACAGCCAGCCTGGCCCCGGGCCTCCAAGGTTATGACGAGGAGGAGTCCTTGGCGTTCTACCAGCGGCTTCAGGACGATCTCTCCGCAAGGCCGGAAGTAGCAAGAGTCGCCTATGCCAGCCACCTCCCTCTATCTTTTTGGGTCAACACCGCCCAAGTCGCCCCCGAACGGGATCGTCACCTACCGGAGGAAGAAAGAAACGAAGTGGACATGGCCAGCGCTGGGGCAGGATATTTCGAGGCGATGGGCATCGAGATCCTCCGTGGGCGCTCCTTCGAAACCCGAGACCGTGATAGCTCCGTGGAGGTCGCCGTGGTCAACGAGACTCTGGCCCGATCCTTTTGGCCCACAGGCGATGCGGTGGGGCGACGATTGGTCTTCGGAGAGCGAAGTCTCGAAGTTGTCGGAGTTGCCCAAAATGGGAAATACCGCACTCTTGGAGAAAAACCAAGACCCTTCCTCTACCTCGCCCTCGACCAGGACGAGGTAGAGTCTCTGCTCTTTCTCACCGTCCGCTTCCAAAATCCTGAGCTGGCTTCCCCGGAAGTCCTTCGCCAGACCATCCGCCACCATGCTCCTCACCTGGCGGAAAGCAGCTTGGGGACTCTAGAAGAAGCTATTTCCCCGGCTATGATCCTGCCACTCCTCTCGGGGCGGTTGTTTGGCCTACTCGGTGCTCTCGGTCTCTTTCTGGCCGCCATTGGTCTCTACGGGGTTCTGGCCTACGCCGTAGCTCGACGCACCCATGAGATCGGCGTGCGCAGGGCCATGGGAGCACAACGCCACCATGTCCTTTCCTTGGTGATGCGCCAGGGCCTTGGCCTGACCGCCGTGGGGGTACTCCTCGGCGCTGCGCTAGCGGCGGCTCTAACCCGGATGCTGCAGAGCATTCTCTACGGTATTAGCGCCACGGACCCTTGGACCTTCGCGGCAGTGGTGGGGGTTCTCTTCCTGGTGGCAGCACTAGCCTGCTGCTTGCCGGCGCGGCGAGCCTTGCGGATCGACCCCCTCGCAGCCCTACGACACGAATAGCGCCTACCGGCTGCCCGATCCTATATGCCCACGGTCAAGGACCAAGAGCTGGTGTCACCGCTCTCGAATCCATCGCCAAAGATCTGTCCGGCAAGGGGCTGCACGATGAGGGTTTGGTTGGCGGCGACGTTGGTGAGCGTCGTCACGGAACCGTCGGGCCACTCGACGGTCACCTCGTCGACGGTCTCCACTCCGGCCAATCCGAAGTGGGCCGAGAGCTCGCTCTGGCTCAGATAGTTGCTACCGCCATCGATGCGCCCCAAGAGGGTGCGGCTACCGAGACGAACTTTCACCACCGAGCCAATCCCATCAGGCGCGATTCCTGCAGCCCCTGCCGGGTCCAGGAAAACCCTCAACCAACCAATATCCGTTCCACTGAGGTCGTTTCGGTAGAGCTTGACCTCCCCGGAGTGGGGAAAAACCACAAGGTCCTGGTCCCCGTCGTTGTCGTAGTCGAAATTCGACAGACCCCGACCATTGACGGCAGCTCCGATTCCCAAGGAGACAGCCATTTCATCGAAATCCAGGGAACCTCCGGCAGTGACGTTGCGAAAGGCAAAGTTTCGACTGTTCTGAGCTGTGGCCACCAGATCGATGAGACTGTCGTGGTCGAAATCTATGGCGACGGTTCCCCATCCCCAATCCGTATCGACCACCCCCGCGGCAGCAGCTCCGTTGGTGAAGACGTTGCCGCCCTGATTGAGGTAGAGATTGTTGGTGCTAATGGTAGTGACGTAGAAGTCGAAATCGCCGTCTTCATCCCAATCCGCCACGGTCATCCCCATTTCGGTGCCGTCCTGGCTAGTGCCGGAAGCGTTGGTGAAATCGGTAAACGTGCCGTCGCCGTCGTTGGTGAAGTAGTGGCTGGTACCGAAGTCGCCAATCCAAATCAACTCCGGATAGCGATCGTTATCCATGTCGACAAAACGGGGCGAGAATCCATTGGTGCCCGGGAGGCTTCCTAGGCCAGCGCTGCTGGTGACGTCCGAGAAGGTGCCATCGCCATCGTTGCGAAACAGGCGGTTGCCATCCGTCTCTCTCCAGCCCGCCACCGCCAGATCCAAATCGCCATCGAGATCGTAATCGCCCCAAGCGCCACCCCAGCCATCAGCTCCCGATGCCGCGCTCTGCTCCACTCCGGCCGCGGCCGCCACATCGCTAAAGGTACCGTCGCCGTTATTGCGGTAGAGCCGGTGATGCCCTGGGGCTTCTCCGGTAGTCGGGCCGAGGCTGGTGACGAAAATATCTAACCAACCGTTGCCGTCATAGTCTCCAACAGCCGCAGCGGTGGACCGGTGAGTCGCCGCTACGCCCCAGGCGATAGCTTGGTCGGTAAACGTGCCATCGCCATTGTTGATGAAGAGCTTGTCGGCAACATCACCGCCAGCAGGATAGAAAATATCCTGCCAACCGTCGCGGTCGAAATCCCCCACCACACCCCCGGCAAGAAAGCCCGCTACAGCTGGAGAGTAAGTGGCCACCACCCCCGCATCGGAGGTCTGATCGGAAAACCCTGGAGTACCGCCATAGGCGGAGAACCCCATTCCAATGAACGCCCCAAGGGCAAGCCCGGCTGGGACGAATGGAAAGCGACTCCTGACGATTGAATTCTTCTGGAACATGGCAACCCCTTCATAGAAATCCCTTGAAAAACGACAAGGGAGAAACGCCTTGCAGCGAAGTTATAGCTGGCCGAGCATAGCACTGGGAAAACCGTTTTCAGCCCCAGGCTTCTCGCCCCCTGTTGGCGCTGAGGAGACTCGCTTCAGGGAACTACCCGTTTCCCCACCGAGACGAATCGACCTTCGGCCGGGTCCACCGTCACGATGTGAGCTCCTAGGACTCCCAGGCGGCGGTTGGGGTTGTAGCTAACCGGTGGGGTGAAGCCGGTTCCAAATTGGTACAAGCCCTCGAGCTCCTCGAGCATCTTCTCCCGGCTGACCTTGCGGCCGGCCCTTTGGAGCGCTTCCACCAAGAGCCTCGCGGCTGATAGGGCAGAGAGCTGCGGACTCACTTGGGTGGATTCCAAACCAATTCGCTGCGCCAGCTCTCGGTAACTCTGGTAGGCAGCTGGTGTCGTATCACCGGGCAAGACCGGGAAGGCAGCGAAAATCTCTCCCCGAAAGGCGGCCGGGGCGGCGAATAGGGAAGGGCCCGCAAAGCTTCCCGGAATGAGAATGAAGGGATCCCAGCTCTCTTCTTCGCGGCTAGCCAGCAACTGGGCGATGGTGACTCGGGAGTCGAGCAACATCACCGCCGATGGCTGCGTCCGAGAAGTGGCGAGATGAGACGACTTGGGTTCCCTCTGCCCCGTGATCTCCATCTCCACAGCCACCCAGCCACCCAGCCGGGCTTGCTCTCGAACCGCCTCTACCAAGTAGTTTGTCTCGGAGCCTCCCGAGTGGACCACCAGCAATCGTCGCTCCTCTTTGTCGAGCCGGGCTTCGGCGAAGGCCACCAGCGCTCTCACTTGCTCCTCCAAGCCCGGGTAGAGGTAGAAGACATAGCGATTCGGGGGAAACTCCAGCCAGGGTTCTGTAGCGAAGGGACCTACCGTGGGGAGAGCCCATTCCTCCAAGAGGGCCGCGAGAGCTTCCTCTCGCAATGCCATCGATGGCGCAACCAGGGCAAAAGGAGCGTTTTCCTCCAAGGCTTGCCGAATCTCCTGGATCTCGGCTTCCGTATCCCGGGAACCGCTGGTCAGGTGCACGGCACTCAGCTCGATCCTCCGACCGTAGATTCCCCCCTTTTCATTGAGCTCGTCAAAGAAGGCCTCGAGAGTTCTCAGAACAGGATCCCCAAAAGGGCCCTGGGACGGCAGCACGGTGCCGATTCGCAAGGAGTCCTCCGACAATCCGGGATCCTGCTCCCGGCCCAGCAGCTTTAGGTAGGCCACCAGGTCGTCAGCATCTCTTCGACTCAACCGGTACTGGGGCATGGTGGAGTTGAGGGGATTGCCGGCAGAATCTACCCCCATGGTGATGGCCCGGCGCAAGGAGGCCTCATCGTAGGGCGGGTGCTCCCGACCGCCCTCATGGCGCACTCCGTAGGGCTTGGTGAGAGCCTCCCAGGTGAGGTTCGAGGGAGAGATTCCTCCTTCCGGCCGGCCTCTACCGTCGTGCCCATGGCAACTAGCGCAGGGCAGGAGAGATGCCGGAACCTCGACCCCTTCGGGGCCCATGGCGGCTTGAATATCTTTGCCGTCCGCATCGACTCCCCGCCGGAATATCTCTCGCCCGCGGTCGGGGTCCGGGGCCGGTTTATCTGCCAGAGCCGGAACAGCCACCGTTCCTTGATAAAAGAAGAAGAGCCATACCCAAGGAAGCAGTGAGAGTCCCGCAAGCTCGTGCCAACGAGCCTCCGCGCCTCGCCTCATTCGCGGTCCTCCACCACGCTCTGAACAATCTCGACAATCTCGTCGGCGTCCGCCAGCCCCATCGCCTTTTTCCACAAGCCAGTCGGTTCGTTGCCAATGATCATCACCGAAAGATGAGTCTCTTTATCCTCCACGTACTGACCCAGCTTTCGAAGAGCTGCATCTACATTGGCCTTCTCCCCGGTGAGGAAATACCACCCAGGTCGAGCCCGAAAGCTCTCGGCATAGCTGGCCAGTTTTTCCGGCGTGTCCGTAGTCGGGTCCACCGAGATGGAAAGGATATGGGCGTCTTTCCCCAATCGGTCTCCAAGCCAACGCTGCACTTTGACCAATCGACCCGCCATCACCGGGCAACTGCCGGTACAGGAAGTGAACATGGCGTTGATGACCACCACCTTGTCTTTGAGGAGATCCGAATAGAGGCGATGCTCCACGCCGTTTTGATCGATCAGGGAAATCTCACCAAAATACTTTTCAGATCCTCGAGTCGATTCGAGGCCCGTGGAAGAACTTTCAGCCTCGGCAGCCGATCCGCAGAGCGGAATGCCGAGCAGCAACCCCAAAAACAAGCCTCCGGCAAGCGATCGAACAAACCTCATGATCCTCCCCCCTGAACGTGTAGTACCGAGGGCTGATTCGGAGCTGGCTGATAGGAACCCATCTGATCCGGCTCCATGAGATCTTCGATCATTCGGGCCAATTTGGCAGGAGGGGTGAGCCCATAGACTCGGCGCCAGGTTCCCGTGCGGTCGTTGCCGAGCAGAATCAAAGGAGCGTGATCTTTCTGGTCCGGCGTCAACACTTCCAGCTCCCTCAACAATTGGTCCACCGAAGATTTCTCACCGGTGAGCAGGGTCCAGCCATCACCGGCAGCGAACTTGCTGCTCCAAGCCTTCAGTCGGCGCGGAGTATCCGTCACCGGATCGATAGTGACAGAGATCAACTCCACCTCTGCCCCCAAGCTATCTCCCAACTCTGCCTGCAGCCGCCCAAAGTTCGCGCCCATGGGAGGACAAATCGTCGTGCAGGTAGTAAAAATGAAATTCATGGCGACGATCTTCCCCTGAATCAGATCCTCATAGAGTTTCACCGACCGCGCATTCTGATCCAGCAACGGAGTATCGGGAATCTCCAATCCGGAGGACGACTCTGCCGGCGCTTCTACCGGCGCCTCTATACTGGCCGACTCCGTGGCTATGCCATGACAGGACGGCGACTCTTCACCATCAGCGGCCGCTGGCGATGAAGTGACCAAGAGACTCGCAGCAACCATGGCTGCTATGACGAAGGGGACCTCGATAGCTCTGCTCATCGTTCACATATCCTTTCCATTGCCAGAAATGTTGTCGTCCAGGAAGCGTGTCTCGATCCTGAATAACTTCACTTTCCCTGAGCCAACTCCGTGGTTTGCGCCCGTAGCACCAGAAATTTGGAATCCTTGAGCTCGATCCCAAGACTCGGCGCTCGGAGGAAAACGTAATAAATGCCACTCTCCGGCGGCGTGAAACTAGCTTGATAGATCCCCTCTCCCTGATGCTTGGCAAACAACCTCTCTTGCCACTGACCGGGACCGAGAAAGGTGACCACCTTGAGATCTGGGATTCCGGACAGAGGGGCGCCGGACGTTCGATCACTGACCTGAAAGCGCAAATCCACAGGCTCGCCAACGGGGATTGTCTTCTGGTCCAAAAGTGAAGTGATGCGGTAGCTGGGTTTGAGCAACTCGCGGGCACGGGCTCGCTTCGGATCTGGTAGCACCTCGACGGGAAAACAGTGAGCTGCTTTGGGGGAATCGAGAAAGAAGGCGATGTCGTAGCGACCGGGCCGACGTAGCTTGACGGTGGTCTCGTAGGTTCCCGGAGTCCGTTCTTTGAGGCTCCGATCCACCACCATCACGGCTCGGGGCTGGCGATTGTAATTCTGAAAATTCCCCATGGGCGCCGCCATCCCTTCTTTGTAGAAATAGATGGTTTTGTCTCCTGGATTGGCCACGAGTACCGCTGGTGATCCGGGAGCCTGAACAATGGAGTCAGCGCGACTGGGTTTTGCACCGAGCCCGGGAGGCCGCTGACCACCAGGAAAATCCACCACGGCGATCGGTTCTCCTTCGCCGCCAATGCTCACCAAAGGAATCATTAGGATCAACTCACTGTCCCGGTGCCGGACATAGGCCAACTCGTCGGTGAAAGTAATTTGGTCAGGCCCTTTTTCCATCTCACCGTTCTGAACGATGCGCTGAGCCGCTGCATCGATCACATAGACCCGGTTGTTGTCTGGGTTGGGGGCCAAGCCATAACGACCACCGGGAGCAAAGCGAATCTGATTCAAACCTGCCGCCGCTTCCATGCGGGCCACGATGCGATGAGACTCGCCATCGATCACCGTAATGGTGCCGTCCGCCTGGTCTGCCACATAGGCTGCTCCTCCCATGGCCGAAAAATCGATGGAGAGAGGCCGACTCCCTGTCGCCAGAGTTTGGGTCTTGACCAAATCCCAGGTACTGATCACCGACACCGTCCCGGCTAGATAATTGGTAACGAAAGCAAAACGATCGTCGGGGCTGACGGTCAAATCGTGCTGCCCGGCGCCGGTGGGAATCTGGGCGACCACTTCCAATGGCTCCGTATCGATCACGGTCACCCCGGAATTCTCGCTACTGCCATCATCTGCAGCCCACAAATAACGGCCGTCCGCCAACAGGGCGAGTCGCTCCGGCCGCGAGGCGGTGTCGATTTGACGGGTGATTTTCCAGGACTCGGTATCCACCACCGCCACCTTTCCAAGGGTGGGCATAGAGACGAAGATGCGCCGCCGGGGAGCATCGAGCACCCAGTCTTCTCCTTTGGCCGGCAAGACCACCAATTCCAAAAGCTTGGTGGTACCGAAGCCAAAAAGAGGATCTACGACGGTGATGGTGGCATCGTCGTTGAGAGCCAGGACGTAATAGACGTTGAGATTCAGCTCCGGTTGAGCAAACAGGCTGCCGCCGAGAAAAGTACTCACTTTTTCCAAGCAGTCTTCCGCTGAGGTAGCTCCCTCCTTGGAGGACGGCAAGAGATCCATCCAGGCAGCTGGGTAAAGCCCTCGGAGTGGCGTTTCGGTGGCCGTATCGGAGATGGCAAAGCTGACTTTGACGGCGTCCCCCTCATAGAGAGGGGCTTGCGAGTCGCCATGGACCGGGTCTAATTTCAAACGGATTCCGACACCCTCGTCCTCCCGCAAAGTAGGATCCGGGACGGTATCGGGCCGAACGTCCGTCGGTACATTGGGTGCTGCAGAAACCAGTGAGGCTGCCACTACCAGGCAGAGAGAGAAGGCCACAGCAGGCCCGGGGAGAACTGGAGAGATTCGTCGGGAAACACTCATTGCAAAACTCCAATCACCAAGGAAGAAGCCGGAGCGGGACTCTCGCCCCACTCCAGCAGTTCCGCTTACTCGACGCGGAAAACACCCCACATACCGTTGACCAGGTACCACGGGACATAGTCGCCGTAGAGATAGTCACCCTTAACGGGGGTTGGCCCACCAGCGCCTCGATTGATCACCGCATCGAAGTGATTCGTTGGGCCGTGGCCGAAACGAGCACCGACCCGCTCCGATGTGGGGTTGTCGCCAATTTGAGTCGAATTGGCAGTGTAGGGATTGAACTCCCAGACGTGGCCATGCACGTTGAAAACATGGCTTTGGGTGTGGCCTCCGGGATGAACCACCCGGAACCGGGCGGGCACACCAGCGCCAGCCGTGAACACCGGTGTCAACGGATCCGGATTGGGGCCACCGACGAAGGAGTTCAGAAAGACCTCGTCGAAGTTGGTGACTTCGCGAGTCTTGGTGGGAGCACTCTCGGGCTTGTAACCACGACGGAACCAAATGGGCTCCGTGCGGTAATTGAAAGCCTTTTGAGCCGTTTCTTGAGGATCCTCATTCACCGCCATGCTCATGACCGGCTCCGGATCTCCGTTGTCATCAGTAGCGTCACCGCTGTAGCGCAAGTTGACGTCGTCCTGAAAGATCAACGCGAACTCTCGGAAGGACTCTTGCCCCGGAGCATGGATGGTCGCCAGGGCACGAGTCCTCCGATCGGTGGGCTCGTCGTTGTAGTTGTCGGTGTCCAGGAGGTCCCAAGTCGAGCCTTCCGGCTCGATGATGAGAGCCCCCACCGCCGCCTTGTTGGTATGTTTGATGGGATCCGCCGAAGAGAGGCCAACGGCACCAAACTCCACCGGGGTGGCAATCACTCCCGTGGAAGTGGTGTCCAAGAGCCCTGCATACCAGTAGTAGGTAATGGTCTCCGAAGGGGACACCGTTTGCTTCTGGTATTGGGTCGGGTTCAAACCGACATTGGCGCCATCACCCTGCCGTACGTCATAGAACACCAGTTGTGGATGTAAACCAACATCTAAAGATGGCTTCACGTCATTGGCGTTGAAATGTTCGATGATCATGGGCATCCCGTTCCATCCCGTCATCTCGTCATATTGACCAGGATCCGAGCCATATTTCTCGGGCAGATCGTTGTGCAGATTGACCTCAATGCAATCGCCGGCGTTGGCTCGTAGGATCAGAGGCTCGACAGGAGCATCCGCCTTGAGTTTGGGCCGACCGTTGATGTAGGTCAGGTCACTGCTATAGACGAACAAGATAGCCGTCGGGTCGTGAAGCGGGCCTTTGTTGACCGTGCTCGAATGGGGCAGAGGCTCTCCCGGATGGGGATCGTCCCACCGCACCACCGTGTTTTCCCGCCAGTTGTAGTAAAGGGTGCCATCCGGCAGAGCCTCACTGGCCGCCACTGCGACGATCTTGTATTGGCGCAGCGGTGCTCCAGCGGGACAGGCCACTGGAATGACTGGACCGGGAGACGGCCCTCCTCCCAGAATTCCCTTACCCTCTACCGGCTCTGGGACCGGGCCTGGTCGAGTGGTCTCGGTGTCTGCGGTTCGGTAACCGACGTCCGGATTGCCTTCCTGACGACCATCCGGGTTCGAAGGTAGCGGCTCCAACCGACTAGCGGAATCCGTAGTCAGGCCGGTCCCCCGGTAGGCGCGGATAAGACCCCACAGGCCATTCCACTGCCACTCCGTGGCGGCGCTAGGTTTGTAAAGCATGTCGAGGAAACGGTCATTCTGGAGACCGGGCATATGCCCGACTTCCAAGTCGAAGAACTCGGAGATGCCCATCATTTGAGAATTGCGCCACCCAGAATTGGCCACCGCCGGCTCGGCGAGCCAGTTGAGACCGTGGATGTTGAAATTGTGCTCCTCCTCGTGGGCTCCCACGAGCACCCGGATCTTCACTTTGTCCTTCTCGTGAGTGCGTAGAACCGGTGTGAAGGGATCCCCGGGAAACAAACCGCCGGTCAAGGGCGGGTAGGGTCCCAGATCCGGCAGCCCCGGCCTCAGGTTGTAGTTGTTGTTGGCCCGATCCGTCCGAGTTTGGTAGGCAAAGGAGAGGTCTCCAGGGCCTGCTGCGCCCGGCGCATGACTGGCCTGGCTATTGCTGAACGGATTTCGAATGCGCTCCGCGATGGGCTCACTCCGATAGTTGACCACCGTAAAACCCGGATCGTCCGCTGATACTGCCTCGGGACAAGGCGGACGTGCACCGGAAATCGGACAGACTTCCGGCTTGCGATAGATCTCGTGCCACACCGTAGAGTCTCGCCCGGGTGGGTTGATGGCGAAGCGGGGATTGGACAGTCCTAGCTCCTCGGTGGGGCACACCGGATCCCACTCCTTCTCATAGGCGTGTTGGAAATCGCCGAACTCGAGGAGAAATTCCCGGTAGGAGTCCGCTCCGTTTTGGATCACCGCTTGCCAGCTGGTGGGTCCACCGTCGTCGCGGCCCGTAGACAGGGGCTGGCCGGTCTCGTTGTGCACCCAGGTACTGCCCGCTGGCTCCACCACCAACCCGGCATAGAGTCCGACCTGCTGATGGGTCGAAGGACCGAAATGGTCGTGGGTGAAGACGGTGCGCAAAGTCTGGTCTCCCGTCTCCGTCAGCACCGGGTCCGCCCACCATCTTTGCACCGTGGTCTGCGCTCCCAGATAGTCCGGGAGGTCGTTGCAGTTGACGTCCGGGCCGGAGCCGAAAATCGGATGGGGTCGGGGCTCAGGGCACTCGAAGGACGGCCCCGGGTCAGATCCCGAGCCGGGATCGTCGCAGCCGTTGTGAAGGCGAATCGCCTTGATTCTCTCCTGCACTTCCTCCGGGCTGAAGGTTCCATCTTCGTAGTTGAAACCGTTGCCACCGCCATCCGAGGAAGTGACATCGAACTTCACCAGATGAATGTGCTGGCCGAGAATATCCGTAGGAGTTCGCACCTGGAAGTCATCCAGCTCGTACTCGTTGGGCACCAGATTGGTGTTCTGGAACTCGATGCATTGCCCGCTGTTGGCTCGGAAAAAGAGCGGCTCCGGAGGTCTCGTTCCCGCCAGAGTCGGCGCCACATCTTCCAACAGGGTGAGGATTCTCTGCTGAGGGAAATGCCAGCCGGATTTATTGAACACCACATCCAACTGGATATCTGCCGCCTTATAGGTACGGAGATCTGAAATGGGTTCACTGGTGCCGGGATGCAAACAGGGATCCGCATAGGGAGCGCCCCGTTGAGGTCTGCCACGATTGACCTCGAACAGTTTCAGTGGCTCCGTACCGTTGGGTAACGGCTGAAAGTAGCCACCGCTCGGCCGAAAATGAAATTTCATGCCGATCTCTTCGATGATCTCGCCGGTTTCCGCCAGCTGCTTCACTGGCATGGACACCACGTGCTTGGAGAAATCCAGACGTTCCTCGTGATGGATCGAAGCTCCTGGTCCGGTCACCACGTGGCGAGCCAGACCCCCGTCGTCGAGGGTATCCAAGGGAGGGTGAGGCGGCCGGTGCCCAGCTACTCCGGGGATGAAGAAGGGGAAACCAGGGTTGGTGTAATCCTTCTGACCGGCATTGAGCTGCGCCAGCAAGGTCGCCGGGGGCGTCACTGTAGATGGCTGACCGTTGGTAATCTTCACCGCCGCCGGCAGGACCGGAAGAGGCTGATTGGGAAGGGGTACCAGGCCGGGGATGGGAGTTCCATCCCAGATCTCACCGTCCGGAAGGGCTCGAGCCCCTGCGACAGGAATTCCATCGCCGCCCAGCTCTGTACCCATTTCCAGGACATCGTGAACCCGCCACATGGACCACATTCCCTGGGCAAAATGGGGATAGAAGTGGCAATGGAAAATGGAGTCGCCTACCGTCTTGTTCCGATTGCCGCTGCCTTCATAGGCAATCTCGTAGGTGAAGGCGCTGCCCTGACCAATGGCCTGACTGTCCAGGTAGACCGAGTTAGGTTCTCGAGGAGAACGGGTCCATTGGTGAGCATGAAGGTGAAAGACGTGGTGATCGTCCGAGCCAGCGTGCAAATTGCGAAATTTGACATGGTCATTGAGGTAGCTGTGGTACACGTTGGAAGGATCATCGGGGTAATACACCCGCTTGGCTTTCCTTCCCGGATCCGGCTTACAAGGCAAAGTGCCACTACCTGGATCCGGGTCCAAAGTGTCTTCGTCACAAGGGAAGTTCGCCGGGGTATCCACCACCATGGCGGGATCCCCCACCGACCAGGCGGAGAGGAAGAACTCCTCATAGAGGCACTCAACACATTCATAGACCGGACCTACCTCGAGACGGTTGGCTAGGATCTCAGCGCCGATACCGCCCGTGCCGTAGTTGATGGCAAAGGCATCCCTGACACTGTGTAGGGTGAATTCGAGCTCGTCGTCATAGAATTGCGGGAAGGCCTGGAGCGCGGCGATCTCATCGTGAAAGATGATGGTGAACTCCCGGAAAGGCTCCTTGCGATTGGGATGCACGGGGGTCGAATCCAGGTAGCCTCCACCAAAGTCACCGCGCCCTGGGCCCGTTATGAAAGCCGTCAGGTCTGAGTGAATAATTCTGTTGCCTGCGTCCAGCATCTTCAGCTTGGGCTTGCCGGCTCGCAGGCAATCTTCGCTGGATGAATAGGTCGCGTCGTAGTTGATGGTCGGGTAGCCGGCGGGATTGCCATCCGTGCGAGTGCTAGCCAGGAGCTTCTCTGTCACCTGGCTGCGGTACCACTCGGCCCCTTGGGGCTCCACCGTGACCGCTCCGAACAGGCCGGTAGCGATCGTCCCGGCATCTCCCTCGCCTCCCACCGGAGCTCCCATGCTTTGGGCTACGAAAGTGCCCTCCCGGTCAGCGTAATACTCGTAGAGAATGGAGCTACCAGGATCTACGATGCCGTTGCCGGACGGTGGATTCTGTCCCACATTGGCACCGGCATCAGAGATGGTCCGGCGTAGCTCCATGCCGACGATGTGGAAGGAGGCTGCCCGGGTGTGCGGTTGCTCCTCGTGAATCTGCGAAAGATCCGGTTCCAAAAGATTGGTAAACCGAATGCGCAGACAATCTCCCTCGTTGACCCGAAGGACCAAAGGGCGGGGCCGTTTGTCACGGCGCAGTTTCACTTTGCCGGGCACCAACCCACCAACGTAGCACTGGCCGGTTTCGCTGTTGTGGCTGGAGGGCACGACGTCGTGCTGCAAAGCAAATATCTGCCCCTGAGGCTCCATCGCACCGTATCGATTCCAAACCCAAGGCTGGTCTAGTGCCACCACCCTAGCGGTGATGACCCTGGCGCAGGTACCCGGGAATGGTTCCTCGGTCTGCGCTCCAGCATCGGGAGCTCCTACCCAGGCACAAAGGGCAAGGGTGACAAAGCTCCCCCACCAGCGAATTTTGCCGAAACACGGATCTCGCATGGAAGTCCTCTCCTTTCAGACGGAACTGGGGCTCCTAGCTCCAAGCCAACTCCGGCTGCCTGACTGCAGAGAACCCCAATAACGGCAGCAGGCGCTGCAAGGGAATCAGCTCAAACAAGGGATGACGGCACCCAACAGGCAGGTTCCCACCACCTCTTTCACATAGTGACTGGCGCCAAACTAAAACCTCCGTCATGACAGAGAGATGAATAAGTATTATCGCAATAGCATTAAGATCGATCTTTCTTTTCTATCTACTCGGGATCTACCGTCGAAACACCGCAAGGGCTGAGACTGGGAGAGCGCGCAGGACTTCCTCTCTCTGGAATAGACATTCCGAGAGCCGTGAGCGGGGGCGAGGGCCGAGGACGAATCTTGGTGGTTTGGGAAAAATCGAGAATCTCTAGACTCCGGGCGAGCTCGCTGCAAACGACTCATCCAAAAAGCAAAAGACCACCGAACCAACAGGCCGGTGGTCTCGAGGGCAAATAACTCAGTGCCTACTAACAGTTTTGCTGGGTACAGCTACCACCGTAGGGAGCGCAAATTCCGCAGGAGGCATTGCAGCAATAGAAGAAGGGGCCACAAACATTGCCGCCGCACTGACTCGAACCGGAGCCTTTGCCCAGTTCCACAGGAATAGCGGTTTCGTCCTCGAAGGTGACGATTGCTGGAGCATCCTGTTGATCGCTCGAGGTCTGGCAGGCTGCATCCGATGACTGCTCGACGGCCACCTCCGGCGCCTCCACAGCCGTCTCTTCAGCGGCTACGGCGGTGAACCCAACTGCAAGTGCCAGGCAGAGCACGAGAACGGTCCATTCATTCAAACGCATGAGATTCCTCCTTCAAGAGAAAAAATAATATCCGCACCGATCACAAAGATCGTGCATCGAGAATGATTGTAGAACATCAAATCTGCATTGCTGTAACCCAGGGTCGCCCTATTTCAGACCGCCAGAGGTTCGGAACCTCATCCTGGCTCTCCGCTTCTGCCCTTTCCCCGACGGTCGAACCGTTGAGGAGACGGGAGCTTGGAGGCTAGCTATAAATGATGAGAACTAAGGAATACCGAGTTCGGTTCTTGCCGTCGACCCAGCTACGGAAGAACCGAGTGCCAGCCTCGCCCCTCCCTCAAGGGGCCAACTCTGGCAAGATTTGTGGCTAGAGCCGCCACCGCAGGGTGGTCAGGAGCTCGTTGTTATCCCGTTCGGCGCCGGAGTCTAGAACGAAGGTGTTGTCGCTAAATTCGACGGTCATATCGAGGCCCGGATAGAGGCCGAGACGAACGCCGAAATCGAGCTTGTCCCACTCCCAGCGCATACTCGCCGCAGGATGAAGCTGCTCTCTGCCGCCGAAATCCGGATCCAAGGTCGAAAAGCGCAGTGCGGGAGCAATGTAGGTGAATACTTGGCGCCCCGCCACTGCCCAGCGCAGAGGTAGATCGAAGCTCCAGGACACCTCTCCCTCAAAACCATCGCGATCGAGGCCAGCAACCTCCTGGTCGACGAATTGGCCGAAGAAGGAAAAGTCTCCCAAATAGAGCCACAGGTTGGCTCCCGTCTCGCTCTTTTCCTCGTTCGTGATGGGCAGTGGTGTCAGGTCGAAGGGGCCGCGCAGAAGGTCCAGGTCTCCACCATAGAAGGAACCTGAGATGCTGAGATCCTCCGCCAAGTCGCGGCGATAGGTCCAGACCAAGAAGTCAGCTCCCACGGTCTGAGGTGCATTCTCGAAACGAACTCCCAAGCCGGCCCCCAACTCGAGCTCGTCGAAGTCGAAATCCTCAGTCTCCGTGTCGTAGAGAATCACGAATCCACTCTTTCGATCTGGATTCGGATTGGTCTGGCGCAGGGCCGGGATACCGTTGTCACCGGCCAGGGCGTTGGGGTCGCGGATGAACAATGGATTCCCGGCGGTGGCAGAAGCCTTCATGTAGAAGTGCCGACCGAGGTCGACACCGAGCTCCAGTCCCAAATCCTCGAAACGGTTGAAAGCGGTGGAAACCAACCCGTAGCTCTCCAGGTGCCGATCATTCTGGCGCTCGAAATGAGCGAATTTCCCCAGCTTCACATAGATACCCGAAGAATCAGCAAGGCGGGCTGGCCGGGTCTCCTGACCGAAGCGAACCCAGGCCTCGTCGAGATCCACTTTGTGGTCTTCCGAAGTTGGATTGCGGTCGTAGAGGTCGATGACATCGACCTTGAGACGAGCCGCAAATCCTTTTCCGTGCTGGACGTCTAGCAAGAAAGTCGCTGTGGAGGCTTCAAAATGCTCCCCGGCCTCGACGGTTTCCAGAAAACCGACCTCTTGTCCAAGAGGCAGAAACTCAGGGGGAAATGGGAACCGCAGGGGAACCCGATTGGAATCGCTATCCCGGTAGTGGACTTTGGCTTCCACTCCCCAATCCCAATCCCATCCATCGAGGTCCCCTCCTCCATCGCTCTCCTGCGCTGCAGCAAGGCTTGCTACAAAGAGAGCTACGGAGGCCGCCACAACACCGAGACCCCAAGGCTGCCTGTTCATGAAATCAGCTCCCGCTAAGCATGTTCAAGAGGGTCTTCTCGGGCTGCATCCACATCTGTTTTTCGATGCGCCCGACTTCTTGCCCACCGACGTAAACGATCCCCGTGGGAACCCCGCCGATCTTAAACTTCTGAACCTCCGGCTCGTCGTTGAAGGGAGGCTTCGGCACCCCGTAGTACTCCACCGAAACCTTGGATCCTTCCAGGGCCTGGTCGACTTTCAGCATGCGAGGAACATAGGTCTTGCAGAAAGCACACCAAGAGCCGAAAAAGACCTTCACCTTCACTTCGTCGGACCGTTCCCGCAAGGCAGCCACATCGGCCGCACCGGGCTGATAGCTGGAAGCCTTCAGGACGTACTCGGGGCTGTAGTCCAACAATTGAGCAGCATCTTTGAGACCGGTGAGAGGGGGCTTGGGGCTGAGCTTCGCCTCTTGACCCGACACCGAGAAGAAGACGTCAGTTCCCTCGAGGCGAAAAACGCCGGCCTTCAATACTTCTGCATCCGCCAGGATGTCAACGCTGCCATCCGGCTGTTGACTCAGGCTCATCAGACTCACGGTCTCCACGGCACCGGACCGGGGGCTGAGCATCACCGGAGTCTCGAAAACGGACGTCCGTAGGAGGAAAGCTCCCGCTGTGCGGGATTGGTAGATCTTTGCCTTCGGCTGTGCCTGACCACCTACTTCCAAAGAGTAGTCACCGGTTAGCTCGAAGTCGCGCAGAACGTTGTCGACGGGAACCTGGCCGAAAGTAGACAAAGTCGTCACCACAAAAGCGGCCACGGCAAGAAGAGACAGCATTACCGAGTTGGTTTTCATATTTGCTCCTGATGTTTCACTGAGCGGCGGCCAAAGCCGGATCACCGCTGAAGTCGTCGAGTGGGGGTAAACCAGAAAATGTAGAAACTACAGCTCCCTCTTCCAGGGTAAAGGAACGCGGCAGGCGCCGGTAAAAAAGATGAATCAGCTCCTCAGGAATCGAGCGAATCTCGAATCTGGGGGCGAATTGCCAAAAGAACGCTTGTTGTTCCTCCAGAGAATCGTCGCTCAATACCCAAAGGGGTAGCTCCGGGCCACTGGCCACATAGCTGTTGAGACGCTCGACAGATTCTCCAAAGGCCGGATCTTGGAGATCCGCCAGGACTACCAAATAGCTCCCCTGAGCGAATTCCGGGACCATGGTTACCAAGCAGATGCTCTCTCCTTCCGGTCCAGCACATAGCTGGCCTACTTGTGCCCCGGGCTTGAGCCGGGTAGCTAGATTGTCCAAGGGAAGCTGCGGAGACTTCCAAGCAACGAAAAGGGACAAAGCCGTTGCGAGACCAACGACTGCCCACCGTGGCGCGAGCCAGGCAGTCGAGCCCCAACGACGAGCCAAAAAGGCTAGTAGGAGAGCCGGTACCAAAAGCAGGATATCTTGCCAAAAGGCCTCGGAGGCAGTGCGTTCCACGAGGCTGCCAAAGCAGCCACAGGAAGTCCCCTCTTCTCGCAAACCTCGAGCGGTTAGCCAAAAATTCCGGCCGGTCAACCAAAGAAAGAATGCCACCAAAAAAGAGGACGGAACCAACACCCAAAGGCGGCGAATTCCTAGGAGCAGCGCCATTCCCAGGCCCACTTCTAGAGCCAGGGCGATAAAAGCGACCGCTTTGGCGGACAACAAGAAATCCAGACCCTCCAGGTGGATCTGCTCCACGAAGGCATCCGGGTCGAGTAGCTTCGCCCAGGCTGCTACCAGCAGCACCAAGCCTAGGAAGGCCCCTCCGCCATATCCAAGAACTTTCTTCCAGGCGGGGGGGGAATGGGGTGGCAGAGAGGCGGCGTCATCCTTCATCACCAGGAAATCCTAGCCTTGCCTCCCTATTGGCCGCAAGGGCCGAGGGGATTCTCTAGTCGATTCCGCTGGGTTCAGGGGGTCAGATCGTGGGTCAGCAGAATCTCTCTCAGCCCCAAAAGGGAAGAAAGATTGTGCTGCACATAGTCGATTCGCACGCTCCACTGAGCGAGCCCTTCTCGGAACCCGCCCAGCGAGCGGTCCGGCCGAGGCAGATAAAGCACGTTCTCCTCGTTGAACTGACACCGCAGCTGAAAGGCCGCGGCCTTCTCCAGCGCTATCTGGTATTGCCCTGGGTCGACCTCAGCTCGAAGGGTGATCGAATGAATAGCGATCAGGGCTTCCGAGCGGGTCGCGGTGGAAGTTGATCCCGGAGGGGCGTAGTAAGTGCCAACCCACTCTGGGTTGGGATCCTCCTGGCGCTGAGTCGACAGAATCCCCAGGGCAATGCGCCGGCCATGGAGGTAATACTGCCGCCTACCGCCCGTTAGCTCGTGAAGCTCGTCCAAGGCCATCAGCAACCAATGGTCGTGGGGCAATTGATCGTAGGTCTTGCCTAGGTCTCGGACCCCCATCAACCACCCGGCCCCCCGTTCCGCAGCATTGAACCAAGAGCTCTGGGAACCTTCCGGATGAATACGGCTGTAGCGCACCAGGGCGAGCACGGCTTCGCCGGGGTAGTACAGGGACTCGAAGGGTGGTCCCTCTGCCTTCCCGAGGAAATAGAGGTGCTCGAAACGACCATCCGGGGCTTGTTGAAAAGTCAGGAAGCGAGCCAAGCGATCCATCTTCTCCCGCCAGCGGTCATCCTCGGTCACCTCGTAATGCTTCAATAAAGCCAATAGGGCCAGTGCCGTTCCCCCCAGTTTGGCTCGGCCGCCCCGGGAGACAATGGCCTCGAACCCTGCTTCAGTGTCCTCCGGACGCGGCGGTCGAGCAAAACGTAATAGGGACTCCAGGCCGCCCTCTCCGGCTACTAGGAATCGCTCATCGCCGGTCTTCTCGAACAATTCGAACAGGGAGTAACAGGTACCTGCTTGGCGAAGCAGGTTGGAAGCTCCTAAGTAGCCGTCGAAACGAGGGTCGTAGTTGTAGCCGAAGGAGCCGTCCGGGAGCTGGTGACGCAGGAGATACTCACCCCCAGCAATGGCGGCGGAGAGAAGAGCATCGGGGGTAATCTCCGGTTGCCGATTGCCTCTCACAAGCTCGTAGGCACCGCCCTGGAAATCCTCAAAGAAACTCATCACGACAGGAAAGTTGGGCTCGGGCTTCGCAGGAGCAGAAGCTTCTATCTCCACAAGCTCAGGAGGGACACCCCTGCCATCTTCCGCCAAATAGCTCCTTAGACTGTCCGGTCGAAGCCGTCCCCCCGTATCCATCACCTGGCGAGACAAAAGCTCCTCCGAAAGTAGAAGGAGCCCAGGCTCCGCCAGCCAATAGCCCAATTGCCTTCGATCGAGAAGGCCTGCATCACCGAAACCCGGCGCCTCCCTTTGCCAATCGAGAACAACATCTAATTTCAAACGCCCCGAAGATATTTCTTCGGGCTCGGCGAGAGCGAGAAGTTGGCGGCTCGCTACACCCACCGCCTCCTCAACGGTAGCTCCCCGTCCCTGGGTCACCCGGGCGGTACGAGCCGATCGACTCAGGCTCAGCACGACAGTGACCAGGTCACCCGGCGACTCCGTGCTCGGAAATCGCTCTTCTTGGGGCATTCTTCCCAGTCGTGAAGAGGTCGTCAGGAGTTCCCGCGCTTGCCCTAGCCAACGAGCAGCTGAAGCAGCATCCGGAACCTCCACCGGAGTCACAGCGATCCCTGCTGGGGAGGCTGTCGCTACCGCAGATGGGTTTGCTGAAGAAGGTCTACCCTCTCCACAACCGAAGAGAAGAAGAAAAGCCGCGCCCAGGAAACACCATGGCCGACGGCAGCTTGCGCCGGAGAAAGGTCGAAAGGACCACCTCGAAGGCGGTTTTCTGGGCGGAGGTGAAGGGCGGAGGGCGGTCACGAGAAAAGGTGTCTGTCAGGGAAATTTGGGATTTGGGTCAACGGACCGGACGACGGAAAGATCAGGAATCCCGTCCTGCACCGACGTAGGTGCCGGAAAGAACGTCGTGGAGGCCCCGGTGACCGCGGTTGAACGCCGCCATCAGGAAACCGAAACCCAGTGCCAAAGCGCTGGCGCAGTAGCCGGCGAAGCGCAGGAGCGCTCGACCCGCGCCAATACCAGGAACCCGAGACCCGGCTTCGTAGACGTAGAGGCCGAGGACACGCTTTCCGGGGGTCGTTCCCCAAAGGTGCCAGCCAAATACCTGCAACAAAAGTTGCAGACCAAATGAGGCGGTATAGAAAACCGTCGCTCCCTTGGAGCTCCAAGGCCCTCCTGCCAACAGGGAAGCGATAGCCCCGAGAGCGAGGACCAGCACGCCATCCAAGAGACCCGCCAAAGCTCGGACTCCGATTCCCGCCGCTGGAACCTCACGCTGTTGAGGGCTAGATTTCGGCGGCCGATCCAACTCCGAGGCAGGCTTGGCGCGAGGTCCTGGAGCCGGCCTTTCAGGGGAAACCGCCGACGGCAAGCCTGGTGCTAGGTCGAGTTCATCTAGCTCATCCAGAGAAGGCAACAGCTCCTTGCTCGTCGAACCGGCGGACGGTACCGAGGGAGGAGCCACCGGAAGAGCTGGAGGAATGGAAGCTCCCTCCTTGGAAGGAGTGGTCGAGGGAGCGCTAGAACCAGGGGCAGTCGCCTTCGGTGGAAGCGGCATCGAGGGGATGGAAGGCATGGGGGGAGGCGTCTCCCCGGATGAGTCCGGAAGGGCTTGATCCAGAGCTTCGTCCAGATCGGGTGCCAGACGACGAATCGCCTCCTGGAGAGTGTCATTGCCTACCGCTGTTTTTTCTCGCGAAATGTCTGGAAGGTCGGACCGCTGGGCCTCGAAGACGGGTGACCTCGGCGGCTCTGGAGGCGCCTCCGGAACGGGACTGGCGACAGAGCCAGGCCGGGTAGCCAACCCGGGATCGGACTCTGGTTTGGGCTCCGAAACTGGCTCCGGAATTGGCTCTCGAACGGCAGGCGATGAGGGCTGAGCAGGAGCCGCAACCGGGTCCTGTGGACCCTGGAGGGTCTCCTGAATGGGCTCGCCAAATTCCGCCAAGGCATCTGCCTGCTCCGCCTCCGCCAAGACATCGGCAAAGGAATACTCGTCGGTGCTGTCGATCGAAACCAAAGAGAAGTGTGTTTCCCCGAGGGTTACCTTGTCACCCACGCGAAGCACTCTCTCTCCTTCGACTTGGTCCCCATTCACGAAGGTCCCATTGCTGGAAGAAAGATCCCGCAGCAGGACTTCGTCGCCCTGAGTCCTGATCAAAGCATGGCTTCGGCTGACGCTCGGGTCTTTCAGAACCAGCTGGCAGCTGCGGCTACGGCCGGCGAGAGTCTCCCCCTCCACCAGCTCACAGTTGCCACTGCTCGAACGCAGCACATATCTGGGGCGATCGGAAATCGCTGAGTCCTCCTGCATCCAGCGGCGCCAAACCTGCGCCTCAACGATTCAAAGTCACTTTTCCTTTTAGGATACCACGCAACACTCCACAGGATTGTAGATCCATCGACTCATCCTGGACTCCCTACGGCTCTCTCTCGATCTGACTGCGAGAGCTGGAGATGACGCCTCAGCTCCACCGCCGTAGGACCCTCGCCAGCGCGCATCATTTGCTGTAGGGATCCCGCGAAGAGTAACTCCCCACCACCGGTGCCGCCCCCAGGCCCGAGATCGACCACCCAATCACACCGGGCGATCAGGTCCGGACTATGTTCGACGACAATCACTCCATCCCCCTGAGTCACCAAACGCCTCAAAGTTCTGGCCAAGAGATCGATGTCTGAAAGATGCAGCCCCGTGGTGGGCTCGTCAAAAAGGAAGAGACGAGGTTTGTGACCTCGAGGCCGATCGAGAAAGCTCGCCAGCTTCAACCGCTGTGCTTCCCCTCCGGACAGAGTCGAGGTCGGCTGCCCCAGGTGCAGGTAGCCAAGCCCAACTTCCGAAAGAAGCGCTAGGCGACGCAGGAGCTTCCGGGCTCCGGAAAAGAAATCCTGAGCTTCGTCCACAGTCAGCTCCAAGACTTCTGCAATGGTTAACCCCTGGACTCGAATCCCCAGGGTTTGCGGCCGAAAGCGCCGTCCTTGGCAGACGTCGCAGGTCACTGAAACGGAAGCCATGAAATGCATGTCCACTTCCGTCAACCCCGTGCCTTTACACTCGGGGCAGCGACCCCGATCGACATTGAAGGAGAAGTGTCCAGCCGTGATCCCAGCTTCTTTGGCCGCCTCAGTCGCAGCGAAAATCTTCCGCACCTCGTCGTAGGCCCCTACATAGGTCACCGGATTAGAACGGCTGGATCGGCCCAAGGGCTTTTGATCTACCAGGATCACATCCTCCAGATCATCCAGACCGGCGAGACCGTCGCAGTCCCCTGGCTCTACATTCACCACTCCCTTGGAGCGTTGATAGGTCCCGTATAAGACGTTCTCTACGAGGGTAGATTTTCCCGACCCGGAAACCCCTGTTACCGCCACCAGGGTTCCCAAGGGAAGCCGCAAATCGAAACCCTTGAGGTTGTGGGCCCGGGCTCCCCGAATGACCACCTGCGACCTCGCTGCGATCTCCTCTTCCAAAGAGGGAAGCCCTTTTTCTCGACGCGCCCGGGCTGCCTGGTCGAGAGCTTGGTCTGGTGGCCGCAGCAGGAAACGGCCGGTAACCGACTTCGGTTCTCGAAGTGCCTCCTCTGGTGGGCCCTGAGCCATCAACTCCCCACCATGTACCCCCGCCGCCGGACCGAGATCGATCAGATAGTCCGCCCCTTCGATGAGCACTCGGTCGTGCTCCACCACCAAAACCGTGTTGCCTCGAGCTGCCAAATCCCGTAGCAGTAACAGCAGGCGATCGCTATCGACCGGGTGGAGGCCGATCGTCGGCTCGTCGAGGACGTAGAGAGTGTGGGTCAGGCCGGAACCGAGAGCGGCCGCCAAATGGATCCGCTGGGTCTCACCCCCGGACAAGGTCCGCGCCTGGCGATCTAACGTCAAATAGCCCAACCCAACCCGGTGCAGGACTCCGACCCTCTCCTGGAGCTGTTCGAGGAGATGCCCGGCCACCTCTTGCTGCCGTTTGGACCAACGGTGATTCTCCAGCCAGGAGTTGAGATCTTCAATGCTCCGGCGGGACAGCTCCGGCAAGGTATGCCCCTCCAGACGAACCGCTAGGGCCCCGGGCTTGAGGCGGGTCCCTCGGCACTCCAGGCAGGGAGTGTAGGCCCGGTAACGGGCTAGGAGAACGCGCACGTGGACCCGGTAGATCTTGCGCTCCAGCCAGGAAAAGAAACGCTCCAGGGTTAGAAACCCGCTCTCCTTTCGCGCTGGTCCACGCCAGATCCACTCCTGAGTCTCCGCATCCAGGTCCTGCCACGGCTGATCTAAGGGCACTCCTCGGGTCCGGCAGGCGACGAAGAGATCTTCGTAGTGCTTCTCATAGGCCGGGGTGTTCCAAGGGGCGAAAGGGCGTTCTGCTAGGGAGCGGCGAGGATCCGGAATCACTCGTTCGGGATCGATTCCGACCACCCGGCCAAAGCCTTGACAGGAAGGACAAGCTCCCAGAGGAGAGTTGAAGGAGAATAGAGCCGGAGTCGGGCGCGGGAAGACATCTCCACATTGCACACAGCCGAGTTGGCGGGAGTAGAACCTGGGCTCCCCTGCTCCATGCACCTCCAAGCTCCCGGAACCCAACTGAAACCCCTCCTCCACAGCGGAAGCGAGAGCAGCGCTGACGGTGTCCTTGGCCTTGAACCGGCCCAGTACCAACGGCAGGGTCGCCCAGGCCTTGGGCCAATTGGCACCCGGCTCTAGACGCTCTACCGGGTGCTCCACCGGCCGCTCCATTGGACCCTCACTGGGCACTTCCTTGGCCTCTTCCTTGAGGCGCCGGCCAAATCCCTGGCGAATCAACTCGCGAAGGGTTTCCCGGGCTTTTCTCTTCGGTCGGACTAGCCGCACCACCAACAAGAATCGATCTCCGGCACCTCCCTGGGCCAGCTCCTCGGCGACCTCCTGGGGAGTAAAAGCCCGAGCACTTCCATGTCCACGGGGGCATTCCACCTGCCCTAGGTGGGTGAACAACAGCCGTAGGACATCCTGGACTTCGGTCAGGGTTCCCACGGTCGACCGGGCGTTCCTAACGCTGTTGACAGCCACCAGGGCCACCGGTGGCAAGATATTTTCGATGGCGTCGACGGGAGGTCGCTCCATCTGCTGCAGAAACTGGCGAGCATAGGTGGACATGGACTCCACGAAACGCCGCTGCCCCTCGGCAAACACCGTGTCGAAAGCCAGGGATGACTTCCCAGCTCCGGATGGACCGGTGACGACGGTGACCTTGCCGTGAGGAATGCGGCAGCTCACGCCTTTGAGATTGTGGGTCCAGGCGCCGACCACCTCGATGGCATCACGGGGATGATCCTCGCGGGCTCGGCGCTGATTGGGGCGACGAGTCATAACGCTCCGGCGAGAATTGTCTCCAGCAACCTCATCTGGGCTCGAATCGCAACCTCTGTCTCTCCCCTCCGGTAGGTCTGACCGAGGCCTGGGGTGGCATTGACTTCGATCACCGTCGCAGCTGCAGGGTCTCCAGCTAGTTTGGGATCTAGATCCGGCACTTTGAAGTCGATCCCAAAGTAGCGAAGCTGCAAAGCGCGGCCGATCGCTACGCAATGACGCAGCCAGGCATCCGGCAGCTGCCGAACCATGGTGGCGACGCAGAGGCGATTGAGATTGAGAATGTCTTCGGACAGGGCGACCTGCTCCTCCGGAGGCAGTACCGAAGTGAGAGTCAGCCCCTGAGCAATCACCCGGTTCTGCCACATGGGGTCCGTTTCCAAGGAAGCTTCGAAGGCTTCCCCAACAAAGCGGGTGTCCCATGCCGCCAACAGCTCTCCCAAGGACGTCTTGCCATCCCCGGTCAACACCACCGGTTGGCGGGAGTAACCCAGCAGATACTCCCCGTCGAGAAAGTCGAGCCGCAGATCGAATCCTTTGACGCGCTCCTGAACCAAGGCCAGGTAATCTCGTTGCCAAACCGTCTCCACTGCCGCCTCGAGCTCAGACAGATTGTCGACTCGGGTCACATCCCGGCCGCGGGAGCCACGATTCGGTTTGACCACCAAAGGAAAGCCATGCTCGCCAGCGAATCGGCGGGCAGACTCTAAACCGGTGTACTGGGGAAAGCTCGACAGCTCAAAAGTTTCCGGGGCCAAACAGCGGGTGCAGCGAGGTACTTTGAAGCCAGCTCGATCCAAGACCAGGGCCGTATAGAACTTATCGGCCGCCAGCCGGGCGGATCCCGCGTCGTTGATAGGCGAAAGACCAATGACCATCACTCGACTTTTGCCTCGGCCCCGTAACTCGTACAGATAACCCGTCTCCGGGTCTAATTCTTCTAGCTCGAAGCCGAGCCGAGCTACCGCCTCGGCTCGAATGATGCGCCCCACCGGGCGAGGATCTAGGGTGTTCATCCGGCGCAGTCTAAATGACAATCACCTTGCCTCCAAAACTGACCTTAGCTACAATTACCGACCGGTCGGTAATATAGAAAAGGAAAGTCATGTCTCCCCGCTCCCCCCAACCCCCTGGCCCCCCTCCCCGGGAAGATCTCACCACTCGAGCCCGCATTGGCCTAGCCGCCATCGAGCTCTTCGCCGCCCGGGGGTATGCAGGTACCTCCATGGCGGACATCGCTGTCCGTGTGGGTATCAGTAAACCCGGCCTTTACAACCATTACCACTCCAAGGAAGAGCTCCTTCTAGAGCTCCTTCAGCACAGCCTCGATGCTTGGAGGGACGCGAGTCGGCCAGCGCTGTTCGCCGACGGCAGTTGCCAGGAGCGCCTCTGGAACCATTTGATGGCCGCTGTGGAGTTCACTACGGATCATCGCCATGAATTGGCCATCGTCCGGTTGGCTGCCTCGCTCATCGGCGGTGAGCTGGGGGAACGAGTCGGTCAAATCGTCGCCGCCCAAAAGGAAGACTACCTAAGGGTGCTCAACGACTTCTTTGCGGAAGGCCTCAGCCGGGGGGAGCTTCGGGAAGCACCGGCAGTGGACCTTGCCCTGGCCTGGCGCTCCTTTCTCGACGGTCTACTGACGGATTTGGTCTTCAAGACCCGTGCCCAGAGCCTGGGACGAGAGCGCTTGCGCAATATTTGGAAAATTGTCTGGAGAGGCCTGGAAGGCCCGACTGAGAACCGGAACCCACAGTGAGAACCGAAACCCACAGTGAGAACCGGAAAAGCACCATGAAGAACCGCGCCGCCATCATCGCCTCCTGTTGGTTTCTTGGAGCGTCCGTCACAGCAACCGCTTCACCTCCCCTGGCTCCCTTCCCCGACCAAGACAACGTCGTGGCGCCTCCCCAGGAAGGGATCCGAGACCGACCGCTAACCCTGGAAGCGGTCATCGCCCTGGCTCTGGCGAGGAATCCAATTTTGCAGTCTCAGGAAGAACGTCGGCGAGAGGTTAGCGGAGGCGTCCGGGAAGCACGCGCCGACGCCTTTCCCCAATGGACCGTCACCACCGGTTGGAACATCGCACGAGATCCGTCTCTTCTCAACAGCGAGGACTTCGAAGATATCCTCGCCAGTTTTCCCGGCGGCAACTTCGAACCCGCCCGTCAAGAGCTCTTCGACATCACTACAGAAGTCCGGCAGCCTTTGTTCACTTGGGGCAAGTTGGGAGCCGCCGTTCGCCTCGCCCACACCGTTTCAGAAGTGACCGAGGCCCAAATCGACACGGTGAGACTAGATACGGCCCTCGAGGCCACCGAAGCGTTCTTCGAGATTCTCGCCGCGAGGCAGCAGATATTGACCCTGGAAAGCCAGCAACACCTTCGCCGAGAAGAACTCTCTCTGGTGGAAACCCGCCTCGAGCTGGGAGATGCGACCCGCCTGGAAATGCTGCGGGCCAAAGCTTCCTGGGCTCAGGTGAGCCCAGGGCTAGAAACAGCCAAAGGAGATGAGGCGGTCGCTCTCAGCCGCCTGCGGCGAGTTCTAGGCCTTCCCCGGGACCATCCTCTAGAGGTGGCCGACTCCTCTAGTCCGTTGCCTCAACCGCCCGCTGCAGCCGTCCTGCGACAGGCTGCCTTTCGCTCACGGACGGAGCTTCTTGATCTTGAAAAGCAACAGGAAGCACTCGACTTGCGGATTCGAATCATCCGCTCCGAAGGCAAACCACGGCTGGATCTGGCCGGAAGCTACGGACGGACCGCGCGCCTAGCGGAAGACTTGGGTGACCATCAATTCAGAGACTGGCGCCTGGCTCTCGACTTCCACTGGGACCTGTTCGACGGCGGACGGCGGCGTGGACAAATCGAGCAGTTCGAAAGCCAGAAACGCCAGCTAGCTTTTAGGCGCCAAGATCTAGAGAACCAGATCGAGCAAGAGATCGACGAATCTGTCGCTCGGCTGGTAGCCGCTCTGGCCCGATGGCAAGCGGCAGAGCTATCTGCTGAGGCCTCCCGGGAGGCGGTCAGAGTAGCCGAAGAAGGCTACCGGGAAGGAGTGGCCTTGCAGGTGGACCTCCTGGGTGCCCGCGATCAAGAGACGGAGGCGCTCCAAGAGCGGAGTCGGGCCTACTTCGATGCCCAGATTCGTTGGGCGCGCCTGCTGCGAGCGAGCGGGAGGCTGCCGGCCAGCCATTGGAAGCCAACCAGGCCCACGCCGAGGGGCGAGGAATCCCTTGGCGACGAGGCCCAACCAAAGCAAAGTCAATCCATCAGGCTCTTAGATCAAAGTGTGGACGAGAGAGTGCCCGGTAGTGTACCTAATGGAGACCCCGCAACATGACCTTGTCTAAACCGTGGAACGGCTTGCTGATTTCCCTTGTGATGCTGCCGTTGGTAACCCTCGGAGGCTGCGACGACAGCTCTCCGTCGGTAGCCCCTCCAACCGATCCCGAGGAGAGAATCTTGGAGGTGGAAACTCTCGAGCTTCTCCCCCAGTCGGTGACCGATCTCGCCAGCTTGCCGGCAGACCTCCTACCTCTGCGACGGGCGGAGCTCGCCGCTGAGGTCAGTGGCTCCGTGGACAGGCTGCGGGTAAAAGAAGGTGATCGAGTCGTCGCCGGCCAAGCTCTGGCCTCCATCGACACCCGGGCGCTACAACAGCAGGTAGCCGAGGCGGAGGCGGTGAACCGCCGAGCCGAAGCTCGCCACCAGCGGGCCAGCCGTCTCTTCGAGAAACAATCGATCACCCAGCAGCAGCTCTTGGATGCCATCACGGACCGGGATGTCGCCCAAGCTCGCCTCGCCTCCGCTCAATTACAGCTAGACAAGTCCACCGTCCGTGCGCCTTGGGCGGGGCAAGTGAATACACGACACATCGAAGTGGGCGACTTCGTCGCTCCCGGTCAGCCGGTGTTCGAGCTCATCGACGCCTCCCGAATGAAAGTCAGAGCACCGGCACCGGCTGCAGATGTTCCTTTTCTCGAGAACGGTGCCGCAGTAACTCTTCGGTTGGATAACTCCCAGCAACCTCCAGTCTCGGGCAAGATCGTGCGACTCGCTGCAGAACTGGACCGTAGCTCGAGGACCTTGGATGTCGAAGCAGAGATCCCCAATCCAAGGGGAACCCTCAAGCCAGGCATGTACGGCCGCTTGGAAGTCGTGCGCCAAACCCTACCCGCCGCGATCCTTGCTCCCTTGGATGCACTCCTCGACTTGGGAGGCAGGAGCGCCGTCTTTGTCGTCCGAGACGGCCAGGCTCGACGGGTCGAAATCGACACCGGCCCGGTGATCGGCGAGAACGTCGTCGTGGAGGCGGGACTGAAATCCGGTGACCGCATCGTGATCAGCGGACAAGCCCAACTAGGGGACGGCCAGCGAGTCACCGAATCCCGAGCCGGGCAGGAGAAAAGCTCCCCATGAGTCTGGCGGACCTCTCCCTGCGCCATCGACTCACGGTCTTCTTTCTCACCGCGGTCATGGTCTTTATCGGCCTGAGGGCCTACCTGACCCTGCCTCGGGAGAGCAGCCCTGACATCAGTATTCCCGTGGTGCTGGTGATCACTCCCTACCCAGGAGCCTCTCCCGAAGACGTCGAGTCCCAGGTCACCCGACCGCTCGAGCGAGAGCTGCAAGGCCTACAAGGCCTCAAGCGCCTCACCTCGACGTCTGCTGAGGGATCTTCCACGGTCACCGTGGAGTTCATTTCCGGCACAGACATCGATGATGCCATCCAGAAAGTGCGAGACCGTCTCGAAATCGCCGAAGTGGACTTCCCCAACGAAACCGAGGACTCGATCTTGCGGGAGATCAACTTCTCGGACATACCGGTGGTCCAAGTTCATCTTTCCGGAAACCTAGGCCCGGTGGCCCTCCGTCAGCTGGCCGAGGACCTCCAGGACAACCTCCAAAGTCTGCCGGGAATCCTACGGGCCACACTGGTTGGGGGGCAGGAGCGAGAGGTCCGAGTCGAGGTCGATCCCCAGCGCCTGCACCTCTACGGTCTTGCCCTCGAGGATGTGATCGAAGCGGTGGCGGACGAGAACGTCTCCATTCCGGGAGGACAACTCGACCTGGGAGACATCAGCTACGCGGTCCGAGTTCCCGCCGAGGTCGAAGCTCCGCGGGAGATCGAGAGCTTTGTCATCGAGACTCGCGACGGCTCTCCGGTGTTTGTCGGTGACGTGGCCAAGGTTGTCTTCGGATTCGAAGACCGCACTTCCTACGCGCGCATCAACGGGCTGGAATCGGTGGCGTTGTCGGTCCAAAAGCGAGTCGGCGCCAACATTATCCAGGTTGCCGATCAAATCCGGGAAATCGTTGCTGAGGAGCAAGAGAAATGGCCTCTGGGGGTGGAAGCGACAGTGCTCGCGGACCAGAGCAAGGAAATTCGCCGCATGGTGAGCGACCTCGAAAACAACATCCTTTCCGGCCTCGTGCTGGTGGTACTAGTCTTGATGTTCGTCTTGGGATTGCGCAACGCGATCTTCGTGGGTCTGGCGATCCCCTTTTCCATGCTGCTGACTTTCTCCGTGCTACAGCTTTCCGGGACGACCCTCAACATGATCGTTTTGTTCTCCTTGGTACTCGCCGTAGGAATGCTCGTGGACAACGCGGTGGTCGTCATCGAGAACATCTATCGTCATATGCAAGAGGGCAAGCCACCCATCGAAGCGGCAGGATTCGCTACTCGGGAGGTAGGGGGAGCCATCTTCATCTCGACCCTGACCACCGTCGGAGCCTTCACTCCGCTGGTCTTCTGGCCGGGCATCATCGGCGATTTCATGAAGTATCTGCCGTTGACGGTCTCCTGCGTGCTACTCGCTTCCCTGGTGATCGCCTTTTCTGTCAATCCAACGATCTGCTCCGCCTTCATGAAAGTGCGACCCCAAAAAGCCGACGAAGATCTCGGTCCTTTCCGGCGTTGGCTGCTCTCCTGGGGAAGGGGTCTGGAGGAAGGGTACCGACGACTCCTGGTGTTCGCCCTGGGGCACCGCATCCTGATCCTCGGCTCGACAGTACTCACCTTCGTTCTCGTACTGTTTCTCTATGGGGGCCCACTCAATACGGGCATCGAGTTCTTTCCCCAAACAGAGCCCAACCGGATCTTCGTCAATGTCGAGACTCCCGCCGGCACTCGGCTAGAAAAGACCAACTCGGTCATTCGTCGATTCGAAGAGGCCCTAGCCGGCCTAGCGGACGTCGAGGTCACCGCCGCTAGCAGTGGCGCTGGCAGCCAGAACGATGAGCTCGGTCTCGGCTCCCAAGGAGGAGATCCCACTCGAGGACGCATCACCTTCGATCTCAAAGACATCCACCAACGGAGCCAGAGCTCGTATCGCACCCTGGAACGAGCCCGGGCCCTAGCCACTTCCGGGCCCGGCGTCACCATTGATGTCGATCGACCTCAAGAGGGACCACCGGTGGGTGACCCCTTGAGCCTGGAGGTCAGCGGCGATGATTTTGCTACCCTCGGCGAGATCGCCGCACGTATTCGTGGTCTCATTGACGGGATTCCCGGATTGGTCTCCCTGGACGATGACTTCGACCTCGCTCGACCGGAAGTAAGAGTGCTCATCAACCGTACCGAGGCCGCTCGACTCGGCCTCACCACGGCCAAGATAGCCCGCACCGTCCGCACCGCGGTCAACGGCACCAAGGCGTCTCTCTATCGCTACGGAGAGGACGATGCGGACATCGTCGTTCGCCTTCGAGAGGAAGCTCGCTCCTCCCCAGCCTCTCTAGGACAGCTGACGATCGTCAACGAAAGCGGTGATCAGATTCCCCTGAGCTCCGTAGCCCAACTGGAGCGATCCAGCGCCTTGACCTCGATCACCCACAAGAATCAGAAGCGAGTGGTGACCGTGAGCGGCAAAGTGACGACTCCTCAAATGGCCGAGCCGGTACGCCAGGAAGCTCGACGCCGCATCGAGGCCATCCCGGATCTCTTGCCAGTGGGGTATCAGTTGAATTTTGCCGGTCAAAGCGAGGATGAAGCAGAGACCACAGCCTTCCTGCTCTCCGCTTTCCTCTTTGGAGTGTTGATCGTCCTGTGCCTGATGGTCGCCAAATTCGATTCGGTGGTTCTCCCAGGCATCATTCTCACCGCGGTCCTCATGTCGATGATCGGGGTGCTCCTCGGGTTGGTGGTAACTGGAATGCCCTTCGGCATCATCATGACGGGCCTAGGAGTCATTTCGCTGGCTGGAATCGTCGTCAACAACGCCATCGTCTTGCTGGATTATGGTGAGCAGCAATGGCGACTGGGAGTCCCGAGAAGGGACTTGGTGGTCGCCACGGGCCTTCGTCGCCTGCGACCCGTTCTACTGACAGCCGTGACGACAATTCTCGGCCTGGTCCCCCTCTCCACTGGAATCGAATTCGACTTCCGCAGTTTCGCTTTCGCTACCGGAGGGGAAAGTAGTCAGTGGTGGCAGAGCATGGGAGTCGCGGTCATTTTCGGCTTGAGCTTCGCTACTTTCCTCACCTTGGTCCTAGTACCGGTGCTCTACGACTTCGTCCTCCAATGGCGGGAACGGAAAAGTACGGCAAGAGAGCCGAAGCCCCAAGGCTCCGACGCTCCAACACCGGAAATCGTCTCCGTTTCGACAGGCCAGGACCTATTGAGGAATGTCTGAAATTTCAAATCTCAAAGCACCCTCAGAGATCTATAGAAAAACTTGTAAATAATTATGGCTTGACACATCTATTCTTTGGTGAGAGCTTCTCACATCAAAAAAAGACCGATTTATTGCACTACCAGGTACATTTCCCCGGAATTTGACTCTCGCTGCCCTTGCGGAGCCAAGAATTGGTGGGTATAATTAACCTATTAGATTGCTCGTTAGCTCAGGTATATGAGGGTGAGAAAGTGTCCATGAAGCTCTATGTATTAGTGACGGACGTAGTCGGCTCCTCCCAGGTGGAGGACCGGGCCAAATTAACGAGACGCATGCAGGAAGTTGCGGAGAAGATCAATACCGAGCATCGGTCCGATCTCTTCGCAGATCTCGAGATCACTCGCGGCGATGAAATGTCCGCCGTCTTCACTTCCCTGTCGAGAGCCTACGAAGTGCTCTCCGCCCTGGAAGTGGCTCTCTACCCGGAGCGGTTCCGCTCCGTATTGATCTACGACGACCTGACTGCTGGCTTAGAGACTCGCCGAAGCGCGGTCATCGATGGCCCAGGCTTCTACCAGGCTCACGAGAAAATGAGCCAACTCAAGAAATCCAAGAAGACTTTCGCGCTGGTCAGTGGCCAATCCGAGCTGGATGAGGCTGCCGAGGTGTTGGTCAACCTGCTCCAGTGGCGCTGGAACGAGATGACCAAACTTCAGCGGCGGATTGTTCGCCTGTACCAGACCGAAAAGAATCAGCAGAAGGTCGCAGAGATCCTCGGCAAGAGCCAGCAGCAGATCTCGCATTCTTTGATCGCTACCAAATGGGAGCTGATCAACTCGAGCGAAGGCGCCATTCGCCATCTACTGGAGTTGATCGACCGGCGCAACGCCACTTCGCCCGCTCACATTGACACCCGCACCGCGATGGGCCAGAGCTGACTCCGAGAATCCGAGTCAATCTGGGGAGCCGATCGGCTCAACAAAAAAAAGGGCGCTGCCAAGGCGCCCTTTTTTTTGTTGCAGAATGGGAGAGACGGGTTGATGAAGTCGGCTCGACGAAGGCAGCTCGATAGAGACAAGCCAGTAAGGGCAGTCAGCGACAGAAGACGGTGAAAGCAACACGATCCTAGAGAGTAAGCCCTTCAGGAGAGACGGCTCCTGGAATGACCACCGCCGAACCGAATCAGCCTGCTTCCAACTCCTCTAACTCCCCCTCCACCTGCTCCCACTCCGCCATGAGAGCTTCGATTTTCTCCGACTTCTGTTTCTGCTCCTGCTCAAGCTTCTGCACTTCAGCCCGAGAGGTGCGGTCGAAAAATGTGGGGTCGCAGAAAGACTCGTTGATGGCGTTGACTCTCGCCTCTGCTACCTCCAACTCCTCGGTAACTTGATCTCGCCGCTTCTTGAGCTTCTTGAGGGTGCGGCTCTTTTCCCGATCCGAGCTCGCCTTGGCCTTGCCGCTGACTACGGGCCCCTTCGCCTTGCGCTTGTCTTTCTTAGCCCGCAGGACGACCGCATCCGCGTCCAGATGGTCATCACCACAGCGCTCCAGATACTCCTCGTAGGAACCTCGATAGTCGTTGATTCCTTGCGGGGAAATCTCGAGAATGCGGTTCGCCAGCCGAGAAACGAACCAACGATCGTGAGAGACGAAGAGGAGTGTCCCGTCGTAGACCTTCAAGGCCTCCACAAGAGCATCGATAGCTTCCAAGTCCAGGTGATTCGTGGGCTCATCGAGAATCAGCACATTGGGCTGCTCTACCGCTAGGCGGCTGAAAATGAGGCGAGCTGCCTCGCCGCCGGAGAGGCTCCTGACGGGCTTGTGGACGTCATCTCCGGAAAACAAGACCATTCCGAGGTTGCCCCGCACATAGCCGATGGGTTCACGGGGACAAGCCTCCCAGAGCCAGCTCTCCACGGTCGCCTTGGAATCATCGAGCAGCTCCTGATGATCCTGAGCGAAGTATCCGGGATGCGCCTCATAGCCCCACTCCACGGAGCCAGCGTCCCCCTTCACCTGCCCCATCATGATTTTCAATAAGGTGGATTTTCCAATCCCGTTGGGCCCGATGATGGCAAGGCGATCTCCTCGGTTTACAGTAAGAGAGACATCCTCCAAGACCTGTTTGTCGCCGTAGGCCTTCGATACCCCGTCTACGGCCACCGCCTGCTTGCCGCTAGGTCGACGCTGCTTGATCTTGAACCTCGGATAACACCGGGAAGTCTGGGGCAATCTCTCGACATCGATACGATCGATCATTTTCAGCTTGCTCTGAGCCTGGCGAGCCTTCGTGGCCTTCGCCTTGAACCGATCCACAAAAGCTTGCATATCAGCAATCTTCTTCTCTTGTCGCTGGATCTCTAGCTCCTTGCGATCGCGATTCTCGACCTTAGCCTTCTCGAACTTAGAGTAATTCCCGGGGTAGAGAGTCAGCGTCTCATAGTCCACATCGACGATGTGGGTGCAAACATTGTCGAGAAAACGGTGGTCATGAGAGATCAGAATCGCAGTTCCCTTGAAATCGCTCAGGAACTTCTCCAGCCAACGAATAGAGAGAATGTCGAGATGATTCGTGGGCTCGTCGAGCAGGAGGACATCGGGGTCTGAAGCGAGCACCTGAGCCAGAAGAACCCGTAGCTTGAAGCCGCCAGACAGAGTAGACAGGGGCATACGGTGTTGCTCGGTGGGAATCCCCAGGCCCTCTAAGATCTCTCCGGCTCGAGCCTCCAAGGTATAACCATCATTGCTCAGGATGAGCTCTTCCAGCTCTGCGTAGCGATCAGCGTCGAAGCTGTCTTCAGAGTTCTCCAACAACTCCTCTTTCGCCACCATGGCTTCCCAAACTTCCTGCCGCCCCATCATCGCCACTTCGAGGATCTGCTGATCCTCATGGGAGAAGTGATCTTGACGCAGGACTCCCAAACGAGTCCGCTTCGGCAACGCAATCGTGCCGTCGCTAGGAAGCTCTTCGCCGGTAAGAATCTTCAGAAAAGTAGATTTCCCGGACCCATTGGCACCGATGATGCCGTAGCGGTTTCCAGGATTGAACTGTATCGAAACGCCCTCGAAGAGAATCTGAGGACCGTAGTTCTTGCCGAGATTTGAAACTGCAATCATAAGCCCTAGAGGATACCAGTGAGACGCCAGTTTGGGCGAGACCACGAGACCAGACGCGACAGAAAAATTCCTGCGGCATAGAATGCGGCCGTGGCGCGCAGGAAGACACCCAAAAGCACCAGCCCAGGAAAATCCAAACGAAAATGGTGGTGGCTAGCTGCTGCAGCCCTTGTCCTGGCCATCTCAACTTGGCTACTGATCCCTTTCTGGACCCTTTCCGGTCAGCTCGAAGACCAGAGAAGCAACCAACCTTCCCGCCTCTACGGCCGCCCCCTCGCTCTCGAAGTCGGCGCCCGGATGAACCCCGAGTCCGTCCAAGAGGAGCTAGAGCATCTCGGTTACCGCAAGTGGAAAGGTCCCGGGAAGTTGCGCATTGGGGAGTTCCACCGGGAAGGCAACGCCCTCGCAGCCAAGCTCCGTTCGTTCCCGACTCCCACCGGCCTTCAGAGCCCTAAGAGCCTAGAGATCCTATTTCGCAGTCGCCGTATTCGAGGTCTTCGCCAAGACGGGCAGGATGTCCGCGGTGTTCGCCTCGAGCCACCACTACTAGCGACGTTCTACGGGCCACAGCAAGAGGAGAGGCGTCCGATCCAGCTGCAAGAAGTGCCCGAGACTCTGGTGCAGAGCGTTCTCGCAGTAGAAGACGATAGCTTCTTCAGCCACTCGGGCCTGTCCATCTCCGGCATCCTTCGAGCAGCCTGGGTCAATGTCACTGGGGGCAAAGTGAGCCAGGGAGGCAGCACTCTCACCCAACAGCTGGTGAAGAACCTCTTCCTGACCCACGAACGAACTTTCTCCCGCAAGCTGCGGGAGGCCGTACTGGCTATCCTGGTGGAACTTAGGTACGACAAAACCCTCCTCCTAGAGGCCTATCTCAACGAGATCTACCTGGGCCGCCGCCATGGAGCCAACTTGATCGGCGTCGGGGCAGCCAGCTACGCCTTCTTCAATAAGAGCGTCTCCGAGCTCGACCTGGCTGAAGCAGCTACCCTCGCGGGGATGATTCGGGCTCCAGCTTTCTATGACCCCAGCACTCACCCGGAAAGGTCCCTAGAGCGGCGAAAGCAAGTTCTGCAACGCTTAGCAAGTCTCCGCTGGATCCCTCAAGCTCCTCTTTCGAGCGCCGAGAAACACGAGCTTCAGATAGCCAGCCCCCCTCCTACTTACCGCCAGATGGCCTACTTCTCTCAGTGGGCCAAAGAGGAGGCTCAGCAAAGATTCGGGGTCTCATCTCTCCCAGCGTCCGGCCTGACCCTGCTCTCCACTCTCGACCGCAGCCTTCAGGAGAAGGCGGTATCCGCAGCCAATTGGGGCATGGATGCCCTCGAAAAAGGCTGGGAGAAAAATCGCCAAGAGAAGGGCACCCTTCAAATAGCCCTGGTTTCCATTGATCCCCGCACCGGGGGCGTGCTCGCCTACCTGGGAGGACGCGACTTCGCCGCCAGCCAGTTCGACCGCGCCGCCAAGGCCAAGCGGCAGGCCGGCAGCGCCTTCAAACCCGCCGTCTACGCCACCGCCTTCGAAAGCCGCGCTGCATCCCCCTCCTCCTTGGTGGACGATTCCCCCCTGACCGTTCGTCTAGCGGGCAAGGATTGGTCACCGCGAAATTCCGACAACCAATTCGATGGTTGGATGAGCGTCCGAAGCGCCGTCGAGCGGAGCCGAAACGTCCCCACTGTGCGCCTAGCACTACAGGTTGGCCTACCTCGAATCGTCGAGATGGCTCGCCGGCTCGGTATCTCAGCTCCCCTGAAGCCCCTCCCGTCCCTGGCCTTGGGAGCCTTCGAAGTGACTCCTCTGGAGATGGCTACGGTCTACGGAACCCTGGCCAACGGAGGAATTCGCACCTCGATTCACGGCCTAGAAGCTGTCCTGGATACCGAGGGAAAACCGATCGAGGGCAAACCCCTCGCGAAACCAGAGGCAGTTCTCAGCCGGGAGTCCTCCTACCTGCTCACCTCTGTTCTCCAGGGGGTATTCGAGCGTGGCACAGCTAAGTCCGCCCGGCGAGACGGCCTCGAGGGCCCTTTCGCCGGAAAGACGGGAACCACCAACGGGCGGCGTGACAGCTGGTTCGCCGGCTACACAGCGGACCGAGCCTCAGTGGTGTGGGTGGGCTATGACGACAACTCCGACACGAAGCTCTCCGGAACTCGTGCCGCTCTCCCCATCTGGGCTCGCTTCGTTGCGGCAACGAGACCTCAAAGCGGCTATCAGGTAGTCGAGAAGCCGGACGGCATTACCACTGCAGTGATCGATCCCGAATCAGGCCAACTCACCACGGAAGACTGCCCCAGGTCTCTTTCCGAAGTATTCCTGGCCGGAGAGGAACCCAATAGCTTCTGCTCCCTTCATAGCAGGGAACGCTTCCCTCGCTACGAACGCATTCCTAGAGGAGAACGGCAGAAACACCCGTTTCGGCACTGGCTAGATCGAGTCTTCAAAGGGCGAAAGGAAGGTGAACGCAGAAAACCCTAGGAATCTGTGGCTGAAGGCACAGATGATCTAGATCGGCTGGGGACTTGATGGAAGGAGCGTTACCGGTGAGGAAAGATCGGCTGGTCTTTGCGCCAAGGCCTGGTCTTTACGCCAAGGATGAGTGCCGAGAGTTCTCGATGGAAGGATTTTTGGGGAAGGACGATTATCGAAAGGACGGAAAGGGGATCCGTCGAAAGCCTGCAAGAGACCTCGACGGATCCGCTGCTTTACCTACCAGCCGCCGCGGTTGTAGCCGCCACCGCCGCCGCCGCCGCCGCGAGGCTCACGAGGACGCGCCTCGTTGACCGTCAGGCTGCGCCCGCCGTAGTCCTTCTGGTGCAAGGCTTCGATAGCCTCGTCAGCGCCTTCGCTCATCTCCACGAAGCCGAAGCCCCGGGGACGACCGGTCTCACGGTCCGTAATGAGGTTCACGGAAGTGACCTCGCCGTACTCAGCGAAAAGCTCACGCAATTCGTCCTCAGTGGCACTATAGGGAAGGTTTCCAACATAGATTTTCTTTGACATCTTTAACTACTCCGCACTCGACAGAAACCTGCGAGCCGTTATTGAGAGACGATCTCCAGCTACTACAGCCGGAGGGGATACACCATTCATGGCAGTGAATCGACAGGATGAGATCAGTTTCGAATTTCGCTCAGGAAGGGTCTGGGATTGAGATGCCTCTTCAGGAGGGAGTCTAGCTTGCCTATCCAGTGGATAACACCAGAATTAAAGCCAAGATAGCACTCTTACCTCCAGATCGCAAGGCCAATCGGGCAAAAACCGGAGAAAAGGCGAGAGATCTAACATTGTGGACTGGAAATCTCGACCCGGTGAAACGACAGGGCCTCTCGGACGACCAAGACCATCTGGAGAGGGGATAGTGTGAAGTCATGAGGGAACTCTGGCCATTGAGGCCCCTGAGATCCCTGCTCAGCTATCGGTTCCTCTGGCTGGGTGGCCTCACGAGGCGACGAGGACCAAGCCCGATGCCACCCTCTCTGTTGGAGAATTTTTTCCGTCTCGGAAATCATCTCGTCCAAGATTCGTTTCCAGAAGCAAACTCCTTTATCGAAAGTAGAACCCCATGCACATTCCTGCTTCTTTTTTATTGAGAGTAGACAGATGCCTTGCAGACCACATTTTTCTATCCATGACATCTGGAGTCTCCCCTACCAAAATGCTACATTTACAAGTAATCAGCTTCTTCCTTTGTAGAGATCTTTGGGCTCAGAGGATTGAGGCCAACCCCCTTGAGGAGTGCCAAGAGATTTCTTCTTCGAAAACATCTCGAGAAGGTTTTGCCACTGGCCTAGCCTGCAGTGAAAATCCCTCCACGATGACGGTGAAGAATCTGGAGGTAGATCGTGGCCGAGATGTGCCAACGAACCTAACAGCGAGCCTCCCTCTCGTCGATATTTCTCCAACGAAAAGTCGCAGCCTTCTCCGTTTTCATTTTTTGACCGTGGCGATACTCATCCTGTCTTGTCTGGTCTACCCAAACCCTTCCACAGCTTCCTCCACCCCACCCCCCTTCTTAGACGTAGCAGCCGAATCAGGCCTGAGCTTCACCCATTTCAATGGCATGACCGGAGACTTTCATTTCCCGGAGATGACCGGTCAAGGTGCAGCCTTTTTTGACTATGACAATGACGGAGATCTGGATGTCTACCTGGTCCAGGGAGCGATGTTAGACAGCTCCAAGCCTCCCTCTGAGACCCTATTCCCCTATTCAGGCAAAGGGATGCCCAGGGACAGACTGTTCAGAAATGATTTATTAGGTTCCTCGGGCAATAAGAGCCTAGCCAATAGCAACAGCGGTAGCCGCTTCACCGATGTAACGGATGAGAGCGGAATCAAGTCCTTCGGCTATGGAATGGGAGTCGCAACTGGCGATTTCAACAACGATGGTTGGATCGATCTTTACGTCACTAACTACGGCTCCAATCTGATGCTTCAGAACAATGGGAACGGTACCTTCTCTGATGTGACCAGCAAAACTCAGACCGGCGACGATCGGTGGAGTACCAGTGCTAGCTTCGTCGACTACGACCGAGATGGTTGGCTCGACCTCTATGTAACAAACTATGTTCAGTATTCCGTCTCCAAGAAAATCGAGTGCTTCGCCAAGAGCAGTCGCCGTGACTACTGCGGCCCATCCGGGTTCACCGCGGACAGCGATCGGCTCTTTCACAACCGCGGCAACGGCACTTTCGAAGATGTCACCGCGAAGTCCGGCGTTGGCCGGGTTGCTGGGGCCGGGTTGGGGGTTGCCACTGCAGACTTCGATGGCGATCAATGGCCGGACCTCTACGTAGCAAACGATGGGCAGCCTAATTTTCTATTCTTGAACCAACGGGACGGAACGTTTCGAGACGACGCCCTATTCGCTGGGGTAGCTGTCAACCGGGAAGGAAAACCGGAAGCGAGCATGGGGGTCTACGTAGCGGACCACGATCACGACGGGGACCAGGATATTTTCCTGACTCATCTGGCCGGCGAGACCAATACCCTCTACGTCAACGACGGCTCCGGGCTGTTCGAAGACCGTACCGTTGAGACCGGTCTCGGCGCGGGCAGCCTTCCCTCCACCTCCTTTGGCACCGGCTGGCTCGATGTCGACACCGATGGTTGGCTCGACTTGGTGATCGCCAACGGGGCGGTTCGAACTCTCGAGACTCTGGCCCGCAAGGGGGATCTCTACCCCCTAGACCAGCCAAACCAGCTATTTCGCAACCTGGGCAATGGCCGCTACCGAGAAACCTCCGCAGAAGCCGGAAACCTCTTTAGCTCGCAGGAAGTCAGCCGAGGAATGGCCATTGGCGACTTCGACAACGACGGCGATGCCGATCTCCTGATGACCAACAACAATGGGCCAGCTCGCTTGATGCGCAACACCTCGGCAGCCGCAAAGCCCTGGATCGGTCTTCGGTTGCTGACCGGCAAACCCGGACGCGATGCCTTGGGAGCCACGGTAAAAGTTGAGCTCGGCAACGGTCAGGTCATCCTGCGGCGAGTCACGGCAGATGGAAGCTATGCCTCGGCCCATGATCCGAGAGTTCTTTTCTACTTAGGTGCGAGCCCGAAAAATCCTGGCAAAATCGACTCCCTCGAAGTTCTCTGGCCCGACGGGAAGCGAGAGATTTTTCCAGCCCCCCGCACCCATAGCTACGTCACCCTGCATCAGGGGACCGGCACCCCAGCGAAGGCCGAGGCTTCAGAAAAAACAAGTCAGGAGAAAGCATCATGACCGCACTGAAGCAATCTCCTTTTCTCGAGCTTCGCCCCTTTGCCTCCCTCCTGACGGTTCTCGTCCTCTTCGGTTCGAGCTTCTCTCTGTCGGCAGAGATCACTCTAGAGGCGGTTCCCTCTCCCGACCTGACCGTTCTCGAAGCCAGTGTCGCAGCACAGATTCAAGCTACCCAAAAAACTCTCTCGGAGGCCATCTCTGCCAGCCTCGAGAACCCCCAGCAATTGGCGGGTCTCTATGGAGATCTAGGCATGCTTTACCATGCCTACGACCTACCAGAGTCTGCCGCGGTCAGCTACCGCAACGCTGCTTCTATCTCTCCCCGGGACTTCCGGTGGCTCTATTACCTGGGCCTCCTGTCCCAACAGCAGGGCCAGTTGGAGATGGCAGAGCAGGCCTTTCAGCACGCTCTCGGCTCCCGGCCACAGAATCTGGCCACCCGGGTCCATTTGAGCGAGGTCCTCATCGCCTTAGACCGCCCGGAGCAGGCGATGCAGCATCTTCATGAAGCTCTTCTCGCCCACCCGAAGGACGCCTCTGCTCACGCGGCTATGGGACAAATCGCCCTCAGCCAAGGCCGTCACGAAGACGCAGTCCAGCACTTGACCCAGGCGCTCGAGACGACCCCTCAGGCCAATCGTCTCCACTACCCATTAGGCCTTGCCTATCGAGGCCTGGGAAAAATGGAAGAGGCAAAGCATCATTTGGCGCTCCGCGGCCCCGTGGGAGTCCGGCCCGCGGACTCCCTCGCCGATGCCCTGCCCGAGCTGCTGCGAGGAGAGCGGGTCCATCTTCTGCGCGGACGCGCCGCATTCCGGGCCGGGCGCTTCGAAGAGGCGGCGGCCGCCTTCCAGGCAGCGGCGGAGGCAGACCCAGCCAGCGGAAGAGCACTCACCAACTTAGGAACCGCCCTGGCTCGGGCCGGGCAACCAGACGCAGCCATGGAACGATTCCGCCAAGCCATCGCCGTCGAACCGACCAGCGCCAGCGCCTACTACAACCTAGGGGAAATGCTGGCCAGCCAGGGAAAACCAGTGGCGGCCCGCCAACACCTGGAAAAAGCCATTGATCTCGACTCCAAAGATTTTCAAGCCCACCTAGCCCTCGCCCAACTGCTTCGGAACGAGGGGGAGCTAGATTTGGCTCGATCCCACTTCACCTCCGCCCTCGGTATCAATCCCCACAGCGAGGCGGCGCGATTTGGTGAGGCCGCAACCTTGGTCGATTTGCAGCTCTACGCAGAGGCCCTGCAGCGACTAGAGGAGGCTCACACCCTGCTGCCCGACCAAGGCCGCATCATCCATGCCTTGGCACGCCTTCTGGCGGGCAGCCCAGATGCCTCTCTGAGAAATGGAGACCGAGCCCTCGTGCTCGCCCTCAAGGCTTTCGAAGCAAGGAAAAGCATCCCCCACGCGGAAACCGTCGCTATGGCCTACGCAGAGCTGGGACGGTGCGACGAAGCCGCCCAATGGCAGGGCAACACCGTCGAAGCAGCGGAAAATGCTGGCCTGGATGAACTTTCCCTGAGACTTCGAGAGAAGCTAAAGAACTATCAAGACAAAGAGACATGTCAAAGCCGCCCCCTCACCGAGGGCGGAACATGATTTCTATTCCTGGGAACCCATATTTCCCACAACTCTGATGAGGAGATAACCAAGATGGCAAAGCGATTCACATTCTCAACCTTGGCGCTGCTCGCCGCGGCGCTGCTCGCCCAGCCTGCCGCTGCCGCGGAGGTCGCCAATTCGTTCATCGACGCCGCCGGCATCAACATTGAGCCCTTGGTCGCCCACGACGGCATGACCGTTCGGGTCAGCGGCCCGGAAGGGCTGGTGTCCGAATGGTATTTCGGCGCTGGCGAATCCGCCACCATCTTCTCTTCCGAGCTCGGCGACGGCGCCTACACTTGGGAAGCCAGCCTCTTTCCACGCATCGACGCAGCCACCCGCCGTGCCTTGGCCGAAGCCCGAGAGCGGGGTGAGGATATCTCCAGCAGCCTACGGGCTCAGGGCAAGCTGCCCACCGGGCCCCAATCTGCTTCCGGTCACTTTGTCGTCCAGGGGGGAGCCATGGTGGTCGACACTGACGAGCAGGTCGGAGACGGCGGACCTGCCGGTCCCGCGTCCTCCCCCGTGACCTTCGACACCAACGTCGGCCAATCCCTCGAAGGGCTCGACAACCAGAGCGCCGCGGCCCAGGTGATTGCCCAGGACCTCGTCGTCCAAGGCAGCATCTGCGCCGGCTTTGACTGCACCAGTGGCGAAAGCTTCGGTTTCGACACCCTGCGCCTGAAAGAAAACAACCTTCGCATCAAGGCCCAAGACACCAGCACCTCCGCCAGTTTCCCTACAAATGACTGGCAAATCACCTTCAACGACACTGGCAACGGCGGCGCCAACAAATTCTCCATCGACGACATCGATGGCGGCCGCACTCCCTTCACCATTGAAGCCAGCGCCCCCTCCCACTCCCTCTACGTGGATGATGGCGGCCGAGTCGGCCTCGGAACCGCCACTCCGGTGGTCGAACTCCACGTGGTCAATGGCGACAGCCCGACCATACGTCTGGAGCAAAACGGCTCCTCTGGCTTCACTCCCCAAACCTGGGACATGGCCGGTAACGAGACCAACTTCTTCGTCCGCGACGCCACCAATGGCTCCCGTCTTCCCTTCAAGATTCGGCCCAGTGCACCGACAAACTCGATCTTTGTCGATACGGATGGCGATGTGGGCCTTCAAGATGCCTCGCCGGACGCGCGCCTCGACGTGGAGGGCGTCATGTTGGTAGATCCCGGTGTGCTGGAGATTGCCAATAGTGGCAACGATGCCTTGAAGCTCGACGTCGGCACGACCTCCCCTACCGGCACCACCCTGAGAGTCTTCAGCCCAGATGGCAGCTCGGGCCAGTTCTTCGCCCAGGCCATTGATGGCGGCCTGGTGATCATTGGGGCCCGGACCAATAGCAACATCGCCTTTCGCACCAACAACAACAATGACATTCTACGGATGACGACGTCGAACCGAGTGGGTGTCAACAATCCCAGCCCCCAACACCCCTTGCACGTCGGCACCGACGCCACCAATGGCAACGGTGCTCACGTCACCGTAGCCGGAATCTGGGTCGACGCCTCCACTCGCAAAAACAAGCACAAGATCGTTGATCTCCAAGTGGACGACGCCCTGGCTGCCCTGGACGAGATCCAGCCCGTCCGCTACGAAGGCATCAACGACTCGACAGAAGAAGAGTATCTGGGCTTTATCGCCGAGGATGTGCCGGATTTGGTTGCCATGAACCACCGCAAAGGCCTCTCTGCCATGGATATGGCCGCCATGCTCACGGCAGTGGTCAAGGCCCAGCGGGAGACCATCCAGGCCATGGACGCTCGCATCCAGGCTCTCGAAGCGGCGGCGTTGGCACCTTAAGAGTCTTCTATCTGCAATGCCGTTTCCCGCGGCGAACGTCTCGAGAAACCACGGGTGGCCACGCTGCCCGTGGTTTTTGTTGGGTTAAGGGTCCACGAGGTTGAGGTCGGCCTACTCTCTTTTCCTCTTTTGAGGTCGACCGACGTGATGAATCCACGAAACGCCTGATAAGATGATCGGAGTCACCCCCCAAAAAACGGCTCTCGATTCGAGTTCCCTGAAACGGATTGGGCTCACCTGTCACTTCCGGGAAAGGGAACAGCTGTAGAAGTTTGATAGATGGGTACAAGATTCATGCTCCCCCCGAAAAAGCTCTGACATCCCGGGACATCCGGTTTCGATATTTTTCTTTCAAGACTTACTCTCAAAAACAACGACAAGGAAACAATGATGATGACAAAGCAACTCACACTGACAACTCTGGCACTCCTCGCCGCCGCACTCTTGGTACAGCCTGCGTACGCTGCTGACACCGCTGAAGCATTCACCGATGCCGCTGGAGTCAGCATCCAGCCCTTGGTCGCCCACGACGGCATGACCGTCCGGGTCAGTGGCCCGGAAGGAATCGTCTCCGAGTGGTATTTCGCCGCCGGCGAGTCTGCCACTATTTTTTCCGCCGAACTCAGCGACGGCGCCTACACCTGGGAAGCCAGCCTCTTTCCTCGCATCGACGCGGCGACGCGGCAGCAATTGAAAGCTGCCCGTCAGCGGGGTGAAGACATCTCCAATGACCTCCGGGCCCAGGGCAAACTGCCCTCGGAGCCTCTCGGCATCTCCGGTCATTTCGTCATCAAAGGTGGCGCCATGGTGGTCGACACCGAAGAGCAGGTTGGAAGCCGCGGCCCCGCCGGTCCCGCCTCCTCCCCCGTGAGCTTTGACTCCAACGCCGGCCAGGCTCTCGGCGGCCTCGACAACCAGAGCGCCGCGGACCAGCAGTTTCTCGATGACGTCATCATCGTCGGTAGCGCCTGTGTCGGTTTGGACTGTAATAATGGCGAGAACTTCGGCTTCGACACCATCCGCCTCAAAGAGAACAATCTGCGCATCAGGGCCTTCGACACTAGCGCCTCCGCCAGCTTCCCCACCAACGATTGGCAAATCACTTTCAACGACACTACCAACGGCGGCAAGAACAAATTCGCCATCGACGATATCGACGGCGGCCGCACCCCCTTCACCATCGAAGCTAGCGCTCCTACCGACTCCCTCTATGTAGAAGATGGTGGACGTATCGGCTTCGGCACCGCCACTCCCGTCGTCACCCTCCACGTCGTGGATGGGAACACCCCCACCCTTCGTCTGGAGCAGGACGGCTCCAGCGGCTTCACTCCCCAGACCTGGGACATGGCCGGTAACGAAGCGAACTTCTTCATCCGCGACGCCACTAACGGTTCCAAGCTCCCTATTCAGATCAAACCAAGTGCTCCGACCGCTTCGATTTTCATCGCTGAGGACGGTGATGTCGGTCTTGGCACCGCTGCCCCTACTGCTGGCGCCAACCTCGATGTGGTTGGAGATACTGGTCTCGCAGCCATGGCTGTACGAACCAGTGACAACGGCACGGTTTTCTCTATCGCCGCCACGGCGAATTCCGTTTTCATCGGCCCCCAGACCCCTGATGCCCTAGTCTTCAATATCGATGCGAATAGTGAAGCCATGCGCATCACCGAAAACGGCCAGGTTGCCATCGGTTGCAATACCGGCCTAGGCGTCAATGACTTCTTGGTCTCTGGCACAGGGGATGCAGAACTCAATTGTTCAGTCGCTCCGGCCTCCACGTTGGTAGCTGGAGCCACAGCCTTCGTGGCTTCCTCCTCCCGCACCTACAAGGAGAACCTCCAGCCGATCCCAGCGGAAGGAATCCTCGAGAAGCTCTCCGCCATCGACGTCTACAACTACGACTTCATCGATGGCAAGAAAGATGTCATCGGCTTGGTCGCCGAGGATTTCCACCAGGTCTTCCAGAAGGGCTCTGACAAGCTCCTCAACGGCCAGGAAGTCCAGATGGCCCTTTTCCTCGCCGTCAAAGAGCTCGCCGCCAGCAACGCGGAGCTCAAGGCTGAGCTGGAACAGCTTAAAGCCGCTGCACAGCAATAGTCGACACTCCTTGCAGAGCGCCGCTCCTCTCCTCTAGTAGGGGAGGGGCGCTCTGCTCCTTTTTCTTCTGCCGCATTTTTTCTGAGCCCTGGCTCCACCTGCAGCTTTTCCCCTACCGACTCGATTTCTCACCCTGCCCCGACTCGCCCCGCTTCACTCTCTTGCAGATCTGACCGCAACTCCTAGCCGTCTCCCCAAAGCCACAACCGCTCGCTATCCCAGGGATTCACCTCGGGATGAGCCTGGCATCGCCGTGGCTATCGCTTTTCCATGCCTCCCTCTCCCAACGAACGGAAATCAGCGCGCCTCATATAAAGCATTGAAAATAAAAGGATACAGAAGACCCAGAGAAAAAACTCCCAGACAAACACTCTCCAGGTGAAACGAATTTTCAGCAGACCCGACTATGAAAGGTATGAAAGACGCTGAGCCCCTCGAGGCGAGGCGAACGACTCAAAAGAAAGTTCACGAGGAAGTCTCGATAATTTCCCATATCACCCACTAGGAGTTTGAAATCATGACTAAGAGAATCACCCTCACCGTCGCGGCCCTGCTGGCCGTCGCCCTGCTCGCTCAGCCCGTCCTGGCTGCCAGCGACATCGCCACCACTAACCTCGATGCCGCCGGCATCA
>JAHZIX010000045.1 GCA_022601195.1 Deltaproteobacteria bacterium
ATACCGGTCCCACCGAACGGTACCGATTCTCGACGAGGCGAAAGCCGTCATTCGGGTTTGTATCACTGGCTTGGTGATCTTCACTCTAGTGCTGTACGCCTCTCGCATCGACGAGCTACTGCTGGGCCACGACAAGATTAGTCGAGCCTGGATCGCGTTGTTCGCTGGCCTCTCATGCCTGCTTTTATTGGTAGAGAAGGTCGGGCTTCGAGTCAGCTCCAGGTACGTGCGAACCCAAGGATTCAACTACCGAACAGTGGTCATCGTCGGAACCAATCAAACCGCCATGGATATCGCCGACTCCATTGAAGCCCATGGTTATTGGGGCTACAAGATTCTTGGCTTCATGGCCCGAGGGGAGCATCTTCCGGAGGATCTGCCTAGGGGTTACCCTCTTTTGGGCCACGTGAGAGAGTTCAGCCAAGTTCTCGACAATCATCCGATTGACGATGTGATCTTTGCCGTGAGCCGCCGCGACCTGGACGATATGGAAGAGACCTATCTTCGTCTCGAGGAGCGTGGAATCCAGGTGCGTTTCGCCCTCAACCTCTTTCCCCACACTCGGGCTCGGGTCCGCCTCGAAGAATTGGATGGCCTCCCCCTTTTGGCCTTCTCGACCGCCCCGACCAACTTCTTGTTGCTGGCCGGCAAGAGAGCGATGGATGTAGCGATCGCTAGCCTGTTGCTGGTGGTAGGAATGCCCGTGGTGCTCACCATCGCTCTAGCGGTCAAATTGACCTCCGGCGGCGAAGTCCTATTTCGCCAAACTCGCTGCGGCCTCAATGGAAGGGTCTTCACTCTCTATAAGTTCCGCACCATGGTGGCCGACGCAGAAAACCGGCGCCGGGAGATGCAGCACCTCAACGAATTGGATGGGCCGGTCTTCAAAGTCAACCAGGACCCCAGAATTACCGGCCGCCTGGCCCGCTTTCTGCGCAAGTTCAGCCTCGACGAAGTTCCCCAGCTGTGGAACGTCCTGCGGGGAGACATGAGCTTGGTGGGGCCGAGACCTCCGATTCCGGAGGAAGTCGCCCAATACCAACCCTGGCAGAGGCGCCGCTTGTCCATGAAACCGGGGCTGACTTGCCTTTGGCAGATCAGCGGGCGAAACCAGTTAGACTTCGACCGGTGGATCGAGTTGGATCTCGAGTACATCGACAGCTGGTCTCCCATGCTGGACCTGAAGATCCTCGCGAAGACCATTCCGGTGGTGCTCACCGGCCGCGGCGCTTCCTAGCCCTCGCTGCCCGCCACGTCTGAGCGTTCGCCCCGAATTGAGATCATTCCCCGAGACTTCCAACGAAATCTGATGACCACCGATAGACGCCATTTCTGCAAGGTCTCTGCATGCCTTGGCCGGGTATACCTGGGTCCGGTATGCCTAGGTCTGGCACTGCTCTTGGCCCTCGGAGCCGGCTGCGGTGAGCGAACCCAGCCACAGCCACGTTTCGAGGACTTCATCGTATCCGGCGAATTCACCTCGAACCGCGGAGTCGTGGAGCCGGCGCAGGTGAGCTTTGCCGACGAAACTCACTTCAGTCGTTTCGTCGGTCGAGGAGAAGTGCTCACCGCCCAGGTCCAGGTGGGATCATCTGCCCGCTTGGTCCTCTCCGGATCCCTTCTGCGGATCGCCCGGAAGTTCAAGCAGCTGGACGGTACCCTGGAAGTCACTCTCGAAGGGGACGGTTGGAGCCAGAGCCATTCGTTGCATCTTGCGGATAAGCCAGAATGGTGGACCCAGGAAGTCGACCTTTCCCACCTCGCTGGGGAAAATCTAACGATCCGCCTGGAGGCGAAGTTACCCCGCAAGCGGGGGCTCCACTTGAGAGACTTCTACGTGGAGCATCGGCGAGACGTTGCTCTCCGGCGAAAGGCTGTCCCACAGGTCTTGTTGATCTCCGTGGATACCCTCCGGGCCGATGCCCTCGGAGCTTTCGGCGGCAAGAATGTGACTCCCCACCTGGACCGCTTCGCGGCGGAAGGGCAAACTTGGTCGCCTCACTACTCCGCTGCCGGTTGGACCAAACCCTCCCACGCGGCCCTGCTCACCGGCCAGCCCGCAGATGTCTACGGCGGCATGGAAGGCACCATCGACCCGGATGTCACCACCCTCGCGGAACGCTTCCAGAGAGCGGGCTTTCGTACCGGTGGTCTGGTCCACGATTGCGTTTGGCTGAATCCGCAATTCGGCTTCGACCGAGGCTTTGAGGACTACCAATCCGTTCGTTGGCAGCTGGCCAAGACCACCCGCCAGACGATCAACTGGCTGGCGGAGCACCATGACCAGCCCTTTTTCTTCTTTTCCCATACCTTCGAAGTCCACTCGGACTTCCACCGAATTCCCTATGAGTCGGAAGGTATCGACCGAGCTGTCGTGCAAGAAAGATTCGGCCCCAAAGCTTACGGCTGTCGAGAGCACCGCTGCGCCTCAGGTTTGTTGGCCGCTATTGACCGAGGAGAGATCGCTAAGCTGGATCGAGAAGCTGAGACTCTCAAGTTTCTCTACGGCAAGAGCGTAGAGTACTTGGACTCGCAACTGGGCCTGCTGTTCGATTCGCTTCGGGAGATGGGTCTCTATGACGACATGACCATCGTACTCACCTCCGACCATGGCGAGTCCTTCTTCGAGCATGATGAGCTACTCCATGGAAATCCCTGGCAGCAGATCCTCCATGTACCGTTGATCATCAAATGGCCGGCAGGCCGGTTCGCCGGTGAACAGCGCACCCAACCATCCAGTGCCCTCGACGTGGCACCGACTCTCCTCGAGTCCCTTGACCTGGACAGCCAAGGCCTGGCTGGAGTCTCTCTGTTGAACCGGAGGCTCGACCGGCCCATCTTTGCTGGCACCCATTGGCGAGTCGTGATTCAGGAAGACCTCAAAGCCATCTTCAATTACCAAGGAGTGCCGGCTCGTCTCTTCGACCTCTCCGAGGATCCGGAAGAGCTCCACAACCTGCATGCGGAGCGGCGCCAAGAAACTGCAGCCCTGCACCATCTTTTGACGCAGTCCCGGCAGGCTTTCCGGCGTCGTCAAGAAGAAGCGCAGCGGCTGCGCTCCCAGGCGGGAGCCACCGGTCTCACGGAAGCCGACAAGGAGCGGCTGCGCTCCTTGGGTTACCTAGGTGGCGAGTAAAACGGGGTATAGAGCCTCCCTGATCACCCGCCTCCCTTTGGCTGCATCTCAACTCAGGAATCCAGTCCTCCAACGCTGACTTGGCAGGTCCCTAGCGATGGAAAAGACTGACAGCATCGAAGATACCTCTTCACCAGGGCAAGGGCCAACAGTCCCATTCTGAGAACAACTCTCTTGATCCTCAGCGCTCGTCGTGAATGACAGCACGACCTCGACAAGGCGCTTGTCCCCAAGGGTTTACAACGAGCCACCCTACGAAGATCGGCGTGCTGGTCTTCGGTGTTTTCTACCTGGACCCTGTCGGATCTAGGTGATCTTGACAGTCGCGGCAGAAGTGATTATCATTTCATCCGGATGGACGGATTAATCAAACAAGCCGCTAGCTCGGCTCGCTTACCGATCTTTGATCGCATGTCGGTTCTGGCAGACCCGATTCGCTGCCGGCTGTTGTTGGTGCTGGAACGACACGAGTTGACCGTCTCCGAGCTTTGCTCGGTCCTCCAACTGCCTCAATCCACCGTCAGCCGTCACCTGAAAGTACTTGCCGAAGGCGGCTGGGTATTCGCTCGTCGAGAGGGCACCAGTCGCCGTTATGCCATGGGCCGGGACCACTTGGAAACGGAGGCTCAGCGGCTCTGGAGCTTGGTCCGAGAGCAAGTCGGAGCCGAGACCGCCATCCAACAAGACCACCATCGACTAGAGAGCGTGGTGGCTCAACGGCGTAGCCGCTCTCAGGAATTCTTCTCTACCGCAGCCGGTCGGTGGGCGCAGATGCGCCGCGAGATGTTTGGCAAGAACTTCGACCTCCACGCCCTTCTCGGTTTGCTGGATCCGTCCTGGACGATCGCTGACCTGGGTGCTGGGACGGGGCAAATCTCCGAATATCTAGCCCCTTTCGTGGAGAAGGTCATCACCATCGATGACTCCGACGCCATGCTGCGTTCGGCAACCCAACGCCTGGCAGGATTCGCCAACGTAGAAATACGACGTGGCCAATTGGAGGCGTTACCTCTAGCGGATGGCGAGCTCGATGCTGCGACCCTCTTCCTGGTACTTCACCACCTGAGTGAGCCTCAACGAGCTTTGCAGGAGATCTCCCGTGCGCTGCGGCCCGGCGGCCGATTCCTCCTGGTCGACATGCTGCCCCATGGGCACGAAGAATATCGCCTCAAAATGGGGCACGTTTGGCTCGGCTTCGCCGAGAATCAGCTGAGGCCATGGCTCGAACAAGCCGGCTTCGAAAATGTCCGATACAGCTCCCTAACACCGGACCCCAACGGCAAAGGACCTGCTCTTTTCGCCGCTTCCGCGGGCCGGAGCAGGGAAGCTCTCACCACAAAAACCTCCAGCCCCCGCTGGAGCTGAAGGAGTAGACGATGACTGTGATGACCGAGACTGAAGCACCCTCCGTCGCCACTGGTGCGACCCCCCGGCTGCCATTCAAAGTAGCCGACCTCAGCCTTGCCGAGGCAGGCCGAAGAGAGCTTCGCCTGGCAGAGCAGGAGATGCCCGGCCTGATGGCTTTGAGAGCACAATATGGCGAGACCAAGCCTCTGAGCGGCGCCAAGATCATGGGTAGTCTCCACATGACTGTTCAGACGGCGGTGCTCATCGAGACCCTGACTGAGCTTGGCGCCGATGTGCGCTGGGTCTCCTGCAACATTTTTTCCACCCAGGACCAGGCCGCCGCTGCGGTGGTCGTGGGGCGCCCCGAGACCGGTGGCACCGTCGATGCTCCCAAGGGCACTCCGGTTTTCGCCTGGAAGGGCGAGACCCTGGAAGAGTATTGGTGGTGTACCCGGGAAGCCCTGGAATGGCCAGACGGCACCGGTCCGGACCTGATCGTCGATGATGGTGGAGACGCTACTTTGGTCGTTCACAAAGGTCTGGAGTTCGAGAAGGCTGGCTCCATCCCCACCCATGATGCCGACAACGAGCCGGAAGAATGGGGTGTCATCCTCGACCTGCTACACAAAGAGGCTGCCGTCAACCCGGACCTCTGGCACCGCGTCGCCAAGACCCTTCGGGGCGTCAGCGAAGAGACCACTACCGGAGTGCACCGGCTCTACCAGATGGCCAAGGAAGGCAGCCTGCTGTTTCCCGCCATCAACGTCAATGACTCGGTCACCAAGAGCAAGTTCGATAACGTCTATGGTTGCCGCCACTCCCTCATCGATGGCCTGAACCGAGCGACGGATGTGATGATCTCCGCCAAGGTCGCTGTGGTTTGTGGTTTCGGTGAAGTCGGCAAAGGTTGTGCGCAGGCTCTCCGGGGTCAGGGCGCTCGGGTCATCGTCACCGAGATCGACCCCATCTGTGCCCTCCAGGCCGCTATGGAAGGCTACCAAGTCACCACCTTGGAAGAGGTGGTCGACAGCGCCGACATCTTCATCACCACGACCGGCAACTTCGACATCATCACCGCGGACCACATGTCCCGCATGAAGGACAAGGCCATCGTCGGCAACATTGGCCATTTCGACAACGAAATCGACCTCGCTGGCTTGAAGAAGATCCCTGGCATCCGCCGGGAGACCATCAAACCTCAGTACGACGAGTGGATCTTCCCCGATGGCCACAGCGTGTTGATGCTCGCCGAGGGTCGTCTGCTCAACTTGGGCTGTGCCACCGGCCACCCGAGCTTTGTCATGTCGGCCTCCTTCACCAATCAGGTGTTGGCGCAGCTCGAATTGTGGGCCAACGATTCCAGCTACGAAAAGCAGGTCTACATGCTGCCCAAGAAGCTCGATGAAGAGGTTGCCCGGCTCCACCTGGACCAGCTCGGCGTCAAGCTAACGGTGCTCACCAAAGAGCAGGCCGATTACATCGATGTCGACATCGACGGCCCCTACAAGCCGGACCACTACCGCTACTAGTCAGGGGCGGATCGCACGTCATCTCGAGGCTTAGCTTGTGCGCTGCGACGATCTAGCGCACGCGACTTGGCTGCCGAGAGCACTACGGACGGAACTCTTCTAGATCCTCCAGAAGAAGAGGCCGGGCAGCTAGATCCGTACTCTAAGAGTAGTTTCACCGGTCGACACAGGCGTGTCGGCCGGTTTTCCGTATCAACGAGTTGACATGTAAGAGGTCCTCGAGGCTCCCCTCCTCACCTTCGACCAACGCCTGTCGCGGGCTCCCCAAGGGAGGCCCGTGATCGAAACCCTGCCCTGAGCTGGTATCCGGCCGAAGCAACGAACGGTTCCGCTTCCGCTTGCTTTCTCGTACCATGGGAATCCTCAAACGTCGCCACTACCAGGAGGATCCCCATGATCACCACTCCGGCCCCGTCGACCCGTACTTCCTGTCTCGCCCTGGCCCTTGCTGTTCTCCTGCTAAACGCTTCACTAGCTCACGGACAACGAACCGTCAAACCAGTCCTCCACGGCAAACATTGGATCGCGATCACAGGAAAGCCGTTAGCGGCGACGGCTGGCGCGATGATCTTTGGCCAGGGAGGCAATGCGGTAGACGCCACCTGCGCCATGCTCGCGGCCACTTGCACTATGTGGGACACCCTGGGTTGGGGCGGTGAAACTCAAGCCCTGATCTACAACCCGAAAACCGGCGAGGTCAAAGGCATCAACGCTTTGGGGGTGGCTCCAACGGGAGCTACGGTGGAGTTCTTTCGTGACAAAGGCATGCGCTACCCTCCCGAGTTCGGCCCCTTGGCTGCCGTCACCCCGGGAACTCCCGGCGGGTTGATGGTGATGCTGGCTGAGTTTGGCACCATGAGCCTCGAGCAGGTGCTCGCCCCGGCCCTCCAGATGGCATCTGGCTACCCCATCGAGGCTTCCCAGGCCAACAATATGGAACGGCGCAAGGAAGTGCTCTCTCAATGGCCCGACTCCAAACGGGTCTTTCTGCCCCACCTCAAGGCGGATGATTCTCAGGAACGAGCAGCACCCTATGCGGGGGAGGTGTTCCGTCAACCGGATCTATACCGCACCCTCAGCAAGTTGGTGGAGACGGAGCGAAGAGCTCTGGTCGCTGGCAAGAGCCGAAAGCAAGCCATCTACGCTGCCTACGACCTCTTCTATCGCGGAGACATCGCCCGCGAGTTGGTGCGCAGCACCCAGGAGCACGGTGGGTTGATCACCATGGAGGACCTGGACCGCTGGCAAGTGCACATCGAGGAGCCGGTCAAAGCGACCTATCGCGGCATCGAGGTCTTCAAGCTGACCCATTGGGTGCAGGGACCGGCGATGCTTCAGGCTCTCAATATTTTGGAGAATGCCGACCTCAAGGCGATGGGCTACAACAGCGCTGCCTACATTCACACCCTCTACCAAGCGATGAACCTCGCCTTCGCGGATCGGGATTTTTATTACGGCGATCCCTACATGCCGCCCGAGGAACCGATTCGCGGCCTCTTGACCAAAGACTACGCCCGGAAGCGATTTCAGCAGATCGACACCGAGAAAAATAACCCCTTGGCGAGCCCTGGAGATCCCTATCCATTTCAGGGTGGTGTGAACCCTTTTTCCGACCTTCTCGAGAGCTGGACCCCTATTCCTCCGGCTGGAGATGCCGAGGGAGAGGAGAGTTGGCAACAAAGCCTGTTGCTGAGCCACGAGGAGTCCTTCGTCGCCGGAACGACCTCGATCCAAGCCGCCGACGCGGAAGGGTGGGTTGTTTCCGTCACCCCTAGCGGCGGATGGATCCCTGCCTTTATTGCTGGCAACACAGGTATCGGCCTATCCCAGCGGATGCAGAGCTTTGTCCTCGACGAGAGACTCAACCCATTCAATGTGGTGGCGCCAGGCAAGCGCCCCCGTGCGACCTTGACACCCGGCCTGGCTCTCAAGAAGGGAAAGCCCTACCTCTCCTTCGCGGTTCAGGGTGGCGATACCCAAGACCAAAACCTGCTGCAGTTCTTTCTGAACATGGTCGAATTCGATATGGATGTACAGCAAGCGGTGGAAGCCGCCAATATTACTAGCTACCAGATGCAGAGCTCTTTCGGCTCCCACAAATCGGAACCTGGCCGCCTGGTCGTTCGCGAAGATGTGCCTCCTTGGGTGATCACCCAACTGAGATCAATGGGGTATCGAGTGGAGACTCGGCAACGAACTTCCGGCCCTACCACCGCCATTTTTTTCGATCGAGAGCACGGCACTCTCTGGGGCGGAGCCAGCGATTTTGGTGAAGACTACGGCATCGCCTGGTGAGGCACCGCCAGTGAGACCTTTTCACCTCCTCTTCTGAGAGTTCGAAATTCTTGAAAACTCACCGCGGCATGTTATAAACCTAGACAATTCAGCTAGCCCCCCCCTATTGCCGCTGGCTGGAGCCAGCGGCTCAAGAGAGATCCCCGCGCAAAATGATCTGCCGGGCAGCGGCTTACTAGGTAAGTTACTCGCCCTAATAGCGTTGGCGTGGCGTTCCACAATCCCCGCCTCCCGGTTGTTGTCGACGCAGGCTCGAAGCCGCGTAGAGAACAGCGATTGGGGTTTTCTTGGCGGATCGATGAGCTCTCAGGAGGATCGAGGTTTTGAAGGCTCTCGTCTGGATGGTAATTCCCTGGCTAGTGGGTTCCTGCGCCCTGCCGACGGCACCGGAGGCTCTACGGGTCGCTGTGAGTGTGCCGAAGGCAGACCCTTTTGGGGCTTCGGTTCTTCGCGGTATGGAGCTGGCATTGGCGGATCGGGAAGGGCGGGCCGGAGACCACGCCGTGGAGCTTCTCGTCTTCGACACCATGCCTCGAGACCAGCCGCCGGAAACATCACGAAGCATTGAAAGAGAAGCGGCTGAAGCTGCCATTGCGGACCCCAGAGTGGTTGCCTACCTCGGTCCTGTCAGTAGTCATCAAGCCTCTATCTCAATGCCTCTGCTCAACGAAGCCCAGATCGCCCAGATCTCCCCTACAGCTACCTGGCCAGGCCTCACCCGCCCAGGGTTTGGTCCCGGAGAACCTGCACGATATTTTCCCTCCGGAAGATCACACTTTTTTCGCGTCGTGCCCACCGATAGCGTTCAGGCGGCAGCAGCGGCTCGCTGGGCCCACCGCTTGGGCCTAGAGGCCACAGCTCTGATTCACGATAGCCAATCTCATGGCCGGGGTGCCTCGGGTATCTTCGAGGAGGCCGCCAGAGATCTCGGGTTGAAAATTGTCGGCCGCTACCATCTACCCCCAGCTATACAGCGCACCTCCCAAGAGATGCAGACTCTGGCTGCACAGGTTCTCGCCTCCGAGCCGAACTTGGTCTATCTATCCGCAGGGTCTCCTAGCGGACTCTCAGATCTGGTACTCCAGCTAAGGAGAGAGAACCCGAGGATATCCATCCTTGGGGTCGACATCTTGATGCTTGGAGATGTAGTCGAACCCTTAGACCCAGCCATCTCGGAAGGGCTTTTGGCAACCAGCTTCAGTCTCCCGGTAGAGCACCTGGGGACCGCTGGAGCTCTGGCGTTTCGGCATCGATACCGACAGCTCTACCACCAAGAGCCGAGGCCCGAAGCCGCCTCCGGTTACGAAGCCATGAACACCCTCCTCCAAGCCATTTCAGAGACAGCCTCAGGAAGTCGGCAACAAGTGTTGGAGTCGATGTCGAAGCTAAGGGAGGTCTCGGGCATTCTCGGGCGATGGCATTTCGACGAGTTTGGAGACACCAGCCTCGCTGTCGTTGGCGGATTCCGGGTTCGCCAAGGTCGCTGGACCTTCGAGGAGCGTTTGAGATGACCTCGATGCTTCCTCCAGCAACCGCTTCCCACCCCAATACGGTTAGTCGCCAACTCCTGCGTCGCGTGGTGTTGCTCGGACTGATCTCCATCCTCCTCTTCGCCGCCGCTCTCGTCCTGGTCCTATTGCAGGCTCAGAGAGACTTGACGGATCAGCTCGAAGCCGCCGGCCAAGAATCTGCTTCGACCTTCGACAAGCTCATTGGCGATCTGAAGAAGGACCTCAAGGCCACCGGAGATTCCGTTTTGGCCAGTGCCGACAACCCTCAGGCCCTGAGGCAGATCTTTCTCCGCGCCCTGGAACGGCAACCGACCCTCTACCGACTCACCTTGTTTTCCGCCCGACGGGAAGTGATTCTGGAAAGACAAAGAGTCACCCAACAGACTCCTACGGAGCTACCGTCCCTCCTCGAATTGGCCAAAACCCAGGAGGGGACCCTCGAAATTGGCGCTGTTACCTTCGAAGATGTAGAGGGCATGAACGTCCCCTTCGTCTCCATTTCCCTTCCACTCCGCCGCCAGGGCGAAGAACCTCGACTCTTTCTATCGGCCCGCCTCGACCTGTCTTCTCTATGGTCCACGGTCACCGAGCGCCAAATCGACCAGGGAGGCTACGTGCTGATCACCGACTCCACCAGCCGCCTCTTGGTCTCTAGCGATCTTCGCCAACTAGGAAAGGAGATTCGCTCTTCCCTAGGGGGCCGGCCCGTTCAAACCCTAACTTCACCAGGGTTCGAAATCTATCGAGGCTTGAGTGATCGATGGGTGGTCGCTTCGAGCGTTCCCCTCCGGGAGGTTCCCTGGTTTTCAGTCGTGGAAATTCCGGCAACGACAGCTCTGCGGCCGCTGGCGATCCGCTCGGTGATTCTCCTGGTGGTGCTCTGCCTCCTGCTATCCCTGGTGTACAGCATTTTCTCCTTTACCCGCCAGAGGATCGTCTCGCCCCTCCTCGAGCTTCGAGGCGGGGTAGAGCGAATCCGAGCGGGTGAGCTCGATCACCGGCTCCGGTTGTCCAGTACCGACGAGTTCGGAGAGCTCGCGGAGAGTTTCAACCAAATGACCGAGGATCTCCAAAAACACCTGGGACAGCTCAGAGGGCAGCTGGAGGAACTGCAGACGGCGGAAAAAGCGCTGCTAGACGCCCGGGATTCCCTGGAAAAGCGAGTCCAAGAACGTACCGCCGAGTTGGAGTCCACCAACGATGAGATGAGATCTCTCGTCTATCTCGTTTCCCATGACCTCAGAGCTCCCTTGATCAACCTGCGTGGGTTCGCCAGTGAAGTCCGAACCTCCCTGGTAGAGCTTCGACTGTCGCTCCAGGAAAGTCTCGAGGCCATGGAGCTCCGGCAACGGCGGCTGGTCGAGCTCAGCTTGGACAAAGACATCCCTGAATCTCTCGAGTTCATCGATTCCGCAGTCTCTCGCATGGACCGTTTCACCACAGCCTTGCTAGAGCTTTCCAGAGCGGGGCACCGAGAGCTCCTCGTTGAACGCCTGGATATGGCGGAAGTGGTGCATGGCATTCTCCAATCCCTCGCCTACCAGATCGATCAAAAGAAGATCCAGGTGAAAGTCGACGACCTGCCTTTTCTGTTAGCGGATCGTCTCGCTATGGAACAAGTCGCGGGGAACCTTCTCACCAATGCTGTGACTTACCTGAACCCGAACCGCAAGACCGTCATCGAGATTCGCGGAGAGAGAGGCTCAGACGGTACGACATTCTGGTTCCGCGATAACGGTAGGGGAATCTCGGCGGAGGACCTACCCAAGGTTTTTGACCCATTTCGCCGTATGGGCCGGGCCGACCAACCGGGAGAGGGAATGGGTCTGACCTATGCCCAGGCGCTCGTTCGCCGTCACGGAGGAAAGATCTGGTGCAAGTCCACCCTCGGTCGAGGTAGCGTCTTCGCTTTCACCATTCCCCATTTGGAAGAAGAAGAACACGTGGCATAGAGACCAAGGTAGGAGCCCTTGGGCAGCGAGGGATAGACTATCCCCTCATGCTGCGAACCAAAACCAGAAAGCACCAGGGCGCCTTCACCCTCATCGAATGCCTCATCGCCCTGACGATTCTCGCGTTGATTCTGCTGCTGACCGCGGCAGCGGTGGGCCACCAAGAGCGCCTGGCCCTGGACCTCAAATTGAGGCAAAGATCTCTCGTAGCCCTCGAAGCCGTTCTCGAATCTCTTCGCAAGGATGCCGTGGCTCTCGAATCCGGAGAGGTCCAATGGACGGCGCCGCCACCAAACCTCAACCTCGATGACATTCAACTGAACCTCGATGTCACCAAAGTGGAGGAGTTGAATCTCTACGACGTCGAAGTCGAAGCCTCTTACCTCTTGCGGGGTCAAACACACCGCCAAGCTCTCCAAACGGTCATCTGGAGGACACCTTGAGAAGGCGTCCTTACAGAAGGGCTCGGGCTTCCGGGTTTACTGTAGTAGAGATGGCGATCACCCTTGTGTTGATCGTATTCGCCCTGGCGCTGGTCAGTGAGCTGCTCCTGGACAGCCAACGGCTCTTCCTGCGGGCGGAACGAGAAACCCGTGATGTGGAAGCTTCGGTGTTAGAGCGGCGGATTCGCCTCGACGTTCAGGCGGCCAAAGGAGCTTTGGCCACCGAGAGTCTGCCAACGACTGCCCTTTGGACCCAGGACCCCTTGGTACTCTCGTTACCGGAAGGCGGCTTCCTGACCTACTTTCCCGACGGACCCGAGCTCATGAGAGCCGTCTTTGACTTCGAAGGCAAGCTCCAGAGCCAACGACGGGTCGCCGTGAAAGTCCAGTCCTGGCGGTGGAGACTGGTCGCCGATGGTCTTTTGGACATCGAGCTGACCCGGCAATCCGGAGAAGTGAGAACCCAGCAACTTCGCCTAGCCCTGCGTAGCGTGCCGAGGTCGGGAAGGTGGTGAATCACTCCCCAGCTTCAGGGCGACGGGACTCCGGTTTCGCCATTGTCAGCACTCTCTTGGTGATGGTCCTGGTTGCCGTCTCTTTGACCCTGGTCGCTACGGCGCTCTCCCTCCGGTTGAAGGCTTTCGACGACGGCTATCAAGCCCTCAAGCTCACCACTCTGGCCGATGCGGGCTTGGCGGAAGCGCTGGGAAACCTCCAAGCGGACCCGGCCTTTCCCGGTTTCGATGAGTACGATTTCGGCGGTGGCAAAGTCGAGAGCACGGTCACCCCTATGGGAGGTCGCCGAGTCGAAGTTGTCGTGACGGCGAAATTCAGAGGGAGGCAAAGAAATACCAGCGCCATGGTGAGGCTGAGCAATGGAAACGCTCGGGTACTGTCCTGGCAGCTCGTTCGGCCGGTGGAAGAAGAGGACCCTCAGGATGGCCCCACGACGGAGCCCTCCAGAGCGAGCATCTCTCCATAGCCTTCCCGGTAGGACGGGTAAGCGTATCGATAGCCGAGCTCCATCAAGCGGGCGTTACTGCACCGCTTATTCCCCGACCTCACTGCCGGAGGAAGACCTTCGCCCCGGCTCGGCTCCGGCAGACCCAAACGGGAAGCGATAAAGCTCAGCACTTCTCCGCGCTCCGCTGGTTCCCCATCGACTCCCACAACCACTGCTGGGGGAGAGGAGTGGGCGATCAGGTGGTCGAGCAGGCCGGCGCAATCGTCGCGGTGAATCCGGTTGGTATATCTGGGTGGCCCAGGCCACCGTCGAGCCTCACCGCTACGCACTTGGTCGACGAGCCAGGTGCGCCCCGGTCCGTAGATCCCTGCGAGCCGCACCACCGTGGCGGGAAATGGCCCGCGAAGGAACTGCTGCTCCCCTTCCAGCAATCTCTGGCCCGAAAACGACGGCGGTTTCGTGGGCGAGTCCTCATTCACCCACTCTCCTCCGGTCTGGCCATAGACCGCCGTACTGGAAGTGAAGAACAATCGACGAGGCTTCTGCCCTTGAAGCTCCAGAGCCGCTAAAAGGTTGGCTGGACCCTCCACATAGGCCCGCTTATAGGCCTCGTCGCTGCGGCCGTCCGCCGCAGCCGCATAGACGACAAAGTCCAGCTCTGTAGGGAAGGCCGCAAGGGAAGACTTATCACCCAGATCGGCGGTCAACAAACGAACGCCGGCTGGAAGCGCCGCCGAGCTGCGGCGCAAACCCCAGACCTCGTGACCCTGGAGAGCCAAACGAGCCGCCAAGGTGGACCCCACGTCCCCGCAGCCGGCAATGAGGACCCTGCCCATGGCGATCAGCCGTGGCGACGCTGAAAGTCACCCATGAATCCGACCAAAGCAGCGACGGATTCCGCGCTAATGGCGTTGTAGATCGATGCGCGGATTCCTCCCACTGAACGGTGACCCTTGAGACCAGCCAGACCGGCCTCGGCCGCCTCAGCGATGAATACCGGTTCCAGGTCCTGCTGATTGAGGCGAAAGGTGACATTCATCAGCGATCGGCTCGCAGTTTGTGCATGCCCCTGGTAGAAACCCTCCGAGCCATCGATGGCGCCGTAGAGCGTCGCGGCCTTGCTGTTGTTCCGCGCCTCGACCTCCCCAAGCCCGCCACCAGCCAGGAGCTTTTTGACCACCAAGCCAGCGATGTAAATAGCGAAGACCGGCGGTGTATTGAGCAAGGAGGCTTTGGCCGCCATCTTGGCGTAGCTCAAAGTGTCCGGAAGGCTCGCCGGTGAGCGCTCCCACAAATCCCGCCGCACGATGACCACCGTCACTCCGGCAGGGCCGAGATTCTTCTGAGCCCCGGCATAGATGAGGCCAAAAGGCGTCAGATCCACCGGCCGGCTGAAAATATCCGACGACATGTCGCAGACGAGGGGAACGTCTCCAGCGTCCGGAACATGATGGTACTGGGTTCCGGCGACCGTATTGTTGCTGGTGTAGTGCAGATACGCTGCAGCGGGATCGACCTCGACCTCCCCTGCCTGGGGAACTCGGTCATGGCCCGTCTCTTCGCTAGACCAAGGCTCTCGAGCTTCCCCGGCCTTGCGCGCTTCAGCGATGGCGAGCCGACTCCAATTGCCGGTCGTCCAATAGTCCGCACTGGCCCCTGAGGGCCGTAAATTCATGGGCACCAGAGCGAATTGGGTGCGAGCGCCTCCTCCCATGAACAGAACTTCGTAGTCGTCGCTGGCGCCGAGTAGAGTCTTGATATCTGCCATCGCTTCCTGATGGACTCGGTCGTAGACCTTACTGCGATGACTCATTTCCAGAATGGACATACCCGTGGATTCGAAATCCAACAGGTCGGCCTGGACTCTCTTTAGAACATCGAGGGGAAGGGCGGCAGGGCCAGCCCCGAAATTGTGTACTCGTTGGCTCATGAATCAGGTCTCCTTGAGGGCGGAATCTACCACTTTGCCGGGGAGCACAGGGAGGGCTAAAACAAGAGACTTCGATAGAAAGGCGATTTTCAGGTCAGGGTTTTCTCCAACGGGTCTGAAGAATCGGCTGCCAATGGACACGAAGCCAGTGGATACAGCTCCGAAAGAAAGGCCCGACGGTGAAGCGTAGCTCGATGGCAGCTTGAGGCCAGCCGACAACCCGAAGTCCAACCGTGTAGATTTGCCTACCGTTCGACGAGCCTGTTAAAAAGACTCAACTCTCGAATGATCCAACTCAAATGATCCAACTCGAATTTAGCCGCGGCACCCTCCTTGTTCGGAACACCTCCGAGGAAGTGGCCCCGCTATTGAAGGATGCCGGCTGCGTTTTCGACAAGAGAGTCCAAAGTTGGAGAGCGCCAGCTCTTTGCTACCGTCAGGTGGTACTCGCCCTGCGTGAGGCAGAAGCCCCCTTCCAAGATGAGGCTCGAGACTACGAAAAACTCAACCTGATATCCCGCCTCGAACGCACCCCTTTTCCCTACCAACAAGAGGCTCTCGATGCCTGGTGGAAGGCTCGGGGGTTGGGGACTGTCATCCTTCCTACCGGCGCCGGAAAGACCTATCTAGCGCAGATGGTCATGGAAAAGGCTGCTTGTTCCACGCTGGTAGCAACGCCGACTCTCGACTTGATGCAGCAGTGGTACGGAGTACTCAGCACCAGTTATGACCAGGAAATCGGACTCCTTGGCGGCGGCTACCATGAACCCAAAGCCATCACGGTCACCACTTACGACTCTGCCTTCATCCACATGGAGCGCCTTGGGAACCGTTTCGGTCTACTAATCTTCGACGAATGCCATCATTTGCCCGGCCCGTCTTACTCCCAGGCCGCCGAGCTCTCCTTGGCGCCATTTCGTCTTGGGCTCACCGCCACTCCAGAACGCCAAGACGGAGAAGAGTGGCGTCTGGACCGACTGACCGGACCCATCGTTTATCGACGAGAGATCGACGAGCTAGCGGGCCACTACCTATCGGACTACGAAACCGTGCGCCTGAGAGTCCGCCTCTCGGAGGCGGAGCGGGAGAGCTACTTGGAGGAGAGGGCTCTCTATCGAGATTTCGTGGCTCGACACCAGTTGCGCCTCGGCCAGCCGGGAGGTTGGGCTCGCTTCCTCATGATGACTTCCCGCAGTGAGTTGGGGCGCCGGGCCTTCCTCGCCTATCGCAACCAGAAGACCATCGCCCAAGCTTCCGGCGGCAAGCTGCGTCTCCTGGGGCAACTTCTCGAAAGGCACTGCCAGGACCGGGTATTGGTCTTCACCAACGACAACCGAACGGTTTACCGCATCTCCCAGCAGCTCCTCATTCCCGCCATCACCCACCAAACCCCCGTCAAAGAGCGGCATTTGCTGCTCCAGGGATTCAACAGCGGGGACTTCCCCTTCTTGGTGACCTCGAAGGTTCTCAACGAAGGGGTAGACGTCCCCGCTGCCAATGTCGGCATCGTGCTGTCGGGAAGCGGAAGCGTTCGGGAGCATGTTCAAAGATTGGGCCGCATCCTTCGTAGGGGAGAAGGCAAACAAGCCGTCCTCTACGAGGTCGTCGCCGAAGACACCGCCGAAGAGTTCACCAGCGAACGGCGACGGAGACACCGTGCTTACCAATGATCTGGTGAGGGCTTCAGTCCGCAAGGGGGAAGTGCGCCCGAGCTTCATTGACCCGACCCGGCCAGAGCACCTCAGCCTGGCGAAATCTCTGTTGGAAATCTTTCAGACCCACCAGGGCCTGACTCGTGAAGCTCTGCAGGGTGAGTTGGTGGAACTTCTGGGAACCGGAACCGAATTTCTACTGCACCGGGGTCTCGCCAAACTGCTATTCGACCGCTGTAGCTTCGACGTCCAGGCTGCCATGGAACCCCAGGAGTTGCGATGGGCCGTTTTCTCTGCCTCTGCAGCAGCGCATCGACGCGAGGAGGAACACCAGGAGGGCCAAGGCCCATCCTTCGATCGAGATCGGGTCATCGAGGAGGTCGCCACCTCCCTGAGCCTCACCACCGATCAAATTCACCGCAGCCTTTACGCAGACCTCAAGGACCAGCAGATCCTCAAAAAGTTCAAGGACCTCACCGCCCCCGCCTTGCTGATGCGCTATAACACGGCTCAGGCTCAGGCCGTGCTGCTACGCGCCAGGAGCTTGACTCTCGAAATTCGCTCCCAGCCAACGGCCCGCTATCGAGCTCTATTCCGCAAGATCAAGTTCTTTCAGTTGCTTCACCGCGTAGAGCCCCTCGACGAGGGCTACCGCATCCACCTGGACGGCCCTCTTTCCATGTTCAAGGCCAGCACCCGCTACGGCCTACAAATGGCAAACTTCCTCCCAACTCTGCTCCACTTTCAAGGCTGGGAGCTCACCGCCCAAGTGCTTTGGGGACGCCACCGCAAGGAGTACATCCTCCGCCTCTCCCCAAAAAACGGCCTGAAACCCTACAACCGTCTCACCGGGCAGTGGCAGCCCCAGGAGCTCACTTTCCTCCCGGAACAACTGGCCCGCCTCGACTGCGGCTGGGAAGTGTCGACGGAAGCGGAGTTACTGCCCCTGGGCAACCAAGGCATCCTGGTACCCGACTACGTCTTCACCCACCCCGCCTCTGGCCGACGAGTGCTCATGGAAGTCTTCGGCTTCTGGAACAAAGGCGCCATCGCCTCTCGCCTCGAGCTACTCCGGCAGCACGGCCCTGACAACCTCATCCTCGCCATGTCCCGCTCCCTGGCCTCCGGCGCCGAGAACCTCGAAGACCTCCCCAGCGAGATCTACCAGTTCCGAACCGCTCCGGTAGCCAGGCAAGTGGTGAAGCTATTGAAGGGGTTCGAGGGCTGAGCCTTGGCTTCCTAGAACCCGAATTTTTCGCCAAGTGCGTTGCGAGACGCCGGAGGCGCCTGGGGAACCAAGGAAGAAAACTCATTTCTCTCCGCTGGTATAGCTGCACGATGTCGAGAAGCAAAATCGACTTTTGCGGCCGTTGGCGAGAGCTTTGACGGAGTTGATGCCGGGCCAGCCCATGGGGCTGGCCACCAGCCTCCTTTGGTCCTTGACAAAGGGGGGTTTGAGGCGTTTGAGAGGCGTTCGGAGGGGCGCAGGAGGCTGGATTCGAACTGGTATCATTTCGCTCCACTGGCTTGCCTGATCTCTCTGGACCCTCGGCAATCAAACTCCTCCACCGCGAGCCGTTTCAGGAGTGATCCGTTGCCCGAAAACTCCACACCCAAACCGACCATGCTCACCAAAAGGCTGATCGCCGCGCTTGTCCTGCTCCACTGCGTCCGAGCGCTGCTTTCTGACGGCTCTTGAAGGTGGTCGGCTACTGGTACCTTCGTGCTTGATCGAGCCAAAACTTGGCTGTACCTTGGCCTCGGTTGGATGAGCCTAGGTCTCGGTTTCCTTGGCATCTTTCTACCCCTACTACCGACCACACCCTTTCTCTTGCTCGCAGCTTTCGGGTTCGCACGAGGATCGAAACGAACCTACCTCTGGCTGGTGAACCACCCCCGATTCGGGCCACCGATTCGCAACTGGAACCAATACGGGGCCGTTAGTCTCTTTGCGAAATGGTCCGGAACGCTGACCTTGCTCTTGGTCCTCGTTATCAGCCTGTGGCTTCAGGTGGAGACCTGGATCCTCCTTCTACAAGCAATCGCCCTGTGCTCTGTATCTCTGTTCCTCTGGACTCGCCCCCTACCCCCTGACCTCGATACCTAAGACGGAACTGCTGGTACCTTCACCGAAAATCCGGCTCCTTCGACGCGTCAGGGCACTCGAGCCACCGCCTCCAAAGAGTACCTCCCCCTAAACAGCACAACGGCCCGGCCGAGGTTTCCCCCAGTCGAGCCGCGGCCGATCTGCCCTTGATCTCTCTGCGATCAGTTGACGCAGGCGGGAGTCCGGTGGATGTCGTAGTACTTGTCACAAGCTGAACCGGCCGTGTTGCCGCTATAGCTGCTAGTGGGTAGGACAATAACTGCGCCGCCGCCGACATTGGCGTTGGCGTAGCCACCACCACGAACCGTGGCATGGTTGTGACTGATGCTGCTCGCGCCCACCACGACGTCACCCAGCCAATTGAGAATACCCAGCGCTACCTCGAGGAGCCATTCGCCGATTCGTAGGTTGCCATTCATGGCAGGCGCCATCTTCCTTTCACTCGTCAACGGAGGTCCTCATGGAGAATCCCGTACCCTTTTTCACCCGGCCTACGAGGCTGTGGGCTGATGGGAGCGAGAAGAGTCCCCCCATCGCCAGGCCCTCGGTACGATCCAGCTGAATGACTTCCGGTTCAACGGAGGATTCTACCGCCGACGAGGCCTGGCGGGAGATTTACCGTCGGCGGCGAGGGCGGTGTTCTGGGGTAGCGGTCAGAGGATCCTGAGGCCAGGCGTGTTTGGGATAGCGACCCTGGAGCTCCTTGCGTACTTGGGGGTAGGTGTTTTCCCAGAAGCTCGCGAGGTCCGAGGTGATCTGTTGAGGTCGTTGATTGGGTGCTAGCAGATGTAGGAGCACGGGGACTCGGCCGGCGGCCAGATGAGGCGTCTCCTTTAGACCGAAGAGCTCTTGAATTCGAGCCGCTAGAACCGGAGGCTCGCCAGGTTCGTAGCGCAAGCGGATACGGCTACCGCTGGGTACTTTCAAGGCATCCGGAGCTTCCCGGTCCAAGGCTTGTTGCTGCCCGTAGCTCAGGGTGCCTCGGAAAATCTCCAGCAACGGTACTCGGCGAAGCTCAGCGAAGGAACGTTTCCCGGCACAGAGGCCTGGCAGAAGCTCTCGGAGTGAGTCGTCATCGACCTTGGGAAGATCGAGCTCTGGCATCCACTGCCGAAGACAAGCGAGGCGAGCGCTGAATCGCTTCCACTCCGGGTCATCCAAGGGCAAGGCACTGGCTAAATCGCCTGCAGCAGCTGCTCCGAGGGCTAGAGCCGCCTTGGCTTCCGGTGCAGGACATTCCACCTCATGAATCACCAAATCGTAGAACCGGGTCCTCCGGTGGCCAACCACCCGGCCCCGAGGGGAGTCGAACTCCACCACCGTCTCCTCCTGGAGCTCCTGAGGCGCTAACCACTCGGCCTCCACCGCCGAGGCCTGCCGGACCAAAGCTTCGGATCGCTCGCCTCGACGACCAGCTCCCATCTCGATACACAGGAACAAGGACTCCCGTTGGACCGCACTTTCGCGGGCCAGAAGGATTCCCTTTCCTCCAACCATGACTCCCCGTCGCCCGGAGGGTTCACGCCGTCGAGCCAAGCGATCCGGGTAGGCCGTTAGCAAGGCCTTCCCCAGGCCGGACCGCCAATCCGGAGCACGATCTGAAGCCTGGGAAGACTCCTGCTCCAGCCGCCGTCGCGCAGCCGCTAGCAATTGATCTCGAGCTCGCAGGACTGAGCGAGCGGCTCCGGGAATCAGCTCCAGGGAGCCGTACATGCCGCTGGACCTACCGTAGGACTGGCCGCTGGACTGGCCGCTGGACTGGGTCTCGACCTTCGAGCCGCCGGATTCGAAGGCTTGCAGAGCTGCCACTTGAAGGGTCAGGTCGGAGCTGCCGGGTGGTACCGATGCCGTCTCTCCCGGGGCTGCACGCCGAAAAGGGGAGCGCTCAGAAAGGAGAGCTGCCAGAAGCGCTGCGGAGGGCAGACAACCCAAACGGTGCCCTTCGATGATCAGCCGGCCCAGTCGGGGATGGGCGGGTAGGGCCACCATCTGTCGTCCGATTTGAGTGACCCCATGGTCATCTATAGCGCCGAGGAAGCGAAGGGTGGTGAGAGCACGATCTAGAGCTGCGGCTGGAGGTTCTTCGTACCAAGGAAAGGCGTTCAGGTCTGTTTCTCCCCAGGCGAGCAGTTGGAGCGCAGCACTGGCCAGGTCAGCACGCTGTATCTCAGGGGTCTCCATGGCAGGGAGACCCCGATGAGTGTGCTCGCTCCAAAGGCGCCAGCAGGATCCAGGACCCTGGCGGCCCGCTCGCCCCGCGCGCTGATCGGCAGAAGAACGGCTGATGCGGCTCAACTGAAGACGATCGAGACCACTTGCCGCGTCGTAAACCAACTTTCGCGCATAGCCGCTATCGACCACCCCGACCACTCCCTCGACGGTGATGGAGGTCTCGGCTACGTTGGTGGCGAGGACCACTTTGCGATGGGCTGCTGGCTGGAGTACTCGGTCTTGCTGTTCTGAAGACAGGTCGCCATAGAGAGCGAGTATTTCGGTGTCCGAGTGACCGACCTCTCCCTTCAGGATGTCTGCGGCGCGGCGAATCTCCCCAACTCCCGGAAGAAAGACCAGGATGTCTCCGGAGCTGTGGCGAAGAGCCTTGAGAACACCTTCGACCACCGTGTTGACCAGAGATGGATCCTTGTCCGCCTCGAGGTAGGAGATCTCAACCGGGTACAGTCGGCCCGCGCTGGTGAGAATAGGGCTATCTCCGAGGAATCGAGCCACGGGCTGAGGGTCCAGAGTCGCGGACATGACCAGGATGCGTAGATCCGATCGGGCATCGCGCTGCAACCGACGCACCATGGCGAGGGCAAGGTCTGTTTCCAAGCGCCGTTCGTGGAACTCATCGAATATGACCAGGGCGACATCTTCCAGGAATGGATCGGCCTGAAGAAGACGAAGAAGCACGCCTTCAGTGACCACCAGGATCTTGGTGTCGGGGCCCGCCCGGCGCTCAAACCGGATCTGAAAACCGACCTCTTCCCCGAGGTCCCACTGCCACTCTCCAGCGATTCGGCGGGCAGCCGCACGGGCAGCGATACGCCGCGGCTCGACCATGATGATTCGCCCAGCACCCAACAGCCCGGAGGCCAAGAGTGCAGGGGGAACCCGTGTTGTCTTGCCAGCGCCGGTCTCGGCGGTCAGTACCGCAGCGCTATGGTTCGCCAGGGCTTCGGCGAGCTGAGGCAGCTCACCGTCAATGGGTAAGGGGGAGAGTCTCGAGATTTCTAGGGGGGGGCGACTCACGAAACGCTCTGGATCCGCTTGTTCCAAAGAGCCTTGGCGAAAGGGCCCGGCCGAGGCCGGGTCCCACGCCGCAATGGCCTCAACTTCTTGCTGAGGCGCGGGAGCTTCTAACCGGACCTGTGGAGACGGATTTGAGCTTGGCTACGGAATCCAAGTACACCGCTGCTGGCATCAGCTTCTGCTTCCAACACTGTCGCAATACTCCACGTAGCGCCACCATGAACCGGTTGATCGCTGCTGGAGTATAGGGTTTACCCGTTACTTCGGAAATCCACTCACCGCTGGTCAACTGGTCGCGCAGGGCCACGACTTCTTCACTCTGTAAAATCCACCATGGCGCTGATAGACCCTCGTAGGTCCTCTTGCCACCCTTGGGACCAGTCTTCCAAGAGATGCTCTTGGCCATGACGTCGAGGGCCTCGAGAGAAGTCCTCATATTCCTACTGGAAAGACCACTCAGGTAGACCTCCACGGGGTTGGGTTCTGGTGTCTCAATGCTCACATCCTCATCCTTTCCTAGAACTCTTGCCCCTCCCGCTTATTGACACCTAATGATGCCGAATAAGCCCCTATTTATCACCTACAGGAGATCTCATAATTATATTTGACAAAAACCGGTTAGATTCCAGAAATCCCAGGGTTTCACCTACGCGATCGAGTGTACAACAAAAGATTATTGTACGAAAGCCCGAGACAGGAGCTTTATTTCTTGCTGCGTTTCAGAATTTCTGGTTTATACGTCTCAAAACGGAACTGGACACCTCTCCTTCGTGCACCAGAGGAGCATCCAGTTTACCGCGTCAGAAGCGCAGAAGTTGATGTATTGCAGCAAGAACCCTATCTTTCGTCGGAATCAGCTCTTGTTCTAAGTTTTTTGCGAAGGGTGCGGGGCGATCTGGATAGGCCAAACGGCGAACCGGAGCGTCGAGCCAAGGAAAGGCCTCATCGGCGACCACCGCAGCGATCTCGGCACCGAATCCTCCGGTCATTTGCGCCTCGTGCACCACCAGCACACGGCCTGTTTTCCTGGCCGAGGAGACGATCGTCTCTCGATCCAATGGCACCAGGGTTCTCAAATCGACGACCTCCGCCTCGACGCCCTGCTGGGACAAGGCTTCGGCAGCTTCCAAGCAGAGAGGGGTCGAAGATCCATAAGCAATGAGGCTCAGATCCCGGCCAGGGCGTACCACCCCGGCTCTCCCCAAAGCCGCCAAATGCTCGCCGGAAGGCAAAACTGCCTTGGCACGACGATAGAGAAATTTATGTTCGAAAAAGAGAACTGGATTTGGGTCGCGAATCGCCGCTTTGAGCAAACCGAGGGCATCCACCGCAGTGCTTGGACAGACAACTTTGAGACCGGCCACGTGAGCGAACCAAGCCTCCGGGTTTTGGGAGTGAAACGGCCCTGCACCCACACCACCGCCGGAGGGCAACCGCACCACCAGGGGGCAAGGCAGCTGCCACCGGTAGTACATCTTGGCTGCAACATTGACCAGTTGATTGAAGCCACAGGAAACAAAGTCGGCAAACTGCATCTCCACCACGGGCCGATACCCAAGGAGGGCAGCTCCCGCAGCGATGCCTAGGGTGCCGCTTTCCGCGATCGGGGTATCCAGAACCCGATGGGGCCACCGCTGGTAGAGACCTCGAGTCACCCGAAAGGCGCCTTCGAATACCCCGATGTCCTGTCCCATCAAGACCACTGCCTCGTCGCGCTCCATCTCTTCTGAAAGGGCTCGGTGAATCGCTTCCACATAAGTTGAGACGGCAGGGTCAGCCTTGGGCTCGGACTGCCTGGACTCTGGCTGATGAGACTTCGGCCATTCCGGAGCTGGAGCGAAGACTGGCCGGTGGGCGGTGGCAACCTGTGGTTGCGGCGCATCCAGAGCGCCGGAGATCGCCGTCTCCACCAGGTCGCGGATGCGACCATGGAGACGGCCTTTCGTCTCTTCGTCGAGGATCCCCTGCTCTTCGAGCCAGAGCCCGTAGGCCGGAACTGGATCTCCGGCTTGGTAGCCTGCCAGCTCCTTCGGCGGCACCACCTTCAGGGAATCGTCTCCCTCACTGTGTCCTCGCATCCGTCCCAATACCGCCTCGATGAGAGTTGGCCCGGCCCCCTGGCGAGCTCGGGCGACAGCAGCCTCGACCACCGCTGATACTTCTTGAGGATCATTGCCGTCGACCCGATGGGCAGGTATTCCATACCCCAAACCTCGGTCGCTCAAATGGCGCGCTGCGTACTGCTGCTCGACCGGTGTCGAGAAGGCGTAGCGATTATTTTCGATCACCAAGACCAAAGGCAGCTTCCATACCGCGGCCATGTTGAGACCTTCGTGAAAGTCTCCGGTGGAGGTGCCTCCATCACCGATGAAATTGATCGCCACCCGGTCCGAGCCGGACTGTTTGAGGGCAAAAGCACATCCCGCCGCCACCGGAATCATCGAGCCCAGATGACTGATCATGCCGATGTGCTGAATACCCATCTCTGGCGCCAGGTGGGCATAGTGGAAAGAGCGTTCGATTCCCTGTGAGAATCCCTCCGCTTTACCTAGCAGCTGACAGGCGAGTCGATGAAGAATCTGCTCCGGCTCCGGCCTGAGCCCATCTGACTCCCCAAAGCCGAATCCGGGAAAAGCTCTAGCTGGATCTAGATACACGGCGAGAATTGCGCCGAGATCGCGGTGCAAACTACATAGCGCATCCCCAGGCTCCAAGGCCAAACCTGCGGCCACGGTGGTGGCCTCGTTGCCCACCTCGCTGTACCACTTGGAAATTCGGCCAGTCAGCAACAGACTTTCGAAGCGAGAATCGAGATCTCGCGCCAGCTTCATGAAAGTGTAGCGGCGCAATGCGCCCACATGGGTGGTCACCGTACTAGTCTTCCTTTCCGGGGTTTCTGTCGTTCTCGATTTGGAGCGGAGGCTCTCGTGCCGTTACTCCTGCAGCCGCTTCTCGAGCTTCGGCCAGCGGGCATCCTCGGGGTCCATTTGCTTGAGAATCTTCAAACCCAAGCGGGCCGCGTCGGGATTGCCGGCGGCTAGGTAGTCCTCGACTTGCTGAACCCCCTGCTCAATGGCCTCCAATCGGCGGTGTTTTTGCTCCTGCCGATCGATGGCCTCTACCAAAGAAGCCGCCACGGTGCTCTTGGGCAGAGTGCTACTGACCTCGTGGGCGGTTTCCCGAGCAGCCTCGAAGTCGCCCCGAGCAAGCTTGTCCTGAACTCGCTCGTTGTACTCTTCGAAGGTCGCCTGCTCTCGAAGACGCTCTTTCTCCGCCTCTACCCGCTGCCGATAGAAAGTGAGCGCGACTCGCGAGGTACCGAAACCAGCCATTTTCTCCAACAGCTCTTCTGCCTGGGCGATTTGCCCTTCGGCCAACGCGGTGTCGAACTCACCTCGGAGGGTGGTGATCTCGGTGCTGGCATGGCCGTCCCTTTCGGCCTCCTCAACCTCTTCCGCGAAGGCGTCTGACACTCGGCCTTGGTGATCGTTGCGACGTGCCAGGTCGAGCTGCTTACGGGCCGCCTTGAAGTCTTGCCGTTCGAGAGCTTGGCGCCCCACCTCCACCGCTTTCTGAGCCCGTTTCAGTTGGCCCTCTTCTTGATTCGCGATGCGGACCCAGCTTTCATATTCCTGCTTCTTTGGATGGTTGGGCTGCAACTCCAGGAGAGTGCTGAGGGCGAGGGCCGCCAGGTTGGTTTTGCCCTGACGCAGATAGTCCTGAAGAATCCGTTCCGATTCCGCAATTTGGTCCGGGCTTGCCTCCGCCAGATCCCCATCACCCTCGTCGTCCGGCTCCACGACAGCCTCGACCAGGGGCGATGAGACCTCGGCCCGAGGCTGCTCCGGAACCGACTGGAGCGGCGGTTCCTCCTCGGTCGCGGGGCTCGGCAGCCCTCCTTCCAAACGCAAACGCTCCGAAAGTTTGGACAAACCGGCGGCTCGCGGATTGGTCTGCTGTAACTTCTGTTCGATCTCCTGCGCCTTGTCGATGTCGCCGATGGCCAGAGCTTCCTCCGCCTGCTCGAACAACTGAGAGGTTTGCCGCATGCGCCGCGCAGCGCGATCGATTTGGGCCAGTAGCTCGACCCGTTCGGACTGAGAAATTCGGCTCGAGCTCCGAGTGCTCGCTGCGTCTTTTTCAGGGACTTTCCCGGAAGTAGCAATAGTGGCCGCCGGGGATGCCGTCGGATCCGGGTTGACCGAAGACTCCCGAGGCACCACGGAGATGCGTTGAGTGGTCGCCTGGTTTAGCCCTCGCTCCAGGGGCTCCAAGGCTTCGATGAACTCGATGGCATTGGTATACCTTTCCGTTCGATCCCGCCTGAGAGCCCGAAGCACCACACCATTGAGAGCCGGCGAGATCTCGACCCCTGGGGTTCGGCCGCGCAGCGGCAGAGGATCCTCGGTCAAGCGGCGGAAAATAAACCCAGCGGTGCTGTCGGAATCGAACGGCGGCTTGCCCGTCAACATCTCGTAGAGGACCAAACCGAAAGAATAGAGATCGGTGCGGGCATCTAACCTCTCTCCTTCTGGCATTTCCGCCTGTTCCGGGGAGCAGTAGCGCAATTTGCCCATGAACATTCCGGCCTGGCTCACTTCCAGGTTCGGCTCGACGGCTTGCCCTTTGGCCAGCCCCAGATCGATGATCTTCACCTGAGAGCGGCCACGGTTGTCCTGAGTGATCATGAGGTTATCGGGACTTACGTCTCGATGGATCACCCCAGCAGCATGAATGGACTCGAGGCCACGAAGCGCCTGGATGGCTACCTGTAGGGCCAATCCCATGGGAAAAGGCCCGCGACTCTGGATGAGACGGTGAATGTCTTCGCCTTCGATGTACTCCCAAACCATGTAGAAACTCTCGTCGGGGAGTTTTGCGAAGTCGTAGAGGATGGCGACGTTCGGGTGCTTAACGTGGGTGGCGAGGCGAGCTTCTCGAAGGAAGCGCGCTTGTGCGGCGGTATCCGCAGCCAGCTCCCGACGAAGAATCTTGACGACTCGTTTCTGTTGCAGATGCAGGTGGCGCACGAGATAGATCTCTCCCATGCCCCCTCCTTGGAGCTGCTCGAGAATTTCGTACTTGCCGTCTAGAATCTTGCCGATGCCGCGATCGTCCAAGGGAGCCTCCTCTGAGGAAGTGCCTATTGTACGGTACTGGTCCTGGCAAGGGGCAAGAGACAAAGAGGAAGCGGCAGATCTTTCGTGGCTGAGCTCCCCCGGACCCACCGTCCGTAGAGCTCAACAGACTCTGCCGAAGGCCCCTCGAATCAAACTCCACTGCTGGACTCCTAAGCCGGGCCATACCCGCCAACGTCCTACGCTTGGAAGGGACGTTGGCGGGTATGACTATTTCCCACCCAGCCCTTGACAAAGCTCCCCCACATGACCGATAGTCACACTTCTGCTACTCGAGTAACAGATCAGCGACTCTCAATACACTTGAGGCGAAACTTCCATGAAACCGAAAAATACGCACTTCCCAGAGCTTGCCCCTTCAGAGCTAGCGGTCATGAAATCCCTCTGGAAATCCGGACGCTCCAGCGTCCGCGAGGTACACGAAGCCATCTCGCAACGGCAAGGCTGGGCCTACTCGACCACCAAGACCGTCATGGACCGCATGGTGAAGAAACAATTTTTGCGCAGAGATAATTTTCACGGGGTCTTCCTATATCAGCCGCTTCTTTCCAAGGCTCAGGGCCTGGCGAGATTGGTGCGCGATTTCGCAGAACGAATCGTCGAGCTAGACCCCGCCCCGGTGGTCGCTCTTTTCTCCCGCAGCGAAGCCTTGACGGAAAAGGAAATCGAAGAGTTGAGCCAGCTATTGGCCGACGGGGAGGAAAACCCGTGAGTTCTCTCGAAATCCTGAGCCGAAGTCTTCTCGAAGGGGCCGGAAAGCAGCTGGCCTACTCAACTCTTCTGGCGGCTCTGGTGTGGATGATCTGCCAACGTCTCGACCTTCGTGCGCCACGACTACAGCTCGGCCTATGGTCCCTGGTCACTCTCCGCTTGGTCTTGCCACCGGGCTTAGCCTCGCCTTGGAGCCTCCGAGCTCTCTTCGCAGGATGGGCCCCTTTAGATCTCAACGTTTCGACCCTCGAGATGGGCGCCGGGGCCCCGGGTCTCAGCTCCGCAGTCTCAGCAGCCCCCTCGACAGCCCCGACGACTCAACTTTGGCCCCTGGTTCTGTGCTCCTTCTGGGGCATTGGATCTCTTCTGGTGGCCTCCAGGATGTACTCGCGATGGCATCGCTACCGGTCCATCGCTTTCTCCGCTCCCCCCCTTATGAGTGAGAATTGGCAAGGCTTATTGCACCGGTGGAGAAGTCGCCTCGGAATTCGCCAGAGCGTCTTGTTGGTTGCCTCGGATGCCTGTTCGGTACCTTTCACGGTCGGCTGGCTGCGGCCGCGCATCTTCCTTCCCCTGTCGTTGGCACAGACTTGGCCCAAAGAACAGGTGGAAGCCATCGTCGCTCACGAGCTGGCCCACATCCGCCGCCGTGACAGCCTGTGGATCGGCTTGCACTGCCTGGTTCGCGCCGCGTACTTTTTTCACCCCGCCCTCTGGCTGGCCAATTCCCGCTTGGACCAGACTCGTGAACGAGTCTGCGACGAGTTGGTTCTGTCCACCGGAGCGATCCACCCAAGAACCTACGGGGAGTGCCTAGTGGCTATTCTCCGACAGCAAATTTCCCTTCCCGGTACCACTGGCGCAGTCCCGGTGCCCACCTTTGCCCAAGACAAGAGGAGAATGTCCATGCGTCTACTCGGAATTGTTCATCACCGCCCTTCGCACCGTAGCCATCGCGCTGCAGCCCTGATCCTCCCCTGGCTCCTAGGCCTTCTCCTTCTGCCCATGGGAAGCATCGAAGCGGAGCGGGGCAATTCAAAGGAGAGCTCCCTCGACACACTGGCGACCTCTGCAAAGCTGCCTGCCTCCTCTTCCGAAGCGGCACCCCTCCCATGGTCCTCCCCTCTGCCGGGAGCTCGCATCACCTCGCCCTTTGGCTTTCGCAAGTCCCCGTTGGACAAGAACTCTGAGAGCCACCGGGGAATCGACCTAGTGGGTCCCAAGGGAGCTGAGATCCTGGCTCCGGCGGACGGCCGAGTAGAGATCGCTACCGAGCTCCTGGAGGGCCACGCAAAACTAGGAACGACCGTCCTCGTGGACCATGGCAACGGCCTCAAGAGTCGCTATGCCCACCTGGGCTCTCTGCTGGTGAAAGAGCAGCAAACCGTCCGCGCCGGCCAGCCCATTGCCATTCAGGGAAATACCGGTGCCTCTACGGGCCCTCATCTGCACTTTGAGGTATGGCGTGACGGCGAGGCTATCGACCCAGCCACGGTGGTGGGGAAATGGTGACCTGAAGGCAAGCTCTGAGAGCCGTCGTGCTGCAGGGAAACTAGTTTCTCGTTCGGTCTGTCGAAACTTAGGCCAGTTGCATCCGGCCTTCACTTCAAACGAACTTCCTCAATATACCCAACGGAGACATTCCCTTGAACAGTAGAGCGCTCTGGCTCGTTCTGATGACCCTCTATCTACTTCAGCCACTGACCGCGCACTCCCAGCAGATATCGCCACCCACTCAGACCTATCCGAAAGTCCAGCTCAACGATACTGAGGTCCGGGAGATCAAATCCAAGCTCAACGGAGAAAGCTACAGAATCTATACGAAGTTCCCAAGGGGTTATTCGGTGAGCAAGAAGAGCTACCCCGTGCTCTACGTACTCGACGCGGAGACCAACTTCGGCGGCGTATCGTATATTGTTCAGCGATTGATCAAGGATCGGATTATCCCAGAAATTCTCGTGGTCGGAGTCGCTTATGAGGTCGACTACAAGACCTTCTATGCTCTTCGCTCTCGGGATCTCGCGCCGACCAGCGACCCCTCGTGCGCCAAACGCAAATATTGTGGCGGAGGCGCAGAGGCATTTAGAAACTTCCTAGAACAGGAGCTCTTCCCCTTCGTAGACAGCAACTATCGCGCGGAAGACGACAGCCGAGCGCTGTATGGGCATTCCCTCGGAGGGCTGTTCGGCTTCTTCACCCTTCTGAACGCCCCACAGATGTTTGATAGATATCTTCTGCTGAGCCCCTCTCTTTGGTGGAATGACAAAGTGCTCATTCGCCAGGCGAAGGGAGCGGCCCCGACAAGCCGACCAGCGAAGCTGTACGTCGGGATCGGAGAGCACGAAAGCAGCCGGCACCACACAGGTCAATCTATGATCGATCACCAGTTGGAAATGGTCCGCATTCTCGAGGGGAAAGACCCCAACCATTTCGAGATTCGTTCTGAAGTCTTAGACGATGAAACCCATAGGACGATCTTTGGCCATGCCTTTACCAAGGGCCTGCGATTTATCTACGGGGAAGCAGAGTAAGGTCTTCGTCGGCCTCCGGCGGGAGTCAAAACCCGGCAGCAGCGCGTTCCACTGCCTTCAGAGCATCGACCACAGCATGGCCTGGATTTTCTCCTGCGGTCTCGAAGAGAAGCTCTTTGAGCGCCATAGGAGTTAACTTCGGCTGCAGTTGCAATACCAGGGCTACCACCCCGGAGACGTGAGCCGCGGCAAACGAGGAACCGGTAAAAAAGTCATACCCACCTTCCGGGACGGTGGTCAGGACATCTAGCCCAGGAGCTGCCAAGGTCCTTAGAGTCGCGCCCCCTTGCAAAGCCTCCTCCTCAACGAAAGCCGGTCCCGCCCCCCCGGTCGCAGAGTGTTCCTGGTCTTCTGAATCGAGGGTGCGGACTGCCAGCACCGCGGGCAGGGACGCCGGAAACGGGTTCGTTGCCACGTCGTCCACAGCAGCCACGACCACGATGCCTCGTTCGATGCTGCGGCGAATCAACTGGCCAAGAATGGGGTCTTCCGGGCCAGCCAGACTCAAATTGATCACCTGAGCACCTTGAACAATGGCGAAATCCAAAGCGAGAGCTAGGGTGTAGCTGTTACACACCGCCTGACTGGAGCCGCGGGTCGAAGGCCAACAAGCTTTGAGCGCCATGATTCCAGCCTCCGGCGCCACTCCGCTAATACCGACTCCATTGCCCGTCGATGCAGCGATCACCCCACTCACTGCCGTCCCATGGACATCCTGGGTGAAACGAGATTCCTCAGCCCGGACGAAGTTCTTCGCGATCAACACCCGGTCCTGGAGATCTGGATGGGACACATCTACCCCGGTATCTATGACGGCGACTCGGATCCCGCGACCGGTGGCCTGACGATGTGCTCGTTCGAGGTGTAGAACTTCGGCGCCCTGCTGCAGGTGGCGGTAGGGGTCCTCTTGATTCGCAGGAGCAGGGTCCGCTAGGACTCGGAACCACTGCACCTCCTGGACCAAGGAGATCCGAGGGTCTTTCTTCAATTGCTTCACCATGAACGACGCAGAAAGTTGCAGGGACTGGAAGACGACACAATGGACTCCCAGAGAGGCCATTTCCCAGCTCACAACGGTGCGCATTCGGTGCCGCCGCTCGAGTTCGCGAATTTTCTGGGTCAGATCTCTCGAAGAAGCCGTTTCCAGAATGACCATGACCTGACTCGAGGCCGGGTGGTGAGCCACCGCCGCGGAAGGGATTCTTCCGTCCTCTGGGGCTCCCGGCATAGAAGTACAACCTGGCAGAAAGCCCGCCAGAAGAATCGCCGCGATCCACCAATTGCTGAGCAAGAAAAGAGGCCGACGACGAGTGTCGGGCTGAGAAACGTGGCGCTCAATCATCGCATCAGTTCTGGCCTGCCGGAAGTTTGGGAAACACCCATTCGGCGAAGTGAACGTCTCGGCTCTCTCGCAGCTGCGCTACAGCATCCCTGGTGCCACCGCTCGCAGACCCTTCCGATACGGCCACCGTGTAGACGCCCACGCCGGAGGGGCCTTCTACGATGTTGCCCCCGCATCCTCGCACCAACTCTCTCAAGCGCCCTTCTGGGGTCTCCGGATCAAAGATCACTCGGAGTTGGAGACCACTCGCAAGGGTCGGCACTCCCGGATCTGAGAGGGTTCGAAACTGGCCGGACTCGATTTGCTGACCCAGGTCGGGTTCGGCCTTCGACCCAGAACGAGCCTCAACCCCGGAAAATGCGCTGGGCAACCCCAAAACGAGAACAGCGAGCACGACCAGAGCAGTGCCTTGGGCAAGCATCAGTCGCCGCCCCCAAACCGGAACGAGCCGCCAAGCCTGTAGAAAGTTCGACCCGAACCCCGTCCCTTCCGTCGCCAAACCACGAGCCTCCCCGTCGATGCGCGTCATCAGCCGACGAAACGAGGCGGCCGGATCCGGCGCCGCCTCTTCCTGCACCGCTAGGGCACCCAGCGAGGTCCGCAGCTCCGGCAAGAAGCTCAGCTCGGACCGGCAAGTGGTGCAGACCTTCAGGTGGTCCAATAAGCTATGCAGTTCTTCTCCCTCGAGGGTGCCGTTGGCCAGCCATGGGAGGGAGTTCCAGGCGGCCTGGTGGTTCAGCTCTTCCTGCTCCGTCATCCCGACGCTCCTTCCCTTTGCCAACTCCCTTCCCGAATCCCCAGATTGCGCAGAATGTCGCGAAGCCGGAGCCGGGCGTGGAACATTCTCGTCTTGACCGTATTGACCGGGCAGCCGACGATCTCGGAAATCTCGCGGTAGGAGCAATCTTGAAAATAGGTCAGTTCGACAACCGCTCGATGCTCCGGAGAAAGAGCGCGAAGAGCCTTGAGAAGCGCTAAACGCAGCTCCCGACGCCAGATATCTCGTCCTGGATCCTCAGCTTCCCGATTGGCGATCTCCTGATCCGAAACCTCTTGCTCCCGAGGGTCTTTGCGGAGTCGCTTGAGGGCGGAGAAATAGGCGATTCCGAAGATCCAAGTCGAAACTCGGGAACGACCTTGAAACTTCTCCGCGTCTTTCCAAACCACATACATAACGTCGTTGATGACCTCTTCGATGAGGTCGGAAGGAAGCAGCTGACGAATCAGGTAGCCATACAGTCGCCGATAGTAGAGGGTGTAGAGTTCCTCGAAAGCAGCCCTGTCCCGAAGCTGAATGCTCCTCAAGAGGGCAGCTTCTGAAGGGGTTTCCTGCTGGTTCGGTCCGGTTGGCATTTCATTCACCTTCGATCACGATACCTCAGCCCCCTCGCTGAAATTCTCATCGCCGCTGCGCAAAGACATTTCTCAGTCAGTCCCGCTCGGGAGCCCATAGGTTCAATCTCGGGAGATATTTATCCTCGAGGCTCTTCCATGCTCAACAGCTTTGAACCTCCGACCGCCGACAGGGGTACCTACCAGCAACTGTCTCGAAACCACCCAACCCATCGGCTCGGAGGAATCCATGAGCTCAAAAGCCCTACCCGTGATGGTCCTACTCGCCGCCTTCGTCGCCCTTCCCGGCCAAGCAGCAAACTTCGATGTCGTGGCGACCAACAGCCTGGTTTTCTCTCCAGCAAACTTAACCATCCAAGTGGGAGACACCGTTACCTGGACCAACGGTGGTGGCTTTCACAACGTCGAAGCCAACGACGGAAGCTTTCGTTGTGCCAATGGATGTGACGGCGATGGCGGGGATGGCGCTCCGGCGTCCAACTCCTGGAGCTTCACTCTAACCTTCGACACCGCCGGGGTCTTCGATTACTTCTGCGCGGTCCACGTGGGAGTCGGCATGACCGGGAGAATCACCGTGGAAGCGGCTCCCGTCGAGCCGGGAGCGCTTCGCTTCACCTCAGGTAGTTACCAGACCGGCGAAGGAAGCGGCTCGGCGACGATCACCGTTAGCCGAACCGGAGGCAATGACGGCGCTGTCTCCGTCGACTTCGCTACCAGCAACGGCTCTGCTACCGCAGGGCAGGACTATACGGCCACCTCTGGCACTCTCAACTGGTCCGATGGCGACGACGACCAGAAGACCTTTTCCGTAACGATTCTCGACGACAGCGCCGACGAGAGTCAGGAAGTTCTGAACCTCTCCCTGAGTAACCCAGGAGGCGACGCGACCCTCGGCTCTCCGAACACTGCGACCTTGAGGATTTCCGACAACGATGACGCCCCTCCCCCTCCGCCGCCAGGCAACCCGGGCGTCCTGAGCTTGACCCAAGCGGAGATCTCGGTAGCCGAGACCGTCGGCTCAGTGGAAGTGATGGTCAGTCGCACCGCGGGAGACGACGGCGCTGTCTCTGTTTCCTACTCCACCGCCGACGGATCGGCCACCGCGGATGCGGACTACACTCCGGCCAGTGGCACCCTCGATTGGGGAGATGGAGACGATGCTGCCAAATCGTTCCTGGTGTCGATCCTGGACGAGGCTATCCCCGAAGGAGACGAAAACTTGCAAGTCTCTCTGAGCGATCCTTCCGGAGGAGCTACCCTCGGAAACCTCAGCAGCTCAACTCTGACCATCGAAGGCAATGACCAGGATTTCGGTCCCTGTGAGGCCGACGCCCAAACTCTCTGCCTGGGTGAAAACGATCGATTCAAAGTGCAAGTGAGTTTTCGAACCCAGAATGATGTGCAGGGTAGCGGACAGGCCGTCGACTTCGGCCGCCGAGATTCAGGCCTGTTCTACTTTTTCAACGAGAACAACATCGAGATGCTGGTGAAGATCCTCAATGCCTGCAGCGCACCAGCCTTCGAAACCTATTGGGTATTCTTCGCCGCCACTACCAACGTGGAATTCAACCTCACAGTCATCGACACCGTGGCAGATCAAGTGCGGCAGTACGTCAACCCCCTCGGTATGGCCGCGTTGCCCGTCCAGGACACCGACGCCTTCGCCACCTGCCCCTGAGGGAATTGCCATGAAGCCAAATGATTCACGGAGCCTGATGCTCCTGCTCCTTCTGACTTTCCTGTCCTTTGCTCTGGTGGTCCCTCCGGGGATGGCCCAGGAGCTGCCGGTGGTCGACCCGGTCGAGGATTTGGATTTCGATGCACCGGAATCCTGGGCCATGAAACTCTATGCTTCGGTCAGCCTTCTCACCAGCTTGGGCCCCATCGAAGTCCGCGAGCCGGGAAGCGTCGAAGTGGCTTTAGAAGGTCTCTCGGTTCCTCATTTGGATCGAGAACAGCGCACGGTCGGTTTTGGCGGCCGCAAGGAGGAAGATCTCAACCGCACTCCGGTTTGGGGCCGGGGACGAGTTACCGTGGGTTTGCCCTGGAGCTCGGCGGTGACCCTCGCCTGGGCCCCACCAGTGCGGTTGGATGGAGTGGAGGCGAGCCTGGTTTCCGCAGCCCTGGAGAAGAATCTCCTGAATCGCGGCCCCTGGACTCTAGGGGTCCGACTCTATGGGCAGGTAGGAACGGTGAAAGGTGATCTCACCTGTACCAAGGAAGACGCCCAGGCGGCTCCGGGGTCGCCAGGCAACGCCTTTGGCTGCGAAGCCCCCTCGGAAGATGAAGTGACCATGGACTACCTCGGCCTGGAGCTCACTGCGGGTTACGCCTTGAGGGGCCGCAGAGCCCCCCAGCTCCACTTGGGAATGGCCGGGCAACGCCTGGACACGGAATTCCAGGTGAGTGCCCAAACGTTTGGATTTCTGGACCGCAGCCTGCTTCGCACCGAAGGAGAGACCTTCTCCATGCACGGAGGCGCCACCTGGCAGCTGGCCCAGAAAGCGCGGCTCTCCCTGGAAGCCTTTTACAGCCCGCTGTCCGTGCAGCGCCTGGGAGCTCTATCCAGCGAGAGCGACGACCTCTTCCATCTGCGGGCGATGGTGCGCTACCGGCTCCGCTGAATCGAGTTGAGTAGCATCGGGTCGTTTTGTGTAGACCTCAATATGGTAGGAATCCCCATGAGTTTTTCCCCTTGGTCTCTTTTCGCGAACCTGGCCCTGGCGGCATCGCTAACCTTATCCACCGGCGCCTTATGGGCGAGCGCCCTAACCGAGCGGGCCGTCGGAGGGGATGAGCTGGAGATCGACCGGGCTTCGAGTGTTTTTGCTGTGGTGACTCACAAAGCCGGTGCCGCTGCCCGATTGGCCCATGACCATTTGATCGTTGCAAGAGGCTATTCCGCAGAGCTCCGCTACCACCCTGCCCATCCCATGGAAGCCAGCTTTGTCTTCGAAGCGCCCGTCACATCCCTGGAGATCGATTCGCCACAGGCACAAGAAACTTGGTTTCCGCGCCTCCAGGAGTTGGGCATTCTCGACCAGGCCTTCGGTGAGATGTCCGACAAGAATCGCGCCAAGGTGAGGTCCGCCATGTTGGGCCCCAGCCAGCTGGACGCGGAGCGTTTTCCCACTCTTTCTGTCCAGGTTCGAGAGTTGCGCGCTTCTGCCGACGGGGACCGAGCCCAGACGTCTCATCAGGCCAACGTGGTCTTCGAAATCCACGGCCAGGAAGTGGAAGCTCCCTTCCCGCTTCGAATCTCGACAACGGAGACCAAGGTCGTTTTCGAAGCGTTCGGTACCCTCACCCTGTCGGATTTCGGTATCAAACCCTATTCCGCTCTCCTCGGGGCGGTTCGCAACCGAGACCAGGTTGACGTCTTTCTGTATTTGGAAGCGACCCCAAAGCCTCCTATCCCTGACAGCTAGCCGTTGTTTCTCACCGGAGTGTTTGCTAGTTGGCGTGCGTCCCCTGCGCCGCTACCCCTTCCGGGACCTGGTAGGATCCGAGGGCTTGACTCCTAGAGACTCGCTACTTCCACCAAGAACGACGAGGCCCGAAAGACCATGAGGCAAGGACAACGAACCCTTCTCGGCATTCTCTTCTGGCTATCAGCGGCACCCACCTTCGCCGGGGACCAGCTCACGGTGACCAGCGTGGAGCCTCAGGCTCAAGGCCTTTCCGCTCCCCGAGGAGCCGGCATCACCATTCATTTCGATCGCCCGGTGGAGAGAACCTCCGTGGTGCCTCTTGAATCCTTCTGGGTTTTCGGCCGCTGGACGGGAACCGTGACCGGCACACTCACCTTCTCCAACGGGGACCGAGACGTGACCCTGACTCCCGATTCCCCCCTTTCCGGCGGAGACCGGGTCATGGTGATCTTGTCTCACGACATCGAAGCCACGGACGGCACCTTCTTGCGGGACGCCGGCTACTCCTTTCAGTATTGGACGGCGGCAGCTCCCGCGGGTCTCGACTTCGAAGAAGTAAGCCGCATGTCGACTCGGACCACCCCGGGCCAATCCTCCCGGGCCTACGGCGGTATCGCCTCGGATGTAGACGGTGACGGTTGGCTGGATATCACCATCGTCAACGAGGACACGGCCGATCTTCGAGTCTTTCTCAACCAGGCCGATGGCTCGAGCACCTTCGACGACTTTCTCCAACCGACCGTACCTGTCGGGCCCCAAGCAAGCCCCTCTGAACCCAGCGACTTCGATCGCGACGGCAACCTGGACATCTGCGTTGCCAATATCAACTCCGGCACCGTTTCGGTCGTTCTAGGCAATGGCGACGGCACTTTTCAGGCTCAACAAATCATCTCGGTCAATAGCTCCCCTCGGGGCATTGCGGTGCTCGATGCGGACGGTGATGGCGACACGGACATCGCTGTTACTTCCTCCAGCGCCAGCACCATCTCTTTGCTGCTCAATGATGGCAACGGCTCCTTCACAAACGACTCGAACTTCGGAACAGGATCCGCTGGAGAGTGGGCCCTGGTCGCCGCGGACATGAATGAGGACGGCATCCTCGACCTAGTGGCCGGGGGTCGTACCTCCCAACGGGCCTATGTCTATCTGGGCGATGGGGACGGCACCTTCACTGCTGGGTCTGACCAAAGCCTGGGGGGCGCCGTTTGGATGCTCGCTTCGGGAGACGTCAACGGAGATGGGCACGAGGATCTGGTAGCCGCCAACAGCTCCTCCAACCACGGTTCCGTCGTGCTGGGAGATGGGGACGGCGGGCTGGGGGCACCCTCGACGCTGAGTACCGATCCTTTTCCCTTGGCCACGGACCTGGGAGATCTCGACGGCGATGGAGACCTCGACTGGACGATCTCGAGCTTTAGCGGTGATTGGTTCCTGTTCCGTAACGACAACGGCAACTTCGCCTTTCACCAGGAATTCCTGGCTCCCCAAGCAGCTTCCTGTTCCCTGATGATGGACTTCGACAACGATGGGGACTTGGACTTGGCTCTCATCGACGAGCTCGAAGATGAGGTGGTGTTGATGCGGAATTTTCCGGCTCTGTTCAGCGACGGCTTCGAATCCGGTGACACTTCCGTCTGGACTTTGACCTTTCCCTAGTCCGCCCCGAGAGAGCAGCTACGGGAACCGCTGGTCACCGGGATCGGACACCGGAACTCGGCATCAGGATCCGTAGCCGGGAGTGCGGTCATCGGGAGCACGGCTATCGGGGACACGGTCGCGGAAGACAGTGACCGAGCTCAGGAGCCTTCCTCCATATTGCGCAAGACCTCTTTGGCTAGGTCCGTCAAGTCGTAGGTTTGACTTTGAATGAGCTTGACCAGGTCGATGCGAAGATCCACCTGGACAAAGTTCACGAAGCTCTGCACCAAGGGCGAAAATTGCTCGTAGGGCAAGCCACTCGGCTGGAGGACCAGAGCGACCTCATGGCCAACCTTGGGAACACAACCCAGTAGATCCGTAATCTCCCGAACCACCCAGGGGGGAACCGGGGGAGCTTCCAAGAAATGCTTCGTGTGATCTCGGTAATGAGCGATCAGCTGGGCGCTGCCGGGGGCTTTTTCGAGAATGCGGTTGTAGGCGGAGCGCGAGAAATGCCTGGCGACGTAGGTGAGCAATCCTCCCAAGGCCAAGCGAACTGGCCGGCGACCTAAATCAAGCTCTGACCGGACCCTCTTGATGAGAGCCTTCAACGGTGCCATGAAACCCCTTACTCTCCGCGAGAGACAATCCCGAGCCGTTCGGGTCCGTCGCCTCTCGAGGCCTACAGTCGAAGTCTGTGCTTCTACAATCTGGGGAGACTCGGTTGTGGGGAGATGCAAGAGGCGTGCAAGGGGAAAAAAGCCCGAAAACCGTAGGTCCGTCGGGTACAGCCCTCCCTAGAACACCACAACGCGGCAATTCTCCCAGGAAAAAAGGGCAGCGCTACAGTTGGATGCCGTAGTTCTCGATCTTCTTGTTGAGGGTCTTGACGTCGATACCTAGAATCCGAGCGGCCGGTGCTTTCTTGCCTTCCGTATAACGCAGCACTCGAGCCACATGGACCTTCTCGACTTCCGTTAGGGGTACCGGAGGCCCGCTGGATTCCTGGGAGGAAGCCGGGTTTGGGGCTGCCGGGTCAAAGGCCGGCAGCGAGGGACGAATATTTTGCGGTAGATCGTCCGTCCGGATGGTATCCCCCTGAGTGAGTAGGAGAAGACCTTCGACGGTGTTCGCGAGCTCTCTCACGTTGCCCGGCCAGGCGTAGGACTCGAGGTAAGCCATCGCCTCCGCTGACAGGGACTTGGTGGGAAGGCCCTGGTTGCGAAAGCGTTCCATGAAACCCTCGATCAGCTCCGAGATCTCCGCCACTCGCTCGCGCAAAGGCGGCACGATCAACGTCACCACATTGAGCCTGAAAAGAAGGTCCTCGCGAAAACGCTTGGCCTTGACCTCTTCCTTGAGATCCTTGTTCGAGGCAGCGATGATTCTCGTTTCGACTCTTCGCAGCTTGGTGCCGCCGACCCGGCGCAACTCTCCCGAGTCCAGAACCTGCAATAGCTTGGCCTGCATGGCGGGAGTCATTTCCGCCACCTCATCCAAAAACAGGGTACCTTTGTCTGCCACCTCGAAAAGACCGTGCTTGGCCACAACGGCACCGGTAAAGGCGCCCTTCTCGTGTCCAAAAAGCTCACTCTCCAGCAGGTGGTCCTGGAACGCACTGCAATTGATGGCGACGAACCGCTCCTCACTCCGAGGACTCAGCTCGTGAATCAGGCGCGAGATCATTCCCTTGCCACTACCGGTCTCACCGTGAATGAGCACCGTAGCGGTGGAAGAGGCGACCCGCTCCACCAACTGGAGGAGTCTCTCCATGGCGGGGCTATGGCCGAGTATGGGAGCCCCCAGCTGATGCTTGTTCAGCTTCAGCCGCAATCGCGAGGTCGCACTGCCCTTACCGGTCCCGCTTTCCGCTTCTCGTACCAGCTCCGCGAGGTTGGTTGAGCTCAAGGGTTTGGTCAGAAAATCGTAGGCTTCCGGCTCCAGAGCCTCCACCACACTCTGCAGCGGAGACTGGGCACTGACCATCAAGATCTCCGAGTCTCCAGCGCCCTCATCGTGGCGTCGTAACAGCTCTACGCGGCCGAGCTCTGGAATTTCCAGATCGAGAACCGTCTGATCGTAACTCCGCTCTCGGAGAGTCTCCTGAGCTTCCGTACCGCTCTTGACTGCCACCAAGAGGCGACCACTCTCCGGCACTGCTCTTTCGAGAAGGATACGGATAGGGTGATCCCCTTCCGCCAGGACGACTTGAATACTTCTTGCTTGATCGTTCTCTTCGTGGCCCATGATGCTCCGTCGGAATCTAGCGATCCGGCTAGCCCACCCAAAGCTCCGCTTCCCGGAGGGAACTCGTTTCCCACCCGAGAGTTACGAAGGCATTCATGCTTAAAGCCTGATCATCATACCCCCTATGCGCGAGACAGCAAATGCTCAGCCGCCAAGAAGGGGGTACTCCGAAGGCCTGCGACATTCCCAAGAGCGGCTCCGCGGGCCTAATAACGGCAATCCGGAGCCGCCAAATATCTCGGTGCAGTCGTGCCTCGACAGCAAGGGCGGTGCTCAGGAGCAACCGGCCCTTCGGACCGTCAGTCCATTTGCTTGCGCAAAACCGTCGGGATGTCGTAGTCATCGACATTCGACCAATTGGGGCCGAAACCACCAGGGTCATCCCCTTGGTTCTGAGCTAGAACCTTGCGATAGAAGGGAATCTCGTCGATGGACTTCTCGCCAGCCCCTTCGTCGGGAAGCTGAGCTTGGGCCGGCTCCGGCTCCACCGAGACAGGAATGGGCTCCGGCCTGGCGTGCGGCCGCACCGGCATCGCCTCCCGATGCTGTTGCCGAACTTCGTCGAAGCCGGTAGCAATGACCGTGACTTTCATCGCTTCTTCCAACTGGTCGTCGATCACCATCCCAGAGATGATGTTGGCATTCTCGTCCACCGACTCGGCAATGATCCGTGCCGACTCGGCAACTTCGTGCAGGGTGAGGTCCCGGCCGCCGGAAATATTGATCAGCACGCCGCGAGCTCCTTGAATGGAGGTCTCTTCCAGGAGAGGAGAAGAAATAGCCCGTTGTGCTGCTTCCACGGCACGATTCTCGCCCTTGGCGATCCCGGTACCCATCAACGCCATGCCCATACCGGTCATGATCGTGCGGACATCAGCAAAGTCGACATTGATTTCCCCAGGAACGGTGATCAGATCACTGATCCCTTGGACCGCTTGCCTTAGGACATCATCGGCGATGCGGAACGCTTCGGAAAGAGGAGTTCCGCGATCGACGAAGCTCAGCAACCGTTCGTTGGGAATCGTGATGAGGGTATCCACCGCCGACCGGAGCTCCTCGACCCCCTGCTCGGCGAACTGCTGTCGCCGCCGCCCCTCGAAGCCGAAGGGCTTGGTCACTACCGCCACGGTCAGCGCACCGATCTCTGCCGCCAGAGAAGCGATTACCGGAGCTGCACCGGTTCCCGTTCCACCTCCCAGACCTGCGGTGAGAAAGACCATGTCGGAGCCACTCAGTAGCTCGAGAATGGCTTCGGTATCCTCTAGGGCCGCCTTCCGGCCTACCTCCGGATCCGAACCCGCTCCCAACCCCTTGGTGAGCTGCTGACCGATCTGCAGCTTGGTAGCCGCATGGCAGTTGCCAAGGGCCTGGAGATCGGTATTCGCGGCGATAAATTCGATACCCCCCAAATCCGCCGCGATCATCCGATTCACGGCATTACCACCGCCGCCGCCAACACCAATGACTCGGATCTTCGCCCCCGATGTCAGGTTGGGCGACACAATTTGAGGTGCCGGTGCGACGACCGGCTCTTCCTGTTCGTCGAAGAGAATCATGACTCGTCCCCTTTCTGGGTTCGTCCCTTTCAAACCGATTGCAAACTTGTCGCTCAAGGCCTTAGCCCTACAGAAGATCCTCGAACATGCCCCTCAGGCTTCCCATCATGTCCCGCATGTTGAATGCCGATCGGCGACGTTTTCGGGCCTGGCTCTGCTCGGAAAGCAGGCCCCAACGCAGCAGTCCCGATGCCGTACACCAAGTCGGGCTGTTGATGACGTCTACCAGCCCCCCGAGACCCCGGGGCAGGCCATAGCGCACCCCCGTGTTGAAAATCTGCTCCGCCATTTCCAGTAGACCGTCCATCTGGGCACCACCGCCGGTCAGCACGACTCCCGCCCGTGGAGGCTCCTCAAAACCGTGGCGAACCAGATCCTCTTCCACCAGAGTGAAGAGTTCCTCGGCCCGGGGCTGAAGAATCTCGCATAGCTCTCTGCGCGGCACCACCCGGGTCGTACCACCAGCCACGGTAGGCACCGAGAGGCCTTCGTCGTCGCTGACCATGTGAGCCAGGCAGCAGCCATCACGAACCTTGATCTTCTCCGCTTCCGCAAAAGGAGTTCTCAAGACCATGGCGAGATCATTGGTGAAATGCCCCGCCGCCACCGGCAGCACTCCACTGTGCTGAACTTCTCCGTCGCCGAATAGGGCGTATTCCGTAGTTCCGGCGCCGAGATCGAGCAATAAGACACCCAACTCCCGTTCGTCGTTGGTGAGCACAGCCTCCGCGGTAGCCAAGGGCTCGAACACCATCTCGAGGACCTCGATGCCGGCGCGATTGACGCAGGTCAACAAAGTTTTGGAGCGAGTGACATTGCCCGTCACCAGGTGAAGCAAGACCTCCAGCCGGCTACCGAGCATGCCGATGGGCTCGGAAATGCCGCCCTGCTCATCGACCAGGAACTCCTGGGGAATCGCGTGCAGGATCTTGCGATCCGAAGGTAGCGCCGCCGACTGGGCAGCCTCTAGAACCCGCTTGATGTCGTCGCTAGAGATCTCCCGATCTTTTCGTTTTACGGACACCATGCCACGGCAGTTGACACTGCGAATATCGGCACCAGCCATTCCAACATACGCCTGGGAGATTTCGACCCCGGCCATCACCTCCGCCTCTTCGCTGGCCTGTTTCAGCGCGTCCACGGTGGCTTCGACGTTGACGATATTGCCCTTGCGGGTGCCACGGTTGGGCGCGACGCCCTTGCCCACCACCTCGATGCCTGCTTCCGCATCGCGAAGGCCGATGAGCACGCCAATCTTCGAAGAGCCGATATCGATTCCTACCAGGTAATCTTCCGGTTTGGCCATTCGCCTCACCCTCTACTCGGAAAGCGATCCGGGACCCTATTGCCCCTCTCGCCGTCAGGTTGCAAAACGATCCTGCGCGCAAAGCGCAGATCTAAAGCTTTCACGTGCCGGTATCGCGATGCGATCTCCAGCAGCACCCTCTCCAGGTACTTTTCTTTCTCCACGAGACTTCCCGACCGAACCAAGACGGGGTAAGGAAGAGCTGCGAAGGTCAGGCGAAAATCTTCCTTGCCCAACACTTCCACCTCTTGCAGGGTCGCCGCCCAGGGCAACCCCAAACGGCCTGGCTCCGCGGCCACGGCCAGCGCTCGGCGAACGTCCTCCGGTGCCGAGAGCCCTCCCCGCAACAGAGGCAAGCCCACCACCGTCTCCTCGGCGCTCAAGGAGGCGATGACCCTTCCGTCACTATCCACGAAAGACCTTTCCGCGCTTCCTTCGAGCACAGCTCTGGGCTGCCGCGGAACGATGTCGACTTCCAAACCGTGGGGCAGAGCTTTGCGAATGGACGCACCGGCGACCCAGGGGTGCTCGCTGAGCTGGAGGCCGACTGTGGACAGGGACATGCGCAAGAGGTTTTGCCCAACGAACGGGGACAACGCTTCTTCCACCCACACCTCTGGCACTCGGTCGGCGGCTCGCACCTGTAGCTCCTGCAGAGCTAGATGGGGCGTCGTGAGAGCCCACGCCGCGAAGGCAACCGGCGCCCCCACCAAGAAGACCGCCGCGACAAACAACTTGAGAGCCCCCAGCAGACGCCGCTTTCGCCGATGCCGCTGTACCACTCCCGGTCGGCGGAAGGGGGCTTGGGCGGGCTCCAGCGCCAGGGCCGGGCGGGGCCGGTGGGGCGATGCCACGGCGGAATCCCGTTCCCGGGACAGGGGCACAGCGCTCATCGCTCCTCCACCGCCACGAGCTCCCCGGACGAGGGGGCATCTTGGGCCAATAGGGAAAGGCCTAGACGATTGATGTTGCCTGCTCCCAAGGTGATCACCAGATCCCCCGGCGCTACGGCCTCTGCCAGACGCTGCTCAGCCTCCTGCCATTGGGAGCAGAAGAACACATTGCGGTGGCCACTGGCCTTTGCCTCTTTGACCAGCAAATCTCCGGAGATCCCGTCCATGGGGCTCTCTCGGGAGCCATAGATTTCGGTCACCAGGACGTGGTCCGCTGCCAACAAAGAGCGACCGAATTCCTGAGCCAAGAGCTGGGTCCGGCTGTAGAGATGAGGCTGAAAAATGGCATGCACTCTGCCTTCGCAAGCCTGACGAGCCGCCTTGAGGGCCGCAGCTACCTCCGTTGGGTGGTGGGCGTAGTCATCGACCACCGCTGCACCTCGCCAGTCTCCCAACTGCTCGAACCGACGGTGGACTCCCCCAAAGGAAGCCAGCGCCGAAGAGATGGCCGGAAAACCCAATTCCAGGGAGAGGCCTACCGCCACCGCAGCCAGAGCGTTGCGCACATTGTGTTCTCCGGGCATGGGCAGATCGACCGTGCCCAGATCCCCAACCCCAGCCTGAACCACCCGAAAACGACTTCCCCAGCCACGGGGTTCGACGTCTACCGCCGATAACTCCGCCTGTGGCGACAGCCCATAGGTAAGCAACCGACGCTCCGCCAGTCTGGGCAGGATCTGCTGGACCCCCTCGTCGTCAAGGCACAGAATGACCTGGCCGAAGAAAGGAATTTTGTCCGCAAACTCTACGAAGGCGTCCTGAATCTCTTCGAGATCCCGGTAGGTATCCAGGTGATCTCGGTCGATGCAGGTCACCACTGCAATGATCGGTGCCAGACGGAGAAAGCTACGGTCGAACTCATCAGCTTCGGCAACCAGATAGTCACTCTTCCCGAGCCTCGCTCCGGTGCCGGAAACCCGCAGGCGGCCACCGACGATCACCGTCGGATCCATCCCCCCGTCGGTAAGAAGAGAACCCACCAGCGAGGTCGTGGTGGTTTTCCCGTGAGTGCCGGCCACCGCGATGCCGTATTTCAAACGCATCAACTCTGCGAGCATCTCAGCTCGGCGCACCACCGTCACTCCCCGCTCTCGAGCCGCCACCACTTCCGGATTCGTCTGAGGGATTGCCGACGAGATCACCACCAAATCCACCCCATCGAGGTGATCCGGCGAATGGCCTTGAGAAATGCGCACACCCAACTTTGCTAGGCGCTCGGTGGTCTCGCTGAACGCCTGATCGCAGCCAGTGACTTCTAGATCGTAGTCCAGCAGTACCTCGGCGATGCCGCTCATGCCGGCACCACCAATGCCGACGAAATGAACCCTCGAAAGGCCAGAAAAGCGCTGAAACATCAGCCTTCCCCCCTCTCGAAGCCAGCCAATGCCTCGACCCGGTCGGCGATCAGCGTAGCGGAATCCCGTCGCGCCAAAGAGCGAGCGCAACTCCCCATGGATACCAGCTTGGAGCGGTCTCCCAGGAGCTTTGCCAGGCTCTCCGCCAGGAAATTCCTCTCCACTTGTTCCGGGAGCAGAACCTGAGCCGCGCCCGCTGTCTCCAGAACGCGGCCGTTGTCCAGTTGGTGGCCCAAAGCCCCCGCCAAGGGCACCAATAAGGAGGGCCGACCGGCAGCACAGATCTCCGCCAGCGTGACGGCTCCAGCGCGGGAAATGATCAGATCGCTTTGCCCCATGGCTCCCGCCATGTCTTCGAGAAACGGCACGACTTTCACCAAGGGCCCTCGATCAACCACCCCTTGCCCAAAGTCCCCCGCCTCGGAAGACACTTGCCCCGACTCAGCTTGCCCCGGTGGTGGGGAGCCCGCACTCCTCACAGCGTCGTCGTAGGCTTGCTGGGTCACCGCCAAGTGACGCTCCCCGCATTGATGAGTGATCTCCAGCCCCCCCAGAACCTTCGCTGCCTCAACCACCGCTTCCGGTAGGGCCTGGTTGAGCTGTAGAGCTCCCTGGCTCCCCCCGAGCACCAAGAGCCGGGGAGGCCGGGGGACAGCTGGAGCTTCCTCGAGGCCCGGAGTTTCGAAAAACACCTGACGCACGGGAACTCCCGTGACCAGAGAAGGGCAGGCGAACTCCTGGCTCGTCTGTTCATAGGCCACTGCCGCTTCCGCGGCAAGTCGAGAAAGCCATCGATTGGCGACCCCGGAGCGAGCATTGGGCTCTAAGAGTAGGACCGGAAGACTCGCCAACCGAGCCCCCACCAGAGCGGGAGCGGAGACGTACCCGCCGGTTCCCACCACGGCCCGTACACCCAGGCGCCGCACCAAACTCCTGGCAGCGACAGCGGAAAGTCCCAGAGTGGCCACGGCCTTGGCCTTGCCGAAAACTCCCTGGCCCACCAAGGGCCGAGCCGCCAAAGCGTGAAAGGGGATGTCACGAGCCGTCACCAGCCGAGCCTCCAAACCCTGGGAGGATCCAGCGAAAGTCACCTGGTGTCCCCTTTCCTGCAACTCGTCGGCGAGAGTGAGGGCCGGGAAGACATGGCCACCGGAGCCTCCCCCTGCCAGGAGCACGTGAAGAGGCGCGGAAGAGAGAGGTTTCGGCATCTCATCATCCATGCTGGGAGACATTGAGAATGACACCCGCGGCGGTCAGCGTGCTCACCAGGGAGGAGCCGCCGTAGGAGACGAAGGGCAAAGGAATTCCCTTGGTGGGAAGCAGGGAAAGGGACACGCTGATGTGGGTCAACGCTTGGATTCCCAACAAGGCGGTAAAACCCCAGGCCAAAAAAGCACCGAAGCGATCCGGGGCGCGCAGACCTGCTCGAATTCCCCGTGCAATCAAAGCACCAAAGAGGGCCAGCAAGCAGAGAGCACCGATCATTCCCAGCTCTTCGCAGACGATGGAGAAGACGAAATCCGAATGGGGATGAGGGAGGTAGTAGAGCTTCTGCAAACTCTGCCCCAAGCCCAGGCCGGAGAAACCACCGGAGCCCACGGCTATCAGCGACTGACTGATCTGAAATCCACTTCCCAAAGGATCGTCGTCGGGACGAAGAAAGGTCCCCAGACGGCGCGCCCGGTAAGGGGCCATAGTGACCAACAAATAGAGCATCGGAATGCTCAATGCGAAGGCCGTCACCACATAACGCCAGGCCAGGCCAGCCAGGAAGAGCATCACTGCGGCGGTGGTCATCAGCAGTACCGCCGTGCCCATGTCCGGCTCTAGCAGCAATAGTCCCGCCAGGAGTCCGACGATGGCCAGGCAGGGCACCAGGCATTGAGCTTGGTTGATGCGGTCCCATTTGCGATCGATCTGATAGGCGAGAAACGGAATCAATACCAGCTTGGCCAGCTCCGAGGGCTGGACGGAAATCCCGCCCAGGAAGAACCATCGGCGGGCATTGTTGACGGCCGGCGAGAACAGCACAGCGACCAACAACACCACGATGCCCCCCAGGAGCGCGTAGACCAACCATTTGCGACGCAGGATCTGGTAGTCGATGTGCATCGCCGTCGCCATGAAGATGAGGCCGACCCCAGCTGCCAAGGTCTGCTTGACGAGAAAGGGGTTGATGGCCGGATCCAAATCCCGGGCGATCGCAGCGCTGGCGGAATAGACCATGACCAGGCCGAAGCTGGCGAGGGCCACCACGGAGGTGAAAAGCATCTTGTCGAAAGCCAGCTTCTTAGCCATGGATGGCCTCCGGCAACGCACTCACCAGGGCGCGAAAGGCTTCACCCCGCTGGGCGTAGCTGGAAAACTGATCAAAGCTGGCGCAGGCCGGAGAGAGCAACACCACCTCGCCGGGTGCTGCCTGGCGAGAGGCGGAGGCCACGGCCTTCTCGAGGGTTCCCGAGGTTTCCCCGGGCACGACCCCTTCCAAGGCAGCCCCAAACACACTGGCGGACTCGCCGATCAGGTATAGCCGACGGGCCTTGCGCTGGATCAGGCCGGCGAGCAAGCTTGGGTCGTCGCCTTTGTGGACACCGCCCAAGATTAGGTGCACCGAACCATCTGGCAGATCCTCGAGAGACTTGGCGGTCGCTGCCACATTGGTGCCCTTGGAGTCGTTGTAGAAGGCCACTCGGCCCCCCTTGCCGATACGTTCCATGCGGTGCGGCAGGCCCTGAAAGCTCTTTAGCGCGACCTTCAGGTGACTCGACTCTGCTCCAAAGGGGCGAGCCAACAGGGAAGCGGCCATCGCGTTTTCCAAATTGTGGGCACCATCCAGGCCGAGGTCTCGTCGCTCGAAAAGGGCCGAGGGTGCCTCTCCGGGTACCGCCTCCCAGACCGTGCCATCGGCAAGAAAGCAACCATCCTTCACTTCCGAGGAGCGGGAGAACATGCGTCGACGCGCTCGGGCCCGGGCCGTCAAAGCCACCACCGCGGGGTCATCGCCGTTGATGACTGCGAGGTTCTCCGCTCCCTGATTGCGAAAGATTTCCCCTTTGGCGGCAACATAGTCATCGAAGCTTGCATAGCGGTCCAGATGATCCGGAGACAAGTTGAGTAGCGCCGCGACCTCGGGTTGAAAGGTCTCCAGGTTTTCCAACTGGAAGCTCGAGAGCTCGACGACAAAAACTCGCCCTTCGGGACCGTCTACCCGACCACTGATGGGCTCTCCGATATTGCCGCAGACTTCCACATCTCGGCCGGCGGCTCTCAAGATGGCTCCGGTCAACTCCGTCGTCGTACTCTTGCCGTTGGTGCCTGTGATGCCGATCACCGGCCCGTCCAATAGGGGAAATGCGAGCTCCACCTCGGAGATCACGGACAAGCCAGCTTGCCGAGCCGCCTCCAAGAGTGCCTTGTCGGAGGGGACCCCGGGGCTCACCACGATTCCATCCAGATTCGCCGGCAGGGTCTTCAACTCACCGCCCGCAACCAACTGGAATCCTGGCGTTTCGCGCAGACTCCCCAGCTTCAGCTGGTCTTCCGGCCGCTCGTCTACGGCGACCACTTCGACCCCACGGGAGAGCAGCAAGCGGGATGCGGCAAGGCCCGATAGGCCCAAGCCATACACCAGCGCCTTGCGCCAATCTCTGTTGCTCCATGGGGATCTCAACTTCGTATTCCTCAAATCTTCCGCGATCAACGCAACTTCAGTGTCGCCAGGCCCATCAGCCCAAAGAACAGCGCCAGGATCCAGAAACGAACAATGATCTTCGACTCGGCCCACCCGGCCAGCTCGAAGTGGTGGTGAAGGGGTGCCATGCGCAAGACACGACGCCCGGTCAACTTGAAGGAAGTCACTTGGGCGATCACGGAGAGAGCCTCCAAGACGAAGAGACCGCCGACGATAACCAGTAGAAGCTCCTGCTTTGCCAAAACAGCCACGGTGCCGATGGCGGCACCGATGGACAGAGACCCGACATCTCCCATAAACACTTCGGCAGGGTGAGAGTTGAACCAAAGGAAACCGAGACTGGCCCCAGCCAAGGCGGCACAAAAAATAGCCACCTCTCCAACCCCGGCGACGTAGGGAACCTGGAGATAGTTCGCCACCACTCGATGCCCCGCCACATAGGTGAGCACCGCATAGGTACTGGCGGCGATCAAAGTGGCACCAATGGCCAAGCCGTCCAGCCCGTCGGTCAAATTGACGGCGTTGGAGCAACCCACCAACACGAACATGAAAAACGGCACATAGAGCAGCCCCAGACTCAAGACAAATTTCTTGAAGAAGGGAAACACCAAGATCGTTGCATTGGGATCGGCCCCGGGAAGGGAGAGAACGCACCAGCCGGCAATTCCTGCCGCAACGGCTTGGAGGAGGAATTTGGACCGAGCTGTAAGGCCCAAGTTTCGCTTGTTGCTGATCTTCAGATAATCGTCCGCAAAGCCGATCACGCCAAAGGCGGCAGTGGTTCCCACCACCAGCCACACATAGCGGTTCGTCAAGTTTGCCCAGAGGAGAGTCGAAGTCAGCAGTGCAAAGAGAATGAGTAGCCCTCCCATGGTGGGCGTACCTTCTTTTGCCTGGTGACTCTCCGGCCCAGCCTGGTGAATTCTCTGCCCCACGGAAAGCCGCCTCAAGGTTCGAATACACCAGGGACCGAAGACCAGGCAGAGCACCAATGCCGTCAAAGTAGCGCCAGCCGCTCGGAAAGTGATGTAGCGAAAGACGTTGAAAGCAACGAAGGTGTCTCGCAGAGGGTAGAGGAGGTGGTACAGCATTAGCCTTCCTGCTCCTCACCCAGCTCCTGGGCTAGGACTGCGGTCACCAGAGTATCGAGGCGAACGCCCCGAGATCCCTTGACCAACAGTAGATCTCCCTCTTGCAACTCTTCGAGAACAGGGGCCATAGCGGCATCGGCATCGGCGAAGGTCAGAGTTCTCGCTCCTTCCCCTGCGGCGCCAAGACTTACCGCTTCCCGGAAGTTACCGATCGCTACAACCGGCTCAAATCCCAAACGAGCCGCTGCACGGCCAGCTTGCAAGTGATAGGCCTCCGCAGACGGCCCCAACTCCAGCATGTCCCCCAAGACCACCCATCGCCTCGAGGCGCTGAGTTGGGCAGCGCTGTCTAGAGATTTGGCAACAGCTGCTGGATTGGAGTTGTAGGAGTCATCGATGAGAGTTCCACCGGCCGGCAGCGGATGCACCGCTCCCCGACCACTCTCTCCGGAGATGCGCGGTGCGGCAGCGGCAATATCCTCCAGGCTCAAGCCCAGGGCCCACCCACAGGCTGCCGCAGCCAGAAAGTTGTCTACGTTGTAGAGCCCGAAGAGGGGTAGCTCCACGGGCACCCTACGGCCCATGACAACCAGATCGAAGCGACTCCCAGGACCGCCGGACGGAGCTCCTTCGATGGCCTCGGCCCGGACGTGGGCTTTCGGTGAACGGCCAAAGAAGACCGTGCGACCAGGGTGACGAGAGGCGATTCGGATGACTTCCTCATCGTCGGCGTTGGCGATCAGCAAGCCGTTGGAGCTCAGGCCCTCTAGAATCTCGCTCTTGGCGTCGGCGATGGCCCGCAGACTGCCGAAGAACTCGAGGTGAGCTGGAGCCACGTTGGTGATCACCGCAACATCTGGACTGGCTAGGCGGCTGAGCTGGCCTAGCTCCCCAGCTTCCGACATTCCCAGCTCCGCCACCATCCACTCGGTGTCATTGGCGATGCCCAAGAGGGCCAAGGGAAAGCCGTAGAGATTGTTGAAGTTCCCAGGACTCTTAGCGACCTTGAAGCGGCTCGACAGGATCTCTGCCAGCATCTCTTTGGTCGTCGTCTTTCCCGCCGAGCCGGTGATCGCCACCAAACGCTCCGGCACTTCCCGCCGCACCGCTGCGGTGAGGTCATGAAGGGCATCGAGACCGCTCTCGACTCGCAGTACCGGACCGCCGGCTCCAACCCAGGTCTCCAGGACTTCCGGCTGGGCACGTAGAAAGGGGGCTTCCACCACGGCTCCCGCTGCTCCCTTACCGAGAGCATCGGCGACGAAGCGATGGCCGTCCGTTTGCTCCCCGGCGACAGCAAAGAACAACTCACCACCGCCAATGCGGCGAGAGTCCAGAGTGGCTCCTCGAAAGTCGCCCTGGGAATCTCCGGTGATGACCTCTGCGTTGATCATCCGGGCCGCCTTATCGATCCGCCATTGGACCAAAACGTTCCTCCAATGCCTGCTCGATCTCTTTGCGATCCGAGAATGGCAACACCTGAGTGCCGATCAGCTGCACATCTTCGTTTCCCTTGCCTGCAACCAGAACGACGGAACCCGGTGCCGCCACGGCGATAGCTCGATGAATCGCTTCGCGGCGATCGGGAACGACCCGGTACTGAGGATTTCCACTCGCCTTCAACCCTTCTTCCACCGCAGCAATGATGCTGTGGGGATCCTCGGTGCGGGGATTGTCAGAAGTGACGATGGGCAGATCAGACAATTCTCCAGCGATCTTGCCCATCAGGAACCGCTTGCCTGTGTCCCGATCACCGCCACATCCAAAAACCACCAGTACTTGGCCTTGGGAAATCTCCTTGACGGAGCGCAGAGCTGCCGCCAAAGCGGCATCGGTGTGGGCGAAGTCCACGAAGGCCTTCACTGAAGCTTCTCGGAAGCCTTCCTTCCCCGCGAGCTCCACTTCTTCCAGGCGCCCGGGTAACGGGAGCTGCTCAGCAAATGCTGCTTGCACCGCTTCCGGGGGCAGGCCCAAGGCATGAGCAGCCGCTGCTGCGGTGGCAAGGTTTTCCAGGTTGAACCGCCCTACCAGAGGGGATTGAATCTCGTAAGCCCCATCGGGGGTCACGACGCGAGCGCGGGTACCCGTCGCTTGAAGCTGCGCTCCCTGCACCACGACCTTCACTAACTCAGGCCCCTCCCAAACCAACGGGCTGACTCCCGAAGACCCCTCTACCTGACAAGTCACCACCGAGCACCCTCGCTGCAGAAGGTCTTCGGCCAAGGCGAGAGCATGAGCGTCACCGAGGTGAATGACCGCGACGCCGCCCTCCTTGAGCTGGTCGAAGAGACGACGCTTAGCCGCCATATAACTCTCGAAGTCACCGTGAAAATCGAAATGATCCCGGGAGAGATTGGTGAACACTGCCAGGTCGTAGGAGGCTCCGGTCACGCGCCCTAGGCTCAGGGCATGAGACGAAACCTCCATGGTCACCGCTTGGGCCCCTTCGTCTCGCATCTGCCGGAGGGTTCGGAAGAGATCCGATGCTTCTGGCGTCGTTCTGCTACCAGCGTACTTACGCCTACCGAATCGGTAGCCAAGGGTTCCTATCGTCCCAGCAGGCCGATCGGCAGCGTTCTGCACGGCGGAAATGAGGGTTGCAACGGTAGATTTTCCGTTGGTCCCGGTGACCCCGACCAGAGTCAACTCTCTCTCTGGGTGACCGTATACCCGCGCGGAGACCGGACCGAGCAGGGGCCGGGGATCCTCTCGAGAAGAGAGCCAGGGGATCGGAAGGTTTGCCGGCGGGCCACCTTGCGCCAACACAGCCACGGCTCCCCGCTCCACCGCTTGTTGGGCGTAGAGTCGGCCATCGTGGCTCGCCCCGGCTAGAGCAACAAAGAGATCGCCCGGCTCCACCTGCCTGGAATCATGGCAAACCCCATGTACCTCAATGGCATCCTTGGGGGCGGCGAGAGGAAGGTCTCGAATTAGCTCCGAAAGCTCCACGGAAATCTCCTCACTCATCAGCAGTAGATCCATCCGCTCGACCGAAGGGAAGGCTCGGTCTTCCTGTTGGTTACCTGAAGATTGGTAGCGAGAGGGCTACCACTCCGGTGCTGTACTTGCTGCTCCGGCCAGACCTCCTCGGAAGGTCTCTCGTCGGGTGCGACTCCGAGATAACCCAGGACCCGGCCGACCACTCGGGAAAAGACGGGAGCGGCAACGGAGCCACCTCCGGTCAGGCCAGCCCGAGGGGAATCGATCACCACCAGCCCTGCCACCCGTGGCCGACGAGCTGGAGCGAAGCCGGCAAAACTAGCCACTCGCCGGTCCGGGGAGTAGCCCCCCTCCTCCGCGGTTTGAGCCGTCCCCGTCTTCCCGGCGACGATGAAGCCGGCGATCTGCGCCGCCGCGCCCGTAGCCCCGGTAGCTACTACGCCTTCCAACATGCGCTCCAGCTGTAGCGCCGTGGACGCGTCGATGGGTCGACCCAAGACTCGAGGATCGCCGTGGAAAGGCACCCTTTCGCCACCCCTACCGACCGCCTCGACTACGTAGGGCTGCAAGAGGGAGCCCCCATTGGCCAAAGTCGCAAAACCATTCGCCACCTGAAGAGGCGTGGTGCCGATCCCTTGCCCGAAAGAGATATAGCGCGGTTCGAGCACCGTCCACTGCGCAGGGGCTCGCAAGATTCCAGGGCTCTCGCCGGGCAGGTCGATGCCAGATGCCGCTCCGAAACCGAATCCCCGAATGGTCGAATAGAACTCCTCGAGAGGAATCTTCATGGAGGCCTTGATGGTGCCCACATTGCTGGATTTGGAGAGGACTTCCCGGTAGGTCAGAACGCCGAACGGCTTGTAGTCGCGAATCCGCGTCCGTCCGAAGCGAATTCCGCCCATCTCGCAGTCAACCTGGTCATTGGGATCGATCAAATTGCGATCCAGCGCCGCCGCGAAGGTGACGATCTTGAAGGTGGAGCCCGGCTCGAAGGCATCCATGATCGCCCGATTGCGACGCTCCGCCTTGGAGAAGCGCCGAAAGTGGTTTGGGTCGAAAGTCGGGTAGGTGGCCATGGCCAGCACGGCCCCTCGCATGGGGTCCAACAGGACGATGCTGCCACCCCGCGCCCGGTTGTCTTCCACGGCTCGCTTTAACTCCATCTCCGCCAGGTGTTGAATGGAGGCATCCAAAGTCAGGTAGAGATCCTCTCCGGGCTCCGCATCGGCAGCCGGAAGAGTGGGTGGAGAGGCGGTGCTCCGGCGAGCATCCTTGAGCACCGTCCGGCGCCCTGGTTTGCCAGCAATGCGCGAGTTGTAATGGACCTCCAGCCCTCCTAATCCCTGATTGTCTACCCCGACGAATCCGAGGACCGAGGCCGCCAACCCACCCATCGGGTAGTACCGCTTGTACTCCTGTAGGAAGTGAATTCCTGGCAAGTCCATCTGCCGAATGGCCGCAGCCACGGGCGGGTCCAACTTGCGCTCCAACCAAACGAATTCGCCGTCGCCCTCTAGTAACTTGGCAATTTTTTGAGAGTCCTTGTCGAGGATCTTCGCCAATGCCTGACCCACCGTGGTCGGATCATCGATCTCCCGAGGTACGGCAAAAGCGGAGTCGACTTCCACAGAGACGGCCAACTCCCGACCCCGGGAATCGTAGATCGTCCCCCGAGGCGGATCGATCTCGACCACTCTCTGTTGCTGTCTGCCGGCTTTGGAGGAGTAGGTCTCATGGTTCTCGATCTGCAGGACATACAGACGCACGACCACCAAGGCCACCCAAACGAGCAGGAAGCTCCCGAACCAGGTCAGGCGATTTTTCACTGGATGGGCTCCAGAACGACCCACTGCTGAGCCCCTGGAGGCTCCATGCCGAGCTCTTCGGTGGCCCGTTTCTCGATCATCCGGGGATTCGCCAACCGAGCCACCTCGAGGCGCAGATGGCGCTCCGACTGACCGGTGGCATGGAGCTCACGCCTCAGGGAGTCGATGCGATAACCGGCTTCCAGAACCTGTAGGTGCGTCCAGCTATAGGCCAAGAGCGCGAGCCCCACGGGAGCCGCCGCGATCAGAATCGCCAATAGCTCCCGGCGGCGGCGGCGATCTCGCGTGCGCACCAGGTAGGCATTGTCCACCTCCATGCGGAGGACGTATCCACTCTTCAAGAACCCAGCTCCTCCCTCGTCACCCCAACCCCCTATAGCTTTCTGGCGGCTCGTAACCTTGCGGAGCGGGCTCGAGGATTGGCAGCGACCTCTGCCGAACTCGGCCGAACCGGTTTCTTGGTCAACACCTCGATGATGCGCTGCTCTGCCAGCGGTCGCCCGGTCACCGGATCGACCTGCCCCTTCATTTGTTGCCGCAGACTGTTTTTGACGATGCGATCCTCGAGGCTGTGGTAGGAAATGATCACCAGGCGACCCTCGGAGTCGAGTAGCTCCACCGCCTGTTCGAGATACCCCTCCAGCCCGGACAGCTCCTCATTGACCTCGATCCGCAAGGCCTGAAAGGCACGAGTCGCCGGATCTACCCGACCGTCTCGGCCGCCACCTCCCTTGACCTGGCCAATGAGCTCCCGAAGCTGACCGGTACTGACGATCTCGCCCCGCTCTCTCTCGTCCACGATCGCCCGGGCAATGCGCCGTGCCCGTCGCTCTTCACCGTAGTCTCGTATGATTCGCATCAGCTCCGCCTCCGAATATTCGTTGACGACTTCTCGCGCCGTGATCCCACTCGAACCCATCCTCATGTCCAGGGGCCCTTCCTTGCGGAAACTGAACCCCCTTTCTGCAACGTCCAACTGCATCGACGACACGCCGAGATCCGCGAGCATGGCTCGCGGCTCGGCCAACCCAGCCTGAAACCACAACGAGGCGAGCTGATGGAAGTTCCCCTCCATCCAGCTCACCCGATCCCCAAAGCGATCCAAACGCTGACGGCTGAGCTTCAGCGCCTGGGGATCCCTGTCTACTGCGACCAACCGAGCTGCCGGAAATCTCTCCAGCAACGCTTCGGCGTGCCCCCCAAGACCCACCGTGCAATCCACGACCAAGGCTCCTGGGCTTTCGGCAAGAGCCGGCTCCAGGAGCGTCAAAGTCTCTTCGAGAAGGACCGGTATGTGCTGCACGGCCCTCTTTCCTATCCGTGGCGGCGGTGACTAAACTCCGTGTTCCGTCAGCGCCAGGAAATCCTCCTCGCTGAACGGCTCCTCTTCTAAACGCCGTTCGATCTCGTCGCGGCCCCACACCACCAGATGATCCAGTTGAGCGCTCACCACAACCTCGCCGACCAGGCCTGCCTTTTCCCGCAGCAACTGCGGTAACAGAACCCGCCCCTGCGCATCCTGTTTTCCCTGCTGACCAAAGAAATTGATGCGCTGTAAAAACCTTCTCTTGGTAGGGTTCGAAGAAGGCAAGGCTGCCAACCGAGCTTCGATCTCCTCCCAGACGGGCAGTGGGTACACCAGAGCACTGTCGCCATGGATCGAGGTCACAAAAACCTCGGCGCCAAAGCGTTCCTTCAAGACTCGGCGAAAATCCGTTGGGATTTTCAAACGGCCTTTGTCATCGACTTTTGCTGGTGCACTACCACGGAACATAGACTTCGCCCACCCTGAAGAGGTGTATAGCTGTCAAACTATCACCGGGACCCACTTTTGTCTATTTTACTCCACTTTCGACCACAAATACCCACAACCATAAACCAAAATGACCACATACCCCACTGTTTCGAACTAAAAAGACGGTAAAGAGGCGTAAGAGCGATTCACTTCCCCAAAATGCAAAAAGGGGGTCGAGCGTTTCGCTCAACCCCCAAAACCAAGTGGGATTCTCTAATCGTTTGTTTTCACCGCATTCGATTCGCCACGGTATAGCTGCCCGGCGAGAGCCCGGCGCCGGCTTCAGCGGCCGGCCGAAGGGTTAGGGAACCTGGTCGGTCCAAGCGGAAGCATCTCCGGACTCGAAGCCGTCAGCGAAGATATTCTGCGCTTCTCCCAACGCATCATTCGTCATGATAATCCCGTTCCCGGAATCAAAATCAAAGCCATCGACCTCGATATCGAGAGCGGAACTAAAAAAGTCGTCGAACAAGTCATCCCGTGAAACAGAAGGAAAGAGCTCGGAGGCCAGCGCCGCGATTGCCGCCGCATGAGGCACCGAGGCAGAGGTTCCAAAGAAGGTCTCAAAGCCGGGAGTCGTCGTGCTAACACCGTCAGCCGCGGTGAAGTCTGGCTTTTGACGCACGACGGAGTTCTGCCCTCCCAAGAGAGGATTCGAAGAGGCCGAGGAGTCGAGGGGAGCGGGCACGGGAGTGCCGTCGACGTTAAAGAAGATCCTCCGCGGACCGTCGGAGCTGAAGGGTTCCGCCGGGTTGGTCGCCCCTCCCACAAACGGGCCACCCCCGGCCGTCGCCACGTTGGTGGCCGCCACCGCAAAAGCTCCCTCAGCCCCCGCATGACCGGTAATCTGGCCATTCGTTGCCAGCTCGAGAAGGCCTCGATGAGTATTGACCTGAAGAAAGCGGTCTTCCCCGGCGAACTTGGTTACCACTAGCCGATTACCACCATGGTCGATGCCGACGGAGTTGATAATTTCGAAAGGATCGTCATCGCCATCCTGGATCAGGGTGGAAAAGGCAACAACATTGGCCAGCGCCTCATCTAATAAAAAGAGATCGTAGTCATTGTCGGCGGCTCCCAACGGGTCCGACCACCAGAGGGTGAAGAAGGGAGCATCGTTGAGAGCCTGCTCCGTGACCTGGTTCCCGGCCTGATCGCCACCAAAATCGTGGGCGGCAATGGCAGCACCAACCAGAGGGCCCGGAACCGCAGAGGCGGCAACGAAAAGCCCCTCCCAAACCCCCGACGTACCCGCATTGAGACGACCTGAATTGCCGGCGGAGGAAAAGTAGAGGACTCCATCGTCAGCCACCTCATCGACCGCCTGGGCGATGATGCCGTCTTGGAAAGGGGGCTCGTTGAAATAGAAGACATCATCGGTGATGACCTTGCAGCCGGCAGCAGCCAGATCGAGGATGTTCTGCGCCATCTGGGCCGTTCCCCCTTGGCCGGTGGCAAAAGCGAGGTCCGCCCCGGGCGCCATGTCATGAATGATTTCCAACAAGGCAGTGCCCTCGCTACTGCCTGGATTGCCGCTCTGACCAGGCAGCACGACGACTCCAGCCGGCAGCTCCCCAGCGGCCTGGAGCGCCCCTAGGGCATCGACGCTATCGGACATAGCGCAGGCGGTAACACCACTACCGTCGACCCCGAAGTTCGTTCGGCCAGTATCGCTGGTATGAGCGACATCCCCTTCCGTAATCACGGTATTGCCGGATGCGCTGGTCCCGGTAGCAGCAGCACCAAAATTCATGCTCCCGTGAACCATCATGGCGTCGGCAGGCCGAATCGACCGCACCTCTAGGAGCGCCGCCAGGCCCTCGACGGCCTCCAGAGGCAGCAGGGCTCGGAGGGAGCCCCAACGAGGAAAGCGGCTCACCACGGTTCCCCCCTGTTCGGCCACAGCTTCGACCAGGGTTTCGCTCACCTCTCCACTCAGGTCCACCAGAACTCTCCCGTCCGCTTCTCGGGTCACCCCCGTCGCCATAGCCGGTAATTGAGCCAGACTCGGGTCCCGGCGCTGTCGCCGCACTTCCAAAAATAAGCGCGTGTCGATCTTCCGCTGGGCAGCGGTCAGAGATTGTTTGTCTTGCAGGATCGCATGAATCTGTTGCTGGGCGGACGCCTTGATGCTCTCGAAGTCCGCCTGAGCCGCCTGTGCCGAGTCGGGCAGGATAGAAAACGAGACCACCAGGATGAGCATCTTGGCGAAATGGGAAAACGCAGCTTGAACGATAGTTTTGTGGAGTTTCGTCTCTTCCAGCATGGCCAGCTCCTGTAGTTGTTCCGTGACTTTGAACAAGATACGGCTGACCTCCCCCGCCCCCTAGTGGCAGAGGGGGGTAAGGACCCCTAACTTTAGTTGGGTAGACCCGTTACGAAGGTTCGAGGGAGGGAATCCACCAGCGGTGGGCAACCAAGGGGAAGCTCCTCGCCCCCGGGAGCCAAGAAATGGGTTGGACTCCGGTGGTGAAAGGGGCTCGTCGACGAGAAGGAGGAGATCCCCAACCAGCAGCAGCTAAAGGCCCGTCCGGAGCCAGAGAAGTCTCTCTGCCCTAGGCTGCTTGGGAGCTGTGCCCCTTAGGAGTCTTCGGTGGCCTCTGGTTCTGGCGCCGGGGCGGCGGCGTCGTTTGCCTCCTCGGTTGCCTCCTCGATGGCCTCTGCTGCAGCCTCAGCGGCTTCGATGACCTGGAAGGGCTCCCGAATCGGAGCGGCGGTGGCGTCTCTATAGCCGATAGCGTCTGGAGGAATTCTCTCGACGATGTGAGCCGTCCGAGCCAAATCCTGCATGTATTCGGCAACCATTTCCGTCGCCATACGGTCCTGTTCGCGGGCCTTCAGCCGGGCTTTGACTTCCGAAAAAGGGCGCACTGTCTCATTTTCCCGATCTACCAACTCGAGAATGTGGAAGCCGCCGCGGCCAGCCACCGGGTCGCTAAACCCACCCTTCTCCAAAGCCCAAAGCGCGCTTTCCAGAGTCGGGTCGAGATCTCCCGGACTGACCCAGCCGAGATCGATGACCCCACTGGTGTCGCCGGCGTCCTGGTATTCCGCCGCGACCTCTTCCAGACTCACACCGCCCCGCAGCCGAGCCACCAGATCCTGGGCCAGCTGGCGACGGGTTGCTTCGTCGAGAGTCACGGTCTCCAAAACGACGATTTCCCGAGTCTGGGCCTTTTCGGCTATCTGGAATTCTTCCGGATGAGATCGGTAGTAGCGACGTAGCTCATCTTCATCCACCTTGACGTTAGGCCACACTTCCTGACCGATCACCTTGTCCTGACGAATCCGAGATTCGTATTGAGCCTTCAGCTGCTCGACCGTCATGCCCGCCTGGCTCAGGGCCTGAGTCAATTCATCGTCGCTACGAATTCCCATGCGTTCCCGCATCTGGATTAACGAATCTTCGATCTCTTCGTCGGTGACATAGATCTCCAATTGCTCCGCCCGTGAGTCCAGCAGGAGTTTTTGGAAAATCTCTTGCATGGCAAGCCGCGGAATCTCTGCCAGCCGCCTCTCCTGCTCATCGGCGCTGAGGCGATCATCGCCCAGAATCAGATTGCGATACTCGGCCCGGCGCAGCAGGTAGTCATACAGGGTGGCAATGCGCTCATTGACCCTGAGAACGATCTCGTTGACCACCTCTGCGGATGCCCGCTGGGGAGCCACAGAAGCCAGGAGTCCCACTAGGAGACTAGCGACGAGAGTTTTCTTCAGCACGGTAGGTACCTCGGTATTCGAACGGAAGGTTCTGTTCATAGACTTGGATATTGTATCGACCGCGGGCCTTCTCCAACAACTCTCCGAGCTGCTGGTCGGCGATCTGCTGTCGCAATCGAAGGAGGATTTCTTGATGGGCCACCTCGAGAGGAATGACTTGGGGCGGCTCCCGAGCAACCACCTGAAAGATGTGGAACCCATATTCCGCCTCCACGATGGGGCTGATCTCTCCCGGTTCCAGGCTAAAAACCGGCCCCACGAAGGCCGGTGGTAAGTCTGTCTCGGCGAGCTCTCCCTGATCGCCACCTCGAGAGGCATTGGGGTCAATGGAGATGCGCTCGGCCACTTGAGCGAAATCCTCCCCTGCAGCCAGGGCAGCTAACGCCTCTTTCGCTTGAGCCTGTTCGGCCACCAGGATCTGTCGAAGCCGGACCCGCTCGGGCCGCTCGAACTCTCCCCGATGCTGCTCGTAGTAGTCACTCACCGCAGCCTCGTCTACCCCGTTGCTCGCCGCATGAGAAAGAGCCGCCTCGATGGCTTGGCGCCGGGTGTCACCGGGAGTGATCCACGTACTTTCCAGCGCTAGGTGGTAGAGCACTTCCTCGTCGAGAAATTGATCGAAGAGATGGGTGAGAGCAGCCGAGGAGAGAGCTGTCTCTCCCTTTCCTACATTGCGCTCCAGGTATTGCTCGAACAATCGGTAGGGGACCGCCTCTTCACCCACGCGGGCGGCCGCATCGCTAGGGGGCAGGTCGGCTGGGCCACAGGCGACAATTCCCAGCAATAGAGGACCTATCATCAGAGGGCCCAGCATCAGGAGACCGGGCGTCAGAAAGTTGGCTCTCGAAGAACCGGGCCTCGGAATGCCGTCCCCCCAGGAAGCCATCCCGTTCCCCCAACCTCTCAGTGCACCCTTGCCCACTAGCCACGCTCTCCTACCGTCATGGGCGCCGGAGAGGAACCCCCGCCCCCGTCTGTGCCCTCAGCTCCCTCCCGAGACGTTGCGAGACTGTCCAACAATTCCCGTGCCTGCCGGAGAACTTCGGATCCGGCAGCCGCCGGCAGGGTCAAGGCTCCGGTAGGGCTGAAGGTGGCCCCCGGATACCGCCCCACCGCCTCGATCAAGACGTCGATATCGACTCGGGTATCTTGTCGTAGACGAAACACCAGCTTGGAGTTTCGACAACTAACGGACTGCACCCGCAGCGCTTCTGCCTGGCGCTTGATGCCCGCCACTTCCAACAGGGCATGGACGGAGGGAGGTGGCGCGCCAAAGCGATCCGCCAACTCCGCCAGTAGATCATCCTGGGGTTCCTCGGAAGAAGCGATGCGTCGGTAGATTTCCATTCGTAGATTGGCGTCGGAAACGTATTGCTCCGGGATCGACATAGAAACCGGAAGGTCGATGGCTGTGGATGGGCCTTCGCTCACATCCTCGCCCCGCAGCTCCCTCACCGAGCTCTCCAGCATCTTGAGGTAGGTTTCGATACCAACGGCGGCGATGTGGCCGCTTTGCTCCGTTCCCAACAAATTTCCGGCACCACGTATTTCCAAGTCCCGAGCTGCAATTCGGAACCCGGCTCCGAGGTCCGAAAACTCGCGGATCGCAGACAAGCGCTTGCGGGCTGTCTCCGACGGGACCCGATCCGCAGGAATCAGTAGGTAGCAATAGGCCAGCTGGTTGCTACGCCCGACCCGACCCCGCAACTGGTAGAGCTGGGCCAGGCCGAAACGATCGGCATTGTTCACGATCATGGTGTTCACGTTGGGAATATCAATTCCGTTTTCGATGATCGTGGTGGCCAACAGCACGTCGTACTCGCCAGCAGTAAAGGCGTGCATGCGCTTCGACAGCTCCTGCTCCTCCAACTGACCGTGCCCGACGGTGATCCTCGCCGTGGGCACCAACTCTCGCAGGTAAGACTGCATGCCTTCGATGGTCTCGACCCGGTTGTAGACGAAATACACCTGGCCTCCCCGTTCGAGCTCGAACTCGATGGCTTCTCGAATCAAGTCAGCGGTGAAGGGGAGAATGGCCGTTTCCACCGCCATGCGATCTTTCGGTGGAGTTTCGATGACGGAAAGATCCCTCACTCCAGCCAAGGACAGCTGGAGAGTCCTCGGCACCGGCGTCGCCGACATCGCCAACACGTGGACGTCTTTCTTGAGCTGCTTGAGGCGCTCCTTTTGAGCCACCCCAAAACGCTGCTCCTCGTCGACGATCATCAACCCCAAGTTGGCGAATTTCAGCTTCTTGGAAAGAATCCGGTGAGTGCCAATCAGCACGTCGATCTTGTCGGCGGCCAGTTTCTCGGCAATCTCCTTGACCTGAGCCGGAGTCCGAAATCGAGAAATCATTTCGATCTGTACCGGAAAATCCGCGAATCTCCGCTGGAAGGTCTCCAAGTGTTGGTCCGCCAGAATCGTCGTCGGCGCCAGCACGGCCACCTGGTAGCCAGCGTCCACCGCCTTGAAAGCGGCTCTCATGGCGACCTCCGTCTTGCCATAGCCCACGTCGCCACAAAGCAACCGGTCCATGGGCAGCTCCCCTTGGAGGTCTTTTTTGATGGTGACGATGGCCTCGAGCTGATCCTCGGTCTCTTCGAATTCGAAGGCCGCTTCGAACTGTCCGACTAGGTCACTGTCCGCCGCCATGCGAGGAGCCCGAGCCAGCTGCCGCTCGGCATAGAGCTTCAACAGCTCCCCGGCCATGTCTCGAAGGCTCTTGCGTACCTTTTGCTTGGTTCGATTCCATGAGGTACCACCCAGAGCATCCAGGCGGGGGGCGACCCCTTCTATTCCACTGTACTTTTGAACCTGGTCGAGACGAGAGAGCGGTAAGAGCAGCGTTTTTCCGCTCTTATAGACAATCTCCATGACTTCGACCCCGCCGGAAGCGGGGGCCGCAGCGGATCGTAGAGCCGGGGGTAGGCCGGGCTGCGGCTCCACCTCCCCTCCCATGACTCGGAGGCTAACGAACTGACCGATCCCATGGTCCGAGTGCACGACGTAGTCACCGACCTTGAGATCCCTCATGCCGGCGATGAAGGGCCCTAGCTTCGACTTCCCTCGTCGGGCAATCGGGGCCAGTCGCCCGAATAACTGGTGCTCGCTATAGACCGACAGACCGGCACAGGGAATGCGGAACCCCCGCTGCAGATGACCTTCTGCCAGCTGGACACCGGCGTCGTCATCCAGGGACAGCTCGCGCGCCTCCAGGAGCTCCCGAAGGCGGTCCCGGTGGCGAGCATCCACCACCACGATGGGCAGCTCTCCGCGAGCCCGCACCGTCGCCACCTCCGAAGGGAACCTCGGTAGATGCCCTTGAAAGCTCTCGGTGGTCGTGGCAGCGAAGTCGATGACCTGCCCGCCCGTCGCACCGACTTCTGAATCCGCTCCCAGCCCGACTCCGGAACCGGCAGCCACTCCAATGCCGAGGGATCGAACCCGAATCTCCGCACTTTCCAATATGGCAGTGACCTCGGCCAGAGGAATCTCTAGCTCTTCCGGCGGTGGGCTCAGGCGAGCCTGGCTCAGGCGGAGCTCGAATTCCGTGTTGAGAGTCTCTGCGTGATGCTCGGCCTCGTCCAAAAGGGCTGTGGGGTCTACCGCCACGACGAAGGGCTGGGTCAGCAACTTGTTGAGCGCGGTGGTGTGAGGTGCCATCAAAGGCAGAAAATTCTCCCACCCCGGAAACCGACCCGTTTCGGTCAGCTGGCGAATCAAATCGGAGTTGTGAGTCCCTATTTCCGGCCCGCTGATTTCGCTCATCAACTGGCCGAGAACCGAGGCCTCCTCGAGACCCGCGGGAAACAACCCCAAGGGCAGAACTCGGAGTTTGTCTATCCGTTCCTCAGAGCGCTGAGTGGTCGGATCGAAACTACGGATGGACTCCACCGTGTCGCCGAATAGATCGAGGCGAACGGGCCGATTCCTACCTGGCGGGAAAAGGTCGAACACCCCACCTCGGACCGCCAACTCCCCGACTTCGGAGACGAGGTCGGTGCGACGATAGCCGAAACGCACCAGATGCCGCAGCAACTCCTCCATCAGGAGGTCGGAGCCAGCCTCCAACTCGACGATCGCCGAAAGGAAGTCCTGCTTTCCGGGAAGACGCCGAAACAAAGCCCTCGGGGTACACACGACGGCCCCCACCTTTCCCCGCAGTACCTCGTCCAAGGCGACCGACTCTTGAGCCCGGACCATCAAGGACGTTTCCGCCTCCTGATAAGGCGTCAGGGAAGGGGCGGGAAAGTAAGTGGCCGAGTCCTCGGCGGAAAAAAGCTTTACCGCCTCCACCCAAGCCAGAGCGTCCGACTCCCGGGGCACGACGACGAGAAGGGAACCACCCTGGTCCTGACGCAGTAGGCTCAACACCCAGGCCGCGGCGGGCAAAGGGAGACGAACCACGTCTCCCCCGGTCGCCACCAAGGCTCGATAGGGCGCACTGCTACGCAGCGTCCGGGCGAATCGATCCCACACGCGAAGGTCCATAAGAGACCAGTCTACCTGAATCAGGGCCCTTGGCTCTTACCGTTGGCCAACTGGGTGGTAAGATGCGCCAGCCTTTAGCAGCCAGAAATTGAGGGGAGATCGAAGAATGCGTCGCGCTTGCATTGCTATCGCCCTGCTGGCGGCGGTGATGATCTTCCGGTCAGGAGATGCCCAAGAGACTCACCCCTCCCCGGCAAGTCCTACGGAACACCCTGCAGCAGCTCCATCGACGGGCACCGAGCATCCCTCGGAGTCAGAGACGGCAACGTCTGTTGTCGCCGTTCCTTCCCATGGTCCCCAAGAGGTTCATGACCCTGACGGAGAACACTCCTCTAGGGGAAACCCCGAGGAGGGAGATCACAGCACAGAGAGTCACGGTGAAGAAGGACACGGTGAAGAGGGACACGGCGGAGGGGATCACGCAGGAAATGGCCACGCGAGCCCAGTCACTCCCGTTCTCTTCGGCCTGGTGATCATTCTGGTGGGAGCCAAGCTGTTTGGAGAGCTTTTCGAACGAGTGGCTCAGCCAGCTGTACTTGGAGAGTTGATCTTCGGAGTGCTGATGGGCAACCTGGTTCTCCTGGGTTTCGACCATCTGGCTTTCATCAGCAGCAACGAAGGCATCGCGATCCTCGCTGAGATAGGTGTCATTTTGCTGCTCTTCGAAGTCGGGCTGGAATCGAATATCCGAGAGATGCTCTCTGTGGGACCTTCCAGTCTTCTGGTCGCCGTCCTCGGGATCATCTGCCCCTTTTGCTTAGGTTGGGGGCTGTCCTACTTTCTGCTGCCGGAGTTGAACATCCTAGTACACGTGTTCGTCGGCGCTACGTTGTGCGCGACGAGTGTGGGTATCACCGCGCGGGTCCTGGCGGATCTCGGCAAGCTGCAATCCCGCGAAACCAAGGTGATTCTAGGTGCCGCCGTTATCGACGATGTTCTCGGTCTGGTCATCTTGGCGGTTGTTCAAGGAGCCATCGTGGCCAGTGGCACCGGTGAAGCCTTGGCTGCCAGCAGTATCGTTGCGATCATTGTCAAAGCCCTGGTTTTTCTGGTCGGTGCCCTGGTGCTAGGCGGGTGGCTGTCCCCTCGCCTTTTCAACTTGGCCACCGCTTTGAGAATTCGCGGAGTGCTGCTGGCCCTCTGCCTGGCCTTTTGCTTTCTCCTTTCCTATCTGGCCAACCTCATTAGCCTGGCACCCATCGTCGGCGCTTTCGCTGCAGGCCTGATTCTCGACGAAGTGCATTACAAAGGGTTGATCGCGAAGGGTGAGCACCCTCTGGAAGAACTGCTCCACCCCATCAACGCCTTCCTTGTTCCGGTGTTTTTCGTTCTCATGGGTACCAAGGTCGACCTCTCTACCTTTGCGGCGGAAGGAGTCCTGGTCTTCGCCCTGCTCCTCTCCTTGGTCGCTGTAGTCGGCAAGATGATCTGTGCCCTCGGAGTCCTTGAAAAGGGCTTGGATCGCATTTCCATTGCCGTGGGCATGGTGCCCCGGGGCGAGGTCGGCTTGATCTTCGCGGCAGTCGGGGCCAGCCTAACTCTCAACGGCAAACCGGTGATGAACGACTCGGTGCTGTCGGCGGTCGTCATTATGGTCATCATCACCACCTTGATGACGCCACCGGCCTTGAAAGCTACTCTGGCCCGTGCGGACCGGTTGCGAGGGGAGTGACCTCCCAAACCCTTTGCTCGACTAGAGGGGCGATCAGATCCGCGACTGGAGGAAGGAGCCCACTCGGAGCAGCACTATTGGGGCCCGGGATCCGTTGGCGAGTCGGCGGTAAGAGTCTCCTCCCCATCTTCCGGCAATAGGATCAGGACATCTCCGGGAAACGCAAGGCCAAGATCCTCGCGGGCGTGACGCTCCAGGGTGTGGGGGTCGTTTCGAAGTTGCTCGATGCGGTTTTCCAGTAACTCGATGCGTTGCCGGGCATCCTCGATACTCTGTTCCAAATCCTCCACTCTCTGCCGAGACACGGCGAGGTCTCGATAACTCTTGACCCCGCCCAACCCGAGAAGGAAGAGCAGAAACAGCACCGTAGCCCCCAGTACGGGCCGCAATGACTTCTGAGCCTGGGGAGGCTTGGAAACGCTCACCCGGTCCAACGCGGAAACGCCGAGGCCCCAGGATAGGAGGCTGCCGTTTCGAGCTCTTCCTCGATGCGCAGGAGGCGGTTGTATTTCGCCACCCGATCACTGCGGCAAGGTGCTCCGGTCTTGATCTGACCAGCCCGGGTAGCTACAGCGAGGTCAGCGATGGTCGTGTCCTCGGTCTCACCGGACCGGTGGGAGATGACGTTGGAATAGCCGTGAGCCTTGGCTAACTCCACCGCCGCCAGGGTCTCAGACAGAGTTCCGATTTGGTTTACCTTGACCAGCAGGGAGTTGGCCAACCCCTCCTGAATCCCCTGGGCGAGAATCTTGGGGTTGGTGACAAAAAGGTCGTCGCCGACCAATTGCACCTTCGCCCCAAGAGCCTCGGTGAGGGTCTTCCAGCCGGGCCAATCGTCTTCTGCCAGGCCATCTTCGATGGACACCAAGGGATAGTTGTCCACCCAGTTTTGGTAGATAGCCGTGAGATCTCCGCTGGAAAGGCCGCTGCGCCCTTCCCCTGCCAAAGCGTAGGTCACGACATCCCCGTCGCGCTTCTCCACCAGCTCGCTGGCAGCAACATCCAGGGCCAACGCCACCTGGCGGCCTGGCTCGTAGCCGGCTTTTTCGATACCTTCCACCAACAGATCGAGGGCTTCCCGATTGTTCTTGAGGTTGGGTGCGAAGCCACCTTCATCCCCCACCGCAGTCGTCATTCCGCGATCTTTCAGCACCTTCTTCAGACCATGGTAGATCTCTACCCCAGCCCGCAGCCCCTCGGAAAAAGTGTCGAACCCGATAGGCACCAGCATGAACTCCTGAATGTCCACGGAATTGTCTGCATGGGCTCCACCATTGAGCACGTTGAGTAGCGGAATCGGCAGAACCGTAGCTCCGGTCCCTCCCAGGTAGCGGTAAAGGGGCAGGCCGGCGCATTCCGCTGCGGCCTTGGCAACCGCCAGCGAAACCCCAAGCAGCGCGTTGGCGCCCAGCTCACTCTTGGTTTCGCTTCCATCCAAGCGAATCAGCATTTGGTCAATGAGGGCTTGCTCACGGGAGTCGGAGCCCTTCAATTCGGCAGCAATGACTTCATTGACATTGTCCACCGCTCGGGTGACTCCCTTTCCCAGATAGCGCTCTTCTCCGTCTCGTAGCTCCAACGCTTCACGAGCCCCCGTAGAGGCTCCCGACGGAACCGCCGCGCGACCCCAGGAACCATCCCCGAGAATACAGTCGACTTCTAGGGTCGGATTTCCCCGGGAATCCAAGATCTCTCTCGCTGTGATCTCTTCGATGGCAAACATTCAGCCCTCCTGGCCGAGGCATGAGCCCTTCGCGATCCATTTTTGGAACGGTGCGAAGGATCTACATTTTTCTAACTGCGGTTTCTGAATCTCACTTCCCCGTGAATCGTATCCCGTGACCCGATCCAGGTCCAAGATCCGCCACGGGGAAACGGGAATCCTGATGCTTCACTGCAGGCAAGAGAAGGGATATCCGCCTGTGGTGATACTCTCCGCGCCATGTCGGCATCCCATGGCTGGTCCTTTGTAGACCAGGAGCGCAAGAGAGAGATCATTGAAGCCGTGCGCAGCGGCTCGGCCACCCGCGGCCCGGTTCATGTGGAATTGGACCTCACCGACCGGTGTAACGTCGCCTGCTATTTCTGCAACCAGATGGATGTCCGCACCAAGGAATCCCTACCCCTGGACCAAGTCGACGCCATGCTCGACGAGTTGGCGGACGGTGGCCTCAAGTCGGTGCGACTCTCCGGTGGTGGCGATCCGCTGATGTATAAGCACTTTGGAGCGGTGCAGGACACCTTGGCTCGTCGCGGGGTGGTGATCGACAACCTCACCACCAACGGCGCGCTGTTGACCGCTGAGGTATCGGAAAAGCTGGTACACCACGAGGCTCGGGAGGTCATCTTCTCCCTCAACGCCGCGGACGCTCGGGACTACCAGCGCATGATGAAGGTCAAGGGCAAGATCTTCGACGATGTCGTGTCCAACATACGCACCCTGGTGGAGCTCCGCGGCGACAACCCAAAACCAACTATCTTCGTTCAGTTTCTCCTCGACCCGGAGAATTACCGCGAGCTGCCCAAGATGTACGAGCTTGGCCGCTCCCTTGGGGTGGATCGCATCACTCTCAACGCGGTGTTGGAGATTCCCCTCGAACGGTTGGGCAAAGAATCTCTGTTAGGGCCCAACGATCACCCCTTGGTTCGCCCCTACCTGGAGCCGGTGCTACGAGCCGACCGGGAGGCCGGTCTGATGCAGATCTCCTTCCCCTGGCCTCAGTGGAATGAGATGGTCGATGAGCTACGGCAGGATCTCACCATCGCTCCGGAGAACCCCTTCCCCTCTGGAAGCTCCTTCGAAGAAAAGAATGGCCACTGTTTTTTTGGCTGGTACACGGCCGCCATCCGGGGCACCGGCGAAATGTACCCTTGCTGCATGCTCATGAGCCCCGACTACAAACCCCTGGGCAATGCCCTGGAGGGGGGAGTCCGCAAACAATGGCTCGGCGAGGGCTTCACCCGGCTGCGGCAGGACATGAGGGAGGTCTTCCTCACCGGTGGCCGCATTTTCGACCGAGAGAGCCGCCTGCCAACCCTCAAGAACCAATGCATCGAAGCCCACAAATGCGGATTGAAGAACATGTATTTCCGCGGTGACGAGCAGTTCTACCAAGAGCTGGGAGAAGCCATGGAAGACGCGCGCGGGAAAGAAGCCCGCTGGATCGGCGCGCCCCGACAAATGGCTCGAGCCGCCGAAATTTTTACCTACCGGGCCTACCATGGCAGCCTCGTCCGAGGACGAGCACTACGAAAGAAACTCCTTCGAGCTGGAAACAAGATCATGCCCAAAACAGAGCAACGCCCTCGCCTACACGTCGGTTGTGGAGACAAACACCTGGACGGTTGGATCAATATCGATCAACAAAAATTGCCCGGAGTCGATGTCGTCGCCGACGTCACCCGAGGCCTCAAGTACCGCAATGCGGAAGCCGTGTACGCCGAACATTTCCTCGAGCATCTCAAGATCCTCGATGTCCTCTCCTTTTTTCAGGAATGCCACCGGGCCCTGGCGGACGACGGAGTCCTGCGCCTGTCCACTCCGAACCTCGAATGGGTGTGGGTGACCCACTACCACTTGGAAGCGGAAGACGACGACAAGGCGGGTATGGCGATCAACATCAACCGCGCCTTCCACGGCTGGGAACATCAATTCCTGTGGAATCGGCAGATGCTGACCATCGCGCTGACCGCTTGCGGCTTCACCGATCTCACCTGGCCCCGCTACGGCGAAAGTCAACGCCTTATTCTTCGCGGCCTCGAACGCCACGAAACTTACGAAGACAACCCGGAACTCCCCCACGTATTGATCGTGGAAGGCTCCAAGGGTGAGCCCCAGCCAGAGCTATTGACGCAGCTCAAGGCGCGGATTCAGGATAATTTCCTGAACCACATGCGAGGATGAACCGGGGGGCTCTATCTTTGGACCCTGTCCCCGACCGATAGAGAAATGGAATAGAGAAATGGAGCACCAACGGTCGCCGTTGCCATCACCTCTTCCAACCGAGCCTCTACCCTTACCCGGAAATGTAATTGACGGTCATCATGTAGTAGACAGAAATGGGCTCGCCGGCCTGACGAGCGGGCGCGAACTTCCAACTCCGCATCGTCTCGAGAGCGCTGTAGACCATCGTCAGCTCTCCCCGTGATTCGATGATGCGCGGGCCGTGTGGAGTTCCTGACTTATCGATGATGAACTGCACGGAGATCTCCACCCTCTTCCCCTCCCCATACTTGGCCCGAGGAAATCTCGGGTTGGGGGTCCGGATCTTCTTTGGTGGCTTGATTTCCCCTTTTTCCAGATCTAGAACGACCTCATCTTTTTTCGGTGAGCTTTCGCCATGCTGCTGGCTCCCTCGGGCTGGGTTAGCCCTCAGCAAGGCTCCGGCAGCCCCATAGGGCTCCAAATCCAGGCGATCGATATCGGGGAACAGCTGGAGGGCCACATGCCAGTGCCAGATGGCCTCGCTTTCCTGGCCAAGCTGTGCAGCAGCCACCGCTCTCAGAACGATAGCGAAGGCCAGAGCCATCCCCGTATCCTCTCCGGAACGGATGCTATCCATCATCTCGTCCGCGAGATTCCGGGCATTCCTATAGGCTTTCTTGCTTTCCCCCGCGGTCACCTGAGATTCGATTATCTTGAGCCGAGCGCGCCACTGGCGAACGATACGCTCGCTTTGGACCTCAGCTCTTCTTTGCTCGAGGGGGTTCTTTTCAGGTGTTTGAGGCGACCCGGCCGCTGCGAAGGCAGAGAGAATTATCAGACAAACCCACCGCCTCATCGCCACACCTCCAGACTGTATTGGAGAAATCTGACCTCCAGACAGAATACCAAACTGACTTTTCGGGGCCTTTACCTGGAGCAGCAGAGGACCCGGCCTAGGGGCAGGAACCGAAGGCAGCCGTGTCCTGAATCGGCTGGAAGGGAGTTCGCAGGGGATTTTGATAGGTGCGGATCTGTCCAGTGGCGGTATCGGTGACGGTGATGTCCACCTGGACGTTGGTCAGGCCGCCGGCGAAGACCCAGAAGTGGTCGTTGGCACTGCAGCCGTTGAGCACTTTGATGACCATCTCCACGTTGGCTTGGCTGAAGAACCAGAAATATCCGGTGTCGCTCGTCAAGGGAACCGCCTGACCACTTCCGGAATCTCCCGCTGGAGTTTGCCATTCGATGTCGACTCGAAACCGATCCCCCTGAAGGCATAGGCTCTCCGCCCCCGTCACACAAACCTCCCCCCCGTTCCTGAGCCGGTCAACGGAAGCCACCAAAGCATCGAAGGAAGCTTGCTCGGCAGCTGAGAGAGCGCCGCCCAAGAGGTTGTCGTCTTCGAAGGGATCTTCCTCGAGGTCGAAGAATTCCTCATAGTCACCCTCACGCCAGATCAGCTTGTAGCGCTCGTCCCGGATGCCTCGCTCCTCGACGTTAAAGGGCCCCTCTCCGTTGGGCGAAAACTGCTCGGAATAAACATAGGGCCGCACCGGCAGAGTGCTACGGGTTGGATCCGACAGGTAGGGCAGCAGGCTGACCGAGTCTTCCCCTTGGCTGGAGACTCCGGCAATTTCAGCGACGGTGGCATGGATATCGACCACATGAACCAGGGCAAGAGACTCTTCTCCTCGGCGAGTTGCTGGAATATGAGGGCTCACGACGATGAAGGGGACGTTGGTCCCTCCTTCGTACACCGTACCTTTGGCCCTCTGCCCATCGAAGGGAGCCTCCACGGATCGCCGGGGGCTGCCGTTGTCGCCGACAAAGATGATCGTCGTGTCCGCCAGCACCTCTCCCGGAATCGAATCGAGTAGCCGTCCCAACTCCGTATCCAGGGCTTGAACAGCGGCTTCGTAGTGATCGACGGCTGTGTTGACAGGGTTTCCGGACAACTGAAAGGTGTGGAGCTCCTGCGGTGGAGCGTGAAAGGGAGTATGGGGAGCATTGAAAGCTAGCCAGACAAACCAAGGATCTTCCCCAAAGCCGCTGACCACCGAAATCGCATCGTTGACGTTGTCGGTGGTGGCGTAAACGTTGCGCCCTTGAACGGTCACTCCATCCGTGGTTTTCGGCCAGGAGAAATAGTCGTCAATGTTCGTCAAGGTGCCAATGAACCGACTGAAGCCCGAGTCATTGGGGTGGTCCTCCAGCTGTCTTCCGAGGTGCCACTTGCCGATCGCTGCGGTGCGGTGAGTTGCCCCGAGGATCTCCGGCAGGATCATTTCGCTGAGAGGAAGCTCCGCATTGGCGGGAGTGCCGATGCCGGTACGAAAGCCGTGGCGGCCAGTGAGCGTAGCGGCCCGAGTGGGAGAGCAAACCGGGTTGGCGTAGGCATTGCGGAAGAGAATCCCCTCCCGGGCGAGCTGATCGATGACCGGGGTCGGTCCGGGACTCGCTCCCTCGCCGGGATGGCCGTAGAGATCGTCCCGCGAGTAGACGCCGATCTTGTCTACCCCAAGGTCATCGGCAAGCACGATGATGAAGTTGTCCCGAGCCTGCGCGGCAGAAGAGAAACAAAGCGCCAGCGCGGTGAGAGCTCCCAAACAGCTGCCAACTCCTACTTTCATTTTCACCACTCCCATCGCTCCCCTTGGAAGCGGCCTTCCTTCGACAACTGTCTTCTCTTCGACAACCGTTTTCTGTCGCGGATCCTTGGGGGGCCGATCTCGGATCATGTCATGACCAATGACCCACTGCCGGGTAATTCTGGGAACCTCCGGGGGATGCTAATCTGGAATCGGTTCCTTCAAGACAGCAGTCGACAGACCGTGACGGTAGTTGATCCGCCACGAGAATCCCGTTCGGAGCGAGAAACACCTCCGTCACTGATCCCCTGGTTGCAACAGGAGACTCGAGACCATGAAGAAACTTCTTCTCGCCATAGCCGCCGTAGCCGCTTTGTGCATTATTGCCATCCTCGGCATCCTGCTCTACATCGGCGTCAAGGGACCGGAGACCTTCGTCGTCTCAGGGCAGCAAATGAACCGAGCCCACGCTCGCATCGTCCGGGACCTTGGCCTCTTGAACGACTCCGAGAAAATCCACTACTTCTACTCCGATGCCCTGCTCGATATCCGCCAAGGCATGTACTTTGTGACCACGAAGCGTCTCGTGCTTTACAGCGACGAGTGGGAAGATCCCAAGCTGGTGACACCCCTGGCAGCCATCATCGACGCCGAAGGGGAATTCAACGAGTCTTTTTTTGAAGACAGCTACATCACGGTCACACTCAATACCGGTGAAGAGTGGACCTTTCCCATCTCCAGCGAGAAAGGCAAAGACCAGGCCTTTTACGACTTTCTGATTTCTAGGTCTAGCATGGACAGTTTCGACGGACGAGACCTCCCTCTCGAAGCCAACGATGTGAATTGACCGGAAGCACCCCTGACAGGAAGCACCTCTAGCCGGAAGCATAAGAGCGCTTCCGCCCCCTCGATGGGAGAGATCTCCACTTTCCCCGTACTGGCCCCTGCTAGCCCCGCGCTGGCCCCAGAATGCCGCCGAAAAGATGCATTTGGCTTTTCTTGATCCTCATCGAGCTTCGATTCCGCGTTACTACCGGTGATCGCGATTCCGACCCTTACCATCAGCAACCCTACAGATATCGGGAGTCCCCTATGTCCCTCTTCGACCGTCAACATCCTTCCGGACAAGCCATTCGCCGACAGGCTCTCCTAAGGGAGGGTGCCTTCTTACTCCTGGTTCCTCTCGTTCTATTTGGAGCTTGCAGCCACCCCAGCTCAAAGCTTGACACGACCAGCCCTACGAACCGCACCAAGAAGAGCCCCACGGAGACAAAAGCTACGACGTGGAAAAAAGCTGTCCTCGCACCAAAGACTAGCGCTGCCAGACGCCACTCTGGGGTGCCCCAAGCACTCGAAGGGTTGCTCTTCCAGGACGATCGCGTGCAGGTGGACCTGGCCCGGCCTTATCGGCTGATGGGTGCCGGTAGCTGGCGGGAGCATCTCGCCCGAGGTTGGCGGTTCTTCGATTCGGGCCGCACAGTGGAAGCCATGGCAGCTTTTACCGCAGCGGTGGTCGCGGCGCCGTGGGCCGTACCTCCCTACTTGGGATTGGCAAAGACCCTGATTGCCAAGAGGAAACCTCGAGAGGCCCGAGCAGCGATCATGACTGCGCTGGACCTGGACTCCACCAACAGTGAAACCTGGTTTCTCCGCGGTTCCATCGAAGAGCTCCTCGGCGACCGGGGTGCGGCGATTGCGGCCTACGAAGAAGTCCTCCAGGAAGAACCCGCTCACGGCCGAGCCCATAGCCGCTTGGCCGCCCTCAGCTACCTCTTGGGAAACCTCTCAGGGGCTCGGGAGCACCTGGCAGCGGCCGAGGCAAGCGGGCAGCAAGTTCCCCGTCTCCTGCCAGGATTGCTTTCTGGAAAGAAGCTTCCCAAGGTCGCAGTCCAACCCTGGGGGGAGCAGGGAAGGGGATCCATCGGCCCTCAGATCCGCATCGATGCCGGTGGCGGCAACTCTCAAGCAAACGAGATCAGCGCCTCCGCGTCAGACATGGCTCCCGGAGTCGCTGTCGCTGCTTGGAACGATTTCCGGGACCCCATTCGTCTTGGTGTCGCAGTCACTCTCGATGGTGGCACCACCTGGGCCGACTTCATCATCCGGCCACCGGTGGCACACCAAACCGGTCAGGAAGGGGACCCCATGACCGCCTACGACCCCAGGACCGGTACCTTGTGGGTAGGAGGGTTGTCCTTCGGTGAGGGTGGGATCTTCGTGGCCCGGAAGGTGATGGGCTCCGCCAGCTTCGAACCCTCGGTTATGGTGGAGGCCGCAGGGGGAACGGACAAGCCTTGGATGGCAGCTGGACCCTCTCCCTTCAACCCCGAGATCACTCACCTCTATGTCGTCTACAACTTCGGGCTCCGGGTTTCTACGGACCTGGGTACCAATTGGGGGCCGCTGCTCCCCTTGGAAAGCGGTATCGGCTACCTGCCCCGGGTGGGCCCTCAAGGAGAGCTCTACATCTCCTACGGAACTCTCGATGCCGTCCAGCTCCAGGTTAGCCTCGACGGTGGTTCGACCCTTGGCGACACCATCGTCGCCGCGACTCGCATGGAGCCCCTCCAGACGGATACGACAAACCGTATTCCCGGGCTGTTCAGGGCCCCTTCTTTTGGCCTCCTGGCGGTCGACTCCAACACCGGGCGACTCTACGCTCTGTGGGTCGACACCACCTCCATCAGTGACGGTGAAACCGATCTCGACCTCTACTTGATTCACTCCGACAACGGCGGTGCCACGTGGAGCCTGCCCAACGCCTTCGCCTTGCCAGGGGATCAATTCCTCCCCTGGTTCGAGGTCGACGACGCCGGTCGTTTGCATTTGGTCTTCCTCGACACTCGCCACACGGCTCAAAGCGACGCCGACGAGATTGCCTTCATCGATGCGTACTACGCCGTTAGCGAGGACGGAGGGAACACCTGGAGTGAAGCTCGACTCACTCCAGAACCCTGGAGCAGTGAGTTCACGGACCCGGAGATCGACGGATTCGATCAGTTCATCGGCGACTACCTTGGAATCGCGGTAGCGGAAGACCGCATCTACCCGATCTACCTCTCCACTCAAAACGGTGATGCAGACCTCTTCACCCATGTCATCGAGTTCTCTTCTGCACCGATCTTCTCCGATGGCTTCGAGTCCGGCGGTACTTCTGCTTGGGGACTGACCGTACCCTAGGAACTACCGACAATCGTGGAGCCAACGGGTATCAGGAAAAGGTCCGGCGATACGCAGACGGGGAGGTTCCGACCACACGTTTAAAGTGCAAACGCAGTAGTTGGGAATCGGAAAACCCTGCCCGGTGAGCAATGCCATCTAAAGGTAGGGAGGTGGTTCCCAAGAGATCCTGAACGAGGCGAATTCTTTCGTTTTGGAGCCACCGGTGGGGAGTCGAGCCGGTGGCAGCCTTGAACTTACGGGCAAAGGTCCTTTGAGACATTTTTGCTTGCTTTGCCATGCTCGCAATGGTGTGCGGTTTCGCCAGAGTGCCTCGAAGTACATCTAGCAATTCCGCGACCGCCTGCACTTCCGGGTCCGGGGCCACTGGGGTATCGATGAATTGTTTTTGGCCACCGTCCCGATGAGGTTGGGCCACCAATCGGCGGGCCACCGCGTTTGCGACCTCCGGGCCGAGGTCACGACGAATCAAGTGCAAGCCCATGTCGATCCCAGCAGAGCTTCCCGCCGACGTGATCACGTCACCTTCGTCCACATAGAGAACGTCTGAGTTCACTTGAACGGTGGGAAAACGGCGAGCCAATTCCGCTGCGAACATCCAATGGGTAGCGGCGCTCTTGCCGTCCAGAAGGCCTGCCTCACCGAGTACAAAGGCTCCAGAACAGATGGAAAGAATGCGCGCTCCCTCAGCGTTTGCTCGCCGTAATTTCTTGATCAGTCTCGAGGGGACTGGAACATCGGTCTCTTTCCAGCCGGGAATGATAATCGTACCTGCCGTGTCTAGGATTCGCAGGGTGAAAGGCACCTCTACGGAGATCCCCCCTGTGGCTCTCAACGGGCCTTCGTCGACTCGAGCAACTCGCAATCGGTACCAGCGATCGAACTCCGGACGGGGTAACCCGAACAGCTCCGCCACGATGCCGAATTCGAAGGTACAGAGCCCGTCATAGGCGAGGGCAACAACATTCATGGGGTCACGCTTCATGGCAGTATCTTACCCTTAATAGTCGTTTTTGCCACTAGAGACAAAGCTGCCTCGGTGGCGATACTAGATCCCGTCCTGAGATTGAGTCGGCTCAGAAAGAAAGTTCAACAAGAAACTTCAGACAGAGATCCCTGACGAAGACTCCAGCCAAAGACACTAAGGAGGCAACCATGAAAGTTCGACCCAAGAACGAAGTCATCCGCGTCAAAACCTTGCCCCCGGCGGAAGCTCTGGAACATTTCGAGACCCGCTTTGCCCAAGAGACCGACTGCTGGGATGTTCATTCGACCCAGGAGCTCGAGGAACGTGGATTCGTGCTCCTAGACGTGCGCTCCAAAGAGGCCTTTTCGAAGGGGCACCTGCCGGGTGCCATCCACCTTCCCCACTGGACTCTCAACCAAAGTAAGCTAGCCGAGTATCCCGTCGACACCCTGTTTGTGACCTATTGCGCGGGCCCCCATTGCAACGCTTCGACCAAGGCAGCAGCGAAGCTGGCTCGCCTGGGACGACCGGTCAAGGAGATGATCGGAGGGGTCACGGGCTGGCTCGATGAGGGCTTCACCCTGGAGACTTCATGAACCCGGCGAGGTCGGTTCGCCGCCTCGAAGAGAAGGATCTGCCAGAGCTGGTAGAGCTCTGCCGCGAGCATGCAGCCTTTGAGCAAGCTCCATGGGTAGAGAAGGAACGACTGGCCGGCCTCAGAGACCTCTTTCTTACCTCCGATGACTCTCGCTGCTGGGTTCTTGATGCCCCGGACGAACTGGCCGGTTTTGCCAGTGCCAGCCTCGAACTCGCCACCTGGGACGCCCAGCGCTACCTTCATCTCGATTGCCTCTACTTGCGTGAGGCGTATCGCGGCCAGGGCCTGGGTCTAGCCCTGGTCGAGAGAGTCGCCCAAGCCGCTCTGGAAATGGGGGCAGTCAACCTCCAGTGGCAAACCCCTGAATGGAATGATGGCGCGGAGCGCTTTTATCGGCGGCTCGGGGCGGTGCCGCAGAGGAAACTCCGCTTCACCCTCAGCCTTCACGGCTGCGCTCAGCTACTCGGCAGCAAGCCGAATATCCAAGCTCCGACCCCCAGCGAACCGGTATCCCGTAGCCTCTCCGAGGGGCCATGACGAGACCGGGAATCATCGGCGCTGCGGCAGCGGTAGTCTTCATCTGGGGTGCTTCCTATGTGGCCCTGAAAATCGCTCTAGAAGATCTCTCACCTGGGCACCTGGCCTTGGCTCGGTATTTGGTTGCGACTATCGTTTTTCTAGCCCTTCTGGCGGTAAGAAGAATTTCGATCCCGACCCCGAGAGACCTCTTTCGTCTGGCGCTTTCCGGCGCCATCGGAATCGCCTTCTACAGCCTGATCTTGAATGCCGGGCAGATGACCGTGAGCGCCGGCATTGCCAGCATGCTAGTGAATACAGTTCCCATTTGGACCTCTCTTCTTTCCGTTGCCCTTCTCGGAGAGCGTATCGGGGCTGCGGGCTGGTCCGGAACGGTTCTATCCTTCACAGGAGTGGCGCTCATCGGTTTTCACAGAAGTGGTTGGTCCGGGTTCGAAATGGGGACCCTATTGATCGTTACCGCGGCGATCTCACAGGCGGTGTATTTCATCCTTGCCAAGCCACTGCTCGAGCGCCACCATCCCATAGACGTAACCGCCTATGGGGTCTGGTTCGGCACTCTCTTCCTGCTTCCTTTTGGAAGAGGGTTGGGCCAGGCCCTGGAACAAGCTAGCCTAGCAACGTTGGGGTCCGTCCTCTTTCTCGGAATCGGCACTGGCGCCCTCGCCTACATCGCCTGGTTCTACGTACTGGCGCAGCTTCCTGCGGGACAGGCATCCAATATTCTCTTCTTGGTGCCGGTTGCTGCGATTTTTCTTGGTTGGTTGATCTTGGGAGAAACCCTTTCCTTTATAGCGCTTCTGGGAGGAAGTCTCGCAATCGCAGGGGTTCTTGTCAGCAAGAGAGATCAAAATCAACAAGAAGCCCCAAATCAAGAAAGACTTACTAACAACTCACCCCAACGACCCCGGGAGAAGCCTTGAAAACCTTTATTGTCGACTCATTCACCGAGGAACCCTTCAAGGGAAACCCTGCAGGCGTTTGCTTCGTTGACGGCTACCTCGAGCCTGATCGAATGATCCTCATCGCTCAGGAGTTAAACCTTTCTGAAACAGCCTTCATTCAACCCACCTCGAGCAACGGAAATTTTTCTATTCGATACTTTTCCCCAAAAATGGAGATACCACTCTGTGGCCATGCAACCCTAGCCTCCGCTCAAGTCGTATTCATGACCGAAGGGATCAAGGAAGCTCAATTCAAAACTTCTGAAGGACTGAACCTGACCACAAAGGAACTCGACGGTCAAATAGTGTTGGAGTTCCCTCTTTACAAAACCGAGCCCGCCGAAGCTCCACCAGCTCTATTGGCAGCCCTTGGAATTGACACAATCGTCAACGCGGCCTACAACCATGAAACAAAAATCCTTCTCCTCGAGACAGGCAACGCTCAAACCCTTGCATCTTTGAGACCAAACTTTGGCGCCCTCCTTCAATCCCACGACTCCATCAACGGTGTATTGGTTACCACCGCTACAGGAACAGGAGACTATGACTTTCATTCGAGATATTTCTGGCCCTGGAGCGGCACCAACGAGGACCCCGTGACGGGAGGCACTCACACTTTTCTTACACCCTATTGGTCCAAAAGATTAGGCAAGGCGAAAATGAAATCGTTTCAATCATCGCAACGCACAGGGTCGATGGAAGTAGAGATAGTGGACAGAAAATTATTTATCAAGAGCAGCGCTGTCATCGTATTCGCAGGCGAATTATTTTTGAATCAGGGATAGATCCCCGGTCGAGTTATTCCCTTAGACAGATGACACTACCAACCACATTTAGCCCAATCATACAAAGGCACTCAGCATGGTCACTTGCTTTCTACGTTACACAGTCGTTCCGAGAAAACTAGAGCAATTCCAACAGTACGCAAAATGGTGGATATCTTTGGTAGGCCGATTCGGCGGCAAACATCATGGCTACTTCCTGCCATCTGAAGGCACCAGCAACATCGCACTAGCCATGTTTTCGTTCACCTCCCTGGCCGAGTACGAGAGCTATCGGGTTGCCTCTCTCCAAGATCCCGAATGCCTAAGGGCTTTTCAATTCGCCGAAGACACCGGCTGTATCGTCAGTTACGAACGAAGCTTCTTTCGCCCAGTGTTTGACTCGGAATGAGCCCTGGCAAGGTTCTGGAGTTAGAATTCCTCTGGTATGGAGGCGAACGAAACCGAAAAAAGCCTCGAGACCGAGCCCCTTTCTCCGTTGGCTCGGGAGGTAAACCGACTCAGGGCGGTCCTTCGACTCTTTGGGTTGATCTTTCTCCTGGGAATCGTCTCTGTCGGCCTCGCTCTCGTCCCCGCCTTTGCGCGCCCGGCGCCGCTTCTTCTCGGCTTTGGATTGGGCCTCTTCCTGGCTGCTTTTCTCCTCCGCCACAACCAGGCTAGGTGCCCGAGCTGCCAAGGTTATCTCCCAGGTATCCGCCTTCTTAGGTGCCTCCATTGCAACGCCGAGCTGTCAGGGAGGACGCCCTAATCTTTCCCCATAGCACCATGTCTTCGACGCCCAGCAGAGGTGAGCCATGCAGGCCTGTCTCCCTATCGAGGGCCACCACCGATCCAGCTCTCTCCAGGTGGACAATTGAAATCCCACTTGGGTCCCTTAGGTCGGCCTACATACCTCTGCTGATATCCCCAAGAGCTAGCCATCACTATTGACAGAATGCATCCGTTTGGGGGAGACTACTCGTCTGTGGCGCGGGGTGGAGCAGTCTGGTAGCTCGTTGGGCTCATAACCCAAAGGTCGCAGGTTCAAATCCTGCCCCCGCAACCATTTCGAAGATTCAAGGACCCTGTGAAAACAGGGTCCTTTTTCGTTCTGGTCGAGAAGAATCAGCTTCGAGATATCCCAGAGCCGGCCTCTGGGCTCCGTCCTTTTCAGGGCTAGGCCTTCCCTTCGATTCCTGCATAGCCGAACTGGCGTCGAGAATGGGATCGAGGCGAAAGGCGAGACGAAAGCAAGCACCTCTGACTTCCAAGTAGAAAGGCTCCGAGAAGGAAGATCTCGGAGCCTGTTCCCACTGACTCACCAAACGTCGGATGTGCGACAAAGGCTCCCCTCGGCACCCTCTCAGTCAGCACCGATAAGGGACAGGACCTCAGGGTGCGGTGGACACTGAGGGTTCCGGCGAACCAGATGTCTCTTCCGGGGTTGCCACCCGGAAGGTAAATACTGTTACCAGGGTCATCACCACCGCACTCAACAGCATTGGAGCCCGCACTCCGATGGTATCGAAAACGATGCCGGCCCACGCCGGGCCGAGAATTCCCGAGATCCCGCGGAAACTCTGCTGAACACCAAGGATTTGCCCCACCTCGTCACTGGGTGCCCTCTGGGTCAGTAGAGAGGTCGAGGTCGGGAAGAGCATCGCGGTGCCAATGGGAATCAAGGTGGTTGCTGGTACGAAAAGCAGAAGATTCGGCGCCAGAGGAATGGCCAGAAATCCGAGAGTCATACAAAGCGCCCCCAGGCGCATGGCGCGGGACTCTCCGAACCGATCGAGGATCGGCCCCAGGAGAACCGCCCGCATGATCACTGAGACGGCTCCCACATAGGTGTAGAACCAGCCGATGTTCTTCTCGGTGACTCCGAAGCGGTCCATCAGGTAGATCGCCAAAATAGCCTGCATGGCCATGAATGCCATCATGGCTAAAGCATAGATCCACACCATGGAGGCGGTTGGCGACTTCGGCTCTCGGAACACCAGAGCCAGAGAACCCACGATCGACCGGCGGCGAGCTGAAAGTCTCTTCACCGAGGATTCTGGCAGCAGCTTCCAGGCGAAAAAAACATTGAGAAGGCACAGGCCCGCAGCGAATAACCCTGGCGCCTCTTGGCCAAAAGCCGCTGAAAGCTGAGAACCAATAATCGGCCCCAAGGTGACCCCAGCACTGGCCGCCGCAGTGAGCCAGCCGAGGGCCTTGGCTCGTTCCTTGGGCGGCACGGAATCGCTGACATAGGCTTGTATGACCCCAATCGTCCCTGCGCCGAAGCCCTGCATCAGCCGCGTAGCAAAGAGCAGCCACAGAGAATTGGCAAACCCAAAGCAGAGGTATCCCACGGCCGAAGCCAACAGGCCAGCGAGAATAATGGGCCGACGCCCGTAGCGGTCCGACATGCGACCCCAATAGGGAGCGCTCAACAACTGGGCTGCGGCGAAAGTCGAGGTCAGAAGCCCCACCGCCATGCCACCGGCCTCGAAATCCCGTGCGTAGTAGGGCAGCAGCGGTAGGACGATGAGCACTCCCACCATGTCGACGAAAACCGTCGCCATCAGCACCCAAAGCTGCTTGGGTGCCCCGCTGGATTTGGCGGTCTGCGTCATCTAAACCCTCTCTCCTTGACGACCCCAGAGCACAAAGGCGGAGGCACTCAAAGTCATCAACAGGACACCGTAAGCAGCTGCCAAGCCGGTATCTTGGAGGCGCAGGCTTGCGAGAATCTCGATGGAGATCGGCCGAGTATCTAGGGTGTAGAGCACGATGGAGGTCACAAAGTCCCCGAGAGCTGTAATGAACGCTAGGGCAGCGCCGGCAGCTAGCGCGGGGCGGACCATGGGCAGCAAGATCTTCCACATCGTTCGCCAAGGGCCAGCCCCCAAGGAGGCGGAAGCTTCCTCTAGGGAGGGGTCCAGTTGGCGCAAACCAGAGAAGGCGGCCCGCCCGGTCAAGGGCAAATTGCGCAGCAAATAGGCCAGAGGAAGAATCCAAGGAGTACCGATGAGAAGAAAGCGACCCGCCTGAGGCTTGTGAATGCTAAAAGTCGTGGCCAGGGCTACGGCGAAGACCGTTCCGGGAATGGCCCAAGGCAACGACACCAACGATTCGAGCAAGCGTCCCAGGCGACCCTTGACCCGCAGGGAAGAACGAGCCGCCAGAAAACCCAGAAACAGCGCCCCTAAGGTCGCTACGGTCGCCATCCACGCAGAGTTCAGCAACGGTTTAAGGCTCTCCGGTCGAGAGAACAAAGTGGAGTAATTGCCACCAAAGAGCACCGGAGGTAGCGCTTCCGTCGTCCAGGTCCCCGCCGGAACCAATGACACCAGCACCAAAGTGAAGTGGGGCAGCAGGAGAAATAGCGACAGACTCCAGCCGGCTACCGCGGCTCCCCACTTCGCCAACGGGCGAGTCAGTTGGCGGCGAGAGGGAGCTACCCCGCGCACCGTGGCGGCCAGGTCGTCTCCCGGGTCGAGTAGCCGGAGGCCCCAGAGAGCCAGCAGGGCGAGGCCGGCCAACATGACCGTCTCCACTCGCGCCATCTCCAAGTCACCGTTCAACTTCGAGGCGACGATCTGGGTGGTCATCACCCGAAAGTTTCCGCCGAAGATATAGGGGGCGGAAAAAGAAGCCAGCGAAGTCATAAAGGTCAGCAACGCTGCGCCGGCCAGCGCCGGTCGCAGTAGGGGCAAGGTGACGCGAAATAGAATTCTCATTGGGCTGGCACCCAAATTTGCTGCAGCCTCTAAAACACTGCCGTCTAGACGAGCCAGAGCCGCCCGCGTAAAGAGGTAGAAATACACATACATGGAGTAGGTGTGCACCAACAAGATGGCACCAGCACCGGCTAACCGCCAGGGGGGACCCGTAAGACCGAGCACCGCCGCGACGGCCCTCGAAATGAAACCACTCTCACCGTATAGGAACAGGAAAGCGATCACCCCCACCAAGGGCGGCAAGGCCACCGGTAGAGCTACCAGGCCACCCAAAAGGCGACGACCTGGAAACTCCGTCCGTTCGAAAAAGAATCCTAGGGGCACCCCCACCAACGCTGACAGCACCACGGAGGCAGCGGAAATCCACAGACTCCGCCCCAAAGCCGTCCACTCGTCTCCTCGCTCCGCGAAGGCCTTGAAGTGGTCCAAGGTCCAAGGAGCACCCCCTCCGAAAGCTTCCGTCGCGGTGATCAACAGGGGGTAACCCACCAACCAACCGAGCCCTAGGGCCAGGCCCGCTGCGGCGAGGCGAGGCCTGGTTACCCTTCCTCGGAAACTCAAATGGTGGCTCCTGGCTCGATGGGAAAGATGGTTGGCAAGGGGCCCGTCTCACCGAGGCGAACTCCAACGACTTCTCCCGCCCGAGCAGCATTTCCCCTCGCCATGACCTCGAGCTTCATCGGTCCAGGCGTTTCCTCACATTTCGGTGTCTGTAGGAAGTACAGGGTCATGGCACCGCCGTAGCGACGCTCGACCACCTCTGCCGAGATGACCCCGGGGGCTGGCTCCGCTGCGAACACCAGGGATTCTGGACGCACTCTTACCTCGACCTCATCCCCAGGCCTACCGCCCTCGACCAAATGCCCTTCCCAGATGCAATCGGTACCCGCAATAGCGACCCGTCCCAGCGATCCATCGACGGACTCCAGATGGCCGGAAACAACGCTGCTACGCCCAACGAAGGAAGCGACAAAGCGAGTCCGGGGGTGCTCATAGAGCTCCTCCGGCCGGCCTACCTGCTGAAGCTCTCCGCCATGAAGCACCGCCACCCGGTCCCCCAAATGAAACGCCTCTTCCTGTTCATGGGTCACCAGAATGGTCGTGATGCCAATGCGCTCGATGGCTTGCCGAAGCTGGCGACGAGTGCGCTCCCGGAGGGTCGGATCGAGGTTGGAGAGAGGCTCGTCCAGTAGGAGTAGTCGCGGCTCCGGCGCCAATGCCCGGGCCAAGGCGACTCGTTGTTGTTGGCCGCCGGAAATCTCCCCCAACCGGCGCCCCTCGAAGTCAGCCAAGTCCACCAGGGCTAACATGGCCGCGACTCGTTGCTGGATCTCTGCTTCTTTCCAGTTCCGAGTCTCCAAGCCAAAAGCGACGTTTTGTCCAACCGTGAGATGGGGAAAAAGGGCGTAGTGCTGAAACACCATGCCGAACCCCCGCCGCGCCGCCGGGAGCCGGGACACTTCTTCCCCACCTACCCGGATGCTGCCGCTGTCAGGGGTTTCGAACCCGGCCAGAAGCCGAAGGGCCGTCGTTTTGCCGCTACCACTGGGCCCGAGGAGGGCAAGAATCTCCCCTTCCGCAACCTCCAGAGCAATCTTCTTGAGAACGTGGAGAGACCCGAATCGTTTGTCTAGATTTTCGATGGCGAGGAAGGAGGAGTCTTTCACCGGGTGGCCTTTTCTAGAAAATCGCCCTTGGCTGTGAATGCGGATGGTCGCTCTACGGAGAGCGACTCTGGAGAGATACGCTCTGTCCTACTCAAGGTTCCTATTCGTTTTGTTCCCTCTGGCGAAATCCGGCGGGACGTTTCAGTTTGCCGGTGCCGTTCCCTTGCCCCTCACCTCGCGGTCCCAGGTTTCCATCCACTGGGCGCTCCGTTCCTCCATCAACCCTTGATCCAGGTGCAGCGGCTTCAAGGCGGTCAATACCTTCTGTGCCCAATCGGGTAGCTGCTCCGCCACCATGTCCGTGCGAGCTGGAAGGCGGAAGGCTTCGCGGGCCACCAGAGACAGGGCATCGGTACTCCCCACCCATTCCAGAAAGTCCTTTGCGGCGGCCTCGTTTCGAGCACCCGTGACCAAACCGATGGAGTCATCTATGACCGGCGTTCCAGAGGTGGCGAAACGGTAGCGAAGCGGCGAATTGCGGCGCTCCAAAAGGAGGATATCGGTGAGCTCCCAGATGGAAACCAGCCCCTCCTGGCGGGTCAGCTTTTCGAATAGAAGAGCGGGGTTCAGTGTGTATTCCTTGGTTTGGGCGTCGAGACGTCGAAGCCAATCGAAGCCTTGGCCTTCGTCGCCGGTCTCAGCAACGGAGCGCGCCAGGACCATCCCGAAAACGGTTCGCATGGTGCCACTGGCCAGCGGATCCCGGATCAAGACCTTCTGATTCCATGCGGGATCGAGAAGGTCTTCCCAGTCCCGCGGGGCCGCTTCATCGGAAACCGCTGCTGAGTTGTAAACCAGGATCGGGCAAGCCAGATATAGACCAAAGTAGAGGTCGTTGGGGCCTTGACTAGCCTGGGGCACCGAATCCGCCCAACTGGGACGGTAGCTGGCCAGCAGGCCCTCCTGGGCACCCCGAGAAAAAATCGTGTCCGGCCCGCCAAACCACAGATCTGCCTGAGGATTCGCGGACTCGGAGCGGACCCGGTCGTAGACCTCCTGAGAACCCATATCGAGGTAACGCACGTCAATTTCCGGATGTTGCTCCTCGTAGGCCTTCTCCAAGAGCTCAAGAAGATCGCGTCCATGGGGAGAATAGATCACCACTTGGGTGCGCCCATCATCACAGCCCGCCACGGCTCCAAGGAGCCACACCAGGAACCCGACAGGAACCCATTTACCCATCGTTTTGCGTCCTTTCTCCATGGCTGAGGTCTCTATTTAGTAGTGATCCGGAGAACCCATCTCCGGCGGCGCCGAGTGTACCGGATTTGAACGAACGCTGTGTGGGCTATACTGCGCCTGAATGTATACAGGAGCCATCCCCCAGCACGACGTCGAGACGACTCGTCGCACCTTCTCATCTCTTGGCCTCAGCCCAGCGATTTTGGATTCGATCCGAAGCATCGGCTTCGAGCATCCCACCGAGATCCAATCTCTGGCGATTCGCCCAGCCTTAGCTGGCGATGATCTCATCGGCCTCGCCCAAACGGGCTCTGGTAAAACGGCGGCCTTCGCCCTCCCTATGGCCCAACGTCTCACCCACGGGAGAGGACTCCGAGGACTCATCCTCTGCCCGACTCGGGAGATCGCCTTACAAACCAAGGCCTTTCTGGACCTGTTCGGCCAAGATCACAAGCTTCGCAGCGTCTGTGTCATCGGCGGAGTCAAGATGGGTCCCCAGATCCAGCGCCTGCGTCAGGACCCGGATATCGTGGTCGCAACCCCGGGCCGACTCTTCGATCACATGGAACGCCGCAATGTCTCCTTGAGACGCGTCCGCATGTTGGTGATCGACGAGGCGGACCACATGCTGGATCTAGGCTTCTTGCCCCAGATTCGCCGCATCCTGGAAGCGATTCCCGAGCGACGTCAAACTCTGATGTTCTCCGCCACCATGCCGCCTCCCATCGAGCGGCTGGCACAGCGGTTCATGAAGGAACCGGTACGCATCGACGTCCTCCCCGCAGGCCGTGCCGCCGAAGGCATCAGCCATCGCCTCTACATGGTTCAGCCGGAGGATAGAACCGCCTGCCTGCTGGAACTTCTCCAGCAAGAGACCGGTAGCACCTTGATTTTCATTCGCCGGAAAATTGATGCGGAGTGGCTGTGTAAACAGCTCGAGCCTGCCGGAATGCAGGTCGAGCGAATCCACTCCAACCTGTCTCAAGGCCAGAGAGTCGCTGCCCTTCAGGGGTTACGCAGCGGAGAGCACCGTATTCTCATCGCCACCGACATTGCCGCTCGCGGGATCGACATCCCGGTGATCGAACACATCATCAACTTCACCTTGCCGGAGAAGGTAGAAGACTATATTCACCGAGCCGGGCGAACCGCTAGGGGAACCGCTGATGGGCTAGTCTCTTCCATCGCGACCTGGCAGGACCTACCCCGAATCCGGGAGATCGAGAAGACCATTGAGAAAGAGCTTCCTCGCTGTGTCGTTCCCGGAATAGAACCCTACGTAGAGCGCAAGAAGACGATCAAAGGACGAAAATTGCTGCGCCGTCGATTGCTTTAGTACACCCGCACTACGTCATCTGCTCCCCCCAAACGAGTCATACTGAGACCCCCCGGCGCTTCACCGATCTGGAAAGCTGGAAGATGCCGCTCACCACCAGGACTTTCATCGAGACGGCCCGTGATTCGCCCGCGGTCCGGAACCTTCGACAGCAGCGACAGCTTCGCCTCAACGTCCAGATCATTCCAGCTCTCCGCGCCATCGGCTTCCTGCTGCTCTCCGCAGGAATATTGCTCAACAACATCATCCTCGAGTCCATTGGCGTTGCCGAGCCTTTGGCTTCGTCTCAGCTCGCTGTTTTTGCAGCCTGTTCGGGCAGCTACACCCTCATTTCGTGGATCCTCCTCAAGCGCTTCTATCACCCGGAAAAGAGCCCTCACTGGGCCTCCCTATTTCTCGTCCTCGATATCGTGCTTTGGACCTTGGCGATCTACCTCTCCGGCGCAGAACGAAGCCTGCTCTTCTTCACCTTGATCGTCCGAGTCGCAGATCAAGGAACTGTTAGCTTCAAGCGGGCCTTTTTCTTCGCCCATTTCACCACGATCTGCTACGCCTCGATGCTGGCCTATGTCACCTGGGTCGATCAGAGACAACTGTCTCTTCCCTTTGCTTTGGCGATGATCTCTCTTCTCTATGGCGCCAACCTTTACGTCGCTCTCACGGCTCGGCCAAGCGATCGCCTGAAGAAAAGGAATTCGGAAGCAGTTCACATCGCTCGAGAGCTTATCGGCCGACTGAGAAGTAAATCTCAGGAGCTGGAAGATGCGAAAGTCCGAGCGGAAGACGCCAACCAAGCCAAATCACGATTCTTGGCCAACACCAGTCACGAGTTGCGAACTCCCCTCAACGGGGTGATCGGCATGCTCTCCCTGCTGAAAAAGGGAGAGCTGAACCGGGAACAGGAACAGCAGATCGAGACGGCCGCTCTGAGTGCCCAGAACCTGCTTTCCGCCATCGACCAAGTCTTGGACTATTCCGCCTTCGACACAGGAGATTTTCAGCTCGACCTCGGGCGGGTCGACCTCCGCTTGGTGGTGGGTACGGTCCTCAGTCAGCTAGCCGCCGAGGCCGAGGGGAAGGGCCTTGAATTGCTGACCGAGGTCGACCCAGAGGTTCCGGAATCGATCGTTGCAGACTCCAAGCGACTGAGTCAGGTGTTGTTGGAACTGATTTCCAATGCCCTCAAATTTACCGCCGAAGGATCCGTCATCCTGACGGTTTCCAGGCAAGGCGACCCGGTAGGCCCCATGGCGATTCGGTTTCGGATCCACGACACCGGCACGGGTATCTCCCGAAGCCAACAGGTGCGCATCTTCTCTCCGTTCACACAAGAAGATGACTCTTCCACCCGGCGTTTTTCAGGGGCAGGTCTCGGCCTCGCTCTCTGCCGACGATTGGTACATCGAATGGGTGGAGAGATCGGTGTCGACAGCCAACCGGGGGAGGGTTCGACTTTTTGGTTCACCATCGATGGCTCCCTGGATCCAGGCCTGATCGAAAGCCCAAGAAATTCCCAAGACCCGGCCCCTCCCGATACTGTTCACGAAATTTCGCCCGACAACTCGAGCCCTACCATCGACGGAGCTACCGAGGGAGTGATCGAGGGAGATGTTCTGGTGGTGGAGGACAACCTCATCAACCGACAAGTGACCGTTCACCAACTGCTCTCCTTGGGTGCTCGGGTTACTGAGGCCAACCACGGCCTCGAAGCTTTAGAGGCGGCTGAGAATCAGGACTTCGACTTGGTATTGATGGATATTCAGATGCCCGAAATGGATGGTTATGAAGCCACCCGGGAACTGCGACGCCGAGAGGGCTCTCGACGCCATACCCCGATCGTGGCATTGACTGCCCACGCCCTTCGTAGTGATCGCCAGCGCTGCCTGGAAGCAGGCATGGACGCTCATCTGACCAAACCCGTCTCTACCGAAACGCTCCACGAGGAGTTGCTACGCTGGCTGGGCAAACGGGTTCCCCCATCGGCCACCACCCCTACCGCAACCGCAGTAAAAGAACCACCGTCCTCCTCCTTGCTGGAGGTGAGCGCCCTGGAAAGGCTGCAACGCCTTGGCAGCCACAATGGCCGTGACCTTTTGGGCCAAATGATCGAAATCTTCTACCGAGAAGCACCCCGCAGATTGAAACTCCTAGAAAAAGCCTGTGCCACGGGCGATCTGAAACAGATCGAATACCTCTCCCACTCCCTCAAAGGCAGCAGTATGAACCTCGGAGCACAGGGACTGACCCAGCGTTTCCGAGAACTCGAGGATCTGTCTAGAAATCAGGATCTCCACGAAGCCCGCCGGGCCTTCGAAGGCAGCTGGCAGGAATATGAAGCCGTGAAAGAGGAGCTCGAGGCGTTTCAGCGCAAGGAAGACTCAGTGGCCGAAAGCTAGGGGCCAGACTTGTTGGGAAAGGTCGTCGAGGAGACTACCGACGGCTCGACCGAGCCCAGATTTCCTTGACGCTCTGGGAGAGAGACATCGGGTCGAATGGCTTGGGAATCACGTCCAAGGCTCCCAACCGTCTGTACTGCTCGACCTCGTGGGCCTGGACTTTAGCGGTCAGGAAGATGACGGGTATCTTCGTGAGCTCCGGTACCTTGCGTAGCTCTCTCAGGGTAGTGGGTCCGTCCATCTCCGGCATCAGGACGTCGAGCAGAATGAGGTCCACGTCGAGGCCAGCCGCCTTTTCGACCGCTTCCATGCCGCTAGAGCAAACTTCTACGCCAAAACCACCTACGTTCTCCAAAGCGAGGCGTGCGACGATCTGGATATCGGGCTCGTCTTCGACGAGAAGGATTCTCTTCAGCTCAGGCAATTCCATGGTTACGTAGATTGTAGCCCGAAAGTTACCGCATCCCACTACTCATTCGAGCATTGAGGGAATTCAATCTCCTACCCCTCAGCTCCCCAACGCGAGAATATTTAGAAAAAGTCGGAAAGCCCCCGGAACTCCTGCTGGTAGCTGGCGGAAAAAGGCGAGACCGGTGTAGACGTAGGTCCCTTCCCCCAGGGAAGCGACGAGCAGGGACCCCCGTTGCTCCGATCCGCCAGGGTCGGCCATGGACAGAAGAGGGGTGTAGGCCTCGTGCCAAGTCTCAGGAAAGTAGAGGCCCCGCTCCTGGACCCAGGCATCCCAATCGCTCTGCCCCAAAGGATTGGGACCTTGCAGGATGGAATGGCCGGGCTGCAACAGAGCCACCGGAGCCGATTCATCCGTCACTCTGCCGTGAGGACGACCGATCTCGAGAGGGTAGGGGGCAAAACCTCCCCGAACAAATTGATACTGCTGGTACTGGACCACCAGAGTTCCACCTGCCCTCGCATAGTCGAGCAAACGATCATTGACCTGGCCAAGAGCCGGGTCGGTTTCATAGGCCCGACTGCCAACGACAATGACGTCGAAAACCGTTAGATCTCCCACCGCGAGAACCTCGTTGGAAAGCACCTCCAACGGCACCCCAACTTGCAACAGGGCCTCGGGGACCCGATCGGAAGCGCCTCGAATGTAGCCCACCCTAGTGAGCTCCGGCAAAAGGAGATCATCGCTGCGAACGACTAGCTCCGCTTCTCTTGGGAACTGGGTGGTGCGAATATGGGGATAACTGACCACCGGTGCAGACTGGTGAAAACTCTCCTCCCCGACTACCGCCACGAAGGAAAACCGGCTTTCCCCCTTCCCGAGATCTGCCGGCGGCTCCAACGGGACTCGAAGGACGACCTGACTACCGGCTCCGCGGAGCTCGAATGGCTGGGCTGGAATCGACGGCCACGAAGGGGGTCCCGTCACCCGAAGCTCGCCCTGGCTCGCCCCATTCTTGTGATGGGTAAGCCTTACCTCCAGGGGTGGCAAGACTGGCCCGCTGGTAGCCAACACCACGAGTCGTGGCTCGACAGCTACCTCGATGGCGGGAACCACCCTGAGGGGCTGGCGAATCTCACCGCGCGCTTGGTCCCGATAGCGATGCACCACTTCCCGGGACAGAGAAGCCTCCTCGCCGAGAACGGTCACCTTGAGGTCGGCTGCCAGGAGAGGTGCTGCGAAAGGCTGGCCTCGAGTTTCGCTCTCCACGGCTCCCCAGTCGTAGATGTCCCCTAGAAGGGGCTGGCGAAGGAAATAGGGCCAACTCGCCTTCGCGTTCGGAGGGACCTGCACCTCGAACTCCCACTCCCCGAGCTCGCCCCCTTCTAGCCGATAGGGAAATTCTGTTTTCGTCAACGGGAGAGCCTGCCAGTGGGGCAGCGTTCGCAGGGCTGCCCGCTGCACCGACACTGCCCCCGATGAGCTATTCCAGAGTCGGACGGTCACCTTCCCGGATTCTCCCGGCACCCAACTGTCGCGATCGGAAAAAGTATCCGGCACCAACCCGGATGCCACCATCAGCGCTTCCTGGCAGAGTTGCCATTTCTCCTCGACAAGGGCGGCAACCGCACTGGCGGCGGAAGCAGGATCCGGTTCGGGCCCCAGGACCGCTCGAGTCGCCTTCAGTAGACGAACCATCTGAGCTAGTTTCTCTGCAGCCTCCGATAGCCTTACCGGCGACAATTCCTGCCGAGCTGACTTTGCTAACTCCTCGACCTGTTCCAGGTAGGTTTCGATCTTCTCTCGCCGCGAGTCGTCACCGAGAACGGCGGCCAATGCCGGAAGACTCGTATCGATGCCAGAGAACGGACTCGTGCCCTGGGTCGTGGCAGCGCCTGCGACGGGGATGAGCCGATGGCTCCAGGAGCCAGGTTCCTGCAGTGAGCCCATGTCCTGAGAGCGGTGAGAGCTTCGACTCGCCTGAGCGAGTTGCCGAATGGACCGCCCGTCCATAGGGTTGATAGCCCCCATAGGAATCTTCACAGCCTCACTCTCTCGATCGAAGAAGCCAGACCGATATAGCGCCTCTGGTTGCCAGGGAAAAAGCCCTTCTTCTAAAAGGCTCGGGGCCGCCTCGAGATCACCTGCTAAGGGAAACAGCTCCGCCGCCAGAACCCCTGCCGCCTGATGTTGACCGTGACCTGCTCGAGCCGAAGGCGGGAACACAGACACCATCACCTGGGGCCGAAAGTGACGAATCACCCGCAAAACGTCCTTCTCCAAAAGCTCCCTTGGCCAGCGCTGGAAGGTCTCCTCTAAAGATCGGGTGTACCCGAAATCGTAGGCCCGAGTGAAGTACTGCCGAGCCCCGTCGATGCGGCGTGCAGCCAGCAGCTCATGGGCGCGGATCAAGCCCAACCCAACACCCAGCTCTGAGCCGATGAGGTTCTGCCCTCCCTCGCCTCGGTTGAGCGACAAATAAGCGGCCTCCCCACCTTCCCCCCGAGCGACGTGAGCCAAAAGAGTGCTGTCTTCATCGTCTGGATGGGCGCCCACCACCAGTAGCCGTTGGTGGCTGGAGAGTCTCGCCAAGGCTTGGTCTAGGGCCGCCAGGCCTCCCGTCGAGGCGGGAACGAGTGGATCGAGCAGAGATTGAGCCCGAGTTGGCGAGAGGAAAACGAACAACCCAACAGCGACGAGAATCAGCATTTTCTTGACCATGACCCAGGATTCTAGTGCATCCCACTACCTCTTGTTACATCACTCAAAAATCAATTTAGAGTCATATAAATACGACTCATGAGCGAAAAAATCGGGCTCCTTGAAGAATTTATCTTTGGGGTTCCGTCTACTAGAAGAACAGCGACCTTCCGTTGATCTAGCTGGCCGCAAAGCTGCGGCCTAACCCTGATGACTCTTTGAAGCATCGAAAAGGAGATTGAGATGTCCAAGAAAATTTTTTCCGCTTTCCTCGCTCTAGGGCTCGCATTGGTTCTGATCCCTGAGCTCTCTTCTACCCCCACTCCTAATTGCGGTCCTGAACAGATCCTCTACTTCGACCCCTCTACCAGTGACCGAGGAACCTCCTTGGATCCGGATGGCGGAAGTTAGCGAGAAGCGCTTGCTCTTTCATCCATGGTCGATCTGAGCTTTTTCTGTCTCGCGTCAAGGTTCTTGCGGTAACTGTTAAAGTGTAGAAGGAAGGTCGCCTTGTACTACCTTGAGACTTCCTGAGCTGACATGAAACGCCATTTCGACACCACAACCCTCGCCGAGAAGCTCGGCCGCGGGTCTCTCCTGAGCCATCGGGACCTTCGTCTGCTGCGACTCCACTTGATCAACAGATGCCCGACCTGCTCAAAAGCGGTACGGGCGCTGACTTCGGAGCGCTATGGAGAGTCCTGGAGCCCTGAAGATGGCCTGCGCAGCGATCTCGGCGAGCAACTTTTCTTCGAAGCTCTTTGTGATCGCGGACGCCTGGAGCAAGCCGAAAGTCTTGCCCTCACCCGACTTCGAGCGTTTCGAGATGAGCAGCGAGATGCTCTTCGCCTCCTCGCAGCCTCACCGGATGGTCTTTCCGAAGCAGACTCCGAATCCCTCCACGACCAACCTCGATATCGCACCCGGGCTGTCTGCGAGCTCCTATTGGCTCAAGCAGCTCAAGAGTGGCTCACGGACCTGCCCCGAGCGGAAAATTTATTGCTAGCAGCGCAGAAACTCTCTAGATCTCTCGACAAGGAACTCTATGGAGAAGGCCCACTGAAGGATTTGCAGGCCCGAGCCTGGGCCGGCTTGGGCAATATTCGCCGCCTCCAGGAGGATCTTTCCTCGGCAGAAGAGGCTTTCGAAGAAGCCGAGCTGTGTTTGGAAGAGGGAACGGGCGACCTCCTAGCGAAGTCGGAAGTCCTGAATTTGAAGGCTTCCCTGAGAAGGGCCCAGTGGCGTTTCGACGAGGCAGACCGGCTCATTGGGACGTGCATCGACGACTACGAGAGCATTGGCGAATCTCACCTTGCCGGCAGAGCTATGCTCAAGAAAGGGCACTTTGCGGAGTTTCGAGGCGAACCCGAGGAAGCTGTGAGGCTCCTTCGAAAGGCCCTCGAGAGGATCGATTTTGAATTGGAACCCCGGCTGGAGCTGATGATTCGCCAGCTCCTGCTCTCCTGCTTGATCGACATTGATGAAATTGATCAGGCCAAGGCATTGCTCGAAGAGAGCCGCCCTTGCTATGAAGGCTCGAGTGATCAGGCAGCTATGTTGAGGCTTCCCTGGTTGGAGGGTCTCATTGCAAAGGCCGAAGGAGATTTTCCTACGGCCGAAAGGCTGTTCCAACAAACCCGAGAGACCTTCCTGCACCGAGGCTCCCTAGAAACCTGGGTCAACATCTCCCTGGACCTCGCGGCGATCTACGCGGAGCAGAAACGCTTTCTCGAGCTAAAAGAACTGGCCACCAGCCTGGTGGAGATCTTCTTACGGATCGGTGTGGATCGCGAAGCGATCGCCAGCCTGGCCCTCCTGGTGCAGGCATCAAAGGAGGAGACGGTTTCTCTGGCTCAGTTGCGAGAAGTGGCTCGGGCCTTTGGAAAGCCGGCGAGGAAGACCGATAGACCTTCCTGAAGAAACAGGCTTCCGTCACCAGTAGAGAACTACTTGACTCAGACAGAACCGGACTTCTCCAGGGCTCGCCGGACATTCCCGGCTGACTGTTCGAGCCTTCCCCGTGCTGCCTCCGCTGACTGCCCTCGGCGGCCCATGACGATAGCGGTCTTCACCTCTCCCCCCGTAGCGGAGAGGAGCTCTCGGGCGACCTCGGGGGAAACCCTCCCAGCCGCTTCTACGATCCGCACGGCTCTGTCCCGCAGCTTCTCGGAGCCTGGGGAAAGATCGACCATGTAACCCTCGAAGACTTTGCCCAACCGCACCATGGCTGCGGTGGTAATCGCATTGAGGGCAGCTTTCGTGGCTGAGCCGGCTTTGAGGCGAGTCGATCCCGCGAGGACCTCCGGGCCGGTATCAAGAGCCAACAGAAGGTCAGCGACCCCCTCCAACTCCTTCCGGGCGGCAGCACAGGTCAGGAGCACCGTCCTTGCGCCGCGCTCTCGAGCCGACTCCAAAGCCCCGTGGGCGAAAGGGGTGACAGAGCTGGCCGAGATGGAGATCAGCACATCCTTGGCGACCAAATCGGCAACCACTTCTCGACCGTCTTCCCGTCGATCCTCCGCCCCTTCCCGGGAGCGAAATACGGCCTCTCGGCCCCCAGCCATGACGGCTCGAATCCTCCTTGGATCGGTGCCGAAGGTGGGTGGACACTCGGCGGCCTCCAATACCCCCAACCGGCCGCTGGTACCAGCTCCAACGAGGATCAGGTCGCCCCCCTTCGCCAGGCCTTCGGCGACCCACTCAGCCGCTTGAGCGATGGCCTTGCCCTGGGCGCTCGCTGCCTCGAGACCTCGTCGATCCTCCTCCAGTAGCAAAGCCACCACCTGGTCCGTAGAAAGGGAATCTAGCTCTCGGCTCTCTTCGTGACGCGTCTCGGTCGGCAAATTTCTCCACAGATCAACCATGGAAGGCATTGTAGCTTTGTGACCACCCCCACGGCGACAGAGAGAACAGCGAGATGGGAACAGCGAGATTGGAACAGCGAGATAGGAACAGCGAGATGGGAACAGCGAGATAGGAACAGCGAGATAGGAACAGCGAGATTGGAACAGCGAGATAGGAACAGCGAGATTGGAATAGCGAGATGGGAACAGCGAGATGGGAACAGCGAGATGGGAACAGCGAGATGGGAACAGCGCGTCAGGCCCGGCCGGTCAAAGAGCCCAAGGATGGCCATCTTCGGACCCAGGCTCTCGGAAAGCTTCAAAAACGCCGCGAGGAACGGACTTGGAGCCTGCCGCGCCTGGAATCGCCCAGCGTCAATCCGCGACAGGCTCCTAGCCAGGCCCGTGCTACAGTCCGCCGCATCGAATCCGCCCCGACCGGACTCAGTCAAGCAGGAGACCCAGGCATGCCTACGGAGCCACCCATCGAAGCCTTGTCCGCCGCCGAAGCTCTCGCAGCCGCCCAAGAGATTTTGCCCTGGGTATGCGAGATTCGTCGGGATTTCCACCAACATCCGGAGTTGGGTCTGGAAGAACACCGCACCAGTGCCCGAGTGCAAGCCCTGCTACGAGAGATGGGAGTCGAGTTTGAGACGGGTTTTGGCGGCACCGGCGTACTGGGGCTCATCCCTGGTAGTGGACAGGTTTCCGCCGAGCGCAAAGCTGATGGACAGGTCCCTACGGTGGCCTTGCGAGCGGACCTCGATGCTCTGCCGATTCAAGACGCCAAGGATGTGCCCTACAAATCGAAGATTCCGGGAAAAATGCACGCCTGCGGCCATGATGTCCACACCGCCATTCTTCTCGGCACGGCCCGCCTTCTCTCCGGCTGGCGAGAGCGGTTTCCAGGCCTGGTGAAACTTCTCTTTCAGCCAGCAGAGGAAACGGTTGGGGGAGCCAAGTTCCTCATTGCCGGTGGTGCCCTAGAGAACCCCAAGGTGGAAGCGGTGTTTGGCTTGCACGTCGACTCCGAGCTCGAAGTAGGCCGGTTCGCCTTTCATTTCGGACAACGCAACGCCTCTTCCGACACGGTCCGGCTCATTCTCAACGGCCGCTCCTGCCACGCCGCCTACCCAGCAGGCGGAGTCGATGCCATCGTCATGGCGGCGCAAGTCGTTTCTGCTCTTCAAGCAGTCGTCAGCCGCAATGTCGACGCCCGAGACAGCGCAGTGGTGAGCTTCGGCACCATTCACGGCGGTACTCAAGGCAACATCATGGCGGACCGAGTCGAGCTGACCGGTACGGTGCGGATTCTCGATACCCGAATCCGCCAACGAGTTCTTCAACGCATTCGAGAAACTGCCGAAGGGATCGCTAGCGCCCTCGGTGGCTCAGCGGAGGTGGAGATAGAGCCGGGCTACGATGCCCTGGTCAACGACGACGGCATGGTAAAGCTCGTCCAGGAAAATGCTCGAGTTTTGGTCGGCCAGGACAGCATCGTGGTTCGAGAGCGCCCGAACATGGGCGTCGAAGACTTTGCCTACTACCTCAACCACGCCCCGGGAGCTTTCTTTTCCCTCGGGGTCCGCAATGAAGAACGTGGAATTGTTCACGGCGAGCATCAGGAAGGCTTCGATGTGGATGAAGCCTGCATGGCCTACGGAGTCGCCATCCAGGTCCTCAACGCCTCGAGGTTTCTACAGTTGGGCCGCTGAGCAAGGCATCTTCAACCCAGGTCCACCATCAGGCACGCTTCGTTCCAAAGAGACCCGCCCCAAACAGACCCCCGCCAGACGGTCGAGATGACTGGGCTACCAAAAGCTACGGCGGGTAGGGTCCCCGATAGGCCGTATCCCGCACTTCCGCCTGCCACAGCTCAACCCCGTTGGAAAGGGAAACAGCCCGGATCTTCAAGGGCTCCTGTTCCATTTCTCCATCGTTGCCACGGCGGGCAAAAGGGCGTGTCTCAAAAATCAAGTTGTTAGCGGATACCGTGAAAGGAGAGTAAGAGGCGAAGGTTTCCAAATCCCCCAGATGGCGGCCGCTGCGGGAGTAGATCGACCACCGATATTCCTTCAGGCTCGCCCCCTCAGTGACCCTCTGGCTCACCGAGATATTCTGACCATCGGCGGAGAGAAATTGTCGACCTTCCACCAATCCACTCTGCCGCTGGTCGCCCTCCAGCAATGGACGCTGAGGCTCTTTCAAGCGTCGGGAAATCGCTATTTCAGACAGGGCACCGGAAGCCAAATTGACTAGAACGGCACCTTCCCGCACCTGAGGTCTGGCTGCCGCCAAATCCGTCGGCATCCCTTGCACCACGCGGCTCGAAGACGACCAGGCGAGAGTGACTCCCGTTTCCCCCAGCTCGGTTCGCACCTGAAAAGTTGCGCCGAGCTGATCGTCGACGCTAGGCATCGCTTCCGTCGACACATCCACCGTAAGACTACGAGTGAGTTCACCGCTATCGGTAGACAAGATGGCCAGGTTCAAACTTCCCGGCCTAGAGCTTGCCACCTGAGCGAGTAGGTTCGAGGCCTGGAGAGCCAAAGGTTTCAGCGCCTGAGAACTCTGCCACAAGACGGCACCATCACTTAGGCTGATGCAATCGATGCCACCTTCCGGAGCCATGAGGAAAGCCTTCTCGTTCTGGCTATCTATCCAGACCCCTGGCCTCAGCTCGAAGACCCCGGACACCGGCTGCCCTTGGATCGCTCCCCCGGATAGGAGCATCAGGACGGAGACGAGCCCAGCCCAGCTCAGCAAAACCCTTCGTTTCAGCGGTAGAGTCGACATCGCCTCACCTCTTCCTTTTTCCATGTTAAGCTACATTAACATAAACTTACCCAGGGTAGCCGAGAGGATTTATCATCGTGTTCTCACTCCTCGACCCAGTCATTTCTCGCCCAAAACACGTTCTCTCCGCTGGCTTCGGCCTGCTGTTGGCCACGCTCCTCACTAGCGGCCCGATCTCCGGCCAACCCTGGACTCAGGAGGGTCCGGGACCGATCACGGGAGGACAGACCGAAGGGATCCCCAGTGGGGAGGTTTCCGGAGGCGTCAACGCCGTGGCTCCTCACCCTTCCGATGCCTCGATTCTCTACGTGGGAGGTGTTGCCGGCGGCATTTGGAAATCCACCAATGCCACCGCCGCCACCCCCACCTGGGTCCGGCAGAGCGATGCCCGTACCTCCACCGCCATCGGCGCCCTGGAGTTTGATCCTTTGGACGCGACAAATGAGACCTTGCTGGCGGGAATCGGACGGTTCAGCAGCTTCGTTCGCATTGGCGGCAGCCGAGCTGGCCTATTGCGCACCACGGACGGAGGAGCTACTTGGAGCGAGATCACGGGAAGCATGGTGGGCCGCAACATCATCGGCGTAGCCCCTCGCGGCACCACCCTGGTAGCGGCGGTGGATACCGCCGATGCTTTCAGTTGTTCCAACATCGGCATCTTCCAAAGCACCGACACGGGAGCCACCTGGTCTCAGATCACCAGCGGAATACCCCGAGGCACCGCCGATGTCCTCGCCGGCGTCCCGGGCAGTACCGCTGTGCTCTATACCAGCATCGTTTTTGCCGACACCTGTGACTCCGCGACCAACGGTATCTACAAGAGCACCGACACCGGAGCCACCTGGACCAAGGTGAGCTCTGTCGCCATGGATGCGCTCTTGGTGAGCTCCACCGGCACCCACGTGGAGATCGCTACCCAAACCGGCGATGTCGTCGTGGCCGCCATCGTTGCGGGAGGAACCGGTGTCCTGGGAGGCGTGTTTCGCTCCACCAACGGAGGCACCTCCTGGAGCGCAATGGACCTGCCGACAACCTTCGAGAATACCGCCGACGTTGGTATTCACCCTGGGCGCCAAGGAGGGACCCACCTCTCCTTGGCCATCGACCCCAACAACTCCGAGCTGGTTTATATCGGCGGCGACCGCCAGACGCGGGCCTTTAACGACACAGGAAGCTTTCCCAACTCCATCGGAGCCCTCAATTTTTCCGGCCGGTTGTTTCGTGGCGACGCCTCGCTACCCTCGGGAAGCCAATGGACCCCCCTGACCCACTCGGGCACCGCCTCGAACTCGTCTCCCCATGCCGATTCCAGGGATATGGATTTCGACGCTGCCGGCACCCTCATCGAAGGAGACGACGGCGGCGTCTACGAACGAGTGTCCCCCGCCAGCGCGGCAGGCGACTGGGGTTCCCTCAACGGAAATTTGCAAATCACCGAGCTTCACAACACCAGCTATGACCGGATTTCAGACATCGTCTTCGGCGGTTCTCAAGATACGGGTTCCGAGTACCAGAGCGCGACGGGAGCCAGCTCCTGGCTAACCCTCAACCAGGCTGATGGGGGCGACGTGGTCGTCGACACCATCTCGACACCGGGCTCTTCGATCCGCTACTCCTCCTCTCAGTTCTTAGGGGGCTTCCGGCGACGGACCTTTAACACCTCGAATATGGTGACCTTCTCGACCTCTCCCGCCCTCACGGTGGTAGGTGGGGCGCCCTACGCCGCCCAATTCGTCAACCCCTTAGCGATCAACAATGTGGATGGAGCTCGTATCGTCTTTGGTGGAGCCAATTCCGTCTACGAATCGTTGGATCGGGGCGATACCTTGACGGAGATCGGGCCGGGCATCGTGACCCTGGCTCGGGGCCGCAACAACCTTGCCTATGGTGCCCTGGGCAACGCCGCCGTTCTTTACGTGGGAGCCTGCGTAGGAGAGTGCGACAGCAGCGCGGATGGCTTGGATGGCGTCTACGTGCGGACCACCGGCCTCAGCGCCCTCGTCCACTCTCTGGCCCCCAGCGCCTCCGATGTGATCCAGGGTGTGGTGGTTGATCCCACCGACCCTGCATCGGCCTTTGCCATCGACTCGTCGACGGTACAGCGAACCACAGATACCGGCGGCTCCTGGAGCGACATCACCGGCAATCTGGTAACCGGCCACACCCCAGGAGTTCTTCGCTCGGTAGAATTTGCCAACATCTCCGGAGACGACGCCCTGTTGGTGGGAGCCGACCGGGGTGTCTATATCGCCCGAGAGAGCTCCGGCTTCAGCACCTGGGCCCCTCTGGGAACCAGCCTACCGAACACACCGGTCTTCGAGCTCGACTACGACTCCACCGGCGGCAAGCTGATCGCCGGCACCTTTGGCCGAGGAGCCTTCTCCATCAGCCTTGGAGGCAGTGGCATCTTCGCTGATGGCTTTGAAAGTGGCGACACCAGCCTGTGGTCGCTGACTTTTCCCTAGACTCTGCTCTTGAGGTAGTGCTCTTGGGTCAGCGCTATTGGAACAGTGTTATTGAAACAGCCTTCTAGGCTATCTCTGGGGGGTCCTGTGCTGCTTTGGGTTCGCTCCGGCGGGTCAACGCAAGCTTGCCCTCTCCGGCAAACCCGTTTAGCCGAAAAACAAATAGCAGACGAGGATAGCTGCCACGGCTCCAGCGACGTCGGCGGTAAGGCCGCAGGCAATGGCATGGCGGGTGCGGCGGATCCCCACCGAGCCAAAATAGACGGCCAGCACATAGAAGGTGGTTTCCGTACTGCCCTGAATGGTGCTGACCAGGCGACCGGCAAAGGAATCTGCTCCTTGAGCTTCCATGGTCTCGAGCATCAACCCTCGGGCGCCGCTGCCGGAGAGGGGGCGCATCAACGCGGTAGGTAAACCGTCGACCCACCGACTGTCCAAGCCCGACCTCTCCACTCCCCAGCGCACGGCATCCAAAAAGAGGTCTAAGGCTCCACTCGCCCGCAGCACTCCGATGGCCACCAACATGGCCACCAAGTAGGGAATGATGCCGATGGCCACCTGGAAGCCTTCTTTTGCTCCTTCGACGAAGGTCTCGTAGACGGGTACTCGCCGCTGCGCCGCCAGAGTCAGGAAGGTGATGATGACCGCAAAAATGAGGAAATTCGACACGATGGAGCTTTGCCGTTCCAAGACCTCCTGCTCGAGGCTGGAAAAGTACACCATCATCGCCACGACTACCGTGGTCATCCCTCCTAGGTAGGCCAACACGACGGGGTCCCAAATCTTCAGTCGCTGCACTACCGAGGTCACCAAAAGCCCCACGATGGAACTGAAAAACGTCGCGATGAGAATGGGAAGAAAGATATCCGTCGGGTCCGCTGCCCCCATTTGGGCGCGGTAGACAAAGATGGTGGCCGGTATCAGTGTCACCGCCGAGGTGTTGATCACCAGAAAGAGAATCTGGTCATTGGTGGCGCGGTCCTTTTCCGGGTTGAGGCTCTGAAGCTCTTTCATGGCCTTGAGCCCCAACGGCGTCGCGGCATTGTCCAAGCCCAACATATTCGCCGCCATGTTCATAACGATGGCCCCCATGGCCGGGTGGCCAGCGGGCACTCCTGGGAAAAGGCGGCGCAGGAGAGGTCCAAACGCTTTGGCGAGCAGATCCACAGCGCCGCCCTTTTCGCCGATCTTCATGACGCCCAACCACAAGCACATGACTCCGGTAAGGCCGAGAGCGATTTCAAAGCCCGTCTTGGACATGTCGAAGAGAGCTCTCACCATCGCCGCCCAGGTCTGATGGTCGCCCCAAATCACTCCCTTGAGCAAAGCGACGGCACAAGCGATGAAGAAGAAGCTCCCCCAGATCCTATTCAGCATGAAACTTCAGCCTTCTCCAGGGCAGATAAGTCGACGGTGCGAGGCTGACGCTCGCACTCAAAGAGGGAAGCGAGGGGCTGACGCTCGCCAATCAAGGTAACCTGACTCCCGTCCACCAGCACCTCCGCTGGCCGAGGGTGATCGTTGTAATTGGAAGTCATGGACATCCCGTAAGCCCCGGCAGAGAACACTCCGAGCAAATCTCCCCGCTCCACTTCCGGCAGTGGCCGCCCCTTGGCCAAGAAGTCAGAAGACTCACAGATGGGCCCAACCACATTCGACTGCCGCAGATCCGGCAGGTGGGGAGTCGTCGTCCAGGCAGTCGGTACCTGAGCATCCTTCGCCCGGGTCGGCCAGATGAAATGAAAGGCCTGGTACAAAGCTGGCCTCACTAGGGTCTGCATGCCCGCATCACAAATCACGAAGCGCCGCTTTCGCCCTTCTTTGACGTGCTGAACTCGCGTCACCAAAAGCCCGGCGTTGGCAGCGATAGATCTTCCGGGCTCGATGAGGATCTTCAACCCTCGCTCCACTCGGTCTAACAACAGGGGTGCCAGAGCGGTGCCGAAGGCTTGGAGGGGAAGTGACTCCCCGTCCCGGTAGTCCACCGCCCAGCCCCCGCCAAGATCCAAAAGGGAAATCGGGTAGCCTGCCGCCTCCAGCTCGTCCACTAGGCTGACCAGAACCCGTGTGGCCGCCACATAGGGTTCCACTTGGCGCACCGAAGACCCGATGTGAACATGTAGGCCGACCAGGTCGAGCTCCCGCCGCCTCGAAAACCGCTCGAAGAGCCCTCGTACCCGGTGCACCTCGATGCCGAACTTATTCTCTTCCTTGCCGGTGGTGATGTATTCGTGGGTTTGGGGGTCGACATCCGGATTGACCCGAATACAAACCTTCGCTTTGGTTCCCAGCTCCGCCGCCAACACGGCGAGACGTTCCAGCTCGCTTTCGGATTCGACATTGAACAAGCCCACGGTGCCACGACCTACGGCGTCCCGACCGGCGAGTCTGCGGGCGTCTTCTCCAAGAAGGCTGTATCGCCCATCGAGAGCGGCCCGCAGTTCTTCGTCGGTCTTCCCGACTCCAGCAAAGGCGATTTCAGCCATGGGGGTTCCCGCTATCCAGGCCCGTTCCAGCTCCCCTCCGGAGACCACATCCATGCCAGCCCCCAAGCCCCGTAGCAGCCTGAGAAGGTGAAGGTTCGAGGACGCCTTGACGGCATAGTGAACCTGTACTCCCAGGGGAGAGAAGGCCTCGACGACACGGCGGTAGGAAGCCCGCAAAGCAGCAGCGGAGTAGATGTAGGTCGGCGTACCGACAGCATCGGCGATGCTATCTACGGACACCTGATCGGCAAACAATTCCCCACCGCGATATTCAAACCCTTCCATGCTCTCCCTCATCTTTCCTTCGCTTCCCACAGCCTCAGGGCTCCGGGATCTTCAAGGGCTCCGTTTGCCCCTCGGGCGGAACCAGCCCCTGAGGGTAGAGATACTCATACCGTCTCTGTATCCGTTCGACCCTTCCCTTGGCATCGAGCTCGAAGACCATGCTCTCTCCATCCGGAAGGCGAAAGCGGTGCTCACCGATTGGCTCCAAGCGAGTCAAGCTGCTGGTCGAAGATTCCTCCGGTGGATAGTTGTGCTCGTAGACCGCCAGCCGGTCCCCGAGTACCAGAACTTCGTACTGCCAACCCCAAGGGTCTTCGTACTTGCCCACGTAGCGCTGCCAATCGGCTGGTGCCTTTCGAGCCGTTTCCTGGTGAGAAGCCCCTGAATCCAATGGCTTCGGTACCCCCGACCCCTCCGGAGAAGGGGCTTCTAGGGCCGAGAGGATAGCTGGCCCAAGGGCGTCGTAAACTTGATAGCTAAACTGGCTGGGGCTGCCATCGTCGGCGTTGGTCATGGCGATGACGCCGAGTTTCTCCTTCGGCACCAAAAGGAGGTGGCTGCGATTGCCCCCCACCCAGCCCCCATGAGAAACCACCGTCTTACCCTGACGATGGGAAAGCCCAAACCCCAAACCCCGACCTCCGCTCCAACGGCTATTCACCCAATGGGGGCGCTGCATCTCCCGTAGCGTGCTGAGCTTCACCACCGGCGCGCCATCCGCCCGCCCAGCTCCCACCAGATGCAAGGCAGCGAAGCGGGCCAGATCCCCAACACTGGAAACGATATTGGCCGCCGACGCCAAGCCCGCCGTGTCGTAGTAGGCGAACACTCCCCTCCCACCATCCGGCTGCTGGCGACGGTAGGCGGTCACCATTCGTCCGTGGTGTTCCGGCGATGGGGATACCGTCGAGTCCTCCATATCGAGGGGCCGAAAGATCTGCTCGCTCACGTACTCCTGGTAGGGCATTCCCGAAACTCGAGCCACCACCTCGCCGAGCAAAGCCATCCCCAAGTTCGAGTATTTGTATTGGGTCTCCGGCGGATAGACCGCTCGCTGGGTGGGAACCACTCGGCGAAGCTCTTCCGGGGCTGGAAAAATATGGCTGGTCCAGTAGGGAATAGCAGCTTCTCGGGGCAGACCCGAGGTGTGAGTCAGCAGATGTCGAAGAGTGATGGGAACAGTGTTCTCGAAGGGGCTCTCCACTGAAAACCACGGTAAATGCCGCACCAAGGGATCGTCGAGGTGCAACTTGCCTTGGTCGCGAAGCTGAAGGATGGCGGTGGATGTAAAAAGTTTGGTGATGGAGCCGATTCGGAACAAGGTTTCCGGTGTCACCGGTGAGCGACTTTCGAGGTCGGCGTAGCCATAGCCTTTCGCCCAAACCAACTGATCTTCGTAGACCACCCCCAGGGCCAGTCCCGGCAAGGCCTGGTGAGTCATCTGCTCTTCGATCCACAGATCAAGAACCACAATGGCGTCCGCTACCGCGGGCTGCTGTGCCAACCCAGAGCCAGCAGAGGAGCCGGGTTGGGCCAAAAGCACTAGGAGCGCTAGCCACGACGCGGGCGCCCTAAGAAACCGAGTTGCCATGAGGTTTCTCTTGACCTTCTTCATTCTCCTTCTCCTCGAGTGCCTTGGCTTTTTCCCTGAAAGCCAGGACCCTTGATGAAGCGCCCCGGCATCGCCCCCGTGTGCTGCCCGTCTTGCAGTACCAGCTGTCCGTTGACCAGAAGGTGAAGGACACCGGTAGCTAGTTGGTGGGGTTGCTGGAAGGTCGCCTGGTCCGCGATGGTCTCCGGATCAAAGACCACCACGTCGGCGAAGTAGCCGGGAGCCAGCAAACCCCGCTTCTCCAGCCGCAAGTTGGTGGCCGGGAAATGGGTCAGGCGACGAATCGCCTCCTCCAGCGGAATTAGCTTCTCTTCCCGAACGTACCTACCGAGCAATCGGGCGAAGGAACCATAGGCCCGGGGATGGGGCTGGGAGTTCGTAAAAGGCGGCTCCGGAGCCACCGAACCGGCGTCGGAGCAAAAACTCATCCAGGGTAGCTTCACCTTGGTGCGCACATTGTCCTCGCTCATGGTGAAACGCACCGTGCCGACCCGACTGTCGTCCTGGATGATGAGATCCATGGCGGCGACTTCCGGGGAGGTTTCCCAGAGCTCAGCCACTTCCGCCAAAGTCTTGCCGGTGAGGTGTCTCAACTGTTCATTGCGAAAGCTGACCAGGAGAATATCTTCCGGGGGAATCATCTCCATTTCATCGGGAAGGCGGCGGCGAACCTCGGGATCCTGCAAACGGCCGACGAAAGCCTCATGCCCTCCTTCCTGGACCCACGACGGCATCACATAGCTCAAGCCCGTCGAGGAAGCGTTGTAGGTGTACATATCCGCCGTGACCTCGAGGCCCTCTGCCCTTGCCTCTTCTAGTCGGCGGATCACCTCCGCCAACTTGCCGTAATTCTGTTTCTGGGAAGCCTTGAGATGATAGACCTCGCCGCGGATTCCAGCCTCTCGGACGATGGTGAGAAACTCCTCCAGCGCCTCGAAGATGTCGTCTCCTTCATCGCGAATGTGGGAGATGTACATGCCGTCGTATTCCGCCGCCACCCGGGCGAGGCGAATGAGTTCTTCCGTAGGCGCAAAGGTCGCAGGAATGTAGGGCAGGGAGGTTCCAACCCCCAAGGCTCCCTCCTTCATGGCCTGGCGCAGGAGCTGTTCCATGTTGGCCAACTCCTGCTCGGTACCGGGACGATCCTCATAGCCCATCTCGTGCACCCGCAAAGTCGCAGCCCCGACAAAGGAAGCCACATTGGTGGAAACTCCACGAGTCTCCAGATGCTCCAGGTACTCGCCCAGGGTGGTCCAGGAGATGTCGTAACGAATATCCCCTTGCCGCTGCCGGTCCCGCTCCTTCATGGCCTCCGTCCAAGGTCCCATGGACGCGCCCTCCCCCATGACCTCCAGGGTTACTCCCTGATGGAGGTCCGAAAGGGAGCGGCCGTCGTGAAGGAGAGATTCGTTGGCCCAACTGAGCATGTTGATAAAGCCCGGGGAGACCGCCAGCCCAGCGGCGTCGATCTCCACTCGCCCACCCTGCCCAGAGAGCTCGCCGATGGCGGTTACCTGGTCGCCGTCGATAGCTACGTCGGCGACCCGGGGAGGCTCGCCACTGCCGTCGTAGACCAACCCACCACGGATCAACACGTCGTGCAGATCTCTGTCCGTCTTTTCGCCGCCACACCCGAGCATGACCAACGGCGTCAGAAACAAAGCCAGCGCCTTTCCTACCCCTTGCAACATCGGCATCCCTCCGTCGCCCGGCGTTTCCGCCCGGCTCTTTAGCTTGAGACTCGCTCCCACGAAACCGAAACGCTGTTCGCTGCCTCCACACTCGTGCATTCTGTGCCGCCGAGTATATGGATAAGAGGCTTTTCATGGCGGCTATGAGTTCTTAGATGCGAGAGAGAAGAGGGAGAGTCATCTCTCTACCGAACCGATCTACAATGCTCCCACCATGCTGACATCCCAATTGCCCGCTCTCGCCTTGCCGGCTCTTCTTGCCTTGACTCCTCAACAGCTATGGCAAGCCTGGCCCGAGGAACGATTCATTGCGACCCCTGCTCCCTGTCTCAAGCCAGCAGAGCTGGAAAGGAGCCTCGAGGACTTGGCAGCAAAGCACTCCGGCCGATTGACGCTGGAAGAAGTGGGGCGATCCTTCTTAGACCGCCCCATCTATTTGCTCACCGTGGGTCGAGGGCCGCACAAAGTCATGCTGTGGTCCCAGATGCATGGTGATGAACCTTCAGCAACCCCTGCGCTGCTGGACCTTGCGGACTACCTACTGTCCCATTCCAGCGAGCCCACCCCTCGAGCGATTCTCGAAGGGGTGACCCTGCTGATCATTCCCATGCTCAACCCGGATGGTTCCGAGGTCTACCAGCGCCGGAACGCTCAAGACATCGACATCAACCGCGATGCCTTGAATCTCGCCACACCGGAAGGGCGTCTGTTGAAGCAGCTGCGGGACACCTACGAACCCCTGTTGGGATTCAATCTTCACGACCAAAATCGACGCACCGCCGTCGGCAACACTGGACGACTGGCCACCAATGCCGTGCTGGCCGTGGCTGGAGACGAGGCCGGTACCCTGACTCCGGGTCGCGCCCGCGCCAAGCGAGCCTGCGCTGGCATCATCAAGACACTGGCCCCTTTCATGCCAGGAGGAATGGCCCGCTACGACGAGGATTGGAGTCCGCGGGCCTTCGGCGACAACCTGACCGCCTGGGGCACTCCGGTGGTCCTCATCGAGAGCGGCGGTCTACCCCCGGGTCAGCCCATGACCGAACTGACTCGACTCAACTTCGTCGCCTTACTCACCTCCCTCGAAGACTTAGTGACCAACGACTTTGGCGATCACGACCCGCAGCTCTATGAGTCCCTTCCTCGGAACCAATCCGATGCTTGGGTCGATGTCGCCGTGCGCGGAGGGAAGATTCTGCAGCCGGAAACCGCGACCCCTTACCGAGCCGACTTGGTGTTCAACCGTTTTCAGGACGACCGGGTCGACGCCGGATGCCCCGTCCCTGCCATCACCGGTTCTCGAATCATGGAGATCGGTGATGGGCGATTCCTCTCCTCGAGCCACGAAGTGAATGCCTCGGGGAAGCTCATCGTCTCTCCCTGGACCGTCACCGTTGAAGGATTCAAGGCGCGCCGCTGGCTGAGCGAAGCGGTCTTGTTGCAGTGGGCTCATCTCGGGGTGGGGACCGTCCTGTGGAAGTTGCCGCCGCGCCACCAACGCGCTGCCGAAGGTCTTGCCAAAGAATGGGGGCGTCCGGAGGGCAGCCGACTGGAAATCGTCCCTGAGGCCTCTCCCGGTGTAGGAGCCCAGTCTGGGATGACTCTGACTCGCCCGCCGGAGATACCATCTGAGCTCACCCTCAGTGCCATTTTCGAAGCTTTGGGCCCAGAGGCCGGCCCCAAGAAAAGGCCGCATCCGCTGCCGGCCGAAGGCTCTTTGAAAACCTGGGAAAGAATCCTGTGGCCCCGGTCCGCAACTCTCCCGGGGCGAGTCCCCTCTCTCCGCCGAGGCCGACCCGCTTCCTTTCTTGTCCTATCGCCTCCCACCGGCCAAGCAGGCGGCTTTTCCGGCTCCCGCCTCGACGCCGTCTGGCTCGACGGCGTCGAAATTCCGATGGCTGGGCCCTCTCAGGAATCGGGGACACCATGAGAAGTCGACGAAAGAGGTCCCAGGAGCTGTCCCACCTACCGGTGCAGGGGCTCGGGCAGGTCTACCGAGTCCTGGTCTCAGCTTTGGCGACCCTATTGCTAACGACCGCCAGTGTTTCCGCCTCTTCCCGGAATCCGGCCCTATCGCCAGAATCGACACAGCCAGGTGCTCAACAGGCGGAAGCTCGACGAGAGGGGAAGACCTGGAGCCGTGCAACGCTGGAATCCCTGAGCCTGGAAGAAAAAGCGGCGCAGATGGTTTTCATCCGTGCCTATGGCCAATATGCCCACCCTCAATCGCCCCAGGCCCAGAAGATCGAGACCCAGGTCCGCCAGCTCGCCGTCGGCGGGTTGGTGTTATTCGATTCGGATCTGGAAACCGTGCCTCGCCTGCTCAACGAGTTGCAGCGAGCCGCCGACATCCCCTTATTGGTGGCTTCGGATGTCGAGAGAGGCCTCGCCTTCCGGGTCCGGCGCGGCACCGTGGACTTGCCCTACGCCATGGCTGTCGGTGCCACGGGTTCGCCCCAGGCGGCTCGCTTTGTGGGCCAGGTAACGGCGAGAGAGAGCCGAGCCATCGGTATTCACTGGGCTCTGGCCCCGGTGGTGGATGTCCAGAACAACCCTGCCAACCCGGTGATTCACTTGCGTTCCTACGGTGAGGACCCGGAGCTGGTGGCCCGCCTCAGCGAGGCTTTCCTGAGCGGAGCCCAAGAGGGTGGGTTGCTGACCTCCGCCAAGCATTTCCCTGGCCACGGCGACACCGAAGTCGATAGCCACATGGCTCTCCCCACCCTCACTGCCGACCGCCAACGCCTGGAAAGGCTAGAGCTACTGCCCTTTCGGCGAGCCATTGCCGCCGGGGTCGACTCCATCATGCTCGGCCACCTCGCGGTTCCAGCCTTGGACCCTTCCGGTGCTCCCGCCTCCCTCTCGACAGCCATCGGCCAGGGCCTGCTTCGCCAGGAGCTGGGCTACCAGGGCCTGGTGGTCACCGACGCCCTGGAGATGGCCGGTGCCCAAGATCGCTGGAGTGGAGCGGCGGTGGTGGCCGCGGTCTTGGCAGGAGCAGACGCCCTTCTCATCCCCCCGGACCCGGTAGTGGCCATTCAGAGCTTGGTTCGGGCTGTGCGGGAGGGGCAGATTTCGGAATCGCACCTGGATGCCTCCGTCTTACGCATCCTCGAAGCCAAAGAGCGGCTTGGGCTGGTCGAGAACCGCTTCGTCGAGGCGGCTCATTTGAGCCGGATGGTCGGCCGGCCAGAGGACCGAGAGACCGCTGCCGAGATAACCGAGGCATCCATTACTCTGGTGCGAAACGAAGGGGCTCTCTTGCCTCTCCATGCGGAAGATCCTCTACGGCTGCTCCATGTGGTCGCAGCCAACAACCCCTCCCGAGCAGCCCGCGCAGGTGTCGTCGCCAGGGAACTGCGGCAACGGCGCCTTGCCGTCGAGAGCCACGCCTTCTGGGGAGACGTTTCCCAAGACCGCATCGAGTCCCTGGCGGAGGATGCAAAGACCTTCACCCATATAGTGGTGTCGGCCTTCCCCGGTGCAGGGCAGACCGGCCTCCCGGAAAGCCAGCTCCAGCTGCTCTCTCTGCTCCGGAACTCCGGCGTGCCTTTGGTAGTCACCTCCTTCGGAAGCCCCTACTTGCTGGAGCAACTGAGCTGGACGCCCGCCTATCTCTGTGCCTACGGCGGTAGCGGGGCTAGTCAACGGGCTGTCGTGGCGGCTCTTTTGGGAGAGATCGACCTCCGCGGTAAGCTGCCTGTGACCTTGCCGGAGCTCTATCCCATCGGCCACGGCCTGGAGCTCGCCAAAAGAGAGATGACCCTCCGAGAGATGACACCCAACGACACCCCGACCGACGCAACCCTTGATCCCTCTCGATTCGACCCGGTGGATCGAGTCATCGAAGGTTTCCTCGAACAGAAGGCTTTTCCCGGCGCGGTGGTCGCCGTCGGTCACCGGGGGGACTTGGTCCATTTACGAGCCTACGGACATTTGACCTACGCAGCAGACGCAACCCAAGTAGATCCGGAGTCCGGTTCTGGGGATGGCCCTGCCCTAAGAGCCACGGCCCCCGGACTCCAATCGGTCACCGAAGAGACGATCTACGACCTGGCCAGTCTCACCAAAGTCATCGTGCCAACCACTCTCGCCATGATGCTGGTGGACGAAGGACGCCTATCTTTGGAAATGCCAGTGAAGGACTTCCTTCCTTTGTTTCAAGGAGAGGGAAAAGAGAACGTCACCGTTCACCAGCTGCTCACTCACTCCTCCGGAGTCGATTGGTGGGCTCCCCTCTTTCAAGAGGTCAAGGGCAAGGCTGCCTACGTGGAACGAATTCAGGCCATGGACCTGGCCTATGAACCCGGGAGTCGCTCTCTCTACAGCGATCTGGGATTGATCCTTCTTGGAGAGATCCTCGAGCGGGTAACAGGCCAGTCTCTGGAGGTGCTGGCTCAGGAGCGCATTTTCCAACCTCTCGGCATGGAAACCACTACCTATCTACCGGCCTCGGAGCTGCTAGAACGCATCGCCCCAACCGAAGTCGACCCCTGGCGAGGGCGTGTTCTGCGCGGCGAGGTCCACGACGAAAACGCCTTCGCCCTGGGGGGAATCGCTCCCCACGCTGGTCTCTTTGGCACTGCCCGGGACCTAGCTCGGTTCGCCCAGATGATTCTCAACGGCGGCATCCTGGAACATCGACGCCTCATCTCCCGCACCACGGTGGAAAGCTTCACCCGGCGACAGGAGATTGCCGACTCGACGCGGGCTCTCGGCTGGGACACAAAGTCGGCGGAGAAGTCCTCTGCCGGCACGCTATTCTCTCCGGACTCCTTCGGCCATACAGGCTTTACGGGCACCTCTCTGTGGATCGACCCCCAGCGACAACTCTTCGTGATCCTCCTCACCAATCGAGTCCACCCGACCCGCGACAACATTCTGATTCGCCAAGCCCGCCCGGCCCTAGCCGATGCCGTGGTCAGGGCGCTGGAGAATCCTTCCTGAGCTCAAAACAGCGATGCCAGGCGCCTTAGACCAGCACCTGGCATCTCGGATAGAGCCCGAAAGGCTACTTCTTAGGGGCAGATTCGAGCGGAGTCAGGGTGTTGAAGAGGTGGACGTTCATCGTCCGGTCTTCCGTGCTGTAGGTGCTGGTGATGTCTCTCGCAGAACGAACGATGGCACTCCCAGAGGGAGGACCGTTGTAGGTCGTTGTGGATCCCTTACCACCGCCGCCGGGGAAAGGCTCTCCTCCAACCACGTACTGACGAAATCCGTGAGCGGCGCCGAAATTACCTCGGAAACCAACTCCGGTGGTCACCGTCTGTTGCGATGACACGTTGGAACCGGATTTGGCGGATTCGGCATCGCAACCTTCACAATCCCTATCCCAATAGATCGTCTCGGAGAAATCGGAGAATTCCACTTCGTCCTCGGCCTTGATGATTGGAACCGTCCCGTTCATCGTTGCCGTGACCTGCATGGTGTCGCCGCCGTCATAGGTGACTTCGTGGATCAACTCCAGAGAATCGCGGGTTCCCGGCCAGTACATACTGGCTGAATTGACGAAATTGCCGTGGGACAGCTCGAAGAGGTTCAGGCCTCCTTGTGGCGTTCCTCCGCCGGTGGGCCCGGCGATGGTGACCATTGCAGTCACTTGACGCATGATGGCGCCCATTTCGGGGTCCATATTGGTGATCTTGGCGGTCTCCTCGCCGGTCTCCATGTCCATCTTGATGTGGAGACCAAACTCGACATAGGTGTCATTAACAGTTCCGGAAATAGTGCCAACGATGTACATGACCTCCGCCGTTGCGGACGAAGCAAGCATGAGCAGAGCCATGGCTGTGGCGCCGATCAAGGGCAAACAACGAGACTTCTTTGGCGAGCGAAACATAGGTTGATCCTCCTCAGAACGAGACAAAATAAAAAAAAGACGCTGATTCTTTCGTGGCGAGCTTCAACACCTCTCCCAATAGGCAGCGGGCCTTCTGGGCAGCTTGTAGCGCCAGAGAATCAGCGCGATGAAACGCAACTATTCTATCATTAAGTATAAATTTTACAAATCTTTTTTAAAATTCGCAGATTTTTACTCGCAAATTCGGAATCCATCTCAGAAGTTGTTGACAGAAATCTCTGAGCTAGAACTGGAGGTCGAGGCGCGAGCCCAAAGGCCTAGAAAACGAACGGCTCCGGAAGGTCGTACTCGAGAGAGACACAGTGCCCCTTTCTCAGCCTTCCCCGAGACACTCCCGAAGTGCAGCGATGCGACCTCGACTGACCGGAACGGTTTCCTCTCCTAGAGAGGCTTCGTAACGCCCACCGGAGTAGGTGCGATAGGCGGTGATTCGCTCGGTATCCACCAGGTAGGAACGATGGACCCGCAAGAAGCGAGGTGGAAGAAGTTGCTCCAAGCGGTCGAGGGTCTTGTCGTGGAGGAAGGTTTTTCCGTCCTCGGTGACCACCTCCGCATAGTTTCCCGAGCCCCGCAAGTAAACAACCTTGGCGGTCTCCACCAACTCGACGATGCCGGAGCGGCGAATGGCCAGCACCTTTGCCCCTTCGGAAGGAGACCGTAAGACGGCGCGAGCACGATCCACCGCCGCTTCGAGTCTCTCTCGGTCGAAGGGTTTGGGCACGAAGTCCAGGACGCCGTAGTCGAAGGCCCGGATCGCTTGTTCGGTGTAAGCGGAAACAACGATGGTGTGGAACGAGCCGGCGACGGCCTGCTCGAGAAGATGAAAGCCATCCTCTCCGTAGAGATTGAGATCCAGAAAGAGCAAGTCGATGACCTCCGACTCCAAATGCTCCAAGGCATCATCCAGGGTCGGCAGCCACCGCAGGCTGGCGATATCCGTACCGAGAATTTCGGTCAGCAACCGCTTCAGGCGACGGGCGATGAGAGCTTCGTCTTCGACGATGGCGATGCGCACCCCTACTCCCCCTTCACCAGCGGTACGGTGAGTGTGGTCTGCCAGAACCCGCCCACCGGTCCCGAGCGCATCTCGCAGGGCTCTCCGAAACTCTCCAACAATCGGGCTTCCACGTACCTCGACCCGGTACCCTTGGCTGCCTCACTGGCCGCTCCCTTCTTCCCCATGCGGCCCAAGGGGCTGTCGAAACGGTAGAGGAGGTGCTCGCCGCGCACCTCCTCCTGAAGGCGAAAGAATACCTGCTGCTCCTCATAGCGATTGTGGGTCACAGCGTTCTCTACCAGGGTCAGAATCACCGCCGGCGGCACCGGTCGCTCCACCACCACCCCTTCCGTCTCGAAAAGGAACTGGCGATCTCGCCGGATGCTCATCACAGCCAGATGGGCCCGACAAAGCTCCAACTCTTTTCCCATGGGAATGAACCGCTGAGAAGAAACCGATAAGAGCACCCGCAGCTCCACAGCCAAGGCTTCCAGAGTCTCCTTGGCCTCCGTTGGCCGCTCCTCCACCAACTCCATGAGAGAGGTGAGAGTGTTCATCAAGAAATGGGGTTGGAGCTGTTTCTTCAGCAGCTCCAACTCCAGCCGCACCGAGCTCACCAAAGCAGCTTCATGGGCTCGCCGCTGCTGCCGAATCTGCAGAGCCTGGGTAATCAGTAAACACAGCAGCAGGCCGATCATGCCGTAGAACCACGAGACGTCGAGAAAAGAACCAGGTGCACAAAGTAGAAAGGCCAAACAAAGCGCCACTGAGGACCCCGCCAAAATGCTACCGGGAAGACGACGAATCCAAGCCCAGCCGGTGATCCACAGGCTGATGACCAACGCCACGAGCAGGGACGAGGCCGTCTTGGCGTCGTACCCGGCCAGCGTCCACCAGCCGGCGATTCCCGTAGCGACAACCACCGAACCCCAAAGACCGACTCGAGGGTGACGGAACCGGACCCCCAAAAAACCGACGAGTAAGGTGCCGGAAAGAAGCGCCAAGGCGGCTACCACTCGCAAGCGAACGATATGGAGGTCGTAGGCATAGCCGAAGAGGGTCCGCCAGCTCTCCGCCACCAGCTGGCTTGCCAGAGTCAGACTCAACAAACCCAGCAGTAGATGGCTGCGATCGTGGCGGTCCACAGCGAATAGGAAGAGAAAATAGAGCCCCACCACGACGAGCCCCCCCAAGGTCAACAAAGGCAGGCTCACCGCTCGCAGGGGCTGTGCGGACAACTCTCCCAGCTCGCCCACTCGGACGCCGTAAAAGTAGCTGGTGGGCTCGAAGCCGGTATGGTGGGAAGACGTTCTCAGGGCCACCAAATGCTCCCCCGGCTTGGCGAGATGCGTCGGAATGGCGTGCAGACTCCGCAGTTTTCCCGGAAGCTCCTGCCCAGCCTCTCCGCCGACCACTCCGTTGGTTCCTAAGGAAATACCGTCCCAAAACACCTCTATAGATGCCAGGGCACTGATATCCACCGCAAGCGCCTCCCGGGAGCTCTCTGCTAGGACCATCCGACAGCGAATCCACCGAACCCCCGGTTCGTGAGGAACCTCGAAAAAGTCGTCTTTTTCCCAGGTACTGTCGTCGAGACCCAAGGTCGACCAGGTAGGGTCATCACCGACGCGAGAAAGAACTTCGTAGCAACCTGTGTGTGCCTGGCCTCGAGCGGCCACCCCCTGTAACCACAGCAAACCGATCACCACCAAAACGAGCCAGACCCTTGAAGATTCCCGGGTCGGGTTCGAGGTCGTCGGGTTCAAGGTCGTCGCTCCCAGCATTGGCGGTCGGAACACCGGGAGTCGGAGCATCGGGGGCCGAATTGCAGAAGGTCCAAGCACAGCAAGATTGTGCCACTGTCGGAGAGTCCATGGGTGCCGTTCACCCTGCCCAGATGCAGCTCACCCACTGAGGCCGCAGACTTCGCCAGAACGAGACTAGCTTGGGGGTGCCAAGAAAGGAGGCAACTTTTGAATTCAGCGCAACATTCCCCAGCAACCCGAGGCCGGGTCCTCATCCCGACCCTCTTCTTCACCCTAACCCTCGCCGTAGGGGCTGGAGGTGATTCGAAACCTTCAACCGAGGCAACGCCAACCGAGGAAGCGGAGGTCCGGCCACTGAGAGTGAGCTTCGAACCCACCACTTTCGAGACCCGAGACGGGCGCACCGTAGAAGCGGAGATGGGTACCTTTTCCGTGGTGGAAAACCGCCGGGAGCACAAAGAGCGCACCATCGAGCTGGCAATGGTGCGCTTCAAGAGCACCAACCCAAAGCCTGGTTTCCCGATTGTCTATCTCGCCGGCGGACCCGGGGGCTCCGGGACCGGAACGGCTCGCGGCAGCCGCTTCGACCTTTTCATGTCGATGCGCCAGGTAGCCGATGTCATTGCCTTCGACCAGCGCGGCACGGGCACGAGTCACACCTTGCCGAAATGCTCACGGGCCAGGGACTCTCCCATGGACAAACCCGCGACTCGGTCCGAGATGGAAGCTTCCTTTCGTGAGGTGACTCGTTTCTGCGCCCAGGAATGGCGAGCCAAGGGAGTGGACCTGAACGCTTACAACACCGAAGAGAGCGCCGATGACTTGGAAGACCTGCGACGAGCTCTGGGGGTCGAGAAACTCCATCTCTGGAGTATCTCCTACGGCAGCCACCTAGCCATGGCGGCCCTGCGCCGACATCCGGAGTCCTTTGAACGGGTCATTCTGGCTGGCCCGGAGGGTCCGGATCACACCGTCAAACTACCGTCCGACTCCCAGAGATTGCTGGAGGCGATCGATGCCCGCATTCGCCAGAGTGAGGAGTTTCGCACCCTTTTCCCCGACTTCTTGGGGGATGTGCGACGCGTGCTGGAACGCCTAGAGAAACAACCAGCGAAAATCGACCTGCCAGGCGGAAAAGAAATGTGGGTCGGAAAGTTCGATGTCCAACTGCTGGCGGCGGGAGCCTTGGGGAGCCCGGAATACCAGGCCTTTCTCCCGCTAGCTTTCCAGGCCATGGCGGCCGGGGAATTTGGTCCCGTGGCCGAGTACTTGGTGGGAAACCGTCAAGGAGAAGTCTGGGCCATGAGCGCCGCCATGGACGCCGCCTCCGGAATCTCCAAGGAGCGGCAAAAAAGGGTTCGAAAAGAAGCGCGGACCACCCTTCTCAGCGATGCCATCAACTTTCCCTGGGAACCCTTGCGGGAAGGCATCGAAGTCCGCGACTTGGGCCCCGCCTTTCGATCTCCCCTGACCACCAAGGTACCCACTCTCATCATTACCGGCAGCTTGGACGGCCGGACACCCGTTGGCAACGCCAAGGATCTTCTCCCTGGTTTCCGCAACGGGATCCATCTCGACATCGAGGGCGCCGGTCATAGCGACCCTCTTTTCCTCTCCCATCCGGAGATCGAGGAGACTCTGATCGCCTTTCTCCAAGGCAAACCCCTCGCCAAACACATTCAGCTCACCGTCGAGGTCCCTCCCCTGATGGTGATGCCCACCTCACCTCCTGACGGGTCCTAGCCCGTTCGGGAACCATGGAGTCCGCCCGCTTCGCTGAGTATGTTGCCTCAGGGTGGGCGGACCGGACGCCATGGGGTCGAGGCAGGTAAACTCGACCCCATGGAAAGCAACCCCAAGTCTCTCTCCTCGACGATCGCCCTTTTGTTCGGTGACGCTCTCCGCAGTGTCACTGTCCTAGGTGTCACCGTTCTGGGTGTCACCGCACTGCGCATCACGGCCCTGGGCATCACTGCTCTCAGTCTCGTCTTTCCAAGCTCCACTGTGGCGGAAGCACCGGTTCAGGTGGGGCTGGAGAACTTCGTCGCCCAGCCGGATTCTCCTTGGAAGGGCAAGCGCCTAGGCCTAGTCGCCCATTCGGCCTCGGTCGGCCGGGACGGTCGCCATGCCATCGACTTGCTGCGCAAGAAGGGCTTCAAACTGGTTCGGGTTTTCTCCCCGGAACACGGCCTCCGTGGTCAGGCAGCGGCGGGCCAAGCTGTGCCAAGTGGTCGAGACCCTGCCACCGGCCTGCCGGTCGTCAGCCTCTATGGAGTTCACAAAAGGCCTCAGCCGGCGGATCTGGAAGGGTTAGATGCCCTGTTATTCGATTTGCAGGGAGCAGGCGTTCGCTTCTACACCTACGTTAGTACCTTGATCTACTGCCTAGAGGCGGCAGCTGAAGCCAACTTGGAGCTAGTGGTTCTCGACCGACCCAATCCCCTCGGCGGCAACCGAATCGAAGGACCGGTCTCGGCGCCTCGTGACATGGAACCCGCCAGCTTCGTCAACCTCGCCCCAGGTCCCCTGGTTCATGGCTTGACCCTCGGCGAGATGGCAAAGTTGGTCAACTCGACCCTGCCGACCAAGGCTCGCCTCACAGTGGTTCCCATGAAAGGTTGGCAACGTTCCATGATCTGGAAAGACACGGGGTTGCTCTGGGTTCCTCCGTCACCCAACCTCACCACCGCCAACACAGCCCTGGTTTACCCGGGAACAGCGCTCCTGGAAGCCACCAACGTTTCCGAAGGGCGCGGTACGGACTACCCTTTCCAACTGCTGGGAGCTCCCTGGTTGGAACGCAGCGCGATCCACCCTTCGAAGTTCCGGCTCACCGCCGCCGGCTTTAACCTTCAGGGAGCCAGCTTCCAGCCGGAACCGTCCCCGGCGGCCCTCGAACCAAAGCATGCGGGGAAGCCCTGCCTGGGCCTCCGCGTCATCGTCGTCAACGGGACCACCGCAGAGCCCTACCGCCTCGGCCTCCGCCTCGTTCAGTGGTTCTCCAAGCACACCGGCTTTGCCTGGCTCCGGGAAGGTCAAGCTCTGACTAGATTATTGGGTACTCCCAAGGTCTATGACGCGCTCGCTAAGGGCACTTCGATAGGGGAGATTCTCGCCGCTGATGAGGCTGACCACATGGCTTGGCGGAAGCAGCGAAAGGCCTTCTTGCTCTACGAATAAGCAAATCAGACCTTGAGGACCAGGCCTCGCCGGTGCATCCAGGCCAGAACTAAATACCAGCCACCGACCCAGGCGAGAGCGTAGGCAAAGGAGGCCGGGTAGGGGGGCAGCCAGGAGGAGAAGAAGGTTTGATAGAGGACGGATTGCAGGCTGTGGGGCTCGGGGCTTCCCACCTTGAGGTAGATCAATGTCTTGGCCAACACTCCACTGCCCACAAAGACGGTGAGAGCGTTGACCCCGTAAATGACCAGAGGCCGAGCCAACCGACGGTGGCCCCGAAGATCACAAACCCAGAAACACAGAGCTAGCCCCGAGGTGGCCAAGCCAGCGGTGAAGACCGCATAGGAGCTGGTCCACAACGCTTTGTTGAGAGGTAGGAACCAGCTCCAGATGGTGCCCGCGATGGTCAGAAGAAAGCCTCGAAGGAACAGACGAGCTGCCTTCTCCGTGGCATCTAGCTTGGTGATCAGGACGAGGCCCGCAAAGACTCCAAACAGAGTCGTAGCCAGGGCAGGAAGAGTGCTGAGAATGCCTTCCGGGTCGTAGACCTTGGCACTGATCCAGAGGTGGTTGCCGAAAACCACCCGATCGAGCCAGCCGGCCAGGTGGTCTCCCTTGGAATCGAGGTTCGGCACGCCAATGCCGGGGACGGGAACAAGGGTCAGAAGTACCCAGTAGCCAAATAGCAGACCCAGAGTCCACCACCTCAGAGCCCGCTCTCGAAAGGCCAGAAAAAGCAGCGAAGCCAAGACATAGCAGACAGCGATGCGCTGCAAAACTCCGGGGATGCGCCAGGTCTCGAGGAGTCTCTCGAAGCTGCGGGGACCGAAGAGACCAAAGGGGTATCCGGAAAGAAACAAACCCAAGGCGAAGAGAAGCGCTCCCCGGCGAAGAATCTTCCCCACCAAAGCCCCCTTGCCGCTCCCTTGCCCCCCCAAGCTCGAACTCGCAGTCCCGGAAGGCTCTAGGCGCCAATGGAAAGCAAGAACGATGGACACCCCGACGATGAAAAGAAAAAACGGAAAAACGAGGTCTGTGGGAGTCCAGCCGTGCCACTCAGCATGCAATAGGGGAGCGTAAACGGTGTTCCAATTCCCCGGATTGTTGACCAGAATCATGCCGACGATGGTCAAACCACGAAACACATCGATGGACAGCAGACGCGGCGGCCGGGAACCACTGGATGCCTTCGCTGCGGTAGTAGGGGTCACCGCGGCTCCACTTCTTGCCCTCTCCGCGCTGGCCACAGCAAGCTAGCCCCCCACCCAGCAGCGAAGGTCAACACCGAACCCACCAGGGCGAACCAAGGCCAAGCCAGAGGAGTGGCGAATTTGACCCAGGTCATCGCCGCCAGGCCCACCAACAACCCGACCAGAGCCGCTCGCTGACCGACCCGCGGCGCCCACATGCCAAGAAAGAAAACCCCCAGAACGATGCCTGTGGTGAAGGAGGCGATTCCCAGCACGCTGCTGACGACGGACGAGGTCACCCATTGGCCGCCAATTCCCACCGCAATCTGCACCAGGCCAAAGGCGATCGTGAAACCACGGGTGATACGCAACTGGCGTCGCGGAGAAACCTCTCCCTTTTTCCAGGGTAGGTAGAAGTCTTTGACCGCGGCCGTGGCACAGGAGTTGAGGGAGCTCGACAGCGTCGACATGGCCGCCGCAAAGACCGCCCCCAACAGCAGGCCCAACAAACCCACCGGAACTTCCTTGACAATGAAATGGGCGAAGACCCGATCCGCTCTTTCGAAAGCCACCGCTGGCGGGAAAACTTGGTAGAAGGCGTAGAGAGCTACTCCGATGATCAAAAAGAGGGCGAACTGCCCCACCACCACGAAGCCGCTCACCCCCAAGGCTCGCCTCGCGTCCCCGAGACCCCGGGCACAGAGGTAGCGCTGAACCATCAACTGGTCCACTCCATGAGAGCCGAGGGTGACGAAGATACCTCCCACCAGGCCGGCCCAAAGGGCATAGGGCTCTGCCGGATTGAGCGTAAGGTCCAAGATCTGCAATCTCCCCGCAACCTCTCCGAGAGAGATCATTTGGCTCCACCCTTCCGGCAGCCGGCGCAGAATCAGCCCCAGGGCGAGGACTCCGCCGGCCATATAAATGAAAAACTGCACCATGTCGGTCCACAGAACCGCCCGCATACCGCCCAAGAAGGTGTAGAGAATCGTGGTCACCCCCACCGCCAGAACCGACCAACTCAAATCGAGACCGGTCATCTCTTGGAGCACGATGGCGGAGAGAAATAGGCGGAGGCCGTCCGCCAAGCTTCGGGTGAGAATGAAAAGTGCTGAGGCAGCTCGACTGGTGGCGGAACCAAAGCGGCGGTGAAGCACCTCATAGGAAGTGAAGAGCGTTCCTTTGAAATAGTGGGGCAGCAACAGAAATGCCACCACAAACCGGCCAATGAGAAAGCCCAAGGGGAGCTGAAGCCAGGTCAGATTGCGCTCGAAGGCAAAGCCCGGGATGCTCAGGAAGGTAACGGTGCTGGTTTCCGTCGCCACGATGGAAAATAGGATCACCCACCAGGGAAGGTTCCGGCCCCCCAACATATAGTCCGTAGCGCTACGAGCTCCCCGGCCCACCCACACTCCGAAGATGGCGACGCCGGCCAGGTAGGCCAACAGAATTCCGAGATCGAGAGCGCCGATATTCATGGTCGTCTCGTACTCAAAGGGATGGAGGAATTATTGGCATCGAGAGCTCACCGGATGTACCGGCTCATCGCAGCCGGCAAGCAAATCTCCGAAGTGAATACTAGGAATTCCTAGGGCCGCTACCTGGCTGCGAACCTGCGGGTGAGTCAACACCTCCAACTCACGTTCTCGCTCTTCCGAGTAGCCACTACCGCCACGCAACTCGTCGTCCACCCGGGCCGGGTGGCACATGACCTCCGTGACCCCGGCGGGCAGGTTATCGAGCAAGGCCAGCAAATTCTCTAGAGTCGCTCCTGGACCATAGAAAGAATTCTCGAAGCTGTCCGTCGTGGGCACTCCGGCACGCTCTAAGGCTTGCCTCATCTCCGGCGAGACCATCCTTACAGGTAGCTTGTGCTCAACGGCTACCGTCACGAGAGCGCTGAATACCTCCGGCAGCCGGTGGCAATGATGATGACCGTCCAGGTGGGTTGGCAGACCTCCCGTCATGGCCTGGAACTTTGCCAGTTGGGCTCGAACTTCAGCAAGCACCTGCGATGCGCTCAAGGCCTCGAAATCCTCCGGCTTGGCTGGCAAACGACCATGCTCGTCCACCAGGCTGGAGACCTGCTCCGCCGGCAAGGTCGGTACCCCTCCGGTTAGCGCCACATGGAGACCGACTCCGAGGCCTGGAACCGCAGGAAGCTCCGCTGCCGCCAACGGGGAAGCCGGGTAATTCACCATGAGAGTGGCACTGGTCACCACGCCTTGGCGATGAGCCTGGAAAATACCGCTGTTGATGCCGGCGGTGCGACCCAGGTCGTCTGCATTGATAATGAGACCCACTTTTTTCTCCCTCATCGGTTTAGCTGCCCTCGCGCCAAAATCACGGCTCCCACCGCCGGCTCCACATCCAGCCGCAAGATTCGGCTGAGGGGCAAGCTCATGGCGGATTCCAAACGCTCGTAGAGACTTGGGCATGCTTTGAACACCCCACCGGAAAGGACCAACGGAAAGGCCTCGGAGAACACCAATTGGCGGGCCACCGCCTCGGCAGCCCGCGCTAGGTGAAGTGCTGCGTGTTGGAGAAGCTCCTCTGCAGCTTCGTCACCATCTTGGGCCGCCTCTTCCACCAACGAAGCCAGCTCTGCGACGCGGTGCCGAGAGAGATCTTGATCATAGAACCAAGACACCAAGCCGGAGGCTCCCTGGAGGTCCAGCCGGTGACAAACTCGATCGTAGAGACTGGTCCCGGGCCCCCGGCCATCGGCAGCCCGAATGCCCAGCCGTAGCGCCGCGTGCCCCAACCAAAACGCCGAGCCTTCGTCCCCCAGCAGATAGCCCCAACCGCCGGATCGAGCGGTGCGACCCTGGGAGGTGATCCCGTAGGCAATCGAACCGGTACCGGCGGCCACCACAATGCCTCGACCTTCCGGAGCTCCCGCCACCAGAGCGATGTGGGCATCGTTGGTAACCACCACAGAGCGACGAAGACCGAGACGCCGCAGCATGGCGACGATCAGCTCCTTCTCTCCAGGACGGTCGACGCCGGCGATTCCGAGACAAACTGCTGCGATGGCGCCGGGAGCATCCAGATCATCGATGACCTGGTAGATCACCTTCTCCACCGCCAGCTCTCCGTGCACCACCAGATTCGCTCCGGCACCGCGAGCCTTGGCGACGATCTCGCCCTGAGAGTTGGAAAGCAACCCGACGGTCTTGGTGCCACCGGCATCTAGGCCGATGACATAGCCTCCGGGTTGACCAGTCTCTTGGGTCGAAGGGACGGAGTCAGACATCACGAGGGTCGACTCCTAAGCCAGGCCCCGCGGGCAGCACCAACCGACCATTGGCTACCGTCGCTCCCCGAAATGGATCATTGGTCACCAGCAGATTGCCGTCTAAGTCAGCGAAATCCACCAAGGGTGCTAGATGAGCCGCCGCGGTGATGGCCAGAGAAGACTCCACCATGCAGCCCAGCATCGTTTTCAGGCCATGAGCTCTGGCTACAGCGATCATACGAAGAGCTTCTCCCATGCCACCACACTTCATGAACTTGATATTGATCCCGTGAAAGCCGGCCGCCAGAGCAGGAATGTCGCTGGCTCGGCCGACGCTCTCGTCGGCGAAGAGAGGTAAAGGGCTGATGTCCTTCAGCCGACGCATCTCTTCGATCTGCCCTGCCGGCAGCGGCTGCTCGACCAGCTCCACCCCCTGATCCGCGAGCCAGGGAAGATAGACCCGAGCTTGCTCCAGGGTCCATCCCTCGTTGGCGTCCACCCGGAGAGGGCAGTCGGTAACGGCTCGGACCGCTTCCAGGAGCGCTCGGTCGTCGTCACCTCCCAATTTTATCTTGAGAGCTGCAAATCCCTCCGCTTGCCGTACTTTTTCGGCCACGACCTCCGGCTCGTCGATGCCGATGGTGAAGGAGGTGACCGGCATGGGCTTTGGGTCGATACCTGCCAACCGATAGACCGGGGCACCTAGACGTTTTCCGGCAAGATCTCGAAGCGCCATCTCCAAGGCCGCTGAGGCGGCTGGTTGCCCGGCCACCGCAGCCCGGTCCACTGCGCTGTCAAAACAGCGAGGATCTTTCAGGCCTTCCACCATCTTCTCGACCGCCGTTGCAGCGGAGCGCCAATCTTGACCATAGCGAGCGATAGGCGCTGCTTCGCCGAGGCCGATGAGGCCGTCGTCCTCCACTTCGATGATCAAATTAGTACGGGAGTCACTCGCCCCTCGGGCTAGCCGAAAAGTGTGGCGGAGCTGCAACTCCACGGGTCGATGGCGAAGAATCATCGCTCTACTAGACCTCCCATGCCTTTCCCAACCTTTTCCAGCCGGCCCGTTCTGGGGCTCCCCTCCGCAAGAGATGGAGATATCGACAGAGTGGCCTAGGTTGGTCACCTCATTATGCCCCATTAGACGGCCCGGGAAAGGCCTATCCTAGCCTTTAGTTTGGCAACCCTCGCCGCGGTCAAAGGTTCTCTAAGGCCTGTCCTTGCAGGGATTACAGAACCTCTGGTAGCCTGCATCGGGATTCAGAATACCTTCAGCTACCCAGGAACCTCGGGCGATCGCAGCCTGGCGTCGGGTGCGGGGAATCTGGTGGCGAAATCCCGAAAGATGTCAGCCAAGAAATCCGTGTTCTTCGACAGCCTTTCGGCACTAAAGAGCTACCAGATTAAAACCCGTAATCGGAGCCCGTGCTGCTTCCGAATCACCAGACCGAGGAGCTTGGTCTGGAGCTGAGATGGCCGGTTGAGTCAGCGTTCGGCCTTGAACAGCCGATCGAAACTTCGAGGATTTCTACGAGTAGTTATCAGGTACCTGAATAGTGAAACATTGGGACGGTATGAACGGTTCCCTGGAGGAGAAAGAATGAAGAAACACCTCATAACATTGATTGGAACATTTCTAATATGTGTTCCGGTCTTTGCTCAACAAACCGGTTCCATTTCTGGAAAAGTCACTGGACCCGATGGCGATGCCCTCCCCGGCGTGACCGTAGAGGCCAAGGGCGACGTCTTACCTCGGCCACGAACGGCGATCACCTCTGAGACCGGCGCCTATCGATTCCAACTACTGCCTCCGGGCAACTACGAGTTGAGCTTTCGACTGGATGGCCTGGGACCGCAATCTAAAGAGTTGCGAGTACTCCTCCAACAAAATTCTTCTGTCGATGTAAAAATGCAATTAGAAAGCATTTCCGAAGAAGTGAGCGTGGTCGCTGAGATCCCTCTCATCGACGTCACCTCGACCGAAATCAAAGCCTCCATCGACAGCGAAGTCATCGAACAACTCCCGGTCGGTCAAGAGTACCGAGACCTGGTCAAACTCATTCCAGGAGTCCAGTACTCGGAAGAAGAGACCCGAGGACCCAGCGCCGGTGGCAGTGGTCAGGATAATGTCTACCTCTTCGATGGCGTCAATGTGGGCTTACCCCTCTTTGGCACCCTCTCCGCAGAACCTTCTTCCCACGACATCGCCCAAGTCTCTATCATCAAAGGTGGCGCCAAGGCCGTCGACTTCAATCGCTCCGGCGGCTTTACCATCGACTCCGTCAGTCGATCCGGCACCGATCGCTACCGCGGAGAGGTCAGCTACCAGATTCAGACCGATGGCATGACCGGAAACCGAGACACCGAAAGCGATGCCGAGTTCGAACGAGACCGAGACTGGTCGGTAGTGAATTTCGGTGGACCCCTGGTCTCAGAAAATCTCTACTTCTACGCTTCCTACTACCGGCCGACCACCACTCGCGATAACCGGTCAAACCTCTACGGAGCCGTACCGGACTCGGAGAGCACGCGGGATGAAATCTTTGGCAAATTGACTTTCACCCCCTCGAACTCGATTCTTATCAACGGCAGCTACCGGGACTCGGACACCGACGAGTCCGGCAACAGCGTGACCGCGGAGGACCGCAACGGAACCGCTTCCGTGGGTGACGATGCTACGCTGAAGATTCTGACCCTCGACGGCTCCTGGGTGGCCACCGAGAACAGCTACCTGAGCTTCAAGTTCACCGACTTTCAGAACGAGACCAGCTCTCAGCCCGATAATCTTCTCAACTTCCCCATTCGTTCCGACGGGACAGTTCAGCTGGATGTCAACAACCTGGACCGCCAAGGAACCTTTTCTGTACCTCAGCCTATCGCTGGGGAGGACGCTTTCAATGCCTTTATCGCCCCGTTGATCGGGCGCTACGGCTTTATTGAGAACGGGGTCGCCACCGGAGGCGGGGTCACCGGAGTCGGCAGCACAATCAGCCTGAACGACTTCAACCGCGAGAGCTTTCAACTCGCCTACGATCACCAGCTGGGTGCTCACGACCTTCACTTTGGGTATCAGAATTCCAGTGACGAAGAAGATCTCGCTCGTACCTCCAACGGTTGGGGATCTATCACTGTACTGGGTGGCCGCTCCACCGTGCCGGATGGCACCCCGATCTTTTATGAAGCTCGTTTCGAGCAGCAGAGCCTGGAAGATGTCGCCGGAACAATCTCTCCGGTCATCAACTCTGAGCTACAGTCTCAAAGCATCGAGATCAACGACAACATTAAACTGAACAATTGGACCTTTAACATTGGCATCGTTGCCAGTAATGATGAATTGTTTGGTCAGGGTTTGAGAGAAAACAGTTCGAATCTCTCCGGATTCGAACTGGCACCAGGCAACACCTACAAGATGTACGAGGTTGACTTTGACGAGATGATTCAACCTCGACTGGGTGCTACGTGGAGTCCGAACGGGGTCGACTCCGTTTTCGCCAGCGTCGCTCGGTATTACCCCGCCGCTAGCTCTCTACCTCGCGCGGCCTCCTGGGCTCGAAACCTTCGCCGATCGATTCGTGGCTTTTTCGATGCACAGGGAAACCTGATCGGTGTCGACCCGGTCCGATCCTCCTCCGGGAAATTTTTCCAGGAGGGTTTGACTCCCAGGTCTATCGACGAATACATCATTGGTTATTCCAAGCAAGTCAACTCGCGGTGGACTCTCAAGACTCATGCACGGTACCGCTATGGGCAGAACTTCTGGGAAGACACCAACAACAACGCTCGTAGCCGCTTCGAGGCTCCAGCGCCGATCTCTCAGGCGGATTACATTCCGAACCTCAGTGATTTTCGCGATGAGATCGGTGGATCCTCCTACGTGATTGCTGAACTAGACGACGCTTTCACGAAATATTACGAAGCGGGAGTCGAGGCTGATTGGCGGGGAAGCAATAGTTACTTCAAGGGCTCCTATGTTTGGAGCCATTACTATGGCAACTTCGACCAAGACAACTCCACCACCAGTAACGATGCAAACGTTTTTATTGGCTCTTCCTTCATCGCAGACGGAGCTGGTCGGCAACTTTGGAACAACCGTTACGGAAATCTACGGGGCGACCGGCGGCACCAACTAAAACTTTATGGTTACTACAACTTCAACTGGAACGGCAGCGCCGGCGCCTACGCCGTCTACCAATCTGGCCAACCCTGGGAGGCTTGGGATGTCGAGGTATACCGGCGCTTTACCGGCAGCTCTAGCGACACCAGTAGATTCGCGGAACCCGCCGGTTCACGAACAACGAGTGATCATTACCAAATCGACTTGAATTACACACACAACTTCAAGATCGGCGGTAGGTACAACATTCAAGTGGCGGCTGACGTGTTTAACGCTTTGGATCGCCAAACCGGATATAACATCCAAAACAAAGTGAATAGTGCTAACTTCGGTTCTTCGCGATCCTTCTTCGATCCAAGAAGGTTTCAGTTAGCTGTCAAGTTTCAGTTCTAGAGATCGGACGATCCTAAAAGCCGATCCCTGCAGAAGTGGGGATCGGCTTTTTATTGCCACAGACCCCAACCCGCCTATGAGCCAGCCCATTGAGAGTCCAGCCCGAGCTTCTCACCGGCCTTTCACTGCAGCACAGAATCTAGCTGAATTTCCCAGTCAGAGGGTGCAGGCTCACTGCACAGAGTAGCTCCACCTCAAACCGAAGACTACCCATTCTTCCTAGAAGAACCAGGCTTCCTCGATTCCTTGCAATGGACTCGAATGGAAATTAGGTCAATCGAGGTAACCTGAGAATAGTTTTTCTGACGCGATGAGCCTCTGAGTATTTGCATCTGCACTCTCCCTCGCGCGCTGAACCCTCAAACGACGATCCGCCTCACCAAGAAGAACGCTTACTTGAGCACGCTTGAAAAGCGCCATGGGATAACCAGGATGATCCGGGGCGACTCGGTCCAGGCTCTCTCCGGCTCGCTCCGCTTGGCCATTCGAAAGGTAAAGAACACCTAGCTCCAAAAATCTTTCAAAGTTTTTTGACTCGAGGATTTGAGCTTGCTCGTAGGAATCTATAGCCAGCAAAGTCTTGCCCTGAGCCATTCTCGCATCGCCGAGACGAACAAGCTCACGAAAAGGGTTTCTTTTCAGAGTGATCACTTTTTGCAGCCACTCTTCTGCTCCCACGGGATTCCCTGATCTTTCTTGAATTTCAGCCAGAGCCGCTAACGCGGGCAGTCGATTGGGAGAACGCGAAGCAACAGCCTTCAAGAGCGACTCCGCCTCACCCAGGTTTCCACCACGGAGGTGGTGTAGACCGTGATAGTGCATTACGTCGACCGAAGAGGCGTGCAACTTACGGGCTGCGCCGAAATATTGCTCTGCTGTTGCCCGACGCCCCAAGACCGAGCTCGCCACAGCCAGACGGAGGGTTACCATAAGGTTTTCCGGATCTGCCTTCAACACCTTCTCAAATACCGGAACCGCTTTGTCGTACTGTTGATGAACAAAAAGACCCGAACCCAGATCGAGGGCGCGAAAGAGGTGTGTCATATCTTTGGGGTTGGGGGCATTGGCCCGAACCGGCGCTCGCCCCTCTCCACTGGCATAGCCCAGACTCGCCAGACGGTCCCTGTCTTCCTGGGTGAGAGCCTGCTCATCCCCTGCCTCTTGGTCCGAGGATGGAATGGAGTAGGCCCTCAGGGCCTCGCGCAGATCTCGGTGGAGGTCCGCTGTTTCAACGATGTTCTTCTCTTCGGCTGGGTCGGCGGCGAGGTCGTAGACCTCGGTTTCGCCGGAACGGATCACCTTTATCTGGTCACGTACCGCCATGATCTGGGGCTGCCAGCCATATTGAAGAAAGGGTTTCATCGCCTCCCCTAGGACGGGCTCCGGCTCGTCGCTCAAGAGCGTCCTCTCGGAGCCCGTTCCCGCCCAAGCCGAGAGGGTATCGAAGACTCGGCGAGTGCTGACGGCGTGATCCCTCTGTCCAGGAACGATTCCGTCCCCGGCGAGGATCAGCGGCACTCGCATTACGCCTTGATAGAGGAGGTTCCCATGCAAAACCTCCCCGTGCTCTCCCAGACCCTCTCCGTGATCGCCAACGACGAGGATGCGCCAAGGAGAGGAGCCTTGACGACTCTGAAAGGCCTCGATCAACCGGCCGGCCTGTTCATCCATATAAGCGATCTCACCCAGATAGGGGTGGTCACTAAAACGGCTTCGAAAGGGCTCCGGAGGAGAGTAGGGCTCGTGGGGATCGAAGTAGTGGACCCACAACAAGAGCGGCCCGGCTTCGGAGCTTTCGAGGTGAGCCAAAGCCCGCTGGGTCGTTTCCCTCGCGGTGCGCTCGGCTCCGTTGCCGCCCTGGCCTCCCTCTCCCTCCAGCAGATCATCGTAATGATCGAAGCCCCTCGCCAACCCGAACTGCTTGGAAAGAGGAAATCCCGAGACGAAGGCAGCGGTTTGGTACCCGGCTTTCTTCAAGCGTTCGGCAAGCAGCTCTCGCTCTTGCCCCAAATACCTCGCATTCTCGTGAATGCCATGTTCGTCGGGATAGACCCCCGTCAACATGGAGACGTGAGCCGGCAAGGTCATGGGAGCGGTGGTTTGGGCGCGAGAGAACCACACACCTCGGCTGGCGAGGGCATCTAGATGAGGAGTCGTCGCTTGGCCGGACTCCAATCCAAGGGCGTCGGCTCGGGTGGTGTCCAAAGTGATGAGCAGGATCGAGGGCTTGGGAGCTTTCTTCGGTGCCTCCCCGAGGGGGACAGTGCTCGTTGGAGATTCCTTGGAACAGGAAAGGAAGGCAAGGGCCGCCAGGCCCAGAACGAAGATCGAAGAGTATGTACGCATGATGTTCGCCTCTCAGCTCCGGGAGGTTAACAGGAGCCCCTCCCGAGAGGAAAGTTGAGCGGCGGCTGGTTGATTCACCAGGAGATCTCGCGTTAGGAGGTAGAAGCAAGAGGAAGAGCGAACGCCTCGCTCGACCCGCTCTAAATTTGATCTGGAGGAGATTTCCATCATGAAAAGATTCGTTTGCCTCGCATTCGCGGGTGCCCTCGTTGCCATGACTCTACCTGCCCAAGCTCAATGCCCGGCGGATCGTACCGGGGACGGCGTGGTAGATCAGAACGATCTGGCAGGGGTCATCGTCGGCTATGGCTGCACCGGAGCAAGCTGCTATGGCGACACCAACGACAATGGCTTCACCGGCGGCAACGACTACCTGGCCATTCTCGGCAATTTGGGCCCCTGCCCCGTCTTAGAGGATGTAGACGGGGACGGGGACGTCGACGGTGATGACCTGACCGACGTATTCCTAGCCAGTGGCATGAACTGCAAGTCCGATGCGGACAAAAGTGGATTCGTAACCCTCGACGACACTTACATCATCGCTTCTAGTATCGGCGGAGACCCCGATGCCCTGGCCTTTGCCGCTACCGACATCAACGGCGACGGTACACTCAACAACACGGACCGCAACGACGCCCTGCTCGACATAGGCCTCGACTGTCGCCTCGACGTAGATCGAGACGGCACTGTGGAGGGTGGATACGGACAAGACGACTTCGACCTCGTCTGCGTCGCCCTCGGCCTCTGCTAGGCACTGCTGGCGGAGACTGGACACTCCGCGAGCTAGATCGAGCAAATCATTCTTGGCTCGGATCCCCTTTAGGGCTCCGGGCCTAACTGGCGTTCTGAAGACTTGAAAAATGACCCATTCTCGAGGTGGAGCTCATCTAGTTTCCTCCTCGATCGAAAGACACAACTCTAGGAGGAAGACCCCGATGCGCAATCGAACCGCAATGAAGATCACCCTCAGTGCCGTGGCGTTGAGCCTCTCTCTTTCCACCGCTCAGGCTCGCGATATCGACGACGAAATCTGGTGCCCGGATATTACCGAAGATGGCAAGATCGACTTCGACGATGTCAGAAGGCTCACCCTCGCGGAGGGCCCTTGCCCCGGCGGTGTAGCGGATCCGGAAGTCTGCCCAGAGGATGTCAACCACAACGGCTTCGTGGGTCGGCTGGATTTGGTAAGCCTGTTGGGACATTGGGGGCCCTGTCGATGCAAAGGGGATCTGAACGGAGATGGATTTCGCACCCAGGACGACATCACCTTGATCCAACAAGCCATCGCTGAAGGCCTCGAATGCGGAGTCGATATCGACCACAGCGGCGAGGTGAGGCCGATGGACTACGAGATTGAGATCGTTTCTTGGACCTCCGATCCGGATTCGGACCCCCGCTCCGACGTCAACGGTTCAGGAACCCTCACGGCTCTCGATGTCCTAGAGGTGTTTACCGCTCTTTCCGAAAGCCGGGACTGCCGCGCTGAAGTGACCGGCGACGGCCTGGTCAATCAAGACGATATTGAGTTCGTGACCCGTTTGGTGGAGTTGGCTCCGCCGTGCCCTTGATCTTCGGCTTCGCTGGGCAGCCCTAATGAGTCGACCATCCGGGTCAACCTACTGGGCCGAACATAGTTGGTCGCTTTACTGGACTGTTTCTTTGGCACAGCTCTCGAGAGCTAGCGACGACGCGTCGAGCTTTTCCTGGTGGGCCGGCTGCCCGCCAGTATCGAGTTCCCGGTTCAGCTCCTTGTAGAGTTCCAGCGCTTCGCCAAGGTGGGCCCGCCCGGACGAGAGGTTACCCACCTCGCAGAGCAGCTGGCCAAGGGCAAAAAGGGTTTCCCCGATGCGTGGGTGCCCAGCAATGAGATCCTCCCGGCGAAGAACCAAGGCTTCCCGGAAGAAAATCTCCGACTCCTCCAACTTGCCCTTCTTGTGCAGGACCACAGCCAACCCATGAAGGGTGAAGGCCAAAGAAGAGAGATCCTCCTGAGACCGGCGACGCTTGATCTCTAGGGACTCTCGATAGAGGGGCTCCGCCTCCTCGAGCTTTCCCTGTTCCGCCAGGACGCGACCGAGGTTGTTGAGACCCTTGGCGAGGTCTGGGTGATCGTCTCCAAGTATCTTTGCTCGCTTGAGCACTAGCTCGCGATAAAGAGCTTCTGCTTCTTCGAGCTGGCCGCGATTGAAATGGATGCTCGCCAAAGAGTTCAAGGTGCGGACCACTTCTGGATGCTCCTCTCCTAGGAGACGACGTCGCAGCGATAAAGCCTCGTCGATCAGAACTTGGGCTTCATCCAGGTCCCCCTGCTTGTTGCGAACCGTGCCCAAGTTGTGCAGAGCTCGAGCCACATCTTGGTGGTGCCTACCTTGTAGCCGCCGACGCATCTCGAGAGCTCTGCGCAACAGTGGCTCCGCTCGATCGCTGTCTCCCTGATCGTGAAACATAAGAGCCAACCCATTGAGAGTCTCCGCATGCTCGAGGGTGCTCAGGCCACCCTCCGAGCTCTCAGAAAGGCGTAGAGCTTCCTGGTAGCGGGCCTTTGCCGTTTCCCGGTTCCCCAACCGGTTGAGACTCAAGGCCAATCCATTGAGACTTGCCACGAGAGCGACGGGATTGGCTGCAACCCGCTCCCGCTGGACCGCCAGCGCGCGGCGATAGACCGTTTCTGCCTGTTCAAAAAGGGCCTTTTCGAATAGCACCGCACCGAGCTCGTTGAGAGTCTCCACCTGTTCCAGATCCCCCTCCGGGAAGCGGGTCTCGAGAAGAGTGGAGGCCCCCTCCAAAAGCAGCTGCGCTTGGTCGAAAAGCCCTAGGTTTCCGTAGACTCGACCGATGGTGGTCATCATCGCTGCTTTAGTCTCCGGCTGCTCCCCAAGCTCCTCTGGGATGCGCTGCGCACCGCGCTCCAACAGCTCCCCAACGGTCATCTGGCCGGCCTCAGAACTGGGATCGGCCACTTCGAACAGGCCGTTGAGAAGAGCCGTTACCTGCTTCCAGCGATCCCGCTCCAAGTCGGCCTTGGCCAACGCCTGTCGTGCCACATCCGCCTGGTGAAAGGCAACGATGGCGCTGCCCAGTATCGCCGCCACGGTCAGCAGGGCCACGACGACGCCGGCCCGGTGGCGGCGAACGAATTTCGAGGCTCGGTAGCTCGCCGTATCCTTGCGAGCCAATACGGGTAGGCCTCGGAGGTGTCGGCTCAGGTCCGCCGACAGTTGCTCCACCGACGCATAGCGCCGGGCTGGCTCTTTGCGCAAGGCCTTGAGCAGAATGTTGTCTAGATCTCCTCGGAGTCGGCGCGCCAGGGCCGACGCCCCTCCCGCCATAGCCGCCACGGCGGACTCCTCGCCACCGGAGCTCTGGAGCACGGCCACACTGGGGGCTTGGGGGATCTGCTCACAGATCACCCGCTCGATTTCTGCCGAGCTGAAGTGGGAAAAGCGATGGGCTTTGACTCCTGTCAGCAGCTCGAAGAGGAGGACTCCAAGGCTGTAGACATCACTCGCGGTGGTAATCATCTCGCCCCGGACCTGCTCCGGACTGGCATAGGCCGGAGTCATCGCCCGAGCCGGCAGCGCCGTAGCCACAACCGTTTGGGGAAAAGCCTCCGGCGCTAACACCTTGGCGATTCCAAAATCGAGTAGCTTGGGCTCTCCGGCGGTCGTCACCAGCAGGTTCGAGGGCTTTAGGTCGCGATGCACCACCAGATTCTGGTGGGCGTAGTGGACCGCCGAGCAAACTCGGCGGAAGAGCTCTAAACGCCCGGCAACACCTAACCGCTGGCCATTGCAGTAGTCGTCGATGGGCACACCCTCGACGTACTCCATGACGAAGGCGGGTTGGCCGCCCTCGGTGGTCGCCGCATCGAGCAGGCGAGCGATGTGGGGGTGGTCCAAGCTGGCAAGAATTTGCCGCTCCTGGCGAAACCGCCGCTCGACCTCGGCGGTGTCCATACCTTTCTTGATGACCTTGATGGCGACCTGGCGCTGAAAGCTCTCGTCGGCCCTAGCGGCGAGAAAGACCGTGCTCATACCACCACTTCCCACCAGCCGCAGCACCCGATAAGCACCGATCTCGCCACCAATCTGATCTTTATCGCGACCTTCCACCCATCCTTTGGCAGAACCAGGGAGGCCCTCGTCAGGTTCCGTGATGGGGTCCTCAAGGAGAAACCGAGCCTCCCCTTCGACCATTTCTTCCAGGAAATCGCCAGCCTTCTCGTGGGCTTCCAAGAGGGCTTGAACCTGGCCTAGAAGGTCCTCGTCACCGCCGCAGGCTTGCTCCAAGAGAGCGGCTCGCTGCGCGATAGGGACTCCTGTCGCTACGCGGAAGATGGCTTCGATCCGCTGCCAACGTCCTGTGGGTTCCCCGGTTCCTTCCCCAGCCCCGACCCCTGCCCCGGGCTCCGGGTCCTTCATGGTTTCGGGGACAGCTCCAGGAACAACCACGCCCGCGCGGTCTTGTAATCCTCAATGACGGTGCCGGTGGAGACGCCGAGGGCCTCCGCGGTCTCTGGAATGGTCAGGCCACCGAAAATCCGCAGCTCCACCACTTTGCTCTTGCGGGAATCGAGATCGGCCAGGCCCTTGAGAGCGTCATCCAAAGCCAGAAGACTCGGCGGTCGTGCTTCTGCGAAGGTGGAGACCTCTTCCAACATCACCGTGTTCATCTCCCCCTCCCGCTTGGCGGTCGCTCGGCCCCGGGCGTGGTCCACCAGAATGCGCCGCATGGCCTGGGCAGCAACACCAAAGAACTGAGCTCGATTGGACCAACTGGCTTGCTTTTGATCCACCAACCGTAGATAAGCCTCATGGAGCAAAGCCGTCGCTTGTAAGGTGTGGTCCGCCCTCTCCCGCCGCATGGCCCGCTTTGCGAGTCGATGCAGCTCTTCGTAGACCAGCGGCAGTAGCCGGTCCAGAGCGGAGGAATCCCCCTCCCCCCAATCCTTCAGCAATCCCGTCACTTCCAGCTGCGCCGGCCCTACGGAATCCGTGGAGGTTCCCTCGCCCGAATCATCAGCGGAGCTCGACATGGCTCTCTCCCTTCGAAATCCCGGACTTGGATCGGAAAATCAATTTCTCAGGCCAAATATATCGCTTCGAACTGCTGGGGACTTTTCTGCAACGACATTTTGTTCTCTTGGAGCAAGATGTTTGGCAAGAGATTCTGCAAGAGGTTTCGATTCGATGGAGTTCCCTGTCTGGGTTTCTAGACGATTCCGATCCATCAGAGTCGCTGGTTGGCTTGGGCAGTGATTTCCGCACCGGGCTCTTTATGCTCAGCAGATGCCTTGCAGGCCCAGCAGGAGCACACCCTAGCAACAGAAATTGCCGCAAAGCAGCAGGAGGCGAAGCAAGAAGCTGAGCTGAGCTGAGCCGTCGATTGATGTCGTTGGTGGGGGACGAGGACAGCTGGTGGCGGCTGTGGGGGCTCCTGCAGGGCCAAGCGGAAAGAGAGATGTTTCTCGCTCACTACGCTCGGCGGCGAGATTGGGAACCCCAAGAAATACTGGCCACCGACCTTCACGCCCGGGAGGAAAACGAGCTGCTTCGCTGGGCTGCGGCGGCAACCTCAGCCTTCCCCGACAATGCCGAATTCCAGTTACTGCAACTACGGTTCCAAACAGCGGACGATATCTCCCTCGACCAAGTTGCTACCCTGGCACAAGAGCTGCCGGAGGACGTTCAGCTGGCTTTTTGCCATGCTCGGGGGATCGCCGAGTTGGACTCGGAAGAGAAAGGGGCTCAGCACCTGGCGGACTTCGTCGCCACCTATCCCAAAAACCCTGACGCCCACCAGGCGCAAATCGAACTTCTCCTGGATCTCGACCTCGAGGATCAGCTCCAGGCAGTTCTCCAGCGCCAAACCGAGATCTTTCCCCAGGAGCCGAGGTTCCGAGTGAATCTGCTCGACCATTCTCCCGCTCTCGACGAGGCCGAGCTGGAAGTCAAATACCTATCCCTGGCGGAAAGGGCGGTAGGAGATGTGGAACGCCTCGCCCTCTGTATGGTTTTCTCCGCGGAGAGCGAAGCGGGCCCTTACGCTGACCAGTGCTTTCGCCACCTCTGGGAAGATCTCGTTCACCGTGGTGCGGAAGGAGAAGAAAGCGAAGCGCTGCGATGGGCCAGAGACGAGATCCTCCTCTATGCCCTCACTGCCAGGGATCGGCCTCTGGCTTTCCAGATCTTAGATGCCATGGCCGGCCAGGAAAAAGCGGAAGGGTGGCACTTGACTGTCGAGTTTTGGGAGGCGGACCCGGAGAGCTGCCTTTCTTTCCTTCAAACCTATCTCTCTGGCCATTTCGAACCTGTCCTGGAGAGCTCATACCTGGACGACGACGATTGGCTACACCTGTTCGAGGACCTCACCGAATGTGGTTTCAAAGAGGAGGCGGAGCAGGTCTCGAGGGCCGTGATGCCCAGGTTGTCCGCCGAAGCCCTAGGCCGCTTACTCAAACGCCACCCTCAAACCCACTCGGAATTACAGCGGCGGTTCAAGACAGAGGCGCCTCGAGAAGACGTCATCCGCGTTCTCTATGACCACCCAAACCTCTTTGCTGAAATTCCCCGGGAAAAGGTTCTGCGCATTCTGGCGACCCAATCCAAAGCCATAGACCTCCACCTCGAGCTCTTCGAGCTTTTGAAGCAGCAAGGCCGTATCCGGGAAGCAGAAGGGGTTCTCTTAGACGCCATCGAGCTCGCCCCCCGGGACCTCGACCTCCAACTGCGTCTCGCCGGCCACGCCCTTCTCCAGGGTGACGAAGGACTCGCCCTGACTTGGGTCGAAGCGATTGGCAGAAATCGCCAAGCTTCGTCCCGCCAGCAGGCGACCGGACGGTATCTCCTCGGCCGAATCGCTCGCCGCCAGGGACGCATGGAAGAGGCATCGGACCACCTGGAAGCCTATTTCTTGCGAAGGTTCGAGTTCTCTGGCTGCTGCCGGGAAGGGGTGGATGAGGGGTTTGTGGCACACCTTCGACAAACAGCCCCGCCAAAGCGCCTCGAATCCTACCTGGAAACCAAAGCGAAGGCCCTCGCCACCTTTGCAGCAAACTCTCCACCCAACACGCCCTTTGCCGAATGCCAAAAGCCGTCCTGCCCGGTCTCTTCAGCACCTCCCGACAAGCGCACCCACATCATGAAGATCATGGCCGAAGCTGGCTCCCAGAGGGAAGATGTCTTGGCATGGGTCCGGCAACAGGAAGCTCTCTCCAACCGCTGGAAGAAGGACGACCCGGAGACCCTTTTTGATGACGACTCCATTCTCGGTTTCGACCCGGCTTTCCTCGGCCACAACACCTCTGAAGGGATCACTTTGCGCTGCCACTCAGGCACATTTCTCAACTATGACTTGCTGGGGGAGCCCTACAACCCCTGGAGCCCTGCCTGCCCCTGGTAGGGCTTGGCGAGCTGGACGGCAGAGACCCTCGATCTCACACCTCCGTCAAATCCGCCGCCTCGAGACGCAGGCCGTAGGCTTGGGAGGCGCCCTCGAGGTCGTCTTCGTAGGCGGCGGCAACGGAAGAGTCGTAGACGACCACATGCCTGCACCGGTCGCTATCTCGCAGCGCCTGGATCTCCTTCCAGACCTGTGGCTCTACGTTGCTCTTGACCTGGCTCCAACTGAGATCGAGGGTATCGAGAAAGTGGAAGGCATTGAGGTCTTCCGCAAAAAGCAGCGGGGCCTGCCAGCGGAAAGAGACGAAATGGTAAACCACCAGCTCTTCTGCCAAAACTTCCACAGCCTCGAAGCCATACCAAGTCGAGGGGTCTTGCGGGTCGGGCTCGGAGAGAGGGTCGGGGCGCTCGGCGACCCTTTCGTAAAGCACCCGCGGGTGCCGACCGGGGCGGGAGCCCTGGGAGAAAAGGTCCAAAGGATCGACTTCTTGTCCAGCCTCTGCTCTTTGAGCAGCGACCACCAAGGCGAGGGCTGGGACGTAACGAGACAAGGTGAGCCATCGGGGATGATCGGGGCTCAGGGAGAGGTCCAAAAGATGGTCATGGGGGCGCTTGGTGAGGACCTTTCGCCAATCCAGGTCTGACTCGACATGGCCCAGGAAGACCTTCTGTTTCCGCTCCCGAGGGAGCTCGACGAGATCTCCAATGGAATTTTGAAGGGAACGCATTTCGATATTGGCGAAGCGGGATAGATCGGCGATCCAGCGCCACAACTCGACTTGGGGCACTCCGACCAGATGCTCTACTACCGAGAGCGTAAACACATCGGAGAGAGCCTGCACCGCAAAGATCCTCTTGGGATCCTCCCGTAGAGAGGCTGCGTAAGCCTCAAAGGTGGGCCGACAGAGTTTCGCCACTCGGTCCAATTGCGACCGGTCACCGAGCATTAGGGCCAAGAGGCCTGCATAGCTCGCCACCGAGTCGATCTCAAAGCCCTCGACATCGTCGAGGCACTCGTCGAGCTCCTCGCGCAAGGCGTGGCGACTCGCACACAGGTTGATCCAGGCCATGGCTCTTTACCCTCCTCAGACCTTGACTGGTTTTGGAATCACTTCGATTTCCCGAATGACCTTGTTGCGTTCCGCCGCGGTCAGGGTCGGGAATCTGACCTTTAGGAATTTCCGCATATCGCTCAAGATCTGAGTCTTCAATTTTTTCATGGCGTTCTTGGAAACGCGAGCATCCCCGGAAATGAAGACGATGAAGGTCACGCGGCCACTTTTTAGGGCAGAGCGCACCTGCCTCAGGGCCTTGGTACCTCCCTGTTTCTTCGCTTGGCTCTCCGCTTCCGCGAAGTTTGGCCCCAGCCTTGAGCCGGTCGTCGCGGTGAACTTCTCTACTCCGAAGTTTCGTCCTTTCTTTGCATCGCTCTGCTTGGACTCACCGATAAACAGACGCCGCTGGCTGGAGCCCTGTTCTTTACCAATACCGGCGGCATCGAAACCCTGAGCGTTCTCATGCTTGGAGCTATCCACCAGGTCGACGAATTCCTTCTTCTTGGTCGCCAGCTTCGCCCGGGCCGCCTTCTCCGCTGCCTTGACCGCCGCACTCTTCTTCTTTCCAGCAACCGGTTGCCAGCTGCCCTTTTTCGCCTTGCCGCTCTTGGCTTTCCAGACCCAACTAATATCAGGGTTTTTAGTGTCCCAAGCGAATAGGCGAACGTTTCCGCTATTCGAAATCTGGAACTGACGCTTCCGCTGGCCCACCTTACTGGCCGGGGGAAAGGCTGGGTCGATCATGTCCGCCTTAACGATCTTCCGGTTGACCTTCTGCCTCTTGAAGGGGCTCATGCCCGCCGCAAGGACCCAGTTACCGCCCTCGGCGACGAGGCGAAGGGTCTTGAAGCGGTAGCGAACCCGAATCAGCGCGAGACCGGCCCGAAAGGTCAGGGCTCGGCTTTCGCTGTTGCCATGCTTCGCCAGGAACCGATCGACCGCCGCCATGCCCTTGCGCCAGCGCTCCATCTTGCGCTGCTCCCGCTTGCGGCGGCGATCGTCACGGCGTTGCGAGCGATTTCGACGCCGCTGCGGCCGACGCTGGTTGGCGGGCCGCCGGCTGCGCCGCCGCTGCCTTCGGCGATCCCGCTGCTTGGAGCGCTCTCGGCGCCGCTGCCGCGCCGTCTTGGGTTTCTCCTTCCCTCCCTTTCGGCGCTGGGCTCGGTCCTTGCCACGGGCCTCTTTGCGGTCCTTCTTACGCTTGCTACGCATCTTCTTGAGCCGTGCCGAGAGGTTCTTGAAGATCTTGCCGAAGGGTTTGGCAACGGTCTTGCCAACCCGCATGATCAGCCGGTCGACGCCGAGAAAGGTGAGCACCGCTTCGAGGCCGGCGACGATGCCTCGGGCCAGGGCCAGAGCAAATTGGGCCGCCCCATTGGCGGGCTGAGCCACCTTCATGACGAAGCCGAAGAAGGCCTCGGCAGCGGAGAACAAGCTTTGCACCAGGCCCCAAGCGGCACGGATGCCGTCGATCACCGCCATGATGGCGCCGGCTCCCGGGATCAGCTTGGCGGCCAAGTTCAGGGACAGCCAGATCATTGCCGCCACGCCGATGGCCGGCAGCATCGAGGGTAAATGCTCCATGAACAGAGCCGGCAGACTAAGGGCCAAGCCGGCGAGCATCTCCATCCAGTTGGGAGGCAGGTTCAGGAGGGGCTCCAGGAAGGGAATCTTGCGGAAGACCCACTCCTTGAAAGCCTGTTGCAACGCTCCCCAGAGGTGCTTCTTGATGCCTTCCTGGGCCTGGGAGAGCGCAGAGCTAATAAACGAGCCCACCCCCATGCGGGTGACCCGGGTCATCAGGGCTAGAAACTTGCCGAGGAGCTCCGCCAGTTTCTTGACAAAATTCGCTAGTTTGTCGAGCAGGGCCTCGTTTTCTGACTTGATCTTCTCGAGCTCTTTGTCGACAGCATCGATGGCCTGCTTGCGCAGCCGCTGAAGGCTCGATTTCGCCTGCTTCTCTGCCTGAGCCACCTGCTTTTCCAAGGTCGAGAAGCGCTGAAGAACCCTCTCCTGGGCCTTGCGAGCCTCCTCTTGGAGGTCTTTGGGAAGGTCCGCCACCAACTTTTCGATCTCCACCTTGGCGTCTTCGAGGATCTTCTTCGAATCGCTGATGGTGGTCTCCACGTCGGCGGTAATCTCGCCAATGAGGGTGTCGATGCGGGTGATGTAGCGCTCTCGATTGCGGCTGTAGATCGCCTTGACCTTGGAAAGCTCATTGATACTGACCCAGCGGTCTTTGAGCCACTTTGTCCAACCGAGAGCACCGCTGTAGCGATCGTCCTTGAAGTCCTCCAGCTCGTCCCGGGTTTCGGTGCCGAAATCCTTGAGGTACTGCTCTTGGGTCTCGGTGAAGCGAGTTTCGACCTTCTCCCCCATGCCATCGAGCTTGGTGGTGACGTCTTCGGAGGCCTTTTTGTAGATGTCCTCGATCTTTTGAGAGGCGGTGCCCCGGCCTCCCTCTTCACCGGTGCGGGTTCCCTCCTGCTCTTCGAGAACTCCCTTCTGCTCCCCTTCGCGAGTGGAGGCCATGTCCGCATCGGCGGAGCCCTCTTGACTGTCGAGCTCGCCACGGGCTCCCTCGAGAGCTGGCCCCTCACCGGCCCGGGCCTTCTCCCCAGAGCTATCCACCGCCTGGTCGAGCTCCTTTTTCTGGCCAGCTAGCTCAGCGAGAGGACCTTCCTTGGCCTTGCCCAGAGTCTCGTCGTCGATGTCGTGAGCACCGAGCTCGGCGTCGGCGTCAGCGGTGAATTCGCTGGCATCTAAGCTCTCCTCCGGGACCGGCGGGGGCGTTGCCCCGGCAAGATTCGGTGTCTCGGTTCCCGGCGCTGCTTCGGGCTCCGGCTGAGGCACGGCAGCGGCGGGCTCCTGGGCCGGCGGCGGCGTATTGATCTGCTCCAAGCTGGTTCGCACACCCGCAGCCTGCTGACTGACGGCTGCGGTGAGCTGGCTACCGATGCGCTGGGTGGCTCCACTGGAAGCCATCTTCCCCATCTCGTTCATGTTGCTGGGCGCCGCTGCTTCGACGTTGGCTTTGACGTCGGAGGTCACCGCCGATCGATCCGGCTCCGGAGGCGCCGTGCCAGCAACCGTTCCGACCTGCTTGCCCTGAGCCCTGGAGGTCCCCTCGTTGGCTGGGGGTACAGCAGCGGCGCGGGCCTGTTCGACGCGATCACCCGCCGGCTCGTGATGTTGCATCGCTTTGGAACGGTCCCCAAGACGCTTGATCGCCGCCTTGGCGGCACCGGCACCACGGCTGCCGGGGACTTGGCCGAACTTGCGTTTTTTCTTCTTCTTGCGGCCACCTCCCTCTTTCCCCTCAGCCTCCTCCTTCTTTTTCTCCTTCTCCTCTTTTTCCTTCTTCTCTTCTTTGTCCTCTTTCCCCTTCGCCTTGCCGTCCTTCTTCTCTCCCTCTTTTCCCGCCTCGGCCCCGGGCTTGACGTCTTCAGCACCAGCACCCGCGGGAGCACCCGCCACCAGGGCCGAAACCGGTGCGGCTGCCGATTCCGGAATCGGTGCTTGGGCTTGGTCCGGAGAGTGTTGCTCGGGGGTTTTGAGCCGAGGCTTTCCCGCCGCGCCACGCTCCAGGGTTGCCCCCTTGCCTACGGTTGCCACCGGCCGATCGCCGGCGGGAGAGACGAAGCTATTCGCCGCCGCAGTTGGAGCTCCCCGAGCCGCATCACCGGCCTTGGCGCGGGCACCGGGCTGTGGTGTGGACAGAGTGACGGCGGGGAGCCGCCGGGCACCCTTGAGGGCTCGGCGGTAGATGCGCTGGCGGGTCGACAGCCCGGAGGCACCACCCACTGCCGTGACCTTCTCCCCACGGCTCACCGCCCCCGCGGCGGCTTCGGCGGCACGTTCGGCCGGCTCGGACGGGGTCGAGGTGAGGGAGCTGGCTTGCGCCACCGCTCCGCCGCCGGACTGGCCTTGCTGCGCTACATGAGCTAGCTCGTGGGCGATGAGATGGTCGCCGCCCGCCGTGCCGGGCCGAAATCGCCCGGGCCCAAAGGCAATCTTGTCGCCGATGGTGAGCGCTTCGGCATCGTGACTAGCCGCCACCTGACCGGCGGCGCCGTCGGTGTGAACGCGCACCGCCCCGAAGGAACGCCCAAAAGAGCGCTCCATTCGATCTCGCGTCGAGGTCGGCAGCGGCGCGCCCCCTTGCAGTCGTTCGCTAGCCCCGGCAGCAGCCTGCTCGGGGCTGACCGCGGGCGTCGTAGCGCTCCTGGCCGACGGCTTGGCGGACTCCGCGCTCTTGGCGGCGGGGCGGCTCACTTTAGGGGAAAGGCGGCAACGGAGCGCCTATATCCGTGTTGGGATCCGCCGCGGCAAAGGCGACGGCGGCGTCTTTGACCTCCTGAAGAAGGCCAGCAAGGGGAGCTACGATGTCCTCCGAAGCCGCGGCGAGGGGCTGCTTGCGCCGCCTCGAGCTCCGCCTGGCGGGCATCACGATCGGCAAACCACTCTTGGAGGGTTCGACCGCTGATCGACAAGTCTTCCGCTTCCAGGACGACGATCTGCGCTTCCACCTGGGCAACCTCGGCCTCTTCCAGCTTGGTGTTGAGAAAGTGATTGGCGCCCCGAAAGAGGTGGTCTGCACTTAGGGCAGTCTCCTGACTCTCCTGGATCACCAACTTGGCAGCGCCATGCCGCTGGTTGTAGTTCTCTCGCTTGCCGTCGAGGCTTTCTTTGGCGGTGCCGAGCAAGTCGGCCAGGGAGACGATGGGGCCCCCCACTCGCCGCAGCAGCCGGGGGAGCACAGCCCGAGCTAGGTGAAACTGCGCCGGGGTCGGATTGGGCGTCTCGATGAAACGCACTTTGCCCTCCGCCATCAACGCGCGGAAGCTCTTGCTGGAGAGGAGCTGCCCTCCCAAATCGGCATCGGCGTTGGGGGCGACCGTCACCGGCGCGGTGTCCCCGCCGTCCGGCTCGATATCGACCGGACTAGCGTCGACGTTCTTGATCCGGAGCGTCGGGTCCATCGGTGTCTCCTTTGTCTTGGTTTTCCTGAGTAGTGAGCATCGCGTCGAGAGAGGCGATCTCTTGGCGTAACAAATCTTCCTGGCGGGCCAGGGCCCGCTCGACCTTGGCGCCGATCTGAGCTGACTGGGTTTCAGCCCGACTAGCAGCAAGCATCAAGTTGCGGCCCCGAGCAAAAGCCGGCTCTAGCTCCCGACTGCGACCAACCTCCACCAATTGGGCAGCACCGACCTCTGGCTCCAACTCCCCTTCCGCACTGGCGATGACGGCGCCGCTGGCGGAAGTCACCTCGAGAAGATAGGAGCCGCGAGCCCCTTCGGGCACCTCGAATCGCACCAACCCAGCCGGCCCCGTGGTCTGGGAGGCGCCCACCTGGTCTCCCAGAGCAAACCTCACCAGAAGCCCAGCCAAAGGCAGGCGACCCAAGGGCTGGCAGTCCTCCGATTCGTCGTAGCCGACCCAGCGGGCGACGAGGCTTCCCGGGGATGCCTGCGGCTCACCAGCCAGGGCCTGGGAAGGTTGCTCCAGCCTCTCCTGAACCCGGCTCGCAATGGTCTGGCTGCGGCGCTCGGCGACGGTCTCCTCCAAGGCTCGCACCAGGCCGCTGCGCCGAGTCGCCACCGGGTCCGCACGGGGCTCCGCAGCGATCCGCGCACCAGCGACTCGCAGTGGCAAATGAAGCGAAGGATCGATCTCGGGGCGGCGGAGCATATTCGCTGTCGGTTTCACAGGGTCACCTCTAGAACTGGATGTTGGGAGTGTTGACGTTGGTTTGGCGGGCGATCCAGGCGGTTAAGGAGGAAGCCGCGTTGGCCGATGCGACAGCATGAACGTAGGGCATCACGTCGAGGAGATCGTCTGCCCGGTTGCCGACTACTTGGACGACGGTGTTCCGGGAGGGCGTCACCCCCTCCTCATTGCTGGCATGTCCGACTTGAATGTCGTTGGCCCAATTGCCAACCAATTGGGCGTGGTACGGAACCTCGAACAGAGGGCTCAGGAGAATCACCGCCGTTTCCAGCCCTTCGAGCTCGTTGAACAGGAGATGATCCACCTCGTCGAGAGCTGCCGCCACCCACACGTCCCGCCAGTCGGGGTTCTCTGCAGCGAAACTAATGACCGCCCTTTCCTCGCTGCCTCGAACGGCGCCTACCCATCGGCGACTCGGCTGAGCCTGGGGATCCGTCTCTCCCTCTTCGGTACCCAGGAAGGAGATGGCAGCCGCGGCCCAATCTCCTCGGCGGGCGATGCCCAGCTGATCCGTCACCACCAAGCCTCCGCCGGAGACCGGGCCGACCACCGCATCCGGGACCAACTCGAGGCGGCCGCCGGCTCGGTTGTCTTCGATTTGCCACCGCCCCTGGGCAGTGACCGCCCGAAGATCGAAGCTCACCGAGTTTCCCCGCAATGTCCCCCCATCGCATCGACGGATCTGCGCCCCGCTAGCCTGGTTTCCCTGTAGGGTAGAGCCGTCACACCGGTCGATGAAGATGCTGCCGAAGCCGAAATCGTTGTCGATCACTCGCGCTTCCCTGACATCGAATAGGTACAGGACGAGGTGTCCCTCCCCGAGCGCCACGTGGTTGTCCTGGATTCGGGCCTGAGAGCTGCCCTGACACAACACACCGAAGCCATCCGGCCCTAATTGGCCACTGATGGTGTTGCCCTCGACGATTAACCTCGGCGCCTGGAAGGCTTGGATCGCTGAAAAGGGAGCTTGCCCCGACATGGAAATGCTGTTGGAGGAAAGGGTGATCCCCGCACCGGCCAAGTCGATGGCTACCTCGGAACAACGTAAGTCGTTGCCGTCGACCAGGACCTGGTTCGGTGCCTCGAAGGAATCCAATGGCCCGCGCAGCAAGAAGCCGGTTTCACCCTCGACTTGGTTTTGACGAATCGAAACCTCTTCGACCTGACCAAAGAAACCGTTGACTCCAGCGGAGCCCAGCTGGAGACCGATCTGGGCGATGGAGCGGTTGCCCACCACTTGAACAGATTCCATCCGAGCGGCGATCGCGGCTGCCGGCAGCGCCTCCCGAAGCGTAAACACCACTTGGCCGTCCGAGTCGAAACCCACCTGCTCATCACCACCCAAGCGAATTCCGATGCCGCCTTGAAACACCAAGCAATCCCGCACCGTGAATCGCGATGCACTGAACACTTGGATCCCTACCGATTCCTGTTCCATGGACAACAGCTCTCGAGTCAGAGAGGAGTTGTTAGCCTCCGCCAGGTCGATGCCGTGGCTGGCAGCCTGAATGAAGTTATCTGCCCACTGGCAAGCCTGGAACCTCTCCACCACAGCTCCGATGGAAGCGACCACCACATTGCGCTCGAAGGTGCCCAGCACTAGGGTCTGAACCACCCACCCAACCAGTCCTCCCGGGTCGGCTGTGGCGCCTCGTAGGGGACCCACGGCTTCCGCCAACCCGTCGAGTAACCGCTTCGGTTCCGAGGCGAGCTGAGCCGCGCTCCAACTGGCCGTGAGATCGCGGGACACTCCAGCGATCCAAGAGTTGTCGAAAACCTGAGCGCCGAGAATCCGTCCGGCAGAGATTCCGCCGGCGGTCAGAAAGAAGGCACTCGAACGGATCTCCAAATCGGCGATGGACTCGGCGACGATGGCCCAACCGGCGATCACGATGGAGTCCCGGAGGGAAATCGAAGGGGATTCAGATTGGGGAAAGATCGGAACCTCTTCCAGACTTCGCGCCGGATTCGCCGGGTCGAAGGGCAACGGCTCAGCCCCCTGGGCCCGGATCGCCACTTGACGATCTCCGGGTCCGGCCATGATCAGCGCCACCTCTTCGGCCTCGAAGCCGTCCGCCGAACGCGTCAGGGTGATCAGCTCGAGGACAGGAGCCTGTTCGTTGAGGGGTGCGAAGAGAATCAAATTTCTCAGTCGCAGCCGGCCACCTTCTGTCACCACGAAGGGACCGACCCCATCCCCCACCAAAGACACCAATACCGCATCGGGGCAACCCACCAGGGTCAAACACCGCTCGGAGACCACCACGACGGACTCCAGCCGGTAGATGCCGGGTCGCAAGCAGATGGTGAGATCGCCGTCTGCCTGGTTCAGCAGCTCCTGAATGCGGGCGGCATCGTCCCCTCCTCCTTGGGGTTCGAGAGTAACGTCGCAACAGCCGCCACCGCCCTCGCCCGGCTCCTCCTCGAAGAGTTTCTCCAGGGCTTCCTGAACCGTGTCGCATTCCCCGGCCCCGACCCGCTCGCCATCGAAGCAAACGTCATCAGCACAGATGCCGCAGAGGCTTGGGAAACGCTCGTCGAGCCAAGCCACCAGCTCCAGGGGCTCACTGGCAGCCCGGTACTCGAACAGGCCGAGGGGAGCGAACAGGCGCTCCGGACCATGGGGAGAGGTTTGAAATGGGCCGTTGTCGTTGCCGCGGCGGGCGCGAGCCTCGTACTGCCACCAGTCTCCAGCCCGAAAGGTGCCCGTGACTTCGATCTCAATGCCGTCTTCCACTTCCGCCTGGAACGGGTCTGGCGCACCCCCCGGTTCGATCAGCCCATGCCAACGGCGGACCTTCGGTAGGGGGTCCGGGGGAGCGCCAAAGTCCGTCAAGGCGACGGGCAGGCTGTCATCGTCCGGCTCGGAGAGAGCGAAAGTCTTGCCGTCCACCGGCCCTGCCGCGGCGTGGAGCCGTACCAACCGACCCACGGCTCGCTCCGGAGGGGTGAAAGTTCCGGCACCGTCATCGATCGCCGCGAAGGCCTGATCCCCCCGTTCGTGGGGCTCGTCCAGCACTTCCACCAGATCTCCCGACTCGAGGGGACACTCGGGCGCGAAAATCAATTGGGTGATCGTTGGCCCAGCCACGGTGACGTCGCGAGCCCGAAAGAGCTCGGAGCCATTGTCCCGGGACCACTTGAAGAGTGTTTCGGCCAACGGGCCGCCACGATGGACTTCGAAACGGTAGAGGCGGTTGTCGGTGCCGCGATAGCCGCCAGCAACCGGTAGGGCGCAAGGGTCCGGATCGCTGACCGCTGGAGCCGTGGTCACCTCGAGGGTGCCATCCAGCACCACCGGCCCCCTCACCGCCCGCCGCAGGTCCTCGGGGGAGAGATTTCCCGCCGCTGCCACCTTGACCTGACAGAGGGCTTGGGAACGAGTGCAAGTGTCGTCCCCCCCTCCCAGCGCCTCCTCCAAGACACCGCGATCTTCGACATGGGTGATGTGGCGCTCGAAGGCTTCCAGATAAGCCAAGACCCGATCGCCCGCCTCCAGGGGCCGCAGACCACCGTCGTCGACTTCGAGATCGGGAATCTGAAAACCTTCGGCGGGATCGAAGTGCAGGTCGGAGTAAGGACCATCCTCGGGAATCTCGACCATCAAACCATCGATGTGAAACCGCCCTGCAGCGGCCCAGAAGGTCGGCAGGGTGCCGGCTGCCTGCTGGCGTTCCACTAGCGCCAACCAAACTTCCTGTCCGTTAGGAAGAGAGATGTCGAGGGAGTCTGTGGAGGGGGGATTGATGAGATGCGGGGTGAAATCAGGGGTGTTGACGGCGAGGGCAAGCCCTTCGACGGCAACATTGGAAACTCCATCGCTGCGCATCCACAGATGGATCGCCCCAGCGCTCTCGGCCCGCAAGGGAATGCTCACGGTCACCGCGGCACCGGAATTGTTGCCCAGATAGAGGGAAGGGTAGCGATCCAGATACTTGTGGCTGTAGTCCCGGTAGAGCTCGAAGCCACCCACGTTCGCCTCGATGCCATCCAGCTCGTCGAACAGGGCCAGCAGCCGACCGGCGGTCACCAGGTATCCCAGGTCCGGGCTGCCGGCTAGGCAAGCCGTGTCCCGGGATAGGTCTCGCAGGAGCTCATCGTGAGCGTCCACCAGGGCGTTGAAATCGCTGTCGAGCAGCAGGCGGCCCTGCTGCAGGAGAACCCGGCGGTAATTCCGGCCTCGCTTCTGGTCGGGTCGATGCCCGCGGGTGAAGTCGCCTCTCATCGCTCGCTCCTCGTCAGTCCTGTCGCAGAAGGCCGGTCGCCAAACCGGCGGGGGTGAATTCCATTAGGCGGCGCAGCAAGGCGGCGTAGAGCTGCGCAAGTCGTACATCGTGGAAGGCGCCGATCTCACCGCCGTCTTCGGCGCCGCCCAGGATGGCCGGCTCGGTGTTTTCGGCCAGCCGAGCGTGGCCAGCGGCGTGGCGATCAGCGGAAACAAAGTTTGCTTCTAGGTCGAATACCACCCGGTGGATGCGCGGTAGCACCGAGTCGGTCACTGCGCGGCTGTAGCGCACGCAGCCTTCGAAGCGATCTTCGACGGTCACCAGGCCTTCGAAATAGACCTCGAGGCGTCGAGAATCTGGCAAGCGACGGTACCGAAAAGGGTGGTGCGGTCAATGGCCAGCCGAGCGTCCGGAGCGACCACCGCCGGCATGGCGGCGCCGAGGCCCGTGTCGACGACCGAATCGACGATCTCCACCACACCTCCACCCGCAAACTCGAAGCCGGCGGTGAGGCTGCGCCGGATGAGCGCATCGGTACCCTCTCCCAGGGCGGGAAAATCTAGCGTGTTCTCTGCCTCGGTGACCGTGCAGTACTCCATCTCGAAACGCCCGCAGGGAGGCACCACCAACGCGCCGAGACCAGCCCCACCGAAGGTCAAGCCGAGCAAAGACCAACGCTCCAGGAGCGCTCCCGCTTCGACTCCCCAGGCCGAAACTTCGAAGACCGGCCTTCGTCCTTCCGCCGCCTGCACGGTGAGACGCTCGACCCCCGCCGGCCACTCGAGGCTCTCCCCCGGGTAGGTAAGGGAGTCTTCTACTTGAATCACTTCGTCGGCTTCCCCGCTGGCCGAGGCCGCATTCAGCGCCTCTCCCAAGGTGCGATGCCGGGGCAGGTCGTGGAATGGCGCCGGGGCGTTGCGATGCAGATGGCCGGAGCGGGACACCAAGCGGGTGGGGGTTGCCAAACGGCGATCCAAAGCCCCTTCCCGCGGCGCTGGTAGGGCCCCGGTATGAGCGCTGTAGCCCTGCTGATAGGTCACCGTGAGGGCCGGAGGGCCGGGTGCCCCCAGAGGTCCCAGGGGGTAGCTCTGGGGCGGCTCTTCCAGGGCCAAACTGAACAAACCATGGAGAACGTCGATGTCGAGATGACCCCGTGGAGTGGCAGCGTGGACCTGGGCCGGCAAGATTTCGTTCCGCCATTGGCACAGGGATCGGCCATAGACCCGGCGGCGGCGCAGTCCCGAATATTGGCTTAGGGGCGCCACTTGGCCGAGTGATCTTCGAGCGTTGGCGGTGGAAGCATCGACCCAGGTGGAGCCATCGACGCCAGCGGTGACAGCTTCGCTGGCGGCGGTAAAAAAACCTCCATCCAAAGGCCACTCCGCTACCGGAGAGCCGACGGCAGCAACCATCTCCGGCAAATGGACCAGGAGATCCCGGCCGTCGTCGCTGGTGATGCCGACTTCGCTGGGAGCCAACAGGGCATCGGCATCGGAGCACTCGAAGCGGATCGCCAGGCGGAGCTCAGCCGGGCCGGTCTCGCGAAAATCGGCCAGCTCCGCGAAGCGATTCCCTACCGCTGCCGGGGCTAGAGAAGTCCCGTCGTCGTCGAGGGCCTCCCAGATTGCCGTCGCTGAGCCCGGCCCCTGCCAGTGCAGCCGAGCGAAGGGCCGTAGGGTACGGACTCCCAGAGCCACCGCGCTGAAGGCGAAGACCAAGGCGCACTCCGTCGCCGGGGGAACCTCCTCCACAGAACCACCGTTATCGCGCAAGGCCCGACCTCCGTGGAGGGGAATCGGCCCACGGTCGGGAGCGCCGGGTAGATGGATCCAAGGAGTCGGGTCGGAAGAAGCCGGAAGGGCAGGCCAACCGGGTCCCGACCCGGTACTGATGAGGTGATCGCGATCGAACCGAGCCTCGCCAGCGAAGTCGTCGATCACCACATCTGCGACCCCAGTTCCAGTGAGCTGGGCGTCGTGGACACTGCCATCAGCGGCGAGATAGAACCACCGCTCACCGTCGACTCGCGTGGCGGGAATATCGACGAATAGGGAGCCTCGGAGGAATCCCTCCCGAGCCAACTGGGGTCGTTCGCTACTGCGTGAGGCTACCGGCTCCCCACCGGCGATCTCCACCACCGCACCGGGAAAGAAGCGGGCTCCTACCCCCACCGGTACCAGCCGCAGCATCGGCACGGCGGTGGCGTCCACGGCTCCGGCGTTGATCACCGCCGACGGCCCCGGAGGTACCGCGTCCAGGACCAACTCGCTGCGCACCTCGAACCCAGCGGGATTGGTGTCGGGAATGCCGGGAGCTCCGGCAAAGGGAGCCGCGACCACCTCGAGACGCACCGGCCCCGGGAACCGACGAGGGTCGTGTTCCAAGAGCTCGATGGTCACTGCCCCCTCTAGAAGCGCCTGGGAAGCCGGCGAGCGATCCGCCCGCCGAGATACCTGATGATCCCGTGCCACCGCTGCCGGCAAGCCGGCGATTTCCACTCGAAAGCCCCCCGCTCTGCCGAACCAGCGGCCCGGGTCAGCGGCAAAATGCTCCGGCAAGGCCCGGTCCGTCGCCGGGTCCGGCAAGTCGGCGGTGCGGCGAAGGCGCAAGGGAAGATCCGCTGCCAAGGGATGGAAGGAAAAGCGCAAGTCCGGATCCGGCGCCGCCGTCAGATCCCGCGGGCTGCCCTCCTGGAGATCGAACAACCGGGTCGGGTGGACATAGTGAAACACGTGGCGCGGATGGTACTTGCCCGTATGGCGGCCGATGCGGCGCAAGTCGACGGAGTGGTGAGTGGCCACCAGTGGCCCCGACACTTTTTCCGCCAGGACTCGATCTCGCAGGTCAGGGACGACCCTATCCGGACGCAGCAAGTCCAGGTCCTGAGTCATCTGCACCACTTTCCAACCTTCGTGGCTCGCTGCCAACTGTTCCACCAGATTGGCCGCCAGCTCCTCGAGGGTTGCCACGGTCCCCTTGCGCCGCCGCCAACCCACCGTTCCGCGGATATCGCGCCGGTTGGCATCTGGCTCGGGAAACAACAGGGTGGTACCGACCATCTCCGCCAGCAGAGGTAGGACCTCGTCCGCCGCCGAATCAATGAATAGATCGGCGTGAAGCTCCTCGATGTTCTGCCGCAGCGTCGCCAACGGTGCGGCGAGGACCTGGAGAAAGCGCTCCAACTCGGCCCGCCCCTTGGGGGGCTGGTCTTCCACCCGATAGAGAGCGGGCAGGTGCTGGTAGAGGAGCCTGGCGACATAAGCCCGGGTTTGGGGATCGTAGGGATAGCTCACGCCGTGCCCTCCGTCATCACGAACTCGAGGTTCTCCGGGAGCAGGCGCAGCCACCCGGCGGTGGTCACCAGGACGACGTCCCGGGCTTGCGGCAGGGGGCTCGCTGCGAAGCGAGTTACGGCACTGAAGGTCACTCCAGGGACGGCTTCGATGGCCGCATAGATCTCGCTGCGGTGAGCCGCCTGGCCGAAAGTGCGGCCAGCGAAAGTAAACAGCCCCGGAGGCTCCCGGTCCTCACCATGGAGAACCCGACGCACCGCTCTCTTGACGATCTCCGGCAGGTAGGCCGGGTCGTGCTCCAGGTGAATCGTTAGGTAGAGGTCGATGGGTTGCGGAGACAGAATGCGCAACGGCGTTTCGGTGTCCCGGCGGCGGTCGAGAAAGGCTCGCAAGGCCGGGATCGGCGGGGCGGTGCCGTCGGCGGTGGCCGCTACCAACTCAACCCCTTCTCCGTCGCTCCAAGAGGCGGCGGTGCGGGCAACTCCGGGAAATAGGAGGGCGAGGTCGGCGTAATCTTCCACCGATACGGCGCGGTCGAAGGTGCGTATGTAGCGCGTCGCCTGCTGCCGAATATCTTCTGCCGCCGCCGGCTCGGCACCTCCGATCAGAGGAGTTGGGTTGAGGGCCCGCTCGATCAGTGGGTGGGCCTTCTTGATGCGCTGTACTCCGAGAGGCTCGGCATTGCCATCTTTACCCAAGCCGACCTTGGTCAAAGCGCGGATGTGCCGCTTGCCGGAGGAGGGGATAGCTCCCCCCTTGCCGTTGCCGAATAGCACCCTGGCCTGCCCTTCGTGATCGAGAACCAGGCGGTAGTGCCGGTCGTCGGGACCGCTTCCGTAGAAGTCCTCTACCCGCTCCCAGGCGACGTCGCCGACTCGCACCTCGATGGCCGGCTCGCCCCCCTCGGCTCCCGGCAACTGACTCAAGGGTGGCTCCTTGAGGGCGAATTCTAGAAAAGGGGTGACGCCGTCGGAACCGCCGAGGATCTCCTCTTTGCCGCGTCCGTGAGCGATACGCCCGACGTTGCCGAGCACCGCCAGATCACCGTAGGTCCAGGTGTGCCCGGCGGGGGCAGGAGTGAGAGGCTGAAGAGTCATCTCGGACACCGCGGGCCCGGCAATGGCTGGTTGAACCCGCAGAGAGCGGACTTGGAAGACCTGAGCGACCTCCCCGGCCAGATCGTTGAAGGCGACCAACCGCCCCGGCTCGAAACCACTGAGATCCCCAGCGAGCTCTATCGGGTCGCTCACCGGCGCCGGATTGGGCCGGCTGTCGACCAGAGCAACATTCACTTGCCATTCGGCGAGAAAAACCCCTGGAAAAGGTAGGCTGCTGCGGCTGACCACCGTGTTGTTCAGCCTCCTCAAACGCAAAGCTGCTGCGGCTCCGGAAACGCTCGCTTCCGCCAGCTGTGGTCTCTGCACGGTCTGCAAGGTGCCGTCCGGGTTGCGCAAGGGGACGCCGTCGGAGTCGAACAAGGGCTGATCGATGCCGATCACTTCGCCCCGCATCAGGGTCACCTTGGCAGGGTTCTGAAGGGTGACCTGAAACAGCTGACGACCGCCACCTCCATCGAAGAGCACCCAACCGTCGACCAAAGAGCTGGTGGGCTCTTCGGCGAGATAGACATCCGCGCTCTGATGAGGGGGGTGAAAGCCAAATACCGGTGGATCACCGATATTGCCGGTATTGACCACCGGCGGGCTGTAAGCTCCCGCTGTTTGTACCTCTCCATTGGGAAAGTGGGAGCTCGGAGCGTTCCAACCAAAGGGATGGAGGCGAGCCGCCGGGCGGGCCAACAAACGATAGTGGGTCGCCGGAACGTCCTCCACAAAGGGAGGCAGGTCGAAGGAGACAGCAGGAGGGCCACCGCCCACCTCGAGCACGGTGAAGCCTTCGGCGGTACGCTCCCTCACCCCCTCCACACGCAGGTGGAAACGGCGCGATGGCATGGGCCCGATGAGGAGCACCAGGTCTCCCACTTCCAGGCCTAGCCCAACCGCCCGCAAGGGAAAAGTTGCCCGGCCGCTGCCATCGAATTGGATCCGCACCGGAAGCCGTGCCTGGACGGGCAACAGGGCGTTGCGGGAGGCGTCGACATCGAGATCTTCCAGGGTTTCGTAGTCTTGAGCCTTGACCTCCCCCCGGGGGGTGCTCGCCAAGGCCAGGCCTGCCGCCACGCGACCAGCCAAGCCCTCCCCCACCGTCAGGGCTACAAAGCCGGTGGCGGAAAGGCCAGCGTCCGGTTGATAGGCCAGGCGCCGAGCGTGACGCACCAAGCTGGCGTCGCTTTGGGCGGTTCCCAGGAAAGCTTCCTGAGCATTCGATTCCTGGTAGAGAGCCAGAAGATGGCCGAGAAGCGCGCTGCTCTCCATGAGGGTGCGAGCAAAGTCCCCTTCTCCATCGGTGGTCACCAGGCCGTTTTCCCCTTCGGCGAGCCGTCGTTGGAGATCCAGCAGAGCTGCATAGTCCGGAGCGAGGAAATCGAGATGCTGGCGATCGTCCCGGGCCAAGGCCGTGGTGCTGGCCCGGAATAGGGGGCGGGGAGGACGGCTCATGGGGAAACTCCTGCCGGCAAAGGTCCGTCGATGAGGTATTCGCTCCCGTCGACCTCGTCGAGGCCGACTACGGCAACGGCCAACACACCGTTCTCGGGAAAGTTCTCGTCGGCATCGAGGCGGGCAACCTCAGTGGCCTCCAGGGGTAGGCGATGGACCACCTCGGGGCCGTCCTGGGACTCCAGCCGCCGGAAGCGACGGGCGCGCACCGAACGGACCCCGGCGATCTCTTGCACGAAGGCCAGCAGCTCACCCAACTCGACCTCTTCCCCAAAGGTGAGGCGGTCGGGATGGAAATAGCCGGGGCGCTCGTCGCTACCGGGCCGTAGGGCAGCCAGGATCCGGGCGCGCACTTGATGAGGCAGAAAGCCCGGGTCGACACACACCACCAAATCGACTTCCAAAGGAACATAGACCGGCCCGACGACGAAATGCTCCCGGCCCGCCATGCGTCGTTGGTCGACGTAGCTCCAAACCGTCTGGCGAAGGTCTTCGTCCAGATCCCCCTGGCCCGCCGGGTCGACCAGAACGAGCACCGTGTTGAACACCCCACCCAAGGCACGAGCAGCGGCGCGAGCGACCCGAGGATCGGCCTGCTTGGCGACCGTGGCGTAGTCTTCCAAAGCCACCGCTCGCTGCAACTCTCCGTGGCGCAGAGAGGTGGGGATCGCCTGGCGGAGAGCATCGCGAGTCTCCGGCTGAACCCCTCCGCTGCCGGCGATGACATTGGTCACCTCCAGGGCTCCGAGAGCGGCAAGCTCGTCCGCGGCGGTGGTCCCCGGTCGCGGCGGTCGCACCTCCGTGAGGGTGTCGCGGGCACAGTTGCCCGCCAAGGGGTCACCGACCCGGTAGCGCATCTCGACGACGATAGCTGGAGGCAAGCCGGTCTCCGCGTCGACCTCCAGAGCGCGGCCTCGGAGCCCGTCCCCCAGCTGTAGCCACAAGGAGCCGTCCTCGTCTGCTGTGGCGACGTAATCCGGATCGAAGGAGCGGCTCTGGGACAGAGCCTCGACTCGACGCCAGGGCTCACCATCGATGATCAACTCGAAGGCCGGTGCCAACTGCGGACCACCGTTCTCAGCGCCGGTGTGGTCAAAAAGGACGGGCCCCTCTGGAACCTGCACCAGGCGCAGCTGGGGCACGCTTCCGCTCCCTAAGGGTCCGCCGTCTAGGGGCCGCTCGACGATGGCACTATTGCGTCGATTTGGGGAGATGAGTACTTCGCGACGGGGATCGTGCCCCGGTGGCGAATCAGCAGCCAGGAAGGAACGGCGATTCTCGCCGTGCGCCGCCGCCACCAGATTGGCGAAGAGAGTCAAGGGCTCGGCGATATCCCAGGGGCGCAAGGGGACCTCTAGAGGCCGGTCCCAAACCAGTCGGGTGAGGTCACTGTCGCCGGCATGGGGCGGCTCGCTGGGCTCTTCGACCCAACCGGCAGCGCTCACCGGCTCCACCGCCAAGAGGGTCACCACCCAGGAGTCTCGCCCCTGCACAAAGGCCAGGCGATGACCCGGCTGTAAGCGGTGTTCCTGCCCCCATAGCAGAAGATCGGTAGACCCAGCTGGGATCTCAGCGTTCATGGCCCCTGGCCAGGCGGCGACCCGAAGGCGATCCCAACTGTTCTCCGGCTCCAGGCGAGTTCGCTCAACAACCGAGAACACTACCGGCGCCTCGTCGGTACCTCGCGGCATGGCAACCTCGAGTCCCCGGGGCACAAAACCACTGTCGGTGACCCGAAAGGACAGAAGAGTGCGCGCTGCGCTGCCGTCAAACGGGCGGTAGCCAAGCAACACTCCGTGCTGGCGAAGGGAATGGCGCTGGGAAGCGGTTTCCACAAAAGCCTCGGCAGCGACCCGGTCTTGGTAATAGCTGAGCTGGTCTCCCTGGTGAGCCAGCAACTCCACCAAGACTCGCTCCAAACTGGCCGGAGAGAGATCCGCCCAGCTCGGATTGCGCACCCGGATCCACTCCGAGAGCACCTGCATATAGCCGCGAAAGTCTTTGGTCTGCTCGTCCACCGCCGGCGCTTTGCCGAGGATCGTCTCGGCCATGGCCGGCAGCTCACGGCAATCCCCCGCCTCGCAGTCGATATAGAAAGTGAAGTCGGCGGCAGCGAAGAAAGGGTGCAGCGGATCGGCACCACCACTGCGCAGGCAAATGAAATAGGTGGCCCGGTCGCCTCGGGTCGGGAATCGAACTTCGAAGAAAGAGTCGCCGCCCTGGATCTCAACCTCGTAAGCCAGGTCCGTCAACCGCACGCCACCCCGTACCTCGACATCCTCGGCGGTCATGCCGCTGATGGGTCGTGCCAAATGGACGGTGACCACTGCGTCGAATCCGGCCACGGTGGTGTCCAGGGAAAGGTATTCGATACCCTGCCAGACCGCCCCGTCGAGGGTCGCCGCATCCCAGGTGAGAAAGGCCTCGCTCACAGCTCGATCTCCAGATTGCGCGGCAGCCGATCAGTGCGCCGCCGATAGCGAACCGACAGCAGAAGCTCTCCAGCGGCGGGCTGGGCAGTCACCGAGATGTCCTGCACCTCAATCTCCCCACCCAGGTCGCGGCGCAATCCCTCGGTGATGCGAAACTCCACCGCCGCGACGGTCAGCTCATCGAGGCCGTCGAACACCGCGCGATTGAGGCCCACTCCGAAACGAGGCTGGTTTACTCGCTCTCCCGGCGCCGTGAAGAGCACCGCGAGGATCTTGTCCTTGAGGTGCCGATCCGGGTCGTCGGTCAGCGCCAGACCATTGAAGAGTTGCCGGCCGGCAACTTCGGTAGAAGCGCCGTGGCGAAAGGGTTGGAGTAAAAATCGTTCCGTCATCTAAAGCTCCCTCACAGCACCGGCAGGGGAGGCAGAGGCGCCGGAAAGGCGACGATGGTGGAAAGGGCGAGAGTCCAACAGCCCACAGCAACCAAGCGGGCACGCTCCTCGGCTTGCTGATCGAGATCGGCGAAAACCGCTCCGAAACCGGCGATGGCCACCGGCAGGGCAGCCGGTGCCGCGGCGGTGCCAGCCCCGAAGACTTGCCCGGTCATGTAGGCGCCGACCGCTTGGGCCAGCTGCATCCCGGCCAGGGGAGGCAACCCTGCCGCCAAAGCGCCGGCAGCGGCACTGGCCAGTTGGGGTTGGCGAGCCTGGGCGGTGGCGCAGGGGAAGGGACCGGCCATGGCGGCGGCGAACCAGGTCGCCACAGCGGTGGCAAAGCGTTGCCCCGATTCCTGAACGCTGCCGGGAAAGCTGCCGCCGTCGGCGGCGAGCCAATCTTGCTCCAGGCGGGTGGCGAGTTGCGTGGGTATGAGCGGCATGATCACTCCGTAAAGCTCTTGGTGGACAGTTGTCCACTGGTCATGGGAGGCGTCGGCGGCCCCGAGGGACCGACCCCGGTGGGGTGAGTGTGGCTGTTGAACAACTGCATGAAGGTCTGCCCCAGAACCAGAGGCTCGGCAGCAGATTTACCCAGCTTGATCTTGTCGGCGGTCACTTCGACCTCGCCAGCGGCGGTGAGCCGTATCACCACCTTGTCGCTTCCGTGAGCCAGTAGGACGACGTCGCCCTGGTCGTCGAAGGTGAGGCGATGACCGGCCCGAGTGCGCAGGACGAAGTGCCCCGGGCCCGCCGGCTGCCCTTCTGAGGTAGGCACCTCCGTGCCGGTCTCGTCGGCCAGATCGTCCTGCCCCCCAGCGCTCTCTGGCGCTCCCCAGAAGGCGCCGCTCCAAATCGGCCGGGAAACATCGCCCGCGGCGAATTCGATCCACACCGTGTCTCCCGGCTCCGGCAGCAGAAGGAGGCCGCGATCCTTGCCGCCCCCAAAGGGAGCACAGGGCAACGCCCAACCGCTCTCGGCGTCCTCTCCCAACACCGCCGGAACCCGCGCTCGCAGCCGACCGATCTCTAGGGGATCTTCCGTGTCCGTCACCACCGCTTCGTATTTGCCGTAGAAACGGTCGGCGACCAACTCCTGAAAGGCCCGCTGGAGGCGCTCGAGGGTCATGCCGGCACCTCCTCAGCGCTCTGCCCGAATTCCTCGTTGCCGGCCTGCCCGAGGGCGTTGCGCTCCCCCAGGAAGGTCTGCTTGAGTTCACCTTCTTCCACCACGGTGCGCACGGAGCGAATGTAGTAGACGCCGGAGAGACGCTCCCCAACCCCCTTGAGAAGGGCCGGGCGACGAGCTCGCAGAAGAGCCCGATAGAGGGCCGGATCGACCTCTCCGCGAGCCTCGATCGCCAAGCGATCTCGATCTGTGGCCGCCGATCCCTGAGCTTCGATGGCCGCATCCAAAGGCAAGGGGTCTCGTAGCAGGGCGCTCGCCTTCTCGACTCCTGCATCCGCTAACCCCTCCTCCAGGCGACCCTCGAGCCCTGCCTCCCCAAGGGCCGGCAAGACCCCTTCCCCGGACGAGCGCACGAAGCGTTTGGCGATGGGGTCGATGGCGGCGCCGCGGTGCCGAACCGCACCGGCGGTGATCCACTGAAGATCGATCCAGGCGAGGTTTGCATCTCCTTGCAAAATGGTGAGATCCGCTTGAGGGTCGGCGTCAAAGGCCGGTGGGGCGAAGTGGGCGACCACTTGGTCTTGGTCCTCATCGTGCTCGAAGAAGCAGGCATAGCCGTTGCGGCGAGCCAGACGACGAAGGAACTGCCAATCGGTGCCTCGCTGGACCAACATTTGGTGATCTTGCTTGTGGCGAGCCGCCGTGGGTTCGACCTCCACCGGGATGTCGTAGCGACCGACAATCTCCTCCACGGCGTCGCTGTCGAGAGCGTCGGGATAGGTCACCACCCTTTCTTCCGCGTCGAGCAGAAGGGCCGCATCCATGGCCAAGATCTCGAGATAGCAGTTGGACTCGATGGGCTCGAAGTGAGGCCGCAAATGACTGGTGTAGCCATCGAAGAGACGCTGCGGCAGTCCACCCGGTGCCACTAAATCAATGGCGACTGCCTGGCCCGGAGCGAAGAGCTCTTCATCGAGGAGGGCAAAGCGCCCAGTGGGATCCTGGGAAAGCTTGAAACGCATCGCCGCCAGAGTCGGTTCGCTGTCGCTCTCTCGCACTTCGAGCCGGTCGAGGCGGCCCAAAAGGGCGGCTTCGACGGCTGTGCCATCGAGGGCGATGCGGATCTGCGGCGTTGGCAACTTCGGTCTCCTTTGGGTCTCGGGCTAAACGTCCTGGCCTTCTGGTCGTGGTGGTCTACTTATCGGGAGGAATCAGCAACGGCTCGCCGATCTCCATGACGTCGAAGGGGTCCAGATGGTCGGAGGCGTCGCAGATCTTCCAGAACCGGGTCGGGTCGCGGAAATAACGATGAGCCAAGAGGTCGAGGCGATCGCGGGGGCCGGGAGTGGTGTAGAAGACTCCGCTGGTGGGAGGAATCGGGCGCAGTGCAAGCAAATCTCGCTGCTCACCGTGGGGCCCGGTGACGGTTTCTATGGGAACCTTGGCGTAGCGGCTCTTCTTGTCGATGGGCATCGCGAGGTCCTTCCATCAAAGGGGCAGAATGTTGGAGCCTTGGTCGGCGGTGTTGTCGAGAAACATGCGGGCCAGCTCCCGCCGGTGGCCGTGGGTGAAATCCAAGGCGCTCTGGACCGCCGGGTTGTCTTTCACCTCACCGCTGCCAACCACTTCGAGGGCGACTTCGATCTCGGCCCGCACCGGGTTGAGCTCCGCGTTGTGGAGGATTTCCTGAATCGACATACCGGTGATGCGCACCGGGTAGACCCGCTTGCGGCCCCAAACGAATAGGACCGTTGGTCGCTTGGCCCGGGCGGCCACCGGCTCGCTGCCGTCGGCGTTGTCTTCGGTTTCCGAGGCCGCCGGGTGCATCAGGTCCTCGAGGGCCGCCACTTCCGGGGCCACTCCCAGCTCCGGGGGCAAGTTGGCCACCGCTTCGTGGCGGTCGTAGGCATCGAATCTCACCAGGACGCTGAAGGTCTCCTTGAGGGTGCCACTGGAAGCATCAGCCCCTTGTTGAGCATCGCCTCCGGAGGACGACCCACCCCCTCCCCCCCCGGGGCCCTGGCTGTTGTCGCCCTGCTCCAGAGCCAGGTCCCGGCCCAGAGTCTCCGGGTTGAAACGAAACGGCAGCACCCTCTTCTTCTCCGGATAGCCGTCCGGCTCATAGGCGATGAAGGCACCTCGCAAGTGGCTGACACTCATGGCATTCCCTCGACGATCTGTCGATACAGCTCTTCGGCGAGGCGCTCGGCGCCCCGGGAGCCGAGGAGCTCGTCACTCGGTAGGGTGGACAAATCTAATTTCTCGATGACTCGCTGGCCGAGGGCCACTCGGCGGGCGGCGGGAGCGCCCCGGAGTTTCTCCGCCAGCAGCTCGAAGCCTTCCCGCAACCGCTCGGGAATGCCCTCGGCACTGCGGCGCTCGGCAGCGGTCTCCACAGAGGTCTCCACGACCAGGTGATCCACCGAGATCTCCATCGAACCGCTCACACCGCCTCCTCGAGGAGGTCGGCGAGGGGGCCGAAATCTCCCTTCGAGCGCGCCTGACCGGTTTTCTCCAGCTCGCGGTAGGTCGCCCGAACGAGATGTTGGGTAGAAACTTGGCCGGAGGGAGTGGTGGCGGCCAGGTGAGCGGCGGCCAAACCAATGTTCTGAATGCTGCCGCCGGACAGCCGGAAACGCTCGATGAGAGGCTCGAACTCTAGCTGCTCGCAGCGATAGCTCTCACCGGGCAGGGCGTGCTCCCATAGGAGCTGCCGCATGGGGCGATCGGGCATGGGGAAATCGAGGAGAAAACGAATCCGCCGCACAAATGCCTGATCCATGTTGCTGCGCAAGTTGGTCGCTAGGATCGCCACTCCCGAGAAAGACTCCAAACGCTGCAGCAGGTAGCCCACCTCGATGTTGGCGTAGCGATCATGGGCGTCCTTGACCGAGGAACGCTTGCCGAACAGGGCATCCGCCTCATCGAACAGCAGGAGCCCATGGCCGGCTTCCGCTTCGTCGAAAACCGTGGCCAAGGCCTTCTCCGTCTCACCGATGTATTTCGACACCACCTGGGACAGATCGATGCGATAGAGATTGAGGCCGAGGCGATTCGCCAGACATTGGGTCGCAAAGGTTTTTCCCGTGCCCGGAGGACCGCTGAACAAACAGACCAGACCGCGCCCCAAATGAGAGCTGGGGTGCATCTCCATCTCCCCAAAGACTCGCGACGAAGCCTCGTACCAGCCGATCACATCGTCCAAGAGGCGGCGTTGGCGTGTCGGCAGCACCAATTCTTCCAGACGGGCATCGGAGGTCAGGTGGGTGACCAGCTTGCCCATGCGCCGCGCCCCTTGGGAGAGCACCGCCCGCGTCAACCCCTTCGAGCCGGCATGACCCCTGCTTGCCCCCGAAGCAGCCCGCTGGTCGCGAGCCTCCCGAACCACCGCTCGCACCTCCCCGAGGCCCAGGCGGAAACGCCGCGCCAGGCGCTCCGCCACCTCCGTGGGTTGGCCCGAGAGCTGCCACACTCTCACCGCCTCCGGGTAGCCGAGAGACGGCACCGAGAGAGAGGCGAAACGACCCACTTCCGCGGTGGTCGAGACCAGCACCAGGCAGGGGGGCTCGAGGGCTGAGAGGGCGCGCAGAAGCCCCAACTGATCCGCCGCCGAATGGCCGCGATCGATCAAGTCGAGAACCGGCAGCCCCTCTCCAAGCCTCGCTAGCTCGGCGGCGGAGGGCAACTCCTCCTCTGCCCGCAGAAAGAGTGCTGGCTCCTGCCGCTGGCTCGCCAGGTCCAGGGCCAGCTGCTGGGCAGCGCGGCGAGAATCGGTTCGCAGGCAGACGATCCCCCGCTCCGCGAGCAGGGCTGCAGCGCCGACGACTCTCGATTCGTCAAAGGCGCTGCTCGGGGCGGGCTTCTCCCGCTCGACCCACACCCTACCGGGGCTTCTAGCCAGGCTCGTCGCCAAGCTCGCCACTGACTCCGCCGTGCCTGCGGCCAAGAGGCCACTGAGCTCGCGCACGGCGATCCTCAAGCCTCGCTGAGTCACCGGGGCTCCCGGCAGGGCTTCCACCACATCGAGCAGGCCGAGGCGGCGGGCTTCCCCTCCCTCGAGAGCACAGCGCAACCCCTCCGAATAGGCAGTACCCAAAGCCTGATGGGCGATACGAGCGAAAGCCACCGGGGTCACTAAATGCACCCTCTCCTCCTCCGCCAATAGACTGGCCGCCGCCGCTGCGTCCGGGAAAAACTCCGTGGCCAAGCACAGACACACCAACCAGGAGTCGAGCCGGCCAAGACCGAGGTCGCCTCGTAGACGAGCCTGAAGTGGGTCCACTGCTCCATCCCTTCCGAAACTTTCGGTACCTCCGATAGCCTCCATGAACGCCGCCAGCGGTAGCCAGAGTCCCTCAGGATCCGGCCACGGCTGATCGGCTACGGAAACTTCGTCCGCCGGCACCGCCAAGGCACAACGGGCAGCGGTGAGTAGGGCTTGGCGAGCTAGCTCCAGGCTGTTCATGGCACCAACTCCAAAAGAACCGGAGAGGTGAAGCGATGGGCGGCGACTCTGGCGCTGACCCGTAGCGCGGTGAAAGGAACCCCGGCGGCGGTCAAATCGGCGGGAGCAATGACCACCGAGCCATCAACGGGGGGTGCTGCCGGAGCGATCGCATGGATCTCGTCCGGGGCTTGCAGTCCAGCGTCCGGCCAGAAATAGACTTCGCTGGTAGTGGCCAGCCCCGCACCGGTCAGGACTAAGTCTCCTCCTGCCAGCGAATGGGCCGACGGCAGCGGCGCATCGAGGTTGCCAGCGGCGAGTCCTGACACGGTGAGAGGGGACGGCTCTGAGACCAGCCGGCCGACGGTGAGAGTCACGTCGTAGCTGCCCTCCTCGACCTCATCCCCGGGAGCTACCGGCAGATCGACGAAGATAGGTCCGCCGGCCGTGGGGATCGACAAGTCTGCCGCTTCCACCCGAACATCGCCGATAGACACCCGCACCGGGGCTCCCGAGAGACGAGCGTCGAGGCGAATGCGCCCCCCCACGGCTGCTGTCTCCGGAGTGATTCGCTCGATAGCCGGTGGGGAAAGGGACTCGATCTCTCCCAATCGGATCCCCCCAGGATGAACGATGGGCGGCTGGGCTCCTGGAGCGGCGAGGCTCGCCAACTGGAGGGGCCCCGCTTCGAAGAGGGCCCAAGGCCGATGACGAATCTGCAACGGCGAGAACATCTTCTCCATCAGGTCCGCCGCTGTCGGCACGTGCACCACCGACAAACGGCCGGTGCCGAGGGGTACGACCCCAGCAAAGGTCAGGGGCAACTGGAGCACCGGATCACCATGAAACGCCTGCAGGACCTGGCCCAGGAGGTTGTAGCCTTGGATTGGGTCGGTGTCCGGAGCCGTACCATAGGTGGTCACCATGAAGTAGGCAGCGACGGTAACCGGCGGCGGGGTCAGCCCACCGATGCCATCGAGCTCCGGCGGGTCGTTGCGGTGGGTCGGCTGTGGGGTTACCCACATCAGAGTGATGCGAATTGCCTCCCCCGGGCCCGTCGGCGGGTCGATGGGAGTCCCCACCAGCACGTCTGCGACCCCAGTGCGTTCGGCGACTAGGTCAGCCATTACCTGACCGGCATCGTGAAGGTTGGCGAACAAAGCCACTTAGCGACCCCCTCCCGAAAAGCCGAGGCCCGGGTCGATCTGGTGGCGGCGAGCGGGCTGTCGTGAAGGTCGAGGCTTCCCTTTCCCTGCCTTCGCCGGCTTCACTTCGATCCTGCCGATACGCACTGAAACCGGAGCCACCCCAGGAGAGGTTGGTGAAGGGCCCGTGCTCTTCACCCGTCCGTCATCACGAACCGGCCGAGGTGGAGCGCTAGCGAGGGCGGGTGGAGGTGACGGAGTGGGAGATGTGGTGGCTGGCGGCCCCGACTCTCTCGCATCCCCTTGCCGACTGTTTGGGTCGGCTCCCTCGACGCCTTCTTCCAGAGATTCTTGGCGACTCGAGGGGGGCGACGAGGGACGGGAAGCCGCAGCCACCGGGACTTTTGGGAGCGACTCCCGGGCTCCCTTCATCGCGCCCGTTGGCCCCTCTCGGTGCGACGAGGGAACCGGTGATGGCAAAGCACTGGAGTCCACCCCTGGGAGCCTCCGAGACAACTTCTCTTCGGCCTGGCGGGCTGCCTCGGAGGCCTCGGTAGCGGGGCGAGGTGAAGAGGAAGGAAGCAGCTCCTCAGGAGCTTTCGCCAGCGATGGGGATCCTACGACCTCCGGGGTCGAAGGAGCGATGGGAGCTGGCCCGGGCATAGCGGGCTGCTTCCCCTGGTTTGGCCGCTCCTCGCCGGGTTGCCTCTCAAAGATGTGACGCTCGACGACCCGCTCACGGATGGTTTCCCGAACTCTTGGCGGTGTCGTGCTTCGGGTCTCCTCTGGAGCCAACGAGAAGGGGCTCGCCGAAGACCGCGAGGCAGAGGACTTCACGCTGGCAGAATGGGGGAGAGCTGCCGATCGAGCCCTCTCCTGCGGACCAAGGCTCGAGGGCGACGGACCCGGCGAGGGGGTAGATTTCCGGGGGCCAGGGTCGAGCACCCGGGCTGGAGCCAGGAGGGAAGCCACGGCTGCCTGTGGGGGGATTCCCTCGGAAGGTCTCAGGTCACTACCCTCTTCCGTGCCTCCTGCCTGCGGGCCCGGAGAGAGAGGTCGTCCGAGGTCGCGAGGCAAGACCGGTCGGGCGGGGGTCGCTACGAGAGGCTGGGTCGCTGCGAGAGCCGGGGCTCCCGGAGTTCGATTGTTTGCTCCGGCGGCCTTGGAACCGACCGAGGAGAACCCCGGGGCCGCAAGGGGGCCTCGCAGGAGACGCTCCAGACCTCGCCCAGGGGCCATCTACTCCCCCTTCCCCTGCGGCTCTATAGCGACCGTCTGTCCAGAGCCCCTGCTCCGGCGATGCCTCGCTGAAGTCTGCTCTTCGGTCTTCTGCTGGGTTGCACTCATGACGTTCCTCAGGAATCTCCCAACCCCGCGCTCCACTGAGCGTCGAGCTCCTCCTCGATGAGCTCCAGGTAGCCCTGGCGTTGGACGAGGGACAGGTTCATGAGCTCTCGCCGTGACCAGTGATAGCAACGGGCCAATCGGTGGATTTCCCGCAGCAAACGTTGGCTTCGCTGTTTCATCTCAGACAAAAAAAAACTGCCACATCGAAAGGGCTGGTGAACGCGCAGGCGCAGTCACAGCAACTCACCGCCATATCGAGGGCAAGATCCGGGGTGGCGGCGTCGATGGCCTGCTCCATGGCCCGGCGCTCGGCGGATGGCAAGGCACGGACCTGTAGCTCGCTGAAGGGCCCCTGCTCCTCCCCAATCTCGAGGAGCAGACGGGCCAAAAGGCGGGTCCGACGCTCCGCATGATTTTTCGGCGGGGCTTCGAGCAAAGCTTCCTGGTCACCGGCGGTGGGCAAACGCAGGACCGCTCGTCGCTGGTCGCCGATTGGAACCTCCAAAGGTCCCTCCACCGCTTCGAGCTCGATCGGCAAGACGCTCAGGTCGAAGTCGACCTCATTGGTGCCGCCGCAGGAGGGGCAATCGACCTCCATGGAGACCCGGTCCCCCAAGGATTTCCGGCGCAGGTCGAGCAGGGCCAGGTCTCTTGCGGCCACCGAGTACTCCCTCACTGCCGCCAAGGCTCCTCCCGGACCCTCCCCGGGGGGTACGGCGCACCGGGCTAGCAGGTCATTGCACAATCGGCTGGTGTTGAGCTCTCCAGCCGACTCTTCGAGGAACTCCTCTTCGAAGCCAGTCATCGGCCGCAAGGGCAAAGGAATCGCGGTAGCGGTTGAAGGGGTCCGAGGCGAAGGCGCGTCAGCAGCCGGCGCTTCCAGGGCAGCTGTACTCTGGTCCCGGAACGGACTGGCCACCCGTTCACTGGAAACCGCAGGTCGACTACTGGCGCTCATCGCTCCCTACCCTCAGCTCTCCGCCGGTTCGGCGAAGGCTTCGTCCCGCTCGAAGCCTTCGTGCTCGAGCTTGATCATTTGAATCGCTACCGCGTTGGCGTTGGCATCCATTTCCGGCAACGCCTGGAACTCGCTGGGCCAGGCCCTTTTGAGCTTGAAGGCCATGGCGGTGGTCCCCTGTAGGTTGAGCACCTCGATGATGACCTCCTTGCGGTAGTTCTTCAGGGACATGGCGGCATCGCCATCCGGGTTGTTGACCTGCTGCGCCCATTCGAGAAATTGGGTGTCATGGGTCAATCCCCCTTCCAAGGAGATGGGTTCGTATTTCGAGCGCCCGGGAATCTTGCGCACCACTGACGGGTCTCCCGCCTGGCGGTACTCGATGACCTCGGTGGTCCGCTTCAACGCCGAGGCCTTGGTGAGACCAGCAACGAAGCGGTTGTCCCACTTGATGCGGAACTTGAAGTTCTTGTAGGGGTCGAGGCGGTGGCTATTTGTCGAGAACTGGGGCATGGCTGTCTCCTAGGCCTCGAGGGCCACTTTCTGTGAGAGTTTGACGACCACGAACTCCGCGGGCCGCAACGGCGCAAAACCGACCAGAACGTTGACGATCCCAGCGGTGCGATCGATCTCGGTGGTGGTTTCCGCATCACACTTGACGAAGTAGGCTTCTCGGGAAGTCGTGCCGGCAAAGGCACCGTTTCGGAACTGGGTTTCCATGAAGGCACCGACGGTGGCTCGTAGACTCGCCCAAAGGCCGTCGCCGTTGGGCTCGAAGACCGCCCACTGAATGCCGTTGTAGATGCTGTGGCGGAGAAAGATGGCGGTGCGGCGAACCGGCACGTAGCGCCACTCGGAGCTCGGCTGTCGAGTCCGTGCTCCCCAGCTCACCAGGCCGGCTCCAGCGATGCGGCGTAGGGCGTTGATCCCCTGAGGGTTGAGGTTGTCCTGGTGCACGTCGAGGACGTCGAAGCTGAGCCGCCGCACTCCAGAAAGAGTTGCCTCGGTGCCCGCCGGGGCCTTCCACACTCCGCGACGCAGATCCGTTCTCGCGTAGAGACCGGCGACATGACCTCCCGGTGGAATCACTCGGGTGGCGTTGCTACCGGCCCCAATGGGGTCGGCGATCTCGATATGGGGCCAGTAGAGGCCGTTGTAATTGCTGGCGGTGGATTGAGTCGCTCCACCGGTACCCCTAGCATGATCGACGGCAGCACTGACCGGGTCGAGCTCGTTGCTCAGGGCTGGTAGCTCGCCCACCAGGAAAAGGTCCTGGAGAGGCCGCAGCAAGACGTAGTCGACAAATAGGTTGGTAAAACTCACATAGCCGTCGGAGTCCGTCACGCTGACATCGAGGCCGGGCAGCTGACGGTCCGAGGCGGCCACCATCAAGGCTGCGTCGCTGACTTCAGCAAGGCGCTCGAAAAGAGCCGGAAAATCTGCATCGGCCAGGGCGCTACCACCACCAACACCTTCGTCCAAAGCCACGGCGGCACCTGCCAAAGTCGCCTCGGTGGGTCCCGCCGAGTTGTCGTCAAGGGCTGGCAGGACCGGCGCGGTGGCTTCGAACCAGCGAATGAAGAGGCTGCGCCGAAGCACATCGACAACGAAATTCTCGTCGCCGGAGTCGATCGACAGGCGGTCCCAATCTTCGACCCAACGTTCGACCCCATCCTCTGGGGAAGTGTAGAAAACGGCGATGCGAAAACGACTGCCATCGGCATCCGTCGAGGCCGCAAAGGTGATCCTGACGCTGTTTCCCCAAACTCCTGGGGAAGACGACTCGATGAGAATCGGGTTTCCGGAGGTGCGCGAATCGCGAGTCGCGGTGAGCGCTGGCGTGTCCCATTCGTCCATGGCGCGAAGCACGAAGGCCTGGCTACCGCCGTTGGCAAAAAAACCCTCTATGGCGTACTTCATCAACACCGGTGTCGGATCGAGGCCGCCGTCTCGAGCCCGCATATAGCCGCCGAATAAGCGTTCGTAGTCGTTGCGTCCGATGATTCGAGTGGGGCCGATGGGACCGCGCTCCGTCTCACCGACGAAAATCGCGGTACCTGTCGGTGCGCCCTCAATGGTTCGGGCGCCGCTAGGGATCTCCTGTACGTAGACCCCGGGGTGGAGCAATGCGGTCATGACGTCGGGTTCCTCCGTCTAGTCGGCCGGTCACGGTACTGGACCGGCCGGTCGGGTTTGCAGGGTTGGCGGATCCAACCGCCTTGGAGCTGACCACTCATCGCGAGCTCCCCTTGGCCGCCACCAAGGTGGCCATCAGATCGTCGGCTCCAACATCGTCGACAGCGAGCAGGGCACGCTGCCCGTCTTTCGCCAAGCCGATCACGGTGAGGTCGGGAAAGCGGCCGAGGAGATCGGAATAGAGGGAGGGAACTTCGTCTTCCCCCATTCCCAACAGGACCACGTCTGCTTGGGTCTCTCGCAGCATTGGCTCGATCTGACCTCTCTCCTGGCAGGCACCCACTACCTTCACGCTCTCCTCGCTCTCGATGAGGTTCTCGACGACGTCGCCAAGAACCCGAGAGCCGATCGGTGCCAATAGAACTCGAAGTCCGGTCATGGTTGTTCTCCTGAGCGAATCTTCTGGGATTGGGAGCCCCAAGGGAATCGATCCGTAGATGGAAAACAGATCTGATCGGGGATCTAGATCCTTCTCCGATCGAGGCAAGAAAGGATCTAGTCCTCGAAGTCAGTTACCGCTAGAAAGCACAGAGGGGAAGATGGTCTCGGCTACGAATTCAGGAGGTGGATCTGCCAGAGAGTGGAAGTGGAAGCGGAAGTGGAAACTGAACCTTAGCCGTTCCTTCTCACCGGACTCGGAGCGAGCCGATGTAAGCGCCGGTCGATGCAAGGAGTTCGCTGCGAAGCCAACGCAGGCGTACTGTCGGTACGTCGAGAAAGGAATCCCAGTGAACGACCCAGCAGATGCCGGCAGATACGACGGCGCAGCAGAAAGTGGGTGAAAAGGAACGGTTAGGACTTGTTGGAAAGGAGGCGAGCCAAAGGGGCCAAAGAAACTCTAGCCCTCTACATGGACGGAAGCCGGGCGGGACCTCGTGGCGAAGCTACGGGGCTCGTAAATCTCCCCGGAGCGCAACCTTTCCGCTGCCTGCCACCGGCGCCTCACATGAAGTTTGTGGAGAATGTTGTGGACGTGGTTCTTGACCGTCGAAAGCTCGATGGAAAGACCGCTGGCAATCTCCTTGTTGGAGAGCCCCCGATCGATCAGCCGGGTCACCTCGAGCTCCCGGGCGCTCAGGCGGTAGGTCCTTCGTTGGCCAGAATCTCCCGCCAGCTCTCCAACCCGCCGCAGAAGAGCGCGGGCGATTTGAGGAGTGCAGTGCAATTCCCGCTGGACCGCACCGTGGATCGCAGTTCTCAACTGCTCACTATCAGCTTCGCGGGAAACGTAGCCGCAGGCCCCCGCCTCGGCACAAGCCACCACCTCCTCGGCGATCTCCTGGACGCCGAGAGCCACGGCTCGGGTTCGGTTCGCCTGGGCTGTGATCCCCCGTAATGTCACCAATCCTTGAGGCCCGGAGGTGTCGACCAAGATCACGTCCGGCTCCAGATCCCGCAGCAGGTCGATGGCCCGATGGCGATCCTCCGCTACTCCTACGATCTCGATCTTCCCGGGCTCTTGGAGAAGAGAGCGAAGGCCTTCTCGGTATAGACGGACAAAAGACACGATAACGATTTTGATCATGGCTCTACCTGCTAGACAGGAATCCTTTCGGAACAGGTGTTGGCTGGCACTGATATTACGGCCTCTTTCCTAGAGATACGGGACAGAGAGCGGAATCCCGCCAAAGATAGTGACGAAGATCTAAGCAGCCTAGTACCAAAGACCCAACCTTCGTAGTCGCGAAGATTTAGATATATTTCCATTCAACAAAAACCCAACTAAGAAGCTGGCCTCGCTGACTCCTCGATCTCCCAACCGACTGGGCTGCCCTTGGAAAGCTCTCGTTGAAATAGGTGACAGGTTTGGAATTCAACAACCTTGGCTCCCGGTGGAGTTCCAAGTATGCTCATAGGGATACCGAAATGATTGACCCTGGGCTCATTGGTCCGGGAACACCCATCCGAAGGCCGACTCGAGGAGGAACGGGAATGAGCGTAGGCAAATACTCCATCATCTTAACCAATACGGAAACAGTTCCTGGTCGGACGATCGTTGAATTCTATGGCTTGGCCACCGGCAACACTGTGAGAGCCAAACACATTGGCCGGGACATCATGGCCGGTCTCAAAAACTTGGTGGGAGGAGAGCTCACCGGGTACTCCGAGTTGCTGCAAGATTCGCGGCGAGAAGCGACCGAGCGCATGGTGGAACAAGCCAAATCCATGGGAGCCAATGCGGTCGTGAACATGCGTTTTGCCACCAGCTCCGTGGCGCAAGGAGCCGCCGAACTGTTCGCCTACGGCACCGCTGTGCGGGTGGAGTAGGGCTCGCCTATGTCTAGCGAGGCTCTATTTGCTCTTTTTTTCAACCTGGGGTTTCCCCTACTCCTGTTGCTGGGCACCTATGCCATCGGCACAGCCATCGAACGCAAACACTTCCGGGACCTCCTGCAAAGGGAGGCCAAAGTACGGCAATTTCCCCTATTGACCTTCCAGAGCCTACCGGCCAACTGGCAGGCGAATTCAGCTGCCATGGTGACGGGTAGCGTGGTGATATCCATCGACTACTTCAAACGGTTCGTGGCAACCCTACGCAGCATTTTTGGCGGCCGCATCAAGACCTATGAGCCACTCCTCGACCGGGCTCGCCGCGAGGCCGTGCTGCGCATGACCGAAGAAGCCCTTCAGATGGGTTTCGATGCGGTCATCAACGTACGGGTCGAAACCTCGAGACTGGCCAGCGCCCGCCGGGACGGCAAAGGTACTGCCGGTGTGGAAATGCTGGCCTTCGGCACCGGCATCAAGTTGCTGCGACCGGAGAGCAGCTAGGCGGTCGTGGAATTCCAGCCCCGGGCGCCGAGGGAAGGCATCAACGTCAGCCACGAGCACCCATTGAAGGAAGCTTCGATCCTGATCGTCGGCCTGACGATGGTGATTGGAATAGCCGCCGTGGTTCTCGTCTTCTTCGTCGACCTCGTGGTCACGGTCATCCCGGCGGAAGCTGAAGCGAGGGCTCTGAGTTCGTGGATTCCGGACAATCTCGACCTGTTGAGCGGCGAAAAACAGGAGCGAGTGGAGCAGCTCGTGGACCGCCTGGCCAGTCATTGGCCGGAGTGTCCCTATACCTTTCGCGTCGGAGTTTTCGGAGCGGACCAACCGAATGCCCTGGCTTTGCCCGGAGGGCTGATCCTGGTGACCACGAAGTTGCTCGAGGACGTCGAGAGCGAGAACGAGCTGGCTCTGGTTCTCGGCCACGAGATCGGCCATTATCGCGACCGCGACCACATCAAGATCTTCGGTCGCAGCTTCGCCCTCAGCCTCCTGTTGGCGGTGACCCTCGGACGCAGCAGCCAAGGCCTCGAATTGGGCACCCAGGTCACTGGCTTGGCGGTCAACAGCTTCAGCCGGGAACAGGAGAGCAAAGCAGACCAAGTTGGTCTTGCCTTGGTGCAGGCGGAGTACGGCCACGTCGCTGACTCCTGGAAATTCTTCGAGCGCATGGCCGCCGAGGAAAACGACCTCACCCGCCTCACCACCTACCTCTCCACTCACCCGGCCAGCGGCGACCGCAGCCAACGAATACGGCAGATCGCCGAGGAAAACGGCTGGCCCCTGGAAGGCCCCATCACTCCCTGGCAGAGCTCTGAGGAGTAACCGCAGCGATCTAACCGCTCTGCTCTGAGTTCTCCTTGCAAAGGATGGTCAGAAATCTGGAATGGGAGTTTCACATCTCCTGGAAAAGGAGCGGGACTCCGGAAACTTGCACAAACGGAGAATGTTCCGCCGCCGGCGTCATCGGCTGGACGGGCCCAACAGGCCGGTGATTCGAGTCGGTGTCGCCCGCATCAACCCTGACTCTCCAGCAGAGTCGCCACTTCGCCCCGAAGCACGGGCAACACCTTCTCTTCGAACCAAGGGTTGGACTTGAGCCAGCGATTGTTCCTTGGGCTCGGGTGTGGCAGTGGGAGCAACCGCGGGAAGTTTGTTTGCCAACCTCGAACAGCCTCCGTCACCGACAGGCCCTTGCCACCGGGTAGATATCTCTCTAAGGCGTACTTGCCGATGAGCACCGTCAGAGCCAGCTGGGGCAGCCTAGCCAGAATCTCCTCATGCCAAGCCTCTGCACATTCAACGCGAGGAGGAAGGTCCCCTCCCTTACCTGTGCCTGGGTAACAAAAACCCATGGGCATGAGACCGATCTCTGGAGCCCCATAAAACGTCTCCCGGGTCGTCCCGAGCCAAGCTTGAAGCCGGTCTCCACTCTTGTCGTTCCATGGAACTCGACTCTCGTGAGCTACCCTTCCCGGCGCCTGTCCAATGATCAGAATGCGCACTTCATTAGAAATTCTCAATAGGGGTTGCGGGCCCAAAGGAAGGTGCGCCGCGCACAACTTGCATCGCAATATTTCCCGTTTGAGAACATTGAGAGACCTACCCTCACTTGAACACTGGGATCTCATCGGAAACCACCTTCTGCCTCAGGCAAAACAACGACCCTACGACAGGGTCATTTTTAGAAAAGCGCGGTCGGCCAGAGCCCGGAACTCGGTCGACCGCGCCAACTCAAGGAATGGACCTAGAGACTAGAAGCAGCCTTGTCGCGAATCTCCGGCCAATTCTTTTTGGCCTTGGCGATGTTCCCAGGAACGTCTTCTAACCAAGTCTTCTTGATCTCCGGGTTGAGGTTGAAGTAGAGCACCCCATCGACCACTTTGTAGACCAGGGGATCGCCATCGAATTTCTTTCCAACGGACACACCGTAGGCGCAGAAGCCACCAAACCGAGGGGCATATTTGCTGGGGTTGCGAACAAACTGACGCAGATTTGCCCGGGAAGCGAAGCGATAAACCGCGCCACCGTGCTTGGTCGAAAACTCAGCTAATCCCCGTTGCGGTGCGTCGGATTCGAAATACGAAACAGCGTCGTAGCCATGGATAGCAAGAGGTCCACCGGCGGCTGTCAAACCGTTAGAGGTACTCACGGCATCAGAGGCCAGTGCGGCTCCTGAGACGAGCGCGAAGAGCGCCACTCCAACAATGAAGGGTCGAATCGTCATGGTTCTTTCCTTTTTTCAATAGGTTCTATTTGTTGTGATCTGCTCTCAATAGGAGGGCAGTTGAAAGGGACTTCTACAAAGTGCTCCGGACGACTTAGGAGGCCGGAGCTTTGGGAAACGCAAAGCCTGCGACGCAAATCAACACACCGAGACCGATGTGTAAGAAATTGTCCAGCTGATTGATGTGGACGACGCCGAGCAACATGCCCTCTTCGCTGCCGCCGAGAACGAGAAAGCCCATCACACCAACCAGGAGGTAGATCACTCCAAAGACTTGCGTGAACCGCCGCGCGGCCGAGGCGGATTGGGTCGACATGAAAAGGAAGAGAGCAGCGGTCACCAGATGCACTAAGTTGTGCGCCGTATTGGCAGCGAACAGCCCATCTGGACCGATCACCGGGTTCGGGAAGAAGCCGAGGATCCCTGGCAGCACAAAGGCTACGGCAAGGATCTGAGCTATGCGGTTTGGAGATAGAGATTTCATGAGGCCTCCTAGAGAATTGTTGGTCGGTCAGTCAGAACCAACAGCCATCGACAGGGAGGATTGTTTTGCTATTTCCCAGGCGGCACAATGCCGAAAAGTTCGCGTTTCATGCTCAAAAGTACGAAATTGGATGAACCTACCGGACAGATGCAATACTTCACCTCATGGACGCACTCAGTCAGATCTTGTCTTCCGTCGAGCTTCAAGGAAGTCTCTACTTCCCCACCCTTTTTCGAGCGCACTGGGGGCTTCAAGTGCCCGCAAACACGGCGATGTGCCGTTTTCATGTGGTCGTGGAGGGGCGTTGTCTCATCGGGGCTGATGGCGAAGAAGCTTGGCTAGGAACCGGTGACCTGGCCCTTGTACCTCACGGTCGCGAGCACACTCTCCAAGATGACCCGGAGACTCCTTTGGTTCATCTGGAGGAGGCGCTCGAAGCAAAGAAGTACGGCGGCGAAGGTCTCCTGGAGTGGGGTGAGACAGGCGCACGGACTCGATTGGTTTGTGGTCATTTCGCTTTCGACAACGAGGCCACTCATCCTCTCCTCGAGGCTCTGCCTTCCCTCGTTCACCTCGAAGCGACGCCGTCGTTTGATTTTCGCTGGATAGACCAGGTGATGCGATTCATGGGAGAGGAGATGCACTCTCAGCAGCCGGGCAGTGAGCTGATCGCCCAAAGACTCTCAGAGATCTTGTTCGTGCAAGTGATGCGGCACTATGGGCAAACAGCTGAAGCACCGATCTCTGTACTCGCCGCCTTGACCGACTCGCGGCTCAGCCGAGTGTTCTCGGCGATGCACACGGACCTCAAGCATCCGTGGCAACTGGAGGAGCTGGCGGAGCTCTCCGGCATGTCCAGAACCTCTTTTGCTCAGCGATTTTCAGAGCAGATTGGCCTCACTCCCATGAAATACCTGCTCAAGCAAAGGATCGACCTGGCTTGCAAACTCCTGCGCTCCGGAGCACGAAGTGCCGAAGTCGCCAGCAGAGTGGGATACCGATCCGAGGCGGCCTTCGCCCGAAAATTCAAAGAAGAGGTGGGCGTTGGCCCAGGTCTCTACCGAAAGAACAATCTAGCCAGGAATGCCTTGAGACCCCCGCCCTCTCGGTGAGGCCATGCCGCGGTGTCCCGGTGCAACTCACAAAAGGAAAGAACGCCCTCAAAGAGGGCATTCGACACCAGAGCCTAGGTGGGTTTGTTGGTGATCTTGGAGCCTGCTTTGAGGGAGGTTGTGACTCCCAAGGGAGGGATACCTTTCAGGCTGGTTGATCGTGAGCTTTTCCGAAGACCGCCACCAGACAAAGAGACCGTGTCGTTCCCACGCCCTAGGCACTCCTTCTTCTAAACCCTCCAACCTGTGTAGCTTGCTTCGAATTCCGCCGCCGATTCTCAAATGATGTTGCTCTTCTACCTACAAGAATGCCGCTCGCATCCGGTAGCGCTCTCACTTTGGCTCGTTGTGGCAACGGCCGAATGCGAGATATTCAAGATGGCCCTCCACCCCAACAGATTCCTTGATGAATCGCTAGCAGCGGCACAAACTCCGTCCAAAACCGGCATGGAAATGGACTGAATTCGACGAGTTTAGAAACGGAAAAGCAGGAATGGTTGGGAGGCAGGGATTCGAACCCTGATTGTACGGGTCAGAGCCGCATGTCCTACCATTGAACGACCTCCCAAAGGGTCGCTTAGGATACAAAAGGGGTTACCGGCAGGTCAAGGAAGAGTTTGCTGAGGCGGCTCAGCGCCGGGGAGGGTAAGGGCGAAGCGAAAAGGGAATCGGCGCCGGAGCTGGCCGCGACCCTGAAGTTGGCAGGACCTGACTTGGGCGAGAGACCAGGCGCAGCGCACGGAAAGGTGGCCGTCGTTGCGGGCTACCGAGCCGGCGCCGAGGAGTCGAAGGAGGGGGCCGATCGTCAGGCGGAGAAGAAATGAGCGGCGTAGGTCTACCACCACGACACCTTGGCTCGCCACGCGCTGCATCTCACCCACGATGGCCTTGTTGGAATCGCTGCCGAAATGGTGGAAGAAGAGGCTGGAGAAGGCGTGATCCACAGCTCCGGTAGCGAAGGGCAGGGCATCCGCGGAGGCCACCACTCTCAGCTGTCCTGGGTGCCAGCTGCGCCCCACGGTGAGATGACGAAGCTTGAAGTCGACACCGATCACCGACAAGTCGACTCCCCTTTGGGCGGCTGCCTGGAGAACGGCGGCAGCGACGTCTCCGCTACCGGTTCCCACATCGAGCACTCGCTGCCCCGAGTTGAGCCTTGGTAGCAAGGAGCGCAGCACCGATGGGTAACCCCACAACCAGCGGTTGACCCGGCGTAGATCTCTCAGGGCCCTGCGAGTCTTCTCGTAGCTGAGGTGGTCGCCGTCCATCTGTTCCGGCGGTGGACTGGGAACATACCCTTCCTCTTGGGCTGGGGCGGCGGAACGGGTCACGGCTTGGAGAATGTCCTTGGGAGGCGGGTGTCGTTTCGAATGCTCAGGGAAATCTCTTCTGGTGGCACCCAATTCTACCGACCGGAGCCGAAAACTGGCACCTAGCTCAAACTAGCCGACAAGGAGGTGAGCAGCGGGCCGCCACGGTGACATAATAGCCGGCTAGGAGCCCAGGGTGAAACTCGCCGGTTGGCGAGAGCGAGGTCTCTGCTCGGTTTTCGAGCGGTATGGCATAGGTGAGCTCAAAGATCACCGAAGGCTTTTTGATGTCCAGAGATCGATTGAAGGTCTCTCGTAGACAGCTGATTGATCGACCCCGAAACCCCAACAGCGGAAACCAATATCTTGCCTCACACGCCACTCCCCCGCGGCACCCACGAGGCCCCCTTTCGGCGCCGCTTTACCCTGCTGACCCGCCAACCCCGGGAAGCTGTGGCAACCATTTTGCCTATCGCAGGGGCTGTCTTGGTAGCTCTGTTAGCAACCCAGTGGGAGGAAATGGCTCCTCAAGGTGCCCTGCCTCCAGTCATTCCTTTCCTGGGCCTCGCCTTGGCTGCTACCGCCTGCATGCTTCACCGCCCCTTCGAAAGCTCCACCTTGGGGGTGGGAGCGGCGGTGATCGCACCCACCGCGGCTCTGTTTGGTGCCCTCCCGGCAGCACTCACCGCTGGAGGTGCCCAGTTGGTTGCGGACCTCGTCCGCCGTGTGCTGCGCAAGCGGTCGACCACGGTGGCAGCGGAACGGCGGCGGAGATTTCGCTCCCTCGAGCTCGCTGGTGGCCTGATGGTCTCCCTGACCGGGGCGGCAGCCATTGCCCAGCTGCTCGGACAACCTGGCCAGGACAGAGCCACGACCCTTGGAACCGTCGCCATCATGGGCGGAGCCTACGTGGTTATTTTTATTGGCCTCAAAGCCCTGGACAAGAGGTTGCGAAGGCCTCACCAGCCCATCCCTTGGGCCAAGCTCGTGCTCCCTTTCGTGGTGGATCTGGTTGCTTGGGGAGGTGGACTGGCCTTGGCGCGGGTGGCCCTGGGAGAGTCGGCGAACACCTTCCCCATCCTCCTGGCCGGAACCTCCCTACTCTCCCTGGAAGCGGCCCGCCATGCTCTTCGCCACGGATTCTCGAAACAGCGCGTGGAGGATTTGGAACGCCTGTCACGGGCCAGCCGGCGCATCGCCAGCAATGAGCCGGGGATTCGCGGGATGGCGGAGCGCATCCACATCGAATGCTCCAACGTGTTGACCTTTCAGTGGTTTCAATTCGAGCTGCTGGCCCGAGAGCCGGGCTATCGCAGCTGGTGGACGGGACCCGAGCGGCGTTTGGAAGATGGGGTTCCACAGCCACCGCCAGCCCCCCCTCCATTGCCCGGCATTCACCGGCGAGGCCAGTGGCGGATCGTCGAGCGTGCCCTCGAAACAGAGGAACAGTTGCTGGGCCGCCTTCGCCTATGGTGCGATCCACGGCAGTTGGGCAATGAAGCCGTCGGGCTCTTGGATCGACTACTGCCCCAGATGAGCGCCTCCGTGGGCCGCGCCCTGCTCGATATCGAAGCGAAACAAGACCCCCTGACCGGACTGGCCCTACGCCGAGTCCTGGAAGAGCGGCTGATGCGGGCCTACCGAGCCAGCTGCCGCCATGGCCTCCCCATGTCCATCGTCATGTGCGACTTGGACCATTTCAAGAACGTCAACGACACCTACGGCCATGCGGCAGGTGACCAAGCCTTGGTCGCCACCGCCCAGTTGTTGCTGACCGCGGCGGAAGGTGACCCCTTGCGCCTAGCAGCCCGCTACGGTGGGGAAGAGTTCGTCTTACTTTTCGAGGAAACCACTGGTGAAGAAGCGCTGAAAATAGCGGATCAAGTGCGCCAACAAGTGGAGGCGCTGCGTGTCGAGGTCGACGGCGAGATCTTGCCTCTCACCATGAGCCTTGGCGTGGCCACCTTCCCGGATCTCCATGTAAAGCGCCCGGAAGACCTCCAAGAACTGGCGGACGAAGCCCTCTACGAAGCCAAACACCGAGGGCGAAACCGGAGCCTTCGGCACCTGGGCCGAGGCCGGTTCCGTACCGTTGACGGCCAGGAGCTGCAAGGTTCCGCTGAAGTGGCCGAAACCGAAACGCCTCATTTTTTTGCCTAGAGGTTCGACGATGCGCCCCCCTCTCGACACCACTCACCTTCTGAGCCGAAGCATCGGAGTTCTCGGCAACGACCTTGGACCTATTCTCGCCTGGTCCCTGCTGTTGCAGGCTCCCCGAGTACTCATCTCCGTACTCAGCGATACCGGGCGGCTTTCTTTCGGTGACCAGGCCGGCTCTGTACTCGCTTTGCTGGTCGCCCTGCTGCCGATGGTGATCCTGACGCAGCTGCAGACGGCTGTGCTCGCTCCCCGGGTCCTCCATACGCTCCGGGAGGATGGCTTCGGGCCGCCCACTGAGGCTTCCACTGCGGGTTCCAGTGTGATTGCGATTTTGATCACGGCGGTGGCAGTAGCTGTCTTGGCAGTGGCTGGGTTTGCCCTTTTTCTCATTCCCGGCTGGCTCGTGCTGACGGGCCTCTTCGTCGCTGTCCCAGCTTTGATGTGCGAGGGTCTTTCTCCGCAACAGGCCTTGATTCGCAGTTGGAGACTCACGGGCCCGAGGGGAATCTCCATCTTCACCCTGGTGTTTTTGTTCACCCTGGTGGAAGCACTTCTCCGGATGGCTCTCACCGCTCTCGGAGCTCCAGCTACCTTGACCGCCCTGGCAGCCGTGCCGATCTCCGCGGTGCAGGCCATCGCCGCTACCGTCACCTATGCCGGCTTAGTGGCTCGGCACGACGATGGAGAAACACAGGACGAGCCCCAGGCACCCTGAGCCCCTCCAAGGAGACGAGGCAAGGCCCGGAAGAGCTCGACTCAGAGTCGGAAATCACCACAATCGACTTATCTAGGAAACTCTCGACGTTGAAACAACACTGGACCCTCGAACCCAATTTGGCCTTCCTCAACCATGGCTCCTTCGGCGCCTGCCCTCGAGTCGTTCAACTAGAGCAGCGTCGGCTCCAACAAGAGTTAGAAAACCAGCCCGTGGGCTTCCTGGTTCGGCGCTTGGAAGGTCTGTTCGACCAAGCTCGGGAGAGGCTCGGGGACTTTCTCGGTGCGGATGCCGAGAACCTCGTTGCGGTGACCAACGCCACTAGCGGAGTCAATACCGTTCTTCGATCTTTGACCTTTGCTCCCGGCGATGAATTGTTGACCACAGACCACGCCTACAACGCCTGTCGCAACGCCCTCGACTTCGTTGCCGCCCGAGCCGGAGCGCGGGTCGTCGTGGTACCGATTCCATTTCCTTCGAAGGGCCACGAGCAAATTCTCGAGGCCGTCATGGGGGCAGTGACGCCGCACACTCGCTTGGCCTTGCTGGACCACGTCACTAGCTCTACGGGACTGGTCTTCCCTATCTCGGACCTGGTCCGGCAGCTGGAGGAGGCCGGCGTAGATACGGTGGTGGATGGAGCTCATGGGCCAGGCATGGTGCCTCTAGACCTGGAGACACTCGGTGCCGCCTATTACACCGGCAATTGTCATAAATGGCTGTGCTCTCCGAAGGGGGCAGCGTTTCTCTATGTCCGGCCAGATCGGCAGAAGGGAATCGTACCGCTCACCTTGAGCCATGGAGTCAATCGGCCGCGGCAAGCCAGAAGTCGCTTTCATGACCTCTTCGACTGGACCGGTACTACGGATCCTTCGGCGTTTCTCTGTATCCCAAAAGCACTGGATGTCCTGGAGTCCCTGGTCGCTGAAGGTTGGGACGAAGTTCGCCAGCACAACCGAGGCCTCGCCCTCTACGGGAGACAAACCCTTTGTACAGCGTTGGGCATCGACCCCCCGTGCCCGGAAGAAATGATCGGTTCTCTGGTTGCTCTGCCTCTTCCGAATGGACCCCTTCCAGACGGCTCGACGGGGATGGCTGTCGAGTCCCTTTTTGGAGATGAGATTCAGCAGAAGCTGCTTTCCCGATACCGTATCGAGGTGCCGGTATTTCCCTTCCCTGCTCCACCCAAACGACTCATCCGAATCTCGGCGCAGCTCTACAATGACAAGCGGGAATACCAACACCTGGCCGAGGCTCTGGTCGCTGAGCTCAAGGCCTCTTGACGCCAATGACGTCGTACATGGGGGGCAAGCAGAGGAAGCTCGAGGAATCCTCAGAACGAGCCTTCCAATCCTCCCAGAATGCTTGAATTTCCTCTGCAGACAGGAATCCTTTGGCTTTCAGGGTCGGTAGAAAGCCCTCGAAGAAGGTGGCCGGCCACTGCCATTTTGGAGACCCGGGACGAGCCACCTGGGCATGGCAATGGACGTGGACTGGCTCCAGACCATGGCGTGCCATGAGCCCTGGCATGCGCCCCTGGATACCGAGGTCACCGCCTTGGAGCTTCCACGATCCCTCAACGACCTCCACCACCCGGTCGACGGCGTCGCTGCGCGGCCCGAAGGTAAAGGCCCGATAGTTGAAGTAGTCCGTGACCGCCAGGGCTGCCCCCGGCCTCAGGGCACGAGCTACCCGCGCCACCACATCTTCCGGATCTCTGATGAAGCAGAAAAGCCAACGGGCATAGGCTCCATCCAGACTGCTTTCAGGCAAATCCAGGTCGTGAACATCTAAGAGACGAGTATCGATGTTCTTCTGACCCTGAGCTTTCCCTTGGCAGGTCAGGTGGTCCAGGAAGGAGGGCGATGAATCCACCGCCACGATCCTTCCCTGTGGCCCCACTAGGTGCGCTAGGTCCAAGCTGGTAAATCCAGGGCCACACCCCAAATCCAGAAGGGTCTGCCCATAGGCAAAGCCGGCTCGGGCCCATAGAGAAAAGGATTCTTCTGCCCAAACCCGATGCTGAAAGGCCAAGCGAATCAACTCCTCGTGGCGGGTGCCTAGCAGGTAGTCCTCATTCTCTCCCACCGGAACCTCACTCCTTTCCTGCTGGCGAGCTGCCGGCGGGCCAACAGACAAAAAAGCCATCGGCCCAGACGATGTCGTGATCGAGGTCCTTAGGCGAAAAGCGGTAGGACTCATAACTTTGGCCGGAGAACTTGCCGTCTCGGCCGGGGCTGCGGATGAAAAAGAGGTGCTCGGCTCCCCCCTCGGCAACCACCCGGATCTCCAAGGGATGCCCCCAACCATCGTCCCGGGGAACAGCTTCCAAATAGCTCGGCACTAGGAGGTTTTCGATTTCCTCGAAGCTCAACACCGGATCCGGAAAGTCATCGACTCGGGCCATGGCAGCGCCTGCCGCAGCAGCAGAAGTGGAGTCGGTGTACCAGGACAGGAGGGCGGAGCCGAGACTACGAATGGAGGCCAAGGTTTCCTGGGTCGCGGGATCCCCCTCAATTTCGGCTTGGGTATCGGCCTTAGACGGAATCGTCAGGACGGAACTCAGAAGAAGGAGAAAAAGGACGAAAATGATGGGAGACCCGCCTCGGCAGATGCGATCTTTGCTGGTAGGCATGGAAATCCCCTCCTTCGCGGTCCAGATGAAAAAGCCTAGTTGGAAAGTCTAGGCAGGTGAGCTAACCGAAAGAGCCTCATCACGAAATGTCAGCCCTTCCAGAATCTCAAATGAAATAAAGCGGCAATAGCGTAGACTTCCAAGCGCCCGACCCACATTAGCAAGATCATCACCAGCTTGGCCCAATCGCTAAAAAAAGCAAAATTCTCGACCGGTCCCACCATTTCCAGACCTGGTCCCACATTGCCAAGAGTAGCGATAGCGGCAGTGGCGCTGGTGAGCAAGCTATGGCCGTCCAGGGTCAAGAGGATGGTACCCAGGCCCCAGCAGGTAATAAACAGGACGAAGAAGCCTGCGACGCTGCGAACGATGGGGTCCGGCACTGCCTTTCCTCCGACGAAGACGGCCGCCATGGTGTTGGGGCGAAAGGTATAGCGAACCTCCCGCATGGCAGATTTGAGACCGATCACCATTCGCATGACCTTCATAGACCCGGCTGTCGAGCCAGCGCAGCCGCCCACGAACATCAACCCCACCAAAAGCACTTTCGAAAAGGCCGGCCAACCTTCGAAGTCTGCCGTGGCAAAGCCGGTGGTCGTCATGACGGACACCACCTGAAAAGCACTGTCGACGGCGGCCCGGCCCGGTGCCTCATAGGTGCCGGAAGCGAGCAACTGCCATGCGATGGCCAGAGAGGCTCCTCCCAGAATGGTTAGATAGAGACGAAACTCCGGATCCCGTAGCAAGTTCCATCCACGACCCTGGCGAATCCCGTAGTAGAGGGAGAAATTTCCTCCTGCCAAGACCATAAAGAGAATGATCACAAGGGCGATCGCCGGCGTACCTTCGAAGGCAGCAACGGATTCGTTGCGGGGAGAAAACCCTCCGGAAGAAAGAGTGGAAAAAGTATGAGTCAAGGCATCGTAGAGCCCCATACCCAACAGCATGAGCACCACCGTTTGGACCAGGGTCAGCCCCAGGTAGAGGCGCCACAATACGGCCGCCGTGTCGTGGATTCGTGGCGACAAGCCTTCTGCCGTTGGCCCGGGAACTTCCAATTTGTATAGAAAGTTTGCACCAGGACCGATCTCGGGGAGAAGAGCGACGAAGAGAACAATGATCCCCATCCCTCCTAGCCACTGAGTGAAAGAACGCCAGAAGAGGATGCCGCGCTCCTGCCCCGCAATGTCCAGAAATACGGTGGACCCGGTGGTGGTAAAACCGGAGGCGGACTCGAAAAGAGCATCCACCGGAGAGCCGAGAGCGCCGCTGAGTAAATATGGAAGGGCCCCTAAGGTCGAGGCCAACACCCATCCGAGCACTACGATGAGGATGCCCTCGCGACGATAAAGCTGTCCATCGCCTCGACCTAGGCCGATGAGCACTCCCCCCAGGGCCGCACTACAGACGGCTGAAGCGAAAAAAGCGACCGTGGCATTTCCCTCTCCATAGAGAATCGAACAAACCAAAGGAAAGATCTGGGCCGCCGCCAGCACCAAGACGAGGCGACCCAGGAACCGCAATACCGGCTGGAGGTTCATCGCGTCGCCCTCAATCCCCGGCTCGATCGGGACGACCGGGAAACAGCAGCTGCACGGTTCCAAGCTCTGACTCATGGACGAAGAGAATGACTCGATCCCCGACTTCCAAACGATCCTTGCCCCGGGGAACGAAGACTTTCTTCCCTCGGACGACGACTCCAACTCGCATGCCTCGAGGAGGCGTCATTTCCGCCAAGGTCACCCCCGCTGCTGGGCTTGCTTTATAGAGCCACCGTTCCATGACTTGAGCGGTACCTCGCCGCAGGGAAACGATGTTGGCGCTATAACCATTCTCGATGTACTCATGGATTCTCTGGTTGGCCAGGGCGCGAGGCGAGAAGACATGAACCAATCCCAAACGCCGCCACAGGTCCGAGGTCTCGGATCTGTGGAGTAGAGCCATCACGTTGGGTACCCCCAGTTCCTGAGCCAGAAGACAAGCCATCAGGTTGGTTTCGTCGTGGCCGGTTAGGGCAATAAAGTAGTCCGCCCGGTCCAGACGTTCCGCCTTGAGCAAAGGTAGATCTGTCGTGTCTCCCAACAGGACTTCGTGGCGAGGAAAGGTCGCTGCAAGCTCACGCGCCCTCTCACGCTCTTTCTCGATGATCTTCACCGAAGCCATCCGCTTGAGGGACAGGGCCACCAGTTCGGTAACCGGACCGCCACCAGCGATGAAGATTCTCTGGCGCTTGTCCTTGCGGTTGCTCACCATCCGTTCGAAGTCGCTGATGACCTCCGTCTCCCCAAGAATCAACGCCTCATCGCCCGGCTCTGCGCGGTCGTCCCCGGAGGGAATGATGAGCTCTTCACCGCGGTAGAAAGCTACGACCAGGCTGCCCTCGGGAAGACTCACATCGCGCAGGGGCTTCTCTGTCAATAGAGACGAATCGTCCAACGAGATCTTGCGAAGCTCCACCTTGCCACCGGCAAAGTATTCAACCGCCATCGTGTTGTGACCACGAATGTGGTTCAAGACTCGGGTCGAGGTCAGAAACTGAGTGGAAAGAAGGACATCGACGTCGAACACTTCCTCATAGATCTTGCGGTGCGTCGCCTCGTGGGCGGCCGTTTCTACCCGCACCGCAGTTCGGAGAGCTCCCAGGCGCTTAGCGAGCAAGGAAGCGGCCAGATTCGCCTCTTCTCCGGAAGACACCGCCATGAACAAATCGCAGCCCTCGACTCGAGCCGACTCTAAGATCTGTACCTCGGCGCCATTTCCAATGATGACCTGGACATCGAGCTCTTCATCGATCCGCTGGCCCGTTTCCGGATTGCGTTCGATAACGGTGACGTTGTGGCCCCCCTTCGAGAGGGACTCTGCCAATTGAAGCCCCACCTGGCCGGCCCCCATGACGACATATCTTTTTCTGTCCATTTTTCTCGGGCTCGTTTCGCTTTCTGATGGGGCGTTGGAATCTCGAAGGATAAAGTCTCACAGCTGTTTGCAGAAAAACAAGAATGTGCCGTTGTCACGCCCTCCTGACTATTCCTGTTGACTGGACGCCTGCCCTCTGGGACAGATAAGCTATTGGGGCTCTTCGAGCCGAAAATCCATCTCTTCGAGGGCTACCCCCGACTGTCGCGGCGGAGCCCCGCGTAGACTCCTAGGAGGGAATCCCCATGCGCATCAGGCCCATAACTTCAGCATTAGCGCTATTCTTCGTAGTCACTTTTTCGATGACAGCGTTGGCTCAAGATTCAGGCCGAATCGATGGCACTGTGACTAGAGACTCGGGATCGGGTATCGGTGGGGTCACCGTAGTCGTTTCCGAGATCGGCAGCGTAGCCATTTCGGACCAAGAGGGCCGGTTTTCTTTCTCGTCGGTACCGGCCGGCAGCTACACCTTGACCTTCTCCCTCGGCGACAACCAAACCAGCGCCTCGGACGTTGAGGTTTCTGCCGGCGCCGCCACCCAGGTCGACCAGAACGTCGATTGGAACGTAAGTTTCGCGGAGACCATCACCGTAGTCTCTGCTTCTCGGCGCGCCGAGCGCATCGTCGATGCACCCTCCGCCGTGACGGTGGTCACCGAAGCCGAAATCGAGCGACAAGCCTCCCATGGCCAGCTTCCCAAGCTCCTCGAGTTCACCCCTGGTGCCGAGGTCACTCAGAGCGGTGTCTATGACTACAACCTCAACACCCGAGGATTCAACAGTTCCCTGAACCGTCGCGTCGCCATGTTGATCGATGGCCGTGACGGCTCCGTGCCCTTTCTCGGCTCCCAGGAGTGGGGTGCCCTGTCTTTTCCCCTTGACGATATTGCCAGTCTCGAGCTGATCCGTGGCCCCGGTGCAGCTCTCTACGGCGCCAATGCTTCCAGCGGCATTGTCAATGTAGTCACCAAACAACCAAAGTTCAGCCAGGGAGGCCAGTTCCGCATTGCAGGCGGGGATCTGTCGACCTTGAATTCAGACTTCCGATGGGCCGGAGACCTCGGCGGGGATTGGTACCTCAAGGCGATGGCGGGCCTGCGCTCCAGCGGCGATTTCACCGTCTCCCGAAACGGCAGGGCTGAATATTCGATTCCTTGCACTCGCACCGGACAGACCGACTGCTTGCCCCAGGAAGCGGTGCCCCTCGACCCCGAAGACGATGCCGAGATCATCCTTGGCACCATCCGGTTGGACAAATATCTCGACAGCGGCAGCTTCTTTACCATCGAGGGTGGGCAGTCCAACGTCCAAGGACCGGTTTTCCAGACGGGCATTGGCCGGGTTCAGGTGGTGGATCTCGACCGGCCCTGGGCCCGGGTCAACTTCTCCTCCGTTCATTGGAACGCCCTGGCCTACTACAACAAGCGAGACGCGCAAGAACAGACCGCCCTCTCCAGTGGCAACAACCTGGTGCTCGATACCAACAACACTCAGATCGAATTTCAAACCAATTGGGATTTTGCTGATGGCAAGGCTCGCATTGTCGCGGGGGGCAGTTACGGGGAAGAAGAGATCGATACTTTCGACCCGCTCACCGGTCGCCAATCCCTCGTGTTTCAGCCCGTCGAAACAGACTCCAGCGCGCTTTTCGGACAGTTCGATTGGAGCCTCTCAGACAGCGTGAAGCTAGTGATCGCTGCTCGCTGGGACGACAGCACCCTTCACGACTCTCAGTTCTCCCCAAAGGCGGCCCTGGTCTACAGCATCAATCCCAATAACACGTTGAGGTTCACCTACAACGAGGCTTTCCAGGTCGCCAACTATTCGGAGTTCTTCCTACAGGCAGCGGTAGGAGCCTTCCCGGGAGCTCCCCTCAATGGCCTCTGCGCCATGTTTGGCGTCGACTGCGGCTTCGGCCCGGTCGTACCTGTGTTGGCCTTGGGTAACGAGAGTCTGGAAGTGGAAGAGGTCCGAACCTTTGAGATCGGCTATTCCGGCATCCTCGGAGGCAAAGCCTTCTTCACTGCGGACTACTACAACAGCAACAACGAGAACTTCATCACCGACCTGATCCCGATGTTGGGAACCCCCTTGGGGCGCGTCAACCCGAATTTCGGCGCCTTTTCAGGGGTCCCGGCGCAATTGGCGGGCACTCTCGATGCGGTGATTGGAGGATTCGTTCCCGGAGCGGCAGTCACTCGCAACCTGGACGGGACCCCGATCATCGCCGCCGTTTCGTATACGAATTTCGGCGAGGTAGATACCCAAGGCGTGGACTTGGGCCTCAACTACTACCTGAGCAACGATTGGAACTTTAACTTCAGCTACTCGTGGTTCGACTTCGACATCAAAGGCGATACCCCCGGCTTCGACAACATCCTGCTGCCGAACTCACCTGAGAATAAGCTCTCCCTCGGCGGGACTTACACCCAGCCGAGTTGGGATTTGGGAGTCAGCTTGCGGTGGTCCGATGAGTTTCGCTGGTCCGTGGGTCCGTTTCAGGGAGACGTGGATTCCTACACCACGGTCGACCTCAACGGCAACTACAAGATCAACGAGCACTTTGCCATCGGTCTCAATGTCGCCAACCTATTCGATGATGAGCACTATGAGTCCTTCGGTGGTGACATCATCGGTCGGCGCGCCTTGGCCAATGTGACCCTTAGCTGGTAGCTGAGGGTCCTCAGCTACTGACGGAGCGAGGGGGCCGCAGGCGAAGAAGGACAAATTGACAGCGCTCGGTGAGGTGACTTACACTCCCCGAGCGTTTCCCGTCGGGGCGTGGCGCAGCCTGGTAGCGCATCTGCTTTGGGAGCAGGAGGTCCTCAGTTCAAATCTGGGCGCCCCGATTCAGCGGTTTCACAACGCGAGCACCTTTCGGTGGGCACTCTACGACGGCTGCCTGTAGCTCAGTTGGATAGAGCGGCGGCCTTCTAAGCCGCGGGTCGGGGGTTCGAATCCCTCCAGGCAGGCCATTTCCTGGCGCCTTGTGGGCAAACCCGAAATCGATCCCGCAGCAATCGCGAGACTTACCGCCAAACGCACGTTCCGCATATGCACCCGTAGCTCAGCTGGATAGAGCGACGGCCTCCGGAGCCGTAGGTCAGAGGTTCGAATCCTCTCGGGTGCACCACTCCCCCTTCGTCCCCTAAAGCTCTCTCAACCCTCATCAGGAGATGGGCCGGCCCAGGGCCGCAAGATCAAAAAGCCTGATATTGTGGTAGGTTAGCTGGGAATTTGCAGGAGGTAACATCGATGAAATTACGAGCTGTCCTCTCTCCCCTAGCCGCTGGAGCTGTCGCTTTTCTCTTGAGCGCTCCCGTTTTTGCGGCTCAGACTTTTACCGTTCACCTGGAAAACGGCAACGAATTCGAAACCCTGAGGCAGCCGAAACAGGCGCCCTGGGACGAGAATACTGTCCTGGTTCTGACAGATGCCGGTAACTGGATCGGTCTCGCCAAAGCGGATGTGGAACGAATTTCCTCTTCGGTAGAGGATTCCGGTTTTGGACGGATCATTGACAGCAAGACCATCGCCATCGGCCTTCTAGCCAACGATGCACCGGTAGAAGGCGAGCCGGGAGAAAGTACCGAGGGCGGCGCGGAAGGTGCTGCCATCAGCCAGATTCTCAACCGATACAACGAGTTTATGGACGGCCTGGAAGAACGCACCTTCAGCTCGGGTAGTGCAGCAGAAGAGAGCTATAGCACGGAGCAATTCGTGGAACCGGGAAGCTCCACTGGCGTTCCCTTGGGCGTCTACGACGACTACTAGCGCGTAGGGGAAGCTGCCTTACTGGGTGGTTTCCTTCGGAGTTCTTTGAAGATTTGACGGCGGTTCGGTAGCCCGCTCTTGCGGGCTCGAAAAGGGAAGTCGGTGTAAATCCGACGCGGCCCCCGCCACTGTAACCGGGTACGAAACCGGAAGACACCACTGCGAGGGAGAGATCGAATCGGTCACTCTCGCGGGAAGGGTCCGGGATTAGGAAGATCCGGAAGTCAGGAGACCTGCCGAACCACCTTGTGTCCAAATTCCCTACCTTCGGGGTCGAGAGGTGGTGATGAGCCCGGTTGCCTTGGTTTCGCGGGTGAATGCCCCTGAACTCCCTAGAGTCAGGGGCATTTTCATTTTTCGAATAGGAGAACACTCGTGCGCCAAGCACTATGGCTGGCAGGGATCCTCGGGGGCGCGATCCCAATGTTGGCTCAATCTCAATCTAATCCTACCCCCTACTCCGAATCGGTCACTGTGACCGCCTCTCTTCAGGAAGTCGAGGAAACCGACCTCGGAGTCACCCTTTCGGTTATCGAACGCTCGGAGATCGAAGCGCGCCAGAGTACAGAGGTAGCGGATCTGATAGCTACTATTCCCGGTGTAGCTGTCGCCAGATCCGGTTCACCGGGCTCGGTGACTTCTGTATTCACTCGAGGGGGCAACTCCAACCAGACCTTGGTCCTTTGGAATGGTCTGGTGCTCAATGACCCCTTCTTCGGCGGTTTCGATTGGGCCCACCTGGGTACTGAGAGCGCCGACAAGATCGAAGTGGTACGCGGTCCTCTCAGCACCCTCTACGGCAGCAGCGCCCTCGGTGGGGCCATCCAGGTGCTCACAGCTCACAATGCAGGAGCCCGGGTGCGTCTCGAAGCCGGGGAGAATTCCTACGGACGCGGCGCTGTCGCGGCGGGTCACGACATCGGTTCCCTTCACTTCGATTTGGTGGCCACCTACCGGACCGGCGATGGGGAGATCGAGAACGACTTCTATGACCGCCAAGACTTGGTCGCAAGAGCTGAATGGCGATGGCAAAATGGAGCGACTCTTGGCCTACTGACCCGTCTGGACGACTCGGAGTTGGGTATCCCCAGAAGCGGAGCGACTCTGACACCCCGACGCCGCCAGGAATCTGTCAGCCGGAACTTTGCTCTACCGTTCAACGGACCGGTAGCCGATTGGCAGCTACAAGCTATGGTCTCCTCGACCTCCATGGATCTTGAATTTACGGATCCGGACTCCTTTTTCGCCCGCAACGATACGACAGCTGAACGGCGACGGGGACGGGTCGTGGGAACGACCAGCCTGGGCTCTGCTGTGGACATTGGAATCGGAGGAGATTGGCAAGATGACGAGGTGAGCAACGAGAGTACCTTCGGCGTCAACCTGGACCGAGACAGCCAAAGCTCTTGGGCTTCTTTTGGTCAGCTTCGCTTCCGGTGGAAGACGGTTTCCCTGGAGGCAGCCGTCCGACGAGACGACCACCAGACTTTCGGAAGTGAGTGGAGTCCCGGAGTCGCCGTGGTGGTCGATGCAGGCCCGGCGACCAGAGTTCGAGCTAGCTACGGAGAGGCCTTCCGAGCCCCGGCTCTGGGGGAGCTTTTTTTCCCGTTCAGCGGCAACCCGGATCTGCAACCGGAAACCACCGAGAGCCTCGAGCTTTCCGTGGAGCACACTCTGGGGCCTTGGCGCCTAGTGGCAGCTGCTTTTGACAACCGCCAAAGGGATTTGATCGAGTTCGATCTTCAGACGTTCACCAACGTGAACCTGGGGCGGGTTCGGAGCCGAGGTGCAGAAGCCTCCGTGCGTTACCAGGGAGGGCCATGGCGAGCCATGGGAAGCTTCACCTATCTCGACGCGGCAAACCAGACGGACGACGAAGAGCTACTTCGCAGGCCACGGGAGAGTGCCAGCCTTTGGCTGGCCTATCAACCTTCCGATTGGACTTTCAGCTTCACGGGTCGTTTCGTCGGGGAACGGCCTGATTTGGATCCCGTGACCTTCACCAGGACTCAGAACCCGAGTTATACCCGGTTGGATCTAGCCGTCCGGTGGCAGGCTTTTCCTTGGATGTCTCCCGAAGTGCGCGTCGAAAACCTTGGAGACAAGGAATACCAGGAAGTTCTCGGGTTTCCTGCTCCCGGCAGAAGTTTTTTCGGCGGTGTGACCCTTCGCCTCTGACTCCTCCAGCCTGGAGGCGCGAAACGGAGTAGATCGTGAAATTTTCCGTCCCCCACTTTCTGTACGTCGTGGTGGCCACCGCCATCATGGCGACAGCTTGCCAAAATCGCTCCCTGCCAACCGGGAGCGATTCTGCGGTAGATCGCTTGATAACGCTGGCCCCCAGCGTTACCGAAATAGCCTTCGCTGTGGGCCTGGGAGACAGAGTGGTGGGTGTGGGCGACTATTGCCAGTGGCCTCCCGAGGCGCGAACAAAACCTCGCCTCGGGGGGCTATTCAACCCCAACTTGGAAGGCATAGTGGACCTTCAACCTCAGTTGGCTGTTCTGCTTCCCAGTGAAAATGAGTTGGGGCGCCAGCTTGGACGGCTGGGCGTTGAGGTCTTGACCGTCCGTAGCGAGACTCTCTTGGATCTCGAGGAGACCATCATTGCCCTGTCTCGACGCTGCGGCGTCGAGGCCCGCGGCCAGCAGCTCGTAGAGAGGTTGCGGAAAAATCTTGCACCAAGACCTATCGCTGAGGGGCACACGGTGCTCATTTCTGTCGGTCGGGCTCCAGGCTCTCCGTCTGAGGTGCGGGTCGCCGGCCCCGGAACTTATCTCGACCAACTGGTGACTCGTCTCGGCGCTACCAATGTTTTCGCTGATCTCGAGACGACTTACCCGTTGGTTAACCTGGAGGTGATTCTCGCCAGGTCTCCGGATTTCATTTTCGAGTTGTCCGCCGTAGAGCTCACCACTGAGGCCAAACAGGCGTTTCGACAGGATTGGCTGGCCTTTCCTCAGATCAAAGCGGCGGAGCAAGGCCAGGTTCATATCTTCGACGGAGACTTCACGGTGGTGCCGGGACCCCGGCTTCCCGCGCTCTATGACGCTATGGCGTCAGCTCTTCAAACCTCCCCCACTCGATCCGCCCCCGATGCAACGAGGCAAACATCGCCGTGAGCCTACGACCATCCGCTAGAGAGCCGTTGGTGTACCCCACGCAGCACGCCTCTTCGGCCCCCTTACTGAGCCTACAGGGCGTCACCTGGAGCACGGGAGGCCGGCAGATCTTGGGACCACTGAGTTTCTCGGTAGAGGAAGGGGAATGGGTCGCTGTAATCGGGCCTAACGGCGCCGGCAAGACTTCGCTGTTGCGACTGCTCACAGGCATCCGCTCCCCAGCGGAAGGTGGGTTGTTCTTTGGGGAGGACTCCTACCAGAGTCTTCAGGCCCGGGAGCTGGCGCTTCGAATCGCCTATGTTCCGCAGGTTCGGCCTTCGCGGTTGCCGCTCCTGGTGGAAGACCTTGTGCTCCAGGGACGATTTCCTCATCTTTCCCGATGGCAGCTCGCACCCAGTGAAGAGGATTTCCAAGCGGTCTCGCAAGCCTTGGAGACGGTAGAGCTAGAAGCCTTTCGGCAGCGTCCGGTAAACGAGCTATCGGGTGGCGAGCGGCAAGCCGTCTTCATCGCGGCGGCCCTCGCCCAGAAGGCACCGGTGCTCATGCTCGACGAACCGACGACTCATCTTGACCCCCGGCATCAGCGGGACATCGTGAAGCTACTCCAGCGACTGCGCCGGAATCATCGTCCGACCGTGGTTCTGGCCACCCATGATCTTCGCCTCGCAGCTCGTTCCGACCGAGTTCTCGCCCTTTCAGGGGGCGGGATTCTGGCTTTCGACGAACCGAAGAGGGTGCTCCGACCAGAGGTTCTCGAAGGCCTCTTTTCCACTCCCTTCGATATCGTCCAACTGGAGGACGGTGTTGCTCCTTTGGTGAAGTTTTGAATATGGCTCGGCAGTCCAGAACCTCGAAATGGATGATGGTTCTCGCTGTAGGCTGGGTCTTGACCTTGCTGCTGACTCCCCTGGTCGGGAGTCACCCCATTTCGGTGGGCGAGGTCGCCAGTCAGGAGTCAACGGCCGCCACCATCTTCTGGCAGCTTCGGATGCCGCGAGTCCTTCTGGGGTTGCTGGCCGGGGGCGCCTTGGCAGCTGCCGGCCTGTCCTACCAGACCCTATTTCGGAACGAGTTGGCGGAGCCCTACACCCTCGGCGTAGCGGTAGGTGCAGCGCTGGGAGCAGTGCTCGCCATCCGTTTTCTGGAAACAGCATCGATAGGGGGACTCCCCTGGATCGGCGTAGGTAGCTTCCTTGGAGCCATCGCCGCTAGTGCCGTTGTCTTTGGCTTGGCGAACCGGAGAAGGGAAACCGGAGGGTCGACCTTACTTCTAGCCGGCATTGCGGTCTCCCTTTCCTGCGGTGCAATGATCCTGTTGGTGCAATACCTCTCCGACTTCACCCAGACCTTTCGTATGGTGCGGTGGACCATGGGTGGGCTAGCGGTGGTTGGCTACCGGGAAGTTCTTTGGCTAGCGCCCTGGGTCTTGGGAGGAGCAGCTGTCTTGTTGTGGTTGCGATGGGACCTCAACCTGCTGATTTCCGGTGAGGAAATAGCAGCCAGCCGGGGAGTAAACTTGGTTCGCCTGCGGCTCCAGGTACTCGCCGTCAACTCTCTAATGGTCGGCGCCCTAGTGGCCGTTACCGGGCCCATTGGCTTCGTGGGCCTCATGATCCCGCACATTCTCCGGCGTTGGGTTGGGCATGATCACCTCGTCCTGTTGCCGGCCTGTCTACTTGCCGGAGGCGCCTTTCTCACCCTCTGTGATGCCGCCGCCCGGGTGGTTCTAGCCCCCGCGGAGCTCCCCGTAGGCATTCTGACAGCCCTTCTGGGTGGCCCGTTTTTCCTCTGGTTGATTCTCTTTGACCGGCGCTAGAACCTGGATGTAGTTCTTTCGTTCTTGACGAGCACGATCGTTCGTGCGAACATCGTGAGATGAGCAAGGGAGAGGAAACTCGAGCAGCCATCTTGGACAAGGCCCTGGCCATGGCCAGCAAGGTGGGGTTGGGAGGGCTGACCATCGGTAACCTAGCGAGGGAGATGGGTATGTCCAAGAGTGGCCTCTTTGGCCACTTCGAGTCCAAAGAGAATTTGGAGCTTCAGCTCCTGGATAGGGCGGTAGAGAAATTTGTCCAAAAAGTGATCGCTCCCGCCCTCCAGGAACCTCGGGGAATCCCTCGCATTCGAATGCTTTTCGAATCTTGGTTGGGTTGGGAAACGCTCTCCTCTCTGCCAGGAGGCTGTCCCTTTGTTTCCATGGCCAATGAGCTAGACGACCGCCCAGGGCCAGCTAGAGACCGGCTAGCCGGGTATCAGAAAGACTGGATCGAAGCTCTTGGCCAGAGTGGTCGTATCGCGGTAGAAGAAGGTCACTTTCGCAGCGGAATCGACCTGGATCTCTTTGCCTACGAGTTCTATTCCATCATGCTTGCCTATCACCATTTCAGTCGTCTCATGCGTGATTCTGAAGCCGGCCACTACGCCCGGCAGTCCTTCGAGCGTCTGCTCGCAACCTCCACCCCTCATTGAGGTAAGAAAATGAATGTGCCTGCTTTGGATATTCTTTCTGCAAAAAAAAGAACGAACGTTCGACTTTTACTTCTCGCCACCTGCCTACGAATGACGGCTCGACTTTCGCCGAGCCTAGCTGCAGGAGTTCTAGCCAAACTCTTTCTTCGCACTCGCCGTCAACCTACCCCTCCCCGGGAGAGTCAGTGGCTAGAAAGCGCCGTCCGGACGGATATTCCATCAGGAGACCACCGCCTCGCGGTCTGGTCCTGGGGAGAAGGCCCCACGGCCCTCCTGGTGCATGGCTGGGAGGGACGAGGCTCCCAGTTGGCAGCGTTCGTAGAACCACTCCTGTCGATGGGTTTTCGAGTGGTCACCTTCGACGCTCCGGGGCACGGACAGTCTTCGGGGCGATCCAGCTCCCTCATCGACATGGCGGACGCGATACGAGACGTCGCTCAGTGGGCTGGGTCGGTCGAGGCCATCGTGGCCCACTCCGCTGGAGCCTCGGTGACCACCATCGCTCTGGATCAAGGGCTCCAAGCCAAAGCCCTGGTCTACCTTGCTCCGGCCACCGACCCTGGGAGTTTCTTGGGCACGGTCACTGCGATGTTGGGACTCCCCCCAGAGATCGCATTGGTGGCCCAAATGCGCATTGAAAAACGCTTCGACGTCTACTGGTCCGATCTGGTGGGTACCGCTCTGGCACCACGAATGGAGCTCCCCCTGACCGTTTTTCACGACCGGAATGATCGAGAAGTCCCCTGGACCAACGGAAGGGATCTGGTGCGCCCTTGGCCCGGCGCGACACTACGAACCGTAGCGGGGTTGGGCCACCGCCGAATTCTCCGCGATCCAGAAGTCATTGACTCCAGCATCGAATGGCTGGGGCAATCGGAGGAGGAGAGGAATCACCAACCCCACTCGGCAGCCAACTAAGACCGCCACTAAGGAGAAAGCTCATGGCAAGCCGAGTCCTCAGCCTGCTTCTTGCCGGAATACTAGCCGTACCTTCTCACCAAGCCTCTGCTGCGGCGCCGCACCTACCGGAATCTCCGGCGCCTCCGGGGCTCAGCCGGGGGCCGTCTGAAGTCACCCCGGAGATGCGCACTTGGCTTCGCTCCAAAAAGATTGCTCGAGCTCCGTCTGCGACCCGACTTCGTCTCTTGGCAAAAGCCCTGATAGATCACTTCGAGCTACACCGGCACGAGGAAGAGCCCTTCGAAACCGTTTCTGCTTCCCGAGCCTTCGAGGCTGGCAGGGGAAACTGTGTCTCCTTTGCCTTTCTCTTCGTCTCCTTGGCGAGAGAGGTTGGTGAGCCGGTCTTCTTCGTTTTATCGGAGGCCCCTGAGGGCAATGAATCCTTTGGAGACCTGTTGGTCACCAACTTTCACCTGGCGGCAGCGACCGGTACGCCGGCTCGGCTCACCGTCTTCGATCTAGCCGGTCGATCGAGTCAGCCAACTCGACCTTTTCGGCCCATCTCTGACCGCACCGCTGACGCCATCTTCCAGTCCAACCAAGGCTCCGAGCTGCTGATCCAAGATCGCCTGACAGACGCCCTGAGACTCTTCGACAGCGCTCTCGTACTGGACCCAGCCCTGCCCTTCACCTGGACCAATCGAGGCGTAGCTCTGCGGCGCTTAGGAGACCTGGGAAAGGCCGAGGCCTCCTATCGGCAAGCGATCGACCTACGGCCCGAAGCCTTGGCAGCCTGGAAGAACCTGGCTCTTCTCTTAGGTCAGCGACTTCAGGAACAACAAACCTCGCTTCGGATTCCCCGCTAAGGAACCGGTCATTTCTCGACAAAGAGGGTCGGCTCGCCCTCGGCAGAGAATCTCCAGCGACAATTCACCAGAAGGCATACTTTGTCGAGAGCATCCGCCGCCGGAACCTTGTCTAGCTCGACCGTAACCGAAGCCTCTAGGCCTGGCGCGATCGACACCCCACAACCAAGAATATTGCCAAAACTCTTGAGGACGGCCGAGAGAGGCGCGTCGCGAAGACTGAGAGACAAGGGTGTCCGCAGCTTCTCCTCGATGCCCGAAGCTTCTGCCAACTCTATGGCCCTGGCGTCAGCGGTGGCGATCTCTTCCGTTCTGTCTCCCAAGGACCGTGGAAACACGAAGATCGGTGGCGTACTCTTTTTGGCGAAACGCCAAAGGCACCCGACAGGTTCGCACAGGGCTTTGAGAGCCGTGCCTAGAGTTACCCCTTGTAGGTTCATTGAGAGAGAACCCGTCAGCTCCCCTTCGATACCGGCCTCTAGCCCGGCGGTGCCCACCAAGAGCCTCAGGGCTTCGGCACGGGGCAAATCCACGAAGGCAACCTCCAGGCGCTCACCGACACCCTCCTCGGAGGCCCCACGGGGATCCGCTTCGATCTTCAAGACCCGAGGCGGCCCGCCGACCAGGCTCCAGTTGCAACCTGCGCTCTCACAGACGGCATCCAACGCGGTAGTCCAGGAGACGCGGTCGAGCCGCAAGGTAATGCTGGCGGTCAGCGCCGGATCCAGAGACAGCCGACTCTCGGTCATGTCTCCGAAGCCGGCGAGAACATCCGCAAGGGGAGCTCCCACGACATCGATGGAAATGGGGTCTCGCTGCTCATCTGGCGCTGCAAAACAAAGAGGCGCGAGACAGGTGGACAAAAGTAGAATCAAACCAAATCTAGCGGCTCTCTTCATGGATTTCTCCCCATGACGATGGCTCTCACCTGGCCGCTAGCGGCAGTAATGGTGACGACATCGCCCTTGTTATCGATTAGGAAACTCTCTGCTTCTCGAACCTCCGGCGAGAATCCGGACGCCTGCTTCAGCTGGACCTCGGCCCGCTGCTCTTGGCGAAGTTCTGTCTTCCTGAAAACCGTCGGCCCCAAGACAAGGGCCAGAGTACAAAACAGAAACAACAAGGCAAATCCTGCAACGAGCCGACTCCGCCATGGCCGGCCAGCGACAGGGCTAGTGCTAAGAGCAGCCTGAACGACTCGCTCGGCAGCTCCCTTCTCTCCTTCCAAGTTTTGCTTTAGCCAACTGTCCACCGAGGAGTCGATGGGTGCCTCGGTAGGTGGCTCAGGCCAACTCATGTATCACCTCCATTTGCTCCAGAAGTCGGCGACGGGCTCGGTGTAGGCGCATCTTGACGGCAGAAAGGGAGAGGCCCAGGACTTCAGCGATGCTCGCTAGGTCCAACTCGGCTGCAGCAAATAACAGCAGTACTTCGCGATCTTGCCGCGACAGCCGCCCCAGAGCCTGCTGAGCCTTACCAAAGCGCTCCTTGAGCAAAATCACCGCATCCGGAGCCGGCTCTTGGCTCGGCCGCTCCAAGAGAGGGTCTAAAGGAGATAGCAAACGCCGTCTCGCCGCTAGGCGTGCGGCTCGCCTACGGGCTACAGCAAATAGAAATGCCGCCGCATTCTCCGGCGGACCGCTCTTCTGCCAGCGTTCGACCAAGATTCGAAGTGATTCCTGGGCAATCTCTTCGGCGAGGAAAGGGCAGCCGATGCGCCCGCCACAATAACGGAGCAGGCCCGGGGCGAGGTCTCTTAGGGTATTTTCTAAGCTCACGATAGAGAAGTACCTGGCGTTGGCCTTGGGTCACTGCTAGAAACAAGTTTTTTGGCTCAAATCGGTCCGTATTCACCACGTTTGGGGTTTTTCTTGTCTGGAGAAAAAAGAATTGCTCCCAAAACGCCCCGTTTTTGCCCTCTCATGCAACTACATAACTAGGCGGACCTCCGTGGCCCTCCAGGCCGTGGACGTGTAGCCGCCAAGAGGAGAGCATTTCATGATTCGCAATCGGACCGCGCGAGGCGTCGGCCTTGTCGCGCTAGCCCTGTTCTGCGTCACCGTACTATTTCCTGTTCAACCCGCCCTTGCCACCGGAAATTCTGGAGATGACTCCGGATCCGGTTGGGTAGAGGTCCTCTCTGCTGTTTGGGATGCCGTTATCGGCTCCGGAGATTCCGACAACCCCGCGCCAGCGACGGAGTCGGCGGATGGCGATGAGGAAGAAGGATCAGCTGATATCGGCATCGGAGCGGAGCCCGACGGCGGCTAGATTTGCAGGCCTGCAAACTAGAAACCGTCTAGCTCGATTCGTGCCCATTTTTCTTTTGGTCCAAAAGGTTATAGAATCGTCGTGGTAGCTAAAATATAGACAATCATCTAACGGTTAAGAGGCTTTTTCATGGCCGATCTCGCAAATACTCATGTTGACCCAGACAGTTTGGTTGACCTGTTGTGGGCTGCTGCTGAGACGGGTTGCTCAGAGCCTCTGGCTCATTTAATAGCAGCTTGCTCGGATTGCTATAAGCCGGCGGCTCCCTCAACAGGAAAATCCGGGAAGCGTGGGGTTCGGCACTTCGAGGATGCGGATGTGGCGGCGTTAGCCGCCAACCTTCTCCTCCACAATGAACCTCGATACCTCAAGATTCTTCAGCACCTCCTAGAAACTTGCCCCCAGTGTCACCTCGCTAGCAGCTCTCTGTTTCAGCAGGCCAAGTCCGGCAAAGATGCAACTCCTTCTCACCAGGAGTACGAAGCCATCAGTCAACGGCTTTCGAAGCGGCTTTCGGATTGGCGGTCTTGCTTTGCTAGGGATGAGGTTTTGGCAGAGAAATTTCTCACCAAGCTTCTCGCCATGCCAGCAGAACGTCGGCTTTTGCTAGTCCGCAATAGCGAGCGCTACGGTTCCTGGTCTCTCGTCACCAAGCTCGGAGAAAGCAGCCGGGAGGCGGTCGCGAGGAACCCGAACGAGGCGGTCTCCCTTGCCTCGCTAGCTGTAGAGATTTCCAAGTCCCTTCAGCCTTGGAGCTACGACGAGCGGGTCACCGAGGACATCAAGGCCCAGGCTTGGGCATTGTTGGGCAATGCTCTCCGGGTAGCCAATGATCTCAAGGCGGCGGCAGAAGCCTTCCGTCAGGCAGAGGAGTTTCTCCAGAAGGGCTCGGGCTTAGATACCGTTCGGGTGGAAGTCCTGGATCTGAAAGCCACGCTCTTGGCAGGCCAGCGGCGCTTCGACGATGCAAGGAGCCTTCTTGGCGAAGCCTTAGCCGTCTACCGTGACATCGAAGACCCCCATTTGCAGGGTCGAGTGATGATCAAAGACGCTCTTGTTTGTCGCGAAGTCGGCAATCTCGAGGAAGCGGCGACGATCCTCAAAGAGGGACTTTCCCTCATCAATCCAAATCGTGAACCACGACTGGCTTTCGTAGGCCAGCAGAACCTCACCGTTCTACTCGTGGACCTTCACCGCCTTGACGAAGCTCAAGAGCGAGTCTCCATGGTTCGTGATCTGGCCCAGAAGCTCGACAACCCGCTGGACGAAATTCGGACGGACTGGTTAGAGGGAAGAATTCACTTCGAGGTTGGAGACTTCGCGATCGCAGAGGACATCTTGATTCGGGTGAAGGATCATTTCCTACGGGCTAGCCTCCCTTACGACGCGGCCCTCGTTTCTCTGGAGCTTGCGCTGATCTATTCTCAGGAAGAACGCCTGCGGGAGATGAAGTTCCTTGCTCTAGAAATTCTTCCAGTCTTCGCCCGCAATGAGATTCACCGCGAAGCACTCGCCGCTTTCACCCTCTTCGGCAGAGCAGCTGCTGCGGAAGAAGCTACAGCGGAAGTTATCCGCAAGACCCTCGGTTACCTCGAACAGGCTCGGAACAACCCCAACTTCCGAGTTCCGCGTCTCGCGCGCTCCTGAGGTTCCAGTTGAGGGTCGACGAGCCCTCTCTGGAGCTTTCCGAGTGGACTCTACTCCTCAGAACCCAACGCTAGAGCTCGCTTCCTAGGAGGCGCTGTCTCTCGAGCACCCCGGTTATCCTCCCCACCATGAGTCACCCCCCATCCGACTCCACCCGCTTGGTGGTGGGCCCCCTTGAGGCCGGCGAGCGGATAGACCGTTTCCTGGCTTCGATGTCATCCTTGTCTAGAAGGGGAGCTAGAGCTCTCCTCCGTCAGAGTTCCGTTCTGCGAAACGGCAAGATACTCCGCATCGAGGGCCGCATTCTCGAATTCGGAGATGTGGTGGATGTCCATCTTCCGCCGGATCAGCTGGAGGCACCTAGAACCCCTGCCCTTCCAACGGTGGACCTGGTACACCAGGACGGCTGGGTGTTGGCAGCCAACAAGCCCGCTGGGACTCTTTCTCAACCGTCGGAGAGAAGGCAAGAGGGAGAGCTAGCCCTGGATGAGCAGCTTGCTCTTCAGCTCGCGGTACAGCGGGGCCGCCCCCCATTTCTTCGACTGATCCACCGCTTGGACCGAGTCACCAGTGGCCTGCTCCTGTTTGCGGCTGACCGACGGGCTCTTGCCCCACTGGCAGCCGCCTGGCGAAGTCGAGATGTAGGGCGTACCTACTTAGCGGTGGTAGAGGGCAGCTTGGAGGTCGAAAAGCAACACATAGAAGCACCGATCGCCAAGGCTAGAGGTGGAGGTTGGAAATTCGAGGTCTCCTCTCTTGGGCAGGAGTCGGAAACCGAGGTCACCACCCTAGCTTCCAACCCGGACTTCTCTTTGGTGAAATGTCAGCTCGTCACGGGACGCACCCACCAGGTGCGGGTTCACCTAGCCCATTTAGGTTTTCCGGTGCTCGGTGACCGGCTCTATGGAAGCCGATCGAAATCGGCTTCCCGTCCCCTGCTTCATGCTTCGGAACTGAGCTTGCCTCACCCCCGGAGCGGTGAGCAGCTCCGGCTCCACTGTCCTGCGCCAGAGGACTTCACCCCTTTCACCGAGGCAACCACCGTCGCTACCTGAGCGGCGACGGTCTCCGTTACAATACCGCCATGCTCCTGTATCGCCTGGGCCCAGAGGGTTTCTACGCAGCAACCGATGAAGAGGGGGTGCTGCACTACCTACACTCCGACCCCTTCGAGACCCATCCAGGAGGATGGGAGCTAGGTCGCCCGGTGCCCGACGGCCCTCTATCCGCTCTGGTTCCGGTTGCCCCAACGAAAGTCGTGGGTATTGGCAGGAACTACCGAGCCCATGCGGACGAGCTGGACAACCCAATGCCGACGGAGCCACTGATCTTCCTCAAGGCGCCCTCCGCACTGATCGGCCATCGTGCCGCTATCGTTCTACCGCAGGAGAGTGAGCGGGTGGAGTACGAGGGAGAGATTGGCGTCGTGATTCGAACGAGAACCGCCCGAGCCTCCCTGTCGGAAGCACGCAGCTCGATTCTTGGCGTCACCGGTGCCTGCGATGTAACGGCACGGGACCTACAGCGTAATGACGCCACCTTTGCTCGGGGCAAGAGCATCGACACCTTTTGCCCCCTTGGACCAGCCATCGCTGTAGGGGTCGACTATGAAGACCTGGAAGTGGTGACCCGAATCAACGGTGAGCAGCGGCAGCAGGGCCACGTTGAGCGGATGGCTTGGGGTCTCGTAGAGCTGGTTTCCTACGTGTCTCATTTCATGACCCTAGAGGCGGGTGACCTATTGCTCACGGGTACTCCTGCGGGAGTTGGCCCCTTGGAGCCTGGCGATCTCGTGGAGGTGGAGGTGAGCGGAGTCGGCGTTCTTTCCAACCCGGTGGAAGCATGGCAACGAACATAAGCAAGAAGGCCCTAGCTGCGGTGATCGCTTCAGGTGTGGTCTTACCGCTTCTCATGTGGGGACGCTCCTACCCTTGGCAGCTGGCAGCACCGGTAGCCATCGCCGTAGGGCTTCTCGTCTATTCGACTCTCTCGACGGTGACTCAAATGAGAAGTCGTCGACCTCCCTCGCGAAAGGACTGAGTCCCCTTGCACCAATGGAAGCCGAAGAGCGTCGAGGTCCTGTTTTCTCATCCCCTGGTGGAGCTCCGCCGTCAACAGCTCATCGCCGCTGGCGAGCAACGCATGGCCTTAGTGCTTCAGATGCCGGACTGGGTAAATGTGATCGCCATTCTTCCGGACGATCAGGTTCTCTTCGTGCGCCAGTGGCGCTATGGGTTGGCTCAAAGCACCCTGGAGATCCCGGGAGGGGTTGTCGAGCCTGGAGAGGAAGAGCTCGTGGGCGCTCAAAGGGAATTGCTGGAAGAGACCGGCTACCGCGCTAGGACATGGAAAAGACTGGGTGAAGTTCACCCCAACCCAGCGATGCAAACCAATCGGACGGGTACCTGGGTTGCAACGGACCTGGAGCGGGTGGGCGAGGCCGAAGGAGATGGAGAAGAAGAGCTCGAGCTGGTTCTTGTTCCTCTGAAGGAGGTTCCCCGTAGGATCGCCAACGGCGTCATCACTCACTCTTTGGTAGTAGCTGCTTTCTACCTCTTGAACTTGAACAGAGCGTCTTGATTCTCCAAAGTCGAGAGCCCGCCCAGAGAGCGGCAACCACAACAAGGTTGAGACTTCAAAGGGTCTGCGGCCCAATCTTGTTGACCCGAAGGATTCTTTCTCGCGTGGTATTATTCGCGTCGCAGTGAAAATTTCCAACAAAGGCGAGTATGGTATTCGGGCCATGCTATACGTGGCCACTCACGGCACGAAGCAGCCCGTCACCAGCCACCAAATCGCTCGGGAGCAGGGCATTCCAGAGCCCTATTTACGCCAAATTCTTGCTCTTCTTTCCAAGGATCGGCTGATCATTTCGAACCGCGGCCCTCAAGGTGGTCACAGCCTAGGGCGATCGGCTAGCGAGATAAACTTGACGGATATCTTAATGACTCTAGAAGGCCAGGTTACTTCTGTAGATCAGATCCTGGCTCTCCCGTGTAGCATTCAGGTCGGACCGCAGCACTGTGTTATTCGAGAGGTATTCCTAGGAGTCAAGAAAGCCGTTGATCAGATTCTCTCCGGCACCAGCTTGCAAGATCTCGTAGATCGCCAGCAAGTCATCCTGGACCAAGACATCTCTGTGCCTGCGGATCTTGGCCTACCACCGAGCCTGCTTCCTGTCGTCAAGAGTTGACTCCTGAGCCATTTTCTTTTCTCTACATCAGAGCCCAAATAACATGATCCTCACGACCCTGGTCCTCGCAGTTTGCCTTGGAATCCTAGCCCAGACTCTGGCATCTCAGTTGAAGATGCCGGCCATTCTCCCTCTCTTGCTGTTGGGAATCGCCGCTGGCCCTAGCGGGCTGGGCCTTTTCGAACCCGCTTCCCTCGGGGGAACCCTAGAAGCTTTGATCCACCTTGGGGTTGCCGTCATTCTCTTCGAAGGAGGGCTCTCCTTGGACCCCCGGCGCCTCCGCAAGGTACAGGGAGCGGTCCGAAACCTGTTGACCATTGGAGTCGTCGTTTCCGGAGTGGGTGGAGCTTTGTTGGCTCACTACTTGGTAGGCATGTCCTGGCAAACCGCAGCACTTTTCGGTGCCATTGTTACGGTTACCGGTCCTACGGTCATTGCACCACTGCTGCGGCACACGATCGCCCCTCGGCCCGTTAAGACGATCCTGTTATCAGAGGGGTTGATCATCGATGGCATTGGTGCGCTGCTGGCCTACCTCGCTCTTCAGTACATCGAGCGGCAGGGAATGCCCATGGCTGCACTTGGGCAGGAAGTCATCAAGGTTACCGCCACCGGCCTGATCCTTGGCTTCGTCGGCGGAGCCATCGGCAAAAGCGTCATCAGCAGCCGACGGTTCGATGCGGAACTGAGCCACTTGATCACCTTTGCCTTACTCATGTTGATGTACTGGGTTGCGGAGGGCCAGGCAGAGCAGTCCGGAATTCTGGCCGCGGTCGTGATGGGTTTTACCCTGTCCTCCTCCCGACTCCCGGACATGGGTGGCTTGAGAGATTTCAAAGAACATCTGACAACGCTGCTCATCTCAGTGCTTTTCGTTCTTCTCTCCGGCCAACTTCGCCTCGAGGAAATCCTCGGTCTCGGCTGGAACGGAGCCTTGGTGGCGGTGGGGCTGATCTTCGTAGTTCGCCCTCTGTCTGTTTTTCTTTCCGTTTGGCCGAATCATCTCGGCCTCAAAGAGCGGTTTTTTCTCGCCATGACCGCCCCTCGAGGAATTGTGGCTGCAGCCGTAGCATCACTGGGCGCAAGGGAGTTGCACCACGCCGGAGTCGAAGGCGGCTCCCTCCTGGAAGGCTTGGTTTACCTTTCAATCCTGGCCACCGGCGCCTGGGCGACGCTCATGTCCGTTGCCTTACCGATCTGGCTTGGATACCGCGACGATCGTTCCCGCAAGAGAGCGATCGTGATCGGCGCTCACCCCTTGGCAGAAGTGCTGGTTTCGATGGTGAGACGGAGCGGTCGAACCACGGTGGTAGTGGACTCCTCTTCCTGGAGGCTCGACAAATTCCGCCGCCAGAATCTCGAAACGGTGCGGGGCGATGCCCGCGACGCCGGCACCTTTGAAAAAGCCGGTGTGGAGAGCGATTCCATGGTGATCGCTGCGACCACCAACGACGAGCTGAATCTGCTCATCGGTGAATTGGTTCATCACGACTTCGACGTTCATCATCCGGTAGTGGCTCTGCAAGTTCCACCAGAGGACCTAGGCCGACGCTCGAGAGCTTGGATCGATGTTCTCAGTGATCGAGGGGTTGAGATCCCGCGATGGAACCGCCTCCTGGAGGAAAATAGAGCGGAGGTCGTGGAGATTCCTTGGGAAGAAAAACGGGTCAGGGAACGCATCAGGGACTTGGCTGAAGAAAAGCCCAAAGAGCTTCTCGTTTTAGGGGCCTGGAAGGGTGAAAGCCTCTCTCTTCGGGTATCCCTGGGGCCGAGCTCAGCTTGGGACAGCCTGACTCTCCTGGTCTCAGAAGGGGAGGCGAAACAGAGAATCCTCTCTCTTCTCGAGGAACTTGCCCAGGAGGCTGAAGAACCCTCGGCCGAGGACCCTAACCTCCTAGATCCGCTCGCAGATGACGAATCTCTGCCGGCTCCCCAAGAACCGTAAGGCGATCGCCTTCTTGCAGCTGGGTACTGCCTCGCGGTACGACGATCTGGCCTCGTCGATGAATGAGGGCAACGAGAGCCGTCTCTGGAATCGGCAGATCCTTGAGCCGCTGACCGATAAAGTGATTGGTCTTACCACCCTGGCGAAGGGTGAGAGATAAGAAACGATCGTCCCTCAACAGGATCTCTTTGAGCTCCTGCTCTGTTTTCGCTTCTCTCCAATCATCCAGGAACCTCTCGTCGTCGACCCGTTCGGCGAGCTGAGCCAGGATTCGGAGATGTTGCCGGGGGTCCTCTTCCGGACTGACTAAGAAAAACAGGCTGAAGACGGGCTCCGACGGTGAGTGCTCGCCGTGGACGTCGGTGACATCGACATGAATTCCGGCCTCGGATCGCACCAGGACCATTTCGGGTTGGTCGATTCCGAAAAGACGGAGATGCGGTAGGCAGACACCCTTGGAAACCGGTGTCGCCCCGATCCGAGTTGCCTCCAAAAATCCCCGGGTCAGCTCCCCGGCACTAGCGGGCAGCGGCTTGCTCAGATGCTCGGCCACGTCGGCGGCCAACTCGTCGAAAGTTCCTTCCTCTCCTTCAGCAAGGTCGATCACCAAGGCGTTGGCGACCACTTGGTCGAAGGGGTCCTCCTCCCGAAGTCCCTTCTCCCGCATGATGTGACGGAGCTCCTGTTCGAGGCCCGAATCCATGCCCTGTTCCCCAAGACGGGCGAAGAGATGGAAAATGGCCCCACTCCGATTTACCCGCGAACGTCCGAAAAAGAAATACCAAAGACCACCCAGACAGACCAGGGCGAGGGTGAAAAGAGAGGGCAGGGGGCCCATCATTCAAATGAAGACGAACGGCAGGAAGATGCCCACCAAGTGCATCCAGGGATAGAACGGCGAGCGGTACCCGGGGTCATAGGCCTCGATGCGGCTCTCCCGCATGACGATCACAGCCAGGCAGACCAAGGCGAACATGAGCAATTGAAAGGCGCTAGCGAGCTTGGCGATTTTCGCCGGATCCAGCAGAAGCAAGACGACTACGATGATCGTCATGGTAGCCAAGATCCCCGGTACGGGAGTCTTCTTGCGATTGAGCTGACGAAAGACCCTCGGCAGCAATCGGTCCCGGCTCATAGCCAAGGGGTATCGCGACGCGCTCATGGTCCCGGCATTGGCGACTGAAACGAAGGCGAACAGGGCAGCCGCTGAGACCATGGCTACCCCCCATCGACCAAAAAGTATTCCTGCGGCTTCAGCCACCGGGGTCAGGTTTCCTTTGAGGCTCTCCATGGGAACTACACCGACGATCACCGTGGTGATGAGGCCATAGAAAAGGATCGAGGTACCGAGGGCTAGAAAAACTCCCAGGGGAAGGTTGCGCTCCGGATCTTTAACCTCTTCGGAGAGGCTGGCAACTTTGGTCACCCCGACGTAGCTGATGTAAACGAAGCCGGCAGTCGACAGAATGGTCGCCAGGCCAGCGTCGAGGAAGCCCTCGAAGTGTTGGCCATTCAGGCGGGGAAGGCCTCCCCCCATGAAGATCCCAAGGATGGCCAACAGCCCTAGAACCAGGAGAACCTGGAGCTTGCCGCTCTTCTTGGCACCCAATAGATTCACCGCCCCTAGCACCAACGCTAACCCGATGGCGACGGTTTTGATGGGTACCGAGGGTACGAACAGGCCAATGTAAGCCCCCATTCCCACGAGAGCGAAGGCGACCTTCAGAATCAGAGCAATCCAGGTCCCCAGCCCACCGATAGTGCCCACTCCAGGGCCGAGACTACGATCTAGGAAATAGTAGACTCCGCCGGCTCGGGGCATGGCAGTCGCCAGCTCCACGACGCAGAACATAGCTGGGATGAGAGGAACTGCAGCCAGCAGATAGGCGAGTACCAACGCCGGGCCCGCCTGAACCGCTGCCAAGCCCGGCAGTAGGAAGATTCCCGCTGAGAGGGTCGTACCGGTGGCAATGGCGTAGACATCGAGAAGGCCCAGCTCTTTGCGTAAGCGCTTCTCCTTATTCAGCTCTGCCATCAAGGGCTAGAGCAAGGAACGAAACGCCGAGAAAGGAATTTTCTTTTCGGCTGGTTTTCCGTCACGAGCGAGTCAACCGTCGCTGAACTCTCGCTCGCTCGTAGGCGGCGTCCCGAGCTTCGACGGAAGCCTCGTCGGAACCGGTGGCAGCACGGGCCTGCTCGAAAAGCTCGTCAACGGCAGCGCCGTCGAGCTCATCCACAGGGCGAGCCTGCTCCGTGAGCACGCTCAGGCGGTTATCCACCACCTGAGCGAAGCCGCCATCAATGAAAAGGCGCTGCGTCTCGCCACCGCTAGTGACTCGAAGAACACCGATCCCAACCTTGGCGAGCAGGGGCGCGTGATTCGGTAGGATGCCTATCTCGCCGTCGAAGGCCGGAAATGCCGCCGATGTCGCTTCGCAATCCAGAACCGCCCCTTCTGGGGTCACCACGCTAACGTGGAAGGTGCTCGCTCCAGCCATCTTACTTGAGCTCCTCGGCCCGCTTAGCGGCATCCTCGATGGTACCGACATACATGAAAGCAGCCTCCGGCAGGTGATCCCACTTGCCTTCGCAGAGCTCCTCGAAGGACCGAATCGTGTCCTCTCGGCTCACATAGACACCGGAGAAACCGGTGAACTGCTCAGCCACGAAGAAGGCCTGGGACAGGAACCGCTCGATTCGGCGAGCTCGGTTTACGATAATCTTGTCCGATTCGCTCAATTCGTCGACACCGAGAATGGCGATGATGTCCTGAAGATCTTTGTACCGCTGGAGAATCTGCTGCACCTGGCGAGCAACGCTGTAATGGCGCTCGCCGAGGAACTCCGGAGCCACGATTCGGCTACTGGAAGCCAGGGGATCTACCGCAGGGTAAATACCCTTTTCCGCGATACCCCGCTCCAAGTTCACCGTGCTGTCCAGATGAGTGAAGGCGGTGGCCGGCGCTGGATCGGTGTAGTCATCTGCAGGCACGTAGATCGCCTGAATGGAGGTCACAGCACCTTCCTTGGTGGAAGTAATCCTCTCCTGTAGCTCACCCATTTCGGTTCCAAGGGTCGGCTGGTAGCCCACCGCGGACGGCATTCGTCCAAGCAGCGCCGAGACTTCGGAACCGGCCTGAGAGAAACGGAAGATATTGTCCACGAACAACAGAGTGTCGGCGCCGGTTTGATCACGAAAATGCTCTGCCATGGTGAGCGCTGACAACGCCACGCGTAGACGAGCACCCGGGGGCTCGTTCATCTGCCCAAAGACCATCACGGTTTGATCGATGACGCTCTTTCCGGTGTCGCCGATCTTGGCTTCCTGCATCTCGAGCCAGAGATCGTTGCCTTCCCGAGTCCGCTCACCGACACCGGCGAAGCAGGAGTAGCCGCTATGAAACCGGGCCAAGCGGGCAATGAGCTCCTGAATGATCACTGTCTTACCGACACCAGCACCTCCAAAGAGACCAGCCTTACCGCCACGAACCAGAGGACAGAGGAGGTCGATGACCTTAATACCGGTTTCGAAGAGTTCCGTCTTCGCAGACAGGTCTGCGAGACGAGGTGCGGCGCGGTGAATGGGATTGCGCTGGGCAACCTCTACCGGTCCACGATCGTCAATCGGCTCTCCCACCATGTTGAAGACCCGGCCGAGAGTCTCCTCACCCACCGGAACGGTCACGGCACTCCCCGTGTCCTCGATGCGGGTGCCTCGGGCCAGTCCGTCGGTGGAGCCGAGAGAGACGGCACGGATCTGCCCACCTCCCAGATGCTGCGCGACTTCGCACCAGAGCGTCTCCGTGAAGGTCTCCCCGAGCACCGTTCGAGATACGGGCACCTTGAGAGCGTTGTAAATCGCTGGCAACTTTTCCTCTGGAAACTGAGCGTCCAGGGTGGAGCCGATTACCTGAGTGACTGTGCCGAAGTTGGTCTCTGCCATGGGACGTTTCCTTGTCTCTATGCGAGTTTTCAGTTGCGGATCTGGAGTTGCAGTCGCTGCTTCTCGTTGCCTAATTCAGAGCGTTGGCGCCGCCGACGATGTCGAGAAGCTCCAGAGTGATCTGGGTTTGCCTCGCTCGGTTGTACTCTCGGGTCAGGTTACCGATCATGTCTTGAGCGGCCTCTGTCGCAGCCTTCATGGCCGCCATTCGGGCGATCTGTTCACTGACAGCAGCGTCGTTGAAGCTCTGGAACAGACGCATACGAACCGTTGCTGGCAAGATTTCGTTGAGCAATTTCTCGGCGGAGGGCTTGATCTCGTAACTCGTGCTCCCACTGCCCTCCGTGGCTGGCTGGGTCAGAGGCAGAAGCTGAAAAACTTCTGGAATTTGACGCCCGGCGGAGAAAAACCTCATGTAAGCAACGTGGACCGCGTCCACCTCACCGGAAAGAAAACGCTCGATGAGGTTTTGGCCGATGGGCTCGACCTGTTGGAAGCGAGGTTTGTCCTCGATATCCGTAATCGACTCGACGGTGGGCCTCTGTTGAAAGCGAAAGGCGCTAACGCCTTTCTTTCCCACCATGTGAACGTCGGTCTCAATTCCTGCTGCCTTTTGCTCTCGGAGATGCTTGACAGCGGTGCGCAACACGTTGGCGTTGTAGCCACCACAAAGCCCTCGATTGCTGGTGAGAATGATCAGCGAAGAACGCTTGACGGTCTCTCGTGATTCCAGCAACGGATGCGCGAAATCCTCGGCAACACCGGAGAGATCGGCCACCAATTCGGCAAGCTTATCCGTGTAGGGGCGGGTCGCCACTGCACGGTTCAAGGCCGCTTGAAAACGGGCGGTAGCGATCAGCTGCATAGTGCGGGTGATCTTCTTGATGTTCCGCACCGCCTTACGGCGCTTGACGATGGCTCTTCGATTCGCCATGGACTCAGTTTTCCTGCTCTTCCGCCGCAGGGTTGTCGCGCACGAAATGACCCTTGAAATCGCCGACGATCGATCGAAACTTCGAATCTAGCTCGTCAGAGAGCTTGCCCTTCTGGTCCAGCTCTTCCAGCACCTCGGGGAACTCATCGTGGAAGTGCTTGATGAGCTCTTGCTCGAACTGGAGCACTTGACTGACCGGTAGGTCGTCGAGGTAACCCTGGGTTCCGGCAAAGATGCTGACGATCTGATCGTTGATCCCGTAGGGAGAGTACTGCGGCTGCTTGAGGAGCTCGGTCATGCGGCGCCCTCGGTCCAACTGGCGCTGAGAGGAAGCATCGAGCTCGGTACCTAGCTGGGCAAAGGCCTCTAGGTCACGAAAAGCTGCTAAATCCAGGCGCAAAGAGCCGGAAATGGATTTCATGGCTTTTCGCTGGGCGTTACCCCCTACTCGGGAAACGGAAATTCCTACATTGACCGCGGGCCGCAGGCCAGCAAAGAAGAGATCCGGCTCTAAATAGATCTGGCCGTCGGTAATCGAAATAACGTTGGTAGGAATGTAGGCGGAAACTTCACCCTCTAGCGTCTCGATGATGGGTAGGGCGGTCATGGAACCGCCACTATCCGGAAAGCGATGCACGCGGAAATCAGCGGAGTCGCTAAGGCTTTCCAGCCAAGCAGCGGCTCTCTCTTGGCCTTCGTGACGGTGAAAGAGGCCCTCCTCGTCATCCGGGCGATGCTCTACCGACGCAGCGAGGCCTTCGGGATGCCTACGAGCCAGGGAGCGGTCCATAGAGTCCTCTGCCGTATCTTTCGGCACAACGCCGTACTCTTCGCGCAACTTCACACTACGCTCCAAGAGCCGAGAGTGAAGGTAGAAGACATCTCCAGGGTAAGCTTCGCGGCCCGGAGGTCGGCGCAGCAGCAACGAGAGCTGGCGATAGGACTGGGCCTGCTTGGAGAGATCATCGTAGACCACCAAGGTTGCCATTCCCTTTTGATACATAAAGTACTCGGCCATGGCAGCGCCGGCATAGGGAGCGATGTACTGCAGAGGAGCGGGCTCGGAGGCGGAGGCGGAGACGACGATGGTGTAATCCATTGCCCCCGCTTCCTGGAGCTTCTCCACAACACCCGCCACCGTCGACTCCTTCTGGCCCACAGCGACGTAGACGCACATTACGTTGGCGCCCTTTTGATTGATGATCGCGTCGATGGCGATGGCTGTCTTGCCCGTCTTTCGGTCGCCGATGATGAGCTCACGCTGACCACGGCCAACGGGAATCATGCTGTCAATAGCCTTGATACCGGTCTGCATGGGCTCGGTCACGGGTTCGCGAGCAGCGATTCCGGGAGCCTTGTACTCCAGTGGCCGACGGTGCGGGGTTTCGATGACCCCAAGGCCATCCTGTGGCTCGCCGAGAGGGTTGACCACACGACCCACCATCTTCTCCCCGACGGGAACGCTCAGCAGCTCTCCTGTACGGCGGACCTCGTCTCCTTCTTTGATGCCCAGGTAGTCGCCCAGAATCACCACGCCGACTGAGTTCTGTTCCAGGTTGAAGACTTGCCCCGATGCGCCGTTCTGGAAGACCAAGCGCTCACTGGCCATGGCATTGCCCAGGCCATAGACTCTCGCGATGCCGTCCCCGACCTCGAGAACCTTGCCCACCTCTGCCAGATCCACATCGCTACGATATTGCTGAATCTCCTCGGCGATGACCGAGGAAATCTCGTCCACTTTGAACTTCATCTCTTCACCCTTAATTCTCGAAGTGTGCGCCGCTCTGGATCTGCCGGGAGGCCCGTGTCAAAAGCGTCGTATTCAAGGTCCTCAACTCGGTGGCGATGCTAGCGTCCGCTTTGCGATCACCGATCTGCAGCACCATCCCGCCAATCAAAGAGGGGTCGACCCGTTCGATGAGATGGGATTCGAGCCCCATCTTCTTCTTCACCGCTTCCCGAATCCGCTCCCGCTGACTTTCGCTCAGAGGAATCGCACTGGTGAGGTGAACGTCAATCTGGTGACGAAGATCGTTGTAGGCCTCTTGATAGGTCTGGGAGATTGCCGGCAGTAACCCTAGACGGTTCTTCCGGTTGAGAACCTGCAAGGTGTCCACCAAGAGGTCGCTGGCCTGGTTGCGAAACATAGTTTCCAGGCTGCTCTTTCGAGGTGTGGCATCCACCAACGGACTCGAGAGGAAATCGCGAAACTTGGAGTCCGTCTCGATGACCGACGCCAGACCTTGCAATTCACTCAACAGCGACTCTTCCTCCCCCAGCTCTCGAGCTAGGCTCAGGAGGGCCTCGCTGTAGACACGGGCTACAGCGATGGTTTTGTCATCGAGGCTCGACATCGGTTTCGTTCTCCGAGCGACTGTCTCGCAGCCGTCAGTTCTGATCCATCTTCCCAATGGAAGCGATGGACTCTTCGATCAGCCGCTCATGATCCGCTGGGTTCAACTCACGTTGAAGAATCCGGGAAGCGGCATTGGTAGCCAAGCCCGCAGCCTGGGAATAGAGATCTTTTACAGCAGTGTCCTGGGCGATCTGGATTTCCCGCTTGGCACGCTCGAGCAATTGCTCCGCCTCTGCCTTCGCCTTGGATTCCTCTCGCTCTCTCAAGGCTGCCGCATCTCTCCGAGCTTCGTTGAGAATCTCTTCCGTTTCGGTCCGGGCAGTGGCCAGCTTCGACTCGTATTCTTGAAGACGAGCTTCGGACTCGTCCCGTTGCCGTTTCGCCTGCTCCAGCGAGTCCCGAATGAATTGCTCGCGCCCCTGAAGCCCCGACAGGATCGGGCCCCAGGCAAACTTGTTCAACACGAAGAGGACGGCGAGAAAAATGATCATCGTCCACAGGACGTTGCCAAAATCGCCTTCGAAAGGACTGACCCCCCCATGCTCTCCTCCGGGAGTGCTTTCAGGAGCAGCAGTCAACGAGATGAGAAATAGACTCAGGTTTTGCATCGCAGGTTCTCTCTCATGCGAGTTCTTCGGCCATCAGGTATTCCACAGGTTTCTTGGGTAAGTCGTGCGAATTAGGCACGGCTGGCCTCTCAAGGTACGCAGGCATACGGGGAGGTAGTGGCCGGGCCCAAACTTCGTTGGCCCGACCCCTATCTTCTCGCTGGCCTCAAAGTACCGCGAGGAGCCCGACGATCACGGCAAATAGAGTCGCGCCTTCGATCAGTGCCGCACTGATAATCATTGCGGTCTGAACCTGGCCCGAGGCTTCCGGCTGCCGAGCGATAGCTTCCACAGCGCTTCCGCCGATTCGTCCGATTCCGAGGGCACCACCGATCACCGCCAAGCCGGCGCCAATGGCACCGCCCAACTTTCGGGCACCGTCCGTGGTGATCATGGACCCGTCCTGGGCGAACGCGGCCGGTACAACAAAGAGGGCCACAGCGGCCACGACCATCATTAGCGCGATCTTGGCAGATCTCTTGCTCATTTTCCTTACTCTCCATTTCGGTGGCGGTGCGGGGCCCGCAGCCGGATTTCGCTTCTCGATCTCTGTCACGACCCGCAGCCTTGTCTAACCCGCGCTAAGGCTGCGGCGGAACTTTGAATCACAAATCTTCAGTGGGCGTGAGCCTCGTCGTCATGGTGAAAAACCACCGACATTCCCAGGAATAGGGCGGTCAGAAACGTAAAGATGAAAGCCTGTAGGAACGCTACAAAGACCTCCAGCAGGTTGATGGCAACACTTCCCAGAACCACCGGAACAGCTACCCCGAGCCCTCCGGCGACGCCCAAGGCGCTAGCGGCTGAAAAGATGAATCCCAACATCACTGTCAGCAAAACGTGGCCTGCCATCATATTCGCAAACAGCCGCACGGCGAGGGAGAAAGTTTTGGCGACCAAACCGATCAGCTCCAGAGGAACCAAGAGAGGGGCTAGCCACCAGGGTCCGGGATTGAAGTGAGCGAGATAGTCCCTACCTCCGATTCGGAGCCCGTTGTAGACCCAAAGCACCAGCGACAAAATCGCCAGAGCTGATGTCACCCAAATATTCGCTGTCGCAGTGCCACCAATGTGGAGACCAAAGAGCCAGGGCGTGAGAACACCAAGGGGAAGAAGACCGAGGACATTTACCGTGAGAACAAAGAAGAAAACCGTCCAGAGGTACTTGATGAACCGGTCCGTGTAGGGACCTAGGTTCGGCTCTGCCACTTCCTTTCTAAGATACTCACAAATGGTCTCGATAAGATTCCCGGAACCGGAGGGGACCAAGCGCCCCACTTCGTCGGTCCCCTGCCGCTTGCGCACGAGTCTCGGCAAGAACAGCATCAAGAGAAGCCCCGCCACGATCAGCATCACGATGTGATCACTCAGCAGGGTAATTTCCCCTTTGGGGGTCAGAATTCCCAGGTCCATCTCTTTTGTATGGAGAGGGTGCTGGACCACGTGATCCAGTGGGCTCCCTGACGAACCACTCGCAAAACCGAAGCTCATGTTCTCTCCAAACCCGCTTCCGCGTTGGCGCCGATGGCTGACCTCATCACGAAGCGGGTGTCCAAAGGCAGCAAGACCACGTAACTAATCCCGATCCACATCAAGAGGGGCCCCCGGGGGAACCCTCCGCTGAGTAACAAAACCAAACCCAGCCCAACGATAACGGCCAACCTTAGGGCCATGGCCCCAAAAGCAACGACGATGGGCCGTTGCGTCTTGGCGCTCGCCAGCAGGACCGGTAAGGCCCCGATAACGGATGCAAGCAAGCTCGCACAGCACCCAGCGACCATGGCCCCGAAGGCTTGTCTCCCCACCAATCTCTCGGTTGGCAAGGCACCTATCACGATAAGTGCCGCGGTCATCGCTCCTAGCAGGAGTACGAACCTTCGGTAACTCATCATGGCCTGGCAATGCTCACGTTTCGTCCGATCTAGCCGACTTCTTTGGCTTTCCGTTGTCCGAACGAACCGCTTCTAACGCATCCCGGATCAGGTTGTACATGCCGCCGACCAGTCCTAGCAGGGCTCCTACGAGCACCCCCCAGGGTTGCCATCCATAGCGGCGGTCCAACCAGTATCCCAGTAATGTCAAAGCTACCATCGCGGCGGCAAACTCCAGACCGAGGCCTGCGAAACGCAGACCGCGAATCTGTTTTTTCCGAGGTTTCGCCCCTAGCCGAGAAGGCTGGAACGACCGCGTTTTCTCTGATTCCTTTGATTCCTTCTGGGGGTCAGAGGGCTGATGTTTCGGGTCTTCTTCGCTCAGAAGGACCTCCCGCTACACACCTCGACCGCTCAGAGAGGCGAAGTGTAGCAATCTGGAAAGAAGGGTTCAACCTCTGCCAGTGGAAAAACCTCCGTTAGGAGAAATCCCCACCATTGAGGACCGTCCAAATGATCCAGCCGATAGCCAAGGGGCAGACGAATTTCAACAAAAACATCCAGAGCGGCTTCAAACCGAATTTGCCATGGCCCGTCTCGATCTCGTCTTGACTCACCGAAGAGCTCAAAACCCAGCCGGTGAAAATAGCAATACCGAGGCCACCTACAGGCAGTAGCCAGTTGGAAGCCAAGTAGTCGACCGTTCCGAAAAATCCCCGGCCCCACAGCCCGGTCAAGGCTGGGCTTGCCCCTAGCGACAGAGCCGAAGGAACACCGAACAGGAAGATCAAACCTCCCACCACCATGGTGGCAAAACGGCGTGTCCAGCCCCTCACATCGATGAAATAGGCCACCACGACCTCGAGCAAAGAGATGGTAGAGGTCAAAGCTGCCAGAGCGACCAGCAAATAGAAGACCGGTGAAAGCAGTACCCCTCCGGGTAGCTCATAAAACATCCTCGGCAGAGTCGTGAAGAGAATGGTGGCACTGCGACTGGTGAAGGTCGTGGCCCTTTCTGCTACCGGAACGCCAAAAATGATCGTAAACATGATCAAAGAAGCCATGATGGCGATGAGGGTGTCGAGGAGGCAAATCGTTGCCGTCGCTCGGGGAATCGAGTCCTGGCGCGAGACATAGGAGCCGTAGGTGATCATGGCCCCCATCCCGAGAGACAAGGTGAAGAAGGAATGCCCCACTGCCTCCAGCAAACCGGCCGAATCGATCGGCCCGAGATGAAAAAGGAAACCTATTGCCTCCCCAAAGCCGGGACTCCGAAAAGAAGCCAGAGCCAGTACCACCAGAATGCTCATCAAGAGGGGCATCAGGAACTTGGTGGTGCGTTCGATGCCACCCTTGACCCCAAGAATGACGACCCCCATGGTGAATCCCATGAAGAGGGCTTGAAAGAAGACCTGCTGTGTGCCGTTGCCAAGAAAGGCACCGAATTCGGTTCCGAGACCCGCCGCGGTCTCCGCGGTAAATCCGTTGATGGACCAGGAAACACACTTGCCGAAGTAATACACGGTCCATCCAGCCACCACCGCGTAGTAGGAGAGAATGAAAAAGCCCGCCAGAATCCCTAGCCAGCCGATCACAGACCAGGCCTTGCCGCCGGCGACGTCCTTGGCCAGGACGAGGAAGGCACCGACCGGGCTCTGCTGGGTCCTCCTTCCGATGAGCACTTCGGCCACCATGATGGGCGACCCAATAATCAAGATAGCTGCCAAATAGACCAGAACGAAGGATCCTCCTCCGTTCTCGTATGCGATATAGGGAAACTTCCAGATATTGCCCAACCCAATGGCTGAGCCCGCCGCCGCCAGAATGAACCCGAGACCGCCGAAGCTGCCTCTCTGTTCCGGAGTCTGCCTTGACATTGAAAACCTCCCGATAAACTCCCCTTGCGCAGCGTCTCCTTAAAAATGACGAGACTCTCCGGAATGTGCTGCGCATTGCCGGATGGAAGTTGGATCCGAAGAATCGTTGGAGACGTATCGAAGCATATCAAATCAAGGCACCCATGACCGCAGGGGTTTGTCGCACCCTACTTTGCAGTGACCGCAGGCTCAGAGGTACCCGACTCTGAGCAGGATACTGGCGGAAGGTACTGCGCTGGCTTTCTGGTCGATGTGATTTCGCGCTAACGCCGCACTTATCGGGCCGCCCGCTAGAAGCCTCCCGCGATGGGATCCAAGGCCGGTGCCAGAGTTAGCTCACGGCCCCGGCTCGGCGGTGCGACGTCAAAGTTGGGCCACGAACGGGGGCCCGATGAAGAAAGCTCGACAAAGAAGGATCGATGAAGAAGGCTTGAATAGAAGCGAAAGATGCGGTCGGCGAGAATCTCTCGCCAGACTTTTATGGATCGAGATATCGAGCTTCCGACCGACTGAGAAGATCCCCTAGCGAGCGACCTGTGATCGCCAACACCAAGGGGAGCCCCAAGAGTCCATAGGAAAGGACCGCCGCAAACCATCTCAAGGCAGTTTGAGGAAGCGTCAGGTTCTCCCCGTCCGCGGTTCGGACCTCGAAGCCCGCCACGGACATACCTGGGGTCTGCCCCCAGAATGCCAATGCGATCGCAGCGTAGGGAAACGAGAACGCCAGTAGAAATACTGCAAATGCGGGCCACTGGGCCCAGGAAGGCTGAATTCCCAAGGCCAACTCTCCGATGAGCACCAGCAGCAACACAGCACCATGCACCGTCAAGTCGACAACTCCGGCAAAAAGCCGAGAAAGCATGGATACTTTCGAAGGTGAGGAGGTATCGCTCCCCTCCACCGGCTCTACCTCGGGCTCTACTTCTTCGGCCCCCTGCCCCTCCACCGACTCGACCTCGCCCTGCTCTCCCTCGACCTCAGAGGTCTCGGGAAAGAGGGGAAGGGATTGGCCCCGAAGACTTTGATCTTCGAGGGAGGGCCTTCTCTCACCGCCTGGTTCAGGAGAATCCTCGGCGCCCTTCCGGGAGGGATGCCGTAGAGGCGGGTCGAAGAGAAGATCCGGTTGTTCCGGCTGCCGGTCGCGCCGTTTCATGTCAGCGGTAAGGAAGATATTTGACGTAGATCCGGTACAGCAGATCCGGGGGTCTTTTTTCGTAGGTGTCGGCAAAAAGAGCGTGACGCTCGGCTTCGCTGTCCTCGGGAGCTAGCTCAAAGGCTTCTCGAAAATTACTCGTAGCCCCGCTTCTATTTCCCCTCTGAAGGTCTCGCACGCCAAGGTTGTAGTAGCAATCCACGATCAGATGAATGATGTCGGGGTTGCTCTTGTCTTGCAGGTGGAACCGCCAAAGATCTCGCAGCGCCTCGTCCCACTCTCGGTCCTCGATGAGTTGTAGCTGACTACTGAAGGGGCGTAGGTTCTCGTCTGCTTGCCTGGAAAGCTCCAGCTCTTCCGGCTCCAAAGGCGCTATCTGGCTAGCCTCCTCGAGGGTTGAACGCACCAGCAGGAACTCTCTCTGGTCTGCATGACTCCATGCCGCTGCCATGAGCTGTTCCCTCTGCCGGACCAGTTCCGGGGCTAACGTCTCCTCCTCCACCACCTCCTGGGGCGCCGACCACTCGGCGATCAAAGCCTGAGCATCCCCATAGTGAGGGCTGTCGGCCTGAATTCGCTTGAGTTGCGACAAGGCCAGTTTTTCCTTGCCGCTTTCGTGGAGCTTACGGGCTCGTTGGATAGGGTCGGCCTTGGGTGCCTGCTCCGCAGCGCCTTCTTTAGCATTGGGGAAGAAGGAATCGCGGTTCGTGAACAGGTACCAAGCCCCAGCTCCGACCAAAAGCAAAACCACCAATCCGATTCCCAAGAATTTCCGGCTCACTTTGCCGCCACCCTTGGCAGCGGGAGTCGACGACTCGGAGCTTCTGGCGGGTACCGAGCCGGGTTCCGGCGGCACCATGATCTCCTCCAGGAGGTCCGCTTCCGCGCTTTCCGGCCCTTCGGAATTGGGCAGGGCCGAGCCCACCCTCGACGAATCTACCGGAGGCAACGGGACACCTTCGGCCTCAGCAGTAGAAATCTGCTCCAGGAGCTCGCTCGCTGCGACATGAGATGGCTGCAACTCGAGGACGCGCTCGAAAGCCTCGCGGGCCTTCGCAGCGTCTCCTTGCTCCCAAGCGGTTAGACCATCGTGGTACACCTCTTCTACCTGGCGCTCACTTTCCGCCTTGAGCCGACGAGCCTTCTCAATGCGTTGGGAGGCTTCCTCGTTGTCGACATCGATGAGGAAGATGCGTGACCAGGCATCGATAGCTCCCTGATGGTCTCCTTGTTGAAAAGCCTTCTGCCCATCGGCGAGAAGCTCGTTGATACGTTCGTCTCCGGAATCGGGAATCTCTGCCCCCGCAGACTCCGCCTCTCCAGCACCGGGATCCCCTGCGAAGGCGCCAAAGACATCCTCCTCGAGAGCAGGAGCCGCCGGACCTGACGGTTCCGCAGTGAGCTCATCGTCCAACCCTCCCGGGGAGCCTAGGGAAAAGGCTGCAAATGGATCGTCGTCGGCATCGGCCCCAAGGACCTCACCCCCTAGGTCGGCCTCGAGGGCCGCAAAGGGATCCTCCTCAAAAGATGCGGATTCGTCGGGTCCAGCGACCACCGCAGCTTCCTTCGGAGGCGAAGCCTCTTCCAGAGAAGGAGGGTTCGTTGGGGTAGCGGCCTCAAAAGCAGGAGCTGGAGCTGGCGGCTCAGCCTGTACGGCGAAAGCTGCGAGGGGGTCGTCGTCCAGGCTCGGCAATGAGGCTGAGACCGAGCTCGCGGCAGCGGCCTGTTCCACGGGAGGTATCGACGCCTCTGGGTTCGAGTCTGCTAGCTCGAAGTCATCTGCGGGCTTTTCTAGATCTAGAGAGAAATCCAGAGGGATGCGGACGGTGGCGGAAGGGTCCGACTGAGTCGAGGCTAGCTGCTCCAGCGGAGCGATACCGGGATGCTGTGGGTCTAAAGCCTTGGCCTTGGCCAGTAGGCCAGCCACTTTCTGAATCTCACCCGCTCTGACCGCCTCCCGGGCAGACTCCAAGAATCCGGAAACGTAGGGCTCGGCCTCCAGCCGAGACCTGGCCTCGCTCAGAAGTCCACCGAGCTCTGCGTCTCCAGCAATGGCAGACTCATTGGCTGAGGCGTACTCCAGAAGGTCTTCGAATCGGCGATTCTCGAGAAGAGCCTTCATCTCGCCTAGGTGGTCTACTGACGGCTCCTCGGCTTCGCTAGCCGTCGCGTCCATCGTTCGGAGTAGCTCGGCTAGCTTGCGAGCCGGCTCGAATTCCGCATCCAGCTTGAGAATGAAGTCACAGCCCAATTGGGCTTCCTGGCGCTTCCCCTTACGAGCCGACTCCAGAGTCTGCTCGAAGGTCGAGATAATGCGCGACTTAATATCGTCAGAGAGGGATGGGTTTCCAGGATATTCCATATCTTTACGCTTTTTCTTCTCCGCAGGCGCCTTCGCCTTCGGAACTGTTCGCCGACCCTCGCGGTCGTCGATCTAGCCATTTTCAGGGCTCGTTGCGAGCCTTGGGGGGGCTCAGAGCCTATCGCGGCTCCATACGAATGCACAAATAGCTTCCCCCCGCCAGAGGCTGCCGAGCACGGAAGCGTTCTTTCCTGGTTCGAGAAAGCTCGCTGGGTTCTCGGAACTCCTTCTAGTCCCTCTGATCAGGCCCTGTTCCCGTACTTTCTTCCGAAGCTTCCCCATTCCGATGCTGGCGATCCCGCAGCTCTGCCACCAGCCGATGTGGCATTCCTCCAAAAGCTCCAGACGACATTGTCGCGACCACGTCCTCCGGCTGCGCTTCATCCAATGCCCTACGGAAGACCTCCTCTACGTCGCTGCACTGGTGAGCGCTTACCCCCTGGGATTCCAAATCCATGACCAGTTGCTGCAGGTCGACCAGATCTTCTTGTTCAAATCGCGCAGCGTGGAAAATGGGCGCCAGAAGCACTCTATGAGCCTCCGCAAAAGCCTCGCTATATGCCTGCTGGAACATTCGGCGCCCTGCCGTCAAACTGCGCGGCTCAAAAAGGATGACCCGACGACGATCGGGGTAGCGACTCTTCAGGCCCGCGATGGATGCCTTTACGGCCGTCGGGTGGTGAGCGAAGTCATCCACCACGATGACGCCGCCGTGGTCACCCAACTCCTCCAGGCGCCGCTTCGCTCCGGAGAAAGTTGCCAGAGCCCCTACGACCTCGTCTTCCGGGAGCCCATCTCGACGAGCTACGGCCCACACCGCCATGGCATTGAGCAGGTTGTGCCGGCCCGGAGCCAACACTTGAACCTCCCGCCATCCATGGCGACCGGGCAACTCACAACGGCTTCCATGGGGTCCCTCTTGGACTCCTGCGACGCCTCCTCGGGGATGCACCTCATTGGTCTCGCTCATGCCATAAAACACCACCGGACAGGCGGCGTTGGAAGCGACGCTGCGCACCTGGGAAGAGTCCCCCCAAGCGGCAAGAAAACCCTCAGCGGGCAACAAGCGCACCAGACTTTCATAGGAACGAAGCAAGGTCGCTGGATCCGGATAGAGGTCCGCGTGATCGTATTCGACACTGGTGAGAATGGCTGATTCCGGACGGTAGTGGAGAAATTTCGGCCCGCGATCGAAGTAGGCGGCGTTGTATTCATCCCCTTCGATGACAAATCGCTTTCCGGATCCCAGATGGAAACTCGCCTGAAGATTGCGTGGAACGCCGCCGATGAGGTACCCGGGCTCCCTGCCACACTGGTCATAGACCCAAGCCGCTAGGGTTGTCGTGGTGGTCTTGCCGTGGGTACCGGAAACCACCAAGGACTGGCGCCCACGGAGCAGGAATCGAGCCACTGCCTGGGGCATCGAGATCCTCTCCAGGCCTTCCTCCTCAGCTTTCACAGCCTCGGGGTTGGAACGGTGAACGGCATTGCCAACAATCACCAGGTCGGGTTGGCCGGAGGCTGAGTCCCCCCTCAGGTGAGCTTCGTCATACCCCACGAGGGGTTCTATCCCTGCAGTTGATAGCAGAGTACTCATGGGTGGATAGAGCGGGCCATCGACTCCTCGGACTTTGTGGCCCAGCTCTTGCAGTAGGCAAGCGAGAGGAGCCATCCCAGTTCCGCCGATAGCGATGCAGTAAATGTCGAGTGAGGTGTCGGTCACGATTCGGGGTTTCCCTGGATTTGCCAGTGTAACATTGTGGATTGGATGACCAGGGCACGGACTCGTCTGGGAACTTGCCGATAGTCACGCGAAGGAGCAAAAAGCATGAAGTCTCTACTTTCTAACGCCATTTTGGCACTTGCCGGAGTGGGCCTATGGGTACTCCCCTTGGCTGCTCAAGATGCCGCGGCTCCCAAGGCCGTGGTCTCTGAGACGATTCTGGACCTGGGCATCGTGCCCAAGGGAGATCAGGCGAAATTCGAGTTCGTCGTTCGCAACGAGGGCACAGCGGAGCTCGAAATCACCGAGGTGCGTCCCGCCTGTGGCTGTACGGTGGCTCAGTTCGAGTCTCGTATTCCTCCCGGGGGTAGCGGAAAGATCACCGCGGTCCTCGACACCACAAATCTCTACGGGGCCAACAGCAAAACCCTCACCGTATTTACCAACGACCCCGCCAACGCCACCATGGTCTTGACCGTGAAGAGCGACGTCAAACCCTACCTTGCGGCGAGCCCGGGCTATGCCCGTTTCAATACGGTACAGCTTGAACATGAAGGGACGATAACCCAAAACCTCTGGGCCGAGGACGGTAACGACTTCAAGGTCGTCAGTGCCGAAGCGCCCTACCCCTTCATGAGAACTTCTTTCCGCGAAGCCACGGAAGAGGAAAAGATCGAGAAAGGGAAAGGTCGCCAGTGGCTGGTGGACATCACCCTCGCCTCCGATGCGCCGGTGGGTGCCCTCACCAAGCACCTAGTGATCACGACAGACCACCCGAAACAGAAGTGGGTCAAGATTCCCGTGTCCGGTTTCGTCCGTCCTGTCGTCGCGGTCACTCCTCCTCAGGTAAATTTTCGCAGCGTCGACCTGAACGAGCCGAAGAGCACTCACCTGCTTTTCAAGAACTTCGCCACAGAGCTGGTTCACGTCACTGGCGTCGAAAGCAACATGGAAAACCTTACCGCCACTGTGGTGCCGGTGGAGGAAGGACGCAGCTACCGGGTGAGCCTGGAGATGGGCCCGACCTCCAAGAAAGGACCGTTTTCCGGCAAGCTGACCATCGCCACCGATAGCAAGAAAGTCCCCTCCGTCGAGGTAGAAATCAGCGGTGCGGTGATTTAACCGCCCCCTCCTGGACGGCCCCAGACGTTTCGGCGTTACAGGGACCTTCGAAATGGGCTGAAGCGCTCTTCGCGCTTCAGCCTTTCTTTGTTTGGGCTCTAGGGTGCAGCCCCAACTCCCTGAGCTGGCTTCTGAGTTACCGACTCGGAGGACCCCACAGATTCTTTTCATCCTTGGGGGGCGCCGCCCGGCGCCGGCCCTTGGAGCGAACTTCTTCCACTTCGCCGAGGATCTCCGCCAGAACTCTATTCTGCGCTTCACAGAGGTCAGAAATTCCCTTGAGGGCTAGGTCCAACAAGACATCTAGCTCATCTCGCCGAAAGGTGCTTCCTTCTCCCGTACCCTGAATCTCCACGAAGGTTCCGTCCGCCGTGCCCACGACATTCATATCGACTTCCGCGACCTGGTCCTCGCTATATTCGAGGTCCAGAAGTGGAACTCCCTCGACGACTCCCACGGACGTTGCGGCCAACTGAGCCCGCAGGGGCCAGCGATCGATGTCTCCCGCTAGGAACAGTCGAGCCAAGGCTTCCGCCGTCGCAACGTAGGCAGCGGTGATGGCTGCGGTTCTCGTGCCGCCATCCGCCTGGAGGACATCACAGTCCACCGTCAGGGTCCGATCCGGAAGCGCACTCAGGTCTACCACCGCCCGAAGGCTCCGGCCAATCAAACGTTGAATCTCTGAACTACGGCCCGAAGGTCGCCCGCGGGACACCTCCCGGCCAGAACGAGTGTGGGTCGCGCGGGGCAACATTGCGTATTCCGCGGTAAGCCATCCCTGGCCACTGTCTTTGAGAAATCCCGGGACACGGTTTTCTACGCTCGCGGAAACGAGAACCCTCGTGTCACCGACATCGATGAGAGCTGATCCCTCTGCAAACTTCATGGCCCCCAGGCGGAGAGTCACTGGACGCAGGGCATCCTCCGACCGGCCATGGAATCGGACAAACTTCTTGGTATCCGGCATGAAACTCTCCCTTAGTCGTCTACACGTCTACCCATTCCGGCTCCGATGGCAAATCGCCGAGGATTTGCCGCGCCAGTCGGGCGAAACTCTCTCCTGCATCTGTGAGGCACGTTTGTACGAGACCTTCTGCAGTGGGTTCCAGTAGATCCGCCGCCGCCAATCCCTGGGAAACCTTTTGAGCCACGATTTGGGCCGAATCTGCAAGGTGTACCTCGTCTCCCAAAACCCGCTGCAAAATGGGCTTGAGCATCGGGTAATGGGTACACCCAAGGACCACCGTATCCACTTCCGCTCGGCGCAGGGGTTCGAGGTATCGCCGGGCCACGGCTTCCACGACCTCGCCATCCAACCACCCCTCTTCCACCAAAGGAACGAAAAGGGGACAAGCATGGCTGAAGACCGCCGCTTCCGGCCGCCACCGCCGAAGAGCCTCACCATAGGCATCGGATCGCACAGTGGATTCCGTTGCGATGACCCCGATCCGGTCGTTCCTGGTCATCTTTGCCGCCCATTCGGCGCCCGGCTCAACCACCCCCCAGGTGGGATGGTCGAAGCGGAGATGAGGTAAGGCCAGCGCCGACGCCGTGTTGCAGGCAACCACAACAGCCTTGACGCCGCGAGAACTCAGGAACTTCAGGTTGCGCTCGGTATAGCGCTGCACTGTCGATGCAGATTTGGTCCCATAGGGCAACCGAGCGGTGTCGCCCAAGTACAGAATGGATTCCTTGGGGAGACATTGGCGCAGAGCCGCCACGACGGTGAGCCCTCCCACTCCGGAGTCAAAGACCCCGATGGGCTTCAAGAGTGTCCCGCCACCAAAGATAGCCGCGGACCCAGAGCTTGTCCGGTATCGACGTGGCCGGCAAAACTGGCTCGCTGATTTCCGTTCCAGAGGAGCACCAGACGCTCGACTTCCGACACGTTGAGGACGACGGAGTTCACCAAGCTAAATATGGCGAGGGTCTCCTGAAGGGAGCCGGCCGCTGGCGGTGGACCGCTATCGCGGCGATGCAGATCTACGTAGGCCACCGGCTCGGTGCCCAAGTAGACAGCCGCTAGCTCCACTCCCTCGGGGAAGGCCGACCACAGACGACGATTCCGGGGGCCGGCCAAGAGTTGTTCGACGAGCCCCCGAATACGTTTCTCCGGCGAGCCGGAGGATGTTTCGACTTGCTCGGAATGCAACTTCCCATCCGGGCCAGGAAAGTAGAGGGTCGCTGAAATCAGGTTCGAGTCTCCAGAACCCAGCGACTGACCCGGATCACTGGCAAGACCCGAGCTCGACCCGCGCCCCCACGGCCCCCAAAACAGCAACCCCAAGACGAGAATCACTACCGCAACCAGGAGAATCGACAGAGCGACCCTTCGATTCACGGCACTTCCTCGTCGGTCGCTGGGCTCTCGGGGCGGTGCTCCACGGTCGCCTTATATCGAGAGACTGCTCGGACCAGCGCTTCGACCAATTGGGCCCGGTAGGCCGGATCCTGCAACTTGGCTTCTTCCCTTGGATTACTGATGAAACCAAGCTCGACCAGGACGGCAGGCATGGAAGCTCCCATCAAGACCTTGAAGGGAGCCTGCTTGACCCCTCGATCACGAAGACTCAGAGCCTCGTTGAGCTCCCCCTGGATCAGGGTAGCGAACCGCAAACTCTCGGAGAGGTGGTGACTCTGACTCATATCCCACAAAATGAGCTGTAGATCATAGAGTGGGTCAGCTTGACCTCCTGTGGATTCTCCGCCGTCTCCGCCGGCTTGATTTTCTATAGCAGCGATATCCGCTGCGCCGGCGTCGGAGGCCTCCGGGTTCAAAATGAAAGTCTCGGCGCCGTGGGCGGAAGATCCAAACGAGGAATTCAGATGGAGAGAGATAAACAGATCCGCCTTGTTTTGATTCGCGATCGCTGGCCTCGACTGTAGGGCAAGATTCTCGTCGGTCTCCCGCGTCAGGACCACCCGCACCGCCATGCGGCGTTCTAGGTGGCGCTTCAATGTCCTCGCCAGAATGAGCGTCAAATCCTTCTCTGCGGACCCGCTAGCCCCCAGGGCACCGCTCTCCGAGCCGCCATGTCCCGGGTCTATGACAATGGTCCGGATCCCTCCCCGACGCCTTGGCCGCACCAAGCTCGGCTGGTTGACCGGAGAGCTTCCGACCTCTCGATAGACATCGAAAACCAACCGAAACGGTGAATCCAACACATAGCTCTGAGCAGCTGCATCCTCGGCCAATCGAATGGTGATCCTTTGCTCGGAGATCGCCACGCTGCGGACCAGAGGATCTCCTCCTGGCAACCTGCCCTCAGCTTGCAATCGGTCACCCCGAATCAGAATCTCGATCACCCCGGGTCGCTCCTCAAGTTGGTAGCGGGGAGCTTCGGAAAACCCGAAGGCCAGGGTTGTCGTTCCTTGCAGATGAACCAGTTGGGGAGAGACCGCCAAGCTCCGGGAGCTTTGCCCTTGAATCGACAAAACCTGTGAAACCCTATCCCAGGAAAAGCGGTGGCCCAGGTAGACGCCAAAGGTGTTCTCCAGGAAATCCAACGGCACCTGAAGCCCGGCTGCAGAAAAAATAGGGGGCTGAGAGAGGACGACGATCTGCTCGCCCATCGTGACAGCCGGACTGCCCGGACCGAAGAGGACCTCGTTCTCCAGAAGCCTCAATGTATAGCCCTCTCCGTAAGCACCGGCTTCCACCTCTGCTCCGAGCCCCTGGACCAAGGGTGCGAGAGAGAAGAGGGCTCCCCCTTCGGTCATCGTTACGGAGATGGGAAAGGTTCGACCGTCGAGATCGGCGGTTCCACTGAGAACCGCTAGGGTCGAAGGCTCATCCGCCGCCATGGCGGCCGCCTCCCCGAAGATAGTTGTCAGGGCGAAGAAGAGAAGGACGGGAAGAAGAGAATAGGCGGATCGGTTTCGCACCGCAGAAGAATACCATCGACCCACCCATTTCGAGGCTCTCGGGGGTGGGCTTTCGCAGCTCCGAACCTCAGCAATGAGGAAAGGTTCGGTTCCTCGCCGCAAGCCGCCGCAAAAGGTTGAGCACCCGCCCCGGGAGAGATTCGATATCGTAGGCGACCTAATGCTCGTTCATGCACCGGAGGAAATATGTACCACCGCACTGCCGGAGCTGCCGTTCTGGGGCTCCTTTTGATGGTCACTGGAACAGCCGGAGCCGCCCTACAGGGTCACTCCCCTTGGAGCGTCGATGATCTGATCCTGGCCGAGAGTCTCGGCGACTGGGATGTTTCTCCCGATGGAGCAACCGTCGCCTGGGTTCGCCACACCATCGAGGAAGTGGAGGGCACAGAGAAGCAAGTTTCCAACCTCTGGTTGGGCCACTTGGACGCAGAAGGCTCCTCCCAGCTCACCCGGGGAACTGACCGAATCTCCTCTCCAGCCTTTTCTCCCAATGGAAAGATCGTCGCCTTTCTGTCTTCTCGAAAACTCCCCGGCAAGGACACCGAGAATCTAGGCAAGACGCAAGTTTGGGCTCTGCCGGAGCGCGGTGACGCCTATCCCTTGACCCGGTTCGATCGAGCCGTTGCGAGTTTCGGCTGGGCCGACGACGACACCCTCATCGTTTTGGCTCCGGAATCCCCCAGTGCCTGGGAGAAAGAGCGCAAAGAAGGGAAAGACACCGCTACCGTGATCGACGATCTCGATCACGAGCCTCCGGTGCGCCTATTCCGAGTCGACCTCGAAGGGAAAGTGCGGCGCCTGACCCGAAACCTCGACTACATTCGCTCTCTCTCGGTCTCTCCTAACGGTGACTGGGCAGTGGTAACGGCACAGCAGGAGCTGAAGTATGCCTTCGACCATAAAGTGCCGCCCAAGACTTTCTTGGTGAACCTAGCTACCGGCGAGAGCCATCAGCCTTTTCCCAACGACAAACTTCTGCCCTTTGGAGCCCAATGGGCCCCGGACAGCTCCGGCTTCTATTTTGCCAACGAATATAGCCGGCACCCCTTGTATCGGACGGCTACCATCACCGAGCTCTACTTCTTCAACCTATCGAGCCGCAAGGCAGCCAAAGTCGATCTGGATTGGCCCCGAGGCCTCAGTGGCAACTACCTGCCTACGACCGATGGCGTGCTGGCCTTGTTGGCGGATGGAGTGACCCAGCGGGCCGGCCGGATCTCCCGCGAGGGGAAGGGCTGGAAGCGCACGGACCTAGAGGGGGCTCATCGCTCCCATATTCAGTCCTGGAAATCGTCCCAAGACGGCAAGACCCTCGTCTATAGCTCGTCCTCGGCGACTCGCCCGACCCAACTGTTCAGCGCCAAGCTCGACGGCTCTCGCCTTACCGCAGAGACCGCGGTTTCGGATCTCAATTCGAACTTTGAAAAGAAGAACAAAGGTCGGGTCGAGGCCATTCGGTGGCAAGGGGCGGGCGGTGACGAGGTCGAGGGTATTCTGCACTACCCCTTGGACTGGAAGGAGGGTTCCGGACCGAGGCCTTTGGTGGTCGACATTCATGGCGGCCCCGCGGGAACGGATATGGATCGCTGGGACCAACGCTGGGCTGGACCCAATGTGTTATTTCGTCAGCGGGGAGCTTTCGTATTCCAAATCAACTACCACGGTAGCGCTGGCTATGGTCTGGATTGGGTCGAATCCATCGAAGGTCGGTACTACGAGCAGGAAACCCTCGACATCCTCAACGGTGTCGAACACCTCATCGAGTTGGGACTGGTCGATCCGGACAAGCTGGGTTGCACCGGCTGGAGCAACGGCGGAATTCTCACCGCCGAGCTCATCACGCGCACCGAGCGCTTCAAAGCGGCCTCGGTAGGTGCTGCCGATGTGGAGTGGATCAGCGATTGGGCCAATGTCGACTTTGGAGCTTCTTTCGACAACTACTACTTCGGTGGCACCCCCTGGGAAAAGTTAGATCACTACATTGAGAAATCTCCCTTTTTTCGCCTCTCCGAAGTCACCACACCGACCATCATTTATACCGGAACGGAAGACCGCAACGTACCGCCTCACCAAAGTTGGTCCCTGTACCGAGCTTTGCAGTATCTGGAAAAGGCACCGACCCGCTTGGTGATTTTTCCCGGGGAGCCCCACGGCCTGCGCAAGGTGGCTCACCAGAGGCGTCGAGTGGAAGAGGAGCTCGGCTGGTTCGACAAATATCTCTTCGGGTCAGACCCCCAGAGGTCACCGGCCATCAAGAAGGGCTCAAAGCTCGCGGCTCTGTTGGATCGCCACCAGGCCTCTCGCGTCGGAGAAGCCTTTGGCGCCCGAGAGGCTGGCAAGCTGGTTCCCGAGACCGTCACTTTTCAGGGCTTGGAAGTGGGTCGATTCGCCGTGACCCGCGCCCAGTTCGCAGCCTTTGACTCCAAGGCCGCCCCATCCGCCGGCACGGAGAACCTACCCCAGACGGGAATCTCTTTCGACCAGGCTCGCGCCTATGCCCAGTGGCTCGCCGAAACGACTGACCGACCCTTTCGCCTACCGACACGAGAAGAAGCAGAGAAGCTTGCCAAGAAAGCAGGCAAGGGAGGAAACACCTTGGACCATTGGGCGGGCTTTTCCCCCAACCCAGAGGACGCCACAGTGATCCGCCAGTCTCTGGCCGAGGTACCCGGTAAGGCGCCGCTCCTGCTTCCCGTCGGAAGCCTTCCGGGGGTGGGGGAAAACCCCGTCTTCGATTTGGATGGCAACGCCGCCGAGTGGGTGGAAGGAAAAGGCGGAAAAGGCGAGGTCTTCGGTCTAAGTGCCGATCGTCCCAAGGATGATCGACAAGAGGAACCCACCACCGATCCGGATTACATCGGCCTTCGGGTGGTCGTAGGGGACTAGGCCGGCGGTAGAGAAAGTCGCTCGTTGCCGAGAGCGAGAGTTCTTGAATCAAGAGCCGCTGCCAGAGGCCCGCTGGGAGGCGGAATGAGCTTCACTGCGGGAACCTACCCAACGGTCTTGCACCGTGTCGGGTGTTTGCGCTAACCTTCCCCTCCTCACAGGATCGTGGCGCGTTCGTCTAGGGGTCCAGGACGCCGGCCTCTCACGCCGGTAACACGGGTTCGAATCCCGTACGCGCTACCATGCAGTCGTCAGCGACCCTTCTTCAAGTGTCGACAACGTTCCGCATCTGACAAGCTCATCACCCTCACAGAGCTAGCCCGAACGGCGACCCTGAGTGGCTTGTTCCGGGAGGTCAGCATTCGCCGGATGGGCCCCGTCCGCCCTTGATTTTTGTCCTTGCTGCGTACCGTCGACTCCGACTACCTCCTGGTCTGACGTCGCAAACGGGCGACCTCTTCTGCGGGAAGGCGCAGGAAGCGCACCGCATTTCGAAAGTAGATATCTCTCTTCTGCTCGTAGCTCAGGAATGGAGCCGACTCGACCCCCTCGATGGCCATCCCGATCGCCTCCGGCCAGACCATCTGATCCGACCCAAACAGGATGCGGTCGCTAAAGCCAGCCTCCACTAGGGCGCGAAGGTATCCATGAAATTCGCCCCGGGGCAAAGCCCAGTTGATCACGGCGATATCGACGTAGAGCTGCGGATAGACGTAGAGAAGCGCCTTGACCTCTTCGAGAAAAGGATAGCCGGCGTGCATCAGATAGAGGCGAAGCCGCGGATGACGTACCAAGACTTCCTCGATCAAGCTCGGCCGACCGAGCTCGACGCGAAAATCCGGGCAACAGCCATAGGGCGTGCCCTCGTCGCCGAGGCCGGTGTGAAGAGCCACCGGCACGTCTAGCTCCTCAGCCAGGGCGAAATAGCCTCGCATCGACTCATCCGTTGCTGCGAGGCCCTGATACTGAAGCCCCAGCTCTCCAAGAACCGCTATCTCCCCTGAGTCGAAAAGCTCGCGAAGACGCGCAAGATCCGGTAGAGCATCCCGGGAACCGGTGTAGACCCCACCGAGAATTCGATCCGGCGCCGCCCGGCGCCATCGGAGGACCTGATCGAGGGGGCCGCTAGCGACTCCCATGACGATGCCGTGGCGAGCCATCTCCAGCAGGGTTGCCTCCATCGCCTCGTCATCTGAACGTGCCGCTGGCTGTTTTCCGGTGATCTCGTTGGGGGGCGGAGGATCACCGTATTCATCCCAGCCGAAGGCATGGAGATGCATATCGATGATGGGGTCTGGGCCGATTCCCTCCTGTGAAACCACATCGTCGACGATCCGTCCATCGTTGACGACGGCAGCCAACGAGCGGGAATTCAAGATGCTCTCGAGTGGATTCTTCGTGAGTATCAGGAGGTCGGCTTCGTAACCCGGAGCGATCCGACCCAGGCTCGTCTCCTTCTCTAGAAACGAAGCCCCTCCGGTGGTCGCCGCGGCGAGGGCCTGAGCCGGGCTCAAGCCGGCCTCGACCATCAGGGCCAGCTCCTCATGAACCGAATAACCGGGAAACACCTGGGGGTTGTTCACGTCCGTACCCAAGGCCAGGGGCACCCCTGCGGCCGCTGCTCGCCGCAGGTTGTCCTGAACAGCTGCCTCGACAACACTCGCCACCTCCGCGGATTGGAAGGGTGTTCCCCGGAAGCCTCGCAAGCTCTCGAGCGCCCGCTTCGAAACCCCCATCTCTGCATAGAGCTCCTGCTCGAAACGGCCATGGGCGAGGTCGAAGAAACCATCATAGAGAGCCAGGGTGGCGACGTAGAAAATCCTCTCTTGGGCCATGCGAGAAAACACCTCGTCCGGAATGGCCTCCTCCACCGAATGCATGATGCCGTCGATACCGCCAGCTACGCCATCCGCGACGTGTCCGGGCATACTCACGTGGGCAAATACCCGGAGGCCCCTTTCGTGGCTTGCCTCCACCAATTCGGAAATCTTGGCGTTGGAGAGCCGCGGCATGGGATACCGGGGCCCGATGCCGTCTTCGATGATGATTTTGATGGCGTCAGCTCCCAAGGCGAGCTTGCCATCGAGCAGCGGCCCGACCGGCTCCTCCTCGGCGATCGCCACAGCACCCCGCTGGTAAACCACGGCAGGATCGACATCGTCCGGTAGGTTCCAGATGGTGCCGATGGGGTGGCTACCTGGTGCAGTAATGAGGGCGCCCGAGCCATAGATGCCAGGACCGGGCAGCTCCCCGGCCTGACGTCGTTCTTTCCAACGAGCCAATTGGTCGTCGTTGCCCCCACCTCCCCCCGGAATAAAAATCGTCGTCACTCCATAGCGCAGGAACTGCAACAACGCAGCCTCGCGATCCTGCTCCGACTGTTTCCCGAGCCCGCCGTCGCCAAGATGAGCGTGGACGTCTATCAGGCCCGGAAGGGCAAATTTCCCCTGCGCTGAGAAGACGGTCGCCGCACGGTTCTGCGGGATGCCTCCCGCATCCTCTACCGCAGTGATTCTTCCGTCGACAATAAGGATGTCTCGAGGCGCCGAAGCTGAACCCACGGCAGGATCGATGATGGAAGCTCCGGTGATCAACAAGCCACTTTCGATGCCACCGAAACCCATTCCCGGGACGGCCTCATTCGCAGAATCCTCGGCCGACACAATAGGCCACGGCACACAAAGCACCACACAGACGACAAATCCACAGGCGACCCAGAAACCCTTCATTTTCGCTTCCTCACGGTTTCCTCTTTCGAGAGCGGAGCGCGAATCGCTCGATCGATCACCGTCGCCGGATTGAGGTGAAAGAAACGGGCTCAATGCATCTCGAAGAAATCTTGATTCCTTGGAATGAGCCTACAACAGCAACGCTCGACGCCAATATGAGAAGAGAGATTCAACCTTCGACAGAAGCCTGAGAACTCTGATCTCGGTGCCGCGGGCGGCCGCGATCGCTTCCCCTGCGGCTGAATCAGCTAGCGGTTTCACTCGGGAGGCCCTTTCGCTGCACCGTCCGGCGGGATGGTCTCCAATTATCTTGCGGAGCTCCTCGCCGCGAATCGTTGGGAGGACGTACGGAGGGTCGCCGGTCAACAATCGTTGCAGCGGGAGGCTTAGGGCGTAGGCATCCACCGCAATCGTGATGGATGCGTCGCGAAGCTCCTATTCGAAAACTGTAGAGGGATCTCGAGGGCAGGTTGACCAAAAAATTCTCCTCTCGAATAAACACTGGCTCCTCATCAGAGCACTATCTCGTCAGATCCTTCGAAATTGTTTCGAAAGGTCGACTCGATCCATATTGAAACTAAGGAGATAGTGATGAAAAACGAGACGAACTCACCAGCAGCAGGCACATTGCCCGACACCCCACCCCTGACCGAGAAGCTTCTAAGGATGGTCGACCACCCGGAAGAGATCGATCAGGCGGTTGCCCGCCTGGGAGTTCCTAGCTCTCTAGTAAATCCGTACTTCGCCACTCCGGTAAACCTTTCTCATTTCGACCTAGAGGACGGCATTCACCTACCGATTCAGCTCACTGCCCGCCCCGGGGGGCGAAAATCTATCTATTTTCTGCACGCAGGAGAAAAGGTACTAACGGGTCTTGTAATCACGGGAAACCGCCTTCTTCTAAGCTATGTAGCCAGAGAGACCGGCTGTTCGATTCCAGCGGAGTCTGGCAGCGAATATTCGGAAGAGCTGCGCACCCGGGAAGGGAAGTTGGTCTCCAAAATTCAAGGCAGCCTGGAAATCATAGATCCAAGCAGGGGAGAAGGGAGAATCGTAGCAGAAGCTCACGGATGTGCTGAGGGTAAAAAAGTAGAAAAATCCTGGTCGATTGGCTGGAGCTTCATCAAGCATACGGTCATCAGGACTGACGACACGGCAAGCCCCGCCTGATGCCACTTTTGCGACCGGCATAGGTAGAATTGATGGGCGCCCCGATCGACCCGGTCGTTTCTAATGCAAGCCATCTCATGAGAAAGCTGCAATGGGTGATTCTCCCGGATCACCGTGGACGGCTACCGGAACGAACCTTCTTCCGGTAGCCGTATGGGCGCTTTGATTCATACCCCTACAGAGTCTGTCTACCGGTCCCTTGGACCTATCTTTTTCGACCTCTCTTCGAAAGGTTTCTTTTCAACCAAGGGTCCCGCCTAGCCCTCCATCAAATAATTTTGTTGCCGGACTCACTTCTGCCAACAAAATTATTCTTCCGCAATAAACATTTCTGAAGCCGTGAGGCTCTCTCTAGGTACCGCTGCAGGTTCCGCGACCAAAAACTCTTACATAACAGAGAAGAAGAGGAGAGCGACATGTTCGAGCATCAATACGTGGCCACGTTCTTGTGTGGTAGAGCTGGCGGCGCCCGTGTGGATTCGGGCCGCTACCTCACCACCATCAATGTCTTCAACCCGTCCAATTCGGAGGTGGTCGAGATCCGCTGGAGGGCGACCCATACCCAACCTTCCCCGGCAATGGGGTTACGGAGGGCTGATCCAAACCCGCCGCCCGTCTCCGGCTTCTCAACCACCCTCCTCGGTCCGGGAGAAGCTCTCGAGATCGGCTGCAGCGAGATGGCGCCTGGGGTAGATTTGGCAACGAACCTGGACTTTGGCTTCCTAGAAATCCTGAGTCATCTCGAGTTGGATGTCGTGGCGGTCTACTCCGGCGGTGAACCGGACTCGGCGTTGAGCGTTGAGAGGGTGCCCGGCCGGCGCCGTCAGAGCTGCCAACCGCTACTCCAGCCCCTCCACACCGGAACCGCCGACTGGTGGCTTCTCGAGAAGCCCGGCCACCGCCCGGAGCACCCCCAACTGGCGCCGACGGTTCCGAACCCTCCCGCGGCCTGGAGCCACCTTCCTGCGACTCAATGGATATCGAGCCAACCCGATGCCATGGGGGTTCGCGGCATCTACCGATTTGGATTCTCCTTCCTCCTGTGCAGAGGCTTCGAGAAGCCTTCTCTCGACTTTGAGTTGCTGTCCGACAACGGCGCAAAGATCTTTCTCAACGGTACAAAGGTAGCGGAGACGACTGCAGGTCGCCCCTTCGAGGGCTCCGCTTTACCGGTGACGGTCGCCGACCCTGGCCTGTTCAAGGCGGGTTGGAACCCAATCGAGGTCGTCATCGAAAACGATGGTGCCACCCCGACCGGAGTGGCTGTGAATGGCCTTCTCAAAGCTGAGAGAGCACAGGTACCGGCCCAGATGGGCCCCGGAATGGCTCAGAATCTTGGTGTGCTTATTTCTGCCCCTCCGCCTTGGGACCCGCAGACGGGAGATGTCCCCGTGACGGGGGGAGGTGATGGATAGGGCGGCGACCCCAGTGCCTCGGCAGCCAGAGAAATGGGAGCCAGAGTAATGGGAGCCAGAGTAATGGGAGCCAGAGCAATGGAACTCAATGCCCTTGGAGCACGAAGCCAGCCCAATAGTAGGGCGCCTTCCAACCTGGCTGGCTCCTCAGCCACAGCTGGGCGCGCCGAAGGGCCTCCGAGGGCTCCTCACCGGCTCCCAGCAGATGGCCGTAGAACCGCTTCATGAGCGCCGCAGTGGCACGGTCTTCTACCGGCCAAAGGGTGACGAGGGTTTGGGCTGCTCCAGCCAGGCGGAAAGCTTGCGTCAGGCCCACGAGCCCCTCGCCACGGATCTCGCGACCCAAGGCGGTGCCGCAGCCGCTCAACACCACCAACTCGCTGGCGAGGTCCAGCTGGGCGATCTCGTGAGCTCGAAGGTAACCCTCTCGGGACCTACCCTGGCGGTCCAGGAGGGACAGCACGAGGCGGGACCGGGCTGGCAGGTCCGGGTCGATCTCGGCATGGGTAGCAAAGTGGAGAACGCGGTAGCCAGACAGAGAGCCGCTACGAGCCAGTTCGAGATTGGCAGCAAAACCTAAAGCGGCCAAGCTGTCTGCGGCAGGAGCCAGCGCGAGAATCGAATCCGCTTCCTGACGGGTATTCTCCAAGCGGGGCCAGGGCCTCACCGCCTCTTCTTCCGAGCTTGGTGGTGGCTCTCGACGGGCACCGAGATCGACCTCGAGGCGCGAGTCGGAGACATGAAAGACCGGGTCGGCGACGACGGCCACAGCGCCGGCACGGGTCCCACGGGCAGGCGGTGCTTGTCGAGCCTGGACCCAGAGAGAAGCGGAGGGAAGAAATACGACTTCTAGGTCCGCAAGGAGAGGCTTGGCCAGCTGGCCCTTTGGCCCCCGGGGAGGACGTGGAAGGGCCCCGAAGGGCACATAGAACAGCTCTCCGTCCGGGATAACGGCCAGGCGATGCGTCGGCAGCTTGCCGACGATGGGCCCAAGCAGAGCTTTCGATAGCTCTTCCAACGCGACCCGGGTGGCCGCCGCCGCTTCACTATGGTGGCTTTTGCGGAGCCATCTATGGGCACGGCGCGCTAGGCGTGCCAGCTTGTCTCGGCGGGGTAGCTCAGCGGTGAATACCTCGGCGCGACTCACCAGCCAAAGATGGCTTCGCTCCGGTCCTAGGCGGTAAACGAGCAACGCCGTAGCCTCTTCGAGAGATGCCTGAATCTCGGTCAGAGACGCCGGTTCCGGCCTCGGCCGGCTTTCTCCGAGGCGAAGGCCGGAGGCAACTTCGTCGTGACGCCGAACGAGCTCCCGTAGCTCCTGTTTCAGGCGCTGCCGCGAAACCCCCGAATCGGGATCCTCGTAGAGCCGGTCCAGGGAGTTGATGCGCTGCCGCAGGGAGAGTTCGAGGACCTCCTGGTCTGAGATCTCCCGCTCTGGGTCTGCACTCTCGAGGCCCTCTGTCCTCGGCTGCGAGACCACATCCAGGAGGGTACGAGCCCTGGACTTCTCTGCCCATTGAAACGCTTCCGCAGCGGCTCCCCGTGTCGAATCCTGTCGATGACGGTCCATCTGAAGGTCGATGGCGAAGTCAAACAACGCTTGGTGCCGAGCTAAGTGGTGCGAACGAGTCGCCGAGCCGCGGGGCTCGAGGCGAAGGGCCTCGACCTCCGCCAGGGACGTTTCGATAGCCTGGAGAGCTGCATCGGCGTGCCCGAGGGTCCGTTCCGCTCTAGCGAGGCTGAACAAAGCACTGGTAGCAGCAACCCTTTCACCCACCTCCGTGAACGCCTCTCGGGCCTCGAGGAGATGCTCTCGCGCCTCGTCGCCGCGGCTTAACTGCAACAGGGCCAGACCGAGGTTGTGGCTTACTCGCGCCTCGAGGCGGCGGTCGTCGGCAGCGGGAAGAAGATCTCGCGCCTCGTTGAAGCTATCTAGAGCTTGTTCCGGCTGATCGAGCTTGAGAAGAGCGAGGCCCTGCTGGTTGAGGGAAAGAGCCCGGTCGAGGGAAGGCAGGTCGAGAGCCAACGCCTGCCGAGCGTACAAGAGGGCCTTGTCGGGGTCTCCGAGGTCCAGAAAGGCTGAACCCAGTCCATTGAGAATGGCGCCCAGGCCCCGTGGAGAGCCGCCCGTCCCATGGACCTCGAGGGCCCCCGTTAGATCTGCCACCGCGCCTTCGAGGTCCCCGGCCTGGAGAAAGGCTCGGCCACGATTTTGGAGAATCATCGCTTCGCTGTCATCGCCAACGGAGCGGGCCAGCGCCAGAGCTCGATCGTAGGCGGCTAAGGCTTCGCCGGTTTCCCCGAGGGTCGCCAGAGCCCGCCCCACACCCGCATAGGCCTCTGCCTCTTCCTCCGCCTTCTCTTCCTGCCGCCAGAGCTCCGCGGCTCTTTTGTAGAACTTCAAGGAGGCCTCGAAGTCAACCTTGGAGAATTGAATGGAGCCACACCAGTCTAAAGCCCTTGCCGCCTCCGCCCACTTACCGGCGGACTCGAGAAGAGGGATCGCCCTTTGATACTCGATCACGGCTTGGTCGACTTCACCGCTCCGATGAAGGGCAGCAGCGAGTTGGAAGGTGGCCACACCAGCCAACGGAAGTTCTTGGTGTTTCATCCACAACCGCCTGGCCTCGAGGTAGCGGGCCACCGCGAGCCGGGACTCTGCCCTTCCCCCGGCGAGCGCAAGGGCTTCGCCGGCGGCGAATTCTGCCGTGGCCGCAGCCAAAAACCGGTCTCTACTCGATGCCGGCCGAACTGGCTCCATGGTGATTCTGTACCGACCGGGATTCACCCTTGCTGGGGCCTCTACTTCGAGGCGGTAGGTGCCGGTGCGATCCGCCACCGCCCAGAGCTTCTCCGGTCCTTGGCTTCCGATAGCTCCGGGAGTGTCCACCATCACTATCTCTGACCCTCCGGGCCCACGCAGGCGAACCAGGAGGTCGATTCCCAGCTGATCGATAGTCACCGCCAGGGCTGAGCCGCTCTCGAGGTGGATTCCATAGAGATGCGACTGGCCGGCTTCTAAGTTTCTTTCTTTCAACGGCCCAGGTTGGAGGTCCCAGATCCTCGGCTCGGTCCTAGCGAGCTCCGGTTCCGAACGGCATGAGGCCAGACAGAGAAGCGAAAGCCCGGCCGCTGCCAACAGCGACCAGCCACGAACCTGAATCGATTCAGCGCCCTTGGAACCGGAACCGATACCGTTCCACAAGTTCGGGTCCCCCTTCATTCCTTCGATACACCCGGACTTCGTAGACCCCCGATGGGAGGAATCTCCCCGATAGGGCGAGGGTCAAGTTGTCGAAGGCTCGGGAACGAACCGGTCCACCGCTCCAGATGGGCTCTCCATTCTCGGCAGCAATCTCGATGCTGTAGTCCGTTCCAGCCTGGGGGTCCCGAAGGTGGAGGCTCAAGACGACGAGACTCCCTTCAGCAGCGGTTACAGTGGGCAGCTCTGAGACTTGGGAATTTCCTCTTTCCTGCTCTCCTGAGAACAGATCCACCAGGTCAGGATTGGGCATAGGCTTGGAAAACTCGGCCAGAGAGCGCTCCAAGTCCAGAGCTCGACTCCGTTCGTAGGTCGCCCATCCTCCGGTAACCAGAGCCGCCACCAGAGCCGCAGCGGCGACGGCAGCACTGGCGCGACGATGCTCCCTAGGCCTGGCCAGTACCCTTCGCCAAGCGCTGCGGGCTTCAAGGTCGGTCGTCTCTCCCAAACCCTCAGGCCGTTCAAAAGTACCCAGGTCCAGCACGAGGTCGGCGCACTCAGGGCAGTTCGCCAAGTGATCTTGCAATCGATCCGTCTCAGCCTCTTCGAGTCCACCTTCGTGAAAGCTGATCCAAAGCTCCACAGCTGGATGAGGATCACCGAGACGCTCCTCGACAAGCTCTCGAACCGCTTCCTTCAGGTCCCTCGACGGAGAGCTCAACGCTGCTTCTCTTTCATCACCTGTCCCCACGGGGGCTCTCCTCACCAAGCGCTTCACTGATTCTTTTCCGGGCTTGGAAGAGATGAACTTTGACCGTCTGAATCGAGATTCCCATCAGCTCTGCGATCTCCTTATATTTGCGCTCCTGGTAAATGCGCAGAATCGTACATCGACGCATCTGGTCCGGCAGGTTTTCCACCGCGCCACGGAGTACAGCTCTGCGTTCTGTGGCGAGAAGCCCGGACAACTGCCCAGGCTCTGTCGGAGGCACGAACTCACGAGCACTCTCTTCTTCTTTATCCCCCCTCGCCTCGCTAGAGGCCTGGACACTCAGCTCTGGCTCCCCAGACCGGTTGCGCCGCCATTTCAGGTAGGTGAAATAGGCAATCCGAAAGACCCAGGTGGCGAAGGACGCGTCGCCGCGAAACCCTCCGATACCCTGATAGACCCTCAGAAACGTTTCTTGTACTAGGTCGTGGCAATCTTGGCGCGAACTGACTCGTTTGGCCAAGAAGGCTTCTACCGGCCGAGCGTAGCGCCGGTAGAGAATGCGAAAGCTCTCTTCTTCCGCAATACCTCGGCGCAGATTCTCCACGGCACTCTCGACAAGATCGGAGTCGGAGGCACTGGGGCTGCCTGTCGAGGCGGCGGGTTCTTTCCTCTCCAGCAATAGAAAACTCTCGCTGGGAAAGTCCGGCGGCGCGGGGGCCGAAGGCGCAAATTAGATGTTGTGCAAGTCTCCTCTCAAGTATGCCACAAAGTGTAAAACCTCTCAGCGGCGAAGACCTTTCGAGGCAACGCACGTCAAGCTCACAGGCCAACAGCAAGCGAGTATCTCCACGATCTCGACTATCCGAGAATCCCCTCGACTTGGCCTCGCCGCCGCCATACGGCGGCCATGTTGTTTGCGGATTCTGGCCGCGGAGGGAAGGTTGAGTTTCTTGATGCTCCCAACGCTGAACGCCAGATACTTCGCACTGGCTCGAAGCAAGACCTTTTCTGCCACGGCTTCCTACGGCTAAGAGAGCCTCTGGCAATCCAGCTCAACACCTTTGACCACCTACGGAGAACGATGCAGCCGAATAGTTCCGAACCCACCTTCCGCTCGAGGCTGATCAGAAACATACCGAAGATGGTTCTATCTAGCTCTGCTTGGCTTCTATGGGCAGTGCTGTACAGCATGGTGAGAAGTGCCATTCAAGCTGACGACGGCCGAGGTTCTCAGATGGGTTGGGTAGTGGTCTCAGGATGGATCCTGATCCTATGCCTTTCGATGTCGCTTCTGGTTTCGACATTCCTTGTCGCGAACCTGGACTGGGAGCTCAGGCGGTCTGCCATTGGGTGGCGGGAAAAGCTCAAGCTCTTCTACGCTAACTACGCCCTGAACTACTCTTTCAATGGCTACTGTGTTTATTTGGTCATCGACCATGGAGCCTCCCTCGGAGCGTTCTTGGTGTACTCACTGCCCTGCGTTCTGCCCCAGGCAGGTCTCCTGGTGGCCCTCGAGTTTCGACTCAAAAGACTCCTCAGAGACCGGCTGTAACCAATTCCTCCGACAACGCGCTCCCAGGCAGCCCGCTCAGCCTGGTGGGTTCGAAAACACCTCAGGGGTCGCTGCGGCTATCGGGCCATCGCAGCCGGTGCTAGAAGCTGTAAGATCTAAGCTCCACTGGCTGTTTCCACTACCAAGAGCAGTAAACTGAAGGGACTCAGAACAGGTGGAGAGCTCTACTGAAAGGAAGTAATTCATGAGTAACAAAATCGGCCCTCTCGCGGCCGCGCTAGTCATAACATTTGGCATCACCCTCACGGGTCTGGAAGCCCAGACCATCGTGACCGTCGATGAGACCAATGCGAACTGGGGTTTCCTGGATGAGACCTCACCGGGCCCGGGTACGGTCACCTCTGACTTCGTATTGGGACCAGCAACTCCGCCTCGTGGTTCCGGGAGCGCTCACCTCGCCCTCGGCGCGATGACCGACGGCGTCATCATAGCCACCCAGAACCATGTAGGAACTCGTCTCGCGGATATCACCACACTGACTTACCAGAGCTACCAGAACATTTCGCCTCAGGCCATCTCGCTTCAATTCAACATCGACTACGACGACGCCGACAGCACCACTTCCTGGCAAGGCCGCTTGGTCTTCGAGCCGCTCAATTCGGGAACCGTCCTAACGGATACTTGGCAGAGTTGGGACGCCATGAGCGGCTCCTGGTGGTCCAGTGGAACACCGATCGTAGGCGACACCCCAGCTGCGTCGACTTGCACCCAGGGAAGCCCATGCCCCTGGGCGACGCTGCTTACGACCTACCCCAACATTGCAATCCACGGCTTACCCCTGGGTCTAGTCTTCTTCAAGGCGGGCTCCGGCTGGCCCGCCGGCTTCGATGGCAATGTCGACGACTTTCACATTCAAACGGCAGCCTTCAACACCGTCTACGACTTCGAAACAACCGTTCCCGTTGAGCTGCAGTCATTCAGCATCGACTAGCCAGGTCAGCGTTGGAAGGCCTGAAAACCTGGGTTGAACCCCTTGGGCCTACCGCCTTGGAGGTCTCTACGGGCTAGCCCCAGAGACGTTGCGGTCTCTGGGACTACCCGCGGCTTCCATAGGAATCGCTCCTCCTCGGATGGTTCCCCGCCCCTCCCTAACACAGTACTTAAGCAGTGCACGGAACGCATGCCTGACACCGCCGCGGAGGCAAAGGAGATAGACTGAGAGCATGAAAACCGTCACCAACAAGACCAAAAGGCCGCTTCGCATTCCTCTGCCGAGGGGAAAAACCCTATTCCTCGGTCCCACCAAGAGTGGGCAGATAGCCCCCAACGCGGTGGAGCATCCACCTCTCCAGAAGCTGGTGGAAGCTGAACAAATCGAAATTCAGGAGTCTGGAAAAGCGGGCTCCACAGGCCCTCAACAGGGACCTGGCCTCCAAGCAAATACCTCCGCTCGCGGTGGGCAAGGCATTCAACAGATGAAGAAGGGGGACCGGGGAGCCTAGTCCGAGCTAGAAGTTTGCTCTCTGCTTCAAAAGAATCTTGCGTCCTTTTTCCCGCTTCCTCGACTACTAGGTTGAGAGCGCAATCGAGCGCTTCTACAAAGCTCGAAAGGGAAAGACAATGCAAAGACTCCACGTTAGCCTCAAGGTCGAGAATCTCGACGCCTCTATTCGCTTCTATTCGACGCTCTTCGCTTCTGAGCCTACGCTCCGGAAACCGGACTATGCCAAGTGGATGCTGGAGGACCCACGGGTGAATTTCTCCATCGGTGAGCGAGGCGAGGGGGTGGGTATCGAACACCTGGGGATACAAGTAGATTCTCCCGAGGAGCTCTCCGGTCTCAAGGAACGCTTTCAGCAAGCCGGAGGCCCGGTGCGCGATGAAGGCGAGACGATCTGCTGTTACCACCACTCCGACAAAGCTTGGGTAACCGACCAGCAGGGGGTCTCCTGGGAGGGGTTTTATACCTCCGGAGAGGCCGACCAATGGCGGGACCCGGAAGTGGCTGCGGAATCTGGCTCCTGCTGTAGCACCGATTGTTGTGCCGAAGACCCCCAGCCGGCGTCATAGGGTCGGGATCTCGAGATCGACACCGATATGGCCCAGACCATTCCATCAGAGGGCTCCCGGGATCTTCCCTGGGAGTCCTTCGCGGCTCGCTTGCGAGCTTTCGTCGGCAAGCGGGTTCCCTCCCAGGACACTGAGGACGTCGCTCAGGACGTACTGTTGCGGGTCGCCCAGGGCGTCGGGTCCGTGCGCGATAGCTCCAGGGTCGAAGCGTGGATTCACAGCGTCGCTCGCCGGGCCATTGCGGACTATTATCGCCAGCGGCCCGCCACAGAGCAGAGCGACCAGCTGGAAGAGGTTCCTTCTCACGACGGAGAACCGCCGAAAGGTCTTGGCTCCTTCAGCGGTCAGCACAGCACTCACGAGGAAGTCCTCACCTGGCTCCGCCCCATGGCTGAAGGCCTTCCGGAAATCTACCGTGAAGCGTTGATCCTCACCGACTTCGAAGGGCAAACTCAGCGCGCCGTAGCCACGACCCTCGGTCTGTCGGTCTCCGGAATCAAATCGCGAGTGCAGAGAGCCCGAGGGATCTTGGCGGATCGCCTGCGCCGATGTTGCGAAATCGAGCTAGGACCAGATGGCAAGGCAACCGATTTTCAGCGCCGTGAGTGCGATTGTTGAGGTGGCTGTCTCAACTGAAACAGAGACGGTCCATCAACTTGATGGTGGCTCCGGAGGAAGAGACGGCTCCCAATCGAATAGCGTTTCTTTCTCGGTGTTAGGAGCCTTTTCGAGAACCCGGAACACACACCGGCCATCCCCTTCCTGAAATCTCTCCGTTCTCACCACCGGACGTCCGAGGAGGCGGCGTAGCACCGAGACGGTGACACTGCACAGAGCCGGCCTGCGCCGAGCCACCTCCAGGTAGGGACAATTCATCTCCACCAGCCGAGGAGCCTCGTCTGTGCCGTACTCCACCTTACAAAAGGGGTCATCTGCCACGTAGATGTTCTTGAGAACTTCGAGGCGGCCTTCCAGGGGGAGACCTTCTACGGCAGGCTGCCATTGCTCGACCTTACGGGTGGCAACCTCCTCGAGAAGATCCTGCACAGCTTTCTTCCCGAGGCGATCCGCAGCGGCGTCGATCAAGGCTACCGCCAAATCATCGTACCCCTTTGGGAAGAGGTGATCTCCGGCACTCGTCAGATGATAGAGAGAGCGTGGACGACCTGGCCCCGGGGTTCTAGGTTCCATGCGTCGCTGAATCCAACCCTCCATCTCCAGCTGACTCAGGTGCTGCCTAACCCCTTCGTAGGTGATACCCACTTCCTCAGCCAGCTGCGAGATGGCCTTGGGACCTTGGCCCTTGAGAGATTTCAGCAAAGCCCGTCGAGGCTCCGCCATGGCGGCGAGTGCATGAGTATTGGTCATTCGATTTTCCTCGTTCCGCTCCCGCTCTACTTCCTATCCACACCCACCCCATGGCGAAATACCAACTCCCCACCCAGCCAGCCTCCTCCGAAGGCCACCAGAATACCCAGCAACGCTAGAGAGATCTCCAGCAATCCGGGCTTTTCTGTAACCCCCGAGGGGCCACGGCGCAGAAGCACGCTGGCGAGAATGCAGCAGAAGGCTACCGACATGAAGCCCATATGCCACCATGCTACCCGTTCTGCCGAGTGATTGGCAGGTAGGGATACCAGTTCCACGAAGCCGCTGGCGAAGGCTGGAACCGAAGCCACCAGCCCCAGCGAAAGGGTCCAGAAGGCCAGAGCAGCCCACGGGGGGCCTGGCCAGAACACCCCAGCCAAATCCCAGACTGTGCCGCCGGCCCAAAAAGCTAGAGGGAACCCCGCCACCATTGGGTGTACGGGGTGCCCGAGGAGACGAAGACCACGGTGTGGTGTGCTCATGTGCTGGAGGACCCCCTAGGCGCCTAGAAGACGGCGAGGACCAGGGCGAGGAAGCCCACTACCGCCACCAGGGCATGAATGACCACTACTGCATTGGGCGCCCGGAGCCCCCGAAGATGGAAGGAGAAAAGGAAGAAACCTCCCAAGGCAGCCACCACCAGGACAATGAGAGGTAAAGCCAAGCCCGAGGTCGCAGCTCCTCCCCCTCCCAGATAGGCCACGATGACCAAAACTAGGCCCGTAGCAGCGGCGCCACCATGGATCAAGCTGACGGGCATCGGAAGTGCCTGTCCTTTGAAGTGGCGGACAGCCAGAAAAAGGCCACCGAGAGCGGCGAGAGCAAACAAGATTACAGCGATAGTCGGCATGGTATCCAGCTCCTTCGGTTCGTTGTCGATGGATCAAGCCTAGCAAATTAAACAGAATAAACAAGGTAATTTTTGTTTATTAATATGCCCCGCCGAACCTTCCGGTAGAAAGCCAAGGTGGGCTATGGGTTCGTAGCGAAAAGAGCTGGTGCTTTAGATTGGCAAACCGTGGCGGGAGAATGGCCCGAGTACTGATGCTCCCTTTTCGAGGTAGAGTCCGGGTAGAAACGAAGGAGGTTCGATGCTCAAAAGGATGGTGATGGCCGTTGTCCTTTGGATAGCCGTGGGGGGAGTCAGCTCCGGCTCCACCACTGGCTCCACCATTGGCTTGGCCGGTTCGGACTCGAGAGAGACGGAGAGCGCCCCCGCAACATCCGATTGGCAAGTGGTGGAAACGAAATCTGCCGAGGGGGAAGCTTGCCTGGTTTGCCGTCAAGCGATACGGGACGGAGAGGTGGTCGAGGTGCTCTACAAAGGCCGCCGTTTCCACGTCTCCTCCGCCATGATGGGAGCCTTCGAAGAAGACCCGGAGCGCTACTTCCGACTCCTCACCGCGAACTCTGCCCTCTTTGACGAACAAGCTCTGGAGGGGTCGCCCAGCGAGCCCCAAAGCCATCTCGGTTGGCTCGCCTTCGGTCTCTACGTCCTGTTGGGACTCATCTGTGGCGCCATTTGTGGCTATCTTGCCTTGGCGCGCGGCCGAAGAGCCGTTCCATGGTTTTTCGCAGGCCTCGCCGTGAATGGGATTGCCATCGGTGCCCTGCTGCTCTCTCCCCGCCTCCTCAGCTCCAGCCCGGAGCCGGTTCGCGGCGGCCTGACCAAGATTCCTCGAACCCGAACTCCCGTTGCTTGCGCTCAGTGCGGCACTCTCCACCACCCCGCTGCCGCCGCCTGCGCCGGGTGCTCAGCCTTGCTGAGCCCATCCGTCGAGGCCGAGACCGCTCGAACCTAGGCTTCTTGGGAGTCCAGCGAATGCCCCGATACCAGGCCGATTCGACCTCAACCGGAGCCAGCGGCTCCCGACCCCACTTGGAGCCCTCGCCTTGAAAATCTTGCAATCCATCCAAGAAATGCTCGCCAGTGGCAGCACGGACCACCGCCGGCCCCAACTCTCCAAAACCAACGAATCCAACGTCAAAGGGCTTTACATCATTGGAGACCTAGCTGGTGCTCCGGTGATCAAGCTGGCGATGGAGCAAGCGGTAGAGGTCATCGAGACGATCTCTGCTTTGCCCGACATGAAGCAGCGGGGCTCCGCTGAAGTGCTGGACCTGCTGATCGTCGGTGCCGGCGCCGCCGGCCTCAACGCCGCTTTGGCCGCTCAGGAAAAGGGATTCCGCCACTTGGTTCTCGAGAAGGGGAAGATTGCCAACACGATCGAGAACTTCCCGGAAGGAAAGTGGGTCTACGCTGAACCGGACTCCACCCCTCCCAAGGGCAAGCTCTGGCTCGATGGAGCTCGCAAAGAAGAATTGGTCGAACGATGGAGGGGGATCGTCGAGGACAACCACCTGGAGGTCCGCACGGAGGAGCCCCTGGAGGCCATCGAACGACAACGAGATGGCACCTTTCGAGCCACCACGGCCCAGGGCGAGTACCGGGCCAAAAAAATCATTCTGGCAACCGGTCAACGGGGAAACCCCCGCAAATTGGGAGTCGCAGGAGAGGAGCAAGAGAAGGTTTACCACCGGCTCTATTCCCCCACCAAATACCGCAATGAGAACATCCTGGTAGTTGGCGGGGGAAATAGCGCCGTGGAAGCGGCGTTGACTCTTTCGAAGCAGAATCGAGTGGTTCTTTCCTACCGTCGTGGCGAGTTCGCGCGCCTTTTCAAGGACAATCGTCAACAGATCGACCGGGCGATTGCGGAAGGTAGAGTCGAAGTCGTTTTTCAATCCACAGTGGACGAGTTCCGAAGCCAAGAAGCGGTCTTGACCATCGATCGAGGAGGCAGCCAGGAGGAGCGGATCGTTCCCATGGACCACGCTTTCGTGCTGATCGGTGCAGAGCTGCCGGTGCAATTCCTGAACAAGCTCGGCATTCGGCTGGAGAATGACTGGGAGGGCAGCCCCTGGAAGGCCGCGCTTCTCACCGCCGCCTCTTTCCTGGGTCTGTGGTTCTTTGGCTCCGCTCTCGGCGGGCCATCGCCCTTCGGGTGGGAGCTCGGTGCGCCGATCTCATGGCTTGCGGCGGGAGTCGCTCTAGCCTCCCTAGGGACCCTGGTGGCCTCGGGGTTCCGTGGCGACCGGTGGGCTTGGCTCGGGTTCTCCTTTGTCATCTGGTACTCCATCTATGGAATCAAAGTAGGCAAAGGTGAAGAGTTCTGGCCATACCGAGGCTGGGGCTATGAGTCGATTTCCTTCTTTGGCCGACCGTGGTCCTTTTGGTACACGGTTCTGTACACCGGTCTGATGACCGTGTTTGGAATTCAGGCCCTGAAGCGGTGGGGCCTCGATCGCCAGGATCGCTTTCAGATTTGGCGCTATACCAGCCTGGTTTCTTTTCAGTGGATCTTCTTCTTCCTGCTACCGGAGTTCCTCTTCCAATGGGCGATTCGCTACCAATGGGTCGGAGAGGCTCTCGCTAACAACCCACAGTTCGCGGACCAGGCCTGGCGATCCTACGGACTGATCTACGCCTGGCCACTCTTTTTCTATACCTGGTTTTATGACCCCCACACGATCTGGGCCGTTTGGGGGGTCATCCTGACCTTCGGCGTCATCCCTCTGTTCGTTCTTTTCCAGGGCAAGCGTTACTGCTCCTGGATCTGCGGCTGTGGCGGCCTGGCGGAAACCTTTGGAGATCGCTGGAGACACCTGGCTCCGAAGGGACGCACGGCCATCCAGTGGGAGAAAATGGGTATTGGCATCCTTCTGTTCGCCACCGCAGCCACCCTGGTGGTTCTGCTCAAAGATACGGTCGGGCTCATCCGGACAGCGGATTGGAGCGTCTATCTCTATCGGATTCTGGTGGACGTCTGGCTGGTGGGTATTTTGCCCGTCACCCTTTACCCATTCCTAGGCGGAAAAGTGTGGTGTCGCTATTGGTGCCCGCTAGCCAAAATGATGCAGGTGATGTCTCAGGCGTACACCAAGCTTGGTTGGTCTCGCTTTCATATTGTCGCCAACGACAAATGCATCGGCTGCAACGAGTGTTCCCGCAACTGCCAGGTGGGTATCGACGTGATGGACTATGCCCTCAAGCAGGAAACTCTAGACAACGCCACCTCCTCTTGTATCGGTTGCGGGGTGTGCGTCAGCGTCTGCCCTATGGACACCCTGTCGTTTAGCAATTCAGCCGTCACCGTTAGCGGCTCCGCCGCCTTGCCGGTGATCCCGAACTCTTCCGAGGAGAGTGCCGAGCCCTCCCAGCTCCACTGACGCTTTTTGCCCCTGGGCGGCCGGACTGCGGTACTCGCGCCACGAAGATCGTATGGCGGTTGCCCTTGCCACCGTGGGAGCGCGCCCGGTGGCTCTTGGCTTCGAAGCCACGCTTTTTCAGCAGCTTGACGAAGGCCGGCCCTGGGTAGGCCGACCACACCGCCAAAACGCCCCCGGGTCGAAGAGCGCGGCGGATACGTTCGAGGCCAGTCCGATCATAGAGTCGGCCGTTGGACTCCAGGCACCAAGCGGAAGGCCCGTTGTCGACATCCAAAAGAATAGAGTCGAAGGATCCCGGCTCCTCGAGCTGGTCCCAGACATCTCCTTGGGCAATGCTCACCCGGCGATCCTGAAGTGCTCCCCCCTGGAGATCCTTCAAGAAGGTCCGGTTCCACTCGATCACGGCATCGAATGCTTCTGAGACAACGACGGTGGCCTGGGAAGGCAAAGTATCCAGCGCCGCCTTGAGGGTAAATCCCAACCCGAGGCCACCGATCAGCACCCGAGGTTGTTTGCTGGGAAGATCCTCACAACCGAGGTCCGCCAGCGCGCGCTCGGATCCCGGCGCGCGGGTAGCCATGAGCTCCTCGCCATCGAGGAAAATGAAAAAGCCACCGTCACGACGATGCAAGGTCAATTTTTGCCCATCGTGGGTCTCGGCGCTGCCCAGAATTTCGAACGGTTTCATTGGACGGTCCCCTCCCTAGGGCGCCGACTCTAGCAGCCGACTGAGAAAGCTGCTCGCGGCCATCCTTGGCAAGAGGCTCTTCCCTTCTAGCCGTCCGACCCCCACGGCCTACTGAGCTACGGGCCGCTGGCTTGCTGAATGCTCGGCGATTGGCTGCTGGGTTGCCGTTGCCAAGCCCAGCGCATCCAACATGGAGGGAAGACCCTTCTGATATCGTTTTGACAACAAGCTCACCAAGACTCGGCCCAGTGCAGGGCCTACCTTTCGAAGCTCTCTCGCTTCGTGAATGGAGATGAAGGATGCCGGTCACGGAAATCACACACCAATCCTGGGGAAGCCGTATCGGTGGGTCTATCAAGGGAATTCTGGTCGGGCTCATGATGGTGGCTGGCGCCGGCTGGCTGCTGTTCTGGAACGAGGGTCGGGCAGTGAAGCGCTATAAAGCCCTGAAAGAGGGAGCGGGGTCGGTGATCTCTGTTCCCGCCAACAGTGTGGCACCCGGTAACGAAGGCCGGCTGGTTCACCTCTCTGGCAGAACCGAAACCGCCAACATATTGACCGACCGGGATTTTGGTGTTTCCGCCGAGGGCATACATCTCAAGCGTCAGGTCGAGATGTACCAATGGGTAGAGCGCACCGAGAAAAGCACCAAGAAAAAGCTAGGCGGGGGAACCGAGACGAAAACAACCTACTCTTATGACCAGGATTGGGCCGACCGGGTGATCGATTCCTCGAATTTCAAAGACCCTTCAGGCCATCGCAATCCGGACTCCATGCCCTACTCCTCGAGGACGGAGTCGGCGGACCTGGTGACCGTGGGCGCTTTTCGCCTTTCTCCGGGCCTCATTTCTCGCCTGAGCAGCTGGCAGGCGCTTCCCATGAAGTCTACGGGCCTGCTGCCACCAGCCCTTCAGGAACGAAGCAACCTCCGTGACGGAATCCTCTATCTAGGCAGCTCTTCCAGCTCTCCTCAGGTGGGCGACGTTCGCATCTCTTTCGCTGTCGTTCCCCTGACCGACGTGAGCTTGGCAGCGCAGCAGGTCGGGAATTCTTTGGCTCCCTATCAAACTCGAACAGGCTCGGTGGAGTTGCTTCAGACGGGAACCGTATCGGCAGCGGATATGTTCCAGAAAGCCCAAGAGGCCAACAAGACTCTGACTCGCATTTTGCGCATAGCTGGCTTCTTGATCATGGTGGTCGGCTTTCGCACCATTTTCAAACCTCTGTCGGTGCTCGCGGATGTCCTGCCCGCCTTGGGCAATCTGGCCGAGAAAGGTCTTGGAGCTTTCGCCTTCGCTCTCGCGGCGCTGATCTCCCTAGTGATTATCGCTGTCGCCTGGCTGGTCTACCGTCCCCTGCTGGCCTTTGCCATTCTTTGCCTTGCGGCCGCAGCTGCGGTGGCAGTGCTGCGCATGGTGAAAAAGGCTCGTCTGCGGGCGGAAGCATCCCCCCCACCACCACCACCTCCTCTGCCACCGATTCCTACGGCCAGCTAGCCGAGCCCGGTTGGCACCTAAAGGAACCGCTGCTCGGCAGATTCCATCTGCCCAGGGGAGACCAACCGGGAGACCGCCCAGGGGAGCCGCAGGGTGTCGCCCCCTCGAAGCGAGGGCTGCCCGGCTATTTTTCCCGTCGAACGTAGAAGGAAAACTCTTCCAGAGGGAGGCTCTCACCGTCTTGCTGACCCGATAGGCGGAAGACGTACATCCCAGGAGGCAACAGGGAAGAAGGCAGGGTGAAAATCACCTCTGAAGCTCCTTGCCTGTGGAGTTGGTCGTGGGTCCAAACCAACTCAGCCCCAGAGCTGCGCTCCAGCTCTACCCCATAGGACGAGAAGAGCGTGGGGTTCCAAGTCTCCAAGACGATGGTTAGCCACTGCGCTTGAGGGCTCAGAAGAATCTCCCGACCACCGCCCCGAAGGGCATCGGTGGCCGGTTGAAACCACTCGAGTTGGGGATTCACCATGGGAGCAGGGTTCTGCCTTTGCGCCCCCTGGGTCGCCCGGGTGCCGAGTTCGCTTTGGCTCAGAAAGAGAGTCACCGTGGCCGTGGCCAGGACCGCCGCCGCCATCTGCCAGCCATGGAACTTCCCCTTTCCAGACTTAGAGGGAAACTCCGATTGCGCGACCGGCAACGAGGCCGCATTTCCCCTGGATAGCGACTCGGCGCCCGCGGCAACCCCACGCGGCGCTTCAAGGGAGGTCCAACTGCCCTTCGCTGCCTCCAGGGCTGGCTGGAGCACATCTGAATGCCAGTCGCGATATTCCGTCTCCTGATCAATCTCTCGTTCCAAGACCGATCCCTCGAGCTCTCCCGATTCAATTTCCCGGCGTCTGCCTTGGGCCCGCTCCAATACCTCCGTCGGCACGACTCCGGTGCGCAGCTCCGGGAGTAAACAACTCTGAGGAATCACCGCCGAGACACCACAGCGGAGGGTCACCGGCCCGGCCCACCCCTCAGAATCCAGGGCCACATCTGCGCTTCCGGCAGAGGGGTTGAGATCCGCTGCAATCGCCTTCCAGTTTCCTGGGTCGGCTCCTTCTAAAATCAACCACTCCAAAGGAGCGTCGGCGGTAGCCTCCAACAGAAATAGGTCTCCCGGGCGGGGTTCGTCCCCTTGGCGACCGACAAGAAATCGCAAAGCATCGCCGTAACCAGAGACCGCACCTTCCGCAACCAATCGAAGCCGTTCCTCGGTCACCTCGACCTCCTCGCGCCTTGGCGCCGCTTCACCAACGAGAGGGGTCGTGGCTCCCGGCAGCTCTCGAGGATTCTGCCTAGCTGGCCATAGAGCTCTGGCAGGAGGTACCGAGGAATACCCAGCCTTGCCGCAGTTCTTCGGCGAGAGGGAATCGCCACAATTCCAGGGTCAGCGCTGCTGGTACGGAGGAAATCCCACAGCTTGAGCAAGTAGTCTCGTTGGCGGACGGTCCCCGGGGCTGACTCGACGGCCTCGGTCACCCTCCCCGCTAGAGCCCGAAAACTCTCCTCGTCTTCGAAAGAAAGCTGCGGAAAGGCGAGGGCTGAACTCAGAAGGCGAGGTTGCGGCCCTTCCCGCTGGGAACCTGTCGCCTCATCTTGTTCGTGAGCCCAAACAGCGTTCCATCGGACCCGCACAGCGGCTTTCAGAGCGTCGACCAACACCTTGAAAGGAAAAGCGCCGTACTCTCGGCCATCCAGACTACCGAAGAAGTCTGCGAGCTGCTCCTCGATGTCTCGGCGCTGCCGCCCTCGGGCCAGAACGAAGTCTGGCATGAGGGAATCCACCCAGCTCTGGCAGCGGTCCTGAAAACAGCCAGAGGTCGCTACCAGAATCTCACCCCTTTTCTCACCTCCCGTGGGCTCCAAAAGGGTCGCGTTCTCAATTCTGGAGCTCCCCCCGGCGATGTGGAGTGCGCCGGTATCCGCAGCCCTACGAACTGCCGCTCGGGCGATGTCAAAGACTCGAAAGCCCAGAGGATCGCAGCGTTTCTGACGCTCGTAGAGGAAATGCCGAATATTGAGAATCACCAGACCATCGATATTGGATTTCACTTTCAAATGTTGGTGTAGGGCGCGGAGCCTCTGCATGAGGAAGGTGTAGCACTCCACAGCAAGCTCTTCTAGCGCCTCTCCGCCCCAGGTTTCCGCCGCTTCGATTCCGACAAAGCGAGGCGGACTTTCCCAGAGACCTCGGCGGTGGAGCTCCCTCCTCAAAGCCCCCTGTAGAGCTCCCCAAAATTCTTCCCAAGCAGGCCCGGAAGTGGCATCCAAGCGATCTCCCAGCTGGCGGAAATAGGCCGTCAGCTCTCCCCCTTCCGGGGGTCGAGAAGGTACCCCAGCGCTTCGGGACCTAACGCTTCTAGCGCTACTTCGGAAAAACGCTTTGCTCAAGAGATCTCCCGTATCGATTGAAAGGACTCCCATAAACCGTAAAGCCAACGGGGCCAAACCGCAAGGAAAGAAGCCCCTCATTGGATCCACTTCCTCCTTCCCGCGACCAAATCGGCCACTTTGAAAAATGCCCCGTTACTTGAAGGACTGATGGCTCGGTTCCGAAAGCTACTTTTCAATGCAGACGCCGCGGTGCCTCTCCTGAGTCGCCGCCATGTCTATGGATTGCTTTACCGAGGGGCAACGTGCCTTGCCGAGCCATTGACTTACTTTGTTGCTTGGAGGACGCTTTCATGAAAAAGAACTACCTAGTGAAATCGGCTGTGGCGCTTTGCTTTCTAGCCAGCTTCTTTCTGCTCGGTACGGCTGCCGAGGCCAGAGACACGGAGCCGGATAGAGATAACTGTTGGTACGCCGGAATCACCGTGTACTGTCACAGCTATTGGAGCACCCAATGCTCCGATGGCACCTTCGATGAAAGCTGCCGCCACTTGGTCCTAGGACCCTCAAATGGTTGGGGCCGCGGCGGAGGAGCTACGGCGGCGAGCTGTCAGACCGCTCTGCATTCGTTGCTGGTAGATGCAGCCTGGGCTGGCTGCCGAGTTCAGGAGGGAAGCCCTAGCTGTCGGCACGAGAACGGCGACTGTCGAGGTGGAGACAATCCCGATGATGGAGACCCCGACGACGAAGGCTGAGCTAGCCTTCGCCTCCGCCCCCGGGGTCCGTTCACGACCACTCTCTCGTGACCTGGCCTCGGGGGGCCTTTTCTTTCCCTAGGGGACCAACCTCTCACCACCCCCATCTCCGCTGAGCTGGAAGGCCCCCCAATTGAACGGCGCGACAAATCCCTCTCCCCCTTTTCCCCGTAACAACTCCAATTGCGCAGCCCTTAGGGCTTCGTTCTTGGGCCAGCCCGAGCGGAGATGTTGGTAGAAGCGAGCCATGAGCTCTTCGGTAGATTCGTCTGCCACCGGCCAGAGAGAGGCGAGGACGGAACGGGCGCCGGCAAAATGAAAGGCGCGATTCAGGCTGATGAGACCTTCCCCTGGAACCTCCCTTCCCAATCCGCTCTCGCAGGCAGACAGGACGACGATCTCCGCCTGCACACGGACTTTCTCGAAGATTTCCCAAACTTGAAGCAAGCCGTTAGCTCTCCCTTGCTCCCGCTCCCGCAGAATCGAGAGCACCAGCGCCGAGTCGAGAGGGAATTGCTCATCCAGCCTCACATGGGTGGCGAAATGGAGAACCCCTACGCGGGACGGCAACGCCAGCACACGGTCTTCGGTGACTTGGTCGCCAACAAAAGCGCGGCTGCCGGGAAAGAGGGAGGCGATGTGCTCCACTTCTCGGCGAGCTCCCGGCAACTCTTCCAGATCGAGGCCCGGCTCACCCCGCTGACTTGCTCCTCGACCTTCCGAATTTTCAGAGTCCCTCGAGTCCAGAGACCCGGGAGCACCGAAGGCAACCAAGGCCGAATCGCCGCGGACAAACCGGCCACTTTGAAAAAGGCGCCGTTACTTGAACCATTGATGGCTCGATTCCGAAAGCTACCCTTCACTGCAGCCATCGGGGCACCTCTCCAGAGTCGCTGCTATGTCTATTAACTGCTTTACCGAGGGGCGACGTGCCCTTCCGATCCATTGACTTGATTTATTGTTTGGAGGACGTTTTGATGAAAAAGAACTACCTAGTGAAATCCGCTGTGGCGCTTTGCTTGCTAGCCAGCTTCGCCTTGTTCGGTGCGAACGCCGAAGCCAGAGACACGGAGCCGGATACAGAGAACTGCTTTTACGCATATCTCACTGCGTACTGCAACAGCCACTGGAGCACTCGATGCCCTGACGGCACTTACGATGAAAGCTGCCGCCATTGGGTCCTGGGACCCTCAACCGGTTGGGCCAGCGACGGCGGTGCAAATATGCAGAGCTGCAGTGAAGCTCTGCATGCATTGACAATTCAGGCAGCCTATGCCGGTTGCACCTATCAAAACCCCAGGTGCCGACAGGAAAACGCCAACTGTGATGGCGAAGACTTTCCCGATGGTCAGAACCCCGGCTAAGGAGACTGAGGAAACCCTTACCTCCTCCCTCGGAGTCAGGTCGCGGCCACTCTCTTGCGACTTGGCCTCGGGGGGGCTCTTCTTTCCCGACTGAGTTTTCTTCCCACTTCCCACTACCCCTCCATCTCCGCTGCGCTGAAAAGCCGCCATCAGGCCCTTGGCCCTTCCGTCGGCTGAAATGTGGGAGACGGATCCACCAGCAGCAGTTGCAACGACGCTCTCCACGCTTTGCAGGTCCAAGCAGGCTGTCAGGTTCAGCCGGGCAGCGCCCATTGCTACTAAGCCAATAACGACTGCCCCGATGCCCCAGAGCCGGGCCCGGACGACGAAGACCCATGAGTTACCAGGGCTAAGAGCCTTTTCGCGGCCCCATCTCGGAGCGCAAAACGGAGACTACTCTTCGTTGCCCCGCTCCGAGATGATTTCCCGCATCTGGAGGTCAGTCCAGTCTTGATCCGATTCCCGCATCTCCACTGAGCTGAAAGGCCGCCCAATAGTAGGGCGCCACGAACTCTACTCCCGATTTCCCTTGGATCAGTTCCAACTGCGCGGCCCTGAGAGCTTCGTCCTTCGACCGTCCAGCGCGTAGGTGATGATAGAAACGCGCCATGAGCTCCGCCGTGGCTCCATCGGCCACCTGCCAGAGAGACGCCAGAACGGAGCGGGCGCCAGCGAAATGAAAGGCTCGGTTGAGGCTTATGAGCCCTTCTCCTAGAACTTCTTTTCCTAACCCGCTCTCACAAGCCGACAGAACAACGATCTCCGCTTCGATTCGCAGCTTCTCAAAGATCTCCCACGCTTGAAGCAGACCGTTGGCACGCCCCTCAGCAGGCCCCTCGGGAATGGAAAGAATCAATGCCGAATCGAGTGGAAAATGCTCGTCCAATCGAACATGGGTGGCAAAGTGCAGAATGCCGAGGCGTGATGGCAAGGCCAACACCCGCTCCTCCGTAGCCTCGACGCCCACGAAAACACGGCTGCCAGGAAAAAGCGCAGCGATTCGCTCCACCTCCCGCCGGGCACCGGGCAGTTGGCGAGCCTCGACGCCCACCGAACTCACGACAGGAACCTCCCTGTCACTGGAAACTTCTTGCGAACCCGATGAGATCTCGCTCGGCAATCGAGGAGCTCCGAAGGCCACCAAGGGCCAGTCCGGAGGTACCTCAGCCGAAGCCCGCTGTAGCTCCCCATACAAGCTAGCGGAGAGGGCTAAATGAACCGGCTTCCACTCCACAAGATACTGCCATTCAGGCTCGGAGCTACCTTGCCCAGACAAATCCCGCACCAGGGCGGAGAAGGGCAACGGGTAGAGAGGCCCATCCGGTAGCAGAAGAATGCGTTGAGCTTCGGAGATTCGACTCTCAAAGGGCTTCAGCAGGAGATCGAAGAGGCGCCCGCTAGCCACTTTCAGGCTATTAGCTCGTAGCTCCGCCCGACGGGACTGGGAAGCCGCTCCCTGATGAACCAGTGAAAGGAGGCTTTCCACCTCCGACCGTAGCTGAGCTTCCGAAAGGTCAAGAACGCGGACCTCGACTCCCTTTTCCCTGGAGAGAGCAAAGATGATTGAACGATCTTCGTTGACGCTGTAGGCGAGAAGCAGAGTTCCCGGGCTCAGAACCGCTTGGACCTCTTTGACTGTTAAGGCTTGAGGATATTGCAGGGCTGCCAGCCTAGGGGAAAGCTGCCTTCCCTTCTCCAGCAGTTCGTCGCGTTTCCATCTCAGCTCCGTTAGCTCCTGCTCCAGCCGAACAGTCTCGCTACTTTTCGCTTCTGGGCTCAAGGTGGCGATCTCGATCAGAATCTCGTCGTAGCGATTCGCCAGGGCCTCACGCTCGAGCTGCCAATCACCTGGCAGGCTTTGGCCCAAATCGACATCCCGCTCGACCAGCATCTCTCGAAAGATCCTGGCCCGCGAACGCTCTTGAAGCTCGAAGGCATCGTCCAATCTGCCCTGTTCGAGAAGCACCTCGACATAGTCGCGGAACAAAGAGCCAAACATACTCTGAAAAGTCTGACGCTGGTCATGGCTACCACCTAGATCCTCCAGCCGCTCTTCCACTAGCGATACTGCGCGCCCAAATAGCGAGCTCGCCGCAGCGACTTCGCCCCGTCGGCGGGCCAGTTGCCCCATCCGATAGAGCAGAATTCCGTTGCGATGGGAGGAGGGAGCTTGCGTTTCTCGCAGGTTCTGGGCCCGCCGATAGTTCCTCATTGCCGCAGCGAGCTTTCCCTGATCCTCGTCCACCTGCGCCAAGCGCTCCAGTGATTCTGAGACCGCCAAGCTCGACGGGGCGATCTGCTCTTGGATCGCTAGGGCCTGTTGATGGTACTCGTGCGCCTGAGAGAGATTCCCTTGCAAACGCTGGACACGCCCCAGGTTGTTGAGAAGAGTCGCCATGCCCAGAGACTTCGGATCTGATTGCCGCAGAACTTCCAAAGCTTCCTGGAAGAACGTACTTGCCGAAGCGTAGTCCTCTCTCTCGACGGCGATGACTCCCAAATTCACCAGCGTCGAAGGCTCCGTTGGCCGGGTCGTAGAGAGAGCCCTCTTGATTTTCTGAGCTTCAACTAAGTACCGCTGAGCGGTGTCCAGGTCGCCTCGGCGGTAGGCCACCAAGCCCAGATTGTTGAGAATGCTGGCCATGAGAGGGCTAGGTTCATCGATCTGCTTCGCCCACCCAAGGGCCGTCTCGAAGCCCGTTTGGGCACCCTGAAAGTCTCCTTGCCTGGCAGACAGAATCGCCAGGTTTCGACAGGTTCGAGCTCGTTCTCCAGGGGTTACCTCGAGGGGTTCGAGGATCTCCAAATTCGCTTCGAGGTCTAACCGACCCTCTTCGAGCTCCCCTCGAAGCTCTCGAGCCCTCCCTCGTTGCCAAAGAACTCTAGCCTCCAACAGGCTCTCCGGGGCGACCTGTCGAGACAGGGCAAGGGCCTGCTCTTCTTCGAGAATCGCTGCTTCCAACAGCTCCTCTTCGAGCAGAGCCTTGCCGAGGAAGAATTTCGCAATCGCCAGCTGTAGGGTCGATTGGGGATTCACCTCTTCCCGAGCTCTTTGGAACATTTCCAAGGCCAGGCCCGACATATCCATCCCGAAGTAGGACTCTCCGAGCAGCAGCCAGAAGGCGGCCCGGTGAATCGGCGAGTTCAGGCGACTAGCGGTAGGCTCCAAGTCTTCACGACTCGACGGGCCCTCGGGACAGCGAGCCAAGGACATTTCTCGCTGCAGACTCGCCCAGGCATGAAGGTGGGGTGACTCCCGTTGGGTAACTTCGAGACTCTTGAAAAAGCCGTCCCAGGCATTTTTTCCGACCTGACCCTGGCAGGCGGGAAAGCCCGCCGCAACGTTGAAAGCTCGCTCCAAACTCTCGGGCAAGATCGGTCGAAGCTGCCCGGCCCAATCACCTCTCGGTACTCGAAAGGTAACGCCACGACCCTGCCTCATCCCTTGTAGCTCAATATCGCTATTCCAGGCTGATCCGTGCACCAGGGCCCACCAATCGAAGACAGAGGTCAATTGCCCCGAGGATCCCTGGGTGCTCCAGCCGAACAGTTGGTCTCCAGGCTCGACTCCAGCTTTTGCCACCGAGCCTCCCGGTGGGACCTCCTCTACAACCAGACCAGCAGGTTGCTTTGCCACCGCAAGGCCAGGGAAGGCCAGCAACACCAAGACCAAGCCGAAAATCCGGAGGCAAAAAGGAGTGTTTTCCATAGTCATTGCTTTGGGAGTCTCAAGAATCCTACCGCACCGTTTCGCGGCCCCATCACGACTCCCCAAAGTACAAGCCCCAGGAGGGTGACTCGTCCTCAGCCCTGGATTTCCGACGAGCCGTGGAGACTTTCTCTCAATGAAGTTCGAGGTAGCTCTCCCTGAGCACCGCAACCATCAACGATGGCTTGTTTAGGGGGCTCGCTTTCCCCTTTGCAGTGCCGTCAACGAAAGTGCCGTCAACGAGAGTGCCTCACCGGAGTAGAGCCATCGTTCGAGGTTTTCTTTGATGCCCGGCCATTCATGATCGAGCATGGCAAACCAAGCTGTGTCCCGGTTCCGCCCTTTGGCGATGACATGTTGACGGAAAGTGCCTTCGTAGCGGAAACCCAAGCGAAGCGCCGCTGCCCGCGAGCGAGTGTTCAAAGAGTGGCATTTCCATTCCACCCTCCGGGCTCCCAGAGTCTCGAAGGAATGGTGCAGCATCAAGTAGATCGTCTCGGTGTTGGTTCGGGTGCGCTGCTCGGTTGGCGAATACCAGATATGCCCTAGCTCGAGGCAGCGGTGACGAAGCTCAATGCGGTGAAAAGCAGCCATTCCCACCGCCCTTTGGGGTTCTCCGCGGCAGACGGCAAAAAAGAGAGGGTCGTCGGTTTGGCTGCGCTCCATGAGCCACTGGAACATCTCTTCCTGGTCGGCGAAGGGGCCTGACAGCATATAAGCCCAGATGGCTTCTCGCTGGGCATCTCCGTTGGACGCCTCAAAAAGGTCTTTCCCGTGGGCCTGTGGATCCAAGGGAAGGAGGGATGCCCACCGTCCGACCAGGGGGGCCCGGGAAGGTTTCTCCATGGGGACCGTGACGGCAACGGGTATTCCAACGGGCAGTCCCAAGGGAGAATCCGTGAGCTCTTGTTGAACCCGGGCGGAGCCAGGCCTCGGCTCGGGAGATCTTGGCTCTGAGCTTTGGGGCAGTAGAATGGTGGCCCCAAAAGTCTCCCGAGCCTCGAGGGTTTCGTGAGCCTTTGCGGCTTCCTTCAAGGGAAATCGCTGGCCGATCAGCGGCCGCACGGCACCGGAGAGAAGTTGACGGAACAATACCCGAGAGGCGGTGAGAAGATCTTGAGGGGTACGGATTCCCGTGGCCACTGAGGGGCGGGCCAGAGTTAGGCATTTGGGTGTCAACCGCAGCACGTCTACTGGCGGAACCGCTCCCGAGGCGTTGCCAAAGGCGATCAGTCGACCGAAAGGGGCAAGACTCTCCAGAGAGCCATCGAAAGTCGCCTTTCCAACACCGTCGAAAACGACCGCCACACCCTCTCCATCGGTAAGCTCGAGGACTCGCTGGGGAAAGCTCTCTTGGCGATAGAGAATCGTATGGTCGCAGCCATGTGCCGCTGCCAGCCTAGCCTTTTCCTCCGAGCCCACCGTGCCGATGACTCTCGCCCCGAGAACCTGAGCCCATTGGCACAGAATAAGGCCGACACCTCCGGCGGCCGCGTGAATGAGGATCGTCGAACCAGCATCCACGGGGCCGAATCGAGAAAGAAGCAAATGAGCCGTGAGGCCTTTGAGAAGGGTTGCGGCGGCGCTCTCGTCGCTTACTCCCGGGGGTAGGGGAACCAGGTGCTCCGCGCCGATGACTCGCCTCTCCGAGTAGGCGCCCAAGGGCCCCAAGTAGGCGACTCGATCTCCTGGGGCCACCGATTTCACAGCGACGTCGACCTCTTCTACTACCCCTACGGCCTCCTTTCCCAAGATCACCGGCAACCCCTCCCCCACCGGATACAAGCCAGTGCGATGGTAGGTATCGATGTAGTTGAGACCTACAGCCGTATGACGAAGCAGGACTTCCCCAGGGCCCGGAGGGGGGATCTCCACTTCTTCCCAATGGAGGTTTTCCGGGCCTCCAAGGGCTCGCAGGCGTATGGCGCGGGTTTTCATCACAAGGCTCACCTCTTTGGCTCGAAGCCCTCCAGGATAGATAGATTCGCCGAGCGATTGACTCTCAGATCCCCATGGGGCAAATCGCCCCGTACCTGGTCTTGGCCTCTTAAGACTGGAAACGAAGCTCCGTCTGAATCTCCACGCAGTCCTGAATCGTCCGGGCCACCGGGCAGTACTCTGCATGAAAGCCGTGAACTCGCTGCGCTAGCTCCCGATGCTCATCCCCGAGTTTCAAGTGGTAGGTCACCCGAATGCGGCGAATCACCAACACTTTGCCATCCAACCCGATGTCTCCCTCCACCTGGGAGGTGAGATCTCCTTCCGCCAACTTCGCACCGCGCGCCTCCAGCGCGCCCCCTAGGGTTCCGGTCAGTCAGCCACCGGCTGCGGCTACTACATAATCCAAGGTCGTCGCCTGGGGAGGAAAATCCTCCGGTTTGACTCCGTAGTGCTGGGCAATCTCCGAATGGACTCCAAACAGAGTCGGTTCGGCCTCAGCGGGAAGAAATGCGCGACGAAGGGGGCCGCGAATACGCTCGATGCGCACGCGGGATGTGTAGGCGACCTCTTGGGACATGAGTACCTCCCATGGTGATGGCTCTTGGAAATTCACAGGACTAGGAGAAAAGAATAGCAGGACTTCTGGCGATCTCACCGGGTGTCAACAAGTAGGGAGAGGCCAAATATTGACGGATTAACTGTTTATACGTAACCATATTCCCATGGTAGCCAAGAAGTCCCTCCTCGAAGAGATCGGCCAGCAACGACCGTTTCGGTCGGACAGTCAAGAGGCCGTGCTCGCGTTGATGCACACCGCTGATCTCTATCGCCGTTATTTCACGGCGGTTGTTGGGGTCCAACAACTGACCCTCCAGCAGTACAACGTGTTGCGAATCCTCCGCGGCGCAGGGGAAGAAGGCCTGCCGACTCTGACCATCGGCAACCGAATGGTAGAAAAGACTCCGGGTATCACCCGCCTCATCGACCGCCTGGAGGCCAAAGAGCTGGTGGAACGGTGGCGCTGCCCGAAAGATCGGCGCCGGGTCTGGTGCCGAATCTCCAGGTCGGGTCTCGCCACCTTGAGCCAACTGGACCCAGCCGTGAACCAAGCCGATGACGACTCCATGACCATGTTGTCGGTAGCGGAGCAACGTCAGCTCATCGAGGTCCTAGAACGAATCCGTTCCGGGCTCGGCTAGAACTCTTTCACATTAGCGGAGAGTTCTAGTTTCTTCTTCTCTACCGGCACGGTCTCTCTGCCAGCACCGTCTCTCTGCCAGCACGACCTCTCGCCAGCACCCAGCTTTCGTGACCCCGGGGCATCGACACCGCTGCCGGACGACGGTGGACCCATCCAAAGATTCATTCTTATTTTTCATGCCTCATGCTAGGTTGTGGCATCTCAATTTAGATGGGCCAAGTCGAGGCATCCCGCGCCGGGATGGCGAAGGGCGAAGGGAACCGTCCGGACTGGATCCGAAAAGGAAGCTGAGCCCAATCTCAGCCAGAGAGGAACTTCCATGAGACAGTACATTGCACCTATTGCTTTCTTTGCCCTTGGCCTTTTGGCTGTAGAGCCGGTTTGCGCGGCCGTTCAGTCTTTCGCTGGCAGTACCGTCAATCAGCCCCGTTGGAACCGCCCCATCGAAAGCGGGCCCAACATCTCTGCTTTCGCAGTCACTTACAGTAGGCAAAACTTCTTTCTTCCAGAAGAGGCCTTTTGCACCATCAACAGCTCTCAGGACTTTGATGGCTACCTGCACCTCTATCGAAACATTTTCAACCCTGACCAGCCTCTCGACAATCTGGTCGAGGGAGCCAATGACGGCAGTCTTGGGCCCGGTTCCTCACAAATACCTGCGGATCCCACCTCCACCTCCCTATTGCTGTTTAGCGGGTCCTACACCCTCGTCACCAGCGGCTTCGACGAGCTCTCCCAAGGCACCTTCCAGAACACCATTCAATGCGACGGGGGTGTCCAACCGCAATCCTCGTGCTTCCAGTCTGGAACTGACCGTAGCAAAAACGTCTGCTTGAGAAATTCGTTTGCCGTGCGGGTCGATCAAGTGACCAACCACGCCTCGGACGGAGTCGCCACTCCGGTGCGGTTCGCTTCCACCGACTCGGCTTTCTTCTGGTTCTTTAGCCCCTTGAACTATGAAGTCATCGTGAAAATCATCAACGGCTGCTCCGTCAACGGCCACTTTTGGGTGTTCGCCGCTGGCACAACCAATCAAGGGCATCGGATCAGTGTCTTTACCTTGGGCAGTCCCGCTCAGTTCTATACCCGCTCGGAAGGCCCTCCGGCGCCGGCCATCACCGACACCGCGGCCTTTCCCTGTTTGTAGTTATTGCCGGGTCCAGTCTGCTGTAGCAGAGAAGTACCTTGTGGCCGGCGCGCAGGGGCCCAATCCAAAGATCTATTTCGATTTCCCCTTGGGCGTGCTAGAAATAGGGTCAGTCAACTACGCTGGGCCTAGCCGAGGCAACCCATGCCGGAGTCGGTAGAGGGGCAAAGATCTTTCCTGTGCAGGCCCAGGATCGCAGTTGAATTTGTCTTTCAGCCAAGGAGGATCTTCTATGAAAATGCGTCTCACAGCCACCGCCTTTCTCGCCCTGGGCCTGTTGGCCGTAACCTCGGCGGAGGCCGGTCGTTACCAAGACTTCGCCGGTTCGAATATCAACGGTCCGACCTGGTTCCGCCCCGTCGGCAATGGCCCTGGACTCAGCAACAACCCGGTTCATTACAGCGCTCAAAGGTTCGTTCTCCTAGAGCCGGCCAATTGCACCATCTACAGCTCTCAGGACTACGATGGCTACCTTCACCTCTATTCCGGGATTGCCAACACAAACAGCCCGCTGGCGAATCTGATCGAAGGCGATGACGACGCGGAGCTGGGCACCTTTCAAGGGTCTTCGAGAGTTCCTCAAGACCTAAATTCCAATACGATTTCCCTCACCGGTGGAACTTACACTCTCGTCACCAGCGGCTTTTCCAATACCTCCGAAGGTACCTTTTCGAACCGCATTCAATGCACCGGCACAGCCCAGCCCGTGTCCTGGTGCTTCGTCGGAACTTATGCTCGCGAAAAGAGCGTCTGCCTACGAGAGCGGTTCGCCGTTGTCATCGATCAGGTCACCAATCACCCGACGGACGGAGTCGCCACTCCCGTGCGCTATGCCTCGGGAGATTCCGCCTTTTTCTGGTTCTTCAACCCCGCCAACTATGAGGTCATCGTCAAGGTCGTCAACGGCTGTTCCGTCAACGGCCACTATTGGGTATTCATCGCCGGCACCACCAACCAGGGACACCGGATTCGGGTGGGAGAAGTCGGTACCGGAGCCTTCAAAGACTACAGCCGTAACGAAGGCCCACCGGCACCGGCGATCACGGATACCGCTGCCTTCGCTTGCCAATAGCCTCGAGGGTTCTTGGAAGACCTGGCCTTCGGTTGATCTTTTCCGAAGGCCGGTTTTCCCTCTCAGCTTGAGGCTCCCCCCGGGTCCAGCTGCCCGAGAGCAGCCTGCCCAAAAGCAGCTTTCCCGAAGGCAAAATGCCACTCCAGCCGCTTCGAAACCGCTTCCAAAATAGAGTGCCCCCGCACACTGCCCCCTTTGGCATTGACCCGCGGGCTCGATACGGCAATGCCGGCCTTGCCTACGGCTACCGCACAAATCACTCCTGAAACACCGCTCTTGGCCGGGAGACCGGTACGCAAAAGGTGACTGCCGGACTCGTCGTACATGCCGCAGGTGGCCATCAAAGACACGGTGCTGCTAGCACTCTCAGAAGAAAGAGCTCGCCTCCCTCCGACGGCGACTCCTCCTTGGGCCAGGATGCAAGCCATTCTCGAAACCTCCTCCACCGAAGCCTCGAAGGAACACAGAGTGAAGTAGGCCAGGAGGATGTCCTCCACTCTCCCTTCGATAGCCCCGGAACCACGGAGAAAATAGGCGATAGCTCGGTTGCGGTCCGCTGTCTCCCGTTCGGAATTGAGAACTCGGTCATTCACCGGAAGTGGTCTCCCGTAGAGGTTGGAGACCCATCGCCGTAGCCAGGCTATCTTGCTTTCAGCATCTCCAGGAATCAGCGAGCAGAGGGCGATGGCACCGGCGTTGACCAGAGGGTTGGTCGGGCTTGGCCCATGGGTCTCCAACCTCGCCACCGAGGAAAAGGAACCTCCGGACGGCTCTGTTCCTACGGTGGCAAAAACCTTGTCCGGCCCCATTTCCTCTAGCAGCCCGGCCAAAAGAACGACCTTGGCGGAACTTTGCAGGGTGAAGCGATGTTCCTGGGCATCTCCCGCCAATATGCAGCTGCCATCGGCCAAGGAGATGGCAGCGCTCGTATGCTCGAGGTTGGCGTTCCGCAGCTCTGGAATATAGCCAGCCGGCTCCCCTTCCTCGAGCTGCCGGGACTGTTCTACAGCCTGCTCGAGGACTCTCTCAAATGGATCCCGATGGATCCCAAGGGGGAGGCTGCTTCCCGAGCTGGATGGATGGCTCCCTTTATCGTTGTCGGTACTCACGGACTTCTCCTGGATTCCGGTAGGACTTCATAGGATGGCAGGAGGGACAGGGGGTGCTGTAGCCTCCATTGGGGATCAAAGGCCGAGGTCAACACTTTGCCGTCCAAGTCCCGGCTGATGGGGTAACCGAGGGCGTAAAGCAGGGTCGGAACAACATCTACAATGGCAGCATCCGGGATGCGCCAACCCGGTAAAACACCGGGTCCCTGGAGTAATAGAACTCCATCCGGAGACCCACGAAAACTCCCAGCCACCGTCTTGCTACCAAACAAAGAACGAGAGAACTGCGCCCATCCACCCGCCTCCTCCACCCCCGCTGGAGAAACCACCGCCAGCAGCGCCGGCTGACGCACCTTCTCCCAGAGTTGAGCCAGAAAGGTATCGATCTCACTATAGTAGGCGGCGATGAGCTCAGCGGCAGCAGCGGAATCTTCCTGCTCCTCCCCTTCTAGCTGAGTAGCGACAAAGCCGCCGAAGTAGGAGTTTGAAACCTCTGCCAACCCGGGAAGGGCCAGGAAAAAGGCCGCCGGAGGGCGGTCCTGCTCGAGAAGAAAGAGGCTCAAAGATTGACGCCAAAGATCCGCTGCGAGGGACTTTTGGACCGGCAGGGGAACCTCTTCGCCAAATTTTCCCAAGACCACCGGGTCCATGTCCTCTACTTGAACTCGAAACAGTCGTGCCCGCTCCGCCAAATCCACGGGCTGAGCTCCCGTGGGCAGAAAGTGGCCATCGAAGAATTCTTCCGAAAGCGCCATTTGCAATTCCGACGGGACCGGGTCCGTCCCGGGCCAACCGGCGACCCCGGCAGGAGACCCGAGCCGTTCCAGGATCTGCCAAATGCCGAGAGTCGCCTGGGAAGCTCGGTCCACCGGCAACGAACGTCCTGCCAACAGCCCCCACTTCGAAAAACCGATACCAGCCGGCAGGAGCTCCAAGCGGGCCTCGGGGCCCAGAAGGGGAGCTGAAAAGGAAGTGTCGCCTACGACCCGGTGACCATGAGGATTCCGACCGGTGGCCAAGGAGGCCCAGAGAGGTCGGCGGCGGTAGGGGCCAATACTGGTAAGACGCCCGGTGGCCCCAGTGCGAAGCAGCGAACCCAAGAAAGGCACCCTTCCCTGCTCCGCCAGAGGCAGGATAGCGTCGAGGGTCGCCCCTTCGATCGCCACGACGACCAGTTGAACCGGGGAGGGCTCCGCCGCCGGCACGGCTGCCCTCACCGTTTGGTGTTCCTCCTGGTAAGCAGCACGGCGTTCGATGGTGGGGAGAACGGATGCCAAGCAAAGTAGGCCAATACCCCATCTGCTGCGCTTGCCATAGGGACGGCGGGAGAGGCTGTGCAGCAAAGCCGTGTAGAACACCGCCAGGGAGAGAATGCTGAGGCTAATCGCTGCCTTGATGAGCCGTGAGTTGATACCGCCAGGAAGGAAGAAGGCGAAATGGGAGGCGTGGGTCCAGCTCAATACCGAGGCCAATGCCAGCACTGCCGTCAAAGTCCAGGGTAGAAGTCGCCGAGCCCGAGTGGGTCGTCGCCAAGTCCAGGGAAGGTGAGCCAGGAGGCTGAGCAAGCCGAGGTACAAAGCATAGACGACCGCTGCCCTCGACATCGTGCGAGCGCTAAAGGGAAGGTGCGGGTTGAGGAAAAAGAGCAGCACCGCCAAATGGACTCCGGCCAGCGCCCCGGGGAGAAAAGCCCAGGCCATAGGCTCCCCCCATAGCTGCCATTTCGGGCCCTGGCTTTCAGCCATTCCGTTCCCTTCCATCGTTGGGCCTCTCCGTCAACAGAGGCGGAACCTACCAAAACGGATGAGGATTCCCACCTCCCATTTTTGGCCTTTCGGGAGCTTCTATTTCGGTCTCGCTCTGCTACATTCTCCCCCAGCCGGTGAACTCCTTACCAGGGACCCGCGCACACCCATACGAAAAAGTCGCTGCCAGCAGGAGAGTCCACCATGACCGAAAGCCAGAACCACAACGAGCCGATCCGCCTAAGCCCCCTTGCCGTCGCTCTGGATACTTCCGATTGGGAGACTTTTCGCCAATGGTGCTCTCTTTTTGGACCCCGAGTTGGCGTGTTGAAAGTGGGCCTAGAAGCCTATCTTCGCTGGGGACCCGACGCGGTACGAGAAGCCCAAAAGTATGGAGCAGAGATCTTCCTCGATCTCAAACTGCACGACATCCCCAACACTGTGGCTGGGGCAGTTGGTGCCGCTCGGCGTTTGGGGGTTCGCTATCTCACCGTCCATGCCGGTGGTGGGGCAGCGATGCTGGGGGCCGCCGTGGAGGCAGCGGGGGCGGAAAGCGATGAAAACCCGGTAGCCCTGCTAGCGGTAACGGTTCTCACCCACCTGGACCAGCCACAGTTGGAGCAGCTGGATCTTCCGGGCCTGGCCTCGGAGAGAGTTCTGCGCTGGGCGACCTTGGCCCACGGCGCCGGCTGCGCAGGGATTGTTTGCTCGGCTCTGGAAGTCGCCGAGCTTCGAACCGAGCTGCCGCCGCCCTTTCTGATCGTTACACCTGGGATACGCCTGGATTCGGTTGCCGGGGAGGACCAAAAGCGCGTCGCGACCCCAAGGGCTGCCCTCGCTGGCGGATCCGATCTCTTGGTGGTCGGTCGCCCTCTGACTCGCGCCGAAAAGCCCTTGGAAGCGCTCGCAGCGTTCGGCGCCGAAATCAGAAAATAAAGATACTGCGATCAACCTTGTGGTGAAAATGCCACTCGTAGGTGTAGCCCGGAAACTCTAGGGGTACCGTGTACTCCACACTCATCTTGATGAAGTCGCCAGGCTTCTCTACTTTGATATCTCTCTTGTCAACCGGCAGGTCGAGCAGGGCTGCCTTCTTGATCAGGGCTTTCCGAATGACATCGGGCTTGCGGTTGGCAGCAAACTTTGCCTGCTCGATCATGAAGTCCTTCATGTTCGCGCTCGCCATTTTGACGGGAACTGCTTTCCAAGCGATCATGATGCCCACGATCAAGGCCAGCATCCAAAGGACGCATCCAATATTATTGTCACCGCGCTGCCGAGAAATCCTAGAGCGACGCATGAATCTTCCTCCGATCGTTCCGTTCCTGCTTTAGGCCAGTCTACCGCACCAACCGTGGAGTGCGGAGGTCCTCAGATCGTTTTTCCTCCTCTTCGGCTACCGACCAAAGAACTAACCAGGGGCGCCCCCTGATGAACGAGCCGGGTACTGGCCCCCAATAGCGAGAATCGTAAGAGCCGTCCCGATTGTCTCCTAGGAAGAAGTAGTACCCTTCCGGAACCTGCAGAGGGCCAAAATTGTCCCGTAGACGATAGCCGTCATCAAGAAAGAGGGAACGGCTGTAGGTCCTCTCGTCCAGATGAACGACGTAGCCGGCTTCCTCCAAGGGCTGGTCGTCTACCAGAAGCCGCTTGTCCTCAATACGAACTTTCTCTAAGGGGCCGGCGACACAACGCTTGATGAAATCGCGCTGGGGATCAGGGGGAAACCTAAAAAGTGCCACGTCACCTGGTCGAGGTAACCTCTGAGGCAACCATTTCAGCTCCTCCGTATTGGCCTTGGGCCCAAAGATGAACTTGTTGACCAAAACGTGGTCGCCAGCCATGAGGTGGGGCTTCATGGAATCGGATGGGATGCGAAATACCTGAGCGACCCAGGTGCGGACGAAGAGGGCGAGAATCACAGAGACGACGAGAACCTCCAACAGTTCTCGGACAGGTGACTTTGGGCGCCCTTGCCGCAAGCTCTCCACGACTCCCTAGCGAATCAGCTGGAAAGTCCGATTCCATCGGCTCTTGGTAGGAATACCAATCAGGGTCTGGGCGATCTGCTTGAGCTTCGACCCATAGCCTCGCCACTCGCCATCCGGTGTCTCGCCCGCGTATGACCAGTAGATCAGCAGGGCGCGCCCCTTGATGTGCTCCACCGGTAGGGGCCCCCAATAGCGGGAGTCTTTGGACCTGTCCCGGTTGTCCCCCAAGCAGAAGACGTGACCCTCAGGCACGGTGAGTGGCCCAAAATAGTCTCTCTGGGCTCCCGGAGTGGCGGAATTGGGCATCCTTGGGATGATGTTGGGCTCTTTGTGGACAGCGAAATCGCCATCGCGCACCCGCTTTCCATTCAGGAAAAGGTGTTTCCCGGAAACCTCCACCTCATCCCCCGGAAGACCAACGCATCGCTTGACCACATCCACTCCCGGCTCCTCCACGGAGCGAAAGACCAGAATATCTCCTCGCTGAACCGGCCTCTGGGGCAAGAGGGATGTCTCTGCTTCGGAAGCTGTAGCACCAAAAATGAATCTATTGACAAAGAGGTGGTCCCCCACCAGGAGAGTGTCCTCCATGGAACCACTAGGGATAAAGAAAGTCTGAACGACGTAGGTGTTGGCGAACTTCAAAAAGATGACCGCGATGAGAATCGCCTCCACCCAGACCCGCGCGCTGCTCTCGTTGCTGCTCATAGAGCGCCAAATCTACCCGATGCGAAGGCCAGAGGCTAGCTTGGAGGCCCTTTCCAAGGGAAACCAGTAGCGACGGTCTGACGCTTTCTCCTCCGCCAGCCAAGAGCCGAGCAAGGGCTCTCCAGCAAAGATTCGAGGTCTTTTTTGCGGGGCCTCAAGGTCTGTCAAAGAATTTTGCAGACGTCAAAATCTTTTGACACGAAGTCCCTCCGAAGATTCCCTTTCCGCCAAGGTCTGCCGCCAGGAAAGCGCAGAATCTTTTGACAAAGGCGCTTCCTCATCATCTCTCTCAAAACCAACTAAGTATCTATTTTTCAGTCACTTACGGGGCACTCAGCAAGTTGGCACCGAGCTTGTAATAAAGCTGGACAACTGACAACCGGAAGAAAAGGAGGAGCGAACGGGATCAGGAGTCTAGAAAGCAAGCAACAAGCCTGGGGGTGTGAAAGCGCCCCCGAATGTTTCCCGCCTCTACGAAGCAACATTTCCAGTTTCACAACCTAAATCAGGAGGAATCACCATGACTCATCTCAAAACTTTCACCGCTGCTGCCCTTGCCTTTGCTCTATTGATGATTGCCGTACCCAGCTTCGCTGCCAATGACCAAGTGAATATCAACCAAGCCGGGGCCGACGAGCTTTCCCTGCTTCCCCGGGTTGGCCCGGCGATCGCGGAACGCATTGTCGACTTTCGCAAAGAGAACGGCCCGTTCAAGACCCTCGAGGACCTCATGCTAGTTCGAGGCATCGGCGAAAAAACTTTCGACCTTCTGAAGCCCTACCTCCGGCTCTCCGGTGAGACCACCCTCAAAGAGAAAGCGCGCGCCTCCCGGCCGGCGGACTCAGGTACCGAGAGCTAGTCACCCACCCTTGGTGGCGGGACCGGGTCGGTCCCGCCACTCCTTTCCCAATCCTTCCCAATCTTTTAGCTGGAGGTCTTATGAAATCGAGTCAAGCTGGCTTCACCTTAGTGGAGCTACTCATGGTCCTAGCCCTGTTCGGGATACTGGCGGCCCTCTCAGTACCTCGCCTCGTTGCGGCGTCAGCTCATTTGCGAGTCCGCCTGGCGGCGGAAGAGTTGACGGCCACTCTGCATCAAAGCCGTATTTCGGCGATTCGCCATGGCGTTCATGCGGGTCTCAAATTCCGCACCGCAGAAGACGGCCGGGTCAGCTTTACCCTGTACCGGGATGGCGACGCCGATGGCGTTCGCAGCAACGATATCGAAGCCGGTACAGATCCTCCCTTAGGCCCCTCGAGGACTCTGAAAATGCTCGGTCGGGGCATTGGCTTCGGGTTTCCCCCCGGAATGATCCCGAGAGACCCAAGCGGATCCGGTCGCCCCATGAATCGGCTCGACGATCCCATACGGTTCAACCGGTCGGACCTCGCCTCCTTTGGCCCCAAGGGCACGTCGACACCCGGCTCCCTCTACCTTTCCGATGGCAAAGGGACTCTCATGGCCGTGCGCGTCTTCAATCGGACTGGCAAGATCAAGATTCTCGAATACGACCCGGGCAGTGAAACCTGGCGAGGGCCCTGAGGATCCGGCTCGAAGGGCTCTGTCGATTGCTCGACGCCGAGGCAAAGGGGTGGGGGGAGAGGATAGGGCCTACATGGAATCCTCACCGAGTCAGCAGGAGGCATCTGCCGTGAAGCGGCTCCTGCTGACTCCCCGGAAACATTGACTCCCCAGAAACAGGTGCAGTATTGTCGGCGTCTTATGGATGGCATTGTCGTCGTCACGACCGTGGGCACGGAGGATCAGGCAAACCTCATTGCCCGGGAGTTGGTCGCCCGTCGTCATGCAGCCTGTGTCAACATCCTTCCCGGTGCCCGTTCGGTGTACCGATGGCAAGGCAAAATCTGCCAAGACGGCGAGTGGATGCTGGTCGTCAAATCTCTCTCCTCAGAGTTTGAAGCGGTCAGCGAGACCATTCGTGAGCTTCACGACTATGAGCTTCCGGAAATCCTCGCGTTTCGAGTCGCCCACAGTGAAGCCGGCTTCCTCGATTGGATCGCCAGCTGTATTGACAAAGATGCGGACTTTTCTGACGACGAAGACGACGAGCCTCCCTCATTCGGCGACGTGACGGACCTCGGAGTTCTCAGCGATCAAGATTTTTGAGTCCGCCGCCGGAGACTGTCTATGACCTCTGCCGACGCCGCTTCAGTTCCTTTCTCGCCCATTCGCTGGCAAGACGACACACTCTATCTGTTGGATCAAACCGTGCTTCCCGACCAGGAGGTGTGGCTTCGCTGCGACTCCACCGAGCTGGTGGCTGACGCGATCCGGCGACTGGTGGTTCGGGGGGCCCCCGCGATCGGTGTCGCAGCTGCCTACGGCCTAGTGGTCGGCTTGCAAGAGAGCCCTGGTGAGGGATCCCTCCGGGAGCGCTTCCGCCAGGTATCCGACATTCTTCGGGCGACCCGCCCCACCGCCGTCAACCTCGGATGGGCCCTGGACCGAGGACAGAGCCGCTTCGATGAAGTGGCAGAAGCTTCCGACCGGCAAACCGTGATTCAGCACCTTTTGGCCTGGGCGAAGAAGGTCCACGAGGACGACGTAGCCACCAATTTGAAAATTGGCGAACACGGCGCAACTTTGTTCACCGAGGGTGATCGAGTCTTGACCCACTGCAACGCGGGAGGCTTGGCTACCGCCGGCTATGGCACCGCAATCGGGGTGATCCAATCTTCCTGGGAAGCTGGCCGCTTGGGCCAGGTCTGGGTGGACGAAACCAGGCCCCTGCTACAGGGAGCGCGTCTGACATCCTGGGAGCTCAAACGCCTGGGGATTCCCTTCCGCCTGGTAACGGACTCCAGCGCTGGAGCATTGATGTCCCGGCAAATGGTCGACCGAATCGTCGTTGGCTCAGACCGCATCGCCGCCAACGGAGACATCGCCAACAAGATCGGCACCTACACTGTCGCTGTGTTAGCGGCCCGCCACGGCGTACCGTTCTATGTCGCTGCTCCACTTTCGACCATCGATCTGGCAACTCCAACGGGAGCGGACATCCCCATCGAGGTGAGAGATGAAGAGGAAGTCACCGACGTATTCGGCAAGAGAATCGCTCCCCAAGAGATTCAGGCCCTCAACTTCGCCTTCGATGTGACTCCCCACGACCTCGTGACGGCCATCATCACAGAAGTGGGCGTCCTCAAAGCTCCCTTTGGCGAGAGCATCCGCCGCGCCTTCGAGACTGCCTCAGGCGGATAGGCGCCGCCCCGAAGCGGGGTCATAGCTAGGTTGGAAAAGTAAGACAGGAAAAGGTTTGGTGGAGGCGGCGGGAATTGAACCCGCGTCCGAGAAGCCCGTTTCGTGGGCGCTACGTGCGTAGTCTTCTTTAGTTTTCTCGCCTCACCGCTTGGGAAGAAGACACCCCAACGGATCGGCCAGCCCCGCTAATAATCACAACCGCCGCGAGACAGCTTCGGTTGCGATAATCCACATTTGCGTCGCCCCGACGAGCGCTGTGAATCAAAGCTCAGCGCCGGCGCGTGCGACATTAATTAAGCCGCAAGTGCGTAGTTGTCGTTGGCAACTATGAAGTTCCCTTTTAACGAGAGGAACTCGGCACGCTCCCATCGAAACGCATCACTCCCCGTCGAATCCAGTACGCCCCCAAACCTTCAAAGAACCATTGCTTGTCCCAAGAGCAATCTGCGGAAAGCAGCCATTCCGGGACCCTCTTAAGCATACCACCTTCTATCGAGAACCCATCGGTTCGCCCGGAGCAGCCTGCAACCCTTCGGTGATCGAACCCAGAAAGTCGTCCGGACCGGACTGCTGAAGCCGCGAAACCACCAAGAACCACCCACCCAAGGTCAGGAGAGCCGCCATGGGTGCCAGCGCCAGCAACCCGGGCCTACCGTGACCGAAAAAGGGCCAAACCATGGTGAAAAGTCCCCCAGCTGCCGACAGACTGAGTAAGAAGACGGCTGCTCGATCCACGAAGTAGTGGCTCTCATCGAGACGAAGCACCAACCGAGAGGTGTTTGCGTCAGGGGTTTTCTCCACCGTGACCATTCCCCGCACCCACCCACGACGGAGGCCAGCGCTGACCGGCAGGGTGAGCTGGCCCTCTAGAGAGCCCCGTGCATCCCATTCACCGCCCCATTCCTGCGCCAGTTCCTCCACTGCCTCCAGAGCCTCCTGGGGCTCCAAGTCTGAGGGTAATACTCTGCTGTACTGCTCTGCCATTTTCCAGCGTTCCTCTTTTTCCCTAGGGCGGGTCTACCGTTTTCGGCGGAGTCCATGGACCGCACCGGAGAACTCTCCGGGCAGCCTTCGCGGAGCCTCGAAGGGCACCGTGTTTGCGAATTGCCTCCTCGCCGTAGTGGCTGCAGGTGGGCTCGAACCGACATTGAGCTCCGGAGCTCCGAAGCAGCCTGGAGAGAGTCCCCTGGTAGACATCGATTCCAAAAAGCAAGGCTGCCGTTGAAACTTGCCGAGCGGGTGGCCGAGCCAGATCCGCCGCCAAGAGCACCACAGCTAGACCGACCACGGCCCACACCTTGAGGCGCCGTTTCCTTCGAGGCGCTGCCTGCCCCTCTCCGGCAGCCTTCCCCGAACCCTCGCCCTGATCGTCAACTGCCATGGATCACAAGATAGACCCAATTGGCGGCCAATGCCAAGGTGATAGTCCAGCGCCAACTCACCGGCAGTCGGGAGGGGAGCTCGGGAACCCGCCGATCCGCCAGAGCGAGGACTCCCGCCAGTAGCCCACCAAAGATCAACCCGGCCCAAGCGAGGGTGGCCAGAGGATTGGCCGCCAAGGCTGCCGACACATCAAAATGGGAAAGAGCAAGAGCGGAGCGTGTCGTGCCACAGCCCGGGCACGGCAGGCCTAGGATGGCCTTGAATTGGCACCTCGGCAACCAATTTGCAAAATAGGGGCCGAGAGGCGAAACCACAACTAGACTGGCGGCTACACCGCCCCAAAGCAATCCGAATTGCCGATTGGTCTGGCTCACCACCACTCCTTGCCCCGGCAGGATAGACGGCTCTCTAATTGGGCCCCGCACTCCCGAGGACTCCATGGCTTCTTAGGCAGACTGAAAAGCCATCATCAAGCTCCCCAGGCCCATAACGGCGGCGATGGAACCACAAACACAGCACAGAAGGATGGGGATGAGAACGGCTGCCAAGGCCTTCCCTTGGGATGTGCGGTGCAGAATCGACAGGCCGATCGTGAAGAGCACCAAAGCCCAAATCGTTCCGAAGAGAGCTCCGAAGATCGGCAGGATTTGAGCCAATTGAGTCACGCTGGAGTACGCAACGACTCGCAAGGTACCTTCGAAGCCGGCCTGGGATCTCTCGGTCCCCCCCACCAGAAGCAGGAAAAGGTGAAAGATGCCACTACCAATGAACAGGCCGATGACCACGAAGAGCGGCGCCAGGAGCAGGATTCCAAAAGTCATCAGCCCCCGGCCCGCCAAGAGAGTGAAGGCTTCCCCGTCCAAACCCGGGAGGAAGAGGAAGCTCGAGCCGATGAGAAAAGACCAGATCTGACCGATGATCACCGCAGCCCAACCCAAGAGAACTGCGAAGAGAATCGGACTCGCTAGATCACCCTGCTCCTGGATTCGCCGAAAGCCGTCTTTGGGATCTGAAACGAACAGCTTGACGGTCCCTAGCAACGCCGGTGCGAAACCGAGCCGTTGTCGGTCTTCCCAGGGTATCGGAGTCAGCGGCGCCCCCGCGCCCTGGTGCGGCGGCGGGGGTCCTGGCGATGGGTCGTGTTCCACACGGTGCCCCTTATCTGCCGGTGGTGAAAATCTCTCTAGCTACAATCGGATCCCTAACAGCGAGTTTCCGTGAGGAACCCTCGACAAACTTCGACCCTACTTCCGATCCCTTGCCAGGATCCGCCGGTAGAGTCCTCGTTTTCGGCAACAAGAACTCACCCCCGGCGAAAACTCTGACCTGCTCAGAACTTATCTGCGAACTCGCTGAGCCCCGGAATGAGAAGTCTCTCACCCTTGACGGCCTTGACGATGCAGATCACATGTAGGGCCATCAGGCCCAGGGCGATGAACGGGTAGAGGATACAAGTCAAGAATGCGAGGAAGCTACCGACGATGCTGAGCACCAACCAGAATACGATCTCTGCGGCAAGCAGCACCAGACCATGCTTCGAATGCCATTGGACCTCAGAGTCATCCTTCTCCATCAAGAACGGGATCAGCGCGAAGGGACCTAGGTAGGAAAGCACCAACATCACGGTTCGGTTAGAATTTCCAGCACCGCCCTGAGGGGGTCCTGGGGATGGGGGTGGGGCGCTACCCGGAGGCTCGGTTGGGGGCGGAGGCGGAGCGCCACCCGGGGGATCAGATGGAGGAGCAGGTGGTGAAGGCGGCGCAGCGGACTCGGGGTTATCACTCATAGAGGCGACTCCTCTCGTTAGTCACAAGTCATTCGGGTTGTGGAAGAAGTCTACACAACCCCTTCCTCACCCTCAACCATCACCGTCTAAACAGGCTTCCAGCCCCAGAGAGGCGAGGGATTCCTCGAAGGCGTGACGATGATGGTCATGAACCGCCAAAACCAGGCTCACGGCCTCGCCGTAGGACTCGGAAACCAGCTGCACTGCCGGAGGGTGAACCCAACGCTTGATGGTACCCAGATGGCCATAGGGTAGCTCGACGCGCAGCAATGAGGTGGGCACCCGACGATCCGTGGGGAGAAGCTCGAGGGCGAGACGGGTGGCGTCACCATAGGCACGCACCAACCCGCCCTTTCCCAGTTTGACACCGCCGAACCAACGGACCACAACCGCCAAAAGATCACTGACCTGGCCCCCTCGCAAGACTTGTAGCATCGGTAAACCAGCCGTGCCCGCGGGCTCACCGTCGTCACTACTGCGTTCCAAGGGGGGATCCCCTAGCCTCCACGCCCAACAGTGGTGATTGGCGCCCGGGTATTGGCCGCGAATCTTCTCCAACGCTACTTTGGCTTGCTCTTGGGTCTCAGCGGGTTGAATCACGGAGAGAAAGCGAGACTTCTTCTCCCGCATCTCGGCCTCTGCCGGGCCGGCGGCTACTCGATACCCTGGCTCAGGAATCGCCCAGCACCCTCTCGTAGAGATCACGATACCGCCCGACAACCTCAGTTTGACTGAAACGACCGGTGGCATCCTGGCGAGCAGCCTCCGCGAACTGCAGCCGCCGGGGCTCGTCATGGAGAAGCTCCAGAGCAGCATCCCCCATTGCCTTCGTGTCTCCCACTGGTAGTAGAAAACCCGTTTCCCCATGGCGAACGACTTCCGGTATGCCGCCCACCTGAGTCGCAATGACCGGCACCTTGCAAGCCATCGCTTCGAGAGCCGCCAGGCCAAAGGACTCCGTCTCAGAGGGCAATAGAAAGAGATCTGCTCCCGCGAGAACTTCCTCTACCAGGGGAAGATTGCCGGTAAAGGTGATCGCATCGCAGATCCCCAACTCTCTGCACATCTGCTCGACTCGCACCCGCTCTGGCCCATCTCCAACCAGTAGCAGCCGACTCTTTACCTTCTGGTGAATATGGAAGAAGGTTTTGACGACATCCTGGACCCGTTTGACGGGACGAAAGTTGGAGATGTGTACCAAAACTCGCTCTCCAGGCTGGGCCCACCGGCGAGCTCCTGGAGCCCCGTTGGTCTCGAAGCGGCGCGGATCGATGAAGTTGGGCACGACTTCGATGTCTCTCTCGATACCCAAATGCTCCCGGGTCATTCGCCGCAGGTCATCTGAAACGGTTGTCACCGCATCGCTTCGTTCGATTCCCCAGCGAGTCGTTTCCAAATAGCTGGGGTCATTTCCCACCAGAGTGATATCTGTGCCATGGAGGGTGGTCACTACCGGTAGCTTTTGGGGCGCCAGGATCTGCTTGGCGAGTACCGCCGAAACCGCATTGGGAACAGCGTAGTGAACGTGCATGAGATCCAACCCCTGATGCCTGGCAACTTCCACCATCTTGGTTGCCAGGGCCAGGGAGTAGGGTGGGTACTCGAACAGCGGGTAATGGGGCACGAGAACTTCGTGGTAAAAGAGTCTCGAATTACACAGAGCTAGGCGACTCGGGGGGGCATAGCTGATGACGTGGACATCGTCCCCTCCGGCCGCCAGAGCCATGGCGAGCTCGGTGGCGACGATTCCCGACCCACCGTAGCTGGGATAGCAACTGATACCGATTTTCATAGCACTCCACCCGGAATGACGTCCAAAGGATCCCCTACCGCCAAGGGCAAACGACTCCAAAACGGCTCACCGTAAGCCGCACCGATGAGCAGGCCGAAATGGCGAGCCCTTCCCTCCATGGCAAGAGAGAATTCTGGAGTAGAGACCTTCGTGACCGGCTGGCCGGCAACGACGGCCTCGCCCTCCGGATCGGGTTGGCCCGGCTGATAGAGCTGGCTCGAATGGGCGGCCAATGCCGCCAACTTACGATCCCAAACGGCGCTCACATCGACGATGAAACGAGGCTCGAATGGATCGTGCTGCATATAACTGAATACGGCCGCTGGCCGGTGAGGTTCTCCCGACCCGCGGTTGCGTAATCCGGAATAGAAAGCTGCCGCCTCCACCAGCCGGTGGGAGCGACCGTGGTCCGGATGGCGATCCGACGGGGCCGGACCTAGAATCAGGCGGGGTCGGTAGCGGCGTAGCAATTCCATGAGCGCATCTTCCTCCGCCTCTCCGGTGCGCAGCGCACCGTCTCCGCAGTCGAGAAAATCAAGGCTCGTCGCCCCAAGCTCCTCGGCCGCCTTCTCCGCCTCTTTCAACCGATCCTCTAGGGTTCCTCGGGTGCCTCTCTCTCCGCGGGTAAGGTGGACAATGCCGACCTTCTTCCCCTTTTTTGCCAGCTTTGCCACCGTACCGCCACAGCCTAATTCGACATCGTCGGGGTGGGCCCCAATGGCCAGTACATCCAGCTTCATGGCATCCCTTTTCATGCCACCCGGCCTCATGACTGGCCCTCGAGTTGGCTCGAAGGCACCGGGCGGATGACTTGTAGGTCGCACGGATCGAGAACCATCTGCTGCCAATAGGCATCTGTCAGGCCCGAACCGTACTTCCCCGGGAAAAAAGAGGTGGAAACCACCCTCTCCTGTAGCTTGCCTCCAGGGCGGCTCGTCCCTCGGATCGAATCTAAACGGCGGCGTTGAATCTCGTCTGCGCGACTCGCCGAGGCAGCCACTCGCCCGGCCAGCTGATCCAAAGCACGGCCGATCTGGTCACGAGTTTTGGAAAATGGCTTTTGGAGATTCGCATCCACAGCCATGACCGGTTCCTCCAGCTGTCCCAAGAGCTCCGCGACCCGTTGCGCCACCGGAGTGACCACATCCGCACCGGCCCGTTGCGCCAACAACTTCTCCAGCTCTCGCTCATCGCCGAGCACCTCTTCCAAGCTGAGACCGAGATCTTCGAGCCACTCCTCGTGGCGCGGCTCGAGGACGAGAGTCTGGGGCCGTAGAACAGAATGGGGAGCAGGGATGCCCAAAACTCGATAGGTCGCTGCTGCCTGGGGCATGTAAGAGAGCTCTCCAGGACCCAATACCTGGAGCGTAGTTCCAAATACCGCATCCTGTATGGCAGGTCGCGCCAGAACTCCCGGGCTGACGATCCCTGGATTCTCTTCGAGAATTCCCAGAAGCTCCTCGACTTCTCGCACGCTGCCGTCGTCACCTCTCAGGCCATAGCCACCGGGCCCCCTCCATTCGATGCGTCGGCGCTGCTCGCCGCGCAGCAGGAAAAGTGGACTCGACCCTGGCTGGGGGGAGACTTGCAGGGAATATCCAGCTGCCACAATGGCCTCGTCCGCCCCTCGAGCCGCGGCTTCGAGGTCCTCTCGATGCCGTACAAGCTTTGCCATCCAGGGCGCCTGGGCCCGCTTGAGGGATGGCAACAGAGAGTCCACCATGAGGGGACAACGCTCCCCCAATAAGTGAACCATGAGCCGGCTAAAAGCCTCACCGAATCGGGCGTTGGGACGGTACCAGTGCGAGAGAGTCGTTAGCCATTCCTGGAATCGTGGCGCTTTCTGCTGCTCCCGAAGCTTCTCCAAAACGCGGTTCACTTCCTCCCCTAGACTGCGCATTCCGACGGGAAGTAAGGGCTGGGAATCATCCCCCAGGCCAAAGCGATGTGGCCCAGCCGAGCCCAGAAAGGTTCCCGCGGCAACCTCTGCAAAGTCGTGGTCTTCCGTCGCCACCCAAAACGCCGCTACCGCAGGCTGGCCTCGGCTTTCCAGGAGGTGCGCCCAGCGAGCTGCTGCAATGATCTTGGAAAAGGTATAGAGAGGGCCACCGAAGAGACCTGGTTGCTGCCCGGTAATGACGATGGCAGTGGCCGGATCCGCCAGCTTGGCGGCCAGCTCCTCCGCCCGAGGATGACCATAGGCTTGATTGGCAACCGCCAACGCAGCGGCCACTTCACTTCGATCTGTCCTGCCCACGATGGTCGGGGGAAGCTCCCCGGGAAGTAAGTGACGAAGGGGGCTAAGAAGCTCCTGAGCTTCCCCGGCCATCGCGGCAGCCGGAAAACCTGCCAGAAGCCCCATTTCTCTTAGGTTCAAAAGCATTCGTTCTTCAATTCCCGTCAATGTTTAGGTCGATGTCCCAAGATGATCAGTCGGTCACTGTCTGCCGTGAAGACTTCACCGGAAAAGCTCCCGTACAAACCATCCACCTCGAGACCAGCCCAATGAAGTCCACAAGTCATCTCCTCGGAGGTGTAGGCTCGAACACTCTCTAGAAAGGTCCTCGCCGGCTGCCCCTCGGTGTGTATACGGATGCGCTTGTTGATCCTCCTTGCCGTGACGTCGAACCAACGCTCGATCTCTACAGTTCTTCCGTCGCGGACCGCTGTCTCCTTTGGTTTGAGACTCTTCAAGACTTTCTCTGTGTTGAAAAAGTCGATCATGAACCGCCCGCCCGGGCGCAGAATCCTGACGACTTCCTCGAGGACACGAAAGTTCTCTCGCTCTTCTTCGAAGTAGCCAAAGGCGGTAAAGAAATTGAGAATCCAATCGAAAGTACCATCGGCGAAAGGAAGATACCTCATATCCCCTCCAACCCGAGGAAGGTCGGCGCCAACGGCCAGCAGCGTCAGGGAAAGGTCGACCCCCAGCGCTCGATAGCCTCGATGACGGAGCTCCTCCGTGTGGCGCCCGGCCCCGCAAGCGAGATCGAGCACCGCAAGCGGCTTTCGAGAATGCTCGACATCCTGAGGAAGTAGACGATCTTCCACAAAATCGATATGCGCCGTCGCTTCGCGATGGTCACGGTGAGCGTAGAGTTCCAGATAGTCTTCGCCGAACCACTCTTTATACCAAGCCATCGACGCATCATATCCGCCGGACGGTTAGAATCACCCCCATGTTGAAGATCGGTGATGTTTTGGTCGACCCGCCATTATTCCTGGCCCCCATGGCCGGGGTAACTGACAAAGACTTCCGCTTGATCGTGCGCCGCATCGGTGGCGTAGGGGTGGTGGCCATGGAATTCATCTCCTCGAAAGGTCTATTGCGAGGAGAGAAACGCTGGCGCCGGCTCATGGACTTCAGCCAGGAGGAACGCCCTCTGTCGATTCAGATCTACGGCTCCGACGCCGAAACGATGGCTTATGCAGCCGAAATCGTCGAAGACCTCCAGCCGGATCTCTGTGACATCAACATGGGTTGCCCGGCTAACAAGATTCTCAAAGGATGCGCCGGGGCCGCCCTGATGGGCGACCTAAAGACCGCGGAATCGATCATTCGGAGGGTTCGCCAAGTCCTCACGATTCCCCTCACGGTCAAGTTCCGCCTCGGCTTGGACGACAACCGGCAAAGCTATTTGGAGTTGGGCCGGATTTGCCAAGCAAACGGGGTGCAAGCAGTCACTATGCACGCTCGGACGGCGAAGCAGGGTTACACCGGCCAAGCCGATTGGAGCCATATCGCCCGTCTCAAGGAGGCGATCTCCATCCCGGTGATCGGCAACGGAGATGTTCGGGGTCCCCAAGATGCCGTCGACCTACTCGCCAAGAGTGGGTGCGACGGAGTCATGGTCGGCCGGGGCGCCACACGCAATCCGTGGATCTTCCAACAGATTACCGCTCGCCTGTCCGGTGGCAGGATCCCCGAGCCGACCCACGAAGATCGGCGCCGGTTGATCCAAGATCACTTTCGAGCGGTCATCGAGCGAGATGACCCAAAGAGCGCCCTTCATAAGTTGCGCACCTTCACGGGCAAGTACGGCCAGGGCCTACCGGGAGGCCAAAGGCTACGCCGCCAAATTCAAAGACTGGAAACTCCGGAAGATTTTCCCGTCGCCATCGACGAATTCTTCGATCAGCTCATTCTGGAGGAAGCGGCGTGAGCGGAGAGATTTATCTGACTCAGGTGCACCGACTGACCGAGCAGCGCCGCCTCCAACTAACTTGGAGTGATGGCCATAGTGCCGAGCTCGACTACGACTATTTGCGAGGCTATTGCCCTTGCGCAAATTGCCAGGGCCATTCGGCAGAGCAGATCAAGTACCACCCTCCGACCCAAGCGGTCACTGCCGAGAACATCGAACCAGTGGGTAACTACGCCATTTCTTTTCTGTGGAGCGATGGCCACAGCACGGGCATCTATCGCTTCGACTTCCTGCGACGAATCTGCCCTTGCTCGGTCTGTGTACCCTCTATTTGACTCAACTCGTGTTGAGGGTGCCTTCGGCGAGGCGACGTAGCCTTGCAGAAGGAATCGGCCGGGGTTTCACCTGCTAGAATTGCCGTTTGACCCCCTAGCCGAAGAGCCGGCCTAACACCTCTCCACCTCGAGAGCCTGGGCAGGCTCCCTAGCTCCAAGGAGACCCCTCATGCTCAAGAAACTATTCGTAGGGCTTTTGGCCCTCATCGCGATCCTCGTCGTGGTCGGATTCCTGCTTCCCGATGATTTTCATCTGGAGCGCTCGGTGACTATCGATGCTCCGGCCTGCACGATTTTCGCGCAACTGGATAACTTCCACCGCTTCAACGCCTGGTCGCCCTGGGCAGATATCGACCCCAACGCCCAATACTCCATCTCCGGAACGCCGAAATCCGTCGGTCACAAGATGTCATGGGCCAGTGAGGACAGGAATGTTGGCACCGGCTCCCAAGAGATCACTGCGCTAGAGCCCTACCGTCGTGTCGAGAGCCTTCTCGACTTTGGTGACCAGGGCCAACCAGATGTCTTCTTCGATCTTCAGCCGGAAGGCGACGCAGTGAAGGTCGTTTGGGGCTTCGATACCTCCTTCGAAGGGAGTCTCATCGGTCGCTACTTTGGTCTCTTCTTCGACAACATGATCGGCCCCTCCTACGAAAAGGGACTTTCCAGACTCAAAGCGGTCGCAGAAGCCTTGCCGGACACCGATTGGTGTGACGCCGATATCGAGATCACCGAGGTTGCCGAGCGAACTATCGCCTCCACGGAAGGAGAAAGTGGCACCGGTTCCGAAGAGGTCAGCGCTGCTATCGGTGAGGCCTACGGAAAAGTACTGGGATTTCTCGGCAAGCGTAACCTCCAGGCTGCCGGTGCTCCGCTGACCATCAACAAGACTTGGGGAGAAGACGGGTATCAGTTCGAAGCGGCGATGCCCTTGGCAACCAACCCCAACCTGGAAGCGGCAGAAGGAGCCGAGGTAGTGATTCGCGACCTGCCGGCCACCCGGGCCGTGCGCCTCATCCAAAAGGGATCCTATTCCCAGATGGAAGGCAACTACGCCGCCCTCGAAGCCTACCTCGAAGCCAACGGCCTGAACGCTTCTGGCCACTCCTGGGCCGAATACCTCAACGATCCAGCAACCGTGGCGGAAGAAGAGCTGGTCACCCACATCTACATTCCCGTGGACAGCTGAAACCTGCGGCGCTAACCGCCCCCGTCAACGGAGTCGAGGTGAGAGTACCTCTACTCCGTTGGCTTTCGGGGTAGGTCTAAAGGCTCCGTCGCGGCACCTTCGGTTTCGAACCGGCGGAGATCCTCGGGGCGGTTCAAATTGAAGAAGAGATCTTTCGGATTGCCGTGACGAAGCAGCTCTTCGCCTTCTAGAAAGCCGACCTCGAGGCGTTGCGATCGCAGCCAAGAGTGGAGCGCCAACTCGCCGGAGGCGACCTGGGCATCTAACAGCACCAGGCTCGAAGCAGAGAACCGGGCACACAGAGGCTCGAGTCGGCCACCGTGTCGTGGAACCCAGGCCTGCCCGGAACTACGCTCGGCGAGATCGCGTAGCAAAGCCACCGGAACTCTCGGCAGGTCACAGGCCAAGACCAGTAGATCCCTCCCGGGTCGAGCCAGAGCCGCCCCGAGCAAACCCGCCGCTGGACCTTGCCCGGGTCCATCGACCACTGATTCCAGCTCCAACAAGAGTTTTCGGCCGCGGTCCGCCACCACAACTTCGCCACAGACCTCAGCCAAACGCTCCGCCGCCCAATCGGCGAGAGTCCCACCTCGAAAAGGGTAGAGTGCTTTGTCTTGGCCTAGACGCCGACTGGCTCCCCCGGCGAGAACCACTCCTGTTGGCAACGAAGTCATGAAAGAAAGGATAGCGCGACGGGTGGTTCTGGCCCTGGCGGCCAGGGGGCCTCGGAACGTGCCCCCACCTCGCGGACACTCGCTCCGAGAGACGGACAGCTAATTCTATGAACCTTGAGAGGACAAACTGGGTGAGGTTCTATCAAAAACCGAGAAAGGACTGGTGCCGAAGGCCGGACTCGAACCGGCACGGGTTGCCCCACACGGCCCTCAACCGTGCGCGTCTACCAATTCCGCCACTTCGGCAGCTTGCGGATTGTACCAGCACGAAGTCGAAATGTCTCCGTGCGTGGTACCTCGATCCATGCCGGCTGAGTTAGGCCCACCGAAGCGGCGCTTTCTATCTCAGGCTCGAATGGAACCGAAACTTCTAAACGAGTTCTTGGCCAGCCCTTGGCCAGCCAAGACTCTGGTCAAAGGCGACTAAGGACTCTCGCCTGAGGAGTCGCCATCGGTGCTCTCGGCGGGAGTCGCAACGGGTACATCCGAGGCAGAAGCTGCGCCAGGAGCATCCGAAGCGGGAGCTTCCGCGGGAGCCTCAGAGGTGGCTTCTGCGGGGGTGTCTCCCCCGGTGGCCGGAGCTGCGCCTTCTTCAGCCGCTGCGGGAGCCTCCGTTTCGACACCGCTCAACACCGACTCGCTTCTTCCTCTGCCCTGAAGCATGGCGATAGAAAGCGTCGTGATGATGAAGAGGATGAAGAAACCAACCGTCAGCTTGTGCAATAGGGTCGCGGCACCCCGGGCACCAAAAGCCGCCTGAGTGCTGCCACCACCAAAAACCGAAAGATCTGCGCCTTTGCCCTGCTGCAGGAGCACCACCAAGATCAGGAAGATGCAGGTCAGGACATGGACGGTGTAGAACAGATAGATCACGGGTCGAACCTCCAAAAACCAAGCTGCGGGAGTGCGTCACCCGAAGCCGGAATTGCTGATAATACCCGAGAATGACGCTGGGTCAAGGCTTGCACCCCCAACCAAGAAGCCATCGATGTCTTTCTCGGCCCCGAGCTCGGCCGCATTTCCCGGCTTGACGGAGCCCCCATAGAGGATACGAACCTCGTCAGCCCAGGCCTTACCCAGGGTTTCGCCAAGGCGCATTCTTAGGTGTTCGTGGGCTTTTTGGGCCAGGGCAGGTGTCGCCGTTTCACCCGTTCCTATGGCCCACACCGGTTCGTAGGCGAGAACGAAGGGTTGTGGTCGGTGCGCCAGAGCTGCCTCCAGCTGCCGATCGAGTACTTCGAAGGTACGGCCCGATTGGCGCTCCTCGGACGTCTCTCCCACACACAGAAGGGGCTGCAGCCCATGCCGGCGGGCACTGAGAGCTTTTTCACCGACCAACCGATCGCTCTCTCGATGATTCTGCCGGCGCTCACTGTGGCCACAGAGGACCCAACTACAGCCGATGTCCGCCAATTGCTCACCGGACACATCGCCAGTGTGGGCACCCTTCGCCTCCTGGTGAAGATCTTGCCCGCCCCAGGCAACCGTCGAACCCACCAATTCCTGGGCGACGGTGGGTAGCAGGGTGAATCCAGGAAAGATCACCAGCTCGACGTTTGGGGAAGATGGCAGCAGGCTGCGCAAGGTACGACAAAACCCACTAGCATCTTGCCGCAAGAGATGCATTTTCCAGTTGGCGGCAATCAACGGCCGACGACCGCTCTGCGGCTCCTTCATAGGAGCCTCCACTGAGGCGAGACTCGCTCCGAGCTTCCTCTCTCACTCATCCAGGGGGTTGGCTTCATCTTGAGCTCGCTCCTTTCTGCCCACCGGACTGCCGCCGGGCGATCAGGGCCAGCAGCTCGGCCAACCGGCTCGCATAACCCCATTCGTTGTCGTACCAGGCGACCACTCGAACCAAGTGATCGCCGACCTTCTGAGTCAGCGGCAGGTCCACCACGGCAGAGTTGGCCTCACCAACAAAGTCGGAGGAGACCCAGGGCTCTTCCGTCACCGCGAGAACTCCTTCAAGGGCTCCGAGGGCGGCCTGCCGAAAGGCCTCCTGTACCTCCCCTTCCGTCGCTGGCCGCTCGAGGTGAGCCACCATGTCCAGCATGGCTGCTGCCGGTGCCGGGACCCGGGTGACGTATCCATCCAGTCGACCCGCCAGGTGAGGTAGCACCTCTCCCACGGAGCGCGCCGCCCGGCTGGAAACCGGAATCATGTTGATGAGCGCTGAGCGGCCTCGGCGTGGATCCCCAAACCCGGTGTCCAACAGGGGTTGACTATTGGTAACACTGTGAACACTGTGAGTGAGTCCGTGGCGAAGACCGAAGGCATCGTCCAGCACCTTTGCCAGAGGAGCTATGCAGTTCGTGGTGCAGGATGCGTTGCTAATCACTCGATGCCGATCCGGGTCGTACCCTTGGTCATTGATCCCGATGCAGAAAGTGGCATCCACATCCGGAGGATCCGGGTCGGGGTTCCAAGCGGCCACCACTCGCTCCACCGAGCCACCGAGATGCCGCCGGGCATAGGTTCCTGTCCGCTCGACACCAGAGGACTCGACAACCAAACGGGCTCCGCACTCACTCCAAGGAATTTCGTCCGGCTGCCGCCGGCCATAGAAAGCAATTCGTTCTCCGTCCACCCACAAGGCGTCCGGCGACGCTGCAGCCTCGCCATCAAAAGCACCATAGATGGAATCTCGCGCGATCCTCTGGGCCAAGGCCTGGGGAGATTGGAGATCGTTGACGCCCACCAGCCGAAGCTCCTCAAAGCGGCGAGAGGTACGTAGCAAGGCTCTACCTACCCTGCCGAGGCCATTGATGGCGAACGGTAGTGGCATCGTCATGAAACTTCCCTTATATAGAGGCGGCGCTCTCTACAAAACCCGAACTCAAAGCCCGAGGCCAGGGCTCGGACCGCACCCATCTAGCGCGCGCCCAACCAGAAGCGCGATTCTAGCAGGCAAGGGCGTCGACGAACCTAGCCCTAGCTTCACATCAGCCTTCTCTGACTACACGGTACTCCCCTGAATCCCAGGCGTCAGAAGCCGAATAGGCTTCTAGACATCGTGTCACTATGCCGGCGGCGCAAAACGCGCTTTCTTTCTGAATTCTCCGAGCGTCTTCCACATCCCGCGGCGAAGTTGGTGAGATGGTCGAGCTAGCGAGATGGTTTTGGTCTACTTTCGGCATAGCCTTTGCTTAGATTTCCGGTTGGCCGCTCTATGTTGGCGAAACCAGTTGGAAAGAAAGCGACCCTCCGCTTCGCCTTGAGTCCCTGTTGGACGGGCCAAAGCGAGAAAGGTAGATACCCATGTCCTTGCGCCTTCGCCTCTTCTTGCTCTTCGGAGCGCTCGTGGTCCTTCTCATGGGTGCTCAATGGCTGATGATCCGTTCCCTGAGTCACGATCTTTCCTCCGAAGTTCGAGGAATGGCAGCCTCCGTTGGAACTGCGGTGATTTCGGTCATTCAAGAAGAGGACTTCGTGCCCCTAGGGGGGGAGGTCGCCGACGGTGAGGAAAAACGCGAAAGTCTCGTCAACGTTCGAGTTCTTTCTGCCCCGTCGGTTGAGGAAGCTACCGAAATGGCGATCGAGATGGAATCCACCCTTGGAGGGGAAGGAACTTCCGGGCCGCCCCGAATTACGATCGACGAGAGCTCCTCGGACAGGCGAATAGTGAAGATCGTTCACAACTCCGAGGAGGGTGCGATTCCTCACCAGGTAGAGCCCGAGCTATTGGCCCAGGTCCGAAAGATTGCGGCTCATATGGAAGCTCGTACGGACGACGACGCCTTGATCCTGAGGGGGCCCCACTTGGAGCGGAGAATCCCGATTCCCCGAGACACCTTCGACGATCGGGTGAGTCACTTCTCGAGCCGGCTGCTGGTCGGCACTTCCCTCCTTTTGGGACTTGGGTTGGTGCTGGCGGGAGCCCTGGCCCACCGCGTGACGCAACCTCTCCAGCAGCTTTCGACCGCTGCCAAGCAAGTCGGTGAAGGCGCTCTCGGCGTACAGGTGGACGCCTCTGCCAGTGGCGAGGTTGGAGCAACTCTTACCGCCTTCAACACCATGTCGGCGCATCTCGAGCGCCTAGAAGAGGACACCCGGCGTTTGCGCGCCGGCCAACAGTTGAGCGAGCTCGGAGAGATCTCCCGAGGAATCGCCCACTCGTTGAGGAATCCTCTCAATGCCCTTGGCCTCTCTGTGGACTCCTTGGAAGGCTCTTCCCTGGACAGCGGCAGACGGGCTCAGCTAGCGGCCGGTGCACGCCAACAAATTCGCCGCATGGACCGCTCTCTCCGGTCTTTTCTGGCCCTGGCCAGTAGCGGTGGCGCTCCCGAGCAGGTAGATGTTGGAGCGGTGCTCCAGGATGTCGTGCTGGAGGCGATCCAAAACGCGGTCGCCGGGAAGGAGGGGGATGAGAGCAGCACGAAGCCCCATATCGAAGCTCACCCACAACCGGACCTGGAACCACTGCGGGCGGTGGCTCCAGAGCTTCGCGCTGTGCTTCAGGCCCTGGTCGTGAATGCGGTCGAAGCGAGCCCTCCGGGAGGGCGAGTCTCAGTGGGTGCCGAAAGCTGGGAAGGAGATCGGATTCGCATTACCGTCGAAGACGAGGGGCCCGGGCTCCCAAAAAGTGTCCGAGATCGCCTCTTCACTCCACACCTGACCACGAAGGCTCAAGGCTCGGGAATGGGGCTCTTTTTGGCCCACCGCATCGCAGCCAATCGCTACGATGGCAGCCTGGAGCTAGAAGACATGGGGGGGGAAAGGGGCAACACTGGGAAAGGTCAGACACCATCAGGTACCCGGGCCGTGCTCATTTTGGGGCCCCGGCGAGGCGCTGAGGACGGAGGAGCTAGCAATGACTGAGGTCCGCATTCTGGTCGTGGAAGATGAAGCGGATCAGCGCCACTTGGTCCTCGAGATTCTCAGCGCGGCAGGCTTTCAAGTGGCGGGAGCAGAGAGCGCAGAAGAAGCCCTGAGGGAGGTGAATCGGTCTCCCGTGGATTTGATTTTGGCGGACTGGAAGCTCCCGGAAATGGATGGCTTGAGCTTGCTGGCACAGCTCAGAGAAAAACACCCATCCATCGCCTTCATCATGGTGACGGCCTATGGCACCATCGCCCGAGCCGTGGAAGCCATCCGCGCCGGAGCGGACGATTACCTACCCAAACCCTTCGAGCGACAGGCTTTACTGTTAGCCATCGAGCGCACCCTGCGGGCCAGACGGCTGCTGGACGAGAACCGGCGGCTTTCGGAGGCGCTGGAGGAGCGGGATCGTCTGGTGGATCTGGTGGGCAGCGCTCCTTCCATGCAGAAGTTGTTTCGCCGGGTCGAGAAGGTCGCCAGCACCGATGCGACCGTGCTTCTCAGCGGTGAGAGCGGAACCGGAAAAGAGCTTGCTGCCAGAGCCCTCCACACCCTCTCTCGCCGCCAAGGCAAGGCTTTTGTGGCAGTCAACTGTGCGGCCATTCCCGAGGGCTTGTTGGAGGCTGAGTTCTTCGGAGCGGAACGGGGAGCCTTTACCGGTGCCGATCGCCGACGAGCAGGAAAATTCGAAGTAGCCACCGACGGCACCTTGTTTCTGGACGAGGTGGGAGAGCTTCCCCTGAGCCTTCAGCCAAAGCTGTTACGAGCCCTTCAGGAGGGACGATTCAATCGAGTGGGTGGGACCGACGAGATCTCCGTGGACTTTCGCCTGATCGCTGCCACCAATCGAGATTTGCCCGCAGAGGTAGCTGCGGGTCGCTTCCGAGAAGACCTCTTCTACCGCCTCAATGTGGTTCCCATTCGACTTCCTCCTCTGCGGGAAAGACGCGAGGATATCCCTCGCCTGATTCGACATTTCGCTGCCGGCGCCGCCCGACGCCATGGCATCACTCAGGCCCGTTTTCCTAAGCTCGTCCTGCGCCGGCTCATCGACTATTCCTGGCCCGGGAATGTTCGCGAGCTCGCCAACGCCGTCGAGCGCCTCATCCTGCTGGCGGAGGATGATCAGGTGCGCCAGGAAGACCTACCGGCCAGTTTCACTCGCCCCGCTGGAGGTAGCGAGTTTCGTCTCGGCCCCGGCGGACTGTCCTGGGTCAACCACGAGCGAAATGTCCTCGAGCAAGCCTTGGAACTGGCCAACAACAACCGTGCCCGGGCGGCTCGTCTTCTGGACCTGCCCTACAAGGCTTTTCTCTATCGGCTGCAAAAGCATGGTCTTGCGGAATCCTGATCGTTGGCTCATTTGGGGATTCGTCTCCCCATTTCGGGATATCCCGATGAGCTTTCGCCGCTCACGGCGGGATGAATCCCCGCCAGGCACCCGGCGATGGAAGATTTTTCCTCCATCCCAGAAGATGGCATGGCTGTTGCGGTAGAAGCGAGCAGAAGCTAAACCTGTCGGCGCTGAGATAACCTTAGCCCGGCAGAAGCCAACCAAGGAGGACTCATTCGATGAAAACGATTTCCAAGCGGACCCTCTTGCTACTAACAGCAGCCCTTGTCTTCGCCCCGGCCTTCGCCCAAGCGAGCCCGGACAACGACGAGCAACGGCGAGTCAAGGTTCTCATCGCTGATGACGGCGACATGGAGACCCATGAATTCGACCTGGAAGACATGTACGTCGGCGAGACGCGGGAATTCACCACCGACTCCGGCCGCGTCCTGGAGGTCACCCGTACCGAGGACGGACAGACGATCACTTTGGATGGCGAGGAAATCAACCTTCACGCCACGGCACACATGGACCACGAACACCAACACGGAGAGGACCACGAACACGGCGATGGTCACCGGGTGAGAATCCACAAAGAAGTGATTGTCGAAGGTGAAGATGGGGACGACGATGAGGGTCGCAAGGTCCGTAAGATCATCCGCATCGACAACGGAGGCGGCGACGTCGACATCGACGTTCTCGACGGAAGCCTCGAGGGTCTCCTCGAGATCGACTGCGAAGATGGGGACGAGGAATGCTCCGAAGACAATCTTCGAGCTCGCATCCTAGCGGTGGTCGGTGATGACGTCGATGCGGACGATGGGGACGTCGTCATCATCAAGAAGCGTATCCGTCACGAAGAAGACGACGAAGACGAGGACTGAGCCCATTCTAAGCCGGCCCATCGTCCTCGGCATCGAAACCTCCTGCGACGACACCGCCTGTGCGGTGGTGGATGGTCGCGGGAGGATTCTTGCCTCAGTGGTCTCCAGCCAGTTGGCTGCCCACCGCCCTTATGGCGGCGTGGTGCCGGAAATCGCTTCGCGAGAACACCTCAGCAACTGGCCCCTGGTGAGTCGGCAGACTCTTGAAAAGGCAGGCCTGACACTCCAACAAGTGGATGCCGTGGCCGCCACTCGCGGACCGGGCTTGATGGGCTCTCTGTTGGTTGGCCTTTCCCTCGGCAAGTCAATGGCCTATGCCCTCGGCAAGCCCTTTCACGGCGTCCACCACCTGGAGGGGCACGTCTTTTCCCCTTTTCTGAACTCTGAAGACGAGTCGGCGCGAGAAGCGCCAGAGAGTTTCCTAGCGCTGGTGGTCTCGGGGGGCCACACTTCTCTGCTCAGCGTAGCCGGCGCTCAGGTCACCAGTCTCGCCGAAACCCGAGACGATGCCATGGGAGAAGTCTTTGACAAGGTCGGCAAACGCCTGGGGCTCGCCTATCCTCAAGGACCTTTGGTCGACGAATTGGCGGAGCTGGGGGACCCAACTCGTCACCCGCTACCGGTGGCCTCCACCAAAGAAAGCCTGGACTTCTCCTACTCTGGTCTTAAGACCCAAACCATGGTGGAGATAGAAGCCTTGGAGCGCGCTGGCGTCGACGTGGCCTATGACCCTGAACGAGAGCTTCCCTTCGCCTCTCCAGTGCTGGATCTCCTGGCTGGATTCCGTTTCGCAGCGGTGGAGCAGATCCTGCGGCGCCTACGCCGGTTGCACCGCCGCCAGCCCATTGGGCTTCTCGCCGTATCCGGCGGAGCCGCCGCGAACCGGCTGCTACGCCGAAAGCTGAGCGGCTGGGCACAGGAAACCGGTATCGACCTGCGCTTGGTGCCCCTCAGTTACGCTGGTGACAACGCCGCCATGATCGCCCATGCGGCTTTGCTCCGGCAGCGGCGAGGAGTAACCGACGACCCCATGTCCACCGAGGCGGAAAGCCGCATCCCCTTTGCGGGCTAGGTCAACTGTCTCCACCGTATCCGGTGACGATATAGCTACCGGACCTCTTGTCTCGCCGGAGACTGACGATTCCCTTGTCCTCAGCGTCTTCCAGCAGCTCTGAGAAAGTCCGATAGCCGTAGTAGCCCTCGTTGAAGGAGGGCTTCTTGCGCTTCATGGTTTGCTTCACCATAGAGCCCCAAAGCACTTCCTTATTCTCTCGGATCAGCGCCTTCATGGCATCGGTCATCAAGCCGAAAGCTTCGGCATCCTTCGCCTCCAAACCCGCCATGAGGGGTGCGGTTTGAGCGTCTCTCCAGAGGTCCTCGTAGTAGATGAACTCATCACAGTTGTCGATCAGCAGATTCGAGGAGGCATCTTTGACCCCCACGCCGATGACATATTTATTGTTTTCCTTGAGTTTCGACACCAGAGGGGAAAAGTCACTATCGCCGGAAAGAATGACGTAGGTGTCGATGTGCTCGTTGGAATAACAGAGATCCATCGCATCCACGACCATCTTGATATCGGCGCTGTTCTTGCCGGAATAGTATTTCTGTGGAATCTCGATCAGCTCGATACCGGCCTCGTGAAAGGTCTTTTTGTAGTCGCTATAGCGAGACCAATCTGAGTAGGCCTTCTTGACGATGACCTTTCCCTTCTCGATCAGCCGCTCGAGAACCAGCGCAATCTCGAACTTCTTGTTATGGGACTGGCGAACCCCGAGAGCAATGTTCTCGAAGTCGCAAAAAAGAGCGATCTTGCTCTCGGTCTCGTCAGAAGCAGAGCGCTGGGGCGAGTCGAGAAAGATCTCTCTAAGAATCGCTTCCAGGCTCGGCTGGCTAGTCGCCGACTCCTCCAGGTCCTCCACTACCGGCTGCTCCTTGCGGGGACTTCGGGAGCTGCGCTCGCCGGCGTCGTCTAGGTCCCGGTCCTGTTCTGGGGCCGTTTCCTGAGTCCGCGGACCTCGGCGACGTCCACGTCCTCCCCGGCGGCTGCGGCTGCGGCTTGGAGCCGGGCGCTCGCTACTGGGTTCAGGAGCTTCAGGCTCCGAAGCTGCGGATTCCGGAGTTGCAGGTTCAGGGGAAGCAGATTCCGGGGCACTGCCTGCCCGGGAAGATTCTTCGACCGCACCTTCTGAGGCAGGCGGTACGGAGGCTTCCTTTGCCTCTACGGAAACTTCTCGCTGCACCTCTGGAGAAGGCTGGGCCACCTCGGAAGGTTCCTCTCGCTGTTCGCCGGATTGCTGCTGTCGAGTTTCTTGATCTTGTTCTTGTTCCGCCTCATCAGAGGTCGGCCTAATCCACCATGGAGCCAATTTGCTCGCTCCTTTCTCGATTTTTATCGAATAGGGTCTTGTTACTGAAAATCCGTTAGTTCTTGGGCATCGCGCCGCAGCATCCAGGCCTGCCGCTTCAAAACCTACAGGTCACGGGCTCTGACGGGAGCGCCAGCCTTCTGACAGTGTGCGATTCTCGATTCTTAGGTCGGGTCGTAGACTGCGGCGGGAGAAAGAAGGCGGAGGCGGGGCGCGGCGTTCCACGACGCCGGGGCGGAGTATAGCGTAAATACAGACTAGCGGCGAAGCCTCGCACTGATATAGTGGAACCTTGAGCAGCGGCTCTATCCCGAGATCGAATCTGAAACCGACCTGACGCTCCACGCGAACGAACCCCCGAAGCCTTGAGCCAACCGTCACTGCCGTTCAACTACCTGGCCGTCGATGGCCCTATCGGAGTGGGAAAGACCACTCTGGTGGAGATGCTCACTCGTCGCTTCGAGGGAGTGAAGGTACTCGAAGACATCGAGAACCCCTTTCTTCCAGGCTTTTACAAAGATCGGCCCGGGGCTGCCTTTCAGACTGAGCTCTACTTTCTGCTGTCGCGCTACAAGCAGCAGAAAGACATCGTTCAGCGAGATATGTTCGATCGCTTGGTGGTTTCCGACTACAGCTTCCAAAAAAATCGGGTCTTCGCCTACCTCAATCTGACCGACGACGAGCTCATGCTCTTCGACAAGCTCTACAACCTGCTAGAGCCGCAAGTTCCGGTCCCGGACCTGGTGCTGTATTTGGTCGCCGACCTGGATACCTGCATGTCGCGGATCAAGAAGCGGAACCGTAGCTTCGAGAAAGAGATGTCCGTCGACTACATGCGGGAGCTCATCGACGCCTACAATCACTACTACCACTACTACGATCGCTCTCCATTGTTGGTGGTGGATACCCGCGACTTGGATTTCCCGAACCGGGAAGAAGACTTCGAAGACTTGATTCACCAGCTCTCACGGCCTATTAAGGCTACTCAGTACTACGTTCCCCGGAGCCGCTCCTAGATGGCCGACCCAAACTCCGCCTCTCTTCAGATTGCTGGCCGAACCTTTCAATCTCGCCTCATCGTCGGTACGGGGAAATATCCGGACTTCGAGACCATGGCGGCCGCTCACGCTGCCTCGGGAGCCGAGATGGTCACCGTCGCTTTGCGGCGGGTGAACCTGGACGAGCGGGGCCAGGGCTCCATGCTCGATTTCATCCCCACGGAACGCTACCTTCTACTTCCGAATACCGCTGGCTGCTACACCGCCGACGAAGCCGTGCGGACCGCCCGCCTGGCTCGCGAATTGGGCGGTTGGAATTGGGTCAAGTTGGAAGTGATCGGCGACAAGAAGACCCTCTTCCCGGACAATTTGGAGCTGCTCGAAGCGACCAAGACTCTGGTCGCAGAAGGGTTCGTCGTCCTGCCCTACACCAACGATGATCCCGTGGTCTGCAAGCGGCTCGAAGACTTGGGAGCGGCGGCGGTCATGCCCCTCGGTGCCCCGATCGGTTCCGGAATGGGAATTCGAAATCGGGCCAATCTCAAGATTATCGTCGAGCAGGCCTCCGTCCCGGTCATCGTCGATGCCGGCGTGGGCACCGCTTCCGATGCGTCTATCGCCCTGGAGTTGGGCGCCGACGGAGTGCTCATGAACACGGCTATCGCAGGTGCCCAGGACCCCGTCGCGATGGCCAAGGCCATGAAACTGGCGGTTCGAGCGGGACACCTAGCTTCTCGCGCTGGCCGAATCCCAAGAAAGCTCTACGCCTCAGCTTCCTCCCCGATAGACGGCCTGATCGAATAACTGCCGACGCGCACCCGCCGAGAAGAGTCCTCAGGGACACTCGAGACTAACCAGGCAACTATCCCGTATGGTGGCGCAGATGGCCGGTGGCTGCGAGGTGACACAAGCGTTGTACAGGTTGTGGCAGTCTTGACAAGTGCAAAAGCAGTTTAGATTGTTCCCCGGTTCGGCCTGATTCACTGCGGCGAAAACCGTTGGGGAGGCCAGAAGCACGGTATCCGCTCCTTCGACTTCAGAAACGGCCACACAAGAGGTCTCTAGAGCCTCGACCTGAGAAGCTAGGACTTTGGACGAACCCTCCTCAGCAACGGCCAGCGGGCTCAGAATGAGTACTACGAATACTGGAAAGGAAACGCGCAGTAGAGTTTTCATCAGAATTCCTCCAGGAGTAGGCGGTTCACCAAGCACAACGCCCCAGAGACAGCTGCTCCAGGAGCGAACACCGAAACGACACCCAATCCTACACTTCGCACATGCAATGTGTCGAATGAAAAAGAATATTTTACAACAACCTCTCTCGAAGCAGACGCTCGACCGCCGGCTGGCCCGGAGCCCATCACTCTGATTGACGGCAGTCCCCCTGAGGCGATAGCGTTCCCTACAATCTAGTCAAACGAACCCCGAGTGCGAGAGAGACTGCTGCTTGGGGCCATCGAGTCAAGTGAGAGTCCTACAAGTGAGACCCTGGACACGAGGAGAGAAGATCGGTTTCGGTAGCGCCTTGATTGGCGCGATTACCTGTATCGCCGTCCTGTCTACGGTTCCCCCGCTTCGCGACTGGCTAAGGACCGACGAACCCTCCACGGTCCCCAGTACCCTCACCGAGCCGGCCGAGGGATCCGTTTTCAATCAAGCTCTCGAACAGCAGCGAATGCTCCTCCAGGAGCAAACCCTCGCCATGCGAGAAGAAGTCCTCCGCCTCAACACGGAACGCATCACGGCCCGAAAGGCCCGCATCACCGCTACCGCTGAGCGTTTCAAAGACGGAGACAAGAGAAAATACGACCGTATTCTTCTCGCCAACCACTGCTCGGTTCCCATCGACGTCGCGGTTCACTACAAAGACATCGACGAGACCTGGATCACCCGTGGCTGGTGGCGAGTCGACCCCGACGCCACCGTCAGAACAGATGCCATGACCCGGAATACACCGATCTACTTCTACGCGGAAAACCTCGCTGAAAAGCGTTTTTGGAACGGCACCGACGAAGAAGGTTCGGTTTCCTTCAAAGTCTCCAACTCTCGTTTTGACCACCTCAAAGGCGAGACCTTCGTCTTCGACAACCCGCGCGACGTCTCCTTCTTCCGCCGTGAGACAGGCAAGGCCTGGATCGACTACACCGAAGATTTCAAATGCCCCGTAGAAGCCGAACCCGGCACTTGACCTCCCCCTCTCCCCCTACCTTGCACCCCGCCCTCCTCTGTACTACAATTCGCGCCTCAGCGCGGCCCTCGGCCGCCACCCAAGTGCACCCGTAGCTCAACTGGATAGAGCACCTGACTACGGATCAGGAGGTTTGGGGTTCGAATCCCTACGGGTGCACCATTCTAACTCTCTCATTCCAAACAGTTTAGACACCCCACCCCAAAGCGACGGAATCGCCCAAAATCCATCTTAGGTACCACCTAGGTACCACCAGCTCCGAACTCACCCACAGCCCGGCCATCGCCGCTGAAGCCTTCGCTCCGCGGCCTTGAAACCCCTCCCGGGGCTGACGCTGCTCCGGCTGGCTCTCCATCTGGCCAGGCTCTCTCCATCCTCTGGGCTGGCCCAGATCGTTGACACCTCGCCCCGTTTTCGCTTAGTGGTATGGCCCCCGGCCCGGCAGAACCGGTCCCGGGGATCCAAAATGGAAGAAGTTCGCGACCCCAGACAACCCCAAAAACCAACCTCGGATCTCGCCCCCAGCCCGGCTGACCGACTCCAAGACCATGGACCAAGATCCCTCACCAATGCGGAGCTCCTCGCCGTGGCCGGCGACCTTGATCCCGATCAAGCCCTGGCCCTACTCCAAGCCTCCGGCGGCCTCGCTCGTCTGCGCCAGACGCTCACTACCGAGCACCTCCCGTTCCCCGGCCCGGCCCACACCGCCTCCCGACTCCGGGCTTCCCTCGAGCTCTCTACCCGCCTCGCCCGTGCCAGGCTCCGACCCGGCAAACTCCTCAACCGGCCATCCGTTGTCGCCAAGTACCTCATCGCTCGCTACAGCGTTCCCAACCAGGAGGTCGCCGGCGCCGTCTTCCTCGACCACCGCCTCCGGCACCTTGCTGACCACGAACTCTTCCGCGGCACCCGGCGCCGCTGCGACATCAGCCCCGAGCCCTTCCTCCGCCACGCCCTTCTCCTCGACGCCCACGCGATCATCGCCTTCCACACCCATCCCAGCGGCGAGGTCGAAGCGAGCGAGGAGGACATCGCCTTCACCAAGCGCTTGAAGGAAGCTTGTGAGGCGGCGGGGTTCTATCTGGTAGATCATCTGATCCTTGGCGAAGCGGGGAAGCGGACTTCCTTACGGCAAGAGGAAGTGCTCTGAACTTCCCGGCGGCCGCAAGCGAGGCTCCATTAGTAACTAGCAGAACTGCAAGCTCAGGACAGGTCGCGGGCTCCCTTGCATACTTCCTCTTTCAACAGCTAACGGGATTGCGACTGAGAGCCGGAGTTAATCGCCCCGGCAAACACTCTCCAAATCGCAGCCTGCAAAGGGTGCGGCTTCGGTGGCATTTCTCAAATCTGATGCTCGCCCCGAGAACCGCTTCATCCGCAGCACGGCCCAAATGGTCTCGTGGTAATCTGAAGTCGCTTGAGCGATTACAAGAAGTCCACTGCCCCCACCCACCATCGGCATGCGTAGCAACACGGAGCGCCAAGGAAGTCTGTGGGCGGTTCATCCTATCGGCCAGTCTGCCACTACCAGTTTGGGCCACCAATTCTGTGAAGATAGAGCATGAAGTTCTGTGAAAGTAGAGCATGACGACTCGGGAACCGCTGTTAGACACCCAGGGCGAATTCTCAACAGGTTCGTTATCAGGTCCAGCTCCCGATTCCGACCTGACCGTGAACGGGCGCATCATTTCCCGCCAACGGATTCTCGGCGCCTATTACACCCCGGACCGAGTGGCAGAGATTCTCGTCCGATGGGCACTTAACGAGGCTACTGGGAGGCTACTCGACCCAAGCTTCGGCGGATGCGCCTTCATGGAGGCCGGCGCGAGGGTACTCGAGGAGCTGGGCAGCAGGCGCGCAGGTGCTCAGGTGTTTGGCATCGACGTAGACCCGTCCTGCATCGAGTACGTCCGCAATAGCGCAAGGCTTCGTGAACAGAACTTCGCCTCCGACGACTTCCTCGCCTTGTCGCCGGAAACCTTGCCGGGGGCGCCCTTCAAGGCCGTCGTAGGCAACCCACCGTACGTCCGGCACCACTGGGTCAAAGACGACAAGCGTGCCGTAGCTCGTCGAATCGCCGACGAGAGCTCCGTTGAGCTGCCTGAAACCGCAAGCCTGTGGGCTTACTTCGTGGTTCATGCGCTGGCTTTTCTCTCGCGAGGGGGACGCCTAGCGGTCCTGGTCCCTGAGGCGATCCTTCAGGCTGATTACGCTTCTGCGGTACGCAGTGTCCTTGAGGCAAACTTCCGCCGAGTCCGTCTCATTCATCTCCGTGAACGCCTCTTCAACGGCACTGACGAGCCGGTGGTGGTCATTGCAGGGGAAGACTTCGGTGGTCTCGGCGCGATTGAGGTCCACTCCGTTGACACCGCCGCGGAGCTATCCGGGCTTCTGAACGGGCTCGCGGTTGCTCGTCCCCACACAACCCTCGAGAGCGGTCGTCGTATCTTGCCGGAGGCTCTCAAGGCCATGGACCAAGCCCTGTCTACTGGCGCCACTTCGAGGTTCGATAGTCTCGCGACCGCGCGAATCGGCATAGTGACCGGCGCGAACAGCCACTTCATCCGTACGGCTGGCGAACTTCGCGATCTAGGTGTCCCAGCGAAGGCGCGCTCAGGCATCGTCTCGCGCACGAAGTGGCTGTCGGGCCTCGACTTCTTGCCAAGGAACCACAAGACAGTGGCAGACGCAGGTTCACGAGCCTTTCTGGTCAGGCCCACGCCCTCCCAGGAGAGCGATCCCGGCGTTGCCCGCTGGATCGAAGAAGGTGAGGCCGCCGGAGTTCACAAACACTTCAAGTGCCAGAAGCGCAATCCGTGGTATCGGGTGCCTTTGCCGCCGCGACCCGAGGCATTCGTGACCTCGACAAGGCTTGGCCCACCGCTCCTAGTCCTCAACAAGACGAAGTTTCGCTGTACAAATGCACTGTACGCCGTGCGGTTCGACTTGCCGGAAGGAGTCGAGCCTGAGTGTGTCGTGCTGGGCTTTCTCACGACCTTCGTGGCCCTCTGGTCGGAACTGAACGGACGACGATACGGTGGCGGCGTGCTAAAACTTGACCTGGGCACTTTGGCCGAACTGCCTCTCCCCATTGTGCCCGACGCAAGCTCTGCATTCGCGGACGCGAACGAGGCACTTCGCAGCGGTGACGAAAAGCTTGCGCGCCAGATCGCAGACCAGGCTGTCTTGCAGGATGGACTTGGAACTTCCAGGTCCGCAATCGACGAAATGAGACGAGCGCATCAAGACCTCATTTGGCAACGGATTCCTGAAGCGAAGGGGTCCTGATATGGCCAACTTCACTGTCGACACACATCTTTTTCGCGAGCTCGGGGAGCTTCTCGTCGGCCGCGACTCGACGGCCCTGATCGAGCTCATCAAGAACTCATATGACGCTGATGCCACGGAAGTTGTCGTTCTCGGACTGCATCTGAACGACCCCAAGAAGGGACTCATCGTCATCAGGGACAACGGCACCGGGATGACTCCGATGCAGTTCGAGCGGGGGTTCTTGCGGGTTGCGTCACGTCTCAAGGATGACGGCGAGCGAAGGTCTCAGAGACTCAAGCGAAGGTACACAGGTGCAAAAGGCATCGGGCGCTTGGCTGCTCACAAGTTGGCCAAACTGCTGAAGGTGAAGAGTATCCCTTGGATAGATCCCGAGCAGGAGGCTGCACCTTCCGCGGATGCGCGCACCGCGGTCGAGGCTCGCATCGACTGGGATGCTATCGAGAAATTCGAGACCCTCGACGAGATCGACGGTTCGAATGCGGTTCATGTCGACCACGTTCTTCTCCCCGAGAGCGCGAGCTGCGGCACCGTTCTGAGACTGTCGAAGCTCCGGCGACGCTGGTCGAAACCGGAACGAGCGCGCTTCTTTGCCGAGGTTCAGTCCTTCGCACCGCCCGACTTCCTAACAACGCAGCTCCGGCGCTCGGTAGTGTCGAAGCAGCTTCTCTTCAAAGAGCCGTTTGTTCGCCATGCCACGTCGAGTGCGCCAGCCTTTCAGGTCCGCCTCGAAGGAGAGTTCGCCTCTGGGGATGACTACTGGCGCTTGATTGAGGAGCATGCATCTTGGGTAATCGAGATCAGCTGCCGACCCTGCGAACTGAATGTACACTACGCAGTTGAGCCAACAAGACGAACTCTCAGGTCTTTTCCAGAAGCCCGCCCATACACGGCCGTCTCTCCGCATCCTTTGCCTGACGAAGGCCCATTCTTCGATGCTCGCATCTTCATGCGTGCAGGGCAGCTTTCTGTTCGGGGTCCCCAACGCAGCTGGATGAATAGGTCCAGCGGAATTCGCGTCTACATGGAGGGTTTCCGGGTGCTCCCTTATGGGGAACCGCTCAACGATTGGCTGCGAATCGACGCTGACGTTGCACGACGCACCCGAACACAAGACACGCTCCGAGGCTGGAACTTGTCCGATCTTGAGCATCAAGATGACCCAGACGCTGGACTCAGCACTCCTCCAAACAGTGCATACTTTGGCGGTGTGTTCCTCACACAAGAAAACGCGGGAAACATGAGAATGCTCGTGAACCGCGAGGGATTCGTTCCAGAGGTTGGCTACGACAACCTCGTTCACCTCGTTCGGACCGGGGTTGACCTGTGCACCCGCGTCCACACATCTGCTTCATTCCACCAGCGGCAAGCTCGCAGGGAGCAGCGCCAAAAGAAGAGGTCAAACGAGGGTGGCAAGCCTCTCGAGCCCGCTAAGGAGACGCTGGGCCCGGGCCCAGTGTCCCTTCGGACGAGCCTGCAAGATGCGACTGACATCCTCTCTAAGGCTCGCACACACCTTGTCGCCACTGCAGAGACCGAAGAAGCGAAGGGCCTGGTGCAGAAAATGGGTGAGACGCTCGAGGACCTACTGGTTCGGGCGGACCAGGCCGACGAAATGATCTCAGAGCAGTCCATGCTGCGCGTTCTGGCGTCGGTGGGGACTCAGATGTCAGCGTTCGTACATGAGATTAGGGCTCTTCTCGGCGCAAGTCAGGCAGTAGAACATGCCCTTGGAAATTTGGCATCGGACGCAAACCTGGCCCGTGAGCAAAGGCGGAAGCTAAAGAGGGTTCTTCAGGCCATCGGAGACCTTCGACGCGGGCTCGAGCGCGAGGCCTCCTATCTCACTGACATCGTGAGCCCAGATGCGCGACGGCGACGTTCGCGGCAGAAGCTCTTCGAGAGGTTTGATGTCGCGAGCCGCCTCGTCGCACATTCGGCGGAGCGGCGTGGAATTCGCATCGACAACAGCATCCCAAAGACAGTCAAATCGCCCCCCATGTTTCCGGCAGAGCTGACGGCGGTGTTCACGAATCTCCTGAGCAACGCCGTCAAGGCAGCCGGCAGCAGTGGCCGCATCGAGGCAACCGCTTGGGCCGACAGCGATGGCTCGGTCCGATTATTGCTACAGAACACAGGAGTTGCCGTCGACTTAGCACAGGCAGAGACGTGGTTCCGCCCCTTCGAGTCGACAACTGCCGATATTGACCCGGTGCTAGGCCAAGGTATGGGACTCGGGCTCCCAATCACCCGGCGGCTTCTTGACGACTACGGAGCCGAGATTCGGTTCGTTCGCCCCGTCGATGACTCGCTTGCCACAGCTATTCAGATCACTTTCCCTGGAGATAGGTATGCCGATGTCTGACGCTGACCTTCCCTGTATCCTAGTCGTGGATGACCAAGACGCGTCCCAGCACGCGCTCGGACTTGTTGAGCGTGCGGCGTCACTCGCAAGGCATCCGAGCGAGGTCGAGGCGGACGATCTCAGCTGGGCTGATCTTGTGCTGATGGACTTCATCATCCAAGACTGGAACGACCGGGACGACCTTGAGCAGGTCTCACTCCGGCCGCCCAACGGACTCGCGCTCGCAGCGGTTCTTCGCGAGCAAGCTGACAGACAGACCGGCGACAGCGACGACTACACCGCCTTCGCGATCCATACCGGACACATCGGCGAGATCTCCCGCCGGCTGCACACGACCAACATGGCTCCCCACGTAGTTGCACGCCTAAACAACCTAGAGTGGGTGTTCGATAAATCCGACTTTTCAAGATTCGAACGATCGACCGAGCTGGCGGCCGCTGTTCGTAAGATCTCTAGCGTATGGGGGGAGATCAAACGTGGCGGTATCGAGACGGCTATCGTGCGTCTTTTAGGGCTGACAGCCGAAAGTCCTTGGCACTCGCGAGCACTCGACGACGTTGTTCTGTGTCAAGTGCCACTCTCGGAGTCCTCTGCTGGCTCCAACGGTCTGCTCTTCCTTCGCTGGATGCTGCACTCCGTATTGCCCTATCCGACATTCCTCTGGGGCGAGCAATGGGTAGCCGCGCGATTCCGAATCACGCCCAGCGCGCTTCGGACAGTACTTGATGGGGAGTCGGATCTTGCAAGCGATTTAGCCGCCTGCAAATATGGCGGAATTCTCCGGTCTTTCCTCGGATCCCGATGGTGGCGCGCTGGCGTTGAGCAGTACGCGTGGGGTATCCGAGCGGAAGGGGCTCGTGACTCTGTGGCATTCCATGAGGAGCTTGAGAAGCGGGCTGGTACAGAACTCGAACGCCTGGATCTCAGCTCGCCCGTCGTCTGCATCGGCCGAGACCTTACGCCCTCCGATGAGCTCTCCTGCCTTGAGGATGCAGTTCGGATGGTGCCCGATCTCTGGCCTGCCTACGCCGGCACGGCCTACGCCACGGTTTCGAGCGTGCGGGAGGATCCAGACTTCGCCGCTGTAGTTCACCCATTGGACCGCGATCGAGTCGAGGGCGATGCGAGTCAAGACGGTGATTCAGAGAAGTGACAATGGCGAACCTCTTCTTCCGGCCTGCCGAGCTACTCTCTGAAATCGAAGCACTACGCAGACTAGCAGAGGGCTTCCTCGCTCCGAGATCCTTCCAGCTCGAGCAGTTGGCTGATGACATCCAGGGACTTGTGACGAATAAGTCGGGCAAGGTCAAAATGGAGATTCCGGAGAATCGACCGCTCCGCACCCGCCTGAGCATCGGAGAGTTCGAGCCAGCGGACAAGAAGACGCAACGACGAGTTTTCGCGGAAGTAACCGGAATCTGGGAGATTGAGGCGGCCAGCCACAAGCTTGGGAACCCCAACCGACCGGGCAAGAAGGTCAAGCCAACCCTGCTCATCGGTTTCACCGGCCTCGCATCGACAGTGATCACCATTTTCGACGAAAAGCCCACCGAACCGATCGTCTGCTGGAAAATGGAGCTTGGCGATGCAAACTCACCCGGGTGCTTCTTCCACACCTTCGCGTCCGCTGACCACGGATTCCCAGTTCCTCGGCACCCGAACATGTTCCCAACGCCGATGTCAGCGATCGGATTTGCGCTCGGCGAGCTCTTTCAGGAGGGTTGGGAACAGCTGGTGTCCGGGGCCACCGACCCTCCTCAGCGCTGGCGATCCATTCAGGGCAAGCGCTTGAAAGCCTTGTTCAAATGGCAGATGAAGCTTGCAACCGAGGCAACTGCCAGCCCCTGGTTCGCGATCAAAGCGGCCAAGCCCGCCCCGGAGATCTTCGTGTAAAACAAGATGAGATCCGCAGGCTCGCTCGACGATTCAGAGCGGTCACCGCGGGCGCTTGCAGTCTTACTGCTATCGCCCTTCCAGGCTCTATCTTGCTACAAGGTTGTTTCGCCCGCCAGGGTCGTCAAGCCGGGACAGTGACTCGAAGCAGGTTTTCTGGAAGCCACTCCCACCAGCATAGCCGCCGTCAGAGTAGCTGACACCTTGCTCCCGTGTCCCTCAGCTGATGCATCGATCCCCCAAAAGAACAAGAGTGGCCCTGGTTGACACCGCGCCCCGTCCCCTCATAGAAGCCAACTCCCAACGGCATAGCGGGCAATTCCGCCCCTCCGCCACCGACCACGGGAGGTCCCCAATGAGCTTTGACTTCTACGAAGGTGCTACCACCGACAGCACATCCCATCCACGCATCACCGTCCGCCGAGGCGGGCTGATGGTCCTGACCCAAGCCGCGGTCGAGATGCTCGGTGAAGAGGTCGAGCGAGTCCAGGTCGGCTACAACCCCGAAACTCGCGCCGTCGGGCTGCGAGCTGCAGGCGGCGGGACCCGGGGCAGCTACCGGCTCCGAGAGCAGCGCAACTCCGTCTCCCGGCTGGTGGACGGCAAGCGGGTCTTCAGCCATCACTGTTTGGCGGTGGACAAGGCGCGGACCTTCGACGCTCAGAATTTCGGAGACGGGGTGGTCGGGTTCGTGCTGGAGGAAGGGAGAGACAGCGGCGATGACGCGGCCCCGGAAAAGAGCAAGACCCCCAAGGGGTAAACCTGTGGCTGCCAACGTCACTACTCGAAGGCGGTCCGAGTGGGCCACCTTTTCTGCATCTGAAAACTTCGTCACCACAGGAGACTCGCCGCCATGGCTCGCAACAGCTACGAGATTAACTATGCCCGCTTAGAGGCCCTCATGGGCCAGCCGCTACCCAGCCTGCGCTTCGAAACCGTGTTTCGGCTCCGCGCGTCCGGTTTCATGGACCTCACCGTCGAACGGCTCCCCGACTGCTTCGAAACCGGAGGAATCGTTCTTTCCCTCGCTCACTACTTCGTTCAAAACGGAGACCTTTGCCAGGACCCTGAGATGACAGTCCGGCTCTTCCCGCCGGGGTTGGCTATCTTCCAGCAGCTGGCCCCGTCCACGGATCTCACCCTCGGTCGGGTCGAAGCGTTATCTTTCCAGCAGGCGAGCCCTCCGATTTATCAGCGGGTCTATCCCCAGCCAGGCAGCTACTATCGCAGCCTTCGCCGGGACCTGAACTCTTTCCTCGGCCTTTGGCTCAGGAACTTGGAGGACCAAAGCCACCGACCTTTCGAGCCCGACTGGGTCCCTGATCCAGCCCCGCCCCTCTAGCCCTCTTCGGTCTGTCAACCGGGGCGGTTATCTCGTGGAACAGGCCCTCCCAGACTTGATCTCCCTGATATTCAAACCCGGACTGCCAAAAGCCGGTGGTCGGCCCTGCCAGGCCGGCTCTGGGGGCTGAGAGTCAGCGGTCCATCCCTGGCCAAGTCGCCAACCGGAGCTCTTCCGCCGAAGAAGACCCCACCTCCGTCAGATACTCCGAGAGTCCAGCCTTGGGCTGGTTGACCCACAGTCGCGAAACGACTTACCAAGTATCCACCGCGGGTGACGCCACCCGAGATACAACAGGAAGGAGGCACGAGATGATCACCGCCAGTGCCAACCCCGTGGAGCTCTATCTGGCAAGCCTAAGCAAAGGGTCTCAGGGAATGCGCCAAGCCCTCGAAATCATCGCTCGCATTCTCGACCCCGATCAGGAGGCCGCGAATTTCCGATGGGACAAGGTCACCTATGCCGGTAGCATGACCGTGCGGTCGATGTTGGCTGATCGCTACCGGCCGGCGACGGTCAACAAGATGCTGTCGGCCCTTCGAGGGGCTCTCAAGCAAACCTGGCGCCTGGGCCTGATCGACGCTGACTCCTACCACCGCGCCGCCGCAGTCGAGAACATCAGGGCGTCGAACCTGCTCAGCGGTCGCGCCTTGGCGGTCGAGGAGATCGCCAGGCTCTTCGAGACCTGTGCTGCCGATCCGACGGCAAAAGGAGGCCGCGACGCGGCCATCCTCGCCGTTTTCTACGGTTGCGGCCTCCGACGGGGCGAGCTGGCCCAGCTCGATCTCGACGACTTCGACTCCGATGGCAACTCGATCCTGGTCCAAGGCAAGCGCGGTAAGCAGCGCACCGTCTATCTCGCCGGTGACGGATCTCAGCTCGTCGAAGCCTGGCTCGTCTACCGCGGCAACACTCCTGGCCCCCTTTTCTGTCCCGTCCGCCAGACCGGCGAGATCCCGATCACCCGGATGCGCGGGGAATCGCTAACCTACATTCTCCGGCGGCGGCAAGAGCAGGCCGGCGTAGAGTCCTTCTCACCCCATGACCTGAGACGGTCGACGGTGACCCACCTGCTCGACGCCGGGGTCGATGTCCTCACGGTCCAGAAGCTCGCAGGACATGCAGCCTCCACTACCACTGCTCGATACGATCGGCGAGGAGAAAGGGCCCAGCGATTTGCTGCGCAGAAACTGGCCGTACCTCAGAAACTGGTCTGAGTTGTTTCGAGGACCGCTTCTGAAGCAGGCCAACCTTCCGCCGGTCTCCTCTTGCCTTGCAAGCTCTCCCAAGTCCAACTCCTGCTAACTTTGATCTGGAGCGATCGCCTCGCGACGGTCTCACCAGTAGGGGTGATTTTTCCGGCCAAAGCCCGATATCGTGGAATCGCCCCACTGTGGAGTGGGCACAGCAGATCGGCAATGGTAATGGGACATTACTTGTCCAGAAACTAGGCTTCTCACGCCAGCACCCACCGTCGGATTCCCAGCAAGTTTCCAGCAAGAGCCCTCCTCCCGCCGACCCCGCATCTCGACCGCTAACCACCTTAATATCAATACTTACAGGTCGTTGAAGAATTGAGTCGCCGGATATCCGTTACCCCAATCACCCTACCAATTGCTTATAGTGAGCCGAGTTCGCTTACTAACCAAACGACTGGAGGCATCTGCATGCAACGCTTTGAGAACACCATTTGTCGGGCCGCTCTCTCGATTCTGCTGGTGGTCAGTGCTCTTCTCTCGGCGTGTGCCGAGCCTAGCCTTAAGGACGAATCCGCGCTTCGCAAAGTCACCATATGCCAATGGGGGCAGGCATTGATCTACCTTCCCCTGTATATCGCTATGCAGGAAGGCTTTTTCGAAGACGAAGGGCTCGATGTCACACTCACTAATGGAGGCGCCGATGATCTTACCTGGGCTGCGGTCATTAGCGGCAGTGCACAGTTCGGTGTAGCCGACCCAACAATGATCGCGGTGCAGTCAGAACAAGGAGGTGTCCCTGGGCGCATGGTGGCTACGGTGGTTGGTCGAGTCGCTTTCTGGGCGATTTCCCTCGACTCGGCGGCTGAAGAGATTACTAAGCCCGAAGACTTCCGCGGCCACACTGTCGCGGCCTTTCGGTTCCCGAACACCGCGAACGCCTTGGCTCTAAGAACTTTCCAGAAGGCGAGATTAGAACTAGGGAAGGATGTCAGCATCGTGCCTGTCGACTACGGGGCCGTCCTGGCCCAACTTCTGCGCGGTGAGGCGAGCTTAGCGATGGTGCTTGAGCCTGCAGCCTCTTTAGCAGAAGCCGAGGGGGCGAAAGTCGTGTACTCATATGCTGAGGATTGGGGAGAGTTTGCGTTCACTGGTCTGACGACAACCGAGGAGCTCATTCAGAAAGATCCGGCTCTCGTTCAAGCTGTCGTCAATGCTCTTCAGCGCGCAGTACGGCTCGCTCACACCGACCTTGAGCGAGCCGTTGAAAACGGCATCCGCGCGTTCCCCGACCTTAGCCCTGACGTGATCGAAACCGCCGTAAAGCGCATGCTGGATGAAGGCACTCTCCCCGCTCACGTCACACCATCACTAGAGGGTTGGAATCGAGCCATAGAAGTAAACATTGAGGTCGGTAAGCTGCGGCAGGCGCCGGACCCGCAAAAGATGCTTGACGACTCCTTCGCCCTCCGCGCAGTAAGTTCGGAATAGGCAAGAGGGCCGTGAGGGTGTCGACTGGTCTAATCATAGAAAATCTCAGTGTCTTGCTAGGCGACCTGCCGGTTCTCGAAAATTTCTCGATTGCCGTAGAGAAAGGCGAGATCCTCGCGATTCTTGGGCCGTCCGGATGCGGGAAGACAACACTACTGAATGTCGTCAGCGGACTCCAGGAGCCAACTCATGGCCACCTTGATCTAGGCGGAAATCCAATCGGCTCGCGCCTAGGCCAATCCGCATACATGTATCAGGAGGATCGCCTGCTGCCCTGGAGAACTGTCAAAGAAAACGCCCTCCTCGCCTCTGAGTTTGAGAAAAACAGTAGACGTCGCAAGTCATCTGCCCTGCGCTCCTTGCGGCTTCTCAAGGAACTCGATCTTGCGACCTTTCACCATCACTACCCCAAGACAATCTCGGGAGGGATGAGTCGACGAGTTGCTCTTTCAAGGACACTCAGTGTGAAAAGGTCGGTGTATTTGTTCGACGAGCCTCTTAGTGGGCTCGATTACCAACTCAGATTGCGAGTTGAGGAGGTGATTTTTAGAGAGCTTTCTACACAAGGTGCTACCGCACTCATTGTGACTCACGATATCGAAACAGCCCTTGCATTGGCGGATCGAATAATACTGCTAGCGCCACGACCTACGTTCATACAGAGAGCCTTGGACTGTGGCCTTGCTCGCCATTCCAACTCTACTGTAGACGCAAGAAAGCGATCAGGCTTCTCCAAACTATTCCTTGAAATTCTAGGACACTTCGACGAAATGAGCGACGGTAGTGAAAGTAATAGACCTGCTTAAGGGGACTTCGGCACTGAGAGTCAGTCCCTTGATCATACTCCTGATCCTCTGGGAAGTCGCAGCCCGCACTGTGGAACGATTTGCCTTCTTCTACGGAGCTCCTTCGAGAATCCTTTCAAACCTTGTAGCCAAAACCGCTGACGGTTCTTTGATCGTAGATACTGGAATAACGGCGACCGAGATTCTTGTCGGCTTCGTACTCGGGAACCTGGTCGGCTCTCTGCTCGGGCTCAGCTTTTGGTATGAGCCAAGAGTAGCCTACCTGGTTCGACCCTACGTAGTAGTGATCGGGTCGATACCCGTCCTGGCGCTGGCACCTATCATCATAATTTGGTTCGGAATAGGAATCTGGGCAAAGATAATTGTAGTTGCGCTCTCGACCGTAGCTGTCGCAACTACTCAAGCCTTCACTGGAGCAGAGAATGCTGACCCAAAACACATACAGCTACTCGCATCCTATGGCTCGTCACGGTCAACCATATTTAGAAAGGTTGTCATTCCCTCCAGTATGACATGGTTGTTTGCCGCGTATAAACTGAACGTCGGAACGGCCATTCTCGGAGCATTTATTGCAGAGTTCATTGCGGCCGAAGCAGGCCTAGGAAACCTGATCATCCGGTCGATGGGCCTATTTGACACTTCGATGGTACTTACAGGTGTCTTAGTACTCTGCTTCTTATCTCTAGCAATAACCGATGTCGTTGGAAGAGTTCAAAGGAGAGTCATGCCATGGACCTAGGGTCGCAGGTCTCAACGGGCGTCTCTAGCGTTCCAGCTGGGCTTGGTCTCAGTCGGCGCTCTTTTCTTCGCGCCCCAATACCAAGCCCCGGTGAAGTAATATGCACTGCTCAGGAGTCCCTAGAAGACTGCGGCCGAGTTCACCTAGTGGCCTTCTGGGGTATCGGACTCAAGGAAGGGGCGAACGGCGAAGAGCGGAGATCCTTCGCGCATCTAAAGCTCCTCTGTAGCACTGTTGGAGCAGCCTTCTGCGCTCCAACCAGACTTTCTCTGCTTTTCGCCGATACCCACGCTCACGTGAATCAGATCCCTGCTGACATTTGCCAACTCTATCGTGAAGATATTGCAAGGCTGGCGAGCGATTTTCAGTTTGAACTAGTCTTACTCTCGACAATACCGAGAATGCCGAACCCTGAACTAGGGACTACGAATCTCCCTCCCAAGGTTTTCGAGAGGAAGACGCGCTACATACGGGCGGCCGAGAAGTTTGGGAGCCGGGAAACCGCAAGAGAAAGAGTTGAGCGCTACGTTCGGCTTCGGCTAGCTGAGAGAGGACCGATCAAATCATCGTTTCCTAACGCCATTCTCCTTAGCGGCGATCGGCCTTCCGATTCCTTTCTACTTCCCAATCTTTCGACTGTTTTTGTTTACTTTGGTGGACCTGGTAGCAATCATAAGCCGTGGCTTTCTCGGCCCATGGGAGGCCCGGAGTAATGTGTGGAATTGCAGCCGCTTTTCGTTGCGAGGGGGCTGCGAAAAGGGTCGAAGCTATGCTTGGGCTACTACGGCACCGCGGCGACCAAGATGATCCGATTCTTTCACTCCCTCCAAGGACTGCTCTGGGAACCCGCCGACTGAAGATCCTTGATCGGAAACGCGCGATTCAGCCTATGTGGTCTTTTGACGGTCGTTTTGCTGTGGTTTTGAATGGCCAAATATATAATTTTCGACAGCTTCGTCATGAGCTTTCGATAAATGGGGCCGCTTTTCACACTGATAGCGATACGGAAGTCGTTGCCAACGCCTTAGCACTCTGGGGACCATCAGCTATCGAGCGCTTTCGAGGGATGTTTGCGTTCGTTGCAATCGATTACCTCGATCAATCTCTGATCGCTGCAAGGGACCCCTTTGGTATCAAGCCTCTATACTTCAGTAGGTCAGGTGAGGGGCTACTCTTCGCGTCAGAGATCTCAGCCTTATTGAAAGGTTCCACAAATGCCATCCTTGAAGAGGTCCGTCCTGGCCACATCCTTACCGATGGTGTTCTTCAACCCTATACTCCTAGGGTTGAGGGGCAATTGGGCTGCGACAATAGTCTTTCTCTGAACGCGAGGTATCTCTACCGCCTTCTTCATCGAGCTGTCAAGGAACGCCTACCAGACAGGCTGCCCTGTGCGGTCTTCTTTAGCGGGGGCATTGACAGCACGCTCGTTCTACATGCCGCTCGACGATTCAACCGGAAAACAAGGGCTTACTTAGTTTCGAACCTGGATGGACGAGATCGTCCCTATGCGCTAGAATACGCAGATGCCACAGATTCGGACTTGGTGATCGTGGGATTTAACAGTGAAGATGTGTTAACTCTGATCCCAGAAATTGTCCGAACAACCGAGAGCTTCGAGCCGAACATGATTCGCAATGGCGCATTTTCTACCCTTCTCGCAAAGCGCGTGCACATGGACGGCATACGAGTAGCTCTCTGCGGCGAAGGTGCGGACGAACTGTTCTGCGGTTACCCCGAGATTGCCCATCAGGGGAGTGCCGGCAAGGTGAGGGAGCTGCGGCAGGTTTTCCTCTCAGACCTTTACCGCACCCAACTCCAACGAGTTGACCGCTGTTCTATGGCTCATAGCGTAGAAACAAGAGTGCCTTTCTTAGATCTTGAGCTCACAGCGTTTTCCGACTCTTTACCCACGTCCCATCTGGTTTCGCGTGATCAGTCCAACGTTACCGACAAGGCGGTCCTCCGTCAGATTTATCTAGAAGAACCGACTCTACGCGCGCTGAGCATTGGTAAGAGAGAAAAGGTCGTGCTAGTCGATGGTGCCGGTATGGGCGACAATTCAAGAAGCGGTCCCTTTTTTGAGTACGCCGAACAAACTGTCTCCGACACTGAATTTCAAAGAATGAAGTCCGGGTTCCCAGGGCTTCAATTCAGCTCGAAGGAGGAGGTAATGTACTTTCAGATCTTAGATAGCCACCTTGATCTACGAAGGGTCCCCTTCCTCGCCAAGAGACCCCATGTCAATGCGACCTCGACGACAATGACATGAAACTGGACATCTACCTTGTCTCTGGGCTTCTTCATTATGCCCCCCTGTACTTAGCAGCGAGGCAACTCCAAGACACTGCCCACTCGGACCCCGTAGGAGTACGCATCTTCCAGATGGGTAGCGATAGGGACGCTATAAGGGCCGCCTTGAGGAGCAAGGAGCCATCCTCAATTCCTCTGGTTCTTACGAGCCTCAATGACTTAAACCGGCAAGCACCCGGACTGAGCATATCGTTGGCAGATTTGGTGCTTTGGTTTTCCCTTGTCCAAAGACCCTTCCTTGCTCTGTGTTGCCGGAAAGACGACTACAAACGCATTCATCAGCAGTTCGAGGCTGGAAGCGGAACGCTGCGTTTGGCGTGCTATCCAGAGGGTTCTACCGCGCGGTCTCTCGTCAACCAGTTCTTTGGGAGCCGACTCCCTAGCCTGCGAGTCGAGATGGTCGATATCGAATTCCCTAGGGATGGTTTTTTCGCGGTCGAGAGCAAAGCAGCCGATGTTGGCGTCACTCTTCGTCCTTGGGATTTCCAAGCTCAAGGCAAGAAAAGTCAAGGTCGCTTACTGTGTTCGATACCAAGCCGGCCCTTTGGGTTTTCTTGCGGGCTCACACACCGCCAGTTGTTTGAGTCCCAAGAGACGCGCTCCGTACTCGAACGCCTTTCCAAAGGAGTTACCGAGGCCGTCTACCTTATCTACAACTCCTTTGATCCCTTTTGGTCTTTCGCCGATTTACCGGCTTGGTCGTCGTCTTCGTTCACTCTGGACCCTGGCAGTCGACTTGGCGCTACTGAGGTAATAGAAGTAATCAGAAGCTTTCAGTTTCTCCAGGTGCGGGATGGGAGCTCCCCTGTCACTGTGGATCCTCCGGGGCTCACTTCCGGAGAGGTAGAGGTAGCTCTAAGCTGGATGGCAAGCTCGCAGATCTGGTCCTTTGATTCCCTCGAAATTCCAAGACTTGAGCGCATGTCGACTCCCGGCCATCCGGAGCTGGGGAGTTCGGTTCTCACGGCCAAAACCCTGATGCTCGAAGAAATCGCGAAGGAAGCCGAAGCTTCTCGACTGTACGAAGAAGTTTCCCCGATACTCCAGTCAATTAGCCGGAAACAGGCAGCGCTCAAAGAGATTGCTGAAGACCTCGACCGTGTGCAGGTAAGACTCGACCCCATAGGCTGGAGTGCTGGGCTGGAGTACCTTCAGAAGCTCGCTGAGGCTCTCGAGGCCTGCTTCGACCAAACTCATGAACCAGATCGACTGTCCCCCGAAGAAGTTTTCGAGCTTCATGAGAAGATTGTGGATCAGGCTCAGAGCCGAAAGTTCTTTGATGCGATCGCCTCATTTCGGGAAAGCTGCCTCAAGCCCCTCGACGCTTTGCCTGGGTCCGTTGTCAAGAGTCTATTCAGACCTCTCTTTAGCCTAGCAAGGCCCCACGAGGCAAAACCCTCTGATCGACGCGCTTTAGAAATCGTCTTCTTTGCGAAAGCCTTGTCTAAAATGATGATTCCTGGTCTCTGGCTTGAAGCGATTCTAGCTAGAGTCCCCCAAAGGCCTGGAATTGGAAGGATCCCTTTTGGATTACTCTACGCGAACCCTCAAGGTCCTGGCCAGGTACAGCTCATTCGGTCTCTGAACAGCTTTGTGTCGGAGGCGACCAAGGTGGACAACATCGACCTCCAAGAGGATCAACTCATTGTAGAGGTATATATGAAGGCCAGGGCGGACGGAGGTATGTCGGGCATCAAGAACCTACAAGAGGCTATTGTCGCCATCAACGATGAGGGCTTCGACTCATGGCACAAAGGGGCTTCAGGAGCGCGAGTCGGAAAGACACTACGTGCCATTAGAGCACTCTCACAGCTCCCTACTTCGATAGACACCACTGTTAGCCCTAATGAGGGGTTGAACCTGAAACTGAAGGTCGAAATTTCTCGACACTCCCTCCCGACAGGGGAACGCTGGCCGAGCCTAACGCCTTAAAGGCAAAAAACTATGGAGACTCTAATCGTTGATACTAAAGGTGGGAACACCGTCTGGTCCAAGCGCTGGTCCACACTAAGAGAAGGCCACACGATTCCAGTCATCGAACCAAGCACTATCTCAGAAGCGATCAAGGAACGGAATGATCCTTTGCTTATCGTCGCTCACGACTCCGCTTTCGCGAGCCCAAAACAACGAGAGAAGTTCGAAAAGTCAATTGCCGGGGATCAACCCATTTGCTTCGTTCTATATGTAAGTCACAGTGGGAGACCGCTGCCAAAGACGCTAGCGTGCGGCCGAATTCACTATTCCGGAGTCGCATTTCGGCAAGATGACAAATTGACAGCCCTCGGACTTCGGCTGCAGAAGTTGAGCAGTAATCTCGAGGTTTGCTGTTCATCACTACCTGTAAGACTGGAGTGCTTGGGGCTGGCTTGGGGCTACTGGGAGGACGAAGCGAGTGACTTCCTTGAAGCTCTGTGGGGACTTTGTCAGGCATACTTGGCAGCCACGATCAACGCTTCCAGGTTCCGAGAGAGTCACCATCTAGATCTCGGGGAATATGCGGAGGCCTCAGATTGGGCGAAAAGGTATGTAAGCGCGCTTTCCGGACATTTTGAGACGCTTCGGGTCTCTGCTTCCCCCGCTTCGAGCTTAGAGGACGTTTCCTCGACAGCATTCTGGACAGTCCCAGGGCCGGCTCCCGATCTACCCCTCCTGCGGGCCGAGTGGGGAGTAGGTGACTTTACCCCTGTCGTCGACCTGCTGCAGGCTATTCGGGCCAGGGACGTGAGCACCGCAGCCGTTCTTCCTGCTTTCGAGGCTTTGCAGGCTTGGGTTCATGGGCGGCTCGACTAGTGCGACTGGAATCGATTGCGGTCTTTGGGCCTGAAAAACTCACCTACAGCCTCGGTCACCAGCTCCGGGTCGTGGGATTCAAGGTTCTTACCTTCCCCGCTCTTGCCATTCTTCGAGGTCGAGACCCTACCTACAGTCAATTAGGGCCACACCATTTCGACGCCGCCGTTGTCTTCGCTCCGACTTCCAACCCTGTCTCATCGATCTTGCGATCTCTATTCGAGTTACGATCCTCTCTCTCCTGGGAAGGCTTCTTTCTCGCACTAGTACCTTCCCAGGAAGCTAAGGACCGGCTAGACGGCACTAGTCTTCTGGCTGAGAATCGTGATGCCAATAGGTTTGGCGACGTATTCGGCCACGCCTCCCTACTTCATCCGGTCGACCTTACCGAGGTTGCTACGCAGCTTTGCTCGGGCAAGCCCATGTTCCTAAGGGCATGGCTTCAATTGCTTGCAGCTAGCCAGATCCCAGCCCTTCTTCGAGTAATTCACAAACTTAAGGCAGCCGCTCCAGGGGTTCTAACGAGAGAGGATCCGGAGTTTGACTTCTTGCTCAGTACGTTCACGGCAATGGACTGGAGGACTATCTTGCGAGATCCTCACCGTGACACCACTCTTAGCAACGAGATTCGACGGCAATGCCAAGATAGCTCGCTTCGTGTGAGTGAAGACCTTGCGCTCCTGGTGAGGGGAATTGACAAACTAGTCCAACGGACATGGATCGCCAACCACTATGAAGCGGAAACCTAAGAAAGTTTTGGTTGTAGAGGACGACCGGAGCTGGAACATTGCGCTCCAGTCTCTTTACCGAGAGCGTCTCCCCGGCGCGACTGTTCAAGGGTCGAGGTCGGGCGAGGAGGCCCTTCAACGAATCCGAACAGAATTCTTCGACTTGATCTCACTCGACATCAACCTTTCTCGAACTCACCCAAAGAGAGAAGACGGTCTTCCAGACTACAGCATTCCTGGGTACGACGGTCTCGATGTCTTGGAAAAAGCTGCTGAGTGGAATGCCTGTACCGCGGTTGTCGTAATTTCCGGCCTTCAGCATGATGACGAGCTTCGCTTTATTGTCACGGAGAAAGAGAGGAGGCTTTCCCTTACGATGACCCCGTTAGCGTACCTGAACCGCTACTTTCCGGGCCGGAGCCTGTTCTTATTCAAGAATCCAGATATCTCCCTGAGCGAGTCTCTTTCCATCCTTATGGACGCTCTTACCGAAGATCAGCTTCGTCAGCTGACGAACACACCGTCGTCCTCTGCTATGTTGCCGCCGCCTTATACTCTCGACTGCAGCGCCGGCCAGGTAGTGCCAAGGATTCTCGTCTATTCCCGCGGAGCTCGCACGGTTCCCGTGCAGCTACAAGAACCTTCAGACCGTTTCTTCATTTGGCAACTGGTGGAGGCCAGAAGGTCGGGGTCCTACTTGTCTGACGCCGAGACGCTGGAAGCTTACCGAAACCTTTCTAGTGCCCAGATAGCCGTCGATGGCCTTCGTAGGCGACTACGAAAGCTCACTGTCGAGCCTGAAAAATTGCTCACACGCACTCGCGCAAGCCGCCCGGACTGCCGCGGCTGGGCGTTACACCCTTCGGTAAAGATAAGAGGTGCAGCCACGGTTACCAAACGCGGCTCTAACCCCGAATTTCTCGCTGGCGGCCTTGATCCTTAAGCGTGGCATAGCCATCAAATGAGCCGCCTTGAGATATGAGGAGGAAAGCTGGCAGCTCCCCTGACGGGTTTTGACCCGAGAGAGGTTCTGGAAACTTCCGGTGACCCAATACCTAGGACAGGCTGTTTCCTTTTTTGAAAAAGCGAACCGACGTCAAGCACCCTTTTATCTGACTTCAAAGACTTCGAGAAACCTTCTATCCTCTTGCCCTTTCAGCCCATGAATTTCTTTGCTATGTAACGACAATAGGTAGTCTACCGTTGATTGATCGACTTCTTGGCCCGGAACAAGGACTGGGTAACCAGGGGGATAGGGAGATACGTAACTCGCGGAGATTCGACCCCCTCCGTCTCTAAGGTCTATCCACGCGGTCTTCCACCCTGCCAAGTTGTCTACAAAAAAGGCGATATCGTGACTCAACCCCGGGTGCTTTCCCTCGACCTCTCCCTTCCAAAAGCCGCTGAATCTGGGAAGTGGGTAACCTGTTGCTTGCTCTTGCCAGTCGCCTCCCCCCTCACCAGTCCGCGCCCGCAGAGTTTCCGAAGTTCTCATTAGAGCGAGTTTCATAGCTACGATATCCGAGTAATTCGAACCAAGCGTCACCATCATAAGAATCGTATTTTCTGAGTGCTTGTTTACTTGGACGTCTTGCTCCACTAGAAGCCTTCTCTTTAGCTCGGACCCGCTCCACCCGGCGGAAAAATGAATGGTTATGCAGGTGGGGTCCAGGCGAAAGTCCCAAGCCCTGGGATCGAGGCCTCTTCGGTGAACATCGGGGATCATGTCCTCTTCATCCAGAACTAGAAAATCTCTCTTCCAGAGTGCTGCCTCTTCAGGCCTACTAGCCGCATCATCCCTAAAGCATTGTGCCCAATACAAGGCTCTATTGACACGAGCTGTACCTTCAAGACTCACCTGCCTCGAAGAGACATCCAACGAAGCGATAATGCCGGAATGTGGTGACGTTGTAGTGTGCGTACGGAAGGACAGATTGAATTTCTGTTCAACCCCTGTACGGTTGAACAAGGGGTCTGAGCAATGGATCATGGAACCCTGTCTGAAGGCGGACAGCGTTTTGTGCGTAGATTGAGTTACGTATACCCGGAGGTTCTCTGCATAGTAGGAGTCAGATCTGCGTAGATTTTTCGCGACCGTCAGCGCAGAGAACTCAACATAAAACGGATGGAACCTACCATAGGCAAACCAAGCCTCATCGAAGAAAAATACAATGTCCTTGAGTCGCTCAGCGTAGCCGTTTCTCTCAAGGAAACTTCGAACCTTACAAATGATGAGAGCCGGCTTGGTGAGGACACCATCGAATGTGCGATTTGTTAGCATCAGAAGTCGCGGCAAGGGATTCGCCTCTAGGCCACCCACAAATCTTTCCAAGTGGGCACTCAGTGCCGCTTCTATATTGTCCAACGGAATTGCTCCGGAGATACCGTATTGCTGGAGTTGGTATGGCTCGAGATAGTAGGGACGGGCACCCAGAAGGCCGACACCGTAATGATGGGAGACATGGCAATTTCGGTCTAGTAGAACCGCGTCTCCCCGCCCAAGGAGGGCTTGAAGAACTATTTTATTAGCCGTGCTTGTACCATTGGTTACAAAGAAGCTTTTCTCTGCCCCAAAAACGCTTGCCGCTTTCTTCTCAGCTCGTCGAATCGGCCCGACCGGATGCAGTAGGGAATCCAGCGGCTCAACCGTCGCTGACGTTTCCGCATCAAAGTAGTTCTGCCCAAAGAACTCTCGAAAGTCGTTGAGAACCGATCCGTTCTGAAGAGACCTCGCGCGGGCGAGTGGCATCGCATGAAAAGTCGAGAGCGGCCGCTCTGTGAACGACCTCAGGGCTTCCCAGTAGGGTGCCTCAAGTTTCTCATAAAGATCTCTTCGGATCGCCTTGTGGAGCTCCAAGATGGAACTTGAGTCGTGCTTCCAGTAGGCTGGGCCGAAGTGTGTGCCCGTTCGATCCACAAGTTGAAGCAAGTTCTCTCCTGACAAAAACGAAATATGAAGATTGGGCATCCGCTTGTGAAGAGTGTGGGCGAGGTCTAGCCCCGTAAGGGAGGACGTCGGTGTAGGACCCGGTGACATGGCGGTGAGTGAAAAGTCGACGATCGCAGCCTGCAGGTAGACAAGTCCGGACTCCTGACCCTTGGTAAGAGTCTCCAAGCGTCGCCTTAGCCGAGCACGGAAGGCGCCTTGCGTTTCACTAATCTGTCCGCTCTCTCCTCGCATGGGAACATGGAGAATTACCTGAACTTGAAAGTGCTCGTCAGACTGGAAGTATCGGGCGATGGACGTAGCGAGCTTGCTAGCAAATGTCGCATCGTCCTCGATCACCAGGACCGCAACTGGAATTTTTCCGAGTCGAGGATCTGGCTCGTCTGAAGGATTCAACCTCTCGGGCGGAGTGGCCAACGGCTCGCCGGAGCGGGAGGAGGTAAGCACAGCTTCCATTGAGTCTACGCCGCTTCCCATCGCGGCGCAGAACTCAAGGAGGAGTGCGGAGGCTTCTTGGGTCACCGTTTCTGGAGACTTGGTAGCTGCCTTGAGTCTAACTATGAACTCACCAAAGAAGGACGCAATAATGCTGTCTTCTCCTAGTTCTGATTGGTGCCGCACAACGAAAGCATCGAGTGTTTTCAACGCCGATTGGTAGCTATCCACCGCTCTTGTGGGTCCCTCCAATAGATGACTAACCTGATTGGCGACTTGATGGCTTTCTGACAGTAGTTCCATGGCTACTCCTTCTTCAGTACTATTCCGACTAGGTCAGGACCATCCATCAGATTTGTGCTTCTGAGTCGTCCGTGGGCCCAACTGAGAAGGTGTTTTAGCTCTCGGAGTTCACTCGATTCTGCCCCCACAAGGATAAGCTGTTTTGGTTCCGGGATGTTCGCCGCTGGCAGGAGAAGCAGGTCGTCTGCCGTGAAATGCTTGGTAACTACCAACAGCGATGCGTGGACCCCCTTCTGTGGAGGAAGCATTTTGCGTAGGTGGACAAGAGGTGCTCCGTCGGAAGTTAGTACCCAAGATGAGCAGATTATGTGTGAGTGGATTCGAAGGAACCGCCGCACCGCTACTTGAAGAGGGCTAGGCCTTTTCGCAAGAGCAACCAAGCGCTCTAGAGGCTTCGAGCTGCTGATTTTCATCGTGAGGCTCCTATTAGAGTTGTCTCACTTATGGCAACGCGCAGTGTAGAGAGATTTCGAACTCCCCCCCGAAGCGTGCTTAGATTTTCGTAAAGCATTGGTATGAGGAGGGATAGACTCCTACGACTTGAACTTCGATTGCTGGAGTCCTGCTGATTTACGACTGTGGCCTGCTGTATTGTACAGAAATTATACATTAATTCAACAAATCTTAATAACCCAAACACAGAGAGCGCGACAAGGCGCTCTCACCTCAAGCTTCTTGGGCCTACTTCCCATCCCGTGCGTCAGTCTGTTCGTGCCTGGCTAGTAGAGCCTTGGAGTGTTGATTGGTTGACGCCTGGAGCCCAACATGGGCCAAGAGTCCGCAGCGTTTATGGCATGAAGACCGAACTGGGAACCAGTTACAGATCGAAAGTTGGGGTCTGACGGAGCAGCGCGAGCGACGCCTTGCGTTTCAATGCACAAGAGACTCCTAGCCCTACCCAGAAGCTCAATTCTATGAAGTAGTTCGCCACCTCCTCACCCCCAGCCTATAAGCTCGGCGGCCAAGGCAGCGCTCCCGAAACCACCCCCGGGTTCGGCACGTCCGATTGCACCGCCAGCCCCAGCACCGTCACCAGATCATCCTGAGTACCCATCGGGAACGCTCCGGAGCGTTCGTTGGCGTCGCTCTCGGCACGGATCTTGTGGGCAAGCAACTCCTCTGCCAGGATTTCCGGCTGGGGCATTCTGCCAGAATGCAAGAGTATCTGCAGTCGGCTAACCAGGAGGGCCTTACCGAGGTCAACCTGAGCCCAGGTCTCGGATCGCCGCTCGCCATAGGTGAAGTACACAGGCTGGACCCGGGCTTGAGTGTTCGAGTTCAGGTACTGCACAAGCGGATCGCCGACCCCGGTCGCGTTCACGTAGATGGCGGTACGAGCGCCCGGAGCGTGCTTTCGAACACCAGCCTCCATGGTAGCAAGGCGTCGTGCGAGTGCCGGAAATGTGGTCCCCGCCTCGAGACATTCCAGGCTCCGGATCTCAAAGTGACGCTCTTTCTGGCCTTCGATGGTGCGGAGCGGATTCGTCGCCACGCAGATCGCCGACGGGCTTCTGCGCTGGCTAAACTCGACTCCGATGAGGATCACCATCACGCCTCCTCCTATCAGTAGATGCCCGGGCCGATGGGATCCCGCTGCACCGCCAACCCCAGGGCGGTCACCAGCTCGTCATGGGTACCGACACGGAAGGCGCCGTAGCGATCGTTGGCGTCTTCGGCGACTTGGATCTCGTACTCCTGAAGCTCTCGCGCCAGGGTCTCGGACTGGGTTATTCTGGGCAGATGCAACCGTCTGGTCTGGAGCAGGGCTTGGAGGCGGCTGACGAGATAGGCCTTCCCGAGCTGGACCTCCGTATGCCAGCCTGATCCCCTCTCCGTTCGGCGGTCGCCGTGGTTGAAGTAGACCGGAGTAACGGTTCGTGGGCGAGAAACCGCCTCTTCGAGGAGGTCCATGATCGGTCGGCCGAGGCCGGTGGCGTCGACGAAGATCAGAGGGCTGTCGTCAACGCGGTGCTCGACGGAAAGGGCCACCGTAGCGACTCGCTTGGCGACCTCCGGAAAGGGTGTGCTGACCGGAAGCCGCTCCAGGTGACGAATGAGGTGATGAACCACCGACTGCTCGCCATCGACCCGCGTCTGCGTCTCGGCGACACAGATGGCGCTGGGATCGCGCTTCTGGCCGATATCGATACCCATCATGATTGCCATGGCTACCTCAGAAGACCTGGACCCACCGGGGTTCCTTGTTGACCGCAAGGCCTAGGGCAGTCACCAGGTCGTCTTGGGAGCCGACGCGGAAGGCCCCATAGCGCTCGTTGGCCTTCTCATCGACCTGGATCTCGTAGTCGAGGAGCTCCTGGGCTAGCCGTTCAGACTCGGCCGTGCGCGGCAGGTGGAGGCGGGACGTCTGGAGCAGCATCTGAAGGCGGCTGACCAGATACGCCTTCCCGAGACGGATCTCGCCACGCTCCTGGCTCCGCTGATCACCATGGGTGAAGTAGACGGGCGTGATCGAGCCGAGGCTGGTGGCCTCGTCCCGCAGCAGGTCGATGATCGGTTGCCCGATGCCGGTGGCATCGACGTAGAGGTAAGGGCGGCCGGCGATTCGGTGACGGATTCCGCTTGAGACCTCGGACAGCCTCTGGGCGACCGCGGGATAAGACGTTCCAAGGGGCAGCCTCTCCAGATGCCGCACGACCCAATGATTGACTCGGCGCCGGCCGACGCGCCGCTCGTCGATCTCGGTCACGCAGATAGCGGTCGGCTCGCGCTTCTGGCCGATATCGACCCCCATGGTGATCATGATGCTCATTTCTGTCTCCTCTCTTCCCTGGATCACAGATCCCAGGCTTCGACCTCTTCCTCGAACGCCCGCTCGATGTCCTCGCGGCCAAAGGGCTGCGTCTCGGCGTCCAGGAACTGGCATTCGTACTCCTGAGCGAACCACCACTCGCCCATGGCGCGCCGCTCCTCTTCGAGAAACTCCTGGGTGATGCGGGGAACATGGGTGGCGGGCACCTCATAGCGCTCCCATGACTCGTCCGAGCGCCAGGCCTCGTACCACCATCCCCTCGTGCCGAACGGCGTGGACAGGGCCAGCAGACGGCCGCCAGAGACGGCGAGCATGGGCCGGACGGCGAAGTAGAGATCGCCGGGCACACGGGCCGCCTCATCTACCACCAGGAGCTGAACGCCGGAGAAGCCACGCACCGTGTCCTGCTTGCCGGGGAGGGAGACGATCCGAGAGCCGTTCTCCAACTCCAGCCGGAGGGCTGACTCAGTCTTGGAGGGCACGGGACCATCCGCCGCGCGGTAGGAGGCGAGAGCTTTCTTGAAAAGCTCCTGAGATTGGCGGAGCGATGGCGAGAGCAGCAGGACCAGGGATGCGGGCTCGTAGAGTGCCGTGTGGACGGCGAGGGTCGCCGCCATGGTGCTCTTTCCGGCCTGCCGCGAGCAGTTGAGGAGCACACGGGGCGCCGACGAGCGCAGGAGCTTCCGCTGCCACGGATCAGGGCCGAGATCCGCCGCATGGGCCATCTCCACCGGGTCGAGGGCCATCAGTAGATCGTGGGTCAGGGGCGAGGCTTCCATGGTGCTCTCGGTGCCGATCACAGCCCGTAGTGAACGCTGCCGGGGTAGACGCTGATGGTCGGTTCCTTTTGCACGGCCAGGCCGATGGCAGTGACCAGGTCGTCGTGGGTGCCGACACGGAACGCTCCGTACCTGTCGTTGGCGTTCTCGTCGACCCGGATCTCGTAGTCGAGGAGCTCCTGGGCCAGGGCGCGGGACTCCCCGGTTTCGGGAAGGTGGAGCCGCTGGCACTGAAGAAGAGCCTGGAGGCGACTGACGAGGTAGGCCTTGCCCAACGTCACCTTGCCGTCGTCAGAGTGCTCGGTTCGGCGATCGCCATGGGTGAAATACACGGACAGGAGGCGCGCCTCCCGTGTGCTCGCCTTGAGCACGTCGACAATGGGTTTCCCCACACCGGTCGCGTCGACGAAGACCGTCGGCCGCCGCCCGCAACGCACGGACACCCTTTGACAGATTTCGCCAAGTCGCCTCGCGATCTCTGGGTAGGGGGTCCCGAGCGGCAGGCGTTCAAGGTACCTCGCCAGGTAGTGGGACTCCTTTTCTGATCGGTCGGGTTCCAGGTCAGTGATAGGCCGATACTCGATCTCGGCGACGGCGATGGCCGTCGGATCTCGCTTTTGGCCGATATCGATCCCGACGACCGGGATCAGGCGAGTGCTGCCCTTGCGCGGCTTCTTCGTTCCTACTTGGTTCAGTCTCACGATTCTGCTCCTTTCAATGCCCTGGCGACCGCGATCCGCGCTTCGGGATACGGTTGCAGGGCTTCCAGTACCATCTGCCGGATGCCGTGCCACTCCGGCAGGATGGCGATGTTGACGGTTTGGGTGTCCTGGATCTGGCCGAGCAGCTTTGCTTGCAGCTCGATCTGGCGGGCGATGCGGTCTACCGCTCGCAAGAGGATCGAGTGCTTGCCGTCGGCCCGAGCCTGCCGGAGAACCTCCAGGCAGGCGGCGTTGATGGCTTTGAGCTGTTGCATCACATCGATGGCATGGCGGTCCTGCTGATCCTCCAGGGCCTGGTGGTGGTTGGCGATCCTTTTGGCATGGGAATCAGGTTCGGAGCCCTCGCCTACCGTCCCGTGGACCGGTGTGGGTACAGCGGCGAGACCTCTGGCCAGAACCTCCGGCAGGTGCTTCTGTCGATGCCGGAAAAGGGCCGATTCCGAAATAGCGAAGCGCTTCGCTATGCTTCGATACCCCGCATCGTTTCCCACCAGGGCTTTCTCGATGGCCTCCCGCTCCGGGTGGCGACAGATGCTGCAAACCCTAGGCATTGGAGACTTGGAGCGGCCGGGTCGGAGTTGAACCGCCCTCTTCCGGGGGGTGCCCGGATGTGTCGCCGGTGTCACTTCGGCCGCATGTCAAAGGTGATTTTGGAAAAGGCTGAGCGATGCCTTCGAGCTTCTGCCGGAGCGGCTTCGAGAAGACGTAGACGTACTTGAGCTTGGCGGGCATCTCGACCCGCTGAGCATGGGGATCGACGTGCTTCCGCAACCAGCCAATCTGCTGGCCGCCCCGCCCGTAACGGTCATAGAGCGAGCGCGGGTGCTCGACCTTGCCGCGGACCTTGAGGTAGGGCTGGGAGGACGCCCCGAGGAAGAGCCAGTTGGTGGCCTGGTAGATGATCCCCAGGTGACCTTCCTTGGTGTCCGCGTAGGAGACGACGAGCTTCAGCCCCGGCGACTGCCGCTGGAGCATCTTGAGGCTGAAGGCCAGGCAACGGGAGGTGGGATGCTCTCGGCCCGGTGCCAGGGCGACCCGTACCAACTCGCAGGCCTCCGTGGGCCCCAGGCCGAAGGGGCGAGAGAGGTGCCGGTTGGCGCCGCTGCCGTAGAGGATCACCCCCACGAATCGCCCCGACTCCCACACGCCGATGCGCACCAGCTTCGCCGCCGGCATGGTGTGGCTGTAGTGCCAACGGAACACCGCATGCTTCGCGGCCTCGTGGGAGCAGAAGTCGAGTCGCAGCTTGCTCACGGTTGGAACTCGTTTCCGCATTCGGGGCAGGTGACGTGCTTCTTCTCGTCGAGCCGGGACTGCTCCTCCGCGGCCACCGGCTCGAAGTCCGGTCCCTGGAGGAGCGACTCCACGTCCTGGCTGTCCAGGCTTGCCAGAAGCTCGCCGGCATCCGGCACCTCGGTCAGCACCGACTGGAGCCCAGGCTCGTCCCAGATCTGCAGCAGCTCCGTGAATCCCAGGTCGCCGCCCAGAAGGGTGAGGTTGTTGTGGTCGATGGCGAAAGCCACGGCCGCCGCCATGCTCTCCGCATCTACCCCAAAGATCACCGGCACCGCCCACTGGCCGTCTTCCAGGGCCAGAATGCCGCGGGGCGGCTCCTTTTCCGCCTGCCGCATCCGTTCCAGCGCCTCGGTACGGCCGTTGCCGTAAACCAGGGCGCCGAGAGTCGCGTCGTACTTCGGCGGATCCCCGAAACCGTGGGTCTCGATGGACCGGACGAGGCGGTCCAGGTCGTGGCGCTTGGGATTGGCGTCCCACCTCCGGGCCTGGGGGAGGGGGATGTAGCGGAGCTCGAGCTGTTCACCGTTCATATCGACGTTCCTCCCTCTACCTGCCTATTAGGTGACTCTGATGACTCTGTTGACTCTTCTGGGCTTACCCCGCCACCTACCTCATCGACACTGGAGCACTGCCTCTGGTCGCACCGGCCTCTGGAAGAGTCACTAGAGTCATCAGAGTCACACTTTGGCGAGATTCCTACCTTCTCGACGGTCCACCCCATCCCGAACCTGCCCCTACCCATCTGGCGAAGGGCAAGGCCTCCGACGACTCGTCTTCGGTACTTCTTGAGGCGGTTACCGAGGACTCGTGCGCTGGGCAGCGTCCCGGAGGTGGTGCAGAGATCCGCCACTGCCGATCGGAGGACTTCGAGTTCTGGCCTCGGCTCGCCTTGAAGGCTCGCGAGAACCTCCGAGGCCGCCAGAGGCCGCCCAGCCTCTTGCACGGCATCGGACCAGCCGCGGAGGAGGCGTTCGATCAACTCGCGGTCGCGGTCTGCTTCGGTCTGCAGTGCCTCTCGGGTCTCTCCGGGGTCGGGCTCTCCCGCCCAGACGATTGCGTTCCGGATCAGCCTCGACCAGCTCTCGAAGCTGCCCCAGGGGCTCAGGCCCTGATCCGGCTTCCCGGCGACAACGAAGGCCCTAAGCACCGTGAGCGCGGCCGCGACGAGGGATGGTCTTTGGCGGGCGACCCAGTCCAGGAGATCGGGGTGCCGGAAACCCTGCCGGCGCTCCGGGAACTCCTCCGGAGAATCCAGCCGGATATGAAGGCTTCTCCTGCTCGTGTCGCCCCGGAGCGTGATGTTGTTCCCCGTGGCGAGCCAGATGGCCTTCAAGGGAAGGTGGACCCGGATGTTCTCTCCCAGAAGGCGGTCCGACCAGGTGGTGGCCGTCAGGGCAGCGTCTAGCGAGGTAGAGCCAAGGGCGCCGGAGACGTTGTCGATCAGGATGAGAGGATCGCCCGCGATGGCCAGCGCAGTGATGCGCTTTCTCTCCTCGGCCTCGTTCTCAGACGGTGCCATGCGGGCAGCGGGCCGGCCGAGAGTGATGGTCGAGGTGACATCGGCGAGCAGGCTCTTCCCGGCACCGCGCACGTTCGCATCGAGGAGGAAGAGAGGCGACGGACCGTGAAACGCGAAGCGCGCCAGGACCGTCAGCACGGAGGCAAGCCAGGCCGACCGGTGAGCGCCGGTCTCGAAAGGAAAATCGGCGACGGCTTCCAGGAGGGTTTCGACGGCCTGTGCGGCCTCGGGCTCTCCCGGAGAGTTCGGGACCGACGAGAATTTGGCATTGGGGAGAAGGAGGAGGCCTGTCTCCTGGTCATACCCTGGAGTCTCCAAGAGACCGCCGTCGGGCTTCAACACCGGAGACTCGACGATCCCTTCCAGCGGCCTGAGGGCGTCCCACTCTCCACGTGCCATCAGGGCCTGGACCGCCCACTGGGGAGGGTGAATCGGATTCAGGTCCTTTCCGAGCCAGCAGGCGGCGTCGCTGAGCACCTCTCGGATCCTTGCAGCGGCGGCGGGCTGGATGGTGGGAGAGTTCGGAGGGCGCATAATCCAACGAGCCTTGGCTTCGTCACGGATGACATGCACCAGGGTTCCGCCCCGATGGAAGATCTCCGACCGGGGAGCCAGAGCAGAGATCGCCTGATCGACCACCTGCATGTGATTGGTGCTGGTTCGAATGGTCGGCTTCGAATCGGCCTCCACCCCTCCGTCCTCTGACCGCCAAGGCGGAGATGCTTCGATCGTGTCGATGAGCTGCTTTCGGATCTCCTCCGGTAAGAGACCTTCCCTCCTTTGCAGCTCAATCCAGTCGGAGAGGTCGAATCCCTTCGCGGTTCCTTTGAGGTCGACGATGCGGACCTCGACCCCCTCCTTCAACAGGCTGGACGCGGTCTTCTTGGCCCCCGTCAGCCCTGCCTCGTCCGCATCCGGAATAACCACCGCCCGGGCCCCCTTCATGGCAACGGAGTAGTCCCGCCGCCACTTGCCGGCCCCGCCTGGATTGGTTGTCGTCGTGAGACCCAAAGCGGCTCCGTTGTCGGCGTCCTTCTCCCCTTCGCAGACCACTACCCACTTGCCCTTGTTGATCGCTTCCAGCAGTGCCGGGAGGCGATAGAGAACTCTCTCGACTTTGGGTACCTCGAATGCGCCGCTTGGACTCTCCCCTCGCCGGAGAGCAGTGAAGTCGCCCGAGCGCCTTTGCTTGTACAGGCCCTTCTTCAGGCCCCAAGCCCAAGACCCCGCGTGAGGTCGTCTCTGGAAGAACGGCTTCGGGTTTCCAGCTCTTGGACTCATCCTGCAGACCTGGAAGAGAAGCTTCCCCTTCGCGTTCTCATAGTCGTAGGTGGTCAGGATGTTGGAGGAACGATCACCTCTCGTCTCCGAGATCGGGGATGGAAACAGGTCTCGTACCTCAAGACCAACGGCGGCAACGATGTCTTCGATGGCACAGCCCGCGTGGCAATGAACGAGGGCACGGCCGTTCTCCCCTTCATCCACACTCAGCGAGGGGTCGGTGTCGTTGTGAGAAGGACAGAGGGCCTCCCAGGCTTCGCCGTTTCGGCGAACGCCCCGGAGCCTACCCAACAGTGTGGCGACGGGTGCCGAGGGTTGGGACATGGCCTTCTCAGCAATCCTCGGCCAGGGAGGCGTGTGGCCGCACGGGTGGCCTGGAGCTGAGCCATTCCTCTATCTCGCTTTCCAACCAGCCCACCGTGTTCGGCCCAAGGCGTAGTTTTCTGGGCAGGAGCCCCTTGCGCTCCCATCGCCAAAGCGTGACTCGCGAGACACCGAGACGCTCGCTGAGCTCATTGACACGGACGATTCGAGTGTTGCAAAGCATCGCAACACCAAGTTACTGCGTGCCTTATCGCTTGAATAGGACGCAGGCTCTACCTGCGTCCCCTTGGATGCCTTTGTTCGGGCTAATGGATAGAGATCGTCAGCTCGCCTTCAAAGGAGGGCGAAGCCGCCGCCAAGTCCAGCGGTTCAGCTGCGGTTGGAATCTGTCCTGACTTGGCTCAGGAAGCGTTGAGATCGGAAGGAACTGACCCTGGGTACTCGCGGCAGAGCGTTTCGAGTGCGGCTCTAGGAAGTGGCCCGAACTCGATCCCGGTGGGAAGGTCGTCCAGTTCTTCAGGGATGGTCCATACGGACTCGGGGTCGAGAAGTGGTGCGGAGCGCCCTTGAGAGAAATGCTCCTGGCCCTTCTGGAGGAACCAGGCAGAAATAGCAAGAAAACTCTCTACTGCTCTTTGCGATAAGGGATCGCCAACATCTGGCTTGCCGGCGGCGACCAGGCTCTCGCGTCTTATCCGCCACCACTCCCAGGCGGCCCAGAGGTGAGCTACTGATCGAAAACGGGTCCATGCCGTTTCGATAGAGCGTGGGCTCTTGCCAAACCCCACCTCTTGTTCCTTCTTCAAATCGACCACGATAGCTCGAGCTTTCTTCAAACTACCCCTTAGCCCAACTTGGTCCATCCATAAAACCAGGATGAGGATGAGACCGGCAATACTGCCTGCCCAATGCCTGCGAGGAAGACCCTTCTCTATCTCCTTCAGTGAAGGTGCGGACTGCAGAGCGGTTAACCCACCGAACGGCTGGCAGAGTTCGATCAACAAGTTGCCACTGTTTAGCGGCGGAATCTTCAGTGGATCAGCCCCATGCCTACGCAGCTGTTGGTCCTGCAACGAGATTACCCGCTCTCGATTCCTGAGGACAAAGGATTCCCGACCCTTACAATCTTCCGGAAACAGCATTGCCCCCAGAGTATCGATGACACCAACGTGGTCTACGTTTCCGTACTTTGTGTAGATTTCAAGTCTTGGCATCGAGAATCTCCGTCGCCAAGGCGGGATGTGCTGGACTTTTCAGTATCTGCTACAGGCGACTCAATGGTGGCCGCCCAGGCGACCCTATCCGGTACTCCGCCAATGCACGATCATTCGTTCAGGTGCGCCAACGCTTTCTCGACGAGCTGGTCCGACACGTAGAGTCCGACCTCTCGCAACCTAGCAACGATTGGCCTCGCGGCAGGGATCAGTCCGCTGTGCTTCGCACGAAGTACGGCTCCTAGAGTTCCAACCACTTCTACTCCGAGTGCCAGCGCACAGCGACGCGCCTCCAAGTCGTCTACAACAGCTCGGCTGCCCTCTGTCGCCAGAGCTTGGGAGATAACTTCTGACTCTCCGCTTCCCAGGTCCCATGCCTCGACTTCCCGAGGAATCGCGATTGCGCTCTCGAGACGGACATCTGGAAGGGCGAGTAGCTCTTGCACCTGCCGTTCGCCGTCGCTCTTCACTCCAACTTCTCGAGCAACCGCGTCGGGAATAATCAACTCATCGGTCAAGTCACACAGCAGCCTGGATCGGCCAACTTTCCCCAGCAGAATCAATGGTGAGGCGTTGACTACCCATTGCCTAGGCATGCTCGATCTCTTCGAGCAACTCCTCGTAGGTTACTTGGCAAGCCGGCACCTTTCGGCGAAAAAGCTCCTCTAGAAACTCGGCTCGGCTCAGCCCAGCGATCTCCGAAGCCTTACCTTGGGAGACAAGGCCCTGGGCATACCACTGCACGCAAGCAGCAACCCGCATTTCTTTCGTGAACTCCGCTGGCGAGAGCCGGAGAGCCGAAAAGGTACCCGGCGGCAAGTCGTAGGTGATGGTGGCCATTTCTCGTTCTCCAGATCCGTTCCTTGTTCAGTCCACTCTGATTGACTGTCTCGCGCACCTCCGCGACTCTTACGCCCCCGTTCGCTTCTCGGTCGATGTTGGAGATCGCGAAGGAATCATTCTCCACACCAAGTACAGCGAGGCGGACGCCAGCGTCGCGGCCAAGATTGCCTGCTCGAGCGCAGAAGCTTTTCGACCCTCGGTTTCTGGGGCTCCTTGCGAAGCCTGAAACGCGGTAAGTAGCCCTCTGGCTGACGGCACCGAGTCTACCAGCCAAGCCTCTTGTGGCATTCCGCGCCGAGCCCTTGGGACTTCGGCGAGCGGCGGTTGCCAAGGATCTCGGCGTTCTCATACGTGCTTTTAGCTGTCCGATGTCACAGCCTGTCATAGCTCGTTGTCACAGCCTGTCATAGCCCTAAGTGAGGGGAAGAAATGGGATTCCCTGTTTCCGTCGCTGTAAGTCGACAAGCGGAGATGCGATTCACCGGCCTGCTCTTGGGCTGGGGTCTTCATCAGGCGATCCTCACCACGTTGTCTTGCTCCAAGCCAGTGAGCATGGACTCCACCCTCCCACCCCAACGTACCAAGGCGCGGCGCTTCTCGGCGTCGTAGCTGTGGCGGTCGTAGACGGCGGTGACTCCGCTCTCGACGTGGTTGAGGATCTTGGACACGACCAACCGCGAGATTCCCATTGAGGTCATGAAACTGGCGGCGGTGCGACGGAGGTCGTGACAGACGAAGGTGACACCGGAGGCTCGCACGATCCGCTCGGCGGCCTTCTGTACGGCCGTGATGTGGGTGCCGGGGCGGCGCTGGCTGGCGAAGACCCAGGGCGTACCGCCAGTGATGGGGTGGAGCTCATCCAAGAGAGAGTGGGTCTGGGGTGAGAGGGGAACCCGGTGGGTTAGGCCATTCTTGGCGACGTCGGCGGGGATGGTCCACCAGTCGCCGTCGATGTGCTTCCACCGCAGCGTCACCACCTCGATACCTCGTTGGGCGGTCAGGAGCCGCATCTTGAAGGTGGCGGCCATCACCTGGTCCAGAGACTCCAGATCGTCGAGGGTCTGCCAGATGGTACGGATCTCGCCTTCCGTCAGTACCCGATCCCGCTGCCTCTCCTTGCCCGGTCGTGGCACGCCGATGGTGGGGTTGTACTCGACGATGTCGCGTCCGATGCCGAAGTTGAAGATTTTCGAGATGAGAGCGCGGACACGGTTGGCCATGATGGGAGCGCCCCGATCGACGATGCGGTCGAGGATGAGGATCACGTCACGTCGTACGATCTCCCGGGCCTTGCGTCCTTTCCAATAAGGTAGGAGGTCCCTCTCCAGGTTTCGCCCGTCCTCTTTCCAGCTTCTTTTCTTGGCCTTGGCGTGGCGTTCCATGTACTCGGCGGCGAGTTGTTCGAAGGATTCCGCCTTGCGAAGCGCTTGCTTCTGGGCTTGGGGGTCGTTGCCGGTCACCACGTCGTGAAGAACCGCCCTGGCCCGCTGGCGAGCCTCCGCCAGGCTGAGAATCGGGTAGGGGCCGAGAGTCATCCGCCGCTTGCCGCCGCGAGCGTAGTACATGACCACGAAGCTCTTGCGGCCGCGGGGCGTTATCCGCACGCCGAACCCAGGCAGGTTGCGGTCCCAGTAGTCGGTCTGATGGTGCCCAGCCTGAAGAGACTGAATCTTGCGATCGGTCAGGTGGATGGTGGCCATGGTGGTGCTCTCCCGGTTGCCTGGCGTGCGTCCTCGGGGTCGAATCTAGGTACTGTCTAGGTACTCTGAAGCAGCATAAAGGTACTGCCGAGGTACTCCCCAAATCGTGACTTGATGAAACCTCATGACCTTGGATGGTACGAGCTAACGTCAATCATGTCAACGGTTACATAGAGTGTTGAAGCGGCATGAAACCTCGTGAATTTTGTTGCAACAGCATTTGAAAAGGACTACGGATCAGGAGGTTTGGGGTTCGAATCCCTACGGGTGCACCATTTAGAATCCCGCAATTAGGGCCGACTCCCGCAATGGGCTTTAGCTAGTCCCAAAGCCACATTCTCGGTGGCGCCGCCAAGGGCCCGCAGATTGACAGCTAGGGTTTCACCACTGGCTCTCAGGGCACCCACTCTCAAGGCACTGCCACCCTCAAGGCACCGTCAGGCTCCACGCTGCGGTGTTCCCTGATTCGAAGCCGTCCGTGAAAACTTCTCCGCCTCCTGGGCGGGGTTGGGGAACGGAGAATCCGTCGGCAGTATCGGCGGTGACGATTTCGTTGAGATCTCGGTCGAGGACGGTGGCGTAGGGGATGTAGCCTGCGGTGATGGCTTGGGAAACGTAGTCGTCGTACCGGGTGATGTTGGGAGAGTCGGTGGGCGCGGTCTCGTTCCACACGTAGTCGGTAGAGATGACGACTCGTTGGTCGCCACCGGCATCGAGATAGGAAGTGAGCACGTTGGTTCGGAAGTCGACTTCGCCGGGCGGTTGGGGGGTGGTTTCGTCGTAGAACACGTCTTCCACTCCAATGCCGTCAATGACGGCTAGATAAGCCAGGCCGGGGGCATCTAGGATTCCGCCTCCGTCGAGGATGATGTCACTGCCGTTCTGGGGAAAAACCAGGAAGTTGGAAATGCCCCGGGTCACCCGGGCGTATTGGGCGAGGCCTTGGACGAAGGTCATCATGTCGACCCGGGTTTGGTCGCGGCTGCGCTCTGGGACGTCTACACTCCAGAAGTCGAACCCGTCGATGATATCCAGATAGACGCCATCGAAGCCTTGGTCGACGATTCGGTCGAGGTAGGAGGCCGTTGGGCCTGTGGCGATGCCGAAAATGATCTCCTGCCAGTCCGCCATCCAGAAACGCACTTTGTAGTTGTCAGGAAAGTCTGGGTTGAAGGGGCCGAGCCAGGCCGGTGCATCCGGGTCGTTTGGCTGTTGGTCCACCCAGGCCGGATCCCAATAAAAACGGCCGGCCTCCGCCTCGCCAATGGATAGGTAGGCGATCACGACTTTCCCGGTCGCCTTGAGAGCAGAGATCTCCTGAGGCGTAAAAGCTCCCTCGGAAGAGCCGTCCGCCGAATAGTCCATGACTACTAGATCAAAGGCGGATGCGGCGATGTCCGTGATGGACGCCGGGCTTTCCGGTTGGAGTACGTAGAGCCAATCGTTGACTGCCGCCAAACGCGGGTCCAGGGCATTGGCAGTGGAAACCAACAGCAGGCCGCTGGCCAAAACGACGAAGAGAAGGATGGCGAAGAAGTGGTTACAAGGACGAGTTTGGAAAGGGGATCTTGGAAAATGCATGAGTCCTTCCTGATGGCGTTTGATGACACCCAAGGAGACAGCGGTGAGATGCTGAGGCTCGATTCCTGGAGGCACCCTTCATCCCAGGCTTGAGTCTCGAGTCTGGATTGCCGCGATTCGAGCTCCCTACCCTCGGTACTCCTCTGGGTCGTAGGCCTGGATGAGCTCGATGATCTTCACCTCATCGTCGGTGAGCGCCAGGATCTCCCCAAACCTCTGGCCACGAGCCACTTCCTGTAGCAGTGGCCAGACAGGCCGAGTGTCCGTCCAAAAATTGGTGCCGAAAAGGATCATGGGCGAGATAAAGCCAGTGGTCGCATAGTGGTTCTGGGCCACGTCTTGGAAGATCTCTTGGGTTGTTCCAGCACTTCCCGGAGCGAAAATGACTCCGTGCTTGGCGATCGCCAGGAGGCCATCCTCCCTAACGGCGTTGGCGAAGTACTTGGCGATTTGGGTCGCGAAGGGGCTCGGGGGTTCGTGGCCGTAGAGCCAGGTGGGGATCCCGATGCTCTCGGCCTCGGCCTGGTGACCTTCGGGGATGGGGAAATGCTCCATGACTCGCCAGGCGCGGTGGAGCCAATCTTGGTCTGCGTATTCTTTACCAGAGACGGCACCCTCCGGACGGGGCTTCAAGAACCCCAGGGCTTCCGACAAATCCGAGTCGTCTCTTGGGGCAAGGAAGGCCCCGAGGTGAGTCGCTTCCATGGCTCCGGGGCCACCACCGCTAACCATCAGATAGCCGAGGCGAGTCAAGGTACGAGAGAGACGAGCTACCTGCTCATAGACCGGGTCTTGCCGCTCCATACTGTGCCCCCCCATGATCGCGACAACCTTGCGGCCAGCGATCTGTTCTTCTAGGGCGTCACTGATGCTGTGATCATGGAGCCTTCTCGCCAAAGTCACCAAGATCGAGCCCGCCGCAGCACCTCCTTGCTCAAGGTATTCCTGGTAAATGCGCGCGTCGAGGGTTTTCTCGTAACCTTTCGGGTCTGCTCCATCAAAGCCGGCGAAGAGGGCTTCCGGAGGATAGAGCTGAGGTCGGTGTACTTGAAATGAGAAGGCATCGATGTTGGGAAGAGTGATAGCCCCACAAGCCGCTAGATGAGCGGCTACGTCTGGAGCCATCTTGCAACCGAGAAAGAGGCTACCCCCGGGACTGATCCGCAGTAACGATTCCGAATAATCCATCAAGTCCAAAGCCTGAATTGCAACAGGCTCCCGGCCAGCCGAATCGTTCAGCCATCCAACTAGGCCGTCTATCGTGTCTATTTCCTTCACCTAGCTCTCCTGAGTTGGGTAACTGAGCTCCGCTTGTCCAGAAGTGTACAGGCGTACACCGTCGAAGGGTGGAGCAAGCCACCCCTGAGGGACAAACCACGAGCCCGAGGACTGAGGTCACGAGGCACCCGAGAACCCTACGAAGGGGCACAGAAACAACGAAAACAAAAAACAAGCTTGCCCAGAGGCTTTCTGCCAAAGTCCGTGTCGGCGACCCTCAGGCTTTCTCGTGGCCGCCCGGGTGATCTCAGCCACTGGGCGGACCTACCCCATCGGGGAGGGAGGTACCACCTGACCGGGCGTGGCTGGATCCCGCCCCTGGCGACACACTAGAGGACACGCTGGCCACTGCCTTTCAAGGAGATCTGCTACCGTCAAAGCCAGGATTTCCATCTCTATTCGACACCTCTTGGAGCGTTATGGGTACACAAGAAGTCGGCACTGACACCCGGGACGACCAGGTTCGCACTTTCACCCGAGCCATGCTCGCGGATCTCCAAGGCCTAGAAGCCTTGTTCGAGAAAGGCATGATCGAGAGTGGGGTTCAGAGAATCGGAGTCGAGCAAGAAATGACCCTGGTGCGGCCCTCGGGACGGCCAGCGCTGGTTTCCACGGATATCCTGGAGAGCCTCGGTGACAGCCGGCTAACCACCGAGCTGGCTCTATTTAATTTGGAAGCGAACCTACCGCCCCACCCTTTCGGTGGGGCTTTTCTACGTCGGCTGGAGGAGGAGCTATCGGGGGTCATCGACACGGTCGACCAGGCTGCCCGAGAGGCGGGAGCCCGCGTCCTCCTCACCGGCATTCTCCCCACCTTGCGAGACCAGGACCTGAGCCTCGCCGCCATGACTCCTCTGCCCCGGTATCGCCAACTCAACAAGGCGCTCTTGAGCCTGGCGGACGGCCCTTTCCACATCTTCATTCGCGGGGTCGACGAGATCGAGATGCGCCCCTCGAGCGTCATGTTCGAGGCAGCCAATACCAGCCTTCAGCTCCACCTTCAGGTCTCCTTGGAGGAGTTTCCTCGACGATACAATCTCGCGCAGTTGATCTCGGCTCCCCTGCTTGCGGTGGCTGTCAACTCTCCTCTCTTTCTCGGCCGGCGTCTTTGGCATGAATCCCGGGTCGCTTTGTTCGAGCGCTCCGTAGATACTCGCTCCGATGCCGCACGCGCTCGTGGGCGAGTGCCGCGGGTTAGCTTTGGGGACAACTGGATCCAAGAATCTCCTTTGGAGTTGTTCCGCGATGCGGTGGCGCGTTTCCCGGTTGCTCTCACTTGTGAGCCGGGCCCCCCTGCGGTGGAATTGGTCGAGCAAGGCATTGCCCCAAAACTGCCAGCGTTGATGCTCCACAACGGTACGGTCTGGAGATGGAACCGGGCCTGTTACGGCATCGCCGACGGTGTCGCCCATTTGCGCATCGAGAACCGCATTCTTCCCGCGGGCCCAACGGTCTTGGACGAAGTGGCCAACGCAGCCCTGTTCTACGGCCTCATGGTGGGGTTGGACGACCTTAGCCACGACCTGCCGGATCGCCTTCCCTTCGACTCGGCAAAAGGAAACTTCATCAAGGCTGCCCGCCAGGGGCTGGGGGCCGAGCTGACCTGGCTCGAGGGACGCCGAGTCTCGGTCAAGGACCTTCTGGCAGAGGAACTTTTGCCAGCGGCCCGCCGCGGCCTGCGCACGCTGAAGGTGCCCCAGAAAGACATCGACCGCTATCTGGGAACCCTCGAAGCACGGGTCAGCTCCGCCACCACAGGGGCCCGATGGATGCTCGACGCTTTCTCCAGCCTGGGAAATGAATCTTCTGTGGACGCTCGGGCCGCCAGGGTGACCCGAGCCATGCAGCGCTATCAAGACGAAGAGAAGCCGGTGCACCAGTGGCCTCTCCCCACCGTTTCCAAGTCCAAGTTTGGGCGCGCCCTGTCCACTGTCTCCGACATCATGTCGACGGATCTCTTCACGGTGCGACCCGGGGACATCATCGATCTCGCCACTAGCATGATGAGCTGGAAGCACTTCCGCCATGTGCCCGTAGAAACCACCGACGGCGACCTGGTGGGATTGGTGTCCCACCGCACCCTTCTTCGATTGCAGCAAGGGGCAACCAGTCGAGAGAGTTCAGAGCCCAAGGCGGTGGAAGACATCATGGACCGACAGCCCCTCCAGGTCTCACCGTGCCTCTCCTTGCGCGAAGGTATGCGGCGGCTCTTCGACTCAGGTCGTGGGTGCCTCTTGGTCGTCTCCGAAAATCGACTGGTCGGGATCGTTACCGAGCGGGACTTTCTTGGCGCCGCCGTGGAGCTCCTTCCAGAGGAGAAGGTTCGGTCCGAGACCGGCTAGGGCAGGCCTAGGCCCCACCCACACAGCCCTATTCCGTCGAGAGGCTCTCTTAGAACGAGTAGCTGGTCCAGAACCAGAGCTTGTCCGTATCTGAGGAGAAGCCATCCTCTTCGTAGAAGGCCGCCTTCAAGCCAAAGACCTGGCTCCACGGGCTGCGATAGGAAAATTGAAAATCGATTTCGCTACCGTAGTCGCCACCACCGCTCTCGGCGGAAAAGTCGTGGAAGACTCCCTTCCAGGCGAAAGCGCCTGCACCACCACCAGCTTCGAAATAGAGATCCTCGAGACCCGCCACAGGAGTGCCCAGAAATTTGTCCGCCCAACCATTCCACTTGTGCAAGGTTGCTAGGGGGGTGGTAAAGCGGCCTTCTCCGGCGCTGCCCTCGAGCCTTTCGAAGCCACCCTTGAAGATCCAACCGGCTGCTTTAGCTCCGACCATAGCGTGTAGATATCCGGCATCGACCTCGTTCGGGTTATCGCCGGCATCCCGCTGCTGAGCCGCCTCGAGCTCGAAGAGGATCTTTGTCGAGCCGAGATCGTGAGCCCCGGAAAGCTCCAGGCCATAGGTGGAGGTGGAAAGGCCAGCATCGGAGAGCCGGTCATAGTCAAGGTAGAGGCCGTAGCCCCGGAGCTTCCCGAAGGGCAGGCTGAGCTCACCACTCAACCCATGGCTGGCCATGGGTTTGTGATCGCCGAAGACCCGGTGCACACGATCCAGATAGGCGTAGGTAACCTCGAGAGCCTGGAAGGGCTTGGCCTTGACGAAGACTGCATCGAAGGCCTGGTGATTCTGACGCCACCCCACCGGGCCCACAAATCTTTGGTCGGCCCAGGCGATCTCCTGGCGCCCCAGGACCACGGCTGTCTCCCCGGCCTCGAAACGAAGGCCTACCTGGTGGATCTCTGTGTCCTCAGGGTCCGCCACTACGGGTCGGTCCGTGACACCGTTGCCAAGGCTGCCAGCCCCACGGTTGTTGAACAGGCCCTCCCCGGCAACTTCCGTGACGTTCTCGGCCTCGACAAAGAGGCGAAAACCCCGAAAAAAAGCCGTCCGGTAACCAAGGGTAGTCCGCAAGGTAGAGGCCCTTGCTTTCTTGGAAAAGGGTTCCTGGTCAACATTCTCGAAGCGGTAGCGGAGGCTGAGAGACGCATTGCCACCCTTCAGCGCTTCGAGGAAAGTTGCCGGCGGGTCTTCAGATTCCGTGGCCATCACCGGCACCGCCCCCAACAGAGCTGCCAGACCTAGGAGTAAGGGGATCAGGGGAGACCTCATCCACCTGCTCCCGACGGGTTACTCCCCTGCCCGTAGCGCTCCTCCATTTGCTTGCGAATAGCCCGCATCTCCCCTTCCGCTCCCTCTTCGAACCAAGCGTGTTCCGGGCGAGCGAGAATGCCGTTGATCACCGCCTCCGCAGCCTGGGCAGCGTTGGCCTTGCCGTGGGCTCGAGCTTCCATGGCGATCTCGCGGGCTTCAGGAATGAGCTCCATATAGAAGCGCTCCGCCACTTCGTACATTCCATGCCAGTGGGTGTAGTCGGGAGCCATCATGGAAGCACCATGACGGGCCCGGCGACCTTCGTGGTGCCACAGGTAGAACCAAGTCCACTCGATTTGCTCATCGAATTGGGTGGGCGTCAGGAGCCCCTGCGCCTGCAAAACCCCCATGATGGCCTTGCCGGGTTTGGCGAATTTCTCGTTGTAGAGAATCACCAAGTCGTCGTATTGGCTGTAGAAGGCATTGACGTAGCTGGGTGTGTGGCAGTGGGTGCACACGGCCTTCATGCGGTTCCGCTTTGCCTCTGCGGTATCGGTAATCAAGCTCTCTCGCTCTGCCGGGTCGAGGCTCTTGACGATCTTCCCTTCGGCGTCTGTATCCATGACCAGGGAAATCGGCGGGCGGTTGGTCCAGGAAATGCGCTGGCCAGGGTCGTGAGTGATCTTGCCGCCATTGCGACTATGGCCCGAGAGGTGACAAGTCGCGCAGGTGGGAGCCTGAGAGTAGTCCTCGCCCAAGACCCAGTCTTCTGCTTCGAGATTCATATCCTCCTTGAGGTCGCGATAGGCGACGCCATGCTTCGACTCTTCGAAGATTTCTTTCTGGGGATGATCCGGCCCGAGGTGGCATTTGCCACAGTTCTCCGGTTGCCGAGCCCGGCGGGGCGAGAAATCGTGGCGACTGTGACAGGCCGAGCAAGAACCCCGTGAGCCATCCAGGTTGAGGCGGCCAATGCCTGTGTTGGGCCAGGTTCCCGAATCGAAGAGGGGCTTACCGTTGTCGTCCCTCAGAATCCGCGCCACCGCCTCCGTGACGGTGGGTTTGCCGTTCTCATCGGGCTGAAAGTCCACCATCGAGAGGCGACCTCCATCTGTGGAGCGCAGGGATACCGCGCTGCCGTGGCATTGCTGGCAGCCGGAGAACGCGCTGGCGGTACCGTTGACCTTATCGACCGCCTTACCCGGGGTCGGAGAGTGAGGGTTGAAAGGTTGGCGGGCTCCCTCCACGGTCTCGGCGAGAAAGTTGTCCAAGGAAGCGAGAATATTGCCTGCCTTGGCGTGGTGGCTGCGCTGGAACTCCTCCGCAACCTCGCCGTGGCAGCGGCCACAGTCCATGGGCGTCACCACGGTGGCAATCTGGCTTCCAAAGTGACTGAAGCCATCTACGTCGCCGTCCTCGGCTTGGTGGCACTCGAAACAGGACACTCCGGAAACGGCATGCTTACTGCCCTTCCAGTGGTCGATAACTCCCGGCGTCGTCTCGCCATGGCAGTCCACGCAGGCACGGGAGCTCGCGGGGACTGCAACGTGGGGCTTTCCGACTCCCGCCTCCTGTTGCCGACGAATCACTTCCATCCATTGCACCAGTACGAGAGATAGGAGAAAGAGCACCGCTAGTCCCGCGATAATCAGCCGCTTCTGATTCAAATTCATCTCCCCGTACCTCCTAGTGAGCAACCAAGGCTTCCCAGACCGTCAGGCCTAGGATGGCTAGAACCGCCACAATTCCTATCCAAACACTGGCCTCGGCATAGCGGGTGCGCCGTCGTACCCATGCGTCGATGAACGGCCAAACAAACATGATGAAGACCACGAAGCCCGTCGAAAGCAATGCGAAGGTGCCCGAGAAGAGCTTCAACCAGCGAAAAGCCACATAGAAGAACCACTCGGGTTTGATCACCTCTGGCGTCGTGAGAGGGTCTGCCGGTGGCCCCAGAGTTGCCGGCAAGACCGTTGCCAACACCGACAACACCACCATCAGCACCAGGCCGATCATGAGTTCCGTCATGAGGTGGTCCGGAAAGAAGTTGAAGTGCTTTTTGGGCGGCTCTTCGCCCTCGAACTCGAATTCGGTGATGCCCTGGAGGCGAATCAAGCTGATGTGGACACCGATAAGCAGAACCAAAAGTACCGGCAGGGCCGCCGCATGGAGCACAAAGAAGCGCGAAAGGGTACGGGCGTTGTACTCCGCCCCGCCCAGCATGAGCTGTTTGAGAAGGCCTCCGACAACCGGCATGCTCCCCGCCATATTGGCTCCCACCGTGGCTCCCCAGAAGCTCAGCTGTTCGTACACCAAGCTGTAGCCGGTGAAACCGAGCATGAGAGTCGTCATGAGCATCGCCATGCCAACCATCCAGTTGAGCTCTCGAGGCTTACGGTAGGCGCCGGTGAAGTACACCCGCATCTGATGCAGGATCACAGAGGCGATCATCAGCGTCGCGGCCCATTTGTGAAGGCCCCGAATGAACCAACCGAAGGCAGCCTCCTCGGTGATATAGCGAACGCTCTCGTAGGCAGTGGTTGGGGCGGGCTGATAGTAGATGGCGAGAGAAATTCCCGTTGCGATGAGCACCACAAAGAGGTAGGCAGGGGTTCCTCCTAGGGCGAACCACCAACGCTTCAAATGATGGGGCACCGGTTCGTTGGTGAGCTCCCGAAGTTGTTCTCCAGAAACGGGAATCCGTTCCTGAAGCCACCTACTTAGAGCCAGAGATTTCCGATTCACGATCAGGCTCTTCGCTCGTTGCGGTCTGGCTGCGAGCAGGGGTGGCTCGAAGAGGGGGCACCATGGCCCAGGGCGAGCTCGCCCTGAGGTGCTTCCACGAATAGCAGACGGTTTTCTACTTTGAGGGGGTATTGCAGCAGCGACTGACCCGCATCCGCCGGGGGCCCACCCGTCGCCTTCCCCTCGGGGTTGAAGGTACCGTTGTGACATGGGCAGAAAAAGCGCTGGTGTCGAGCTTCCCAATGAACCTGACACCCGAGATGAGGACAGGTGCTCGAAAGGGCGAGAAAATCTTGGGCCCCACCACTGTCACCATGACGGGTGATGTGCACCGGGCTGCCACCTGGGAGTTGGTAGGGGATTGAATCGCCGACCGCTAGCTGAGCCACTTCTGAAACGAACAGCCAATTCCTACCTGGCGGCCGTGCCGGGTAGAAGAAGCGTCCGAAGAAGCCCGCGAGGCTGCCATAGGCGGTCACGAGGGCACCTACCATGGCCAACGAGGAGAGCTTGGAGATAAATCCGCGGCGGGTGGACTGCTGCACCGCTTCTGCGGGTGGCGTCTCGGAATCACACATCGACTTCCTCCAATCCTCCAGCAGATAGACCGGAGCCTAGACATCGGCTCGGTGGGCAACAAACTTCCTCAATGGGCGCTTCGCCATCTTCTCTGCCGAATGTGGGCAAAGAGAACCGCCCTTCGGGCAGTCCTCCCCCACCTTTAAGGGTAGGAATGGCTGCGTGGTCTCGGTCCGTTGTGCCTCGTTGACCTACCAGAGAACAATCTGGGAGCATGGCCTCGAAAGGAGAAAGCGCTGGCCAAAATAGAAATCTCCGAAGAGCAGGCCCTATTTTTTAGGGCTCGCCCCGGCCATCTTGGTGGAGAAGGCGCTCCGGATCCGGCCACTGCAGCGCGGGCGACCCTGGGGGCTCAATCTCAGCAGGAGGGACCGGCCCTCCTAGCTCTTAGCCAGCGCACCCAGGGGCGACCAACAGCTACCGAGCTCAAGGCTGCCTACCTGGAAGCCCCTCGCCGGTTGGTGCGCACCTGGGGGCAACGAGATACGGTTCACCTCTACGACCCGGAGCACTGGCCCCACATCGTTTCGGCACGGGCGTCGTGGGCTCCCGCCGGACGACGGGGCGCCATGCCACCCCAAAACCTGGTCGATGCCGCCCGAGAAATCCTGCTAACAGCGAACAGGCCGATCACCCGAAGGGACCTCTTCCTCACCCTTTACTTCGAGTTATCTGCGAGAGGCAGAGGAAAAGTGGGGCTCCCCTGGCGACGGCGCTCGGCGTTTCGCCGCCGGGCGCCTGCTCAGGCGCCTTTCCCATAGTGGCGACCTCTCTATCGCATCTAAAGCTGGTTCAGAGCAAACCTATGACCCACGGCATCGCTGGTTTCCAGAAACTTCCTGGCCAGATCCACTGCACAAGCCCTTGGTTTCAGCGGTGACCCTCACCCGTCAGTACCTTTCGACCTATGGACCCGCTACGGTCAAGGATGTGGCTCATTTCTTCGGCGCTCGCATTCGGGACACCAGGAGCTGGGTCGAGGCCCTCGACCCAAAGAACGGCCTGGTCGAGGTCGTTTGCGGGGGCCGGCCGGGATTGATCGCTCTAGCGGAAGATAAGGACATGCTCCTGGAGCCCCTTCCTGGTGGTTCAGCGCAGTGGCCTCTGCGCTTTCTCCCTATGTGGGAGGCCATGCTGATGGCTCACTCGGACAAGAGCTGGACCGTCCCCATAGAGGCGGAACGCAAGGCGGTTTGGCGCAAGAGCGCAGTCGTCGCCGCCACCGTGGTTCATCGCGGCCGGATCGTCGCCACCTGGTCTCAGCGCGCCAAGCGCCGGCATCTGGACGTCGAAGTCCAGCCCCTTTCGGGCTGGCGAGGACGCCACCACCTCGGAGGAGTGAAGCAAGAAGCCCTCGCAGTCGCCACTCACCTGGGCTTGGAAGACGCCATGGTCACCGTTGCTTGAGCTCTACCTTCCTAGAGACCCTTCTGCTCGAACCTTGCTCTGGGGAGTCGTCGCCTGAGATTTTGCCGCTGACACAGGTTTCAGCCCCACCCCGGTCCAGGGGTAGGCCAAGGCCACCAACAACGAGAACAGTGGCCCGCAGTAGCAGAAGACCGCCCAGGGTGCATAAACGACCGTGGCGACATCGAGGGTTGTGGCCATAAAGATCGCTGAGACCGTCCACGGCATGAGGGGCTCGATGATGGTGACGGAGTCTTCAAGGGATCGAGAGAGATTTTCCGGCGCCAGCTTCCGTTGGCGATAAGCGTCGCGGAAGAGTCCGCCGACAATCAACGCCGTCACCCCACCGTGACTGGTCATGGAAATCGTCATGGTACCTGCCGCCAGAGTGGCTGAGATCAGGCCGAAGGCCGAAGAGACCGCTCCGAGAAGAGCGCGAACGATCCGATCGAGGGCTCCGGAGGTGTCGAGACCGCCAGCTAACAAGAAGGCACTCAGAATGACGATCAGAGTGCCCGCCATAGAATTCAACCCGCCCCGTTCCAGTAGTCGAAGGAAGGCCGGGCTCAAAGCTGCCGGGTCGTGACCCAAGGAGGCCACCATGTGGGGTTCGAAACCACTCACTATAGCTTGCACCGCATCCCGAATCCGAAACCCTTGGCCCCAGACTCCCACCCCCAGTGCAGCTACCGAGGAGGCGGCCAGCGCCAAGGCAGGCGGTTGTCGGAAGGCGATTCCCAACACCACGACCACCACGGGCAATAGAGCCCAGGGCTCTAGCTCGAAAACAACCCTCATTTCCGCCAGAAGCTCTGCCGCCGAGGCGGGGAGCGAGATTGTCGCCTCCGCTGCTCCACCCGCCAAGCCGTAAACGAGGGCGGCAGCGCCAAAGGAAGGCAGCGCCGTAAACAGCATGTGACGAATGTGAGCGTAAAGGTTGGCTCCAGCTCCGATAGCGCAGATATTGGTGGAGTCCGAAAGCGGCGACATCTTGTCGCCAAAATAGGCTCCGGAAACGATCGCTCCAGCGGTCGCCCCAAGGGGCACTTCGAGAGCTGTAGCAGCCCCCATCAAAGCCACCCCCAAGGTTCCCGCCGAGCCCCACGAGGTACCCGTAGCCAGGGACATGACCGCGGTTACCAAGAAAGCAGTGAGAATGAAGAACCTCGGCTCTACCAGCTGGATTCCCCAAGAAATTAGTAGGGGTATCGTTCCGCTTAGAACCCAGGAACCGATCAGCATCCCGATGGCTAAGAGAATCAGGATCGCCGGCAACACCGAAGCCAGACGCTGACCCGTCGCTCGCTGGATATCTTCCCAGCTCCCTCCGTGGCGAACCGCTACACCTCCGGCGACAGTCGCTGCGGCAAGCATCGACAGGACCACGACTTCGGTGCCCATTCCGACCACCACCGCACCCCCCGCAAAACCTGCCATGAGAGCCCCCAGCGGTAGGACAGCCGCTGCCATGGAGAGCTCTCCTCTCGGTTGTCGCTGGTGCTTCATCGCTCGCCTGGGCCAAATTGGCTCTTTATCTCATCAACCTCGGCTTGCCCCTGGCTCACACGGGTAGATCCCTCAACCAGGGAAGCTCGGTTGGTGCAGTAGGTAGGAGAGGTCGCCTGGAATGGGCGCTTGAGGGGCAACTTCTCCCTGCGGTCTCTCATTTTCTCTGCCTCCAAGGGGTCAAGCATAAGTTAGATGAAGATGCTCGTGTCTATCTGCCTTCAATGCCTGACCGGTAGGGACGCGGAGGCCTCCCTCGCGGTAAGCTCTCTGCTGAAAGTTTGGAGGCCGGGCGGCCACTGCCCGACTGCCCCTCCAGCTTAGACAAAGACCCCAAGAAGGAGCCCGAGATGAAGAAGCCCGTTCGTGTAGCCGTCACCGGTGCAGCCGGAAATATTGGCTATGCCTTGACCTTTCGTATCGCTGCCGGTGCCATGTTAGGACCGGACCAACCCGTCATTCTGCAGCTCATTGAGATTCCGCCAGCCATGGACGCTGTTTCCGGCGTGATGATGGAGCTCAATGATTGCGCTTTTCCTCTGCTCCAAGGGATGGTCGCGACCTCCAGCCTGGAGGAGGGTTTCGAAGACGCGGATTTCTGCCTCTTGGTGGGAGCGCGCCCTCGTGGCAAGGGAATGGAACGGAAGGACCTTCTTGGAGCGAACGGAAAGATTTTCGGCCCCCAAGGCAAAGCCATCAACGACCACGCTTCACGAGACGTGCGGGTTCTGGTGGTGGGAAACCCTGCCAACACCAACGCCCTCATCGCTGCGGCGAACGCCCCGAGCCTCGATCGTCGTCAGTTCACGGCGATGACTCGGCTGGACCACAACCGAGCGATAAGCCAACTAGCAGAAAAGACCGGGCGACACTCCACCGAGATCCGGCGCATGACCATCTGGGGCAATCACTCCGCAACTCAGTATCCAGATATTAGCCACACCACCGTTGGCGGAGATGCTGCGGCTGGGCTAGTAGAACAGGATTGGTACCGAGAGACCTTTATTCCCACCGTGCAGAAGCGGGGAGCAGCGATCATCCAGGCTCGGGGAGCCTCCTCCGCGGCCTCCGCAGCCTCCGCGGCCATCGACCATATGCGTACCTGGGCTCAGGGAACTGCCGACGGAGACTGGGTCAGCATGGCCATTCCCTCCGATGGCAGCTATGGCATTGAAGAGGGCGTCATGTACTCCTACCCCGTGACCTGTAAGGGCGGCGACTACAACATCGTTCAGGGTCTCGAATGCGACGAGTTCAGCCGCAAGAAAATGGACGCCACGGAAACGGAGCTGAGAGAAGAACGGGCCGCTGTGGAGGAGCTCCTAGGGTAAGAGCTGCTTCCAGAGAGGCATTCAACTCCCTCAGCTGAGGCTCGACCTAGACGGGCTACAGCTGAGGGGGTCTCAGGTTTCGGTTCGCCCCTAGGGCTCCACCCAAAGGCTAAAGGAGAACACGAATGCTCGCCGAGACGGTGGCTCCACCCGGCTCGGCGGTCTCGAACTAGTGGTTCAAGAACTTGGTCGCTAGCTCGATGCTCTTTTTGGGGCTCACCTTGTTCTGTACGTCTAGGAAACGACCGTCTTCGCCAATGATGAAGTGAGAGCGAATCACCCCCATGTATTTCTTGCCGTACATGGACTTCTCGCCCCAGGCACCGTAGGCCTCTAGGACCTTGTGGTCTGGATCCGACAAAAGGTCGTAAGGGAAGCTCTCCTGGGTGCGCCATGCCTGCAGGGCGGCCGGAAGGTCTGGGCTCAAACCTAAAACCACCGCGTTTGCCGTCTCGATGGCCGGTAGGTTGTCGCGAAAACCACACGCTTGAACGGTACAGCCGCTGGTGTTGGCCTTGGGATACGCGAAGAGCAACACTTTTCGCCCACGAAGGCTCGCCAGTGAGACCGGTTCATCGTCTTGGTTGCTCAACTCAAACTCCGGTGCCATTTCGCCAACTGAAAGCATCTTTTTTCTCCTCACAGGGGCCCCGCTTGGTGGAACCCTCTCCGTTTTAAGGCAGTCCGGCTCGGCCAGAGGTCTCCACTCCAGAAGGCTCGTCGCCGGGGTCGGCGGCGAAGTTTACCAGCTGGAGGGGGGCTGGCCGAAGGACCTCCGGAGAGGGTCGTGTCCTAAGAGTGTGTTGGTGGATACCCCAGCCCTGAAAGGCTGGTAGCTTGGCGGCATCGACAACCAAGCGGTCCGGAAGAGTGCGCGAACACTCCACCGGACCTAGCCAACCAAGAGGTATAAGCTCATGGCCAGCCAGCCCGATTCTATCCCGCCCATCTGGAACTCACTCCAGCCCTTCCGCGAAGTCTTCCTTTCGAGCCTTGAGACGCCGGAAGATCAAGAAGCCTTCCGCCGCGTTGGGGACGTGATTCACTCCGCCGTCATCGAGACTGGCGGGCATCTCCCGCCCTTAGAGCCCTCCATGGTCCACGTCGACCTTGCCGCAGCCCTGGCGGATCTCATCTACCTGGAGAGCTTCCTACGGCTGGTGGTCTTGGCATCCGCGGAGACCTTCACCCTTGAGCCAAACATCCTGAGGCTCGCTCTTCGGGCAGAAGGGTGGGCTGATGGGCTCGCTTCCGTGGCTTCTGAGATCCAAGAAGCCATCGCCTCGTGAGACGCGCCAAGGTTATTTCCTTCCACGCCAGGGCGACCCGCTTTGAGCGCATTCGGTGGCACCACTGGTCCAGGCTGGCCGGATTCTCGTCCGTGGGCCGCTGGCTGGCGATGCTCGCTAATCGTGAAGTGAAGCGGCAAGAGATCGAGCACGGAGCCCGAGAGACCCCACCAGACACTTCCTTCCTGTAGAATCTTCCAAGTTAAAGGCGCAGCAACGGCTAGCTACCGGGCCGGGTTCCCCCACACCCCGGCCGGCTGCGCCGCCTTTCCTTCCTGTGGGGCGCCGTGGGGGTGCCGTGCCTGTCATAGACCTTCCCAACGAACCGCCGCTACCCGGCGCCAATACTTATTACTTCCCTATATTTTCGGTAATGCTTTTCCCGAGAGACGACGAGAAGCGCTACCAGTGGATGGCCGCGGCAATGGTCGGGGCATACAACTACTGGAGAGAGCATGGCGCCCCGGAATCCGTCTTGAGTGATTTTCACGGCTGGCTAAGTGCCACCTGGGAGTTCAAGCAATCACCTCAAAGAGTTCTTGAAGACGGTGAAAAAAGAACGCAACGCGCCGCTCTAAGCGGCCACATACTACTGCGTCTTATCGCACTAGCCCGGCACCATCCGGAGCGCTGCAAGCTCGAACAAGCAAAAGAGATCGTGTCCCAGTTTGCCCCTCGGGACGGATCGTCCATCAGTAACAGTCTTCTCAACAAAGTATGGGCCGAGTTTCAGGGTGTTTCTCACCTCTGGGCAACCATGGTGCTCAAGATGAAGGAAGAGATGGAGGGGGCGATAGAAAATAGTTTTTGGGCAGAATTTCTAGGCATTTCGGAAGCCATCCGCAAGGATGCTCTTCAATCGCGGCTTGTCTCTCCTGATCTCGTGTGGGAGGCGCCAGATCAGAAAGACATCCCCTTGATAGAGCGAGTAGAAGTGGAGCCCTTGCCCGCCGACATGTTAGATATTCTCCAGGCACATTTCCCTTCCTAGGTCAATTCAGCCCCCCCTGTGAATGCGGATTTCAGAAGCACCCCTGAAAGCCCGGATCAGGCCCTCCTGTGAATCGACTCTCGAATTCTCTTCAAGTAAATTCCGCCCAGACGCACGAAAGGCCACCGTCCTACCGGTGACCTTTCAGCTCAGACAGACACGGAAGGTCTGACGAGCACGCAAGCCAATTCTAGCATCGCCCATGCCTTCCGTGTCGCAACTCTTTGGAGGCGCGACATGTCCCACTTCTTCCGCGGTCCGATCACTGCTCACCCATTCCTTATGGGCTTACTGATTCTCTCCAGGCCGCGGGAGTGGATACCTACTCTCCCAGCTCCTCCCGAGCTGCCCTAAGCAGTACCAGGCGTAACCAATCCGACAAGCTGATGCCGGCGTGCTCTGCGGCGCGCCGGATCTCTTCATCGTGCTCGGGAAGGAGGCGGACTCGCATTGAGGCGGTATGGGCTCGTTTTTCTTTTGTCGTTTTCGGCATAAATAGATTGTAGTCCCACAGGGGCAACATTTTCAACCCCAAAGCCTTGACAATGTATTCCCATTGGGGCCACAATTTAAACAATCAAGGAAGACACGAGATGAACGCCGCAACCACCACAATCCGCCCTGCTTGCCCATCCTGCAAGGTCCAGGGAATGAAGTGGGGGAAAGACAGCAAGGGCCATCAGCGGTTCCGCTGCCGGGACTGTGGCTCGACGTTCGCCAACCGGCCAGAGAATCCGCTGGGGAATCATCGCCTGCCGATGGATCGGGCCATCCTGGTGCTCTCGCTCCTCACGGAAAACATGAGCATTCGCGGCATCGAGCGGGTGACTGGCCACCACCGGGACACCGTCACGCGGTTGCTCCGGACCGTGGGCGACCGCTGCGCCAATCTCCTAGAGCGGCTGGTTAAGGATGTCGAGGTCTCCGATGTGCAGGCGGATGAGATCTGGGGATTCGTTGGGATGAAGCAGAAGACTAAAAGCCGGAAGAAGATCGCCGATCCCCGCGTTGGAGACTCGTGGTGTTGGACTGCGATTGACCGGGATTCCAAGTTGATTCTTGCTCACCACCTGGGACAGCGCAGGGCGCTACACGCTGACGCCTTTATGGAGAAAGTGGCCAATGCCACCGCAGGTGACTTCCAGCTCTCCACGGACGGCTTGGAGAGCTACCCCAACGCAGTTGACTACAACCTCGGAAGCCGGGCCAGCTATGGCCAGATCGTGAAGCAGTACGGCTCCACCACCAAGGAAGACCAACGGCGGTACTCTCCCGCCTCGATAATAGCCATTGAGAAGCGGGTCATCTCCGGCGAAGTGGACGAAGACAAGATCTGCACTAGCCACGTCGAGCGCTGCAACCTCACGATCCGCACCCACATGCGGCGATTGACTCGCCTGACCTGCGCTTTCTCCAAGAAGTGGGAGAACCTACGAGCCGCCTACGCGCTGCACTTCGCGACTTACAATTTCGTCAAGTTCCACCGCTCTCTCCGGATGACTCCGGCGATGAAGGCGGGTGTTGCTTCGAAGCCTTGGAAGATGGTGGATCTAGTGACAGCCTAGAAAATCGCGTAAGTCCTTTAGAATCTGCAGTTTATGAATTGACAGGGTGAAAGTATTGTGATACCCTGACCTTATCCGCCGGGACATTTAATGTCCCGGCGGAACCGAACCACGAAGGGAGACGTGAATGGCTAGCGTCCACGATGTTGCTGCCTACATACTGAAAAGCGCCGGTTCAATGACGGCAATGAAGCTTCAGAAGCTTGTCTACTACGCGCAGGCCTGGTCTCTTGTATGGGACGACCGGCCACTGTTCCAGGCCCGAATAGAGGCATGGGCGAACGGTCCCGTCTCTCCGGAACTCTACAAGCACCATCGCGGAGAGTATCGTGTGTCTGAATGGAAGAAAGGCAAGCCGGGCAAGCTGAGTAAAACGGAGCGCGAGACAGTAGACGCAGTTCTTCACCACTACGGAGACAAGTCCTCTCACTGGCTAAGCGAACTTACCCACCAAGAACGTCCCTGGTGTGATGCTAGAAAAGGCCTAGCGCCGGGTCAACGCGGTTCCGAATTAATCAAGCCTGCCTCGATGGCGGAGTACTACGGCTCGCTTGTTTAGTTAGCGAAAAGCCCCAGTCGGAATAGCTCCCAGTGGGCCGAAAAAAACCACACCACAATGAGTCCGTGATACCCAAGAGGGTCCCTTCAGCTGGGCCGGTAGTTCCGTCCCTAAAGAAGAGTCCACATTCCTTAGAGAGACGACAATACGGGAAGTACCACCCCTCGTTCCGTTTTTCCATGCTGGATCTTCAGGGACCCTACGGATTTGAAATCCTAAAGGCTGACGATGCACTGGAGCTAGCGCAACGACTGGGAAGCACTGAGCTCCGGACTTGGAACGAGATATTTGCCTCTGACAAGGCCAACAACCATCCTAATCAGGTCGAGCGATTCTCAAAAGAAGCTAAGAAACGCCTCAGGGAATTGAAGCGAGATGATTTTGATGAATTGCACTCCATTCGACTGAGCGGCAAGGGCAGGCTGTACGGAGTGTTGCGTGAAGGCGTTTTCTACATAATATGGTGGGACCGTGACCACCAAGTCTATCCTTCGAAAAAGAAGAACACTTAGCCGAGCATACTCCCCACCAACAGAGTGTTGGGACACGACCCCGGAGAGGTTCCCCAAGACAATTCCCCCGGGCCACCACCTGGGCGGTTCCGGGGGAGAAGGGTGGAGAGATTGCAGCTCAGCGAATGATCTGCCCCACCAAAGGGTTCGCTTCGACGACCTCTTGCAGGGAAACAACCTCAAGGATTGGGTTTTTCTGGGTCAGGTCGGCATAGGTGATGGTGCCACCGTCAGGGCCATTGCAGAACAGCTGCTCGACATCTCTCAAACGCACGGTGACTTTCAGCAGACCGTCGGAGAAAGTGAAGAACCGTACTAAGTAGTCGAAACCGGTCTCTCGGCGGGAAGCGGCCTCAAGGACGCAGAAACCCGGCATGTTGGTCACCTCGGCAGTGGGAATCCCGGTGCGAAGGCGACCCGGGGAAGGGGTCAGGGTTGGAATACCATCGACCCGGTCGAGCACGCCGAAGACCATCGCGTCCCGATCTCCAGGGCCTCCCAGAAAGGCATCGCTGCCATCTCCTGGGGCCCAGATGTTGATGTCATTTCCGGAGCCACCGAGAATGATGTCCTTGTTGGGGGCGACAAAGGCCTCCGGACCGCCGATCAGAATATCGTCGTCTTCGCCACCCTCGAGAAGGTCGGCTCCGAGGAGGCCGATCAGTACATCCGGACCATCCCGGCCAATCAGCACATCGCCATTATTGAGACTTTGGTCAATCTGAGAGTCAGCCGGTTGGATGACCGGGTTGTCCATATTGTCGTCGTCAGCACCGATGAGAACACCGGCACGGGTAATGTCCTTGGCTGCGCCGGCCAAGGCGACAGTGCCGGAACCCAATAGAAGTGCTGCGGCAGCGATAAAGGCGATCCATGGCCCGTATTCTCCGAAAGTGCGCTTGTTCTGGGTCGTGGGCGGCTGATGGAGAGTGTTCCTGGTCATCGTTTCCTCCTGGTCGTTTAGATCGTTTGCTCGAGCTCTTCGGGCGATCCATGGCTGGCTATCCAAGCGAAAGGGGTTTGCCCTGCGAGCAACTGCATCTTCGCCTTCTGCCTGGTTCGTCAACACCCGGCATCCGGCCGATTTCTTGACGCAATAGGTTGGAGGAAGCCAGCCGTTCGGGGGGTAGAAATTGGGACGAAAGTAAGGGGTGGCCTGAGCACGAGGGGACGACGGGGGCCCGAGAGCTAGAGGTTCTGAACCAGGCCTTCGCGAACCGCCAAGAGAGCTGCCTGGGTGCGGTCGCCAACCTCCAGCTTGGACAGGATGGCACTGACATAGCCCTTGACGGTCCCCTCGCTCAAGTGCAAAGAGCCGGCTACCTGCTTGTTACTGAACCCCTTGGCGACCAATTCCAACACCGCCTTTTCACGAGGCGTGAGCTCGTCTAGAGGAGACTCTTTCGGCGGCGCGGTAACTCGCTGAATCAGAATCCGTTGAGCTTCCGGGTGTAGCGCAGGGAGGTGCTCGCGGGCGCCACGGATAGCCCGAACCAGGTCGCCCTTGGAAGCATCCTTGAGCAAGTAGCCGAGTGCTCCAGCTTCTACCGAATCCCGCACGTAAGCCTCTTCCACAAAAGAGCTCAGCATAAGAACTTCAGCCTTTGTATTTCTCGCTTTGAGCTCCCGGACGGTCTCGATGCCATTCATTTCGGGCATGACGATGTCCATCAGGATGACCTCCGGCTCCAGCTGGGGCTCGAGGGCCAGCGCTTGCAGGCCGTTACCGGCTTCCCCTACTACGAGGAGATCCGGAACCTCTCCGAGGAGGGTTCGCAGACCTTCGCGGACAATTTCATGATCATCTACGATCATGATTCGGATGGGATTGCGGGAAATAGGCATGACTCTAGCTCCTCTCACTTCAGCTCAGTCAGTTTTCCGGACTCGCGGGCCTTTGGCCGAAAATTCATCGGAGTCTTGCGCCGTGGAACTGCTGGTTTTTTTCTCGGAATGGGTAGCTCGACTCGCAGCTCGGTACCGTAGCCAGGAGAGCTTTCGAGGCGGAAGGTCCCCCCGGAAGCTCGAGCTCTTTCGCGCATGGAATTGAGACCCATTCCCCCTTCTTCGCTGCGGTACCGCCCCCGGTGATGAAGGGTCTTCTGAGCGTCGAAACCGCAGCCATCATCAATGACCTCTAGCCGGATGGCTTTGTCGTCGGAAGCCAGCCTCACCTCCACCCTGGTGGCTCTGGAGTGCTTGACCATGTTGTGAAGAGCTTCTTGGGCGATTCGAAAGAGGGCTTCCTCCAGGTCGGGCGCTTGGCGTCGGTAGCTGTTGGCGGAACAGGTCACCTGGACGCCGTCCTGCTCGACTTCTTTTAGGCTCTCGCGGAGCACTGAGAGTAGGCCGTCTCGGCGCACTCGATAAACGGTGGGTACGGTAAATTCACCGGTTCCACCCATGGCTTGAGCATCCGCCGGTTGCAGCTCCCGGAGAAGTCCTCGCATTTCTCCCAAGGCCGAACGGTTGAGCTCCAGCAAGCGAGTAATTCGGCGCTCTCCCTCTTCGGGATGTCGCTGAAAGGCCTGCACCACGGACTCACCAATCAGGGTGGCGCTAAAGAGCATCTGGGTCACGGAGTCGTGGAGTTCACGGGCGAGCCGTTGACGCTCTTCTAGAACCGCCCCTCGTTGGGCCTGCTCGAAAAGAGAGGCATTCTTGATGGCGACGGCTAGGTGGTCTGCAGTGATCTCCAGGCTGGTTGCGTCTTCCTCGGAGAACGGCTCGGAGCTTTCTGCGTTGATCACTCCGAGAACCTGGTCTCCCAACAGGATCGGCACGGCCAACTCGGCAGTAATGTTTTTTGACCCCGGTGTAGGTAGGTAGCGGGGGTCTTTATGGACTGCGTTGACTCGCTGGGTTTCGCCGCTGCGTACCGCAGCTCCCATGATTCCCTCGTCGACAGACAATCGATGCTCGGTGCCCACCAGCTCCCGATAGTGCCCCCCCACAGCCTGAAGAATCAGAATCTCCGGGTTTTTCGGGTCGAGCAGAGGAATCGCGACATTGGCGAAACCAAGGAGGTCGTGGATTGCGTCGGCGGCATTCTGGAGCAGATCTTCCCGTTCCAGGCCCGCGGCAATGATTCTGCCAACCTTAGCGATCAGCACCAGCCGCGCCGCTCTCTCCTTTTCTCGACGATATCGCCGGGCGTTCTCGATGGCGATGGCCGCGTGGCGAGCAAATAGATTGAGCACCTCGATGTCATTGGCGTCGAAGCGTCGCGGCGGCAGGGCTCCTATCCCGAAGAAGCCTACCAATCGATCCCGCCAGAAAATTGGGGCTCCGACGACGGCGTTGGCTTTTAGCTCGGGCAGAGTTGGGTTGGGCACAGAGCCGTAGCGCTCGTGGACGACGGTGGTCCGTTCTAAGAGCACCTGACCCGCTAAGCCTTCTCCTGGCCCCATTTCTGCACCGAGCTCCTCCGGCGGCATTCGGTAGATCGCTTCGGTACGGATCAGGTTCCGGTGTTGATCGTAGAGGCCGATACTCCCGTCGTTGGCACCGGTCAGCTCGCAAGCGTGACGGACGATGCGGGTGAGGAGCGGACGCAGCTCCAACTCGCTGCTAATCTCCTCAATCACCTGCCGAAGAGCTTGTTGTTGTCTAAGAAGTCGTTCCATGTTTGCCGCCAGCCCTCAGGGAACTCGCAGGGCCAGTCTAGTCCTTGAGAAGATCCCTTCGCCACCGCAGAAGGGGTTGGGTCTTCCCCTAACTTTGGTACCTCTTAGGACCTAACTTTTGGCAGGGGTTGGCAAGCTGGAAGGAAGCGGTCGACTAGGAGGGGCCAGCTTGGGTACGTGCCGTTGGGGAGCTCGGTAGCTCCAGCACCCAATAGACCCTACAGGGTTCGGCGCCGGATGACCCGCAGCCATCGAATGTAGCTGAGAACCATGGTGTGGATCGCCTCTTCCTCTTCGGCATCCACATTGCCTCCGAGCTCCTTTCGCAGGTCCAAGGTGGAGGGCAAAGCGGAGGGCGATAAGAAAGGTGGGCCGATAGGGGTTGGCCCCCCGCCCTGCCCATGCCGAGAGGCTTGCTTGTCTGCCGGCAAAGGGGCACGCATCATGGGTATGACCTCTGCGAGTTCCGACAGGCCGACTCCGAGGCCGTAGAGCAGCCGTTCTAGAGTGTCTATGGTCGGACGCTGTTTTCCTGTTTCGTAGGCACTGAGCATCGCTTTGGTGATACCTGCAGCTTCCGCCGCTTGGTATTGCTTCATCAGACGCTGCTCGCGAAGCCACCGAAGCGCCTTACCAAGACCGTCGAAGGCTGCGTTTCTCTGTTTGAGGGGACCGCGAGGGCCGGATCTCCGACCGGCCTTGGCGGGGTCAGGCATCTCGGGCCTCAGAATGGCGGAGTAGGCCCACCATCATGCGCAGCATTCCTAGGAGGTAGCGCTCCGCGTCAGAGGAGATGGAGTCCTGGTCGGACAGGATGGAACTGAGATCGAAGCTGGGCTCGGCAATCTCTCCCGGCATGGAGCCACCAACACTGAGGTCGTACTCATCTTGCTCGATGCGAATCCTCCAGTTTTGGCAGTGGAAGGGAAACACGTCCCCCCGCGCAAACCGGAGGGCGGCCTCTAGATCGATGAGGCTACAGTTCATGGCGCTCAACATCTTCCAGAGCGACTCCAGCGATGGTTTCTCCTTCCCCCTCTCATAGTTGGAGATCATCGAAGCGGTAATTCCCGCCAGGCCGGCCACCTCTTCCTGGGTGCGTCCGTTTTTCTCGCGCAGAACGACTAGAGCCCTGCCTAAGTGCTGTATCGGAACCATGTCGCGAAATGTATCTTCCTTCGAGCTTCGAAGCAAGAGTAAGTGGTTTGTTTTCAGTCATTTGGGAGAACGTTGCTTTGCTCTGAAGCACAAGTTTCTTGACCTCGGAGACATGTTTCGTCAGGCGGCTCTTTCCATCGGAAGACGTTTCATTTCGCAAGAGGGATCTTCTTGCGTGCGAGAGCAAGTGAGGAAAGATGTGAGGAATGGGTTGTTTTTTTCTCTACTTAGCCACCCGACCACGACAGGTGGAGACCAAAAGTGCGCCCTTTAGCCTCGGGGGCCTTGCGATCTGCAGAGACAAAATACCGTTCGTCCAGAAGATTGCTGGCCGTACCCATCAGCGAGATGCTTGGGGTCAAGGAACGTCCAAGAGACAGAGAGAGCAAAGCGGCGCCAGGTGTCTCTTTTTCGCCGCTACCAAAGTCGTCCTTAGAGAACCGGTACTGCCCTTCCATACCGATATTCCAACTCCCTTGGGAAATTCGTAAGCCTGCCCTCAGGCGATCCGAAGGAACATCAGAAAGAACCTCCCCCTGATCGCTCTCCCCTTCCATCCAATGGCCGCCGAAGGTGAAGCGCACTCTCCGGCTCGCTTGGTGAAAGCCTTCTAGTTCGACCCCGTGCAGAGTTCCTGAGGTCAGGTTGAAGAAAGTCAGCAGGTCAGGAGCAACCTCCACTCGCTCGATGTAGTCATCGATGCGGTTTTCAAAGACAAATACCGCCAGGTGAGAACGCTTTCCGGACCAACGAACCCCGAGGTCCACGTTGAAGGAAGTCTCCGATTCCAAGTCCGGATTGCCGATGACTCCTCCTCTACCCGTCGTTCCGGCAAAAAACCGCTCTGAAAGGCTGGGAAGCCGCTGCCCTGTGCCAGCACTAGCGATCAGGTGGAACCCGGACCCAAGAGGGGCCACAAGGCCAAGAAAAGCGTTCAAGGCCTGCTCCCTCTCACTCGACGCACCCTTGTTTCCTTGGCGAAAGAAGCTCCAGCGGAATGCGGACTCTAATTGCACTGGCCCCCAAGACCAACCGCCGCCAGCGAAAGCGCCCAACTCATCCAGCTCCGCTCCGTCCAGGCTCCGGAGAGTGACAGGCTCTTCTTCCCCTTCACGTGCAACCTCCGTGGCAGAAACTCCTTTCCGGCCAAAATAGTCGACGCCGAACCGGCCTCGGAGCCGTTCACCCAGCTTATAGCGATGAACCCAGCTAGCTCCGAGATCGAGGGATTCATTGACAACGTCGGACCTGCTCTCGCCGAGAGTCGACGTGGTGGTCATGAGGTCATTGGGATGGGCGAAGACTTGAGCTCTCCATCGATTTTCTTGCTCCGCAGCGAAACTCACCACCAGATGACGCTCTCTAGGGTAGATTGTTGTGCGCCGAGGGAAGTCTGTATTGGCCTTAGAGATATCCCAGCCAAACGACGGCAAGATGACCAGTTCGTAGGATCGGCCGGGTTTCGAGGTGCCCGGAACACCTGGACTCGATTTCCAGGCCTTGCGAAAGAGAGCCGACCCTTGCTTGAACCCGCTGGCCAGAGTTTCGCCACTGGCCGTTTCCGCGCTATCGGCTCGGCGCACCGCGACGCCGAGAGAAAGGTCTTGCTCGGGCCGGCCCCAACCCAGAGCTTGATAAGCCTCTCTACCTTGGTCGGAAAAACCTACGTGGTATTCCGTAGCAAGGAATGGTTTCGGATCCAGCTCAATCACACCGCCAAGAGCCCCGGAGCCATACACAGCAGAGGCAGCTCCGCGGACGACGTTGACAGAGCCCAGGAGCCTGGGGTCGATGAAGGATGCGGAAACACCAGCTCTACGCTCGGAAGCCAGAGGTACTCCAGCCAGAACGGAGCGAACTCGGTGTCTCGAAACGCCGCGAACGGAGAGCACTTGGAACAGCCCCCCCTGTCCATTCTCAGAGACTGACGACGAATGGGCAGCTAGCTCGGCGGGTGTTGACGGCGGTACGGCAAGCTCCGTGGCAGTGAAAGAGCTTGCGGCTAGGGTAATCGGTGCGCGATCTCGGAGAGGTTGAGCAGCGACGGTGATCTCTTCTCGATGCACGGAGTGCCGCACGAGAGTGATGGTCAAAGGCTCGTCTCTCTCTTCCTCGACAGTCACCTGCGCGGCGACGAAGCCCGTGAGGGAAAATCGTAAATCCCTTGCCTCTCCTGGCTCGCTGATCTCGAATCGCCCGTCCCGCCCGGTGAGCGTGGTCTCCGAACTTCCCTGCCATTCGACGAGGACTCGGTCGAGGGGCTGCCCGGATTCGCCCACAACTCTCCCTGTCACCGTGTCGGCAGCAGAAAGAATGGGCAGAACCAAGAGGGTCAGCGCATTTATCAGGCGCGACCTCATTATCTGTCTTTTACAAACGGCACCGTCGGCGCTACGGCCTGAGGGCCAGCGGTCTTAGGCTTACTGTGCCCCCCATCGCTGCGCCCCTTACCGGGCATGGCACATCGCCCCTCAAATACGGCGCCGTCTTCGATCACTAGAGTCGGTGTTTCCAAATCTGCTGCAACGACCCCTGTGGCAGCTATCTGCACTCGGACCTTCGCGTTGATCTTTCCTTCCACACGACCGGAGACAAACACCTGACCCGCTTGAATGTCCCCTTCCAACACCCCACCTTCGCCGATCATGAGAATTCCATCGGAAACGATGCCGCCGGTCAGTTTGCCGTCGATACGAAACGTATTCTCGAAGCGCAGGTCACCTTTCACGTGGCTTCCTGCGTCCAAAAAACCATTGAGCTCTGTAGTGGAGCTATCTGATTTGAAGATCATTCGTTGTCTCCTCGGGCCATCAGTAGGTCGTAAATCCGGATGAGCTCCTCCTCGGAGTGAAACCGGATGTTGACGACTCCGCTTTTTCCCCGACGCTTGATGTGCACTTGAGTCTGCAAATGCCGAGTCAACTTTTCAGCTGCTGCGGCGGTATGTACTTCGATCGCTGCCGGCTCCTGCTTTGAAGAGCCTTGGGGGGGGGCAGGGGTTTCATTACGGCGAACCGCGGTGAGCGCCTCGAGCGCCCGGGCCGTCAACCCCTCTTCGACGGCTCGTTGAGCTAATTCGGCTTGCTTCTCCTCATCGGCAAGGGCTAATAGTGGCCTCGCTTGTCCCGCCGTGAGCTGGCCAGAGCGCAGTAAATCCTGAACCTCCCGGCTCAGTCGTAATAACCGTAAACCATTGGTAACAGTAGCCCTAGCTTTGCCAACGCGCCGAGCAATCTGCTCTTGGGACAGACTGAAGCGTTCCTGTAACAGCCGGTAGGCCTCAGCTTCTTCCACTGGATTCAAGTCCCGTCGCTGGACGTTTTCCACCAAAGCCAACTCGAGAAGCTCCTGGTCTCCGGAGACTTCCCTTAGGACGACCGGAACAGACTCGAGGCCGGCCCGCTGGGCAGCTCGCCACCGGCGCTCACCAGCGACGATCGTGTACTGGCCCGGCGTGTCCGGCTGTTCGGAGACGACAATGGGTTGCACCACCCCTTGCTCCCGAATCGACTGCGCCAACTCCTCTAGCCCCGACTCCTCAAAATGGCTCCTGGGCTGGAAGCGGTTCGGCAGGAGGTCCCCGACCGGTAGTTGATTCGAAGCCAACGAGGTAGATGGCTCCTTCGGCGGGGTGACCGGTGCTGAGGAAAGGAGGGCGTCTAGGCCCCGTCCGAGGCCGCGCTTTTTTACCGCCATAAACGGGTGAATCCTTCTTTTTTTATGGAGCCGCTTTTGACTCTCATCTGGCTTGCCCTTCTTACTCTTGCGGCCATGTCTGGTCGATCTCCCCTACTCTCAGCCCTTAAGCTGCCCGGTCCAGGTACTCCTGTGCCAAACCGAGGTAGGCTCGGGCCCCGCGGCAGCTAACATCGTACTGAAAAATAGGTACTCCGTGGCTTGGAGCTTCCGCCAAGCGGACGTTTCTCGGCACGATCGTGCGATACACCTTGGACGCGAAGTGGTTGCGGATTTCAGCGACGACTTCTTTTGACAGCTTGGTGCGCTCATCGAACATGGTGAGCAGAATACCGTTGATGCCAAGGCCAGGGTTGATTCCCCCTTGAACTCGCTGAACAGTGGCCATGAGCTCACTGATTCCCTCCAGGGCAAAATATTCGCACTGAAGAGGAACGAGAACTTCATCTGCTGCGGTTAGAGCGTTGACGGTGAGGTGCCCAAGGGATGGAGGACAATCCAGGAGGATCGAGTGATACTGCCCCGATACCTTCTTTAGGACGTCCCGGAGGCGGGTTTCCCAGCCTGTGTGCCCCACGAACTCGACCTCAACACCAACCAAGTCCCGGTTCGCAGGAAGTAGATCCAAATTCGGAAAGCCCGAAGATTGAATCGCTTCCGCCGGCTCTACCTCCCCCGTGAGGGCGTGATAGAGGTGCGGGTTCCCAGCCGAGTGACCGAGGCCACGAGTCGCATTACCCTGTGGGTCGCAATCTACTAGGAGGGTCTTTTGTTCGAGCGCTCCGAGCGCTGCGCCCAAATTGATAGCGGTCGTGGTTTTACCCACGCCACCCTTCTGATTCACGATAGCTAACGTCAGACCCATGGCACTCCTCAACAATGGACACCGACCGCCATCGACACAGGCAGGTCTGATCTCTTCGCTCTGATCCCTCTACACTGGATCCAGACACACCGAACCCCCGAAGCACTCCCGCGACCCCAAAGACGAAAAGCCTCAAGGGCTCGGGACTGGTGTCGCCCGCCGACCCCATCGACATTTCGGGCGTTCAAAGCCCATTTTCCCGGAATCCCTAGCTGTTCTATGGGGTTCCTATCCCGGGGCCTGGACAAGATACTCCACGACGTACCTATGTTGACTCTCGGGAAGTCTAAGCTTGCGACCCAACTCGAAGCCGGAGGGTGGCTCCAGGGCCGCCGCCTCTGGTTGGTCCAGATCACTCTGCCAAGCAAGTAGCTTGCCGGCGGGTTCCAGCCGTTTTCCTAACGCTGCCAGCACAGGCCCGGGCAGCCGGATGGCCCGCATCGTCAGGACGTGAATCTTTTCAGGCAACTCAGCCGACAAAGGCTCGGCAACTCTAACATTGAGGCATAGGCAGGGCAATGCAGCTTTTCTCGAGGCCTGTCGAAGAAACGCCCACTTTCGCTCTCTCGTTTCGACCAAGGCTACCTTTAGATCCGGTCGGGCAGCAGCGATCACGAACCCAGGAAAGCCCGCCCCGGAGCCAACATCTACGACAGAGGAGCCCGCCGGGGTATCTTCCAGGAGCTCGAGGCCGGCCAACGCCTCTCCATAGTGACGAGAACAGGTTTCTGTTGCCGTTCCAGGACCGATGAGAGCCATGGTTCGGCTCCATTTTCGCAGCTCCTCGAAGTGGGTCCACAAAGCTGAAAGGGTTTGCTCAGAAAGCTCTAGGGGTGACGCTCGCCGAAGGCAGGAATCAAACTCCGAGCGAGGGATCGCTGGTACTTGAGTGCTCATGCCCGCTTACCTATGGCTTTGCTCATATCCGTGACTCACTCGCGTGCCGATTCATTTTCTCCTGCCTTTACTCCTAAGGCCTCTATACCTAAGGCCCCTGGTTTCCTAGGGCCTCTGGTTCTTTGGCTCCGACTCTTTTGCTCTAACTCTGTGGCTCCGACTTATCGGCCGAGGTTCCCACCCGAGAGCTCAACTCGGCCTTCTCATCAAGAGTTTCTGGCCGCATTGCCTAGAGAGCTCACTTTTCAGGAGGTTGCCCCGAAGAAAGAACCGGAACCGGCCAAGGCTCTGGTCCTTGACCTCATTTGTGGGGCCTAATTTGTGGGGCCTACAAGTCAAAGACCGGCTATCGGAAAAACCACTCCAACAAAGCGATGTATTCTTCGCGAGGAGATCATAACGGTTGGCGTGATCGTTGTGGAATCCATCTCCAAGGGCGATCTCGGTCTATCGACCTCGATTGAGATGGGCTTGTTCCAAGAGCCGTCCTATTGCCCAGGAAAGGGAGCTTGAAAAAGGGAGACTGGCTCCATTTGAAGAGACGCTTCCTAAAGACCTGGAGTCCCTCCTGCTGGTATCGGACGTGCCACGATTTGCTCAACCTATAGAGCGTTGCTCTCCGGGGGTTCCCCCCACCTCTTCCTAGGCCTCAAAGAGCCGCCAATCTAAACGCTAGTTCGGCAGACCCACCTATTTCGGTATACCTACTCGTTTCGGCAAACCCAAGTGCGAACAATTCGAATACGGCAACCAGACACCCAAAGTGGATTTCCAGCGGTTGAGGAGCTGACGGCATCGGGCTGTTGAGACTGATTAACAGCCGATGGCGGAGAGATCTCCTACCTTCGGAGCAGCTTGTTCGTTCCACACCGAGAGGTTTGGCACGCCCGCCGGGCCAAATGCCCGAACGCCACCAATGGCTTGGCTACGGATATCCTGGTCGGATAGGACGGGATAGACGAGATCGGGATCCACGGGACCTCCAATGTGAGGGAAATACCTGCAAGGGTTACTTATGGGAAAACGTCCCTCTCTAGAAACGCTCTATTGAGAACCAAGGGCGAGTCTCGGGGCTGCATCACGCTCTTCCGTTAGATGCGGCACTAAAGTCCAGTTCTTAGGCCCAGCACTAGAATCAGCGCCTAGAACCAGCGCCAGACGTCTCGCTTTCGCTAGTCAGCGCCATGAGGGTACTCCCGCCGCACTCCGTCAGCCACGAACAGTCAATCCACGACCGGCTCTAGCCTTACCCCCCTCTAGCCGACAGGGCCCGACGACGCGAAACTGCGGATTCTTTCAGAGAATCGATTTTCCTGGCCCAAAAAGGTCGGCGGTGACAATCGATTAAGCTCGAGGTCTTTCGTGAGCCCGTCTTTGCCGGGACTGGCAAACCGTTGACCTCGTGAGGCTACGAGCCTGGCAAGTGTAGGCCCGGCAAGTGTAGGCCCGGCAAGTGTAGGCCCGGCAAGTGTAGGCCCGGCAAGCGTAGGCCCGGCAGCACTAGGTCTGGCAGCACTAGACCCGGCACTCTGCGCCTAATAGCACTAGACCCGATTGGACCAAGCGCTCTCCTGACGAGACAACCCGCCCTCGGCCACCGACCGCTCTCGAATGCAGGTAGATGTTTCACGTGAAACCTCCTTTGCCCACCCGCCCTGTCGACCGCTCTTGGGCCCCCTTTTCTACCCTTCTTTGCGATTCTCAAGTGCAACCGCCCCACCCTCTCATCTCTCCAACGCTTCCGGAGAAATATTTTTCCACTTAAAAACCAATTTCTGTCTCTTTATCTTGCCCAACACGGCGCATGGAGGCACTAAATAGAGATCTAGAATCTAAAAAGATCTTTGACTCAGTGCCGCTCTCCTCTCCAGGCTCCCCCAAAATGCCACCACCAACAGCCAGGTGTAGCCTTCTTTGCCAAGAGATGGCCGATCCAGGGCAACTTAAGGACAGGGCCAGCCCAAGAAAACAAGAAAGAATAGCGGAGCGGCGAAGGCATCGGGAAGGTAGGACGGGGCCTCCGAACCATCGTCCTGAGGGTTGGTGGTGACTGGCGATGGTGAGCCCGCAAGAACAAGTCTCCCCAGGAAAGACTTCTGGGGGGTCACCTCTAACTCCTTCACCAGGGGTTGGGAACCGGGCGGGGGCGACAGCAGGAAACACTTTTCCGAAAGGCTGTGGACCGCGCCTCAGAAAGCAAGCCACAGCGTAGGGAAACACGATGTACGGAGACGCGGTGAACGGAAACTCGGTGAACGGAGAGACCCTGGACGGAAACGCAGTGGGCAGGGACACCGTGAGCAGGGACACCGTGGGCTGAGATACCGTGGGCTGGGAGACCGTGGACCGAGAGGCAGCGATAGGAACTCGTCTCTCTCCCGACTCTGCCCTGATCCGGGCAGAACCCAGAGGGGGTCGCCAAGAACTCCCTCTCTCGACAGCAGAAAGCCTCCGACTCGAGCCCGATGGGCGAGCGGGAAAACCACCGGGCCCCGAGTCCCCGGGTCGATAAGCGGGTGAATGAGTCGGCCAATCTCCATAGGTCAGCTAATCCCTACATCAGCCAACCCCGATATTAGCCAGCATCCAGATTCGCCAACCAGGAAACGGAGAGGTAGCAAGGTCAGGCTCCCGGCTGAGCGAGCCACCTCTTGCTGATACTCAAGAGACTCCTAGCCAAGAGACAACTAACTAAGAAACTCGTAGCCAAGATCTCAGGCATCTCTAGAATCAAGATCCAGAAGATAGGCCACCAGGAAGGAAGAAGCCTGCCTGCCGCCGATCGCCTCAGTCGTCTGTCGGCCAGATCGTGAGGCGCTTCAAATACCCCCGTCCCTCACTCTCGGTCTCGACCCCCTCTTGATCCGCGAGGGCCATGTGAACCAAGCGACGCTCTGCGGGATTGAGAAGCTTGAGCGTCTTCGGTTCCCCAGACTTCCGAACTTCGTCCGCCGAGTTCAAGGCCAGCTTTCGGAGCTCTTCGAGTCGATCCGCCTTGAAGTTGAGGCAGTCGATCTGGCAATAGGCGCTTTCGCCAGAAATTCCCCGAACGAGCTTAGGGAGAAGATGTTCCATGGCGAAGATCGCTTTGCCATGCTCTTCGAGCAGTAGATCCGCATCCGGCCCCGCGATCTCTACTTCGATACCCTCCTCCGAATCAGAAACCGTCCAAGAGAGATCGAGGCCCGTTAACGTCACCATCTTTGCCATGGCCTCATCACCAGCAGCCCGAACGGCCTCTGGATTTGCCACGGGGCGCCGGTCTCTGCGACCACCCTCTCGACGACCTTTCCTTGGTGCGCGCTGGGGCTCAGCTTTCGGAGGCTGCTCCTGTGATTCTTCAATGGGAGCTTGGTCCACAGCTGAAGGCCCAGGAGTCGCAGAGGCTGCCGGCGCAGCAGAAGGCGCCACCAACTCTGACTCCAGAGGAGCGGGTGGGGCCGGTGCCGGCCCCGAGCTCGGCCCAGGAACCACCACGCCGCTCGTTGGGTGGGTCCCCAATGGGCCGGCCTCTGATGAGTCGGATGCCAATGAGTGAGGTTCTACTAAACTGGGTTCTGGTGGTGAGACTTCCTCCACCGGAGAAGCAACGACGCCGGCCAGGGACGCCTCTTCAGCCCCCGCGGGGGAGGCTTCCGGGGTGGCTAGCCGGGGAGCTTGTGGGTCGACGGCGATCACTACCCGTTTGCGCGACCGAAGAAAGCCGTGACGCTTTTCGATTTGCCGGTAGGCGATCTCAGACGGAGCCAGGCCGTATTCATTGGCCGCTGCTACGACTGCTTGTTGCACGGTGTTTCCGGAGAAGAACTTTCGCTTTGATGGTTTCATGCCTTAATCGACTTCCTCTTGCTTGAACCTGCGTCTTTAAGCTCTTGGGCCGCTTCTGCCCTCTTTCGTTTCCACACCTTGTAGGCTTCCTGCTGAAAAATCCCGAAGACATTATTGGTCAGCCAGTACAGTACCAACCCACTGGGAAACTTCAGAAAGACGAAGAGGAAGATAAACGGCATCATCAGAAATAAGCGGCGCTGCATAGGGTCGGCCCCCATTGGCATGCGCAGCTGCTGGATAAACTGTGTGATGAACATCACGATCGGCAGCACGTAGAACGGGTCGAGAGTCGAAAGGTCCTGAATCCAGCCGATCCACGGTGCGTGACGCAGCTCGATAGCGGCGCCGAGAAGCCGGTAGAAGGCGAAAAACACGGGTATCTGAAAAACCACGGGAATGCAGCCACTGGCGGGGTTGACACCCTCGCTTTTGTAGACCCCCATGATTTCGTCCTGCATCTTCCGCTGAGCATCCATATTGGGCTTGCCCTGGCGATCTTTCAATTTGCTCCGAAAGCGCGACCGAATGGCCTGCACCTTCGGATTCAGCTCCTGCATCTTCTGCGACGAAACCATCGAGTGATGGGTTAGAGGCAGCATCAGCAGTTTGATGAGCAGCGTCATTAGGACGATTGCCCACCCGTAGTTAGGAACCACGTTCTGGTAGGTCCAATTGAGCGCAACTTGTAGGGGTCGAGCCAGAAAGGAGAACCAGCCGAAATCCACGGTCTGCTCAAGACCAAGGGGAAGGGCGGCCAGCTCCTTGTAAACTTTGGCACCCCAATAGCTTTCGCCCTCGATGCGGTCCCCACGAGACCGAACCAACAAGCCGATAGCCCGTGGCTGATCTTTCTGCTCGGCGGTTAGGTCTTCCGCTTGGGGAAGAACCTCTAGCTCTGCCGCCTCGGAATCCGGGCCGGCAACGAGAAAGGGCCTGAAGATAACCTCCTCGGCACCTTCCCCCGGCATGACAGCAGCCAGAAAATATAGGTCATCGAGGGCAGCCCAGCTCAGGCCTCGCGTGCTGATGCGCTCATCTTCTTTCGCTTTCCGAGCATCGACCTTCTCTCGGTCGCCACCCGCAGAGTAGACGCCTCCCCGCCAGAATTGGGGCTGCTTCAACTGCTCAGCAGTGGGGTTGGACGCCCCGGGCCCAAGAAACACGCTCCAATCCCTCTCGTCCTCCACTTCGACCTCGAAGCGGAAGACTCCGGAACCGGAGAAAAAGAAACTCTTCGTAGCTTGGCCCAGCGGCCCGCTGTATTCGAAGTGGAGCTCTTCCCCCCCACCGTTGGCCGTCTGTTCCCGTGCCGCAAAGAGAGCATCGTTGAGAGCCAAACCCTCGTGGCCACCGCCGACGAGAGAGAAGGGAAACTGGACGCCCGTGCGAGCTCGCACCATCTCCACCGGCTCGCCTTCTCCATCCAGGTGATCCTTGAGGCGAAAGGACACCAGCTGAGCGCCTCGATTCGAGAAGGAGGCAAGGAATCTCTCGTTCTCGACGACCACGAGAGATTCCTCTGTGGCCTGTACGATCGTTTCCGGTACGTCCTCTCGCTCTTCACTGGCCTCATCGACACTCCCGGGGCCCTTTTCCACCAGCCCATTGGCAACACCGACGCCGTGCGCTTCTGCTTTCGATGTTTCCCTGTTAGAGGCTGAGCTCTCACCCGGTGCCATCTCTTCGACGGCCGGCCGTGTTCCAGGCGGAGGAGGCTTGGGCCCGAAATAGTGATTCCAAGCGATGACCACTATCCACGATAGGACCACTGCTAGTAGTAATCGACGATTGTCCAAGGGCTACATTTCCTATTGGGAGGTAGAGCTTTGACGAGTCGGACCCGACAAGGGGATCGTCCTCGGCACAAAAGCCCGGAGATTTGAAAGGTCCGTCACGGCAGGTCTACCCCACCAGGATGAAAGGGGTGGCAACGCAGCAACCGGCCGATCGCTCGAAACACACCGGGAACCGCCCCATATTTTGAGATGGCGACTCTCGCGTACTCCGAACACGTTGGAGCGAACCTGCAGGCTCGAGGAAGAAGGGGGGAGATCCAACGCTTATAAGCTCGCAGTAGCCAGGTTAGAAAACGGGTCAATGAGAGGCCTTCTGGCCCCGGACCAGCCCACCACTTAGCAGTCTCAGAAGATCTTCCTGTAAAGAGGAGAAATCTGTCCCGCCAGCTGCTGGTTTCAAGTGAACCACTAAGTCGACAGCAGGTAACCGTAACCGCTCCGGCCACCTGCGATAGATCTCCCGGACCCTCCTTTTGAGGAGGTGCCGCACTACGGAACCACCCACCTTGCGGGTAGCCGTAATCCCCAGGCGGGTGTGGCCCACCTGATTCGCTGTAATGTGCAGCGTCACGAACCGGCCGTGCCGCCGCCTTCCTCGTCGATAGCAATTCTGGTATTCCGAGCGTCGGCGCAAAAGTCCGGCTCGGGATAAACGCTCGTCCGTCTCAGGCATGCTTTGCCTTCGAGGAATCAAGCTGCCAGGCGCGTTCGACCTTTACGCCTACGATTCTTCAGAATCGCACGACCCTGTCGGGTGCGCATGCGCTCCCGGAATCCATGCTTTTTCTTACGGCGCCGATTGTTCGGCTGAAATGTACGCTTCACGACATTCTCGCTCTCGGAAACTAGGTTGATGAAACTACCGCCGGAAACCCGGCTTCGACTCGCCACGGAACTCCCATTAGGAGATCCCGAGACTCTACGCGATCAACAGAAAAGGACTGAGGCAACGCGCAGCGGCCCAATTTATCGGAGGCTCCCTGTGCCGTCAACTTTTCGGCAGCCGGAAAGGCAAGTACTCGCTGCCTATCTTCTCGAGGATGAGGGATAATTCCGGCTCGGCAGGTCCACTCTTCCCTCGAGTCCCTCGGCTCCCTGACCGCTGTCTTCACCCAAACAAGGTCGTCGATGGACCTTGCCTTCTCCGAAACCTATTTCGACTCGTGGAGGTTCGCTGTTGGCGAGGGCGGCGCCTTTGGGGTGCGGCTTCTAGATGAGCTGAGCTCTGAATGGCGGAGAGGGTGGGATTCGAACCCACGGACCGGTTGCCCGGTCAACGGTTTTCGAGACCGCCCCATTCGACCACTCTGGCACCTCTCCCTCGAAATTGCGGCGGAGGTTATCCGCAGGGAATGCTAAAGCGATGGCGGAGAGGGTGGGATTCGAACCCACGGTAGGGGGTTACCCTACACACGCTTTCCAAGCGTGCTCCTTAAGCCACTCGGACACCTCTCCGGATTTTTCGCTTTCCGTCGACGATGACTCGAGCTCCACTCTGCGTAGAACCCGAAGACTCGTCTTTCAAAGATCTCGATTCACGGCGGCGGTCGATCTCGCCCCGCCGACTCAGGCGATCGTACCAGGGCGTGGTCCCCGGGGAAAACCACGTAGCTCTGAGAAGAACTTCTTGAGCATCCGCGACGACTCAGCCGCGAGAACTCCCGAAGCCACCTCCAGGCGATGGTTCAGTCGTGGGTCTCGCACCAGGTCGCCCAGGCTTTCACAAAAGCCAGCCTTGGGATCCGTAGCTCCATAGACCAGCCGCTCCACCCGACTATTCACCAAGCCCCCGGCGCACATAGCGCACGGTTCCAAGGTCACAAACAGCGTGCATCCGATTAGGCGCCAGCTGTCCAACCGTACCGCTGCCTGCCGGATCGCGATCATCTCGGCATGAGCCGAGGGGTCTCGATCCGACTCCCGCCGGTTATATCCCCTGCCAACGACACGCCCGTGCCGCACGACCAAGGCACCTACCGGAACCTCTCCCAGAGTGCCTGCTCGGTGCGCCAGCTCGAGAGCCTCGAGCATAAACGTTTGATCGTCCATAGGAGACACTCAGACCTGACAGCCCCTGAAAGGGATCGCCATCATATTGCAATCGACTTCACCGGTAAACCTCTTGGCTTTACATAGGGACCGCTAGGGCATACCATCAAGGTTCTGCCAGCAGCCCGCGAAGGGTTCGGGCCCTGTGCATCGGCGGCTACCGAATCTCGTCAGGCCCGGAAGGGAGCAGCGATAAGGTTTCCCCGCTGAGTGCCGCAGAAAGCCGGAGCCCTTCGTAGACTGCTGGACCTCGACAAAAAACATGGCTTACCAGGTTCTCGCCCGCAAATCCCGCCCTCAGGACTTTATTGGCCTGATTGGCCAAGAGCCCATCGTCCAGGCTCTGCGCAATGCCTTGACGGAAGGCCGCATTGCCCAGGCCTATCTTTTCTCCGGTATCCGCGGAGTCGGCAAAACCAGCGCCGCAAGGGTCCTCTCAAAAGCCCTCAACTGCGAGTCCGGACCCACCCCCGAGCCCTGTAACAGCTGCGACATCTGCCAAGAAATTACCCGCGGTGGGGACTTGGACGTCATCGAGGTAGATGCTGCGACCTACTCCAAGGTCGAACAGGTCCGAGAGCTTACCGAGAGCCTCCGCTATGGGCCCGCGAGAGATCGATATAAAGTCGTCATCCTCGACGAAGTTCATCGGCTCTCTCGCCAGGCTTTCGATGCTCTACTCAAGATCATCGAGGAACCGCCGGACTTTCTCGTTTTCATTTTTGCGACCACCGAGATCGAAGCGGTGCCCGCCACCATTCTTTCTCGTTGCCAGGAATTCCGTTTTCGAAGGGTTCCGTCGAACACCCTGGCTGAGCACCTCAAAACGATCTCTCAGCAAGAGAACCTCACCGTCAGCGAGAACGCCCTGCGGCTCATCGCCCGGGCTGGTGAGGGCAGTGTTAGAGATTCCGTAGCGCTGCTAGATCAACTCGCTACATTTGGCGGCGGAACCATTGCCGACGATGAGGCAACCCGTCTCTTGGGTGGATTGGATACCGCCCTGTTCCAGGACGCTTTGCAAGCGATGCTGGAAGGGGATGCGGTCTCCCTCATGAGTCTGGTCCGACGGACCGAAGCGGATGGCAGAGACCCCCGCCATGTTTTCGCTCAATTTCTCGGCTATTGTCGAGACGCGCTCCATGTTTCCTTGGGTGGTCAAAGGGAGCACTTAGAGCTCCCAGCTGAAGATGCTGCCGCTCTCGAGGGCCTCGCCAAACAAGCCGGCTATGAAAACCTTCTGCGGCTGACCCACCTTCTCCTGGGAAGCGAAGCCACCGTCCGTAGAAGTGAAGCCGGTGCGTTAGCTCTGGAGATTGCCTGGTTGCGTGCCGCGGAGCTCCCGAAGCTGACGGGAGTAGAAGAGTTATTGGCGGGCAGGCCCAGACCACCGAAGCAGACCAGATCCCAGAAGCCTGCCAATCCGCCAAAATCGACCAATCCACCAAAGTCGACCAGTCCATCTACGCCTAAAGCGACTGCGCCGCCTCACAGCTCGGCCCCTCCCGTCCCCCTCAGCAAGGCCGAGCCTGTTCCACCGGTACAGCCCAAGAGGGCGGCCCCAAAGAAACCCGCCGAAGCACCAGCCTCCCCCGAGGTGGCTTCTTCACCGGAGCCAGCAGCGAAGCCGCCCATCGGACCTCCTGAGGAAGGCGAGGGTGCGCCGCAACCTTCTCCCGTAGCGGAGCCTGAAGAGCCTCTGAGTAACCTCTCCCCGGAGATGCGAGTCGACTCTTTCCTGGAAGCTATCGGCCGGCAAAAGCAACCCCTTTTGGTGCGCGTCAGAGCTGCGACGAAGCTTGAATTCGAGAACGGAGAGCTTAGAATCCACTTGGCACCGGGAGACGACCTGCTCTCGAAGGCTCTAGAGAGGGGTAGCAATCTCGAAGTTTTAGAGTCAGCTCTTCGAAGCGTTTGGGGGCAAAGCGCTACTTGGAGATGCCTATTGAGCGACCCGGAGCCGATAACACCGTCTCAAGATACGAAGTCAGAACCAGAGCACGACCACGATGAGTCGGAACCCGAAACAGATCCTCGAGTTCAGACGGTTCTAGATATTTTCGGTGGGACGGTGGACAACATAGAGAAACACTGAGGAGCCTTGAATGAATATCCGCCAGTTGATGAAGCAAGCGCAGCAGATGCAGGAGAAGATGCAAACAGAGCTCTCCGAGCTGGTGGTCGATGCCAGCGTCGGAGGGGGAATGGTCACCGTTCAGATGAGCGGAAAGAAACAGCTGGTCTCCGTCAAGCTAGACCCTGAAGTGGTCGATCCCGAGGATCCCGGTATGCTCGAAGATCTCATCCTTGCTGCGGTCAATGAAGCTGGCCGTCTCGTCGACGAGGCGCTTCAGGGAAAAATGGGGTCCTTGGCTTCCGGACTACCTGGGATGATGTAGGCCTCCATGCCCGCACCCCTGGCACGCCTCGTCGGGGAGCTCTCTCGCCTACCCGGCATCGGGCCGAAAACGGCGACTCGCCTGGCTCACCATCTTCTTACCGTCAGTAAGGAAGACGCCGCAGCCTTAGCTTCCTCTATCCTGGAAATCAAGGAGCGCCTATTCCACTGCTGCGAATGTAATGGGATTACCGACGTCGATCCTTGTTCGATCTGCTCGGACCCAGGTCGGGACTCTCGGCTCCTCTGCGTCGTGGAGCAGCCGTTCAATATTCGCCCCATTGAGCGTACAGGAGAATTCCTCGGTCGCTACCACGTCCTCCTTGGGGTCCTGGCACCCCAGCGGGGAATTGGTCCGGACCAGCTCGCCATCGACGGCCTGCTTCGTCGGCTAGCAGGAATCGAAGAGGTTGTCCTGGCAACCAACCCGGATGTAGAAGGGGAGGCAACTGCCCTTTATTTAGCCCGATTGCTCAAGTCCAAGAATATTCGGGTAACCCGCCTCGCCTTCGGCATGCCCGTTGGGGGTGACATCGAGTACACCGATGAGGTTACTCTCGCTCGATCCCTGGCGGGTCGCCGGGAACTCTAAGACCTCATGGACTCCCCCTCCCCTCGCCTTGTCCGGGGCGACCTCGTCCCCCGAATTTTGACCCCGCCTCCAGGTCCTGAATCCCGAAGGTGGTTTCGCCGCATGGAGGCCTTCGAAGCTCCCGGAATCAACACCCTTATAGGAAGCGAAGGAAGCCTCGCCTGGGCAGAGGCCCTTGGCTCCAACGTCTTGGATCCAGACTCGAACCTCTTCCTAGATTTCACGGCGGGTTTCGGGGTTGCCTCCATTGGCCATCGGCATCCCCGTATCGTCGAAGCCATCCGCTTACAAACAAGTTTTTTACTCCATGGTCTTGCCGACGTCCACAGCCACCACCCTAGAATCAACCTGGCGGAGAAACTCTGCTCTTTGGTGCCGGTGGACCAACCCCGGGTCTATTTCGCTGTCTCGGGCTCCGATGCGGTGGAGATCGCTCTCAAATCAGCCTACCTGGCTACTGGAAAACCAGGCATCCTCGCCTTCGAGCCCTCGTACCATGGTCTAACTCTCGGTGCTCTCCACTCGACATCCAGACCTGCTTTTCGCGACCCGTTTCACCCCTTCCTCCATGACCATGTACACCGACGACCCTTTGGTGCACCGGTAGACCAACTGAAAGCGCTACTGGCTGCGGAACCCTCCGTCGGCACCGTCATCATCGAGCCAGTGGTTGGGAGAGAAGGTGTGTTGTTCCCTCCAGACGGTTGGCTCCAGGAGCTTTCTCAGCTTTGCCGGGAAACCGGAGCTTTGTTGATAGCAGATGAGATTTTTACGGGGTTTGGACGAACGGGAAAGCTGTTTGCAGTCGACGCCGAAGAGGTTCGCCCCGACCTACTCTGCTGTGGAAAAGCCTTGGGAGGAGGACTACCCATCGCCGCCGTGGTAGGAAGTCGAGAAGTCATGAAGCACTGGGAAACACCCGGCGAAGCGATGCATACAGCAACTTTTACAGCAAACCCTGTCGCCTGTGCGGCAGCTCTCGAAGTCCTTTCTGTGATCAGCGACGACCAGCTCGTCCAGCGGTCGATGTCTCTGGGGTCTGATCTAGGCAAGCGACTTAGAGACTGGTCCCTAAACCGTGCAGGAATTCGGAGTGTTCGTGGCAGAGGACTCCTGTGGGGGATCGAACTGACCAACCGTGACCTCGCCCGGTCCTGGTCAGCGAGGGCTCTTTCCCTTGGGTTGATCGCTCTAGCCGGTGGGCCCAACGGCAACGTACTCCAACTGGCCCCTCCTCTTACGGTCACTACAGCCCAGATCGAGGCGGCTTTGGATATTTTGGAAAAATCTTGGCGCGTTCTCTCTTCAGAAACCACTGGAAAACTCGATCCATGAGCAACAGGAGCAGCAACCAGGCTCCCGTCGATGTTGGAGTGGTTGTGGTTCATTACGGCGACCAGGAGTCGACCTTTCGATGTGTCCATGCCGTTGTTATGGATTCCTCTTCGGCTTCTCGACAGGTCGTTGTCGTCGATAACTCAGGAAACCTCGAAGCGGGCTCCCTTCCAGGAACCACTATTCATCTCTCTTCCGCCGATAACCCCGGCTTCGGTGAAGGGGCGAACCGCGGGGTCCGTCGCCTCTTCGAAGAGGTCTCTCCAAAGCACCTCCTGCTTCTCAATCACGACGTAGAAATCCTCCCTGGCTACTTGGATTCGGTTCTTCTTGCGCTGGCGACTCCAGGTGTCGGTGCAGCGGGAGGACCTCTATTTCTTGATCGAAGAGATGGCCCCCTTTGGTACGCCGGGGGAGGCGTCAACTACCTGACCGGCACCGTTTGGCAGAGCCGGTCTCCAAAAGAGGCTTGTCGCCGAAGACAGGTTAGCTTTCTCCCCGGAGCCGCAATAGCTATCACTCCAGCTGCTTGGGAAGAGGTTAGAGGCTTCGACCCTAGGTTTTTCCTCTACAACGAGGACCTAGATCTTTGCCGGCGGCTGCGGCGAGCCGGTTGGCAACTCGGCTTCGAACCTCGGCTCTCTGCCATTCACTACCTGGGAGCTGCAACCGGCTCCAGAGAAATCTCGGCTCTGTACCTCGAGCACCTTTCGGCGACCCGTTTTCTTCCCTTCCGCAGTCTTCTTTACCGGGCCTACCTGGGCTTGGCGCATAGCGCCTACGTTTCCTACCGCGCTCTATTCCTGGCTGCTCGCCTCGGATTGGCTGGTAAATCGAGAGTTCGAGCCTTGCTACGGGGTCACCGCCGGGCACTCTGTACGATCTTCAGAACACCGTAGGCCAGGCAGAATCGTACAATCGCCCAATGAGTGACAACAAGAGCTGCAAAATAGCCTTCATCGGTAGCCATGGTGTCGGCAAGACCACTCTCTGCTACGGCCTCGCTGCACGACTCAAGGTTCACGACTTTTCTCTCGAGGTGGTTCATGAGGTGGCTCGCCGATGTCCTCTACCCATCAACGAAGAGACCGGACTCGCGTCCGAGTCGTGGATCCTCCATACCCAAATAGCAGAAGAGCTTCTTGCCCAGGCCCGCTATCCCGTCGTCATCTGTGACCGAAGCGCCTTGGACAACTATGTCTATCTACTCCTCACCGCAGGCCCTACGGAAGGACTCAGCGCTTTAGTAGATTGGTGGATGACGACCTACGACCTCTTGGTCGAGGTACCCATCGTCCATGATCTGAGTGCGGATGGCGTGCGCTCGGAGGACCCGGTCTTTCAACGAGCCGTGGAAGATCGCCTTCGTAAGGAGCTTCAGAAGAAAAATCTCGACACCATGAAGCTCCCGCCGGAAAGCCGAGAACAATGGCTCGATATCGTAGAAGAGCAAGTCAACAGATTCTTGGCTCCCGCACAGCTGAGCCTTCTCTAATTTTCACCGTTCTAGTTGGTTTGCGACACTCGGACCCAGGTACAATGGGCATACTTTGAACGACGCAATCCTTCTTCGCCGCTGGGATATCTTCTCCCATTTCTCTGCTGCTCAACTGGAGCACCTCGGACCCTATGTCACCAGACGCCGCCTATCAGTCGGTGAAGAAGTCTTCCAGGAAACCGACACGGGTCGCGAAGCGTTCGTGATTCTCGACGGCAAGGTCCGCATACAGAGAGCTACCCCTTATGGCCACTACAGCCTCGCTGATCTCGGTGAAGGGGAGCTCTTTGGAGAAACCAGTTTTATCGACGAACAACCCAGATCGGGAGGGGCAGCGGTACTAGAGAATGCCGAGCTCCTGGTCTTAGACCCAGAACGCCTCTCAAAAGGAATGGCGGAAGACCAGCGTCTAACCGTCGCACTTTATTGGAGTTTCTGGAAAAGTCTCGCCCAGAAACTGAGACGGACCAACGACAAACTGACCCAATTCTTCACCGAAGCCTCTGACCAGGCCTCGATGGATGACTCCTCCAAGAAAGACCCAACAGTCGAATTCCATATCGACCTCGCTGCTAAGAAAGCCCTCTTCCAGGAACAGAAGCTCTCCAATATGGAGATCAACTTTCTAGCCTCTCTTTCTCGAGAGGCCAAGATGAGCCCAGGGAAGCTCATCTTTCGAGAGGGAGATGTAGGCGACGAAATGTACGTCGTTCTGGACGGAAAAGTCATGATTAGTAAATTCATTCCCGGCGCTGGGGAGGAGGCTCTCGCCTTCTTAGAACGGGGTGACTACTTCGGTGAGATGGCCCTCATCGACCAACAACCGCGATCCGCAGACGCCAAAGCCTCGCAGGAAGGTGCTGTCTTGCTGGCTATTCCCCGGGAGGTCCTGCAAGGACTGCTGGACATCCACAAAGTCTCCTCTCTGCGGTTACTCACCATCCTCTCGAATCTCATCGCAAAGCGCCTACGAGAGCTCAACGAAAAGCTGATCACCTGGTTCATCTTTTCAGGCGGCAGCTCCTCCTGATGGACACAGGCCAACCTTCTTCAACGCCTTGAAGACTTGAGAAGAAAGCGGTAGTCCGGACAACTCCTTAGGCAAGAACCAGCCCGCTTCCACGTTTTCGGCGAGTTCTCCGGAAGAACTGAGCTCCGCAAAGTGGATCTCCAGAACCAAGGCACGGAAGGTAATGCTGTGGCGAACCTCCCCTTGCTGCTGGGTGAGCCTCCAAAGGCCACCATAAGTGTTCGTCAGCTCATTCTCCGAGGCTGATAAATCCTCATCCTTTTTCACCGAGCTTTCGACCCAGGGTAGTTCCCAGGTACCTGCCAGTAGGATGCTTTCGTCAGGCCGCCGAAACAGGAGAATCCTCTCCCCGTCAACGACTACGGCGACCCTACGCCGCATTCTCTTCACAGGCTTCTTCGCTGGTTGCCGCGGATAACTGCCGACTTCGTCTCTTTCCTTCGCCAGACAACCTTCGAAAATCGGGCATCCCGAGCAGAGCGGAGCTCTTGGAATGCACACTGTTGCTCCCAACTCCATGATCGCCTGGTTGCCATCACCGGGGCGATCCAGCACCAGAAGCTCCTTAGCTGCTTTCGAAATGGCAGCTCTACCGGCCTTACTACGGGGAAATTCCTTTAGAGCTAGCCGTCGGCTGACCACTCGCTCAACGTTGCCATCCACCACCGGCACCATCTCTCCAAAGGAAATACTGGCGATGGCAGCGGAGGTATAGGGGCCAATGCCCGGAAGAGCTTGAAGCTGCTTTGCGCTGGAAGGAAACTCTCCTCCCATCTCAGCAACAACCCGAGCTGCAGCATGCATCTGCCGAGCACGACGGTAGTACCCAAGACCCGACCACAAAACTAGGACTCTATCCACGGGAGCCGCAGCCAACTCCTCAACGGACGGGAATTCTTCTAGGAATCGATAAAAATAAGGAATGACGGTTTCGACACGGGTCTGCTGCAGCATCACTTCTGAGACCCAAACCGGATAGGGATCGGTATTCTCCCGCCAAGGTAGGTCCCTCGAATGGAGATCGTACCAACTCAGTAGCTTTTCACCGTCGGTCATGGGTGCTCGTCACCATCGCTGTCCATCACTGGGGGTAGTCCGCCATTGTGGCAGTCCTCAGAAGGACACTGCCGTTTCGGCACCCGAGCCTAGAACACTCGCTAAAGAGAAGAAACTAAGAAGAAGACGGGAGAGCCAGAAAGTTCAGAAAGCGGGGGAGATTCTGTTTTTGGTTGGCTTGTAAGGTTCTACCCCTGGTTTCCAGGGGGATTCATGGGTGGGCTGTTTTTGAATGGGATCTCTAAAGATCTTTTTTGGTGAGAAAATAGTTGGGTAGGTTGAATCTCCCCCGAGATTGCTCTCTGTTGATACTCCACCATCAAGCAATCTTCATGCCACAAGCGTTTTCTACCCGATTTGCCCCTTTGAAAAAATTCCTGTCTCCAACTCATCTTCTCCGGCAACTACTCTATTAGATAGGGGAAGAACCGAGAAAAATCTACCTGTCGGGGTGCTAGAGCCTGTGCTATGATTCTGCCTTCACGAGGCTGCTCCGGTTCCTAAAACAAAACGAACTGAAGATTTCCTTTTTCCACAGCCTGTGGAAAGGTTGTGGATACTCCCATCTCTAACGACTAGGAAATCATGACTCTCACCCCCTGGGACTCAATCCGCCAACGACTCCGAAGTATCCTCGACGGCGAGGAGTTCGAGACTTGGATCGGGCCACTCCGCGTCCAGTCTGAGGGCCCCATGAGGCTCGTCCTCATCGCGCCGAACCCCCGTTTTCTGCACACCCTGGAAGAAAGCTACCGTCCCCTACTAGACCGCTGTGCTCAGGAGCTCCTTGCTCCAGGATTCGAGACCCTCTTCGTCCTAGAGACCGAAGAGCAAGGAGCCCAAATAGGTCTGCGAAATCCGACTTTCGACAAGAAATACTCTTTCGAGACTTTTGTAGTTGGCAACTCGAACCAATTTGCCCATGCCGCTGCCAGGGCCGTAGCTGAAAGCCCATCCCATAGCTACAACCCCCTCTTTCTCTATGGTGGAGTCGGCTTAGGGAAAACCCACCTACTCCATGCCATTGGCCACAAGATTCTCAGGGATAGTCCGCACCTCCGGATCATGTACTTGGCTGCAGAGCAATTCGTCAACGAGCTCATCAACTCCATTCGGTTCGACCGTATGCCGGAGTTCCGGGATCGCTATAGAAATATCGACATTTTACTGATCGACGACATTCAATTCATTGCGAACAAAGAACGGACTCAGGAAGAGTTCTTTCACACCTTCAACACGCTCTACACGAGCCAGCGGCAAATCATCCTAACTTCCGATGCCTCGCCCCGAAAGATCCCCACCCTCGAAGAACGGCTGCGCAGTCGCTTTCAATGGGGCCTTATTGCAGATATTCAGCCTCCTGACCTGGAAACCAAGGTCGCCATTCTGCGACGAAAAGCAGATACCGAAGCCCTCGCCCTACCAGACGACGTCGCTCTTTTCATCGCTCGGCAGGTGCGTTCGAACATCCGCGAGTTGGAAGGCCTCCTAAATCGAGTCACCGCCTTCGCCTCGTTGACTGGAAAGTCTCTGTCTATCGACTTGGCTCGGGAAACCCTCAAGGACATCCTCCCCGTAACCGATCGTCGCTCCACCGCCGCCGAAATCATCAAATTCGTTGCTCGGCACTATGGCCTAAAGGTCAGCGAGATCAAGAGCCGAAATAATACGAGGCAAATCGTCTTTCCCCGTAAGGTTGCCATGAATCTTCTCCGAATCCTTACTGACCTCTCCTATCCGGAAATTGGCAAACTCTTCAACGACAAACATCACTCGACCGTCATTTCTGCTGTCAAAGACATCGATAAGTTACGAGACCAGGATCCCGACCTAGACCGCGTCCTTCAGAGCATCCAGGACCACTTCTCTTGACTCGACTCGGAAACAGGAGCCTTGCTAGCCAGCCCCGCCCTGAGAATTTTCTTGCGGGCCTACTGTGGACCTGCTGTGGATTTCTACTGCCGCAGCAAATCTCCTCAATTCCTCCACAGCTGCTCCACAACCGATATCCATCCGCCTGCGGATTGTCTAAAGTGTTTAGGAGTATAGATTTAGGGCTGTTTTCCACATATCCACAAGCCCTACTATCTACTACTCCTATGGTATATTCACCCTTCTTTTCAACGGAGAAGGCCCTATGGAAATTCGTCTAGACCGCTCTGAATTCCTCACTGAACTAGCGCCGATGCAAGGCATCGTCGAAAGAAAGAGTACGATTCCTGTACTCTCACATCTCCTTTTGACAGCGCGGGATGGAAAGCTATTTCTCGCCGCAACAGACCTAGACGTCTCGCTGACATCGTGGTGTGAGGCAGACGTTGACCTCGACGGGGGAATAGCGGTTCAGGCCAAGAAGTTCATGGAGATCATCCGATCTCTGCGTACTCAGGAGGTCTCCCTTCGCCTCGAGGAACCCAAGACTCTGACCATCGAAGCGGGAAATTCTCGCTTCAAGATTCATGGTTTGGCTCCGGAGGACTTCCCGACCCTTCCCACGGTCGAGGAAGAGGGTGCGATCGACATTCCCTTTGGGGATTTTCGTCGCATGATCGGCAAGATTCTCTTCGCCATTTCTGCGGACGAGTCAAGGTTTCAGCTCAATGGCGCCCTCCTTAAGGTCAAAGAAGATTCTCTAGAGATGGTGGCGACGGACGGTCATCGTCTGGCGGTCGTCGAATCCAAGCTAGAGAATGGAGGAGAAGAAGCCTCGGTGCTGGTTCCCCGGAAGGCCCTCCAAGAACTACAGCGATTCGACGGCAACGGTGCTGTCGGGTTTCGCCGAGGGGCGCACCATCTGTCCTATCGTCTCGGCCGCCGCGAGCTGATCTGTCGAATTCTGGAAGGATCTTTTCCGGACTACGACCGGGTCATCTCCAAAGACAACGACAAGAAGCTGACCTTCGACAGGCGGAACCTCCTAGAGGGGATCCAGCGGGTCGCCCTGATGACCGGGGATCGGGCTCGGGGTGTACGTTTCCAGTTCGCTCAGGATGAGCTGACGATCTCCGCCGCCAACCCAGACCTGGGAGCCGCGTCAGAGAAGATCAGCTGCGAATATGGGGAAGAGGAATTCTCTGTCGGCCTGAATCCGGACTACTTTTGCCAGTTCCTAGCGGCGATGGAAACCGAGCAGGTTCAACTAGAGCTCAAGGATGAGGACAGCCAATGTATCGGCCGACCCATCGACGGGCCTGACCAAAGATACCTCTGCGTCATTATGCCGATGCGGCTGTGATGTCCGTACCTTGCTTCAGGAACTCTCTCTAAGTACCTTTCGTAACCTCGAAAATCTCCGTTGGCAGCCCTCAAAAGGGAGTCACCTTCTTCTGGGTGGTAATGGAGCGGGAAAGACCAGCCTCTTAGAAGCGGTCTATCTGCTGTCAACGACTCGCAGCTTTCGCACTTCCCGCATCAACGATTGTTGCCAGCATGGAAGTAGCTCTTTCTCCCTCGAAGGAGAAATCCTAGGGGAATCCCGGGTGCGCCTCGAGACTTCCTGGAAACTTCGCAGCAAGGTCCGACGCCTCAATGGCAGTGAAGTGGCGCTGGCGAAATACTTGGCGGCGCAACCCATCGTTGCCTGGACCCATGCCGATGCAGATCTTCTCAGTGGGCCTCCGGAACCACGGCGTCGCTTTCTCGACCGAGGGGTGATGGGAACCCAACCGACTGCCCTCGATCTCTTCGGGCGCTATCGTCGGGTACTGGCGCACAAACGACACGTCCTACAGCAAGGGCCCCAAGATCTCGAGATTTGGAACGAGATGCTCGCTCCTGTCGCCTTCGAGATGACCGCCTTGCGGGCTCGGTACGTAACCAAACTAGCTAGAAGTTTGGAGGAGGTACTTCAGCTCTGTTCGTTCCCTTTTCCGGCGATCACGGTGCACTACCGCCCATCCCTCAATGAGGTGCAGAGCCAAGAGGACGTATTAGCGGCCCTGAGGGCGTTGGAAGGAGAGGAAAAACGTCGGCAACGCCCGTTGCTCGGACCTCAACGGGACGACCTCGAAGTCGTTTGGGACGACCACTCTCTGCGTCGAGTTGCCTCCCAGGGAGAACGGAAGGCAATCGGTCTGGCTCTGGCTGCTGCCCATGGGAAAGTTCTGGAGCAAGGGGGAGTCAAACCTATCTACCTTCTTGACGATGCCGACGCTGAGCTGGCCAAAGATACCCTCGAAGCCGTGTGGAAGGCCTTCTACGGAGTCGAACAGGTCTTTGCCAGCTCCAATCGACCGGAAGTATGGGACTCGATTCCTTTCGCTAAGACCTGGACCCTAAGGTTGGGGCAGATTTCTGTTTGAGAGACCCTCGCTAACCCCTCTGAGGAGCCCCGACAGCGCTTTACCAGGTCGCCCGTAAGATGTTGAAAGCATTGACACCTAGACCCTGCTTCAGTAGCTCGTAAATCGGCTCCTTTTCTGCTACCATAGCTAAGCCTGAGCCCTTCGTCCGGAGAGAGCCCGGGCCCGGCAAGAACAGATCCAGCGAGAAGAAGTCAGCGACGATAAACGTGCGCTGAGTGCGCCGAGCCTCGGCGTGACTATTGGAGACCTGATGGTTTGACCGAAGTAGCAAATTCTCCCGAATACACGGCAGACAGCATCAAAGTCCTGAAAGGACTCGAGGCGGTGCGCAAGCGGCCAGGGATGTACATCGGGGATACCGATGACTCCTCCGGTTTGCATCACATGGTCTTCGAGTTGGTGGACAACTCCATCGACGAAGCACAGGCAGGCTATGCATCTCAAGTCTCGGTGGTCATCCATAGCGACAACACGGTTACCGTCGAGGATGATGGTCGAGGCATTCCCGTTGGCCTCCACAAAAGCGAGGGCCGATCAGCTGCAGAAGTCATCATGACCGAGCTGCACTCCGGCGGAAAATTCGATCACAACTCGTACAAGGTATCTGGAGGCCTACACGGCGTAGGCGTGTCGGTGGTCAACGCCTTGTCCGACAATCTCGAGTTGGAGATCAAGCGAGACGGCAAAGTTTGGTATCAAACCTACTCGAAAGGCATTCCCGAAGCTTCCATCAAGGCCCTTGGCAAGACGACCAAGACCGGAACCAAGGTGCGCTTCAAACCAGACGGTTCCATCTTCACCGTCTTGGAATTCAACTACGACCTCCTAGCCCAACGGCTGCGGGAGATGTCGTTCCTCAACCGTGGGGTTCACATCGATCTGGTTGATGAGCGCACGGACCGGAAAGTAGAGTTCTCCTACGCGGGGGGAATCAAGAGTTTCGTCGAGCATCTCAACCGAAATAAGACCGCCCTGCACCCAGAACCAATCTTCCTCGAGGAAGTCCGCAACGAAGGTTCCGGCGCCGAGACCGTTGAACTGGCGCTGCAGTGGAACGACGCCTATCAGGAACAGATTTTCTGCTTCACCAACACCATCAAAAACAGAGATGGTGGAACCCATATGAGCGGTTTCAAGGCGGCGCTGACACGTACCCTGAACAACTACGCCGCAGCGACCGGGCTGAACAAGAATCTCAAAGAAAATTTGAGTGGAGACGATGTCCGGGAAGGTCTGACGGCGGTGGTCTCGGTCCGCATTCAGGATCCGAAATTCTCCAGTCAAACAAAGGACAAATTGGTTTCGTCCGAGGTGAAGGGCTGGGTAGAACAAACGGTCAACGAGGGCCTTGGCAGCTTCTTGGAAGAGAATCCAAAAATCGCCCGCCGAATCCTCGAAAAGTGTGTCGACGCGGCTCGGGCCCGAGAAGCAGCTCGGAAGGCAAGGGAGTTAACCCGCCGTAAAGGTGTCTTGGACTCGTCAAACCTTCCCGGAAAGCTAGCAGATTGCTCGGAACGCAACCCGGAGCTCTCTGAGCTCTTCCTGGTCGAGGGAGATTCCGCCGGTGGTTCCGCTAAGCAGGGACGAGATCGTCAGTTTCAGGCGATCCTTCCCCTCAAGGGAAAAATTCTCAACGTCGAAAAGGCGCGTTTCGAGAAAATGCTCTCTTCCGACGAAATCAAGATCCTCATCACTGCTCTAGGAACGGGCATCGGCAAGGAAGACTTCGATGTGGCTAAGCTGCGGTATCACCGGCTGATCATCATGTGTGATGCCGACGTGGATGGCAGCCACATTAGAACCTTGATTCTCACCTTCTTTTTTCGCCAGATGAGGGAGATCATCGACCGGGGCTACCTGTACATAGCCCAGCCCCCCCTCTACAAGCTGAGCCAGGGAAAGCGGCAGGTCTACCTCAAGGATGACGAAGAGTTCCAGAAGTACTTGATCGAGCGCATTCGGGAAGGCTGGGCTCTACGTCTCGATGGGGAGGATGGAGAGCCCCTAACTGGAGGTCGTCTCAGCCAATTCATCGAGAATGTGGAGAGCTTTCGAGTCAACCTGAATAGGCTGATTTCCCGTGGCTACCCAGGTGAAGCCATCAAGATAGCCCTAGGTGAAGGCCTCAAAACCAAGGCGGCTCTCTCCGACCACGACAAACTTGCCGCAGTCGCCAAGAAGCTCGAAGAGAATGGTTTCCTCGAGGTTCAGATTACCGCCGACGAGGAACATGGCACTGGAGGCATCGCCTTCGTTAGTAGGCGGGATGGTGTCGACAGAAGCACCAACCTGGACTGGCACCTACTGTCAGCTGCCGAGTTTGGTGCCCTAGGAAAGAACGAAGATGGATTGGCCACCCTTGAAAACGAGGGATTTCACCTGACCAAAGGAGAAACGACCCACCTTTTCGAAACCGCCGATGCGGCTTTGGACCATCTCTACGGAGACGCCAAGAAAGGTATGTCGATCCAGCGCTACAAGGGTTTGGGTGAAATGAATCCCGACCAGCTTTGGGAAACGACCATGGACCCAACTCGCCGGAGGCTTCTCCAGGTGAAGATCGATGACGATATCGGCGCAGACGAGATCTTTACAGTGTTGATGGGAGACCACGTGGAACCTCGACGAAACTTCATTGAAGAGAACGCCCTATCCGTTCGAAATCTCGATATTTGAAGCGCGCTTTCGTCTACGGAGACGAGCCCATGGATTGAGATCGAAGGGCTGGAACTGGTCAAGCTCAAGACGGTGGAAGCAAAACCCATCTTCTCCCTGAGATTCGCCGAAGGAGGCACGGGAAGTCCCATCTGAGCCTCGACCAAGATTTGCCACTGCGACTCACCAAGAGAGAAATGTCCAAAGGAACACTATGAGCGAAGAGGAAACGAGACCACCGCACGACGTCCCCATTCCGGTAGACATCGAAGCGGAGATGAAGCGCAGCTACATCGATTACGCCATGAGCGTCATCATTGGCCGCGCTCTTCCCGACGTTCGGGATGGCCTCAAGCCTGTGCATCGCCGGGTCCTTTATGGGATGTGGGAAAGCGGCAATACCGCGAGTAAGGCCTACAAGAAATCGGCTCGCATCGTCGGTGAGGTCATGGGTAAGTACCACCCTCATGGCGATTCCGCGATCTACGACACCGTGGTCCGACTGGCTCAAGATTTCGCAATGCGCTTTCCTTTGGTGGATGGGCAGGGAAATTTTGGATCCATTGATGGCGACAATCCGGCAGCCATGCGTTACACGGAAATTCGCCTCACCCGTCTTGCCGAGGAGATGCTCAAAGAAGACATCGACAAAGAGACTGTCGATTGGGTGGAAAACTATGACGGCTCAGAATCAGAGCCTTCGGTTCTTCCTGCTCGGATCCCAAATCTCCTCGTCAACGGTGCCTCAGGTATTGCGGTCGGTATGGCAACGAACATCCCGCCGCACAATCTGTCGGAGATCATCGCTGGTCTCAACCTTCTCATGGACAACCCCGATGCCCCTCTGGAAGAACTCATAGAGCTGATTCCCGGTCCAGACTTTCCAACCGCAGGTGTCATTTTTGGCCTCGAAGGAATTCGATCGGCCTACGCCACTGGCCGAGGAATCGTGAAGGTTCGAGCTCAGGCGATCATCGAGGAAATCGGTGGTTCCAATGACCGCCAGGCGATCATCGTCACCGAATTGCCCTACCAAGTGAACAAGGCGCGCCTTCTCGAGCGCATTGCCGACCTAGTGAAGGAAAAGAGGGTCGAAGGAATCACCGACCTCAGAGATGAGTCGGATCGCCAGGGAATTCGGGTCGTCATCGAGTTGCGTAGGGGAGAAATTCCCCAGATTATTCTCAATACCCTGTTCAAGCTCACCCAGATGCAGACCACCTTTGGGATGAATCTTCTCGCCATTGTCGACAACCAACCGCGGTTGTTGAGTTTGCGAGAAATGCTGGTTCATTTCTTGAACCACCGTAAGACGGTGATCATTCGACGTACTCGGTTTGACCTCAAGAAGGCGGAACATCGCGCCCACATTCTCGAAGGCATTCTCAAAGCTCTTGACGCCATCGACGAGATCATCGCCACCATTCGAGCTAGCCAAACACCCGCCGAAGCTCGGCAAAGATTGATGAGCGGCTTTGCTCTTAGCGAGATCCAGTCCCAGGCCATCCTCGACATGCGCTTGCAGAAGCTCACCGGCCTGGAGCGCGAGAAGGTGGTTGCTGAGTACCGAGAAGTGATGGCGCTGATCGAAAGGCTGCGTTCCATCCTAGGCTCTGATCAGCTCGTGCTGCAGGAAATCCGCCGCGAGCTCAACCAAATCGAAGAGGTCTACGGCAATCAGCGGCGTACAGAGATCCTGCCCTTCGAGGGAGAGATCACCATCGAGGACATGATCGCTGATGAGGATATGGTGATTACCGTAACCCGTAGCGGTTATATCAAGAGGTCTCCTCTAACTTTGTATCGGGCTCAAGCCCGCGGCGGAAAAGGCCGCACGGGAATGGCCACTAAGGACAATGACTTCGTCGAGCATCTCTATGTCGCTTCCGCTCACAGCTATGTCTTGGTCTTTACTGAGAGTGGCCGGATCCATTGGTTGAAGGTCCATCAGATACCGGAATTCGGGCCTGCGGCGAGAGGTAAAGCCATCGTCAACCTACTAGAGCTCTCTTCGGAGGAGAAAATTGCTACCACCGTAGCGGTACGAGAGTTCTCAGAAGAGCACAACCTCATCTTCGCTACCGAGCGTGGGGTGATCAAAAAGACAGCCCTCTCTGCCTATAGTAATCCTCGAGTTGGCGGCATCATAGGCATCAATATCGAGGAGTCGGACCGCCTGCTCGCCGTCCGAGTCACCAATGGTGAGCAAGACATCCTTCTAGCAACGGCCTTTGGTTTGTCGATCCGTTTTCCCGAGAGCGCCACCCGGCTCATGGGACGCGCAACTCGTGGGGTTCGAGGGGTCGACCTGCGAGAAGGGGATTGTGTCGTTGGAATGGAAGTGCTGGAAACCGAAGGTACGATCCTCACCGTTAGCGAAAAAGGGTTTGGCAAACGGACGACTCTCGCTGAGTACCGGCGGCAGGGACGCGGAGGAAAAGGAATCATCAATCTCAAGGTCAGCGAAAAGACCGGTCAGGTGATCGGGGTGAAACAGGTTCTCCCAGACGACGGTGCCATGCTGATCACCCAAGAAGGAAAGATCATTCGCATTGGAGTCGATGGGGTCAGCGTGATCGGACGTTCCACCCAAGGCGTCAAGCTTATGGATCTCGATGCCAAGGATCGTCTTGTCGCCTTAGCAAAGATTGTGGAACGGGACGATGAAGGCGACGAGGCGAGTACTGAGGACGCGATAGACGAGAGCGCAGAGGCCGTCGAGGCCGGAGCCGACGACGAAACCGTCAACTGACGACCACTCAAAGTAAGAAGGTAGAGAAAACCATGAAGTTCTTCCTCGATACGGCGGATATCGGTGAAATCGAAAAAGGGTTGGCCCTTGGAATGGTAGATGGGGTCACAACCAATCCAACTCTCATCGCGCGGCAGGGAAAATCTTACCTTCCTACCGTTCGAGAAATCGCCCAATTGGTCCCAGGTCCGGTCAGCGGCGAGGTGCTCTCTACGGAATTGGATCCCATGCTCGATGAAGCCCATCGGTTGGCGGAGCTGGCAGACAACGTGGTCGTCAAGTTGCCCCTGACTCCACCGGGTCTGCAGGCTGCTCGGACTCTGACGGAGGAGGGCATTCGTACCAACGTAACCCTCTGCTTCTCTCCAGCTCAAGCACTCTTGGCCGCGAAAGCCGGTGCGACCTACATCTCTCCTTTTGTCGGACGTCTGGACGATATCAGTGAAGAAGGAATGGCCCTCATTGAACAAATCGTCACCATCTACGAGCAGTACAGCTTTGAAACGCAGGTCCTGGTAGCGTCCGTCCGGCATCCCATGCACGTGGTCGATTCCGCGCTACTGGGCGCCGATGTGGTGACCTTACCTTTCAAAGTTTTGGACAAGCTCTATGCCCATCCCCTCACCGACAAGGGGTTGGCAGGATTTCTCGCCGACTGGAAGAAGACCGGCCGGAGCTTCGACGACTGAGAGATCAACCAAAGCGCCCCGAGGAGGAGGTGGCCTCCTCAGAGGAGAGCGGCCTTCGAAGGACGCCACCCGGGCAGCTCTACCGGATCGCTTGGTTTTTTTACCTAGTGATCGCCGTCGCAGCTGTATTCTGGTTGGGCCTGGACCCGAAAGCGGCTCCCCAATGTAACGGTTCCGCTCCCTGTTTGGATCTCTTTGTGAATCGCGAGAGCTGGCCCCTGCATCTCGGTGTGGGAGTGCTTGGAGCTCTAGCGGTGGTGTCATTGTGGGAAATGACCAAGAGAGCTCTTCCTTTGGCGAAGGCCATGGATGAGCAGTTGATGCATCTGGTAGGACCGCTCACCCCTTCGGAGGCAGCAGCCATCGCCCTGCTTTCGGGCTTTTCAGAAGAGTTTTTCTTTCGCGGAGCGGTCCAAGGTTCCCTTGGATGGCTGTTTGCAACCATCGCGTTCGCCCTACTCCATACCGGTCCAAGTAACGCTCTCCGCCTTTGGAGCCTCTATGCAGCAGCAGCAGGTCTCCTGTTTTCAGGCCTGACCCTATGGACCGGAAACCTCCTCGCTCCCATTACTGCTCATATCCTGATCAACGGTATCGGCCTCTGGCGAATGTCTCGACAGAGCGCTTGAGAGCAGCGATCAAGGACCGTCCTCTGGTAGACTGCGAGGACGAGTCAACGGTCACCGGGTGCGAGACCTAGAGGTGTGGAATGGGCATATCGATAGCCAGAAAACTGGCGCCCCCCACCTTTCGCCTACCGGTATTGAAGGGGGAGTTTCATGGCGACCGACAGTCGTGACGTGCTAGATAGAGTGGATCGCGATAAAAAAGCGTACTTAGAACAACTTAAGAGCTACCTGCGTATTCCCTCCGTTTCTACCGATCCGTCCTACCGGGACGACGTGCTTGGCTGCGCTGCTTGGCTGACGGAGCAAATGCGCTCGGCAGGTCTCACTGCAGAGACGATAGAAACCGATGGCTATCCCCTCGTCTATGGCGAGTGGTGCGGCGCGCCGGGCAAGCCAACCGTACTTTTTTATGGGCATTACGACGTTCAACCTGTCGATCCCATCGAACTTTGGCGCCATCCCCCTTTCGAGCCGACGGAAGAAGGCGATCGTCTGGTGTGCCGAGGTGCTACCGACGACAAAGGCCAGAGCTTTGCTCATCTCATGGCAGTGGCAGCTATCCTCGAAGAGCGAGGCGAGTTGCCCGTCAATGTGAAGTTCATCGTCGAGGGAGAGGAAGAATCCGGCGGCGAAGCGATCGAAGCTTTCGTTCGAGAAGACGCAGGAAGGCGCCTCAGCTGCGATTGTGTGGTGGTTTCCGACTCCTCTATGTACGGCCCTGGTCAACCATCCCTGATTTACGGGCTCAAAGGAATGGCCTACCTCGAGCTCAAAGTGACCGGCCCGAACCGGGACCTCCACTCGGGAACCTATGGGGGGGTTGTGACCAACCCTCTCAACGCCCTGGCGCAAATCGTTGCTCGACTTCAGGATCCGAAAACCGGAAAAGTTCAGATCCCGGGCTTCTACGACGACGTGAGACCTTTGGAGGATTGGGAACGCAAAGAATTTGCGGCCCTCCCCTTTGACGAAGATGACTACAAGAATGCCATCGGAGTGAAAGAACTGTGGGGCGAGGACGGCTATACCCCAACGGAGCGAGCCTGGGCACGGCCGACCTGCGACGTCAATGGAATCTTCGGAGGCTATCAGGGTGAAGGAGCCAAGACGGTTCTTCCTTCTTGGGCAGGCCTCAAGATCTCCATGCGTTTGGTGCCCGACCAGGACCCTAAAAAAATTGCTGCGGCTCTGACCAGCTTCGTTCACGAAGTCGCACCTCCCGGAGTCGAAGTCGAAGTGCACGAGCACCACGGTGCCGACCCCATCCTGGTGAAACTGGAAGGACCTATCGTCGACGCAGCTCTTGCGGCTATGGAAGATGTTTGGGGAAAGCGACCGGTCAAGGTGCGGGAAGGGGGTTCCATTCCCATCGTCGCTACATTTGGTCAGGTCCTCCAAGTGCCGACGCTACTTCTCGGCTTTGGCCTCAAAGACGATGCCCTCCATGCTCCCAACGAGAAATTTAATATCAGTCATTTCTACAACGGCATCCGCTCTATCGTTCGGCTCATCGATCGTATGGCAGACATCGAGAATTGACTCCGGGACCCAAAATGAGCACAAGCGACGAACCATCCGTAGAAAAAGAGCTGAAGTTCTCTCTCGACGAGCTAGAAACCCTTCGGGAGAGGCTCGAGGAGCTCGAAGCCGAAAGGCTGAGCCCTTCTGCCTTCGAAGATAATTGGGTTCTCGATCGGGCAGGAGAGCTCAAAGCAGAAGGCTGCATCCTGCGCCTTAGGAAAGACGGTCAAGGGGCTGTCGTCACCTTTAAGGGTCCGCCAACCTTTGAGGGGAGTGTCAAAGTTCGGGTAGAGAACGAGAGCCGAGTCGACGACTTGGAACAGTTGCGGCAGGTGTTCGAGCACTTGGGGTACCGTACTGTGCGTCGGTACCAGAAGATGCGGGAAGAATGGCAATTGGGTGGGGTTACTATCGCCCTAGACCGCACTCCTATCGGCGACTTTGCGGAATTCGAGGGCGGTGGCGCGGCAACCGTTGCTCGGCGCTGTGGTTTCACTCCCGACCTAGCGGAACGTAGGACCTACTTAGGAATCTACGACGATCATCTGGCGAAGAACCCAGAATTGCCGCGAGATATGGTCTTCCCGTGAGCGAGTTGAGGGTCCGGGCGCTGGTCTTGGCGGCAGGCAAAGGGACCCGCCTCCGGCCTTTGACCGAAACCGTTCCCAAGCCTCTACTTCCGGTGGGCGGCGAGCCCATTCTGGCTCTGACACTAACTCAGTTGGAAGAGATGGGCTGCGAGGCCACCGCCATCAATTTGCATCACCAGGGAGAGCTCATCCGTGAGCGCCTCGGACAGCGATTCGGAGAAATGCCCCTGGCGTACTCCTCGGAGGAAACCCTCCTTGGAACCCTCGGTGCCACAGGTCCCCTGCGATACGTTTTCGAACCCGCTGATGTAGCGGTTGTCGTTAACGGTGACAGCCTCTGTCGCTGGCCTATCAAGAAAGTGATTCGCGCTCATCGAAAGAAAACGTCGGCTGCTGCGACTCTATTGGTGAGCGACAAGGCAGACCCGGAGGCCTTTGGTGGAGGGGTAGGACTCGACGAGCAGGACCGAATCGTCTCCTTCCGGCCGGGCCAAGATTTTGGGCCGGTGGCTCGCCGCTGTGTCTTCGCTGGTCTTCATGCTTTCTCTCCACGGCTGCTGGAACGAGCTCCGGAGGGGAATGCGGACTTTGTTCGCGATCTCTACATACCCCTCCTCGAAGAAGGCTCCGAGATTCAAGCCGTCACGACCAGCCGAGACTGGCACGATTTGGGTACTCCGAAACGCTACCTAGACGGTGTCCTCGACTGGACCCGAGGTCGCCGAGCCCGTCGTCTACTTCCTTCTCGATCTCTCATTTCTGAGCTGGCAATCGTGGATGAAACCGCGCGAATCAGAGCCTCTTGCATCGAGGACAATGTAGAGATCGGCCCCGGAGCCGTGGTCGAGAATAGTGTGTTGCTGCCGGGCTCGAAGGTCGAGGCGGATTGCGAAATCCGAGACGCCATACTGGGCTTCAACGTCGAGTTGGCTCCCGGAACCTCGATCCAGGGTCGCTTGGTCAACCCCAAAATTGCCGGATTTACCGCCGGGCCCAACGACTCCCTTCTGGGCGATCTCGTTTACACTCCCCTCGACTCCTGAAACCAAGCCCCTAAAACTATGGCTACGAGACCCTTCGACCTCATCATCTTCGACTGGGACGGAACCCTGATCGACTCCATCGGCACCATCGTCGCCTGTACCTTGGCAGCGCTGGATGATTTGAGCCTTGGCCCAATGCCGGAAGAGAGCATTCGCGACACCATTGGTCTCGGTCTCGAGGAGACCATGGAGAAACTGATGCCGGATGCCGATGCCGACCTTCGCAATCGTCTTCGACAGGCCTATTTCCACCACTGGGTAGAGACCTACCACGGACGACCCATCCTGTTTGAAGGAGTCGATCAGTTATTGGTGGGCCTGAACCGAGAGGACTATCTACTTGCTGTGGCTACCGGTAAGAGTCGGAGGGGGTTAGAACGGGATATGGATCGAGTGGGTCAGCGACAACATTTCGTGACTACCCGAACCGTTGACGAGGCGGCGTCGAAGCCTCACCCTCAAATGATCAACGACATCCTAGATGAGCTAGGAGTTCAACCCGAGAGAGCCCTCATGGTGGGAGACACCACCTACGATATGGCAATGGCGAAGGAAGCAGGGGCTTCGCGCCTCGGCGTGCTTACCGGATCCCACTCCTGCGAACAACTGGAAACCTATCAACCCCTGGCCTGTCTCAGCACGGCTTTAGATATTCCTGGCTGGTTGGCGGGGCTGGCAGGAGGGAGACCTTCCTTTGGCTAAGGAATCGCCACGGCCAGTAGTGCTACGGGTAGCGACAACACCTCGAGATGGGCTCGCCCTCGGAGAGACGGGCTAAGACTCGGAGGCCCAGGCTTCACGTAGGGCCCGCTTCATCTCGGGGTCGCGCATGGAGAAATTCGATCGGCCAGCGGACTTTCCGGGCATCCATTTCCACCAGAAGACACCTTCCAGAAAGGCTCTTCCCTCCAACTTGGTCAAGGCCGTTTCGATCAGTCTTCTCCGTAGCTCTCGGTTTTCGGGGTTGTCCTCGACCCGATAGCTCCAGGGCTCCCGGGCGGCATTGGATGCGGAATTGTAGCCAATTTCCGTAAAGAGCACCGGCTTTTTGCCGAGGGATCGGGAAAATTCCTCGAGCTGATCCAAGTGTCGATTCCAACCTAGACTCAACGTCTCGAGACTTGGCGACTGTTCGTCACTCAACGGAAAATACGCCTGAACCCCGATAACGTCCACGGCGTCCCAAAAGGACACTCGGGAGAGTCTGTCCCAATTTGCCGCATAGGTAATTCGGCCGCTGTAGACACGCCGGACCTCCTGGACGATCTTGCGCCACTCCTTTTCCCGATGAGTGGTCGCTTCCAACTCTACTCCCACCGCAAAGAGAGAGATTCCGTGAGTCTCTGCAAAGGCGGCTTGATCGACGATGAAGGCTCGGTAGTCATCGAAAAACCGTTTCCAGGCGGCCTCATCCTCTCCAAAGGAGATCTCACCCCTCCACTCGAAACTTCCCCAATAGGCTAGGTGAGGTTTCCAAAAGAGCTGGAATTGCTCATCCCCCGCAATCCGAACCGCGCGATCGAGATAGCCGACGAGTTTGGCGGGCCTGTGACGGATACTTCCATCCCGTTGAATGCCCGCGTAGGGATGAATGGCCACCCAGTCGACACCCAGGGTGTCCAGTTCCCGGAGGGCTAGGCGCATATCTTCGGTGCCCCAGATCTGTCCGGCCCTTGGGCAGGTGACGGTCATTCCGCGCAGGAAAGGACGAGAGCTGGTGGGAGGATCGATGGCTGGAGAGACTCCTGGCGAGTCCGTGCCATCCTGTCCCTGAAGGAGACCAAAGGCGGCAGTGACGGTGAGACCGACCAAAAGCAGTACGGCAACGACCGCCCAAGGGAGATTCCGAGCTCGAATCGGTGTCGCCTCAACGTCTCCTGGGTTTTCTGATGTCATGATCAGTAACTACGAAGTGAAACGCTGAAGGGTTCCTTTTTGGGGAACTTTAGAGGAACCCGAGCTCGAGCTTGGCCGCCTCAGACATCATCTCTGGAGTCCAAGTTGGATCCCAAACCAACTCTACGGCGCAGGTATCCACCCCATCCACTCCAGCCACGGCAACCTCAACTTCCCCAGGTAAGCTGCCCGCTACCGGGCAGGCGGGGGAAGTGAGGGTCATTTGAATATCAACGTGATGGTTGTCCCCAGGCTGGATGTTGTAGATCAGACCTAGCTCATAGATATCGACCGGAATCTCCGGGTCATAGACGGTGTGGAGTGCCGCAATGATCTTCTCTTCGAGAGGGTTTTGAGCTTCACTGCTCGACGGCGGAGTCGTAGGTTCTACGGCGGTTTCGGTCATTTCGTTTCTCCTTTGGCATTCCAGGCGGGGCGTCACTCGGTAGACACGGGCTCTGCGGAGTCTTTGAGTGCGGCTTTCAAGGTATGCCAAGCCAAGGTCGCGCACTTGACCCGCATTGGGTACTCCCTCACACCCGCAAAAACATTCAGTTTTCCCAGACCCTCATCGGTGTCCGGGGTTTGAGTTTCAGAGGTCACCAATTCCTGAAACTGTTCGAAAAGCAGCCGAGCCTCGGATACCGTTTTGCCGAGCACGGCTTCCGTCATGAGGGAAGCGGACGCCTGCGAAATCGCACACCCGGCTCCTTGGAAGGTCACCTCTTCTACCCGATCTCCATCGAGTTGGAGAAACACCTGTATTTTGTCTCCGCACAGAGGGTTATACCCTTCCGCCCGGTAGGCCGCGCCTTCGAGAGCACGGAAATTACTCGGTGTTCTATTGTGATCCAGGATCACTTCTTGGTAGAGCTCGCGAAGGTCGGAGGTCATGGTCGGAAGATCTCCAAAACCTCTTCGAGACCGCCTATCAGGGCGTCGATCTCGTCGTGGGTGTTGTAGAACGAAACGGAGGCTCGAACCGTGGATGTGACCCCGAACCGGTCCATCACCGGTTGAGCACAATGGTGGCCTACCCGCACCGCGATACCCTGCTGATCCAAAATGGTGCCGACATCGTGAGCATGAACACCTTCGATGACAAAGGAGGCAACGCTCGCTTTCTCCTTAGCGGTTCCAATCAGTCTGACCCCGGGAACGCCTAGGAGCTGCTCTGTAGCGTAGTGCAGCAGCTCACTCTCGTAGGCAGCCACAGCGCCTAGTCCAATCCCGCTCAAATAGTCGAGAGCCGCTGCTAAACCGATGGTTCCAGCAATATTGGGTGTACCCGCTTCGAACCGATGGGGGGGAACATTGAACTCGGTCTTTTCAAAGCTCACCGAGCGGATCATGTCCCCACCCCCTTGGTAGGGGGGCATAGCTTCCAGTAACTCGCGTTTGCCGTAGAGCACCCCGATACCGGTAGGTCCGAAGACCTTATGCCCAGAGAAGACGTAAAACTCACAATCCAACGCAGCGACATCTAACTCCAGGTGGGGGGCAGCCTGAGCGCCGTCCAGAAGCACGGGGATTCCCCGCTGGTGGGCTGCATCGACCAAACCCTTCACCGGGTTGATGGTGCCCAGGGCGTTGGAAACGTGAACCGCCGCGACGAGCTTGGTCCTTGGCGAAATAAGCGCCTCGGCTTCATCTAGGGAAATTTCTCCTCGGTCATTCATGGGAATGACCGCCAATTGAGCGCCCTTTTCTTCACAGACGAGCTGCCAGGGAACGATATTGGCATGGTGTTCCATGGCGGTGACGAGCACCTCATCCCCTTCTTGCAGTCGAGGGCCCAAGAAACTTCGAGCGACCAGATTGATGCCCTCGGTGGCGCCGCGAACGAAAATGACCTCCTCAGTGTGGTGCGCCCCCAAGAAAGCCCGCACCCGCTCCCGAGCTGCCTCGAAAGCCAGGGTAGAGCGCTGAGAAAGTTGATGGACGCCTCGGTGGACGTTGGAGCAATCTTCTCGGTAGTAGCGCACGACGGCGTCGATGACCGCCTGGGGCTTCTGGGTCGTCGCGGCGTTGTCGAGATACACCAGGGGATGGCCATGAACTCGCTGCTCCAGAGCCGGAAAATCCCTGCGCCATCGAGCGACATCGAAAGGAGGAATCGGGGCCGCGGATGAGGAAGCGTCGTTTTTCACCGCGCTCATGGTCATGGCCTGTCTGTTCCCTCTGGTGCTTTCTCGGACAGGTGGCCAACTAGACCGCTTGCCGAACGATTTCGCCGTGGGGGAGGCGGTGAAAGAGAAACTCCTCCATTTCCTCGCGCACGCTGTCGATTTTGATCCGCTCGATGATGTCGCTGGCGAAGGCGTAGGTCAGCAGGCTCCGAGCAGCCGCATCCCCTATTCCTCGAGAGCGTAGATAGAAGATCGCATCTTCGTCCAATTGACCGATCGTCGACCCATGGGTGCATCGAACGTCGTCGGCGAAAATCTCCAGTTGGGGGTTCGAGCTCGCTAGAGAATTACTCGACAGAAGAAGGTTCCGGTTGGACTGGACGGCGTCGGTCTTTTGGGCGTCCGGGTGGACGTGGATCAAGCCGTTAAATACGGATCGGCCGCCACCGTCGAGGATCCCTTTATAGAGCTCATGGCTGTAACAGTTCGGTTTGGCATGGTCGACCCGCATGTGGTTGTCCACGTGCTGGTCTCCATCGACCAGGTACAAGCCGTTCAGAGTGCAACTGATGCCTTCCGCATCCAATACGCCATTGGCGTCGTTGCGAACCAAGCGTCCGCCGATGGAAATGGAGTGGGATCGCAAAGTGCTCGAGCGGCCCTGGTATACCTGCTGGGTCGCGATATGAAAGGTGCTCAGGTTCTCCCGCTGGATCTTGTAGTGATCTACCACCGCGTTGGCATCGAGGGCGAACTCCGAGATGGGTCCGTTGAAACCCTCACCTTCGTGGAGGGCGACGTAGCTTTCCACCAAGGTGGCCTGGCTATTCTCTCCTGCGACAATCAGCAAGCGAGGGTAGGCCGCGACCCCGGGGGTAGCGGACACGAAGAGCACGTGCAAAGCCTGCTCGACGACGACCCCTTTGGGGATCAAGAAACAAAACCCATCTTGGAGATGCGAAGTACCCAAGGCGACGAAAGCCTGTTCGTCGAGGCGTGCGTACTGGCCCAGATGTTTCATGACCTCAGCTGGACGCTGCTCGAGAGCATCCTGAAGAGTTCCGGCGAATACCCCCTCGGGTACGTCCGGTTGCGAAGAAAGCTCTGTGGAAAACACCCCGTCCACGAAGACTAGAGAGCAGGTTCCCGCATAGGTGTGAGGAGCGATGTCCTCGGGAGCGAGCTTCGTGTCCCTCGGCGCCGCGACGAAACTCGACTGGGCCAGAGGAGCCACTGACGTGCTCCGCCAATCCTCCATTCGGGTGGTCGGAAAGCCGAGGGCCTCGAAACGCTCGAAACCTCGTTGCCGGAGAGCTGCCAAAGGGCCGCCGGTGGGGTCCGGTAGCTGAGCGGAAGCTTCGCGAGCACTGGTGAGAAAGGAGCTGGTTTCAGCTGTCGCTTGCATTACACCCTCCCTCTCAAGCCGTCGCCAGGGCGCCGACTTCTGCTTCCAGCCAGGAATAGCCCTTCTCTTCGAGCTCCAGGGCCAGTTCCTTGCCGCCGGACCGAACGATGCGGCCATCCACCAGAACGTGGACGAAATCCGGAACGATGTAGTTGAGCAGACGCTGGTAGTGAGTGATGACAACGAAAGAACGATCGTCCTGACGCAGCACATTGACCCCTTCTGCGACCACTTTGAGAGCATCGATGTCGAGGCCCGAGTCGGTCTCGTCGAGGAGTCCCAACGTCGGCTCCAGGACGGCCATGTGAAAGATCTCGTTGCGCTTTTTCTCTCCACCGGAGAAGCCCTCATTGACCGGTCGGCGCAAGAGGCTTTCGTCCATGTGGACCAACTTCATTTTTTCCCGCACCAGGCGCAGGAAATCAACGGCGTCGATCTCCTTTTCTCCGCGATGCTTCCGAATCGCGTTGAGGGCTGCCTTGAGGAAATAGGTGTTGGATACACCAGGGATCTCGACGGGATACTGGAAGGCGAGAAATATGCCTTCGCGGGCTCGCTCTTCCGGATCCATATCGGTCAGATCTTCGGTTTTGTAGAGAACCTCACCGCTGGTGATCTCATATTCTTCTCTGCCAGCGAGAACCTGGGCGAGAGTGCTCTTTCCGGAGCCGTTAGGGCCCATGATGGCGTGTACTTCGCCGGGATTGATCGTCAGAGAGATGCCTTTGAGGATCTCATTCCCCTCGACCGAAGCGCAGAGGTCTTTTATTTCTAGAATCGCGGACATGATATCTCCTTGGTGTTTCCTCGAGCCTGGCGGCGTCTATCCGACGCTTCCCTCTAAGTTGATTTCGAGCAGTTTCTGCGCCTCTACGGCGAATTCCATGGGGAGCTCGCGGAAGACTTCCTTACAAAACCCGTTGACGATCATGGAGACCGCATCTTCGGTAGAGATGCCACGCTGGTTGCAGTAGAAGAGCTGATCCTCACCGATCTTTGAGGTCGTAGCTTCGTGCTCCATGCGGGCCGTTGGATTATTGACGTCGATATAGGGAAAAGTGTGCGCGCCGCATTGGTCTCCGATCAGCATGGAATCGCATTGGGAGAAGTTGCGAGCACCGTCGGCGCCACGGAGAATCTTTACCTGGCCGCGGTAGGTGTTCTGCCCCCGGCCAGCGGAGATTCCCTTTGAAATGATCGTGCTGGTGGTGTTCTTGCCGATGTGAATCATTTTGGTGCCGGTATCCGCTTGCTGACGTCCCTTCGTCAAGGCGACGGAATAGAACTCTCCGACGGAGTCGGCACCCTTGAGGATGCAGCTGGGGTACTTCCAGGTAATCGCGGACCCGGTCTCTACTTGAGTCCAAGAAATCTTCGATCGAGGGCCGTCGCACTTTCCTCGTTTGGTGACGAAGTTGTAGATGCCACCCTTGCCAGTCTCCAAGTCTCCCGGGTACCAATTCTGAACGGTGGAGTATTTGATCGTGGCGTCTCCCAGAGCGACCAGCTCGACCACGGCGGCGTGGAGCTGGTTCTCGTCCCGCATGGGGGCTGTACAGCCTTCCAAATAGCTGACGTAGGATCCTTCGTCGGCGACGATCAAGGTGCGTTCGAATTGTCCCGTATTCATCGCGTTGATGCGGAAGTAGGTCGAGAGCTCCATGGGGCAACGAACCCCTTTTGGGATGTAAACGAAAGAGCCATCGGAAAACACCGCTGAGTTGAGGGTGGCAAAAAAGTTGTCTGAGTAAGGGACGACGGAGCCGAGGTACTTTTTCACCAGGTCCGGATGTTCCAGGACCGCTTCGGAAAACGAGCAGAAAATGATCCCCATATCCGCTAGCTTGCTCTTGAACGTGGTCGCTACGGAGACACTATCGAAGACCGCGTCGACGGCGACGCCGGCGAGCATTTCCTGCTCCTTGAGAGGGATCCCCAGTTTTTCGTAGGTCTTGAGCAATTCCGGATCGACCTCGTCGAGACTTTTGGGCCGGTCGGCATCGGACTTAGGCGCCGCAAAATAGACCATCTTTTGATAGTCGATCGGGGGGTATTCCACGTTGGGCCAAGCAGGCTCTTCCATCGTGAGCCAATGCCGATAGGCCTTCAGGCGCCACTCCAGCATCCATTCCGGCTCCTTCTTCTTTGCCGAGATCAGACGGATGGTGTCTTCGTTGAGGCCCGGAGGCACCATTTCCATCTCGATATCGGTGACGAAGCCAAACTCATACTCGCGGTTGGCGTACTCTTCGAGCATTGCGGTGGACATGTCTGTCGCTCCAATCTTTAAAGAGGCCCCTACTGGGTTGCCTCGGTACCGCCAGGTTGCTGCCCATCTTGGTCTCGGGCGCCGCCGAGGGAGACCAAGCTCTTGGAGGAGACGGGTCCCATCTCGGCGAGGGAAATCTGTTCCAAGGCTTCACGAATCGCCAGGTTGATGCGATTCCAATTGCTACGCACTCCGCAAGTGGCTGCATAGCCACATTCTCCGGGGACATCGTCGATGCATTCTGTAATCCCAATGGGTCCCTCGATGGAGGTGATGACTTCAGCCACGGAGACTCCCTCCGCGGGTCGGGTCATGCTGTACCCCCCCTTCGCTCCACGGTGGGAATCGAGGAGGCCGGATCGAGTCAGCGCCTTCAGGATCTTGCTCACCATGGGAAGCGGCAAACGGGCTTCTGCGGCGAGCTCCGGTGCGGTCCGAAGGCCATCTGGCGCACTGGCCAAATGGGTCAGGAGGACGATGCCGTAATCGGTTTGCTTAGTTATTCGAATCATTCTCGAAATCCGGAAGATGGAGAATCTGTACCGAAAGGGTACAGATTCAAGTGATCATAGCAATGCATCGCTTCTTGTCAACCTTGATCGCTACGAAAAATCTGAGAAATGGCTGCCCGGTAGTCAGCACCGGAGGAGAGTCGTTACCGGTTGCTTCTCGAGGCGAATCCGGTGAGAAAGGGGGCTACGATCGCGGTGTTGGGTTTGGGCCGAGAAGTACTGCCAGCCAGCGAAAGTCTTCGATGTTCTCCAACAGAATCTTCAAGACCATCGTCAAGGGCACTGAAAGAAGCATTCCCACCGGGCCCCAAACCCAACCCCAGAAAACCAGGGAAACGAATACGACCAAGGCCGATAGGCCGAGGCGGCGCCCCATGAGGTTGGGCTCCACGAGGTTACCCAGCACGAAGTTCACCGACAGGAAACCCAAGGCTGTCAATAGGCCTGTGCCTGGGCCTTGTTGGATGATGGCCAGTAGGACCGCAGGCACTGCAGCGATGATCGAGCCGAGGTTGGGAATGTAGTTGAGGAGAAAAGCCAATAGGCCCCAAAGAACAGGGAAGTCGATCCCCAGAAGAAAAACCCAGGCCCAAATCAAAAGGCCTGTCAGCAGACTGATGGCTGTTTTGATGGCGAGATAATTTTGAATCTCCTTCAGGGCCCGGGACAAGCCTCGGGTATCTAAGTCCAACCCAAAGGCAAGGCGAAGTTTGTCGTAGAAGCCGGTCGCTTCGAGAAGAATGAAGATCAAGGTGAGGAGTACCAAAAGACCCTTCGAAACCACCCCCGCCACCCCCGCGACGGTGGACCGGACGACGTCCACGAGCTGGCCGGGATCCACCACGTCGACCAGCTCGATTCTCTCTAGACCGAACTTTTCCAACTGCTGCTGGCCGACAGCGATCATTTCGCCGAGGCGCTCCTGGTATTTGGGAACCTCGTCCACGAAGGAGTTCAGCGAACCTCCGACCAAGGCGACGAGGCCGGACACCACTGCGATCACGGCAAGAAGAGTAACTCCCACAGCCAGTCCCTTGGGTAAGCCGCGGTTGCGCAGCCAGACCAGCAGGGGAAGACTGATCACTCCCATGAAAGTAGCGAGGATGAAAGGTCTCACCACCTCCGCGGCAGCCTTCAGCCCAGCGACGATGACGATCACACACGCAGCAGTGAGGAGAAAACGTGCACCAGGGTGAGTCGGTCTCGAATCATTTATGTAACGGAAACACTCTTTGGTTTTGGGCCGAGTTTCAAAGCCCGCTGATACGGGAAGGCCCATGGATACCAGAACGATTGTACTCTGGATCCGGAAGCCCTCCGGAATCTGAGGCATTGAGGGCCAATGATAGGCTTTGCGGGTCCACAGGAGGCCCTTCCATCGTCAAAATGAGCACTGTACGAGCCTTCCCCGACGCGGTTCCTCCGCCCTGGCTCCCCTACCGGATCACCTGAGCCTGGCTTGATCCCGTGAGATAGAGATGCAATGAACGAAGGCCTAGATACAGGTTCCCTCGTCTCTCGGCTGGCGGTCGGCGGCGAGGGCTGGTTTCGAGCGCTGGCAGAAATGTCAACCATCAGCATCCTTGTCTTGAAGGACACATTCTTATACGCCAATCCTGCCGCCGAAGCCCTTTTGGGCTACTCGGAAGAAGAGCTCCGTCAGCTCTCGCCTCCTGACGTCGTTCCTCCGGACTTCAGAGAGAAACTTGGGCAACGGCTGAAAGCTAGGCTGCGAGGGGAGCTGGTTCCCACCCACTACGAGATGAAGGTCCTGTGTAAGAACGGGCTGACCCGTTGGGTGGACTACAGTGCCAGCGTGATCGAACATCAGGGCAGCAAAGTGGTCTTAGCTTGCGCCTTCGACATCACCGACCGCCTCTTGGCCCAGGACGCCTTGGCTCGAGAAAAAGAACTGGCGCAAGTCACCCTCGCTGCAATCGGCGACGGGGTGATACGTACAGACCATAGGGGTCGAGTCGATTTCCTAAATCCAGCGGCGAGCAGCATCTTGGGCTGGAGTCGCCACGAAGCCATCGGTTTGCCGGTAGCAGATATCTACCCCGCCATCGATGAGTCGAGCCGTCGTCGCCTACCGGATGAGGTAGCCATTTGTCTCCGCCAGAAGAAGTTGATTTCCTACCCCAAGACCAAACTTCTGACTCGGCGGGGAGATGGAGCAGAGTTTTCGGTTCGCGACTCCGTAGCTCCGGTTCGGGACCGAGATGGCAAGGTGATCGGCACCGTTCTCGTGTTTCGAGATGTGACTCAGCTCCGGGGCATGGAAAAGGAGATGAAGTTCCTCGAAAGCCACGACCCCCTCACCGGACTGGTCAACCGGAGAGAGTTCGAGAGACGCCTTCAAGATGGCTTGGAAGCGACTCGCGAGCAGGGTCGCCACCACGCCCTGTGTTTTCTCGACCTGGACGAGTTTCAACTGGTCAACCACAGTTTTGGTCACACTGCCGGGGACGAGATGCTGGTAGCTGTCGCCGATCTGCTGAAATCTCGAGTGCGGAAGAGCGATACGGTGGCGAGGTTGGGGAGCGACGAGTTTGGAGTCCTGTTCCAGGATTGCTTCCCCGGTCTTGCCAGAAGCCTCTGCCGGTCACTATTGGAAGGCTTGAAGGAGCGGCAGTTCTCCTGGGGAGATAGATCTTTCCGGTGCACGGCGAGTATTGGTTTGGTTCCGGTCACGGCACAGATGGGAGCCGCCGACGACCTGCTGAGTATCGCCCACGGTGCTTGTTATCTGGCGCGAGGTGAAGGCCGCAACTGTATCCACGAGTACAGCCCCGGTGACACGGCGTTGGCGGAGCGGCACGAGGAGATGCAATGGATTCAACGGATCCATAAGGCGTTCAAAGAAGATCGATTCGTCCTTGTCTCCCAAACCTTCGAACCTTCGAGCCCAGAAGCAGAACCAATTAGCGAGATCTTCCTCCGCATGGTGCGCGAAGATGGCGAGCTGATTCGCCCTGCGGTATTTATCCAAGCTGCAGAGCGCTACCACCTGATCTCCACGATTGATCGATGGGTGGTCCGCACTGCGATGGGATTGATTCAACTGGAACACGAAGCATCCGTCCAGAGGGGGGACCGCAAGCGAACTTACACGATCAATCTCTCGGGTCAGTCCTTGAGCGAAGAAGGCTTCGTACAGGACGTCGTCGGAGTTTTGGAGTCGAGCCTGGTCGATCCGAAAACGATTTGTTTCGAAATCACCGAGACCGCGACGATCGCTAACCTTCAACACGCCACGCGCTTTTTTAGCGAGCTTCGGTGGCAGGGCTATCGCTTCGTGCTGGATGATTTTGGTAGCGGAATGAGCTCCCTCGCTTATCTCAAGAACCTGCCGGTTGATTTTCTGAAGATCGATGGGCAATTCGTTCGCAATATCGCACGAGAGCCCATTCAGAGGGCTATGGTGGAGTCTATCCACCGCATCTCCCGGGTCTTAGGTATTCGCACTATTGGCGAATGTGTCGAGTCGAAAGCGGCCCTGGAGGTTTTACGGGAGATCGGCATCGACTACGCGCAGGGATTCTGGCTGTCGGAGCCGGAACCGATGGTCTAGGTGCCAGCGGTGAAGAATTCTCAAACTCCGGGCAGGTCTCGGCCCTGTCGTTGGCGTGAAGAAATTCGGTCTTCCTCCCCAAGCACTTCACCTTTAGAGACAGCTCATCTTGGCCCCTTGAGCCTAGGAAGCCTCATAAAGAGGGCGCTACTCCCAGGCAACCTCGCCTACTCCCTGCGGCGGTTGCTGGTGGTGGCCACCCGGTTGAGCCTGACCTCATGCCTGCTCATTGGCTGCGGAGGAGAAAGAGCATCTGCGCCGGGCAGTTCTCCGAACAGCGCCGAACCAGGCTCCACAAAGACCGAGAACCGCTTCGGGAAGAGAGAAGGTTCCTTGGGCGTAAGCTTCAGCGAGATCCAGGGCCAAGCAGGCCTTAGCTTCGAGCATCGGCACGGAGGTTTCGGAGAGCGTTTCATGATCGAAACCATGGGGTCTGGTGTGGCGTTCTTCGACTACGACCGCGACGGCTGGCTCGATATCTATCTAGTCCAGAGTGGAGCGGTGAGAGGTTCTCCGGAGGACCAGGCTTATCCGAACCATCTCTATCAAAATCGAGGCGATGGCACCTTCGTGGATGTCACGGAGTCGGTTGGAGTCGGGGATACCGGCTATGGCATGGGGACCTGCGTTGGGGATGTCAATAACGATGGCTGGGCCGACCTCTACCTCACCAACTTTGGCCCGGACCGCCTCTACCTGAATGAGGAGGGGAAGAAATTCCGTGATGCGACCGGAGGTTCCGGCATTCACAACCCCCGATGGGCATCGAGTTGTGCCTTTGCCGACTATGACCAGGACGGCTGCCTCGACCTCTACGTGGTGAACTATGTCGACTTCCGCTATGACAATCACCGACGCTGTGGTCCTGCGGATGCCCGCATGTACTGCCATCCGGATGTCTACGAGGGGGTGCCAGACCTCCTGTATCGCGGTCGCTGCGATGGCACCTTCGAAGATGTAACCGAAGCCTCTGGGGTTCGCAACCTGGCCACCAACCAATCGAAGGGCCTGGGGGCAATCTGGACCGACCAGGACGACGACGGGGATGTGGACCTTTATGTCACGAACGATTCGACCCGGAACTTCCTCTACAGAAACGAGGGCGACGGGACCTTTCGAGAGATCGGTAGCCTCTCAGGGACGGCCTTCAACGATGAGGGGGCAACCGAGGCGGGGATGGGGGTGGACGCTGGAGATGTGGACGGGGATGGTGACATCGACCTGGTGGTGACCAACCTGGACTTCGAGACCAACACCTTGTACCGAAACCAGGGAGCCGGCCTTTTTGTTGATGCCACGACCCAATCTCGTCTTTCTGGGCCCAGCCGAACCCGAGTCGGTTTTGGCATCCATCTATTGGACGGTGACAACGACGGTGATCTGGATCTATTCGTGGCCAACGGCCATATCCTCGACAACATCGCGGCAAAGAATAGCTCTCTCACCTACCCCCAGGCGGATCAGTACTTCGACAACGATGGCCGAGGTGTTTTCAGCGACACTTCTGCCCTGGTGGGTCCTTACTTCCAGGAGGCAAGGGTGGGACGGGGGTCGGCGGTTGGGGATATCGACAACGACGGCGATCTGGACCTGCTGATCGCCAACAGCAATCAGGCGGTAGTGCTGTTAGAGAATCGCTTGAGCTCAGATGCCCACTGGATTCAATTGGACCTTCGGAGTCGCCACGGTTGCCGTTCGGCAGTGGGGGCAAAAGCGCGAATGGTCTCCGGTGGCTGGGCTGCGGTGGCGGAGGTCCGGGCTGGGTCCGGGTATCAGAGTCAAAGCGATAGCCGGCTCCACTTTGGTCTCGGTCAGCGCGCGGTGATCGATAACGTAGAAGTGCGCTGGCCCAATGGGGAGGAGCAGATGATCTCGGGAACGAAGATCCCTCTCAACCAAGTGACCCTCCTTCACCAACCGGGGGCGAGCTGTCCCGAGGGTGAGCATTGACGACTCTCTGCGGGCGGTTCCGCGGCCGAACCTGGCTCTGGTTCATTGGTGGCTGGATGCTGGTTCTCGGCTGTGGTGACCGGTCGGCGGAACCTACCGCAGAAAAGGTGGAAACACCCCCTCCCATCGATGAGCAAACTCAGGCCGTTCTCCACCAACTCGAGCTGCTGCGTCAACAGGGCCGCTATGGAGAAGGAATAGAGCTTGCTCGCCGCGAGTTGGAGTCAAATCCTCAGAGGCCCCGTCTCCACTACGGGCTCGCTGTGCTGTTGGGCTCCGCCGACGACCACTTGGCAGCCGTCGAAGAGTTCGCGGCAGAACTGAAGTTGGATCCCGACCACTTCGGCAGCCACCAGGGCATTGCGACGGCTCTCTCTCGTCTTGGTCGCCTCGAGGAATCCCTACCCCACCTTCGCCGATGCATCGAGATTGACCCATCCAACGGTGACGCCTCCTACCAGCTAGGTCGCAACCTCTCCGCTCTCGGCAGCTATGGGGAGGCCGAACCCTACCTGCTCGATGCCGTGACGTTTCAGGGAGACGCCCAGGGCTATAACGAGTTGGGTGTTCTCTACCGCCGCCAGGGAGATCTACCGCGAGCGCAGGAAGCTTTTCGGAGTGCCCTTGGACAGGATCGGCGGTATTTGGCGGCGATCCTGGGGCTGGGGCAAGTCTTGATTCGCTTAGGCCATGCCGAGACAGGCAAAGCATTGTTGGCTCATCACGAGCAGGAGGCCACCCTCGCAGATCGCCAGGAACACCTGGAGCGATCGAGCCGGTTGGCGGGCGCCAGGGCCGGCAACTTCCTCCAGTTGGCCGAGCACTACCTTCTGGTCGGGCTCGACGAGAAAGCTGCCGCGGCCTATCGGGGAGCCTTTGAGCTCAACCCCGAGGAGCCCGCTATCGGCCTGGGGCTCGCCTCCATCTTTCTTCGACGAGGTGATCTGGAAAAGGCATCTCAATGGGCTGTCCATGCTCTGGCAAGGGCTCCGGAAGAGCCGGAAACGCACTTGATGTTGGCGCTGACCCGGGTGCGAAAGGGCCAAATGGAGGCAGCGGAGCGAGCTTTTGCCGAGGTACGGCGGCTGGGCGGCTGGGATTCAGAGGCGGCGTTGAGTCGAGCAGAGGCACTCTTGGATTTCGGCGACTCGTCTGGCGCGGTTCTCGGTTTCGAGGAAGCGTTGCACCTCGAAGACGAAAACCCAGAGGCCTCGAGGCCTCTGGCACGGCTGGGGCTAGCGAAGAGCTTGCTGGCTTCAGGAAAAGCAGCTTCTGCGGAGCGGGCGGTACGGGTTCTCGGTGGCGCGGACCTTCCTGCTTCCGACTCGGCGTTGCTTCTTGGCTTGGCGTTGTGGCAACGGGAGGATTGGGAAGAGGCTCGGGCCGCCTTCACCTTGGCAGCGAACTCATTGCGGGCGGAGCTGGCCGTTCCTGGAAGCCTCCCACTGCTGGAGGCACCCTATCTCACGCTACCCGGTGCTGCGCCAGCCCTCGCTGCCTTTCGGCAGATTGCCGTTGACACGGCTGCACTGGAAATTCGCTGATTGCAAGAGAAAACGCCCCAGTGTTCCCACCGGGGCGCTCTAGAGTCATCGACGGGAGTTCTCAGTCGATGGAAAAGCTATGGAGCTCAACGGGTACCAGGGTACAACCCGTGGCGGTCGTCTCGGTAATGGTCAGGTTGAAGGGACCCGAGGATCCGTTGAAGCCGTCGGTGATGATGAAGTAGTCGGTTCCCGCGGTGGCGGAAAACCCAACGTCTTCAGCGACGCCGCCACCACCAGCGTCGTCAACCCCTTCGCAACTCGCTGCCAAAGCGGCGCAATCTGTCACGACGTATAGCCCCATGTCGACGCCCGCGGGCGGAGCCATGTTGACGTTGACATCGCAGTCGAGGTCGGTGCGGACCAGGTAGGCGGTGTCTGGGCCCGTGCCCGTGCCGCCGAACTGAGAGCCGCCACCAGCACAGGTCCCATCCGCCCCCAAGTTATAGTCATCGGCTTGACCCGTGGTGTCCGAACCATCTGCATAGGGGATCGTGCCGATCTCCGGGGTGGCGGCGCCGCAGGTGTCGCCGGGAGTCAGGAGTGGTGACCTGGATGGGGTCGTGGCGATGCGGATCTCCTCCATCAGGGCGTTGTAGCCTTCCTGCTCTTCCACGGTTAGGGTGTTCCAGATTCGTTTGACGGTGTCCCAGTCGACATCGCTTTGGGCTGCCGCCGGCGCAGATCCCAGACTTAGCGCCAGGACCAGGACAGCGCACATGGCTCCCAGGCAAAGACTTTTCATAGCAAAATCCTTTCGTTGCTCACGGGCTCAGCAAAGCCGAAGCTAAACTTCACCACCCATCCCAGAATTACAGCCAGTCCTAGAATGGTGGCGACCCATTCGCGGAATACCCATTCGCGGAATACCCATTCGCGGAATACCCATTCGCGGAATACATAGCGGCCTAGATTAAGTAGCTAGTGAGATCTTAACACAGGTTTTTTGGGGCCCCCCGGGTGACCCTAACCCCTCTGCTCTCCCTTCGGGCCGCACCCCAATAGGCCCGGGACTGTCAGCTTCCTAGCAGTGGGCCCGCAGCGGCGACCTCGGCGCTGACTCCGTCGGCGAAGGTGGCAAAGGTCTTATGAAACATCTCGGCGAGGCGAGTAGCGGTCGCGTCGTAGGCCACCGGGTCGCTCCAGGTCTGTCGCGGTTGAAGGACTTCGCTGGGGACATCAGCAATAGCGACCGGAATTCGAAGGCCGAAGATGGGGTCCACCACTGTCTCGACCTGGTCCAACTCGCCGCTCAGAGCCGCCGTGACCATCCGCCGCGTGTGGGCCAGCTTCATGCGTTGACCGACTCCATAGGGGCCGCCGGTCCAGCCGGTATTGATGAGCCACACGCGACTGCCGAAACGGCGGAGCTTTTCGCCGAGCATCTCGGCGTAGACTCCCGGATGAAGGGGCATGAAGGGTGCTCCAAAACAGGCGCTGAAAGTCGCTGTGGGCTCGGTGACGCCACGCTCTGTGCCGGCAACCTTGGCGGTATAGCCGCTCAGGAAGTGATACATGGCCTGGGCGTGAGTCAGTTGGCTGATCGGGGGAAGAACCCCAAAGGCGTCCGCGGTCAGGAAGATGACGTTCTTGGGGTGACCTGCTTGTCCCCCTTCGTCGACGTGGGAGAGGTGGCTGATGGGATAGCTGGAGCGAGTGTTCTCCGTTAAGGAGTCGTCATCCAGGTCCAACTCCCGAGTCGCAGGGTCGAAAACCACGTTTTCCAGAACCGTACCGAAGCGTCGAGTGGTGCTGTAGATCTGCGGCTCCCCGGCCGGGTCGAGGCGAATGACCTTGGCGTAGCAGCCGCCTTCGATATTGAACACGCCGTCGTCGCTCCAGCCATGCTCGTCGTCTCCGATCAGAGTCCGAGTGTTGTCGGCGCTGAGAGTCGTTTTTCCCGTACCACTGAGGCCAAAGAATAGGGCGACGTCGTTTTTGTCAGAGCCGTAGTTGGCACTGCAGTGCATGCTGAGAACGCCCCGCTTGGGAAGCAGGTAGTTCATTACGCTGAAAATGCTCTTCTTGATCTCTCCGGCATATTGAGTGCCGCCGATGAGCACCAATCGAAGACCGAGGTGCACCGCAATGAAGGCTTGGCTGCGGGTCCCGTGAACTTCCGGGTCCGCCTTGAGCTCGGAGGCGTCGATGACCACGAAGCCTGGCTCGAAGCTCTCGAGGTGCTCCCCGGACTCCTCGCGGACGAACATGTTGCGGGCAAATAGGTTGTGCCAGGCAGCGGTGGTCACAACTCGAACCGGCAGTCGATACTTGGGATCACACCCGGCATAGCCATCGAACACGAAAACGTCTCGACCTTCGAGGTGACTCAGGACATGCTGCCGAAGCTTGTCAAAAGCGGCTTCGTCCATGGGGCAATTGACTGACCCCCACCAGATATCCGCTTCGCTGGATCCCTCTTTGACGGTGAATTTGTCGTTGGGTGAGCGGCCCGTATGAGGACCGGTAGAAGCTACCAACGGGCCTTCCTTTGCCAAGACGGCCTCAGACCTACTGAGGGCCTCCTCGTAGAGGCGAGCTACCGGTAGGTTCCAATAGGCTCTCTTGGCACCGACGATTCCATGCTTTTCCAACCCGTTTCGACTGATGAACGGACCCAGATTCTCCATCAGGTACCTCGCGATAGATTTAAGGGCGAGATGGGGAAACCCCAACGCGGAACGAGCGAATTGTAACGCAGATTCGTCGCCGACGTTTACGGCGAATCGATGGATGCGAAAACCGTTAGGGTCGCATTCCGGTAGAATAATCTCACGCCCAGGTTCTGAGCTGTCTCGGCCTGAAAATCTTCCCCTGTTGATTGGGGGGCTCGAAGCTCCCTGCCGGTAGAAGTCTGCCGGTCCGCGGGAGGGGCACTCCTTAGAAATTCGCCGTTGCGGAGGTGATTCGTTGGATATCGAAGGTCGCAAAGTGCTCGTGCTAGGGGGGTATGGTCTTGTCGGCATGGCGGTTTGCCGAGAGATCCTCGCTCGGAATCCCAGTGAGGTGCAGATTCACAGTCTTCGAGTCGAAGAATCGGAACGAGCCGTTTCGGAGCTGCAAGCCGAGGCTAACGGCGCCCAGCTGCGAGTTTCTGCCGGAGACATCTTTTCTCTTCAGGGCACCGTGTCCTTGGCTGCAAACCTACGGAGCCAGATCGATGTTCTCAAGGAAGAGACACTGGCAGGCTTTCTGCTCTATGAGCTGCTGAAGGAAGCGAAGCCGGACATTGTCGTCGACTGCGTCAACACCGCCACAGGGATCGCTTACTTGGATATCTATTCTGCCGCTGGGCGAGTCCAGGAGCAATTGGAATCCGGTTCCCTCTCCGACGCCGCGGTCGAGGAGCTTCTCGGCGCCCTCTATATTCCCCGCCTGACCCGTCACATTCAGGTTCTCTACCGCGGCATGATCGATGCTGGAACACGGGTCTACGTGAAGGTGGGAACGAGCGGCACGGGAGGAATGGGCCTCAATATTCCTTACACCCACTCCGAAGAACGGCCGAGTCGAGTTCTACTCTCGAAGAGTGCCTTGGCGGGGGCCCATTCCATGTTGCTCTTCCTGATGGCCCGCACCCCGGGAGCGCCCATCACGAAAGAAATCAAACCGGCAGCGGCGATCGCGTGGAAAAGCATCGGCTTTGGCCCCATTCACCGAAAAGGCCAGCCGATCTACCTCGTGGACACGGAACCGGCTCCACTGGGCGAGACCTTCTCCACCATCGACCCCCAAGCGGCTCGGCTTCGCAACGAGGTCCTGGAGAGTGTTTACATCGACACAGGGGAGAACGGGATATTCAGCCTGGAGGAGTTCGCTGCCCTAACCACGGCTGAGCAGATGGAATTCGTGACCCCAGAAGAGATCGCACGCAATCTCATTTTCGAGATCGAAGGGGGTAACACCGGCCACGACGTAATTAACGCGTTGGACAATGCGGTTCTCGGGCCCACCTATCGGGCTGGACTGCTGCGCCACTGGGCCTTGGAGAGGATGATCGAACTCGAGGAAGAGCATGGCGTTCACAGTGTCGCCTTCGAGATGTTGGGGCCCCCCCGGATCACGAAGCTACTGTTCGAAGCTCACCTTATCCGCCTGGCGTTCGAGAGCATGATCGAGGTCCGCACCTCGTCGGCAGAAGAGGTATGCGAGCGCCTTCATCGCTTGATTCGTGAAAGCCCCGATGTGGCCAACGAGTTGGTGGCGGTGGGAATCCCGATCTTGCTCGATTCCGGAGAGATCGTTCGAGGCCAACGAGTGCTGATTCCGAGTGAAGCTCAGGAAGAACCGGTCACTCCGCAGAAACTCAACGCCTGGGTCCATGATGGTTGGGCGGACCTAAGGATGGAGAACTGTCGACTGTGGGTCGATCGGTTCGAGAGGATCTACAAAGAAACCAAATCCATTCCCGAGGCCGACACCTCGAGCCGACATTTGCGCACCCGTAGATTCTGGAAACACGGAGATCGGATCCAGCCCGGGAAGGTGGTCGGTTGGGTCCTATCGGTAGAAGAGCAGGGCGGTCGAATCAAACACTAGCTACCTCTGCTAACCGCCTCATTTTTTCCCCAAAGATGCGACCAGTGCCATCAGGGCTTGTTGGGTCTCATCGCTAAACCACTCTTCCATGACGGTCTCTAGGTCCTGCTCTCGTCGTTTCTCGAACCCAGCCAAGAGCGGCCCACGGGCCGTCTGACGAGTTCGTGCTAGGGCGCGACGGGGGAGCTTTAGGAGCCTTAGGCAGGTTGCGACAGCCCGCTCTTCCACTGCGTCGGCGGCAGCCAGCTCATTGACCAGGCCGACCCGATGAGCTTCGAGGGCATCGATCAGCTGACCCTCTGTCGCCATCTGCTCCGCGAGCCGGGGGCCCACTAGGCGTTCCAGCGCCAGATAGATAGCGGAAGGGAGGGATAGACCCACTCGAACTTCGTTTAGGCCAATTTTGAACCGACCTTCCGCCATGATTCGGCGATCGCAGAAAACTCCGATCACCGCTCCTCCGGCAGGACTGTGGCCGGTGATGGCAGCGACGACGGGAATCGGAGAGGCAGCGAGGGATTGCAGAAGGGAGTAGAAATCGGCCCAAACACCGGCCAATGTTTCCCGATCGAGCTGAATCAGGGTAGGAACATCGAGGCCCGCACTAAACATTCCAGGTGACCCGCTGATGACCAGCGCCTCAGCTTCCTTTCCGAAGGCCGCCACCGCCTCCCGAAGGGCCGCGATGAGCTCGGGGTTGAGCGCATTAGCCGGCGGTCGGTTCATGCGCAGTAGCCGAACGGGACCCTCGTTGCGAACTTCAAGCATGTGGACTCCTCTTGGGTTTCCTGGAAACGATTAGGTCTGCGAAGACCTCTTGTTCCTAAGACTATCGAATTTCGGTGTCTCCAAATGGGCCTGAGCGGAAACTATAGTTTTGTACGGGCACACTAAGGGTTCACTACAACGCGGGACTTTGTGGTCTTCCGCAACTCCTGGGCGCGGCGCAATGATGTTGGGGAAACACATTCGCCGCGCATTTTTTATCCTCGACCTCCTATCCTTGACGACACTCCTCACTGACGGGCTGGGCTTCTGGCCAGTGATGAGGTTCAAGAAGGCCAGCCGGCCCAGGCGCGAAGTCCCCCCGCTTGGCGAACAGAGCCTCTGTGCTAGCATGCGCTCTTTATCGGAGCCATTCCTCCAATGCCGGTTCCAGCACCAAACGAAACACTCGCCCTACGAACCTTTTGGTGGGTACTGCTCGCGGTGAGCATCTCGATTGTCCTCTGGTTCACACTGATTCCTCAGAGCTCGGTCCGGTCGACCAACCTCATTCCGTTTTCCCAGTCCGCTAGGGCATTTCGGGCCCTTATTCGCTCTCCTCAACCCCTAGATCACCCAGCGCTACCGTTTTTGGTTGTCCAGGTCATTGGCAATGTGGCTGCCTTCGTGCCCATTGGTTTCGGTGCCGCCGGACTGTTCTGGCTGAAGAAGCGTTGGCGAACCTTAGGCCGGGCCCTGTTGCTGGGTTGCTTCTTGAGCGTTTTCATCGAGCTGGCCCAGTTGTTGATCCCAACTCGAGCGACAGATATCGACGACGTGATTTTCAACACCGCCGGGGCTGGTTTGGGGGCGCTGGTTCTGCTATTTCTCTTTCGCAAGACAGGCCGAGCCGGAACGGTGGTTTGATCTCCGGTGATGGGGGGCTTTGTAGCCAGAGTCGGCGCTTTTCTACCGGTGCTCGTACTAGCTTCGGCTAGTGTTTTGACGGCCCCTTTCCTGGGCCTCGCGCGAAATGCACTTCTGGATGCCTTTCCCCGCACTTTTGTTGTTGTCCTGGGGCTCGTTTTGGGAGGTGGGTTTCTAGGGCTACTCATCTTAGGTGCGTGGAGGGTGAGGTCGCTGGGTAAGAGGGCCTACGCGGGATTGCTCCTATTGGCGGTATTGGTGGCCTTACAGGCCTTTGTCTTCAATCGAGGCATCCCGAGGGTCGATATCGTCGAGAAGGTCCACTTCATTCAATACGGGCTGCTGGCGTTGCTGCTCTATCGGGCGGTGCGGGTTTCCGGAGATCTTTCCATGGTGGCCATTCCCCTGTTGGGAGCTTTGGCAACGGGCTCCCTAGAAGAGTGGGTGCAGTGGCTGGTGCCGCTTCGGGTTGGCGAAGTCATGGATGTGGCCTTGAACCTCTACGCCGGTGCCTGTGGCCTAGTCTTGGGATGGACCGTATACCCACCAGCAGAGTTCAGGTTTCGGTTGCCAGCGCCAAGCCTCAGGCTGGTGAGCGGCTTTGCCGCGTCGGCGATATTGCTCTTTGGGTTGTTCTACCACTGTGCGCATCTCGGGTACCTTCTGCGGGACCCGGAAATCGGTGAATTCCGATCCTGGCATTCATTGAGGTCCCTGGAGGAAAAGACGGCCCTCTACGCTGCGTTGTGGCAGCGCCAACCACCACAGCTAGATCGGGTTCTCGACGTAGAGAATAGATTCGCGACGGAGGCCGGGTGGCACGTCTCTGCCCGCAATGGCGCCTATAGTCGGGGAGACTATTGTACGGCCCTCAAAGAGAACCAGATCCTGGAAAAGTACTTCCAGCCCTTCTTAGATATTCCCAACAAAAACGCTGCAGGAACCCGAAGGCTCTCATCCGACCAAGATCGGGAGTTGGAGACCAAGACAGCAGGAAAGTGCCCAGACTTTCGAAGTGAAGCTTTAGAGAATCGAATCGACACCCGGATTCACAAGAAGACCTGGTGGCTGTTCGTCACGAGCCTGCTAGGGATCGTTGGGGCGATAGGAATATTCCAGAAACAGCGGAAGGCTTCGGGGAAGGGAAAGAGTGGCTCCTCGGGAGGGACTTGAACCCCCAACCTATCGGTTAACAGCCGACCGCTCTACCATTGAGCTACCGAGGAAAGTGTCCGGGTCTTCGGCCCGAAGTCCCGGATTCTAGAGCCGAAAACGACCCTTGTCAATCTGACCAGGCGGACCGTTGCCCACCGTCTGTTTTTACCCTCCCGAGGCTGAATCCAAGAAGGGTCGTAGCTTCAGGGAGCGGCTGGGGTGGCGAAGTTTGCGCAGTGCCTTGGATTCGATCTGCCGGATGCGCTCTCGGGTCACATTGAAAGATCTGCCAACCTCTTCCAGGGTGTGCTCGGAACCCTCCCCTACACCGAACCTCATTTTTAACACCAGCTCTTCGCGGGGAGTGAGGGACTTGAGGACTCGGCGAGTTTGGTCCTTGAGATTCGAGAAGATCACCGACTCGATCGGGGATACGGCGTTCTTGTCTTCGATGAAGTCCCCCAAGTGAGAGTCCTCTTCCTCTCCGATGGGTGTTTCCAGGGATATTGGCTCCTGAGCGATTTTCATGATCTTCCGAACCTTGGAGGCAGGAAGGTCCATGCGCTCGCCAATCTCCTCGGCGGTGGGCTCCCGGCCGAGTTCCTGTACGAGGGACCGACTCGTCCGAGTCAGCTTGTTGATCGTCTCGATCATGTGAACCGGAATTCGAATGGTCCGCGCCTGGTCTGCGATGGCCCGGGTGATCGCCTGCCGAATCCACCATGTGGCGTAGGTGGAAAACTTGTAGCCTCTTCGATACTCAAATTTTTCGACAGCTTTCATCAGGCCGATGTTTCCTTCCTGAATCAGATCCAGGAACTGTAGGCCTCGATTGGTGTATTTCTTGGCGATGGAGACGACCAAGCGGAGGTTGGCGACGATCAACTCTTCTTTCGCCCGCTCGCAGAGAGCTTCACCCTGGCGAATCTTGTCGATCGTTTTTGCTACCTGGGCGTGGGTGGTGCCGTAGCGCTCCTCGACGCCCCGTAGGCGTCCGCGATATTTCTCGATGCGACCACGGTGCATCTCTTGGAGCTCTTCGTTGTCCTTCTCCTGCCGTAGCGCAGCTTGGGCACGACGAATGTCTCTTTCATGGCGGGAGAACTGCTCGTCAATGTCCTTGAGGAAGTCCACCAACTGGTTGCGGGTCTGGACACTGAAATCAATCGTTCGAATGTCCTTGGCAATCTTGGCGAGGAGCCGGTCCACCTCTCGCTCGATTTCCTGAAACCTCTCGCCGTCGGGCTTCTGGCGCTTCTGGCGCTTCCGCAAGCCCTGCATGGTCTGGTCGTTGGCGGCGATCTGTTCGAAGATGCGTAGGTTGCGCTTGATACGCTCCACGGCTTTCGGGTCGAGAGGCTCGTCGGACTCGCCGTCCACGACTTCTCTCAGAATCGCTTTGTCCTTGAGGGCAAGCTCGTTGAGGCGCAGCAATTCGCGCAATACCAAGGGGTTCTCACAAAGAGCTTCGTAGACCATCCACTCGCCCTGCTCGATTCGCTGGGCGATCTCTACCTCTCCGTCACGGTCGAGGAGGGGAACTGTGCCCATCTCTCGGAGGTACATGCGAACGGGGTCATTCGTTTTTTCGTGGGCGCTAAGAGTGAACTCAGGGACGTCTTCGCCGTCCTTTTTCTCGAAATCGCCGCCGAGCGTCTCCAGTTCGTCTCGATTCTGATGTCGCTCAGGTCGGTCGATAACGTTGACACCGAGCTCCACGAGTCGGGCGTAGACTTCTTTGAGCTCCTCTGGGACGGTCACAACCTCTTCTGGTAGAAGCTCGTGAATCTCGTCGAAAAGCAGATAGCCCTTCCCTTTGCCGAGCTCCATGAGCTGCTTGGCAGAGGTGTATTTGTCTTCGATGCGCGTCATGCTTGCAGAGGTCAAAAGCCTTACCTCACATTAGCTGGGGAAAGAAAATCTCCCCGAAAGGGTCTTCCCGGATACTCTTCCGCCTCACTCGAGAGAGCTGATTTTCGTGAGGTGGGAGGGTATGTTTCAGCGGGTTTCCGGTTCGGGAGTGCGCTTACCCGAGATGCATTATCTTATTACACTACACAAAGCGAACCGAGAACACGGCTTGCGTTTCTCGGCCCTGTGCCGAATCTCTCTCGGACGATTCCAAAACCTTTTCGGGCGATCATGGTCGACAGCGATACGCTGACTCAAGCTTCAAACTTTCGAGTGAACAGAGCCAGCATTCCTTTGTAGCACAACGGCTATCATCTGGTCAACGAGCCGACAGCCAAGTCAGAGAGCCCACTCAACACTAGTTAGAGGCATTTGGAGAGAAAATTATTCCCTGTAGGGCGAATAAGGAAGCATCATCGAATGCACGGAAGATCATTCGGACAAGGGGCGAACTTTCTTGGCCATGGCCGTTTCCGCGATCAATTCCTTCAGCAACTCGTAGTCTCCCCGCTGCTCCGCTTCTCTTATACGAGCCACGAGCTCATTTCGTTGCTGTTTTTGCCAACGATCAGAAAGTTTGGCGATCAGCTCCCGGGTGCCGAAGGGGTTCTCGGTCTCTTGGCCTCCGTGTTCGATTCGCGAAAGGCGCCCCAGCTCGGCACCTCCGGGGGGCAGGCTGCGCTGCACATCTTCGAGGGTCGGCGCCCGCTCGAGCTGGGAGTAGGTCTGGTAGTAAACCTCGTAGATCCGGCGGCATAGGTTGTCGAAAAAAACATCTGCCGCCGGAAGCAGATTTGCAGCCGGAGCACTGGCCGGTTGTCGAAGCAGTCTTTCTAGAAGGAGCTCTTCCATCTGTCGAGTCACCGATTCCCTGGGTTCCGTTTGTCGCTCGGGAGCCGCGGAGCTGCGTTTCCAGAGAGATTCTTCGGGAACTCCGAGGCGTTGTGCGGCGAGCCGGGCGTAGCCGGAGCGGACGATGGTGTCAGGGATGGGGTGAAGGAGCTTACGGATATGACCCGCCGCTTCGGACCGGATCTTTGGGTCGCGGATGGCCTGCGGCAGGATCAGAAGGTCGAGAGCTGTCAAGACGGCATCAGGACCTTCTTCGATCGACACCTTGACGGCTTCAGGGCCTAGGCTCAAGCGAAGAGAGTCGGGGTCCTCGCCAGCTCCCAACTGAGCTCGCCTTACCTTTAGTCCTTCAGCGAGAAGGGTCGGCAGCGCGCGTTGAAAGGCCGCTTCGCCAGCCTTGTCACCGTCATAGGCGACGACGACCTCTTCGCAGTACCGCCCCAAGAGCTTGGCCTGCTCGGGGGTTAGAGACGTTCCCATGCTGGCCACGGCGCCGGGGAATCCGCAGGCTTCGACGGCGAGGACGTCGAAATAGCCTTCGGTGAGAACCGCCACTCGAGACTCCCGCAGGGCCTTCTTGGCGTGGTGAAGGCCGTAGAGAAGCCGCCCTTTGTGAAACTGTTCCGTTTCACTGGTGTTGATGTACTTGGCCTTATGATCTCCGAGAGTGCGACCCCCGAAGCCCAGGAGCCTCCCGATGGGGCTGCGAATGGGAAAAATGAGCCGATTGCGGAAACGGTCGTAGGGCTTCCCCCCTTGCCGGTCGGATCGTCCGATCAAGCCGGCCGCTTCGAGATCAGCCAGGGGAATGCTCCCTGACAGGGCCTTAAGGAGGTTCTCCCAGCCGTCGGGAGCAAAGCCGAGACCAAAACGTTCGACTTGGCGCTGGGGAATCTGCCTCTCCTCCAGATATCGCTGGGGAAACGCGGTTTCCGATAGCTGCTGGCGAAAAAACTCATCCGCAGCTTGTAGAGCCCCGTGGAGGTCCCGCTCCTCTCCTCTCTGCCGACGAGAGTCCTTGGAGGGCAAGGGAATCCCATACCGCATGGCCAGGGACTCGATAGCCGCAGGAAAGTCCTCTCCACTGGTGAGCATGTAAAGGCGGATCGCATCCCCACCGGCGCCACACCCGAAACAGTAGAACAACCCCTTGTCCGGGTCGACGCTAAAAGAAGGGGTTTTCTCCTTGTGAAGAGGGCAAAGACCCTCGTGCCGCTTTCCAGCTTTGCGTAGGCTGGTGTGCTCGGAGGCAACTGCGACCACGTCCACGGCATCCCGAACCGCCTGGATCAGCTGGGGGTTGAGATCAATATTTCCCAAAGCCATAGTGGTATTTCCGGCCCTCTTCGGGCGGTCTAGTCACCCAAACCTACCAAGGTTGCACCGTTGCCGCCCTCGCGATCTCCTCCCGGGCGAACCGTCCCGACTGCAGGGTGGCGTCGTAGATGTTCCCGCACAGCACTTCTCAAGCGGCCGGAGCCGTGGCCGTGAATGATGCGAACCTCCGACAGGCTTGCCAAGAGAGCCTGGTCCAGGAACCGTTCCAGTTGTTCCAAAGCGGGCTCTACCCGCTGGCCAATGAGGTTGATCTCCCGAGTCCCCTGTGGCTCAGCGTCGCGGGTCGGTTGTCGGTCTCTGCTCGTCTTCGGTCGCCGGTCGGCGCCATCACCCTGTGGAGCGAGCATCAACTCTTCTTCTCGGCAGCGAAGGGACTTTCCCCGAACCTGAACCTCGGCCCGACCTCGGTCGAGCTTCTGGAGCGTACCTACCCATCGGAGGGTTCGGTGCTGAACGCTCTTTCCGACCTCGAGAGGTCCGTGGGATTCCGGTAGCTGCTCCTGGTCAGAAGCCAGCGGGGCTTCGGAGAACAGCCGCTCGACAGCTTCTCTCTCGAGTCCCTTGCGGCGTCCCCTGGCAAATTCTCGACTGAGGGAGGAGACTTCCCCTCGCAATTTCAATAGGACTTCGTGGCGGAAGGTCTCCACTTCGCCTCTCATCCTCGCGGCGAGGCTCTTGCGCTCTTTTCGGAGCTCCACCTCCTGCGTGGTGAGGCGTTCTCGAAGCAAAGTCGCGTCGGCGACCTCTGCTTCCAACCGGGATCGGGTTTCCGCGACCTCCTGCCGGAGCCTCTCCGCTTCCGTCAAGACGCGTCTCAGGTCGCGGTGCTCCTCCGTGAGCTTTGCCTCGGCTCGGTCTAGCCATTCCGGAGGTAGGCCTAGCCGTCGACCGAGACTTATGGCCTCGCTCCCTCCGGGAGGGCCGGGAACCAGGTGAAAGGTCGGGGCGCCGCTCTGAGCATCGAATTCCATGGCGGCGCAGGACGCCCCTTCGAGCTCCATGGCAGAGGCTGCTACCTGCACCAGGTGGCTGGTGACCAAGCACAACGCGCCGCGCTCGAGTAGCGTCTCCACGAGAGACACGGCGAGGGCCGCCCCTTCCGCCGGGTCGGTGCCCGAGCCCAGCTCGTCCAGGAGTACCAGGGATTCAGGCCCCGCTAGATCCCAAACCTCCTTGAGCCTCAGTAATCGACCGCTGAAGGTGGATCGGTCGGTCAACAGATCTTGTTCGTCCCCAACGGTTGCAACCAAGCCGCTCAGTATTGGAACGACGCTACCTTTGGCCGCCGGGATAGGCAGGCCGCAAAGGGTGCAGAGGACCAAAACTCCCGTTGTCTTGAGGGCCACGGTCTTTCCGCCGGCATTGGGCCCGGTGACCACCATCACTCTGTGCTCTGGGGCGAGCGAGAGGCCTAAGGGGGTTACCGGGCTAAGGTGGCCTGCCTGCCCAAGGGCCACCTCCCGAAGGTCTGCGAATGCGGGATCCAAAAGAGGGTGTCGAGCTTCCAAGAGTCTTAATTTTTGGCCCGACCCGACCTCTGCCAGCCTGCCGGAGCCCAGCTCCCCGAAGCGAACTTTGGCTTGCAGGGTGTCCAACTCACCGAGGAAGGCCAGGTGGGCCTGCAATTCCGATGATCGAAGCCGGACCTCGGAAAGCAGCTCCCGAAGAATTCGTGCCCTCTCGGCAGTTTCCTCTTCTGAGGATTGCTGCAGCCGATTGTTCGGCTCTACTGCGTCCAGCGGTTCGAAATAGAAGCTTCTACCGGAGCCAGACCGACCATGGGTCAAACCGCCCAGTCGGCCGCGGGAGCCCGACTGCAGGGTGAGCAACAGCCGCCCTCCCCGCAAGGGAATCGTCTCCTCGCTCAGCAACTCCCGGTTTTGCTGCACGTAGTCCCGGAGTTGTTGGTAGAGGCCGTCCCGAAGACCCTGAATCTGGCCCCGCAGGCGAACGAGCTCCGGGCTGGCATCCGGCCTCACTTCACCCCGGCGATCCAGGGTTCGGCTGATCTTTCTCTCCAGATCACTGATGTCTTCCAGCGGTTCTCCGAGCTCGAGCAGGGCCGAACAGGGAGGGTCCGCGGTCTGGATCTTCTGAAGCGCTTCTCGGCTGAGCCGTAGCAGGGAAGCAAGGAGGGTTAGGTCGGTGCCAAGGGTCGCGCCGTGCCCGGAGAAAAGGCGTGAAGAGGCTTCCCCCAAGGGTTCCTCAAAAGAGGGAATGAGGGTTCCGAAAGCCAGCAGGCGTTGGCCTTCTTCGTAGCGATTCCGCTGTGTTTCTAGGGCTTGGGGACACCGCATTGGCCGCAAGTGTTGCAAGCGTCGGGCCCCGAGGTCCGTTGCCGCAAGCTGGGCCAACATGGAGAGTACCGACGGAAACTCGAGGGCCTGGAGGGTGGCGGGAGAGACCTCCAAATATTCTTCAAGGAGGGGCATGGCGACCGCTATCCTAACCTCGAACAGCACATCTCGAGGGGAAAAACAAAACGGGAGCCGCTCTAAAACGACTCCCGTTCGCTCTAATCGTGGGTGCCAGCGGTTGCTCGCACTCCAACCTCAAAGACCCGCTTTTCGCTCCTCGGCCAATTTGCGAAGGGCTTTCTTGCGAGCCTGCACAGCTTTGCGCTTGCGCTTTACGCTTGGTTTCTCGAAGAATTGTCTCTTGCGAAGCTCGGTCAAGATTCCGGATTTTTCAACCTTCCTCTTGAACCGACGAAGAGCACCTTCGAAGCTTTCTTCATCACGAACCTGGACGACCGGCACTGGCTATTCACCTCACTTTAAATCTTAGCTATGTTCTACTCTCGGCCCAGAGAGCCCAGCGCAGAATCGTCGAAGTCTGAGGGAGACCGCACCGGATGTCAAGGGACAAACGGCCTCTGCCATCCGAATTCTGTATCAGTGGCTGTTTGCTACTGGGCCTGCTCTTCGACCTTGACGGCGTTGAAGTCAGTCTTATAGACCGCAAAAGCGCCGCTCTTCTTGCGAAAATAGACTCCCGCAGCTCCACCGCCATCCTTGGGGTAGAACCAGGCGATAACGCCTTTGTCTGGGTATTCGCGAACGTTACGGAGGTTCACGGGCCCCAAGAGCTCGCGAACTTCTTCTTCAGATAAGCCCTTCTTGGCGGACTCAAACCGCTCTTCGGTCATATACCGGAAGGTGTCCGCACGCTCGATTTCTTCCTTTAGGCGAGGGTGATCCGGCGCAAGCGGCAAGATCTGTTCGAGGATGGAGATGGCCCGCTTATAGTCGCCGCCCACCTGAATCCATTCCTGGGCAAGCAAAATATCCTCATCGACCTTCATGTCGATGGCAGCTTGTTGGGTTTCACTGAGCGGCTCGCCGCTCACCGGCGGATCCTCATTGATGAAGGTCACGATGCTACCGCCGAGGGTGTCCGCATCATTCTCGATATGGGCCTTGAGGGTCGCGATCTCGGCCTTAACAGCTTCCGGATCGATCGGCTCTACGGCTTCTTCTTCCCCTTCTTCAGGTTCCGGAGCCGTCAATTTCGCCTGAAGTTCGCCCAGCTGGGCTCGCTTCTCGTCGAGAGCCTGCTTCGCTCCACGGAGCTCCGCAAGGGCTGCATCACGGGCTACGGCCAATTCATCTACTTGAGCCGTATCGGAGCCGCAGCCGATAGGGCTCAACAGAACGATTCCGGCAAAAAGACACAGCAGAAAGCTCAAAGTTCGGCGCATAATCATGCCTCCCAAGACCTCTAGAGTTCGATTCGAAGAATGGACAAGGTACCATAGGCACAATTGTTCCTTCAAGCCGGTTGGTGTCCGAGTACACTGAGCCTAACTCGTTCTTTGTCAATGGCTTTGGTAGACTCGATTCTTGACAGGTCGCGATGGTTGCAAAATAATCGGTAACCTTTGAAATCGAAACCGCTGGATAGCCTCTTCGGAGGGGTATTGGATGTCAATGGACGAAAGAATCCAGAAACTGGATGAGCACGTTGGAAATAGAGTCCGTCAGTGGCTCAAGGACGTGCATGAACAGGTGGGTCATCAGCTGGGAGAGGAGATCTCCCGGCAGCTTGCTGCGGCGGGAGACCTCTTACCCGAATCTCTCCTGACAGAGGAGGTGGTCGAGCCTCTCCGTGGAGCAAGAGATGCCTCGGGAGATGCGGTCGGGTTGAAACGCCTCAAGGTTGCAACTGCAGCTATCGATGGCGCGCGAAATCAGTCGGAAGTCCTTTCGGAGCTCCTAAAAGGGGGGCAGGGCTTCGCTTCCAGGCTGGCCCTCTTTCTGACCCGAGCCGATGCGGCCTCGGGCTGGTCGGGCCTTGGGTTCGGAGATGGTGACGACAACCTCCGAGGCATGACTCTCGACTATCAAGAAGACGGTCCTTGGTATCGGCTGTCTCTGGGCAAAGCCTGTGTCCCACTTTCGGCTGGAGATTGCGGCCGTCTCTGCAGCCGTCTCGAAAGCGCCTTGCCCAAGGACGGGATTCTGATTCCCATCGTATTGCGGGATCGAGTTGCGGCCGCTCTCTACGCTGACCGGCTATCGGACGGAGATGTTCTGGATCTCGATGCCCTTCAGCTTTTGGCCTATCTCGCCGCTCAGGCCATCGAGACCCTTCCATTTCGCGAACGCAAAACGACCACACCTACGCTACTGGTCGAAGAAGAGGCCGAAGGTGAACCAGCAGGGCTGAGCCTGTGGGGAGCCGCTGCTGCGACAGCTGCCGCTGCTGCCACGGGAGTCGTAGCAGGAGCTGTTCTTGGGGACGACGAAGGGGAAGAGGCAGAATCCCATTCCGAAGCTGCCGACATTGCCTCCGCTGACATTGCCTCCGCCGACATTGCCTCTGCCGAAATGGAAGAGTCCGCTCCCATCGAAGTCACCCCTGAGGCCCCCAAGAGATCCGAGACCCAAGACCTGGCTCCGACCGTAGCCGAGGCCCTCGCTGAGGAGTCTTCAAAGCAGGAGACTTCAGAGGCCGAGCCCACAGAGGAACACTCGGAGCCCACCCCTGTCGTGGATGAGTTTGGAGTCGTCGGCGAGGCTGGCGAAGAAGTCGAGATTGTCGAAGTCGAGGCTGGAAGCATTGACTATGTGGAAGTGGAAGCCGACGCCGAAGAGGTCGAAATCGCTGACCCCCCGGATACCAGCGCAGTCGAAGGGGTTCCGGAATCGCTACCTTGGGAAACCGAAGACGTAGTCGAGGAACGATCGCAAGAGCAGTCTACCGCCGTCTGGGAGGAGCAGCCCGCTGCCCCAGCCGAGTCTTCCGGAGGGGGAATACTCTGGGAAGCCGAAGAAGAATCACCGGTCGTTGCCGAGGATGAGGTTGTTGCCGAAGAAGTCGAGGAAGAGCCAGCTTCCGTTCAGTGGCAGACCGAACCCGGTTCGGTCGCAGGGGAAGGTGCTATTCCGGCGGACTCCGGTCTCAAAACCCTTCAGTACACACCGCCTACTCTCGAACCCGAAGCGACCGTGGCACCGGAGCAGGATGCTCGGTTCGAAGGAGACGAGACCCTTCTGTTGACGAAGCGACCGTCCCTGGTTCCCCCTACTCCCACTCCCGACCCTCCGCCACTGGAGGAGGCGCCGGCCTTCGACGGGGACGAGACTCACCCGGGGGTGGCGACGGAGAGTCCGATCGCTGCTCCTGAATCGCCATCTGTCGAGCCACCAGCTCCTGCAGCGGCTCGTCCGGCCCCGCGCGCCACAGAGGTGGCGCCGCCCTCGGATATCGATGGGCCTGGCTGGGCGTTCAAGAGTCCGATGGCGGTTGGTGAAGATTCCGAGATGCACGACAAGGCCAAGCGCCTGGCTCGGCTATTGGTAAGCGAAATCAAGCTCTACAACGAAGAGCAGGTGGAAGAAGGGCAGCGGAACCGGGACATCTATGAGCGGTTGAAAGAAGATATCGACCGCTCTCGCCAGATGTATGAGGACCGTGTGGACGAAAGTATCCGCAGCACCAATGACTACTTCTACCAGGAGCTAGTTCGAACTCTAGCGGCTGGTGACCCTCAGGCCCTCGGGATCTGAGCTCTCCGCTAGCTGCGGAGCGGGACGGACGAAGCCTCGTGTTTTTCCGGCTTGCCACCTGTCTCATTTTGGTGGGTTCCCTCTTGGGTGCCTGCGGCAGAATTCAATCGAAGGACGGGGAGATAGAGACCCCTGCGCCGCCGATACTTTTCATTACAAGCGAAGCGCTGAGAGCGGATGCCGTGGGGCTTCTGTCAGGTCCGAATCCGGTCTGGCCGAACTTGCGCACGCCTCATCTAGATCAGCTGATTGGAGAGTCTGACTGGGTCGGTACCGGAGTCGCTCCTTCCAGCGAGACCTTGCCTGCGATAGCCTCGTTGCTGACGGGCCTCAGGCCTTGGCAACATCAGGTTCTCCACGAGAGTAAGCCGAAACTACAAAGGGCGAACCAGACCTTGGCAGAGGCTCTCAAAGAGCAGGGCTATGACACGACAGCCTATGTCGACAGTCGTCCTCTGGTCCAGGGGAGGGGCTTCGAACAGGGCTTCGATCTCTACCAGCCCTTGCGCGGCGGGGGCCGCACACGTGCCAAATTAGCGAGCTGGGGACAAGGCCGAAACTTTGTTTGGATTCACTTGGCCGCTCCCTTGCCACCTTATCCAAAGCAAGCCACGGTTCCAGGGCGCAAGGCGGATTGGATCCGTGGCTCCGACCTGGAGAAGTACCGCAATCCGTCAGCCATCCTTTCTGAGGGTCTCCGCAAGCGTTTCCTACAAGGCTACAGCCATCGAGTTGCCCTCCTGGATCGGGAAGTGGGCAGATACCTGGCAGCCGTCAGGGAAAGTGGGCAATGGGACCGTGCTCTGATCGTTTTTACCTCCGCCCACGGGGAAGAGTTCGGAGAAGCCTCCCAAGTTGGCCACGGCAATAATCTGAGCAGAACTTCTCTCGAAGTTCCCTTGATCATCAAGCTACCCAAGAATTCCCGATTGCGATTCCCAGAGGAAAAGGGTGGCCGAATCGCGACAGCGCGAATCTGGGCGACGATTCTCGAAGTGGCCGGTGGTAGATCCTCTCCTGCAATTGTCTCCAGCCTTTTTCGAAACGGGCCCGAAGGGATTGTCTCGGAGCTCTACCGGGTCAACGGAACCAATCAATTCTCTCTCCTTGTTGAAGACACCCAATTGAAAAGGGTGGTCGACTTCGCCGCTACGGATCCTGACTACTTTGTCTCTCGGCGAAGGTTAGAGGCCGTGAGTGAAGGGCCTCGGAAGCAGAGAGCTAGGGAGCAGTTCTTGCGACGCCATGGAGAAGGGTTTTTGAGCTCCCCTCCATTTTCTGGGTTGGGTAGCAATGCCCGGGTAGAGGTAGAGGATTGGGGAACCGGCGAAGAAAGCAGGCTCCTTGATCCAGACCAACAACGGGAGATGGAACGAGCTCTGGAGATGGCTTGGGCGAGCTTTGTCGATCAAGAAAGGACGCCTCGAGAGGAAGCTGGCTGGCGAAGCGAAAGGTGATCTCGGCCCTGTGGGGACAGTCCGTGTCTGTCTCTCCTCGCGGTCTTCTGCGGACAGTGGTACACTAAGCCGCTCCCGCTTAGGGATCTTCGGGTCCATAGCTCAGCGGTTAGAGCATCCGGCTCATAACCGGCAGGTCCCAGGTTCAAATCCTGGTGGACCCACTCTTGGAGGATCGGGCCAAATTGCAGGCGGTAGATACGGAATGGCGTTGGTCCAGCTGGGAGAAGGTAGGGAAACTTCCGGCAAGCGGTATTCCACAGTCCCTCGTTTCGAATTCGACCACTCTAATCTCAGTTTCAGTACTGGAGCAGCCGATATGACTCAGCTCCTGGAGCGAGCTATAGCGCTTCAAAAAGCCAACGACGATCTGGCCGAGGCCAATGAGCGCCTACATGGTATTCCGGACTGGATGGCAGAGCTGCACGAAGAGCACTCTGTCCAGAAGAAGGAAATCGACAGCTTGAGCGAGCAGGCAGAGGCGGAAGCTCAGGCACGGCGGGAAGCAGAAACCGAGATCGAGGAGATTCAGGAAAAGCTCCATCGATATCAAACCCAAATCAATCAGGTGACGACGCAGCGTGAATACGGTGCCTTGTTGCAGGAGATCGACACCGCCAAAGGGCGTGTTACAGAGCTCGAAGAGCTTGGGATCACTTGCATGGAACGTCGCGAGGTTGCGCTTCAAGAGCTCGAGGAAAAGAAAGCGGCGTTCAGCGACTTGGACCAGCGGTATGGAACAGAGCTGGCGAAATGGGAGGCCAAGAAGCCTTCAGTTGCCAGGAAGGTCAAATCACTGACCAAGGCGATCGAGAAACTCCGCGAAGAAATTCCCCGCCAACACCTGTCACTCTATGACCGCATCGCCAAGCGCCATGGAGGGTCGGCCCTGGCCCCAATTCGGGAGCTCCAGTCAAACCGGAAAGGGCCTCGGTCCTGGCACTGCAGTGGTTGTAACTTCAACGTGCGGCCCCAGGTCGTCGTGGGGGCTTCCGCCGGGGACCAACTTCTTCACTGCGATAGCTGCAAACGGATTTTGTTTCTAGAAGAGACCGAAGAAGAGGCTTAGCGGGGCTCCCTGTGAATGAGTCCGAGGCGATTCGAGAGCGCCTTGAGGAGATTCATGGGCGGATGAAGAGGGCCTGTGACCGAGTCGGGCGAGATCCCAATGAGGTGACCCTGGTTGGGGTCAGCAAAGCTCATCCAGTAGAGACCCTGGAAGCGGGATGGAGAGCCGGGATCCGCGTCTTCGGAGAGAACCGGATCCAAGAAGCTGAGGCCAAAGTAGAGAGGCTGCCAAAGGATGCGGAGTGGCACCTCATCGGCCCACTCCAATCCAACAAGGTTCGACGAGCAGTTCACCTTTTTTCCTGGATACATTCAATCGATCGAATGAAGATCGCCCGAGCCGTGGGCCGAGAAGCGGCAGCTACGGGCCGGTCCTTGCATTGCTTTCTCGAAGTGAATCTTGGCGCCGAAGGAAGCAAGCACGGCTTTTCCGAAGCCTCTTTGCTCGCTGAGGCGGAGAATCTGGCCGCTCTGGAGAGTCTGCAGTTCGTGGGCCTCATGGCCATTCCGCCTCGATCTCCTGCCTCCCAGGGACCTGTTGCCGGCTCGGTTGCGGCAAATGCATCCCCCAGGTATTGGTTCCAGCGTCTCAGGAAGCTCCGTGACCAATTGGCCCAGATGGGCACTCTGCGGTCCTTTCGTGGAGGGCTGTCGATGGGGATGAGTGGAGACTTCGAGGTCGCCATCGAAGAGGGGGCGACTCATATTCGAGTCGGTACCGCGCTCTTTGGTCAAAGAAAGAGGCCGCAACCATGAAGGGACCTAAGGCACCGGAGAAAGGCCTGGGGAGTCATGGCAACCCCATGCCTCGCGATACCCAACGACACTTTCCCGAACCTTTCCGGGCTCCAACGGGGGTGGACGGTTCGTCCATGTCTCCTGAGACTAGTTCGGCAGGGAACCCCTTTGTGATCGCGCGCCTCCTGGAGGATGGCGACCGGGTAGACCTCCAGTGGCTGTGCCGAGAGGTGGGAGAAGCGCGTCTGGGGGAATGGGTGCAGGCTCGAGGAAGTCGGCAGCTCTCAAAGCGGAGCCGGCTCTTCTGGCAACTCGTCCTGGAAGTCCAATCAGCAAAACCCAGGAAGCTCCAAGAAGCCCTATGGCCACTCTGATTTCCCCGACAGAGGAGCTTGAAACCTTGCTGGCTCGACTTTCAGAGCGGCCCTGGTCCGATGATTTCTATCTCGCCGGGTCATCAGCAATGGCCCTTTACCTGGATCACAAGCGGAGCTTCGGTTTGGACCTAATGGCTCCTGCCAATCGACTCACCCCTCAGAAGCGCAGAGACCTTCTGGGCGACCTTTTGGTCATGGATTCGGAAATCCGAGTCGAAACGGCTCGCGATGGCTACCTCTACGTTCGCGCTGGCCATGGGATCGCGGTGCGCTTTTTTTACTACCCTTACCCTCTCATCGACCCCGAGCAGGAGTTGGCGGGGATGGCGATAGCTTCGGTTGTAGATCTTGGCTTGATGAAGATCGCGGCGATCATCTCCAGGGGAACACGGCGAGACTTCGTGGATCTTTTCCTGCTGTGCAAGCTGGTCCCTCTCGAGGTCCTTCTGGAGCGCTCTACGGAGAAATTTGGCCACGTGAGAGATTTTCCCCTCCAGGCCCTCAAGGGCTTGGCGGATCTGTCGCTTGTGGACGGCGAACCCATGCCCCAGCTACGGAAAGACATCACCTGGCAAGAAGTTGAAGAATGGTTGACTGGTGAGGTTCGAAGAATCGGGCGGCAGGCTGTAGGCCTTGAAATAGAGGCTGCGTCGACTGCTTCTCTCTGACGGGGCAATACTCAGAGAGGATTAGGAACCCCTCTCGAGCTGCCCTCCGGAGCACCGGGAAGAGGCTGCGAACAGCAGAGCTATCGGCTATCTTCCACCCAGGCCCGGGCTGCTAGGCGCAGCAGTTCTTCCCCACCTCGGAGGATGTGGCGATCTCCGGCTACTTCGAAACGCACTACGAGGTCGACCCGCCAGCGCTTCCGGCTCATCTCCTTCTGAAGGTCCGGACCGAGATCCTCCGGCCTCCAGCTCCAGGTTTCTTCCAAAAAGCGCTGGCTCCCGGCGCGACGTATAGGGCTTCCACTGCCGGCACTGAGGTCCGGGCTGTTTCGGTAGTTCTGGACCAGCTCACTGGGCGGGCCCAGAAGGAGGTAGGCCCGACCTCGATTGGTTAAGCTACCCACTGTTCCTTCCCCCTCAAATAGGAGGTCTGCCTCTGCCACTCGCTTGTGAAAAGCTGTTCGTTTCGGGTTCTCACCTCGGTCACCGGGTCCAGATCGTCTCGTCCAGAACCCTTGAATGAATGAGGAGAATTGCTCTTCAGACTCCAGTTTGCGCCACTGTTTTTCCTCCGCGGGCAACATGAGCCAGCGAACCGGCCCTCTAGCCCAGCCAGCCCCCCCTGAAACAGCTTCCTCTTGAGGGGCGAGAGACCAAAGCAATGCCGAAACGACTAAAACGGCGCTGAACATAGAAGACCGCTGGTTCTCAATTGACCTCCGTCTCCGATGGCTCCGGGGCTTCGAGGATAGCTCCGTGAGCGTCCTCGTAGCGCTTAAGGGTGGAGCTCAGGGCGCGAACGATTCTCTTGAGGTGGCCCGGGCTGGTGACGACCCGGGCGGTCACGACACCTTGAGGAGGCACCAGGTTGATGAAGTCGAGGAAGAACTCCTCTCGGGTATAGGTGACCCTCAAAAGGTTGGAGTAACGGCCCTTGAGCTCCTCGTCTCCGATCTTGACATTGAAATTCGGTGACTTTTCGGCCATCGGGTCTCCTTGACTCAAACAGGTTAACGAAGAGAAGCGGATCCAGTTGCCCATGCTATCGCAAGGGGTTCAGCTACTGGCCCGCTTTCCCGAATGCGGGCGACCAACTCAAGCAGTGGAATCGACCGATTCGTCCAAGGGGCTGTCCCGCTCGAGGGAGACTCCTCCCGAGAAGGACCATTCATGCTGCGGGAAGTAGAGGCCGATTCCGCGATCTCTGGCGGTTACCGTGAAGGCTAGGGCTTTTCGACGGTAGTCGTAGGGCGCTCCCTCGCGGGAGTGGACAGCAACGTCCACCAAGTACTCTCCAGGGGCTAGGCGAAGAGCCGGCAGCTTCACCTCGACTCTAGCCATCCCTTCGAAGGACTCGGAGCGAAAACCAGCCATATCGGTGTTTGTTCCCCAGCACTCGATCCCTCGCGGAGTCGAAATGGCCACCCCAAAGACGAAGTCGCTTAGGTGGCTCGCGGCTCGAGCTTTGATCTCCAGAGTCAACGGTTGCCCGCAATGATGGTGATAACTCTCCACCCCAGATGCGTCCAGGAGGCGGGCAGAGACGATTTCGGCCTGGCCCGAGCCCCAGCGAAGTATCTCGGCTTGATCTTCGCCCTCGTCCTCGCCGTGGCCTTCTTCTTGACTCTCCCGTTCCTTGTCGGCGGAGTTCTCGCTTGCGGCTTCTTCCTGCTTCAACCGCGCCTTCCGGTGGCCTTCATCTTCCTGTTCCGCAACGGCCTGCCGATAGGCGTCGATCACTCGGCGTGGCTCGCCCACCATCATTTGGTCGCCATTTTGAAGCCACATCACCCGATCGCAGAGTCGTTCGACCATGTCGAGGGAGTGGCTCACTAGAAGTAGGCTTTTTCCCGCCGCCAAAAACTCTTCGATACGTCTGATGCAGCGGTGTGCAAAGGCCTCGTCGCCGACTGCCAAAACCTCATCCACCATGAGAACATCTGGATTGGTGTGGATCGCTACAGCGAATCCCAGTCGCACATACATCCCCGAGGAGTAGTTCTTGACCGGCTCCTCCATGAAGTTTCCGAGGCCGGAGAATTCCACGATGGACTCATACCGCTCGTCCACTTCTCGGCGGGAGAGGCCGAGAACGGCTCCGTTGATATAGACATTCTCTCGTCCAGAGATCTCGGGGTGGAAACCGGCTCCGAGCTCGATCAGGGCGGCGACCCGGCCAGATACCTCGACGGTACCCGCGCTGGGGCTGAGGATCCCGGCGAGAACTTTCAAGAGGGTAGACTTGCCCGAGCCATTGCCTCCGATGACTCCAAATGCCTCGCTGCTGCCGACGGAAAAGTTCACTCCATTGAGGGCTGAGATCAACTCGTCCTGACGCAGGCCGCGAGTCAGGCTACGTTCCAGCAGTGCGCTCTTGAGGGTTCGCAGGTGAGCCCCAGGAGCCATTCTCCTGTACTGCTTTTCCAATCCGCTGACACGAATAACAGCGCTCATGCCATCTCCACCAGAGTCGATCTGAGCCTTTCGAAGAGCCAGGAGCCGACGACCCAAAACAAGGCGCTGAGCAAGAGCATTTGGCCCCAGACTTCCAGAGAGGGGGCTTCGCCTCGAAAGAGTGTGGCCTGGCAGGCAAGAATGAAGGGCGTGAAGGGGTTGAGGCGAACGACGGTGGCGACGAAGCTCACGGGGACGCCCTCTAGCGGATAGATGATGGGGGCAAGGAAGAAAACCAACGTCAGCCCATTTTGGACCAAATCTCGAACATCTTTGAACAGCACATTGAGAGCGCTCAATGCCAAAGCGATGCCGGCGATCATTGGGAGCTGCACAACCACGACAACCGGTAGAAGGAGGGCGCCCCAACCGCCCACCTCAAATCCAAGAAATCGGCTGACGATCAGGGTACCGGCAAGGATTGGCAGCGCAAGGCAAAAGTGAACGAGGTTCGCGAAGACCGAAACCAGAGGAGGTAGCTCGACCGGAAATACCGCCTTGCGAATCAGCGCTCCGTTAGAAACCAACGAAGCGGTTCCTTCTAGAAGGGCACCGGAAACCCACAACCAAGGAAACAGTCCGGACACCAGAAACACCGCATAGGGCTCAATGCCGAAGCCGCGCCCTCCGGAAGTCAACACCCAGCCGAAAACCAGGCTATAGACTCCGGTCAAGAGAAGTGGGTTGACCAAGGACCATAGGAATCCAAGAGCCGAGCCACGGTAGCGGGCCTGCAGCTCACGCTGGGTCAGGGTGACGAGCAAACCCCGAAACCGAACCGCTCTTTGGGCTACGGCAAACATGAGAATTTTTGGAGTAGAGACAGCCTACCGGGGGGTTCGACGGAGTCGAGCCGCCGGGGGTTCAGCCCGAATCTGGTTGGCCCCCGGCGTAGAGTCGTTCAGGATTTTCCTTCGTCGAGGATTCGTTTCCGCTCCCTGTTGATTTCGTTCAGGCGCTCCTTGATCTTCTCCATCTCGGCCTTCCTCCACCGTTGATGGTCGACGGTCTTGCCTTCGGTCATGAAGTACACCCGCGGGAACTTCGTTGGGTCCCCCTTCTCGTCGAATTGTAGAAGGCCTGTGACTCCCTGGAGTTCGCTGATGCTTCGCATCCCCTTCCAGAAGTTGCTACCCCGATCGCCACCATTTTGCATCGCGTGGTAGGCGACCAACATGGCATCGTAGCCATGAGCCGCATAGACACCGGGGGATTCTTGGAACTTTCCTTGGTAGGTCTCCACGAAGGAAACGATCATAGCGTTATCGGTAGCCTCAGGAGCATATTGGGGTGCCGTTATGAAGACCTGTTCGGCTGCTCCACCGGCTGCGGCAATCGCCTGGGGCGCTGCAAACGCTGAGACGGTTAGAATTCGGCCAGCGAAGCCCTGTTCCTTTAACAGCTTGATGATTTCCACGACGGTATCCGCATAGTCCGCGATGTAGACCCCGTCTGGCTTGACGGACACGACTCTCTCCACCAGGGCTGTTAGGTCGTCAGTGTTCTTGGGGTAGACGATCATCTCGGTGATCTCGCCGCCGTTTTGCTGGAAACTGGCTGCGAACACGGACTGGATGCCTTCCGCATAGGTAGAGTCAGCGGCCAAGATAGCGGCCGTTTCGAGTTTCAGATCCAGGGCGGCGTATTGCCCCATCTTGCTGCCTTCTCGGGAATCCGAAGGCCAGACGCGGTAGAAATTTCTCGAGATACCGGTCAATTCGCGAGCCGAGGCGGAAGGGGAGATCAAGACTCGGTTATTCCGGTCGGCGACTTCTACCATCGCCAGAGCCTCGGGAGTCGTCACACCACCAATGGCGGCTCGCGCTCCATTGGTGTAGAGCTCTTCGAGGAGCGCCTTGCCCTTCTCGGGGTCGCCCTCCGAGTCGACGATCTCCAGAACCATCTCAGGGGCGTCGGGAAGCTTCTGGAGATCCGCTAGAGCAATCTCGATGCCTTGAGCTATGGGAGTTCCGTAGATAGCCGATTCACCAGAAAGAGGAAGCACGACGCCAAAGACGACTTGGTCCTTCTTCTTGCAGCCCGTCACCACGCCCACCATAAGAAGTAGTAGTGCGAGAAACTTCAACGTTGCCGGCAGCTTTGTCCGGGGCATAGTCGACTCCTGACCGTCAAAGAACTTAAAAGGGATGAGTTGCACCTTAGGTTTCTACCCCACCCTATGGCCCGTGTCAACCAAATGCACCCCTGGGGACGAGCCCTAGGGTAGACTCTCGACGGTAGCAATAGGGGTCCTTCTGAATCTTCTTCCTGGCTTATTCGTTGCCCTGATTGGGCTGGCTCTGGCCTGGGGGCTCAAGCGGTGGTTCGAGCCTCTGCCACTGCTTTGTTGGGCGTCTTTTTCCGCAGTGATCGTCCTATTCTTGGGGCCGGTTCTTTTCGGTGGTTCGGTTCTTCTTCCTTTCGACAACTTGCGCGGCGCGGCTCCTTTTCTGGAGAACCCACCGACGGATCCCCACGGAAATTCTCTACAGGGGGATCTCATCCAGCTGATAGCACCTTCGATCGAGCTGGTTCGTCAAGATGTTGTTGCTGGGCGTTGGCCTTTCTGGAATTCCTTAGCCGGTGCCGGTATGCCTTTGTTGGCGGACCCGCAGGCACAGCCCTTCCAGCCCCTTGTGACCCTCGCCTACCCCTTTGGCGCTGTGGAGGGTTCAGCGGTTACAGCGGCCTTGAGGCTGCTTTTCGCTTTGGTCTTCACCTGCCTTCTACTGCGCCGCCGCGGGTTGGGTCTAGGACCAGCTTTGTCTGGGGCTCTGGCTTTTGGGCTCGGAGGCTTTCTGACCCTCTGGCTTGGCTGGCCCTTGACCAACGCCGCCGCGCTGCTGCCTGCTTGGTTGTATGCCCTCGAGCTCTCTGCCGGTAGAGGGCTAGGGAGAGATCGATGTCTGCTGATGGCCACCACCACGGCCTATCTGCTCGCGGGTCATCCAGAGACCATCGTCTATGGGGTCCTTCTGCTCGCCGGCCGATTCGTGGGTCTTCTGCGAGAGCAACGGAAGGAGAGGCTCTCCTGGTATCCGGGAGCTCTCGCAGCTCTCGCTCTCGGAGCAGCTCTGGCAGCTCCTGTTTTACTTCCGACTCATCGCTACTTGCCGGAAACTCAGCGAGCTGCCGCCATTAGCCTGGTGGGAGCCACGACTTCAGCCCAAAGTGAAGACATCGGCAGTCTAGCGAGTCACCTCGGCATGGCTTGGTTACCCTCGGTGGCTCCCAACACCTTTGGAAACAGTCGCTATACCGACTACTGGGGTCGAACTAACTCCAACGAAGACAGCAGTGGATTCTCTGGTACCGCAACCCTGTTGTTGGCCCTTCTTGGCTTCGTCTGGGTCCCGCGCCGTCTTCCCGGTGAGACGCTAGCGCGAGTGACGGTCGGTTTGGTCTTGGTGCTGGTTGCCCTTCCAGAGGGTGTGTTAGCTCAGGCTCTGGCCTCTGTGCCTATCCTGGGGTCGGTGGCTGTGCACGGAGGAAAAAGAACTCTTCTGCTGCTGAACTTCAGTCTTGCTATCTTGGCTGCCGGTACTCTCGAGCGCCTGCGGCGTGAACCGATTCCCAAAATCTGGCTAGTGGCCGTGGGGGGCTGCGTCGCGGCTTTAGTGCTCGGGGCCTACTTCTGGTTTCCCAACCCCTCCAACCCCTCCTCTCTTCTGGTCTTGCGATGGGGGTGGGTCCTTTGGCAACTCAGGGTGCTCACCCTAGCGCTGGTCCTCTTGGCTTTCTGGCCCCGCCGCCGCTGGATGCCCTTTGCTCTCGCTGCTTTGATCGCTGCCGAGCTAACCCTGGCCCACCGGGATGCCAATCCCCCCATGCCCAAGGAGCTCCTCAAGGCGCCCCCTCCCTTGGAGACCCTCCAGCGAGTGGCTGGTGAAAAGCGCATGTTCGCGTTAGGGGAAACGCTTCCGCCAAATTTATCCTGGCTCTATGGGCTAGGAGATCTTCGCATCTATAACCCCATGGCACCGGCATCCTACGTTCGGCTCCTGAGCCCGGTCGCCCTTCCTTCGGGTTCCGACCATCTGCGCATAGGGGAAGCAGATCATCCTATTCTCGACCTCCTGGGCGCCAGCTTCGTGCTCACGGCGCCCGGGGGCGAGGTCGCACCCCCCTTGGAGATGATTTCGGACGATGCCGCCGGCCGGGTGTATCTCCGACCGAAGGCGTTGACTCGCTTGTTTCTTCCCGGTTCCGGGAAGGTACAGGTCGGTGAGCTACGGGAGCAGCACCTCGGTACCGGCAAGGATTTCGGATTACAGTCCTGGGTGGAATCGGGACCTATGGGTTCTAAAGTAGAAGAGGGTTGGGTTTGGGTGGCGACCGAAACTCGGAGGCCAGACCTTTCGTCCGAAATCGAAACGCCCTCTTGGCGAAGGGCTCGAGTCGACCTTCGAGAGGATCGCCTCCTAGCTAGTAGCCTGTTCCAACACGAAGAGCCTGCGGTTCAGTCCGGAGGTTGGCGAGTGCTGGTAGATGAGCGCAGGTGGCCTTCGACTCGAGCCAACGGTCCTCTGTTGGCTGCCTGGCTACCGCAGGGCAGTCACCGATTGGACTTGATGTATCGCCCGCCCGGGTTCCTTTTGGGGTGTCTCCTGGCAGCCCTCGGCGTGTCGATGGCCTGCATCTTGTGGTGGCCCCTTCCTACTGAGGGACGGGGTCGGAAGAAACGGGGATTGCCGACCGGCGTCATTGCGGACCCTTGAGGCGGGGCGGCGCTTCCAGCGATGACCGGAGTTGAGTTTCCGGGATAGAATTGCCCTATGAGTGAAGGAAACTTGACGGTTCATTGTCCTGGCTGCAAAGGCGAGCTGGTCGTCGATGTGGCTACGGGGAAGGTCTTATTTCATAAGCCCGCGAAGGAGCCACTGGCCGGCGGCAAGGACTTTGACTCTCTTCTCGCAGGCCTTGGCGACGGCAAGGCAAGAGCGGAAGAGCTCTTCGCTAGCGAAATGTCCGCCCATAAGGATCGGGATCGCCTCCTCGAAGAGAAGTTCAAAGAGGCCATGAAGCGGGCCGAGGAAGAGCCCGACGGACCCGTTCAGCGGCCTTTCGATCTCGATTGAGCTTGTGCACCCCACCTTGGGGTAGCCGCGAACCGTTAATCCGCGACAGGCTCTTAGGGCTCCAGAATGAAATAGCGGGGCGAAGCATCGAGAAGGACTTTTCCTCCGGTCGCCTTGGGTAGGTCCTCGCCGCTGCGCCCGATGACTCTCATCGCTGGGCTTGGCAGAGAGGCGGAAATCTCTTCACCCTCGCTCCACCCCACCAGGACCCGGCTGCCGTCGGAGCGTTCGAATCGGTAGAGGTGTCCAGGTGAGGCTACCTCTTCGGGGCCGAGGAATCTCGCCCCCTCTAACTCTCGATGTAGCGTCGCCAGGGCTTCGAAGCTGGGTCGCCGACGCAGTCGGCCATCTGCTTCTGGAGCAATTAGGCCGTAGCCGCGAGCCACCAACTGCCACCAATACGATCGCTCGATCAAACCCGTTCCATGAACCAGTAAGCAGTAGCGCACGAGGAAGTTTGCCTGGCTGTCTTCGTCGACGGACACGTCTCTTCCGGCCGGTGAGTGGGGACCTTCCCACAGGGGCCAGTTGTACTCGGTGATCCAGCATTCGCCATTTCCGAAGCGTGCTGTTTCTGCGATGGCCTTCAGCAACACGATTTTGTCGATCGTATCGAAGCCGGTCTGCCGTTGCTCCGGAGCACCGCGGCGATCAACATAGAGCAACGCCGAGACCATGTCTAAATCCAGATCTAGGGATCGCCTGTTGAGTACCGCCGCCGTCGCGTGGTATTCGAAATCGATCACGGCTGGCCCCAATAAACGGACCTCCTTGTCCTGGCGCAACGCCTTCGAGGCGGCGGCTGCCAGGCGGGCGTATTCTTCGTAGTTCCAAACCCCCCACTTGCTGCGGTTAATGGCCTGGCCGATCTGGAAGTGACTCCCAAAGGGGCGAAAGGTTTGGTAGATCTCGTCCAGGGCACCCTGCCAGCGCCCGAGATCTTTGACCAACTCTCGATTCTGAGGCAGGGCGAAACTCAACTCATAGCCTCGGCGGTGCAGCTCTCGAGCCAAGGTTTCTTCTTCGCTGTGCTCCTCTTGCCACGGGTGAAGTCGCAGCAGGATTCTGCGAACCCCTAGGGAATCCAAGGCAGAGAGAAGCCCTTCTGGGTCTTGAGGGTAGGGCCGAAGCCCTAACCCGAGCCCTTCGAAAGCCACCGGGTTCCGATAGAGGTGTCGACGTAATTCTCGGTAGCGAGACCACACCCGGGGCAGGGCCCTACCCACTGTCACTGCGGAGCCCAGGTGCCCTTTCACGTCGCTAAGGCGAACCATCGCCTTTTCGATGCGGCTGGCATGTTGATGTGGCTGGTCGGAGAGGTGGTCCCAGACGACTTTGTCGCGGGCGGATGCATCCGGCTCGGCCAAAGGAATGTGGGCGTGAGCTCTGCGGATCTTAAAAGGCTCGAGGAGGGACCGAGCCCCGCCCCGAATGCGCTTCTTCGTACCGATCTTGCTTAGAAAGCCTCGACGGTAACGCTGGTAGAGCCAGGTTCGGAAGCGGCTTGTCTCGAGACCACCTCCCCAATAGGACCCCAGGAAAAGTTCCTGGTGCTCTGGGCGATCGATGGACAGCCGGCATAGGTCCCGGGTTCGCTCACTCACGGAAAGGCGTTTCTTTTGCCGAGACCGGTTGAGGTCCACGATGAACAGGTCCAACCCGCCATCGAGATTGCTCCGAAACAGAACGTTGCCGATGGAAAGATCCCGGTGCCAAAGCCCTCGGTCATGCATGCGCCGTAGGAGCCCACCAAGGTCGGCGAAAAACTTCTCTACGTCGACCAGTGGAAAGTCTTCGGACTCATTGCCGGCGCTGATCGATCGCAGCAAGAAACGCGCTTCGGTCACATCGGGAAGAAAGCGAGTGATGAAATAAGAGGGCCCGGCCAAAGCGGTGGATTCAACGAGCAAGACCGGTTCCGCGGTATCGATTCCGGCTGCTACGAAGGCGTTAGCTGCAGCCCAGCTTCGAAGGGCCTTGCTTCCCTTGAGGCTTCGCCGGAGGCGGTTCATCCCTCCTTGGTTGCGGAACTGCTTGACAGCGACGTCCAGGCTCTTGCCGTCAATCTGAAGTTGTGCCCGGTAGAGGTAGTTTCTGCCCCAATGAAGGGTCTCCAGGGCTGCAGCCGGATCGATGATCCGTCGAACCTCCCCCTCCAAATCGCTGGGACAATAGGCGCGGGCGACCTCTCCGGTGAGGCCCTCGAAGGAGAAAGAGTCGGTCATCAGATTTCGGAGATATCGAAGTGCTCGTGGTGCATCTCGGAGTCACTCTGGACCAGGAGCCGTCCCCCTAACCGCTCCCGCAACTCATCGAGAATCTCTCTCTCTTCCTGTTGGAGGGCTCGGGATATTTCCGGGTGGACCCTGAGAAGAAGCTCGCTACCACCAAAGCTCTCCAGGAGATCGAGAATGGCCTTGCGCAGTTTGAGGCAAGTGGTCGCCGACGAGCTGACTCGGCCGCGGCCCTTACAGTAGGGGCAGGGTTGAGTGAGAAGGCGCTCTAGGCTGGGGCGAGTCCGTTTGCGAGTTAACTCCACAAGACCAAACTCGGAGATGCTCAGAACTCGATTCTTGGCACGGTCTTTTGCTAGCTCCAGCTCGAGAGCGCTAAACACCTGCTGGCGATGCTCCTCTTCCACCATGTCGATGAGGTCGAGGACCAAGATGCCCCCAAGGTCTCGCAGGCGAACCTGACGCACCAATTCTTTGATTGCTTCCAGGTTTGTCTTCAAGACCGTGTCTTCGAGATCTTGGCCGCCCGTAAACCGTCCTGTGTTGACGTCGATGGCTACCAGGGCTTCGGTCTGGTGAATGACGAGATAGCCGCCTGATTTCAGCCATACTTTGGAGCGCAGAGCCCCTTCCATCTCCTCGTCGACTCGAAAGTTCTGGAAAAGGGAGTTCTCGCGGCCAAAGAGCTTGACCCGGTCAAGGAGCCTGGGTTGGACTTGGTCGAGAAAGTTGACGATGCGCTCGTAGGTTTCGGCTCCATCTACCCAAAGGATCTCGAATTCATTCGAAAACAGATCTCGAACGGTACGTAGGACGACATCTAGTTCCTGGTGCAGCAGAGCTGGAGGTCTGGCCTTCTTGGCAGCCTTCTGAATGCGAACCCAGAGTCGAGATAGGTACTCGAGGTCGGCTTCGAATTCGGCCCGCCCTTTTCCTTCACCCACCGTTCGGACGATCATTCCTCCGGTAGGTGAGGGTATCTCCTCGAGTAGGCCAAGAAGTCGCTGTCGTTCTTCCTCGCTTTCGATCCTTCTGGAAACGCCGAGGTGGTGCACTTCGGGTAAGAGAACTAGGTAGCGACCTGGGAGAGTTACATGGGCCGTGATGCGCGCGCCCTTGTTGGGGAGTGGATCTTTCGTCACCTGGACGACGAGGTCCTGGCCTTGCTGGAGGAGCTCGTCAATGGCTAGGGGAGACCGACGAGTCGCCACTTCCCGGGTATCGTCATTCTCGGCACTCTCTGATTCGGGCTCTTCACCGACGTCACTAACATAGAGAAAAGCATCCCGTTCGAGACCGATGTCGACGAAGGCGGCCTGCATTCCAGGTAAGACACGAGTCACTCGTCCCTGATAGACATTGCCTACCAGACCCCTCTCTCTCACTCGCTCGACGAATAGCTCCGTGAGCTGATCCTCCTCGAGAACCGCAATGCGGCTCTGGTGGGGGTCGCTCTCTACGAGCATCTTCTTGTTCAAGCTCTTCCTTTCTTGGCTCCCGCGGTGTTTTGCTTCCCAGCTCTGCCTATTGAAGCACAAAACAACCGAACAACGGATTCTTGGAGACCAGGGTGAAGCCTTCTGCCGATGGATTGGGCCGACTCGGTGTTGCAAAGGCTTCCGCCCGTCACTGGGTCGGCCGTTGGCCCAGATGCCGTACTGTCGGACCTGATCCAGATCGCCTCGACTTGGATCACGAGCACTAGCGGTTGACGTATCGTCTCAAGTCCACCCCGAGGATCATCCCCGTAGCGAGGAAGCACATCAGGGTAAACGAACCTCCATAGGAGAGAAAAGGCAGTGGAATCCCCGTTATCGGGACGAGCCCCACGACCATGGCAGTGTTGTAGACGATATGAAAAGCCATCAGAGAAACTAGACCTGAGACCAATAGAATACCGGCTCGATTGCGCGCTCTAAGGGCAACTCGTGCCGCGCAATATAAGAAGAGGGCATACAAGGCGATGACCGTCATGACGCCTAGAAACCCCCACTCCTCCGCCAGAACCGCAAAAATAAAATCCGTATGGCGGGCCGGAAGAAAGCGCAACTGGCTCTGCGTTCCTTGCATATACCCTTGTCCCACAAGGCCTCCGGAGCCGACAGCGATCTTACTCTGCCGCACTTGATAGCCAGCCCCCAGCGGGTCGCTATCTGGTGACAGGAAAGTGATGACTCGCTGGCGTTGGTAAGACTGCATGCCGAAGGACCAAACACCGGCAGCCAAAAGCAGAGCGACCACCCCGGCGCCAACCAGAGTTCGCCATTTTATTCCGGCGACCAGCAGCATTCCGGCGACCATAGGTAGGAACATGGCGGCGCTGCCCAGATCCGGCTCCGCCGCCACCGCTGCTACTGGCAGCGAGACGATGGCCAAGGCGATGGCGATATTTCGTAGATCTAGATAGGGCTGTTTGAGCTCCCCTAGGTATCGACTGAGAGCGATGGCCGTCGCGAGCTTTGCGAACTCGGATGGTTGGATGCTGAAGCCTCCAAAGCCCAGCCGGCTCTGGGCTCCCCCGGCTTCGTGGCCAACAAAGAAGACCAGCACCAGACCAGCCAACCCACAAAGGTAGAGCAAGGAGGAGTGGTCCAACAGGGTGTGGTAGTCGATGCTCGATGCGACCAACAGAGCTGCGAGCCCCAACCCCAGCCAAAGTGCCTGCCTCGGAAGGTAGTCCACCGGCAACTCCGAGCTGGCGCTATGAACGGTCGCCAGTCCGACCGCTGCCAACAGCAAGGCGGAGACCAGCAACCCCCAGTCAACCCCCGTCAAATAGCGAAGGGCTGGCTGGGTGTCACCGAGAGAGGTGATTCCCGTTCCCGAGACCGAGGTGTTTCGCATACAGAGCTTGGGCGATCGGTGCGGCGGCGGATGAGCCTTTGCCGCCATGTTCAACGAAAACGACGACAACCAACTCGGGATTCTCCACCGGTGCAAACGAAGCAAACCATGCGTGATCCCTCTGTTCGGGAGGCAAGGTGCTGCTATCGGTCCACGTTCTTTGCCCGACAACTTGAACGGTGCCGGTTTTTCCCGCGATGTCCAAACCGTCGACACGCGCGCGGGCTCCGGTACCCTTTCTTTCGTTGACCACAGCCCACAGAGCTTGGCGGATCTCGGCTAACGCTTCGGTACTCAAACCAGCCGGTTGGGTGGGCAGGTGATTGAGCTCGGCGTTGAGGTGAGGAGAAACCCGTTGGCCACCATTGGCCACCAACGCCATCATCGATGCGATCTGGAGCGGTGTTACGAGCAAAGGACCTTGACCGATAGCAACCGAGATCGTTTCCCCCGGATACCAGTTGGTACCTCGAGCTCGCGTGCTCCAGTTCATATCCGGTACGAGCCCTTCTTTCTCTCCCGCCAAATCGACGCTGGTTTTGCGGCCCAAGCCCATTAGACGGGAATAGCGGGCGATACGCTGGATCCCCAATTTCTGGCCAAGGTTGTAGAAATAGATGTCGCAAGAGCTTTTCAAGGCGGATTTCAGGTTGACCCAACCGTGGCCGGCACGTTTCCAGCAACGAAAACGCCGGTTGTAGAACTTCGAGGCGCCACCACACCAAACCTGGTCGGAATGGGTAATGGTCCCTTCGGTGAGTCCCGCCGTGGCCATGACGATTTTGAATATGGAGCCGGGAGAATAGGTGTTCTGAACGACTCGATTCTGCAGGGGGTGATGGGGAGCTTCTACTAGGGCGCGCCATTCATCTTGCTGCAAGCGGCGAGAAAAAAGGTTGGGGTCATAGGAAGGAGCGGATACCAGGGCCAGAATCGCTCCGTTGCGAGGGTCTAGGGCAACCACTGCACCGACCTTCCCGTCGAGCAACTCGACAGCTTCCTGCTGAAGGTCCAGGTCGAGGGTGAGAGTGAGATTCTCTCCGAACTCTGCCGCGACCTTGTGGAACTCCTCTACCAGCCGTCCACGGCTATCGACCACGACAACCTGTTCGCCATTTCGGCCCCTCAGCATTTCGTCGTAGATCTGCTCTACCCCTCTGCGACCGACTTGAGCTCCGGCCAGAAATAAGCTCTGCTCGCGGGCTAGCTCCCGTTCAGTGACTTCAGCCAAGTACCCGAGGAGGTGGGCGGTCTGAGGGCCGTGGCGGTAGAGGCGCAGATGGCGAACCTGAATCTCAAATTCGGGGTGTTCGAAGCTATTGACGCCGAACCGTGCTACCTCGGCCAAGGAGAGGTTCTCTGCGATCAACACCGGGGAGAATTGCCGCGCTGGCCGAGCGTTGTCGAAGACGCCAGATAACGTTTCCGACGGACGGCCCAGGATTTCTCCTGCGAATTGAAAGCTGGACTCCAAGTCGAAGGCTCGGCTGCGCTGAATGAGGAGGTTGTAACTCGCTACGTTCTCGACCAGCACTCGACCGTGGCGGTCGAGGATCAGTCCCCGCAGGGCCTCTACGGGCTCTCGCCGGAGTCGATTGTTCTCCGCTTGATCCCGGTATTGTTCTCCGCTGACGATTTGGACGGACCAGAAGCCGAAGAGGACGAGGACCAAGGAGCCGACCATTCCGGCGGAGAGCAAGCGAACGCGGCCAATGAGCTCGTCTCGACTTTCACGCACTTTTATCGAAGAAGAACCCATCGGTTTCATCCTATTGGACCTATGCCTACGAGTCGAGGAAAAGTGCGAGGCGCAAAGGTCTTCAGAGGTACCTATTCGAGTCGCAGTCGCGAACGCCTATTGCGCCGGGCTTCGGCCATGCGGTCTCGGGTTCTCAGCGTGAATAAATACAGGGCGAGGCCCAATAGGGACCCCGACACCACGCGGACCGCCACCCACAGCGGCTCCGGCAGATTGTGATCGGGGTTCAGAGCCACTCCCATGAGAATCAGGACGGCCTGCTGCAGCACCGCCGCGCTGAGCAGAATGGCCAGGAGCCCGGCGATTCTTCGGGTCGCAAGGCGCTGCGCCACTCGCGCGGTGGCATAGCCCACCAGGGTGTCAGCAAATCCGTGCAGGCCATAGGCCTCCCCACTCAGAGCGTCGTGAAGAAGACCGCAAATCAAGCCACCGAGGAGGCCGGTGAGACTGTCGCCGCTAAGTGCATTGAGGATCGTCACTACTAGAAATACATCCACCGCCACCGGAAATCCGGGCAGCAGTCGGGAAGCGGCAAAGTGGATGAGTATCGCCGTCAGTAGAGTGAGAAAAAAATATCGCGTATTCATGACCGCTGCCTTGTTCCGAGCCCCGTTCGGTGGGTGTCACTGCTCGCCGGGAAGAGCTTCGAGAACCTCTTCCGGCACCGAAGCCCTGGAGAGCATATAGACATGGTCGAGACGGCCAAAATCCACCGCGGAAGTCAGCCGGATTTCTTGGAATAGGTCGGTTCCAGTCTCGACGCTCACAACGACTCCGATGAGGATGCCCCTGGGAAAGATTCCGTCGATACCAGAGGTCACCACTCGGTCGCCGATGCGAACGTCAGACTGCCTCGGTAGGTAGGTTAGCTGGAGTCCGCCACGGCTGGTGCCCTGAACCAGGCCCTGGCGTCTGGTGCGTTGAACCATAGCGCCAACCCCCGCGGCACGGTCGGTGATGAGCTGAATCTTCGCATAGTCGCCCGCCACCAAAACGACCCTTCCCACCAGGCCTTCGGAAGTGAGGACGGCCTGGTTCGGCATCAACTCACCTTTCGGCGCGAACACCACAAGGGTGCGAATCCAAGAGGCGTGATCAATGTAAAGGACATCCGCGACCCGAAGGGTGCCACGGTCGGGGGGCTCGTAGCTGACCGCCTCGGACAATCGCTCCACTTGGCCGGCCAGCTCTTGGAGGTGCAGCAATTCGAGGCTCATGCTGCGGTTGGCCTCCAAGAGAAGTGCGTTCTCGCGTCGTAAGCTCTCGCGGCCCCGGAACCACTCGGTCGTATTGTGACCAGCCCCGACGATGCCATTGACGAGCCTGCCCACGGGAGCCAGGGTGCGCAAAGCTCCAGCTTCCAGCCGGCTCTTGCCTCCACCTGCCGCGGGCAGCTGCGAGGCCAACAGCAAGAGCTGAGCCATCAGTAGGAAAATCAGCAGCCAACCGGTTCGGCGTTCGTCCACTCTGATTACCGGGTCGGGGAATTACCGGATCGAGACCTTCCGCAATAAGTCCATGTCCTCGAGCATCTTACCGGTGCCGAGGACGACGGAGGCCAAGGGGTCTTCAGCTTGCACGACGGGTAATCCGGTCTCTTCTCGCAGGCGTTCGTCCAGGCCCAGAAGAAGTGCTCCACCACCAGAGAGCACAATACCCTTGTCCATGATGTCGGCGGAAAGCTCGGGAGGGGTGCGTTCCAACGCCTGACGGACAGCCTCCACGATGGTGGCTACCGGTTCAGCGAGGGCTTCCCGTATTTCGTGGTCGGTGATGGTCAAGGTTTTGGGCACCCCTTCCACCAAGTCGCGGCCCTTGATCTCCATGCGCAGCTCTTCTTGCAACGGAAAAGCTGACCCTAGCTGCCATTTCACCTGTTCGGCAGTCCGTTCGCCGATCAACAGATTGTATTTCCGCTTGAGGTGCTGTATTACCGCCTGGTCCATCTCATTTCCAGCCACCCGGACGGAACGGCTGTACACCGTACCGGCTAGAGAGATCACCGCCACATCGGTGGTGCCACCACCGATGTCGACGATCATGTTTCCTGACGGCTCGGTGATCGGAAGGCCGGCACCGATAGCGGCCATCATTGCCTGCTCAACCAGAAATACCTCGGAGGCCCCAGCTCGTTGAGCGGAATCACGAACCGCCCGCTTTTCGACTTGAGTGATTTCGGATGGAACCCCGATGACAATGCGAGGCCTGACGGGCATTCGCCGCCCGTGGGCCTTCTTGATGAAGTACTCGAGCATGCGCTCGGTCACCTCGAAGTCGGCGATAACGCCGTCCTTCATGGGCCGAATGGACTCGATATTGCCAGGCGTCCGGCCTAACATTTCCTTGGCTTCGCTGCCCACCGCTTCGATCTTGTTGGTGAGCTTGTTGACCACCACCACGGAAGGTTCACGAACCACGATACCGTTTTGCTGAGTGAATACCAGAGTGTTGGCAGTACCCAGGTCGATCGCCAGGTCTTTGGAAAAATAGCGTAAGAACTTACCCACCGGCATAGCCGTTCGAACTCTCTCTCTAGATCTCTCGGAATTATTGGAATTGACGCTTGACGGCCCGGCCTCAAAGGTTGTCGACGTAGAGTCGCAGACGTCGTTTTGTCACATTGCCGTAGGCATCCTTCGCGCGAACCTCGACAAAGCTCCAGCCATTGTCGTAGACCTGGAGCGTCTTGGCAAACTCTCCGTTCGCTTCGACGGTGACAGGCTCGGACCGAACCGTAACTTCGGCACCGGCTTCGGTGGAGCCGGAGATGATAAAGATGCTGCCGTAAGTTTGCACATTGTTGAGGGACAAGCCTGGAGGAATCTTATCTTCCGTGGTTCGATTTGCCGAATCGTTGGAGCTGGCTGACACACGGAATTTTCGAGAGGGGCTCCAGGGGCCGCGGCGACCCTGGCCATTGATGGCCGCTACTCGCCAGGCAAAACTACCCTCTCCACGGACGTCCAGAGTCGCCGTGTTCTTTCGGCGATTGTCATCTTCGATAAGATTCTCTACAAATAGCTGGTTCCTCGAAACCTGGAGAGCATATCCTTCGGCTCCGACCACCGGAGCCCAGCGTAGCGACAGGCGGCCCCCTCGTTGCCGACGCTCGAAATTATCCGTCGGTTCACGAAGCTCGGGAGCGCGCGGAATGGATTGAGGTTCCGAGAGTTTCCCTTTGCTTTGCACCACCTCCTGCAAAGCACCGACAGCTTTCGAGGCTCCTTCCGGCGTTTCTACGGTCATGCCTCCTCGGTAGGCGGCGAAACGGCCATCACTGGACTCTTGGTTGTAGGCGACGGAAGCAGATGACTCGCGGCTGACCTCTGCCTCTGCATCTGGAGTCGCTACTCGGCTCGGCTTGCGGGCGGTGGAGAGGTCTAGCCAACCGTATTCCATACGGATCGTCTGGCCCCCGCTCGAGCCGTCCGCCGAGTCACGGCCAGAGACCAGAAAAAGCGTGTTCGGTCGCACGTGGTAGAGCGTTCCGTCCTTGAACATGATCTCTGCGGAACCGTTGCGAGTGGTTCGAAGATAGCTACCGTCCCTGAGGCTGACCCTGGTGCGAGCCTCCTCCCAATCTCCAAATTCGCCGCGACGAAATTCGACTCGGCCGGCCAAAGAAATAATGTGAGCCTCGCCGATTCCTTGATCCTGCAAAGCGTTGAGGATAGAGGACAACAGGGCCACACTTCGGCGGCCGCTCTTGAGGGAGCTGGAGTAGTTCTCCGCTGCTAGGAAATCACGCGCTTCACGAAAGCTCGCCAGAGCATCGGTATACTCCACGCCGAAGTCGCTCAGTTCGGGTTCATCTTCTAATTGTTGGGAGAGGTTGCCGGCCTCCTCCAGGGTGACCGAGGCGGCTTTCTCGATGGCATATTTTTCCCAGCGTTGCCAACCGAAGAAAGCCAACACCGCAGCGGCGGTGAGAAAACAGAAGATGATCCACCCTCTGAGGGTATCGACAGAGACGCTGTACCAGTCGCGTCGCTTGCCTGAGGGCTGAGTGGTGTTGGCGGTCAGTGGAGGAGTCCTCTTAAGTCGGCCTTAGAGGAGCCAAAATATAGCATACTGTGGGCTTTCCGGGCGGTTTTCGCTCTTGCCCGGGCCAAAGGCCCTTGCTACAATCGAGGGTCCGCCCAGACATGGCGGTCAAGGAGAACTGCATGCTGAAATTATTTCGTGAAAACCTGAAATCCTTCCACTGGGTTCTATGGGTTGTGATTATCGTTTTTGTGCTTCTTGAGTTCGTCGGCGGGGGCGGGATCACTGGACCCACATCCGGCCGTGCTGCCAAGGCGGCTTGGGCCGGCGATACCGAAGTCACTTTCGCCGAGTACGAGAATACGTACCGGCAAAAAGAGGCCCAATATCAGCAAGCGTTTCAGGGAAACCTACCGGACGAGTTTCGGGAGCGGCTGAAGATAGAAGCGTTGGATGAAGCTCTCAACCGCAAGTTGATGATTCAAGAGGCCCGTGACCTCGGTCTGACGGTTCGCGAAGAAGAAGTAAGAAAAGAGATCCTCGATTTTCCCTTTTTCCAGAAAGAGGATGGCTCTTTTGTGGGTTCGGAGGAGTACCAGCAGCGGATGCGCCGCCTCGGCTATTCCACCCCTAAAGAGTTCGAGCAAGTAGTTCGCAACGACATAGTTCATCGCAAGCTCAGCAATCTGTTGCGAGAGTCAGCCTTTGTCACCGACTCCTCTGTAGAGAAGGCCTATCGCGAGCAGGTGGAGCGGGCCAAGGTCCGCTATTTGGTCTTACCGAGCCAACAGGTTGCTTCTGAGGTCCAAGCGACCCAAGCAGAGCTCGCTTCCTACTTCGCTGAGAATCAGGAAAATTACCGCCTGCCAGAACAGCGCAAGATTGGTTACGTGCTGGTGGACAACGCACTATTGCGGTCCAGGATCGAAGTGACCCAGGAAGACCTCCAGGTGTACTACGACGCCAACTCAGCGGACTACCAGCAGGAAGAACAGGTTCGGGCCCGCCACATCCTCCTCAAGACGGATGAAAGGACTCCCGAGGAAGCTGTCGCCCAGCTCAATGGCTACCGGCAGCGAATCGAAGCCGGCGAGTCGTTCGAGGATCTCGCCAAGGAATTTTCGGAAGATCCCGGCTCAGCTCGCAATGGCGGTGATTTGCGGTTCTTCGGCAAAGGCAGGATGGTTCCGGAATTCGAGCAGGCAGCTTTCGGAGCTCAGGTTGGTGACCTCGCCGGCCCCATCGTTTCGGCTTTTGGCGCGCACCTTCTCGAGGTCACCGGGCGACGGGAAGCCGGCCAGAGGCCCCTCGACGAAGTTCAGGCACAGGTTCGCCACAAATTGCTGACCGAGAGGGTAGAAGAGCAGGGCAAGACTTTCGCTGGCGATGTGTTGTCGAGCCTCCAGGATGGCGACTCGTCGGTGGCAGCCCAGGAACGGCTGAGCCAGATTGGTGAAGAGCTCGACTACGCCAGCTTTGCAGTGACCAACGCCTTCGGCCGGGAGGATCTCATTCCCGGTATCGGCCGCTCGGCAGACTTTTCTTCAGCCGCCTTCGATCTCGAAGCGGATGAGATCTCGGAGCCCGTCAAGGTGCCCCGAGGTTGGGCCATTCTGACTCTCAACGAAGAGCTGGAGCCTCGCCTACCGGAGCTTTCAGAGGTGAGCGAGACGGTGCGGCAGGCAGTGCTCCAAGAAAAACAGAAGGTTAGAGCGAGCGAGAAGCTCCAAGAAGCCCGCCAAGCTCTCGATGCCGGTGAGACTTTGGATACGGTGGCGGAGGGTCTCGGCGTCGAGGTGAAGGAAAGCCAGGACCTGGGAAGAAACGGTTCAATTCCCGAGCTGGGCGCAGCTTCCGCCAAAGTCGTGGAATTGGCGCTGACGCTGGACGAGGGCCAACTCGGTGGTCCGGTGGACTATCCTCAGGGTGCAGCGCTCTTTCAGGTTTCCGGAAGAACCCGTATGGATGCGGAAGAATTCGAGAACCAAAAAGAGACGACGAGGCAAAACCTAGAGAATCAGGCCTACCAGCAACTACGGGTCTCGGTTCTCAACCAGCGTCGCCGCGACCTGGACACCCAATACGCACCAGAGATCGTTCAGGCCTTGGACGACGCGGGAGCCGCTCAATAATCTAGGGCAGCAATCTAGGGCAGCAATCTAGGGCGGCAATCTAGGGCGGCAATCCAGGGCGACCTCGACCTCTACCCGAGCATTCTTGGGTAGGGTGCGATTCGTTCCTAAGACACGGGGAAGGTCTCCCTTCTCTGGGCAGTGAGAAGAGAAGGGAGACGAAGCATGATCGGCTACCTCACGGGAAGGCCAATCAAAAGCACTCCGGAAAAGGTTCTCCTCGACGTTCGAGGGGTGGGCTATGAGGTCCACATACCCTTGTCGACCTTCCACGAGGTGGCAGGTAGTACCGGAGACGTCTCTCTCCACATCCACACTCACATGCGCGATGACGGCATTTCGCTCTTCGGTTTTTGGACTGAGGAGGAGCGCCATCTTTTCGAGCTATTGATCGGGGTCAGCGGGATCGGCCCCAAGCTAGGGCGGAGTGTACTTTCCGGTACTCCAGCGGTGGACCTCCTCTCCGCCTTGGCGCGGGGAGATGTGGCTACCCTTTGCAAAACTCCTGGAGTGGGCAAGAAGACAGCGGAGCGCTTGGTTTTGGAGCTTCAGGAAAAAGCCCGAAGCCTGGCCGCCCACCTACCTGCCCAGGACTCGTCGCCTTCGGTTCTGGTCGACGATTTGGTCTCGGCCCTGGTCAACTTGGGGTACAAGGCGCCGGTAGCCGAACGAGCGGTGCAGGCGACCCTCAAGGAAATGCCCGAGGCGCCTCTTCAAGAGATCTTGCGGTCGAGCCTGAAGCGGTTATCCCGAGGTTGAGCCGCGCTTTTCGCCTCTTTCGACCCTGTTTTCGGCCCGGCTCTCAGCTGGGAAGCTCCCTGGCTGGCAGGTAGGCGCTTCACGGCCGGCTAGCGGGTCCGGGCCAGTCCCACTCCCATCGATTCCCGGTTCTGCTGGAAGGCCTTGGCAGACGGGTGAGATTTCCAGGCTAGAATGCGCAATATGAGCTTCGAACCCAACGTGCTCTCTGCTTCTCTGGAAGAGGAGGAGATGGGCCTAGAACAGTCTCTTCGGCCCCCCGTTCTAGATGAATATGTCGGACAGGAGAAGGTGGTCGAGAACCTGCGGCTGGCCATTCGTGCCGCCCGGGAACGCCGGGAAGCTCTCGACCACGTGTTGCTGTTCGGACCTCCGGGTCTTGGAAAGACGACCCTCGCCAACATTATCGCCGCGGAAATGGGAGTGCCTTTGAGGTCGACCTCCGGTCCGGTCTTGGAGCGAGCGGGCGACTTGGCGGCGATCCTCACCAATTTGGAGCTTGGCGAAGTGCTCTTCGTCGACGAAATCCACCGCATGGGCTCTACGGTAGAAGAGATTCTCTATCCGGCCTTGGAAGACTACCGGTTAGACCTGATCATCGGCCAAGGGCCTGCTGCGCAAACGGTCGAGGTTCCCTTGAAGCGCTTCACCTTGGTAGGTGCCACCACTCGGGCGGGACTGATCTCTTCGCCGCTGAGAGCTCGCTTCGGCATTGTCCACCGGCTGGATTTCTATTCACCGGATCAGCTGAAAGTGATCATTCTTCGTTCCGCGGGGATCCTCGAGGTTCCCATCGAAGACAGTGGAGCTGAAGAAATCGCCCGTCGTAGCCGTGGAACCCCACGTATCGCCAACCGCCTGCTGCGCCGCGTTCGAGATTTCGCCCAGGTCAAAGGGGACGGAACCATCGACTTGGAAACGGCGAGGGGGTCTCTCGCCATGCTAGAGGTGGACGAACATGGATTCGACGAGCTGGATCGCAAGTTGCTGACCGCCCTCATCGAGCATTATGGCGGTGGCCCCGCTGGCCTCCGGGCATTGGCCGCGGCGGTGGGCGAGGATCACGGAACTCTGGAAGATTTTTGTGAGCCCTATTTGATCCAAGAGGGTTTCTTACAAAGGACTCCTCGGGGCCGCGTTGCTACTCACAGGGCGTATCGGCACCTCGGCTTTCCCCATCCTCCGGGGGCCAATGAGGTTCTGTTCTGATTCGGGGCCCATACAGCTCCGGACGGTCAAAGAGGCAATCTCTTGGCTGAAGCGAGGCGGCCCGCTGCTCTGATCTTCAACCCTATGGCTGGGGGGCAAAGGGGGCTTGGCCAAGCCCAGAACATCGCCAAAGTCCTTGAACAGAGTGGCTTTGAGGTTGCTCTACTGGCGACCACAGGCCCTGGCGACGCCACTCGACTGGCTCGAGAAGTGGCGGCTTCAGGAGAAGCCGAAACGGTATTCGCCCTAGGCGGAGACGGAACCCTGCGAGAGGCGGCAAAGGGGCTCCTGGGAAGCGACGTGGTCCTGGGACCTTTGCCAGGTGGTACCGCGAATGTCCTGGCCCGCGCCCTCGGCCTGTCTCTGGATGCCCGGAAAGTCGCCGCTGCAGCTGGAGACCTGGTGCCGCGGGCCCTGGACGTGGGGCTTGCCGCCGCTGAGCCCTTCCTGATGATGGTTTCCTGTGGTCTCGATGGCAGAGTTCTCGAGCGCCAGAACCCGCGCTTCAAAAAGCTCCTCGGAAGATCTGCCATCGCCCTCCAAGGCGTGCAGGAGTGGTGGCGCTACGACTATCCTGAGATTCGGCTTAGAGCCGACGGCGAGGAGGTCTCGGCGACTTTCGCTGCCATTTGCAACATCCCTCTTTTCGGCGGCGAGTTCTGTCTGGCACCGGAGGCTCGCCCCGATGACGGTCGTCTCGACCTGGTGCTATTCCGCGGCCGCGGCCGCTTGCCGACTCTAGGGTTTGCTGCGGCCGTCGCTGGGGGGCGGCACGGGCGGCGAGGAGATGTAGAGATTCGTTCTGTGGTCGAAGTAGAAATCCTGGATCGGTCCACCGCTGGACTGCAAATGGATGGTGACGTCCTCGAATCGCACTCACCGACTCTGTCGATCCGGCTGGCGTCCCAGCAGCTACGGATCCTAGCGCCTCCTCCTCCACCTTGACTCTCGCCTCCGTATCGACGCGTTTTTCTCGTTAGCCCGAACTTCTCACCGAATTCGTCGCGAGACACCGAAGATGCCTGGAAACCCAAGCAAGAGGGCGTTTTCTGCGCCTTGAGGCTAATGCCACTCTGCCCTGAAGCAGAATCGCCATCTGATGCCGGAGGTCTAGGCAAATCCGGTGTCGAAGTAGAAGGTCGGTGAACAGTTCGGGTTAGGGGCGGCGCTCTCTTGACTGGCGTGCGGCGGGACTATCGAGCCTCGGGAGTTGGCGTCGAAGTGTCCGTCACCGCTCGGGAGAGAAAGGCGCCCTGGCGTCCCGCTTCGTCCCAGATTCCGATGGCGATTTTGGCCGCCTTGGGAACCAGCGTGAGGTCGATGCGGCGTGAATAGAGAGGGGCACGTCCTGCCATCAGCTGCTGTTCGGTCACTCGGATCACCAGGGGGAGCTCCTGAATGGCCGTCGAGTGACCGTCTTCGGTAAGAGTGACGACTAGAAGACGGCATTTCGCCTCCCTCCCTTGACCATCCGGAGTCGGCAGCAGGGCGAGATCCGCCGTGGGAAGAAGAACCTCCAGCGGCAGCACCATGGCTTTGCCATCATCGCTAGGCCGCAGAGACTCCAGGCGCAATTCCGCTCCCAAGGTGTTGTCCTGAGCATCAAATAGCAGAGCTGAGGTCAGCCGGTCTTCGACTCGATCTTCCCGAGCCTTGTCCAGATAGCCTTGTCGGTGCCTCACTTTGATTCCTGGGTGGCGAACTTTGACCCGCACCCGATGGAACGAGCCGTCCGCCGGTCGGTTCGGGGAAAAGCCGAGAGAATATACGGCGTCTAGGTCGTCGAAGGCCTCTTCAACTCCTGGAGCAAGCTGGCTGGCGCCGGCACGACATAGACCTCCGGTTTCTGTTGCCAAGTGGCAACCTGCTTCCTTGACCATCTCGTCTCGCAGACTCAGGGATCGGCCTTGAAAGCCTGCCTTGCCGGCGGATGCAGGTAGAACACCGGCGGCGCCGAGGAGGTTGAGAGGAGTCAAAGAGTAGAGGGTAACCCCGTTGCCGTTCGCCTGCTCGAGGAGCAGGTCGAAATCTCCTTTCATGTTGAGAGAGCGCATCTCGGATTCTAGTTGAGAGGCGGCCAGCCCCGAGCCACCCGGCGGTCCCGGGTCGTTCTCCAGCAGCTGAAGCCCCTCTTCGTAGAGAGCTCGGGCGGGCTCCAGAGCGAGGCGGTCACCCACATAGAACAGAGCCTTCCGACCTCCGGTGGATCCGAGGCTAGCCACCATCTGTCCGAGGACTCGGAGCACGGCTCGAGTCTCGTGACGCCGAAGCTCAGCGACGCTCCGCAGCTGGTTGTAGGCGCTGTCTCGTTGGCTTCGGGCCATGGCGAGAGCCACCTCCCGAACCTGACTGTCCGAGATCCTCCTGGCGCTTTCGAACTCTCCCCAAATATTGGCGAAATCGGCGGCGAGACCTTCCTCGCCCAGGGCGCGCCCCTTGGCCCGGTGACCCTTCGTGCTCGGAGGGGCCTCCTGTAGCTTTTCCAGAGTCTGTAGGATTTTGGCAGGGTCCGATGTAAAGCCCTGATCGACCCGAACTCCGCCGTCATAGCTCACCAATGATGTCTGAATGCCCCCGAGCTGATCGGGCAAAGCGGCCCGGAGGGCTCGGAGCACTCTCGGCAACTGGGCCCTCTGGAGGTGGAAGAGATCTAGAAACACGACCAGATGGAAGCTGTCCTGGGGCGCTGCGGAACCCTCTTGGGTCCGATTCCTTGCCGGATTAGGAGCAATGAAGTGAGAGATTTCTACCGGCTTTCCATCTTCGAGAAGCTCGAAATCCTGCTTGCGGAGCTCTCGTACCCTCGTACCGTCCCTGCGGGTGGCCACCACCTCGATGTTGACCACCCGGACTTCGACGTCGTCGGAGTAGGTTTCCCGAGGGAGGCTCTCCGCTGCGGGCAGCACTTCGACAGCCGGCGAGGCAGCAGAGTTTGGGGCTGTGGCAGCGATTGTGGGCGGTGCCGGGGTCGTTTCCATGGACGGTTCTCTGGATCGTTCTCCCGACGCCTCGGTCAGAGCCTGTTCGGAGCTCCGCAACTTCGCCGAGGCGGGAGAGGGTCCACTGCCCCTTTGGGCCACCAGGCGAAGATTCTCCGGAGCAGCTTCGCCGGTTCGTATCTCTTGGGGTAGATGCCGGCCTTCCACCCAAACCAAGACCTGTTCATCCAACTGAGAACGCAGGCTACGAATGGCTCGAAAGAGCTCACTGCCGGACGAAATGTCCTCCACCGGCCCCCAGCTTGGGTCTACTCCGGAAGCTTGCGGAGACCAAACTCGAAACGGAACGTGAAGCTGTTGGAGATAGTCTCTGACCGCGGTGGCTGAAAACCGGCTCTTGTCCGACCGCTCCGGACCGGTGATCAACACGACGACTCGGGGGCGGCTACTGGCGGCGGCGGCCAAACCGGCAGAGGCAACCGCATCAGCCAGGCGCTGGTCCGAAGTGTCCGCTTCCATGCCCACTAGGATGGGGATCCCGGAGAGAATCCCTCGCGCCGTCGGCAAGGGGACCTGGGGATTCGCAGCTCCGGTCGAGTAAACCTCTTTTTGTTCTCCCCACAGGTCCGGGCTCATGGGGAACTGCACCGAACGCGTTTCCGACGAGACGACGGCGGGAACCGGGAGCAGGACCCGAAAGCGGTCCTCGGCTTTTAACCCTGTGGGACGCCTGAAGGAAGATCTGGCCGACCCGGCAAGGGATCGCTCCTGAAGCCGTGCCAAGCGTCGCTGGAGGTCCGGATTGAGGTCTTGGACCATCATCACTTCCCCAGGGCCTCTATCTATCGCTACGATGCGCAGAGGTTCGCCTCGTCTTTCCAGCCATCCCTCCATCTCCGCCGCTGCTGGGAGCGAGCCCCCAGTCCACCGCATGGGAATTGCTGTCAGGCCGGGACTCAGAGAGTCTCCTACCCCTCCCACAACACTCTCGGTACGAGTCAGGACATCCCCTAGCTGAAGCTCGGCTTCCAGCAAGTGGATTTGGCTTTCATCGTATGGGGGAAGCTCGATCCGTTCTGCCGTTGCGCCCTCCAGCAATTCTCCGTCGAAACGGACGCGGAGGGAGTCCGGCTCCACTGCATCCACGGAGCTCCACAGTAGTTGAACGGTGCGAGGAGATGCCGAGCTTGCCCCCTCGAATACAAACCGGGCCTCCGTGCGAGCCCGAGGCAAGTTGACCCATTGGTGGGCGCGGGCGATTTCGTTTCCACCGGCATCGAATCCGATGGCTTCGAGCTCGTGAGGGGCGAGGGTCTCCCCCAAATCGCAGTTCAGGGCCCAGGGTTCCCCTTGGAGGAGACCGACTGCCTGGCCGTCCAGGCGGAGCTCGACGGAGACGACTTCTCCGCCGACCACAAACTCCACCGGTTGTATGCCGGCCACCAGGCCGAGAAAGAGAGTGATGAATTCGACCACATTGACCTCCAGGGTGTATTTGGATCCTCCTCGAGTAGTAGTGAACCTCGAGAGCAAATAGGTTCATTCCGGCCCACCGGGAAGGGGGGAGCCTTTCCTGGATCGGTTTGTCGAGGAGTAGCTGCTCAGAGAAGGCGGCCGAGAATCGCGGCTACCGCGGTTTCCACCCGAAGAGCTCTGGGTCCGAGTTGAAAAGAAGCGAAGCCAGCTTTCTGGAGCCTCTCGATCTCGTAAGGGATGAATCCACCTTCAGGCCCGATGGCCAGGGTTACGGTCCGGTCTCCCCTCGAAGGAGCCGGGCTCCCTGTTCCCGGGTGGGCGACGAGAGCCTGGGTTCCCTCAGCAAGCCCAGGGAGCTCGTCCTCCACGAAGGGCTTGAATCGTCGCCGCAAGTGGACCGTTGGCAATAGGGTGTCCCCGCCTTGTTCGAGCCCCAGGAGGAGTTGCTTACGGATAGCGGATTCGGTGAGGAACGGGGTCTGCCAGTAGCTCTTCTCGACTCGGTAGGAGTGGATGAGAAAGAGTGTCTTCACTCCCATGGAGGTGATCGCAGCGAGTAGCCGTCGAAGGACCTTGGGGCGAGGTAGAGCCAAGAGCAAGGTGATTGGGGCGGGCGGTGGCGGCGGATGACCTAGAGTCACAGACATCTCCAGGGCACCAGAGCCCAGAGCGGTGATGCGGCCTTCTCCAAGGGGGCCCTCCAAGAGGCCGACTCGCAAAGATTCCCCCACCTGGGAGCGGAGAACTTCCCGCACGTGTTGCAGGCGACGATCGGTCAGGCGAATGGTCGAGGTGCCGTCAACGAAATCACCGGGCTCAAGGAGGAGTAGGTTCACTTACCTACCCTTCTCCGATGCGGTTCCTAGGATCCACGGAATGGGTGGCCTTAGGTTGCTAGCGTCCAGTCGCCATGAAATGCCAGCGAAGGTCGCCTTCGAAGGGAACGTAGACTTCCGGCCGAATGATTTCCGCATAGTCTCTCAAGACCGAGGAAAGGCGTTGCCCTCGAGCGTGATGTTCCAGGGCTTCCGCCGCCCCAGCGCCGGCACGGCTGATGAAAGTCTGCCAAACCGCTTGGCGATAGGAGCCGGTGGACAGGCTGACGTTGGGCATTTTTCCTGCGCCCCGCTTGAGGATGGTGAGCTTTTCTTTGACGCTCCGCTCGTGGTCCATGGGAAGGCGCTGCCAAGGGGTGTAGGGCTTGGGAACCAGCACGCTTGCACCGAGTTGAATCTGACCGATAATGCCCTTCTTAGCGGCCAACTCTTCGAGCATGATGGCGCGAGCCTCAGCGGCCAACTCGAGGATGCCGTAGATGTCTTCCATGGACTCATCCGGAAGCCCGACGATGAAATAGAGCTTCAACTGGGTCAAGCCGAGACGGAAAATCAGCCGAATCTTTTCTAGCAGAGTGGCGTTTGTGATCGGCTTACCCATCTTGAGGCGCAGCTCGTCCGTACCGGTTTCCGGCGCCAAGGTGATGGAGCGAGCGCCGGAATCCCGCAGGGCTTCGACGACGCCTTCGGTGACCGCTGGAATACGGATCGAGGAGACCGAAGTCCGAAACCCAAGCTCGACCCCATTGCGGAGAATCTTCTCGACATGGGGGTGGTCTCCCACAGCGGTAGCTACGAACCCCACCTGGTCCGTTACGGAGCGGGCTTTTTCCATGGCAGCGAGGATGAATTCGGTGGGGTGCCAGCGGAATTTGCCCATTCCGAAGGTAGCCCAACAGTAGCGACACTTCTCCGGGCAACCTCGAGACATCTCGACCAAGAACTTTTCCGCGAACTCCGTATGGGGGGTCACGATGGCGGTAGTCGGGAGATAACCCGGCTGGCGCATCTGCTCCGCCGTCAACTCCAATTTCTTGAGTTTGTCCAAGCCGGAAAGTTCTTCGGTCTGGTGATATCGAGGAACATAAAAGCCAGCTTCCTCGGCGAGCCCCTCGATGACCGCGTCCCGGTCGGTTTCCCGTTCGAGAGCCTCGAGCAGCGGAGGGAGAACGCTCTCCGCCGCTCCCAATGCGAAAACGTCTACGAACTCCGACATGGGAAGAGGGTTGATCGTGGCGCAGGAGCCCCCCATGACGATGATCGGGTCCCAGGGGCGGCGTTGCTGCCTCCTGAGGGGGATACCAGACCGGTCGAGCATTTGAAGCAGGCGAATGTAGTCCTCTTCGAAGGAGACGGAGAACGCGATACAGCCGAAATCGTCCAACGGTCGACCCGTTTCTACGGAGATGGGACGTCCTTCCCCATCGGAGAAGAATCGTTCACTGGACCATCCGGGGCGCTGGTGAATCAAGGCGTGGGTGCGTTGAAACCCGAGGCTGGACATGCCGACGCCGTAGGTGTTCCCATAGGCTAACGCCAACCGGAACTCGCCGTGGGGAGAGAGGGGCTCCACCAGCCGTTCCGCCGCTCGGATGGTGCTCCAATTCTGGGTTTTCGCTTTGCGGCTCACAGGACTCTCTCTTGGCTCGGACCCGAAGGCCCTAGTGGCTGGTTGCTGAGGAGTCTTCAGCGGTCCATTCAACGACCGGAGGTGCTGGGTTTTCGAAATCGAAGCTTACGGTGACCGCCTTGGTCGGGGAAATACTTCCCCGGCGGTCTTCCGCTTGAACTTCCAGCTGTGCCGTTCCGGTGAGACCTTTCGGGGGCTTGAGGGCTTCCCCCTTCCAAGTCTTCCAGGGGCCACTATCCCACCGGTAGCGGACGATAGCCACCCCGGAAGCATCGTCCATCGCTTCGAGACGAAGCCTGCCACTCTTCGCCAGAACCACCTGAGAGGGGCCTCGATGGTGCCCTGCACCCTCTAGGATGACCGCCACGACCGGGGCCTTCGTGTCTGGCTTTTCCGATTCGATAGCGAAGGACCGAGGCCGGCTGGGGTAACCGTCCAGGCCAGATTCGCTGACTGCCAAGACCCGCCAGTAGAACTCTTGAACGGGTAATCTCTCCGGAGTCCACGAGGTCTTTTTCAGTCCCTCGACGCGGCGAAATAGTTTGGAGCACTTGGAGTCTGAACAGAGCTCGAGGTCATAGCTGGAAGCGCCCTCGATAGCTCGCCATCGAATTTCTGGGTTGGAGTAGTTCCAACGACTGTCTTCTTCCAACTCCGGCCGTGGAGCCGGTAGGAGTTTCTCCGGGGGGCTTGGGGGACCTTCCTCCGGTACGGCAGTTCCCATTCCCCGAGGTACATCGACCTTCTCACCGCCGGCTTCCACTTCGCTGTTGCCTCCATAGACCATCACCTTGGCGGCGGCGCTGTCGCCAACTCGGCGCGACCTCACTTGAAGGCTTCCGGAGGCATCTGCCGTCGGGCGAGCACGGGCGTTGCCGACCAAGATCTCGATCTCTTTGGCCTTCGCGGTAGTGGCCCTTGCCCGAACTTCTGCTTGCCCGCGGCGAATCTCGATGGACTCTCGTTTGACCCCCGTCAAGGTCGAATCCACCCGCTCCAAGAAGATCAGGGATTTCTCACCGATATGAAGGCGGGAGTCCGGGTCAAATTCCAACTCCGCGGAGGAGCTTTCCGCTGTGCGGATGCCATCCTTTTCTTGGAGACGATCACCAACTCGAGCTTCTTCCTCGGTTCGAGTCGGAAATCTCTGCGTCCTAACAACCCTCGAGACGACCGTAACCTCGGCATCTTCACTGGTCGGGGAACGCTCGGAGATCACTCGAATGCGTCGGCCGATCCTCATGCTTCTTGGATCCCGGATCTTTGGGTTGAGGCGCCAGTTTTCTTCCCACAATCGATGGGTGCCGAGGTACTCGATGGTGATATCCATCAAGGTGTCGCCCTCCTTGACGACGTACCAATCCAATTTGTCGCCAGGCCTGGGAAGGGGTTCCACTTTGGATGGATCTTGAGCCTCTAGAGTGAAGGGAGAGGCCAGGGTGAGGACCAGAGTAAGAGCCACTTTGAAAGCCACTGTAGCTACTGTGGGGAGGACCCGTCGATTTAGCAGTCGGTTTACCATGGTGATGGCCTCATTTCCTCGAGCTGCCGATGCGCAGCCACCAATACTCTTTGGCGCGATTGCCTAGGCGATCTTCCGCTCTCAACTCCAAGCGATAGGTGCCCCGGGTCTTGAGATGAAACTCCTGGGGGGCCAAGCTCCACATACCGGGCTCCAAGCGTGCTTCCTGGGAAGCCACGCCAACTCCGGAGTCGACGGCTAGAGCCATCAGGTGGCTTCCTTCCGGTAGGCGCACCACCGACCTTGGAGGAGGCTCCTTTCCTCCTTCGAGGCGAAGGACGAGACGTGGCGCCTCGGTATCGAGGTTCCAGGAGGCGGTCTCTTCCCTTCGGTTGGTCACTTGGTCTTCCGACCGCAGGGCGAGGGTTGCGGAGGAGGTCTCCACGGTTGTGTGGTGACCGAGGATCCGAGTCCAGCCGCTATCGCCCTGGGCCCACTCTACGGCAGCCACTCCCGCGGGTGAGTCCTCAGCGGAGATCTCCAGAGAGACTGGAGGGCGGTAGTACATTTCACCGTTGTCCCCCAGCACCCCTGAGCTCGAAATACGCCATTGGATCTTGGGCCCTTCGATATCGGAGTGAAAGCTCAGTGGACCGACGACGCCCGAGTTGCCGACGCGATCCAAGGCACGAGCTTCCGCCTTATGAGGGCCGTGATCCCAGGGGCCTTGCCATTTGGATGGTTGGACCTCTGCGCCATCAAACCAATGGGCCCAACCTTGGAGACCACTTTCGTGATCCTCTACGGTGGCGACAATCTTGGCGCCGGGCCCGGCCACCAGGCCCGCACTGGTCACGACCGACGGGCCGCTTAGGTGGACTTCCCCGGTGGGCGCCTCGTTATCGATGATGACCACGGCTCGGTGATCTTCGGTTCGGTTGCCAACGCGGTCCTCGGCCCATGCGGAGACAGCCACTTCTCCACTCGATGGCAACACTATTTGTTGTGCTTCCGGCCCGGAAGCTGCCTCATCACCGCCTTGGAGGTGGGTCTTCCGGACCCCAGCCAGAGCATCCTGAGCCTCAGCCTGGACTCGGCTACCGGGAGGCAAGAAATCCCGGCCGTCATCCCCTGCGACGGGCTCAGGGGTCCAAGTCAGCTGGAGTTGAGGAGCTTCTCCGTCCACCCGTAGTTGGACCCATTGGAGCGGCGAAACATTGCCGGCCTGGTCTCGGGTCAAGGTGGCGAGCCAATGATCTCCACTCTGGGGAGCTTTGATTCCTCCTGGGACGGTTTCCAAAAGACCTCCTCCCAGGGCAGCTTCGACGAGAGCTCCCTCTTCCGAAGGGGAGACTTTCACCCATCCACCCGGCGGAACCACGAGGTCGGGAACCGGTCTGGAAGAAGTCCTCTCGGCAGCCTCAGGCGCTGCGGGGGAGGCGACCATCGCCAACGACAGTGCACAGGCGTGAGTGAGGCGAATCGCTTTTCTTCGAGTCATCTTTCTTCTCATATCCTTCCAAAACCCATGGAATGTTGGGTAGGCCGCCCAGCCGGCTCAACAGCTGATCGGCGGTGGAGATACGGTCTTCTGGGTCCTTCCTCAACAAGCTCATGACAATGGCTTCCAGATCCGGCGAAATATTCGGATCGCGGCTGGTTAAGGGAGCCGCCTCGTCCCGAAGGGTCTTGAGGACGATCTCGCGCATTGTGCCAGCGGCGAAGGGTCTCCGGCCACATAGACTCTCATACATGACTACACCGAGAGAAAAGAGGTCTCCCGCTTCCGTGTAGGGCTCACCGCGCAATGCCTCCGGCGGTAGATAGCCCGGGGTGCCAAAGACCGTATCGCTTCTCTCCTGGAGGGACGAGATAAAGCGGGCGATGCCGAAGTCGACCACCTTCACCTCTCCTGACCAGCCGAGCAAAACGTTCCCGGGCTTGATGTCGTGATGGACGATACCTTCTTTGTGCGCTGCCCCCAGGCCTCGAGCTACCGAGATGGCGAGGGATACCAGCAACCTTGGCTCGATGCGGCCACGAGTCAGAAGGTAGTCGGAAAGAGTGATGCCATCTACCAACTCCATCGACATGAAAGCGACATTTCCCTGATCGAGAACGTCGTAGACGGCGACCACATTGGGGTGCGTGATTCGCGCCGCCGCTACGGCTTCGTGCAAGAGGGTCGACACCTGGTCTTGTCGCTGCTCTTCTGAGCTGGCCTTGACCAGCCGAATCGTCTTCAACGCCACCGGCCTTTGCAACTTAGGGTCCCAGCCGCGAAAGACCGTACCCATACCCCCTTCGCCAATCACCTCGATGACTTGGTAGCGACCGAGAAACACTTTGCCAAGGGCTTTCTGATCCTGGAGCCTTCGTTCCAAGACGGAAAAAGATTCCTGGAGCTGCTCGATTTCGTTGCCGGCCTGAGGTTGAGGAGATAGGCCTGCAAGCCTCTGTTGGCTACGCACCAAGGAGCGAATGGGCCGAACCACGGAACCGTAGGCTCCGAAGGTGAGAAGGGTGGTGAGGCCAAGTGCTCCTCCCAGGGCCCACCGAAAGCTCTTCCGCATCCGCACGGCGACGAATTCGGCTACATCCTTGGGTTGGACCGAGATCACCACCCAGGAGCTCCGAGGGACCGGAGCGAAGGCGCCCAAAATCTCTGCATCGTCCCCGGCGACTCCGGAGATTTGCCCACTCAAGGCATTCGTCACCAGTGTCGGAGGTAAATTGTCGAGATTCTCTAGAGTTCCCAGAATCACTTCGCCTTCGCGGGAGGCCAAAACAAGATCAGCTTCGGCACCTACTTCTTCCAGCTTTTCCCTAGATTTGATAGGACCGATTTCGTCGGGCCGAAGGATGTCGTTTAGTTCTTTGGAGGAGACCACTTCGCGGACCACTCCGGAGCCATCGGCGAATGGAACATCGACGCGTATCCAGGCTCCCGACGAGAGTTGAAAAACAGCTAACTCCTGGTCCGATACCGTAGCCAATACCTGGTCTGCCTCAGCTGCGAAATCCTTTCTCTGGGCACGGAGAAATTCTTCACCGTCTATATTGGTCAGCGATACAGCGGCTAGGTTCGGCTGGCTCTGGAGCATTCCTGCCAACAGCTCTTCCGCTGCTGGGGAGGTCGGCGCTCCATAGACAGCAGGATTTTTGGCGAGCGCTTCCGCCAGGATTCGGTGGTTGGCAACGAAGGCTGCCACGTCTCGGGCACGGCTGCCAGCCACCAGAGCGTGGGTCTGGAGCACTTGCTTGCGCAGGGATTTCTCCACGAAGGTGCGGTCCGTCAGCACGACCGCCAACGGAACTAGCCCTACCAGGACCAGAGCTAAAATGACCCGAGTCATTAGACCAAGGCGAAGAAATCGCTTCATGAAGACCTCGAGCCTCTCCATCGTGCAGTTCGGTTGTTGGGCTGCCAAGCCCAGGCCGGAGTAATTCTAAAACAAATAAGAAAATAGGTAGCGCGAGCCATGAAGACATCGTGCTTTCGGTGGCTCTATTGTACCGCTAAACCCCGAACGAGGCGCCATATACCCGAGAGGCCCAACTGACCTGGCCTCAAAGTGCGAGCGTGGATGCCTAGAAATCGGCTGAAAAGCTCGGGGTCCTCTGCCAAAGCCCGAAGCAACCGCCGTCGTATTCGAGGGTGCGCTTCCAACCAGAGAACGATCGCGGTGAGGTGATTGGGGATTTGGCCAATTTTCCTGTGGCGCCGACCGTAAGCTGCCAAGTCTGCCTTCTCCAGAGCCTCTACGAGCGCGAAGGATTGGTGAAAAGCCAGAGCGAGACCTTCTCCCGTAATTGCATCCAGATATCCGGAGGCATCCCCAACGAGAGCCAAGTTACCTCGATGGACGGCTCGCACTCGCTGGTGGAGAGGCCCACACCCTCGATCTCTACTCAGGGTAGGGACACCTTCTAGGTGAGACCGAATGGCTGGAAATTGAGACAGAAGCTTCTCGAAGCCAGTTCCTTGCGCTTCCCTAGCGGGCTCGCTCCAAAGGATGGCGACTCCGACCTGCTGTGGCCCCACGGGAGTCACGTAAGCCTCGCACCCATCACCCCAATGGACCTCCACGAAGGGTGCCCAGGGTTTTACCTCGAAGTGACGGCGAACTCCGAAACGTCGCTGTTTCGTTGGTCGTCCTTCCAATCCGGCCCACTTCCGTAGCCGAGAGGTCAACCCATCTGCACCGACCACCCAGGAAGCAGTCAGTCGGCCGGATGCTGTTTCCACGCCATCGTCGTGAAGGGCCAAGGCCTTCTCCCGGAAGCGAAGCTGAACACCTAGACTTTGAGCCCGGTGGAGGAAGGCTTGGTGAAGGTCGAGACGGCGTACCCCCAGGCCTTGACCTCCAGGAAAGCGAGCTTCTGCCACCAGGTCGGCATCCAAATACCGAATTCCTTGGAAAGCGGCGCTACGCTGAGGGTCCAGAACGACCCCGAGCTCATCGAGCCGCTGCACTGCGTCCGGCATGAGCCCTTCGCCGCAGGCCTTGTCGATAGGAGGGGTTCCCCGATCCAGGACAGTCACCTGGAAGCCTTTTTGGCGGGCGCGGATAGCGGTCGCTAGGCCTGCTGGGCCGCCTCCGACCACCACCAAATCCGCTGCCGGGCTCAAAACATCATCTCTCTGCCCTTTTTTCGTCGGCAGGTTCCCAGGAAACCTTGCGAGGTTTCCTTTTGTGGCGCGCCATGGCCAGAGAGGAGCGGCCCAAGGCCAGGGCGAGTCCGACCGGGGAAGGAGGGGGCGAGGCTTCTAGGGCATCGGTCAAATAGAGCTGGAGCGCTTCCTGGCGACGGAGCTTTCCGGAGGAGGTCCTCGGCAGGGTTCCGGGTTCCAGCAAGACAATCTGGTCTGGAAGAACACCAACGGCCGTTAGGACGGTCTTCTTGCATAGCCCCGGGAGGCGATCCCTTTCCTCCGCCGACGCCCGCGCATCGGTTTCCACCAGAAGAATCAGCTCTTCCTGCTCCCCTCCCTCGGGCATATGGCTGACGGCAACGGTGCAGCCAGTACGGACCCCTTGAATCTGATCGAGGCTGTGTTCGATGGCCTGGGGTGCGAAATTTCGCCCCCGAAGAAGAATCATGTCTTTGGCTCGGCCAGTGAGAAAAAACTCACCTTGGTAGAAGAAACCGAGATCACCGGTATCGAGCCATCCATCAACCACTGCTTTTCGAGTGGCTTCCGGTTGGAAAAGATAACCCTCCATGAGAGAAGGCCCGCGGACCCACAAGCGGCCTGTATGACCCTCCGGCTGAGCCCGCCCCTCCGGGTCGCGAATGGCGATCTCGAACTCCGGAAGAGGCCGCCCTACGGAAACCAGTTCAACCCCCTCTGGCGTTTCCTGGGCCCGCCCTTCTGAAGCCAACGCTTGGCGGGCGAATTTGCGGCTCGAGAAAGGGGTCTCGAGGTCGGAGAAAGAGACCGCCAGAGCCGCCTCCGCGAGGCCATAGACCGGCGTTAGGGCCGCTGGGTCGAGGCCGAAGGAGGAGAAGCGTTCCAGGAAGCGGCGTAGGATGCCCGGCGAAACGGGCTCGGCGCCGTTGAGGGCAACCTTCCAAGAGCTCAGGTCGACTCCTTGGAGCTCCTCGTCGCGAACCTTCTTGACGCAGAGGCCGTAGGCGAAATTGGGGGCTGGAGAGACCGTCGCGCGATATTTCGAGAGGGCCCGAAGCCACACTGCTGGTCGGGTCACGAAAACCTCCGGCGGAATCAAGGTGAGAACCGAAGGTATCTCCAGGGCGGTGAAAATACAGCCAATGAGCCCCATGTCGTGGTAGAGGGGAAGCCAGCTGACGCCACTCGGTCGCCACCGGGCTTCCTCCTCCGATTCAGTGGACAGGGCAGGCCAGAATGAGTTGAGGAGCTTTACCTGAGCCAGGATGGCCCGGTTCGACAAGGCAACGGGTTTTGGGTCCATGGTGGTTCCTGAGCTGAACTGCACCAGAGCCAGAGTCTCGGCGCCCAATCCAAGGCCTACGTCGGCGGTGAGGTCCTTCGAAAGATCTCCAAGGCGAAGGCAGCCCAAAGGCGGGGCCGCGAGCCGTACCGCCTCCCCCAGGAGGCGCCGAACTCGGCCATCCGCTAGGATCAGGCGAGCCCGCACCAACTCGAACATGCGCGCGGTTCGGTGGTGATACTCCGCCAGCCGACCGAGCCGAACCGGGGGGTAGACAGGTACCGGAACGCCCCCAGCGAGCAGGGTGCCGAAAAAAGCATGGAAGAAGTCGATGCCGGTGGGAAAAACTAGGGATACGCGATCGCCTTGTCGAAGACCGATCTTACGGAGGCCGCCCGCCACTCGAAGGGAGCCATGGTAGATCTCGCTCCAACTATGCCAGGAGGCGTTTTCGCTGCGGTCCAGAAGCCGTAGCCCGGTATCCGGTACTTGGGCAGCTCGTTCGAGAAGCCCGGCCAGGGTGGAGGCGTCGCTCATGCCGCCGAGCGTCTCTCGCGGTGCCCTTTGGGTGGCTCAGTCGGCAAGTTTTCTCCCGATGGCGTCGACCAAATCCCCTACGGTCTCCAGAGTCATCTCGTCTTCTTCGTAGAGATGGATACGAAAGTGGTTTTCTAGCTCCGCGGCGAGGGTGAAAAGGCGCATGGAATCCAATTCGAGATCTTCCACCAGACGCATCCGCCGCTCTATGGGGCCCTGCCACTCCAGGTGTTGCCGCGCCACTTGGGCGATGCCGTCGAGAATTTTGGATTCGCTCATGATTTGGTGGGCACTAGCCTTCGTCGCCCTTCCATAAGTGCTCGATAGTCATTGTATTGGTTCATGGCCCGCTCCTCGACTTCGATCCTAACCTTGAGCATCCAGGCGTTGAGCAGCGAGAAGATCACCGCGGTGAGCCAGGCGGAGTGGACCAGGGGGAGGGCTGCGATCTCGAGAATGACAGCTAAGTAGTTGGGATGACGCAAGAAGCGATAGGGGCCCGAGGTTACCGCCGGCAGGTTCGGCACGCACACCACCCGAGTCGTCCAGCGTTTGCCGAGGGTCGAGATAGCCCAGTAGCGAAGCCCCATGGCCGCAACCAAGACCAGAACCATCGTCCACGCCAGCTGGGGGATCCAAGGGCGGTCCAGGAGCCAGACCTCCAGTGGAGCTGCGATGAGAAATGCCGTGTGTTGGAGCACCATCCACGGATAGTGTCCTGCTCCCACCTCGATGCCCCCTTGTGCCCTCGCCCAGCGGAGATTGCGCTGGGCAACCACCAGTTCTACCAGCCGAAGGGCCGCCATGATCAAGACGATGTAAAGGAAGGCTTCTCGGGTATTCAAAGCGGGGGGTTCTCCTTGACCGGAGACTCTACCAGTTGCCGATAGAGCGCCCCCAAGCGACCCGTGGAAACGAATCGAAAAACCGTGGAGTCGCCGGTGGGTGGTGGAAGGAGGAGTCCCAACCGGCGACCCTGCGACGGGTGAATCGAGTCGTGGGGGAATCGGCTCGCCCGCATCTTCTAGAACGAACAATCCCGGAGCTTTGTTTCAAGACGGCCGGTGCGAGATAGCTCTTCCAGGTTCCTAGGTCGCCAGCGCAGGGTAGGTGAAGAGCAGAAAATGAACCGTATTGACGGCAAAGTGGCAGCCGATGGCGGCCTCGAGGCGACCGGTACGGTAGTAGGCTAGACCATAAATAAAGCCGGCCACGGTGGAAAGCACCACATAGCTTGGTCCGCCCCGGAAGTGAGCGAGCCCAAACAGGAGAGCCGCCACGACAACACTCGCTCCCCCTCCCCAACGAAACGCTCCCAGGGCGACAGAAAGCTGGCGCTGTAGGAATCCGCGAAACAGAGCCTCTTCGGCGACGCAGGCGAAGAGCAGATTTCGGGGTGCCCATAGCCAGAAGAGCTCCGGTAATTTAGGGTCCCAGCCGACATAGCCCAAGATCGCGACCAGTCCCAGGAGCACGGCTACAGCAGTGATGAAGTAGGGAATCGTGCCCCAGGCGAGTCGTCGCCAAGCAGGGAAGGAGCGGACCAGGGGAAAGCCGAAGCCCAGGATGAGTAACCCAAGAAAGGGCTTATCCAAGTTGAGGTAGAGGGAAAAGGGTCGGCTGGCTTCACTCAAGGACAACCGGTCCACCAGCCGCCAATTGTCGAAGCCTGGCAAAAGATGCATCGTCAGAGCCCCGGCCCCGGCCAAGGCTAGGCCACCGGTCAGCCAGCGCAGACTGCGAGGTCGGTGAGGTTGTTGAGCGACGAAAAAGCAGCCACCTACCAGCACCAGCCAAAGAATTCCTAGCCCATCGATCCTCCCTGCAGCAAAGCCGGCCCCCAGGGCCAGGATTGCGAATCCCATCCACAATCGCCGGGAAGAGTGCGCCCACAGGCTAACGATGGCCAAAGCCAATGCGCCATAGGAGGTGGAAGAGAGAGGATTGGAGGTGAGGGTCTCGAGCATCGGGTTTGGGGCCTGGGAGAGTCGGGTCTTTCTCAGGACCCTGTGCGGATGGTGGCACCAATTTACCGCGCAAACGGAAGGAAGCCTAAAAATTAGTGCCCCACATTTCGGGTTGACAAGGGGAATCTGGCGCTTCTAGACTCATCGACAGCATCAAGAGTCCCGGGAAGGCCTCAATTCCATCCCGGGCGGCAACCGAGCTTGATTCGAATCAGGCCGCGGTGCCGAGGTTAGCCCCTGGCGGGGAGCGATGCGGCTGATGGCTCCATTCTGGAGAACACGGCAAAACAAGTTTCTATCGAACACCCGCCAATTAGCTCAACCGCTCGATGCCGTAGATTCGGCGGCGTGAGACGTTTTTGCTGCTTTCCTGTGCCCACGGGGTGACTTTCGGTCGCTCTTCCAGGGCTCGATGGCGTCCATTGTGGAGCGCTCCAGCATTCAACCTCTCGGCCGCCCTCATCTCATCGCCCTAAATCAGGGGCAGGAGGCGGCACATGGAGCATCATTCTCACCTCGGAAATCGTTTGACGAGTTTGGTCGGCGCTCGACTAGAAACTCTGGGGATTCACGGTGGTGGAGGGCCCGAGCCCATCACGGGAGCGGTCGTTCCGCCGATTTTTCAATCCACGACCTACGCTCAACCACGGGTGGGAAGCGAGCAGGACTTCACCTACTCGAGAGCTCACAACCCCACCGTGTCGGCACTGGAATCAGCCCTGGCTAGCCTCGAGGGGCTGGCCCACGCTCGTTGTTTTGCCACCGGCATGGCGGCAACTTCGGCTTTGGCCTTGGCGACTCTGGAGTCGGGCAGCCACGTGGTTTGTTCGGACGTCGTTTACGGCGGAACGGTTCGCCTCCTGGAGCAGGTGCTCGATCGCTTCGGCGTAGAAACCACTTTCGTCGATACTTCCGACCCGGCGCTTCTGGCGGAGGCGCTGAGACCCGACACGCGGCTGGTCTTCGTGGAGACTCCCGCGAACCCCACTCTCAAGCTGACAGATCTGAAGGCGGTCGGAGAGGTCCTTGCCGACCACCCGGCTCTATTAGCAGTGGACAACACCTTCCTGACCGCGGCCTTGCAGCGCCCCGCGGAGCTGGGAGCGGACATTGTCGTCTACTCCACTACCAAGTACATCGAGGGTCACAACTCCACCGTGGGAGGAGCCCTGGTGATGGACTGTCCGGAGCTGTGCGACCGGTTGGACTTCGTTCGTAAGACCACCGGGAGTATTCAATCCCCCTGGGAAGCCTGGCTGACTTTGAGGGGTCTCAAGACCCTTCCCTTGCGCATGGAGCGCCACTCCCAAAGCGCGAGGTTGGTAGCCCGCTGGTTGGCGGATCACCCCTCGGTGGACACTGTTCACTATCCCTTTCTAGACACCTTTCCCCAGCGCCTCTTGGCGGAGCGGCAGCAAAGGGACGGCGGCGGTATGTTGGCCTTCGAGGTGCGGGGCGGTCTGGCGACGAGCTTGGAATTCATGAATTCCCTGCGGCTTTGTACCCTCGCAGAAAATCTGGGAGCAGCCGAGACTTTGGTCACCCACCCACCCACCATGACCCACGGAGATTTGGACCCAGGCCAACGGCGCCAGCGCGGTATATCGGATTCCTTGGTTCGCCTGTCTGTTGGACTCGAGCATCCGGACGATCTCCTCGCCGACCTCGATCAGGCCTTGGAGGCAGCGACGGCAAAGGTGGAGGCGTCATGAGAACTCGCCCCCTGGCCGTTCTCAAGATCGGCGGCTCACTCCTGTCGAGCGATGCCTGCCTGGATTCCGCGGTGGAAGAGATCCATCGTTGGCTCGGCGATGGCTATCAACCCCTGGTCGTGGTTTCTGCCTACGGCGCCCTCACGGACCAGCTGTCCCGGCGGGCCCTAGCGATTTCGCCGCTGCCCGACTCTGGGGCCTACGCGAGTTTTCTCTCCTCCGGCGAGGCCCTTTCGGTGGCGGCTCTTGGGTTGGCCACCCGTCGTCAGGGCTTGCATTCGGAGATGATCCCGGTGTCGGAGCTCGGTCTCGAAACTTCGGGAGATCACCTGGAGGCGGAGCCACGAAAGTTACGGCCGAAGGCGTTGCGACGGGCCTTGGAAAATTACGACGTCGTGTTGGTGCCCGGCTTCGTGGGCGCTGCCCTGGATGGCAGTGCGACCCTCCTGGGGCGCGGAGGATCGGACATGACCGCCATTTTCCTAGCCGCGCGGCTCCGAGCGGAGCGCTGTGTGCTGCTCAAGGATGTCGACGGCTGGTTCGTGGAGGACCCCCGGCAGCGGGACGCCGGCGTTCCCCGCTACCAGACCCTTCATTGGCGAGACGCCATTTCGGTCCCTTGTCCCATCGTCCAGAGTCGAGCGGTGGAGCTCTCGGCTCGCCTCGACATGCCTTTCGAAGTCGCCGCCTATGATTCCAAGGGCGGCACCCGAGTCGGCAGGGAAGAGACCAGAATTGCAGCCTCAGTCTCCTCGGGAAGATCCGAGAAAATCTGCGAAGACCCTCTTCCCCCTTTCAGCTTGGCTTCCTGGCGCAGCGATCCAGGAAAACTCGGCCAGTCCGGTGAGCCGGGAGGGCCCAGATCATGACCGCTGTAGAGACTCTTCTCGTCCACCGACCTCGAGTTCCCGGCGAGCCAGCGGGGGCTTCCAGTACTCCCATCTACCAAACGGCGACCTTTTCGGTGAGCCCAGGAGGGGACTGGGATTACTCTCGTTCCGGCAACCCCACTCGAGATGTCTTGGAGCAACATCTGGCTCGTCTCGACGGTGCCGCACGTTCTTTGGCCTATGCCAGTGGCATGGCGGCAGTGGCGGCAGTTCTACGACTGGCTCCCGCAGGAAGCGAGGTAGTGGCGGGCTGCGACCTCTACGGGGGCTCTCTCCGCTTTCTCGCTGAGCTGGCGCGAGATCGGGGGGTAGAGGTCCGCTTGGCCGACACCACCAACCTCACCAGCTTGCGCGACGCCCTATCCCCGCGGACCTCTCTGGTGTGGCTGGAAACCCCCTCGAACCCCCGGTTGGGCATCAGCGATATCAAGGCCATCTGCACTCTCGCTCATGGAGTGGGAGCATGGGTAGCAGTGGACAACTCCATACACTCTCCCTACCTGCAGAAACCCCTCGAAGAAGGAGCAGACCTGGCGGTGCAATCCGCCACCAAGGCCTTGGGCGGTCACAGCGATCTCACTGCAGGGGTGGTCTCCGTTAGCGACCCGGTTCTGGGCGAACGGCTGGCGTTCCGGCAGAACGCCGAGGGCAACGCTCTGTCGCCCTTCGAGAGTTGGCTTTTGCTACGGGGCATGGAGACATTGGCCGTGCGGTTGCCCCGGCAGCTGGAAAATGCGCGCTATTTGACCCAGAGGCTACGGGCGCACCGGGCAACGAAGGGCCTCTACACCTCGCCGAAGTCCTTCTTGGTCAGCCTCGAGACAGCCTCTGTCGAAGAGTCGCGGCGGGTGATCGCTTCCCTGCGCCTCTTTCGCACTACGGTGAGCTTTGGGGGAGTGACCTCCTCCGCCAGTCTGCCCTGCGAGATGTCCCATGCTTCGGTGCCGAAGAAATGGCGGGGTGACCAGGGGCTTTCACCGAGTTTGATTCGACTCTCTATAGGAATCGAGGATCCGCAGGATCTCTGGGGCGATTTGCTTGCCGCCCTGGACGGGGCCGCTGTTTCTAAACAGCGCCGAGCCCCAGAGAGCACCGCTCCCCAAGAACATGTGGGGCAGGCCCCCGGCAGTCTAGAGGTCTACCACTGCAGTAGCACCAACTCGGAACAGAAGCCGGGCCCCATGGCCACCACCAGGCCATAGCTTCCGGGGGCTGGCTGGTGGTGCTCCAGGGTTTCCTGAAGGACGAGTAGAACGGAGGAAGACGACAGGTTGCCGACCTCTCGCAGGCTTCTCCAGGTGACGTCTAGGGCACCCTCGGGAAGGTCTAGGGCGTCCTCCATGGCTTCGAGCACTTTGGGTCCGCCGGGGTGACAGACCCAGGTGGCAATATCCGAAATCTCGAGCTGGTGCTCGCCGAGGAAGGAGCGAACGTCCCGGGAGAGATGCTCCCGGGCCATGGTGGGAACCTCCGCGGAGAGGATGATCTGAAAACCCCTCTCCGAGATGTCCCAGCCCATGACCTCTTCGGAGTTCGGGTAGAAGACGGAGCGTACGGCCACAACGTTCGGGCCGCTAGCCGCCTTGGGGTGGTCCCTTCCAGCGACCACCACGGCGGCGGCTCCGTCGCCGAACAACCCACTGGCGATGAGGTTGGGTATTTGCAAGTCTTGTTTCTGCAAGGTGAGGGAACAGAGCTCAACCGACAGCAGCACAGCTACCTGATCCGGGTAGGCCTTGACGTAGTCCGCCGCTCTGGAGATTCCTGCAGCCCCGGCGACGCAGCCGAGGCCGAAGATGGGCATTCGCTTGACTCGGCTGGGAAGCCCGAGTCGATTCATGAGCCGAGCGTCGATGGAAGGGGTCGCCACTCCCGTGACGGTGACGAAAATCAGCGCATCGACATCGTTCAAAGAGAGGTCAGCCTTGGCGAGGGCATTTCGAACGGCGGTTTCACCAACCTCCTGGGCGACTTGAATCCAGGCGGAGTTAGCTTGGCCCCAGGTATCGAGGGACGCATACTCCTCCATGGGCAACGCTAGGTGTCGCCCACCCACCAACACGTGGCGGTGAAGCCGCTCCAAGCGTTCCGGGTTGTAGTAGCGCTCCCCCCAGAGGTTTTGCAATTCTCGGAGCAGGGTTTCTTGGTCGTAGTAATGAGGAGGCAGGCAGCTACCGACCGAGGAAATTCTCATGGTGACTTCCCCGGGTTGGGGTTCATCCTTCCATCCGGCGGGCCAGGGCCACGAGCACGAGGCCGCAAATGCTGTAGGCAACCAGCCATCCGGCGGCGACCCAGCCCGGCTGAGCCGGCAGCGCTCCGGCGGCACCCAATGAGAGGACCAGAGCTGGCCCTCGGAAGACCCAGGCGATCCAACCCGTCATCAGTCCGTCGAGCCAGCGACTTTTTCCGGGACTCGGGGCGGCTCCACGGAGGAGCAGGTAGAGAGTGGTGAGGCCGACCGACTCCAACAGCCAGGTGCCGAGCTCGAGGCGGGCGGGCAAATTCACCCCAAGACCCAAGCCAAGGGCTTCCCAGGCGAAATGAAAAAGGGCCAGGCCCAGGACTGTGGCAGGAATAGCGAGAAAGATAAATCTCATCAGAGGAACTCGATCATAGCAGCCCGCGGTGAGAGTCGCTCGTTGCCTAGCACGGGGAATCTGGTTCTAGATCCAGGCGAAGAACCGGAGACAAAGTAAGAGGTTTGACGGGGGTTCTTCAACGAAGAGCTGCTGCCAGAGAGCTGTTCGAAGGCCGAGTGAGCTTTGCTACAGGCAAGTGAATTATGGATTTCCTTATATTTTCAGAGGAGAATCCTGATAGGAACCCTAGCGAGGGCGAACCAAGCTGGTGCGCGAAGCGTATACTGTTTTGAGCGATATGAAACAGAAGATCCAACAACCGACCCTTCTCGTCTTCACCCTCGGCGCTGCCGTGGAAAGTCGTCGGCGTCGATTATTGCCGGGTTCCTTGGGCCGAGCTGAGAGGCGACTCCACCAGAAATGTCTCGACGATGTCTTGGAAGCGGGCCGCAGCGAAGGTTTCCGTCTAGAAGTTTCGTGCCCTCGCCCTTTGACCTTGCCTTCGGATGCTCAGCGGGTAAGCCAGCTAGGTTCGAGCTTTGGAGAGCGGTTGGTGGGTGCTCTGGAGGATGGGTTTCGGCGAAACGGAAGCCCCCTATTTCTAGTGGGTTCCGATATACCGGACCTTCAGTCGGCACATTTGCGTCAAGCTGCTGAGCATTTGAAGAAGACTCCGCGTGGAGTCGTCATAGGCCCGTCGCCGGACGGAGGGATTTACCTCCTGGCCAGCAATCTCCCTCTGGGGGAGCTTCTCCTCCGGGTTCGTTGGTGCCGTTCGGATTGTCGCCAGAGCCTGCTGGACGAGCTCCGTAGAGCCGGCCTGACCCCGTTTTTGCTCGAGCCCCTCTCGGATCTAGATCAGCCTTCGGACCTAGAACAACTTCTCGCCGTCAGCGGCCGTGCTCTGCACCGTTGGCAGCTTTGGTTGGCTCCCCTCAGGAGTCTTCTCGCTTCCCTTCGCAGACCTCTACCCAGCCTTTTCAGCCGGCCACCGAAACCGGTGCCGGTGCCGGTTCGTTCCGGCCGCGCTCCTCCCTACGGGTGCGAGCCCTCCTCTTGGCGCTAGACCGCCGGGCTCGCCTTTCCTAGAGCTAGACATCGAAGTTCAGCTAGTTATGGCCGCTCCTTAGGGGCGATTTGTCGTTGTTTTGGAAGTAGTGCGAGGAAAGTACCCATGAATGTCGAGACTGTTGTTAAAGAACGTTATGCCCAGGGAGCTCAGGCTCAAGAGGAGGCTCTGTGTTGCCCGGTGGACTACGATCCCCAATACCTGGCCGTCATCCCGGAAGAGGTCTTGGCAAAAGACTACGGATGTGGTGATCCGAGCAAGTATGTGCGGTCGGGCGAGACGGTGCTGGATTTGGGCAGTGGCACGGGCAAGATCTGCTTCATCGCCTCCCAGGTGGTGGGTCCTGAGGGCAAGGTGATCGGAGTCGATATGACTCATGAAATGCTCTCCGTAGCTCGCACCAACGCTCCGGTGGTGGCAGAACGGATCGGTTATGCCAACGTCGAGTTTCGTCGCGGGTACATCCAAGACCTGTCCCTCGACCTGGATTTGCTCGACCTGGAGCTCGCCGCTGCCCCGGTGAGCTCTGCGGAAGGGTTGGTGGCCGCAGAGGGCCTTTGCCAAAGACTGCGGAGTGCTCAGCCCCTGGTGGAAAGCGACACTGTCGACGTGGTGGTCTCCAATTGCGTCCTCAATTTGGTCGCTGGTGACCAAAAGCGCCAGCTCTTCGAGGAAATCTACCGTGTACTGAAGCGCGGTGGGCGGGCAGTGATCTCCGATATTGTCAGCGACGAGCTGGTACCAGAGGAAATGCAGAAAGATGCGGATCTTTGGAGCGGTTGCATTTCCGGTGCTCTGACCGAGCAAGGTTTCCTCAAAGCCTTCGAAGACGCTGGTTTCTATGGCGTTCGCATCGTCGAGCGACAGCAGGAAGCTTGGCGCACCGTCGAGGGTATCGAGTTTCGCTCTCTGACCATCGAAGCCTTCAAGGGAAAAGAGGGGCCTTGTTTCGAAAGGAACCAGGCGGTGGTTTACCGAGGGCCCTTCAAGGAGGTGGTGGACGACGACGGTCATCGCATGGAACGGGGCCATCGCTATGCCGTTTGCGACAAGACCTTCCAGATCTACCGGCGTGAGCCCTACCGCTCCAGCTTTGAGTTCGTGGAGCCCCTGGTAGATATCCCTCTCGCCGAAGCACAACTTTTCGATTGCTCTCGCACTGTTCTGCGGTCTCCCAAGGAGACAAAAGGCCAGGACTACACGGCCACTACCGAGGCCATCGAATGCTGTGGTCCCGACGATGCCTGTTGCTGAGCCGGTCGATCCAAACGTGATGGATGTAGAAACGAAGCCATCGTTGCCCGTTGGCGATGATCGTGCCGGTTCCGGTTCCGAGGACATTGGAGGGGAAGTGGAAGGCAGTCCTTCGGCTGCTTCGGAAGCCCATCCGGAAGTCGTCCTGAGATCCCTCGACACGTTGTGGTTTCAGGTGGCGGGTACGGTGTGCAACCTCGCCTGCACCCACTGCTTCGTCTCCAGCTCCCCCACCAACCGCACTCACGAGTTCATGACCTTGCAGCAGGTGCAGAGCTTCTTGGATGAAGCAGCCGGCTTGGGAGTGAAGGAGTACTACTTTACCGGTGGCGAAGCCTTCTTGAACCCGGAGATGGAGGCGATCTTAGAGGCTACTCTTCGAGTGGGCCCGGCCTCGGTCCTAACCAATGGTTTGCTCTTGGATCGGCAGCGGTGCGAGCGCTTGAAGGCTCTGGCGGAGGGGGCGGAGTACTCGTTGGATATCCGCATCTCCCTGGACGGCTACGACGCGGAGAGTAACGATGCGATTCGCGGCCCCGGAACTTTCGACCGGGTTCTAGAAGCTCTATCTCTCCTCGCGGAGGTCGAGCTCAATCCGGTTCTGACGGTCACCGAGGTCTATCGCGAGTTGGCCAGCCATGAGGGCAAGGAGCGGTTCTTCGAGCTGCTCCGAGGTCTCGGGTTGACCAAGCCACGGCTCAAGGTGCTGCCCATTTTTCAGATCGGTGCGGAGGCCGAGCGTTCCAATGCCTATCAGAGCTGGCAGCGGCTGCGAGAGGGCGACCTACCGGATACGGAGTGGGATCATTTGCAGTGCTCTTCCTGCCGCATGGTCACCGAGAAAGGGGTCTGGGTCTGTCCGATCTTGGTCAACGAGCCTCAGGCCCGCATGGGGGAGCGACTCGCCGACACTCTCGAGCCTTTTCCTCTGGATCACCCCGCGTGCTGGACCTGTCACGCCTATGGGGTCAGCTGCCGCACTTGAGGAGGCTAAAGCATGGCTGATTCAATGGACCACAAGACTTTCCGCCGTCTGACCACGGAAGACGATGCTTTCGTGCGGGAATACCGCCAGCGGCTGACAGCTCACCGAGGTATGGCAACTTTGGGCGAGAAGCTGGTGCCTCTGGAAGAGTTTCGCCGCGCTGCCGCCAGCTCGGGCCGAGCCCTCACTGAAGGCCAGCGCGAGGAGGCTGCCAGTCGATTCTTGGCGGGCCCGGCGGATTCGACTCCGGTGGAAGGCCCATTCGAGCGCATCGCTGTTTTTGGAGGGGTCTACAACAACCACTTCGCCCTCGAGGCCTTGTTGGAGGATGCGGCGCGAAGAGGGGCTGAAACGATCTACTGCTTGGGAGATCTCGGAGGGTTCGGTCCTCATCCGGAGAAAGTTCGCCCATTGCTGGCCCAGGGCGAAGTGCAAGTGATTCAGGGCAACTACGAAGAATCTCTCGCCAGTGGCCGCGAGGATTGCAATTGCGGCTACACGGATCCGCGAGACAATCACTTCGCGGAGATTTCCTACCGTTATACGGAGTCGCGCTGCTCAGCGGAGTTCAAGGCATGGATGGGAGCCCTGCCCCTTCGTCGCCGGGTTCGCCTGGGGGACCGGGAGCTCCTGTTAGTTCACGGCTCGCCCCGCCGCATCAACGAGTTCCTCTTCCACTCTTCGTCACCAGCTCCTTTTCTTGAAGCCATGTTGCAGCAGAATCGTTGCGACGCCATTCTGTGTACTCACACGGGACTTCAGTGGCACCGCCAGCTTTCCGGCGGGGATGCGATCAACGTGGGAGTTATCGGTCGCCCCGCCAACGACGGGGCTACCCATGTGTGGTATTCCATGTTGAGCGCGGGGCGGAATCGGTTGGAAGTGGAGCTTCTCCCTCTCGAATATGATTTCGAAGCGTTGGCTCGGGAGATGGTTCGAGAAGAGCTTCCCGCCGAGTTTGTGGAAACGATACAGACCGGCTGGTGGACCACTTGTCTCGAAATTCTTCCACCTAACGAAAGAGCGGTGTCCAGGTTCTGACCTCCGCGGCGCACTCAGAAGAAGAGTGCGTGAGTCGTGTCCGCGCCCTCAAGGGGTCCGAGGGGTAGGATCCCCGGGGCCCATTCATCGATACCTCGCCGGGGAAACCGGGAGGATCGGTGCGTTTCAAGTAGGAACGCTGGAAGGAAATATTTTGCATCAATCCCAATCTCAGCCACCGATCGCCATTCTCGGTGCCGGTCCCATTGGCCTTGAGGCCGCCCTGGCCGCGGCGCAGACGGGCCGGGACTTCGTGCTCTACGAAGCCCAAGACCAGATAGGTGCCTCGGTTCGCGACTGGGGGCACGTACACCTTTTTTCCCCTTGGTCCCTAAACGTCTCTCCTCGGGTTCGAGGAGCATTGGAAGCGGCTGGACACAGCGTGCCCAGCGGTGAGGACTGTCCCACCGGCCGAGAATTGTTGGAACAGGTTCTCGAACCCCTGGCACGGCTGCCGAAGTTGGCCGCAGGTCTGCGCCTCGACACTCGGGTCTTGGGTATCGGCCGAAAGGGGCTGATCAAGAACCAAGAGATTGGCACCGCAGAGCGGGCAGCCCGGCCCTTTCGGATCCTGCTGGGCAACAGCAACGGTGAGGAGTGGGTCGAAGAAGCCAGCGCTGTGCTCGACTGTACGGGTTCCTACCATCGGCCCAACACCCTGGGCGACGGAGGGATTCCCGCCCCTGGCGAGACTGCCCTGGGAGATCGCATCGTGCGCCGCGTGCCGAATTTTCATCAAGAGAAGTCTCTTTGGGCGGGTAAGACGACTCTTCTAGTAGGAGCTGGCCATTCGGCCCAGACGGCCGCTCGGGATCTCGCCGAGTTGGCCTCCTCGGAGCCGGGCACCAAAGTGATCTGGGCTTTGCGTCGGCAACAGCCGGGCTTCGGCCCCTTAGAGGATGACCCTCTGCCGCAGAGGGCCAGCCTTCAGGCGGCGGCGAGACATTTGGTCGAGGGCGCCAAAGACCAGGTAGAAGTTCGTCTCGGAATGGTGGTGGAAAGGCTCGGGACCCAGCCGGATGACCGGATCGAGGTCTGCCTTCGCGGCCCCGAAGGGGAGCAGGAAACCGTGACGGTGGATCGTATCCTTGCCCTAACCGGATCCGTTGGGGACTACGAGCTCTATCGCCAGCTTCAGGTTCACGAGTGCTATGCCACCAGCGGCCCGATGAAGTTGGCAGCAGTACTCCTGGGAGAAGTCGGTGGCGATTGCCTGACCCAGAGTAGTCACGGAGCGGATACCTTGAAAAACCCAGAGCCGGACTTTTTCATCTTGGGGAGCAAATCCTATGGGCGGAATAACACCTTCCTGCTCCGGGTAGGATGGCAGCAAGTGGACGAAGTCATGGAGCTGCTGGGCCGATGAACGACTATCTCAACGAAACCGATTTCCGCCATGGAGAGATTCCCGCGGTCGGGGTTCTCGTCACCAATCTCGGTACCCCCGACGAGCCGACCGCTGCAGCTCTACGAATCTACCTGGAGGAGTTTCTCTCCGATCCTCGGGTCATCGAATTGCCCCGGTGGAAATGGCTGCCGATTCTCTATCTATTCATTCTGACTCGTCGCCCCAAGGAGTCCGCGAAGCTCTACCAGCAGGTCTGGACGGAGGAGGGGTCGCCGCTGCTGGTGATTTCCCGAAAACAGGCGAAGGGGCTGGAAGACCGCCTTCGGGAGCAGGTCGGAAGCCCTCTCCACGTCGCTGTCGGGATGCGCTACGGCAATCCCTCGATCCCCTCGGGCCTCGAAGAGCTTCGTCAAAAAGGGTGCCGACGGATCCTGGTTCTTCCCTTATACCCACAGTATGCAGCCGCGACTACCGGCTCGACCTTCGATGCTCTAGCGGCGGAACTGAGTCGATATCGCTGGGTGCCGGAGCTACGAACCGTTCACAATTATCACGACGACCCCGGCTACATCGGAGCTTTGGCGCAGAGTATTCGGGAGGTCTGGCAGCAGGGCGGGGAAGCGGAGAAGTTGCTCTTTTCCTTCCACGGTATTCCCCAGAGATACTTCGATGGTGGTGACCCCTACCACTGCAACTGCCACAAGACAGCTCGCCGGGTGGCGGAGGAATTGGGTATCGGAAGGGATCGTTACATCGTCTCCTTTCAGTCGCTGTTCGGAAAAGAGGAGTGGATCAAGCCCTACACGGATGTCACCGTAAAGGCCCTGGCGCAAGCGGGGGTGAAGAGCCTCGATGTCATCTGCCCGGGGTTCTCCGCGGACTGCCTTGAAACCTTGGAAGAAATCGACGGCGAGAATCGGCACTATTTCGAAGAGGCAGGGGGGGAGCAGTTTCGCTATATCGCAGCCCTGAATGACCGCCCGGACCATCTCGACGCCCTCTCGGGGGTTGCGCTGAATCACCTCCAAGGCTGGGTTGTCGGGAAGCGGGACTGGGACCCTTCCGCCGCCGAGGAGGGAGCACAGGAATCGCGGAGACAGGCGGAGCTGGTGGCCCACTTGGACCCCTTGTCGGGAAAAACCAAGGAGCCATCGCCGTGATCGCGGGCACAGCCATTCTCGGCTCCGCGCGCAGCGACGGCAACACCGCGAGCGTTCTAGAGGCAGTGCTCGGAGACAGCGGCTTCGGCGTCATCGACTTGAGCCAACGAGAGATTGCTCATTACAAATACCGTTCCGAGGCGGCAACGGATGATTTCCTGGCCATCGCTCGCCGGTTGGTGGAGTCACCGGTTATCGTCATGGCCACGCCGGTGTATTGGTACGCCATGAGCGGCCGGATGAAAGTTTTTTTCGATCGCCTCACGGACTTGACCTCTCGCCATAAGGAGATGGGTCGGTCCCTGGCTGGAAAAACGATGCTCCTGGTCACGTCTAGCACCGAAGCGACCCTTCCTTTGGGGTTCGAAGAGCCCTTTCGCGCCAGCAGTGACTACTTGAACATGAAGTTCGGTGGAGCGTTTCACGGCTGGTGCCCGAACGGCGCACCTCCTGGGCCGGATGTTCTTGCTGCCGCGAAGGCTTTTGGTGAGGGTCTTTGGAGAGGCGACCTCTCCTAGCCAGCGGACCGACGGGGAAGGTGATCTCCCTCCGGCCGGAGCGGCTCATCGTCCCCCTGGGTCCCCTCCTCTGCTGCCAGGTGCGATTGAAAAAACTCTAGGCAGTCGTCCAAGGCCAAGGGAGCGGCGAGCAGAAAACCTTGGATGCGGTGACAACGCTCGTTGCGAAGAATCTCCAACTGAGCAGGAACCTCCACCCCTTCCGCAACCACCGACAGGCTGAGGCTATGGGCCATGGCGATGACGGCTCGGGCGATGGCAGAGTCTCCGGAGTCTGCCGTGAGGTCTCGAATGAAAGTCTGGTCGATCTTCAGAGTATCGATGGGAAAAGTACGTAGGTAGCTGAGGGAGGAGTAGCCAATCCCGAAGTCGTCGATGGAGATTTGTGCACCCAGCTCCTTGAGCCCTCGCAAAGCACTCAAGGTCATGTCGACATTCTGCATCGCCAGGTTCTCGGTAATTTCGAGTTCTAACCAACGAGGTGAGAGCTCTCGCCTCGAGCAGATTTTCTCCACCTGTCGAACCAGGTCAGGGTGGTGGAAAGCCCGAGCGGAGAGGTTCACGGCGACCCGCAGCCCTTCGATTCCCGCCCCGTGGAGCTTTCTGAGGTCCCGACAGGCCGCGTCGAGGACCCACAGGTCGAGCTCGTAGCTCATTCCAATCATCTCCGAGAGAGATAGAAATTGACTCGGCTGAATCTCTCCTCGGCCGGGGTGCCGCCAGCGAATCAGTACCTCAGCTCCGTCGAAGCGCTCGGCCTCCAGGTTGTAGATCGGCTGGAAGACCAAGTGGAACTCGTTGTTTGCGAGGGCCCGCCGCAAATCGCTCTCCAGATCCAACCGCGCCAGGGCCAATGCACTCATGGTGGGAGAGTAGAGCTGGAGATTGTCGCGACCTTTTTCTTTGGCCTGGTACATCGCGATATCGGCGTTCTTGAGCAGAGTCTCGGCCTCGGCGCCATCCTGGGGGAACACGCTGATGCCGAGACTGGTGCTGACGAAGATCTCGTGGCCGTGGAGTTGAAACGGGCGCCGGAGGGTCGACAAGACCTTATCCCCAACTCGCCGGGCATCTTCGGAGCTCGTCAAGTCCAACAACAAGAGGGTGAACTCATCTCCGCCGAGGCGGGCCACCGTATCCACTCGGCGAACCGACTCTTTGAGGCGCTGCGCGACATTGGAAAGAAGCTCGTCGCCGTAGGAATGTCCCAGGGAGTCGTTGATGACTTTGAATCTGTCGAGATCCAGGAACATGATCGCCAGCATCGTTCCCCTTCGGGGCGCGGCGGAAAGCTCTTGGGTCAGACGGTCCAAGAAGAGCTTCCGGTTGGGAAGCCCCGTAAGGGGATCGTGGAAGGCGAGGTGCTCGATCTTTCGAGATGCGGTAACGACACCTTCCCTTTCCTCCTCCAGGAACCAAATGACGATGCCCAGCCCGACGATGAATTGGAGAATGACCTCTACAAAACCGATGTAGTGAATATATTCAGCGAGGACTCCGCTGTTCAGTCTCAACAATTCGAGGCCGAATAGCTGAAGCTGGTGCAAGCCATAGACCAGAAAGGCGGCACTCACCAACCGCCGACCGATACCGTGGTTCCAGGCGGTGAAGCGCCAGAGGCTGATCGCCGCAACGGCGAAAGCAATGCCCACTAGCAAGGAGCGGAAGCTCTCCATGATGAAAGTGCGAGGAAAGCCCGAGTCACCAGCCAACCATGAAAGGGTCGCAAGGGCCAAGCCGATGCCAACCAGCCCCGCCATCAATAGCCGTGCCCTGGATTGTTCGACCGGCCGCCCTTGAGTGATCTCTTGGGTTCCCAGAACGAGCCAGCCGGTCTGGGCGAGGCCGGCAATCAAGGCGAGGCTGGAACAAAGAAAGGCCCAGCCGGGGCGGCCGTCACTCTTGCCGAGAATCAGTGCAGTGCTCGAAAAGGAAAAGTAGAGACACAGAGCCATCCAACTCCAGGCCCAGCTAGCTAGATAGTCGCGCCGATAGAGTCGATGTAAGAGACGGAGAATTCCTGAAAGGATCAAGCTAGCGCCGGCAGCGGTAAGCAAGCCGGTGGCCATAGTTTGCACGAGCATCATTAGCTATGAAAAAATAAGAAAAACAAAAAGTCAATATCCTGTCAACGCAAGGCGTTGAGCTTGGACCATTCGGGCTTCCACCACCTGAGGTATATCAATCCCATTATTATGTCTTTGAAATGCACGCCTGACTACCACTAAAGAAAGGCGATATCAGCGAAACTCAACCCTTTCTTAGTGTTTTTCGACACGATTCGGCCTATCCCGAGCAATCTTTTTTCCATCTAGCCCAGATTCCTGTAAAACCCTCCGCGAGGCTACAAGTTGCCTCCTAGAGAGTTTTTATGTTTTCTGGTGCGGTAAAACTCTTCCGGGGAAGCTCGGAATCTATTTTGGAAGCAACCTGCCGTGACCTGAACCGGAGGTGTGGCTCTACCAACTCCGCTGGAGTAGATGCCGAGAATCATCAGGGGGAGCCCGGTCCCTTCAGCGCTTTTAGCTTCAAGGACGAGACCTCCAGCAAATCCCTGGACCTAGGAGAACTTCGATTTGGTGTGTCACGGGTGCTCGTTTCAGCGGTTGATTTGGATCGGGTGCCCCCTTCAAGGGTGTGTCTGTGGGTGTGGCTGGGGGCGCTGATCATGGGCTCGAGGCGAGGAGCTATTTCTGTGGTTAGACGAATGTCGAAATAGCGCCTCCTCATGATGTTGATCTTCCCTGAGGGCATTGGGGTACTCTTGGCGCAGACGGTAGCTTCTTGATGGCGAATTCCTGAGTGACCGGATTGCTCGACAACCCGGTGCCAGTGAAGCCACCTCGAAGGTCAGCTTTTACTTTTCGGAAACGCGGATAGATTCTAAGGAGGACGAACGATGCGTCTTTTCAAGCACGCCTGGATACTCGGCTTGGTACTTCTTCCCTTCATGGCTGCCTGTGGTGGTTCGAAAGAGGCACCGCCGGCCCCGGAACCCACTCCAGCCCCAACCCCTGCGCCAGCCCCGGCCCCTAAGGTCGCCATGGCGGAGATCACTGGGCGAGCCGGCTCGACGGTGACCGGCTTGGTGACTTTTTCCGAGACTGCGGACGGAGTCGAAGTGACGGCCAAGGTCAGCGGCCTAGAGGGCGCTGGGGAGCACGGCTTCCACCTTCACCAGATCGGTGACTGCAGTGCTGAGGACTTCACCTCCGCTGGAGGTCACTTCAATCCGGCGGATCAGATTCATGGGGGTCCTTCCGATGCCGACCGTCACGCTGGCGATTTGGGCAATATCCAGATTGGCGAAGATGGTACCGGCGGCTTGAGCCTGTCGACGAAATTGTTGACAGTTTCTCCTGGACCCAACTCGGTGGTGGGGCGCGGAGTGATCCTTCACGAGAAGAGCGACGACCTGGTGAGTCAGCCCACTGGAGCCGCCGGTAGCCGCATCGGTTGCGGTGTCGTCCAAGAGGGCTAAGGGCGCGCTGCAGGCCTCTTGAGTCACGATGAGCTTCTGGAGAGTTAGACCGTCACCCCCGGCGGGCCGGGAGCGACGGTTCTCGCCTCCCCGCCGGGCGTTTCTGCCGGCCCTGGCCTGCCTCATGGCGGTCGGGGTCGTTGGTTGTTCTCCTCCTGGCCCGGCGCCAAAGAACGACGGCCTCCCCTCCCCCTTCAAGGATCCTCCTTCCGCACCTGGGTCCCTCGCCCCTCAAATTTCAGCAGGCGGGATATTGAGTTGGCTCGAGCCTTGGGAGAACGGTGAGGGGCATCGGTTGCGCTTCTCTCGCCTCTCCTCCCTGGGTTGGAGTCAAACTCGGACGGTGGTGGAAGGCGGAACCTTCTTCGCCAATTGGGCCGACGTCCCATCCGTTGTGGAGCAGGGGGATGGTAGCTATCTGGCGCACTGGCTCGAGCGCCTTGGGGAGGGGACCTACGCTTACGGTATTCGCCTCGCTCAATCTACAGACGAGGGTCTTTCCTGGAGCCCTTTGGGCTGGCTGCACGACGATCGGACGGCGGCGGAGCACGGTTTTGCGACACTCCTACCCTCCCCCGGGGGGACCTGGGGCTTTTGGTTGGATGGCCGCAGCATGCCGGGAGGGGGGGCCATGGCCCTTCGTGGGGTCGAGGTGGGGGCGGAGGACGCCGCTGAGGCGATCCTCGACCCGCGAGTCTGCGAGTGCTGCCAGACAGACGCGGCCCAAACCCCTTCAGGCCCCATCGTGGTCTATCGCGGGCGATCCGAAGGGGAGGTACGAGATATCCGCTGGGTGCGACACACCACCAACGGTTGGTCGCAGCCGCGAGTCCTCGCGACGGATGATTGGAAGATCGCCGGTTGTCCGGTCAACGGACCGGCCATTGCGACCTTCGAAAAAAGGGTGGCCGTAGCCTGGTTCACGGCCGCTCAAGAAAGGCCGCGGGTGCAAGTGGCCTTCTCCGTGAATGGCGGAGAAACATTCGGGTCTCCCATGGAGGTGGATGATCAGCAGCCCCTGGGGAGGGTGGATATCGCCTACCTAGCTGGAGAAGACTTCGTGGTTTCCTGGTTGGCCAAATCGGCAGATACGGCTGTGCTGAGCGTCAAGAGGGTTCACCCGTCTGGGGCCATGGGAGAAACGAGAGAGGTTGCTGAAACCGCCGCCAGCCGCTCTGCCGGGGTACCGAGAATATGGAATCAGGATGGAGAGCTACTCGTGACCTGGGTCGAAACCGGGGCGGAGCAGAAGATTCGAGCCCTTCGACTGGCAGCGTCTAGCCTTCCCGAGGTCGACTCTCGGGAAAACCGATGATTTCAGGCTGCTATGCTACGACTTCTTTGTTAACGGAAGAGATGATCTTCAACTGGTGTCCCCGGAATCCCCCTCCCCCATGATCCTCCAACAGCTGCATCGCGAGGCAGCTTTGAAGAGAGCCACTATCGTCCTGGCCGAAGGGGAGGATCCGCGAGTCATTCAAGCTGCCGCGGCAGCGCAGAAACAAGGGCTATGCAGCCCCGTCCTGGTCGGTGACCCCGACACCGTGACCCGAATCGCTCGAGAGGCTGGTCTCCCCCTGGATGTGCCGGTAGTAGAGCCGGCGAGGGATCCGGAGTTTGCGGAGCTGTTGGCCCACCTAGAGAAGCGCTCCAAGAACCGTTCATGGTCGCGTCAGCAGTTGGTCGACCGGGCACGCGATCGACTCTATTACGCCTGCCTGCGGGTCGCCACAGGCCGCGCTGCTGGAGCCGTCATGGGGGCGGTGGCGACTACTGCGGAAACCATGAAGGCCGCGCTCCGCTGTGTCGGCCCTCGCCAGGGCCTGGCTACGGTATCTTCTTGTTTTCTCATGGTGCTACCCGACGGCAGAGGGCTGGTTTACAGCGATTGTGGAGTCGTCCCGGATCCATCCGTTCGCCAATTGGCAGATATCGCCCAAGCCGCTGCAGATAGTTGCCGTCAGTTGCTGCGGCAGGAGCCGCGGGTCGCCTTGCTTTCATTTTCCACCCTCGGGAGCGCCTCTCATCCCCGGACAGAAAAGGTCCGAGAGACCTTGCAGGAGCTTCGCCGGAGGCAGGTCGATTTCGTGGTGGACGGCGAGCTACAGGCGGATGCGGCTCTGGAGATGGAGGTAGCTCGACGCAAGGCTCCGGCGAGTCCGGTGGCAGGGCGAGCCAACGTCTTAATCTTTCCAGACCTGGATTCAGGTAATATTGCCTATAAGCTCACAGAGAGACTTGCAGGAGCGCGCGCCATCGGCCCGTTGTTACAGGGCTTGAGTGGAGCGGTACACGATCTTTCCCGCGGATGCTCGACAGAGGATATTGTGAATACGATGGCTGTAGCTGCGCTTCAGGGAGGCAGTAGATGAAGGTGCTGGTGATTGGTAGCGGTGGTCGGGAGCACGCTTTATGTTGGAAGCTGCGTCAGAGCCCACTGCTCACGGAGCTGTACTGCGCTCCAGGAAGTAGCGGAATCTCCAACCTGGCAGATACGGTGCCGATTTCTCCGGACGAAATCCATCAGCTTGCCGATTTCGCAGCCGACCTCAAGATAGATTTGACCATCGTCGGTCCCGAGCTGCCCCTGTCCCTCGGTCTCGTCAATGAGTTTCAATCCCGAGGGATGGCGATTTTCGGTCCGCGAAAGCAAGCCGCCGAGCTCGAGAGCAGCAAGGTCTTCGCCAAGCGCTTCATGGAGCGCCACGGTATCCCTACGGCCCGGTTCAATGTTGTTCACGATCAGCAGGAGGCGCGTCGGTCGGTTGAGGAGCTGGGGCTTCCCATCGTTCTCAAGGCCGATGGTCTGGCCGCTGGCAAGGGTGTCTTTGTGGTGCACGAGGCCGAGGAGCTGGAAACGGCCCTCGCGACTCTCTTCGAGGAGCGTCGGTTTGGAGCTGCCTCCGACCGAGTCATCGTGGAGGAGTTTCTGGAAGGCGAGGAAGTCTCCTTTCTCGCTCTTTGCGATGGCGAGCGACTGCTTTCCCTAGCTACCAGCAAAGACTACAAGAGGATCGGTGACGGAGATACCGGCCCCAACACCGGTGGGATGGGAGCTCATAGCCCGTCCCTAGTCATGGACAGCGAGCTAGCTGCCGTCGTCGTCGAGCAGGTCATGCGTCCGGTGGTGGCGGGAATGAAAGGCGAAGATCGCCTGCTCGTCGGTGTTCTCTACGCCGGGTTGGTGTTGACCGCAGAGGGACCCAAGGTGCTCGAATTCAACCTTCGCTTGGGGGACCCCGAGACCCAACCCCTACTCATGCGGATCGAGGATGATCTACTCCCCGTCTTGCTCGCTGGAGCCACCGGAGGATTTGAGACAGGCCGCCTGACTTTCCGAAAAGAAGCTGCTGTTTGCCTGGTCCTGGCCAGTGAGGGGTATCCTGGAAAGCCCAATAAGGGAGAAATCATCGAGGGCTTGGAGGCAGCTGCGGCTCACCCTGGCGTTGAGATCTTTCATGCCGGTACGGCTCTGCGAGACGGCAAATTCGTGGCCACCGGAGGTCGCGTGCTCAACGTTTGTGCCTCGGGCTCGAATCTCTTGGAAGCACTCAAAAAAGCCTACGCGGCAGCAGCGGAGATTTCCTGGCCTTCCAAAGTGCTGCGTTACGACATTGGTCGCCGAGTTCTCGGCGGGTGAGGCTTTCCCTCACCCCTGCGGCTTCCTGATTCTCCCTTCCGGGCACGACGGGTCTCAAGCCAACAATGCTTCCATTGAGACATTTTTCCCTTCGGCTTCGTATACCTTCTAGAGCCTGAGATGCAACTCCCTCCGGTCGCTTTCGACCCCTTCGAGATGGGGGCTCGAGATGGAGAGATGAGCGGCTGGCTCCAGCGTTGACGCCTCTTCAGCCGGGTGCCATACTGGCATTCGACCCGTGAGGTCAAGAAATCAAAGAAGATCCTTATTCCTGCAAACGCTTCTCGGTGGCGACCTCCAGCGTTTCGAGATAGAGGGTCTAGTTCGGATAAAACACGATGAGTGGATGCAGTGGCTGTAGCTTCAAAGGCATGTCGACGGCAGTCGAAGACAGCTTCGTAGGGGTAAGGTTTGGCGAGGAAACCAATCTCACCCTGTGCCGAACCGTAGGAGAAATCTTCGCCAAGGGGGAGCCGGTCATCGTCGAAACGGAAGAAGGGCCCGCCTTCGGCCGAGTCGAGCAATCTCCCATGCCCGTCTTCAAGCCTTGCCAAAAATCGAGCGCTAAGAAGATTCTGCGACCGGCCAACGATGACGATAGCTCAGCCTTCGAGCGCAAAAGACAGCAGGAAATGACCGGCAAGCTGTTTTGCTTACAACGCGCGAGAGAGCTCAAGCTGGAAATGAAAATTTCCAAGGTGGACTTCAGCCTCTACGGCAGAAAAGCTACCTTCTATTTTACCGCCAACGGCCGGATCGATTTTCGCCAGTTGGTGAGAGATCTCTCCCGGCGCTTCTCCGTAAGAGTCAAGATGGTGCAAGTGGGAGCTCGGGATGAGGCGGCTCTTCTGGGGGGTATCGGAATTTGTGGCCGTACCCTTTGTTGTTCCAGTTGGCTCAAGGATTTTCGTCCGATCTCCATTCAGATGGCGAAGCGACAGAGCCTCAGTCTGAACCCGTCGAAGATTTCAGGCCAGTGTGGCCGACTTCTCTGCTGCTTGGCCTACGAAGATGATCAATATAAGAGACCGCCCAAGAGCCGGCCGGCTCCCGCGGCAAAACACCCATGAGTATTTCCAATAGAAAATTGATTCGTCCCGACCTCCCGGAAATCAAAGGAGGCGCTGGCCGCACGGTTCGCCGCAAGCAGTCACCGCCGGAACAGACCAACGCTGAGGAGTTCTACTACCTCAAGCAAATGGCTGCAAAAACATCCATGGTCGTCATTCTCACCGATGGCGAAGAACTTCGTGGTTCCATCGAGTGGTACGACAAGGGGGCGATCAAACTGAATCGCACCAATGGTCCTAACCTGCTCATTCTAAAGCACAATATTCGCTACATGTTTAAAGAAGACGAGCTTCGTCGACGCGGGCGGCGCACTTAGTTTCACCAGCGCCTTCTCGACGCGAACTGTCTTCAGGCTTCTACAATGTCTTCCTCCAAGCCGTCTTCCATCAAGCCGGTTCTGGCGTTCACTCAGGGCGATCCTTCCGGTATCGGACCGGAAATTCTGCTCAAGTTGATGCAGGAGTCTCCTGCCGACCCGGGCTATCATCCCCTCCTTGTGGCGGAACGCAGCGCCCTGGAGGTCTTGAGAGGCTCTCTGCCGGAGGCTCCCTGGGAACGCCTCGAGTTTCATTCGGCAGTTCCCTCTCGAGAATCCTTGCGGGCCGGGAATTCCCTTGCCGGAAGAGAGTCGATCCACGTTCTGGATCCCATAGCTCGGCGCCGGGAGTTGGTCTTGGGTCAGTCTTCTCCAGCTGACGCCGCTGGTGCCATCGCGGCCCTCGACGCAGGGGTGGCTGCCGTCCAGTGCGGAGCTGCGGATGCTTTGGTGACGGCTCCGGTCTCGAAAGAGTCCATTGCACGTCAGCACTTGCCCAACTTCGTCGGCCATACGGAATACCTGGCCGCCGGCAGCGGGCTAGAGCGGTACGGGCGCGACTATCTGATGGCCTTTCTCGCTCCGGATTTGCAGGTGGCACTGCTGTCGACTCACCTGCCCCTCGTCGATGCCGTGGCACACGTCTCCACAGCCTCAGTCCTCGAAGCGCTCCTCTGCCTCGGTTCCCATGCTGGCGGTCGCATCGCTTTGGCTGGCCTCAACCCCCATGCCGGCGAAGGGGGGCTATTGGGCCTCGAGGATGCTCGGGAACTGGAGCCCGCGGTGGCAGCGGCTCGCCAGCAGGGACTTGACGTCCACGGCCCAGTGAGCGCCGATTCTCTCTTCGCCCGGGCTCGCCAAGGAGAATTCGATTGGGTTCTCTCCCTCTACCATGATCAAGGTCTCATCGCCGTCAAGACGGCGGCCTTTGGCACCGCTACCAACTGGACCCTGGGCCTTCCCTATTTGCGTACTTCCGTCGATCACGGCACCGCCTTTGGTATCGCTGGTCAGGGGGTGGCGGACGTCAAGCCTCTCCAGGCGGTCGTGGAAACGACCCTTCAATTGCTGACTGGCCACTCCCCTCGAGGTCGCCGCGGGGAGCTCGAGGCTCGATAGAAGAGCCCCTTTGCCAGGTGGCGGGCCGGTGGGTAGGATGACCGTCGAATGGAGGCTTGTTGAACCCCGCCCTGCCGGTCGTGCTTCTACTCTGTTTCGCGCCCTGGCTTCTGAGGCGTGGAGAGTGGACCCTCGCTTGGCTGAAAATGGCCTTGGTAGCGACCTTGTTCCTGGCGCCGGTACTGGTGGACCGCAATGCCATTCCCAGCCCGGCAGCGACCCTGGGGAAATTCGCCCCCTGGCAAGGTGTTGCGGATCCGCTGGAAGGCAACCCGACTCTGGTGGATGTCACTTTCCAGCTTCAGCCTTGGCAGTTGTTCCTGCGGCAGCAGGTTCGGTCCGGGGAAGCACCATTCTGGAATCCCCATCAATTCTCCGGAGCCCCCTTTTGGTCCAACGGGCAGAGCGCACCGGTTTTTCCGCTCCATCTGCTGTTCGTGGCTCTTCCTCTCCAACTAGGCTTCATTCTGTTGCCATGGTTTCGCATCGTGGTGGCCGGTCTCGGCGCCTGGGCGCTGGCTCGAGAATTCGGGGTTGGCAGAAACAGCGCCATGGTGGCGGGAGTGGTCTTTCCCTTGGCGGGTATGTTCTCGGCCTTTCTTCTCTTTCCCATGGCCAATGCTCTCTGTCTAGTGCCCTGGGTTCTCTGGGCTACCGCCCGCCTTGCCAATGACCGCCTTCCCAGGGCCGGGGGCAAGTGGGCAGCCCTAACCATCCTCGCGGGCCTTCTTCTCCTCGGCGGACACCCGGAGACCTTCGTTCACACCGCTATGCTCTCGGGTTTGGTGTGGATTCTGTGGCCAGGGGTCCGGCGAGGGCGGGCTTGGCTCGGTTTCGCCTCAGCTTGGGTGACCGCAGGGGCTCTCGCGGCGATTCAAGTCGTGCCCTTGGCATTCAACCTCTTCCAGAGTAGCCGCTGGCAACAATGGCAGCCCGGGGAGGCGATCTCCCTCGGGGTTGCCGGGGAGCTCTTTCTCCGGCTGGGTCTTCCCCACGCCTGGGGGCACCCGGCGGAAGGTACCTGGTGGGGGCCCTTCAACTACAACGCTACGGCTGTCTTCGTTGGTCTCTTGGTACTTCCCCTCGCCTGGGCGGGCTTTCGGGACCGGGTGCGGCAGCGCGTCTGGTGGCCGGTTTGGGGGATTCTTCTCTTTTCCCTTTTGGCGGCCTACCAGATTCCAGGCTTGAGGGATCTCCTCATGTCGATTCCGGTGGTTCGCACGATGTTGCACCATCGCTTGTTATTCGCTGTCGACCTCAGCCTTGGGTTGGCAGCGGCAGCAGGACTCGACGCTTGGTGCCGGGGGCTGAGAAGGCCTTTGTACGAGGGCTGCGCTTTGACCCTCCTGCTGTTGGCTGGTTCTTGGCTCCGGTTTACTCCCCAATGGCAGTCGAAAGAGCTATTGGGCCATCCCATCGCCTGGAGCGTCTGGGCGATCCTTGCGGCCATCTTGTTGATGGTGGGAAGGTTCCTGGGAGAGGAGCGTCGACTCCGCCTCGCCCTCGTTCTACCTTGGATCATGGCTGCGGAGCTGACCGCTGCCCACGCCGGAATCAACCCGGTTTTGGCCATAGAAGACCTTTTTCCCGAAACGCCCGCCTTGAAGTTCCTGTCCGGGCGTCCCGGACGAGTGGCTGCTCTGGGCGATACCCTGCGCCCCAATGCGGCGATGGTTTACGGCCTGTCGGACATTCGTGGCGACGACACCCTCAAGCTGAACCACTATGAAGAGGTCTACCGTCAGTTCGGTGGTGCTAGCCCTTTCTACTATGAGCCGATCACTCAGTGGCGCCATCCATGGCTCGACAAATTGGCCACTCGTTGGGTATTGACACCCCCGGGTCGAGCCCTACCGGGTCTCGGTTGGCAGCGGGTTTTTGCCGCAGCCGACGCCTGGGTCTACGAGCGTCCCACCCCTTGGCCCATGGTGCGCTGGGCGGGCTCCGAAGCAACCCTGCGGCAGCAAGGCCTGGAAGCCGAGAGGCTCAGTGCCAACTCTTGGAAAGTCGGTTGGCAGAGGCCGGGAGGAGGCACGGTGGTCATCGCCGAGACTTGGGATGCCGGTTGGCGTGCCGAAGTGGATGGTGAGCCTCGGGAGGTAAAGCCATTCGACGGCACTCTGCTTTCTGTGGAGGTGGACCAAGGCGAAGGTGAGATTCTCTTGAGATACCGACCGGTGGGCTTTGGCGCAGGCCTGTTTCTCAGCTTGGTGGGGATGGCCGTGGTTGGAGTGGGAGTGGTTGGAGTAGGAAGGAATCGGCAGGGCCGCCACCTCGAAGAAGAGAAGCTCGCTTCGTGAGCGCTTCGCCGGACTCTTCCTCGCAGGTAGTGAGCCAGGCCGGCCCGAGGGGTCTCCGGGGCCCTAGGCCCAGACTCTTGGCCACCGCTTTCGTGCTCCTCTTCGGGCTGCTCAACGTCATCACTCCGGCCCGCTTTCTGGGCTCCACCGGAGGAGACTTTCGCCACTACTACGATGCCGCTGCCGAGTGGCTGGTCGGCGGCAGCCCTTTCTCGGTGCCCGGTTTCGACTACCCTCCCCTTCTTGCCTACCTGGTGGGCCCATTCGCTTTGGTGCCTTTGGAAACGGCCCGGGTTGCCTGGTTCTTCCTCTCGCTGCTCTGCCTGGTTCTCTCTGCCTGGGGCGTTTGGCGTTGGCTCGGTGCGGACTGGGCAGCCTTGGTCGCCGTCGGTGGAGTCTGGAGTCTCGCCGGGACGGTGAGGGAGAATCTCGTACTCGGCCAGGTGAACCCGTTGCTTCTCCTTCTCCTTGTGGGCGCTCTTGCTGGTCGTCGTCGCCGGCCGGTGCTCGCTGCGGCTTTGCTGGGGGTCGCTACAGCTCTCAAGTTGTGGCCGGCCTTTCTTTTCTTGGGTTTCCTGGCCAAGGGCCAAAAGCGAGCGTTGGCAGTGGGTGTCCTGACGGCCGGGTGCTTGATCTTGGGACCCCTGTTGCTGGGTCGGCTTTTCCTGCCGCCGCCTCATCTGCCGGTGAGCAGCGGCTATTGGATGGGCACGCCGGCGCCTCTCAACTTCTCTCTCCCGGCAGTGGCGGCTCGCCTTGCAGAGCCGCCCGTGGATTCAGGCAATCTGCCGGCCTCGTGGCTTTCCGGCAACGTAGCCAAGGGTTTTCGGTTGGCTCCGAAAGCGGCGCTGGCGAGTCTGGCGAGCTGCTTCGTGGTCCTTTTGGCGGGAGCCCTCGGCGTGCTCAGGACCCTTCGTCGACCCCGCGGAAGGGGCTCGGAAACTAACGGCCGCGGCGAGGACTTTGCCTGGGTGGCGATGATCGCTGTGTGCACTCTGGCAGCCCCCATCTCCTGGTACCACTACCAGCTCTTCCAGTTTCCTGCCCTGGCCTTGTTGGTCGCCACCCTTCTGCGGCGGCGGGCCTGGGGAGGGTTAGGGGTGGCGGCTGTTGTTGCTGCTGGCCTCACCTGGTCACAGGTCTTCGCCTTTGGCCTCTATGTGGAGCACCACGGTTGGACTGCGGCGTCGCCCATCGCCCTTTGGACCAGCACCAGCCTGGTGGCTGGCCTCAATGCCGGTTTGCTCATCTGGCTTCTGGCGGAGGCTCAGGGCTTGAAAGGGCTCAGAAGAAGCTCGGGCTAGGGGAGGGATTCGATCCGCGGGGCTAGGAAATTCGCTATGGCATCGGCCGCGATCTGATGACCCGCGACGTTCCAGTGGGGGTCGTCCCGGAAGCAGGTCGGAAAGACTTCGGTGGAGCGAAAGGTCTCGAGCAAAGAGAGCACCGGGTAAGGCTCCCCAGGAGCGATGGAGTCGAAGTAGCGGAAGGGCTCCAGGCTGTAGGGGCCGAGTACCGAGTAGTACTCCATCTCCCGATTCTCCGGGCACTCCCGTGCGCTGTATTGATAGGACCTCGGCAGTACCACCAGGGCGAATCCCAAGTCTCGCTGCCGTGCCCATGCCGCCAGTTGGCGAACGTGTTCCAGAGCTGTTTCCAAGTAGGCCCGGGTTTCCTCCAGGGGAGCTTCGCTCATGAAAAAACGCTCCCGTGGCAGGTTGCTATTGGACCGGTAATACAGAGCTTCGAAAAGGGGTTTAGCGGTGTCCTCCAGTAGCTTCAGAGTGAGAGGGACCTTGTCGTAGAACCAGTAGATGCCTCTCTTTTCGATCATGTTCCGGTATTTGATGTCGTCGTGGAAGTCCGTCATGTCGAGGCAGTAGACCAGGAAGTCCGGCGAATAGGCCTCCCCTAACTCCTCCACCGCCCGAAGAGCCAGCAAGGGGGAGGCTGAGGTCCATCCGAGATTCACCGCACGAGCTTGTCGCTGCGGTGAGGTCTCCCGGAGTCGCAGCTCCACCTTCGCCGGAAAAGCTTCCTCTCGGGTTACCCCTAGGCCGAAGGTAAAAGAGTCGCCCAAAAACAGAATGTTGAAGTCCTCCGGCAGAAAATCTTCCCTCTCCCGGGAGTTACGAAAACTGTCTCGGTTCGTGCCGATTCCCGCGTGGGAGGCGGGAAGACGGTGATCCACATCGAGCACAAAGAAGTAGTTATAGAGATCCAGATGAGTAATGAGAAAGGGAGCCGCTAGGAGCTCCAGGGCCAGGTAGAAGAATAGAAAGCAATAGACACTGAAACTGAGCTTGGCGAGGCGGGCTGACCCACCCCCCTTTTGGTGGAGCTTCGAGAACACGATGACGAAGCCGATCAAAGACCAACCCAGGAAGACAGCTCGGTAGAAAAGGGAGACGGCGAGCTCCTGGTAGATCCCCTCCACCCTCCATCGCTCGATCCCGCTACTTTGTTGATCGGCCGTCGCCACTTCCAGTAACCAAGTCACAGCCCCGCGGCCAAAGGCGGCGAAGAGCAATCCCGACACCAAGGTGGCGGCAAGACCGAAGAGAATGAGTCGCAAGGGTAGTTTCAAGGAGGGGGCTCCTTTAGAGCGGCTCGCCAGAGGGCGGTTCGCCATGAACCCCCCCAGGCTAGGAGATCCTCTCTCATCGAGGCCAGCTCAAGGCGGTTCACGCTGCTCACGGCGGCTAGGGTGCCGTCCGGGTGGCGTGTTTCCAGCCACCAATAGGCAGCAGAGTCATAGAGTCCCGCCATGCTCGCCAGGAATTGGGTGGGCAGGGGCACCTCGCCCCGCGACGTCTCTGTCGGCGATGCCTCGGCGCGGAAGGTGGCCCCTGGGGTTACCACCAACAAAGTCAGGCCTGGGCATTCGGTGCAGCCATGGCGTATGAGCTCGGGGCTCTGCAAGGTGGCATCGAAGCTGTCGACGGTTTGAGATTCCCTGGCGGAGGATGGCCGCCCCGTTTTTCCTCGTTGCCCCGACTCTTTTCGTAAAGCCTGGGCTCGCGGCAACCAACGGTAGACGTCGCCGCCGGTCGCCAAGGCCAAAGCGTCGAAGCGATCTTCAGCCACCGTCGGGGGCAGGGGAATGGCTTCCAGCGCAACCTTCCCAAATGGAGGCCTCACCGCTTCCGAGAGGCCATATTGAAACACCTTGGCCACCGGCAAGCCGCGATCGTTGCGGACGAAGTCTGGAACCCCGGCAAGGAGAATCAATTCCGGGGATTCGGCTTTCGCGGCGACTTCGCCGAGGGCTTGCTGGATGGATAGGATCTGCTCGTCCGCTTGGCGAAAGGTCTCGAGGTCGCCGATCAAGAGCCACCAGAAAAGAGAGCCTGTGAGGCCTAGCAGCGCAGCAGCAACTCCTCGGCGGAGCCGCACCCAGCGGCCCGCAGCCGTTTCGGCGATCGAGCTGGCCACGGTCGCTAGCCCAAGGCACGCAGCCACGGAAGCGAGGTACCAAAAGCGGCCGGTCGCAGGAATGGCGCCGACAAAGAAGAAGGGCAGCTGGAAGGTCGCCGCCCAGGCCAAGGCCAAGAGCCAGAGCCGCACCCATCGCCCTCGCCGAAGGCTGCAGAGAGCGGTGCCGGTTACCAGGCCCGCGACCGCCAGCGCCAGCAAAGTCGTCGAAGTGGGTAACCAATGAAAGTTGGGAAAGACCAATCTCGGCAGAGAGAGCAGGAAATCCATCCCCAGCTGCCCGAGTCGAGCCAAGGGACGTTCGTGAAAGGAGGTGTAGCCACCTACGAAGACCCCCAACACAGCTCGTCGGATCAAGAAATAGACCACCAGGGTTGCCCAATAGGGCCAGGTGCTCCAGCCCGGCCATCGTCGCTGGCTCGGTGCTTCTGCCTCCCTCGGGCTGTGGTTTCCCGGGTCTTCCGGGTCTCCCGGGTCGTCGGAGGGGGCCTGCTTTGTCGATCTGCCCAATTTGCCGGTCAGGAACTGGTGACAGACCAAAGCTATCGGCAGGACTACGGCAGCTTCGTAGCAGCCCAGTGCAGCGACGAAGGAGAGCCACGAACCCAGTCGGGTTCCTCTCGAGCCCGGCCCGAGATAGAGCCACAGAGAAAGGAGAAAGAAGAAGGCTCCGAACAGGGTGGCACTACCTCCAACGAATAACACGGCTCCGTGGTGCAGAGGGTAGAGGGCGAAGAGTCCGGCAGCGGCTAAGGCCGGCCAGGTGAGACGGGATTTCCAGAGCCGTCTTAGGATGCCGTAGACCAGCACAGCATTGATGCCGTGGAGGACCACATGAGACAGGTGAAAGAGGAAGGGGCTAGTGCCGAAGGCCAAGTACTCCAGGCCCAATAGGAAGGTTGCGACGGGGCGAAAAAAGGACACGTAGCTGAGCCCGAGCCAGGGGGAGTGGAATTGCTCGAGGAGCAAGGGCCCCAGGGGACCGCGATGAAACCGCCCGAGAATGAGAAAGTCCTCGCTGGCAAAGCCGGTGGTGAGGTAGGGGCCATAGGCTGCGAGGGGGAGGGCCAGAAGCACCAGGGCTTGCCAGGGTACGGGGAAGAGTCTCTGGCGCAGATTCATGGTGAGGTTTCTTCGCAGGAGTCGGGCGGCGGGTGGTTTTGGGTTCTTCTGTTGTTCCTGCCGGTCGTGCACTATGCTCTCATAGAGTCCAAGAGGGCTCTCATAGAGTCTGAGAGGGCTCTCATAGAGTCCAAGAGGGCTCTCCACGGCTTTCGCAGAGTCAGAGACGGGCTTTCATAGAAGGTTGTAGCAGAATTTACCGAGACGACGGCAGCTGTCCATCACCTAGAGATAACACCATGAGCGAAGAGCGCCTACACTACCCAACTCTGATTCAGGATGCCCTCAAGGGCATGGTGCGCACAGCCCTCCTCGAGGTCGAGAAGGAAGGCTTCCCGGGCGAGCATCATTTCTATCTCCATTTCGCCACCCAGCATCCAGAAGTCGAGATGCCGGCGTTTCTGCGGGAACAACACCCCGAGGAGATGATCGTCATTCTCCAGCATCAGTTCTGGGACTTGGTGGTGGATGAGGAAGCCTTTGCGGTCACTCTGAGCTTCAACGGCCAGCGACACTCAATGCGCGTTCCCTTCGATGCGCTGACCGGCTTCGCGGACCCGTCGGTCAAATTTGCCCTGAAATTCGAGGCCATCGGTTTACCGGTAGAAGAAGAGGAAGAGCCGGTGGAGGTGGATGAGGCCGCCGTCGACAACGGTGCGGGCGGCAAGGTGGTCGACTTCGAATCCTTCCGCAAGAAATAGAAAACGCCAAATCGCTGACCCCATGGACAGAAACGGATCGAGCAGGGCACTAATCTTCCCGGTACATGGCCTCGATGAGGTCCGAGAATTTTTCCTCCACAACCCGGCGCTTGAGTTTTAGAGTGGCCGTGAGCTCACCGGTTTCTACGGAGAAGGGCTCGTCCAAGAGCTGGAACTTGCGCACCGTCTGAACTCGAGCAAGCCTGGCATTGACAGTGTCGACGGCCTCCTGGAAGGCTTCTCGGAGGTCCGGCCGTTGCCGAAGGTCTTCGATTTCACCGAACCGCTGCCGCACCGCCTCGGGCTGAACCACCAATAAAGCCGTCAGGTACCTACGTCCGTCGCCGATCACCACCGCCTCAGAGATGAGCTCTTGGTCCTTGAGAGCGGTCTCGATGTTGTTGGGAGAAATGTTCTTTCCCCCGGAGGTGATCAGGAGCTCCTTCTTACGGCCAGTGATGGTCAGGTAGCCATCTTCACTCAGGGCTCCCAGGTCTCCGGAGTGCAGCCAGCCTTCTACCAGGGTCTCAGCGGTGGCGCCGGGATCTTCGAAATAGCCGGGAAAGACGTTGGGGCCCCGGACTAGCACCTCCCCGTCCTCCGCGATGCGCACATCCACCCCTGGAACCGCTGGGCCGACGGTTCCGAGACGGGTCGCTCCTGGGCTGTTGAAGGTGGTGGGGCCACAGCCTTCGGACTGGCCGTAGACCTCGTGGATGAGGATGTCCAGGCCGGAAAAGAACACCAGAATCTCCTTGGAAATAGGTGCTGCTCCGGAGGCACAGATACGGGCTCGACCCAACCCCAAGAGGGGTTTGATGCGCTGGAGGATCAGGCGCTGCGCGAGGCGGTAGCCCAGAGCGGTGAGAAGCGGTGGCTTCTCGCCGCGGCAGGAGGCGGCGACGGCGCGCCGGGTCACCGCCATGGCTCCTCCAAGAAGTCTTGCCTTGGCTCCGGTGGTGGTGCTCAAGCGGCTTTTCACGGCGGAGTAAAGGCGCTCCCACACTCGCGGCACTCCAAAAATCAAGGTCGGCTGAACCTCCCTCAGGTCGTCCGCAATGGAAGTGGGTGCTTGGGCAAAATAAATGGCATAGCCGGCGGCCACAGAGCCGTGAATGGTGAACATCTTTTCGGCGATATGGGAAAGCGGCAGATAGGAGAGCAGGGAGTCGTCGGCAGTGATGGAAAGGAGATCGGTGAGGGCCGTTTTCGCCGTCCAGGTGAGGTTCTGGTGGGTCAGCATGACCGCTTTCGGGGGACCGGTGGTGCCGGAGGTGTAAATGAGGGTCGCTACATCCTCGCTCTTTAGCCGGCTCAGGCGCTCGAGAACGACCTCCTGCGGTATTTCCCTCCCCGCCTCGAGGAGCGTTTCCCAGGAGATGGGGGTGATCTCTCCAGCCTCCAGATCATCCGGAAGCTCGGCCCCCTTCATGAGGACCACTTTCTCGAGCAGCGGCAGACGTTCCCGCTCCTCGTTGAGCTTTCGCCACTGAGAAAGGTCCTCCACCAGAGCGATTCGAGCCCGGGCGTGGTGGAGGATAAAGCTCACTTCCGGGGCCGAGCTGGTGGTGTAGATGCCCACCGGTATGCCCCCTGCCAGGGAGGTTGCCAGGTCGAAGGTCGTCCATTCGGGTCGGTTGAAGCCCAAATTGGCGGTGGCCTCTCCCGGCTTCAGGCCGAGAGCGACCAAGGCGCGGCTGACCACCATCACCTGACGGGCATATTCGCTCCAGGTGGTCGGTCGCCATTGTCCTTGGGTCTTGACGAAGTAGGCCGGTGCCTGCGGTCGCGATCGGCTTTGCTCGAGGAGCCTTCCGGCGGAGGTTTCCGTTGCCATGGGGAGGCCTCCCTGTGGGTTTTCAACAAAAGGTAGGCCTCGATGGTACAGGGTTTTGCCGTCCCTTCTCACCCATTTTCTGCCGCGCCACTGGATCTACCGGCTATTGGATTAGTGGCTACTGCAGCGTCCTTTGCTGCGATTCCTTCCTCGGTGTGCTGGCGGAACGCTTGCGTCGGCCTCCCAGCGAGCTCCCTCCATTTGCAAGTTCCTATACCCGCTCGCTGCAGATTCGGTGAGAAGGAGCGCCTCTAGCCGAGGACTTCCATGGCACAGGGCTGGTGAATCAAAGTAGAGCCTGTTAGACTGCCTCCCTTTAGGAATTCTCTTTTCAGAGAAAAGTCGGCTCTCAAAGAATGTCCCTCGCTCAAGCCCTCCAAAACGAATTCACCCCCGAGGTCAAGACCGGCGGGGACGAGTACTTCCGCACGCGGAGGGTAAGACTGGTTGTCACCCGCCCAGCCCTGCTGACAGCAGAAGTGCAGGGCCAGGAGAGCTACCGCGTCTACCTGACTCCGGACGGCTATGAGGAATACGGCGCTTACTGCTCCTGCGCGACCTTCCAGCGCTACGAATGCTGTGAGCACCTGTGGGCGGCACTCCTGGAGGCGGACTCCCGGCGCTTCGCCTGGTTGAAAGAGTCTCGCCCCGGCTATCTCGTTCCCCTAGAGCCAGCAGATCTCCTGGAAGACGGGGTGGAGGCAGACCCAGCGGTGAGCCGGCCCCCGGCTCGCAGTTGGCGCTCTCGCCTCTCGGAGGTGCGCGCCTCCATGCGGGAGGCTCTGGCGACCTCCGCGGCCCCAGCAGCAGACTTCGAAATCGTCTACGTCCTCGACGTGGACCTCGCCGTCGACAAAGGGTTGCCGGTTCTCGAGCTGCGCTCCCGGCGGCGGCGGGCCAGCGGCGATTGGGGCACCTTGAGACCGTTCCGGCCAGCTCCGGAAGAGCTTCCCCGTTTGGCCGAACCGCTAGACCGGCAACTACTGAGTGCTCTACAAGGGGCGCGTCCGGAGGCGGAGAGGCGTTACCACGGCTTCGCCTCCGTCGACGACGTTGTCGATGCCTACTTGCTCGACAGCGCCAACGCTGGCCTCCTGGTGCCGCTGCTGTGTAAGACCGGACGCTTCTTTCTTCGCCAGTCCGGCGTGCTCCAGGAGGAGCCTCAGGTTTGGGAAGGGGGAGCGCCCTGGGTTCTCGGTCTCGCCGTCAGCTCCAACGGTCACGGCGGCGACGGAAAAGAAGATCTCGAGAAAAAAGACACCGAGAAGAATGCGGGGACTTCCGAGGAGGACTCCAGCGAGCTGCGAGGTTTCCTGGAACGTGGTAGCGAGCGCATGGACCTCTCGGAGCCAGATTTGCTGCTCATGTACGGTCAGGTCTTTGCCAAAGGGAAGGCAGCTCCCTTCGACCCCCGAGGGGCCTTCCCCTGGGTCAGCCTGTTGCGGGAGCACGCGCCCCTGAAAACGTCTGGCAAGGAACGGGAAGCTCTCATCGAGGCCATCCTGGACCTACCTGCCCAACCTATTTTGGATCTGCCGGAACCTTGGACTGTCGGTGACTCGCCACCTCCGAAGCCCGAGCTGGAAGTGGAGCGGGTGGGCAAGAACGGTGGCTCTCCACGACGCATCGGTTGCCGACTCCGCTTCAACTATGGTGGTTCCCGAGTCGAGGCGGGGGAACCCCGACAGATTCTTCGCAAACCGGAGACCCAGACCCTCTTTTCCCGAGACCTGGAAGCCGAGAAGACCTACACCGCTCGCCTCATGGAGCTCGGGGCGCGCCGAGCGCCGGCTCTGGATCGTCAATATGCCGCTTACCTGGCCCCCAGCCGCTTCCCGGAGCTGGTGCGCGCTTTGGTGCGGGAAGGCTGGCGGGTGCGGGCGGATGGCCGCACATATCGTCCCCCCGGGGTCTTTAAGCTCTCCGTATCTTCCGGCATGGATTGGTTCGACCTCCATGGCAAAGCCACCTTCGACCGCCAGGTGGTCGATCTCCCGGAATTGCTGGCGGCGGCTCGGTCCGGGGCCGACACGGTACGTCTCGGCGACGGCTCCGTGGGCCTGCTGCCGGAACAATGGCTGGAGCGCTGCGGCCTATTGGCCAACCTGGCCATGGAGTCCGACGACGGCATTCGCTTCGCCAACTCTCAGGCATTCCTATTGGATGCTCTGCTCGCCTCCGCGGAGTCCGAGCTGGAGCTGGACAAGACCTTCGCTCAGTTTCGGGACCAGCTCCACCACTTCGAAGGCATCTATCCCCAAGAGGAAGCAGATGGCTTCGAGGGGGCCCTGCGGGACTACCAGCGTCAAGCTCTCGGCTGGTTTGCCTTTCTGAGGGACTTTGGCATCGGTGGCTGCCTGGCGGACGACATGGGGTTGGGCAAGACCGTCCAAGTGCTGGCTCTGTTCGAAGAGCGTCGCCGCAAGGGAGAGGAATGCCGGCCGAACCTGGTGGTGGTGCCCCGGTCCCTGGTCTTCAACTGGTTGCAAGAGGCGGAACGCTTCACACCGGGTATCAAGACCCTCAACTACACCGGTCCCCAGCGAAAGACTCGGCTAGACGAGATCGTCGACAGTGATCTGGTGGTCACCACCTACGGCATCTTGCGTCGAGACATCTTGCAGCTGCGGGAGTTGGCCTTTTCCTACGTCGTTCTGGACGAAGCCCAGGCCATCAAGAACGCCTCCAGCCAGGCTGCCAAGGCTGCTCGCCTGCTCAAGGCCAAACACCGACTGGCCCTGAGCGGTACGCCGGTGGAGAACCATCTCGGGGAGCTTTGGTCCCTGTTCGAGTTTCTCAACCCGGGAATGCTGGGCCGCAACACGACCTTCCGTAAGCTCGCAGCCCAGGGCTCCGGCCTCGATGGCGGCGGCAAGGAGTTGCTGGCCAAAGCCGTGCGGCCGTTCATCCTGCGGCGCACCAAAGAGCAGGTCATCAAGGACCTGCCGGCCAAGTTCGAGCAGACCCTGTACTGCGAAATGGAAGCGCGCCAGCTGCGCCTCTACGACGAGCTTCGAGTCCACTACCGGGCGTCCTTGTTGGAGCGCATTGGCAACGAGGGCCTCGGTGGCTCCCACATGAAAGTCCTCGAAGCCCTCCTGCGCCTGCGCCAGGCGGCTTGCCACCCGGGCTTGATCGACGAAGAGCGCCGCTCCGAAGCGAGCGCCAAGCTGGACGTTCTCTTGCCCAAGCTGTTGGAAGTCTGCGACCAAGGACACCGCGCCCTGGTTTTCTCACAATTCACCAGCTTGCTGGCGGTGGTGCGGGATCGCCTCGAAGAGCTAGGCCTCGAATACGAATACCTAGACGGCCAAACCCGCGATCGGCAGCAGCGGGTGGAGCGTTTCCAGAGCGCCGACGGCCCCTCCGTCTTCCTCATCAGCCTCAAGGCGGGTGGCCTCGGCCTCAACCTCACCGCCGCTGACTACGTCTTCATCCTCGATCCCTGGTGGAACCCAGCTGCCGAAGCGCAAGCCATCGACCGGGCCCACCGCATCGGCCAAACCCGCCGGGTCATGGCCTACCGTCTGATCTGCCGCGATACCGTGGAAGAGAAGATCATCGAGCTACAAAAGAGCAAGCGAGAGCTCGCCGAAGCCATCATCTCCACCGACGGCAGCGTGCTCAAGAACCTCAGCCGGCAAGACCTCGAACAGCTGCTGTCCTAGCAGCTCTCACTGAGACTGGTCTGCTACATACTTCTGCAGCACGCCGTCCATACGAGTTTGCCAACCCGCTCCCGTAGATTTGAAATACGCCAGAACTTCTGGGCTATAACGAATAGAAACGAGAACCTTCTTGTTCTTGGATTTCGGCCGGCCGCGCACAGCTTGCAAGGGCACCATGCCTTCGAGCTGATCGACCGTAAGCGGCTGGGCATCCGGGTCGCTCTGAGCCGCTTCCCGGATCGCTTGGTCCTCTTCCACTGTGGGCATCACCACGGCTGGTCGCTTGGATACCTTGGATCTAGAGTTTTCGGACATAGTGCTCCACCTCGCGACGAGTGGCGCGGCGCAGGCTAATGACCCTACACACGTCGCCTCGGTCTACAAATGCTACGTAGTACAGGATCTGGGTCTTCGGGGCGAGAGCGATCATCCGCATTTCGCCGTAATCGAATCGCTCATCAATCCATACCAGGGCGGCTTCCCAATCGAGCTCAGCGGCCAGTTTCAGGGACAGGCCGTGTTTGGCCTGGTTCGATCGATCCTTGGTCGGGTCAAGCTCGATCCGAATGATTTATTGTAGCTACGGTAAATATCGCTGTCAACGTGAAAGGATGGTGGTTTTCCGGCACCCGGGCCAGCTACTGCCAAACCCCCTGTTCCGAGACCAGCAGCTTGTCATCCTCGGCACGGCGAACCGTCAATAGCCCCGACTCCTCGACTCGGTAGAGAAAACCCTCGTTCTCGAAAGCGAAGCCCCTCCAATCGCAGCGAAAGGCGTCGAAGTCGCAGTCGCGAATCCGCGAACCGGAAAGGGCGAGGCTCTCGCCGGTCTTCTTGCTGGTACCGATGTACACCATGGATTCACAATCGAAAAAGCCAAGCTCACAGTTGGCCTTCAAGGTGATCTCGAAGCTGGGGGTCCGCAGCGTCTTGGTTCGCTCTACCAAAGGAACCTGGCATCCCCAGGTCTCCAGCCCCTGGCCCATTTCCTTGCCCAGGAGCTCGACTCGTTGTTGGAGGTTGCTGACCCAGCAGTCTCGATAACAGGAGCCGTGCCCAGAGCCGCAAGGCCCCAGGCAATGGCATTGGAGGTCGCAAAGCTTGGATCCGTAGTCATCCCAGGCAGCCTCCCGGGCGGCAAAGTAATCCTTGAGCCGAGCCACCTGACAACCGGATTCCTCGTCGGGCTCGAATTCGGAAATGGATTGGTGGCAGAACTCCCTCATGTGATCCAAGCGCTGCTCGTAGTAGTGGGCTCGGCACATGGCCGCACTCCGCCAGTCCATTTCCTCGCAATCACCGATCTGAATATTTGGAGACAACCACGCCGGGTCGGCCTGAATCTCGCCCGGCGCCGTCAGCAGGATCAGCATAGCGATTCCTACCCATAGAAGCCCTCTCGGGGTCGTTTGCAGTCCTCTGGGGGTCGTTTCGGGATGGAGAGGCGGTGAGAGCTTCGTCATGCAAGTGATTCTCTATCAACAGGAGGCCTTCAGCCAACCTCAGCTCTGAAGCGATGGCGTTAGCCCGCTTCGCCCCTCTGCCCCGAACCACCGCTGGGTAAAAGTAGTCAGTCGGTCCGTCTCATTCATTGAGTGTCTGTGTTGTGGGAACCCGTGTGCTCCCAGCAGACCTATTGAAACTTGAACCAAAGGGAGAGAACGCATGGCCAAAATTGCTCTGGCGGAAATGGTGGGGAACTTGAGAACGGAGCTGCAAGAGGCGGCTAAGGCGGGAGAAGGGGAAGACCTTCAATTCGCTTTGGAGGAAGTGACCCTGGAGGCGGAAGTCGAGGTCGTCCAAGAGGCGGGTGCGAAAGGCGGTTTCAAGTTTTGGGTGGTTGAGGCGGGTGCCTCGGGCAAAGTTTCACAGGGTCGGACGCAGAAAATCTCTCTGAGACTCAAGCCCAAGGATCTAGGCCTCTTGAGCGCTTAGGCCGGTCTGAGGGAACGACCTAGTGGATCCGAAATGCTTCGTCCGCATTCTCCCCTTAGCGAAAACTCCCGGTATTGGTGGACATGGAACGGGGTATTTGCTCAGCCGTGACCGCGTATTGACCGCAGCCCACGTGGTTGGTGAAGAGAAGCACACGGCAGTCCAATACGACCTAGTGGATGGTAGCGGGCTTGAACAGCCTTGCCGAGCGGAGGTGGTGTGGTGCGGCGGCAAAGACTGCGACATCGCCCTGCTGAAGCTGGAGCAGCCGTTTCCCGGAAAGGTCATCCCGTCGGAAATGGCATCGCTTCCTTTGGACACCCTGACGCCCTGGGTGACAAAGGGCTGGGCCGGAGCCTTGGGGAAAGGCGAGCGAGTGCAGGACTCCATGGTGGGCCTGAAGGGGGATGCTCACCCGTTTCTGGCGACCGCCGAGTATGTCGATTTGGATGTCAGCCCCATCCCCAAGAGCGCTGGCCGACTAAAGGGCATCTCCGGAGCGCCGGTCTTCGACCAGCGGGAAACTCGCCGCCTCTTGGCGGTCGTGGCGCGAGCTCCGGAGAGTTTCCTCAACGGCTTGCAAGCCACTCCCTTGACCCGGGCCCTGGAGAAGCCAACCTTTCTAGAGGCTCTTGGGCCGGAGATCATCAAAGAGCGTCCTCAGGCGTTGATGCAGGATTTTAGGGACCTGTTGGCGAAAGAGTCCGGCATGGTCGCTTGTCGGCTCGCCAAGAAGCGGGAGGGTTGGAGGCGCTTTTCCGAGCCGGGAAATGGAGCAGGCCTTGCCGACGAGCTCCTCTATCGAGCCGATGCCATTGAGGTTCTGGACCTGTTCAACGAACTTCACAAGGAGATGGTGAAGTCCCGCAACGAGGCAGAGGTTCGAGGCGCCTGCCACGTCGAGAGCCTTTTGGCTCTCGCTGCGCCGCTGCTGCTCCAGAGAGCCCTCTCGGAGGGGTTGCCGGCTCTTTCCGGCGGAGCTCTACTGCAGCTGCCGGTCAGAACTGTGACTCTCGCCGAGCTGGCTGTGGCGTTCTTCGAAGGCCGCCCCAGTCGCTGGCGGCCGAGGAGTGGTGAGCATCCGGACGGTGTGGCTCGGCTGGCGACTCCGCTGGAAGCCGGAATCGACGCCAACGCCGAGTTGCTCCTTCAGGCCTACCTGGAACATTTGGAGGGGGAGTTCCTCGCCGCGGAGGACCGTCACATTCTGGGTCTCCTGCGCAACCGCAAAGATGGAGGCTCCGGGGAGGCTTCTGCTGAGGCCATGGCTGACGCCTCGACCAAAGCATTCGGCTTGATCAACGATGAGCTCGAACATGAAACCAAGGGTCCTGATGGCTCCCTACGCCGGTACTTTCTTTTTGAGCCTCAATTCGGTCGAGATCATCCGGACTTCGTGAGAGAGCTGCGGAACAGGTTGCCCTCAATCCATGTCATCGAGTTGGTCAGCTTGGAGCGAATGGACCTGCGGACCGAGCGTCGGGTCTCCCGGCCGATTCGAGATGTCGTGTCACGCAGTGCCGAACCTAAAGATCCCCCCAAAGGAAGAGAGGAAACGTGAACGACTTCAACGCCGTTGCCGGTCAGGCTGAGGTGCTCCCCGCCTACGGAACGCTGTCGGCAACTCACCATGTTTTCGAGAAAGACTCCATCGAGGCCGTCAACTGTGCCCTGGCAGCGGGACGACCCCTTCTCGTTCGAGGTGAGCCCGGCACGGGCAAGAGCCAACTCGCCCGGGCAGTGGCCCACAAGCTCGGGCGAGCCTACTTGAGCTATACCGTAGACTCTCGCACCGAGTCTCGCGATCTTATCTACGCAGTGGATACGGTGGCTCGCCTGGCTGCAGCACAGATTGCCGGGCACCTCTACACGGACAAAAAAGAGAGCTTCAAAGAAGAGTTGACGGAGAAGAGGTTCACCTCTCCCGGGCCTCTGTGGTGGGTCCTGAACTGGCAGAGCGCTGCCAACCAGGCCGAATGGGTCGGTGACAGCTGCAGACCCAGGACCCCACAGGGTTGGCAGCGGGAGCGGGGCGCTGTGGTCCTCATCGACGAAATAGACAAGGCGGACTCTTCCGTCCCCAACGGTCTCCTGGAAGCTCTAGGACAACGAGAGTTTCGGGCCCCCGGTGGTGAGGTAGTAGCGGCGGACCCGGAAGCCGCGCCTCCCGTGGTGATCATCACTACCAACGAGGAGCGAGCTCTGCCGGATGCCTTCGTCCGCCGCTGCCTGGTTCTGCCTCTCGCTTGGTCCAAAGACCGAGAAAAGCTCAAGACGCAGCTCCGGGCGAGGGGTAAAGCCCATTTTCCGAGCCTCGAAAAAAAGGTTCTCGACAAAGCTGCCGAGATGGTGGCCCAGGAGCGTGAGTCTGCTGCCGAGCACAATGTTTGTCCTCCGGGAGGGGCCGAGTATCTCGACCTCCTCAGGGTGGTTGCAGTGCGCTGGAAAGACGCGCCGGACAAGCAGCTCGAAGCTCTTTGCCAAGTTGGCTCCTTCGTGCTCGAAAAGCACCCGAAGGAGCTCGGTTGGGCGTGAGTTTTCCAGCTCTGGAGGGTGCCTCCGGCTTAGCGGACCTTCTGGTCGCTTTCGCTGAGGCAGGAGAGGAGGGGCTTGGCGCCATGGCCCGGCTGTTGGGCTACCGTAAGACGCAAGCTGCGCCATCCAACGTGAAGACGGAACGAGAAGAAACCCAGCTGGGCGAAGAATCGGTGATGCCTGCCGTCGCTTCCGAATCCGTTCCTTGGGCGCCCCTCCCATGTTGGCGCTTGGAGAAAATCGAAGAGCTGGAGCCGCCGCCGGAACCCCCGAACCTCCCCACTGGCCAACCCATCGGAACCGGCGGTTTCGGTCTCTTGCCGGGGGCCGCGGCGAGGACTCCACCTATCGTTAGCGATGCCCGGTTGTTGCCGGTCTTGCGGTCCAGGCTACTTTCTTCGGCCCCCAGCCGGCGGCTCGATCTGCCGGCCCTCGCCAGGCTCTGGAGCCAAGGCCGCTCAGTGCGGCGAATTCCCTTTGAACCTCAACGGGCCTGGGCGTCGCGAGTCACTGTGGTGGTGGACAAGAGTGAGCGGTTGATTCCCTTTCGTCTCGACCAGAACCGCCTCCTCCGCCGTCTACGCCTCGACCTCGGACGCAAAGCGGTGCGAGAAGTTCGCTACATGGAAGGCTTTCCACGGCCCTGGCGCTGCCGCCGTAGGCATTTCAAACGTTTCCCGGTCAAACGCGGCGAGCCGATCCTTGCTCTGAGTGATTTGGGGTTCTATGGCGATGTCCCTCAGCAGGCGGTGTGGAAGTCTTTGGCTTACGGGCAGAACCGCTATGGTGGAGATGCCGTAGCATTGCTCCCCTGCCCTGCCAGCCGCTGGAACCCTGCTGCCATTCGCCTGTGGAAGGCTATCGACTGGTCCGCCCCCACCAACCCGTCCCGGTTCGGCTGTTGGTCGGACGACGCCTCGCTTCTCCAGCGAGCTGAGAATCTGCTTTCCCTCCTGGCCTTCGCCGTTCGCATCGAACCAGGGCTGATGCGGGCAGCACGTCGGCTTTTGCCTCCGGGAGCCGCGGATCTGGGCACTGAAGCCGACGCTTGGAGTCACCCGCAGCTTTCCTCACGGTTTTCCCTCTATGCGGAGCCCGCTTCCGAGGAATTTCGGCAACGGTTGCAGGCTCGCTTTGCTGCACAAGCTGACAAGCTCAAACAAGAGGCCATAGCGGCTCTGAAGGCCTGGAGAAGGGGTACCCCGCGGGAGATCTGGGGATTTGAAGTACTGGCCCTCGATGGCGCCCTCCTGGCGGACGCGAGTGGAATAACTCCCCAGGAAACAGCTTCTGCCCGCCAGGCTATGGTGGACATGGTGGCGACTCTAGACGGGGATTCCTCCATTGCCCCGCGCCTCCGCCGTGCGGTGACTCATTACTTACGTCGCCGCCTCGATCACCAGCCCCAGACAGTCATCCGAAAGCCAGCCATACGGCATCTTTTCCAGAACGCTCGCGAGGTGGTTTGGGACGGGGATGGCCCGCCCCCCTTTCCCCGCGGAGTGGGCCCGGATGTTCTGCCCCCGAGCGACCAGGCGCCGGTTCTTTGGCAGGTTCAGCAGATTGGGTCCGAGCTATTCGTTCTCCCGGCAGGCTCGGCTGCTACAGCGGGTAGCCCGCTCCTACATCTGTCCTCTGCAAACGGCATCCTCAGCCTAGAGACCGGAGAGTCTCGCCACTCTCCCCAACACCCCCTCGACCCCGCCACTCCCTTCCCCCTCCCCCAATCCTCCACCCTCACCCTCCGCACCGACCGCACCGTCGCCACCCTACGGCGCATCCACCGCCCGAAGTGGGCGGCAACTATGGGGAGGGACCGCTTCGGGATGTGGGCCAGCTTCGAGGTTGCGGGGGTGAGCCAGAAGATGCGCTGGGTCCCCCCGGGGCGGTTCTACATGGGCTCTCCGGAAGACGAGCCCGGGCGTTGGAAAGGCGAAGGCCCCGTGCATTTGGAGACGGTGCGGGAGGGTTTTTGGGTGGCGGATACGCCTTGCACCCAGGAGTTGTGGCTAGCCGTCATGGAAGAGAACCCGAGCCATTTCCCCTCCCCCAACCGGCCCGTGGAGCAAGTTAGTTGGAGCGATGTAAAGATCTTCTTCGAGGCTCTCAACGAGAGGGTCGAGGGGCTGAGTAGCCGGTTTCCGTCCGAGGCTGAATGGGAGTATGCCTGCCGGGCGGGCACCCTGGATGCGACTTACGCTGGCCCCTTGGAAGTAGAGGGCGCCGAGAGCGGTAAGGCTCTGGAGGACATCGCTTGGTATGGCGGCAATAGTGGGGAGGGGTTTGAGCTGGAAGGGAGTGATGAGGAGAGAGGCACTCATCCTGTTGCCGAAAAGGCCCCGAACTCCTGGGGGCTCTACGACATGCTGGGGAACGTCGATGAGTGGTGCCAAGACCATTGGCCGGAGAAATATGACGCTGAGCCAAATCCAGAGGGCACGAGGCGGGTTATCCGTGGCGGTTCGTGGCTCAACTTCGCCCGCGACGTGCGGGCTGCGTATCGTTTCCACTACGAGCCGTCGGTCCGGGACAGCAACCTGGGCTTCCGCCTTGCCCAAGGTCAGGGTGCGCTCCAGCAAGGAGCGGAGCGAGCGGGGGCGGAGCCCCGCTCGGCGCAGCGCAGAGGTCCGGGCCTGGAAGCCCGCGGAGCGGGCAAAGTAGCTGGGAAGAATATGGGCCGCCCGCCGCGGCCGAAGGACGCGGCGCGATGAGAATGGCGTTCTTCTCCGTGCCGGCGCTTTCCCTGGGCGAGGCCCAAGTCGAAGAAGCCGTAGAGCTGAATCGTTTTCTGGCCGCTCATCGAGTCGTTTCTCTGGACCGCCAGCTGGTCAACGAGTCAGGGGGAGCCTATTGGGCCCTCTGCGTTTCTTACCTCCCATCCAAGGGCTCTTCTGCTCCTATCAAGAAGGGGAGAATCGACTATAAGGAGGTTCTGTCCCAAGAGGATTTTGCGACCTACGCTCACCTCCGAAACCTCCGCAAGGAGATCGCTGAACAGGACGGCGTGCCCGCCTATGCGAAGGCTCTTCAGCGGCAGGCTCTAACAGGAGAAGCCTTTTGGAATGGCCGGTCATGATCCATACCCGGCCACACCCTCTCGACCAAGGTCACCCTCCGAAGTGGGCTTCCGGCTGGGGGGAAGATCAGTATGGGGTTTTCGCGGTCTTTGAGGTGGGGGGAGTGGAGCAACTCATGCGGTGGATACCGCCGGGGGAGTTCTCAATGGGGTCTCCGGAGGAGGAAGCGGGGCACTTTGCCAACGAGAGACAGCACCAGGTGACCTTAACGAAAGGGCTTTGGTTAGGGAACACGCAGTGTAACCAGGCCTTGTGGCAGGAAGTTACCGGAGAGAACCCTAGCAAATTCAAATCCGAGAAGCGGCCCGTGGAGGAAGTGAGTTGGCAGGAAGCCAAGGGATTTCTGGAAGAGCTGAAAGTTCGAGTGAAGGGGCTTTCCCCACGCCTCCCGACGGAAGCGGAGTGGGAGTGGGCCTGCCGGGCCGAAACGAGGAGGGCGACCTATGCAGGGGATTTGGAAATTCTAGGCTTGCACAACGCTCCCATTCTCGACTCTATCGCCTGGTATGGAGGCAACAGTGGGGTCGATTTCGACCTGGACAATGGCGCTGACATCTCCAGCGATGCGTGGAAAGAAAAACAGTACCCGGAGACGACCCGGGCAGGGACACGCATCATCGGCCAGAAGGCTCCGAACCCTTGGGGTTTCTACGACATGTTAGGAAATGTCTGGGAATGGTGCGAGGACTACGACGGTCCTTACTCCAAGGATGCTGAGACGGATCCGACAGGGCCCGCGGAGGGCGCGGGACGAGTGATCCGTGGTGGTTCGTGGTACAACGACGCTCGTAATCTGCGGGCTGCGTACCGTAATCACTACAAGCCGTCGGATCGGGCCGGGAATCTGGGCTTCCGCCTTGCCCAAGATCAGGAATAGTCTTTTGGTAAGCGCGGAAGCAGAGAAAGCCGCGGGACGCGGCGAGAGGTTGCGGCTGAGCCGGGGCCGGTCTAGGTTTCTGGAGGAGATTCGCGAGGAGAGTCAACGGCTCCAGGGCTTGAAGGCCGCTCGTCCTTACCGCCCCGCCGAGCCAGGCGCCTCCTCCTGGGGTATTTGTATCTCCTACCTTCCTTCCAAGGTCGCTAGCCCCGCCAGGAAAGGGAGAGTCGATTACAGGGAGGTTCTTTCCCAAAAAGGTCTCGCGACCTACGCCCACCTCAAAAACCTCCATAAGGAGATCGCTGAACCGGCCGGCGTGCCGCCCAGCGGGAAGGCTAGCCAACAGAAGGCCCTATGCGGGCGGGCTTTTTGGGGTGGTTGCCCATGATTCTCACCCGTCCTCACCCGCTAGACCAAGGCCTTCCTCCGAAGTGGGCATCCGGTTGGGGGGAGGATCAATATGGGGTTTTCGTGGTCATTGTCGTGGGGGCCGTGGAGCAACGCCTGCGGTGGATACCACCCGGTGAGTTCTCTATGGGGTCTTCCAGGGGAGAAGCAGGGCGACATACCGACGAAATCAAGCATCAAGTGACTCTAACGAGAGGTCTCTGGCTGGGAGACACGCCCTGCACCCAGGCCTTGTGGCAGGAGATCACCGGGAAGAACCCCAGCCATTTCCAATCCGACCAACGACCCGTGGAGCAGGTGAGCTGGGAGGATGCCAAGGGGTTTCTGGGAGGGTTGAAAGGCCGAGTGAAGGGACTTTCCCCACGTCTGCCCACGGAGGCGGAGTGGGAATACGCCTGCCGGGCGGAAACGAAGAGGGCGACCTATGCTGGGGATCTAGAGATTCTAGGCCAGCACAATGCTCCCCTTCTCGACCCTATCGCTTGGTATGGCGGCAACAGTGGGGTCGACTTCGACCTGGACAATGGCGCCGACATATCCGGCAGCCTTTGGAAAGAAAAACAATATCCCGAGGCGACCCGGGCTGGGACGCGAATTGTCGGGCAAAAGGCTCCGAATCCTTGGGGTCTCTACGACATGTTAGGAAATGTATTGGAATGGTGCGAGGACTACTACGGCCCCTACTCCAAGAAAGCTAAGACGGACCCTACAGGCCCCAAGGAGGGCACGAGACGGGTTATCCGTGGCGGTTCGTGGGACGGCGGCGCCAGCTTCGTGCGGGCTGCGTTTCGTTTCCACTGGGTACCGTCGCTCCGGCTCTACGACCTGGGCTTCCGCCTTGCCCAAGGTCAGGACTAGGTTTTGCCGGCGCGGAGCGTAAAGAAAGCCGCGGGACGCGGCGGGAGGTTCCGGCGGAGCCGGGGCCGATTTGGGTCTTTGGGGGAGGCTCGCGAAGCGAGTCGACAGTTTCAGGGCTTGGAGAGAACTAGGCCCTACCGCCCCGTCATACGCACTGGCCTCCCCGCCTCGTAGGAGCGCAGGTTGACGGCGATGCGGTTGGTGAGGTTACGGTCGTTCATTTGTTGGGCTTGTTGCAGCAGGCCTCTCTGCCAGCCGGCAGCGCCTTTGAGGTCACCGGTTTCGGCCATGGCCATGGCGATGGTCTCGGCGTGATCCAAGGAGCGGTCGGAGGAGTAGACGGATTGGGCCAAGCGCAGGGCTCGCTGGCCGTCGCGGACTCGATTGATGGGGGAGGTGGCGAGGAGGCGGGCGAGGGTGTGGTTGAGGGCCAGGTCTTGGGGCATAGCTTTGAGGCCCTCTTCTAACGCTTGGCGACCGGCGACGTGATCGCCGCTGCCGATGAGAGCGGTGATCAGCCGGTAGCGCAATTCGATGTTTTTCGGGTTCTCGGCTTGCAAGGGCTCGAGTAGCTCTACAGCCTCCCCGGCCCGGGCCCGTTGCAGTAAGAACTGAGCCAGAGCCATGGCGGCTTCCAGGTTCTTCGGCTCCGCTGCCATGGCGCGGCGCAGGTTGCTTTCCGCATCCACCGGGTTGTGGGTCTGTTGGGCCAGCAGGCCCAATTGAAGATGGGCGCTGGCCTGGCTGGCGGGGCTCGGGTCGAGGCGCAGGATCTCTTGGTATTGGTGCCGGGCGCCGAGAATGTCCTTACGCTGAGCCAGAATCGAGGCCAGGCTCAGGCGGGCGGCGGAAAGGTCCGGCGTCTCCGCGAGAACTTCCTTCAGGGCCTTCAGTCCCTCTTCCTGCTGGCCTCCCTGGTAGAGGCACATGGCTCGCTGATAGAGGGCTCTGGGGTCGCCGGGAGAAACCTCCAAGACTCCGTCCAGGTGCACCTGAGCCTCCTGCCACCTTTGCAGCTGCATCAGAGTATTGGCCAGGTTGAAATGGGCTGCCTCGAAATCCGGGGCGGTGGCCAGGGCTCTTTTGAAGGAGGCGATGGCGTCGTTGGGGTCGCCGGTGGCCAATTGGGCGTTGGCCAAGTCGAAGGACAGCAGCGCCTCACTGGGGTGTAGGCGAAGGGCCGCTTCGAGCACTTTGCGGGCCTCTTGGTGCTCTCCGGCCTGGCTATGGGAGAGAGCCAGATTGCGCCGCGCCTCCGAGCTTCGCGGGTCGGCAGCGACGGCTTTGCGGTACCATTGCTGGGCTTCCTCGATCCGTCCGTTGACCAGGGCTTCGCTGCCTCGGCCCAGGAGGGCGCCGGAGCTCACGGCGAGCTCAGCGATTTCCTCCGCCAAGGGGTCTGGCAGGGGGATCTCGCCGCGGCTGCTCTCCGCCAGAAGTTTCTGGGCCTCTTCCCGCCGTCCCAGCTTGCGCAGGGCTTGGGCCAAGGGGTAACGGGCCGCGCCCGCCTCCGGGCGGAGCTTCAACACTTTTTCCAGGGCCTCTACGGCGGCGGCGGGCTCACCGAGAGCCGCAGCGGCGCGTCCCAGACCGTACAAGGCCGCGGGGTCGAAGGGGCCGGGGGCTTGACCCTCCGGTGGTGGGCCGTCGAGAACGGCGGCAAAGTTCTCCCGGGCGGCTTCCGCCTGGCCGCTCTGCAGCAGCACCTCTCCCAGGTGAAGCTTCGCCGGAGCATCCCCTGGCGCCAGCTCCACCGCCTTGCGCAGATGTCCCTCCGCTTCGGCGAGATGGCCGCTCTTCAGGGCCAAAGAGCCTCGAAGGGAGGGCCACCGGTAGTCCTGGGGGGCCAAGGTGGCGGCGTTGCCGTAGCATTGGCCGGCCGCTCCGGCGAGGCCGTAGGCGTGGTAGGCCTGTCCCATGCGGCCAAAGGCCGCGGCTAAATCTTTGGGGGGACTTTCGGCTTTGGAGAGTAGGTCCCCAAGGCTTCCCCGCAGACCAGCGAGGGTGACTCGAGCGCCTCGCTCCACCCCTTCCAGAGATGGGTGTTGGACTTCGGTCAGCTGCGGGAAGGCGCTCACTTGAGGGGCTGGCGAAGACGAGGTATCCCCCTGGTTGCAGCCAGTGAGGATGGCGCTGAGGCCGAGGCAGAGTCCGGCGCTGAGGAAGACGAGAAGCTGGGTCGGCAAGGGCCTGAGGCGTCTCGAGGTGGGTTTTCTAGAGCGGAGCCTTCCACAGCCGCAGGACGCTGAGGCTCCCTGGAGCGAGCTTGGCTGGAGAGTATCTCTCCCATTTGCCGGCCTTCCGCCTTCGGTTCCCGGGCGGTTCATGACCCGGCTCCTTTGAGGCGAGCACTCTGAGCGCTTCCGGCGCGACCGGTACCCCGCTCCAGGGACGTATATTGATCAATGGGAACTTCGTCCCACACTTCCCACTCCGGCTTGGCGGGCCCCGCCCACTGCACGACCACTCGCGCTGTTAGGGGGACCTTGGCGTTTTCCGGGGAGTCGCCGCTTGCCTTCTGGCCTAGGCCGAAGAGCACTCTGGGATCTCCGGAAGAAGCGTAGCTGCCATGGGTGCGAGCTCTTTTTCCCTGGGGGGGGCGGCTTCGGGTGGAAATCTCGACCCAAGCGCCTTGGGTGTCCCCAACCCGGGTATCTCCAGTCTGGGCGCCCCCAGCCTGGCCGGATTTCTTTTCCACCAAACGCAAGCCAACCCAATGGTTGTCTTGTCCCCGGCGATTGAGGAGCAGGCGAACCGGCCCATGGTTTTGGGTCAGCAGGATGTCCGTGTCGCCGTCGTTGTCCAAGTCCCCGAAGGCAGCGCCACGGCTCACTTCCGACAGGGTGAAGATGCTGCCCCCCTGGCTGCTCACCTCATCGAAGCGCCCCTGGCCCCGGTTGTGGAACAGCTGGTTAGGCTGGTGCAGGGGGAAAGGGTCCCCGGCGAGGGCTTGTTCTTCGAGAACCTTCACCGCGCCGTTGACGGTCAGTAGGTCCAGGAGGCCGTCGTTGTCGTAGTCGAAGAACGCCGTGCCAAAGCCGGTGTACTCGAGGCTGGGACCGCCCAGGCCGGAAAGGGCCGAGCGGTCTTCGAACAGGCCATGGCCGTCGTTGGCGAACAGGGTGTTGGTTTCCCGCGCCAGGTGGGTCATGAAGAGGTCTTCGTCGCCGTCGCCATCGAAGTCCGCGGCGGTGACCCCCATGCTGGCTTCCGGTTGCCCTTCAGCATTGACGGCGCAGCCGGCCAGCAGGGCTTCGTCCCGAAAGGTGCCGTCCCGCTGGTTGATCCACAGATGATTGGGTAGGCCGTCGTTGCCGACGTAGAGGTCCGGCCAGGTGTCGCCGTCGAAGTCCGCGACGATGGCTCCGAGAGCTCCTCCGGCGATCTGAGAGAAGCCCGCGCGGCGGCTCACCTCTTCGAAGGTTCCGTCGCCGAGGTTGCGATAGAGGGCATCCCCTTGGGCTTCGTAGGCCAAGGGGCCGCAGTAGTCGGGCGCTCCCAGGTCGGTGACACAGCGCTTGTGGGTGGCGACGGTGAAGTCCACGTAGTTGCCGACGTAGAGGTCCAGGCGGCCGTCCCGGTCGTAGTCGAAAAAGGCCGCCGGAACGCTCCAGCGCCGGTCGCCGGTACCGGTGGCTTCAGTGACGTTCTCGAAGGTTCCGTCGCCGCGGTTGCGCCACATCTGGTTGGGGCCGAAGTTGGTGAGGTAAAGGTCCGGCCAGCCATCGCCGTCGTAATCTCCCACGGCAGCTCCCATACCGTAGCCCCGGGCGTCGAGGCCGGCGGCTTCGGTCACCTCCGTGAAGCGCAGCTGGGGTTGGCCGTCGCTGCCGATGTGGAGATCGTTGCGATACAGCTGGTCCCGAGGAGGCGAGCTTCCTCCTGGGCCTCCTGTGCTGGGCCTCTTGTTGGTGAGGGGGTGTCCTTGTACCAAGTAGACGTCCAGGTCGCCGTCGCCGTCGTAGTCCAGCAGCGCGGCTCCCGCTCCCATCATCTCGGCAAAATAATGCTCACCGCTCATGCCGTTGGCGTGAACGAAGTCGAGGCCGCTAGCGCCAGCGACGTCCGCGAAGAGGTCTTCCGGCGCCGGGGCGGGGGCTGCCTTGACGATGGGGGCCAGATTGCTGGCGAGCTCCTGTTGGGAGTCCGCGGGCGGGGAGGTTTCCTGTTGGCCGCAGCCGAGGCTCGAGCCAACAGCGACAGTCAGACCGAGGATGAGGTTGAGATGGGGCCTGAAGCCACTGGGGACGGAAGGCCGACGGTGCAGGGATTTCGAAAAAAGGCGCATAGATTTTGGATTCCTGATGGGGAGAGAAACCTCCGTAGAAGGAAAGATTAGCACGGCCCGGGCTGCGGGATCTTCGAGCCCTCGAGTCGATCCTGCCCCGGTCTGGTCTCGGTCTGGTCTCGGTCTGGTCTCGGCCTGGCTACAGACTTGTCGAGAGGGAGAAGTCTGCTGGCGTAGCTTCCCTGCTAGGATCGGGCGCCGCTCCGGTGAAGGAGCGGATTTCGGGGAAATAGCCGCCCCACCGGGAGGAGATCGATGGCGAAGCAGAAAGTGGTTTTGGCGTACAGTGGTGGGCTGGACACAGCTTGCATTCTGAAGGTCTTGCAGCAGCGAGGCTACGAGGTGATCGCCTATGTGGCGGACGTGGGCCAGCAGGAAGATTTCGACCAGGTGGCGCGACGAGCCAGGGCCAATGGTGCTGCTGAGGTGTGCATCGAGGACCTCAAGAAAGAGCTGGTCACGGACTTTATCTTTCCCGCCGTCGCCGGCAATGCGGTGTACGAGAACCGCTACCTCCTGGGCACCGCCCTGGCCCGACCGTTGATCGCCCTTCGCCAGGTGGAGATTGCCCGAGACCGAGGAGCCACGGCGGTGTCCCATGGCGCTACCGGCAAGGGCAACGACCAAGTGCGTTTCGAGCTGGCCTTCGCCGCCTTGGCGCCGAACCTGGAGATCATTTCGCCGTGGAAGGAGCGGGAGTTCCTGAACCGCTTCCAGGGCCGCTCGGATCTGCTCCGCTATGCCCAAGAGAACGGTATCGATGTGGAGGCCACCGCCGCCAAGCCTTACAGCACCGACGAGAACCTCATGCACCGCAGCTACGAAGCGGGCATTCTGGAAGACCCTCTCGAGACGCCGCCGGAAGATATGTACAAGCTCACCTGCTCCCCCCAGGAGGCGCCGGATCACCCCGTCCGTCTGGAGATTCATTTCAAGGACGCGCACCCGACTCGAGTGGTGAACCGCGATGACGGGACAGTGGTGGAAGAGCCCCTGGCCCTCTTCAACTATCTCAACCAGGTAGGGGGAGACAACGGCGTGGGCCGCATCGACATCGTGGAGAATCGCTTCGTGGGGATCAAGTCCCGCGGCGTCTACGAGACTCCTGGCGGAACGATCCTCCATCAGGCCCTGCGGGATCTGGAAGGTATCGCCATGGATCGCGAAGTGCTGCGGCTGAGGGATGGCCTGTCACCGCGCTTCACCCATCTGATCTACAACGGCTTTTGGTTCAGCCCGGAAATGGATTTCGTGCGCGCTGCCTTTGCCCAGGCGGAGCAGCTCATCGACGGTCAGGTGAATGTCAGCCTGTACAAAGGAAACGTCATGGTCGAAGGACGAGAGTCCCCCAACTCTCTCTACGATCGCAATCTCTCCTCCATGGATGTGGAAGGTGGCTACGACCAAACCGACGCCCGGGGCTTCATTCGCATCAACTCTCTACGCCTGAAGGCCCATAAGGTGATTCTGCGCCAGGCGAAAAAGACATGACTCGCCTGTGGGATCGCGGCACCGAGCTAGACGCCGCCATCGCCCGTTTCACCGTCGGCCGAGACCTGGAGCTGGATTTGCGGCTGGTGGCCTTCGATGCCCTGGCCTCCATGGCCCACGCCGTCATGCTCAAAGAGATCGGCGTTTTGAATGGGGAGGAGCTGGCCGCTCTGCGACCGGAGTTGGCCGCCATCGCCCGGGAGGCAAGGCAAGGGGAATTCCACATTCCGTCGACGGCAGAAGATGGCCACACGGCCATCGAGAATCGCCTGACGGAGCGTTTGGGGGACGCAGGGCGGCGCATTCATACCGGCCGCAGCCGCAACGACCAGGTGATCGCTGCTCTTCGCCTGTGGGCTCGGGAAGCCTGTTTACAGCAGGGCCGGGCATTGTTGGCGGCCATTGAGGCTCTTCTCGAGCTGGCGGAGGAGCATCGGGAGACGAGTTTCCCGGGCTATACTCATACTCGCCAGGCCATGCCGTCGACCTTGGGTCTGTTTTTCGCTGCTTTCGCCTCGAATCTTCTGGACGACTTCCCGTGGCTCCGCACCGCCTTCGAGCATGCGGACCGCTCTCCCTTGGGAAGCGCTTCCGGCTACGGGGTCGCCTTGCCCTTGAATCGGCAGCTAGTGAGCCGTCTCTTGGGTTTTCGGGAGGTTCAAAGCAACACTCTGGCGGTGCAGAACGACCGCGGCAAGATGGAGTTCCTGGTGCTGTCTGCCGGCGCTGCCATGGCCTTGGACCTGGGCCGCCTGGCCACGGACTTGATTTGGTTTTCCAGCGCCGAGCTGGGGTTCATGGGTCTCGGGGATACCGTCACCACGGGCTCCAGCATCATGCCCCAGAAGCGCAACCCGGACGTTCTGGAGCTGATTCGCGCCACCTCGGCTCGGGTGCGGAGCCGCCAGAGCGAGATCGCCGCCATTTACGGCTCTCTCACCGCCGGCTACCACCGAGACTTGCAGCACACCAAGGAACCCTTCTTGGAGGCGGTGCAGAACGTAACCGACTCTCTATTGGTGCTCTTGCCAGTGCTCGATGCTTTGGTGGTGGACCGAGAGCGCTGCCGAGCCGCTATGGAGCTGTCCATCGGCTCCACCGATGCGGTGTACCAGCGGGTCGCTCGGGGAGAGGCTTTTCGTTCCGCCTACAAGGCCGTCGCGGTGGACCCCGAGTCCGCCGTAGAGGGTGATCCGGCGGAGGCTTGGCGGCTGCGGACCCACCAGGGGGCTCCAGGGAGCCTCGACCTAGCCGGTGACCGAGACCGCTTGGCCGAGGCCGGAGAGTGGCTCGAGACAAACCAACAGCGGGTCGGCGCCGCATGGCAGCTTCTCGAAGTCTGATCTAGCTTCGATACTTCATTCCAGGGGGGAAAAGGCAACGCAACGGTACTCCTATTTCTATTAGGGAATTTTAGACTTTCTAAATAGGAGGAGTGTTTATGTGTGCACTGCTTGGTGATGGACGGCGGGGGAAGATCTCGCCCCTCGCGGCTCGAGGTTTGTTTGCGGTCACCATCTGCCTGTTACTCGTACCTGCCTGGGCGGCTCGGAGCCCCGAAACGGGGTCTGAACTCGAAGGGCTGGCCTTTTTTCGCCCGGAGTTGACTCTCAGTGGCGGCGGCCAACACCTCGGCGCCATCGAGGGTTTGTTGGCAAATCAGCAGGAATGGCAGGAATTTCTCTCTCGCTATGGCGGCGAGGGAGAGGTCTACATCGACCCCAGGTCCGGGGTGCCCAGCAACATCATGGCTCCTATTCCTCTCGTACCGGGGGATGGGTATGGCAACGAGCTGACCTTTCATCAGCTGAGCGGCGATCTCAACCGAGAGGTCACCAAGGTGGACGAAGACCTGGTTCAGGACGCTCTGCTGGCTTTCATTTTCGAGAACCAGGCAGTGCTCACCATCGACGTCAGCCAGCTGGGGGAATTGGTTGCCGGCAAGGCGACGGAAAACCTGTGGCAGATACACCTTCCCCAGGAAGTCGAAGGCATACCGGTGCGCTACTCCCGCCTAACCGCTACCGTGAGCCACGGCAATCTCGTCCTTTTGGGTGGCGAGCTTTGGGGCAACGTGGGCATCGACCCCACGCCCCGCCTCTCCCCCGAGGAGGCCATGAGGGCTGGCTTCGAGTACGTTGGAGGTCGCCTTCCGGCCGATAGCCTCGTTGCCTCCCCTACCCTGGAGATCGTGCCGATCGCTCCAGCGGAGTACGAGAGTGCATCGGGCTTCAACGGCCCCGTGGGCGCAGGCTACGGCCATCTGCTGGTCTACACCTTTGTCTTCGAGAGAAAAGGCACCGAGGGAACTTGGCAGCTGGCGGTGGATGCCCACGATGGCTCCGTGGTGGAGCTCAAAGACGTCAACCACTACGTGACCCGGCGCATCACCGGAGGGGTCTACCCTCAGTCCAGCACCGACCAATGCCCGGTGACCACCTACAACCTCTACGACCACAATCGTTGCGGTGTGATGCAGGGGGGCTATCCCATGGCCGGAGCCGACACGGGCCAGGCCGCCCCCAACGACTTCACCACCACTTCTGGTCAGTACAACTACACGAGCGGGGTCTCGACGACCACCTTGAGCGGTTTGTCCTCCAATCTCAACGACACCTGTGGCCCCATCAGCGAAAGCTCCGCCAACGGTACGATCTTGCTCGGAGGAGCTACCGGCCAGCACGACTGCACCACTCCGGTGGGAGCTGCTAGCGCCGGGAATACCTCGGCCTCCCGCACGGTGTTTCACGACACGACGAAACTCAACGAAGTGGCTCGGGGCTGGTTACCGGCCAATCCTTGGTTGCAGACGGCGATTCCCACCAATGTCAATTTGGGAAGCTCCTGCAACGCCTTTTACAGTCCTTTTGCCGGCAGTATCAATTTCTACACCAGTGGGAGCCTCTCCACACCCCTCGGGCCCTTGGTGTGTCGCAACACCGGTGAAATCACTGCCGTAACGGATCACGAGTGGGGTCACGCCTTGGATGACAACGACACCGGCGGAGTGCTGAGCAATACCAGCGAGGGCTATGCGGACATTGCGACCATCTACAAGACTCATAGCTCCTGTGTCGGCTACGGCTTTTGGGATACGGGCTCGGCGGGGGCTCTCGGTTGCGGCTTGACCGCCGATGGCACTGGTGCCAACACCAACGCGGTCGGGCTGAGCGCAACGAACTTTCATTGCGCTACCGATTGTTCGGGGGTGCGGGAAGCGGATTGGGCCAGCCACGTGGGCGGCGTGCCGGATACACCGCAGAATTTCGTCTGCCCTCAATGCGGCGGTGGCGGCGGCCCTTGCGGTCGGCAGACCCATTGCTCCGGAGAACCGATTCGTCAGGCGGGCTGGGATCTCGTGGCGAGGGATCTTCAATCCTCTCCATTCTTTCTCGACCGCAACAACGCTTTCATCGTCGGCAACAAGTTGTTCTACCAGGGAAGCGGCAATGTTTCTCAGTGGTACAGCTGTAGCTGCGCTGCCGGCACCTCCGGCGGTTGTGGCGCGGGCAATGGCTACATGCAGTGGTTGGCCGCCGACGACGACAACGGCAACATCAACGACGGCACTCCCCACATGACGGCAATTCACGCTGCTTTCGACCGCCACAACATCGCCTGTGGCACCCCTGCCCCTTTCAATACCGGTTGCTTCGCAGGGCCGACAGCTGCGCCGCAGGTCCGGGTCAAGCCGGGACCGAGTTCCATCAGCCTGTCCTGGAACGCCATCGCCGGGGCGACGAAATATTGGGTGCTCCGGAGCGAGGGAATCAACGGCTGTGACTCTGGCAAGGCGATTATTGCTACGGTCAACAGCCCAACGACCGGCTTCACGGACAAGGATGTGCTGGCTGGACACCAATACTGCTATTCGGTGGTGGCGGTGGGTGCCACGGATTCCTGCTTTGGGCCGGCGAGCGTTTGTGCCTGCTCGACCCCAGCTCGCTGCTTGGGGAATCCCTCTCAAAGCCTCCTGAAGGAGGACTTCGTCTCCGGAATTCCCAATACCTGGACCGTTCTCGACGGCGGCAGTGGTGGTGGCGCTTCGTCCACCTGGAACACCAACAACCCCTGCGGCCTATCCATTGGCAGTCCCTTTAGTAGTCCGTGGGCGGAGACGAACTCTCAATGCGCCGGCCTCGGGGCCAGCCAGGATGAGCAACTGATCACCCCTCGCCTCGATATTCGAGGGTGTACGCAGGTGTTTCTCAACTTTTCGAACCAATTCGCCTGGAACCCTGCCGGAAATGCTGAGATTGCTGACGTGGACGTTTCGACGGACGGTGGAAATACCTGGTTCAACGTCCTGCGCTTGGAGAACCACAACCAGGGCTTTCCGAATCCGGAGTCGAGGAATATCGATCTGACCCCCCACACTCGAGGTCAGAAAAAACTGGACGTTCGTTTTCACTATTACGACGCCAGTGGCGACGGTTGGTGGGCGGTCGACAATGTGTTGGTCAGCTGCCGTTGCCGGCAGGACTCGGATAGGACCGATACCTCGCTTCCCTTCCCCGCTCCCTGAGGCGGAAAGAGAACTTGGGCAACCGCCTCGGTTTTTCCGGGGCGAATTCGAGGGCCAGGTCTCACCCCCTGGTCCTCCCTTTTTTCTTGGGGGAACGGGAGCCGCTAGCTCCTGTCTTGAACCGACCTTGAAATCTACCTTCTTCTACCAGGGGGGTGAAACCATTTACTACAGCTGTCGTAGAATAGGGCTGAGCCTCCATGGCGTTTTCTTCGTTTCGCACTTACCAGCCCTTATAAGGAGAGCGGCAGTATGAACAGCTCATCCCACCTTCAGAACGTCCCGCGGAACCCTCTTCGAAATATCAGCCTGGCTCTGCTTTTCCTGTTGGGGGCTGCCCACGCCGCGGCTGAGGGCGGAGCCCTGGTGCCAACGCCGGAAACCGGTTTCGGCCCGTTCTACCCGGCGGAAGATGCCCTAGACCGGGACCACGACCTGACCCGCTTCGGCGATTCAGACGCCAAGCCCAACGGGCAGATCATCGAGGTGGAAGGCATCGTGCGGGATGTTCGCGGTGAGGTGTTGGTGGGAGCCGAGGTGGTTATCTGGCAGACGGACACCCACGGTAAATACAATCACCCTAGTGAGGACCGTAAGGCTGCGAACGGTGGGGAAATCCCCTTGGACCCGGGGTTTCAGTATTGGGGACGCACGAGGACCGATGCTGACGGGAAATATTTCTTCCGCACCATCATCCCCGGCAGCTATGGACGGGCTCGGCATATTCACTGCAGCGTTTCCCACCGCAAGGGTCAGCCTTTCGCTACGGAGATGCACTTTGCCAACGACCCCTTGGCCGACGACGACTTCGTGACCTCGCGGCAGGAGCATGACCGGCTCATCGTAGAGCTCGAAGCCACGACTTCCGGGGTTCTTCGAGGCCGGTTCGACATAGTGGTTCCAGAGGGCTAGTGCCTCGGCTTTCAGCCGACCGGGGTTACCCTGGCAGCTCTCCCGGGCCTACGCTGGCATTGGTCTCATTAGGGCTACAGTGGCTTTCGTTTCTTCAGCGGCATTAGAAGTTCGTCACCGCAACCCATTCGAACGAAATTGGAGGTCAGCAATGGTTTGAGGTCTTCAATTTCCACCTCAGACCGCTACCCAGTTTCAGAAACCCGTTCCCGGTGGTCGGAGTTCACTGTCCCGGGGTAGCGGTAACAGGGTTTTAAGGGCTCTCCGCAAATGCCGGAATCCCGCCCCCGATTCCGGGGGAGGTTCCAACGGCAAAGTTCGGAGCCTTTAGTGCTCCGGTGGTTGAGCGGTTCTCAAGTCCGCCTGCGGATCATCTCCAGAAATTCCCTCAAAGAGGTTCGCGAACGCAGCCTGCTCGGATGCAAGCTCCAAATTGTTCCGATAGCCCTCGTCTACTAGGCTCCAGTCCACTTGTAGGAGCGGATTCTCCTGGCGTATCTCTTCGCGGTCCAGAATCGCCGTGAGAGAAACGAGCAAATTCTCGAACCGTCCGAGGTTTACCTGGGAGTTTCCGCTCTTTGTCAACGAAGCCATCTGCCGGATCGCTTCGCGACTGGATTCCGTCATGTTTTTGACCAAGACTGCTCCCCGCTCCCTATCGGCGAAGCGATCCGCGAACTGGAGATAGGCATCGTCTTGCCATAGGCGAAGGGGCACCTCGAAGAGGCGAACAGCTTGAGCCCTAAATGCCAGACGCCCTTCAAAATCCTGATCGACTAGGCGGGAGAACTTGAGTGCTATCTGCGCCGGGTCGGCAGCCTCTGAGACGGAATCGAGCTTCAGCCCGGAATACTCTGTTAACTCCAGCCACCAACCCGTCTGAGCCTCAACGATCCTGAAACGTGAGACTCCATCCAGGATAAACCTCTCTTCGCTCAGGATGAGGCGGGAAGGGCCGGAGCCCTCCGCAAGAACTTGTGTCAACTCTCGATCCGGTAGCCAAGAGTTCAGGAGAAGCGTACGCAGCTCGAGTAGCTCTGAGCCCGAGAATCCATGCCACTGCTGCCACCGTGTAACCGGTGACGGCAGCTGGGCTGTCAACGGATGCTCTCCTGGAGGCGCTTCGCCATGACTGGCGCGATCAGCGGCTCCGGTACCGAAAATAGTCGCCAAGAGAAGTACTAAAGAAACCTGAAACCTCGTTCTTTTCATTGCCTTCTCCTTCCTTAGCAATTGAGATTCCCACCGCAACCGAGGCTTCCCGCACACGATTGTTTGCAGGTTCCACAGGCTGCCTTCGCAAGGTTCTTACACACAGCACGCCCAAACGGTAAGCGGTCGCAGCGGCAGTCAGCGACACTCTTCTGCTTGGTGCAGCAGCTGAAACAAGATGAGCACGAGTTGCTTTGGTCAGCGCAGCCTCTGGTCGGATCGAAGGGTGGTGGATTGTGGGTCCTTTGGCATTTGTCAGCCTGAGCTCGGTTATCGCCTTCGAAAAGCGCGCTGCCTCGTGTGCACTCCCAGCCGTCATCGAAGACAATATCTCCCCATGCCGTGAAGCGTAGGTTCTGGTCCGTTAGGTTGGAGGAGGAAACCATATGTCCATCCCAAGTCACCGGTGATGAGTAGCTAAGACTGCTGAATCCACTCATCGAGTACGGCCCAAGGATACCGGTGCAGGTGGAGATGAATTCTACGCCCTCGAAGGAGGTGGGCGTATCGAAGTGCACGATTACCGGTCCCGGCAAGATTTCGCCGTAGGATTCCTCCAGGCAGCAGCCGTGGCAATTGAAGCCGAAACGATCAAGGCTGTGGCGGGGCCGGGCTTGTGTTCTCGCGATCACCTCGTGGCTACCTCGGGCCGACCACTGGAAAAAGCCGCTACGGAAGGTCGGGTCGAGCTTGCGACCGAGCAGATCCGGCTTGCCATCGCCAGCCAGGTCCGCAAAGTCGATGCGCCTGGATTCGCCGGCAGGAATGTCTATTGGCTCGAGTGCATACGTACCGCCAGGCCAGGAAATTTGGCCGAGGATGGAGGTCGTCTCATCTCCAATATTCACCAGGTCGGTCGAAACATCGAAATCGTCGAGGTTGGGCAGTGGGTACAGACCGCTTTGGTGTGCCGTGGACGTGTCGAAGAAAGTAACATCGAGCACCTCACCGCTGTTCAGCTCCGTCGTCGAGGTCAGCTGTAGAGCCGCGTTATCGGCCACCACCCGCGCACGGCCTTCGGCAGGGAGCTCAAGACCAAGGGATGCCGCCAGAACATCGAGCTCAACGGAGACGATCTCTTTAGAACCCAGGGAGACTTCCTGCCGCATCACCTCTTCTCCCGTTTCATGGTTCATCAGGATCACTTCGGCGCCAATGGCGCCGTGATCGCTGTTAAAGAGGCTCAGAATGGTTCGCGGTGCGGCGCCCTGCGGAGATGCAGCCAAGGGAAAGGGGAGTGACTCGAACTGGGTGAAGGAGGTCCGGACACCCTCTAGGCCGACCTTTAACCGGCTCAGGTGGCGACTCCGATTCGGTGCGAGCTGCAGGTCTCTCGGCTGAAGAAAGCCCGCAATTGCTACCGCATCAGATCGGTTGTTGAAGCTCAATCGCATCCACCCGTACCCTAGTCGAGGGTCAATATCGACCGGGAAAACAGTCTTGCGAACTCCAGGGTTCAAGGTGCCCGCCTTCCGATAGAGGGTCTTGTCGCCCTGGCCCAATTGGAGCCGGTAGCCCACCGGTAGCTCCGCGCCGTTCACCAGGTAGAAGCCAGGAACAACCCCTTCGCCCAGCAGGCGTGTATCCCAGAAAGAGGTGCGCTGTCTGCTGTGATCGATTCCGACTGCCTTCAGTGGAACCTCGACGACTTGCTTACCCCGTTCGAGAACCACCCAGCCCTGCACCATGGTGCTGTCGCCCAGGAAGTCGATCCATAAGCTGCCGGACTGGTGGGTTGATGGCGATCCGGCAAGCTGTTGACGCAGCGAGAGAGCAACGTGCTGGTTGGGCTCGAGCAGGTGTTGACCCAGGAGGAGAACCTCCGCCTTCTCGTTGCTCACTTCGATGTCGACCTCGATCGGGCTGTTAAAGCTGTTCAGTAGGTAGAGCATGGTCTCGTCACTACCCTCGACGGAATAGTGAGGGCTCATCAATCGCGTCGGTCGGGCGTTGGCCATTCGTTCGGCCTGCTGTCGTTCTATGCGAACCACAGCTGCCTTGTCAGCATGCGCTTTCTCGAGCTCTGGCGTCACAGCAAGACCCTTCGATGGGCAGAATGCCAGCATGAGAATCGCCAGGGCGGGGAATCCAAGTTTTGAACGGGAGCGGGAGGCTGGGTAGGGCATAGTGTTCTCCAAAATATTTTAGAAATTTCGCACGCATGGAGACTTGCCGGTTAACATGTTGAATCGCTGGACAAACGGAGCTACCCGGCGCTTGAACATCTGGCGACAATCGCCACTCTGGCCTCTGGTGAAAGCTTCCTTGGCACTGGGCCTTAGGAGCAAAGAACCTCCCTTCTTGAGAGATGACACGGCCCGAATTGGCAGTGCCTACTGGGAAAGACGCTTCATAGCGTCCAATACCCCGGCAAGAGAGAACGTCTCCTATGGTTAATGCGCGAGATTTCTGGCAAATGGGAATCACGAGGGAGTGATTCAGGGAGTGCGTGAGATCTTCCCCGCCGTGGCGAGTCAGTCCTATTTCACAAAAATGGGGTGAGCGGTTCCTCGACGTCCCGGGGGCCCTGGACGACTCTTGTTTCGGTTGTATCGAGGCATTTCGGAGGCAGGCAGCCCCCCGGGGAATTGATCGGGTGGGTTATGGGGGCCGGAGTCGCCTGGTAGAAGATCGGTCTCGGCCTGCCATAGCCCTTCTTCCTAGAGGCTCTCCAGCTCGGAGGTAGGCTCAAACTTGGGGGCAGCCTCGTCTTGTTGTCCCCAAAACCTGAAATCAACCCGGGCTGGATGAGAGGTCTTGCAACTGGTGGCCTAGGTCGAGAAGAACTTCGAGCCAGAACTCTAGAAAGTTTCCGAAACCTTGGAACCCAGATGGCGGAGCGATGGCCCGAGAACGCCCCTTGAGGCTACCGGCAGCTCTAGCTGATCCCCAGGCCCTGCTCCAGGTCTGCTATCAAGTCGGCTGCATCTTCGATACCCACGGACAAGCGAATCAAGCCGTCCCCAATTCCTGCTTCCCGACGAGCCTCCGGTGACATTCCTGCGTGGGAGGTGGTCGCGGGCCGGGTGATGAGGGTTTCGACTCCGCCGAGGCTAGGTGCCACAGCGGGGAATTGGAGGCGACGGAACAGGTGGTCGGCCGCTTCGGCACCACCAGCCAACTCAAAGCTCAGCATTCCGGAGAAGCCATCGAAGAGCTCCTTGGCGCGAGCATGGCGAGGGTGGGAGGCGAGCCCTGGATAGTAGACCTTCTCGACTCCATCATGACTCTCCAAATAAGTAGCGATGGCCAAAGCGGAAGCATTGTGCTGGCGCATGCGCAGCTCGAGGGTCTTGACGCCCCGGTGAAAGAGAAAGCAGGCATGGGGGTCGAGGCTGCCTCCTAGGTGATTGAGTCGGTGCAAGACCTTGTCCACCAAGGGGCGGCTTCCAATGACCGCGCCGGCGACGATGTCGGAATGGCCATTGAGATATTTGGTCGCGCTGTGCAGGGAGAGGTCAAAACCAAGAGCGCAGGGCCGGAAGTTCACCGGTGAAGGGAAGGTGTTGTCGATCAGGGAGACCAAGCCGTGTTGGCGGGCGAAGCTGACGACCGCAGCCAAGTCGGGAATGTCCAACAGAGGGTTGCTCATGGACTCCACATAGATGGCTCGGGTCTGGCTGCGTAGTTGGCTCTCCCAGGTCTCCGGCCGGTCGCCATCGAAAAAGCTCACTTCGATCCCCAGTGCGGGCAGCTCGGTGGTCACCAGGTCCTGGGTGCCGCCATAGAGGCCCTTTTGGATCAACAGGTGATCACCAGCCTTTAGCACGGTCAATAGAGTGGTCGAGATGGCAGCCATGCCGCTACCGGTCACCAGGGCGGCTTCTGCCTGTTCCACAGCGGCCAATTTGGCGTGGAGAGTTTGATGGTTGGGAGTATTGTTGAGGCGGATGTATTTGAGGTCATGGTAGCTGGACTGCCCGTCATACTCGAAGGTCGAGCTTTGAAAGACGGGCAAGACCACGGCACCGCCGATTCTGGGCTTGGGTTCTCCGGCGTGAACCAGCAGAGTATTTCGCTGTGGCTTGGTTTTCTTGGGCATGGATCGGTGGCTCCCTGGGTTCGAATGGCGTTTCGTGAGAGTCTACAGCAGCTCAAATGGGATTGAAGGGCCGAGGCAGGTGCCCGCCCAAGTAGAGATCACCGCAGATCGCGGTTCAACGGAACTGGCTGCTGGGAAGTGGGGCAAGGCAGGGCGGCTCAGGATGCGAAGGGGCATGATGTGACACAATGCGCCGATTCACTGGAACACCCTTGAGGAGACCAGGTTGACAAGGATTGGAGTGTTCGGCTGGGGAATCGTGGCGCCCAGGTCGCCCAACATCGATGCTTTCGAGGCCAACCTCGACGGGGCTGAAAGCTGGCTCTCGCCCTTCAACGGTTTCGGCCCAGACAATTTTCTCGTCGGTATGCCGGAGTTCGACTTTGGCGTCTATCGGCCTTGGATCGATCAGCGATTCAAGCCGAATCGCTTCCCTCAACTCGTAGACAAGATGGACTTGCCGGCGAAGTACGCCATTGGCGGCTTCATTCAGGCCCTCTCCCAAAACCCAGGCATCGAAGAAGAGCTTCAGCGCCTGGGAACTGCAGCCCATGTTTATATGGGCACCGGTCTGGGAAACGTCGACACTCTGTACGATGCCTCTTTGAAGCTTTACCGCGCTCAGCGGCGGTGGCACCGCTTTTGGGCAGACCCTTCCAGGAACGCCGCGCTGACCCTCTATCTGGAGGATCCGTCATCGATGGCCACCGACGGCGCATCGATTCCCTTGGATCCGGCAGAGGCCCCGGATGGCTCCCGTCAGGACGCCGAAGATACTTGGTGGGCCTTCTGGGCGGAAAGGTCCACGGATCTCCAAGAGTTCCTGCGGGAGTTCGCCGCCATCGAATCCCTCTCCGTGGAGGGGGAAGTCGAGGCCGGGAAAAGACGGCTCATGAGAGAGAAACGCCGACGGCAGAGCCGGCTGATCAAGGAATGGGGTTCGCCGGAACCACCCTGGAGCCAGGTGAGCGCCAACGTGATTTGGAATATCCAGAACACCCCGGCGGCTCAGATCTCCATGCTCGGAGGTATCACCGGACTCTCCTTTGCCCCGGTCGCTGCCTGTTCTACCTTTGGGGTCGCCCTCAAGCTGGCCATGGATGCCATTCGGCGAGGAGAAGCGAAAGCGGTGGTGGTAGGAGCCACCGACCCACCTCCTCATCCCTTGATCGTAGGAGCCTTCTATGGGGGCCGGGTGATCGCCGCGGACGGTCAAGTTTCGAAGCCCCTCGGCGGTCTTCGAGGAACCCATGTTGCGGGAGGTTCGGCGGTTTGGATCGTCGGTGACCACGACTACATGGTGGCCCGCGGCTTCAAGCCCTGCGGCTTGGAGCCCTTGGGAGTGGGAGTCAGCTCTGACGCCGATCACATCATTACCCCCTCCAGGGAAGGTCCCACCAACGCCATTCAAGGAGCCCTGTCGGAAGCGGGAGTGGGTCCCGAGGAAATCGCCTCTTGGGACCTCCATGCCACGGCGACCCCGGGTGATTTCAAGGAAGTAGAGACCCTGCGAGCGGTGATGTCGGAGCGCGTTCTGGTGACCGCCCGCAAGGGGACCTTCGGCCATGGCATGTCAGCGGGTGGGGGCTGGGAGCTGACGGCTCAATACTTGGGCTACGACCGAAAAAAGCTCTTCCCAACCCCACTCTCCCCGGGTGAGCTCAATAGCGAGATTGCCACCGTGCACGAGAAGTTCGTCTTCGACAGCGATTGTGAGGCTCCCGAGGGTCCCGTTGGAAAGCTGTCGATGGGTATTGGCGGTGTCAACGCCTGCGTCGTCTCTCGGCCCTGGTGAGATCCCAGCAGGCTCTCTAGCGCGGCAGTGCAAGCAAGTTTTGAACTTCCTTGGCCGCCCTTCGATATTCCTCTTCGATGCCCTGAACCATAGGCTTGGCATCGGTCAATAGGCGATTGCGGGCAGCCGACTCCAACTCTCCACAGAGCTTGAGAAAGCGGCTGGCGCCAAGGATTCCGGCACTCCCCTTCAAAGAATGGGCAAGATTCTCAATAGCTGACAAGTCCATGTTTTCCGCGGCTTCCTGGAGCGATTCGAGTCGTTTCGGAACCTCGTCGAGAAACAGGCTACCGACCTTGAAGAGGACATCTTCTCCGGATGCAGCGCTCAATTTCTTCAAGCTCTCCACGGCCCCTTGATCGAGACCTCCATCCACCGTGGCGGCGGGCTTCTGGAGAGGAGCTGGGGCGGGTGAGGGTGGCTGCTGGGCCGGGGAATGGGGCTGATCGGCAACCTCGGGCCCGTCCAACAGCCACCGATTCAACTTTTCGGCCAAATCCTGTTCCCGAAACGGCTTGGAAATGTAGTCGTCCATCCCCGCAGCTAGGCACTTCTCTCGATCTCCCTTCATGGCATGAGCGGTCACGGCGACGATGGGTATTCTCTTTCCGGAAGTTTCTTGCTGGCGAATTCTCCGAGTGGTTTCGTAGCCGTCCAGGCGCGGCATTTGGCAGTCCATGAGAATCAGGTCGAATCGATGCCGGTTGAGAGCTTCCAGGGCATCGATTCCGTTCGTGACCGCTTGAGCGTGGTAACCGAGAGATTTTAGTTGCCGCAGAGAAACCATTTGATTGATGGGGTTGTCTTCGGCGAGAAGAATTCGAAAGTTGGAGCGCCGTCGCCGATTCTCCTCGATACTCGGCTGGTGCCGTTGCTGAGTCGTCGACACCTTGGGTGGGCTCAGGGGCACGGAGAAGTAGAACACCGACCCAACGCCCGGTTTGCTCTGTAGGCCGATGCGGCCTCCCATGAGCTCAACGATGTTCTTGGAGATGGCGAGGCCCAGGCCGGTGCCGCCAAAGCGCCGAGCGCTGGAGCTATCAACTTGGCTGAAAGCCTTGAACAGTTCCTTTTGCTCTTCTTCCGGGATGCCTACGCCGGTGTCGGCGACGGAAAACCGCACCCACATGCGCTTGCCCTTGATGGCTTGCTTGTCGACCCGAACGATCACCTGGCCGAGATCGGTGAACTTCAGGGCGTTGCTGGTCAGGTTGATCAAAACCTGCCGCAGGCGAGCTGGGTCACCGCGAAAGCGCTTGGGAAGATCTTCAGCAACTTCCAGTTTGAGCTGGATGCTCTTTTCCTTCGCCCGTGGAGCCAGCAGCTCAACCACCCCGGAGACCGTGGTGGCTAATTGAAAATCCGTTTCCTGAACCGAGAGCTTTCCAGCTTCGATTTTTGAGAAGTCGAGGATGTCGTCGATGAGCGAGAGGAGAGATGCGCCGGAGGCAGCGATGGTAGATGCGTACTCGCGCTGCACCAGGTCCATATCGGTCTTCAGGAGAAGCTCCGACATGCCGATAATACCGTTCATGGGGGTGCGAATCTCATGACTCATGTTGGCTAGAAACTCACTCTTCGAGCGGTCTAGCTCTTTGAGGCGCTCATTGGTTCGGGACAACTCGCGGGTACGCACCTCGACTCGATCTCTCAGCCCCTGCCGGAGCTCGTTCAACTCACCAAAGACCCTCCCAAAACGTCTGGACAAAGACCAGGTCATCGTCAGAAGAAAGAGCCCCAGACCCAGGGGGAGAAAAGATCTGCCCGATAGGAAGCCTTGATCCACGGCCATGTCCTGCAGCAGAGCCAAGGCGAGACAAAGGGTTCCCACCGCGATGGGAATCGCCTCCGGGCCACGGGTGATCACACGGCGGCCGGCAAGATAGACCAGGAAAACGATCAGTGGCAACAACCACAGCTGCCAGAAGGGGTGCGATTCCTCGCCGAGCCAGAGGCCTGGTACCACGACCACAGCAACGGCGAGAGCGACGTGGGACAGTTGGTAGGCTCGCACCCATTCTGAGATCTTCTGGCTGAGCAAGGGCCAAGAAAACTGAATCCAGGCAGCCGGAAGGAGGATCAGGCTGGCTAGCCGCAGCTTGCTGAGCCAGACCGGGTGGACCCCCAGAGCGAACCGCCATTGAGTCTGAAAAAAAACCGCAGTTGCTGCGGTGACAAGCATGACGCCGAACCAAAGATAAACATGGGAATCTGGCCGCTTCTGCCTAGTTAGCAAGATCTGGTAGAGGCCGATTAACAGGAGGAGAGCTGCGAGGATGAGCTCCGGCAACTCCTCGGTCGTCCGCCGCCGGCTGATCTCTGCCAGAGGACCGATCTCCACTCTGCCCGACACGAGGCCGCCGCGTCGGGAACTGGTAGCGGCGGAGCGCCAGACCCGGATCGCCAACACGACTTTGCCATCGGAACGGACGACATCTGGAGGAAGCGGGAAGACTCTCCAACGGTCTTCCTGGAGAGGTCGATTCGGGGGAACCGTTCCGACCAGACCGAGGCTTCGACCCCCGGCGAAGACTTCGTAGCTTGTTTCTACGGAGCTTAGGCGCAGTCCCCAGGGACCCTTGGTCGGCTCCCCCGTGGCAGTGTCTCCCGTGGCAGTGTCTCCCGTGACAGCCTTTTGTGCGGAAGGATCAAGGCCGTGATCGCCCTGGCCGGCAGCCTCCTCCCTGGAGGGTTCCGGGGAGGATAGAGGTAGCGTGACGGTCTGGCGGTACCAGCCGACCTCAACATCGCGGAACCCCTGACGACCCCAAGCGCCAGGGACAGAAATCTCCTGCCAGGTCGAGTCGTCCCATTGAGGGTCGGCCCAAGCGGGGTCGTCACCGGGCTGAAATCGCCAAGAGCTGTCCAACGAAACAACTCTCGCCGAAGGCTCCAAAGCTGGTACCTCAGCGATGGCGACGCTCGCCAGAGCCACCCAAGAGAGGCACAGGAGTCGTACACTGTAGGGTAGAAGCACGTGCTCATTCTACGGTAAGGGAGGCGGTGATCGAGGCTCTAATGCCAAAAGAGGTAGAACCAAACCATTGATGCTGACTGTTGGCTATGTCAATGTGTTTCAGGGTTGGTGCACGAGCGAGTTAAAGACCACTGTTGAGGCCGGCTCGCGGCTCGCTAGAAACTCGAAGCTGGTAACTCCAACAACTGAGCTCCCACGGAATATGAACAAAACAGCCTTCGCTTGGTTTCCTCTGTTAATTCTTCTCGTTGGTTGCACGGCCAGCCGCCGAGGGCCGGATTTGGCCCAGATCTACAATCGATCGGCGCAGCTCCACGACCTCGAGCGCAATCCCGTGGTGGTCATACCGGGTCTTCTCGGTAGCAAGCTTCGGTCAGAAGATGGCACCGAAGTGTGGGGGTTGCTCGGTGGCGAGTATGCGAATCCCAAGACTCCCTCGGGAGCGCGCCTGGCAGCTTTGCCTATGGCGGAAGGATTTTCTCTGGAGCAGCTGCGAGACGATGTCAGGGCAGCTGGAGTGCTCGACCGGCTTCGCGTCAAGCTCTTGGGCATTCCCATCGAGGTAGCCGCTTACTCTGAGATTCTCTCCTCCCTGGGAGTGGGAGGGTTCCGGGACGAGGGTTTCGGCCTCTCCGGAGCCGTGGACTATGGGGAAGGCCATTTCACCTGCTTTCAATTTGCCTATGACTGGCGCCGGGACATCGCCGAGGCGGCTCGCGAGCTTCATCACTACCTGCTCGAAAAACGTGCCTACGTCGCCGCCGAGATGAAACGACGGTACGGCGTTGACGACAACACGATTCGCTTCGACATCGTTGCTCATTCCATGGGCGGAATGGTGGCTCGATACTACCTGCGCTACGGGGCGGCGGATTTGCCGGAGGATGGCTCCAGCCCTCCTCTGACCTGGGAAGGTGCCGCATTGGTGGAGAATTTGATTCTCATCGGTACTCCCAACGCTGGCACCATGGCGGCTCTCTTCGACCTCGTCGACGGGCGAAATTTCGGGCCATCACTACCTCGGTACCAACCGGCCCTTCTGGGAACCTTTCCCGGCGCCTACCAACTCCTTCCTCGCAGCCGGCACGAGTTTCTGGTGACAGAGGAGGGAGGCGAGTTGGTGGACGGTGACATTCTCGATCCAGAGACCTGGGTTCGATTCGGTTGGGGCCTCGCCGATCCGGAACAGGATGAGGTTCTAGCGATGCTGTTACCCGAAGCAGAAACACGAGAGGAGCGCAGACGAATCGCCCTGGACCATCTAGAGAAGTCGTTGACTCGTGCCCGCGCCTTCACCGCAGCCATGGACCTCCCGGGTTCGCCTCCTCCGTGGGTCAGGATTCACTTGCTGGCCGGCGACGCGATCGCTACGGATGCGGTCGTGGCAGTGCAGGAAGGCAGCGGAGAGCTGACGGTGGTCGAAAAGCAGCCGGGAGATGGAGCGGTGCTACGGCGCAGCGCTCTGATGGACGAAAGAAAACCGCAGGAATTGGTGCGCCGCCTCGTCTCCCCGATCGATTGGAGCAATGTGACGTTCCTTTCTACCGGCCACCTCGGCCTTACCAAGGATCCCTCCTTCACCGACAACGTTCTCTATTTGCTCTTGGAGAGCCCCCGGTAGTCTGAGCCCCCGGTAGTCTGAGTACTGGGAGCCTGCTGACAAAAAGGGCTTTCTACGGCTCCAGCCTAGGAGTCAAGGTCCGCCTGGAACAACGACGAGGCGTAGTCGATGCCATCCGCGGTGCTGGAGCCGTGCCATGAAAGTAGACGACCATCCACCAGGACGAAGCTCTCTTCGGGCAACTTCGTAGACTTCGCCAGCTCGATCCGGTGCTTTTGCTCGAATGGGAAGGGCTCGCTGCTCAAGAACACTCGGTCCGGTGCTGCTGCCGCTAGCTCCTCAGCGTCTATGGGTGGGTATCGGTCGGTCTGGAGCTGGAAGACATTTTTGCCCCCAGCCATCTCGAGCAAAGAGCTGACATAGGTGTCGCCGTTGACCGTCATCCAAGGTTTGCGCCAGATTAGGTAGGCGAAGCGAAGGGGGGGTCGATTCCTGGCTACGGTCTCTGCTCGAAAGCGTCTCTTCTCGATCTCTGCAAGGAGGATGTCTCCCGCTTCCGGCCGATCCAGCTCGAGTGCTAAGTCGCGGATCATTTCCAGGGTTTCCGGAATGGTTTTCGGAAAATAGCTGCGGGACCGGATTCCAGCGGCCTCGAGGGTGGCGCCATCTTCCAGACGATTTTCCTCACGGTTCATCAGAATCAGATCTGGTTCTAGTTCGAGAATTTGCTCGATTTTGGGATTCTTGGTCCCGCCAATCTTGGCGAGGCTTGTGACCCGGTCAGCGGGCCTAACGCAATAGCGGGTGCAAGCGACTAAGTCCCTTCCTCGGTCCAGATCAAAGACCAGCTCGGTGAGACTTGGGCATAAAGAAATAATCCGCATGGTGGTTCGAGAATACCTCGGTTGGGCGGTGAGGCTAAGTTCCTAGGATAGGATCCCTACGGAGAACACGAGTGCCCAGAAAACCTTCTACCCACCTCATCGTCAGTTACGTGCTATCTCTGGGGTTGACCACCTCTTTGCTAGTGGGGTGGGTGATCTACATCGTGCGGTCCCAAGCGAAGATCAACGAGTTGGCCAGCCGGGTCGGCGTTCGTCGGGAGAATTTCCACTGGTTGATCCTCGGCATAGGCTGCGTGCTCTTTGGCTTGCTGATCGTAGGGTTGACCCACCAGATGGCTCAAGCCCTTTCGGAGCGGCGCTACGCCATGAAGCAGGAGGAATTTGTCTCCAACATCACCCACGAGATGAAATCTCCCCTGGCAGCGATTCGTCTTCACGCGGAGACTTTGATGCAAGGAGGTGTTAGCCAACAGGAGCATTCTCGCTCCCTCGGCTATATCTTGCAGCAGCAGGAGAGGATGACTCAGCTGGTAGACAATGTGCTCGAGACATCTCGATTGGTCGCCCGAAAACGGGCCTTGGCCTTAGAAGAAGTGGCTCTCAGGCCGTTTCTGGAAGCCTATCTGGAGGAGGCCCGGGAACGGGTGACCCTACAGAACCGCCGGTTGTTCGCCAAGATCGATACCTCTTCGAGAGTGCTGGCAACCGAGGGAGCGCTGCATCGGGTGCTCGACAACCTGGTCAGCAATGCGGTGCGTTTCTCTTCACCGGGAGGGGAGGTTCGATGTCTCGTTGTGGATACGGCGGATCGGGTCACCATCGCCGTAGAAGACGACGGCGTGGGCATTCCCAAAAGCGAGCTACGTCGGGTTTTTGACCGCTTCTACCAGAGTGGCCGGAAAGCCGGAGGGTCGCGAAAAGGGACCGGGCTGGGCTTGGCGATCGTCGAAGGGTTGGTCAAAGAGATGAATGGTACGGTGCGGGCTTTCTCCCAAGAAGGGTGGCCCGGGAGTCGCTTCGAGATCGAGCTGCCGAGACTCGAGGAGCCGCATCTTGGCCAGTGAACGGCAGCCGAATCTGATCATCGTCGAAGACGAAGAAGCCCTGGCCCAAGGGCTCCGGTTCAATCTGGAAAGAAAAGGATATTTGGTGGAAGTGGCCACCGATGGCGAGCAGGCTCTGGTCGCTCTGGAAAAGGGCCGCTTCGACTTGGTGATTCTTGACGTTCGATTGCCGGAGATGGATGGATTTGAGGTTTGTACTGAGCTTCGAAGGCGAAACGACTTTACTCCGGTGCTGATGTTGACCGCCCGTAGCCAACCGGATGACGTGGTCTTCGGTCTTCGCTGTGGGGCCGACGACTATGTGGTCAAGCCTTTCGACCTGGCCGAATTGCTAGCCCGGGTCGAAGTTCTGCTCAGGCGCACGCAGTGGACGGAGGAGAACGGCAACCGACCCTCTCAGGAAATCGTTCCACCGCGCCTTGAGTTCGGTGATTACTGGGTGGATTTCTCTTCCTGGCAAGCCAAAACCAGACAGGGAGTCGTGGAGCTTTCCCAGAAGGAAATGGAAGTCATGAGGATTTTTGCCGAGCGGCCCAACGAGGTGATCAGCCGGCGCCAACTTCTCGCTCGAGTGTGGGATCTGCCGAATCATCCGAATACCCGAGTGGTGGACAATGTCATCGTCGTTCTTCGCAAGGCCTTCGAAGAGAGTGCCTGGCGGCCGCGCCATATTCACAGTGTCCGGGGAGTCGGTTATCGCTTCGTTCCTTGAGCGGTTTATCCTCGGTATCTCCGACAATAAGCCCTGGGATGGTAGATTCAACCTCCGGGTACGTCTCTAGAGACCCGCGACCTCAATATCCGTCGTCTAGCCAGATCGCCCTACCGGAAAGGATAAGACTCTATGACACGTTGGATCACCCTGCCTTGTGCTCTGCTCCTATTGCTCGGAGGAGCTGTGTCTCCAGCCCTGGGAGCAGAACCGATTCCGGCCCCGGACAATGTGGCTGCTGCTCCGGAAGACGCTATCCGGTCGGAAACGGGTCTCGCCTCTAAGGTGCTGGCCAATGGTTCTGGAACAACCCATCCAGAAACAAAAGATACCGTGCGCATTCACTACACGGGTTGGACGACCGATGGCAAGATGATCGACAGCTCTGTGGCCCGTAACATTCCCGCGGTCCTCCAGCTGAACCGGGTGATTCCCGGCTGGACCGAAGGGGTGAAGTTGATGGTAACTGGCGAGAAACGCCGACTTTGGATCCCGGAGGGTATGGCCTACGCAGGGCGCGAAGGTCGACCTGCTGGCATGCTGGTTTTCGATGTCGAGTTGCTCGATATCCTCAGGCCTCCCCCTGCACCAGATGACGTCGCAGGGCCGCCGGAGTCGGCGCAGAGGACGAAATCTGGGGTGGCTTCCGTGGTGCTCCAAAAGGGAACCGGTACGGTACACCCGAAGGGCTCCAAGGAAGTCGAAGTTCACTACACGGGTTGGACGACCGATGGCAAGATGTTCGACAGTTCCATCACCCGGGGCAAGCCAGCGATTTTTCCTCTCAACCGAGTCATTCCGGGTTGGACGGAAGGTTTGAAGCTGATGGTAGAAGGCGAGAAACGCCGTTTTTGGATTCCCGAGAAGCAAGCCTACAAGGGCAAGGAAGGGTTCCCCGCCGGCATGTTGGTCTTCGAAGTCGAGCTTCTTTCCATCAAGAAATAGCTCGATCTGGAGAGAAGTGAGCTTCGTGGCCTGTGGAGAGACTCCCGCGGGTCACGACCGATCCTCTCGAGAGTGGTTCCCGGTCGAAGAGTCGCAGGGGGAGGGAGCCCGGGGACGACTTCCGATTCTTCGTTGAGGTCCGCCATGAGACCTCCTCTTCTCGCTGACCAGTGACTCTCAAAACAGGGCAAGAGGCATGATCATCCTTCGCGAGGACTCCGAGCTCGTCGTCACCACGCAGCCGGATCACGCCTATTTTTCGGGAGATCTACTCCATCTGTGGCGCTTCGACGGATTCGAGTTTCACCCTCGAAGACAAGAGCTCATCTTCGCAGCCCGAGAACACGACAACGGTTGGCGGGAAGCGGATTCGGCTCCCCGGGTCGACCCGACGACCCAGCGGCCTCACACCTTTCAAACCATTCCCCGGCAGGTCCGGTTCGAGATTTGGCAGACCGGGGTAGAACGTTTCTCAGAGGATCATCCCTACGCTTCTTTGTTGGTGGCCCACCACGCGTTGGAATTGCACCGAGAGCATCGTGGCCAGCCGGAGTGGGAGGATGGCCTTTTCTCGTTTCTGGAAGAATCGATCTCGGAGCTAGCTGAGCGTTGCGAGGTCCCGCTCCAGGAGGTCCGTAGAGACTACGGTTTGCTCGAGGTGACGGATCTCATTTCCCTAGCAGCCTGTAGTGGGTGGGAGGGAAGTTTCGAGAGGGCCGGATACCGCTTTTCGGTCGAGCCAGGCACCACCGAGAGCATCGTCCGAGTCGACCCGTTTCCCTTGGCGGGTGCGACTCGCTTCGAGGTAGCGAGCCGGCGTATTGTCGATAGAGCCTACGAAGACGGTGTTGACCTAGCCGTCACGTTGGCCAGCGCGCGGTGGTACCGGCGAGTGATCCGAGTTGAGAAGGGGGCTTGAGGGGAGACTCGAAGACGGGTTCCGAGAAAGAAAAAGGGCACTCCTCAAAGAGTGCCCTTCTGTGCTTTCTAGAGCGGGGTCCCTAGATGTCGCCCCCATTGGACTCTAGAAGAACTCGCAAGTCGAGATCCTCTCCGGGGTCGACTTCGAAGGTCTTCGATTCCGCGGTAAACCCCGGTCGCAGCACCTGAAGCTCATGTTCCCCTGGGTCGAGAATCAACCCCGAGTGTAAGCGGGAAAGGTCCTCGGCAGTGCCTAGAAAACGGCCGTCCAGGTAGACAGAAGCATCTTTCGGCTCGACCGTCAAAGTGAGTCTTCCAGGTTCTTGGCGAGCGTCGAAAGCTCCTCCGGAGGGGGGCTGAACTGGATTCCTCTCCGGAGCTTTTCTCTGGCGATACTCCCGAGCACGCTGCCGCCACTCCTCTTCTCTTCCACCGAGGCCGTCGCTGGCTTGAGCGGTTTCGACCTCTGGGGGAGCTTCTGGCCGAACCGCCAGGCCGGCCACCATCTCATCCGAGACGTCGATGACGGCTTCTGGCGTTACGCTGAAATCTCGGGTGATCGTTTCGTAGCCTTCTTTGTAGAAGGAGATCTCGTAGTTGCCTTCTTCCAGCCAAAGATAGGCTGGAAAGCCATCGAAGTTGTCGGCCACCCCAGCGTAGCGGCCATTCACGTAGACCTCTGCTTTCTCCGGCTTGACATCGAGATCGAGGGCACCGGACGGCCTTCCGGAGCCGTAGGCTCCATAGCGACCGGTGTCATAGGAATGGCGGTAACCGTAGTAGAACGGATAGGAAGAGCCATACCAGTAAAAACTGGCCCGTGGGTAGTAGTAGTAGTGGCTTCTGTAGGGATATCCGTAGTGGCCGTAGTGGCCGTAGTGGCTGCCGTAGCGATTGTAGGAACGGTGTCGGCGATAGTCGCGGTGGTGACCTCCGCCGCGATGACGGTTGTCGTAGTTTCTGCCCCGGTGGTTCGAGCTTGTGCTCGAGCCGCTGCGCCGCCCACGGCTCGCGGAGCTACCGGAGGTTGTCGCACGCCTTTCGCCACCGGGCTTTGATCGGTTCTGCATACGTTGCATGTCCCGGTTGCGGTTGCTGCTTCCTCTGGAAGCGGAGCTTTGTTGACTCCCGGAAGAGCCAGCTCGGACGGTAGGTTTCTTGGATGGTTTCTGGGTATCTCTTTGCTGCGCTTGGCCAGGTGTGCTCCCCGCGAGGAAAAGCACGCCCGCCACGGCACAGCTGGAAAGAGACAAGCTGCGGCGGAAGGTCTCGAGTCTCATGATGGCGGCTCTCCTTTGATGCTATTTGCGCCGTCTCCCCAACCTCTATTTAGACCCCTAATGTAATGACTTCTCAATAGATCTTCCCAGAGACGAGGGAGCTTCAGAGGAAACTTTTGCAAAGTGTGTGCCAATTTCTCTTGAAAGAATACCCTAAGTGGGGCTGGCGGGTCCGGCGGGCCTTCCGGCCCCAGGCCCAAGAACGATCCCAGTTCGGGGTGAAGGCCAAAGAAGACGACGGCAGAGTATCCCGCCTTTTCCTGGCGGGTAGCAAAGCGTCTTAGATCGGTTGGGTGGTCGTGAAGTACGACGGCATCTCGTTCGTAGATAAGCCGCATGCCGCTCTTCTGCAGACGGTAGCTGGTTTCGATATCTTCCCAGGCTGCATAGGGAAATCGTAGGTCAAAGGGCTCCTGGAGGAGCATTTCGCGTCGCAGGGAAAGGTTCGAGGTGTAGAAGAAGTTGAAGGGAACGTTCTCCGGATCTTCGATCAATGCATAGCCGAACTGAAGGCCGTACTCGTTGATGTAGTTCAAGAAAGAAGTTCGGCGCATTCTCGGGTGCCAATCGGTATAGCCGATGACGGCCAGGCGAGGGGTATCGTTGCGCTCCTGGTGAGCTCGGTAGTGGGTCGCCAACCATCTCGGAGAGGGGACGGTGTCGTCACCGAGAAAGGCCACCCACTCCCCTTTTGCGACAGCCACTCCTTGGTTGCGAGCAACAGCTGGACCCTGGTTTTCCTGCTGTAGAACGGTAGTGGGTACAGAGAAGGAGCGGGACTGGAGCCAGCTACCGGTTCCGTCGTTCGAGCCATCGTCGACAACGATCACTTCAAAGCTGGGTGCACCTCTCTGATTTTCGAGGGCGCTGAGGACCTCCGGAAGGATTTCTCTCCGGTTGTAGGTGGGGATGACGACAGAGAATTCGGGGGACATGACGGGGTTGATCTTACCCCTATTTGCCCTCTCAGCTGCCGAAGCGAATCGGGTCTCCCAAAGAGTCCAGGGAGAAGTTGGCCATGATCTGGTGGCCGTTGAAATCTAGAACCCGAATATCTTCGTTTCCCTGCAGGTCTGCCGAGACCTTTTGATAGGAGCTCGGGTACCGAGGCTCTACGGCATCGAGATCCACCTGATAGGCAATGAACTTGTCGATGCCCTTGTAGCGAAGCTTTTGGATCAGCCGGTCGTCGGTTAGCTTGGGGTAGGTCGAGAGCACCAGAATCGGGCCGGATCCCGTGAAAATCAGATAAGCGCGCATTCTAGACTTCGGCATGATTCTCCTCACGGTTTTGGAGAGTGTAGCGAGCTGGCTCCTTGGAAAGGGGGAGACAACAGTCAGGTGCCCCCGGTGGTGGCTGGCTCGGCTACGGAAATCTCTGGGTCGAGGGAACCGTACCCTTCCCAGAAACAGACTGTCAAGGGAACGAAGGCTACCGTGCCCGGTGATAGGATGAAGTTTCGGGTGTTGACCAGCGCTGCCTCAGAAACTAGCCTCATCCATGATGGTGAGGAGGTCGGTAGAGCTGAAAAACCAGCCCGTGGAATCTGCCTGCAATCATCGAATGGCACGGCTGTCGACCTCCTTTGGAAGTGACGGCGGGCTGGACCGCCGGAAGGTTCCGCCTCAGAGCACCCCCAGATCCAACACAGACAAGGTGAACCATGACCAATCCGCCCAATGAGCCGCCTCGGCAAGTGTTCTTCGATGTAACGCCAGAGATCCATGCCACGGATTCCCAGGGACGGTTCACCTACTCCCTGCGGATCGCCAACGAGAGCTACTTAGAGACTCGACCCTACGACGAGATGCGCTTCGTGTTCTCCCTCTGGCACCCGTCCGCGAGTCGATCCATCGACCTTGATCGCTCCTATGTAGAGCTTCGTGCCTCTTTTGATGCCGACAACGAGCATTGGGTCAAGATTGCCGAGATCGAGCCGGTAGTGGCCCCCTACGCTGGTGGAGAGAGCTTCGATGGTTGGATAGTCTTACCCGTTCTTTCGACGCGCATGGCGTTCGCCCTAGTCGGCAGCGGCTTTGAGGCGAGGGCTCGATTGCAGGCCCGGGCGAGCCTGTACTTGGTGCCTTGAGTGCCTTGAGATCTACCGGAATCCTCGTCCTATAGACGAGCAACTCTCACCGCAGGCTCCTAGGAGCCTGTCTCGAGCTTCCACTGGCAAGAGCTCGACGACTCTCCATAGCCCGACAGGGGGCGTCGTCGGCATGCCCCCCCACGTAGCTTCAGCTTCACTGTAGCTTCAGCTCCAATGCTTAGCTCGAGGTGAGCCCCGTCCCTTTTGGAGATTGCCTGTAGGTGCCAGGGGATGCTAGCGAAAGCCTCGCCGCAGTTCCCGTTTGAAGGTCCCGAAAGCCTCTTCCCCGAAGAGACTGACCACCACTCGGTCCAACTTGGTGCCCCCCTGCAGGTAGCGATGGATTTCGGTCAACAGGATCCGTGCGCAACGATCCATAGGAAAACCAAAGTTTCCTGTGGAAATAGCGGGAATGGCAAGGGATTTCAAGCCGTTGCGGTCCGCCAGGGCGAGTGCTGATCGAACGGAGGCGGCGAGCTTGCGGTCTTCGTCCCCCTCACCCATTCGAGGCCCTACGGCGTGAATGACCTGTTTGGCTTTCAAGAGACCTGCTCCGGTCATCACTGCTGAGCCAACTGCAGAAAACCCGATGCGGTCGCATTCCTCCTGGATCGCGTCGCCGCCTTTTTCTCGGATCACACCGGCAACACCTGAGCCCAATTTGAGGTCTTCGTTGGCCGGGTTGACCACCGCCTCGACATCGAGCTCCGTGATATCACCTTCGATTATCTCGAGTAGGGTATCGTCCAATCTCAAGCGAATTTTGAGTTCTGACATGATTTCGCGCTGTTCCTCCGGTGGCCCATCCTATCAAGGAAGGCTTATAGGTGCACGGGTTCGGGCTTCGGTGGCACTTCTTGTCGAAGGACTCGAAGAGATCAAGCCGCCCGGCGTACAATGGTCCACCGGACTCAGCCACCATTTTTGCCCGGAGTTGCTCATGGAGACACCCCTCAAGCCAATCCTCCTACTCGCCGACAGTCAGCTGTTGTTTTGGCGGCAAGAGGAGGAGCTCTTCTTGGCCCGTCTGCGAGAAATGCTCGTCGGGCAACAACCCAAGGCTGCGTATGTTGGTGCTTCGAACGGAGACCAGCCGGAATTTTATCAGCTCTTCCAGGGTGCCATGTCGGGAGTGGGCATTGACCAGTGCCGCATGATTCCAACAGAGCCCACGGAAGCGGACCTGGCTTTTCTCGACCAAGCGGATTGGATCCTATTGGCAGGGGGAGACCCGATGCTGGGCTGGAAGTCTTTTCTTCGCAATGGTCTGCACCAGAAGATTCCCGAAAGGTACTATTCTGGCGCTCTGTTGACCGGGGTTTCGGCGGGGGCGATGCAGCTGGGCCTGCACGGCATCGAGGAGGCCGGGGAGCAACCCGGGGGCCTATTCGAAACCTTCAAGCTGGTGCCTTACCTTATCGACGTTCACTCAGAGCCGAGCTGGCGACGGCTCCGTGCCGCCATGCCTCAGGCTGGAGAACATCTGTGTGGGCTGGGTATCCCTTCAGGAGGGGGAGCCCTCGTACACCCGGACCTCTCCGTGGAGCCGATCCGCCACCCCCTTACGGAGGTACGTTTCGCCAACGATAGGGTCAGTCAGGCATTGATTTTTCCGCCGCGGGCCGGCGAGGAGTCGTTGTTGGCAGAGGCCCCTAGCGACACCGAAGCGGTGAATTGAGGTCACGGAACACGAGATGAAGCTTTTTGCCCTGGGAGATCTGCATCTCGCCAATCGCTCAAATCGGGAAGCTCTCGTGGAGTTGCCGGCACAGCCGGAGGATTGGCTGATCCTTGCCGGTGATGTGGGGGAGACGGAGGCACACCTACGCTTTGCCCTCGAGACCCTAGTACCTCGCTTCAAACAGCTTCTGTGGGTTCCGGGAAACCATGACCTGTGGACTCTGGCTACCGACCCGTCCCCTCTCAAGGGAGAAGCCAAATATCTGCGATTGGTGGAAATTTGCCGCAGCTTCGGAGTCTTGACCCCTGAAGATCCCTACCCTCGGTGGCCTGGCTTGGGTCCCAGCGGGCGCCGCTATCGTTTGGCACCTCTTTTCTTGCTCTACGACTACACCTTTCGGCCCGACGATGTGCCTGCCCAGGAAGCGGTGAGTTGGGCCTCTGAGTCTGGCGTGATGTGCAGTGATGAGATTCTTCTCCACTACCACCCACACCCTTCTCGAGAAGCTTGGTGTGCGGCCCGGTTGACTCTCTCGGAGCGGCGCCTGGAAGCCGCCGCTGCCTCAGGAGATGAGCTGATTCTGATCAATCACTGGCCTTTGAGAGAGGACTTGGTTCACCTGCGGCGCATTCCCCGATTCTCCATCTGGTGTGGCTCGAAGGCGACCGAGGACTGGCACACTCGCTTCAACGCCGCCGTGGTGGTCCACGGACACCTACACATCAAGAACACTCACTTTCGAGATGGAGTGCGTTTCGAGGAGGTTTCCCTAGGCTACCCTCGCGATTGGAATCGCCATCGAGGGGTGGCGTTTTACCTGCGGCAGATCCTTCCGGAGCCAGAAACCTGGCTCGCGGAACGCTAGGAGCTTGTCGGCTAATGATTTGCCCAGTGAATCGCCCAGTGAATCGTCCAGCGTCAGACGGGCGGCACGGGGCCCCCTCGGCGTTGCTTGTTTGACGAAACCAACCAGGCTTCGTCTGCAACAGCGCCTTGAGGGATCTTCTGTGGCGCTCCGCCAGCCGCGAACCGTCAATCCGCGACAGGCTGCTCTACCCCTTCCCCTTCGTCTTGCGAAACGCTACTCAATCCAGCTTCGGTAGTAGTCCCGATCCTCGATGTCGAGGATGTTCTTGGCGACCTGTAGGGGTCTGAAGGTATCGAACATTACCGCCAGCTCGTTCGTTTCCTTGGCGCCGATGGAGGCCTCCATCTTCCCGGGGTGAGGGCCGTGAGGAAGACCGTCCGGGTGAAGGGTTAGCGAGCCGAACTCCACTCCCTTTCGACTCATGAAGTCGGCGGACGCGTAGTACAACACCTCATCTGACATGACATTCGAGTGGTTGTAGGGGGCCGGCACCGCGGTGGGGTCGAAATCGTAGGGCCTGGGGCAGAAGGAGCACACCACGAAGCCCTCACATTCGAAGGACTGGTGAATGGGTGGGGGCAGGTGAAACCGGCCGACCCGAGGCTCGAAGTCGTGGATGCTAATGGCCCAGGGATAGAAGAATCCGTCCCAACCGACCACATCGAGGGGGTGGTGATCCAAGGTGAGCTCGGTCAGGGCGTCGTATTGCTTGACCAAGATGCGGAACTCTCCACTCTCGTCATAGGTCTTGAGGTCTTGGGGAAGTTTGAAATCTCGCTCACTAAAGGGAGCGTTCTCGGTGAGCTGGCCATGCTCGTTGCGATAGCGTTTCGGCGTTCGGTAGTAACCCGGAGCTTCGAGAATCAGTAGCTTCACCGGTCCATCTCCGCTGTAGCGGTAGCGGTGCAGGATGCCCCGGGGAATCACGATGTAGTCGCCGGGCACAAAGGGCAGGTCGCCGAACTGGGACTCGAGCCGCCCCTCCCCTTCACTGACGTAGACCAACTCATCGCCCTGGGAGTTGCGATAGAAGAAGTCGTCCTCGATATCCGGTTGGACGAAGAACGAGGTTACGTCCCGATTGAATAGAAGAGGGACTCGGTTCAAGACCGCGCTGCCCCCCGGAGCGAGACGATGGGAGCGAAAGTGCCGATGCTTGAGCTCCTGGCTTGGGTCGGCCTCGATGGTCACCGGTGCGAAAGGGCGAACCGCGGTCACCCGGGTCGGAGGGTGCAGGTGATAGAGCAACGATGAGATTCCTACGAACCCTTTGTTCCCGACCAGCTGTTCCGGGTGGAGACTGCCGTCCCCTTTGGGAAAAACGGAATGTCGCTTGCGTGGAATTTCGCCCAGGCGGTGGTAGATCGGCACGGTTTCGCTCCCTTCTCAGGCAGGTCTAGAGGTTTCCTCGAATCGCTTGCTCACGCTCGATGGATTCGAAAAGGGCCTTGAAGTTGCCTTTTCCGAAACCTCGGCTTCCCTTTCGTTGAATGATCTCAAAAAAGAGGGTCGGGCGGTCTTCCACCGGCTTGGTGAAGAGCTGCAGTAGATAGCCGTCGTCGTCTCGGTCCACTAAGATTCCCAGTTCTTTTACCGCTTCGATTTCCTCGTCGATATCTCCCACCCGCTGAGGTAGCTCCTCATAGTAGCTGTCCGGAACCTCGAGAAACTCGATGCCATTGTTCTTCAGGTGGCGAATCGTCTTGAGGATATCGCCGGTGAGCAGGGCGACATGCTGAACCCCGGGGCCGTTGTTGAAGTCCAGATACTCTTCGATCTGACTCTTCTTGCGCCCCTCAGCGGGTTCGTTGATAGGAAACTTGACCACTTTGGAGTCGTCCGACATGACGATACTCATGAGGGCGCTGTATTCGGTAGAGATGTCCTTGTCGTCGAAGGTGATGTAGCGTTCGAAGCCGAGAATATTGGAATACCAATCGGCCCATTGGTTCATCTTGCCCAGCTCGACGTTGCCGACGATGTGGTCCACGACCAGGAGGCCGGCATCTTGCCCGGCGACCTCTCGAACCTCGTACCCCGGTAGAAATGGCCCCGAGTAGTCTTTGAAGGAAAGTAGGGAGTGGATCGTGTCGCCGTAGGTTTGGATGGCGGCTCGCCGCACGGTGCCGTGTTCGTCGGTGAGGTCATGGGGCTCCATGACACTGGTAGCGCCTCGTTCGAGGGCCGCCGCATGGGCTAAATCGGCGTCAGCAACTTCGAAAGCGATATCCCTCACACCGTCCCCGTGGCGCTGTAGGAAGGAGTTGATGGGCCCATCGGAGCCCAAGGGGGTGGTGAGCACGAAAGTTGCCTTCTTCTGGCGGAGGGCGTAGGAGGTGTTCTCCCGCTCACCTGTCTCTAGGCCGGAGTAGGCAAATTGTGAAAAACCGAAGGCGTTGCGGTAAAAGAAGCTCGCCTGTTTGGCGTTTCCAACCCAAAATTCGACATGGTGGATGCGCTTGAGTTCGAGAGGGTCTTGGCTCGATTTGTCCTTGCTCACGGTATCCTCCAGAAAGTTTCTCTCATGGTTACTCAGGGCGATGAGTGAAATAGTCTACCATGTAAACGATTGTTTGCGCGGTGGCAGGTATCTTCAAGGTGAGGGGGGAGAGAATGATGTCTGATCGAGTGGATGGCGGGGAAGAGGGGCAGCTCGCTGCGTCTTCGGCGACCTTGGAGCCAACGCCCAACTATGGGGTTCTGGAGGAGTGCATCGGCTACAACTTGAGGATCGCTTATGCCTTCGCAAGTCAGTTGTTTGCTCAGGACTTCGACGGTCAGGACCTAGCCCCCATCCAATTTGCGGCTCTGGAGTTCATCGCCCACAACCCGGATTTATCCCAACGCCAGATCGCGGCTCATATCGGCACCACCCCAACAGTGCTGGTCAAGCCTCTAGAGCGTCTTGAATCCATGGGGCTGGTGACTCGCACTCGGTCTGTGGAAGATCGACGGCGGTCTCGGGTACGTCTGACCGAGGAAGGAGGTGCCTTCCTCAACCAGGCGAGACCGCGCATTCTTCAAGTGGAGGATCGGCTGACCGCCAACCTGTCCAAGGACGAACGAGAGATGCTGTTGCGGCTGGTGCGGAAGCTCCTAGAAGTTCGCTAGCGAACCGCCGGATCGACGAGGCATGCTTAGACCGACAACTGCGGGAGGTCCCGGAAGAGCTCGAGGGCTTGAGGATTCGCCAGGGCGTCAGCATTCTTGACCGGTCGTTGGTGGACGATATTACTGACCGCCAGCTCGGAGATCTTCCCGCTCAGGGTGCGGGGAATGTCTGCGATTTGAATGACCTTGGCGGGTACGTGGCGAGGGGTGGCGTTGCGGCGAATATGCCGCCGAATGAAGTCTGTGAGGGACTCGTCCAGGGTTCGCCCTGGGCGTAACCGAACAAACAGCACCACTCGTACATCCCCCTGCCATTGCTGGCCGATCACGAGGCTTTCTACCACCTCTTCCAGCTGTTCGACCTGTCGATAGATCTCTGCGGTGCCGATGCGCACGCCGCCCGGGTTGAGGGTGGAGTCGGAGCGACCATGAAAAACCATTCCGCCTCGCTCGGTCAGCTCGACCCAATCCCCATGGCGCCAGATGCCGGGGAAGACGTCGAAATAAGCTTGCCGATATCGCTCGCCGTCCGGGTCGTTCCAAAATCCCACTGGCATGGAGGGAAACGCGCGCGTGCAGACGAGCTCGCCTTTCTCGCCCACCAGGGCATTGCCTTGGGGGTCGAAGACTTCTACCTTCATGCCCAAACCGCAAACCTGAAGCTCACCGCGGTAGACCGGAGCTGTCGGGTTTCCCAGAGCAAAGCAGGAGATGAGGTCGGTGCCCCCGGCGATCGAGGATAAGCAGAGGTCCTCTTTGATCTGCGAATAGACATAGTCGTAGCTCTCCGGGGCCAGGGGAGAGCCAGTGGACAGAATGGCTCTGAGGGCTGACAGATCATGGCTCTCGGCGGGCGCCAAGCCTTCCTTTTCCGCCAGGGCAATGTACTTGGCACTGGTACCGAAATGGGTGACCTGCTCGGCCTGAGCCATGTCGAAGAGAATCTCCTTCCGGTGGTGGAAAGGAGAGCCATCGTAGAGAACCACGGTGGCTCCGACGGCCAGGCTGCTGACTAGCCAATTCCACATCATCCAACCACAGGTGGAATAGTAAAAAATGCGGTCGCCTCGCCGGAGATCTGTATGAAGCACCAGCTCCTTGAGGTGCTGAAGCAAGGTTCCCCCAGCGCCATGGACCATGCATTTGGGCAAGCCGGTGGTGCCCGAGGAGTACATGATGTACAGCGGGTGGTCGAAGGGTAGTTGCTGGAAATCCAGTTGCTGAAAGCTCGATGGTCGCGGCGTCGACTCTGCATCTGAGCCGGCCAGGAAGTCGCCATACAAAACCGCCTTCGGCACCTCGGAAATGGCCGGGTCTTGTTGCGCGAAAGGCACCACCACCAGGCGGGTTACCGAAGGCAGCTGCTGGACGATTCCCGCGATCTTCTCGAGAGAGTCGATGGGTTTTCCGGCCCAAGTGTAGCCATCTGCCGTGAAGAGAACTTTGGGTGCGATCTGTCCGAATCGATCGAGAACTCCCTGAACCCCAAAATCTGGCGAGCAGGAGGACCAGACAGCTCCGAGGCTAGCCGTTGCCAGCATAGCCACCACCGCTTCGGGAATGTTGGGTAGGAAGCCGGCGACTCGATCTCCAACCCCTACACCAAGGTCCTTCAGTGCCGCCGCCGCCGCCGTGACCTCTTGGTGAAGCTGCCGGTAGCTCAGGCTGCGGAGTCGACCCGTTTCGCTCCAGGAAACCAACGCTTCCGTGTCATCCCGAAACCGCAGGAGGTTCTCGGCAAAATTGAGCCGCGCGCCCCGAAACCAAGTGGCTCCGGGCAATCGATCCGGGTCGTCCACGACCTCAGCCCAGGGCGCGCTGGAGACGACTCCCGAGTAGTCCCAAAGGCTGGGCCAAAACTCCTCTGGGTGATCTACTGACCAGCGGTGCAAATCCGAGTAGCTCTCAGCGGTGGTCAAACCCAGCTGACGCACCCGCAAGGCGTAGGCGGTGAGGTTGGCCTCTTGAACCCTTTTCCCAGAGGGTCGCCAGATGGGCTGTTCGGCGACCACCGTACCTAGGCTTCCTGCGTTGCCGGCTGGACGCGACCCCGACATTCGCCGAATCCGATGCGGGCGAAACCTTCCCGTTCACAAAAGCCCTTCAGGATGACTTCGTCTCCGTCTGCTAGGAAGCGTCGCTGCTCTCCGGAGGGCAGCTCCAGGGGCTCGGAGCCTCGCCAGGTGAGCTCCAGTAGGCATCCTCGACTGTCTTTGGCCTGCCCCGAAACCGTGCCGCTGGCCAGCAGGTCTCCCGGACGCAGGTTGCAACCATTGCTGGAGTGGTGAGTGATCATTTGTGCCACAGTCCAATAGAGGTCCGTGAAGCGGCCGCGGCTCAGGCGCACCGGCTCGATCTCTTCCGTCCTCATCTTCTCGCTTTGCAGCCAGACCTCGACAGATAGATCGATGCCGCCGGAGGTCGAATTCTGCTCCGACGAAAGGTAGGGCAAGGGTTGCGGATCCGCTTCTGGGCGGTCAAAGGCGGCACTTCGGAAAGGTGCCAGGGCTTCTGCCGTGACCACCCAAGGAGAAATGCTGGTCGAGAAGCTCTTGGCGAGAAAGGGGCCCAAGGGTTGGTACTCCCACTTCTGCAGGTCTCTGGCGGACCAATCATTGACCAGACAAAGGCCAAAGAGGTGGTCCTCCGCTTGGTCGATGGGGATCGTCCTGCCTTGTTCGTTTCCAGGGCCGAGGAAAATGCCCACCTCCATCTCGTAGTCGAGAAGCTTAGAAGGGCCGAAGCTGGGCGCTTCCGCGTCGTCCGCCTTGGTTTGGCCACTAGGTCGCCGCACCGCCGAGCCGCTCACTACAATGGACGAAGCTCGGCCGTGGTAGCCGATGGGAATGTGCTTGTAGTTGGGCAGCAAGGGATTGTCTGGTCGAAACATGCTGCCAACGTTAGTGGCGTGAAACACCGATGCATAAAAATCTGTGTAATCCCCAATGCTCGCTGGGAGCTTCAGATCGATGTCCTTCATCGGAACCAGGGCCTTACTCACGGAGCGAATTCGTCCGGGGGCTGTACCTTCCTGCAGCAATTCGACCAGGCGCCGTCGTAGTTCCTGGCGATCGTTCGTGTCCAGCGCCATCATCGCGTTGAGGTTAGAAGCCCGGGAGGCGCTGGCCGCAGCGAGCCCTTCCAGCAGGCCTGCTTCTTCGCAGCTGTGAAGGTCCAGAACCTGATCGCCGATGGCTACCCCAACGTGGGTCTGGCCCGAGTCGTCTCGCTGGAAGACTCCAAAGGGGAGGTTTTGGATGGGAAAGTCCGTGTCCGGCTTTGCGGCGGAAGCGACCCAGCTGGTGAGCTCGCGGTCATGGGTACGATCGATTTGGTGGCTCATAGAAAAGACAGTCCTTTAAGGTCGTCGACGGGCTCCTCGAAGGAGCAGGATCCGTAGCTCATGGCGAAGTGCTGTCGAATTTCACTCAGCCCCTCGATGGAAAGTTGGTGGTCTCTCCAGCGGATACCCTGGGAAGACATCGTCAGGTTAGCAGGGTCTGCCTCGACCAGCAGATCCGTCAGCTCTCGCTCGTCCAGAGCTCCAGTAGCAATAAAGCTTGCCGCGAGAAAAATATTGAGAAAGCCGAACATGTCGCCGAGATCGCTGTCGGTCTCGTAGGTCAATCGGTAGAGGCCGCGGAGGGGATGATGTAGACCGGCGGTTGCCTTGAAAGCCACTGAGTGGTGGGCGCAAGCTCTCAGGAAAGCTGCGACCTGGGAGACCGAAGGAAAGGCGTCTGCGGTTACACCGCCGGTACGGATTTTCGCCAACCCTCCGGCTCGGGCCAGCTCTTTCACCAGCGGCTCGGGGTTCTGGTCTACGGGAATTTCGAAGAAAATGGGGATCCCTTGGGGCAGCACCTGTTGAGCGTGGCGAATGTCCTGGGCCGAAGTGGCGATGGCCTCTATGGATCCCAAGCGCAAGGGGCCATCCTGCTGACGTTTCCGGAAGGCTGCCAAGGCTGCTGCGGCTTTGTCCGGGTTGGCTCCGGCTAGAACGCTGAGCTCCCACGGTGGGGAGCCGGAATCCGGCAGCAAGCCCTCGGCTGCTGCCTCCAACTCCTCAAGGCGAGAGGCTGGCACCACGAATCGACCCAACATCCACGACTCCGCCGAGGCTCGATACCTGGAGTAAAGCTCCACCGCCGGCTTCATCTCCAGCTTGGCAGGTGGAAAAAGGCCGGCAAAATCAATCATGTCCGCAAGGAACTGGCGTGGTGTGCTCATCTTTCGTGATCCTTCGGCAGGTGGCCTGAGGCTGAGCCGGCGATTATAGTCCACCCGGGCTGGGAAACTAGGCTCAACCCGGATCGAAGTCGAGTCCCAGTGCGGCATCTGGCAAAATCCAGTCCACTGGGAGAAGATGACGCATCCTTCGGAGCCATCCGATGGTACCCAGAAAAGGAGAAGGTTGTTCATGAGCGGATTGGGGAGAGCTTCGCGGAAAGCAATCAAGGGGGTTCTACGTCGTTTTCCGGCTGGTCTGAAGTTGGCAGATGGTGTGCTGGACGGAGCCGTTCGCTTGATTCTCGCTCCCCAAGTGGACATCCCCCCGGCTGCCAAAACCCACGATCCGAAAGATCTTGCTGCGCGGACGGATTCCTTGAATGAAGCGGCGGAAGGGTACTTTTCCGACTACCCGTACCAAGAGTTCATCCTCAACAAGCCCTACAGTGATCCCTTGGGCTTTCCCCAGCATCTTTTCAATCTGGGGGTTCTCTTTCATTGGTTGCGACTCAGCCCCGGTGATGTCGTTGCAGAGCTCGGAGCCGGTACGGCTTGGGTCTCTCACTTTCTCAACCTCTATGGCTGCCGCACCATAGCGATCGACGTGTCCTCTACGGCCTTGGACCTGGCAAAAGAGCTGTTCGAGCGAGATCGCCGGACTCGTTGGGACTTGGAGCCGCGCTTTCTGCCCTATGACGGTCGTCGCTTCCCTCTCGAAGATGCCTCTTGCGATCGCATCGTTGTGCACGACGCCTTTCATCACATCCCCAACCAACACGAGATTCTCAGCGAGATGGCTCGGGTGCTACGTCCCGGGGGAGTCGTCGCCATGGTGGAGCCGGGTCGCCAGCATTCTCTGACGGCGGATAGTCGCAAAGAGATGGAAGAGACAGGCGTGCTCGAGAACGACATCGTGGTCGAGGACCTGGCTGAAGTGGCGCGGGAGAGTGGATTTACCAAAACGACGGTGGTGCCGGTTAGCCTGGCCGCGACCATGGAAGTCCCCGCCCGGGACTTGACCTCTTTTCTCAAGGGAAAGGGCTTTCGTCCCTATTGGTCAAAGCTGTCGTCGAACCTATTAGCCGGCCACTACATTCTGATGTACAAGGGAGACTACCGTCCCACCACCCGGCGTCCAGAACGGCTCGAGGCGAAGATCGAAATCCTAGAGCCCCAGCTCGGAGCCAAGGGGCTTACAGGGAAAGTGGGAGAGGAGACGAGAGTCAGGTGCCGGATATCCAACCGCGGGGATACCGTTTGGCTGGGGGAGTCGGCCGGTCGGCCCGGTTGCACCCGCATCGGTGGCCATCTCTATAGAGGGGATGAGCCAAAGGCCCTGGACTACGATTGGTACCGAGGGCTGTTCGAAGAGGCTATCGAGCCCGGAGAGGTCATCGACCGGGAACTTGTCTTCCCCGCCATCTTGGAGCCCGGTCCATACCGAGTGGTTCTCGATATGGTTGCCGAGGGCGTCCTGTGGTTCGCTCAGAAGGGTTCCCCGACCCTGGAGTTTCATTTCGAAGTTTCCTCGAATTCGTAGCACCTCTTCGCTACGAACGTCGGCTCCCGAAACCTCTAATACTCCATCTCCCAGGCCCCCATCTTCGGGATTTCAGTCCGCCAGATCTGAGTCCCTAGGCCCGCAGCAACCTCCAAGCCCTCAGCGGTTGCTCACCAAATCTTGTAGTCGGGCGCGGGCGCGAGGGGCGACCAGAGGACCATCATTGTGAAAGAGGCGAGCTCCAGAGACAGCGGCAGCTCTTTCCAGGGCTTCCTTGGCCTGATCGTAGTATTCCGGGCCGATGGCTCTCAATGCCGTGGCGAGCCAATAGTCCACCGCAGCCTGGCCCAGTCCTGGGCCTTGGGGAGCACGAATGCCTCGCAGAACTCGAACCGCATCTTCCCAGGCTCCACCATGTAGGAAGACGGCGGCCTGGTTGAGGGAGAGAAGCCATGCGGGAGTGGTGGACTCCCGATCGTTGGACTCCGAGGCGACCGCAGCAGCGACAACGGCATAGATCAAGTCTGGAGAGTCCAGAGGGATGACCGCTGGGCTGCTGCCCAACCCCACATCCAATGTTCGCCGCCCAGCGATATTGGCGAGCTCGACACTGAAACTGGATCCGGGGCGCATCGATTCGAGAGATTTTTGAACCTCGGCGACTGTGGTCACTGGTTCTCCACTCACCGAGAGAATGGTGTCTCCGAGGAGAACCCCCGCTTTGGCTGCTGGTCCTTGGGGGTCGAGGTAGACGACCACCGGGCCCTCCGCAGCACCGGAATCCAGGAGGCCGGCCCCAAACCAGGCACGCTGACTGGCGAAGGGGTTGTCAAAGGCCTCGAACAAGGTTGGAACCGCCTCCTCCTTGTCGAGGGCTAGGCGTTGACGATCCGGCCATGCTGGGGCCGGGGCCGTGGGTAGGAACCAGAGGTCGGCGAAATCGGCGATGAGGTCGTCCGAAAGAACAGCCAGGACATAGACGGAGCCAGGGGCGGTGCGATCTGCCTCCTTTTGAAGGCTCAGCCAATCCGGTGCAGTCTCGCTGCTATTGCCACTGGGACCCGCGGCCAAGCGGCGAAGAGCTGTGGCCTCGAAGCCAGATTGGCGAGCGAGCTGCTCTCCCGCATCGGACCGATCCAGGAAGGTCCAATTGTCTAGATTCGCGCTCTGCTGGCTCAAGCTAGCCATGAGCTTGTTGGCGGCCGGTCGGTCGCCACCTAGCACCCCTAGAAGGGTGAGGGCAGGCCGAAGCCGAACATCCACTTCGAAGGTCTTCGCGTCCTGGACAGAAACCTGCGTCTCGAAAAATCCCGAGGTGCCGTCCTTGACCCCCACGCGGTACTCCCCGGGAGCTAGAAGCAAGCGCCCGTCCGTAGAGTTCACCGGTACCGGCTGAACCGCCTTTTCATCCACCTGGACCACCGCTTTTCGGGGCAGACCTCGAAGAAGGATGGTTCCTTCGGTTCGCTCCAGGTCGGCGATTCCAGCGTTGTAATCCTTGAGCTCGGGGACGTTGACCTGGAAGCGGTGGGGTCGGTATCCCTCCTTGAGAACTTCGATGCGATGAACTCCAGGCTGGAGGCCGCCGACCCGAAGAGGCGCCGAGTACTCCGCCCGGTCGGCGTCTGCGGGGGAATCTATCAAGGGGTAGTCGTCGGGAATGACCCCTCCGGTGATTCCGCTTTCGACCTCATCGATGATCACTTGAGCCCCTGGAGGGCGGCTGACCAGAAGGATCATGGCACTGTTGCGCTCCAGGGTGAGGTCGAGGGGGATCTCGTTTCCGCCTCGGATCTCCAGCGGCATCTCGATATCTGCATACCCTGGGCGAGTCGCCGTCACGGTCAGAGGGCCGGTGGGGACTGCCACTGAGGGCCGACTGAGGTCGAGGAGGCGGCCGGCGACGCGAACCTCGGTATCGGCGGGTGACACAGTCAACTTCAGGAAGCCCACTCGTTCTTTCTTGAGGCTGGAGAACCGGTTTAGCAATTTGGGGGAGACCAAAGCAGAATCAAACTCGAAGCCGGGGTCTACGGCAATGAGCCGAAGGAGGTCTTCCGCCATAGCGTCGTCATTGCCGAGGTTGAAACTCGCCCGCGCTCGGTAGCCGAGACTCCTGGAGAGAAGGCTTTTTTCCGTTGGGTCGTCGCTGCTGCGGGAAGTGAGGGTTTCGATCAGCTCGCTAAATAGAGGGGATGCTTGGGCGAGATCCGTGGCTTCCAGGAAGGTGGTCTCGGCTTTGCGAAAGCGTTCTTCCAGCTCGCTCAGGGAAAGGGCCTCATTGGCGATCTGCTGGTAGTTTTCCGGAGGTAAGTCGACCTCTTCGATCTGTGCCCCGGCGGTGCCGCCGACGAACCAGATCAGCGAGAGTAGGGCGGCAGGGAAGAGGCCGGTTTTCCTGTGCGCTCGATTCATTTGGGGGCCCAATCCTTGTTCCATCCCATCTAGTTTCGAGGCCTGTTCCTTGGAAGATCTGTTCATTCGAGCACCACGACTCCGGGAAGGCGGTTGTCAGCAATGATCAGCCGCCCGCTTCCGTCAACCGTCAGGTCCAAGGGATTTCGGAGGGCGATGCCGCCGGGTAGTTGAGGGCCCAACGAAGTCAGCCGGGATCCATCGGTAGCGAAGATATCGACTCGGGCGGCAGCTCGGTCTAGGACGTAGATCTGACCAGCCGCGTCCACATCCACGGCCACTGGCTTTTGCCAATCACCACGCGCTGCCAAACCGAGAACCTCGCCATTGGCACTGTACCGAGTAACTCGGTTCGTCTTGGCATCCAGAACGTACATTCGGCCGCGGGAATCCTGAGCTAGGTCCACTGGGTCGCCACTGGCCAAAGTGTTGAGATAGGACCCTTTGGGAACGAAAACGACGACCCTCTTGGCCTTGGAGTCGAGCAAATACCATTGACCGAAAGCGCCTCTTTCGCCAGAGGCGATTTCTTTGACCGGCTCTGCCTTCGAGCCGTTGCGGGCAACAAAGGTCTTGCTCCACAAATCTTCCATGCGCCTCAGGTCGGCCCCGTCGGAGAGAAAAGCTTCCTCTGCCGACCACCAGGGCCGGCCGGGATTCTTGGCCTGACGTCGCTTCTTGATGGCCCCTCCGGCCCCCAATTCGATCACCGTCCCAGTACCGCGATCGGCGATGAGGAGGTGCCCGGAATCATTGGCACTGACTCCTACGGGCTTTTTGAGGACGATCCCTGGGACCGCCAAGAGTCTCGCCTGAAGCCAGCGATCTCGACCGGCGGCCGGTCGAAGGAAAAGCCGGTGGATCAAAGTAAGGCGACGCCGAGCGTCGGCGGCCGCTCCGGAATCAGCTTCCGGGTGACCACCGGATTCGTTGTGGAGGAGAACTCGTTGGAGCTCGTCGGCAGCCGCGACCCAATCCCCCTCCGCCAGTAGAATTTCCGCCAGACCAACCCGGGCTTGAGAGGTCCAGGGTGAAGATGTCTCTTCCTCGATGGCGCTAACGAAGGCTGCTGCTGCTCGAGAAGCCTCCCCTAGTTGAAGGCTGAGCCGACCGCTCTCGACCCGTGCTCGGTGCCGCCAATCCAGCCTCGGGTAGCTCTCTCGACCGAATAGCAGCGGCACCCGATGCAGGGTCGTTCTAGCCTCTTCGACATCTTGGGGATTCTTCGGGTTGTCGGTGAGCATTTTTGCCAGGAGGACGTAGGCAGCCGCAGCAAAAGGAGAACGCGGATAGTCTCCGGTCAGGCGTCGAGCAGCGGTCTCGGCACCGTCACGATCCCCTTGGGCTGCCCGTCCTTGGATCAGCAGGAACAAAGCCTCCTCCGCCTGCTGGCTCTCGGGGAATCGCTCCACCAGGAGCTCATACTCCTTCAGGGCAGCCTGAGTCTCGCCACTTTTTTGTAGCCGACTGGCCTCCAGCAAGAGGCGGCCGGCCGCCGGATCCGAGGAGCGTTCCTGGGCAGAGACCCCACCGATCCCTGGCGCCAGAACCAGAGCTAGAAGCAACCAGACCCAATGGGGCAGCGGCTGGGGCCGCGGGATTGTCATCACGTTATTGCCTTTACCATTCTACTCCGAGGCCTTGCTGCTCCGAGACCCGGTTACTCCGAGGCCCTGGCAGAGAACTGGCGATTGTCGGGAGAAATGACTTCTCTACGGGTTGTGGTCTTGTTCAGCCCCGGCCAGAAGAAAGTTAGCTCGTGGGGCCCGGCGGCCACCGGAAGATTGCGAAGGGGGGTGTAGTCCACCTCTTGGCCGTCGATGCTGATGCGGCAATTGCCGGGGACAGCAGTTACCGAAATGGGAACCGTTGCCGGCAGCGGCAAGATCAGGTCGCGGTCGCTGTCGAGTTGAACTCGAGCCTTTTCGCGGAGGAATACCTCGGGAGCCGTCATGTCGACCTGATACTCGCCGGGGTTCAGGGGAATGGTCATCTCCTTGTCTGGGCCGTGCACCTTGGTGCCGATGCGGACGGTCAGGGGGAAGCTTGCCCGTATCACCAAGCGCCCTGGGGGGACGCTCAGGCTCATGGGGAAAAACAGCTCCCCTTTGGCGCGTACTTCCCCGGAGAGCTGGTCCAAGGCCAAGACCATGCCCGTCGGGTTGTAGCCATCCAATTCGAGGCGGAGCTCGATTTCCTCAGAAGGAAGGAGGGAAAGATCCAGGGGGGTTACTTCTTCGAGAGCTGCTCCGTCGACGAGGACTGTCGCGCCCGGCGGCTGAGAGACGATGCGAAGGGTTTCTCCCTCCGGGACACCGTTCGGGGAGACCGGTTCGTCTGGAGATGGAGTCGTCGGAAGACCTCTCTCACCGGAGTCGGCCAGGTCAGACCCGCCTGCGTCGGGTGGCTCGACGGACCCTTCGAGATCCTTGGTACCTTCTTGAACGACCGATTCTTCTTGGGTCTCTGCGACTTCGGTGGTGGTGGCGGATCGGCCCGGTCCGAGGTATTTCCAGGCGATGCCACTCGCTACCAGAGCTATCGCCGCAATGGCGATCCAAGTGGCGCGGCTTCCCCGGCTCTTGTGGCGGGCCCTGCGATTGAGGATGGCCTCAGAAGCTCCCTTGCGCAGAGTCGACTCTCGGGGAGCCGGGGTCATCATCGACTCCGGCGGCGGCGCAGCACCGAGGGCCCGCCGCACGGCTTTGGCTAAGTCCGTGCAGGATTCGTAGCGCTCCGTTGGATCTTTAGCCAGAGCCTTGAGTAATACCTCGTTGATCTTGAGTGGTAAGTCCCGGTTGATCTCCCGCGGCGGCCTCGGGTCCTCGTGAACGATCTTGTAAAGGATCGAGGTAGGGCTCTCGGCAGAAAAGGGGCGTTCCCCAGTGAGCATTTCGTAGAGGATCACTCCTAGGGAGAACTGATCCGAAGCTCCGGTGACCGGGTGGCCTGTCACCTGCTCCGGCGCCATATACGCTGGCGTACCGATGATCGTGCCGGTACGGGTCATGGTGCTGGTGCTCAGCTTGGCGACGCCGAAGTCGGTGATTTTGGGTTGACCATCCCAAGTCATCAGAATGTTGGCCGGCTTGATGTCCCGGTGGACGATATTGCGCTCGTGGGCGTAGTCGAGAGCGCTGCCGAGCTGGGCGGCCAGGTCCGAGATTTCCTTGAAAGAGAGGATTCGGTCCGATTGCAATACTGGTTCGAGGCTTTCCCCTCGCACGTACTCCATGGCAATGAAAGAGCCGTCACTCTGCTGTCCGACATCGTAGACCGTTACGATGGAGGGGTGAGTCAGCGTGCCAGCGGAACGGAACTCACGCTGAAACCGCGCCAGGATTTCCGCAAGCTCATCCCCTTCCAGGCCCGTGTGAGACCGCAGAACCTTGATGGCTACTTGCCTTCCAATGACCGGATCTTCCGCCAAGTAGACGGAACCCATGGCTCCCCGCCCAAGCAACGATTTGACCTGGAAGCGTCCGAAGGTCGTCGGCTGTTCTGGTTTCACGTTGACGTTGGTATTCGAGAGAGTTTGGAAAGGGGCTGAAAGGATCTATCTCGATGCGTTTTCAGTTGGATACAAAGGGCATCTTTACGAAAACCGGCCACGAAGTCAAAGCCTTCGGCAAGCAGAGCCTGTCGGTTTCACCGAGCGAGAGAAATGCTGTTGTCCGGGTTGAGCCGGTAGACTCGCACGGGGCTGTGTACGGCCTTCGGCGCCCGCTCCAACCACCAACGTCGCATCGCGGTGTCAAAGGCGGGCATGGGTAGACCAAATGTCTCGTCGATGGCTTCCTCGGTAGTCTTGCCATCCTTAAAAGCAGCAAGGAGACGGCGAATATGGGCAGCGCCATAAACGTTGGCTATGTACCGCACGGTCCATGCCGCCTGGTCATAGGACTGGGCAACCAATTTAGGATGGGCAAAACCGGCCAAGACTCCTTGTAGAACCGGCAGCGACAACAGTCCGCTGGTGCGGTGATAGTCGGGCATGGAGTTGATCTCCGTAGCCTGCATTTCCATCACCCCGGCGAGCCCTTCATGAAGCCAGTTGGGGGCTGAGTCATCGGTCGCTTGGGCGATCATGGCGTGAGCTAGCTCGTGGCTGAGAATGGCCACCACCTGTGGATGAAAGCTCGGCAGGTCGGCCATAGGAACTCGAATACGGCCATCGAACAGACCCAGGACTTCGATTCCTCCGGAAAAGGTCCGCATGAACTCCTGGAAAGGCAGCAAGTGGACCTCGGTCCTTTCCGTAGAAGTGGTGGGTATCCAGGGCAAGAGCCTCTTTCGCTCGAGCTCGAGAAGCCCAGCCAGGCGCTCCGCGAGGAAGGGTGACCGATCTCTTGGATAGCGAATCTCGAAATGGCGACTCTGGTGGACGCGATAGGACTGTGCCAGCCGGCGATCCATACGCAATCGATCGATGCGCAGGTCGCTGGCGAACAAAGGACTCTGCTGGTTACCCTTCGCCGCTAGTTTGAGCGCCAGATCATAGTCGCCGGAGGAGGCGAATAGATCGGCCAGTTGGAAGAAGGTATCTGGGTCTTTGCGACCCGCTTCCAAGTTGTCTTTGGCGAGGGAGATCAGCAGCCGACGAGCTTCTTCCTCGCGTCCCTGATGATGGAGACTGGCAGCGCGTAACCGAGTCAAACCCGGCGGCAGGATGCTGTCCGGGTGCTCCAGGCCGGCGGTCAGCTCGGTGAGATCTGCCCAGCGCCGCCGACGGGCCAGAGCCACGGCGGCCGTCTCGACCTGCTTGAGCAGTTGTGGCTGGGAGAGGTTTCCCCGCTTCTGCGCGGCCATGCGGGTGCCATCCAGCGCGGTGAGCGCTTGCTGTTCCTCGGCGTGGAGCCATTCACCGGCATCGACGCTGATCGTCGAAGGGAGGGCCAGCGTCGACCCTCCGGGTATCTGGAGCTCGAAATCTTGGATGTCCAGGCGAAGCAGGGAGCCCAAGAGTTGAGCGCTGGTTCCAGCTGGTAGATCGATGGGCCTGACCTTGTCGTCCAAGCGCAAGGGTATGGGCTCCAAGGGCGAGTCCAAGTGGAGTACGGCCCGGACCTCCGGGCGATCCAGCAAGGCCGAGAAGGCGGTGGTGGAAAAAACGTCGGAGCGGACGATGGGCCTCAGGTGCCAGGCGGTGAGAAAGAGCTCCGAGGCTCGGTCGAACCTGTTGTCGTAGACCGCAAAGGAAGCCAATGTGTAGTAGACATAGGCTTCCCGGGAGCCGTATTCCACAGCGGCCTCTAGGGCTCTACGGGCTTGCTGTTCGTAGCCCGAAAACAGCAGATTCTGCGCCGCTTCGAGAGTGATGCCATCGTGATCGAAATCCGTCTCGAGGAGTTTGCGATAGGCCAGCGAGGTTTCCACGTCCTGGCCGCGGATGAGTTGAGCTCGGCCTCGGAGAAGATGGACCAATGGCAGCGGCTCTCCGAAGATCGGCTTGCCAAGCAAGGTTTCGCAGGTGGCTAGGTCGTTGCTGAGCAAGGCCCTTTGGGCGCGCCATATTCGTGCGATTCGCTGCGCTAGCGGCGACTCCGCCTCTAGACCGGTGTTCTTGGCTCCGTCCTGCCAGACTTCGTCGAGAGCCAACGAACGGCGGAGAGGCAGTAGGGCTCCCAAACGCAACAGAGATTCGACCTTCCCTTCCTCTTCCACTGCGGCTTGGGGTTCGGGAGCTTGCGCCTTGGAGCAGGAGAGGATGGCGCTCGAAACGGTCACCAAAAGAAGCAGGTAGCCCAAACCGTTGGCCTTTGCGAATTCCCTTCCGGCAGGGAAAGGGCCTCGCAGCTTCCTTCCTGCTAGGCCCAGGAGGAGGAGCCCAATGGCCAGGAGGGCGAGGAGAGCCCAAGGAATGGGTGCGTTGCTTTCTGCACCCGGGCCCCTGGTTGTACTCGGGCCTATGGCGGCCGGCGCTTCACCTACCGGGACCGGTTCAGGAGTCGGTTCCGAAAGCGTGCGGAGAGAAACCAGCCGCCAACCGGCCCCAGGGAAATTCTGGAGCTCGACCAGGAGTGACTCTTCCATACCGGAGGGATACTCGACGCTAAAGGCGGCAAATCTGTCAGCTAACTTTGGGGACACGGTCTGGAGCCTCCATCGGGCTCCTTGTTTGGGGCCAAGGCGCACCTCGATCTCTCGGAGGCCGTCCTGCCGGTCGAGGCCCCGAAGGGGGGCATCCTCGCTGAGGGTTTCCCACCAAGCTTCCGGCCCGAAGGAAATGTAGTCCAGAGCCAAAGCGACCGCTTGCCGTTCGACCTCAGAGAGGGCTCGCGGGGAAGCGCCACTGCTCGCAAAGGCGGCGAGGCTCGCCAGCCCTAGGAAGAGGAAACAGGTGAGGCATCGGACAGAACGCATGATCTCCAACCAAGAGGATAAGAGAGCAATGCTATCAATGAGCGCTCCAAGAGATCAATGAATCCGGGGCGCGATCTCCCATCCTGAAGGCGTTCTATTTTCCTGGCCGTGAGCTCTTGCTCTCCAACCAACCGTTCCTATTAGGGCTCGATACGCTGCGAGCAGCGGCATTGGTTGTCCTCACCGCCGACGGGCTTCAGTTCACAGGCCGGAGTGGTGAGGGGCACCTTCACAGCCGGAGAGCAGGATCCCGTGAGCACACCCCCGGAGAGCAGGATCCCGCCAGCGACGAGAAGTCGAAGGGATTTCACCGCTTCGCCTCTTTGGGGAGAACACGGCCCCCGGTGCCGATGCGCGTTCTCCGCTCTTTGGCAAAGTCCTCCAGTCGAATGGCTGGGCGCGGCTGAGGAGATAGGGACAATATGTAAGCCACCAGCCCCCATCGGTCATCTTCGTTGGGAAGAGCGCTATCAAAGGAAGGCATAGGAGTGCCGTTGAGGCCGGTGACGAAGGTCCGGTAGATGTCTTCCGGATCGTGCCCGTTGCGAAACACCCACTTATTGGTCAGATCGGTGGATCGAATGAACTCTCCCCAACTATCTTCGAGGGTTCCAGCGGCAGGTCCATCGCCTTCCCCCGTATCTCCGTGGCAACGGGAGCACTGGAGCTCTTCATAGACTCGCTTTCCGTGATCTGCAAGACCCATGAAATTTGCTGGTGGCTCCGGTATTGGGACTCGCTTTGGCGTTGAGCCCGCTCTCATTTCTTCCACGAAGTCGGTAGAGAACGCAATGAGGTATTTCGAGACATCACTGATCTGCTGGGCAGTTAGGAACTGGCCCCAGGCTGGCATGGTGGTACCGGGAACGCCCTCGCGAACGATCCTTTCGATGTCTTCTAGCAGAGGAAAGTCTCCGTTCTCCGTGGAGCGGAATTTATATACCGCACCGGTGAAATCTCGCGGCTTGACGTCGAAGCCCGCAGCGAGAAAACCATCCCCGTCGCCCTGTATTCCATGACAGACACCGCATTGAGCAAGGTAGATCTCCTGACCCCGCCGCATCGATGGAGCTTCGGTCAGGTCCGTAGGCACCTCGACCGCAGGGGGGTTGGGGTCGTATCTTTCGGTGGCCGCGGGCGCCGTTCCCGGCGCGAGATAACTGATGGCTTCCAGGGAAGTCTTCGGGGGGTTCTGTCGGGCCCAGTTCCCCTCCGAGGCAAAGCCGTGCCCCAAGAGGTCATACATTTTGAAGAAATCCACCGCCCGGCAATCGGTAAGCACTTCTCGCAGCTCGTGAAAGTAGCGCTCGAAGGAATAGGTGAAAGAGACGCCTTGTCCACCGAGTAGATGAATGACCCGATCGGTAGGGTCGACCACGGCTTCTTGGTGGAAGAGGTACCGGTAATAAGGGCTGGTAGCTCCGCCGATATGTTCCAGAAATTCAACCCAGGGAACCGGCGAGCTGGGGTCGATCTCAACCAGTCGGTCCTTGACGTTGATGCCGTAGACCCCACCAAATCGCTCGAAGAAATCCGGGAACATGGTGTCCGTCCAACGGTGCTCTCCGATGACGTGGCCGATGGTGAAACCAAAGCTTGCGAGAGTGTTACGTTCCCAGTGTGAACCCGGTGCCCAATAGAAGATCACTCCTCCTGCTGGACCGTCCCACCCGGTTCCGCCGTATTGCTCGACCTGGTGTTCCGCGATCTTGTTATTGAGTGTCCAGAATACGAAGTCGAGCCACCGCTGGTCCCCCGGCACGATGGAGAGCTCTTCATCAGACAATTCCGCGTTTGGGTTGTAAGAAGTGCGCACCCCCGAGCAGGCGCTACCCCATTGACTCGCCGTCCAAGCGATGGGACTGAGGTGATCCTTATTCGAAACGCTGACCTCGGCTGCCTTTTTGGGGTCGTCTGCATTTGCGAAATACACCCACCCGAGCCCACTGGCCAGCAACAGGAAGAAGAGAAGCCAGACGACAGAACCTGCGTGACGCATGGGGATGCCTCCTTTAAAATTGGATAGATGAGTCTTTTATCCAGTATAAGAAATGCTATTATGGACGTCAAGGTCCTATTTTGCTAGGCTCGATTAGTCGTTGTCTGAAACTCTGGCAATCTTCCTGCTTAGGAAAGCTTCAAGGTGTTCTCCCGAACAGCAGAATATGCACTCCGCGCCGTCGTCTGGTTGGCCGACCGGACGGACTCGAGCCCTCTGGGAGTGCAGCCCATTGCGGCCGGAACCCAAGTTCCTCAAAGTTATCTGGCGAAGGTTCTTCAAGAGCTGTCCCAGGCCGGGTTGGTCTCTTCCCGGCGGGGCGTCGGTGGCGGCTACTTTTTGACTAGGCTTCCTGCTGAGATAACCGTCTTGGATGTCATCAACGCAGTGGATCCCCTACAACGGATTACCGGCTGCCCTCTCGGTCTCAAGAGCCACCGACATGCGATGTGTGCCATGCACGCGCGGCTCGACAAGGCAGCCGCCCTCGTTGAAGAAACGCTGCGGGCCTCGACCATCGAGGAGCTTCTCCGCACCCCCGAGAGGCCTCAGCCCATGAAGGAATCCGTTTCGACCCTCAGTCGTCCGAGTAGGTAATCTCCATCTGGCGGAGCCGCCAGCTAGCGAGCCACACGGTTGCCGCTATCACTACCAGCAAGCTCGGCACAGAGATAAAGGGTGAGGTCTTGGAAGCAAGAATCTCGAACGCGCCCACCGAGACGTGGTGGGGCAAAAGGGAGATCAGGTAGTGGATAATGCTGATCTTTTTGATCAGCGGGTGCAGGAACGGGTTGGCCAGCTCCAGGAGAAACAGCCCGATTGCGGGCAGGACGGGGTTCTTGAAGAAGAGGCCCATCAACATGAACACGGCGCCATAGCCCAGGCAGCCCAGTACCGCGATGGCGGCATAAGTGAGAAGTCCCGAAACCAGGCTTCCTAGGGAGGCCGATCCAAAAGAGAGATGAACGACCAGGTAAGTCGCCGCGACGGAGGCAGCCATCACCAGGCTGGAGCTGAGGCTGCCGACGAGGTATTTGGCGGCAACGAAGATCTCTCGCCGCACCGGGCAGAGGAGGTAATAGTGCAAGCTCCGGTCGAGAATATCTCCGCGAAAGAGTTGTACGAAGGCGACCAGACAGCTCAGGAAGATGGCAATCTTCAAATAGTAGACTCGAAACACGAAAGCGAAGGCTGGATTGGGCTCGATTTTCAGGCGATCTGCCTCCGACAGGGGAGCAACGGAGATGATCGCCATCCACACCACGGGCAAAACCGCTAAGAGAAGCAGGGGCAGCATGCGCCGGCTGAGGATGTTCTTGCGAAGCTCCAGGCGCACGACGCCAGCCAGCTGTCGGCGCCAGAGGCTCCAGTTCGCCCCGGAAGAGTTCTGAGGTTGGGGCGTTATGACCTCAGGGCTGGCGACATTCGAGGTGGAGTTCACGAAGACCTCCCTTCACCTTCGATGAGATATTCGTAGAGGGCATGGACATCGTCGTCAGCGGGCCGGACGGAGTCCATCAGGAGCCCCTTGCTGACCACCAGGTCATTGAGGGCAAGAAAAAATCTCGCCGGTTCTCGGGTGCTGACCAGAACGCCCTGACGATCCTGATGGATCTGAGCGCCAGCGACGTACTCGAATCGAAAAATCTCAGCGGCCAGCTCGGCGGGGCGGTCGCAGCGGATGAGAACCTGCATGGGGTGCTCCTCCATTTCATCGCGAACTCCGTGAATCTCCCCTTCCGCCACCACGTAGCCACTGTTGAGGAGGACCACTCGGTCCGAGATCACATCGACTTCGTGGAGGATGTGACTCGAAATAATCAGGAATTTCCCCTCTTCTCGGAACTCCTTGAACAACGAGATGATCTCTGCTCGGGCCATGGGGTCGAGACCATTTAGAGGTTCATCCAGAACCAGCACGGTGGGCTGGTGGCTGATCGCCTGGGCCAACTTGATGCGCTGGCGCATTCCCTTGCTGTAGCCGGCGACCTTGCGCTGAGCCGCGTCCTCGAGGCTAACTTTGCCGAGGGCATCCCAAGTCATCGTTTGGGCGGGGCCGTGGGCAAAACCGTGGATGCGGAGAAAGGAGTAAATGAACTCGTAACCGGTCAGACCCTTGGGAAAGGAGTCGAATTGGCTGCAATAGCCAATATGCCGAAACAGCTCCTGGGGTTGGTCGAGGGTCAGGCCCAGCACCTTCAACGTTCCGCGGGTGGGGCGAAGTAGACCGGTGAGGAGATTCATCAACGTACTCTTGCCGGAGCCGTTGGGGCCAACGAGGCCGGTGATTCCCGGCTCGATGCGGAGGTTGATGCGATTGACCCCGAGAACCTCGCCATAGAAGCGGGATACATTCTCGAAGACGATGCCTTGACCTTCGTGGGCTTTCTGGAAGCTGGAACCTTCCCTTCGCGCCTTCTCCGATTCGAGGTCCGGGCTGACAGGCGAGCCGACGGTGGGTTCGAGAGCGCCGCTCTCTGAGGTTTCGAGGCTCATTTGATCACCTCATAGGCGCGCACCTTGCGGCCCAACTGAATGAGACAAACTCCACAGAGAGCCAACAGCGCCGCCACGCCGGCCCAGGCAGGGATGCTAGGTCCGAAGGATTCACGAAAGAGGGATTGCCAAACCGCTAGCATGCTCGAGATGGGGCTGAACACATCTGCCCAGGGGGTCGCCTGGCGAAAGCCTGGCAGGCCGTAGACCATTTTTGCCAGGGACCAGGAGAAGAAATAGAAGCCAAAGAGAGTGAGGCTGGCAATGGGCTTCCACCGAACGGTGGCGGAGACCGCCAAGCCGACCATGCTGAGCACGACGATCCAAAGGCCGCTACCCACCAAGAGAGACCAACCTATCCAACCGTATTCGCCGATCCAGCCCGACACCTGAGAACCCTGAAAAAGAAACAGGAAACAGAGTGGGATCCAAGTGATCGCCGAGAGCAGAGCCAACAAGATGACGATCTTTCCAAGCACGTACTCGGTGCGGGAAAAGGGCCGACTCAGGTAAAGGGGAAGAGCGTTGTTGCGCAGGTCTGCTGCCATCAGGGCAGGCGCGGCAACAATGGTAAGAAGCATCGCCAAGATTCCCTGGATGCTCATGAGAGTAAAGAAAAACCCGCCCCCTAGGGTCAGCCGAAAATCTTCCCCGGTACGGAACAGTGCTCGGAAATACTCCAAGAAAGTCGAATTGTTGAGAAACCAAATGGCCACCGCGGCGCCTAGGGGAACGAGAAAGCAGAGCACGAAGAAAGCGAGAAAGAGCTTCGAGCGAAAGACCTCTTTGGTGGCGTATTTGGGAATCACCAAGAAACGAGAGCGTGGATCTGTCCTGGGGCCGGAGTAACGCCGGTAGGTGTGTTCATAGACGGCCATGGTCATCTCCTGTGCGAGGTGAAGGCTGTCGTGTCTCACCCACGTCCGCTCCGGGGTCCATCGCCTTGAGAAAAATATCTTCCAGCGAGTCCTGCTTGTAGGTCACCTGGCGTAATTGGATCCGTTGCTCTGACGCTATGCGGTAGAGGTCAGAAACCTCCATACCGTTTTGAAGCACCATTTTGAGACGTCGAGGGCTGTGTTGAGCGCACTCCACCCCAAGGGCGGAAACGGAGCTCATGAACGGGGCAGCTTCACCGCGGATTTCCAGCTCGAGAAACTTCTTGTTGGCTCGCCGCTCCTGCTCGAGGTCGCAGTAGGCGGCGACTTGCCCATCGCGCAGAATCAGTACCTCGTCGCAGCACTCCTCGACATCTCGCAGGAGGTGGGAGGAAAAGATCAGGTGAGTCTCCCCACCTTCCCGCAGATCCCGAATCAATTTGAGCATGCGGCGACGGGCGGGAGGGTCGAGGCCATTGGTGGGCTCATCGAGGAACAGCAGGCGCGGCCCGTGGACCAGGCCTTGAGCCAGCTTGGCCAGCTGTTTCATCCCCATGGAATAGCTCTCGACCTTGCGGTAGCGAGCCTCCCCGAGGCCGACGTAGAACATGGCTTCGTGAGATCTCTCCAGGGCCTCTCGACTCGGCAAGCCGCTGATCTCGGCCATCAGACGAACGAAGTGGACGCCGGTCATTCCGGCGATGAAAGCATCTCGTTCCGGCATATAGCCCAACAGCCCCCGAACGACTCGGGCCTCGCTGCGAATGTCATGGCCGAATACGCGGGCGGTTCCACTCGAGGCAGGATGAAAGCCCAACAAGGTATGAAGCAGGGTTGTCTTTCCGGCTCCATTGGGACCCAACAAGCCGATGGCACGCCCCGTCAATTTGCCGTCCAAGGCCTTGAGAATGTCTCTACCGCCCAGGCGAACGCTCAGGGCATCCAACTCAATAACCGATTCCATGCTGCTCCTTACCGGTGGCGCCGCTTCCGAGTTTCAGTCCGGCCGCTTCAAGTGGACTTTTGGGCCCCGTGCTGTCCCGCCGCAAGCGATGGTGAAGAACTGGACGAGGAACCCGGTTCCGGGCTATCGAGCAGTGCATCTTCCATCCAATCTTCGAATCCCAGGGTAGCAGCCAATCCCAGCAGGCCGGATAGAAAGCTATCTTCACTGTTAGCGACGAAACTGATGCTGTCCCCGTCGCCATAGGCGCAAGCTAGGGAAGCCGGTGTTTGCTCGACCAACTCCTGAACCTGACCCTTCTGATCGGCTGTGAGGCCAGGACCCCGCCGGTTCCAGATCTCTGTCAAGGGCCCCAGAACTGAGCCCAAGTTCTGGTAGCTAAGGCCAGAAAAGTGAGCGTGGCCATCCTGAGGAAGAAGGGCAGCGAACTTGGCCGAGCGAGTCAGGGTGGCCCCGGACTCTCGGATCTGAAGGGCCCGCTCCAACAAGGCCCGGCTTGGGCCTACCAGGATGTAGCCATCGGAGAAGGTGTAGTGCAGCTCTACTTCCGGCGTGTGGTTACGCAGGGCGTAGAACGTCTGCCCACCCGCCGTTTCGGGCTCCAGGCTGATTCCCAGCTCCGGGTCCGATCCCTCCATCTGAAGGTGCTGATTCGCCTGATCTACCAGCCATTGGAGGGAGTTCTGAAGCCGAGGTGCGTCATAGACCTCGAGGACGACCTTCCAAGATGGCGTGGGCAGCAACGGACCGTCGATGGCGATAGCGATCTCTCCTCCCAGGGGCGCAGCGAAATCCTCCACGACGCTCACGCCGTGCTGGCGTTCGAATTCCTCGAGGCTTTGGCGCAGCTGAGGCGCCGTAGTCTCGAAAATCTGGAATAGATCGTCCACCAGCAGCTCTGGCTCCTTGACCAAGGCTGCGAAGGCAAGGTTGGCGTCCCGAGAGATGTACTCGAGAGATGCCATGGGGGCCGGTTCCGCCAGCCAGGAGGCTAGGCCTCGCCGCGGGCCATCGAAACTGAGCTCAGCTCTCTGGTGAACGTTCGAAGCGGTTCCGGGCTTGCGCTCCAACACTAGGTAGCGCACATCCAGAATGCCAAGGCTTTCCAGAATCTCCGGCCGGTCACCTTCGTCAGAGGTGACGAGGCGAGACAGGTCGGCACCCACCAACCAATCGACGCCCTGGCTATAGGCCTCAGCCAAGCGGCCATGAAATGCCTCGGAGGTGAACGGCCCGGAGCCTCCAAGAGCCAGGCTGTGGGCGAGCTGCCGGAGAGGGGCGAGACTGGGCGAAATAGCCACCAGATCTTCGCGCACCCAGATCCAAAGGCGGTCCTGCTCAGGCTGCGGGGCGTTGAAGGGATCGTCGATGAACACTAGCCCCGGATCCCTCTCGTCTCTATCCGGCCAGGCAGCGATCTCTTGCTCCAGGTAGGTGCGTAGGCGGTTGCCGTCGAGGGCCTGAGCCAGGAGAAGAGGTTGGGGTTCTTCTCCATCCTGGGTCATGGCGAAGGAGAATGCGACCTCTTCGCCCAAGAACTCGCCCAGCTGGGAGACCTTTTCCATGGCGCTTTCGATTCCTCGGGAATTTTCCTCGGAGCTCGCCTGCTGTTCCCACCAGCTTCGCAGCACCGGGCTCGACTCGATACGGTCTTGAAGAATCTCGTAACCTCGACTCAACTCGCCGCTCAAATTGGGCATGGCCGCGTAGAAAGTGGTGTCGGCGGGCATCAGGTTCAGGAGCTGGGAGGAAAACCGTAGATCTCGCTCCTCCAGGGCTTCATCGATCTCTTGGCGCAGGGCATTAAGCTCCCGGAGAAGAGCGAGATATTCGTCGATATTCCGGCTCCAGGCGATCTCTCGGGCGACCGGCACTGGGGCCAGACTGGCATGAGTTGCGACCTGCTGGCCCGGGGCCAAGACAGCCTCCTGGGCGCCGTAGTCGACCACCACGGACCCCTCCACAACCGAGACCCGCGAGCCCTTGGTGCCGTGGTTGACGGAGAAGATCGTTCCGGTCACCGAGACCTCGCAATCTTCGGTTTCGACGAACAACTTACCGTCCCGCTGCTTGGCAGCTTCCACGATGATGTTGCCGCGGCCCAGGGCGATGATGGTGCCCTTCCGCCGGCCATGGAGCTCCATCTCGGCTCGGGCGCTCATCTCGATTTCCGAACCGTCTTCGAGGCGAATGACGGCACCGGAATCCTTGGCACTGCGAATGGGCGTTCCATAGGGAATTTCCTGACCTACCGACAGGGGGAGGTAGCCGTCCCGAGTCAGTTGGTAGAGATTCCCTTCCAGTTTCTGGATGCTCGCCGTTTGACCCCAGGAAAGGGGGACTATGTTCAAGAGCGTCCAGGCGACAAGGCCGACTCCGACCACCAAGGCAGCAGCTGCGGCCCAGCGAAGAACACCTCCCTGGCTCTGCTGGGACTCTTGAGGAGTGGGCTCTGAAATCTCCCCAGCGCGGGTCTTCATGAGGGCTCGACGGCAGGGAATACACTCGCGAGTGTGATCTTCGAGGAGGAGAGCCCGGGAGGGATTCAGGTGGCCGGCCAGGTATTCTGGAATTTCTGCCTGATAGCCGTCGCAGCCATGAATCGGGCTGAGATCTGCCGACGGCACGGAATCGCCAGTGGCCGTATTGTCAGCGTTCTCCGCCGAGGCCTCCTGGTCTAGTTGATGGTTCAGGCGCTGGCGCACTCGCTCGGCGATGGCTTGCTCCTCGCTGGGCTCGAGAGCTTCGTTGCGGAGGCTCTCGATGGTTTCTGCGAGAAGGCCTTCCAAGGGTTCGTTGTGCTGTGTCATGACGGATCTCCTACGAACGAAGCTAGGGATTCCTGAAGCAGACCGCGGCTGCGATGAAGGTGGACACCAATGGCGGTTTGAGTGGATCCCAATAACTGTGCAATTTCTTTGTTTCCGTAGCCTTCGAGGTAGCGCAAGGTGAAAATTTCCGCCGCCCGTGGGCTGAGCTCGGCAATCGCCTGCCGAAGGCGATCCTTGAGCTCCCGCCCGGCATGCTGTTGCTCTGGGCCTGGGCTAGGGTCTTCTCCATCCCAACCGTCGTCCAACAAGGGCACGGCTTTGGCTCGCTGCCTCGAACGCAGCAGATCCAAGCCCGCGTTGACGGCAGCTCGGTGAAGATAGGGGCCCAAGGCCTCGGGAGGACCGGGAGGTCTTTCGCGTCGAGCCAGTCGCAAGAAAACGGTTTGCAGCACGTCTTCCGCATCCGCCGCGTTGCCGGTCACCCGGTAGGCGGCTCGAACCACCCTTGTGTGGTGTTGCTGGAAAATCTCATCAAGAGCGCCCTGACTGGCAGGGCCCGAAGCTGAATCCGTGGGTCTCGTGGCGGCGTGCAATGGACTCTCCTTCCTTATGTCCTCATCCATACAACGCCCCCGTCGAGAATTTATTACTGAAAATGGCGCTATTGCCTTCGAGATCTAAAGTAGAACAACTTGCGCGTTATGATCGTAGTCCATCTAGGAAGCCGTTTGATCGACTTTCCGGCATGCCCTTTGGCAAGTCGTCGAGTACCCGTTTGGTACCCAGTGTAGCAAGCCTTGGAACGAAGAATAGGAGGCGAAGATGGCACCCAATCAGAAGAGTCGATCCGCGTGTTTATGGATCGGGATAGGTTGTGTCGTCGTCCTGGCCTTGGGGGCAGCGGTCGTTGGAGGGATCACTTTTTGGGGCTACAAGAAGGCCCAGGAGTTTAAGGATCCGGTAGCTCGGGGGCGCTCAGTCGGGGAGATTCTTGGTTCCACAGAGCTTCCGGAGGGCTATTTTCCCATCCTCGGCTTGAAAGTTCCCTGGGTCATGCATTTCGCCGTACTGACGACGGAAGAGCCTAGATTTGGCGACGAAGGTAACGCCGAAGCTTCAGTAGAGTCCGCCGAGGAGCGGGAGTTCATCTACGTCAAATTTCTTCGGCCCATGAAAGAAGCTCAAGAGCTCGAAGACTTCTTCGAGGGCCGTATCGACGATCCGTCGGTGCTCGATGATTCCAACATCCATGTGGATATCGATGAAGTGGTCCGCCGAGGTGCTCTCCAGTTGGCGGCCTTCGAAGCTCGATATGTGGTGACGCGAGCCAGAGTCGAAACCAACGAGACCGAGTCCGAGGGCCTGACCATCCTGGTGTCTTTTGACTGCACAGAAGATTCGCTGACTCGGGTGGGTATCTGGACCGGGCCGGAGCCGGTGGGCGGCGTCGAATCCGGAAACCTCGTCGGCACTCCAGGGGACGAAACAGAGATTCGTGCCTTTTTGGGGCACTTTTCCGTTTGTCATTGAGCCGGCGTGAGCCTGGCTCGGGAGCCCTACATTCTCTGGGGGCAGGCGATGCCGAGGAGGCCGAGGCCCTGTTGAAGGACCTGCGCTGTTCGGCGAGCCAGCTCGAGGCGGGTAGCCGCGAGGGAGGCCGGTTCGGTCTTGAGAATCGGCACTGCCTTGTAGAAGCTACTGAACTCGCGGGCTAGGGAAACCAAGTAGGTGGCGATGAGATGAGGATAGTAACTCCGCGCCGCGTTCCCTACCGTTTCCGGGAATCGGGCCAAAGCCTTGATCAGTGCCATCTCCTGGGCCTCGGTCAATAGACTTGGGTCCACCGGAGCCACCAAAACGCTCTCTGAAGCCTTGCGCAGAATGGACTGAATGCGCACGTAGGCGTATTGCAGGTAGGGCGCTGAATCCCCCTGCATGTTGAGCATCTTTTCCCAGTCAAAGAGGACGTCCTTGGTGCGGGTTTGAGAGAGATCGGCGAATTTGACAGCGCCGATGCCGACGACTTCTGCGATCTGCCGCTTTTCTTGGTCGGACAAGTCTCGCTCCTCGAGGATGGCTTCGGAGCGGGAAACCGCTTCCTCGAGGACATCTTCGAGAAAAATGACATTGCCTTTGCGAGTCGACATCTTGCCGGCGGGCAAGCGAATCAACCCAAAAGGAACGTGGACACACTTAGCTTTGGACCCCAACAGCTCCGCGGCCTTGAACAGCTGGCGGAAGTAGAGCTTCTGTTCGCCGCCGACGACGTAGAGGATCTCTGCCGGCTTCCAGGTCTTTTCCCGATGGTCGATGGTGGCGAGGTCGCGGGTGGCATAGAGGGAGGTGCCATCGCTCTTTTGGATCAATAAGGGCGTTTCGATGCCGTGGTCATCGAGGTGAATCAGAGCGACCTTCTCTTGGGCAACATCCTTCGAATCCTCGCCATCGCCCGCCTCGTCCTCCCCTTGGCCTTCTGTGGGCAGGGCCTCGATCTCTCCCCATTGGGCTAGTCCTTGGTCAAAGGCATTCTTGACCACCACATCGAGGTGGTCGTTGTAGAAGCTTTCTCCCAACACTTCGTCGAATTTCACTCCCAACCGAAGGTAGATCCGCTGGAACTCCTCCCAACTGGCATCCCTGGCCCACTGCCAAAGCTCATTGGCTTCCGGGTCTCCTTCTTCCAGGCGTTTGAACCAACCGCGGGCGCTTTGTTCGAGAGCCGGATCCTTCTCCGCTTCCTGATGGAATCGCACATAGAGGGCGAGCATCTCGCGAATGGGATTCGCCTCCACTTGCTGGCGATCTCCCCAAACGTCGAAGGCATAGAGGAGCTTGCCGAATTGGGTTCCCCAGTCGCCAATGTGGTTGTCGCCAATCACTCGATAACCAACAAAGCTGAGGATCTTGTAGAGGGAATCACCGATGATCGTCGATCGTAGGTGGCCGACGGAAAAAGGCTTGGCGATGTTGGGAGAGGAAAAGTCGATGACAATATTGCGCCCGGCACCTACCTGGGAGCCACCATACTCCTCACCGTTCTCGGCAAAGTCGGCAAAGACCCTCTCCGTGAAAGGGGACTCAGCGAGCTTGAAGTTAACGAACCCCCCGGTCACCGAGACGCTCTCGAAGAGAGTGCCCTCGAGCTCCAGGCCGGCGGCGATTTCGGCGGCATAGGCTGCTGGGTTCTTTCCCGACTCCTTGGCCATTCGGAATAGCGGTACGGCTAGGTCGGCATCCACCTTAGGCGGTGGGTTCTTCATCTCGAAGCTAGAGGAGCTGCACGCCTTTTCCAGCAGGCTCTGAATTTGGGATTGGGCGGTTTCTAGGGCGTAGGCCATGGGTTGTTCTCGCTCGCGGGATGGGCTCTGGGTGTTTCTAAAAAGGGGCGTTAGCCCCGGAGGCGTAGTTGGTTCGGCGCGAGCCTACAATAGGAAGCAACGAAACAAAAACGCCGGACGATTGCCCCAAACCAACCTAGAAGGAAGGCCTCGAGGGAACTCACCGGCGCTAGGTGCGGAAGTAGAGTGGCGTCAGGCCGCGTCAGCTTTGCTTTCCGGAGTGCTGCCGATGCAGAAGAGCTGCTTCTTCGAGCGAAAGAGCAGGCACTCTTCGCTGACCGCCGCGGAAGCACTGAGACCGCGTTCCAGTAGGTTGTCGGCGATCAGCCGGTACTCGTCTTCCGCCGCTACGACGCTGGTGGGGCCGCGGGAGGAGGTGGCATACACCTTGCCGTCTCCTGCGATCAGAGAAGAGCTGCAATGCCCGCGAGGAAGCCTCTGTTGCCAGTGGATTTTGCCGCTCACCGGCTCGTATTGGACCAGAATTCCCTTTTGGGTCAGAACGTAAAGGCGACCCCGGTATAGCAGAGGAGAAGAAGTGCTGGCCGCCAACCGGGGCGTTTGCCAGAGCAGCTCGATCTTGGTCTCTCTCCCCTGGCCGACGAGCCTCATGCAAGCGGTGCCGTTGATTCGGTGACCGCCGCCGGTAACGCAAAGCAGGTCACCCTCAAGGGCGATGCTAGGTACCAGTTGGTGAATTTCGTAGGTCTGAGACCAAAGAGACTCTCCGGTGGCGGCCACGAAGCTCTCGATGTGGCCCGAGAAAGCGACCAGAAGCTGAACGATCTCGCCGTCGTCGTAGACCAGAGGGGTGGAATAGGCGCAGCAGGTTTCGGTCCATTCGTGGCGCCATCTTTCCTCTCCCGTCTCCTGGTCAAAGGCTGCCAGCCAGCCCGTGTCGTTGTTTTTTGTGGACTCGATGTCTTGGAAGAGAACCACCATGTCGTCGACTAGCACCGGCGAGCTGGCGGCTCCATAACGGGCGGTACGGTGGTAGGTGGGGTCGACCTCCTGGCGCCAGACGAGCTCTCCTTCCAAGGTGAGCTTGGCGAGAAAGGAACCGAAATAAACGAAGATGTGGGACTCGGTGGCAGCCGGCGTTGCCGCTGCATAGGAGCTGAGGTAGTGGATTTTCTCCTTCGGAGTGGAGTGCAGTGGAGTTCTCCATTGCAAGCTGCCGTCCGTTAGGTCGAAGGCCAGGATCTCTCGAATCTTCTGTTGGGGCTTTTTGGGGTTCTCTCTCGCTGAGGTGAGAAAAACGCTTCCCCCTCTGACGATGGGTGAGGAATTGCCCTCCCCTGGGACCTCGATGCTCCAGCGAATGTTGGTGCCGTCGATGTTCCACTCCTCCGGGAGGTTCTCTAGATCGGAAATCCCGAGACCTGTGGCGCCGCGCCATTGAGCCCAATCCGCCGACTTCTGTGAGTCCTCGGTGCCGCAGCCAACGGAAGCGAACACTGTAACCAGCGCTACCAAGAGAAGCGAGTCAGCCTTCATGGGAGTCTCCTAAGATTTTGGGACAGGATGGGCGCGCTGACGATATCAGGGAGTTCGGTGCCGACGAAAGATCTTCCGACCCTCTAGAGCTCTAGGTCGAGGTAAGCCATCCGAGGTGACGAAGCCAGGTTCTCAGGGCCGGGCTTGCCGTTTCAAAGCGGGCTCAGGGCGTTTCCGAGCGAGGATTGGCAACACAGAAGAGGCGCTTCTTGGCTCTCAACAGCAGGCAGCCGTCAGCGATGGCCGGAGTCGAATTCAGGCCCCCGTCGAGCATATTCTCGGCTATGAGCTGAAGCTCGTCTTGAGCCGCCACCACCGCTACAGGGCCTCTTCGGGAGACCGCGTAGATCTTGTCGTCCCCCGCCACTAGAGAAGACTGACACATGCCTCTGGAGAGGCGTTGCTGCCATTGAATGGCGCCGGTCTCCGGGTCGTACTGAACCAACACACCTTTCTGTGTCAGCACGTAGAGGCGACCATTGTAAAGCACGGGAGAAGCCATGGTGGCTGGCAAGCGTGGAGTCGTCCACAGAGTTTCCGCGGTGGTGTCCCTGCCGCTGCCGGTGAGTCTCAAACAAGCGGTGCCGTTGACGCTATGGCCACCGCCAGTGGCACAGAGGAGATCTCCTTCCAGGGCCAAGCTGGGCACGATTTGGTGAATTTTGTAGGGATGGGACCAAAGCCGTTCACCGGTCTCAGCGACATAGCTGGCGACTTCGCCGGAAAAGGGAACGAGAATCTGGAGAATTTCGCCGTCATCGTAGACCAGAGGGGTGGCGTAAGAGCAGCAGGTGTGAGTCCACTCGTGGCGCCACTTTTCTTCACCGGTGTCCTGGTCGAAGGCCGCAAGCCAACCTCGGTCCTTGAGACGGCTGGATTCCTGGTCCTGGAAAAGAACCACCAAGCCGGCCACCAACACCGGCGAGCTGCCGACACCGTACCGGGTGGTTCTCCAGTAGTCCGGATCCACCTCTTTCTTCCAAAGGACTTGACCCTCGTGGTCGAGCTTCGCCAGATGGGAGCCAATATAGACCCAGAGGTGGTTTTCGTCGGCCACCGGTGTCGCCGGAGCCAGGGTGCTGAGAAAGTGGACTTTTTCTTTTGGGGTGGACTCTAAGGGGATCTTCCACTGCAAGACCCCCGTCTCGAGGTCGTAGGCGAAGACTTCCCGAAGGGCGTTCTTGGGAGCTTCGGGGTCGTCACTCGCCGCGGTCAAGAACACCCGCCCCTGGCTCACGATGGGCGACGAGTTGCCTAGGCCCTGGAGGTCGGTAACCCATCGGACGTTGGTTCCATCGATATTCCAGGTTTCCGGGAGGTTGACCTCCGCAGAAATCCCCAGGCCGGTGGGGCCTCGAAACTGGTTCCACTCGGGCAGCGGTTGGAGCTCCGGCGAGCAGCTAGCTGCCAGGAGAAGGATTGCCGACAAACAAAGTCCAAGGAGTGAGTTCGGTTTCACGATGACCTTTCCAGAGGGTGAGTTTGGCAGAACGGTAACAGGGTTTTTCCCGGGATCGCCAGTTCTGGGGGACCGCCGAGTCCAGGGTATGATCTGTTGGACGATTCAAATACGGGTACGAGGTGCGCTCCGGGGGAGCTCTCTAGGCCTTCCTTCTCGCCGACTTCGTCGCGAGGGGTTGTAGGTGGCTGGAGATCTCGGTAGCTAGGGAGCCGCAGCGGAAGATTGGTGAGAAGGATGGCCTAGGGCGCGAAGCGCACGATGGTTCTGCATTCGGGGGTAGCGATGCCCGTGGAAAGGGTTGCCCGTGGAAGGCGAAGCTTGACCTGTAGTGCTCGAAGATATGTAGAGGAGGTGTCATGGCAAACGCAGACGCGAGTGCTCCGGGGCGGGTGATCCGCCACGGAACCTATCCCGAAATAACCTGGCCGGCGATTCTGGTCGGTTGGTTTCTGGGAATTCTCATCGCCATCAGTATTGGCTATGCCAGTTTGATCTTAGGGTTCTCCATCGAGGGGTCCGAGCTGGCTGCCATTCTCGGATTTGGCATCTTGCGAGGTCTGATGCGCCGCAAGAGCATCATCGAGAACAACATCAATCAGACCATCGCTAGCGCCGTCAACGGCGCCTCGTCGGGAATGATGTTCTCCCTTGCCGCCCTCTTTATCCTCGACTACACAGATTTCAATGTTCCCTTGACGGTCATGGGGTGCATCGCAGGTGGAGTGCTCGGTATCGCATTCATCATTCCGCTCCGCAAGCAGATGATCGACTTCGAGCGCTTGGCTTATCCCGGAGGCATCGCCGTGGCGGCGATTCTCAAATCTCCCGGTGCGGGCATCCGCAAGGCGCAGTTGATGGTTGCTGGTGGTGTGGTGAGCGGCTTGGTCCATTGGATCACCATGAGAACCGGGGTGAGCGATTGGAATCTAGGAGCACAGATCGGCTTGCCGGAGCATATGAACGGTGTTTGGTACATCTCCCTGTTGACGGTGGGCACGGCGTTTCTGGCAGGCAAGGGCGGCGTCTTCTTCATTATTGGCGGCTTCGTTTGCTGGTGGTTCCTATCGCCGCTGCTCTCGGCCCAGGGAATGCTACCGACGGCGGAACAACTGGCGACGACGGGCGACTCGTTGATCGGTTATTTGCGCCTGGGGCTGTTCCGTCCACTGGGGATCGGCATGCTCATCGGCGGTGCTCTGATGGGGATCATTCTGGCCCTGCCGCTAATCTTGGGTGCCATTCGCAGCATGCAGAGCGCCTCCAAGCTCAAAACCGAAGCCTCCCGAGACGAGCTGCCCATCCGGCTCCTCTACTTCGCCATCGCCGGGGCCTTTGTGGTGATGCTCGTTTTGGGAATGCTCTCGACGCCGGAGCTGAGCTTGGCCAGGGGGGCTCTCATGGCGGTGTTGGCCACCTTATGGATCTGGATGTCGGGAGTGATTCTCTCGGAGTGCATCGGGCGCACCAATTGGTCTCCCCTTTCCGGAATGACCCTCATCGGGATCACGATTCTCATCTTCGTTGCCAGTGGCATCGGCGAGAGGGCCACGGTTATTTCGGCTGTCATGGTGGGAGCTGCCATGTGTGTGGCCATGAGCCAAGCCACTGACCTGATGCTCGATTTGAAGACCGGATATTTGGTGGGTGCCGTACCGCGGAAACAGCAGATCGCCCAATTCCTAGGCACCTGGTTAGGGCCCATCGTGGTGATCACTTTGATTTTCGTGCTCCACGAGGCCTACGGCCTGGGCTCGGATCGCTTACCCGCGCCACAAGGGCAGGCTCTAGCCTCCGTCATCCAGAGCATCCTCGGTGGCGATGTCCCCATTGACAAATACATCGCCGGTGCCGGCCTGGGAGCCCTGCTCTCGGCGAGCGGCATCGGTGGTCTGGGCGTGTTGGTGGGGTTGGGGTTCTACCTACCTTTCAACATCGTTTTGACCTATAGCATCGGCACTCTCCTACGAGTGGTCTGCGACAAGAAGATGGGGCTGCGCTTTAGCGAAGACGTCGGCGTCCCCGTAGCTGCCGGATTGATCGTCGGTGAAGCGTTAGTGGGGGTGATCCACGCACTCCAAATCGTCATTCAAGGTTGGGGCGGCTAAGGCCGAGAGGAGGATCGAAATGAGCAAATTGGGATACTTGCTGATCGCCGCTGGCTTCTTGGCTGGCTCCTACTTCTCGGTGGTGCAGAAGGAAAGCGTTCCTTGGGTAAGTCTGGTGATTTCCTTGATTGCGGGTGCCATCGGCATATTTCTAGTGCGGCAGACGCAGCGTGCCTCGGCCCACTCGGAGGATCGACTCACCTCGAACCTGGGGAGCATTGCCTCCAGCCTGGAGAGTCTGGCCAACAAGGCGACCCGCCTCAACAACGAAAAAGACTCCATGAATCCTTACGACGTTCACAGCCGCATCGATGCCGACTTTATGGAGGATCTCAATACCTTTGTGGAGGCTAGGGAAAGCTTGAGTCACCGGTACGGAGTTCAGGCTTACGCCAACCTGATGACGGCCTTCGCCACCGGAGAGCGCTACCTGAACCGGGCCTGGTCGGCTTCTGTGGATGGCTGGGTGGACGAGGTTTCGGACTCATTGGGGAAAGCGGAAAGGCAGTTTCAAGACGCCCTTGCGCAGTTTCGTTCCCTAACCGCCGAGAGCTGAAGCCGTCAAAGGCGCAAGCAAATCTTGCCGAAATGGCCACCGGAGGCCAGAAACTCGAAAGCCTGGGGGGTGTCTTCGAAAGGGAAAGATCGGTCGACGATGGGCCTTAGCCGACTCACGGAAATGGCCCGATTCATGGCCTCGAAGCCCTCTCGGTGCCCCACCAGGATTCCCTGGAGGCGAACATTCTTCATGAGGATTGGCAGGATGTTCAGCGGTGAGCTGACACCGGAGAGGACCCCGATGACACTCAAGGCTCCTCCGAACCGCACCGCCTTGAGGCTTTGCTCCAGAGTGCCGGCGCCCCCTACTTCCACGACGTGGTCCACTCCCCGACCCTCGGTCAGCTCAAGGGCCTTCTTCCCCCACTCCGGCTCGGTTCGATAATTGAGCACCTCGTGGGCTCCCAACTCTCGAGCTCGCTGTAGTTTTTGGTCGCTGCTGGAGGTGACGATCGTCCGGGCCCCCATTTGTAGAGCGAACTGGAGAGCGAAAATCGACACTCCACCGGTTCCCTGTATTAACACCGTATCCCCGGCGCGAACCTCCCCTTGAGTCACCAAAGCGCTCCAGGCAGTCAAGGCGGCGCATGGCAAGGTGGCAGCTTCCTCGTCGGTGAGATGCTCCGGAACTGGTACGACCCCTTCCGCGTCTAGCACCATGAGCTCGGTGAGGGTGCCGTCGAGCGGCCCGCCCAAAGACGTGCGGAGCTTCTCGTGGGAAGGTTCTCCGGAGATCCAGCCTTGAGCAAATAGCGCTGCTACCCGGTCCCCCTCCTTGACCCGGCGGACACCTTTCCCTAAGCCGACCACCGTCCCCACTCCATCCGAACAGGGAATCAGGGGCAGCGGTTGGCGGGGGTTGTACATTCCCCGCACCATCAACAGATCTCGGTAGTTGAGGGACACCGCATTCATGCGCACCAAAACCTGCCCGGGGCCCAGCGTGGGCTCCGAGCGCTCGGTCAAGCGGAGGTTGTCGAGGCCGAAAGCTTGGTGAATTTCAAAGACTCTCATATGGGGTTCTCAGCGTTCGTAGCCGTCAATGGAATAGGTTGATCTCGGGCCGGAAACTTTCTGTCGGCATTCTATCTTTCGTAGTTTGAGCTCTCTAGGCATCCTGAGTCTCGATGGAACGGTTTCTGACGCCTATGGTGTCAGGGTAGGGAGAGTGAGGTCGTGTTTAAGGCTTGCATGAACTGCATGCCTGACACCGCTCGGAAGGTGCATGGGGTAGGGCTCAGTCTTCTAGTCGCGCTGAATCTTGAATCGAAAAATATCCGGTCGGGAGTAGTGGCCTGAAACGTCTAGGGTCATCGCTTCACGGTCCACCGCTGAGGGGTCGATCTCGGCGACGATAAGAGCTTCTTGGTCATAAACCGGTTCGGCTACGTAGGAGCCGTCCGGCGCAATCACGGCGCTGCCTCCGCGGAGGGTCAAGGAATCGCCATCGCTGTGGCTGTTGCTGTCCGCAGGAAGCAAATCGGCGGGAAGGTCTTTCTTGCAGCCAATTTGGCCAACGGCTAATACAAAGCATCGGCCCTCGAGGGCATAGTGTCGGCTTGCTAGCTGATGGTTGTCGTGAACCGTCGGCCAAACTGCTGCATGAACTAACTCTCCGGAGTCGTGCAGTGCCTGGCGAGCTAGAGGCATCCAATGCTCCCAGCAAACCAACCCACCTACCCTACCGATTTCAGTATCGACCGCTCGTAGGCCGCGAGCATCTCCAGGGCCCCAGATCGTGCGTTCGGTATAGGTGGGAACGAGTTTGCGATGATGGTTGGCTAGGCGACCATCGGCATCGAAAGTAAGGAGTGTGTTGTAGAGAGTGCGGTTGCCGGGTCCGGATCTCACCCGTTCCGAGATACCCACAATCAGCACCAATCGAGCATCGCGGGCAATGGCTGCCAGACGATCCGTAACCGGGCCAGGCACCTCGACAGACTGCTGTCGATAGTGAGCGAACACGGCTTTGGTTGGTTCGGAGTCCCAGAGGTAGGCGCCTGGACAGTTGTCGATCCATGCTGGATACCCGGGTACGAAAGTCTCCCCCGTCGCCAAGACCGAAGCACCTGCTTGGCGGGCCTCTGCGGCAGCATCAGCTAGCTTGTCGAGAGTTTTCGATGTGGAGCTGGTCTCTGGTTTTAGTTGCGCAATGGCTACCGTCAGCGAGTCACTTCCGCGCTCCGTCTTCTGCTGCGTCACTGACTCGTCCTCATGATCATTGCCACTGGCAGTGGAACTCACAACTTGCGTCGCCAAAATCGCGACAACGTTTCAATTCGGTTCGCGCGGATCGTCCGCCCATGAGCTCGATAGCTTTCTCGAAGTAGGCGGCTGTGCTTTCACAGTCGGACCGAGTATGGCTGCTTGCGCCACTAACGCACAAGGTACCACTCTGCTCACCGTCCGGGGTGTAAGCAGCCGAACCATCGCTGTAGTAGGTGCGGCGCACGGAGGGAAAGGACTCCAGAACGTCGTGGGGCCCTTGGCCTCGCAGAAAGATTCTGTGGAAACTCTGCAGGTTGTTTTCTGCAGATGCCTTCCCCAGTAGGCGGAAGATCCTTGAGGGGGCATCTGGGCTGAGGACCTGAGCGACGGCTTCGTCGAGTCTCCCACTGAGCTCCAAGGGGTACCAGGTAGAGGGAAGCACGCCGATTCGGATCGTGCTTTGATCTTCCTCGCTAAGGGAAACAAGGATCAGGTCGAGCTGGTCAGATCCATACTCCCGCTCCAAGAACTTGAGTCGTGCTCGGATCGATGCGCCTTTGATAAGTGTTCCCGAGGCAGGCGTGGAATACATCATTTTGATATTGTATCAAGACTTGTCGCCTCTTTCGAATTCGTCGTGGATCGGCCCAGGTGTCCGAGCTGCACTCGATTCGGTTCGAGGATGATAGAGATTCACAGCTTCGGGCACAGAGGTAGCGAGCAGGGTCGCATTCGAGTCGTGCCTGAAGGGTGTGCCAGACAACGACCCATGAGTGAGATCTCCCAAAGGGGGCTAGTGGGTGGGCAGTCGTCGCTGGGAATCCTGCTTCGTGGCCAGGAAGGGGAGTGCGATCAGGGTAAGAGCACCTGCGGCCACGGTGCCGGTGACCACAGCAATGCCGAAGTTACGGGTCGGGGGGAAGCTGGAAAGGGCAAAGATGCCAAAACCGGCTCCGATGACCGCCAGGGCGGTTAGCACAGGGCCGAGGAGCTGGCGCCGTGCCTCGACCCAGGCGAGCCAGCCCGAGAGCCCTTCCCTCTCGAGTCTCCGCACCCGCAAAACGAGGTGGATCATCGAGTCGATGCCCAAGGCGATTGCGACGTTGGCGGCTGGCGAAGCGATGACATCCAGGGGGAGGCGAAGGTGACCCAGGACTCCAAAGATAAATAGCGGAACCGCCAGGAGGCTGGCTCCCATGGCGACCGCTACTCTCAGCCGTCTGGAGACGAAGCCGGCAATCAGGAAGAAGAGAACGGTCAGTCCGCCAAGGCCTGCGAGAAGACTGGACGAAACGAGTCGGGAGAGCTGCCCCTGTAGTTCGTAGAGGCCGCCCACCAAGGGGGCGTGGAGTCCGGAAGAGTCGACCATCTCGGTGAGACGACGGACGACCTCCTGGCGGCTACCGGAGCGCTGCCCTTCTCGCATGCGAAGAAATAAGAGGGCCTGGGTGCGGTCTTCGGTAACGAATCCGCGAGCGATACCGTCGAAGGCTGGCGAAGAGAGGATTGCCAGGAGCTGTTCTCGGGCCAGGAACCTGGCAAGGGGCGCTCTCTTGGCTTCTGCTAGGAGAACTGGCAGAGAAAGGGCTGTACCGACGTCCGGGTCTTGATCCGCCGCTGCTTGAATGGCCTCCAGCCGCTCCCAGTTGGCCTCCGAGTCGAGCCGCCCTCCGGCAGGGTCCTTCAACACCAGGGTCAGGGGACTGCTGCCGCCGCTTGCGTCCAGGCTCTCCAAACCTTGGCGGAGAGAGCTTCCTGCCTGGAAATAGCTCAACAGGCTTGGGTCAGTCTCGAGTCGTCCTAGGCCCAAGGTTGCCAGGGCAGCAAGGGTCGCCAATAGGGCAACCGCTAGAGGCAGTCGTTGCCTTAGCCAAGGGCGATCGGCGACGGAATCCGGGCCCTGGGAGGATCGTGGATGGTCTCTCGGCTGTCGAGCGGAAGAGAGAAAAAGGGGGTAATAGAGGTAGGCGGCTGCTAGGGCAAACACGGCACCGGTGGCACCGGCCATGCCCAGCTCCTGAAGTGGCCGGGCGCTGGTTAGGCGAAGGCTGCCAAAGCCCAAAACGGTGGTCACCATGCACCAAAAAGAAGCCGGGAAGGTGGCGCGAATGGCTCGACCACTGCGGCTTGACTCTTTGGCCGGGGAGCGTCCGCTGTGCTCAGAGTCCCCTAGGCGTTTCCAGTTTGCGTTGAGGAAAACGATGTGGGAGAGGGTCAGCACGAAGACGATCGTAGCGATATTCGCCGTAAGCAGGCCGATGCCGCTGGAAACGCAGAGAAGGGTCGCCCCACAGGCACACAGGGAGCTCAATAAGGTGCCCGCAACGAGACTCACGGAGCGATAGATCCAAGCGATAGCGATGCCGAAGATGAGCAACGCTGCGAGAGTGAAGGTCCGGAGGTCTTTGCCCAGCTGCCGACGGATCATCTCGATGACGTAGGGAACGCCCGAGATCTGGAGTTCCCACATTTCTGAGCTGCTCTGAGAGCTGGCGAGAGCCGTTTCGATTTGGGCTACTAGCTCGCTGGAGCTGGCCTCCTCGATTTGCAGCAGGAGGGTGCTGCTGTGGGTTTCGAGGGCTATTTCGGACGTGGCTGAGGAGTCGGCCACTCTTGGCTTAGATTCGGGACCAGAAAGTAGTAGACGACTCCAAAGAGGGCTCTCGGCAGCGGCTTCCGGGCTCGAAGGCCCTGACGTCAGGCTGTAAACCTTGGCAACTCCGGGAACCTCTGCCAACTCCGTGGAGAGCACCTGTACCCGCTCCAGATAGGAGGCCCTGGACATCGTCCCCTCCGCTTGGATCAGGATCTGTGAGGATGACGGGAAGATCTCTTCTATTTTTTCCGTGGCTTCTAGCTGGGGATCAGTGGAAGAGAAGAAGAAGTCGCTTTCGACGGTGGGTGTTAGGTCTACTCGAAGGGCCACCCCTGTCAACAGAAGAGCGGCAAAGCAGACAGCAGCGATTTGGCGTATCGACCCTGGGACGCGGATCTGCGCATTCTCTTTCTTGTCATCAGCCATGAACTTCGATCTTCCTTTTCAGCGCCATTCCAGGGGGCAGGGTCGACGGGCCGTCGTTTCTCGGCAGGGCCCCCGGCATGCTTCCAGGCAGAGGTTCTCTTGCCGTCTTACGGAAAAACGCTGGGGAGCGCTCATTCTTTCCCCATTCCGGTGCTCGGCTGCCACAATAGCTTTCCCAAGCCCTGCCTCATGCTAAAATTCCTCCAGGTTCAACAAAAAACACACCGGAGCCAAGGCGTCGAGATGATTCTAAGGTGTTCCGGAGGCGAAGCTTCTTTTTGGTGGGGTTAGAGTGCCTTGAATTGTTCTGAACACCCGGATGCCAAGGCTCCCTTTCGCTGCGAGAGCTGTCAACGCTTGCTGTGCGATGCCTGTATCGATGAGGGCCACGCCTTACAACTGTGTTCCCACTGCGGCGAGCGAGCCTTGCCGGTTTCCGGCGCGCCGCCCACTTCTCTACGAGAGCAGAGGAAGCAACAGGTTCTCGATCGCCCTTACAGCCTCAAAGAGGCATTCCTCTACCCTTTCCGGGGCCTCGGCGCCTACGTTTTTGTGGCCGCGTTGTTGAGTTTCGGTCTAGCCAACTTCGTCTTGATGTACAGCATCTTTTTTATTCTCACTCTGGTTTTCTACATCTTTTTCTTGGCATTCATGGCCAGCTTCCAGTTCAAGATCGTGCGCACTTCGGCAGATGGCGATGATGAGCTGCCGGATTGGCCGGATTTTTCGGATCTTTGGGAACGTCTTTCCGACCTCCTTGCGGTGGTTGCGATCTGGCTGCTGCGCTATTCGCTGGTTTTCGTTCTGGTATTGGCGGTGGGCCTCGAGAGGCTTCTGGAGGTCGCCATGCGTCCTCACCAGATCTGGTTCTGGGCCGCTCTGGCGATTTGTCTTTGGCTGGGTTCGGCTCTCTCGGTGATGGCCAAGGGGGCAGCTGGAACCTACGATCGCATCGACCTGATCCAGCTACATTTGCACTACAAGGGATTTCGTGGTGCCGGTGCCGATGCCGTCACGACGACGAATCTGGTGTTTGGGGTCGAGGCCCTGTTGCTGATTCTGTCGGCGGTCTTGTCCCAAGGTATTCCAGTTTTGGGTTCTCTGATCGCCGGTGTTTTGTCCGTCTATTGGTTTTTGACCGGCCCCCACCTCATTGGTGTGTTGTTCCGTCGCCATCGACGCCTCATGGACGATCTCTACATAGAACGACTAGTGGACTAGAGGCTGTTGGGAAGGGAGCAGAAGGAGTCTCTCGGTCGTTCGGCGAAATTAGTCGAGCACGTATTCCGACTCGACAAACTCCTCGTCGTCGAGGGCCTCTTCTCCGACTTCTTCACCGAATAGGATGTCGAGCTCTCTCATGGCTTCCTCGAGCTGGGGATCTACGGGGATTTCCAGTTCCTTGCCCGGTGGGGAGGTAGCATCAAGAAAAATGCCGGCAGCGGTTTCCTGGACGAAGTGGACGGTGGCCTCATGGGCGAGATCGAAGGCGAGGGTGGTGGTTAGGACGAGGCCGGCAGCGACCATCAGGGACCGCTTCAAAGCGTTGTCGTTTGTTCCGTGGGACGGTTGTGGCTGGTCGTCGGCGGCTAGCTTGCCCTCTCGCCGACAAAGAACACAGCCTTCGGAAACCGAGGCGTCGTAGTGTAAACCGTGCTTCTCGCACCGGGTCGCCATAGCTTTTCTGTCTCCGTTGTAGCAGTTCGAGGCTACGTCAGGCTAACATACAGCTGCCTGCCCGAGCCGGAAGGTCGCGTTCCAGGCTCCAAGAGTCATCGCCCATCCCGCCGCCGGAGAGATTCGGTGGGTATTTGCCATAAGAGCCGGATGGTCCGTCCGTAGGCGATTCCAAATTTGTCTGGAGGTCTTTTGAGTCGAAAAATGCTCATCAACGCGCGCCATGCCGACGAGCTGCGCCTTGCCATCGTCGACGATGGCACCCTAGAAGCTTATGAGGTAGAGGCCGCAGAATCCGGAATGGCCCGAGGCAATATCTATCGAGGTGTTGTCGCCAAGGTCGAATCCAGTCTCAATGCCGCTTTCATCGACTATGGCGCCGAGCGCCACGGCTTTCTTCCCGGAGACGATATCGTCCCCGAGGCCTATCATCGCAAGCCTCCGGAAGGAGCTGGTCGACATCCCCAAATAGCCACTGTTCTAGAGCGGGGCAAACCGATCCTGGTCCAAGTCACCAAAGAGGCGGTGGGCCAGAAAGGTGCTGCCCTCACCACCAGCCTGAGTTTGGCGGGTAGATACTTGGTTCTGACGCCCCACGACGATACCCGGGGTATCTCTCGCAAGGTCGAGGACGACCAAGCTCGTAAGAAGCTTCGGGAGCAGCTCAAGAGCCTCAACATTCCCGACGATTTCGGTGTGATCGCGCGTACCAACGCGCTGGATCAGAACAAGACGAACCTGAATCGAGACTTTAACGCCCTGATGCGTTTGTGGAAGCGGGTCGGTTCGGAGTCCCGGGTCGGCCGCGGACCGCGGCTGCTCTACAGTGACCAAGATTTGGTCCTCCAGGCACTGCGGGATTTCCTCGACACCTCCATTCAGGAAGTTCTGGTGGATGACGATGAGGTATTCCGCAAGGCCGAAGAATATATGCGGGCTTTCATGCCTCGGGCCAAGACGGAGCTGGTGCGATATGACGAACGCATCCCTCTATTCGCCCGGTTTCACTTGGACGAGCAAATCGAACGTATTTATGACCGAAAGGTCTCTTTGCCCAGCGGTGGGTCCATCGTTATCGACGGCACCGAAGCGCTGACCGCGATCGATGTCAATTCCGGCAAGACCAGGGGCGGCACGAGCCACGAAGACACGGTGTTGAAAACCAACCTGGAGGCTGCGGAAGAGGTCGCTCGCCAGCTGCGGTTGCGAGATATCGGTGGTCTGTTGGTAGTGGACTTTATCGATATGCGCAAGAGAGGGAATCACCGCAAGGTGGAAAAAACTCTTCGCACTGCGATGAAGGTGGATCGAGCGCGGATATCTGTGGGCCGGATTAGCGACAATGGCTTGCTAGAGATCAACCGCCAGCGCATCAAGCAAGAGTTGCAGTTGCGGACCCACCGAGACTGTCCTACTTGCGGAGGGGCTGGAATTATTGCCAGTCCCGAGTCTGTCGCCCTAGGGTTGGTGCGCCGAATCGAAGCGCGAGCCGCAGCGGGAGATCTCAAAGCAGTGAGGATTGCCCTGCACCCGGAATTAGCGGATGGTTTTCAAAATAGCCGTCGTCAGGATCTGGCAGCCTTGGAGCAAGAATTCGATATCAAGATCGAGATTATTGCTGCCCCCCACCTTCACCGCTCCGATGAAATGGTCGAGTGGAAACGGCGCAACCTGCGGCGTACCGAACCGGAGCTGGCTCCGAAAGCACCCATTGCCGCCCTGACGGCCTCCGATCTGATGTCGCCCAAGGGGGGGGACCCAAAACCTCGCCGCGGTCGAAAGCCGCGGAAGCCGCCGGTCCAGGAAGAGGCACCAACGGAGTCCGTGGAAGCCAGCGAAGCGGAAGAGCGGGGGGAGCGTCGCCCTCGCCGCCGCCGTCGCGGCGGTCGCCGTCGCCGGAGGCCAGAAGGAGATGCACAGGTCACGGGGCAAGATGGCGAGGCGACTCCAGCTCAAGCCGGATCCGCCAGGTCCCAGCCAACCCAGGGCCAATCAGCCCAGGGCCAACCAACCCAGGGCCAGCGGGCCGCTGACTCGCCGGACCGTGCCGAGGCTCAACGAACCGGAAAAGGTCCGGAAGACGGTCGCCCAGAGGGTGCTCAGCCCCGGAAGCGCCGTCCTCGTCGTCGCCGTTCTCGTGGCCGACGAGGTGGTGAAGGCTCCGAGAGCCGGACATTCCAGGGCAACGGCAATGAAGCCAAGCCGTCACCCGGTGGAAAACCCGTTGGCCCCGATTCCGACCGGCAGCCAGCAAACCTACCGCCACCACCTCCGCGAGTCGCGAGAAGTTGGGGGCCCGGTGGCAAGTGGCCAGGACCTCCGGCAGTTCCACCTATTCAAGGGGCGACCGCCCCGGGTCCGCCGATCGTCCCGGGTCCGCCAATCGTAGCGGGTCCACCGATCGTCTCGGGTCCGCCGATCGCCCCGGGTCCACCGATCGTCTCGGGTCCGCCGGTCGTCTCGGATCCGCCGGTTGGATCTGGTCCACCGGCAGGTTCGGACCCGTCACCTGGTGCTAGCGAGGCTAGCCCTCCCGCGCCTCGTCGCCGCCGTTCCAAGGCAGCTTCAGAGACGCCTGAGGCCACCGGGGCGTCCGTGGAGACTCCTACAGCTGCCCCTCGTCGTCGCAGCCGGTCGAAGGCTGCTGCTGAGGGCAACGCGGTGCCTGAGGTGTCCGTGGAAGCCCCTTCAGCTGCTCCCCGTCGTCGTAGCCGATCGAAGGCTGCTTCGGAGAGCGGTGAGGCGACGGGTGCACCCGAGGCGACTCCTTCGGCTGCTCCCCGTCGTCGTAGCCGATCGAAGGCTGCTTCGGAGGGCAGCGCTGCGCCCGAGGCGTCCGTGGAGGCTCCTTCAGCTCCCCCTCGCCGTCGTAGCCGATCGAAAGCTGCGACGGAGGCGTCAGAGACGCCAGGTGCATCCGCGGAGGCTCCTTCAGCTGCCCCTCGTCGTCGTAGCCGATCGAAAGCTGCGACGGAGGCCAGCGAAGCGACCGGTGGGGAGACCCCCTCGCCGGCCCCTCGTCGACGCAGTCGCTCAAAAGCTTCCTCAGAAGCAACGGCCCCAGCGGAAACTTCAAAGGAATCTTCCCCAAAGAAGGAGGGGGCCTCGAAGTCGTCACGGGCCAAGGCGAGCCCTGCAGCGGCGCCTCCAGAGCCGGTACCTCCAGTTCCGGCTTCTCCAGCATCGGCTCCGGCGGCTCCAAGCCCACCGAAGCCGGAAGCGAGCCGGCCTTCGGGCTGGCCACCCTTGCCCGGTAGCAGCGACTAACCCACGAGGGCGTTGTGGCCTACCGAGTCGTCGAGGAGTATTACCGTCAGGAGCATTTTGATTTTTTTCGCTCCTATCGGGATCCCTTCTACTCCTTGACGTTTTCGCTAGATATGACGGTCCTCAAAGCTTTTGTGGAGGAGCGGGGGTACTCCACCTATCTGAACCTTTGCTATTTCTTTGCCAAGGGTATGCAGGAGGTGGAGGACTTTCGGTATCGACTGCTGGACGGCAAGATCATTCTCTACGATCATCTCCACGTCGGCATGACCTTGCCAGCGGAAAAGGGCCGATTTCGCTTCGGCTATTTCCGCTGGCACCCGGATGTGGATGTCTTCAATCGTCAGTCGGAGCAGAATAGGCCAGGAGTTGGGGGTAGTGAGAGCCTCCTCCAGGAGGAGGAGCAAAAGGACTACATCTATTTCACGGCCTTGCCAAAAGTTCCATTTACCAGCTTCACCCACGCTTCGGATGAACCAATGGAAGGGGCGCCGCGGGTCGCCTTCGGTCAATTCTCTCATCTAGATGGTCGGCTCCAGGTGCCCGTGGGTTTGCAGGTGAATCATGCTTTCATCGACGGTGCCGCTGTCGGCGAGTTGGTAGAGCGTGTCCAACGGCATTTCGATGAGCCTAGCTAGCCCTCGCTGGCTCCCGATGAGCTCGGTGAGAAGGAAGGGGCACTGTGGCCGTCACTAGGAAGGTTGGGAAAGGTGCAGAATCTGATTCTTACTCGCGAATCTATGCCGTCGTAGGTCAAATCCCTGTGGGTTTTGTCGCCACTTATGGCCAGGTAGCAGCCCTCGCCGGCTTACCTGGCCATGCCCGCCAGGTGGGGTATGCCCTTCACGCACTCCCGAAGGGTCACAATGTTCCTTGGCAAAGGGTCATCAACGCCCGCGGAGAGGTCAGCCTTCGATCCGAGGCTGGCTACGAGCACTATCAAAGGCATTTACTGGAAGAAGAGGGAGTGACCTTCGACCCTCGTGGCAGAGTTGATTTCAAGCGCTATCGCTGGGAGCCGGAAGAGGGGCAATTGGAAGGGTTAGAGAGTCTCTGAGCCAAGAATTTCCAGCACCGCTTCGCCGTATCGCTCTGCCTTGGCAGGCCCGATGCCTTTGACCTCCAGAAGCTCGTCGAGACTTCGAGGCCGTAAGGTCGCGAGGGCGGCGAGGGTCTTGTTGGAAAAGACCAGATAGGCGGGGACCTTTTGTTGATGGGCTTGCTCCGTCCGCCAGGATTTAAGCTGCTCCAGCAGTCCTGGGTCGGCAGCGTCAAGAGATTGCCGGTTCGATGACACGGGCTCGCTAGGAGATCTTAGGGCTGGTGCGGCTTCCGGCCCAGCCTTCGACCCGGCAGGTAACCTTGGGGGGGCATTTCGTGGCGGCAAAGGGAGCAGGGGCTTGGACTCTCCCATCATCACAGCGCGACCTTCTGGCGTCAGGGCGATCACAAAGGCGCCCGGGCGACCTCCTCGAACCGGCTGACGCTCTGCCAGGCCACCCTCGAGAAGTACGTTGAGCAAGGACTTGACGGCTTCTCCCCCAAGGGCGGCCAACTTTCCATAGGTCGGCAGTCGTTGAAGCCCACGGCTTTCAATTTCCCGAGAACGGCTACCCATGAGCACTTGAGCGATTCGGCCAAGACCGAAGCGTCCGGATAGGCGAGCGATACCGGACAGGGCAATGCGCACCCTCAGGAGCTCGTCTTCATCGAGCTCTCTGCCAGCAGCGAAACGCCAGCCGAGGCAGACGTCACAAGTGCCGCAAGTGGTTGGCTCGGTCTCCTCGGAGCCGAGGAAATATCGAAAGATAAAGCTGGTGCGGCAGGTACGGGAGTTGGCGTAGTGCACGGTCACCTGCAGGCGCTCGGCGTCTCGACGGGCTTTTTCTTCCCGTTGCCGCAGGTCCACCGGCAGATCTCCCTCTCCTAAGGGCTGCCTTTGGCTCTCGGCGGCTTGGCGAAGCAGCCGGGCGGCAGTCGAAGCGGCCATGCGGGCCGAGGTATCCCCTTCTATCGCCATCTCGATCTGTTCTCTTCCAAAGCCTTGGCCCAACATGTGCCAAACCTGGCGAAAGGCCGCCGCGGAAGGGTTCGAGCCGGCGATGAAGAACTCCTGAGTTCGAACATCCGCTGGGGAAAAGAGCAACACACACCGAGATGGCAGGCCATCGCGCCCAGCCCGCCCTGCCTCCTGATAGTAGGCCTCGACGCTTCCAGGGAGGTCTGCATGGACAACGAACCGGATATCGGATTTGTCGATACCCATGCCGAAGGCATTGGTGGCGGCAATGGCCTCCAGCTCTCCGGCCAAGAAGGCATCCTGTACCCGGTGGCGCTCTTCATCGCTGAGCCCAGCGTGGTAGCTGCCCGCCTTCAGCCCTCTCTCCTGCAGCAAGGCCGCCCAGAGCTCCACTCCCTTGCGGGTCGAGGCATAGACGATTCCGGGGCAGCCCATTTCACGGATGACCCTATCCAAGGCTCGCGCTTTACTGACCCGAGTGGAGCACTCCTCCACCGCTAGAGTGAGGTTGGGGCGCTCGAAGCCAGTGACCAGCTCCAGGGGGTCCTCGAGGTCCAGTTGACGAATGATGTCTCCGCGGACATCCGGTGTAGCAGTGGCAGTGAATGCCGCAGCAGGAACTCCCAGGTGTTGGCGAAAATCTCCCAGCCGGCGATAGTCGGGCCGAAAATCGTGTCCCCATTGGCTGATGCAATGAGCTTCATCGATTACCAGCCGACTGACGCGGGTCTGGCTTAGGGCGTCGCGAAAACGATCGCTGGCGAGGCGTTCCGGGGCCAGGTAAACCAGTTGCAAGCGCCCGGCGCGTAGATCATCTTCCGCCTGTCTGCGTTCGCTCGCGAGTAATCCGGAGTGGATGGCGGCGGCGGCGAACCCTTTTGCTCGCAATGCGTCGACTTGGTCTTTCATGAGAGCGATGAGCGGGGATACCACAACCGTAGTGCCCTGCAGCAACAAGGCTGGTAGCTGGTAGCAGAGGGACTTGCCCGCTCCAGTGGGCATGACTGCCACCACGTTCTGGCCTGTGACCACTGCCTCGATGGTTTCCCGTTGGCCTGGCCGAAAGGCGCTGTGACCGAAAAGGCGTTGAAGGGAGTCCTCGAGGGCTTCGGCGGAGGGGGGCTCGGCAACGGTCATAGAGGAGAGAGTCTATCAATCCCGTTGGGGAACGCCTTGGCGTCTCTGCTTCTCGGTGCTGGCCGTTTCTCCTGCTCCGCTGTTCCCGGAAACCTGGTGTAGGATCCCGGAGCTTGCAGGATTGTAGGCTGGCTGATTGGTCAGAAGCTCCAGCTCGAACCTTCAGCGGCAACGTCTCGAAACTCGATTTCTTCGACGGAGGAGCCATGCCTCAGATTACGTTCTTCTACGGCCTCGCGTTGGTGTTGCTGGGGGGCGGGGGCTATTTCGGTACGGGGGCAGCGAGCCTGACGGCCCTGATTCCGGTTCTCTTTGGTTTGCCGACCATGATCGCTGGCGTCATGGCTCGCCATGAACACCTTCTCATGCATGCCATGCACGGGGCGTCAATATTGGGAATCATTGCTTTTCTCTGCACCGCCCTCAGCCTCCCCAAGGCCCTCATTCTGTTTTCCGGTGAGGGCGTGGAGCGATCCTCCGCGGTCCTAATCGAGGCTGCGATGGCCCTGCTCTCGGGGATCTTTGTCGCACTTTGTGTGCGTTCTTTCATCGAGGCGAAAAAAGCTCGAAAAGCCAAAGCGGCTGGCTCCTAGGAATTTGATCAGGCCTGCCGTTGGCTCCTTCCCGCTCGCTGGATTTTGGTTCCTCTACATGGCGGGGATGGGGGTTTTCTTCCCGTTCTGCAGTCTCTATTTGAGCCAAGAGTTGAGCTTCTCGGCTTCCCAAGTCGGGTCTCTTCTGGCTGCCGTGCCCCTAGCGGGCCTCGTCGCCCAGCCTCTGTGGGGGCTCTTCGCCGATCGAAGCGGTTCTCGCAAAGGGGTGCTCCTAATGCTCAGTTTAGGAGCTGCGGTGGCGGCCTTGGTTCTGAGTAGGCAGACGGCCTACGGGACTGTCTGGGTCGGGCTGGTTTCCTTTGCCCTTTTTCACACAGCTGTTTTGCCCACTGCTACCTCCGTCACCCTGGAGCGGGTAGGAGTGGCCGCCTATGGCTTCTTTCGGATGTGGGGAACGCTCGGTTTTCTGGTTTTGGTTGTTAGTTTCCCGCTCTTGAGTCGCCTTTTCGGTGATCCGTCGGGCATGGACCTACTTTTTCCAATGGTTGCAGTTCTCTCCTTGGCTGCCGCCCTCTGGGTTCTATTCCTTCCGGCCAGCCCATTTCCGGAGGCGAAAGCCCGTAAGGGGGATGCGGCTCGGCTGTGGAGACACCCTCCCGTAGCCAGGTTGTTGGCCATGGTCTTCTTGATCCACTGTTTCATTCAGGGCCCGATTTATCTATTTCCCCTCTATGTGGCGTCCCGAGGAGGCGATGCTTCCACGGTGAGTCGCATGTGGATCTTGATGCTGGTCCTGGAGATCCCCCTTATCGCTTTCTCCGGGCGGACCTTGAAGCGCTTGGGGGCGAGAGGTCTCCTGACTTTGGGTCTGGCCACCGAGGCATTGCGATGGACCACCTGTGCTTTCACTACGGACCTTCGAATCATCGCCGCGGTTCAGCTCCTTCACGGGGTAGGGGTAGCCGGAATTCTCGTGGGAGCGCCCCTATATCTCGAGCGCTGTACCCCCGAGGCGACCCGCTCTACAGGTCAAGCGTGGGTGTCCATGGCGGGAGCAGGTGCTGGAGCGATCGTTTCCAATTTGATGGCGGGTGCTCTGATGGATCGGGTCTCTGTAGAGGCTCCTTACGTCCTTGCGGGAGCTGTCGCCTTGGCAATGGCCTTCAGCGTCCACCGCCTGCTTCCCGAGCCCAGAAAGCCAGAGAGTGAGTCTGGCTTGGGTTAGCAATGGGACCTCGCAGTTTGTCTTTGATTCTTCAACGAAGAGCCGCTGCCAAAGGCCCGTTCGGAGCCGGAGCGAGTTTCTCCACAGGCTGCTAGGCTAGAGAAGGATATCGTCGGAAGCAGTGCCCGGCCCTGGTGAGCTGTTAGGTTGTGGATGCTTCTCGCTTTCACTAAACTTCCGAGGGGCTGGTAGAGTTGAGATGTTACTAGGGAGGTTTTGAAAGCGGTGAGAAAGATCCTTTTGATCAGTAGCTCGAAAGTTTATGGGTCGGGCTATCTAGATCATTGCTCCCAACAGATCGATGACTTTCTAGAGGGCATCGAGACCATTTTGTTCGTTCCCTTCGCCCTCGCCGACCATGAGGGCTACGCTGCCCAAGCCCGGCAACGCTTCGCAAAGATGGGCCGAGGGCTCGACTCCCTACATGAAGCGCCAGATCCCCGGGCAGCGGTGGCGGAAGCGCAAGCCATGTTCATCGGTGGAGGAAATACCTTCCGGCTACTCAAGGCTCTGGTGGAGGCGGAATTGGTGGGCCCTATTCGACAGCGAGTGGCCGGTGGAATGCCCTATATGGGTTCCAGCGCTGGTTCGAACGTCGCCTGTTTGACCATCAAGACGACCAACGACATGCCTATCGTCTACCCACCGACTTTCGATGCCCTAGGGCTGGTTCCCTTCAATCTCAATCCTCACTATCTGGACCCGGATCCGGATTCACCCCATATGGGGGAGACCCGAGAGGCTCGCATCCGAGAGTTCCATGAGCTCAACAAACCGCCGGTTCTGGGGTTGCGGGAGGGAGCTCTTTTGCGAGTCGATGGGGGGCGGGCGGAGCTACAGGGCTCCAAGGGAGCACGGCTTTTTCAACAAGGCGAAGAAGCAACAGAATACTCTCCCGGGGAAGATCTCTCTTTCCTGTTAGAGGAGAGGTAAGACAACCCGATCTCTGATACCTGTCCCGGTGTTTCCATATGGAAACACTATAGGCAGGTGAGGAACTTTCCGACCCATGCGGAACCTGCACTGGATCCAAGGAGATTTTGATGAGCTGGGATGAAGAAGAAGACACTACGGTATACAAAGTCGTCATCAACCATGAAGAGCAATATTCGATCTGGCCGGAAGACCGAGAAAACCCCCTTGGGTGGAACGATGTTGGTAAGAGTGGCTCCAAGCAGGAGTGTCTCGACCACATCGAAGAGGTCTGGACGGACATGCGCCCCCTGAGCCTCCGCAAAAAAATGGAAGAGGACGAGCGACGGCGGGCCGAACAAAGCAGCGAGAAGCCCAGCTGAAGCACTGCCGGTGGGTTCAGGGAGTTTGTCTAAGGGCGCGGCTTGCTGTCGTTTGAGCTGGCCTGACCACTCTGCCTTTCAAAGGCTGCGACTTTGATCGTGACGAGGCTCTTTGTTCCGAATTCGAGCAGCAATTTCATCGGAGCGGCGAAAAGGAAGTAACAATGAGAAAGTACAGTAAGGCTTACTATTTAAAGGATCTCCGTGCCTACGATGGTTGGCAGGAGAAAGAGCGCGAAGACACGGACGAGTTGACGGACGAGAGTATCGTCTACCTGCAGGACAACTTCACGGTGGTCAAAGACGTATTCAACGAAGAGGACTACATCTTCGACACGGTCGATGATTCCTGGAAGACATTCTGTAAGGACAAGTTGGGCTTCGAGATTCCGGAAGATCTTCGCTATGCCTACGAAGAGACAGAGCCGGCCAACGAAGACGCCGAAGCCGAAGCGACCGAGAGCACCAACTAGGCTTCTATTTAGCCGGTCTCGAGACCAGTCGCTCTTGCCAGCGGTTTCTCCTCCCCCGGTCTTCCCCGAGGGTCGGGTGGAGCTCCTCGGTCACCGCTTGCTCGGTAGCGACGTCTCCACTTTCCTCGCCGCATCTCCCAACCGCTGCATAGCGATCAGTAGCTGGTCCTTGGAGAGGTAGGGGGCGGGGCCGAGGCGAAGACAATTGCCTCGGAAATCGGTTCTTACCTCCAAGGCTCTCAATTCCTGGCAGATCACTTCGGCCCACGGAGAGGTGAGAGCCAGGAATCCTGCCAACTGGTCCCGGGAGACATCTCGGTCTCGATCGATAAGGCTCGTCGGCAGGTCGAGGTCATCGAAGGATCGTTGCAAAACTTCGATTTGGAGCTGGCTGACCTGGCGAAGAATTCGCGGTGAGAGCTCCATTTCTGTGAAGAAGTCGAAGACTCGAGCGGCTCGGTAGTGGCTCGTCGGGTCGTAGGTGGAGCCGGCAAAAGCATCGGGCCCTTGTCCATAGGAAACGGCGTCATTGAGACCTTTGTTGCCAAGGGCGCTGAATTCGCTGAACCAGCCTGTGATCACTGGCCTAAAGTGCCTCGCGGGAGGCACCCGAAGGAAGCAATTTCCTTCTCCCAGCTGGCAATATTTGTAGCCCCCACCCACCGCGAAGGCTTCACCGAGACCCATGTCGCGGACCGAGAAGGGGGCGACGTTCAGAGAATGATAAGTATCCACCAGCAGCTCACACCCGAGTTCGAGGCAGCGTGCCGAAACATCGCCTAGGCCGTGGACGATTCTCCCGCTGCCAAAAAACACCGAAGAGACCAGCACTGCCGCGGTACGATCCGTGATGGCGTCCCTTAGCCGCTGTGCGACATCCTCAACCGGGGATGCCGGGACCCGAATCACTTCCAAGCCCTCTTCTTCCAAGCGGCAGAGTTGGCGACGGATGGTATGAAATTCGCCGTCCGTCGTGACCAATCGGGGCCGCTTCTTCAACGGCAGAGCGGAGAGAAAGCGGATCAGGAGTTCGTGGGTGTTGCTTCCAAGGGCATAAAGGCCGTCGGGATCGTCCATGAGGGCTGCAAACCCCCTCCGCACCTGCTCCGCCTTCTCGAAAGCTCGAGGCCACTTTTCATCCACTGAATCTGCCGCGTCCTGCCAGGCTTCCCGTTGTCCCTGGCGGGCACAGTCGGGCCAGGCCTGGTGGGAGTGCCCGGTAAGCAGATAGCGCTCACCGACTCGAAATTCCGAGTAGTGAGGGGCGAGTCGGTTTGGGCTGTTGAGAAAGTCTCTAGGGGTCACAGCTTTGGGGCCCTTCCATCGCTGCTCTAGAGAGCAATGCGAATCTCCCAGAGGTCTGGAAACAGCGGCTGGAAGAGAGTTTTCTTGAGATAGGCCGCTCCGGCGCTTCCACCGGTGCCTTGCTTGGTTCCAATCGTGCGCTCGACCATTTTTACATGGCGGTAGCGCCACTCCTGAAGGCCCTCATCGAGGTCGACCATGCGCTCGCAGAGCTGCCGGATCCAGGGCTCAGTCCGGTATATATCGACCAGAACAGCCTGGACTTCTTCGGAGGTTTCATGGGGCTGCTTGAAATCACGATCGAGAATTTCCTGCGGTATGGGGTGGCCCTGAACGGATAGATAGCTAAGGAAGGAGTCCCAAACGCTGGGGCCTTCGGCGAGGGCTTCGAGGCGTTTCCGCTCGGGACTCCCTTCGGGAAGATGTTTGAGCATACCCAACTGGCGATGGCCGAGAACGAACTCGACCTGCCGAAATTGGAGGGATTGGAAGCCGCTGGCGCTCTCGATCCGAGATCGAAACGATAGAAAAGAAACCGGAGTCATGGTTTCGAGCACGTCGATCTGGGCTACCAGAGTCTTCAGCACGGTGAGGATACGGTGCAGAGTAGCCAAAGCTGCCGGGGTGTCTTGGGCTCCTAGGGAGCGCTGAAGCCACGCCAATTCGTGAAGGATCTCTTTGAACCACAGCTCGTAGACCTGGTGGATGATGATGAACAACATCTCATCATGCTCGGGTTCCGGTGAGCGTGGCTTCTGTAGAGCGAGGAGCTGGTCGATTTCTAGATACTTGCCATAGGTCAAACTCATAGGTGATCAAGGCTAGTTCATGGAGCTTGCGAGGGTCAAACGAAAGCAATGAGTTGTAGACTAGGCCCATGTCTACCGATCAACGAGAAGAAGCACTCAGATACCACTCCCTGGGCCGCCGAGGCAAAATCGAGGTGGTCCCCACCAAGCCCACCTCTACTCAGCAGGACCTTTCCCTCGCCTACACTCCCGGTGTTGCCGTGCCCTGTGAGGAGATTCATCGCGATCCCCTGCTGGCCTACGAATATACCGCCAAGGGAAATTTGGTGGGCGTCATCACCAACGGTACCGCAGTGCTCGGGCTGGGCAACATCGGTCCTGCCGCCGGCAAACCCGTTATGGAAGGCAAGGGCGTTCTTTTCAAGCGCTTTGCGGACATCGACGTTTTCGATCTCGAGCTCGAGACCCTCGACGTAGAAGAGTTCATCCAAGCCGTCAAGCTGATGGAGCCGACCTTTGGAGGCATTAACCTCGAAGACATCCGGGCTCCGGAGTGTTTTGAGATCGAAACTCGTCTCAAGGAAGAGATGAACATACCTGTGTTCCACGATGACCAGCACGGCACGGCCATCATTTCCGCTGCCGCCCTGCTCAACGCTCTGGAGCTGACCGGCAAGAAAATCGACCAGGTGCGTATGGTTTTTTCCGGTGCCGGCGCCGCGGCCATAGGCTGCCTTCGGTTGTATCTTCGCCTAGGAGTGCTCAGGGAGAACGTCCTGCTCTGTGACAGCAAAGGCGTGGTGCATACCGAGCGCGCCGACTCTTTGCCTCCTCACAAAAAAGAATTCGCCGTGGAAACAGATCTGCGGACTCTCGAAGATGCCATCCGAGGGGCAGATGTGTTCTTCGGTCTGTCGGTGGCGGGGACCTTGACTCAAGACATGGTCCGCTCCATGGCTTCGAGCCCCATCGTCTTCGCCATGGCCAACCCGGACCCGGAGATTTCCTACCCGGATGCTCGAGCTGCTCGGCCAGACGTGATCGTCGCTACCGGCCGCAGTGATTTCCCCAATCAAGTCAACAACGTTCTGGGCTTTCCTTTCATCTTTCGCGGCGCTCTGGATGCTCGGGCGAAAGAGATCAATGACGAGATGGTGGAGGCTGCTGTCAAGGCACTCGCTGAGCTCGCCAAGGAAGATGTACCGGACTCCGTGCTCAAGGCCTACGGTCTCGACAGTCTTCGTTTTGGCCCGGACTACTTGATACCCAAACCCTTCGACTATCGAGTCCTGCTGCGAGTCTCACCGGCGGTCGCCAAGGCAGCCATGGACAGTGGGGTGGCGCAGCGAAACATCGATGACTTGGAAGCCTATCGCAGCCGTCTCGAGGTCATCATCTCCCGCCGTTTAGAGCTGATGCGGGGTCTTATCGATCGGGCCCGCCGAAACCCCAAGCGAGTCGTGTTTCCGGAAGGAGAGCACGAGAAAATACTTCGGGCTGCCAAGATTCTGGTCGATCGCGGCATTGCCCACCCAGTTCTCCTAGCCCGTAAAGAGGTGGTGGCAGAGAGGATGAAAGAACTGGATTTGTCAGAGGATCAGGTCACTCTCATTCACAGTATCAACTCAGAGAAACTGGAAAGTTACGCAGAGGCCTTGCATCGCCACCGGCGTCGGGAAGGCATGACTCTGGAAGATGCTCGTCGGCGCCTTCGGCAGCGCAACTACTACGGCCCCATGATGGTGGCTCAGGGGGATGCCGATGGTTTGATCTCTGGGCTGACTCAGGAGTATTCGGACACCATTCGTCCGGCTTTGGAGGCCATCGGTGTCGAGAGTGGCGTCAAGCGGGTGGCCGGCGCCTATATTCTGATTCTCAAGAACCGACTTTTCATTTTCGCGGACACCACCGTAAACATCGATCCCAGCGCGGAAGAGCTAGCAGAGATCGCCCTTCTGAGTGCTCGCTTCGCTCGCCGTTTCAATCTCGTGCCGCGAGTTGCCATGCTGTCATTTTCGAATTTCGGCTCCAACAAGCACCCGGCGGCGAGGAAGGTGCGCCAGGCGGTGTCTTTGGTCAAAGGCCGTGCTCCGGACCTGGAGATCGACGGAGAGATGCAGGCGGATACCGCGGTGGTGGATTCCATCCTCAAGGAGTCTTACCCTTGGAGCTCTCTCACGGGTTCGGCAAACGTTCTGGTGTTTCCGGAGCTACAGAGTGCCAATATCGCTTACAAGCTGATCTGGCGGCTGGCAGACGCGGAGGCCATTGGACCCGTGCTGCTCGGTATGCGGCGACCGGTTCACGTCTTGCAGCGCGGGGTCGAGGTTACCGATATCGTCAACATGGCGGCCATTTGTGTGGTGGATGCTCAGGAGTTGGAGCGATCCAAAAGTTTGGTGGAAGAGATCTGACCCTCTATGCCTTGAAGGCCGAGGGGAAACCAGATCGAAGGATTCATGGCGGTCTAGGGCCTCCTAGGATAAAATTAGCGGTTCTAGCACTCTAGAAAGATTTCGTCTGCCCGCTAGGAAAAGGAGTTTGCATCGTGAAAAACACTCTCATCAAGGCAATTTGTGCCGCTGCTTTCATTCTGAGCGTAGGTCCCGCCTTCGCCGAAAAACCTGTTCTCGGTGTTGCTGAGTTCAAAAACACGGCCACCGGTGTCTATTGGTGGCGGGGCGGGGTGGGCTGGGATCTCTCCAGCATGCTCACCAATGAACTGGCTTCCACCAACGCGTTTACCTTGGTCGAGCGTTCGAAGCTCGAGCCAGTTCTGGCCGAGCAAGATTTGGCCGACTATGGTCGGGTTCGCAAGGGCACCGGAGCCAAGGTCGGCCAGTTGACCGGGGCTCAGTACTTAGTCCTTGGTACCGTCACGGCCTTTGAAGACAAAGTCGCCAAAACCGGTGGCGGGGTGAGTTTCAAGGGCATTCGTGTCGGCGGCAAGAAGGGGGATGCCTACTTGGCCGTGGATCTTCGGGTGGTCGATTCCACCACCGGCGAGATCGCTTTCGTGCGCACCGTTGAGGGGCGCGCTTCCACCAAGGGCATCAATCTGGGCCTCTACCGCGGTGGATTCGGGGGCAACCTGGCCAAGGAAGAAAAGACGCCCACCGGAAAGGCCATTCGCGCCGCTGTGATCGAGATCGCCGACTACCTGGAGTGCGCCATGGTTACCAAGGGTGGTTGCATGGCGGAGTACGACGCCAAGGAATCGAAGCGCCGGGCAAGTGGTAAGAAGTCGTTGAAGTTGGACTGAGCCAGCCGCCTTCGCCAGATGCCTAATTCGTTAGGTGTCTAGAAAGAGCCCGGGGATCGAGTGGTCTCCGGGCTTTCTTGTATCTAGGGAAAATGAAAAAGGGAGCCTGGCATGACTGCCTCAGGCTCCCTAGAATCTTTGGCGGCCGAGATCGTTAGGCTGTCGAGTTCAGCCCACCGAGACTCAGCCCAGTGAGGCTTGGGCCAACGCGGCTCAGACCCGACGGCGGCGCAGCATGAACGAGGCGCCGGCCAAGAGCGCAACCACCAAGAGCAGGAATCCCCAGGTCGAGAGGGTCGGAACTTCCACCACCGGAGTGGGCGGTTCCGGCGGAGCTCCCCCGCCGACCAACTGAATGAACCTCCCACTCACCCCGGCGATCTTGGTCTCCACCAAGTTTCCAGCGCGGTCGATCTCATGAACTCCGCCCCCGTTCGTGGTCAAAATATTGCCGTTGGGGAGCTCGTAGACCCCGCGAAATCCCCCTAGGCTAGCGGGGTCGTAGGTGCCTACCAGGGCGCCCGTATTGTCCAACTCCATGATGCCCTCCTGGGCGCCGATGAAGTTGGCGATCAGAATATTTCCGTTGGCCGCCTGGACGAGTTGCTCGGGGAAGGTGTCGATGGGCGCCAGGTCCGCCAAAGGAGCGCCCGCTGCATCGAAATGATGAATGGCATCGCTGGTAATTCCACCGACCAAGAACTCTCCCACAGCGAGAGAGCCGCCGCCCATGGAAATCTCGAGGACATCGAAGGGCGAGTCGAGGCCGGCTGCCCCAATGGTCACGAAGTTGCCCAGGAAGTTGCCGGCGGTGTCGAATTCCGCCACCGCGTCATCGTTGCCGCCGCCTCCCACAGTCACCAAGAGGTTGCCGTTGGGGCGGAGGGCGATGCCGCGGACATTGTCTAGGATCGAGTTGTCGACTCCACCAGCGGGAGCGAAGGTGCCGACGAAGGTGCCAGTCAAGTCATATTGTTGCACCACATCTTCGAGCTGGTCTGAGACCAAAATGCTCAAGCCGTCAGCACTCAGAATGGCGTGAATAGGCGTGGAAAGGTTTGCGGCATCGGCCGGAATGAAATCCGGATCCACCAAATCTCCTGTCATGGGGTCGAAGGCCATGACTCGGTCGTTCGTGGACTCGGGGACCAGGAGCAGGCCGTCGATGGGCAACATGCCCAGTGCGAGGGCGTGAAGGTCCGGGTCCGGAACCGGGACCGTCCCTGGAGGGGAGTTTTCCTCTCCGGAGATTTCTGCAGCGAGCTGTTCTGGTGTGGTCGCTTGTGCTGTTACTCCAAGAATAAGGAATGCCAACGCGGCGAGAGCTGCAATGCCTCCGGAAGAATATCGTTTGAAAGTCATTTCTTTCGTCCCCCCCTCACATGATTAAGTTGGATCTATTTGCTTAAATATACCAGACCTGTTGAGCCCTACTCAAGCTGGGATGGGGCCGGTGGCCGGGGAACTCGTGTAGCCGCGAAGAAGCAAGGATCTCCTCGCCGAGCCGCGCACTAGTCGCTGTCCCCAGGAGGTTCGATGGGGCACGGCGCCCGCCAAGGCCTGGATCTCGGTCAGCTCGATGCCGCACTCTCGGTAGACGGGGACGAGGTCCTCTTGGACTCGATCCTCGGCAAAGGAGGGGAGAGCTTGGCGTCGCAGATAGTCTTCGTCGCCAAAAATGCTCACATTGATCAACAGAGTCACCGCCGCACCAGGGGCACCTACGGCGGCAAGATTCTTTAGTAACTTCGGCGCTGGCTCCACCAGAGCACGGAGCAGCCCGCCCCAGGGAAAGTTCACCGTCAGGGCGGTTGCAGATCCTGCCAGAAGCCCCGGGAGCTCTTCTAAAGAGCTCTGAATCAGCAAGAGGTTGGGGGCACCTCCTTTGGTGATTTTTCGTTGGGCCTTGACGGCCAGCTTCTTGAGAGCGTCGGTGACCGGGTCGATCCCTATCGTCAGGCAGTCCGGATGTTCCCGGGCATGGCGGTAGGGGAACAGGCCGTCTCCGGTACCGATATCGATCAGGCATGAAGGGTAGCCCTCTCGGAGACTCCGGAACGTTTCCGCGTCGGCCTTGACCAGTCGTTTACCCTGGAGAATCTGCATGGAGCTCGGTAGTCCTCAATCTTGTCCGTCGCTTTGGCGTAAGCGAAGGAGGTCGGAATAGGCTTCTTTTTGGGAGGCGCTGGTAGCACGGGCGAGGCTCTTGGCGAGGGTTCGCACGTGGACTCCTTCCTCCAGGAGCGCCAGGAGAAAGGGGCGATAGGCCACCAGAGAAGGCGACAGTTTAGAGCCCAAGCCTCCCTCCCCGATAGGACCCACTACGATAAAGATGCTCTCCGGCCCAAGGGAGCTCGAACCGAGAGCTTCGAGGATTTCTGCGGCGGAACCTCGCCAGGCGATCTCCCGACGCCCTCCGGGGTCTCCAACGACGACGACCGACTGGTCTCTGCAGAGAGTGTCGAGGCGAGCCAGAGTTTGGCGTAGCCGGGCCGAAGAGGAGGGCCAGACGAGGGTCGTCTTAGCCGTTCCTAGAAGTTCCAGCCAAGGCTCGAGGTCTCGGCGACCCAAAGATGGCGGCAAGAAGAGAGCGGGCTGGGCTGCGATGCCCGAGGACATTAGTGCGGTCAGGCCAGGAGACGGGAACCCCAAAGCTACCACCACGCAATGGGAATCTCGTCCCTGCCGAATCAGCTCCAACGCCGGCGAACCTTCCACAAGATGGGCTGGCTGAACGGCGAGGCCCAGCCGGTCGCCCCCTCTGAGGCGGCTGATCAAAGGGGGTAGATCTTCCCGTCCCCGGCAGCGGACGATCTCTTCGTCGCCGCTGCCCAGGCAGAACCTTCGGAGGGTTTTCGGTTCCGGGGTGATCAGGGTGTCGAGGGCGGGAAGGTGTTGGAGCACTGCCCCGGAGGTCGTAGCCTCGGGCGCCAAGGGGAAGACGATCAGCGACCCTCGTGGGTGGTCGCCTCGGCTGTTTGGCTTTGCGTTCTCTCGTTGCCTGATCTCCACTTCCAGAATGGTTTCCGATCGGCCCAAGGCAGTGATCAGGCGGCGATCCAGGTCTGCTGCGCCGAGGGTCGTCTCGGTGGCGAATGTGTTGCCCAATAGGTCCTGGCTGCGGCGAAAGACCAACGAGCTGGAAGTTTTCATGAGGGGATTGGCAACGGCTTGGAAGCTCTCTTCCAAGGATTCTAAGGGCGGGGCCAGGCGCAAAGAGACTTCCAATGGTCCCCGAAGCTTCGCCACGGTGAGAGGGTCGTAGTCGGCACCGACTCCAACCACACAGGTGGCGCGGGGGCCGATTTCCGTCTCGTGGGTAAACTCCAAGGTCTTGGAGTGCGTAGCACGCAGGTTTCGATGACCCCGACAGCGGAAGCGCACTTTCGGCCTTCCATCGATCCCCTTTGCCGGCTCCATGGCGATACTCTATCCCGGAGCGAGGTCATCGCCAGGTCGAGGTTGGGTGTCGCTCGGGAGGATTCTTTGGGGTCTAGGAAAAACATGCCATGAAAGATCACCCCTACGCCAGCCGTGGCGGACTCAAGCTTGCCCACGCGCTGAGGACTTTCGGTCTCGATGTCTCCGGTTGGCGGTGTGCCGATTTTGGAGCGAGCACCGGTGGTTTTACGGATTGCCTGCTCCAGAACGGTGCTGTTTCCGTCGTGGCTGTGGAGACCGGCTATGGCGTTCTGGAGTATCGCCTCCGTCAGGATTCTCGAGTGATCGTTCGGGAACGTACCAACGTGCTTCATGCGGAGCTTCCGGATGAACCGGTGGACCTGGTGACGGCAGATCTCAGCTGGACCCGCCAGGAGCGCTTTCTTCCCATCGCCTTGGGTTGGCTGGGTGGCCGAACCGAGGGCCGTATTCTCTCCTTGGTGAAACCCCACTATGAAGTCGAAGGAAGTGAAAAAGACCTATTGGTCAAAGGAGTCCTCCCCGAGGCGGCAACGGGGGCGATTCTGGCGCGGGTCTTGGAGCGCCTACCGAGTTGCGGAGTAGAGGTGCTCGGCTCGACCCGATCTCCTATCCGCGGCGGCGGCTCGCGCAGCCGCAAGGAGGGCAATGTGGAATATTTGGTGCTCATGGCACCCACCGGGAGCTGAAGTAGCTTCAGAAGCCCTCGACGGAGTCTTCTGCAGACGCTCGGTAGTGGATGGCGAGCCATACCGTGATTTGGTCCCGCGCCGTCGAGACGACTCGGTGCCGGCAATGGGCGGGTAGATTCAAATAATCACCCGGCTGCAAGTGGATCCGGCTCTCCTGCCCCTCGATATGGAGACTAGCTTCGCCCTTCACCAGCAACACCCATTCCGGCTGATCCTGGTCATACCAGGAACCCTCCGGTGTCGAATGACCCTGAGAGACGATGCGTTCGATTCGAAAAGCCTGGCCCTGAAGCAGGTCTTCGAACAGCTCCTCTGGGCCGGCAGCGGGGATGTTTTCGAAGAGGTTGTCCAGCTTCATGGCTTTTCTAGAGTCAGCCATCTGCCACTGGGGGAGCAGACTCCAGCCGGCCTTGGCAGCCGGGCCAGTTGGAAAAGGTGTAGTCGATGTTGAGAAAGCCTTCGGTGGGTTTGAGGGCCCTAGCACTCAGGACGATGCTCTCGAGACCCCCGGAGAGCTTGGAACCGTCGTCCAGGGTCCACAATGTCATCAGAACTTGTTCTTTTTCGAGCAATGCCGTCATCCACTCATGGGGAGCCTGGTAGGCGCTGTCAGCGAGAAGAGTGCTCACCACCTGGTGCTTGCCGTGGGTTCCCCACAACACCTCGAAGAGGCGGTCGAATTTTTCTCGGACAACGGTCCCGTCCCCACCGTCTACGATCACGGCAGAGGTCGCCTGGAGGCGACACAGCCCCTCCTCCGGAGTGATCACCATGGCGAAAGTTTCGAGCTCCCCATGAGACCCGGGCAAGGAATCGGCAACATAGGTGAAAGGGTTGAGCTGCTGCAACTCACCAGCAATCTCTTGAACCTGCTCCAGGCTCATGCCGGCGGTGAGGCTATAGGCCCCAGGAACGTCATGGGCCTCTCTCTCGGCTTCTTGGCCCAGGCAAGGAGTGGAGAGCAACCCTACCGGGAGTAAGAACGCGAGAAGGAATGCCCCCAGCCAGGTCCGAAGAGTCTCTCGGAGGATCGTTCCTACCTTCATAGGGATCAGATTAATCGGAGTCGAGTTGAAGCGCAATCTTCCGGCGGGAAGCCGTTAGCCGGCTTCTAGAGCCTGCTTGGGAGAAAGTCTTCATTGCCAGAACCTATCGATCTCCTCGACCTTCCTCTGGCAACATCCTTGGCCGGAGAGGTATCCTGTTTCTAACCTATGGAAGCTTTTCTCTACCAATACGGGGTCGGTGCCGTGCTGTTCACCGCTGGCTTGGTGGTCGCTCGGCACCACGGCTATGTGGGCCTCAGCGGTCGGGGTCTGAGAAATCTGCTGCTCACGCTGGGCGCCGTAGGGATCTTCTTCACTCTCCAGGCCTATCTGCAACTAGCTCCCATGACCGAAGCTCCGGCTCGGGCCTTCGATGGAGAGGGCCAGCGGCCGGCTATGCTCGGAGCTCCCCTCGACTACGGCATCATGGTGGCCTACTTTCTGATCATCTTGGCCATTGGAACCTGGTTCGGCCGGCGGCAAAAGAGCCTTAAAGACTTTTTCTTTGCCGGTCAGCGCTTCTCCTGGTGGTGGATCACCTTCAGCTTGGTGGCCACGGTGGTGGGCTCCTATAGCTTTGTCAAATACAGCCAGGTGGGCTACCGCTACGGCCTCGGTAGCACCCAGAGCTACACCAACGATTGGATTTGGCTTCCATTGTTGGTCTTTGGGTGGCTTCCCCTTCTCTACTTTTCTCGGGTGACTTCCATACCGGAGTATTTCGAGCGGCGCTTCGATCGCCGGGTCAGGACGAGTGTTACGGCTCTACTGCTGGTGTACCTGGTGGGCTACGTGGGGGTGAACCTCTTCACCATGGGCAAGGTGTTGAATATTCTCTTGGGCTGGCCAGTGTGGCCTGCTGCGATCTTGGTCGCAGCCGTCTCGGCGGTTTACGTTACCGCCGGAGGCCAGACCAGCGTCATCATGACGGATCTCTTTCAAGGGGTCATGCTGCTGGTGACAGGCCTGTTGTTGTTGGGGCTTGGAATCACCTACCTAGGGGGCTTCGGGGAATTCTGGCAGCACCTGCCGCGAGGCCACCGGTTGGCATTTCCCAACTTCAACGAAGATCCCTCGTTTCCCGCCATCGGAATTTTCTGGCAAGACGCCTTTGCCAATACCGCGATGTTCTATTTTCTCAATCAGGGCGTGATCATGCGTTTTCTCTCCGCCCGATCTCCCCGAGAAGGCCGCAAGGCCATGTTTGCGGTGGTTCTGATCCTGATGCCGGTAGCGGCGGTCGTAGTGGCCGGAGGAGGCTGGGTGGCCCGGGCTCTGGTACAGGCGGGAGCCCTACCAGCGACCTTGGACTCCGGCGAGGCCTTTTTCGTCGCTGCAGCGCTGCTCAGCCGACCCGGAGTCTTCGGGCTGATTCTGGCGGCCATGACCGCGGCACTGATGTCGACGGTGGACACGCTGATCACTGCCGTTGCCGCTATCGCCGTCAACGACGTCTATCGTCCGCTGATCCGGCCAGACGCCAGCGAGAAGGAGCTTCTTCGGGTGGCTCGAGGCACCGCACTCGGAGTCACCTTGCTGGGTATCCTTCTGGTCCCGGTCTTCATGAGTTTCAAGACCATCTACGAGGCCCACGGAGCGTTCACAGCGGCGGTGACTCCTCCCTTGGTGGTGACCCTTCTGCTGTCGGTTTTTTGGCGTCGGTTTACTCGTCAAGCGGCCCTATGGACCCTGGTCGGTGGCATGGCAGCGGTGGTGGTGTCGTTGTTCATTCCTGAAGTGATTCGCCCTTTTGCCCATGGCGTGCCGATGGGCGAGGCCGGTTCCGGGTTGCTGGCCGGTGCTTCCCAATACAAATTCATGCGAGCTTTTTTCGGAGTCGTGGTGTGCACCACGATCGGCGTGGTGACGACCTTTTTTACTCGGCCCGAACCGGAAGAACGTCAACGAGGTTTGGTTTGGGGAACCCTGGAAGCAGCTCTGGAGAAATTCAAGGGCGCCCCGGGTCGGGAGAGCGAAGGCGAAACGATCGTCGCTCAGCCTTCGAAAGGCCTTCTGGAATCGCCTCTTCAGGGAGCCTCGGGCTCGCCGGTGGTGCGTCTATCCATGGCTGCCGCTCGGGCTCTCAATGCTCGCCCCGGCGACCTGCTCTATCTTGCCGACCAGCGCTCTTGGCTGGGAGGCCTACGTTCCAGCCACGCGGTGGCCGGTGAGCCGTTGCCGGAGGAGGAGGGCTTGCTCGTTGAGTTGGGGCCGGAGACCTTCGAAGCCCTCGTGGCCCGTGGCCGGGAAGGGCATCTCATCCGCATAGAGCGGTTGTTCTGATCTCATACCGTCACTGGACCGAAATGCCGAGCTCCTCGAGCAGCTGCAAGAGCTTGTCCGGGTAGTCCGTGATGATCCCATCCACGCCGAGCCCCAATATTCGAAGCATGTCCTCTGAGCGGTTCACCGTCCAAGGTATGACGGCAAAGCCAGCTCGCTGCAACTCTCCGACGGAAACCCCTAGGTAGGCCCCACTTTCCGGAGTCACCAGGCGCCAATGAGGCGAAACGTCGTTGACGTAGGGCTCGGCAGCCTGCAAAAGAGCAAGGAGAGATTTTCTCCCTGGGTCGTAGGAAAGGCCATTGAGCCAAGGAGAAGGTTGACCGGAGTTACCCTCTAGGGTCTCTTGGGCCAGCAGAGCCACCGTACGAATCTCGGGAGCGGCTGCCTTGGCAAGCTCGAGGGCTCGCCAATGAAAGCTTTGAACGGTAGTACGGTGGGCAACCCCCGCCTTTTGAATCTGAGCGATCACCGCGGCCACGAACTCAGGGAGCGGCACCGTGTCGGTCTCCAGCGGGTGGGCTTTTATCTCGACGTTGAATCGGATGTCAGGGTCCCTGGAAGCGGCGGCCAGGAGGAAGACTTCCTCCAAGGTTGGAATCTGGGTCCCAGGAATCTGACGCCGAGGTGGCTCCGGAAATCTCCCCTTGCTGGGGTTGAGAGAGCCGCAGTCGTAGGATCGAACCTCCTCCAGAGTGAGGTCTCGGAGCAGGGGCGTTCTTTCTCCTCCACCCGTTTCTTTTCCACCCGTTTCTTTTCCACCGGGCGGGGGGGGCGCCATTCCCTTTTCCTTTTTGGGGAGTCGACACAAGGAAGGAGAAATCCATCGATCATGGAAAACCACAACGATACCGTCCGAGGTCACCCCAAGGTCTAGCTCCAGAGTGGTAACCCCCAAGGCGAGGGCGCGAGAAAACGCCGGGAGAGTATTCTCTGGCAAAAGCCCTCGGGCTCCCCGATGCCCTTGAACGTCCAACGACTTCGAGCCATAGATCGATGCCAGGTTGTGGTCCGTTACGAGGCTAGATCCGGTGCAGCCAATGAGCAGGCAGAGGCCTAGGAGGGCTGCCCTTGGGCGAGTTCTCATGAACAGAGTCTACTCTCGACCCGGGCTGTCTATACTGTCGAGCAGAGAGCTCTCGGAACAATCAGCTGATTTTCTCGTAGTGTGGCCTATAGAGGACGGGGGAGAATTATGATCCAAGTAGAGAACCTGAGCAAAAGGTTCGGCGATATCCGCGCTGTAGACGGCATTTCGTTTCGCGTCGAAAAAGGCGAGATCTATGGGCTCCTGGGGCCCAATGGTGCCGGCAAGACAACCACCATGTCGATGATGACGGGCCTTCTCGAACCGGATGAGGGCCGAGTGCGTTTTCGTAGCTTGGATGTCGCGGCGGACCCCATCGCTTTTCGCCAGCAGCTGGGAGTCGTTCCCCAGGAGATAGCCCTCTACGAAGACCTCACAGCTCAGGAGAACCTTCGGTTCTGGGGGAGTCTCTACGGCCTCGGCGGGAAAGAGCTCAAACGGGCTGTTCAGGAAGTACTCGAGATGGTCGGCCTTTCGGGGCGCTCTCTGGAACCCGTCAAACGCTTTTCGGGAGGCATGAAACGGCGGCTCAACCTGAGCCTAGGCTTGGTGCACAAACCCCAGGCGGTCCTCTTGGATGAACCCACGGTCGGGATTGATCCCCAGGCACGGGTCAACATTCTGGAAGTGGTCAGGCAGGTAGCGGACGCCGGCACCACCGTCGTCTACACCACTCACTACCTGGAAGAGGCTGAGGGACTTTGTGATCGATTGGGCATCATGGACCATGGCCAGATTTTGGCCGAGGGCACTCTAGACGAATTGCGAGCCATGGTGGGTGAAGAAGAGACGGTGAGTCTCTACGGTACCTTCAGCCCGGAGCAGGCGAAGTTACGCATGGAGAGTATTCCAGGAGTGCACCTGATCAAAGTTGAGCCGGAGAGATTGGTATTGGGTACCGGCGAGTCCGGTCGGTCCGCCATCGACTTGCTGCAGAAGGTCTCGGATCTGACAGTCGAACGGATTTCTATCCAGCCGCCGAGCCTCAACGGCCTCTTTCTGAAATTGACCGGTCGGGAGCTGCGAGACTGATGGGGCGTCGGTTGGGCTCCGTTTCGGCCCTGGTGGCCAAAGATCTTCTACGCCAGTTCCGGGCGCCCCTGGGTACGGTGTTGATCCTCATTTTTCCATTGGTGTTCTCCGGCCTTCTGGCTGTTTCCTTCGGTGGCCCAGGGAAGGGGGTTCCCAAGGTCCGGCTGTTGATCGAGGACCATGACGGGGGCATCGTCGGGAACCTAATCCGGTCGGCCTTTACGGCTGAGCAAGCGGCTCCCTACTTCGACCTGGAGGTGGTGAAAGAAGGGGGGCGGGAGCGTATCGAAGATGGGTCGGCCTCGGCCCTCCTTCGCTTACCGAAGCACCTCACTCGGGATCTCTTACATCGTCGGCCAGCGACCTTGGAGCTCGTGAAAAATCCTGCCGAGACAATCTTGCCCGAGGTTGCGGAGCAGGTTTCCCTGGTGCTCGCGGAGGTCCTGGGATCGGCAGCTTATGTTCTCGACGAGCCTTTGGGAGTCCTACAGCCGTATCTAGACGAGGATGTCGAGGCCCTGCCGGACGCGACGGTAGCGACGGTAGCCATGGCAATCAACCAAGTGGTCGGTCGAGCTGAGCCTTATGTGTTTCCCTCGGTCATCAAGCTCGAGACGGTCTCTTTGGCCGAGGAGGAAGAGGGCTCCGACGCTCCCGCTGCTTCCGTCACAGCGTCGATCTTTCTGACTATTTTCCCCGGTATTGCTGTCTTTGCCCTCTTCACCCTCGGTGACCATCTGATGCGGGACCTCTTGAAAGAGAAGGCTCTGGGGACGTTGCGGCGCCAGCTTTTCGGTCCTATCGGAACTGGACACTTGATTCTTTCCAAAGTGCTCACGACGGCATTGATAGCCGGGCTCAGCTTGATCCTGCTGGCTGCGATTGCCGGTTGGGTAGCGGAGCGAGGGGTGTCCTTGCCTGGGTTTCTAGCCCTCAGCCTAGCGCTGATTCTGGCCGTCACCGGCTCGGCCGCGGTGATCAATGGTTTTGCGGCAGATGAGCGACAAGCGACGACCATCGGTTCCGTGATTTACCTGGTGATGGCGTTTTCCGGCGGTAGTTTCATCTCTCTCGAAGGAATGCCGCGATCGGTTCAGGCTATTGCTCCGTTTTCCCCCTTCTACTGGGGGACGGAGGGCTTCAAGACTCTCCTCCTAAGTCGAGGAAGCTTGGCAGATGTTGTCCCCAACATCGGAGTATTGGCTACCCTCGGCCTAGTTCTGCTCTTTTTTGGGGCGTTCCTGTTACGTCGTTCAGTTCGGCAGGGAGCCTTAGCATGAGGCCATCCCAGAAGATTCTTCGCCTAGCAGCCAATGACCTTCGTCTCACCCTCAAAGACCGCGCCGCCCTCATTTGGATGCTGGCTCTGCCCTTGGCCTTCATGTGGCTCTTCGGTCAAATGGGAGGAGGGGGCAACGAGGACTGGCGAATCACTCTCGGCGTCGAGGATCGAGATGGAGGTTGGTTGGCCGAGGCTTTGGTGGCAGAGCTGGATGACGAACGGCTCTCCTTAGCGCATTTGCTGCCCTCGGAAACCGCATCAGCCGGTGGAGATTCAACCGCCGACGAAAAGACAGAGCGGAAAGTGCGGACTCTCGTCATACCAGAGGGCTTTACTGAAGGTGTGTTGGTGGGTGACCCTCAAACCCTGCGCCTCGAGACAGAGCCTGGAGCTAGTGCGGAATTCAGTGTTGGGGCGCAGATGCATCTCGTGCGCGCCGTGACCCGAACCTTGGGTCGATTGGTGGAATTGGGTCCGGGAAATAGTGCGACGGGCGAGCCAGTGGGCCCGGAGGCCTTTCAGGCATTGGCAGCGCGACCGGATCTGGTAGCCCTCAAGGTCAGTACTGTCGGCCGGGGCCGGCCTCGGCCCAGTGGAACCGCCCAAAGCGTTCCTGGCACCCTAACGATGATCGTCCTGATGATGACGGTGATCTACGGCGGCGTATTTCTAGCCAAGGAAAAAGAAACGGGAATGCTGCGGCGCCAAGCTTCTTTGCCGGTGACTCGAGGCGAGATATTTCTTGGAAAATTGGTGGGTCGGCTGATGGTGGCCGGGGCCCAAATTCTGGTGCTTTTGCTAGCGGGACGTTTTCTTTTCGGGGTGTCCTGGGGAAACTCTCCTCTCGGCCTCTTCTTGGTGCTCGGTACTTATGCCTTCGCCGTAGCGGGGCTTTCGACCCTGGTGGGCGCTTTGGTGTCAACCCCAGACCAGGCGTCCAGTCTCGGTTGGTTGTTGAGCATGATTCTGGCTGCTCTTGGGGGCTGCTGGTGGCCTTCGGAGATCATGCCTGGATGGCTGCGGACGGCCGCTCATGCCTTTCCCACGGCTTGGGCGATGGATGGGTTTCATGCCCTGATCTCCTTCGGTCGCGGGGTCGATGGGGTGCTCCTGCCCGCTTTGGCGCTGGTAGCTTTCGGAGTGGTGTTTTCCCTACTGGGAATGCGGTTTCTCCGCTACGACTGAGACCAAGGCAAATTTTCTAGGTCGACGTTCCCTCCCGAGAGGATGACCCCCACCCGCTTGCCGCTAACCGTTAGCTTGCCTCCCAGCAGAGCTGCCACCGGTACTGCCGCGGAAGGTTCGATGAGGATCTTCATACGTTCCCAGACGGTCTTCATGGCTTCGACGATTCCTTCTTCGCTCACCGGGACAACTTCGGCTACGTGTTGTTTCAGGATGGAGAAGGTGAGGGGGCTCAGGGAGGACAAAAGGCCGTCGGCAATGGACTTGGGTTGCACCGACGGAATCAACTCACCGGCTTGGAGCGATCGGTAGGCATCGTCCGCTCCAGCCGGCTCCCCGGCAATGACCTGAGTGGATGATGATTGGAAGTGGGCCGCCAGCGCGATGCCGGACAATAACCCACCGCCACCTACCGGGCCGAGAAGCAAATCCAGGTTCGGCTCCTCCTCGAACAGCTCCGAAGCCGCCGACGCCTGGCCTGCGATGATACGGGAGTCATCGGAGGGGTGAACCAAAACGGCGCCGGTTTCCTCCATGACCTTGGCAGTCTCAGCTTCCCGTGCGGCCAAGGTGGGTTCGCACAGGCGGATTTCGGCGCCGTAGTCCCGCACCGCTGCCAATTTCACCGCGGGCGCCGTCCTCGGCATGACGATGATGGCGTGGGCACCTCGAGTGCGTGCCGCCAGGGCCAGGGCTTGAGCGTGGTTTCCGGAAGAATGAGCCACCACGCCCCGCTCGATTTCGGCCTCTTCCAGGGAGAAAACGGCGTTGGTAGCACCACGAATCTTGAAGGCGCCTACTTTCTGGAAATTCTCGCACTTAAAGAAAACCTTGGCGCCCAGACGGTGGTCGAAGTAGCTGGAAGTGAACACTGGTGTGCGGTGAACGTAGGGAGCGATTCGCAGCCGAGCTTGTTCTAAGTGCTCTTTCCTAGGAGCGTCCTGGTTGTCTCGCGAGCTCATGGTTTTTGGCATCCTCAGTCTTCTCGCTATCGAGTCAATTGACCCAAGGGCCAGGGGTGGGGCCCTCGTCATCTTTGACGATGCGGAGCTTGCGCTTCTTTTTCATCCGGGCCAATTCCGCCTGGTAGAAGAAGTGGCGAATGCGTAGCTTCCAGCAGTGCAGCACTTGTTGAATGCCTCCCGGCATGAGGGAAGAGTAGGTCAAGCCGACCCCGGCGCAGATGCCGAGAAAACCGGCCAAGTCTCGGCTGCCAAGAAATCCCATGAAGCCCATGAGAACGGTCAACCAGAGGAGGTATCGGGCCGGCACTGGGATTACGAAGAAGAGCATGATCGTGGCGTGTCGATAGAGCACTGCGAAGGCGGTGATGACGATGACGAAAAGCATGTGTTGCCCCTGCATGAGGGCAAAGGGAGTCGCAAGGGCTCCCGGGCCGGAGACGAGGTCGGTCACCAGCTGCACCACTGAGGCGACACAGCCAGCTCCAAAGGCGGCGGTCAGCAGCAGTCGCCAGAAGCGCTTGCGACCCAGGCCGGTATAGACGTCACGGCTGAATAGAAACAGAAAGAACAGCTCGAGGAGAAACCACAGGCCGGGCACGCCCACACCTGCGAAAGGATAGGTCACCAACTGCCAGACAAACCCCAGCCGGTAGACACCTCGGCTCAACTCCATGAGTTGAGGGATAAGAGCCAGGCCATCGAAAAAGCGTAGAGAGAAGGTAACGAGAACGACTCCGAGCAGGATCAGCAGCTCTTTCGGTGGAGGACCACCTCCGCTCATGCCTCCGAAGGCGCCGCCGACATTTCGCGAACTTTGTGAGTACATCTAATCCTCCATCTTTCCCTTCCCGACATTGTAGCGCTGGTTCCTGAGAAGGAGTGTTCCAGGGGAGGAAGTAGTCGTAACAGGGAGCCGGGGAAAGGATCCCTGGAAGAAATCCCGTTTTTCCGTTCGCATTGGCTCGAGGAGAGCTCCTCCAAGAATCCTAAAGTTCCTCCCAACCAGGCAAACCGCAGGATTCTCGTAAGCCAGCGAGGTGGGCAAAAAGTTGGCATTCTTTCTGCTTAATAAACACCGGCTTCGGCATTGAAGTCGGGACGGTCACCACTCTGGGACCGCCCGATCCAGAGATGACTTTCGCCGAAGATGTCTTTGAGAAAGATAAACCTGTCGAATTTCGACCCTAGAACCCGTAGAGAAAGCCGCTGAAAAGAATGCGAAAGGTGAGTTTCCGATTTGACGGTGCCTCGAGAACTCTTCGACCCGGAACCATGGTGGTCTCGGCGTCGGCGGACCCGGCGTACCCCGGAAGCGTTTTCTTGCAGGTTCACAGCCCCCTTTCGCTCCCTCTCGGGTGGAAGGATTGAGGAGAGTACTCGATGTTTGGAGTTGCTACCGTTTGGTCCCGTTTATTGTTCGCTGCATGCGTGGCGTTGCTGCTTTCGCCCACACCGAATCTCCTAGCCCACGACCCGGAGGCCGAAGAGGTAGAAGCTGCACCGGAGCCGGATTGGGATTTCGAGCTCGGTCTGAGCTATCTCGCTACCACCGGAAATTCAGATACTTCTTCCGGAGGCCTCAATGCCCTCTACAAGAAGGACTGGGAGCCCTGGAGTTTCGAAGCGAGCGCGTTCTTTTTGCGCGCCGAGGACTCTGGAAGCACAACGGCCGAGCGTTACGGCGCTTCCTTGCTGGGGGCCCGGGCTATCAATGCGAATTGGGCATTGACCGCTGGTTTGACCGGAGAGCGGGATCTCTTCAGTGGTATCGATTTCCGGTCCGTGGTCAGCGCTGGAGTGAAGTGGCTGATCGTCGATTCCGAGAGCTGGGTCTTCAACGCCACCGGTGCTCTCACCTGGACCAATGAAGATCTCGGCGGAGATCTCGGTTCCGACGACTACATCGGTGCCCTCTTTGGCCTCAACAGCAAATGGGTCCTTTCCGCCAATTCGGAAGCCTTCACCAATTTGCTGTACTTCCCGAATTTCGACAACAGTGACGACTATCGCTTCGAGGGGGAGGCGGGCCTGAGAGCCAACTTGAACACGCGCTTGGCGCTGCAGCTGACCTACGGTGTGCGCTACGACAACGTCCCGGTCCCGGGTTTCGAAAAGACCGACACGGTCAGCACTGCCTCGATAGTGGTCAAGCTTCCTAGCGCCGGTTCTTGAATCCAGCCTTTCGGTCGGTTCTCGAGAGCTGACTCCTTCCGATTGCCTGACGGCAGCAGCGCGAGGATCTGGCTGGCCTCGCTAAAGATCTTCCTGTCGTCAGGCTTCCCGGCTGGGGATATTTTCCGGTCTCGATGAGACCCAGAGACCACGAGTAGCCCCACCCCCTTACTCCTCCGCCTTGCAAGCGCGGCCCGCTTGCCGTAAGTTGGGTCGCATCATGCACAACAATCCGGCGCTTCCCTGGTATAGAAAACTCCACATTCAGGTCTTCATCGCCATGTTGCTCGGCGCTTTCGTCGGCAAGCTGGGAGATGGAGCCGTCCTTCCCTACATCGACTGGATAGGAACGATCTTTGTGCGTCTGTTGCGCATGATGATCGTCCCCTTGGTTTTTGCCTCCATCGTTTCTGGAGTCGCTTCCGTCGGCGGCGGGCGGACCTTGGGGCGGCTATTTTCCAAGACCCTCGGCTACTACGTGTTGTCGAGCACCTTGGCCGTCCTGGTGGGCTTGGTGGTTGTCAATGTGTTGAAGCCGGGCCTCGGGGCGGACTTCGGGGCGGCGGCCTCCCAAACTCTGCCGGAGCTTTCTACGCCAAGCTCCCCCTTGGATCTGCTCATCGACATGGTTCCTCTGAACGTGGTGAGCGCGGCGGCAAATGGCGACATGCTGTCCTTGATCCTGTTCTCGATTCTTCTTGGTGCCAGCATCGCCGTTCTACCGGAAAAGCCCCGAAGCACTCTCATGGGTGTCGTTGATGCCTTCTTTCAAGCGGTGATGAAGATGACCAGTTGGATCATCATGATCCTCCCCTTGGGTGTTTTCAGTCTTATCGCCCGAGCCGTCGGAACTCTGGGCTTCGAGGAGTTCAAGGCCTTGGGCATGTACATGGTGACCATTGCCACTGGCCTGACTCTGCACCTTTTCTTGGTATTACCGTTGCTGCTCATGCTACTCGGCAAGATCAAGCCGAGCATTCATTTTCGAAATATGCTCGACCCTCTCATCACAGCTTTTTCGAGCTCCTCCTCCGCTGCGACTTTGCCCGTCACCATGCGCACGGTGGAAGAGAAGGTCGGGGTCTCCAACAAGGTTTCCTCTTTCGTGCTGCCCATGGGGGCTACCGTCAACATGGACGGAACGGCCCTCTACGAGTGTGCCGGGGTGCTCTTCATCGCCCAAGGGTTGGGAATCGAGCTCACCCTGCTGCAACAAGGAACCGTGGTGCTCACGGCCATCTTGGCCTCTATCGGAGCAGCGGCGGTCCCTTCCGCGGGGCTGGTGATCATTTTCTTGGTGCTGGAGTCGGTGAACTTGCGGGGCCCCCAGGTCGACCTCATGGTTGGTGCGATGCTCGCCATCGACCGGCCTCTGGATATGTATCGCACCTCAGTAAACGTTTTCAGCGACTCGTGCGGAGCTGCCATCATCGCCCGTTCGGAAGGAGAGACCAATGTGGACGCGGAGGTGGTCTCCGGCTGAGTCGGTTGCTGCACCGCGGGATCGCCGTAGGCTTTCTCTACAACGGCAGGTGGACCCGAGTTGAGAAGAGCGGGAACCCTAAGAAGGCGACGCCGTAGAAACTAAGTAAAGATCCACTGACCGCTCCGGGGAGTTTGCTATATGTCATCGCTATGGAAAGAGCTGTGCCGATGTCTGCGCACTCTTCGGCGTCAGCCATCCTTCACTGCAGCGGCTCTGGTCACTTTGATTCTCGGAATCGGGGCGACAACTGCCGTTTTCAGTGTCCTTCACTCCGTCTTGTTGAGCCCACTGCCTTTCGAAGATGCGGACCGCTTGGTGCGGCTGTACGGAACCAATCCCAGTGAGGGAGTCGATCAGAGCGGACTTTCGAGTGCGGACTTTGTCGATTTTCGGGCTCACCTCCAGTCCTTGGAGGGAATCGCCGGGTATCGCTACTTTGGTCTCTCCTTGTCGGGGGTCGAAAGGCCCTCGGAAATCACCACTCTCTTGGTCACTCCGGGCCTGCTGGAGACGTTGGGTTGCGAGCCGCCCCATGGCCGTACTTTCCTCGCGGAAGAGGGCGAGGCCGGGCGCACCGAAGTCTTGGTTTTGAGCCACCGTATCTGGCAAAGACGCTTCGGAGGGGACCCGACCATCGTTGGCAGCCAGCTTCTGCTCGACGGTCAGTCTTATACGGTGGTCGGCATTGCTCCACCGGGATTCTCCTATCCCTCCGACGAAGTGGAAATCTGGGCACCGCTGGAGATGAATCCCGAGAGCCTCCGTCGAGACCGCCGTTGGATGACCGTTTTGGCCCGCCTCAAGCCCGGGGTCAGTCTGAAGCAGGCTCAGCAGGAGGCGAATGCCATGGCTGCGGGGTTGGAGGAGCAATACCCGGATTCCAACGATGGCTGGGGGGTTCGGCTCAAGCCGTTGCACGAAGTGGTGGTGGGAGAGGCCCGACCTGCCATGGAAGCCTTGTTCGCTGCTGTCCTTCTGATGTTGGTGATCGCTTGCGCGAACGTAGCGAACCTCTTGCTGGCTCGAGGTCTGCAGCGGCAGCGCGAAGTTGCTGTGAGAACGGCCCTCGGTGCCGGCCGGGCTCGGTTGGTGGGGCAGCTCCTGACAGAGAGTTTGGTCCTGGCGTGTATCGGGGGTGTCGGGGGTGTCGCCCTGGCCGCTCTGGGGCTTCGCCTCCTGGTTACCCATGGACCACAGAATTTACCCCGTCTGGACGAGATCGGCCTCGATTCGACGGTGCTCCTGTTCGCCCTGGTTGCCTCTTTGGTCACGGGGCTTCTGTTCGGTCTTTTTCCTGCTTTGCAGTTGTCTCGAGGGGACCTCAGCACAGCCCTCAAGGACGGTGGCGGCCGCAGTGCCGGAGCCTCCGGGGGACGAGCCCGACGGTTCCTGACCGTTGCGGAGCTGGCTCTGGCATTGGTGCTCCTGGTGGGGGCCGGGTTGTTGCTCAAGGGTTTTCTGAGCCTGATCGATGTCGATCCCGGCTATGACTCAGAGGGGGTCGTGGCAACCCAACTCTTCGTTTTTGGGGAGAAGTACGGCGAGGAGGAGGCTCGTCGTCTCTTTTTCGAGCGATTGTTCGAAGAGATCGGATCCATTGCCGGCGTGGATTCCGTCAGCGGCGTCAGCTCACTTCCTCTGAGTGGTATCGGAGACAGCTCGACGCAGCTTCAAATCGTCGGCCGCCCGGAAATGGAACCGGAGCAGGTACAGTTCCGCACGTCCATGCCGGGGTATTTTGCCACCATGGGAGTGCGATTGCTCCGCGGGCGGGCGTTTGCTGAGTCGGATCGGCAGGGGGCTCAACTCGTTGCCATACTGAATGAAACGGCGGTCGATCGCATTTTCGGCGACCAGAACCCCGTCGGCGAGCGCTTTCGTTTCGAAGGGGATGAAGAGCAGATCCTCGAAATCGTTGGGGTGGTCGGTGACATTCGCCATCGTGGGGTCGATTCCGAGGCTAGACCGCAGCTCTTTCGCCCCTATGGCCAGGCTCCGACCGGGATGATGAGCGTGGTGACGCGAGTTGCCGTAGACCCTCTCCTGATCAGTAACGAAATCGAGAGCAAGGTTTGGGAAGTCGATCCGGACCAGCCGGTCTATCGCACTGGGTTGATGTCAGACTATGTTTCGAGCTCGGTGGCTCAGCCCAGGTTTTACGCCATCCTCATCAGCATCTTTGCCATCGTCGCTTTGATCCTGGCCTGTACGGGTCTCTACGGTGTGATCTCCTACATGGTCTCCCAGCGAGCCCAGGAGATCGGCATTCGCATAGCGCTGGGTGCCCGGACGGCAGATGTGGTGGGCATGGTCCTCAAGAACGGTCTTGGGATCGTACTCGTTGGAGTTTCGGCTGGCCTTCTTGGTGCTCTGGCCCTGACTCGCCTGCTACGCAATCTCCTCTATGGGGTTAGCCCGACGGATTTGGGGACTTTCTTCTGGGTTCCCCTGGTGCTATCGGTGGTCGCCTTGTTAGCCTGCTATTTCCCGGCTCGCCGAGCCGCCGCTCTCAGTCCTTTGAGAGCCCTGCGCGAAGAGTAGAAAGATCAGCATGGCCGAAACCCAACCTCACGTCGTTATTCTTGGTGGGGGCTTTGCCGGTCTCTACGCCGCCAAGACCTTGGCCAAGGCGCCAGTGAAGATTACTTTGGTGGATCGATCGAACCACCATCTGTTTCAACCACTGCTCTACCAGGTTGCCACCGCCGGTTTGAGCGCGGTCGACATTGCCAGACCGATTCGTTTGATTCTGAAAAAGCAGCGCAATGTCACCGTGCTCATGGCCGAGGCGGAACGAATCGACCCCCAGGCTCGTCGTGTGTCGCTGGGCAAAGCTGGCGAGCTCTCCTACGATCGCCTCATTGTCGCTACCGGGGCGACTCACTCCTATTTTGGCAACGAAGCTTGGGAAGCTCACGCCCCGGGGTTAAAGACCCTGGAAGACGCGCTGGACATTCGGCGGCGAGTACTCCTAGCCTACGAACGGGCCGAAACCGAGCCCGACCCTCAGCGGCGCCAGGCCTATTTGACCTTTGTCGTTATCGGCGCTGGGCCCACCGGCGCTGAGCTAGCGGGAGCTCTGTCAGAGATTGCCCATCACACCTTGGTGAGCGATTTTCGCCGCTTCGATTCCAAGCAGGCTCGAGTGCTGCTCCTGGAAGGAATGGATCGAGTGTTGCCCCCCTACCCACCGGAGCTATCGGCCAAAGCTCAGAGGCAGCTAGAAAAGCTGAATATCGAGGTCCGCACCGGTGCGCGAGTCACAGGGATCGACTCGGGAGGTGTCTGGGTTGGAGAAGAGCGGATCGAGGCTCGTACCGTGATCTGGGCCGCTGGAGTCGCCGCTTCTCCCTTGGGGGCCTCTCTGGGGGCTCCCCTGGATCGGGCGGGGCGGGTGAAGGTGGAAAAGGACTTGAGCCTTGCCGGGCATCCGGAGTGCCAGGTCGTTGGAGACTTGACCTCCTTCGAGCAGGACGGAGCCAAGGTTCCGGGTGTTGCCCCAGCAGCGGTGCAGCAAGGTGAGCACGCTGCCCGGAACATTCTTCGCGCTCTCGAAGGGAAACCGTCCAGAGAGTTTCGCTACCGGGACAAGGGATCTATGGCGACCCTAGGCCGCAAGGCGGCGGTTGCCGAGTTGGGAAAGATTCACCTCTCCGGTCTCCCCGCGTGGCTCGCCTGGCTGATGGTGCATATCTTTTTCCTGATCGGTTTTCGCAACCGATTCGTCGTGCTCTTCGAGTGGGCCTGGGCTTATTTGACCTACCAACGAAGCGCCCGACTGATCCTTCACGATTCGCCAAGGGAGCCGCCGGGCGGCCCAGGTTCCTAGTGGCTCAGACTCCGAGTCACTCCCCCACGGATACCGACCATCTGGTGGTGTCGCCGGATTCGAAGCCATCGAAGAAGATAGGTGGGCTGGCCTGCCAGTACTGAAGCAGCTGACGGAGCGCTTCCGGTGGGTTCGTGGGTTCTGGTTGCCCGGCTTGGTCCTGCGTATTGAGGCCGTGGCAGGAAGCGCAAACCCGGATCTCGCCGGGTTGGAAAGTCAACCAGTAGCGCTCTCGGACAACGCCGGTGCCCGCGGAGTCGGTGAGCTGCCAAGTCATGGCGCGACGAGCCGGTACGATGGCAGCAACGGAGCCGTCCGCCGCAACGGTGACGCTACCGGGAGGCCCCGATGGGCTAGGCGGGTTGGCGAGCAGGCCATCGTGCTGTGGTTGAGCCAAAGGTCGCCGCCCCGCTCGGGGAGATTCCCGGCCACCGATGCCGCGAATTTGGTCCGCCTGAAAGAGCTGCAGGTAGCGGATCTCGTATACGGTGCCCCCGGCCCCAGTGGTCTCGGTGCCCCCTCCCGCTACGCGTAGATTGAATGGTTGCTGGCGATCCGTTTCGTCTCGGGTGGTGACGTCGCGGCTGACGATCAAGGCCAGGTCGCGATCTTTCAAAAATTGCCGAAACGATTCCAAATCGACTTTTTCAGCGGTGAAAATGGACTCTTCCGGTGCTGGCAAATGAGGCCCCTGGGAGATGGGGCGGGGTCGAGGGCGTACCTCCACCGGGTCGAGCTCCCAAAGAGGGCCCGAATAGCTCACCAGCACATCCGGATCCCAATAGGAGAGGTTCTTGGAGATTCCGGGCGTCAAACCTGCCCCTGCGGTCCAATAGGTGCCATCGAAACCCATTTCTTTGAGGCGAAAGTCATATCTCGATTGAGGGTTGGCGCGGGTGCCTTCGTTGTCGTCGGCTCGGGTCTCTGCCGTGTGCACGGCGAGAAGTTGTCCGTCCGACAGGGGCAGAGGGTTGCGGTAGAAACCGGAATGCTGAGGCTCCGGAGTGCCTCCCTCCGGGGTCACGGAATGGGTGTCTCGGTGAGTGATGTAGTTCACAGGGGCAAAATCAGGGGTCAGTCCCGGTGGCGAGTCGAGGGTGAAGATCTGGCCGCCGGAATGCGTTTGGAACTCCGGCGCATCAATGGCGAAATAGCGTCCGGCAGTCGTTGGGTCTTCGCGGATCTGTAGGAAGTTCTCCACCGGATTCGGGTTGAACCGCCCGGAGCCATCGGCAATGAATTCCACCTGATTGGGATCGTCATTCATGGCTCGGTTGAAGTAACTGTGCAACTCGTGGCGGCCGATGTGGTTGAGGGTCTCGAGCTCCTGGCCGTCTTCGTTCACCATCCAAGGGAAGAAATGATTGAAGCGGTGGCCCTCCAGGTTGGTCCCTTCCAGCAAGTCCGTGCGAGCCGGTCGTGGTTCCGGATAGACCTCGTCTCGATTGGCCAAAAGAAGGGCATCTTCGGATTCATCGGAGTAGTTGAAGGTGCCGTAGGTCTCGCCGTTGAGTACATCCGAGTCCGCCTGCTGGTCCCGCTGGAGGTGATCCCAGCGGCTGAAGATCACTCGACCAAAGCTATCCACGGTGGGTTTGAAGTCTCCCGATGGCGCATGGTCCAGTAATTCCAACTCACCGCTCCCCGGGTCGAGTCTCCAAAGGCCGCTATTGGTAGGAGCCGTTTCGTATTCGTCCAGCTGCGGGTAGAGGTGCATGGCTCCATTGCGGGGCCGATCTGAAATGAACAAAATGCGGTCGTCCGTGCCATAGGTGGGGCTGACATTGTTGAAGTCCGTGGGCTGATTCGGCACTAGGGTGACGACGGCAGTTTGTCCTACCGACAGACCGGTGACCTCGTAGAGCTGCCAGCGAGTATCGATGACTTGGAACTGTTCTGTGGGGGCTCCCACCACCATGCTGAAAACGGCTTTGGTGCCATCCCAATGGACCGCCGGGTCGCGAACCGCGATGGCGTCGGCCCCTTGAAACTCTGACATCCCGAAGCCGGCTTCCTGAGTGAGATTGCGCCGAGTACCGTTGGGATAGAGGAGGTGGAGATCACCGCCTCGTCCCACAGAGTTCATATCCGGTCGGTGGTTGCCGAACACCGAGCCGATGGTGATGAAGTCTGCCGGTATGGGCATTTGTGTCACGAAGAGCACCGGATGAGGTCGTTGAGCACTGGAAGGGCTGGCCAGGACGAGGCCTAGTGAAAAGAGGATTGAAGCCAAGAAAGCCGCGGCAGTGGCCGGTCTCGAGGCGGAAATCTCGAGTGAGCAGATCATTCGAATCTCCCTGTAGATTCACAGAAATCGAGGAAACCGTTCGCCACTGGAGGGGGATAAGGCAAACGAAGACACATAGGAGGGCGGCTATGAGTGTACCGCATCGGAAGGAGGGCTCTCCAGTTTCGTGACCTTTTCTTTGCAACTCCTCTTGGGAAGTCTTCTCGGAAGGGATTCACTCTGTTTCCGAGCCGAGAGAGAGATCCCCCGGCTCGGAAAGATCTGACGGCCTTTCTAAGCCGGCTAGCCAGGCTGAGTCATGGTGACCAGGGAGTGCACCAAGGCCCAGGTTCCCTCGCTGAAGGCCAGAGTAGCGTAGTGGTGAAAGCGAACATTCGGGCCCTCGATCCGCATCTCCACGGCTGCCGTTGGCCCGTCGATCTCCAGGCTTTCGATAGTCAGCGGGTTGTTGTTGCCGCCGAATTTCTTGGCAGCGATGCCGCCGAGAAAACCTTCTCTCGAGAACACGACGACCTTTCCGCCGAGGACAGCCGTCATGCTAAAAGCTGGATCCAGAACTTCTTCCAGAATCTCCACGGACTGGGCACTCTCGCCTCGAACGAAGGTCTCGAGAACCACTTTGATGGAGCGGGCAGCCTGTAGGTCCCCGACCGACTCCGCCGTAGAGACAGCCGGCGAAATGACCAGGAAGAGTAGGAAGAGAGCAGGGGTCCAGATATTTTTCATGGGAGCTCCTTTGTTGCCTAGGCAACTGTTGGTTGAAGAAAATGGGTCGAAGAGTAGATCACGGAAGTTTTAGGAGAGTGCTTCTTCCAAGTGGGTGAGCACGCGTTCGAAGGCGGCCAGGTCTGCAGAGGGAAGGCTCCCGAACAGAGCTAGGCGATTCTCGACCACATGGGGTGCAAGACGGGAGAAGAGATGATGCCCATCCTGGGTCAGAAACAGTCGTTTGCGGCGACGGTCTTCCGGGTCCGCTTCCGCTCGCACCAGCCCACGGGTCCGCAAGCCTTGGATTTGACGAGTAATGTTAGGGCGATCATCCAACTCCGGGTCCACGAGGTCCCCTTGGTACAGGCCATCAGATTCCGCCAGGCGCAAAATCAGGACGAACTGCTCCGGGGAAATAGCTGGATCAACCTTGGCGACGACCGATATCAAGTGTCGTCGTAAGAGGCGATTGATCCTACCTAGGCGGAAGGCATGGGCATCTTTTAGTGCTGTGAGAGTTTGGTCGCTCATATTGTTGCCTAGGCAACTGTATTCTATGCCAAAATCCTCGTCAAGGCCGAGGTCAGGGAATCGTCCCAAGCCGTTGCCGGGAAATCTCACCTCAGGCTCATGACGAGGGCGGCCATGAGTGTATGGTTACTGCAGGAGGACTCCGCAGATGAAGGTAGTTAGGCATCGTCTCCACGACGAACAGGGGGAGCCCCTGAACTTTGTCCGCAGCCCAAACCAAGGGGATTTGGTGGATCATCAGCTCTTGGTGATGCACTACACCGCGGGCAGTAGCGCCGAGTCTTCCGTGTCTTGGCTCACCAACGCGGCCAGCCGCGCCTCGGCTCACGTCGTTATTGGTCGCGATGGCAGCGTCACCCAGTTGGTTCCCTTCGACCGTATCGCCTTTCATGCAGGAAAAAGCGAATGGCTAGGCCGAAAAAAGGTGAACGAATTTTCGCTGGGGATCGAGCTCGATAATGCCGGTCGCCTATTTCGTCATGAAGATGGGTGGAGAGCCTGGTTCGGTGGTCACTTTTCTGACGCAGAAACCTTGGAAGCCACTCACCGCTTCGAGAGTGAGCCTTCCGGTTGGCACCTCTTTGCACAGCCGCAGATCGAGGCAGCGATAGAAGTCGCAACCACCCTGATCACCAAATACAACCTGTGGGCGGTCGTCGGGCACGACGACGTCTCGCCGTTTCGCAAGGTTGATCCCGGGCCGGTTTTTCCCATGGAGAGTTTTCGGTCTCGGGTCCTCGGTCGCGAAGATGATGCGCCGGAGCTCTTTGAGACGACTACCGCCCTCAACATTCGGACCGGGCCAGGCACCGAATTCGGTCAACTGGAGGGCAGTCCCCTACCCGAGGGCACGGAGGTTGAGATTCTCACCGATAGCGGCAATTGGCGCTTTGTCGATGTGCAAAAGACGGTAGGAGGCATCGCGGACCTGGAAGGGTGGGTCCATGGCCGGTATTTGAGGCGAGTCGAGTAAGCCCCGCGAGCCTTTCAAAGGTGCTGCTACCACCCAGGGTTGGTCACTGGTTTTCTCTGCCTCTTGCTGACGGGAAGAGGAGTGACGGAGCCTGGTTTTCTCAGAGAAATAGAGGTTTGTGATGAGCCGAGGGCAAAGGTCGGGTCAAGGTAGTCCTGGTGGTGGATTTCGCAGAGCTTTGCCTTTGTGGATGCTGGTTTCCAGCCTCATCTTAGGCTCGGGCTGCGGTCCGGGTCGCCCAGCGGAGGAGCCGACGCTACCGAGAAGGCATCTGAACCTACCGGGAACCGAGCCAGAGACGCTCTTCCCGCACCTCCAGAAGGAGGGACAGATGGAGCATAGCGGGGTTTTCTCTCCAGACCAGAAGCAATTCCTGTTCACCACCTCGGATCCCGAATACCAACAGTTCACGGTTCAGGTCGTGGAGTGGAGCGACATGGGTTGGTCCAAGCCCCGAAAGGCTCATTTCTCTGCACAGTATTCCGACCATGGCACTTCTTTTTCGAGGGATGGGAAGAGGGTTTTCTTCGCGTCCTTGAGACCGGCAGAGGGAGCGGCTGATACTTCAGATTGGCATCTCTGGACAGCGACACGGGGCTCTCGGGGTTGGGGTGAGGCGAACCTGGTGAACCTACCTGGTTGGGGCGCTCATTGGCAGTCGCACCCGGTCCAAGCTGCTGATGGTTCGTTGTACTTCCATCAATTCTCGGCCCGAAACGATCGGGATTTTGACCTGCTGAGAGCCGTTTGGGAGGGAGACCGGTATGGCAAACCAGCCCCTCTTGGGCCGGCCATCAACACGCCCGGGGTCGAAATTTCGCCCTACCTCTCGCCGGATCAGAGCTATCTGCTGTTCGCTGCCTACGATCGCCCCGACGGATTTGGAGGAGGCGACCTCTACCTCAGCCGTCGAGGTCAGGACGGGGAATGGAGCCCAGCGGAAAACCTTGGGCCGTCCATCAACACCGCCTATGAAGAAAGCAACCCCACGATCACTCCCGACGGCCAGTTCTTGATCTTCTCCAGCTCTCGACCCCAAGGAGGCGAAACCACCGGAGAGGGCTCGCTACTCCATCTCTACTGGGTGAGCACGGAAGCTCTTTCCAGGAGGGGCTAGCCCAAGATCGCTGGGTCCAGGTCCACGCTCACCGGGCAATGGTCGGAGCCCAGGTCGTCCGGGTGGATGGCAGCACCACGCAGGAACGGCATGGCTCCCTCGGAGGCGAGCACCATATCCAAGCGCCAACCGATGTTCTTCGCGCGCACACCAAAACGCTGACTCCACCAGCTGTAATGATCGCCTTCTGAAGTGTAGTGGCGAAAGGTATCGGTCCAGCCGGAATCGATCCATCTGTCCAGCTCTTCTCGTTCCTCGGGGCGGAAGCCACTGGTTTTCACATTCTGCTTTGGACGGGCCAGATCGATCTCCCGGTGGGCGGTATTGAAGTCCCCCATCACCAAAATGGGTGTGCTTCGCTCCCGGGCCGGCTCTAGGAGCTCGAAAAGGCAGCGGTAGAAGTCCAATTTGTAGGGAATGCGGGAAAGGTCTCGGTTCTTGCCATTGCCGTTGGGAAAATAGCAGTTGGCTATCAGGAGGCGACCGTAGCGAGCCAATTGGAAGCGCCCCTCGACATCGAAACGATCCTCTCCCATGGAGGTCTCGACGGCATCTGGTTCCTGACGAGACAGCAATCCTACGCCGCTATAGCCCGGGCGTTCCGCGGCTGCCCAATGGCTCGACCAACCTTCCGGGGCTTTGATCTCGGCGGTGAGCTGTTCCTCTTTGGCACGCACCTCCTGAAGTCCCACGATGTTGCCTTCGCAGCTGCCGAGCCACTCCAGGAAACCCTTTTTGGCGCAGGCCCGAATACCATTGACGTTCCACGAAATGATGCGCATTGGGATGCCCTCTTGCTCTACGGATGTTGAGGATGAATGAAGCGCCGCCTATTCTACCCAGCCCCGGGAGGAGAGCGTCATCGTTTCCCTTCCCCGAAACTCTGAAGTGTAGAGGGCAGAGCGACAGCTTCCCCGGTTGGGAAGCCCTTGCCCTAGGATGCACTTGAATTTGGTTGAGTTAGGTGGAGCGATCGTTGGGGTGAGGAGGGCCCTTCCAGAGCGGATCTTGGTAGCGACTCTTGCTCAGTCGAAGGCCTTCAAGATCTCCTCCGCCAGCCATCCACCGGACTCCTGAACGAAATGACCCGACTCAGCGATCTCCAGGGGGGGCGGGCAGCCCTGAATGACCTTGCGCAGAGCTTGCATGACCGGAGGGCCCAGTACCGGGTCTTCCATGCCGATGGCCATGAGGGTGGGGCCCGCCCACTGAGCCGACCACCACCTAGCTGCTCGCCGGGAAAGGGCGGCACCCGGTGCGTCCGGATGGTCCGGAACCAGGTCTGGAAACCGCCGCACTCCGGCTTTGTAGCGAATGTCCGGAAAGGGTGCATCGTAAGCGGCGAGCTCCCGAGCAGAAAGATCGGGGCAGGATCGTCCCATGAGGCGTCCGATGGCCATGTCCGGGTTTTTGGCACTCCAGGCTCGCCAAGCCAAGAAGGCCGGCGGCAAGGCAGTTTCTCCGGTGGCGAGAGAGGTGTTCATCACCACCAATCTGGAGTAGCGCTGGGCATCATCCATGGGGATCGTCAAGCCGAGGAGTCCTCCCCAATCCTGAGCCACCAAAGTGATGTTAGAGAGGCCCAGTCGCTCGACGAAGGTGATCAGCGAGGCACGGTGAAACTCGAAGGTGTAGACGCTTTCATCAGTGGGCTTATCGGAGCGTCCGAAGCCGAAGAAATCGGGAGCCACCACCCGATGTCCAGCGGCGGTAAAAACCGGCAGCATCTTGCGGTAGAGGTAGCTCCAGGTGGGTTGGCCGTGCAAACAGAGAAACACCGTCTCGGCATCTCTGGGCCCCTCGTCCAAGTAGTGCATTCGCAGCCCATCGAAACCCGGCAGGTCCTCCAGGTAGTGAGGTTCGAAAGGAAAATCCGGCAGGTCCGAAAAGAAATTCTCGGGGGTTCTCAAAATCTCATTCACGAGGAGTCCTTTCGTTGACTGCCGTGGCGGGAAGAGTGGTTCGGAGGTCGATCTTTCGGAGAGCGCCCACCAGGTCTCTGAGTTGGTCGAGATGTTTCAAGGTGCCATCTAGCTGGTCGCTGAGCAGGCGGTCCTTTTTGGCCTCCGAGCCCTGAACGCGGCGTCCGAGGCTCCTCACAGCAGGAATGAGTGCCTCTTCGATGGCTCCCACCAAGCGACCCATGAGGTCGTGAACTCCGGGGCCGAGGGTTTGGACGATCTCTCGGCCTCGAGGCGCCTCGGCGAGGGTGGCCAGTGTCTTGGAGAGGCTTTCCAAATAAGGGGAAAAATCCTGCGCCGGAGCGGCTGCCAGGTTCGTTGCCAGCCCTGTAGTCGCCGACGGGTCGACGGCGGGGACTCGGTTCTTGAGCTCCGCAGCTGCTCCGGAGAGGACCCGAACGACCTTCTCCATTCCCTTCGACAGCGAAGCCAAATGGTGGTCGAGTTTCTGGAGGGCTTCCCCGCCAGCGAGCTCTTCCCCTGTTGAGGATTCTCGAGACAGGGCCAGGCTGGCTTGGATCTGTTCCAAGATCGGCGTTAAGGTCGCTGCCAGTTCCTCGGTACCCCTATCTTCTGCATCACTCTCTTCCGAACGAGCCGTCTCGCGGGTCGATTCTGCTACCTCCTTCAGCTGGGAGCCGATCTCGCCCAAGCGGTCCGACATCAGGCCCAGCTGACCCACCACTCGTGTCGAAGGATCGTCTTCAGCTCCGCCCATGGAGAGCACGCGGGCAAAGCCCCGCTTGATCTCCGCCCACCGCGCTTGCTCCTCCGGGGTCAGGCGTCCGCGCAACTCCGCTAGCTTGAGGAGGTTGTGCTCCGCCCCCGTGGTCAGAGTTTGGGCTTCCCCCAAGTAGTGATTGTCGAGAAGGACCTCGAGCTCGTCGTCGTTCATCACCGGCACGATCTTCTCCGCCAACTTGTTCATGTTGCGGTAGCTGCCCTGGAGTTGAAAGGGAGGCTCGGTGCGAAAAGCCGGATCTTGAGCTGCAGAGAGAATGTACTGGCGATTGACTTCCAGAAGCACCTGCTGGACGGCTAGGAACTTCCTCAGGACGGCGAGAATCTCCCCCACTTCCGCCGCGGAGTATCCATGGGAAAGTTGATCCGCCTGTATCTGTTCTCCCTGGGCCATGCGCACCAGCAAGTAGGTATCCTGCGGATCCCGGGTTCCCAGGGGAGCCGTCACCGGGTTGGAGGTGAGAGCATTCTCTAGGTAGCTGAGGGCGAAAGTCTCCTCCTTGCCTTCCAGAATGTCACCCAGATTGTAGACATCCGCTCGGTTTGCCAACATGTCCGGGACCTGGAACTTATCTCCCGATTCCGTGTAGGGGTTGCCGGCCATACAAACAGCGAAGCGCTTTCCCCTCAGGTCATAGGCCTTGGTTTGCCCTTGCCAGACTCCCTCCACCTTACGCTGAGCGTCGCACAGGGAGATGAACTTCTGTAGCAACTCCGGATGGGTATGCTGAATGTCATCCAAGTAGAGCAACACGTTGTTGCCCATCTCGAAAGAGAGATTCATCTTCTCCACCTCGCGCCGGGCAGTCGCATTGGGAGCTTCCGCAGGGTCGAGGGAATGGACGCCGTGCCCAAGGGCCGGGCCGTTGATCTTCATGAAGACCAACCCCAGGCGATTGGCAACGTACTCCATCAAAGTTGTCTTGCCGTATCCCGGGGGAGAAATGAGCAGCAACAGGCCCATCTGATCGGTTCGCTTGTCGTCTCCAAGGGCACCCATCTGCTTGGCCAGGTTGTCCCCGACTAGTGGTAGGTAGACCTCGTTCAAAAGACGATTGCGAACGAAGGCGCTCATCACCCGAGGGCGGTACTCTTCGAGTCGCAATTGTCGGCGGTTCTCTTCCAGCGCTTGGTGTCGGCATTCCTGAAAACGCCGGAAGGCAGGAACTTGCGAGTGGCGGAAAGCCCCGAGGCGCGCCAGGAATTCATCGAGGCGAAGGGTCATCTTACGCTGAGAGATGCGCCCATGTTGGCCCAGGAGGCCCTCCACTTCGCCCTGTAGCAGGGCGCTCGAGGGTTCCCGAGACAGGAGGCCTTCGGTGAGAATCAGCGCCACCGCACCATCGACTTCCGCTGCTAGACCCAAGGGGACGTCCTTAGCCGCTGGCTTAGTCTCGTCGTTGGGACTCTTGGTGGAAGTGCCAGAAACTTGGTGCCTTTGATCCAAATAGGCTTCGATCCAGGCCTTGGCGAGGGAGTAGCGCTGGGGCAGGTGATCCACCAGCTCGCTCATATCCGCTTGAAACTCTCTCCAAGATCCGGTCTTTTCGAGGTGTACTTCGAAGCTTCGCCGCAGATCCTGGGCTCCTGCGCTGAGCACGAAAGTAGAGGATTCCTGGCAAATCTCTTCGAAGAGATATTGCCCTGCGGAGCGCTGGTCTTCAGGGTCCAAATGGAAACCCAGCTGCTCGGAAAAAGTGCCGATGGCCGTGGCGAGCTCGGAACAGAAACGGACGATCTCCGGACTGTGGGCGAAGGCTCGACGGAGGCGCGCCAGGCTTTGAGCCCTTCGTTGCCAACGCTTTTTGGCCAGCTCATCTTTGAAACAGGCCCAAAACAGAACCGCGGCAGCTCTCGGTTTCGGCGCAAAGCGGAGAAGCCCGGCGGTAGCGTAGAGACCGAGGAGCTTGGATAGGATAAGGGTCGCGTCCGCATCGTGGAGGCCTCTTTCATAGCCTTCGTCATAGCGCTCCGCGGAGAACCTTCGGACTCGTTCCAAAAGGCTCTCCTGGGACAATGCTGCCTGTTGCAGAACCTGCGGAGACAGCCCTTCGGACTCTTCTTCAGCTGCCGCCAGGAGGCAAGCCGCCAAATACTCTCCTCGGTAGACCTGGGGGTTCTCAGAGACCAGGTGCTGATCCCACAGTGGCCGCAACTCTTCGAGCTGGGAGTCTTCCAGAGGTTGATGGAAGTCCGTGCCCGTGAGGTGAAGCTCTAGATGACCTTCACGGGGAATCAGGGTCAAGTCCAGGTTCTGGGTGTTGACGCTGAAACGATGACGCCCCAATTTGAGAACATCTGTGCCCTCTTCGAAGATGTCCTGGCGGTCCCGTAGGGAGCGAACCGCCTCCTGCCGGGCGCCTTTGAGGCGCGCATCTACCTCGTCCGCTCGCACGCTGTCGCCCAATTCCCGAAGCCGGGAGGAGAGGTCTCGCAATCGGCTCACCATAGCGTCCGCAGCGAAGTAGCTGTTGAGCTCGTCACCTTCCGAAAGCGTCGCCGCTCGCCGGGCGATGCCTCCGAGAATGCGCTCCGCTGCTTGCATCAAATGGTTGGCTCGGCGTTGACGTTCGTCCAGCAGGCGTTGCTTCTTGGCGCTGAAAGCCTCGTAGACGTCTTCCCGCTTGGCTCCCAGCTGCTCCAGGTATTCCTCGAACTCACTGAAGCGACTCTCTAACTCCTCCAACTGCAGCATGAGCTTCGAAAGTTGCTCGTCACAGGCTTCCGGGGTGTCGCCGAGACTCAGGGCGCCGGCAACGCTCTGGTTGAAGAGTTGAAACTGGACCGCGAACTCGGCGACCATTTCATGGGAGAGGAGCTCTTTGCGTCGCGCTTCTTGGAGGGCTCGGCACCGGTTGAGGCCACCGAGAACTTCCGACACCCCCTCTAGAATGCCGGTCCGCACGGTGGCGTCGTCGATATCGAGGCCACTTACCACTTCTGCCAGCAGGTCAAACCCGGAGCTAAGGCTGTCGATGGATTCTCGAAGCGGTCGGGCCTCGCTGACCTTCTGAACCACCTCTATCTCTTGCTCTAGCTCTTTGAGTCGCCGGTGAAAGGGAGCAAAGGCGTCCTTCTCGACCAGGAAAGAAACCGTCGCCTGGCTGACTTGGTCGAACCGATCCGAGACCTGCTCCTCTAGGGAATCGAGGCGCGACGGGTCGGCGTAGCGCAACTCTCGCAGTGAAATTAGCCTCCCTCTCTGCTGGCGCAACTGGCTCAGGCCTTCCACAAAGGGTTCGATGGCACTCCAATCTTTGGGGCGCATCTGGCCCAATAGGGTCTCCACCTCGACAGCTGCCTGGTCCACCGCTTCCGTGGCCTGACTGCGGATGGCTTCGACCTTCTCGAATTCATCGACGATCAACTCGGCGGTGGTACGTACCTCCTTGAGCTGGTCCAGAGGCTGGCCCACCTCCGGGCTACCGAGCCAGAAGTAGCTGTCGATGACTCGGTTGGCGGAGGCGATGAGATCTTCGTAGACGAGGCGACTCGCCTGCTGCTCTTCCACCATGCGGCACAGGCTCAGGAGGTCCGAGATTCCCCGAACCAGATCGGCGTTGCCAACCTTCTCTAGATAGGAACCGGAAGAGGGAGCTGCCGCAGCGTGCTCGGCGCTGGAAAAGGGAGTCTGCCAAACCTGCATGGGGTGGACTCGGGTCGGCTCCTCCGAGAGACAGCGAAAAATGACCATCTTGCCGTCGTCGAAGAAAGTGAACCCATGGCATTCAACGGGGTTTGACACCTCTTTGCGGATCACGTTGTAGGGCAGCATGACGGTCCGTCCCTGCTCCCGGTGGTGAAAGAGGTACAACACATCTTCCCCATTGGGGGAGCGCAGGGCGTGTTTGAACTCCAGCTGCGCCACTTTCGCGTCGAAGGTTCGAGTCTCGCCGCTCTGAAGGTAAAAGCCTCCGGGAAAAATGATGCCGTGGTCCTCCGGCAGCTGCACACAGGCCTGACCGATGGCATCGATGCGCTGAACCTGCTTGGTGCGGGTATTAAAGACCAGATAGCGCCAGGTTTCCTCCCGGTAGGGCTTCACCTTGAGGAGGATTAGAACCCCCACCTGGGCGTAGTGAATCTCTGCATCGTCGAGACTCTGGTCGGCATCGTCCACCGGTTCCCGGTAGATTCCCAAACCGTCTTCTGTGTTGTTCTCGATCTTGATGGTGAGATCGCCGCCTACGGTCTCTACAAAAACCTCATCGAGAATCGTCACGTGGGGGTGCCGGCCGGACACAAAGTGATCCCGGGTGGTTGGAGTCCATTCGAAGTCGTGAGAAGGTGGGAACTGGTGATCCCGCTCTCCCCGATTGTCGATGTAAGTGATTCGACCGTCCGGTGCAATGGCCCAGCGAAAGACCTTGATGTCACCGAGGGTCGAACCAGCCTGAAAGACCGCTAGCAAACGATCCTCGACCCGGCGCAGCTGGAGCAACCGAGCCGACTTGTAGTACTGGTAGAGTTCCTCGAATTCCCGCAGGAAGGTCGGGTCGGCAAGAAAATCGGGTTGAGCGCCATCCTTCAGAGGGGTGAGAGAAAAGCCTTCCTGGGTCGCTTCGAAGGTGTGCAGGCTGAAGACGTCCCTGACCGTGGTCTGGTGGCGAAGACCTATGAAGACGTTGTAGCCAAACAGCAGCCGATCGCCCACCGCGGCGATGTCTCGGGGCACACAATTGTTCTGCGTGCGGATCCGTTCCGAACCGACCACGGACATCTCGGTGCTGCCAAACAGCTCCAAGCGCTCTGTGTTGAGGCGATTCGCCGCAGTCTTGAGGTTTCCCGCTTGCTCCAGCAGCCGATCGCGGACAACTTCATAGGTGCCCTGCTCCAGGGTCGAGGTTTCGCTCATAGGCTCCCCCATCGCCCGCCGGGCTCCAAGAAGTTTTTCGGCCAGGAAGTACCTCTCCTCCCGAACCCGGGCCATCCCAACCGGGCTCGGAAAGAGGTTCGGATTCCGGAAGAGCGGGATTTTCTAGAGAGGAATGGGCGCCCCTCGGTTTCCTCGACAGCCTTCCGGTGATGGATCCAAACTGGGCGCCCCTCTTGCTTGTTTAGCGACCCCGCCCCCATCACGCCTTGAGATCCTCAATCCCCATTTCCCGGGCGACTTCCACGAGCCGGCTCAACTTAGCCTTGCCGTCACCTTCGAGGCCCGAGCCGAGACGTGCCAGGAGCCCGGCCAGGGTCAAGTCCTTGAGATCTCCGGAAGTCAAGGCCGGTCGGGAAAGAACCTCCTTGATATCTTCCGGGAGGCTGGCATCGCCTTCCAGGTAGTCCTTGAACAGATTCTGAGTCTGCTCACTGCGTCCCACAAAACCATCCACAGCCTTGCCCATGGAGATGGCGCCCACCAATTTGTCGAGGAAAGCGCCGTCGCCGCCGACGATATCGATGCGGGCGTTGCTCAAAGCCTCGGCGAGTACCTTGGCTTGAGCCTCGGCGACCTCTCGGCGAGCTTGGATACCTTCCAAACCGAGTACTCGTTCGTTCTCCAGCTGCAAGCGGTATTCCTCGTGACCTCGGCCTGCCTCGTCCAGAGCCTCCATGGCCGCGGCTTTTGCCGACAAGCCTTGGGCCTCGGCGCTGAGCCTCGCCTCGATCGCTTCCGCTTCCGCGGTTCCTTTTTGGCGAACCACGGCGGCTTCCGCGGTGCCGTATTTTTCGGTCGCCTCGGCGTCGACCTCTTTGATCCGCGCCTCGGCCAAGCCCACCTTCTCGATGGCGATGGCGTCCGCCTCTTTGACGGTGACCTGAGCCAACCCGGAAGCGGCTTCTTCCGCTTTGACGCCTTCCGCCAAACGAATTTTTGCCTGCGCCTCCTTGTCGGCGATCTCCAAGTCCGCCTGGGCCAAGGTCAGTTGTTCGCGGGCCTTATGTTCCGCGGCAGCTTCCGCAGCTTCTGCAGCCTTGATGTCTTTGACCAATAGCTCCTGGGCCTCGCCTTCGGCCGTAATGACCGCGGCCTGCTTGGTGCGCTCAGCATCCTCGACCACTCGCAGTGTCTTGATGCTCTCCTCTTCTTCCGCCACGGTCTTGTCCACCACGACTCGTTCGCGGACCACCATGGCGATTTCCTTGCGTTCCACCTCGAGCTCTTTCTCCTTGGAGATACGAGACAGCTCCACTTCTCTCTCTCGGACGATGGCTTCCAGGGCCCGGTCTTTTTCCACCCGCTCCGCCTCTACGCTGACCACTCGCTCCCGGTTTTTCTGGGCAACTTCTACTTGTCGCAGCTTATTTTCCTCAGCGATGGCCAGCTCTTCATCGGTCCTGATGCGAGCGGATTCGGAGCGCAGGCTTTCTTCCGCCTGGATCTTCAGAATCTCGGCCTGCTCTCGAGCCTTGACGGTTTCGATTTCCCGTTCTTGTTTGGCCTCGGCGTCCGCTTGCTGTCGCTCGAGCTCGAGGATCGCCTCCTGGGCTTCGACATCCTGTTTCTTGATCTTCTTGCGCTCATCGTTCTGAAACTCGTTGGTGCGAACGTGCTCCACGGCGGTCAGCTCGGTGATTTTGCGAATGCCCTGGGCGTCGAGGATATTGTCCGGATCCAGGGACGATAGGGGGGTTTGCTCCAGGTAGTCGATGGCGGCGTCTTCCAACACGTAGCCATTGAGGTCCCGGCCGATCACCCCGATGATCTGGTCGCGGAACTCTTCTCGCTTGGTGTAGAGGTCGACGAAATCTAACTGCTTACCGACGGTTTTCAAGGCCTCCGAAAACTTGGCGCTGAAGAGCTCTTCCAGAGTCTTCTGGTCCGAGGCCCGGGCACAGCCAATGGCCTGAGCCACCTTGATGACGTCTTCGCGAGTCTTGTTGACCCGAACAAAGAAGGTCACCTTGATGTCTCCACGGATATTGTCCTGGCAGATCAATCCATCTTTTCCGCGTCGGTCGATCTCGATGGTCTTGACGGAAATGTCCATCGCTTCCGCTTTGTGGATCACCGGGATCACCAAGTCGCCGGTGAAAGTCACCTTCGGCTCAGCCCCTAATTTATTGACAATGAGTGCTCTACCCTGCTCCACCTTGCGGTAGAGCCGGGCTACCAGCAAGCCCGCTCCGAGTAGAAAGAAAATGAGGATGAGACCAACGACTACGGGAAAAATTAGATCCATCGCAACCCTCCTTGGTTCGTCGTGAAAAGTCGAAGACGCGAGCCGCCGTTCTCGGCAGCTTGCCCAGCCGGTCTATAGAGCCCTAAGTCAAAGCTTCGGCTACAGGGGTGACCAGGTACGTCTCTTTGTGGGCGTCGTACTTGAAAATCAGAGCTTTGGAGCCGCGGGTCAGAACGTTGGCTTCCAAACAACGAATGGGAACGAGCAGGCCGGCGCCGCCATCTTCGATCTCTGCCTGGCCGAACTCCAGGTCGACCCGCAAGGTGGTCACCGTACAGAGCTCGCCGACAAAGGCTTGGCGTTTGGGGGCTAGGTGAGAGACCAGCATTTTTCGAAGCGGGCGGGCACTCAAGGCGGCGGCACCGAGCCCCAATCCCAAAGCACCAGCTCCTACGAGGATCGCGGCCCAAGTCGCTTTCGACCCGCCCTCGATCGCGTCCATTCCGAGGTAGCTAGCCATCCAGCCTACGAAGGTGAGAGTCGTTAGGGAGATCGTCAAAGGCACTCCCGAGAGGCCAAGAAGCTGTAGCAGGCCACCGGAAGTCGCCGAATTACCATCCGCTCCATCCCCACCCCCTTCACCGACGCCTTCCCCAATACCGTCCGCCGCTTCGAGAGCAGCTTCGGAACCTCCCTCCAGGAGGCCGTCCAGATCCAGTATGTCGACGTCCAAGATTCCGGCAATGACAAACAGCCAATACACCAGCAGAACGCCTAAGGGAACAGTGAATAACACCGTCGGAAAGGCCAGGATTGCGTCTAGAAATTCGGTCATCATTTCCTTTTTTGTTCCAAATACAACGAGATACACCTAGCAGCATTATACCATCTCGAGATTCTTTTGCCGGGCGCGGCTGTTGTATTTGGTCCTGAATAGCAGGAAAGGGTTTAGTTTTTCTAGGAGTAGGTGGGGGAAGGGGGCGCTCTGGCTTGCGGCCAAAGGCTGGGAAAATTTGAGTCAAGGGGACCGTTGAACTGGCAGCTCGCCAGGCTGGCCGAAGTTCCTGTCTGACGTCGACAGAGCACATCGACCTCTTTAGCCCCGTGGACTCCTCCTCCAATCGAGTTCAGTGGGTAGGTCGACAAGCCGCATAGCTGGCTGACGGCTTGGCCATCCTCCCCTGACTCTTTTGGTGTCGGCTCGTCGATGGAAGAACGGATAGAGCCAAATCTGGAGGTGAACTCGATGGAACATCGCTATAACGCCGTCTTTGCACAGATAGGCGACCTTCGGATGGGCTTGCGGAAGAGGTTCCCGGTGCGAATAGGCAGGGCGAGAGCCTCGAAGAGGCCCGGGAAAACTTGAAGGAAGCGATTCAGCTGACCCTCGAGGCGAATCGAGACATTGCCCGCCGGCGCAGCGAAGGTCATACCGTCGTGCGCGAAGAGCTCCTGGTCTCGGTGGCAGGAAGTGTCGCCAGCTCCTCAAACATCTAAAGAAACACGGCTGTGAGCTGCTACGAGAAGGTGGTCGCTTCGCACGTGCTCTCTTCGACTCACAAATAGGCCCAGCGTTTTCCGGAGAGTCAAGTCAGGCGAGGCAGAAAGGCGGCCCCCCGAAGGAGGGGCCGCCGGAAAGGTCGAGACCTAGTGACTTTCGCGAATAGGGGGCGCGAGGAGGTCTTCGATGCCGATAGAGGGCTGGTTTTCCAGCCTCACCGGTTCCAGCTCCTTGAAGGGGTCTTCCGGTAGTTTTCCGGTTTCTTCCAGGGCCGTAAGAACGTGGTGACGGTTGAAGGGGCGGAACTTGAAGCACTTCATCTTGGCCACGGCCTTGATGTCAGCTTCACGGCGTTCCAGGTCGTCGAAATCCCGCAGTTTCGGTGCGCCGGCCCCGGTGTAGACCGGATCCGCGACGGTGATTCCGGTCAGGAAGCCGGAAAGGGCAGCCGGTAGCCCTGGGGTAGCCGGGTCGACATGGACGAATACCGTATCCGTCTCGCGAGCATGGCAACCGTTACAGGCGGCGACTCCAACCTGGCTTCGCAGGTCCGAGTGGGCCATGTTGTTGGCCCCGTCTAGGGGAAGCGGCCCGTTCCAATGGAAGGGTGGTGGCGGGGCACCAGGAACCTTGGGATTGGCGGCTAGGAAGTTCAGGTTGTTGAAAATGAGCGGCACCGGCCGGGGGCCGAAGAGAACGTAGTTCGAGAAATCCACCGTGTTGTTGAAGCCCAGGTCCGGCGTGTCCGCAGCGGTGGTTTCATGAAGCGTATCCCAGGGGATTTGCATCAGACGGAACTCTCGTAGCTCCCATGGGAACTCCTGGCCGATCTCGTTGGTGCGCAGCTGGCCGAGGGCGCTGCCATTGGGCCTGGTGGGGTTGGCGTTGCGACGCACGAAGGTATTGGTGAGTCGGTTGAGAGTCGCATTGTAGCTTGCCGAAGGGAAGGGCAGGTTGGCGAGGCGAACCCACGCTTTGGCCCAGTCCCGGACATCTTCGCACTCACATTTCGGAACCCGATACTCAAAGATCACCGAGAAGGCGAGGCCTCGGCAGCCACCACCCAGGTTGACGAGAGTTGGTTGGAAGAAAGGGCTGGCGTCGTAGCTCGGAGGCAGAACCACGCCGAATACGAAGCGGGCTTCACCAGCGTCGAGGAATTTACCGGTGCTGCTACCCAGGTAACCACCGCTGGTTCCCGTGGTGGAGCGCAGGTCGACTCTGGAGACGATGGCCAGCAGCCGGAAGGGTGCGATGGAAAGGTCCAAGTCACCGCCGCCACTGGCAGCCCGCCAGTCAGCGATGAGAGAAGCCATGGCTGCTCGGGCAGGAACGTTGAAGCTATTGACGTTTTGGGCGGTGCCCCACTGCTTCAGCCACTCTTCGGTCATGAAACTGGGGTCGATACCGGTCGCCGGTTCGTTAGCCATTTCTCTCATCAGGTGACCAAACGTCCACTGCCCCATGGGGGCTCCGGTGCTAGTGCAGGGATCCCAGGTGCGAGCTGGATCCGTCACCACACTGACATCGGTGATCATCAGGGAGCGGTCTTGGAAGATATTGGTGCCAGGAGTGAAGGCGTTGGCGACAACGGAGTCGAGGTGCTCACCTTGCTGGCCCTGGCCAGTTGCGGCGCTCAGGGGGTTGCCCGCCGCCGGAGCCGGCTCTTCGGTGGCCAGCAGGTTCGATGTGAGGGCTCGGCCAAAAGCGACCCGCTCTCCGGCGAGAAATTTGTTGGCATCGAAGGGAGTCGTCGCCTTGGTACCGACCCGGACCCGACCATCGAAAACCGGGGCCAGTTTGGCTCCTCGGTCGGATTCACCGCGGTCATTCTCTCCACGCTCAATGAGCTCGGAGTCGTCAATAGAGATTCGGCCGGTGAAGACTCCATCCCCGTGGCGGTCATCATCCCCCTTGCCATCGTCGCGGAGCAGCAAGCTCTGGGAGTCGTCACCTACGATAAGAAAGGTCTTTTCACCGGTCACTTTGGCTAGAGCTGTGACCCCTTCATTGTCCAGAGTGACGAAGATCCGAGCGTTGCCCTGGCCTCCTTCATCGTCAGCTTTCTGAATCGAAACCGACTCCGGTGGTGGTACGAAGGTGGTGAGCTCCCTCGCCAAGCTCGGCATGGCCACCAAGCTGGTCAGGCTTAGGGCCAGAATCCACGGGATCCCTCTCTGTTTCTTAGGTTTTGCCACGTTTGTTCCCTCCATATTTACAAAATGAGACGTCGTGATGACGCCTCTATACTCGTAATTATGAGTGTGAAATTTCTAAAAAACGGGACAAGACTTCATGTCAATGCTGCAATAGGCGAGGGGACGGTAGGGAGTATGCGGGAAGGCGGTGAGGACGATCTAAGGGGGGACCAAGAATCCACTTGGAACCTTCCGGCCCTTGTCGTTGGCGGCCTTCTTTGCCGAAAGTCGCAGTCGCGTCGAGCTTTGAAATCGCTCGCTCGGGTCGGTGCAAGCATGGATCGGCACCCGATCAAACAGACCCCAAACCTTCCGCCTGTAGTCTAGCCAGACCCTGGCGGTGTCGAGCCCACGACTCAATCAAAGTCGGACATGGGATGGATTTCAGGTCTCTTGCGCTTCCGTGTCGTCGAGGCCCTGGACGATCTGTGTCACTTCTACTTCCGCTTTGCGGATCTTGCCTCGACAGAGCTCGAGGAGGGCTGCCCCTCGCTGCAGCTCGGTCGCTAGCTGATCGATGTCGATCTCTTCGCCTTCGATGCGGCGTAGGATCTCTTCAAGGCTCTCCAAGGCCTCACCGAAGCTAAGCTGTTCGTCGGTCCCGTCATCTGACGCCTTTTTCTCAGTCAAATCGATTCCTCCACACGGCTTTGGATAGTGCCCTGTCCGAGCTCGGTAGTAATGCGGCTTCCCGAGGCGACTTGTTGCGCTTGCCTCAAAGCCTTGCCGGTTGGGTCTCTGGTAATGCTGAATCCTCGAGCGAGAGTTTTGGCTGGGGACAGCTGCTCGCAGAGCCGCGCCAACCCGTCGAGGGTTGCATGAGCATGGGCGAGGCGCCCCCGAGCAAGCGCTGCAATCTGCCGCTGAGTCTCCTGAGGTTTTCTGCGACGGGACTCCAGGAAGCGCGGGCCTTCGTGGGCGAGGTTTCGGCTCAGATGATCACATTGCTCACGAGCACGGCGCAGGCGAGCTTCGGAAACGAGAGCGAGTAGTCGGGCAGTCTCCCGGAGTCGAGCCGATGCGGCTGTCAATCTAGCTTCTGCAACTTTCAGGGCACTCTCGCATCGATTCACGGCTTCGGTCGCGCGCCGTAGGGGTTCGCGGGCCTCCCTTACCAAGCGGCGGTGGTATTCATGAGCTTCCGCTTCTGCTGTCGCCAAACGCTCTACTAGGAACTCAGCCACTTTGGTCGGCGTCTTGAGGCTGGTGTGGGCGACTCGGTCAGCGATGCTGGTGTCGATCTCGTGACCTAGACCGGTGAGCACGGGAAAGGGAGTCCTGGCTACCGCTTCGGCGACCTTTCGGGAGTCGAATACGGCGAGATCGCTCCGCGAGCCACCCCCGCGAATGAGCACCGCTGCCTCTACCGGTCGCTGCAGTGAGGCCAGGGCTTTGAGGGCGGAAGCGATCTCGCCTTCCGCGGACCGCCCCTGCACCGAGGCGTGAACAAAGACGAGACGAAAGCCGTAGCCGCTCTCCTGGAGCGTGCTGAGGAAGTCGTGAAAGGCGGCGCTACCGTGGGAGGTGACCAGGCCTAGCCGCAGCGGTAATTCCGGTAGGGCCTGGCGGCGGTTGCGATCCAAAAGCCCGGCGGTTTCCAGAGCTGCCAGGGTTTGTCGTCGGCGCTGCTCCAGGAGACCTAGGGTGAAAACCGGATCGACCTCCCGAACGACCACTTGCAGGCGGCCACCGGGCGGCCAGAAATCCACCTGTACGCGGCAGCGAATCTCCAGGCCTTCGGTGATGCTTTGGTCTACCGCCGACATGCTCCGCCGAATCCTGGCGAAGTCGCCGCGCCAGATCACCGCGTCAATCTTGGCAACGATGCCGTCTGCGGAGTCCTTTTCGATGAGCTCGAAGTAGAAATGACCGCGCTGGCTGGCTCTCGCCCGCTGCACTTCTCCAACCACCCAAATGGACGGAAATGCGGAGCTCAAGAGGTCTCGGATCTCTCCACAAAGATCCGAGACTTTATAGGTTGGTTCCCCAGGAAGTCCGTTCAAAACCAGGTCAAAGTAGCGATTGGATCAGTGGTAAGACTTGAGCTCCTGGGAGGTCGCCAAGGGTAGGGCTTCCACCCATTCCATGGATTCCTCGTCGCCCATGGTGAGTTTGTCGAGGAACTCTCGAGCCTCATCGCGTTCGAAGAACAGGCGCCAGATGAAAGTGTGACCAGCGGGCGCAGTGAAATAAGTGTATTTCTTGGCCCCATCGCCACTCAGATCGAATCCCAAGTTACTTTCGCCGTTGACGCCGACACAGGCCATGCCGATGGCTCGATAGGCCAGTGCGAGGGCTTTGAGGGCGTCATCAAACTCCCCTAACTCTTCTCTGGACAGAGGGGAGTGGAGCAGTCCGAGCCTAGAGCCGTCCTCTTGGGCGAGGAGGTTGTAGGCAACATCGTTGCGATCCATGGCATCTTTGGACTCGCTGGTGGTGACGAAGACGTCCTCGGTGCCAGCAACCTTGTAGGTGATGGCGGTAGCCTCCCGGTCGATGCGGGCAAAGGCCTCTGCAAGGATGCCTTCATCCTCAATGGTGAAATAGTAGAGCTGGTTCATTAAGCGTCGAGCGCGCATCTTCGGAAATCCTCCAACCGTTCATTGCCTGGCCCTTCGCGAAGGGGGCTGAATTTCTGGTGTCGCAAAGGCTCTCGGGTGGTTCCGAGCTGATAGAGCCATCGGGCTCCGATCTCGTCCCATGCTTCCAGGGGACCTACTCGTGGAGATCAGCTGTCTCTTCGATAGCCAGGAAGGAGCCCCGAAACAGGACTCAGGCTGGATTGTAACAAAAAGCGGTTCTCCAATCACCAAAAGAACTAGAGGGGCGAGTCAGAGTACAATGGTAGAGCGATGTACTCAGAGGCCGATAGTTCTTTTGATCTAGAACTTCATGGCGGTCGCATTTTCTGAGTACATGTTAGCTGCTAAATGTAGCTGTGAATCTAGAGGTCGATTCGCCGACCCTGTTGACTGGCGATTTTTGGAGCCAATGGAAATACCTTTTCGATGTCTCAAGCCCCTCAAATACCTTTGAACCTTCCGGCAGTTCTGATCTTTCTCTGGTCTGTCAATGAGGAAGAAGTCCCCCTGAAGGCGCAGAGTCTGAGTGTCGAAATTTTCCCCGGAGTCCACCGATTGGGACCCCGCTTGATCGCTCTACTGCCCATCGGCGGTGACGCAGCTGAGGTGGATCTTGGGATTCATCTTGCCATCAAGATTCAACAGGAGCTGTCGGTCGGCACCCTCGTTCTTCCTGGAGAAGTTCAGCATAGTCTCGAGGGAGTTTCCTCGATCGCTGATCCGTTGCTGCAGGATCTGGAGCGCCAGCCACCCTCGGTAGATCCCGAGTCTGTCTATTTGACCGGCTACGCGGCGGGCCGTTTGGGTACAGGTTGGACTCTGGAATCCGCGGGTGAATACGGTGGCAAGCTGGTCTCCAAGGTAACGCTGTTACGGGTTGCGGGCCAGGTCGCGTCGCGGGAGCCCTGGCACAATCTGCAACTCCTGGGCAAAGTTACCGACTATGTATCTCGGTCCGAATTGGAGCAGGCTCTCCTGAGCCAGGGGTCAAGTCCGGTATTGCGGGTGCAAGGTCCCATTGGTTGCGGCAAATCGCGACTGGTGTGGAACACCTTGGGGCCGGGAGCTCGCCCGTTGCATGGTTTGCCAAGCCCTCCCCCTACCAGTGTCTGGCTCAATCTCCAGCCGCCTCGCTACGAGAGTCGACCATTGAGCTGGGAGCTCCTGAGAGCACTTTGCCAACTATTTGTTGACGAGTCCAAGGCGGACAGCCTGGACGACGCTGCGCAACGGCTTGGTTTGGAGGATGCTGCTGGTTGGGTACTGGGAGACTCGCCTCCGCCCACATCGAAGGAACTCGGGGAGATCGTGCTTTCGGCCTTTGCTGCCTGTGCCGGTGCCATCTCTAGGGGATTGCGCATCGTCTTCGACAACCTTCACTGTGCGCCAGCGGAAAGCCTAGAGTTTCTAGACTTCATCCTTCGTCACCGGGGGCCGGTCCGGGAGCTTCGCCTAGTCCTGATCAATCGCCTTGGAAATCCCTGGCCGGAAGCGGCTTCGAGTGCTCCCATGGTGCCGGTTTCTTCCATGACGGCCGAGCACTTCCTGAGTTTGGCAAAAAGTCTATTCGAAGGGCTTTCTCTCCCCAAGGGCGTCGAAGATCGCTTGCTCGAAGCCACCGGTGGATTGCCCTTAGCGCTGGAAGAAGGGCTGGTCAATCTCATTCACCGCAGACTCCTACGTCGTATCTATGGAAGTTTCTTCTTCAACGGCGGCAAGGATACGGACTATGCCCCTTCGGCTCGTTGGACTCAGCTCGTCGAGGCCGAGGCTCGTCGCCTAGGGGGCTCGGACGCGATGCGCCTACTGGCCCTTAGCGGTTTCGCTCTACCTCCTGGTGAGCTGGAGTCCGCAGCTTCTCTACTGGCGGTAAAAGTGAGTCCGAAATGGGAGAACCCCTATCTAGAGGCCGGTTGGGTACACCGTGCGTCCTCCCCCTGGGGAATGGGCCTCTATCCCGTTAGCGCGGCCATCCGGATGCCCCTTGCCGTTTCCGTAGAACCGAACGCAGCGAAAATCGCGCGTCGAACCATCGGCGAGATACTCGCCCATTCCAGTGACAGCCCGCAGGCTCGGTGGCAGGCCTACAACCTACTATCGGGCACGGAGGCGGCGGTACCTCCGATTCTGGAGCTGGCTCGTAGTCACGGTGTTGGCCCCGGCTCCGAAGAGCTGCTGGGAGGGATCGCCAAAGAGCTCGAAGCGCACCGCTCCCGGGGAGGAGATGCAGGGGTCGAGCTACAGCTTCTCTGGGTCCTACTCCCGATGGCCCGGCGTCTCAATCGCTTGGAGGATTTCGAGCAAGATCTCGAGCGGGCTCTGGAGATCAGTGCCGAGAGTCCGAAGAAACACCTGGCCTTTGCTAGCCTCAAAACCGAGGTCGACTTGCAGAAGGGGCGGTTAGCTCAAGGGGAGAGGACTCTTCGAAGTGCCTTGGAGCTGGTGGTAGAGGAAGATTCGGGTCGCCAGGCCCTCCTTCTTCTGCAGCTCGGCAGGCTGCAGATCCGCCAGGGCCGTTACGGCGAAGCGAGAGCTCTCATGGAGCAACTCTTGCCAGTGCTCGAAAAACGCAAAGCGGTGGCGCAGATCGCATCTTGCCGGTTCCACCTGGGCAATATCGCTCTTCACGAGGACCGCCTAGAGGAGGCCTTCCAGCTGCATCGGGAAGCTCTCGAAGACCGGCGAAGAGAGGACAATTTCAAGGCTCTGGGGAGCTCTCTTTCAGCCCTTGGAGCGGTCACGACCGCGATGGGCAGCTACTCGAAAGCTCTGGGTTTCTACCGCAAAGCTCGGGAAGTTCTCGAGGAGCACGGCGAGCCTGGAGAAGTGAGCTTCGCTCTTCTCGGGAGTGGCCGGGTGCTGCAGCGCCTGGGCGACTACACAGGAGCTTCCCAGCCCCTGCGTCGAGCGTTGGCCCTGCGCAGTGCCGGGTCCGATCCTGTCGGCGAAGCCATTTCCCGCATGTTCCTGGCCTTCAATTGCCTCGAATTGGGTCAGTTGGATGAGGCTCTGACAGAAACTCGCCGGGCTAGCTTCAATTTGAGGCTAGGCCCCGAAGTTTCGCAGCTCGGAGACGCCGAGCAGCTCCTGGGTCGTATCCGCATTCGAATGCGACAACTTCAGCAGGGGCAGGAGCACCTAGAGGCGGCGCACGAAATTCATCGGCGTCAACGAGATGCAAGCCGGGCACTCGTGGATCTCAGCTGGCAGCTCAAGGTGGCTCTTCTGGAGGAGAACGTCGAAGAGATTCTTCGCCTCTACCGAAGGGTGGCCGCTGAGCGCCAAGATCTCAAGCCCTCCGAGCGCGAGGAGACGGTCGACTTTCTCCTTTTTGAAGCGGCGGATTGGCTACGGGACAAGGCCATGGCCATCAACGGAGATCCGGTCATCCATCTCCGGCAGGCTTACCAGGAGCTTTCCCGCAAGGCGATGTTATTGAACACGGAATTACGCCATCGGTTTCTCTTCCAGGTCCCCGCCAACGCGGCCATCGTTCAAGCGGCAACAGAGAGAAATCTAACTCTGTAGCAGGCTGCTGACAAAGTCACTCCCTGCAGCTCAGAACCTTCCAGGTGAGGCTTGGGTAGGCTGTCCAACCCTTTCGGGGCAAGAGTGAAGAGCTCTTGGCGCTCCGCCTCAAGTATCGCGTTGCCTACCTTTTGAGGTCGATTTGTTTTAGGAGCTCCAGGGCTTCCGTGAGGTGGCGCATCTGCTGTTTTCGGTCCTGCACTTCGGTGCGCAGCCCTTCCAGAGTATCTGTGAGTTCCTCGAGCTGACGGCCTCGCACGGCCAGCTGCTCGTCCCGTGCTTGTTTTTCCGCTTCTGCCCTCGCCTGAGCGTCGGTCGCCACTGCCAGATCTCTGCGCAGGGTGGCTACCATCTCCTGGCTTTTTTCCATCTCTCGGCTCAATTCCCCGACTCTTCTCTCTAAGTAGAAGGCGTAGGCCACTAAAGAGGCAAAGGGGCTTCCCGGGTCCTCTTCTACCAGGCGGTCAAAAGTGCTGCGAGCCGCTTCGGGGTCATGAGCTTTGCTCTCCGGAGAGAGATACATCAGCGCCAGGCGGAAGAGGATCTTGGCTTTGTGGGGACTCGAAGGGTTAGAGGCCAAGTAGGCTTCATAGGCCTGGGCAGCCTGCGGAAAAGACTTGGCTTCGAAGGCCCGATCGGCATCTGTAAAGGCGGTACTGCAGGCGGTGGTGATCCAGCCGAGGCCAAGGAGAAGGCAGACGGAGAGGTACCCTGAGGTACGCCGCGTTCTCCACCACCGCAAAGCTAGGCACAGGGTCTGGCGTTGGGGTGAGGAGCCTCGTCGACTCTGCGGGCTCTCCATGGTTCCGCGACTCTATTACACCCGAGGGAGAAAGCTAAGTCCGTTGGTGGTCCTGCCGGCATTTCTGTCGGCAGCTCTCTCGGGCTCGGGCCGGAGCCCGTTGGGTTGCCTTGGAGCAGGGGGCCTTCTAGATGGATTGGCTTGCCAGCGCCTTCTTGTCCATCTCGGCCATCGTCTCCATCTCGTCATAGCTATTCTGCTACAGCCTGCTATCTCGCCAGATAGGCCTCTAGCTGTTGCCGGTCTTGGGCTGTCAGGAGGTCGTCGGAAAGTAGGAAATTCTCCCCTTCCTCCGGTAGTGGTACGGCGGCTTCCGCCAGGGAACGTTCCAACTCGGAGCAGCCAAACCCCAAGGGAATGAGCATGGAGAAGCGCTTGCAGGTTTCGACGAGAGAGGTGGCTAGGCGGCTTCGAATTTTCAGTTTGATCTCCGCTGGTAACTCGACGACCGTAACCTCGTAACCCTTGTCAACTCTCTGCAATCGGATCTGTCCTTCGAGAAATAGGGTCTGGTGCGGGAGTTGGACGTCGTCTTCTAAGTCCGTTGAGACTCCCGAGATAATCAGATCTGCCTCCAACTGGCCTTCACCGGCCACCTCGAGGGTCAAAAAGGCGCGGTGTACGCCTCCATCCAAGGGTTGGAGGTTCAACTGATGGCTCATGAGCTCGACTTCGTTGGAGGGGGAGCGCAACTGGATCGTCACCAGGCCCCTTCGGACGGGAGCGATGTCCGGGTTGGGGTTGTTGTAGACGCCATTGATGAGATCGAAGTGAAAATCTTCTCCCTCCTCGGCGGCGACTACCGGCCAGCCGAGGAGAATGAAAAAGAAGGTGGCGGCGGCCACCGATAGGACGGTCCACTTCATTCGTAATACCCTCTCGTAGTGCGGGCCTTGAGGCCTCTTTTCTTCGTCTTGACCTCCACCGTGCGGTAAGTGCCAGGCTCCGCCTGATTCTTGGAAGCATAGGCGATCAAATACTGGCTGCGCAGTTCTGCTTCGATCGCTTCGTATACTCCTGCCAGCTCGTCGGCTTTCTTGATCAAGAAGGACTGCCCTCCGGTCTCGGCCGCGAGGCTTTTCAATTTATCGCGAATTCCCAGATCCAGCCCGCTGACTCCCAGACCGATGGTGTAGATCGCCACTCCGGAACGTCGAGCGTACTCCAGAGCGTCCCGAAACGAGATATGACTCGCTGTGTCGTCCCCATCGGAAAGAACCACCAGGGCACGTCTTCCTCGCACTCCCCGAAAGTAGTAGAGGCTGTGAATGACCGCATCGTGAAGGGAGGTAAAGCCGGCAGCTAGAAGGCCCTCCAGGCTTCTCGACACCGCCTCGGAGTCGTTGGTGGGCGGCATGAGTAGTACCGGACGATCGGCGAAGCTGATGGCGAAGGCTTTGTCTCGACGGGTGAGGATGTTATCCACGAACCCGATGGCCGCCTGTTGCGCCTCGTAGATGGAATTTGCCATGGAGCCCGAGGTATCTATGGTGAGGCCAACGGTGAGAGGGAGATTTTCTACCAGCTCGAATTTTGAGATCACCTGCTTTTTTCCCTCTTCCAAGACTTCGAAGTCTTCCATGGCAAGCCCTGGCACCAGGCGACCCTCCCGATTGGTGACCGTGGTAAACAGCTCCACCAAGCTGACGTCGACTTCCTCCAGATAGTCAGGGCTGTTGAGGAACCGGACGTCCTCCGCACGGCTTTCGTCATCCAAGTAGGCAACGACGGTGAGGTAGGAGAGCTCGCTGACATCCGGAACGGTGATGGTCGATTCCCAAGGAGGAGACTCCAGAGTCGTGATCAAAGCATCGTTGACCAGGAACTCGACTCTCTCGACTCGTCTCTCCTCCGGCACGACGACCTCTGCTCGGGCAGTGATGGTGCCCGAGGAGGTGACTCCTCGCTTGGGCTCTAGGATTCTCGTTCGTAGAGCGCCCCTGGGCTGATTGAGAACCACCTCGTCGGTTAGCACCAGCTCACCGGCTGCGTCGTAGCCTTCGATCCGAATGACCTGTTCCGTGGGGAATTTGGTCAGCCTGACTTCCGCGGTAAACGGAGGTCGAGTACGGGTGAGTTGGACTTTGTCGTCGACCACGAAAACCACTTTGGTGATTCTCTCCCCCGCCACCAACGCTTCCGCTCTCCAAAGGCCCACCACAACATCGCTCTCCGGCGGCACCAAGACCAAGGCATCGGCTCCCGCCAGGCGCTCCATAGAGATCTGTTGGCCAACCGCCGCCACAACGTCATCGGCTCCCAGCTCGCTGCTCAAGTCCTCCGCTTCGGCGGGCACCGTAAAGCTGCGGTTGAGCCGAGCCTCGGTTCCCGCCACTTCGTCGGAGACCTTGAGCCGCAGTAGGAAGGAGCGATCCGGACGAAGGGCCCGTTCGACCACCAAGGCTACCGGTGCTGGTTCCTCCGGCGGGTTCAAGGTAAAGCGCACCCGAAAGGTGTCGAAAACCTTGCCATCCTGTTCCACGGACCCCTCCACCGACAGATCCAGCTCGTCTTCGTCCCCTTCCGTGGCGACTTCAAGGTTGGCGCTGTCCGGCAGGTTGACCGTCACCCGAGTCAACATACGTGGCCCTTTCAGCTTCGGGTATTGGATCTTGACGTCACCGATCTCCAGTATTCTCGGGACCTTCGGTTCCTCCTCGCTCAGAGCTTTGCTCGCCCAGGCACTGAGATCCGCTGGTGGGTCCAGGAATCGGGTCATGTCTCGGTCCAGAGGGCGATCTTCCATAAAGCCCGTAAGGCCCCTCACGCCGGTAACTTTGTCGAGAAATTTGGCTCTCTTGCAGAGTTGGTAGTCGAATCGTTTTCCAGTGATGTACTTCCGAAGCTCTTCCCATTGGTCGAGGAAGTACTCCATCTCCTGGGTGTAGAGAACTCGCTTCGAATCGGTAGGGACCCACAGGCGAAAGGGCTCATCCGGTCCTGGTTGGTAGATCACCAGGTAGGCAGGATTCTCCTCCGTACCGTAGTTCCATAGCTCCATGGGTCTGTAGACCAGGCCGCATTCGATCACTTCTCGCGATGGCGGTGGTCCCTGCAAGAACAACAACTGACTGCGGATCTCGCTGGGAGGCAAGTCGTTCGAGGTCACGAGTAGTTGCCGTCGGCGAATGGCCTCCTTGAGGCCGCCGTCAGTGGCGGGAATCCGCTCCAAGAAGGAGTCGATGAAGAGCTCTCTTCCGACCTCGTCGAGACTAGCGAAGGCCTCCCGCTCTTCAGGATCGAGAAGAGATGCTGGGCCGTCCTGGTAGAAAGATCTCTGGGCTTCGGGCCACAGCACCGGATCTTCGGCGGCTACGAGCGGCGCTAGGGCCAGTAGCACCCAGAAAACCGCAGATATTCTGAAGGGCTGGTACATGAGTCATCTCCTCGGGCGCCACAGGGTGTCCATGGACATTTTCTACGGGGCAGGTCTTGCAAAAGTCTCGTTTCGGCCAACTAGGGTCGAAATTTCATGCACGGACGATGCCATGTTTCACGGCTGCTCACCTGTGCTGGAGTGCATACGGTGCCCCTTGGCAGTGGTCGCCCCGAGCACTACTATTGCGGAAAAGGAGGCGCCATGCCTGAGGTTGAGCACAACACAAGGATCAGTTCCTGGCAAGAGGGAGACCACGTTCAGGGCTTTGCTTTTCTGGCGAAGAAAGAACGCCGCCAGGATCGCAACGGCAAGGATTACCTGGACCTCGAGCTCGCCGATGACACGGGCTCCATGGTTGGAAAGGTCTGGGGTGGAAGCCCGGCTATCACTGCCGAGTTCGAGGCCCACCAGTTCGTTGCCTTCCGCGGCTCGGTGCGAAGTTACCGGGATCAGCTCCAGCTCAATGTGGACCATTGCCGTATCGCTACGGACGATGATCGCAAATATGGCTTCGATGAAAAGCTCCTCATCCCGTCCACACGGGAGGACATCGATGATCTACAGACGCGACTACACGGGGTGCTCGAGAAAGTCGAGCGGCCCGTTCTGCGCCGTCTCGTCAAAGAGACTCTGGAAGTGCACGGAGAGGCCCTGCGGGTGCACCCTGCGGCCAAGATGATGCACCACGCCTATTTGGGTGGCCTGCTGGAGCACACGGTATCCATGGCCGAGCTGGCCGCCAATATCTGCTCCCACTATCGCTACTTGGACCAGGATCTGATCCTGGTTGGAATCCTCTTTCATGATTTAGGGAAGATCCACGAGCTGGGAGCGATGCCGGCCAACGACTACACCAAAGCCGGCCGCCTCGTGGGCCATGTGGTCATCGGTTGGGACCTACTTCGGGAGCGTTGCAAGGCCATCGAAGACTTTCCCGAGGACTTACAGCTTCATCTCGAGCATTTGGTGCTGTCCCACCAGGGCAAGAAAGAGTACAGCGCCGCCGTGGAGCCCATGACCGCCGAAGCCCTGGCCCTCCACTTCATCGACGACCTAGATTCCAAGCTGGCCCAGGTGATTCAGGCACGGGAGAAGGACGAGCCGATGCAGTTTCTCAAGGGCTTGGGACGTTACTTCTTTGTCTCCGAGGGTCTCGAGGCCGCAGCAGGGCCGGAGTCCGAGGAAACTTCCGATTCGACTACGGATCCGTAGCTGTCTCCGTCCCCATCTTGAGTCCGTCCCTCTCGGGCGCCTTACCAACCTAGCTCGCTGGGTGAATCCCGCCGCGCAGACTTCCAGCCAAGGTCTGACCAAAGCTGCCGGAAAAACTTTGCGGTAGTGGTCGGCTGTTGGGCACCGAAAGCCAGATGCGCAGGAGGAGGCGGTGCCGGGCAGGGTCGTCATGGTTCTCGAAAGCCCCTCTGGAATGGAAGTTGGTGAAATTGTTCACAAACAGCATGTCTCCGGGCTCTTGAGTGAAGGAGTAGTGAAAGGAAGGGTCCGTGCACAGGGCATCCAGGGTGTCCAGGGCCTTTTTCTGCTGCCTGGTCATGTCAGGAAGCTCCGGAAGTTGGTAAGCGCGGTCGATGAGGACCCGCAGAATGTAGCTGACGAACCGACCCTCGACTTGGGCAAATACGGGCTGAAAACACCAAAGGTCGTCGTTGGCGAGATCCACGTTGTGGGTCTTGTAGTACCAGCTCTGGTACAGCAAGGCGAGGAGGTCCGGGTGGTGACGGAGCATTTCGTTGTGGATGGCGGGAGAACTCACTAGATAGCTCTCACCACCCTTCTTCGCTTGGTGAATGCACAGGAAGCCGATGACATCGCAGCGGTCGCAATGAAAGTTCAGGGCACGCCGGGTGTTGGGGCCTCGTACCCGCGAGTCACCTTTCGACAAGCCCGCATCTTGGACGTGGAAGATTTTCTCGCCCTGGGCGCTTTGGGAAATTGGGGTCCCCAGATACTGAGAGAGCCCCCAGAAGACCCGACGATTCCCCTCCAGAGTGTGCTCTCCCACCGGCCAGCCGCGCATCAAGAAGCTCCCACACCCGTGCTCAAGGCTGTTCTGTGCTGCACCAAGTTGCCCTGCCAAGGTAGGTAGGAGGAAGTTCTTCACCGTGATGTCTTGGAGGGGCACTTCGTCTCGCTGGGTGCTCTCCAAGGCTGCCCGAATCTCCTGGCATTCCCCTTCAGATAGTGTGTGTTGCCAGTCGGATCGCTCAGCGAGCTCTCCGCCTCGCCACAGAGCGGGGCCTTCAAATGGCTGGATGGGCGATGGAGAGGCCGGTTCTTTGTTTGTGCTCATGAGGCAATTCTAGGCGTTGGGGCAGTCCGGCTGCCAACACAGGATACGGGGGTCGACAGAAACCGGGGAAAGGCTCTGGTATGGTCGCCGTCCAGTCCCGATCATCTAGTCCCGATCATCGGGCCTGCCGTGTAGCGCGGCGGTAGAACGATCCGTTTGCCGTTGAACCTCTCGACCCAACATTCATCAGAGGCACCCATGATTCTCGACCACTTTCCGCCTATGGGCGTCTACGAGACGCTGTTCCGCTTCGCAGACGCTGTTGGCAAGTACATGGGAGACCCGGGAACCCACCCGTGGGCTCAGGGCTACCCCATCACCACACCTGTACCCGGCGGGCCGGCTCTGCCGGACACCATTGCGATCACTGCCGGCGACCGCATGTATCCCAAAGCCGACGGTCAGCCTCCCCTTCGCGAAGCCATCGCCAACTATTACAACGAGTTCTATGGAGCGGGTATTACCCCGGATCACGTGGCGGTGTTCGCTGGAGGTCGCCCGGCAATTTTCGCCATCCTGGCCTTTCTCAAGAAAGGAGTGAAGGTGGCTGTGGAAGAGACCGAGTACACCCCCTATTGGGATGTTCTCGAGCTCCTCGGGCGCGACTACACGCTAATTCCCAGCAATCTGGACAATCGCTTTCGGCCCAAGTTGGAGGATCACCCGGACGAAGAGCAGGTGCTGCTCCTCAAGAGCAACCCTTGCAACCCAACGGGGGTGGCCACGTCCGGAGAGGAGCTTCGTGCGCTGGTGCAGCACTACAGCCAGCCTGGGCGGGGCGCTCTCTTGGATGAGGCCTACGAGTTCTACGGCGATCCCGAACCGGAAAGCGCTTTGCGCTACATCGAGGACATAGATGCCACAGACCTTTTCGTGGTTGGTGCAGCTACCAAGGGGCTTCAGGTTCCCGGTATGCGGGTGGGCTGGGTGGTCGCCGCTCGGGAACACATCGAGCTCTTCCGCAACTACTCCTCTCTCGGCATGGGCGGCGTTTCTCGCGCTTCCCAGCTCTACGTGACCGACTTGCTCGAGTTGAAGAGAGTGACCCAAGCCCGCAAAGCCATTTCCGCCTTTTTCACCTCCCAGCGGCAGCGCTACGGCGAGGGCCTGGCTCGGTTGGGCGTCGAGCTCTTCACCGGCGACGGCGGCTTTTACCATTGGGGCCGGCTACCTCAGGGGCTGGACGGTGACTCCTTCAACGAGCGCCTCTTTGAGTACCAGGCTGGAATCCTTCCGGGCCGTCTTTGCGATATGGCTCGTAGGGGAAACGAGGGCCCCATGGGCTCGCTGATCCGTTTCTCCTTCGGACCCTTGTCGGCGGATTCCTTCCCGTCGGATATGGAGATACTCGAGAAGTGCTTATAGGGCCTTCCGTGCACCAAGGTAGATCGATTCACCTCGCTCTAGAAGATGAGCGACTCTCATTTAGGGGCCCGTGATGAATAGGCCCACGAGTAAGCTCGGTTCCTAGGCAGCAGATTCCGGGGCTATCGGAGGAAGACATGATTCGGGAGTATCGAAGTCAGGATCTCGAGGATCTCATGGCGGCTTGGGAGGCGGCTTCTGCGTTGGCGCATTCCTTTCTGAGCGAGGAGTTTCAGGCTCAGGTTCGAGAGGATATCCCCAAGCTGTACCTGCCCAATTCAGAGACTTGGGTTGCTGAGCAGGATGGCCGAGTGGTGGGATTCATTTCTCTGCTGGGCAACGAAGTCGGAGCGATCTTCCTACAACCCAATTGCCATGGAAAAGGTCTCGGCCGGGCGCTCATGGACAAGGCGCGAGAGCTGAGGGGAGAGTTGGAGGTAGAGGTCTTTACAGCCAATGAAATCGGCCGGGCATTCTACGCAAAATATGGCTTCGAGCTGGTGGAAAAGAAGGCTCATCCACCGACGGGACTGGAGCTCCTGCGCTTGCGTCTCGCGGCGGAGTCGAAAGCGGGTTGAGGCTCTTGAGGGAATCGCCAGCCAAAGGAGCCTTGGGCCATCTGCACGCTTCAGATCTTCGGGCTTTGGTTCAGCTCGCCGCTCAGGCCACGAGCGGCGTGAGTCGAGTTGTCGAAGGGGTGCATCAATCGGTTTGGAGCACTCTGGGAGCTCCCGGTGGAGACGAGCCGGGGCAGGCCCGGGGCGTTACCGGTGGGGTGTACCGAGGTATTCAAGGAATCACAAAGCTGGTCGGACGCGTTACGGACGAGCTCTTGGAGAAACTCGAGCCTCTTCTGAGTGGAATGCAGAGGGGAGAAATCGAGAGGCCGCAACGAGAAGTTGTACTGGCGGCGCTCAACGGGGTGATGGGGGATCGTCTCGTGGAGAGTGGCAACTCCTTCGCTGTTCCCATGAGCCTTCGCTATCGAGGTGCGGCTCTAGATTGGCAGGCGATGCCGCCGGTTTCATCGGTGTCGAGCAAAGTTCTGTTGCTGGTTCATGGTTTGTGCTCCAGTGACCGTCACTGGCGAAGAGAGCACGAAGGTCGCGAAGTGGATCATGGCCAGGCCCTGGCCTCGGCAATGGGGGCCACGCCACTGTATTTGCGCTACAACACCGGGCTACATATCTCCGTGAACGGTCGCGAGCTAGCAGCTCAGCTAGAGCAGCTAGTGCGCACCTGGCCCGTTCCTTTGGAGGAGCTCACGGTGGTGTCCTACAGCATGGGGGGACTGGTGACTCGGAGCGCCGCCCACATAGGTCACCAAGAGGGTCAGAGTTGGTTTGGCAGATTGAAGAGCCTGGTTTTTCTGGGTACCCCTCATCACGGCGCACCCTTGGAGAGGATCGGTAGTTGGCTGGACGAGGTTCTCGGCAGCCTGGCCTACACGGCTCCTTTTTCCCGGTTGAGCCAGCTTCGCAGTGCCGGCATCACCGATCTACGCTTTGGCCATGTAGTGGACGAAGATTGGCAGGGGCGGGACCGATTCCTTCGCCACTCGGACCGCCGCCAGCCGGTGCCGTTGCCGAGTGGAGTGGCCAGCTACGCCATCGCTGCGAGCTTAGCTAGCCAAGACGCTAGGCCGATCCAGAGCGCTTTGGCAGAGTGCTTTGTTGGAGACGGCCTTGTTCCCCTCCACAGTGCTTTGGGGACCAGTGCTTTAGGGGCCAGTGCTCTAGGGACCAGTGCTCTAGGAACCAGCGCCCTAAGAGGGCCTGACGAGGCCGAGCGAAGGCTGCAGTTCCCCAAAGAGGCACAATGGATCGCCAAGGGCATGAATCACCTGGAGTTGTTGAGCCGCCCCGAGGTGACTCGGCAGCTACTGAGGTGGTTGGCGCCTGAGTCGGGGCAGAGCCTCGTCTCGGATGAAAGCGGCGAGGTTGGACCATCACTTCACTAGCCCCTAGGGGCTTTGAGGTCGACGTCCTGCTACTTCACTCCTGGTCAAATTCACCTTTCTGAATGTTTCAGGGTCAGCTCCATCTGGCTCCCGACTCCCCCGGATTGGGAAGCTTCCAAGTCCAGTAACAACCTCTTGGCCTCTAGCCCCCCGCCAAAGCCGGTGAGGGAGCCGTTGGAGCCCACCACGCGATGGCAAGGTACGACGATGGATATCGGGTTGGCACCGTTGGCACCTCCCACGGCGCGACTGGCAGAAGGATTACCGATCTGTTGGGAAAGGATGCCGTAGCTCGTCGTTTCGCCGTAGGGAATCTGCACCAGGCGGTCCCAGACGCTCTTTTGGAATGGAGTCCCCTGGGCGTTGAGCTCTAGCTCGAAGGCGGTGCGGTCACCGGCAAAGTATTCGTCCAACTGGAGTCGCAAGTGGGCGAGGCGGTCCGGCGCTTCCTCGAGATCGTCTTCCTGTTCTGCATCGAGGCGAATTTTCTGGGCGCTTCGGCCTTTTGGGAAGTCGATCCGAACCACGGCGCCTGCTTCGTCGACGACCAGTAGAAGAGGCCCACAGGGTGAGTCCATTAGGTCCCAATAACAATTCATGGTTCTACCTCCTTAGCCAAAGATTGCCACAGGTGAAAGGTTGCGAGGCTGCGATGAGGAGAAAAAGGGCGCATCAATTTTTCAGTCACTTCACCTCGCGGCCGCTCCTCGAGGTTGAAAAAGCGCCACAACCCCTGAGTCAGCCCCGTGTCCCCCAGTGGCAGACAATCCTCGAAACCGAAGGCTCGCATCATCAGGTAGTTGGCAGACCAGGGGCCGATGCCGCGCACCGCCTTGAGGGTTTGTTCGGTAGCGGTGGCACTTCCCATGGCGAGATCTTCCAGACAAAGCTTGCCCTGGGCTACCAATGTTGCGGTGTCGATGAGGTACTCCGCCTTGCGGCCGGAAAACTGTTGGGCGGTCAGCTCGGAAATCTCGATGGCAGCGACGGCTTCCGGGGTCGGTGGCGCAAACAGGCCTTCGCCCACCGGTTGCCCAGCCCGCTCCACCAGGCGGCGAAACAGGGTCAGGGCAAAAGCGAGGTTGATCTGTTGACCGAGGATCGTCCAGGCGAGCCCTTCGAAGAAGGTGGCGGTTTGAGGAATGCGTAGCCCTCGACGCCCCTCAACGAGTGGCGCGAGGGCTGGGGAGCGAGAGACATGGCGCTCGAAAGGAGCCGGGTCGATGGTCAGCCCGAGGATCCGCAGGACGATCCCTTGGGCCGCGATGGCGGCGGTCTCCGGCAGAGCCTTCTTGGAAACCAAGTCGCAGGTAGCCCTAGAGTCACCTAGGTCTACACGAAGCAGGGTCGGGGTTCCCTCCAAGCAAACTCCCATCTGCAAAGAATCGCCTTGGATCTGCTGCACCGGGCTCTGGGGATCTCTTCCCAAGTAGGTGAGGATTCTTCGGCGGTGCCAGTTTTCGGGCAAGCGCACCTCGAAGCGTTTCGCTCCCGGCAAGCTGCGGTAGTCCGTGGGTTGGGTAGCGGAGAGCCGGAGGAAGCTCTCGTTGAAGGAGGAGAGGCTTTCGAAGCCGACATCGCAGGCAATTTGCGAGAGGGGCCGATCCGTTTCTGTCAGCAGCCGCTGGGCTGCTGGGATGCGAGCCCGAGTTAGGAGCGCTGCCGGGGTGTTGTGAAAATGCCGCTGAAACAGCTGGTTGAGCTGCGATGTGCCAAGGCCTGCCGATTTCGCCAGATCTTTAGCATGGCGAAAATTCTCCGGAGCCTGCCGAAGTTCTTTCACCAACTGCAGGACTCGGTCCTGGTCCGGGTCGTATTGGCGGTAAAAGTGATCGGGTCGGCAGCGACGGCAAGCTCTCAGGCCTTTCTTTTGGGCAGCTTGGGGATCTGTGAAAAACCTCACGTCTTCGGGTTTAGGTTTGCAAGCTTGGCAGGAGGGCAGACAGTAGATACCAGTACCCACCACTCCAGCCAGGAAGCGGCCGTCATAGGTCGCGTCGCGGGCCAGCATTCGATCGATCTTCTGCTCTCTACTGAGGTCCATGGTCAGACTATAGCGAGGGCCCTTCCATCCTGGCCACCGGATTTCTCCGCGGGAATCAATCCTCGACTTCATTCGAGATAGGATCACGAAGGAGCTTGGCCCAACGATGATCGACACCCCAACAAGAACTTCACCACCCGTTTCGGTAGCCGTTGCTGCGGCTGGAGCTCTACTGGCCCTCGGTGCCGTCGTCGCAGCGCGGTTGGGCTGGGCCGCTCCCTACAGTGCCTTTCGAGTCTTCGGCTTGGCGATTTTTACCGGCGGTTTCTTAGGCCTGGGAACCGGTCTCTTCGCCCTCTCCCGAACTTGGAACGACGAGTCTCCTGTCCAGCGGAGGACTGCCTGGGCGGGAACCCTCATGGGTGCTGCCATGATCTTCTCCTTGGCCATGGCGGGGTCTTCAGCAGCCAAGGTGCCGCCGATTCACGACTTGACCACGGATCTCGAAGATCCTCCGGTTTTCGTCCAGGCTGCGGATCTACCAGCCAATCGAAGTCGAGATTTGAGCTATCCCCACGGTGACCCGGAAACGCCGAGTCGCCAGGGAGACGCCTATCCGGACCTGCACCCCATTCGGCTTTGGCTAGAGCCGCAAGAGGCCTACGAGGCGTGTCACCAAGTGCTGGAGCAGGTCGGGTGGACGCTGACTGGAACGGACGAGTCGTTGGGGTTCTTGGAAGCTACCGAGACCTCTCGGATCTTTCGATTTGTCGACGACATCGTCATCCGAATCCGTCCTCACTCGAACGGTGGCTCCGTCATCGACTTGCGTTCGACTTCCCGGGACGGAATTAGCGATCTGGGGGTCAACGCCGAACGCATCCGTCTCTTTAGAGACACTCTGAAGGCAGGCCAGTAATGGCTCGGTGAAGGCAACCCCGGAACCCAGCTCATAGAGAAATCCAATCCATGAAAAAGACCAGTCCATGAAAAGGGAGGCACCCCCTTTCCAAGGAAGATATCTCCAGGCCGCCTGCGCTTATGCAGCCCTCGGCTCAGTCGTCATGGCGATTACCGTAGCTTCCCCCGGTATGTTAACGGCAGAGAGGCGGGTCGACCTGGCTCATCTGTTGGCTGCCCTTCCTTTCTTTCTCGCTGCTGGGGCGCTCATTGCTTGGGGGCATCAGTGGTTTGCCGGCCTCGCTCGGTTGTTTGGGGTGGGGTCTGAGAAAGCGGCCCGAATGGGGGCCGGGGTGCGAGAGAAGGTCGTGATGTTGCTCACTCTCTCGGCTCTGGGCCGAGTGACGGTCTTTGCTGCCAACGCCTTGGGGTGGCGCTTGCGGCTCGGCGGTGGGGCTGGAGGTGTCAGTTGGGAGTCGGTGCCGGCGAAACCCCGAATGTTCGTGGCGGCTTTGCTCATGATCGTGATCGCCACTCTTTTGGCTCGGGCTTCGTGGGTCCCTTTTTTGACTCGTCGCCGCAATCGAACACAATAATGAGTGTCGTCAAGATTGGCCCTTCGTACCCATGCGACGGATCCAAGTCAAACTAGGACGCTAGCCAAGAAGGATCTTCATGACCAGCCTCAACACGACTGAACCGAGCCCCTTCCCAGCCGCCGCTCTGACGGATTCCTTCCGTCCTTCTCTGGTTTCCTGGAATCTCACCAAGAGATGCAACCTACGTTGCCCCCACTGCTACCTGAGCGCTGGAAAAAAGGCAGAGGAAGAGCTCACCACGGAGGAGTGTTTTGCCCTCATCGACGAGATGAAGGAGCTCGGCACCGAGATGGTGATTCTCACCGGCGGGGAACCGCTGCTGCGCAAGGACATCTTCGATCTGGCTCAGCGTTGTGCCGAAAAAGGGTTGTGGGTGGTGATGGGCACCAACGGAGTCCTGATCAACGACCGGGTGGCGGCAAAGATGGTGGAGTGCGGCATCAAGGGCGTCGGCATCAGCATCGACTCGATACACCCGGAAAAGCACAATAGCTTTCGCGGTGGGCCCAACTCTTGGGAGCACTCCGTGAGGGCCTTGGAGATCTGCCGATCCCATGGCCTCGAAGTCTTGGTTCAGTCCACGGTCATGGCCGACAACTTCGAGGAAGTGCCCCAGCTGATCGAATTCGCTCGCGATAAGGGAGCTTGGTCTTTCAATCTCTACTTCCTGGTGCAGACCGGCCGTGGTCAACTCATGAACGACCTATCGGCGCCGCAGACCGAAGCCATTCTCGGGCAGTTGGTCGAATCCCAGGAGGCCTATCGGCCGATGCTGGTCCGTTCCAAATGTGCACCTCACTTCAAGCGCTTGGCCTATGAGCAGGGGTTGGGGGGTCTCGAGAGCGGGGGCTGTATGGCGGGCACTCAGTACTGCCGCATCACCCCGGAGGGTGAGGTCACCCCCTGCCCTTACATGGATCTTTCCGCGGGCAATGTTCGGGACTCCAGTTTCACGGAGATCTGGCAGGGCTCGACCCTTCTCCAGGAACTTCGAGATGTCGCCAAGTTAGGAGGCCGGTGCGGCGACTGTGAGTTCAACGAGCTTTGCGGTGGTTGTCGATGTCGTGCCTATGCTGCCTACGAAGACCCTCTCGCCGAGGACCCCGCTTGCACTTACCAGCCGACGGGAAAGCCTTTGGACAACCAGGAGGTCTTGTGGGATTCGGAGGCGCGCGCTCGGCTGGACCGCATTCCCATCGCATTCATCCGCAACAAGGTGCGCTCCGGCCTCGAGAGCTTTGCCCGTCGTAAGTCTTTGACTCTGATTACCGCGGAGGTGATGAAACAAGGACTGCAGGGGGGCGCCAGGCCGAGGGCCTTTCCTGGCATGCCGCCTTTCGGGCCCCCGAAGTAGGGGAGCCCTTAGCAATGGAGCCTTCACCCTCCGAAGCGCTGCACCAGGTGATACCGCGCTTCGCGCTTCCACCATCCCCAATCGTGGGCGACGTCGTGGCCCCAGATATCCCTCTGGTGGCTGATTCCTTTCGATTCCAGGATGTCTGCGAGGGCCTGAGTTTCTTCGATACAGCCCTCTTCCCAGGCACCTTGACCGCAAACCAACGCCAAGTGAGCATGCTTCCTGACTCGCTCCAAGTGCTGCCCTTCCAGATTGGAGGCGTAAGCGAGGGGATTGTTGAAATAGACGTCGAGGTTGGAGAAACCACCGGTGAACCCAGTGATGTCGTAGCGGCCGCTCATGCACAAGGCATAGTGAAAGATCTCAGGAAACTTTAGGGCGAAGTTGGCGGCGTAATAGCCGCCAAGGCTACACCCGGTCGCTCCAATGCGGATCTCCGGAGCCTGGCAGTCTCGACGAATGAAAGGCACCAGCTCCGAAATAACGTATTCCTCGAAAGCCTGGTGGCGCTTGATTCTCCATTCCGGAGGGTTTTGTTGCCGAGTCCAAGCCTCTGCGACGTTGCTTTCACAGCAATAGAGCTTGATACGGCCCTCTTGGATCAGATCGCTGAGGGTGCTGACCATGCCTTGGGCATCCCACTCGTGGGCCATGCCCGCTGCCGAGGGAAAGACCAGAATCGGTACTCCCCAGTGGCCGTAGCACCACACATGCATCCTGCGGCCCATCACCTGGCTCGGAATCAATTCATGTCGCCGTTTCACGGTATGAGAGCTCCTCCCTGGAGAGTTTGAGGGGAACGACTGAGCAACGCTGCTGCTTTCGCCCCCGTGCTAGCATCAAAGCTCCGTGCCGGGGCTCGGAGGCTTGCTGAAAACGCTCGTTTCTTCGCCGAGTGACGCCCGGGCAGCGGCCGAGTTCTCGGCGCTCCGAACGCGCTGAGGAAAATCGTTCGAAGTCGTTTCACGAGAGTACTATGGGAAGGTATCCTTGGCTAGAAAAGAGCTAGAAAACAAACCAGTGGTGTCCTCGGGAGAGGAGCCGGTCTTGAGTCGTCGGACCCTCAACCATTTTGCCTTTTTCCGCTTTCGGAAAGCTCACGAGACGATGGCTGCGGAGGATCGGGCCCAGTTTCACCGACGTTGGCTGGAGGCTCTTCGCAGCGCCGCAGCTCAAGTGGAGGTTTACCAGGTCTTCCCGACTCGCGCAGATGCAGATATTTTGGTCTGGAGTGCACTGCCTTACGAGGACGACCAGACCCCTCGCCATTTCTTTGAGGCTTTCGCCAAGGCGACCCTTCCTTTCCGCCGCTATGTGAAGAGTACCGAGATCCTGTGGGGGATGACGCGGCCTTCGCCCTATGTGGGTGGCAAGAAGCCCCGCGGTATGGACCCTATTGAAGGCAAGAGGCAGAGTTATCTGACCCTCTACCCCTTCGTGAAGACCGCCGAGTGGTACGGCATGGGTCGAGAGGCTCGTCAAGGAATGATGAATGAGCACATTCGCATCGGGCGGCAGTTTCCCGAAGTCGATCAACTGCTGCTCTACTCCTTCGGTCTTCAGGACCAGGAGTTCGTCGTGGTCTACGAGATGGAAGACCTGCCTCGCTACTCGGAGCTCGTTTCGCAGTTAAGAGGTTGTGATGGTCGCCCCTTTACGGAGCGAGATACACCGATCTACACGGCGGTGCATCACGCTGCCGAAGACACTCTGGCACTATGGGAATAGAGCTGTGGAGGTAAAGGACTCACAAGCTTTGGATCCAGGACCTTCGGACACCGCTTCCTGGGCTGTCCTGCTGATGGCCTATGGGGGGCCGGACTCTCTGGCCGATGTAGAGCCCTTCCTGCTGGATATCCGCGGTGGCCGGCCAACTTCCCAGGATCTCATCGACGAAATAAAGAGTCGTTACGAACAGATCGGTGGTCGGTCGCCCCTGCTCGAGATCTCTCGGGCACAGGCAGCAGCCCTCGAGGAGTTGCTCCAGTCTGGTGATCATCCTGAGACATTTCAGGTGTATCTCGGCATGCGTCATTGGCATCCTTATATTTCCCAAGCGGTTCGCCAAATTGTCGCGGACGGCCACCGTCGCATCATCGCCCTCTGTCTGGCACCTCACTTCTCACGGATGAGCGTCGGGGCCTATTTTAGGAAGGTCGAGGAGGCCATTGCTGAGGTCGGGGCTGAGGTCGAGGTACGGTGGGTGCGGGGCTATGGTGATCACCCCCTCTTTCAGGAGTCTCTGGCTTATCGGGCCAAGCTGGGCCTACAGAAGTTCCCTGTTGACGAACCCGAGGAGGTGCGGGTTCTCTTTACCGCTCACAGCCTCCCGGCGAGGATTTTGGCGGAAGGAGACCCTTACGATGCCCAATTGCGAGCGACGGCGAGAGGGGTCGCGGATTTGTTGGGGGACGAGGTTTGGGAGATGTGCTACCAAAGCGCCGCAGCGGGAGCCGTCGATTGGTTGGGGCCCCATTTGGACCAGCGCATTGGTGAATTGGCCGCGGAGGGTTGTCGCAACGTGCTGGTCGCCCCCATCGGTTTCATCTCCGACCACGTAGAAATTCTCTTCGACATTGACATCGAAGCCCGAGCGCTGGCAGAACAAGCCGGGATCCGTCTGGAAAGAACCGAGTCCCTAAATACCGCTCCCGGTCTCATCGAAGCCATGGCCGACATCGTCCAACGCATCGCCTCCTGATCTCGGATCGAACTTCTAAGGCCGCCTCTTGAGCTCTCCCCGATGACTGCGGAAAAAACGTCGCCGAAGGAGCGAGGCAGGCCTCGAGTGGTGATCGTCGGTGGTGGTCTCACCGGGCTCACCGCTGCCTATGCCTTGCAGATGCGAGCCGCAGAGACCGGCGAGACGATCCCTTTCACCGTGCTGGAGAGCGGTTCCCGATGGGGGGGCAACCTGGTCACGGAAGAGGTCGATGGCTTCCTGGTTGAAGGGGGGGCGGACTCTTTCATCGCGCGCAAGCCTTGGGCCATGGAGTTGGCGCGCGAGTTGGGGCTGGAGGGGGAGATCATTCGTACTCCGGCTGCCCATGGGCGAGTCTACGTCCTGCGACGGGGCCGGCTGGTGCCCTTGCCAACAGGAATGCGCTTCGTAGTTCCTACTCAGATTCGACCGCTCCTGGCTTCGCCGCTCCTCTCCTGGCCCGGGAAGCTGCGCATGGCGCTGGAGCGATGGGTTCCCAAGAAGAGGGTCGATGTTTCCGGGGGAAGCGACGAGAGCCTCGCGAGTTTCATTCGACGTCGGTTCGGTCGGGAGGCTCTGGAGGTGATAGGAGAACCTCTCATGGCAGGCATCCACGCTGCCGACCCGGAGCATCTGAGCCTAGAAGCCGCCTTCCCCGATGTCGCCGTCCTGGAACAACGTTTCGGTAGCCTGATCCGCGGTATGAAGGCGGTTCACAGCTCGCTGCCGAGGCGAGGGCAGACGGAGAACTCCTCCCGAGTCACCCTTCGCGGTGGAGTGCAGCAACTGGTGACCGGCCTGGTGGAGCGAATCGATCCGGCATCCTTGCGACTGCGGTCATCGGTGAGGAACCTGCGGCGCCAGGGAGCCGGCATCGAGATCGAGCTGGAGGCCGGGGAGCGTCTCCATGCCGAGGCGGTGATCCTTGCGACGTCTGCCTTTGTTGCAGCGAAGTTGGTAGGCGAGCTGGATGGGGCCCTAGGGGAGGGGCTCGGGGCGATTCCCTACATCTCCTCGGCGACCGTTTCCCTCGGTTTTCGAGAAGAACACGTCGGGAGGGCCATGGACGCCCTGGGCTTCGTCATTCCTGGTAGCGAGCCGAGCCGCCTGCAGGCTTGCACCTGGAGCTCCGCCAAGTTTGACGGTCGGGCACCAGCGGGCCACGTCTTGATGAGGGCTTTCGTCGGTGGTGCTCGCAACGAAGAGTTAGTCGAGTGGAGCGATGACGATTTGAAATCTTTGGTTCTGGCAGAGCTGGGCCCCCTCATGAGGCTTTCGGGAGATCCTGTCCTAGTTCGCATTCATAGATGGCGAAAGGGAATACCCCAATACCATCTCGGCCACTCGGAGCGTCTCGCCCGCATCGAAGCCCACGACGTGAATGGCCTGTTTCTGGCCGGCAACGCCTACCGTGGTGTGGGACTGCCCGATTGCATCCACAGTGGCCGCCAGGCGGCCGATGAGGTGGTAGATTTCCTCGGCAGGAGGGTCGAGTGAATCTTGAGCCATTTTTCACCTCCGGCCTCCAAGGGCAAAGATCCTGCAACTTACCCACAGGTGAAATTCTGTTGGCTTTCGATGCCGTGTGATCGAAGGAAAGCCCTATCCAACAAGGGGTTCGCGGGCTTTTGTCGTCGCTCCCAGGGCTCCGATTGGGGCGCTTCAACAATGGGAAGGCTGTTGACCGACTAACAACCCTATGCTAAATACCTGAGTGAATTTCCGACTATGCCAGTTTCGCGAGGCGAAAGAGAGCATGCAAGCTGTTGCCGACATTGATCCGGTAGAAGGTCGTCCCGCGCTTATCGCAGGCGACCCCGACTTTCATTCCATCACCGAGACCGTAGCGGCTCCCATGGAATGGACCCCTCCCAGGGGTTGGTACATCGCCCTGGGTGTTTCTCTATTGATGCTGTCCATGCTCGGTGTGAGCATCGGCTGGCTCTTCTGGGAAGGGGTTGGAATTTGGGGAAACAACCAGCCGGTAGCGTGGGGTTGGCCAATCGTCAATTTCGTGTTCTGGGTGGGTATCGGCCATGCCGGTACGTTGATCTCCGCGGTCCTGTTCCTGTTTCGCCAGAAATGGCGAACCTCGATCAACCGAACAGCGGAGGCCATGACCATTTTTGCGGTCATGTGCGCTCTGATCTTCCCCGGGATCCACATCGGTCGTCCTTGGCTGCCCTATTGGATGATGCCGGTGCCCAATTCGATGGACATGTGGCCTCAATTCCGCAGTCCTCTCATGTGGGATGTCTTCGCAGTCAGCATCTATGGAACGGTCTCTTTACTGTTCTGGTACCTCGGCCTCATTCCCGATCTCGCCACCATGCGCGATCGGGCCAAGACCAAGGTTCGCCGCATCGCTTACGGCGTCTTCTCCATGGGCTGGCGGGGCTCTCAGCGCCAATGGCACCACTATGAGAAGGCCTACCTATTGCTGGCAGGTTTGGCGACGCCTCTGGTGCTTTCCGTGCACTCGGTGGTGTCCTTCGATTTCGCCACCTCCCAGCTGCCCGGCTGGCACACGACGATTTTCCCGCCGTACTTCGTAGCGGGAGCCATTTTTTCGGGCATCGCCATGGTGGTGACCCTGATGGTCATCTGTCGAGTGCTCTTCAAGCTCGAGTCGATCGTCAATCTGTTGCATTTCGACCGCATGGCGAAACTTCTGTTGGTGACCGGCAGCATCGTCGGCTACGCCTACAGCATCGAGTTCTTCATCGCCTGGTATAGCGGCAACCCTTACGAAGGTTTCACCTTTTTGAATCGCGCCTTTGGCCCCTACGCCTGGGCCTACTGGATCATGGTGAGTTGCAACGTCATCACGCCGCAGATCTTCTGGTTCAAGAAGGCGCGCACCAATATGACGATCTTGTTCATCGCTTCGATCTTCATCAACATCGGCATGTGGTTCGAGCGTTTCGTCATCGTAGTGACCTCCCTGCACCGAGACTTCCTTCCCTCCAGTTGGGGCTATTTCCGCCCGACTTTTTGGGATATCGCCACTTTCGTTGGCAGCTTTGGCCTGTTCTTCACCATGTTCTGCCTTTTCGTTCGCTTCTTGCCGATGGTTGCCATGGCGGAGGTCAAGGGAGTTCTTCCAGAAGCGCACGGACGGCCGCCGGAGCCGGAGACAGATATGCCTGCAATCGACGTGTCTGCGACCGAAACGGCGCAGGTCGCTGGGACGGCTAGGGTGCCATGAGCGGTCAAGCAGCATCGACGGAATACGGCTTGCTGGCCGAATTCCAGACGCCGGAGCACCTCTATCAAGCCTGCGAGAAGGTGAGGGATGCGGGTTTCTCCCATTGGGATGCCCATTCACCGTTCCCCATTCACGGGCTGGACAAAGCCATGGGACTCAAGAAGTCTCCAGTGTCCCTCTTCGTGCTCGTTTTAGGACTCAGCGGCGCTACCATTGGCATGTTGATGCAGTGGTGGGTGGCCACCAAGGCGTACCCACTGGTGATCAGTGGCAAGCCCCTGTTCAGCTGGCCCGCGTTCATTCCCATCGCCTTCGAGTGCGGTATTCTCGGCGGGGCTGTTGGTGCCTTGTTGGGGTTCCTGAGCCAAGCTCGGCTACCCAGGCCTCACCATGCGCTCTTCAACGCTTCTCGCCTCGAGCGGGTCACGGATGATGCGTTTTTCATCTCCATCGAAACGGCGGACCCCAATTTTGATCGCGAATCGACAGCACAGTTGCTGAAGGATCTCGGAGCGACCCACGTAGAGGCCGTTGCCGCCTAGGAAAGAGGGCTGAAGAAACCATGCATCACGAGCCCATAACTGTGCCCACGGCATCAGTCACACTGCCGGAGGGCAATTCTTGGGGGCGTCTGTCCAGGATCAGCGCGGTCGTCGGGGTGGTGGCCCTGCTGGCTACCTTCGCGCTCTATTTCAAGGATGGCCACACTTTCTTTCCGTCTTATCTGGTGGCCTTTCTCTTCTGGTTGAGCATCGCTCTGGGTGGATTGATTTTCGTTCTCATCCAGTACGCCACCCGCGCCGGTTGGAGCGTGGCTGTGAGGCGCCTGGCAGAGCACGTGATGGGGACCCTGCCGGTTTTTGGGCTGCTATTTCTGCCCCTCCTGCTGGGAATTCACGATCTCTACCATTGGAGCCACCACGAAGCTGTGGAGGCGGATCGTCTCCTCGAACACAAGAGCGCGTTTCTCAACTCCTTCGGCTTTTCCACCCGGTCCGTCGTCTACCTGGTCATTTGGTCTCTGCTGGCCTGGTGGTTTCGCCGTCAGTCCATTGCCCAGGATCAGAGTAAGGACCCGCAGGTCACTCGTCGTCTTCAGGCTCGCAGCGCACCCGCCATTTTGGTGTTTGCCCTTACAGTGACCTTCGCCTCCTTCGACTGGATCATGTCCCTAGATCCCCATTGGTACTCCACCGTATTCGGTGTCTACCTCTTCGCCGGCTGTTTCCTAGCGATTCACGCGGTGCTGGCTCTGCTGTGTTTGAGGCTCCAGAACCAGAAGTTACTGGCCGGGGTGGTGAGCTTCGAGCACTACCACGATCTGGGCAAAATGCTTTTCGCGATGGTGGTGTTCTGGGCCTACATAGGCTTTTCCCAGTACATGCTGATTTGGTACGCCAATATTCCCGAGGAGACGGCGTTCTTCCAGGAGCGCTTGACCCACGGCTGGAAGGGCATCACGGTGGCATTGGTCTTGGGCCATTTCGTCCTGCCCTTTCTCTTCCTGCTCCTCCGAGGAGTGAAGAGGCGTAGAGCAACACTTCGGTTTGCGGCCCTTTGGCTACTAGCGGTCCACTGGTTAGACCTCTATTGGCTGGTCATGCCGCCTCTGAATCACGATGGACCGCATTTCAGCTTTGCTGACGTGACGGCCTTTGTCGGGATCGGTGGTTTGTTTTTGGCTGTTTTGGCGACTCTGATGCAAAAGAGTGCCTTAGTTCCGATAGGTGATCCGCGACTCACGGAGTCCCTATCGTTCGAGAATGTCTAGATCTGTTGAGGTTGGTACGATTCAGGCACTGCTGAGGGACCGGGAACGAATAGAATCTTGAGACGCGATCTTTGGAGTCGCAATTCTTTGGAGCCAAGATCTCCAAAGGAGGCGTTTCTAGAGACGCTGTCGGAAGTAACATCAGCTCCCCTCGGTGGAACCCAGAAAACCTACGACTCATCCCCTATGAAGGAGAGAGAGCCCATGCTTCGCAATCAAAGAAACCTAGTCCTCGCCGCCGTATTGTTGGCGGCTGGAAGTCTGCTCATGGCCTCCGTCGCGCAGGCCGGCTCGGTGACCGGGAAAGTGACCTATGACGACCGGGTACCCAAGCTGAAGCCCATCAGCATGGGGGCCGACCCCAGCTGTGCCTCCAAGCACGATGGGCCCGTCTATCCCGAGGTTTTGGTGATCGGCGACAACAATGCCCTCGCCAATGTTTTCGTGCAGGTCAAGAACCCGCCGGCCGGCAACCATTCCACTCCCAGCAAGCCTGTGGTCATCGACCAGAAGGGCTGCCTCTACGAGCCTCATGTGGCCGGCGTTATGGTTGGGCAGCCAATCCAGTTTCGTAACTCCGACGGAATTCTTCACAACGTCCACGGGCTTCCCAAGGAGAACCGAGAGTTCAACATTGGCATGCCTCCGACCTTGAAAGAGAAGGACCAGGTGCTCAACAAGCCCGAACCTTTCTTCAAGGTCAAGTGTGACGTTCATCCCTGGATGAATTCCTACGTCGCGGTCATGACCCATCCGTACTTTTCAGTCAGCGGCAAAGACGGGAGCTTCAACATCCCGGATCTACCTGCCGGTACCTATGAGATCGAGGCCTGGCACGAGAAGCTCGGTACCAAGAAGGCCAGCATCACGGTTGCTGCGAGCGGCGCCGCCAGCACGGATTTCTCGTTTACGATTCCGAAGAAATAAGACCCAACCGAGGCGGCAAGCCTAGGCCCGAGTCAGCAAGGATAGAGATCTCAAGGAAGTAGAAGGAAACGCCCATGGAAGAAACTCACCACGACGACCATCACCACGAAGAGCTGGGCTTCTGGAGGAAGTACGTCTTCTCCGTGGACCATAAGGTGATCGGCATTCAATATGCCATCACCGGATTGGTGTTCCTCTTCTTCGGCTTCTGTCTGATGATGCTGATGCGGTGGCAGATTGCCTACCCGGGCCGCGCCTTGCCGATCATCGGAGGCCTGCTCGGAGATACCCGCATGCCTGGTGGTGTCATGCTGCCGGAGTTCTACAACCAGCTGGGAGCGATGCACGGCACTATCATGGTGTTCCTCGGCGTCGTTCCCCTGGGTGTCGGCGGCTTCGGGAATTTCGTCGTACCGCTGCAAATCGGCGCTCCGGATATGGCTTTCCCACGACTCAACATGGCGAGCTATTGGTCGTTCTTGGTTGGCGGCGTGATCATGTGTCTGAGCTTCTTCGCCCCTGGTGGAGCCGCTCAGGCCGGTTGGACTTCCTATCCGCCCCTTTCCGAGATCACTCCGGTCGCCGGCCAGGTGATGTGGTTGGTGGGCATGGTGTTCTTGATCACCTCGTCCTTGCTCGGTTCGGTGAATTTCATCGTCACGATCATTCAGCTGCGGGCCAAGGGCTTGAGTTTCATGCGACTGCCCTTCTTCGTGTGGGCGCAGTTCGTGACCTCCTTTCTCTTGCTGCTCGCTTTTCCGCCCCTGGAAGCCGCGGGCTTCATGCAGCTCATGGACAGGCTCCTGGACACGAGTTTCTTTCTCCCCAGTGGCCTGGTGGTAAGTGGAGAAGTTCTAGCGGTGAGTGGCGGAGGTAGCCCCATTCTCTGGCAGCATCTTTTCTGGTTCCTGGCTCATCCAGAGGTCTACGTGTTGATTCTGCCAGCCTTGGGAATCGTCGCAGAGATCGTTGCCAACAACACCCGCAAGCCTCTCTGGGGCTATAAGTCGCTGGTCTACTCGGTGATCTTCCTCGGTTTCATGTCCTTTGTCGTGTGGGCTCACCACATGTTCATCACTGGCATGGGTACCGTGATGTCGGCCTTCTTCCAGACCACCACGATGATCATCTCGATTCCATCGGTAGTTATCTTGACGGTATTGATCCTGTCTCTGTGGGGAGGCTCGATACGATTCAACACGCCGATGCTCTTCGCCTTGGCCTTTCTTCCGATGTTCGCGATCGGAGGTCTAACGGGCCTGCCGCTGGGCTTTTCGTCGACGGATATTCATCTTCACGATACCTACTACGTCATCGGTCACTTTCACTACGTGGTGGCACCGGGAACCATCTTTGCTCTCTTTGCAGGGATCTACTATTGGTATCCAAAGGCGACCGGGCGAAAAATGAACGAGACTCTGGGCAAATTACATTTTTGGCCCAGTTTTATCTGCATGAACCTGATCTTCTTCCCCATGTTGATGCAGGGTCTTGCCGGTCTCAACCGCCGAATGTACGACGGTGGTGAGATCTATGCTCATGCCCAGCCGGTGATTCACTTGAACGAAGTGATTTCCATAGCTGCTTGGGTGATGGCCTTGGCGCAGATCTTTTTTATCGTTAACTTCTTCCTGAGTCTCAAGACCGGAGAGAAGATTGGCGAGAACCCGTGGCGAGCTACGACCCTGGAGTGGGCCGCGCCGTCGCCGCCACCCCACGGAAACTTTCTCACCGAGCCGGTGGTTTACCGGGGCCCCTATGAATACAGTGTGCCGGGAGCTAGCGAAGACTTCTCCCCCCAATTCGATGAGGCTGCAGCGCCCAACAGCGAGCCTGTAACAGCTTAGTCGGAACGAGAGACCGAGGAGATCTGAGACTATGTCAGCAACCGAAATTCCCTATACCGTAGAGGCTCGGCCCGACACTGGCCTGAATAATGTCAAGATCGGCATCTGGCTCTTTCTAGCCTCCGAGGTAATGCTCTTTGGTGCGCTCTTTGCCAGCTACATCATGTTGCGGGTCGGAGCCGCAGAATGGCCCCATGGCTCGCACTACTTGAGTGTTCCCTGGGCGACCCTCAATACCGTCGTCCTGATCAGCTCCAGTGTCTCTATGGTCATGGCCTGGGCTTCTTTGATCCGTAAGGATTTCGGTAAGTACCGGCTCTACATGGGACTGACGATTCTGGCTGCCTTTGGCTTCCTGGGTATCAAATTCATCGAGTACTCGTCGAAGTTTGCCCACGGCTACTTGCCGGAGACGAATACCTTCTTAGCGATCTACTTCACGCTGACCGGTCTTCACGGCCTTCACGTTATTGGTGGCATGCTCTACAACCTCTATCTCTGGGGACCTGGAGCGAAGATGTGGAAGACCAACCCGCAGCAGTTCATCAACCGGGTCGAGGTTTCTGGCCTCTTCTGGCATTTCGTCGACTTGGTGTGGATCTTCCTCTTTCCGATTTTGTATCTTCTGTAGCTCCAAGGACTGTCGAGGGTATCGAAAAGAAGTTGTTGGAGAGAAAGGGAAAGCCATGAGTCACGAACAAGACATCGACAAACACGTCCGCACCTACATCAAGGTGTTTGGGGCCCTCTTGGTACTGACGGTGGTCACCGTAGCCGTTTCATATCTTCATTTGTCTACGGGCGCAGCTATCGCCCTCGCTTTGGTGGTGGCTACGGTGAAGGGGTCGCTGGTAGCGTGCTACTTCATGCATCTGCTGGATGAACGGAAGTTGATTCTTTCGGTCCTCTTGCTGACTGTGCTCTTCTTCTTCTTTGTTCTCATTGGCCCCTGGGCCACTGAGTTGAACCCCATCGTCCTCTAGAGAGCTAAAGAAGATGTCCCTCAAGACACTGCACGTAGTCTTCGTGATCTCTTCGACCCTGTTGTCACTGGGTTTTGGAGTCTGGTCGTGGACCCATCACCAGAATGGTGCCGGGGCGGGCTATCTCTGGGCAGCCATAGCCGCCTTTCTCGCGGCGATCATGCTGGTGGTCTATGGCAAGTGGTTTCTCAACAAGTTGAAGGATGTGAGCTTTCTATGAGAAGGCGAACGTTGGCCCTGTCAGCCGCTGTCGCGGTGTGCCTACTGTTGATTTGTGGCGATGCCTTTGGTTGCCCGGTCTGCTATGGCGAATCCGACGATGAGATTCTTCGCGGCGCGGAGCTTTCCGTGCTGTTCATGGTAGGCCTGACCTACATGCTATTGGTGGGCGGCGGAGTTCTGTCGTTCTTCCTCTATCGCCGTCACGTTCGTCGCAGCTCCGCAGCGCTGGAGACGGGTTAGTTGGTAAAGGAGCTCTTCGAGCTATGAATGAATTCCTCGGACTTCCGCAAGTTGCCTCCGCTCACGGCGGAGCCCTCGACTCGCTAAACAGCCTGGTGCACTGGATGATGTTCATCATCTTCATCGGATGGGGTCTTCTCTTTCTCTACATGCTGTTTCGGTTCAGCGCGAAGCGAAATCCCAAAGCGGACTACCATGGGTTGAAGAGTCGTGCCTCTACCTATGGTGAAGTGGCCGTGGCCTTGGTCGAGGCTATTCTCCTCATTGGCTTTTCGATTCCTCTCTGGTCGGACCGGGTAGATGACTTTCCAGACCCCAGCGCCGCGGTGCAAGTACGAGTTGTCGCTGAGCAATTTGCCTGGAACATGCATTATCCAGGGCCTGACGGCACTTTTGGACGAACCGCAGTGGATTTGGTGGATGCGGAGACGAATCCCCTTGGGTTGGATTCAGAAGACCCGGCGGCGGCGGACGACATCACGACCATCAACCAGCTTCACCTACCGGTAGACAAACCTGCGCTCATCTATGTGAGCTCCAAGGATGTGATCCACAGCTTCACTCTCAATCGCATGAGGGTGAAGCAAGACACCATCCCCGGGCTCGAGACACCGGTTTGGTTTACCCCCACGGTCACCACTGCTGAGATGGCAGAGCTGGAGGGGGCAGGCGACGACTTTAGCTATGAGATCTCCTGTTCTCAGCTCTGTGGGCTCGGTCACTACCGCATGCGTGGATTCTTGAAGATTCACACCCAGGAAGACTTCGATACCTGGCTGGTGGAGAACGCTCCCAGCGAAGATGCTGGCGACGAAGACGACTTCTGGAACTAGCGCCTTCTCTTCTTAGATGGAGTCGCTTTCGACCGGGAGTTGATGCGGTCGATCTTGCAGAAGGTTCCCTAGGCCTCAGCTGCTAGGCGCAGCTGAGGCTCTATCCCAATCTGGACACACCACCCTACCGCCATGGTCAACAGGCCTTGGGTTCCGCTCCTCAGGCTTCAGCCCATTCAACGGCCGGCGGGTACTTTGAGTACCTGGCCTGGCCGGATGGTATTGGAGCGAAGGCCATTGTCTGCCTTGAGGCGATGCACCGTCGTTCTGTGACGCTGGGCGATCCTCCAAAGCGTATCCCCGGGGGAGACTCGATAGTTGCCGGTTCCGGGCGCAGAGGCCTTTCGTTTTAGGTAGGCTGAGTATTGCTGCGGAAATAGCGCTACATGATAGTGCGGTGGGAAGCGCTCATAATTTGCCTCGAGCACGCCCTTTCCTTCAAGGGAAAGCAGGACCCCCTCGAGCCAGCGCCGGCAAGCGCGGCGGCGGCTACGGCGTAAATCCAGAGCCATCCCAGTTGGGTGAACGGAGCGAGGAGAAGCGTTCCGGGGCTGGTGGGATCTGGGCCGGGTCAAGCTGGTTACCACCAGCTTTTCACCGCATGCACCTTGGTACTGCCGGGCGAGCCGCTGGACAAAAGTCCGGACCTCGGGCCGAGCGTAGGGAAATGAAACTCCAGCCAAGTCGAAATGGCTATTTGCCTTCACGGGTACCAACCAGCCCTTCCGGACGAATCGCCGCACCGCGGTTGGGTTAGACAGGTAAGTGAAATCGTGCACCTTCGCTGCTCGAGCCTGGCGATCCATGGATCCTCGCCCGCCTCGCAAGCTCGTAGAAGCCAGCAGGTCTCCTCCAAGAAAGACTGAGATCACTAAGATGCAGAGGATTCGGAAAGGATGGGGTCGAGAGTGCTCGAAGGATTTCTTTGACAGAGAAAAGGGCACGATAGTGACTCGATGGAAATCTCGGGCAGCTCGTCCAGCTCATTCATAGGGCCGCTAAACCATTCAGAATCTATAGTTTCCAACAATCAGGCAGAACTTGTCAATCCTTCTAGCCATGGGTTGCTGTTTCCAAAGGCCTCACGGTGGGAGGTACAGCAGTAAGAAACGCGTAACGTTCTACGCGGTCGTGTACTACTTTTCAAACCGAGATCAGGTTCTGTTGGTCTAGGAGCCCTCGAGGATGGGATAGCCTTCCGTGGCTACCCGCTTACGGAAGAGCTCCGTTAGCTGGCCGGTAAGATCACCAGGGGTGCCGAGACCAATCTTTCTACCGTCAACCTCTGTTACGGCGGCCAACTCACCCATGGTTCCGGTACAGAACATTTCTTCGGCTCGATAGATCTCGGTCAAAGAGAGATCACGTATCTGGTGCTCTATCTCGTTGGCCTGGCAAATTTCGAGCACAGTGGCTCGAGTGATGCCCTCCGGGCAGGCGTGGGTAAAGCCGGTCACGACCTTCTTTCCTTCGACGATAAACACGTGGGTAGCATTCGTTTCCGCAACGAAACCTCGTAGATCGAGCATCAGGGCATCGTCGGCACCGGCGGCGTTGGCTTGAATCTTAGCCAATATCGATTGAAGGAGGTTGGCGTGGTGGATCTTCGGGTCGAGGCAATCGGGGGGAAACCGTCGCATGGCGCTGGTTGCCAACTTCAAGCCTGCCGTCGAATAAACCGGAGCCTTGAACTCCGGGAGAACAATCAGAGTCGGGCCCGCCTGATTGAGACGAGGATCCATGCCGGAGGTAATCTTCTCTCCTCGAGTCAGAGTGAGCCGGAGATGAACGCCGTCCTCCATCTCGTTGGCCTCGAGAGTTCGCCGAATCTCATCGGTGAGCTGCTCGTGGCTCGGAATTTCCGTAAAGGCCAGTGCCTTTGCCGAGTCCCGTAGTCGGTCCAGGTGCTCGATGAGCTTGAAGATACGGCCCCGGTACAGGCGGAGGCCTTCCCAGACCGCATCCCCTCCTTGGACTGAGCTATCGAAAGGGCTAACTCTGGCTTGGTCCCGGTGGACCAACTCTCCATTGACGTTGACGATCAGGTGACGATTTCGGGCATCGAATTTCTGTAGCATGTCGCTCGTCTTTCAGGCGTTGAGGAGGCGATGAGAATGGAGTTTCTGGTAGTACTCAACGCACTGCCGGTGAACCTCTTTCAACGGTTCCGGAAGAGACAGGTCTTTGGGGACGAAGGGTTTGAAGCCGGAAGACTGCGCCACCGTGGAGTACCAATGCTTAGCCCAGACTCCATCGGTATCCCGGGGGCCTGGTTTCCAAGACAGCATGGATTCCCGAAACGGCACTCCTAGGCTTTCACAGAGCCTAGTCAACATGCCGTGAGGGTTCTCCAGGATATCTTTGGAGTCAAGAACCGGCGGCGGGCTACCGGTGGTTCGACGAACTCGCTCAAACAGCTCCCATTGTTGAGGGAGGCCCGTGTCTGAAAGCTCAGGCCGTGGGGTTACCTGCATGAGAGAAGTCAGCATTTCCAGAGGGTCCCGGATCAGGAAGCAATGGCTGAGGGAACTCAACCACTCTCTACCAACCTCCGGGAGGAGGTGATGGGCCATGTGTTTCTGGTAGAAGATGCTCTTGCCCTGGGGAATCGGCCCTAGCAGCCATTGAGCTACGACTCTCCAGTCCTGTTCATGGGCGGCGAGAACTTCGTCTCGGCCGGGATGATCCAGCTGGGTCTCCCGAAGATAGTGAGCATAGAGTGGCTCATCGCAGACGAAGGTGTCACTTCTAGCTCCCCAGGACCGCATCATCGCCGTGGAGATATTTCGAGGACCGGACCACATGGCGATGCGTATCTCACTGGGTGTGCTCGTTGGAGGCATGAGCCTGGATTCTCCTAGTCTAGTTTTGTCGGTAGGAGTCTATCGTCTGCGATTCAACGGCCGAGGGAAAAACGGACTCTGTCTCCGAAGGGGCCCCAGGTTGCAGCTTTCTGTTGGAGTAGCCCAGGCCACCTCGGGGTTGCTGGCGGTTCTTTACTTTGATCCACCAGCAAATCTGCCCTTTCTGGTCCAGGAGCAACCTTCACCACCCTCCAAAGAGTGAGCTGATGACTGCTTCGGTACGTCCAGGCCCGTCACCATCTAGATGGGTGGGAGCGACGGCCACTCACCTTCCCAGGCTGCCGGGCAAAAAAGCATCTGCCGAGGCGCTGGATCTCAGGACTCGGAATGCCACCCTTGCAGCCAGGGCAAGAGCATCTCACGGGCCATTGGGCGGGAGATCAAGTAGCCCTGAACCTCATCACAGCCGAGTTGAGCTGCCAGCACCCAATCCTGCTGGGTCTCGACTCCTTCGGCAACCACCCTCATTTCCAACTTGTGGGCTAACTCCACGCTCGAGCTGAGAATTGCCCTGGCGCCAGTCCCTTCCACGGCCCCGCGAATGAAGCTGCGATCTAGCTTCAGCTCCCCGAAAGGGATTCGCTCGAGCTGTTGAAGGGTCGAGTAGCCGGTGCCAAAGTCGTCGATAGAAAGGCCGAATCCCTTCAAGCGGAACCGGGTCAAGATATCCAAAGCTCGAATCGGTTCCTGGGCTAGGCTGCTCTCCGTAATCTCGACGGTGAACTGGCTCGGCGCTACGCCATGGGTAAGGGCCAGGGCGGTCAATTCGTCTGGGAGAGCCAGGTGGTGCAGGGATTGAACGGAGAAATTTACCGAAACTCCCATCTCCTGGCCAGCTTTCTTCCATTGGCCACAATCTTCAAAGGCCCGTTCGAAGACCAGCTGAGTCAGCTCGTCGATGAGCCCCAGCTTCTCTACCTGCGCAATGAATGCCCCCGCGGTGAGGAGGCCAAGGTCAGGATGGTTCATCCTCGCTAGAGCTTCCACTCCACAGACTCGGCGGGAGCTCAGGTGGACCTTCGGTTGGTAGTGAACATCGATCGCTCCTTCGTTGACCGCGCGACGCACTTCCTCGTCCGACAGTTGTGGAATCGGAGTCTGGGGGGTTGGCAAAGAGGTTCGCCGGGAGGCCTGGAGGAACTTTCGGAGCTCCGTGGGGTGAAATGGCTTGGTGAGCGATCCGACGACCCTCAACCCCCGCTCTCGGGCAATTTTCTCTGCCGCCTTGATCAACCGCTTATCGACTCCACTGACTAGAATCAGCCCGGCTTGACACTCTTCTGCCGCCAGGAAGCGAATGATCTCCACGCCGTCGACTCTCGGCAGGTGTAAATCGAGAATGACGACGCTGTAGGAGGCCAGATTTTCCCCATGAAGGGTCTCGAAATCGGCTGAGATGGCAGTCTCAAAGCCACATTTTTCGGCGATGCGGCCAATGAGAGCGCCAATCTCGGGATCGTCTTCGACAATGAGCAGTCGCTCCCGCAGCTCTGGTCCCGGACTACTGTCCACAGGCCAACTCGTCGACTCGAGCTCGCCTACACCTCCCTGAGCCTCTGTCTTCCGTTTCGGCTCGTCGCCGGTGGGAGTAGTCAATGGACCTCCTGTCGAGATTCGACGGGTCGTTGATCCAGGGCTTGGCGGACCAGCTTGCCCAATTCGTGTACGACGAAAGGTTTTTGCATAGAGAAGTCTACGCACTCGGAAGAGACAGAACCAGTCAAGAAGCCGCTGACGACAATGACCGGTATCTTTGGGTTAGCGACCTTGGCTGCTTGAGCGAGTTCCGTTCCGGAAACTCCAGGCATGGTCTGATCTGTGATCAACAGATCATAGCCCATGGGCGAGTCTCGGAACGCCTGAAGGGCTTCAGTACCACTTGTCAGAACCTTCACATTGTAGCCAAGGCCTTCCAGTACCACCCCGAGCATTTCAGCGATATCTTCTTCGTCATCCACCACCAGTATCCGCTCCCGGCCAGACAGGGCAACTTCTTCCGAAGAGGTTTCCTCTTCCAGGTCAGCCGTGCAGCAGGGAAGATAAACCTTGAATTCGGACCCCGCTCCAACTTCCGAGGAGACGAAAACCTTGCCGCCGATACCTTTGACGATACCGTGGACCACAGATAGCCCCAAGCCGGTACCGCTACCCACTTTTCGGGTGGTGAAGAAGGGGTCGAATATCTTGTCCAGCATCGACCGCTCCATCCCTTGGCCGGTGTCGCGAACGGTTAATCGAGCATTCTGCCCCACGGACAGCTCCGGATTGGCTTTCCGGTCGTTGGCCGTGAGGCATACCATCTCGAGGACGATCGTGAGCTTGCCCGGTTGTCCATCCATCGCTTGGTAGGCGTTAGTGCAGAGATTCATGATGACTTGGTGAACCTGGGTTGGGTCCGCCAAGACGGGAAGGCAATCAGGCTGAATGCTCTCTTGAATCTCAATGTTGGACGGTAGGGAAGGTCTCAACAATTCCAAGGCCTCCGCTACCACTGCCTGAACATGGATGGGGCGATGCTCCTGCTTCTCTTGATGACTAAAGGTAAGAATGTGACCAATGAGTTTCTTGGCTCTCTCCCCGGCCTTGATGACTCTTCGGAGGTAGTCGGAGGTTTCCGAGTGAGCCGGCAGAGTCTCCAGGGAAATGATCGTGTAGCCGAGAATGGACTGAAGGATGTTGTTGAAATCGTGGGCGATGCCTCCCGCCAAGGTGCCTATGGCATCCATTTTCTGGCTTAGGTAGAGCTGCTTCTCCAACTGTCTGACCTGAGTGATGTCGGTTCCGGAGCTAATCACACTGGCTTCAGAGCCTTCCTCGGTCGGTAGAGTACTGGTGTGCCAGGCTACGACTCTTCGACTTTGGTCGCAGGTGATCAACGAGTGTTCGGAGTATTCGTCCTCCTCGCAGTTCAGCATTCGGCGCCGAGCTTCTTCGCGGTCTTTCTCGGGAACAAAGTTGTCAAACCAGTCTTTTCCGATGATCTCGTGGTCTGAATACCCCAGCACTCGACAGCCCTTGCGGTTGATAGCGGCGACGGTGCCAGAGGGAGTCAAGGCCACCATGAGTGTTTCAACCACCTCAAAGTAGGTCTGTGCTCTTTCCTTCTCCTGGTTCAGGGCCCGTTCTTTGGCGAGCCGTTCGGCCATCTCTCCCTTCAGAGCTTCGTTGGTACGGTTGAGCTCCGAGGCCCAACGCAGTTTTCTCGCTTGGGAGCGAAGTAGTAGAGCGACAGCAGCACCGATGGCCAGGCTGTAGAAGAGATAGGCCCACTTCGTCTGCCAGGGTGCGGCTAGAGCTTCGACCTGAATACTGAGGCCGTCTTCATTCCACAGGCCGTCATTGTTGGAGGCCTTGACGCGGAACAAGTATTGGCCGGCGTCCAGATTGGTGTAGGTGGCCCTACGGCGGGTGCCCGCATCGACCCAATCCGGGTCGAATCCCTCCAGCTTGTGCATGTAGCGATTCTTCTCCGGTGCGGTGTAGTCGAGGGCCGAGAATTCGAACGCCACCACCCGGTCTTGGTGCGTCAGAGTTACCTCTCGGAGGTCCACGAGAGCTCCCTCCGGGGCGACCGCTTGGTTGAGTTTCAGAAATGCCGTGAGCACCACCGGAGGAGGGTGCTGATTGCCGCGGATCTCCGCTGGGAAAAAAGAGTTGAAGCCGTTGATGCCGCCAAAGAACATCTCTCCATTTCCCGCCCGAAAGACAGCAGCAAAGTTGAATTCGCCGCTTTGCAGGCCATGGCTCGCGTCGTAATTGACCACAGTCCGCGTAGCCGGGTCCAGCTTTGAAAGCCCTCCATTGGTGCTGACCCAAAGAGCTCCGGAATCGTCCCAGAGAGTTGCGTTGACGATTCCGCTGGGGAGCCCGTCCCGCTTGGTGAAGTGGCTAAATCGAACCGTTCCTTGTTCAAAGTCCTTTCTGTCCCACCGATTGAGGCCCCCTCCCTGAGTACCGAGCCAGAGGTTCCCGGCAGGGTCTTCATCCAGGCTCCAGATGTTGTCGCTACTCAGGCTCAAGGGGTCATCGGGGTCATGGCGATAGGAGGTGAAGGTCTTTGTTTCCGGATGAAAACGGTTGAGGCCTCCCCCGTCTGTACCCACCCAGAGGTGACCTCGGCGGTCTTCCAAGAGTGTGAGGACACGATCGCTGCCCAAGCTGCTGGAGTCCCCTGGGTCGTGCCGAAACCTCTCAAAGGTCCCGGAAGGGCTGTCCATACGGTTGAGGCCCCCTCGATAGGTGCCGACCCAGAGATGTTCTGAGCTGTCCTCGAATACCACCGTCACCGCGTTGGAAGATAGGCTTCGAGGATTCGATGGATCGTTTTGGAAGCGGTCGAAGCTCTGGCCGTCCTCCGCCAACCTATTCAAGCCACCACTGATCGTGCCGGCCCAAAGGGTGCCCCCACGATCCGAAAACAAGGACATGACACGGTCGTCGCTGAGGCTGCGTGGGTCGGAAGCCTGATGACGGAAGTGTTTGAAGGTCCCGTCCGCAGGGTCCATGAGATTGAGGCCACCTCCATGGGTACCGATCCAGATCTTCCCGTCGAGGGCCTCGCTGAAGGAAGTCACGTAGTTATTGCTCAGTCCCTTCAGGTTTCCTGGCCAGCTGCGAACATGGCGAAAAGTCGGGTTAAAGGTGTTCCACTTGTTGAGGCCGCCAAATGTGCCCACCCAGAGAACGCCACCGGCATCCTGAAACAAAGAAAGCACCGTGTTGTGACTCAGAGTGAAGGAGTCGACGGGGTTGTGCTGATATCGCACGAAGCTTTCCGTATCGGGGCGCCACTCGAGGAGCCCTTCGTCGGTGCCTATCCATAGGATCCCCTGTCGATCCTGAAAGATCGACCGGACGCCGTTTGCGGGCAGGCAGGTGGGATCATCGGGTTTGGCCCTGAAAGTGTCGAAGGTCCCCGTTTTCCGGTCTAAGCGGGACAGTCCGCTTTCGTAGGTCCCAACCCAGAGAGTCTGGGAACTGTCTTCGAACACCGCCCTTACTTTGTTTCCACTCAGGGAGGTGGGGTCCTCAGGGTGGTGACGAAAGTGGGTGAAGGTTTCGCTGTCGGCTTCGAAGCGATCCAGGCCTCCCCCTTCGGAGCCGATCCAAAGTGTGCCCTCGCGGTCTCGGAAGATGCTTCGAATAGCATTGTGCCCAAGACTCGAGGGGTCGTCGGGATGGTGAACAAATCGTTGGAACCGACCTGTTTCAGGGTCAAAGCGATTGAGGCCGCCACCGTCCGTGCCGACCCAGAACTGGCCTAGGCCATCGAGGTGTAGGGCTCTGACGCGGTTGTCGCTAAGGCTCGTTGGGTCAGAGGGATCGTGTTGAAATCGGGTGAAGCTTCCGGTAGCTCTATCCAGCAGATTCAAGCCACCGCCATCGGTGCCGACCCAGAGGCGGCCTTCTTGATCCACGAGTACAGCCTTGATCGAGTCATGAGCTAGGGAAGACGGGTCTCTGGGGTCGTGGAGGAAGGTGTGGAACTCATAGCCATCATAGCGATTGAGGCCTTCCTGGGTTCCGAACCACATAAAGCCGTCGTGGTCCTGAGTCGTGCTAGTGACAAAAGCTTGGGAAAGACCACTTTCGAGCGAAATTCTCTGAAAGCGGAGGCTCTTCCCTGGTTCCTCCGAGGCGGTCGCCCCAAAACCTAGGGAGAGAGCCAACGAGATAGAGAGAGCGATAGGAAGGGATCCTCTGGTCCACCTAGAAGGTTCTTTCACCTTTCCCTGTGGGAATCGCTTCGGCCTCGCTCCGCCCCACGGCTTGGTAGAAATCGCTTCCCGGTGGGGTCCAGCTGTCGGTCGAATATTGCCAAAGGCGTAGGGAAGCATAGGGTATTTCTGGACTTGAGTGGGGCTAGGAGCCATTCCAGACCGCGGAGTCTCCAAAGCCTGTCCACAGGCGGTGGATTTCCTAAACTCATTCCTTCCTCTTGAGTCATGCCGGGTAGCACAAGAGCCTCATTCTTCCACGGTTGTAGGCTTTTCGAGAAATCCGCAATCCTCGATTTTCTTTAAGCGAAGAGACGCTATTCCGGGTCGACCCAATGGCCCACCCTGGAGCTCTCCGAGAGAGCTTCGCTCCATGCTTCAGAGCCATTCCAAGCGAAAGCCCCGTTCCAGGCAAACGCCCCATTCCAAGCGAAGGCCCCGTTCCATGCGAAGGCGCCATTCCATGCGAAGGCTCCATTCCAAGCAAAGGCCCCGTTCCAAGCGAAGGCTCCATTCCAGGCGAAGGCATCGACACCTTCCAGGTAGAAGCTACCGTCTTCAGCTTCTCTAGCCAGGCCGACGAAGTGCTGCTCTCCAAGGAGCTCCTCTTCGATGTCGAGACCGGTGTTTGCGCAGCCATACTGCTCCGACTGAACCGCATCGAAGGCATCTGCAACCCCTGCTCCTTGTTGAAAAATGCTGTAGCCCAACGTCCCATCTTCCTTGAGGGCTGGCCGGGCAGAAGACATGAGACGGCATTTGACATCATTCGGGCTCAAGCTCGGCTCGGCCTCCAACATCAGGGCAGCGATACCGGAGGTCACGGCAGCGGCCTGCGAAGTCCCCGACATCTCGAAAAAGCTTCCGCTGGCCCAGAACTCTGGGTGTTCAGAAGCGAGTTGTGCGTGATCCGGCATGTAGGCGAGGATATGGCCGCCCGGAGCCACTAGGTCTGGTTTCACAAAGCCCTCGGCTGTCGGTCCGGCGGCTGAGAAAGTGGTGAGTTTGTCGTCTGATAGATCCTCGGGAGTGTAGGAATCCGTCATAGCGCCCACCGAGATGACATAGGGCACGTTACCGGGAGCACCTATGGTCACCGGGTCCGGTCCTCCATTACCCGCCGCGGCCACCACCACAATGCCGCTCTGCCAGGCCTTCATGACAGCTAAGTTCATCGGGTCATCCCAATAGGCGGAGCGAGGAGTGGCGCTGAAAGACAGATTGACGATGCGGATGCCATAGGCTTCCTTATTTGAAACGACCCAGTCGAGGGCTCGAATGACGTCCGCATAGGTACCCCGCCCATCGCTGTCAAAGGCTTTCACGGAGACGAGATCCGCGTTGGGCGCGATGCCGTTGAATTCTCCGGAATCCAGACCCACGGCACTGCTCAGGCTGGCGCCAACGATATGAGTACCGTGGCCGTTGTCGTCATCGGAGGTGTAGTACACCTCTCGGTCGTCAATGGCATTGTATTGCGCTAGGAGCCGAGTCCGATTTCTCGTGTTCCTGGTGAGGGACTTGTGGGCACTGATTCCAGTATCAATGAAGGCAATCGTGACCCCTGAGCCCGTTAGACCTTCATCGTGAACCTCATCAGCTCGAATCAGGCTGGGGAAATTTGTCGAGGGGCAGCTTTCGCCGTGGCCTGCAGATTTCACGGGACTATTCACGAAAATACGGAGGTTACCTGGCATCTCCTGCAGGGCCACGCGCTGCCTCTCGGTAACGACCGCCGCCACTGAATGGATAATGCCTAGCTCATGGGTCGTCGTGCCCCCCACGGCTGCGACGGCCAGGCGAGCTTGGGCTACATCCTGTGCCTGGACGAGAATGGCAATGGGCGTTGGATCGACTCGAGGGGCACTCGAGGGAGAGCCTGCTATCCAAGAGGCCAGGAGTAGCAAGAGCACGGACAAGAGAGAGTTGTTTCTGAACCACATAGCGGGCTCCTATTCGGTATTCACAAATAATGACAGCCAAATGCAGGAAGAACAACTATCGCAAGTTGTATTCCATCGATCTCCTACTATTTCCGTAAGTGAGAGTGTTGCTGTAAGGAAGACGAATTCTGAGAGAAATCAATAGGAGACGAGGAAAAACGAACCTGCCAGGGAGCTAGGTGATCTGGCTTTGTCTTTGGAGAGAATTGTGCCCCATTGAGGGAGGAAGTGGAGGTGGGAGTTAGCCTCAATGGGGTTGCAAAAAATTGGTGTTTCCGGTTGTCGTTTTGGGTAGTTGACAAAAAATCGGTGCCTCTACATGCCAAATTTTCCCCGCGCCTGCTCCAAAACGCTTTCGTCGACCACGCCATGGCCATTCGTCTGAGCGAAATGTTCGACTCCCTGTTTAGCCATGGGACGGACGAAATCAGGAATGTTCTCCAGACGAGCCAGAGCTTCCGGTGTCCAGGCGATTCCCTCGGAGGGTGTCGCCTCCATCTGAGCGACCACATCGGAGAAGGGGCATTTTCCTGGGGTGTTATCCGCGGCTGGGCCAATCTTGACTCCGAGGGATTGGACCATCTGGGTCTCGGAGGGGTTTGTCAGCATGGCGATTTGAGAGGAGCAGATCGGGCATTGGAAAACGGCGCTCAAGGTACCACTCTGCGGCGTTTCCGTCGCCTGTAGTTTCATTGCTTCGTCGCACTGCACACAGAGAAATTTCATGATCGTCTTCCTTCCAGAGCTAGAACCAGGTTTTGAGCGACCGCCTCGATAGCCTGCGCGGAGGGGCGGTCTTGGCTTTCGGCCTCGGGCCAGCCGCGATCGCAGAGCTCGGCTAGGGCCGGATCAAAGGGAATCCGTCCTAAAAGAGGCAATGGAATCGGCGTCGTGGCAGCGGGAAAAAGAGGCTTGATTTCATCGCAATCTTGGCAATAGTAGCCGGCCATGTTCTCTACGTAGCCGACCATGTCTGCGCCCGCAGCTTCCAGCGCCGCGACAGAACGAGCCACCACCCCTCGAGCGACATCCGAGGGAACCGTAACCAGGGCAAACAGCGTATCGGCAGGCAGAAAGTCCGCGAACTGAACACTCCGCTCTGCTCCGGGTGGTAGATCGAAGAGCAGATAGTCGAGAGACCCCCAATCTAGGCTTCCCATGAGCTGGCCTAGAAAGGCAAACTCCTTGGTGGAGCGCCAAACGTGCTCGTCCCCTTGTGAGACTGTCTCCAAGGAAACTGGCCGGTCGGCAGGGACCAGGCTGCCCATGGAGACGACCCCGATTCCATCCGGCCGACGAGGCACTGACAAGCCACGGGCACCAGGAACCCAGGGCGCTGCCGTGAGACCGGCGAGGTGAGCTTGGCAGGGCCCATTGAAGTCCGCATCGAGGATCGCCACGGTAGCTCCACCGGCTCGTAGGGCCTGAGCGAGGGCCATGGTCACTGTGCTCTTGCCGACTCCCCCTTTGCCAGATCCTACGGCAACCCGGAAACGAACGCCCGCCAGGGCGCTCTGAATCGCTTCCAGTTGGGCTTCAACTTGGGCTACGACGTTGGAACCGCCGTCTCCCTGAATATCGAAATAGCTCTTCATGGTGTGGTCATCACGGATTTGTCTTCTGTCTCTCGTTTCTCTTCTGCCCACTCCCTCCCCCATCGCCGTGATGCCGGGTATGTTGGCGGTGGGCTAGGCTCAGAGGGGCGTCGCAGTCGCTTCGAGTCGATCATACTTGGCCTGAGGTTCAAATCCCAGGTTCGCCAGAACCTCAGTATCCATTTCCCCAGGGAGCAGGCGAGGGATTCGCAGTGGCAAATTGCCGATGCTTGCCAGGTGGCCGACCAGGATGCCGAGAAGTAGCTCGCTCCGGCTTGGATCCCGGCACCCGGAAGCGAGAATGTCGATCACTTCGTCCGGCGGGTCAGCGGTGCGAAACAGAACGAAGGCTTCGGTTTGCTCCGGGGAAGCGATACAAAGGCCTTGCAGGCTTTCCTCTCGATTCAGGAGGGTCTGGAGGGTGCGCTCCCAGGCTGCTCCGGATGGTGGCTGCAGGAGTCCTTGATCGACCAACTCCGCCACGGTAGTGGGCAGAAGAAGACCCTCCGGGGCTGGAGTTCCCGGCGTCCGAGGCCGTTGGTAGTCGGTCAGGGGTTCCCCGGCTCGGGAGTAGCCTGCTGAGGCGAATAGCGAATTCACCTCGGGGCGATCCAAGGGGATCTCGGCAATCAGTCGCTCCGGTCCTAGGACAGCTAATTTTTGACTCAGGGAGGTCAGCATGTGTCGAGCGTGGCCTCGTCGCTGGTAGTCCTGCCGCACGCCAACGAGGTGAATCAACACCTCTTCTGGACGCTTGGTCCCCATCATGATGCCAATAGGCTCCTTGCCCTCCGTGGCCACCATGGCGTTGCTGACCCAGACATTGAGCTCTTTTACTTTGGTTCGCAGGCCGTCGACGGTCAGGGGGAGCGTACCGGGAAGATGAACATTGAAACATTCATTGACCGCTTGGCACAGGAGGGGCATGTCGTCCGGGCGGCAAAAGCGATAGGAAACCATAATGAAGGAGCCCCGACGGCTGGTCTCGCCATCGGGGCCCGTAATTCTCTCTTGGTCAGTCCAGTCTTGGGTCCTGGATCTAGTTCTCGTTGAGCTCGCGTCGTTTCTTTTCCATCGCGGACATGAGGCCGACCTCATTGAGGGCCGGGCCAGGAGAGGAGTCCGCCGCATCGACGGGACAGGATTCCTCCGCCGGGGTCTCCGGGGCCGCTTCCGCGGCTGGCTTGGTAGCTTCCCCGCCGCCGTATTGGCCAAGCATTTCGGCCATCATTTGCTTGCCGTATTCGATGCCATCTTCTACCAGGGCGAGATCGATCTCGACGGCCCCTCTTTCCTCGGCAACCTCCTCGATACGGCTCTGGGTGCGGTCCCGCATGAAGCCCGAAGGGACGCGCAAGACTCTCTCGATGGCACCCTCTGTCCAGTCAAAGGCTGAAATCAGAGGAACATTCTTGGAATCTCGAGCGAGGATACGTAGCTCCGGATCTTCCTCGAGGGAGGTCGCCGTTACCGGTTCCGGGCTCGCGATGGAGTTGTCATCTGACTCTGCGATCTCCGGGCGCACTGGAGGGGTGTAGAGAACGCCAGTCTCTTCCTCCACGAAGCGTTGGGCAAAGTCGAGGGTGATGGGATCGAGCTTCTTGACCCGGGCTGATTTTTCGATCCGGGCTTTGGCTCGACGTCGCTGGTATTTGTCTTCGATGGAGCGTAGGGCGCCTCGGGCGTCCTTGGTCCAACGCAGCTTGCGGCCATCGTAGGTGATTTCTTCTTCGATACCCCCTTCGGACCGGGCGATCTTCTCGAGAATCTCCTGAGACACCGTTTCGAAGTCTTCTGCGTTGCAAACGGTGCACTTGGCGGGATCTGGAACGCGGGCGGCAACGCCGCACTGCTTGCAGATTGCCACCGGCTCCCGGCTCGCTTTGTCGAGGGCTAGAGCCTCCGCCAGCTTGGTGGTGGATTTGCCGGTTTGCTTCGGCATAAAGCGCTCCATAGCCTCTGTCACCAAGTCACTGGTCACGACGCTATGCCCTTTTTCTAGAGCGAGTCGGAGAATTGCGGTCTTAGCGATACCGAGCACCATTTCTGGAACCCGCACCATGCGTGCCTCCGCCTCTTCCGTCCAATGGATGCTCTCTTCCGCCTTGAGATCGATTTCCGGGGTGACTTCAGAGGTGGTCAGCAGTACGTCGCAAGGGCTGAAGCGAAGCAGGTTCTCGGTATTGCTGCCCAAGCCTTCGTAGCCATCTTCCCGGTGTACGCCGGTCCGGCCCATGATCATGAGCCAGGGGTTGGTTTTGCGGGCATGATCGAGGACCTTCTGGAAGGCCTTGCCATCCAGAAGGGTCTTGGTGACTTCCAAGCCTTCCTCTCGCACCATGGTCTCAGCTACGTTGAGGTGGCTTTGGTAGATCTCCGCCAGACCGGTATCGATAATCTCTTCGTGGAGCTGGTTTTGCTCTTCGAAGCGGAAAATCTTCGCAGCCTTGTCCGTCAAGACCTCGACGATTCCCTTGAACACGGCATAGTGCAAATAGGGATCGTAGACGCCGATGACTTCGACCTTCTTGTTGAAGCGCTTGGCCATCTCGACGCCCGTCATCAGAGACCCAAAGGATTGGGGACTACCGTCGACACAAACCAGAATCGTGTCGCTTTCAACTTCCCCCTTCTTGGGAAGATTCTTGACCACCCAGACGTCTCGATCCGCTTCCTGGGCGACGCTGCGGCAGACGGCACCCAACTGGCTATCTTTCGTCCGGCCGATGCCGACAGCTCCAAGAACCACCAGGTCGTAGCTGCTCTCGCCGATGTCCTTGAGGATCTCGACGGTGTGCTTGCCGTCCATCATCTTGCGCTCGCACTCGAGGCCGTTTTTCTGGCACTGCTCATCCATAGACTGCAGGTAGCAGTCGGAAATCAGCTCCAGTCCCATGGTGATCAGGCTGTCGTGAATCTTTCGCTGGCGATGGAGCTCATTCTCTACCAGATACTCTTCCGGCAGGGTGAACTCCATCTGGCGAAAACGATAGTCGTGCATTTTGGCGGCGTAGACATGGCAGCCAACCAGCTTCGATTGGTACTCCTTACCCAGGCGCACGGCGCAATCGATGGCACGATTGGAATGGGGCGAATTGTCGACCGGAACATAAATCGTTTCGTACATTGATGCTCTCCAAAGAGGCTGCTCTCGAGCGGTCAGGCGGACCTGCCTGGCTACGCTCTCGCCGCCTCCGATTTCTTCTTCCTACGTACCCAGCCGATGATGAGTAGCTCGAGGGCGAGAACGCCTAGGCCCGCCTTGACCATAGGGGCCACGGGGGACGGAGCTTCTCGCGGTTTCAGATAGACGTTGTACCAGGGAGTCAGCGCGCGCTTGTTGCCGCGCTCCCGATTGAAGCCGTTCCAGACCGAAAAGGCAACCGGCAGGAAGACTCCTTCTTCGAAAGTCATGCTCGACCCGCTCCGAAGCTTGCGCTTGAAGATCACGGACCACTGGCCTTCCTCATAGCTGGCGACCATCTCCGGAGCCTTGGATTCCGATTCCACGACACTGACGCTGCCTCGCGCCTCGTAGAGCTTGGAGCGTTGGTCGGCGAGGTCTGCGTACCAGAGCTCAACCGGCAACTCGGTGTCACCAAAGAGAAAGTAGGGCTTGCGAATCCCCTCGGGGCTCGTTTTTGGGAATTGGAGGGCGACCGCATCGGAGAACTCGCTGGTGGAGGATGCTGCCGAGGCGTCGGCCGTGTCATCGTCATCCCCCCAAAAGCTGTCGTCGCCTCCCGCGTCGTCAGCTGCCTCTTCCTCGCCCCAGAAGTCCTCGCTGCTATCTTCCTCTGCCTCTTCCTCGTCCCCCCAAAAGCCGCCGCCATCTTCCTCTTCTTCGTCCGCCACGGAGGCGCCTTCCGGTTGGTCTTCCTCCCAAAGAGGGATCGCCAACTCGGGGCCATTGAGGCCGGTGGTCTCCGCCGCCATATCGTTCCAGGTGACCTGGAAGGCGATCTCTTCGCGGCTATGAATAGCTCGCACCGAGATGGACGTGGCTGCCGGGTTAAAGTTCCTACCGGGCTCGATGATCTGTCCGACCAAGGGAAACATAGATTCGGGAGCATCGACGAAAAGGTCGGCCCCTTGGGCAAGGTCGAGGTCTCCCTCGACCGCGACCGCGGTGACGACGTTGCCATACGGTGCTTCTGCAACGTTGCCCGCCAAAGAGGTCATGTAGTCGACGATGGCCCAAATGTCTTCCACCGGTATCGCGCCGTGGAATCCAGGCATGGGAGTGCCGTTGAAGCCCGAGCTCATGGTGCGGAAGATGTCTTGTCGGGTTCCGCCGCCCCGGAAGGTCCAAGTCTGGCTGAGGTCAGCGACCCGAATATAGTCGCCCCAATCATCGACCAGCGTTGGCGCCGAGAGGCCATCTCCACGGCCCAAATTGCCGTGGCAACGGCCGCAGCCGGTCTGTTCGTAGACCAGTTTGCCTTTCTCCGCAGCTTCCGGGGAATAGGGGGGAGGATCCGGCAGAGGAATCGGGTCCAGGTAGGCCTCTGGGTCCTTGAAGTCCTCGGAGAAGGTCTTTAGGTAGGCCACCAGACTGGTGAGCTCATCCTCCGAGAAGATCGGAAACCCGGGCATGGCGGTATAGGGCAAGCCGATTCGAATGGACCTCTTGATGTCCTCGTCGGTAGGGAGGCTTCCGGTTGGTGTCGAGCGAATCTTGTACTTGCCGCCCGTGAAGTCCCGGGGAGCGGGATTGAGGTAGGGAGTCGCAATGCCCTGGCCATCCCCTTCGTCTCCGTGGCATTGAGAACAGTATTTGTCATACAGAACCTTGCCCTCGGCAACCTGAGCTTCCGTCCCCAGATCTGGCACCGAACCACCTTGAGCTGAGGCCGGCACTGTCGTTGCCAGGAAGGCTCCCCCTAAAAGGACCCCTCCCACCAGGGTCTTCCTGAACAGGGTTCTCCTGAACAGGGTTTTCCCGGCTGAGGCCGCGGAGGCCAAGGCAGACCGCTGGCCGCTACCTAGAATCCGCATTAGTGCTCCAAATCGTGAAGGGCCCTAGGCCGGGCGCCGGTGAAATCGTAAAGGAACAAGATGACGTCCCACATCTCGTCTTCGGTCAGAAAGTTCTCCCAGGCCGGCATGGCCGAGTCCCACGGGCCGCCTTCTTCGGGCAGTCCGGGAGCACCCTTGGCGATGCGCCAGAACACGAAGGATTCCTGCAGGATGGGGAGAGTTCCCTGATCCTGGAAATTGGTAGGAATCGGGTTCAGACCATGGATGAACATACCGTCACCGGCCATCAGATCACCATGACAGTAGAAGCAATTCTTGTAGTAGACGACGCGACCATTGGCCACCCGCTCTTGGAAGGCTGCTGGATCATCCGTTTCCAAATGGCGGTAGGGGTTGTCGAGGGTCGCCATGTCAAAGTCCGTTTCCAGCACATTGATCTGCGCCGGAGGGGCCGGATGGACGGTTCTGCCGAAAGCCGGGGGCTTTGCCGGAGAGGTCATGTCGAAGTAGATATTCGCCGCCACAGCGGTAGGAATGGCGATCGCTACCAACCCCAGCAAAGGAGCAAATTTCTTTTCCGTAAGGAAGGCCTTCAAAGGACTCTTGACCTGTTCCTGGCGTTGGGCATCGCTAAAGATGTAGGCGATCAAAGCCGAGGCCAAGATGCCCATGTAGAGCTTCACCACGGACATGGGCACTGGAGTGGTGAAGCCAAACCGGATCAGCACGAAGATGCCCAGCAACCAGGCGGCAATCCAGGTGAGCATGCCAACCTTGCGCCAGCGCAGCAAGGCCATGGCGGCCACAACTAAGAGGATGATCCCTATCTTCATGGTGCGCCCTTCGATTGCGCCAGGTACCCGACCATCGTTTGAATCTCGTTCAGAGTGAGCTGGCTGGAATAGTCCGAATCAGGAATATTAGTCTTGTGAACCAAGGTGCTGGTGAGGATCTCCGAATAGCCCAAGCGAGCCCCAACATCGTGAAGACTTGGCCCGGCAAGACTCTGAGACCCATCGAGGGAGTGGCAGCCGTCGCAGCCGTATTGTTGCAGCATGCCGGCGGGAGACCCCGGTTCAGCAGCACTGGTCGCAATCTGGGTGCCCTCTTCGACGGCTGCCGCGTCACCCTCGGCTGCACCGTCTCCTTCACCGCCGCCCGTACCACCACCTAAGGTGCCGCCGGTATAGACGAGCTTGGTGTCGGTCGTCACGGTAGGCGTGCCGCCTAAGGATTGAAGGTAGGCGATGACGGTGAGAATCTCGCCATCGGTCAAACCCACTGGGGGTTTGTTGATGGCGGGCATGCCCGGGTTGAATCCTTCGACGAGAAAGATGTCCGGTTCATAAAGAGCCTCGGCAAGGTAGTCGAGAGCGTTGTAGCCGGGCCTCCGGGTCGCAGCCCGAGTCGCAATCCCATCCAGGTCCGGAAATCTCAGCGCTCCGGACTTGCCGATGGTGTGGCAAGTGGAGCAGATTCCTTTGCCGTCGAAGATGGCTTTGCCGATCTCAGCCATTTCTGTGGGGCTGAGATCCTCGGCGATCTCGACGACCTCCGGTGGGTGGACCTCCTTCTGAGGGACCAGCTGCCCTACGTAACCGTAGAAGGCAGTGGCGCCCACCGTAACGAGGACGATCTTCAAGATAACCGGCATCTTCATGCCTGCATTCCTCCACCCGTGGAGGAATCGTTCCCCCCGCTGATCTGCGAATCGCTCTTGGCTACCGCTCCGCTCGCGGCGGCAAAGCCTGCTTGCTGGGCGGTGCGCGCCGGTGACGGATCTTTCGACGTTTCAAAGCTCTTCTTTCCGGAAAGTCCCGACAAGAAGAAAACGAGGCCAATGAGAGCGAAGAAGATCAAGACGGTCACCGACACCACCTGGGTTGCGTACCCCAGGGTCGGCGTGAACGCACCTGGTGAGGTATCTCGAATCACTCCGTAGACGTGCCAGTGCTGGCGCAGTCCCGATCGGACATAGCCCATGAGGCCCATCAACCAGGTGAACGTCACAGCCAGCAGGATCAAGAGATATTGCGACATCGGGGATATTCGTCCCCATCGGATCTTTGTCGTTTTGGCGTTGCGCAGCATGAAAGCATCGATAACGCTCACCAATATCATCGCCAGCAGGACCGAAAGGACCTGGGGAATAGAGAACTTGATTCTCACCGCCGCTTCCACGAAGTAACCGTAGACTCCAAAGAAGATGACCGTAAAGGCGGCCGCAGCAAAGATACCGAACTGCATCAGGTTGCCCTTTTTGGCCCAGGACACGGTCGGTATCTTGCCGGAGCGTCGGTAGAGCATGAAGCTGATAAAGGTGGTGAGAATGAGAATATTCACCGCCGTATTCTTGGCGGACATCACCCCCAGGTAGCCCAGAGAGGGGTGAGACGACCCGCCCATGGATTGGACTTCGTCAACCGTTGCCAGGATCGAGCGAGGAGTCGCCCAGACGGCAAAGCAGAGAGTCACGACGATGAGCAGGTATTTGATGAAAGGGCGAAAGCGTTCGGCACCTTCGATCCGTCCCATGCCCAGCCAGAGATACCAATTGGCGAACAGGAATAGGTTGCCGATCAGAATCGCCTGAATAATGAACAGCCAGGAGAAGGCTCCACCCATCATGGTCAAACCCATGGTCTGGCTGAAGGCGTAGATTTCCGAGGCCAGCCAATAACCGGCAAAAGGCAGGGGCAGTAGCGCGATGATCGCGATGAAATTGCCCATATAGCCCATCCAGTCGTAGTGGGCTCTCTCGTCGTCGGTCTTGGCCTGAAGAAATTTGAAAGCTGCGTAGGCCCCAGCGATGGACCCACCGAAGGCAACATTGGCGATGATGCGGTGGATGTTGATGGGCATCCAGGTGTAGTTGGCCACCGCTTCCCAAGTGCTGATCAACGCGCCACTCTCAGAAATGCCCGCTGGGCTGGTCATGAAGGTCAGCCAGGCGTTGGCGATCAACATGATGGCCGTGCCGACTACATTCAACATGAGGCCCAAGAAGAGGTGGACTCGCGGCGAGAACTTACCCCAGCCGTAGTAGTAGGCGTAGAGGAAGCCAGCCTCGGCGAAAAACAGCAGCACATAGGGCAGAAACGTCGGCGAGAACACGTGGGCCAGGTAGTTCGTGAACTTCGGATAGAGGGCCAGAAGCATGAAGGTCAGCGCTGCCCCGAAGGTCGCCGTTAGAGAGAATGAGACGGAAAGCAGCTTGGTGAACTCATAGGCCAGAGCGTCGTAACGCTTGTCGCCGGTCTTATAGCCGATGAACTCAATGATCAGGGCGAAGATCGGCACCGCAAGGACGAAGGCTGCAAACAGCAGGTGCAACTGAGAAATGACCCAGATAGCCGTGCGACTACCCACCACCGGAACTTCCCGGTACTCAGCTTCTTCATAGGGTTTGGTGCGATCGGCCTCGGCTTGGGCTTCGGCCTGGTCCTCGAGAGCCTGGGAGCGAGGAGTCTGATCGACTTCCGAAATGGCAACCGGCGCCTTGTAGGACAGCGAGTCGTCCATGAAGAAAGCGGTCTTCACGGCGACGGCTACCGCCAAGAAAAGGAGGATAGGCACGGCGAACAGCAACAGTTTCCGATTTCTCATCGCGACTCCTGCTGCAACTGCCGAACATAGGCGACGATGGCCCACCGGTCTTCCGGCGGAATGGGATATCGATATCCGGCCATTAGGCCGACACCGTTGGTGATGACATCAAAGACCTGACCATCCGGTAGGGCCGCGATGCGGGGATCATTGAAGTCGCCGCTCTGAACGCCGGCGCGCTCGAAAAGCATGCCGCGGCCATTTCCGGTTTCCCCATGGCAAGGTTGGCAAAAGATGGCATAGCGATCATGGCCCCTTTCCGCCAGACGATCTCGGCCAGCGAGGGGATTGGTCGTCGTGAAGGCGCCGGAAGCGTCCTTGCCTTCATACAACAGCGAATCTCCGTTGAGGCGACCTCGAGCGACAGTACCTTCCACCGGCGGGCGCATAGTGGCCCCGTTGTAGAAAAAGTCGCTTTCGGCCTGAGCCATGTACTTCGGCTGGAGGTCCATGTTGGGGTTTGGATGTATCGGAGGACGGTGAGAGGTGCTGCCACGGGTACAGCCCGTCAGGCTCGACAAGCCAAGGGCTACCAATCCCAGTAGGCAAATCCTTTGCCGCCATTGCCCCGAGTATCTCGGCCTCTTCGAAAAAACCGCTTCTCTCGAAAAGCTCCGGAGGGCTTTTTCCCTGTGACACTGTTCCCTGTGACACTGTGTCTTCAAGGCTTCTTCTCCCTCCACTCTAGCTATGGGCTTCACCGGCTGAAGTCTCCGCGTCGCGTCGCTGTTGCGAACCAGGCCATTCGGGGTTCGGGTTGCGTAGCTTCGCCCCATAGGAGGTGCGAGGCTTGTTGTTGAGCTCCGCCAGCATGACGTAGTCGCGCTTGCTCTGCTTTTGGCGGCTCACTTCGCTGTTCGCATCGAGAATATTGCCGAAAGAAATAGCGTTGGTCGGGCAAGTTTGCTGGCAGGCGGTTCGTACCTCACCATCCGCGACGGTTCGATCATCGGCCTTGGCGACCTTCTTGCCCTCGTTGATTCTCTGGATGCAGTAGGAACATTTCTCCATGACTCCCCGGGACCGCACGGTCACGTCCGGGTTCATGGCCATTTTCATCAACTCCGGTGTGTCTTTGGTGAAGTTGAAAAAATTGAACCGCCGGACCTTGTAGGGGCAGTTGTTGGAGCAATAGCGAGTGCCGATACAGCGGTTGTAGATCATGGCATTGATGCCTTCGCTGTCATGGACCGTCGCGGCTACCGGGCAGACCTGCTCACAGGGGGCGTTCTCGCAATGCATGCAGGGAACCGGCTGAAAGACAATCTCGGGGTCTTCCGTGGGGCCTGAAAAGTAGCGATCGACCCGCAGCCAATGCATCTCTCGGCCCTTGGAAATCTGGTCCTTGCCGACCACCGGGATATTGTTTTCACTCTGACAGGCTACGACGCAGGCGTTGCACCCCGTGCAGACGTTGAGATCGATGGCCATGCCCCACTGATAGCCCTCGTCGTAGGCTCGTTCCTCAAAGAGGGATCCTAGCTTGAGCTCGGCTTCCTGCTCCTTCGCAAAGTCAGGGTGCTGGCGGTAGTGCTCGAGAGTGGCTTCCCGCAGTAGGAGGTGCCGACGATCCGCCGGCATGACTTCCGCTTCCTGGGTCTGAACGAGTCGGTGGCTGCCGCCAACCTTCGTGATGCTCAGGCCGCTTTCAAAGCCTGGGGCGAAGGCGGAGCGCAGTGGAAAGGCGTTGGTGCCGATGCCGTTGCCTACCCGTCCCGCCGCGGAACGACCGAATCCAAGGTCGATGGCGACGGAGCCGTCCGCTTGGCCTGGTAGCACCCAGGCGGCGGCCTCTACTTGGCGCTCACCGAGCTTCAGGCTCAGTCGGTTGCCATTCTCGACCCCAAGCTCCCCAGCGGTAGTGGGGCTGAGAAGAGCTGCGTTGTCCCAAGTTATTTTGGTGATCGGGTCCGGCATCTCCTGAAGCCAACTGTTGTTGGTACCTCGGCCATCGAAGACAGATCGGGAGGGAAGGAAGACGACTTCCATGTCCTCCGCATCGGACGAGGCGGCCAGGGAGCCCGCTGCCGCAACCGCTCCACCGTTCAGAACAGGGCTGATCGCAGGCGAAGCGGAGTCGGCGACGAGGCCATCGTGGAGTGCCTTCCTCCAGGCAGACTCGAATCCTTCGGTGGCTCCTGCCGCCCAAGAATCTCTAGCGGTTTGGCGCACCAGGTCGTAATCCTTGGCGTTCGCCTGGCCAGATACGGCGGCCAGAGTGTTCAGCAAGCTGCGGCCCTCGAAGAGAGGGGCGATCAAAGGTTGTACCAGGCTGAGGGTGCCGTCGGCAGCTCGGGCATCTCCCCAGGACTCCAATTCGTGGGTCTGGGGAAGGTGCCAAGAGCAGAGCTGTGAGGTCTCGTCCACGTGGGTAGCCAAATGTACCGAGACGGGAACGGAGGCCAACGCATCGCTGAAGCCGAGCTCCCCCGGTGCCGTGTAACCGGGGTTTCCTCCCAGGAGCAGGATCGTCGAGAACTTCTCCTGCCGCATCCCCTCGACTAAGTCCGCAAGGGCTTTGGGGTCGCTGCGAGGGCAATCCTGAAGCTCGTGAAGAGTGACGGTCTGGCCCACCGCTGCCAAGGCCTGATTCATGGCGAGGGCCAACGTGTGGACCTCGGGCGGCTGATTTCGTCCAGCGATGACCACCCCGTTGCTGCCCGCTTGCTGCAGGTCTCGGGCGATCACCGGCAGGGCTTCCAAAGCTTGGTCAGAAAGGGCGGATGCGCCGCCACTGCCCAGGTCGAGACTGAGGCCTAACTTGCCTAATTCGCCAGCCAAGGCAGCGGCGAAACCAGCGATCTGACCACTCTTGAGGCGAAGACGGTGGTCCGCCATGGAAGAGGTCACCGTCATGGTGCTCTCGACGGAGTAGAGGCGGTTCATCGAACCGGCCTCGTCAGCCTTGCTGCGAGCCGTGGAGAACCCCCGGGCTTGGGTCAGGGCCCCACTGTCGGTACCCAGAATGTCTGCATCCAGGGTAACGATCACCTTTGCTTTTTCTAGGTGGTAGACCGGGCGCAGCGCCTGGCCGGTGGCCGTTTCTAGACCCTCGAAAATCGAGTCGTCGTTGACCGGCTCGTGGACCACCCAGGTGGCATTTGGAAAACGCTGCTGAACCGCCTCGGCCAATCGGCCCCTAGTCGGTGAGCAACTCCCGTCCACCAGGATAGCTAATCGTGCTCCCCCATCTCCTTGAGCCTCCTCTGCGAGGCTCTGCCAGGCAGCCTGGAAATCGTCCCAGCTGGCCGCCGCCAAGCCTTCTTCACCCTCGCCTTCGCGACGATGCAAAACCGTCCTGGAGCGATCCGGATCATAGAGGTTGAGAACCGAGGCTTGAAGCCAAGGGCTAGCAGCTCCGAGGCTGGAGGGATGGTCGCTATTGCCTTCGATCTTCGTGGGGCGGCCATCGTGACTTTCGACCACCAAGCCATAGGCTTCACCCCCCAGGGTGGCGGTGGTGGCGTATTGTTCCGGTACTCCCGGCAGCTGTCCTTCTGGGGCCTGGACATAAGGCACGATGACTTGTTCGGGTCGCCGACAGCCAGTGGCTCCAGCAAGGGCGAAGGTCGCGCCCATGAGGCTCATCATGGTGCGTCGGCTCATGGCATCCGGACGTTCCGATGCGCCGGCCAGGAATTCTTCGGCGATGCCGTTCGGGTCGCCCTCCGGAGATGAGCCCTCCAAGGCCGGAGAGTCGTAGAGACGATCCAAGCTCCGCCAATAGGCTTTGGTTGAGCGGTCGACAGTCGAGGCGGAGTCCTCCGGCGGCTTCATCGATGACATGCGCTGCAGTCCTCCGGTGGCGCGATTTCTCGGCTTTGCCGGATCTCGGCGGCCAGTGCTAACTGGTTCTCCGGCGCGACCCATCGGGTATTGAAGATTTGCTCCGGGGGTCGCAAATGAGGATCCGGGTCCCGGTGGCATTGTAGGCACCAACCCATACTCAGCGGCTCCACTTGGCGGACTTCTTCCATGTCGCCAATATCGCCATGGCAACTGGAGCAACCGACGCCGGCAGAAATGTGAACACTGTGGTCAAAAAAGGCATACTCCGGCACTTTGTGGACGCGAACCCAGCGCATGGGATCGCCGGTCTCTGCACTCTTGCGGATGGGAGCGAGTTTCTCGCTGTCCCGAAGAACCAGTTGATGGCAATTCATGCACACCTGGGTCGGAGGGACGGAAGCCACCGCTGCAACCTCGACTCCCACATGGCAATAGCGGCAGTCCAACCCGAGCTCACCGACGTGAAGCTTGTGGCTGTAGGGAACCGGTTGGTGCGGCTGATAGCCGACATCCGTGTATTCCGGAGAAAAGTAGTACCAAACGAACAGAGGGGCGATCATTGCCGCCACGGCAATGCCCCCTACGCTATACGCAGGTAGTTTATTGGCCCATTTCGGAAAGATCTGCGCCACCGCCGATACCTCACGTTTCGGTGCTGATCTAGAATGTTAAACACGTAGGCGCCGCTAGGATAGCCGCGCGTTTCTGAGGTGTCAAGGCCAGTCTGTTGCGGTTGAAGAGAGACTCGGAAACCTGGGTTCAGACCGCTGTCGATGGGACTAGAAGAACCGCACGAAGCGGACCGTTACAGGCTGCTGGAAAATGCGCCTAGGCTGTCTCGGAGGGGAAGTTGCCCCTTGCGGCGGCGGCCTCCGCTTTAAGGCTATCGCCGGGGCACCAGGCGACCCAAGTCAGCTGCCAGGCGATTCAGGGAGGCTGGGTCAAAGGCATCGTAGTAGCCCCGGATTTGAGATTCCGAGTCCACCAACACAAAACGAGTGCTATGGGAGATGGGTTCTAGCGCGCTGCCCGGCTCGCTGGGGTCTGCGACGGCTACCCCGAGGCGAAAACCATCGCGCACCAAGGGGTAGATCTCCTCGGTTTTCCCGGTGAGGAACAGCCAAGAGTCGGCGGCATCGAATTTCTTGGCGTAGGCAGCGAGAACCTCCGGCGTGTCGTTGTCCGGGTCTACGGAAATGGATACCCAACGCAGTCGGTCGGTGGCAAGCTTTTGACTCAGATCCGCCATGCGAGTCGTCATCACCGGGCAGGAAACCTTGCAGCTGGTGAAAATAAAGTCGGCAACCCATGGCTTGCCTTCCAGGTCATCCCGAGATATCGGCCGACCGTCCCTGTTGACCAGCTCGAAGTTGGGCACGCTACCCAGGACGGGCAAGGCCTGAGAGCCTCGCAGACTCTCTTTCAGCCAGGTACGGCTCATGAGGGCGGTCACCGACACCGCCAGAATGACCAGCACAAGCATTCCCCACAGAGCGGTTCGGAGGAAGCGGGGAGGCGGAGAGGAAGAGCTCATGAGGCTGTCTTGGGAGAGGTAATCTGAAAACTAGGGATCAGCCGATGAGCCGATCCAGCATCATCGCGGTGAGCAACGCCGGCAAATAGATGACCGAGGCGAGCATCAGGCGAATCGCCGATCGGTTGTTGCGGGAGCGGGCGAAGAAAAAGCAGTAGGCGAGATAAATAGCTCCCAAGATAACTGCGCAGACAAAGTAGGGAAGCCCATTCATTCCCAGGACGTTGGGCATGAGGCTAACCGGTAGCAAAGCAGCGCAATAGAGAATCATCTGGCGAGCGGTGGCGTTGCCCTCGGGGTCGACCACCGGGAGCATAGGCAGCCCGCCTCTTTCGTAGTCAGCCCGATAGACCCAGGCGATGGCGAGAAAGTGGGGTAGCTGCCAGAGAAAGAGAATAGCGAAAAGGGCGAAGGCTTCGAGGCTGAGAGTGCCCCGTAAGGCTGCCCAACCCATGACCGGCGGGATCGCTCCGGGTACCGCTCCGATGACCGTCGCGAGGGAGCTGACACGCTTCATGGGGGTGTAGATGAAGAGATAGGACGCCAGGGTGATAGCGCCGAGAAATGCCGTCAGAATATTCACGGCTAGAGCCAGCTGCAGTAGACCGCCAACCGAAAGGCCTACGCCGATGGCGAGAGCGCTGTCCACGCTCATGCGCTCCGAGGGAATCGGCCGGTTCGCTGTCCTCCGCATGGCAGCATCCGTGTCCTTCTCCAATACCTGGTTGAGGGCGGAAGACCCGGCAGCTACCAAGGCCGTACCGATCACCGTGTGGAGAAAAAGAGCGATGGGGAAGACCCCCTCCACGGCGACGGCGAACCCAATAGCGGTGGTGAGAACCACCATCAGGTTCAATCGGGCGCGGGTGAGCTCACGGAGGTCTGCCAGCAGGCCCGGTGCTGTGGCTGCCGCGTTTTGGCTGATCGTTTCGGCTTTCAAGAGAGAGTCTCCGCCGTCGGGAAGATGTTGAGCGCCATTGTATTCATTCTCGGGGTTGCGATTCGCTGTGGAAGCCAGCAATCAGCAGACAGTCTATCCGAATTTACTGTCGCCGAATTCATCCTCTTGCAACAGGGCTACCCATGCTTCCTCAAACGCTGGCTCCAAATCACTGGTTCCAAGTCACAGCTTCTAGTCACCGGTGACCCTTCCCCTTGTGGATCAGGGCTGGAAGTCGTAGCGCAGTGAGTGCCACATTTTGACTCGGACACCGTTCTTGGTCGCCGGTCGAAAGGTCGACTGCTTCGCAGCCGTCGCGGCGGCTTCGTCGAGACCTAGGCCGGCTCGCTTGCCGATCTGCTCCGTTTGCACGACCTTGCCGTTCTCGTCCACCAGAACCCGCAACATGATGGTGGCGCTACGGCGAGCTCGAAGAGCGGTCGGGGGGTACCGAGCCTGAGCTTGACGCAACAGGTTCGGAGCTGTGACTCCCGGTCCGGTTTGAACCAGCTGGCCTACGCGGACCGCAGGCTCTGGAGCTTTCTTGGGCGCTGCGGGCTCCGGGGCCGGTGGCTCTTCCTGTGGTTGGGTCGAGGCCACCTCGGCCGGGCTTTCTTCCTGGGGCACCGTCCCGGAGGCGAGGGTCTCGGGGGCAGCCCCAGTTCCAGAGCCGGAATCGGGACCGCTGGTGGCTGGGTTTGCAGCGGCCAGGTTCTCGGTTTCGGCCACGGCGGCCGCTTGGGCTTTCCGTCGCGCAGCTTCCTCCGCTGCGGCCTGTTGGGAAGCCAAGGCGGCTTGCTGCTCTTCCTTTCGCCGTTTTGCCTCGATCGCCTTCTGGGAATCTTGTTGCTGCTTTTGAAGGTCGCGGATACGGCCTTCGTACTCTTCGGCGAGGGATTGCTTCATCTCTTCGCTCTGGGCGACCAGGGCGTCGGCCATCTCGGATCTCATGCGGTCCAGCTCGGCCTGCAATTCTTCTTGGGTGGGACCTGCTGGTTCCACGGGGACGGGCTCGGCGGCCACGGCAGCTACCGGAGGGGTTGGGTCGGGCCCTTTTTCCTGTTGTAGGAACCAGTAGATGCCGCCCCCCAGAACGGCCAATGCCAAAAGCGCAGCCAGGCCTGCGAGAAGGCCTCTTCGGCTTTTTTCTTCTTCCGGCTCCAGCTGAGCGACCTCCTCGCGAAACGCCGCAGCGTTCACGATGACGGTTTCTGCGCCTCTATTCCCCTCTTCTGCGAAGGCCGCTTCCGTGGGTACTTCCAAGGCGATGCCCGGAGAGTCGATCTTTTTCTCGGTTTGTATTTCCCGGGACTCTCGTTCGATCTCGTCTCGAAACAGGCTGTGCATGAAGAAGGCGAGGTTGAAGGTCGTAGCGTTGAAGCCGCCATCGATCATGAGCTGACTGAGAGCTTTGTGCCAGGCTACACAGTCGGCGATTCTCTGGCCGGCGGGGGCCAGGCTTTGATGGATCAAACGCTGGATCGCTGGCGGAATGGGCTCCTGGTCGTTCGCCAGAGTGGCATTGGCCAGCAGAGATTCGTGAGTGGAGATTGAGCCCGCGGGCATTCGTTCCCCGGTTAGCATTTCGTAGAGGATGACTCCCAAGGAGTAGACGTCGTCGGTCTTGCTGAGGGGCTGCCCCGCCAATGCCTCTGGTGAGAGGTAGCGTTCGTACTCGCGAAGGGCAGCATTCTCCGGCGCCAATTCTCGGAGTGCGGGAGCGACTTCGAATCCTAGGAGGCGACTCTCTCCCTCGTTGGAGAGCATGACCAGGCCGGGAACGACAAATCCGTGGAGGATTCTGGAACCCTGGAGTCGGTTCTCATAGCCAGCAACCAACCCCAATGCCATTCGATCCGCGATCAGCAAAGCATGATCGGTCGGGATGGGCATGCGTTGCCTCTTGGCTTGCTCCAAAAGGGAGGAAAGATCTTTGCCGGAGATGTAGTCGTAGACCAGGTAGGGCACGCCCTGGAGGTCTCCGAAGTCCAGGCCATTACCCAGGTGTGGGTTCTTGAGCGCTTCTTGAATGTTCAGGCGGCCTGCGGACCGCTGGGCCACCTGAACGCCGTCCAAGGCCGTTCCGTTGAGCACTCGAAGCAAAACGACTTGCTCGATGCCCTGGTTGCCGAATCGACCTGCCCGGAAAGTTTCTCCAAGCGAATCTTCATTGAGCTTCTTGAGAAGAAGATAGTTGCCGAATTGCTCGCGGGTATTCATGGCGCCTCCTTGGGGGCTCGATCCGCGCCGCGGCGAGGCCGGCCACCCTCGTAGCTAAACCCTGTGTACATCAAATAGCGTCCCTGATTGGGGAGGTACTTTTCTATCACAGATTTGCGTCGGCTTGCCCTTACTTTGCTTGTCTCGAAAGTCGTTGACGCCAATACCTCTTTTGCCATTCGTTGACGTTGCGATTGTGCTCAGCAAGAGTTTCCGCAAAAACGTGGGTGCCGTCGTTGCGGCTGACGAAATAAAGGTATGGCACTGCTGCTGGGTCAGCGGCCGCTTGAAGGCTCGCCAAGCCTGAGGACGCGATCGGCCCTGGTGGAAGGCCAGGGTAGCGATAGGTGTTGTAAGGGGAGTCCATCTGCAGGTCGGCCCGGCGCAGGTTGCCGTTCCATCTGCCTTGAAGGCGCAAGGCAAAGATGACAGTGGGGTCGGCGTAGAGGGCGATGCCGCGAGCCAGTCGATTGCTGTAGACCCCCGCGATGACCGGCCGCTCTTCGTCCACCTGGGCTTCCTTTTCGACGATGCTCGCCAAGGTGACGATTTCTCGCACGGTGAAAGCCGCGTTCGAGCCGGAGGCTCTCAAGGGTTCGACCTGTTCTTGCCACCGGCGGCGAAAAGTCTCGACCATGGTGCGAACAATGACCTTCTCGGAAGTATCTCTGGGAAACCGGTAGGTGTCTGGAAAAAGATAACCCTCGAGGTTGTTAGCCGACGGGTCTAAGTCGGCGATGAGCTCCGGCGAGCTCATGATTTCCCGGAAAACTTCGCGATCTCCAAAGCCTTCGGCCATGAGGTGTGCTGCGGTTTCTTCCGCGGTCAGACCCTCGATGAGGGTGACTCCGTAGGTGACGACCTCTCCGCGGATCAGTTTCTCCAACGCTTGATGGAGAGTCATGGGCTCCGTGAAGCGGTATTCACCAGCTTGGAGGGAGGGGTTTCCCATTTTGTGTTCCAAATAGAGGCGACCCATGCGGTGGTCTAGGATGACCCCGGCCTCCTGAAGTTGGCGCAGGATCTGTGCTGCGCCACTGCCGGTTTTTACCTGGACTACCGTTTCTGGCTCGTCGTAGGCCTTAAAAGGGGTTTCCAGGGTTCGTTGCACCCAGAAATAGCCAACCCCCGCAGCAATCAGGGCGACGAGAGCCATCATTCCGAGCGAGATCGTCAGGATTCGGCGGAGTCTCATTGTGGATCCTCCGCTACCGGTGCCTGTCGGGCTAGAGCCTCTTGCAGCAAGATTTGAGCCGCGAGGGAGTCGACTCGGCCAGGGTTTTTCCGCGGGTCCACCCCCATCTCCCGGAGCTGGGCCTCTGCCTCCACGGAGGTCAGGGCTTCGTCTACATATTGCAGGGGAAGGCCCGATGTCTTTTCCAGTCGGTTGCCGAAGCGGCGTACCCGTTGCGCGGCTTCTCCCCGATTGCCATCGAGGCCCAGGGGCTCTCCTAACACCAGACGTACTACGCCCCGCTCGGCGGCGAGGCGGCAGATCTCTCGAGCCACACTGCGGTCGTTGCGGCGCTCCAGGGTCGTCAGGGGAATGGCGTAGCGAGCCTTCGGATCCGATAGGGCTAGACCGACCCTCTTCTCTCCAAAGTCGATGCCTAGTACACACATTGGGGTGTCTTTCCTTGTGCTAGCATCGGAGACTCTCGTCCGGCCTGAAATGCCCTACGGCTAGGCGTCGGACCCCAGCGGAGAAAACAACTGGAGACAGCATGGAAGAGATCGTCATATTAAGCGCTGTGCGTACACCCATCGGCGCTTTTCAAGGCGGCCTGGCACCCCTGGCCGCACCTCGTCTCGGTGCTCGAGCCTTGTCGGTCGCCATGGAGAATGCTGGCGTCGATCCGAGCGACGTCGAGCAAGTGAATATGGGGTGTGTTTTGCCTGCCGGTCAAGGCCAGGCTCCCGCACGCCAAGCTGCTTTGGCAGCCGGCTGCCCAAACTCCACTGGTGCGTTGACCCTGAATAAAGTTTGCGGCTCGGGCATGAAGGCCTTGATGATCGCCGCCAACGACTTGCGCTGTGGCGATTTCGAATTGGTTGCCGCTGGCGGTATGGAGAATATGAGCCAGGCTCCGTACTTGGCCACAGGGGTGCGAGACGGCTTGCGACTGGGCCACGGTAAGTTGATCGACTCGATGATTCACGATGGCCTCTGGGATCCCTACAACGACATACATATGGGCAATTGTGCCGAGCTGTGCGCGACCGAGTATAACTTCAGCCGCGAGGCTCAGGATGCCTTTGCTCTGGAAAGTTATCGCCGTGCGCGGGCTGCCGTCGAAGGGGGCGCCTTCGACGCCGAGGTCGTAACCGTAGAGATACCCGGCCGAAAAGGCTCGACGGTGATCGATCGCGATGAGGAGCCGTTTCGGGTCGACTTAGATCGCATGCCCAGCTTGCGGCCCGCCTTCAAGAAGGACGGTACCATCACCGCTGCAAATGCCAGCAAGATCAACGATGGTGCGGCAGCCCTGGTGATGTCGACGGCTAGCTACGCCGAGAAGTTGGGGCGTAAGCCTCTGGCTCGGTTGGTAGCTCATTCCTCGGCAGCTCAAGCGCCGGAGTGGTTTACCACGGCTCCGGTGGAGGCGACGCGCCAACTATTGGCAAGAGCCGGGCTAACGGCCCAAGACATCGATCTCTGGGAAGTCAATGAAGCTTTCGCTGCGGTGGCCATGGCCTATTGCCAGGACCTGGGCGTCTCGCCGGAGGCGATCAACGTCAACGGTGGAGCCGTCGCTCTCGGGCACCCCATCGGCGCCTCCGGAGCGCGCATCGTCGTGACTCTTCTCCATGCCATGGCCGCCCGCAATGCTCGCCGGGGAGTCGCCGCAATCTGCCTGGGAGGCGGAGAAGCTACCGCGGTGCTGTTGGAGCGGGAAGGCTAGCCCAATGATCTCGAAGGAGCCTGGATTGTCCAGTCAGCCGACGGTGTTTCAACCCATCCGGGGTGCTGCCCTGGCAGCTCTCTTGCTGGCTTCGGCAATGTCCATTTCGGCAGTATTCCCTTTGGCAGTGTTCGCATCGGACTCGATGGGCCAGCAAGAGCCCGAGGCCGGTCAACAGGAGCCAGGGAGCTCTTCCGAGGAGGACGCGAGTCCGGTCTCTGCCCCAGGGGAGCCGCAGACTTCCGAGGAAGCAGCCGCCAACCAGGAACGTCCCGACCAGGATGTTCCTGACCTGGAAGGTTCCGACAACGAAGATTCCGACAAGATCGTGAAGCCTTCCGACAAGCCGATTTCTGAGATGACCCCAGAAGAGGTGAGACGGTTTCGGGCTTGGCGTCAGCAGCAGCTGGCGGAGAGAGGGAAAGCAAACAAGGAAGATGCCGCTCCTCCCGGAAGCGTAACCTTCGAGCTTTCCTTTCCTCCTGGAAAAGGGGGAGGCAGCGCCAGCGGCTGGGCTGGTGGCATTCGCTATCAGCGAGAGGACCTGGCAGTGCTCTCCGATGGGGTCGAAATTCTCTATCAGGAAATCAAGATCAGCGCTGACACCGTGGAGGTGGACCTGACGGAGAAAAACGTCATGGCCTTCGGCAACGTGATCCTGGATCAGGGGCCTCGGCGTTTGGCGGGCTCGACTCTGACCTTCGACTTCGAATCGAAGACGGGTACCGTCACCAATGCCAGCGCTTATGTCGACCCAGACTTTTACTTTTCAGGAACGGAAGTCTCCAAGACCGGTGAGAACACCTACTCGGTAGTGGACGGCACCTTTACCTCTTGCGACGGTGACTCTCCTCCTTGGAGCTTTCATCTGGGCCGGGCGGACATCGAAGTGGATGGATATGCCCGGATCCACCATGCTTCCATGCGAGTGAAGAAGGCACCGGTGCTGTACCTGCCTTACATGCTGTGGCCCGTCAAGGCGGATCGCACCTCTGGAATGCTGGTCCCCAACATCGGCTACTCGAAGCGCCGCGGTGCCTATTTGGGATTGGCCTATTACCAGGTTCTGGGGCAAAGCTACGACACCACCTTTCACCTCGATCTCTACAGCAAAGAGTTCTTTGGCCTGGGCAATGAGTTTCGCTATCAACCCACCGAGGGCACCAAGGGCTTGTTCAAGGGCTATGCCATTCGAGATCCCTCCGACGGTGATTGGCGCTGGAAGATCGACCTGCTGCACGAGACCACAGACCTTCCTAAAGGGATGCGTGGAGTTCTCAAGATCCAAGAGTTTTCGGACTTCGATTTTTTCCGGGATTTTGAGCGGAACATCGATCGCAACAGTCGGCGAAGTCTGGAGTCCAAAGGGTTTGTGAGTGGCAACTGGGGGAATCACTCCCTCAATATTCTGGCCCAGCGCCAAGAGACGTTTGTCTCTGACGACCGGTCAGTGGTTCTCGAGCGGTTGCCGGAAGTGGAATATCGACTGCGGCCGACGAAGCTAGGCCGGTTGCCGCTTTTTCTTCAGCTGGAAAGCTCGGCCAGCTTCCTAGGGGTCGACCGGTCGTCGGCCCAGGACGGTACCTATGGGCGGGTCGATTTGGCTCCCCAGCTGATTTTGCCCCTCAAAGTGGCTCCCTGGCTATCAGCTTCTCTGGGAGGGGGGTACCGCTCGACTTGGTACGGGGAGAGCCTCGGCACGAATGCTGACGGCGAGAACGGCTTTACGGGCGATTCTGTGACCCGAGACTTTCCTTTTGCCAGCGCCTCCATCGTCGGGCCCTCCTTTTCGAGGATTTTCGATCGGGAAAAAGGTGCCTTCAGCAAGCTCAAGCACGTTATCGAGCCCCGCTGGCAGTACCGTTTCTTCGGTGATATCGACAACCGGAGTGAAATTCCCCTCTTCGATGAGATCGACCGACTTCGTTCCTCGAACGTTGGTACGTTTTCCTTGTCGAACCGCTTGCTGGCGAAACCCCGACCCAAGGATGGGGAAGAAGAAGGAAAAGGTGGCGGTGCTTGTGAAATCCTGCTCTGGGAGATCTCCCGCCAGTACAGCTTCGACCAGGATCAGCCTCTACAGCGGGGAGCCTTTGTTCCGGCTCTTCCTGGTTCCATGGAAGACGGTGGTGACGGCACCGTGGAGCGCAAGGCGGGCCCGATTTCCAACTTGATTCGTTTTTCTCCCAGCGAGCGAACCAATTTGACCGCCCGGGTTACCTACAACACCCTGTTTTCCCAGCTCACGTCCACCTCCCTTTCTGGCAAGCTTGCCCTCGGACGGCAAAGCGTGGACCTCAGCTGGCGTACTAGCTGGAACGCGGAATCCGGGGAGAAGAGATCCGACCAGGTTCGTCTCGGAACGGATCTCAACCTCCTTCCGGAGCGTTTGCGGTTGCGCACGGACCTAGTCTTCAACGTAGAAGAGAGCTTGTTGCAGCAGCAGCGCTACCTCCTGGAGTACCGCGCTCAGTGCTACGGCATTCGCCTGGAATGGCGTGATGTGATTTTCGGCGACGAGAGAGATCAGGATATTCGCTTCTCTCTGACTCTGAAGAATGTCGGGACCTTCCTCGATCTGACCAACTGATCCTCTTCGGGCGAAGAGGGCCACGAGCTCTGCGGCGCCCGGTGAGCCGAACTCTGAATAGGAAATCATGATGAAAGGCTTGATCTTGTCCGGCGGAAAAGGAACGAGGTTGCGACCTCTGACCTATACCTCGGCCAAGCAACTCGTCCCTATCGCCAACAAGCCGGTGCTGTTTTTTTGCATCGAATCTGTGGTGGCTGCAGGGATCACCGAGATCGGAATCGTGGTCGGGGACACCCGGGATGAGATTCGCGCAGCGGTTGGAGATGGCTCTGCCTTTGGCGCCCGGGTTACCTATATCGAGCAGGACCAGCCCCGCGGCCTGGCCCATGCGGTCCTCATCGCTGAAGAGTTCTTGGGTGATGACCCGTTCGTCATGTATCTGGGAGACAACCTGATCGCCGGTGGCATCACCGGCTTGGTGGAAGAGTTTCAGCAGCTCGGCCCAGCGGCCGAGATTCTCCTGGCCAGCGTGGAGAATCCCCAGCAGTTTGGTGTTGCCGAGTTGACCGAGGAAGGCGTCGTTCGCCGCCTGGTGGAGAAACCGAAGGAGCCGAAAAGTAATCTCGCGCTGGTCGGCGTTTACATGTTCAGCAAGGAGATCTTCGAGTCGGTCAAGCGAATTCGCCCTTCGGCCCGCGGAGAGTTAGAGATCACTGACGCGATTCAGGATCTCATCGACCGCGGCCTCACGGTTCACCCTCACCAGGTCAAGGGATGGTGGAAAGACACCGGCAAGCTGGACGACATGTTGGAGGCCAACCGGATCATGCTGGACAATATCCATGACAACGGCAGGAGCAACTGGCCCGAGGACGTTCGCGTCGAGGGGCGGGTCGAGATCGGAGAAGGGGTCGAGTTGGTCGACTCGCTCATCCGAGGCCCGGTGGTGATTGGCGCTGGTGCCCGCATTGAGAATGCCTTTGTCGGTCCGTATACCTCCATTGGAGCTGGGTGCAGTCTAAAGCGCTGCGAGGTGGAGAATTCGATCATTCTCTCCAATTGCCAGATCCGCGATATTCCCTTGCGCATCGACGGCTCGCTGATTGGCCGCAACGCTCGGATCGTCAAGACAGACTTCAAGCCCAAGGCCTACCGGTTCATGCTCGGCGACAACTCCGAAGTCGGTATTACCTGAACGCAGCTTCGGGGAGAGGTCGGCCAGATGCGAACACTGATTCTTGGCGGTAGGGGCATGCTTGGTCAGGCGGTGCTGGCCCGGGTGCGAAGAAGCGGCTCCGCTGCTCTCGCCCTGTCGCACCGCCAGGCAGACATTACCGATCCCAGCACTCTTTGCTATTGGGCAGACACGTTTCGGCCTCAGCTGATCGTCAACTGCGCAGCCTTGACCCGAGTCGATGACTGCGAGACCGAGGTCGACGAGGCCATGCAGGTCAATGGCGAGGCGGTTGCCAACGTCGTAGCCATGGCAGCACGGGTCGAGGCTCGTTTGATTCAAGTGTCTACGGACTACGTGTTCGATGGCTCGGGAACCAAACCCTACCGGGAGCAAGACGAAACTGGCCCCCGGTCCGTCTACGGACGAAGCAAGCTGCTAGGGGAGAGCCATGCTTTGGCCTACGAACGCTCCCTAGTGGTTCGAGTGTCCTGGCTATTTGGCCCGGGCGGCGGGAACTTCGTAGCAACAATGCTGCGATTGATCAGGCAGGGGCATCGCCACTTGCGAGTGGTCGATGATCAGGTGGGAGCACCCACCTACACGGGATATCTGGCGGCCGCTCTATTGCAGCTAGCGGAAACGCCCACTTCGGGGCTACTCCACTACCGGAATAGGGAGGCGGTTTCCTGGTATGACTTTACTCGTGAGATCGTTCGCCAATGGGACCCCACCGTGGAGGTGGAACCGGTGTCGACGGAAGCCTTCCCGCGTCCCGCACCGAGACCAGAATTTTCCGTTCTAGATATTGAAACATGCCAGCGAGCCCTGGGCCGGCCAGTGGAAGCCTGGTCCGCAGGGCTGGCAGAATACCTGGCGGAATTCCGCCGAGGAACACACTTATGACAAGAGCACTGATCACTGGAATCACCGGCTTTGCCGGATCTCACCTCGCCGACTATCTACTCGCTGAACATCCAGATGTAGAGGTCTTTGGCATCTATCGGTGGCGAAGCCGAATGGAGAATATCGAGCATTTGGACTCGAAGATTCGGCTTCGAGAAGCAGATTTACGGGACTACACATCTCTCCATCAAGTGTTGGACGAAGTTCGACCAAGCTATATTTTTCACCTCGCCGCTCAAAGCTATGTGCCGTCTAGTTGGCGGGCTCCCACGGAGACCTTGACCACCAATGTCTCCGGCCAGACCCATCTTTTCGAGGCCATCCGTGCCCTGGAGATCGATCCGGTTGTGCAGATCGCTTGCTCCAGCGAGGAGTATGGTCTGGTGAAGCCCGAGGAGACGCCCATCACGGAGCTCAATCCTCTCCGCCCCTTGTCCCCCTATGCGGTCTCCAAGGTGGCCCAGGACCTGCTCGGCTACCAATACTTCCAGAGCTACGGCCTCAAGGCGATTCGTACCCGAGGTTTCAACCATACCGGGCCTCGTCGGGGACCGGTGTTTGTCGCTTCGAACTTTTCCCAGCAGATCGCCTCCATCGAGGCCGGTTTGAGAGAGCCGGTCATTTCGGTAGGGAACCTGACCGCGATTCGCGACTTTACCGACGTGCGCGACATGGTGCGGGCCTATTGGCTCGCGGTGACTCGCGGCAAACCCGGTGAGGCCTACAACATTGCTTCCGGTCATGGAATCACCATTCAGGAGCTCCTGGATCGCTTGCTCGCCATGAGCACCGTCAAGGTAGAGGTCAGGGAAGATCCGGAGCGGCTGCGTCCGTCGGATGTGGAAATTCTAGTGGGAGATAGCTCGAAATTCCGAGGCGACACCGGCTGGGAGCCGCAGATCACTCTCGAACAGACTCTGAGCGACCTACTGGACTACTGGCGCAAACGCCTGGCAAAGCAAGCTCAAGGCTGACGTGCGGGTCTTCATCACGGGGATAAGCGGCTTTGTGGGGCGACGCCTAGCGGCTCGCTTCCTGGCCCAGGGGCACCGGGTCGGCGGTACTTTTCTCGGCGCTGATCCGGGCCTACCGGAGCTCGAGGCTGCCGAGGTAGATCTCGGCGACCGGTCTCTCGTGGCCTCGGTGATTGGGGAACAGGACCCGGACGTGGTGATTCACCTAGGAGGTCTGAGTCACGTGGGGGCTTCTTGGCAGCGCATGGCGGACTACTTTCAAGTCAACGTCATGGGGACCGAAAACTTGCTTCGAGGGGCGCGCGGGCGGCGGGTTTTGTTCGCCTCCAGCTCAGAGGTGTACGGCTTGGTTCCCGAAGAAGAGCAACCCATTCGGGAGGATCGCGCTGTTGCACCTCGAACTCCCTATGCGCTCACCAAGGCCGCAGCAGAGCGCTTGGCCTTGGCACAAGGGGCGATCGTGGTGCGCTCTTTCAACGCGGTGGGGCCAGGGCAGGCCGAGACCTTCGCCCTGCCTGCCTTCACTCGTCAACTGGCAGCGATCGAAGCTGGGCTCCAGGAACCAGTTCTCAAAGTGGGTAACCTGGAGGCCAGAAGAGACTTCGTGCATATCGACGACGTGGCCGAGGCCTATTGCCGGTTGGCTGAGAGGGGCGAGGAAGGTAAGGTCTACAATCTGGCTTCTGGAATCGTCCACTCAATCGGCGAGGCTCTGAGCCGCCTGGTGGTCCACAGCCGGCTCGAAGTGCAGCTGGAAACGGATCCGGAGAGAGTCCGACCAGTGGATATGCCGCTGCTGTGCGGTGACGCTTCGGCCCTGCGGGGCCTAGGGTGGTCACCGACGCGAGGGCTCGATCAAGCTCTCCAAGACCTATGGAGCAATCGATGACATCTCCAGCCTCTTCCTCAAGGAGTACCCAGAAGCTCACCGGCGGTGAGTTGGCTCGCAAAGGCGTCCATATGTCGGTGGGCTTCATCGCCTTTGCGGTGCGTTTTCTTGGCCCCTTGGGCTCGGCTCTGGCCGCCCTGGCAGCGACTCTTTTCAATCTGTTGGTGCTTCCCCGCATCGGTGGAAAAAAGCTGTGGAGACAAGGAGAGACAGCTCGAGGCTCATCCTTGGGCATCGTGCTCTACCCGCTGGCAGTCCTACTGCTGATTCTCTGCTTCTGGAAGAAATTGGAAGTGGCGGCAGCTGTGTGGGGGATCCTTGCCTTCGGGGACGGAATGGCTTCTCTGGTGGGAATGACTCTGGGCCGAAGTAAGTTGCCTTGGAACTCGGCGAAGAGCTGGGCCGGCACGACGGCTTACGCGGTATTCGGCTCCGTGGGCTGTGCGGTTCTATTGCTGTGGACCGCCCAAGGGAGCGGTCGAGAGTACGCTCTCGGCTTCGCTATCGCCGTTTCCGTAGCGGCTGCCGTTCTGGCAGCTGCCCTGGAGTCCCTACCTCAAGGTCTCGACGACAATATTGGCGTTCCCCTGATCACCGGGCTTTTCCTTTATTGCCTACTGCTCACTCAGGGTCAGGGTCTTCCCTGGGCCGAGGCGGAGCTCTGGTCCCGTTTGGGTTGGGCGGTGGGGGTCAACCTGGCACTCGCCGGCCTGGGCTATGCCGCCCGATCCGTATCGATCTCCGGAGCACTAGCAGGTTTTCTGGTGGGCACGGCCATCTATGTCAGTCTCGGTTGGCGGGGCTATTCGCTGCTGCTCGCCTTTTTCGTCCTCGGTACGGCGGCCACCAAGCTCGGCTACCAACGCAAAGCTGCCCAGGGCTTGGCCCAGGAAGGTGGCGGGCGCCGGGGAGTGCGGCACGCCCTGGCCAATACTTCGGTTGCTGCAGCGTGTGCGTTTTTTGCCATCATGACGCCCTACGGCGGGCTGTTCGTCCTCGCCTTTGCCGCCGCTTTCGCCACCAAGACCTCAGACACCGCGGCCAGTGAGATCGGTCAGTTGTGGGGCAAGCGCACCTTTCTCATCACGAGCCTTCGACCTGTCCCCCGAGGGACGGAAGGAGCGGTCTCTTTGGAAGGTACGGTAGCGGGAATCTTGGCTTCGGTGCTGGTAGCGGCTCTCGGAGTCGTCGTGGGCCTCTATGGCTGGTCCGGTGCCGCGGTGGTAGTAGTGGCGGCTTTCGTTGGGACGACCATGGAAAGTCTGGTGGGAGCGACCCTCGAGAAGAGAGGGCTCCTGGACAACGAAGCCGTGAATTTTCTCAATACCCTCGTGGGCGCTTTGACGGCCGCGGCACTCTATCCGTGGATCTAGAGATCGATTCCAGAGAATATCGACCGCCTGCACCCTTCGGCAGGTAAGCCGGACCTCGGTATCCGAGGCTAGAGGAAAACACCTTGAGCAAGACTTCCCACTACGTCAAGTTAGCCAGGCCTTTCACCTTGTTGCCACCGCTTTTTGGGATCGTTTCCGGAGCGATCTGTGCCTTCGGATCGGTGCACAACCCGGACCCTCTGAGCCGGCTGACGCTTTCCGTCTTGTTGACGGTGGCTCTCGGTTCCCTTTGCGCTAGTTTCATGAATGCCGCCTCCAATGCCATCAATCAGATTTATGACCTGGAGATCGACCGCCTCAACAAACCGAATCGGCCCCTGGTGACCGGCGCTCTGTCGATCCGGGAGGCCTGGGCCTTCACCTGGGTGTTTTACGCTCTGGCCCTGATTCCTACCTGGTTGGTGGTGGTGTACCCCTTCAACACCCTCATGGCAAAACTGGGAGCCCCCCTCTCCCATCACGAGACGTTTTTCGTCTACCTGGCGGGATTGGTTTTTACCTTCGTCTATTCAGCACCCCAATTGGGTCGCACCAAGACCTTGGGCTTCTTGGCCAGTCTGACCATCGCCCTCCCCCGGGGCATGCTCTTGAAAGTGGCCGGCTGGGCCATGGTGGCTCGCATCGCCCACGCTGAGCCGTGGTACATCGGTGCTGTCTTCGGTCTATTTCTTATCGGCGCTTCCACCACCAAAGATTTTGCCGACATGGAGGGAGATCGCGCCGGCGGCTGCCGAACTCTGCCCATCGTGCACGGGGTCCGCAAGGCCGCTTGGATGATCAGCCCGTTCTTCATCTTTCCTTGGCTGCTGATCCCCCTGGGTGCCTATCTGCCAGATCCACAGAATCCGGAACACCCCATTCTCACCGGCAACTCTCAGCTATTGGTGGCGCTAGGGATCGTCCTCACGATCTGGGGTGCCTACACGGTTTACCTCCTGCTTCGGGACCCGGACTCTCTTGCGGAAACCGAGAACCACCCATCGTGGACTCATATGTACATGATGATGATGTTCGCCCAGGTCGGCTTCGCCGTGGCCTACCTGCTGTAGGACCCCGTCCCCAGCCTCCTACCACCACTGGGTGTCAGGCCTGCCTCTCCTCCTTTGGAGACCGGTATTGACGTGACCCGTGCAGGCGAGTTCTTCTGTTGAGTCGGCTTACGGGGTCTGTGAAAGGGAGCATAGCCTTGGTGAATCAACGTCCGTCGCCTCCTCGTTCCTACCAGGATTGAGCCCGGCACCACGGCTCTCGGCAGCCAGGCCGGAATGCGGAAGAGCTGCACCTTGGAGGGCCAACGCCCTTTCCAGCGTTGTCCATGGTGTTGGTGCTATCAGTTTCGTTGTTGAGCCGAAACTGGCATTTTCTTCGTCTGTGCAACCATGGACCCTGGCAGTGTTATGAGCAACTTCCTGAAAGTACTATCATCGAACCAGGGGCAGAACGCGATTTCAATCAATCGCCCTCATCAGCAAGCCTCTCCGTTCCAATAGATGTACCAACAAGGAGCGATACCCAATGAAAGACATCCCTGGAATCGATGAAGACGGCAATCCTAAAAATGGTCCCTTCAAGCTTTATTTCAAGAACGGCCTCGTCTCTTGCCAGGGTGAGTTCGACAACGGAAAGAAATCAGGAAAATGGAAGTACTTTCTCAACAATGGCCAGATGCAGTCCTCCGGTAGTTTCAAGGACGGAAAGATCGTTGGTCGGTGGAAGTGGTTCTTCAAGACTGGCGAACCGCGGGGGACGGGCGGCTTCGACGATGAAGAACAGAAGCATGGTGTATGGAAGCGATACCATTCCAATGGCCAGCTCTGGGACGAAGGTCGCTTCGAACACGGCAAGAAGAAGGGGCCTTGGAAGGTTTACGATGAGGCGGGCGAGCTCCTAAAGACGCAAACTTTCAAGTAGGGGAGCGGGCGCCTTCGTCTACCTACACGGGTCCCTGGCAGGTTTTTCAAGCAGTCGACCGACACCATTCCCCTCCGTCTTCAGCAGAGCGGGTGTCGGCGATGCTTAAGCAGGAGTCATACCGCAGAATTCCCAACGAAAGCACAGCGATGAGGTATGACGGAAACATCATCTAGATCGCAAACGGTTGATCACCTGCTTGTAAGCCGGGATTGCTTCATGCAGTGCTACTTCATTCGCACTCCCTTGTGTCAACGTGGCAGAACAGCACGCTTGTCGGCCCTGGCAACGCGATATCTAATGGTCATCTCGTCGTATACTGCCCTCGCCTACTCGTCCTCCTTTTCCTTCATCACCGAGGCATTGGGCAAGAGATAATGCGGCGACAGACGGCGAGGTACACAGGACGCCACCGGCACCTGCTCGTAGCTGATGAGGGTTCAACTCGGTCCTAAGAGACCTGTGGGTTCACGAGCGCAGGAAAGGTCGAGCCGATGTGGGCCTACGACTGAAACGATCACTAAATAGGACATGTCATTATGATCGCACGCCTATGGCACGGACGAACACTTGTCGAAAAAACGACTGACTACCTTGCCTTCCTCACGGAGCGCGCGGTGCCGGACTACAGTGGCGTGAACGGTTGCTTGGGTGTTTATCTTTTTCACCGGATTGAAGGAAACGTGACGCATTTCCAAACGCTCACGTTCTGGTCTTCAGAAGAGGAGATTCGCGCCTTTGCAGGCGACGAAGTCCTGCGCGCGAAGTACTACCCTGAAGACCAAGAATATCTGCTCGAGTTCGAGGAGCAGGTTCTGCACTACGAGGTGACCGAAGGGTGCCCGCTAAATGCGGTATGTCAAGTGTGACGCACGCGGAGTCGCGAGCCGATGATCCTCCGAGATGAGATTAAATCTCAGGATGGCAGGAATACTCCAAGAGGAGATTCACTGAGCATCGGAACCTGGTGAACGTGAAGTGCGTATTGATGAGACGATGTTGAGTACTATGGATGAAGATCCAAGGGGTATGCCTTTTTCACCGTCGGACAATCGTTAAGGAAGGTCTTGCGGGTTGATCAATCAACACGACGAACCTTGGCTTGCGGCTTTCGAGTAGAGCGAGGCCTTGCACCCAACCGATGGCTCTCCTTGAGCTTAGAAACCAATTCTAGTAAAGCGATCGATCATCCGTTTGCTCTTGAGTTGGACTGGGTGAGTCATGACTGAACGCCAGTCAAGGCATTGATGATGGGGTTGTCAATAGTTTTCCTCTGGGAAAGAAAATGGTGTAATCGAGGCAGAGGTTCTGCGAATGGAATAGACAGGTTTCTTTTCCAGTTTCCAATGTACCAGCTAAGTTCCTACTTTGTGCCTTTGAGGTCGATACGAGGCTGCATCTAGGTGAAGATCGCTAGAGGGTCTTAGGGCTTGATCCTGCAGCACAACACCAGATCAGAGGCCTGCCGAAAATAACAAAGAGGTCTTTCTTACTCGATGCTCAACCTGGCTTCGGCTTAGCCGCAGTACCTAGGCTCAAAAGCTAGGCCTCATTTTAGCCGTGCACGGAACGCATGCCTGACACCGCAGTGGGTCTTACCAACCGAGCCAGTTCTTGAGTATCTGAAGTCCCGCCGCGTGGCCGAGAGCGATGGGGAGGAGGGTAGCGGCGAGCAGGGCTGCTCGGTTCATTCCTTTTTTGTCCTTCCGTAGGACCCAACTCCAGGCGAGGAGAAAGAAGACAGCGAGGCTGGAGTAACCCACCAAGGCGATGGGTGGCACGCCGAGGACGAACCAGGTGCCCGGTTGCCAGCGAGCCATGCCAATGAGCTGGAGGAAGGGTTCATAGAAGCACGCGAGGCTGGCCATGAAAAGAGACGCGAGTCCCAGGAACCTTGCTGAGGGCCACTGGGCAGAGAGGGCTTCGCCAGTAATCCCCTCGACCCAAACGACGCAAAGGTAGATCGAATAGCCCCAGATGATCGAGCCGATCAGCGGCGCCAAGCCGAGCATGAGAGTGAGAGGGGTGAATTCGTAGAGGTATCGGTAAAGGGCGACGAAATTCTCGCGAACTAGCCCCAGGCTCAGAAGAGCCCCGAAGAACCAGGCTCCTTCTGAGCCTCGCCGGGCGACGGCATGGGCAATACACAGCAGAAAGAACAATAGGGTGATGACCTCAGCGAATAGCAGCATCGTCGACTTCGACCTAGGGGGAGCGGTGAGGTTTTGCTCGGGCTGCTAGCCAGAGCAGACAGAGGCCAAGAGGAAGCTTGGGGAGCCATTGGGGACCACCCAAGAAGGAAGTCTCTAGAACGAGAGCCATACCCATCATGGTGGCGAGAAGGACCGCGGGAAAGAAGGGGCGGCGGCGAAGCAGAATCATCCACCGTGCGCCTCTGAGATTCTTTGGGGGTGGTGGAGGTGTTTTCGGCGAGGAGTTCACGGTGATCTTGCCGGCTCGAGGTGAAAAGGTCGTGTCATTATAGGACCCTCCTTTGGGAGGCCCGAGAGGGTGGTAAGGGTATGAGCATGTGTGAGTTGCAGAAGGCAGCCGCAGGAGGCAGGTTCAGGAGGAAAAGCTGGCCATGACCGAGAGTAATTCGCCGAAACCAGCATGGGGGACCGACGACCCGCCGTCTCAGAGCTTGGAGCTTTCTGAGATCTCAAAGCTGGATGCCTCCTCTGCAGCCAGTTCTCCCCGCATGCTGAGCTTCTACGACCGACTTCGCCGCCGACTCCTAGGGCATGTGGAATCCCGTCGAGGCAAGCTGGGTCAGAGAACGACTCGGGCTCTGTTGGTTGTGCCGGACATCTTTCTTCTGCTTCTCCGGCTCACCCTCGATCGCCAGGTTCCCCAATCTACCCGGGCTCTCATCGGCGGTGCTCTAGCCTATTTTGTGCTCCCCTTCGACATCCTGCCGGAAGCCTTTGTTGGCCCCATGGGCTACATAGATGATTTGGTGCTGGCCGTCGCGGTCTTGGAAGATGCTTTCAGCAAAGAGCTCGAGCCCTTCGTGAGGCAGCATTGGAGCGGTTCCGAGGAGCTACCTCAGGTGCTGCAAGATCTTTCCGCTTCTGGGCGCTGGCTGGTCGGTGACAATATCTATGGCCGCCTGCGTCGGCTCCTTGCCAAACGCGGCATTCCCTTGAGTTAGATCCGGTGGGCTGATTGGGGTCCTGGACCGGCGCCAGGTTTGCCTCGCCCACCGATGGAAAAAGAGTCAGGATTTGCCGAGGGCTGCTGGCAGGCTCATGATCTGCTCCAGGCGCCCGCTGCTACGAAGCTTCTCGATCACCTGGTTGATGGGCTCTTCCAGGTCGCTGCCGGGACGTAAGCCAATAGCGAAGGTATCCGCTGCCGGCAATGAGCGGGCGATTTCCAGGTTGTCGAACAAGCTCAGGAAATTGGCCACTCCCGAGGACAGGTAGTCGAGGAGGAAGTCCGCTCGACCCTCTGAGACAGCTTCGTAGGCTTCCAAAATGATGTCCACTTCGACTCGCTGAACGCCGTCTATCTGGAGAGCGGCGAGGTCTTCTACCAGGCTGGTCTGAGGGATGATGGCTGCCCTGAGACCGGCTAGGTCGGTAGCCTGTGAGCCTTTGGGGCCCTTTCGAGTGATGATGACCACCTGATTGTGAAAATAAGGAGCGCTGAAATCGATCTTCTCTCGGCGGGTTGCCGTGACGGAGAAGGCGCTTGCGATGACGTCTCCTTCCTCTCTCAGCAAGGCGGGAATCAGGGCGGAATAGCTGGGAATTCCCCCTTCGCCCATGGCCGGAACGATCTCCAATTCAACCCCTAGCTCGCGAGCGATTTCCGACATCAGGTCGACATCGGACCCCTCGAAGAATTCCGGGCCGGCTTTCCGTTGCATTGGGCCCGCTTCGATATTGGTACGGACGAAGAGATTCTCTTGCCAGGGTACGGTGAGCATGACGATCTTTCCGCGCTTCTGGATTTCCGCCAAGTCACTCCTTACGGTGGCCCTGGTTTCTTCTGCCCCGGATTCCGCAGCAGTAGGCGGCTGGTGGCCTTCTCCGAAGGTGGTTCCTTCCGAGAGCAGGGCAACAGTGAATGCGGCTAGCAGGCTGCGAGTGAATAACTTCACGAGCTCTTCTCCAGGGCGTAGGTTGTCAGCGGGGGGCTTCGATAACAATCTAATTCTATTGTGATTGACTGCCAGATTCAAATTCTTCGCTGAAGAGGTCGATCTGCCTTCGAGGCGCTGTGTTCTTTGGGGCCATTTTGCTCTAGACGGATTCCTGTTCCGGGTTGCCAAATTTTCCCTATCCAGGGTTGCTTCGATCTTCTAGAATTCCACTAAACAATGTTCTCGGTGGCAGGTCGCGACCTGCTGCTAGATGTGGTTGCAAGACTGCATGATGCCTGTTAGGGTCGCTAGATTGTGAAAGATTTCACAAGGTCCCGGCAGGAACGCCGAGGTCTGCTGAAATCGTGGATCTACTGAAAAAGGCAAAGCTGCTATGGCCCAGTTATTCAGCCGCGGCGCCAACGCGTTTGCGCGCTCGAGTCTTATCGTAGGGATCAGTCTCGCCGTTGGCACCCTGCTGCTAGCGATGAAGTTAGATCGCTCCCCGGCTCAGACCGATGAGGGAGTGGTACTGGCGCAGCCAGTTCCCTTCAGCCACGACCACCACACCGCCGTGTTGGGAATTTCCTGCGGCTACTGTCATACATCGGTGGAAAAGTCGGCTTTCGCTGGCCTTCCCCCGACCCAAACCTGTATGAACTGCCACAAACAGATTTGGAAAGACAGTCCTATGCTCGAGCCCGTTCGGGCCAGTTTTCGAGACAATGAGCCCATTCAATGGAACCGGGTCTATGACCTGCCGGATTTCGTTTACTTCAACCACAGTATTCACGTCGCCAAGGGCGTTGGCTGCGAGACCTGCCATGGGCCCGTGAACGAGATGCCGCTGCTTTATCAGGCGGTCAGCCTGCAGATGAATTGGTGTTTGGATTGCCACAGGAATCCAGAGAAGTATGTGCGCCCGAAGGACGAGGTCTACAACATGGACTGGGAGTGGGATCCATCCCTAGACCCTATTGAGGAAGGCCTCAAGCTAGTCCAAGAGTACGACATCAAACCGCAGGACACCTGTTCCACGTGCCACCGCTGACGTCGGCTCTGCTACGAAGTGATGACGGTGAGAGATTTCGGGTAAGACGGGGAGTATGACCTTGAAGGATCACAAAGGAAACGGCACAGGAGCGCCGCCCAGGACCCTCGGTGGAGGGAATAGCTCGCCTCTCACGGTCTTGCCGGAAGAGGGGCGGTTGGCCAAAGAGCAGCACCCGCTAGATCAGGGACCGCAGAGCTCGCCAAGTCCGAAAGGGTCTCTCCAGGAATCGTTAGCTCAGGAGGAGCTGAATTTGGCTGCCGTGCGCGACAGGCTCGACGGCACCTCTGGCAAGACCTTCTGGCGCAGCCTCGACGAGTTGGCCCAGGCCGAGGGCTTTCAGGACATGCTGCATCGTGAGTTTCCTCGCCAGGCGGCGGAGTGGGACGACGGTGTCAGCCGCAGGAGTTTCCTACATCTTGCCGGCGCCGGTCTCGCCCTCGCTGGCCTCACCGGTTGCACCCGCCAGCCGGCCGAGAGGCTGGTGCCCTATGTTCGTCAGCCGGAGGAAATCGTCCCCGGTCGGCCTCTCTTTTTTGCCACCGCTTCTACCCTCGCTGGATACGCCACCGGTTTGCTGGCAGAAAGCCATATGGGTCGCCCGACCAAGGTCGAGGGCAATCCCGAGCATCTGGACAGTCTCGGTGCTTCGGATGTCATCAACCAAGCCTCGACGCTGGGTCTCTACGATCCGGACCGTTCCACCTCGGTGACTCACATTGGCCGCCTGACCACTTGGGAGACCTTCGTAGAGAAGATCCAAGGTGCGGTGCGGGCCCAAGAGGCGCTGGCGGGAGAAGGTCTGCGAATTCTCACCGGTGCTTCCAGCTCGCCAACTCTCGAATCTCAGTGGGCAGAGATAGAAAAACGCTTTCCCAAGGCGAAGTGGGTTCAGTTCGAGCCGGTGGGCCAGGGGGAGCGCGGCGCCGGAGCGGAGTTGGCTTTTGGGCGGACTGCGGAGGTCCGATACGACCTATCGGCAGCAGAGGTCATCTTCAGCCTGGATGCGGATTTTCTGACCCAGGGGCCTGGCCATTTGCGCCACGCTCGCCAGTTCGCTGCCGGGCGCCGTACTCATGAGAACGGCGGCACCATGAGCCGCCTTTATGCCGTAGAGAGCACCCCGACGAGCACTGGGACCCAGGCCGATCACCGCCTGCCTCTGAGCTCGGTGGAGATCGGGCACCTGGTCCTGGCGGTGGCGGAGAGAGTGGGAGTTCCCGGGGTCTCGACACCGCCGAGCTTCACTCGTCCGTCGGTCGTCGCCTGGGCGGATGCGGTCGCTATGGACTTAGCGGCTCACCGTGGTCGCTCGCTAGTGGTGGTGGGGGAGTATGCCTCCGCCGCGGTGCAGGCAGTAGCCCACGGGATCAACGAAGCTCTCGGCAACGTTGGGTCGACAGTGATCTACCAGGAGCCGGTGACCGGTCAAAGTGCCGATTCCCACGGCGCTCTTCGAAACCTGGTCGAGGAGATGGAGCAAGGAAAAGTCGACCTCCTGATGATCCTGGATACCAACCCGGTGTTTTCGGCTCCCGCTGACCTGGATTTCGTTGGCGCTCTCGGAAAGGTCAAGTTGGGGGTCCACCTCGGTCTCTACGAAGACGAGACCGCCGAGTACTGCCATTGGCATGTGCCTCAGGCTCACTTTCTCGAGGGGTGGAGCGATGCCAGAGGGTCGGACGGTACCGTCAGCCTGGTGCAGCCACTCATCGAGCCCTTATTTCAAGGTCGGACCGTGCATCAGTTGCTCGCCATTCTGACCGGGCAGGCTGGGTACTCCGCCTATGAGCTCGTCGAAGGCTATTGGATCTCCCAAGGCCTTTCGGGAAAAGCCTGGAAGAAAGCTCTCCACGATGGCTATTTGGCCGAGTCTGCTTTGCCCGCCCTGGACGTAGTGGTTTCCAATGCCGGGGTAGCGAAGGCGGCGCGAGAGCTTTCCGGGGCGGAATCAGGCGACGGCCTGGAGCTGATTTTCCGCCCGGACCCTTCGATCTATGATGGTCGTTTCGCCAACAGTGGTTGGTTACAGGAGGTGCCCAAGCCCCTCACCAAGCTGACCTGGGACAACGCCTTGATGATCAGCCCGGCCACCGTTGAGCGACTCGGCTTGGCCGGCGAGCAAAAGAGCGGCGGCTTTCTGCCGAAGCAGCTCAAGGGGGAGGCTGCCAAGGCCGGTCATTTACTTTCCGCTAGCGGCCGCATGGTTCGTCTGACGGTGGAAGGCCGAAGCCTAGAGGTACCCCTTTGGGTCCTGCCTGGACAAGCGGATGGAGTTCTGACCCTACACTTGGGTTTTGGTCGCGGTCGGGCCGGACGGGTTGGTACCGGCATCGGATTCGATGCCTATCAGATTCGCACTTCGCAGCACCCCTGGAAAGTCTCGGGAGCGGAGATCGCCCTGACGGGAGCGACCTACCCGTTGTCTTCCACTCAGCTGCATCACAACATTCCCGTTGAGAGCCAAGAAGCCAAGAAGCGCCATATGGTTCGTACCGCTTCTCTCGAAGAGTTCATGGCCGAACCAGATGTGATTCATCACATGGGCCATGCCGAGATGGCGGAAAGGAGCCTCTACCCGGGCTTCGAATACAAGAACCTAGCCTGGGGAATGACCATCGACTTGAGTTCTTGTACCGGTTGCAATGCTTGCGTGGTGGCTTGTCAGGCGGAGAACAACATTCCCGTCGTAGGCAAGGAGCAGGTCGGCAAGGGTCGGGAAATGCAGTGGCTGCGTATCGATCGCTATTTCGAAGGGGATCTGGAGAACCCGAAAGTTCACCACCAGCCGGTTCCCTGCATGCAGTGTGAGCAGGCACCCTGCGAGGTCGTCTGTCCGGTCGCCGCTACAGTGCACAATGAGGACGGCCTCAACGACATGGTTTACAACCGTTGCGTCGGCACTCGCTACTGCTCCAACAACTGCCCCTACAAGGTGCGCCGCTTCAATTTCCTGAAATTCAATGACACCGACGACCCGTTGGTGGCCATGGGCCGGAACCCGGACGTCACCGTGCGATTCCGTGGCGTCATGGAGAAGTGCACTTACTGTGTGCAGCGAATCAATCAGGTCAAGATCGACGCCAAGGTGCAGGATCGCGATATTCGGGATGGGGAGATTGTCTCCGCCTGTCAGCAGGCCTGTCCTTCAGAAGCGATCGTCTTTGGAGACATCAATGACGAGGCGTCGAAGGTGCGCCGCTGGAAGGAGTCTCCCCTCAACTACGCCTTGCTGGAGGAGTTGGGGACTCGTCCGCGCACGACCTATTTGGCCAAATTGACCAACCCCAACCCTGGGCTCGAGAGTCCCAAGCCAGAATCGGAGAGGAGCTGAGATGGCTTTCGGCGAGCAATCACCGGTAGGCAAGGGCGCTAGAGCCCAGGCCTCGAAGACCCAAGCCCAGATGGCTAAACCCCCTGAGTTGCCCTTGGTAGGTGCCGGACACGACAACAAGAGCGTGACCGAGGAAATCAGTGGCGTCGTCTTTGGCAAGACGCCCCTGTGGTGGTTTGGTGCCTTGGCGGTGAGCGGTGCGGTGATGGTGATGATGCTGTACGCGATCATCTACCTTCTTTTCACCGGCACCGGCGTTTGGGGGCTGAACATTCCCGTGGGCTGGGGCTTCGCCATCATCAACTTCGTTTGGTGGATCGGCATTGGTCACGCGGGAACGCTGATCTCCGCCATTCTCTTATTGCTCAACCAGAGCTGGCGAACCTCCATCAACCGGTTTGCTGAGGCGATGACTTTATTCGCCGTGGCCTGTGCGGGTCTGTTTCCCATATTGCATACGGGACGACCCTGGCTCGCGGTCTATTGGCTCTTGCCCTACCCCAACACCATGGGCTTATGGCCCCAGTTTCGCAGCCCTTTGATTTGGGATGTCTTTGCCGTGTCGACTTACTTCACCATCTCTCTGCTGTTTTGGTACGTCGGCCTGGTGCCGGATCTGGCCGCCATGCGCGATCGCGCCAAGAACCGACTGGCCGCGAAGGTATACGGGGTGTTCTCTCTAGGCTGGCGAGGCTCCGCTGCCCACTGGCACAACTACGAGTCCCTCTACCTGCTTCTCGCGGGCATCTCGACGCCGTTGGTGCTGTCGGTTCACACGGTGGTGAGCTTCGACTTTTCAGTGGGGCAACTTCCCGGTTGGCATGCGACGATCTTCCCTCCCTACTTCGTTGCGGGAGCGATCTACGCCGGCTTTGCCATGGTGCTCTTGCTAGCTATCCCCCTGCGGGTGATGTTCAAGCTGCAAGATTTCATCACCCTGCGCCACCTCGAGAATATGGGCAAGGTCACCCTGGCCACCGGCATGATCGTCGCCTATGGCTATCTGGTAGAGGTCTTCATGGCCTTCTACAGCGGCAACCAATACGAAGCCTTCATGATTCTCAACCGCATCACCGGCCCCTACCAAGTGCAGTGGTGGTTGTTGTTGCTATGCAATGCACTGGCACCCCAGGTGTTGTGGGTCAAGAGCTGGCGGCGTTCGCCGTTGGTGCTCTTCCTGGTCTCCATCGTCGTTTCCATCGGCATGTGGCTGGAGCGCTTCATCATCGTTGTGACCAGCTTGCATCGAGATTTCCTACCTAGTTCCTGGGGAATGTACGCCGGAACGAAGTGGGATTGGGCTCTCTACATCGGCACCATGGGCATGTTCCTGACACTGTTTTTCCTCTTCATTCGCTTCGTGCCGATGATCTCGATCTTCGAAATGCGCACGATCGTTCCCGATCGCAAGAATCTCGACGAAGCGCCGAAAGGAGGCGCCTGATGCACGATCAACAGGAAGAACCGCGGTTGTATGGCCTCATGGCAGAGTTCGAGACGGCAGAGGATCTCGCCAAAGCCTGTCACCAGAGCTACGAGGCGGGCTACCGAGTACAGGATGCCTTTTCGCCCTACCCGGTAGAGGAAGTTTCTGAGGCCCTCGGCCACCACAAGAGCTATGTGCCTCTTTTGATGCTCTGTGGCGGCATAGTCGGTGCTTTGACAGGGTTTGGGCTGCAGTACATCACCTCCGTTCATGTCTACGCTTTGAATATCGGTGGGCGGCCCTTGAACAGCTGGCCCGCCTTCATTCCAGTCACGTTTGAGGTGACGATTCTCTTCGCGGGGATCTGTGGAGTGCTCGGTATGTTTGCCCTCAATGGGTTACCGCGGCCCCACCACCCGGTTTTCAACGTCAAGCGCTTCGCTGCCCACGCCTCTACGGACGGCTTTTTTCTTTGCATCGAGGCGGCGGATCCCAAATTTGATCGAGACGGAACCGAGACTTTCTTGCGCAGTCTCCATCCCAGCGAGGTGTCGGAAGTTGAGAACTAGACATCCTGAGCGACCCGTTGCTCCCAGACCCACTGCTTTTGGTCCCGCAGGCTTTGGACTCGCAGTCTCGAGCCGGCTAGAGCGCCCTGGAGGTGGCTCGCTTCGGACCGCGGCTGCGTTCGTGGCAGCTTTGATTCTGATGACCGGCTGCCGCCAGGATATGCATGACCAGGCGAAGTATGAGCCGCTGGAAACCAATCCGATCTTTGCCAACGACATGGCTTCTCGCCCTCTGGTGGCGAACACCGTGCCGCGGGGATTCCTGCGAGAAGACACGGCTTTTTTCACTGGATTGGGAGAGGGGAAAGAGCCCTTGGACGCTTTCCCCATGAAGGCTCTTCGGCAGCGTTGGGTTCACGGCGAAACGATGACGGACACGGAAATGAATCGAGCTCTACTGCTGAAAGGCAAAAAGCGCTTCGACACCTTCTGCTCCCCTTGTCATGACACCGTCGGCACCGGCAACGGCACCATCGTGCAGCGCGGTTTCAAGAAGCCACCGTCTCTTCACGAAGACCGGTTGCGAGAGGCCCTTCCGGGCTATTTCGTCAACGTCATTACCGAGGGTTTCGGCCAGATGTCCAGCTATGCTCCGCAGATCGTTCCGGAGGACCGTTGGGCCGTAGCTGCCTACATTCGGGCATTGCAGTTGAGTCAGAACGCCCGCCTCGCGGAGTTGCCTCCGGAGGTCGAGCGTAACTTCCGTCAAGCACTGGCCGCAGGGTCCTCTTCGGAGACCTCGGGAGATCATGGGGAAGCCTCGGGCCACGGGGGGCATGCCTCGAAGAGCCCCGACGAAGAATCCCGGTCTTCAGAACTACCGGCTTCCGAGTCGGCCAATCTAGCCGCCACCGATATCGAGGTAGGAGAGTCATGAGCGAGCACCGCATCGAGCTTACGGCGGAGCGTTTCCAAGCGCCCCCAGCCTTGAGCCGCATTCAGGTGGGAGGCCTGGTCGTTGGCGCCGTCGCTCTCGGCCTAGCCTGGCTCGCCGGAGGTGGAGAGCAGTTCTACCAGTCGTATCTGGTGGCCTATCTCTTCTGGCTGAGCATTTCCCTGGGAAGTCTCGGACTACTGATCATCCAACACATGACCCAGGGTGATTGGGGTTTGGTGACGCGCCGAATCAACGAAGCGAGCGCAGCTACCTTGACGCTGCTAGCGGTTCTCTTCCTGCCCATTTGGACGGGCCTCGAGTCGATCTACAAATGGACCAAGGCGGATCCCCACGACCACTTGTTGGCGGCCAAGTTGTGGTTTCTCAACAAGAGCGACTTCGGCCTACGAGTGATCTGTTACTTCGCCATTTGGCTCGTTCTGACCTGGGTGCTGATCGCCCTGTCCAGTCGGCAGGACAAGAATCCCAGCCCGGGGCTGATCAATAAGATGCGTGCCGTGGCGGCTCCAGGAATCGTCGTCTGTGGCATTGTGGTGACCCTGGTTTCGGTGGATTTGCTGATGTCGCTGGACCCTCACTGGTACTCGTCCATGTATGGCGTTTACTTCATCGGTACGATTCTGGTGGCGGGAATGACCTTTCTGATCTTGGTGGGTCACTGGCTGAGTCGGCGAGCCCCCATGAATGAGGTGCTCGGTCCGAAGATTTTCTACGCTCAGGGCAAGCTTCTTTTGGCCTTCGTGATGTTGTGGGCTTACTTTGGAGTTTCCCAGCTGGTGATCATCTGGGCGGCCAATTTGCCGGAGGAGATCCTCTGGTACCAGGAACGCACCCAAGGAGGCTGGCTGCAGGTCGGTCTGGTGGTGGTCTTCGGTCACTTTCTCCTACCCTTCTTGATGTTGCTATCTCGGTCACGAAAGCACGCCAGTGGACGCTTGGCCCGAGTCGCTGCCCTGTTGCTGGTGGTGCATTTCCTGGACTACTACTGGCAGGCAGCGCCGACCTTTCACCACCACTTGACTTTCCACTGGCTGGACTTGGCCACCCTCGTAGGCCTCGGTGGTCTGTGGTTGGGAGTATTTGCCACCCTGCTCAAACGGCGCCCGTTGGTGCCGGTGGGCGATGCCTACTTGCCGGAGGTGTTCACCCATGAGTGATCCCCATCACGATTCCGAACCTACGGCCTTTGACCAAGAGATCGACTACGGCAAGATCCGCAGCTTCGGCTTCGGTCTCCTCCTGGTGACGCTCGTTTCTATGGCGGTGACCTGGTGGGTTGTTGTCAGCGCTCGCAACGAGGCGCGGAGTCAAGACGCACCGCTCTCTCCTCTGGCACAAGCAGCCGAGACCTGGGAGCCACCGGGCCCGCAGCTTCAGGAATTTCCCCCGACCCTCGACATGGCCGCCCTTCGGGCCTGGGAGCAGGGTCGGCTGAATCACTTTGCAGAAGTCGACGGGGCAGAGGGAATGATCCGGATTCCCATCGACCAAGCCATCGACATTCTCGCCGTTCGGGGTTTTCCCGAGCGGGGAGACGTCGAGGCCGTGGCTCATGAGGTCTTCGGTGGCGTCCGTACCCAGGATGTCTCCCCTATTCCAACCCAAGGAGCCCAGTGACGTGATGCTCATCCAATCCGTGAGACGGAGCTGGGGTGCCGCAGGGTGGCGAGTGTCTCCACGATCGAGGCTCGGGGCAGGGCTGCTGCTCTTCGGCCTAGGGGCGTTGCTGCTCTCCTGGCAACCGGCCGCTGCTCAAGGCTTGGGCACTCGGGATGCCGGCGGACAAAGCTCCAATATCCTGCCGGAGAACCTCCAGGATGTTGGCTTCGACCAACGCCTCGGGGAACCTTTGCCTTTGGACGCGACTTTCCTGGATGAGTCGGGCAACTCAGTTCGACTCGGCAGCTACTTCGGTGAGCGGCCGGTGATCCTCGCCCTGGTCTACTACGAATGCCCGATGCTCTGCACTCTGGTGCTCGATGGTGTGTCCCGTGCTCTCAAAGGAGTGACCTTTGAGCCCGGGTCGGAATTCGATGTGGTGGCGGTGAGCTTCGATCCGGGAGAGACCCCGGCGATGGCCGCTGCCGCCAAGGAGGAAACCCTGAGCCGCTACGGTGGGTCGGATACCGCTCGCGGATGGCATTTTCTTACCGGAAATGAAGATTCGATTCGCCAGCTCACGGAAGCTGCCGGATTCCGCTATCGCTACGACGAAAAAACGGATGAGTACGCTCATGTCGGAGGAATCGTGGTGGCGACCTCCAGCGGCGAGATTTCCCGCTATGCCTTTGGCGTCGACTATGCGCCGAGGGACGTTCGTCTCGCTCTGGTCGAGGCCTCGGAGAACCGGATCGGTTCCGCCGTGGATCAATTCCTGCTGTTCTGCTTTCACTACGACCCGGCGACGGGTAAGTACAGCGCTGCTGTTTTGAATCTGGTGCGAGCCGGTGGCATCGTAACCCTTTTGTCCCTGGGTCTGGCCATGGGCCTCATGACCCGTCGGAGGCGCGCTGAGTTGACACCACGCACCCTAGGAAACGCCTGACATGGAAATCCTAAGAAATCTTCCGCTCTTCCCGGAGAGTGCATCGACCTTCGCTAGAGACGTCGATGCGCTCTACTTCTTCGGCCTGTTCATCGCAGCTTTCTTCTCCCTATTGATCGCCGTGCTGGTGGTTGTCTTTGCTGTGAAGTTCAAGCGGCGTTCCGAAAACGACTACGGAATCCCGGAAAAGACATCTCTGCCTCTCGAGATCACCTGGTCGGTGATTCCATTGATCATCGTCCTGGGACTGTTCTTTTGGGGAGTGAAGGTCTTCGTCATTCTGTACCGGCCACCGGCCGACGCGGTCGAGTATTTCGCCGTCGGCAAGCAGTGGATGTGGAAGTTTCAGCATCCGGAAGGGAATCGGGAAATCAACGATCTCCATGTGCCCGTCGGGGTTCCCATCAAGCTGACCATGACTTCCGAGGACGTCATCCACAGCTTCTTCGTACCGGCTTTTCGGGTCAAGGCAGATGTTCTTCCGGCGCGTTACACGACGGTGTGGTTCGAGGCCACCAAGCCTGGCAAGTACCACCTTTTCTGTGCCGAGTTCTGCGGCGCAGAGCACTCCCGCATGGGAGGGTCGGTGTATGTCATGGAACCTCACGACTATGAAGCGTGGCTGGCAGGCGAGGAGCCTGGCAAGTCGCTTCTGGCCAGTGGCGAGGAGTTGTTTACGGATTTGGCTTGCCACACTTGCCATACCGGCGATACGGGAGGGAGGGGACCTCTCCTAACCAACTTGACGGGCAGCGAAGCTTTGCTGGCCGATGGCAGAACCCAGGAACGGGATGACCTCTACTTGCGAGAGTCGATTCTCGATCCGGCTGCCAAGATTGTCGCCGGCTACCAGCCCCTGATGCCTTCTTTTCAAGGGCAGATCAATGAGGAGCAGCTGCTCGCGCTGATCCGCTACGTCAAACAGCTGAATCAGACGGCACCCGGTGAGGGTGTCCAGACCGCAGCGCAGTCTTCTGCTGCCGCTGCCGATGAAGGATAGGGACGATGTCCAACGCCAAATCTAAGGAACGGCCCGAGGGCTATCCCGACCGCCACTACCTCAACGCTGCTCACGGCCTGAAGTCGTGGTTTCTGACCACAGACCACAAGCGCATCGGACTGTTGTATCTGCTGGCCATCACCTTGTTCTTCTTTTTGGGTGGAGCCTTCGCGGTACTGATTCGCCTCGAGCTGGCGACTCCCGGTGGGGATCTGGTGCAGCCGGAGACTTACAACCGGCTGTTCACGATGCACGGCATCGTCATGATCTTCTTCTTCCTGATCCCTTCGATTCCGGCAGTGCTGGGCAATTTCCTTCTGCCGTTGATGATCGGTGCCAAAGATGTGGCGTTTCCCCGTCTCAACTTGGCCAGCTGGTACGTCTACATGGCTGGTGGCATCTTCACTCTTTGGGCCCTCTTCGAAGGAGGCCTCAACACCGGCTGGACGTTCTACACACCGCTGAGCACGGTGTATTCCAATACTGCGGTGACAACGGCGGGCATCGGCATTTTCATTACGGGCTTTTCTTCGATCCTTACCGGGATGAATTTCATCGTCACCATTCATCGCATGCGAGCTCCGGGGCTGACCTGGTTTCGACTACCTCTCTTCGTATGGTCCCAGTACGCGACCAGCCTGATTCAGATTCTAGGCACGCCGGTACTGGCCATCACGGTGTTGCTGCTGGCATTGGAGCGGACTCTCAAGCTCGGAATCTTCGACCCGGCTCTGGGGGGAGATCCGGTGCTCTTTCAGCACCTGTTCTGGTTCTACTCTCATCCGGCGGTGTACATCATGATCCTGCCCGCCATGGGGGTGATCAGCGAGCTCATCGCGACCTTCTCCCGGAAGCGCGTCTTTGGTTATCGCTTCGTGGCTTTCGCCAGTGTCGCCATTGCGATCTTGGGCTTCTTGGTTTGGGGTCACCACCTCTTCGTCAGCGGCCAGTCGGTGTATGCCGGCGCAGTTTTCTCTGTACTGAGCATGTTGGTGGCGATTCCCTCGGCGGTGAAGGTGTTCAATTGGACGGCGACCTTGTACAAGGGAGCTGTCTCCTGGGAAACGCCGATGCTCTACGCTTTGGGCTTCATCGGCCTGTTCACCATCGGCGGGCTGACGGGGGTCATGCTGGCCACCATGGGCATCGATATTCATGTCCATGACACGTACTTCATCGTTGCCCATTTCCACTACATCATGGTGGGTGGGGCGATCATGGGCTACTTGGGCGGTCTGCACTATTGGTGGCCGAAAATCGCTGGGCGCCTGTACCCGGTGTTCTTGTCCAAGTTCGCTGCCATCATCATCTTCGTGGGCTTCAACCTGACCTTTTTCCCTCAATTCATTTTGGGGTATTTGGGGATGCCACGGCGCTACCACTCTTACCCGGACGAGTTTCAGGTATTGAATGTCATGTCCAGTGCTGGCGCTACCATTCTTGGCATCGGCTATCTCATTCCCATGCTCTACTTCGCTTGGTCGATGTTCTATGGCAAGCGCTGCACCCAGAACCCCTGGGGGGCCAAGGGTCTCGAATGGGAGACGGCGTCTCCGCCTCCGACCTTGAATTTCGACGAGATCCCGACGGTGACCGAGGAACCCTACGACTACACGCCGAAGGAGGTGCAACATGCAGGCTAGCTCCCACCACTCCTCGGCGCTGGCGCACCACTTCGACAGTTTCGAGCAGCAGCGCGAGTCCGCTTCTCTGGGCATGTGGCTGTTCGTGGCGCAGGAGATCATGTTTTTCGGCGGCATTTTCACCGCCTATCTGGTCTACCGCGTGAAGAATCCGGAGGTCTTTGCTCTGGCCTCTTCGGAGCTGGACCTAACCCTCGGCGGGATCAACACGGTGGTGTTGATTTTGAGTAGCTTGACCATGGCCTTGGCGGTGCGAGAAGCGCAGTTGGGGAGAGGCAAGGGAGTGGTCTCCTTTCTGATCGCGACGTTGGTCTTCGGGGGAATCTTCCTAGGTATCAAATCCGTCGAATACAGTGCCAAATTCGAGCACCACTTGGTGCCCGGCGAGCACTTCCATTTCGCCCCCAGCCAGGAAGAGATGGATCATCTTTGGGAGACCAAAGGGTTTACCCCCGAGCACATCGATCGGCGGGCCGAGATGTTCTTTTCCATCTACTTCGCGATGACCGGTCTCCACGCCTTTCACATGATTATCGGCATGGTGATTCTGCTGTTTTTCTTCCGGCCGGCATGGCGAGGGCGCTATAACGCCGACTACCACAACCCCATTGAGTGCTTCGGCCTCTATTGGCATTTCGTCGACATCGTGTGGATCTTCTTGTTCCCGATGTTGTACCTGATCGGCCGCGCTTAGGTGAAGGAGCTCTGAAATGTCTGTTCACGTAGAGCCGATTCGTGTTTACATCACCATCTTCTTGGCACTCATGGGGCTCACGGTACTGACCGTATGGGCCGCGTTTCAGGACTTTGGGGTCATGAGCAACCCCATTGCTCTCGGCATCGCGATCGCCAAGGCAACCCTGGTGGTGCTTTTCTTCATGCATGTACGCCATAGCACTGGGATGACGAAATTGGTGGTAGCGGGGGGCTTTCTGTGGCTGCTGATTCTCTTCGGCATCACTCTGAGTGACTATCAGACTCGCGACATTCTCGATCCACCGGCGGCTATGACCATGCCCGTCGACGTTCCGGGCCCAGCACACCACTAGAGCAGCGGGGTCGCGGACCAAGTCCTTCATGAAAGCCAACGAAAGTCTCCTCGACCTGGTTCTCGAAACGCAAATACTCGATCGAGTTCCCCGTAGCGGTTATTTCCTCCGGGGAGTTCCAGATCCGGAGAGCGTTACGGAGCATAGTTGGCATGTCCTCTTCTTGGTGTGGGCCCTGGGAAGCCGAGAAGACAGCGTCGATCTGACGAGAGCCATGGAGATTGCCCTCCTGCACGACATTGCGGAGGTCCGCATCGGCGACCTGCCCCGCACCGCTGGCCGATACTTCGACAAAGGGGCCAAGGCCCGAGCAGAGACAGCGGCCATGGCCGAGATTCTCGCTCCCCTGCCGGATAGGAGTCGCAAACTCTACGCCGAGTATTGCGCAGCAGAAACTGCGGAGGCTCGCCTGGTCAAGGCTTGCGACAAGCTCCAGCTGATGATCAAAGTCTTGGTCTACGAGACCTGGGGCGCTGGAGGGTTGGGTGAGTTCTGGGAGAACGAGGCCAATTTTCCCAGTAGTGATTTCCAATCCGTGCGGGAGCTCACGGAAGAGCTTCGCGAGAGATACCGCCAGCGAGCTTGATCTTCTGTCCGAACCTTCGCCAGTTCTGAAACAAAAATCGATTCCCGCACCACTATTAGAGAGTAGGGATCCCTTCGTCCGCGCCGATGCAGAGCTTTAAGGGGCATCCCGACCTCTGGGGATTTTCCTTGGAGGGACTTCGAGGCGCAGAGGAAGAGTCATGGGTGCCGAATATCGAAAATGGGATCGCTTTCATCTGACCTATTCCATTTGGAACTACAACCGCGAGCTGGAAAGGGATCGGCAGATCGAGGCTGTGCGCTGGGCTATTGACCTTTGGCAGGACGCTACGCAGTTCCGGTTCTTTCCTCTACCGGATCGATCAGAAGCTGACATCGAGTTGCGTTGGGTGGACGTACCCGGTGGAGACCATGCGTGGGCGAACCCGCCACCGACTTCTGCGGGGCAGGAGCCTTCGGACGGTAATTGTTGGTTCAACTTGAATCGAAGTTGGACTGTGGAGTATCGGGAAGACGATCGAGAGCCTCTGGACTTCTTGACACTTTGTGCCCACGAGCTCGGTCATTCCATTGGCATCGGTCACTACTGCATGTTCGGTGTAGGTTTGATGACGGCTCCCTATCGAGGTTCGGTTCGCGAGCTGGGGCCAACGGATATCGGTTGCTACCGTCACCTCTATGAACCGGAACGAGAGCCGGACAGCTGCTGTGCATATTTCAGCGAGGAACAGAGGGAAGTGACTGCCTGCTAGCTGTAGCTACTCAGTGAGCCCGTCTCGAAACATGGAAGCTGCCAGTAGATAGAAGCATCTCGCTTCGAGACCGACGTAGGTAGATCACCCCTACAGTTAGGTAGGACTCGGAGAGACGGCGGGCAAGCCTGCACGCCTTGGAGAAGGAGTACCGTCATGTTGTCGCACGAGAGGCCCGAGGGAAACGCTCAGGCCAAGAAGAAGGAAATAGGCCAGAACAGAGTCAGGAGTCGACCCGATCACCGAGGACTGAAACGCCTTGTCGGTCTAGCTGTCTTCGTTTTCGTCGCCTTGGGGGCTGGGGCAATCTCCGCTCCACCCCCCAGTGTGCCCGGTACGGGTTCCGGTGACCTCGAGATAGGAGACTCCAGCCAAGGTTTTCCGGGTCGAGTTGGCCAGTTGAGCTTGGAGGAGCTCGAGGCGCACCGCCCATACTGGCCTAATCCCTATCTCAGCTTTCTGCCCAGGGAAGCCAATCCCGACCTGGAGTATTGGCAGGCCCTGCTCGAGAGGCGGGCTGAGCAACGACGGGCTGAAGGTTCCCGGCGAGGGGGAGGAACGAGCACGGAGATTGAGCCCAACAACACGTTGGAAACCAGCAATCACATCACCGTTTTTGGCAGCGGCCCTGGGAAAGAGGCTTCGGTGGATGTCTCTGGCCATTTCGCAGCTCCTTCTGCTCCTTTGAGCAGAGGTCCCTTCGTTGAGGACGAAGGCTCGATCCCTCTGGCTAGCGAAACGGGACTCGTAGCCGGTTCGGCGGTGAAGGTTAGCGGCACGATTGGTGACGGCCCTTTCGGCAGCAGCGGTACTGGCTCCGGAGATCTTGATTTCTATCGAATCCCCGCTGTGGAGGTCGGCCAACTCATCGTGATCGATGTAGATACTCCTCTCCCTTTCGGCGATTTGGATTCGTTCATCGGTCTCTATGACAGTGCCGGGAACAGCTTGGCGCTGAACGAAGACGAAAATGGTGGGGGTTCTCTGGACAGCTTCTTGGCGATACCCATCACCGTGGCCGGTGACTATTTCTTGTCAATCGGCGGCTCTCTCTTCCCTTTTGCTTCCGTGCTCAGCGATCCCTTCGACTCCTCTTCTGGCTTTGGCGTCGGCAGTGAAGGGGATTACGAGGTCACCATTGCTCTGGAGTATGGCGACCCGGATTGGTTCTCCTTCGACCTAGAGGCCTGCGACATCTTGGGGATCCAATTGATCGATGCCGGTGAGCAAGTCCTTCTGAAGGACCCATCCGGAGAGTTGCTAGTTGCTTCCAGCCAAGATCTCACGGGGATTTTTCCGCCGGCCTCCCCTCTGCCGGGAGGTGGGGAAACCAGTTTGAGTTATTTGGCTCCCGAGGCCGGGCGGTACTCGATCCGTGCCCTCGCTGGGAACGATGCCGACTACACCTTGGAGCTGCGCCTATTCCGCCCCTTTCTGACCCCTCCGGCGGACAACAAAGTCATTTTTGTCGATTTTGATGGCGCTACTGTGGACCCGGCGATTTTTACCGGGCCGGCTGGCGATACCGATTTGTCTCCCTTCGCAGACTTCCTGCCCCGGTGGGGTTTGTCGGCTCAGGATGAGGATGCCGCCATCGACTCGATCTTGGCGTCTCTCGAAGAGAACCTAGTGGCGGACCCAAGATCCTCGGGCCCCAACGGCGGCTTCGACGTTCAACTCCTCAACAGCCGAGATCACCCGGATCCTTTTGGCCAGCCGGGGGTGAGTCGGCTGATCATCGGTGGCTCCATCTCGGAGTTGGGGATTCCCACCATTGGCATCGCCCAATCCATCGATCCCGGAAATTTCGCTCGGGAGGAGACAGCGGTGATTCTGCTCGACCTCCTGAGCGGAGCCGCGCCAGATCCCAACTCTCTCAACACCTTTCCCTTGGCGCCAGGCATCTCCATCATCGATCTCCTCGGAGTGGCTTTGGGCAACATTGCCGCCCACGAGGCCGGTCATTACCTAGGCAACTTCCACACAGAGCAATTCAACCCCCTGGCGAACTTGATGGACCGAGGCGGCAACCTTCCCAACACCATCGGCGTTGGGCCGGACGGCATCTTCGGCAATGAAGACGACTCGGACGTCGATTTTGGGGAGGACGCCTTCGAAGTCACCGAGCGGTTCGCCGGTGTGGAAGACACCTTGACGGTGGTGTCCTGTGGTTGTACGACCTCGGTGATCTTTGCGGACGATTTCGAGTCGGGGGATCTTAGCGGGTGGTCCGCCAGTTTCCCCTAGCCTCTCAACTGTCCTCGGCTCCCCACGGAGCGGGGGGTGGGTCTACTGTTTGGGTGAGATCGAAGTCGATTTGAAAGTGGCGGTTGGGGCGGCGCAGATGGTACGAGAAGCGTTTACCGGAGACGATTTCCATACTCCAAACATTGTCCACAGATGGGGCGAGATTGTTCTCTTTGAAAAGCTTCTGGGAGTACCCGTCGGCAGGAAAAAACTGGGCCACTTCGGTACCGTGGCTCGAGGCGAGTCCCCCGTAAAGGTTGACGGTTTCCTCGGTGCCGTCTTCGTGGCGATGATCGTGTTGGAGCTTGAGACCACCCTGGGTTCGGGTTAGCACCCAAGTGCGAGAACGGTCATCACCGATGTAGACGGGAACCTCGATGCGCTGTTCTGCGCAGCGTCGCACATGGATGGTCATGGGTAGATCGACCATTCTCGCATCGACTTCGTCTTCGGAAACCAGGGAGCCGCCGTAGGCCTTGCCGCACAGAGATTCCAGATGGCTCCACCAGGTATCGAGAGCCAGTGCACCCTTCGTCGAGGTCAGGGTTTCGGCAGGAGGAGGAGACACCTCTGCGCAGGAGGTCATCAGAATGAGCCACCCGGCGATGGCGAGGGAGCTGAGGGTCGGTAGAATTTTCATCCAAGGGTCCTTTTCAGAGTTGGCCACAAGATTCTACGACACCGTCTGGACTGCGGTGGCGGTATTCCTTCTCTGAACGGCACAGAGATCGTAGGGAGGGGAGCCTACCCTACAAAGTGACTTGCCATGAGGAATCGCCGATCGTTCCCTAGGGTCTACCAAATCTGCGCTGGGAACAACACGCCGAGGCGAAGGGAGAGTAAGATACGCCCCCGGAGGATCTCCCTCGAGTGCCTCCGCCTCACGATGACCACTCACCGCAGCGCTTTGGACGCTGCATTTCAAGAGATATTGTAGCTGCTGATGAAATTGGGGAGAAACCCCACTCAGGCCTTTTCGTCTCATCAGCAACTTTGCCAAGGTCCCTCTCCGAGGGAAGCCCTAGAAGGAAAATCGATCATGTCCAAACTAGAGACCATGTCTACGGACGCTTTGTTGGCCCATGCATTGGAAGCGGCAGAAAATGACCCATCCGGCGAGGACGAGACGCGCTGGGCACCTATTCAACAACTCCATTCCCGCAACGAGAGCTCTATCTTCGACTCGGCGGTGAAGTGGTGCTCCTCGGAGAAACCGTGGATCAAATGCTTGGGCGCCGATATTTTGGGACAGTTGGGCTGCGAGGAGGAGGAGCCCCCCTTTGTCGGCCCTTCCGAGCCGATTCTGACCACCCTCCTGGAAGAATCCAACGAGGAGGTTCTCACCTCCGCCCTCATGGCTTTGGGACATCTCGAAGTGGGAGACCTGGAGACGATCTGTCGGCATCAGACTCACGAGTCCGAGGATGTGCGGTATGCGGTGGCCTATTGCATGGGACCGAGAGGAGACGACGAGGCGCGAGCGGTCCTTATCTCTCTTTCCGCCGACGAAGATCTCGACGTTCGCAACTGGGCGACTTTTGGCCTTGGGACCCTGAGTGATGTCGATAGTGAAGCCATCCGAGAGGCGCTGGTCGCCCGGCTTCGGGACGAGGATTCGGAAGTGCGGGGAGAGGCTCTGGTCGGTCTAGCCGAGAGGGGGGATGCCCGAGCGATCCCGGCGACTCTGCAAGAGTTGGAGCAGGATGAAGTCAGTGCTCTTGTGGTCGCCGCGGCAGCGAAGCTTCCCGACCCATCCTTTGTGCCTCACCTGACAGATCTCGCTGAGTCTTACACGGACGACGAGGATATCCAGCTAGCTCTTGCTAACTGCCAAGGGGCCAGCAGCCCGGAGGCCAGCGACCAAGAGGCTAACTGAGTCTTCAAGATTCGGTTAGGACTGGGTCGGTGGAACTTCTCGCAGGGATTTAGAGTCCAAAGCTCCATGAACAGGAGATGGATTGAAATTCTCGCCTGGCAGACCACAGCGATCATCGTTGCTCTAGGGTTGGCACCTCTAGTTTCTGCTCAGGGAGCTCCCAAAGCTTCCCAGGCCATGGCTCGACAGTTGTCCGATGCCGCCCTCGAGCGAACCTCGCATCGGGTCATCTACGACGGTAGCTATCGGTCCATCGACTACCCGGGGGGCGACGTTCCGAATCACTTGGGTGTCTGTACCGATGTGGTGATTCGCAGCTACCGCCGCCTGGGGGTCGATTTACAGAAGGAAGTGCACGAAGACATGGCCGGGAACTTCTCCCTCTATCCTGCGAGGTGGGGGTTGAAGCGGCCAGACCCTCATATCGACCATCGGCGGGTGCCAAATCTTCGGACATATTTCGCCAGACAGGGAGCCTCATTAGGAGTCTCCACCGACCCTGCCGCCTATCGGGCCGGAGATTTGGTGACCTGGAACGTCTCCGGACGGCTGCCTCATATCGGCATCGTCATCGACCGTCGCTCTTCCGACGGTGAGCGCCCCCTCATTGTCCACAACATCGGGCGGGGACCTAAGGTCGAGGACATGCTCTTCGACTTCGAGATTACCGGTCACTATCGCTACTTGCCCGCGGTGCGCCCGTAGGCAGTGCCTCCCGAAGCAGTGCCTCCCGAAGCAGTGCCTCCCGAAGCAGTGCCTCCCGAAGCAGTGCCTCCCGAAGCAGTGCCTCCCAGAGCAGTGCCTCTCAAAGCAGTGTCTTCCCCCAAAGAGTGAGCCCCACGAGGCCGGGCCGGAACCCGGGGCTTCTTGGAGGGCGAGATTTGTCGATTTCGAGTGTATCCAGCAGAATGGCCTCCATGAAGCCCCGCGCACCTCAAGTCGACTTTTCCTGGGCGTTTGGGCTGTCCTGGATAGGTTGGGGATTGTTTCTCCTCTCACTCTTCCTGCCAGCGGTTTCAGCGGGAGATTTCGAGGACGCACGGTTCCATGATGGGCTCATGGCCGCCATTGCGGCTCCTCTTCATGTGCAGGTACTCAACACCCTGCTAGCTGCAACGCCTCTGTTTCTATGGTTTCATTGGAAGAGTCACTTTCGGGGAATCTCGATTCTGTACTCCATCGCGATGCTTCTCGGCGCAGGGGTGGCGGTGAGCTATTTCTTTTCGGACCCTAGCTCGGCAAATACCGTCCACCCCTTGGGCTCAGGCTATTTTCTCTGGGTCCTGAGCTTTGCTGCCGTCGGAACTGCGATGCTCTATTTGTCGATCGGTCAAGGAAAAGAGAATGTGGACGCTCTGCCGTAGGAGCCCTGTGGGTCAGGCTCATGGGCTTACCGAGAATCTAGGAGTTTCATGAACAGGAATCTAACCTTGGTCGTCGTTACCCTTGTCTGGCTGGGTCTGCTGGGCTGCTCTTCGGTGCCTCCTGCTCCCATCGTTGCCGGTGGGGATTCTGGTGCGGCCACTCAGCTCATGGTGGTTCATCAAGAGGGCGGTAAAACCTGGAATATCTTCGGACTCGAGATCGTCGGCAAGGTGATGAGTGCGCAGACCGGCGGGCAATATTCGGTCATTGTCAGCACGACTCGGCCTGGTGGAGGGCCACCCAGGCATCTACACGAAAACGAAGACGAATTGTTTTTCGTTCTGGAAGGGGTCTTCGAATTCTATTGTGGTGAGGAGGTCTCTCGGGCAGAAAAGGGCGCCTTGGTCGTCTTGCCCCGAGGGATCCCCCACGGATTTCGCAACGTGGGTCAGATCGACGGTATGTTGATGAATACCATCACGCCTGGAGGTTTCGAGGGTTTCTTCGAAGAGATTGATCGGCTCCCCAAGGACAAACCCCTCGATCGGGTGCGAGTCACAGCGATCGCTGCACGCTATGGCCTTACTTTCTTACCGGAAGCGGGCGAAGCCTCCTCTCAGCCCTAGGCCTTTGCACAGAGCTAATAGCTCCCCACTCGAGTCAAGTTTCTATACCCGATGATGTACTTTTGCTTTCGGTATGGATCACGTCAATGCCGCGTTCCGTGCCCAAGAGCACCGCCGACGAACCTAGAACAGATCTCATGAGTGTTTCCCCGGAAAGAGCTGAACAGAGACGTTTTGGGCTGCCGTACGAAGCTTGTTATCCAGGGTGGCAAGGGCCACTCCCCGACGGGAGGCAAGATCCAGATAGGCCGCATCATAGACAGTGAGCCCTTGTGCCCGGGCCAATTGCAGGACGCTGAGTTCCGAGGGGTGAGCGTCTATCTCGATCGGCAAGTCTTGCAAGGCGGCGAGGAACACGGCCGTCTTTTCCGGGGTGATCCGTCGCCGGCGCTCATTGACAACCAGCACGTTCCGGATCTCGTACCAGAAAATCGATGGTGCGCAGGCACCGTCGCGCTCGATCTTCTCCAAGACCAGATCACCGAAATCGGCTGCCTCGCCATCTAGAACAAGGCCTAGAATGGCCGAGGGGTCAACAACGAGAGACATCTAGAAGCGATGTCCATTCCGGCGGTCTTCACAGATCTGCTCAAGGCTCGTGTCCTTGAGAGTCCCACGCAACGATCTCAACCGGGACGCAGCGGCAGATACGCGTTCCAGGTCCGCCACCTGGTCCGGAACGATGCGGGCAACGGGCCGGCCGTGTTTAGTGATCACAAAGGATTCGCCGTGTTCTGCGCGCGCGAGCAGCTCACTGAGGCGGGTTTTCGCATCGAATGCACCGATTACTTCCATGATGTGTCACTCCAACTGGTTTTAGACTAGTCTATTTCAGGGCGCCAGACTTTTCAAATCAGGAGCTGGACATTAAGGAAATCCCGAGTCTCGGGATCAATGGCAATCAGTGCAATCCGAGAGGGGCAAGGAACCCAGCCCTGATTTCAAGGTCAAGGTTCTTTAAGGTGCGGACAGCTTTCCTGACCTACTGAGACTGTGTGTTCTCGCTCAGATGCCTCCACTAGAGCACCTTCTCGCTCTCTATCTTCTATAACTCCAGGCAGCGGTCACTCCAAGATCTCGAAAACGCTCACTGTGGTTCCGGAATCCCAGTCCGTATCTGCTACTGCGACATGTTTCTTGGCCACGGCGACGGCATTGAAGAAGTCGAACTCATAGGTCTCCATATTGGCCAGCCAACCGGGTGCACTGCTCTCGGCAGGTTGCTCTTCTTCGCTACCTAGGTCGAGTTGGAGCAGCTCGCTGCTCTTCAAATCGAATAGGTAGGTCGTTCCGGCGGCGTAGAGGAGGACTCGGCCCGCGGCTGATGAGGAAGTCTGATAGTTGGGCCCTTGGAGAGAGCCGAGGCCTTTGGGCTCACTACCATCGACTGGGAAAGACCAGAGAGCGGTGCTGCTTTTATCGGAGGCGAGGCAAAGAAAAGCATCCCCCGCTAATGTGGGCATCTGGCATTGCAGTCCCAGAGCGGTCAACCTCTTTGCGGGATCTCCGTTGGTGTTGAAAATGGAGATCTCGCTGGGGAATCCCACCCTCCCGGACATCGTCAGGAAGAAAAAAGCAGAGGTTGCTGCCGAGTCGTACAACATGCGGCTCGTTAGAACTGTGCCGTGGCTGCCGGGATGCAGAGCATCTGGAAGCAGATCATCGCCACCGGTGCCAAGGTCCCAGCTCGTTTCTTGTACCTCCAAACCGCCAATTTCTCCCGAGAAGCGGATGAATCGCTTCTCGTCTCGTTTCAGGCCACTAACGGCCCAGCGTTGGGAGTCCGGATCTATTTGTAGCTGAGGACGGCTCAAAGGACGAAGCCGTACCTGCCAGGGAGAGCTTTTTTCCCCAGCCAAAGGAAAAGTCTGCAAATGCAGTTGTTCCTTGTCCGAGCGGAGCAGGAGAACTGTCGACTCGCTAACAAACTCGAGGCTATCTGCGTCGATATTTGTCGATGAGCCGTCGGCCAGAATGATTCGGTAGGTCGCCTGAGCGCTGTCCGAATACGGGTACTCATCGTAGTTTTGTATCGCCCCTATGGCCACGGTGGTACCTGCCGGGGAGAGCCTGAGCTGCGAAGGAAACCCCTCGACCTCGAACTCTCGAACCAGCTCGACCACAACCTCCCTCGGTGGCAAGGGGCTCGGAGCTATAGCTAGGGCGTCCTCCGAGGCGGTGGTTCGAAATGGAGTCGTCGATATATAGATCGCCGCGGCAGCCAGCAGGAGAGGCAAGGTGGCAAGCATTCTGGTGCTGCGCCGCGGCACCGTCCAGAGGGCTACCGCAGCTCCTAGGAGGGACAACACGAAGGTCGAGGCCTCTCGAGCCCAGAGATGAAGGTTCATCCGGGGCAAGTGTCCGTTCACGGCGGCGATGGCACCGAGGCTCGCCAGGGCTGCCACCACCAGGAGAGTGACAGCCGTAATCATCGGCCAGCGCTTCCCCTTGCCTTGGGGTGGAGCGGCGATCGTCGCGTAGTAGCCGAAGAGAATTCCCAGTAGGGCTAGGAGTAAGAGGATAAGCGGCGCCATGCCGTCGCTAAAGCTGCCAAGGCTGGGAGGATTCAACCAAAGGTGAATCGCACCCCCTGCGGCGCAGACGCCCGCGGCGGCGAGGCTGGCTTGGATCGGGCGAAGGGCGGCCAAAATCGCAGCTGGCAACAGGGCCCAGGGGACAGCCGGGAAGAGAGAGATCACCGCTCCCAGAACAGCCACTTGGCGGGCCTGGCGGGTCTGAGGCGCGGGGCGACTTTTCTCGCTGGCTGCCAGCTGGGCCCCGAGGTGATGATCGATCCGGTCGAGGTGGCTCTGAACGGATGCGACGTCTTCCGGGTTCAAGGGCATGGAGTCCGTTCGGCCCTGGCTGTCCAAGCTGCGCAATGAGGTGACACCGCGTTTCAATTCGAGGCGAAGCTCTCTCAACTCACCATAATTTTGGGCGCGGGCCTCTTTGGCCGCTTCTAAGGGGCGCTCCGGGTCCGGTGTCGCACCCTCCGGCAGGCCCGAGAGCCAGACGATTCGATCTGCATTGAGGACGGCACCTCGTCCAGGCTCGCCAGCGCCGAGCAGGGTGAGAGCCTCGGTGCTTTCCGGTAGAGCACCACTCGCAGCCCGTATCGCTTGGATTCGCTTTGCCAAGCTCGGGTGACTGGCTCCCTCTTCTGTCCGAGCGCTCTGTCGCCGAGGTTGGCGAAGCAGGACATGGATCTTGCTCAAGCCGTCGATCAGGGCTTGGGGGTCCCCGCATAGCTCTAGAGCGCGCAGGTCGCTGTCGCCCTCGTGCTGTTTCCGTCGGGCCATGGAGCGAGTCAGGCTAAAGAGAACGATGACGAACCAACCCCAAATGATCACCGGTTCCGGAAGAAACCTTGGCCCGACTTCCAGAGTCAGAAGGGCAGCGGCACCCATGAGCACCAGAAGGGCGAACATGCCCCGCAGTAGGCGCCGGCGGGTGAAGTGCTCCAGATGAGCGACCTCGTGGGCGAAAATAGCCGTGGTCTCCCTTGGCCCCAAGGCTTCCAAAAGCCCGTCACTGAAGAGAACACCTTGAGAGCCCACTAGGCCAGGCAGTGCGAAGGCGTTTATGAAGTGCCCTCCCTTGGGGCCTGCCTGATAGAGGATTGGCGTTTTGCAGCTAGCTTGGCGAAGAATGTTGGCAAGGGGTTCCTCCAGGTCCGGTCGTTGGAGGGACTTTGCTCCTAGTAGTCGGGGGAAGATGGCAGGGTTGAAGGCGTACCAAAGGCAAGCCAGAGCAGCGAGAAGACCAGCGAGAGGCCAACCGGCCGAGCCGGCATTTAACAACAGAGCAGGGGTCAGGAAGATGATCATCCAGATGCCCAGATAGCCGATCCAAAAACGTAGCGAGAAAAATAGGTAACGCCAAAAGCTCCAGGTTTCGCCAAACATCTTCCTGCGACTGGAAAACCCCCCTAAGGAATTGGCGAGAAACGCGATAGCTAGCCACAGTCCGCCGCCTTTGAAAACCAGCACCAGCACGAGGATGACAGTTAGAAGGACCATAGAGGTCCGCCGTTGCGATTGTTGCAGGGCCTCTGCGAAATCCGGTTGGCTCAATCGTCCAAGTAGCTTCTTTCCAGAGCTCCAGGCAAACAGCCCCGGAAAAAGAGCGATAGCGGCTGGCACCGCATAGAGCAAGACGGTATTCAACACGAAGCTCTCCCCTCTCTCAGGGCTCTGAAGTACTCGAGCCACCAGCCTTGGAAAAATGAGAATCTGGTCTCAAGCATATCAGCGCAGGGCAAGGGTCGAATTCGGTCTCATCTGCCTCGAGGTGACGCTGAGCAGCCTCAGGCAAGGCTTCGTAGCCAGGTCAGGCTTTCTGTCCACAGGGAGTCCCGAAACTTCTCTCGAAAGAAGCCCCAATGACCAATTGCGGCAACACCATAGTCTTCCGGCCTTCGGGGCCGAGAAGTCATAGTGGCGCCCGAGTAACAGGCTTGAATGCTGCTGGCGGCTCTTGGAGGGGCGAAGAAATCGTCGCTAAAGCTGTAAGCGAGAATGGGGCGGTCGAAGTCCTCGAATCCCTCTTGCCAGGCCTCCACTTCATCCCTCCGAATGTAGTCGGGGTGCCTTCCCCATCGTGCCCATTGGAGGGCGACCCCAGCGGGCAGGTCCTCCGAAATGCCCAGTCGCTTGGCGGGGAAGTAGCCCCAAAGTCGACAAGTGATGGGGATGAGCACGTACCAGAAGAATAAAACCTTCGGCACGGAGACGGCGGGCCAATGCCTCCAATAGCCGCTCTGGGCTGCCACTGTTAGGGCGCCTCGTAGCCGATGGCGGCTGGGAGTCAGTGCCATGGCTTGGCCGCCGAAACTATGACCGACCAGGAAGAGGGGGCTCGAGGGGAAGTTCTCTTCGTGCCAGCGAAATACCCCTTCCGTGTCTTTCTCTGCCCAATGCTGCATCTTGGCTTCGAAGCCCTTCAAACTGGGCGGCCTCGAGCCACCGACTCCTCGATAGTCGAAGGTGACGACTCGAAAGCCCTCCTGGGCGAGGAATTGGGCGAACCTCAGATAGTAACCGCGCTTGACAGCCGTCGCAGAGTTGATGATCACCATCGGTATCGATGGATCCTTCGAGGGCTCCAGCACCGTGGCGGCGAGGAGGAATCCGTCAGAAGCGGGAATCTGGATGTGCCGGTCCAGAACCTCGATCATTGGTGTCGGAGGTGACCTGCATGGGTCTGGCGAGGCCCAGTGGCCCGGCGCCGAGGTGGCTCTGAGCGGCGGCGCTGCTCGGCCCGAGGAGCCGTGGTCTTGGAAGGCTGTTTTACCGGCCTTCGGGCCTGGGGAACCGGCGTTCGAGATACGGGCGCACTGGCTACGGGGCCGAAGTATCCACCGATGGGGTAGCCATGAGAATGAGGTCCGTAGCGGGGAGGTTGGGGCCGAGATTCCCGCCGCAAACGCTCAGCCTGAATCTCCAATTGTGCTTCCCGGTAAGCCTGTTGGTGGGCCCGATCGCTCCTAGCGCCTTCCATGGCCAAGATGCTCGCCTTCTCCTCCCGTGGCACCCATTCGCCGCGAAATAGGACCTCGCCGCGTAATTCTCGATAGTCCTCTTCCTCTACCCACTGGCCTTGAAAATGGCGATGTCCCAAGGCTGCGTGGGCTTCCGCATGCTCCGGGTCGATGTCGAGCACAGCTTTCATGAGATCCCTGGACAGGGTGTGAGCGTTTTGCTCTTGCGTCCATTGGGCCAGCTCGAAGAGCCCTGCAGCATCCTCCGGAGCCAGAGTCTCCAACGCCTGGTCGACGACCTCTTCCAAAGTAATCGCCGACTCGACCCTTTCGATCTGGTCGGGAGAAAAGGAGAAACTACCGAAGGATTGCTGAATCTCGATTTTGCCATCGGGCAGAGTCCGAACCTTGCCTTCGAGGCTACGGCCATTCTTGAGCCACAGGACGTCAGCGGCTGCGGTGGAAGCGAGGGAAAGGGCGAGAAGAGCGATCGAGAGAGCTTTCATCTTGACCTCCGAAGGTACCGAGAGGTTCTTGGCGCACTGCCTACAAGGTGAGCATATCAGGAGGAAAACGCCTTGGTGGGTGGCCCTGATGGGTTCGGGAGCCGGCTCGGCTCTGCTAGCATCCGCCGACGCCGGGCATGCTCTCGGCGAGACCAAAACATCATGCCAGGAGGAAGCCGTGGCCCAGCAGCAACGAGAGATCCACTTCACTGTGTCTTTGGACGAGAATCAAATTGCCGAAGAGATCCGTTGGAATGCCACAGACTCTCCCACCGGTGGCGATCAACGCTGTGAGGCCGTGCTCCTCTCCCTGTGGGACGCGGAGCAGAAAGCCTCGTTGCGCATCGATCTGTGGACCAAGGAGATGCAGATCGACCACATGAACGCCTTTTTCTTTCAGACCCTCATGACTCTGGCGGATACTCTGCAAAATGCCACCGCCAACCAGGAGGCCGCCGACGACATGCGGGAGTTTGCTCGTGGTTTGGCCCAGAAGTTGGAGATGCCGGCTGCCGAAGAGTCGTAATGTGCTGCTAACGAGAAGATCTCGCTAGCCCAAGAGCTCGGCCAATACCTCAAACCCCTTCTCTATCAGGGCTGGTTCTGCACAGGTGAAACAGACCCGGATGTGAGTTGGGTAGGGGCCGAAACTAGGCCCTGGAGCTACCAGTAGTCCCCGGTCGGCGCAATCTTCCAAGAAACCCAAGAGACCCCGTTCGTCGAGGCGGTCAGCGACGTCGAGAAAGAGAAAGGTGCTGCCTTCCGGTGCTGGCAGTCCGACTCTTGCAGCCGCCATGCGGCCTAGCCGGTGGTACTTATCCCTGGCTTCGGTGACCCAGGTGTTAGCTCGGGGGCTGTTCAGAGCGGCGAGAGCGGCGATTTGGGAGGCCCGGGGAGCGCAGTAGTAGGTGTTGGTGCCGATCTTGTTGCATTGGGTCAGAAGCCCCGCCGGGCCGACCAGATAGCCGCAACGGTTGCCAGTCATGCCGTAGGCCTTGGAAAAGGAGCCGATGGTCACGGTGCGCTCCGCTGCCATGGGGCGAAGAGAGCTGTGCTCACCGGCGTACACGAAGGGGGCATAGACTTCGTCCGAAAGAACCCACAGACCTGCCTCGGTGGCCCACTGGAGGATGGCTTGGCTCCAGGCTGAGGGAAGGACTCTACCGCTGGGGTTGTGAGGCGTGTTGAGGTAGATCGCCACGGTGCGCTTCGTTGTATGGCGGCGGAAGGCTTCGACGGCACTTTCCGGAGAATTGGGCAGCTGGGAGCCAGCGAAAAAGGGAACTTCCACCGGCTCACCGCGGAAGGCCCGCACCATCCCACCGATGAGCGGCCAATAGGGAGCCATGATCAACACTTCGTCTCCCGGGTCTACCAGGGCACCAACTACGGTGGAAAGGGCAGCCGTGGCACCAGCGGAGATCAGCACTTCCGATGACCCTGTCGCCAAGCTGGTCTCCGCCTCCGTTCGGTGAGCTATGGCGGCCCGCAGCTCCGGCAAACCAGTGGGTGGAGTGTAGCGGTGGAGACCGGGATGATCTTCGACTGTGAGGTCTTCCATGCGGCAACCCACCGCCGGTTCCATCCAGGTGTCACCGATGTGGAGAGGGTAAATCTCCCCTTGGTAAGCCTTGAGGCGAGCCGTCACCGAGGAATAGACGGACGATGGCATGGCGGCGATGGCGCGAGCAACATTGGGATAACCGGGCATGAGGGGCTCCTTGCGAGTAGAAGAGAGCATCTTAACGCAGGGCATGCCTGCTTACCGCTTCGAAGAGCCAACTCCTCATCGACCCAGCTGGCAGAACGGTCACCGGCTGGGTGATCGTCCTTCGCCTTCGCCAGGCGGTGACGGTGATTCGATGCTGTCACCACCGTTGTCGATTCCCGGCGGCAGCATCGCAGCGCCGGAGGCTTGGCCCAGGGCGAGCTGAAAGTGAATCCAGGAGCGCACCAACTCTAGCCGAGCGAGGTCCCGCTGGGTGCGTTGGTCCCGCAGGGCGGCTTCCCCTTGGAGAAGGTCGTTGGTGGTCACCCGACCAGCCTGATGTCTCTCTCGCTCCACCCGTAGGGCTTCCGCTGCCTGCACGACCCCGGACTCTCCCACGAGAAGATTGCCTTGGGAGTTCGTCAAAGCGGCGAGAGCTGAGGCGACTTGGAGTCGAACCCCTCGCTCCGCTTCTAGCAGCTGCGATTCGAGGGCAAGGCCTTGCTCGGCCAGGGCGGCGACTCGTGGGCCACGGGTGCCGGAGGCGAAGGGGCGCCAGGAAACACCGATGCCCCCTTCGAACCAGTTGTCCTGGCGATAGGGGCTACCACTCGAATAGAGCCATTTGGCGGTGGCTTGGAGGCGGGGAAGGCGTTCGGCTCGGACGGCGGAGCGGCGCAGCCGGAGGGATTTGCTCTGCTGGCGCAGGGCCAGTAGATCCGGTCGATGACGCAGGGCGAGATCGAAGGCGGCCGGGAGATTGACCGAAACCGGTACGGCAATGCCGGCTACGAGGGAGTCTCCTGCCGTCGGTTCCAAGCTGGAATCCGAGCCCAACGCGAGGCCTAAACGGATTTTCGCTACGGCTCGGAGCTCTTGGAGGTTGTCGCGCTCTTGCTGGGCCGAGTCGAGAGCCAGTTGAACTTTGAGCGCATCTGCTTCCAGGCTTCGTCCGGCTTCCACCCGCGCTCGGGTCTCGGTCAGGCTGGTCCTGAGGCTGGCAACAAAGCTCCCGGTGGCGGAGATTCGTGCATCGATAGCCAGGATATCGAGGAAGGCATCGGCCGCTTCACTGCTCGCTTCCTGGCGGGACCGGCGGGCGGTGAGGTCCTGGGCATCAGCGGCAGCATCGGCAGCGGGTGCACCATAGAACAACGGAGAAGGGGCCAAGAGAGGTTGAACCAGAGAGACCTCTCCATCCTCGCTGCCTCGGTCACCGAAACGCAGATCGCCGAAGGGAGTGGCCACCTCGAAATCTTCGCTGCGCTCCATGGCCATGACGCCTACCGTAATGGAAGGCAGAAGGGCTCCTCGCCGTTCGGCCTTCGCTTGTTGGCGGGCTGCTTGGGCCAGCTGTTGAGAAGCGAGGGCTCTGGGCCGATCGGTGGCCTGTTCCATGGCTTCCGCCAGGGTCACGGAGGCCTCCCTGGTTTCTGCCCCGAAAGCCGTCGCTGGGAGCACTAGGCCGAAAAGGAAGAGTGCTCCCATGGCAGCGGCGGTCTTTCGTTCTTGTCCTCGCTCTGGGCCCTTGGAAAAACTTCCCCAGCGGAAAGGTCGGGCACCCTTGCGAGCGAAAAGGAGAGCGTAGAGAGCTGGTACCACCATGATGGTTAGGAAGGTCGAGCCGATGAGCCCCGAGATCATCGCCCAAGCCATGGGAGGCCAGAGGGTCGAAGGGGAGAAAGCCAGTGGTGTCAATCCTGCGACGGTGGTAGCTGTGGTGAGCAGAATGGGCCGTAAGCGCCTCTCTACGGCATCCGTCAAAGCGGTGGCGAGGTCAGCCCCTTCCGAGCGCCGGGATTCGACGACCTCGAGAAGGACGATGGCGTTGTTGACCACCACCCCGATGAGAGCGAAAACTCCCAAAGAAGACATGAAGCCGAAGGGCTGGGCCGCCAGTAGCAAGCCTGGAATCACTCCCGCGGCGGCCAGAGGCACGGTCACCAAGACGATGCCCACCCGCCGGAGGGAGCGAAATTCCGCCATCAGAATCGCCAACAGCAGAAGCACTCCCACCGGTAGGACGCGCATGACGGCGAGATTGGCTTCATCGGATCCTGCGGCGGCACCTCCCACCTCCCAGCGAACTCCTTCCGGGTAGGAGAGAGCCTCCAAGCGCGGGGTGAGGCGGCGGAGTACATCGCTGTAGGTGGCGCTGCCTTCCAGCTCGGAGAGAACTCGCACGACCCGACTTCGGTTGTAGTGGTGAATGGCTGCCGGCCTCCATTCCAGCTCCACCTTGGCGACTTGACTGAGGGGAACGGCTGCCCCTCCCGGGCGAGCTACATCTACCTGGCCGAGCTCTTCTGCCGGCAGTCGTTCACCAGCAGTGGAGCGCAGAACGACGGGAATAGGATCGTCCTCGGCTCGAAACTCGCCCACCGGCAGTCCTCGAGTTCTGCCAAACAAGGAGATGGCAACATCTTCCCGGCTCAGTCCTCGCACCGCCGCTGCAGCGTCGTTGATGCGAAATTGCATCGTTGGGGCACCGGTGCCAAGGGTGTGCCGTGCATCCGCGACTCCGGGTATGGGCCGCAGCTCCGCCAGAACGGCGCCAGCCGCTTCCCCGAGAGCTTCCAAGTCTTCCCCGAGCAGGCGGATCTCCACTGGAGCTTCGATGCTCGGTCCTTGCTCCAACTTGCGCACCACCAGTTCCAGCGCCGGCTGGTCTCGGCTCACCGTTTCCCGTAGCCACGCCATGACCGAGTCCAAAGTTGCCGTCGAGGTCGTCTCGACGATCAGCTGAGCCAAGTGGGGGCTCCAAGGGATGGAGTTGAGGTTGTAGTAGAACTTCGGGGTACTACGGCCTACAAAGGCAGCTACCGAGACCACTTCCGGGTGCTGCAGCAAGGCTCGTTCGAGGCTGCGGGATTGTTCGTCCGTGGCGTCTAGGTGGCTACCTTCCGGTAGCTTGAGGTCGACCACCAATTGGTTGCGATCAGAGGAGGGAAAGAACTGCTGCTTGACGTTGCCAGCGGCAGCCAGGGAGAGTCCCACCACCACCAGGGCCAGAATGACAACCCACGGAGCGCGCCGGACGGCGAGCTGGCCGATGCGGCGAGAGAAAGCCTGAAGCCGACCTCCGCCGTGATCGGTTTCCTGTTGGGGGCGAAGGAAGATCTCGGAAAGGGCCGGGGTGACGAAGACGGCAAAGAGGTAGCTGATGGTTAGGGTGAGCATGATGACGATGGGGATGGCTCGGGTGAACTCCCCGGTGCCGCCTTCCGCCAGCAGCATGGGAACGAAGGCGGCGAGGGTCGTGGCGGTGGCTGCTGCCAAGGGCACCGCTAGCTCCCGGACAGCTCCGAGGGCCGCAGCGTGAGGCCGCTCCCCCCGGTCGATCCGCCATTGGATGTTTTCTGCCATGACGATGGCGTTGTCGACCAGCATTCCCAAGGCGATGACCAGAGCGGCGATGGAGATCTGGTGCAAGACTCCGCCGCCGATGGCGTAGACGGCCAGGGAGGTGAGGACCACCAGGGGAACCACGGAAGCGACGATCAGTCCCAAGCGCATTCCCATAGCGAGAATCAACAAGCCGGCGACGATCAGCACGCCGAGGAGGAGAGATCGGCTCAGATCCCGCAACCGCTCCTCGACCCGGTCCGGTTGGAAGATGATCTCGTCGATCTGGATTGCCGTGAGCTTGGCTCCCTGTTCGGTCATCAGGTCCCGGACCTCGGTGCCAAAGTCCAGCAGGTTGCCTCCGACCCGAGGCACGATACCGATGCCGATTCCCGCTTCGCCATCCAGGCGCATGCGAGCAGCGGCGGGTTCCTCTGGTCCCCGGCGGACATCGGCGACGGCGGCCAAGGGCACCGTGTTTCCATCCGGCAGCAGGATGGGAGTGGAGCGAATCTCCTCGACGGACTCGAATTCGCTCAGGGGCCGCAAAGTGACCGTGCGGCCGGCCAGCTCCACGGAGCCTCCCGGAAGGATCCGGTTGCGGGCTTGTAGCTGCCCGGCCAATTGCCGAGGGTCGAGACCCAGGCGGCGAGCGGTGGAGTCGTCATAGGCGATGGTGATCTGATCTCCTGGGTCTGCGGTCAGCTTGACCTCAGAAACGGAAGGTAGAGTCAGCAATCGATCTTTCAGGTCCTCGGCCGCTGCCATCAACACCAGCGGATCTGGCTGACCGGTGAGGGCATAGACGATGGACTCTTGGTCCTGAAGCTCATCATCGAGCTCTGGGGTTCCGACCCCTGCAGGAAAGTCTCTTTGGGCGTTGCTCAAGGCTTCACGAACTTCATCCCAAGCCTTGTCGGTGTTCTTGATGGAGTCTCGTAGATCGATCTGGAGGACCGCGAGCTCGGAATAGGAAGACGAGCTGATCTCCTTGATGTCGTCCACCGCTGCCAGGTGTTCTTCGAGAGGCTCCAGCACCAAACGCTCGACGGTTTCGGCGTCTGTGCCCGGAAAGGGAACCACCACCAGGCCCCAGAAATCCGGCAGTCGGGGATCTTCCTGACGCGGCATTTCGACCCAGAAAAGCAGACCGAGAAGAGCCAGCAAGCCCACCAGAGTCAGGACCAGCTTGCGTTGACCAAGGAGGCGTTCCAGCAAGATCACCGAACCACCTCCACCGCATCGCCGTCCACCAGGCTGGCGAGGCCGCTCGTCACCACCTGATCACCAGCCTGGAGAGCTCCGGCCACTGCCACCCGGTCTCCAAGCAACATCTCCACTTCTACAGCGATCCTTTCGGCCCGATCTTCGGCCAGGCGAAAAACGGTGGGTCGGCTGCCGCCAGGGTTGAGAATAGCGCCGAGGGGAACCGTAAGCCTTGCTCCGGACTCGGTGGGCATGGCCACTTCGGTGGTCATGCCGGCGGAGATTCCGTCTCTTGCCTCCAGGGAAACCACCACGGGAAAGAGTCTTCCGCTGCCGACTCCGGCTCGCGTGATGGAAGTGATGTGGCCGGGTACGGTACCGGAGCTGGAGAGGGGCAGGTCCACCTGGACCTCTTGCCCTTCGGAAAGGCTACGAATCCACCCTTCCGGCACTCCCAGCTCTACCTCCAAAGGGCCATCGCCGCTGATTTCCACGACGGTCTTACCAGCGCCGGCATACTCCCCAGGCTCCAGAGCCACCCGGCTCACCGTGCCCGCGAAGGGGGCGATGAGGGACGCTTCTCGCAGCACCCGACTAGCTTCGTCGCGGCGAGCCCGTGCCGCATCTCGACTCGAGGAGAGGGCAGCCTGGGCTGCACTGACTTGCTCCAACTCTTCCTGGGTGGCTGCTCCAGCTGCTACGAGCCGTTCTACTCTGGAAGTCTCCAAGGTCATTTGCACCTGGCGAGCTTCGATTTCTGCCAGGTTGCCGGCAGCAGCGCTCAAGGTGTTGCGGAGCTTTCGGTCATTCAAAAGGGCGACGGATTGCCCTGCTTCGACCCGGTCACCGATGGCCACAGACCGTGAGCTCAAGCGTCCCCCAAAGGGGAAAGATAGCTGCGCCCGATGCTCTGCACGCAAGACGCCGGAGAAACGCAGCGTGCGCGACGCTTCACCGGCTTCCACGGTTTGCACCTGGACTCGTTGTACATGGGGCCTCTCCGGTACGGCGGTTTCCTTAGCGCGAGACGAAAGAGCAAGGGGTAGAGCGATGGCGAGAAGGGTAAAGCCAAGAAGAGAGGGAAGAATCTTGCGTCGTTTCATGGTTTCAAGCTCCGGATTTCGATCTCAGAGAAAGCCTTGGTATCGGTAAGGTTGATGAGTGTGTCGTGAGAGTGTGGTTTAGAGTTGTGAACTGGCCGGCCGGTCGATTTATGGGTAAAAAGAGAGGTCATCGCGGAAGGACTCCTTCGAAGAAGATCTTCAGCATGTTCTCGAAATATTCCTCGTCCCGATCCTCTACAGGTCCCTCCATCTCCAGGTCTCGGCAGAGATGCTCTCGGGATTGGAACCAGTGTTGAGCTAGGAAGAGGAAGCTAAAGAGGAGGTAGCGAGGGTCTACGTCCTTGCGCAGTTGCCCGTCTTCTTGAGCCGCCCGAATGGTCTCGACGCCATTCTTGAGCACGGCCCTATCCAAGTCACCGCAGTCGTTGTCCCCCTCCAGGTACATCCAGGCCATTAAGCGGACCGTTTGGGGTGTTTTCTGGAGGAAGCGGAAATAAAGCTCCAAAGACTCGCGGAGAAGCTCGGCAGTCGGAGTGGATTGGTCGAGCATGTTTTGCTGGCGCTGCGCGTATTCGCCAAAGCGCCGAACTTTCACTTCGGTCCACAGCTTCTGTTTGGAACCGAAGTGGTGGTGGATGAGGCTCTTGGTAACCCCAGCCCGCCGGGCGATATCCGACGTCGAAGCCTCAGCAAAGCCCTGCTCGAGGAAGGCGTCTTCCGCTGCCGCGAGGATGGCAGCGCGAGTGGCTTCGGGATCTCGTTTGTTGACCATGGTGTTTTCGACTCGATCGATTTTGGCGTGGCCAGATGTGTTAACTGGCCGACCGGTCAATTGAGGGTATGACACCCCTATCCGTGTGTCAAGGAGCCTCTCGATGTCAGTAGGTCTCCGAGATCTCTAGTCGGACTTCGGTCGAGGCTCGCTCAACAGATTGTGGCGAAATTCACTTTGGCTCCGAACGAGTCTTCGGCGGCAGATCTTCCTTGCAGAGCCCTCGACAGATCTTGGGTTTGCCTCCGGCTATTCGTCGCGATCCACCGCCCAACATCTCGCTCTCACCAACGAGGGGCTATCACCACAGGCTGTTGGATCTACAGAATCAGCAAACTCCAGGGCCTTTCTTTCGTATCTCGATGAAGACTGTCATCGAACTTCGCAAGTCTTTTTGTCCACAAGGAGTAACCCATGATTCGAACTCGACCCAATCTCAGCACGTCTACTTTTGGGCTAGTCGCCCTCGGGGCGCTGATTCTGGCGACCGTGCCGGTCCAGGCGCAAAATTTGACCGTACCGCAAGCGAGCCCCCACGCTGTGGCCGAGCAGGAGATCGGAATCTCCAAAGTTACTGTGGATTACCATCGCCCTCAGGTGCGGGACCGGGAAATCTGGGGTGCTCTAGTTCCTTACGACAACGCCTGGCGTGCCGGAGCCAACGAGAACACCGTGGTCACCTTCTCCCACGATGTCAAGGTCGAGGGCCAGGACCTCGCCGCAGGCTCCTACGGCCTCCATATGTTTCCTACCGCGGGAGAGTGGGAGATCGCCTTCAGCACCAATTCCACTTCCTGGGGAAGCTTCTCCTACAACCAGGAAGAGGATGCTCTGCGCGTCAAAGTAAAGCCGGTGGCTGCCCCTTTCGAGGAGTGGCTGCGCTTCGGTTTCGAGGACTTGAGCGGCAACGGGGCGACGACTTATCTACACTGGGAAAAGCTCAAGATTCCTTTCCGGGTGGAGGTCGATACGCCGGAGATCGTTCTCGCCAAGGCCCGTAACGACCTTCGTTCCCGGGTCGGATTCCAGTGGCAGGGTTGGGCGGGAGCTGCCAACTACGCTCTGCAAAATGGGATTCACTTGGAAGAGGCTTTGGGCTGGGCAGAGAATGCCGTAGGCCGGCAGGAGAACGGTAGAACCCTAGGGCTCCAAGCCCTGCTGCAGGAGCGCTTGGGCCGAGACGACGATGCTGCAGCCACTTTGGCCAAGGCGGTGGAGGTGTCCACCGAAGCGGAGCTCAATGCTTTGGGCTACGGCATCCTAGGAGCGGGCAATACCGCCAAAGCTATCGAACTCTTCCAGCACAACGTGGACAAGAATCCAGAGTCCTGGAATGTGTGGGATAGCCTCGCGGAGGCTCAAGCGAGCCTGGGGGATACGAAGGGAGCTATCAAGAACTACACCAAGGCTCTCGGCATGGCTCCGGATCCGCAGAAACCGCGTATCGAGAGTGTCCTCAAGAAGCTCAAGGGCAGCTGATCCCCAGCCTTTCAAATGGACCGCGGCGGCTCTTCCTTTGGGGTCGCCGCAGGTCCTCGCGGCTCGACTGCCTCGAAACGGCCACAATCTTTCCTTCTCGGGCCTTCATTCCATCACCCCCGCCTCACGATCTCTCTCTAGTCTCTGCTGGACGGGACAACAACCGGCCTCGAGGGCCGCAGCAGAGGTATAGCCATGCGTTTGAGAGCTCCCACCCTTTTTGCCCTACCGGCACGCTTCCACTATTGGGGCAGCCTGTTTCTGGTTCTCTTCTCCGCCGCCGTCATCTCTGGCCAGGTGGCCAATCGACACAGCTTTGCTTCGGGAGAGCTCTATGAGGAGGTTGCGGATCGGTGGGGGGCACCCATCGAGCAGCCCGCTCCCTCCGTGCGCTTCGTCGAAAGCGGTACGGTCTTTAATGGCCTGGAGTCTCTCCCCTTGGCCGGCCAGAAGGTCTACGTCGAAGCCGCCATGAGCTACCGGAAGCGGGGTCTGACCTACTTCTCCGGTTTCGAATTCGCCTTTCGGGGCCAGTACCGAGTGGTCAACGACCAGGGCAAGAGCCTGGACCTGGTCTTCGTCTTTCCCATCCAGATGAGCAAGAACAAGGTGCTCCTCTCGGATTTGGAATTTCTGGTCGGAGGCGAGCCCCATTCCGTCGATCTCAGCCAATCTCAGAATCGCTTGGTATGGACCGGGCGCCTAGCGGCGGCTGAAGAGCTGGAGGTCGAGATTGCCTTCCGGGGACGGGGCTTGAATTCTTTCACCTATCGCCTCGACCCGACCCTGCCGGTGAAGGACTTTCGGTTCGAGGCGCAGGTCACCGGCGGTGACAATTTCGACTACGCCCCCGGCGTGTTGCCGGCGACCTCCCAGACTCACAAAGACGGCGAGGTGTCTCTCGAGTGGCAGTATGCAGCTCTCGAGTCCGGTGTGCCCGTAGGGCTGATCCTTCCTTCCGTGAAGGCCTACGACACTCTGATCTTCATCATGGCCAAACGTTCCTGGGCCACCTTTTCCCTCTTTTTCGCTGGCATCGTTCTGCTGACGCTGCACCATGGTCGCCGACTCGAGATCTATGAGAGCTACCTATTGGCCGCCAACTATGCCTTCTTCTTCGTGCTGTTGGCCTACCTGGCGGCTTTCATGAGCTTTGCTGGCGCCTTCCTTCTGGCCCAGGTGATCACCTGCTCGAGCCTATGGTTTTTCTCGAAGCGGCTGACCTCCCCTGACGCCGGACGGATCATCGCTGTCCTCTTGGTGGCGCTCCTTGTGTTGCCGACCTTGGCGGTGATTCTTCGGGGCTACACCGGTTTGATCTACACCCTGGAGATTCTCGCCGGCCTGGTGTCGGTGACCTACTTGGCCACCAGGCCCCTGTTTCGACAGCTCGTCGAGAGAGCCTTCTCTCACCCCCAACTCCCACTTCAGGAGGACCCCGCCCTTGCCAAATAGTTCGACGCCCTTGAAGAAAGTGGTCCGGGTCTCCGCTGTGGCCCTCGGCTTCAGCCTACTTTGGACGGCTAGTTTTTCGACTCTTCCAGGGTGGGCCCAGGAGACCGAGGAGACGACTTCCTCCTCTGCCTCCCTGCCCCTGGAAGAAGTGCTGCGCCTCTACCGGGAAATCGACCAAAGGCAGCAGGTGGAAGCGCCGCCGCCCGTGGCGGCTTCCATCACCCGGTTGGCTGCCACCGGACGCCTGCGTCGGGATGCGGTGGACCTCCAGGCTCGTTTCGATATCTCGGTTCTCGAGGAGGGGTCTTGGGTGAAGTTGCCCTTACTGGAAATGGAGCCCGGGACGAGCCTCTCTAAGCTGCCGAGGCTTCCCGAAGGCGCCACCGTGGCGGTGGAGGGGCAGACGGTGTTCTTCGTGACCCGCAAGCAGGGCCTTTACCAGCTAGAACTGGGTTTGGTCCGCCTCGCCGAGGGGGATGGCCGAAAGCGCAAGGCGAGCATCGAGTTTGGGCCGGCAGCTCTGGCAACCCTCGATCTGGAGTTGGACGAGAATCTCTTTCGCCTCACCTCTCCGGGCGCCATGCAGGAGGCGAAGGGATTTCGCCTCTACCCCCGAGGCGGTCGCTTCCAGGTGAGTTGGGAGCAGCTGGCTGCTGCTGGCCGGAGTGCTCCTGCAAAGCGCCAGCGGCCGCCCATCGACCCAGTGATCCCCACCGCCCATGGCTCGCTGGTTTCCACCTTGGAGGGGCAGGCGATTCTGCGGGCTCGTTACGAGCTTCGTTTCGAAGGGCGGCGCCAGGTGACTTTTACCCTTCCCCAGGGGCTGGAGCTGGAAAAGGTCTTTTTGAACGGTGCCCGCATTCCTTTCGAGGCTACCGGCGAGACGGTCGAGGTCGGGGTAGAGCCGGCCCGGGCCGGAGACCCCGGTGGCACGGTGGAGCTCGTGGCCAAGACTTCCCGAAAAGAGTATCTGCTCTCGGGAGACCTGGCCTTTGCCTTTCCCTCCCCCTCCTGGACGGTGAATGAGCTCTTTCTCGATCTCCATCTGCCGGAAGTGTTCACCTACTCTTGGTCCGGCGGCAGCCTCTCGCCGGTTACCTCGGCTCCACAGGTCACCTTTGCCTATCAGATTCCCTCACCGGGCAAGCGCTTGTCTTTTCATCAATACCTGGTTGCCGGCTCCCAGCCGGCGGTGCGCTTGAACTACGACATCGACCTCGAGGGGCAGTATTTCGAGGGGCTCTGAGGGAAGCTAGAAAGCCCCTTTTGAAAATGAACGAAGCCGTCGTGAAGGAACCAAAGTGAATCGATCCCTGCCCCGAAACTACTTCCCAAGGCAGCCTTGGAGGTGGCTTCGGGACTGGTTTATTCAGAGCGGATCTTGAAGAAGGCCCGTAGGGCTTCGAGGGCTGCTGGGTGGAATACCGTACCGTGGGATTCGCTTTCCAAAGGCGCAATGATCAGCTCAAAGTCTGACGGACCAGAGGCACGTAAAGCGGAAGCCAGTGCATCAAACCCTTCCCGCATAGCGCCTTTTTCATTCCCTATGGTGAGGTAGATACGTTTCCCGGAAAGAGCTTTTCGTTTCTCTTTGATGAGGCGGGCCGCCTGAGAGGGAAGCTTCTGATTGTCCCACCACAGGCTAGGGCTGACACAAATGTAGCCCGAGAAGAGCTCCGGGTGGTGCACGAAAGTTTCGGCGACAAAGAGCCCAGCGATCGACTCACCGATCAGAACAGATTCCTTGGATGCTCGAAAGGTTCGCTCCACCCACGGTTTCAACTCGGACCCCAAGAAAGCTCGAAACTTCTCAGCGCCACCGTGGGTCGGAATTTGCTTGCGATCTTCTTCGCTCTCGGATGGGGGAGTCAGATCGTGGTACCGATCTACCCCTTCGATGCCGACGACGACAAACTCTCGAAGATTGCGAAAGTCCGCGGCTAGCGAAGCAATGCCTACGATGTGGAGAAAATCCTCCTGCATTCCACCATCCAGCAAGTAGAGCACCGGGTATTCTTGTTTTCCCTTAGCGTAGGTTGGAGGCAGGTAGACGTTGATCCTCCGGGTCTGCTCCAGCAGCTTGGATTCCACCTGAAAGGAGGTCGCGAAAGGAATGGAGGTCCCGGAGAGCTCGGTGGAGGAGGACGACCCTTCTGGGCTCTGGGTGGAAGCGGTCGTCGTCACCAGAAGCAGGCTGAGGACGGAGAAAGCAGTGGCAAATTTTGGAAACATGGATGTTCCTATAGGTTTCTGAGGGCCCGTTCCTTTACCAGGGCTTGTTTCTCTAGGTTGGCGGGGTGAGCTTCCCGCTCCCCATATAGACGCATGTACCCCCGATTCGCACACGATCAATCTTGTTCCCTTGGGTATAGATCTCGATATCGAGAAAGCTGGGTCGGCCCATTTCCATTCCTTGCTCGCTGCGAATGTGGACTACACCTTCCTTTTCCACCAAGCGGTGGTGGACTAGGTAGGCTCCCAGAGGGCCGTTCGCGGAGCCAGTCGCGGGGTCTTCCTGAACTCCGTATAGAGGAGCAAAGACCCGGCAGTGGACCGTGGACTGGGGATGTTGGGTCTCCAGGCTGAAGGCCAGCACATTGGGAGCGGCGAATTCTCCCAGCAGAGCTTCTAGGCGATCGTTCTTGAGTTTGATTTTCTGTACGGCTTCGAGGCGACGCAAAGGCACCAAGAGAAAAGGAAGACCACAGGAGACAGCCTGCAGAGGAAGCCCCGGGGTGATGTCTTCGAGATCCAAAGAGAGCATGTCGGCGATCGCTCCTCGGTCTTCGAAGGCTGAACCGAAGTTGGGTCGAGGCTGGTCCATGAAGATGGCGCTGGGCTCGCCATCCTGGAAACAGATCTCCATGGGAATGGGGCCGACCCCTTCTTCGAAGACGACCCTCGCTGGGTTTGCAGAGGCGATCTTCCCAAGGCGGGTGAGCACGTAGGCGGTGCCGACCGAGGGGTGCCCAGCCATGGGAATTTCCCGGGTAGGAGTGAAAATTCGAACTCGGAAGTCGGCTCCCGGCTCTTGGGGAGTGGTGACGAAAGTGGTCTCTGAGAGGTTGAGCTCCCGGGCGATTTTTTGCATCCACTCTTCCGGAACCTCGCCATCCTCCGGGAAGACCGCTAGCTGATTGCCGCCGAAGGGCTGGTCGGTGAAAACATCCACCAGGTGGTAGACCAAAGGGCGAGATTTCATGAGCTGTTGCGGTCGTAGTCCACGATGTTCTGCCACTCGCTAGCATCGGAGCGGGCTACCACTGCAACCACCGGCTCTGTATCGCTCATATTGAAGACTTCGTGGGGCACGCCGGGCTCGATGTAGATGAAATCTCCGGCCTGGTTTTCGACGATCTTCTTGAGTCCGGGCCCATACTCGTGGCGCACTCGGCCCTCGAGTATGTACAGCATCAGCTCGAAATCCACATGAATGTGAGCGAAGGCCACTCCCCCAGGGGGCACCGTGGCGACGTTCATGGAGAGTTTGGAAGAACCGACGTTCTTGGCGGACATTCCCAGTTTGTACCGGATGCCGTTCCAGCCACGACATTCCCCGCTGCCCCGAATCACGGAAATGCCGTCGCCGCCTTCCACTGCGCTCTTGAGGTCGATGTCTTCAGACATGATGAGGTGATCTCCTTGCCTTCGTTGCCTGGTGAGTGGATCGAGACATTATGTAACACCTACTGGATCAGGTCTCGTTGGCAAGCCCTTCCTTCTCACCCGCCTTCTACTACTGCGGCGGATCTACCCGCACCTGCTGCGTCTTTCACTCCGAGCCCTTCCTCGCTGTACCGCCGGTACGTCTGCGTCGGCATCGGAGCGAAATCCTTGTGTCTACCGGCAGCTACGCCGCCTCGTAACGAATCCGGTGAGAAGGAAGGGCTCTTGCCGGGATTCCTCGGCTGCTACGATGGCCTTCGCAATGACCACTACTCTTAAGGTGCCGGCTTTTCCGGCGGTACCTTCTTTCGACCTCGGAACCTGGCGGGAGCAGATTCCGCTGCTGCGATCCTTCGTGGCCATGAACAATTGCTCCCAAGGGCCCCAGACGATCGCGACAAGGGAGGCCGCTCGAGGCTTTCTCGACACCTGGAACCAGGCGGGCATGAACTGGCCGGGCTGGATGGAGGAAGTGGAACGAGCGCGGACGGAATTCGCTTCCCTGATTCACGCCTCGCCGGAGGAGGTGGCCGTCTCCACCTCCGTCTCGGCCGCCGCGGCCAGCGTTGCCAGTGCTCTCGATTTTTCCGCGGAGAGGCCAAGGGTGGTGGTGAGTGGGGCCGAGTTTCCCACCGTGGCTCATGTTTGGCAGTCTCACCGGAAATACGGTGCCGAAGTGGATCGGGTATCCGACCGGGACGGCGTGGTCGCTTTGGAAGACTACGACTCGGTGGTCGGCGAGAGAACCCGTGTCGTCTCCGCCTGCCATGGGGACTACCGCAACGGTGAACGCCAGGACATCGCTGCTCTGGCGCAGCGGGTGCACAGAAAAGGTGCGCTGATCTTCGTCGACGCCTACCAAACCCTAGGAATCGAGGAGGTGGACGTTCGAGCCATGGATGTCGATTTTCTGGCTTGCGGCAACCTCAAATACCTCATGGGTACCGCCGGCATCGCCTTTCTCTACGTTCGCCGGGAGCTGATCGACCAGTTGGAGCCGGCGGTCACCGGTTGGTTTGGCCGCGCCAACCCCTTTGGTTTCGAGCCACGGGTGTTGGATTGGGCGGATACGGCGAGGCGCTTTGATACCGGGACACCGGCGGTGATCAACGCCTACATCGCCAGCGCTGGCATGGCGATGATTCGGCAGGTTGGGCCGGCGGCCATTGCCGCTTGGGGCCGGAGCCTCAGTTGCCGTTTGCTAGAGGGAGCCGAGGTTCGAGGTCTCACCGTACTCGGCTCTCGGGACGCAACTCGAAAGACTCCCTCTACGGCGATTCTCTGTCATTGGGATTCCCATCGGGTGAGTTCCCATCAAGTAGAGGCAGGTCTCCGGCTGCGAGGAGTGCTCGCCTCCGCACGGGGGCCGGCGATTCGACTGGCACCTCATTTCTATTCAACCTTCGAAGATGTCGATCGGGCTCTGGATGCTCTTGTCGAGGTATTGAAAGAGAAGAAATGAGGGCCCAGCCATGACACCGCCTGAAAGAGCTTCCTCGAGCGGGAAGAGAGAGACCTTCGCGTCCAGCGCTGGCTTGATCGCGACCATGATCGGGGTGGCAGTGGGCCTAGGGAACGTCTGGCGATTTCCTTACATGGTGGGCCAATTTGGCGGCGCGCCATTCGTTTTGGTCTACGTTCTGGCGGTCGTGCTCATCGGGATCCCAGCTCTGATGGCCGAGTGGACTCTGGGGCGAAGCACTCGGCGAGGGCCGGTGGGCGGTTTCGCTCGCGGCGGCCTTCCGGGTGGCAAGGCCGTCGGGTGGTTCTTTTTCCTGGCGGTCACTTTGGCCATGTCCTACTACACCTTGGCCATTGGCTGGGTTCTCTACTTCGCGGTGGGCCAGTTCGCCATCGGAGCCGGCTTGCCGTGGGCCCAAGGAGCGGTGCTGTCGCCGGAAACGGGCTTCGACCTTCGCTCTTTCTGTTTGCAGGGAATTTGCCTGTTGGTGGTTCTTCTAGCCACCGTGGTCGTTTTGCTCAAAGGGCTGCGCAAGGGGATCGAAGGAGTGAGCCGGTGGATCGTTCCGGCCCTCTTCGTCAGTCTTCTGGTGCTGGCGGCTCGATCGCTGACCTTGCCCGGAGCGTGGGAAGGGGTGCAGTGGTACATCCTGAAGGTCGATCTGGCAGCTCTGTCGCCAGGGGCGATCTTGGCAGCTGTCGGGCAGGCGGTCTTCAGTCTCTCCCTTGGGGGGACCTTCATGGTGGTCTATGGCTCCTATCTGAACCGAGAGGAGAACCTGCGTCGCAGCGCCGTGTGGACCGCCGGGGGAGATCTCGCGGCGGGCCTCTTGGCGGGAATAGCGATTTTCCCGGCGGTCTTTGCCCTTGGGCTCGAGCCGGGCAGCGGTCCCGGGTTGATTTTTGCCACGCTCCCCGAAGTGTTTGCTGCCATTCCCTTCGGATGGGTCTTTGGTGCTCTCTTTTTCACTGCGCTTCTCGCCGCGGCGTATCTTTCCGACATATCGGCTTTGGAGGTAGTGGTCGCCGGTTTGACGGACAACACCTCTCTCAGTCGCCAGCGAGCTACCTGGATGATGGCGGCGATCGTTTTCGTCTTCGCCATTCCGCCGATGATCAATCAGCGGATCTTCGTGTTGTGGGATCTCGTTCTGGGGTCCGGCATGCAAACTCTCGGCTCCCTGCTGGCGGTGCTCACCGTGGGTTGGTGTTTGCATCGGGGAGAGGCGCTGCGCTCTCTGGCTGGCGAAACGCCTGGTCGGACGGATCTGTGGCTCTATTACTGGCTTCGATTCGTCATTCCCGCGGCCATCGCTGCCGTGGGAGTCTGGTGGGTGGCGCAAGAGGTTCTGAGCTGAAGGCTAGACAGCTACCAAGAAGAGGGCAAGAAGCCAGCCGATCAACTGGGCGAACACCCCGGGCCAGAGACTCAGGGAGCGCTCTCGAATGAGGCCCAGAGAGAGACCCGCGACCAAGGCGCAGATGCCCACCAAGCCACCGGCGATCAGCGGGGTCAGACCCACCAGGGGTTGAGTAAATCCCGTAGCCCAGGCCACGAGGGCCACCGAGGCGTAGAGGACCGCCGAAAGAAGGACCGGAACGCTGAGAACCCACGGATCCGCCACTCGTTGGACGCGGAAGTCGAGCATCAAAGTCCCATGGATGAGGCCGCGGAAACCGGCTTCTAGGGCTAGCGCCAGGAGGATCATGGCGGCGCCAGCCCACCACCAGGACGCCTTCTCCGAGAGGGGGCCGGCGGGAAGAGTGGCACCGGAGCCGAGAGCCGCTAACAGCAGTAGCGGTAGCCAGTCTTTTCCGGCGGGGCGCCGCCAGCCGTAGAGCCAAAACCTCTTGCGGGAAATGCGAAAGGTCAGAGCACAGATCACCAGAAGCGCCGAGATGGCTACCGCGCAGAGCTGAGCCAGCACCGGTGGAAAGCTGCCCGTGGAAGGAAGAAAGCTCCCGGCGAGCCAACCTCCCAGGACGCCGGCTCCACCAACGGCTAGCGCCACCAAGATGGCTTCCAGGGCTTTGCGCAAACGCCGCGAGGGGTTCAGTGGCCGATAGGCTTGAAAGAGAATTCGCCCAATGGCCGAAGGAGACAAAGCTGTACCGGAAGGACGAGGAGATCCTCCGATATCGTCCGAGCCGCCCCAACGGTTCTCCGGTGGCCTACCGTTGACCACCGGGTCTTGTAGGTTCAATTGCTGGTAGGCCTTGGCGAGGTCGATGCCGGTCAGCGAGGCCGTTCGGCGCAGAGTAAAGACTCCCCGATCCGCTTCCAGAGCGATGATGCCGAGGCGGTCTCCCCAGCGCCGTTTGAGCCGCTTTTCCACCTCGTAGATTCCGGAGGAGTCTCGACAGACCACCGCTACCCGGTTGGAGTCGATCTCCACGTGTCCGTACTCTTCTTCTACTCGAGTGAAGCCTTCGAAGTCGCTGGCCAAATAGACCAGTTGGTCGATTTCCGTGAGCATCCGAGAGGTGTATTCGGCCAGGTCCGTGGTGCCCCAATGGCCGCTGCGTTTGAGGTCCATTTCGATGCCGTGGAGGCGGTCGAGCTGAGATCGAGCCTCTTCCAGCTGAGCTAGGGGAAGGCCACAGAACTCAGCGATGTCGAAACCGTTGGCATCGATGGCTCCTTCCAAGCGCAGGAGGGGTACCAGAGCGTCTCGCCGCTGAGGGGATAGTTGACGCACTCGCCGGTGGTTGAGGAGCACCCAGATGGCGAAAACCGTATCCAGATCAGGCTCGTTGGCGTAGATCTTCCAGTCGCCTCGGTCCAGCTCCAGGCCCTTCAGGACCAACACCAGCGCTTGTTCACAGGTAGCGAGAGTAAAGGCGCGAACGCAGCCGTCGTGGTGGTCGAGGTTGTAGAATTTCTTGTCGTGGTCCAGGGTGGGTTGGAATTGGCCGGCACCGTCCAGGAAGATGATCCCTTCACCTAGCTTGCGCGCTTCCGTTTCGGTAAAGGCGTAGCTTCGATAAATGGAAACCTCCAGGCCGGGAGCCTCCAAGCATCGCAGCAGGCTTCCTTGGTCTCCGTCTCGGACGAGATATCGCTCAGGAAGGAGCTCTTCCTGCTCCAGGCTGCTCAGCAAGCCTTGAATTTTCATGCCGCTGGAGCGGAAGGGAACGATCCCACTGGCTCCGCGGGCAGCGGACTTGTACGACCAGGTGGTCGCGTCGGCAGCAGAGCGATCGTCGCGTTTTCCTGCATCCTCTTGGGACACCGGTGAGCTTCCTCCTTCCGATCGAAAGAAGGGCATTATATGCCCTCATCGTTTTCGCGTCCCAAAGCCCCTCCCGATGGTCGGATCGAGCTCCCGGGACCGGCTGCGAACTCGTCTTCCGGGGACTCCTATGAAGGTGAGGGGGCTGTGGTATAAGTTGCGAGCTGGCGAAGTTTAGAGATATGGCGCCCTTTCGAAGTTATGAAATCTCCTCAGGCAGTCGGACTCGAAGAGCTCTGATCCAGGGGAAGGCGTCGGCACGAGAATGGACGTATTGAGAGGATCTGAAAACACTCGGGCTGTTTTGGAGCGTGCCTTCGTTGGGGATGCGCTGGCTCTCGAAGCCCTGGTTGGCCGGTTGACGCCGATCGTCGCAAGGCGAGTGGTTCGTGCCCTGGTTCGCATGGGCCGCGAGGATTTGGCCCGGCAGCGCGACATGACTCGGGACCTGACCCAGGACGTATTTCTAGACCTCTTCGACAAAGGCGCGAAGATTCTCCGCGACTGGCAGCCGAGTCGAGGGATGTCTCTGGAGAACTTCGTTGGGATGGTTGCCGAGCGGAGAACTCTAGGGAGGTTGGGGCGACGGCACTACAGAGTGACCGAGACGGAGGAGATAGAGGCTACGCCGAGCACTCCCTTCACCGGTGCCGACCCGGAGGAGGAAGCGGTGGCCCGGGACGATTGGCGACAACTTCTCGATGTCCTGGAGCGGAAACTGTCGCCCATCGGCTGGCAAATGTTTCAACTTCTTTTCGTGGACGAACGGAGTCAGTCGGAGATCGAACAAGAGACGGGCCTCAGCCGCGACGCGATCTATGCTTGGCGCAGTCGCCTGAAGAAATCGGTACGGGCCGTCTACCGGGAAGCTCGGGAACCAGAGAGGTCAACGAACCAAGGTAGGCTTTACCTGCAATCGTTGGGTGGGAAAGGAGGATGAGTTTGTCTCACCTCGCAGACGATGAGGAGATTCTTCGCCAGCTCGCCCGGGCCGCTCGACAGCGCCGGGGGAAGGGATCTCTCCGGGACTCGGATTTAGACAGCCGAACGGAAGAAATTTTGGCGAGCCACGATGCCGAAGCCTTTGGCACCGCCTTTCGAGGCTCGGTGGTGGATGCCATCCGTGAGGGATTGGCCAAGGGGGAGGAATCTGCGCCTTCGGAAGGCCCTGCCATCGGTTTCCCCCGCGGAGAGCGGCCAAGGGCTTTGGCGCAGCGATGGCAGCCCATGATCCTGGTAGCAGCGAGCCTTGTGATGGTGGTGACAATTTCGCTGTGGTTCGGCTTTTCGATAGGCCCAAGGGCGAGGGCTGAGCCGGTCCCTATTTACACGGAAGATCCCCCCGAGGGGGTAAGTCCCGAGCGTTCGGAGGGGGATCCGCAGGCCCGGATCGAGGTGGTTCCTGGTTTTCGTTTTCGGGTTGTTCTACGGCCCGAAAGCACTCCCGAAGGATCCATCGACGTGCGGATTTTTGCAGCAATGGAGCCCGGGTCTTTTGGAGAGCTCGGCTCTCTCGAACGTTGGCTGGCAGCGGAAGCAAAGGCCGAGGTCAACGAAAGCGGAGTCATCCGCTTGGAAGGGCTCGAAGCCCAAGATTGGCGGCCTCTGACTCCCGGTGAATGGACCCTTCACTACGCGATTGGGCGTCCAGATTCCCTGCCTTCCCTGGCTGAGGTCCGAGAGCTCCTGGATCGGGGCGAAGTGACCCACAGGGCTGCTGGGGAAGCGGTTTCTTGGCAGCTTCTGAGCCAGGACATTCATCTTGTCTCCTCTCCTTGACGCGTTAGCGGTCCTCCGACTGGCTCGGGTAGTAGCCTCTTGCTTCTTGGTCGCCTTCGCCTCTTGCGGTCCTCCTCTCCCTCTCGAAGTCGGATTCAAGGGTTGTGCCGAAGTTCTGGCACCGGCGGAAGCTCCCACCTGCATTCCCGAGCTCACGGATCCGGTGATAGAAGTCTGGGCCAAACCCCCTCCGGATGGGCAGCTTTCCTTGGTGGCGGGGACGGTGCCCGTGGCCGCTCCCAAGAGGACCCCGGAAGGCTATCTTTGGCGAGTGGCACTGGAGCCGTCGGTCGACGAGGTCGTGGTTCGGGCGAGGGTGGGTAGTCGGTCGAAGCGCTGGAGGTTGCCGGTGGTCTGGCGCGAGGTGAGTGTGGATCTGGGAGAGCCCAACTTGGTCCTAGGGGGTGCACAGGGTAAGGAGGCCAGGACGCGAGCCCGGGCCCGCCTCCGGGAGCTTGCTTCCCAGGCGAACGATGACTTTACTCGCGGCACCCTCCTCAAGCGAATGGCGGAGCTGGAAAGGGAGGTCGATCCAGCTCGGGCTTCGGAACTATTTTCCGAGGCCGTGGAACTCCTGGCCCAGGAGGGCCGCATTCGATCTCAAATCGAAGCGATGCTTCTCCACCACCATGTCCTCTTCGCTAATCTTCAAGATCATCGCGCTGCCGGGCAGGTGCTCAATGATCTGCCCGCCGCTCCTTCCGGTGATGTCACCTCTGAGCTGAATGTGGCCATTGTTCTAGCACCGTGGAACAGTCGATTGGGCCGTTTCCAACAGGCTCTCCGGGAGCTTCGGGAAGCAGAGGAGAAGGCCGAGCGGTTCGATCATCCGTTGCAAATCTACACCAAGCTCTATCAGCTCTACCCGGAGAGTCAGCTAGGTCTCTTCGAGGAGGCCCGAGACAATATTGTCTGGCTTCGAAAAAACTTCGCAGAGCTCGCCATCCCCTGCCGCCAGAGTGACTTCTTTACCGACCTGGGTTGGAGCCAGCTGCTGATCCTCGAAGGGGGAGGGAAGGCGGACCCAGTGCAAGACCTTCAGGAAGCCCTCGACCTGGCGACGGATTGCGGAGAGCTTCAACGAGCCAACATCGCGATCAACTTGGCCTTGGCTTACTTACACCAGGGGAGTTTGGAAGCGGCCCAAGACGCTCTCGAATTAGCTATGCGGGAAGTCCCATCTCCTCCCGGCTGGCTGCGGGAATGGCGCTGGGTGGTGGAGGGCCGTATCGCGTTGGCGCTGAACCGCCCGGCGGCGGCGCTGGAACCCTTCCAAGCACTGGAAGCCTATGCCGAGAGTCGCCTTCTCTTCGGTTCCCGCTGGCGGGCTGCCGTGGGGAAGGGGCGAGCCCTCGAAGCTCTCGGCAAGACTGAGCAAGCTCTAGCTTCCTACCGAAAAGCCGATGATCTTCTCGACAGTAGTGGGCTGGAGGTGGAGTCGTCCTACAGTCACGAGCCCGAATCGAGTTGGGCGTTCTTCGAACGAGGCACCCGCTTTCACCTGGATCTATTAGTGAAAGCTGGTAAACGCCAGGAGGCCCTCCAGCTAGCCCGTAGCTCTCGACGTCGAGCCCTGAGGCATTTGGCCACCCGGGCGCGCCTCGAAGCTTTGACCGGTGATGCCCTGACTGAGTGGAGCCAGCTTCAAGGTCGCTACGACCTTCTTCGTGGGGAAGTCGAAAAGCTCCTAGAGGAAGAGCGAAAGGTGCCTTTGGACGGTCTGGAGGAGATCGAAGCTCGCCGAAGAGTTCTGGCAGGAAGGCAGCGGGAAATCGTCGATGAAGTCCTGGAATTTCTCTCTTTCAATGGTAATCCTGGGGACCGACTCGTCCAGCCCTTCGAACCACGGCCGGGAGAAGTCACTCTGGTCTACCACCCTTTGCCTCTGGGATGGGCGGGCTTCGCGGTGGACGAAAAGGGAATCCAGGTGGAAGTGCTGGACTTCGAAGATCCCAGGCCCGCTAGCCCGGAGGATTTATCCTCCCACCTCCTCGAGCCCTTCAGGGAGGCGATCGGTCGAGCACGGCGAGTTCGGATTCTGCCCTATGGTCCCTTGTGGCAAGTGGACTTTCAGACCTTGCCCATGGCTGCTGGGATTCTCCTGGAGAGCCACCCCGTGGTCTACGGCCTCGATCTACCCGGTGCTCAGCACCGTCGGCCCTTGGCGGGAGGTCGGGCCTTGTTGGTGGAGGATCCAACAGGGAGCCTGGTCCATGCGCGCCGTGAAATCCTCTCCTTGAAACAAAGTTTGGAGAGCCAGGGGCTCTGGCAGGTGAGCACTCTCTCCGGAGCCTCGGTCAATGCCGCCACTCTCCGATCCTTCTGGGATCGAGAAGCAGTCGACTTGTTCCATTTTGCCGGCCACGCTGAAGTGGAGAATCGAGGTGGCCAGGAAGCCGGCCTCCTTTTGGCGAAGGGAAGCCGCCTGACTATCGACGACATTCTCACCCGCGAACGGGCGCCTGGCACGGTGGTTCTCTCCGCCTGCTCTGTCGTGGGGGTCGATACGGGAAGGGCCTCGGTGGGCATGGGGCTAGCGCAGGCCTTTCTCCTGGCTGGCAGCCGCGAGGTGATTGGCCCTACGGGACCGATCGACGATTCGACCGCAGCGGCGCTGATCGAGTTGTTCTATGAGCGCTGGCCGGGCGAGGCGGCCCCTGAAGCACTTCGACAGGCGCAGCTGATTCTCTGGGAGCGCGGCGGGTTCTCTACCGGGCCTCTATTTCGGCTCGTCGAGCGCTGAGCTGAAGCGGGATAGGCGAGCTCTTCTCCCTCGACTTCTGCATGGGGAGTTATCTGTGGGCTGGGTATCTCTCTGTAAAAAAGGCTTAAAGCTGTCTTGACGGTTCATTGGACTCGTTCTTTGCAGGAAATAAAGAAATTTCTATCGACTCTTGTCAGATATCCCTCCGCCTTGGTGAATCCCAATACAAGCCTTGGCTCCCTGCCTTGCTTCAGAACCTCAAGAGGAGGAAACGATCGATGAGCAGCAAAAGGAAGGCTCACCCCCGGAGAAGGGGAATCAGCGTGATTCTTGGCATGGGTATTGCCCTAGGTCTCGCCTTGGCCTCGCCCTACGAGGCGTCGGCAGCGGTGGTGGCAGATGATCTGGACCCAGTAGACGGCCAAGTGATGTGGCGATGGGTCGGGATCCTTCTGGATGAACAAGCAGACTGTGAGGTCGATGCGGAACATTCCACTACCTGGACGGCACGAAAGCTGTTCTCGGTGGATGGGCGCACGCGGTGGCCCGCCCTGGAGAAGTTCTGTGTCTATGAGTTCATCGGTCCCGATCCAATCCCGGAGGGTGAGCTGCTCTACATTGACGGTCTCGACGGCTGCTATGACCATGTCACTCCCGCCGCGGGAGCTCCGAAGCCTCATGGTGGAGTTTTGAGATCGGTATCACCGGATCGTGCGGCGGTGACCACCGCTGGAACGGTAACGGACGGCTTGTGGCCACGGCTTGCAGATCTCTTCGATGACCAAGCGGGACGGGCCTTGCTGCCAACACCGCTCCTCGCTCCTCGAGTTCGGCTAACCATTGTAGATACCTCGCCCACGGTACTGGGTCCTCTGGCTGAGAATTCCGACCACGGCCGCACCCTGAGGCTCATGGCAGAGCGCCTTCTCTGTACCGACAATCCATGCCTCGTGGATGTTCGAACGAGGTTGGCTCTGGCTTTCGAGGGCGTCAGTCTTTCTTCCCGGAACAACAGCTATCGAAACTCTCAACAAGGGGGCTTCCTCGGTTTGATCAGTGAGTTGGCAGAAGCGATCGTCGAGGAGATCGACGACTGGGAGGCGAGTCGGGTCGAGGTGGGAGAGCGCCTCATCTTGAATCTCTCGGTGGCTTGGGATACCGCTTACGGTGGTCTCGCTTTGCGGGACTCTCTACGGGAAGATGCCCGGGCGGTGTACGAAGCCCTCGAAGGCGCTGCTTGCGATGGTCGAATCCTGACCGTCGCGGCGGCGGGGAATGTCTCGGATCGACATGGTGCCAATGGCGGTTTCGGCCCGCTTTTGCCGGCGGCCTGGCGGGAGCGTAAAGCTGATTGCGGAACCTCCAAACCCCCTCCGCTGTTGGTGGCGGCGGCGGCTGTAGATGGGAGGCGCTGGCCGTTGGTCAATGCGATTCCCGGAGGCATCCCCGAGTTCGCTGCCTACGGAGATCACGCCGTAGTGGAGGATACTCAGCAGCTCGGTGAGCCTTCCGCTGTTCTAACCGGCTCATCCGTGGCTAGCCTCGTCACTTCGGCAGCAGTGGCTGCGGTGGCCGCCTACCGGCAGGACCTGAGCCTCAAGGAGGTGGTGAAGAAGGTCTATTTCTCGGGTGCAGTTCTGAACAGCTCTCCCGCTCCAGCGGACTTCTGTGCCTTGCCTCCGAATGAGATCTGTGCTCTCCCTCTTAGCGGGCAGTGTGTCCTCCCTCAAACTTGGCCGTGTCTGGCTACTCGCGTTGTCTCGGTTTGTCAGGCGGTGAGCGACTCTTGCTCCCCGAGCCAGAGCTACTGCCCACCCTCGCCTTTGGCGTGTGCGCCAACGAGCTCACAGGTGCCCAGCCTGCTGACTCCGGTTCCGATCCTTCCTCAGACGCTTTCCACGGGTCTCTTCGCTTCTTCGTCGATCGGTTGCCAAACCTGCGGTACTGCAACTCGGCATTGGGAGAGCGGAGTGCTGGTCCCTTTCCCTTGCCCGGACCGTCAACTCCACGGCTTTGGCCGTCAGCCCTTTATCCAGCCCCAACCTCAGGCCATCGGCTGCCATCTCTGTACCTACCTGCAGAACTCGGGGGAACTACTCGTCGAGGTCGACCTGGGTACCGGCCAGACCTTGTCCTCTGCCACTCTCGAGCTTTCGTGTCCGTTGGGGCAGGAGATCTACCACCTGACTGCCGGTGGACCTCCTCTGGTATCTGGTGAGGAGTTCAAGGCGACGGGACTCGAGCAAGGTTGCACGGTGGGGAGTTTCTCCTTCGTGGTCAATCAGAGTGGCAGTCCACCTTTAGCTTCGGGCAACCAGCCTGTCTTTGTAGCAAACCCATAAACCGAACCTAGCTCCAGCCCTTGGGTTGGGAGTAGCTAGAGGAAGAACGAGTGGGTCAGTCCCTAGGGCTGCCCATACAGGATTCGTGTGCCTCGCCTACATGGGGTGGGTGGCGGTGACAGGGATCCCCATCACAAGGAGGATTTGGAAAAATGACCAGGAAAAACGTCACCTTCGAGACTGGCCTCGGGACTGGCCTCGGGACTGGCCTAGCCCTTTTGGTATTGGTGCTCGGCGTTCTGGCGGTGCCGGGCTCGGCATGGGCGCAGCCCCGGGAGGTCTGCGATGGCATCGACAACGACGGCAATGGGCTCATCGACGAAGGCTTCGATACGGACGGCGATGGTGTCGCTCGTTGCTGCAACAAAGATCCCTTTTTCGTCACCACAAATACTGCTCGTACCGAGCTCGTAGCTCATCACAGCGCCTGCTCTCCGGGCACTCCTTCACCGAATTTTGCTGCTGGCCCTCAGCCTCTGGCAGAGTTCCATCCGAGCTCCAACTCCATGCTTCGCATCAACGCAGTGGGGGATTTCCTTGCTGGAGGACCTCTCGAAGTCATCTGGACTGAGATTCCGGGCAACTTGCGAAACATCACGATGTGCAACGGCATCGAATGGGTCACGGAGCCCTATGGCAAGTGGACCTACCCGCATTATTTCGGTGGCGCCGATCACGACCAGGATGGAAAAACCGACCTGACGGGTTGGGACGCCCAATGCTGCTATGTCGGCGGCTCTCCAACCGGCTCCACCGCCTTCCATGCCGGGTTTATCGGTGAGCAGAGTCCTACCTACACCCTGGGTCCCCTGGCCGGCGAGTGGGGAATCGCTCGCACCTACAACCAGGAAGACGTGAACTCTGATGGCTGTACGGACCTGGCCTATCACTCCTACGCCAATGGCGGGGCTTCCCAAACGGATATCTGGTTTCTGGCGGGCAACTGCACCGGGAGTTTCGCTGCTCCCGCTTTTTTGGGTTCCATCGGCCCCGGCAGTGGGGTTCCTGCCCAACCGCAGAACTGGGGTGACCTGGGGGACATCGACCCGAACGGCAGTCTCAGTGGAATTCCCGGCTGCACCGATTGGGTAGGTGGCCCGGACGATGACGGGAATCGGGGATCGGTCTACGCTTTATTTGGTGATTGCAATGGGAATTTCGGCAACGCCACTCAAGTGGCGGATGCTTGTGTCGGTTGCACCGGCTCCGGGTCGTGGATTGGGGCCGGTATGTCTCAACTCTACGATTGGAGCTGTGACGGTCGCCTCGACCTGCTCACCAGCCATGTGGTCAACACCGGCTCGACCTCCACGGTTACCTACTACGACGGCGTAACCGGCCCCCCGGTGGTCATCCTCAACAACCAACCAATTCGCATCGACATCGCATCGCCCCTGCGCAACTGACGTTGAAGAGGGTTTCCCTGTGCCTGGGGTAGCGCTCGCAGCTCTCAAGGGCGAGCGCTTGCCTCCCCACCGGGCCACCTATCCATTTTTGCAATCTATTTTTGGAGAACGAAATGACCGGCAAGACCGCGAATCGAAATGACTTCTGGCATCTGACGCTTCTAGTGATAGCTCTGGCGACCTTCCTTCCAGCGGGCCAGGTTTGGGCTCAGCCCGTGGAAATCTGTGATGGCATCGACAACGACGGCAATGGATTGATAGACGAAGGGTTTGACACCGATGGTGATGGAGTCGCTCGCTGTTGCAACAAAGATCCCTTTTATGTCACCCGAAACATCGGCAGCACCCAGCTTCATGCCCATCACAGCAATAGCTGCTCCCCGGCCTTTCCCGCTCCGACCTTCAATACCGGGCCCCAGCCCCTGGCGGAGGTCCCCTTTGGTTCAACCCTCCAGGTCAACGGGGTCGGAGACTTCATCCCGGGAGGTACCTTAGAAGTTATCTGGACGACTGGGGGAGTGCGTCAAATCTCCATGTGCAACGGTGTCGAATGGCAGACCCGACCAGCAGGAGCCTGGACCTACCAGAGCTATTTCGGTGGCGCCGATCTGGATGGGGACTCGACCCTCGACCTAGTTGGTTGGACGAAGCCCTTCTCGGCTTCCCTTTCGGGGATGACAGCTTTCAACTTCGGTTGGGGTGGTGAACTCTACCCGAGCTACTCTCTGACCCCCCTCATTCCCGAGTGGGGGACGGCTCGGACCTACAACTTAGAGGATGTCGATTCCGACAATTTGCCTGACATGGTTTACCACGGCTATGCCAATGGAGGCCCCTCCGAGACCAAGCTCTACTTCTTGAAGGGAGCGGGGGGAACCTTTCTGCCACCCATTCCGGTGGGATTTATCGGCCCCAATAGCGTTCCGTCGGTGCCGTCACAGCCGCAGAATTGGGGCGATCTGGGCGATATCAATGGCGATGGCTGCACCGATTGGGTTGGCGGCCCGGACGACGATGGAGATAGAGGAGGAGTCTTCGCCTTCTATGGCGACTGTAGCGGTAACTTTCCTTGGGGGCCTCAACTGGTGGCCGACGCTTGCGTTGGAGCTTGTCCCGGCATGGGCTCCGCCCACGGATCGGGCATGTCGCAGCTCTACGATTGGGATTGTGATGGCGACCTGGAGTTGCTGACCAGCCATGTGGTGTTTACCGGAAGCACAGCTTCAGTGACCTATTGGGACAACTTCGGCGGCACCTTTGGCAATCCGGTGGTTCTGATCAACAACGCGCCGAACACCTTGACGATCGCGTCCCCGCTACGGAACTAGGGGGCTGTAACGCCAAGACCGGAGGTGCCCTGACCGGTCCTCGCGACCACTGTGCCTTCTCCCTTGGTTGCAGAACCAAAGGGAGAAGGCGATTCGATCAAGAATCACTCGACCTCGGTGAGAACTTGGCGCCTCAGAGCCTCTGCCATGTCCCCCATCTCTTCGACGGAAGTGGTGAACGGGAGTCGTACGTGGGTGCGATAGGAGCCAGAAGGGCTGAAGCGTTGTCCGGGCGCGATGGAATGGCCTTCTGCGTTCATGCGGAAGGCAACGGACTCGGCGATGGGATGTCCGAGGTCGACCCAGCAGACGAGGCCGCCTACGGGTGCTTCCGCATGGAACCCTACCCCCGACAATGCGGCGATCATCACGTCTCGCTGTCGGCGCAGAAGTTGGCATCTCGCTTCGATCAGCCGGTTGAGGTGAGGCCAGAGCTCGATGGCGATGAGTTGTTCGATGATCGGCACCGGGTGCGCGTCGAGAGCCGCATCAAGGCTGTCATTCGGGCTGTCGGGGCGGCGTAGCCAGCCGAGGCGGAGACCGCTCCAGACCGTCTTCGACAGTCCGCCGATCGTGACGATGTTGGGGTGGAACCGAGCGACGTGACCCGGGAGCGTTCCATTTGGATCGAGCTGTAGGTCCCGCAAGGTCTCATCGACCACGATCATCGTCCGTGAGCCGAAGGCCGCCAAGGAGGCTCGCTCCTCGTCGCTCGCCAGCTGTCCGGTTGGGTTGTGGAAGTCGGGGACGGCATAGACGAGTCTCGGACGGTGGGTCTTGACCAGGGTGGCGAGAGCATCGAGATCCCAAGGAGAGCTCCGTTGCCACCCAACCAGCCGTCGTCGCCGACGGCGGAGGTGTTCGAGAGCTCCGTGGTAGGTGGGATCCTCGACCAGAACCGTTCCTTTCGTTGCATCGAGGGTGGCGACCCATGCGCCCATGGCGCCGTTGGTGATCGTCACTTGTTGTGCAGTCGTTGCCAGCCCGGATTCTGAATAGCGTTCGGCGACCAGCTTTCGCAGCTCGACCAATCCACCTCGGACGCGGCCATCGCCGTGCAGGTGTTGGTGGAGCCGACGGTGGGCTCTGGTGTAGGCGGCGCTCAGTTCCGCTGCCGGCGCAGCGACCCGGGCTCGTTCCCTCGGTGAGTCGGACAAGGCGTGTACGGGGCTCAGCCCTTGATGACCGGCATCGGGGAGTCTCGCTACGCAGCGGGCATTTCTTCGTGGCTCGATCCATCTCCGTCTCGACAGATCGTCGAGGGCAGCAGCCACTGTGGTCCGACTGGTGCCAGCTGATTTGGCGAGGGAGCGCTGAGAGGGCAAGAGCGTTCCTGGGAGAAGTCGACCGGACACGATGGCATCGATCAACTCCGCTGCCAGTCGGTCCGCGACCGCACCCTGTCGGTGACTCCAGTTCTTGTTTAGCATCTAGGCCAGTTTATCTTAACTGGTCTAGATGGTCGTGATTTGAGGTGCTACGGTCGGTCTATCGCTGAAGGAGGATCATGGCAAGAGCACACCTCAACGACCTCTATCTAGACTACGACGATCACGGTTCGGGAGAATCCGTCATTCTCGTTCACGGTCACCCCTTTGATCGATCGATGTGGCGACCCCAGATCCGCCACCTCGTCGAGGCTAACTACCGAGTCGTGGTTCCCGATCTGCGTGGCTATGGCAAAACAGAAGTTCGTCCCGGCGTAACGACCCTGAGCGTATTCGCCGACGACATCATCGCTTTGCTCGAGCATCTCGGTATTCGTCGCACGGTGGTGGTCGGGCTGTCTATGGGCGGTCAGATCGTCATGGACCTCGCTGCACGTTTCGCAGACCGCATCACGGCGATCGTGTTGGCGGACACCTTTCCTGACGCCGAGACCTCCGACGGCCGGCAGTCGCGGATGGAAACCGCAGACCAGCTCGTCCGAGATGGCATGAGTGGCTACACCGATCACAACATCTCGAAGATGCTCAGTCCCACGACCATGACGGAGCGACCCGACGTCGTCGACCACGTCCGCACAATGATGCTTGTCGCTCCACCGGCTGGCGCGGCGGCGGCCTTGCGCGGAAGGGCGCTTCGCCGCGAGTACGTTTCGACCCTCGAGGGCCTCGAGATCCCGGCACTGATAGTCGTGGGGGCCGACGACGAATTCACGACCGTGACAGACGCCGAACGCATGCACCACAGCATCGCGAGCTCCGAACTGGTCGTCATCGATGACACTGGGCATCTTCCGAATCTCGAACGACCGGACACCTTCAACGCAGCCCTCACGGCATTCCTCGACGCAAAGGCCCCAACCTCATGAAGACAGGCACCATCGTTGTGACCGGCGCTAGCGCCGGTTTTGGCACCGCCCTCGTACATCGCTATGCCCGCTCCGGGTGGAGGGTCGTCGCCGCGGCACGACGAACCGACCGGCTTGAAGATCTGCGCGCAGCCCACCCTCGGCTGGTCTATCCCCTGACCATTGATGTCACCGATGCGGAGGCGGTTCGGGCAGCCTTCACAGACCTCCCTGCCGACTTCGCGACGGTTGATGTCGTCGTCAACAACGCCGGCCTCGCTCTGGGAGCCGAACCCGCATACCGAGCGGCCCTCGGAGACTGGGCCACAATGATCGCCACCAACTGCAACGGCGTTGTCAATGTGACCCACGCACTTCTGCCCGGGCTGGTCGAGCGGCAACGTGGACACATCATCAACATGGGCTCCGTCGCAGGCACCCACGCCTACCCCGGCGGCAATGTCTATGGCGCCACCAAGGCCTTCGTCCATCAATTCAGTCACAACCTTCGAGCCGACCTTGCTGGCACTCCCATCCGTGTCACCTTGATCGAGCCGGGCACCTGCGCAGGCACCGAGTTCTCGCGGGTGCGCTACCATGGTGACCGGGACCAGGCCCTCGCTGTGTACGATGGCTTTGACGCGATCGTCGCCGAAGACATCGCTGACGCAGTGTGGTGGACTACCAGTGCACCACCTCACCTCGACATTACCCGCATCGAGATGATGCCCACTGCACAAACCCCCGCAGGCTTCGCCGTCCACCGAACCGGTGCTGAAACCTAGGAGCCTGGCGCGCATTCGAAGTGAGCTGCTTTGTGGTTTTTGCCGAACCCTCTCTTCGGATTACTGTAGTGGCTTGGAGGAATCCTGATGGCAAACAAGTGGAAATACTCGGTTCTTTGTCTCGGCCTTGTGTTGGGCCTGTACAGCGCTAGCGGAGTGGCCGCGGCCAATTCGGACCAAGCGACGACGCCTTCTGTCGTCATGGTTTGTGAACACGGGACGGTGAAGAGTTTGATCGCCGCAAAGCTCTTCGACCAAGAAGCGAGCCAGCGTGGGCTGGCTTTGCGGGCCGTCTCTCGCGGCATGCATCCGGATGAAGCGGTTCCGGCGAAGATCGCCAAGGCTCTCGAGAACGATGGCTTTGATATTTCGGGCTTTGACCCCGAGAAACTCTCGAAGCCGGATGTCACCGGTTCACTGCGCGTCGTTGCTATCGGTGCGGATCTGGCGGCCACGGGAGACGGTGCACCTTCACCGATCCTTCGGTGGGACGATGTTCCACCCGCCAGCGTTGACTATGAAGCTTCGAAGGCCTCTCTGCTGGCCCATATCCAGGCCCTGCTCGACGAGCTGGAGAAGCAGGACAACCAGGAGTAGTTCCGGCAGGAGAAGCGGGTGGTGAGGTGTCGGGAATGGCTGGTCTTAGGGGACGGCTTCGCCGGCCTGCCAATTCCTGGACTCGAGGCCTTCGAGGAGATCGAGAACTTCCCCCCGGCTGACATGGCAGATCAGCAGCAGAAGATCCCCTTCCCGGGCCATGGTCAGTGCTTGCCTGGCGGCAGCTAGCTCCGAGTCAGCGAAAGAGAGGGCTTCCGGTGGCGCCCCAAGGCGGGTGAGCTCTTCTGCCAGGAGCTGAGGTATTTCACCGAGCTGGCGACCCCGCAAATCCCCTTCTAGCTCTTTCAGGATGATGTGATCCGGGCGGCCACTCCATGCGGCAGCGGCGAGGGCCCGGAGGGATGGATCGTCGCGATCTCCGGCTTGGCCCAGAAGTAACAAGCGGCGCCGAGCTTCGAGACCTGAGGCGGTGGTCATGAGGGCTTCCATGCCGTGAGGGTTGTGAGCGAAATCTACCAGTATTTCGATGCCACCCAGCTGAAAGCGGTTGAGGCGCCCCGAGTTTTCTTCCGCCTTCAGGCCAAACGTCTCGAGGCCTTTTCTCATGGCTTCCGAAGACAGGCCGAGGGCCGCCGCTACACCGATGGCGGCGAGAGCGTTGGCGACGTTGTGGCGGGCGGCGCCGCCGAGAGTCATGGGGGCTTGGTGGGTTTTGGCGATCATCCTGGGAGCTTCGCCAGTCCGTAGGACCAACTCATCACCCTCCAGGTGAATGCTATCGGTGTGGCTCTGGCCTGAGGCGAGGGCGGGAGGGCTGAGGCTGAACCAAGCGACCGGTTGGCTCAGCTGCCTGCCTTTGGGTTCCAGAACCGGGTCGTCAGCGTTGATGACCAGGCGCTCCGCAGCGCGGCTAACTACCAACTTGGTTTCCGCGAGCTCGTCGAGATCGTGAATTCCCCATTCCCCCAGATGGTCTTCTGCGACATTGGTGATCATCGCCACTTCGGCTCGGTTTACCGCCAGGCCACGGCGCAGCATGCCGCCACGGGCGGTTTCGAGAATGGCGATGTCGACGCTTTGATTGCGCAGCACCTTGCGGCCTCCGCCGGGGCCCGCATAGTCCCCTTTTTCCACCAGGTCGGGACCGACAAAGACCCCTTCCGTCGAGCACAGACCAGGGTTCTTTCCGTCTGACAGGGCCATCGTGGCAAGCAGTCGCACGGTGGTGGTTTTACCGTTGGTGCCGGTGATCAGGGCCACGGGAATATCAAAGACCTCGTCCCAAGGCACCTCCGATGGAGGCGGCAGCTCCGAGACGGGCCAGGCATGGCTACCGCGGCCTAGGCCGACGGAAGCGTGATCGTCGTCGGACAGAAAAGCCACGCCATGCTTTTTGGCTGCTCGTTGGAGAGCGAGGAGTGGAGGGTTGGCTTCCTCGGCGATTTCTTGGCGCAGTCGCGCTACCGTGGCTTCGAGATCCGGGCTGTCAAGGCTTGGCGGCGAGTCGCTTTCGAGGCTGCTGACGGCGACCTCCCAAGCTGCCTCATTGATCTCGGTAGCTGCATAGAGGGCGTCTATGGGAGCGCTCAGAGCCAGGCTCACCCCACCTTTGAAGGTTCGGGTGCACAGCCCCTGATCGCTCCAGCCCACGGCCTGGAGGAGACGTTGGGCTTCCCGCCGCCAAGCAGCGATCGCTCTCGCCGGGTCCTCCTGTGGCTCGACCACGACGTCGAGCACAGCTCCAGGGTGAGCCCAGAGAATGTTGGGGCCAGTGAGGCGGCGGGAATCGCGAACTTTCATCGAGTAGGAGCCTCAGTCCTCCGTATCCCGAGCCAGCCGGACGCCACGCTCATCGCGGATCAGACTGCCGATCTCTCCAACTTCTAAGGCTGGAAGATCCGGCAAAGGGAGATTCTCTGGCGATTTTTCCTGCGGTTTGGCCGGGGCTTCTTCAGAGGAGAAATAGATGATCTGCTTCCAACTTCGGTTGATGGCGTCGCCGAAAATGAGCACTAGGTCACCGGGTTCAGCCAGTCGGAGGGCCGCATCCACGGCATCGACTTCCGAGGGAATCGCCTCGACATTGCCTTCCGCCACCCCTTCCCCTAGGAGGGTTTTTCGCAGCATGGCGGGCACCTCATCCGGGCCCCGACCCCGGAGGCTGTCGTCCCGGCGGCAGATGTAGTGATCGAAGTGGCCAGCGCAAAGGCGGGCGATTTCCTCGATGTCTTCGTCCCGGCGATCTCCGGGACCAGCAAGCACACAGAGCCGTCGCCCCTCGACCTCTAGCCGCCCCGCCAAATCCACCATGGCTTTCACCGCAGCTGGGTTGTGCCCGTAGTCGAGAATGACCTTGAAGGGGTGTTCATCGAAGATATTCATGCGCCCGGGAGCCTGAAAGAAGCTGGTGTCGAAGGTGCGCAGGCCGTGGCGAATATCTTCCAGACTGACCTGCATGCTGTAGGCCACCCCGGCAGCGAACATGGCGTTCTGAACATTGTGAATGGCTTTTCCCTCGAGAGTGGCGGGGACCAGGTGAGTCCACAGGAGAGGCATGTGAGCGCCGTGATCGAAGAAGGTGATCATGTGGCCATTGATGCCTTCCTCGAGCACCACCGCGCGGCCACCGGAACGAATATGTTCACGTACCAGGGCGTGCTTCGGGTTCATGGTGACGTAGCACAGATGCTCAGCGCGGGAGTAGTCGGCCATCTTGAGGCAGAGGGGGTCGTCGGCATTCAGAACCGCCGTGTTCTTGGCCACTTCGATGACGATTCGCTTGACGGCGGCCAAGTCTTCGAGGGTATCGACGCCTCGTAACCCCAGGTGGTCCGACTGAACATTGAGCACCGCTCCGACGTCCGCTTGAGAAAAGCCCATTCCTCTTTTCAGCAAGCCGCCGCGAGCCGTTTCGAGGACCGCAACGTCCACGGATGGATCCCGGAGAACGATTCGGGAAGAGGCCGGCCCAGTCATGTCTCCTTCCACAGAGAGATGGCCGTCGATATAGACGCCCTCGGTGGTCGCCAGGCCAACTTGATGGCCCGCCATTTTGAAGATATGCGCGAGCATGCGAACTGTGGTGGTCTTGCCATTGGTTCCGGTGACGGCGGCGATGGGAATTCTGGAAGGGGCTCCCTGGGGAAACAGCATGTCCAAAACTGGGCCGGCGGCATCCCGTGGCTGACCTTCCGAAGGAGCGACGTGCATGCGGAAACCAGGGGCCGCGTTGACTTCGCAAATGGCGCCGCCGGTTTCTCGATAGGACTGGGCGATATCCAGGGTAAGGAAGTCCACGCCGGCGACATCCAGGCCGATAGCCAAAGCGGCTCGCACCGCCATCTCCCGATTGTCCGGGTGAATGATGTCCGTTACATCCACCGCGGTGCCTCCGGTGGAGAGGTTCCCAGTGGAGCGCAGGTAGACCACCTCTCCAGCGGAAGGGACGCTGGAGCTGTCATAGCCCTTTTGGGTCAGCAGTCGTTCCGCTTGATGGTCCAGCTCGAGGCGGGTCAGAACCTTTTCGTGGCCGATGCCTCGGCGGGGATCCCGGTTGACCTCTTCCATGAGCTCCTCGACCGTCTGCCGGCCGTCACCCACGATGTGACCGGGCACTCGCTTGGAAGCTGCAACCAACTTACCGTTGATGACCAATAGGCGGTGATCGAGACCTTCGATAAAGCTTTCCACCAGCACGGTTCGGCTGTGTTCTCGGGCTTGGACGAAGGCTTGGGCCACCGAATCGTCATCGGATAGGTTGATGGATACCCCGCGGCCATGGTTGGCGTTGAGAGGTTTGACGACGACGGGATGGCCAATGCGCCGGGCTGCCCGTACCGCTTCCCGAGGGCTGTAGACCATGCGTTGCTGGGGTATGGGGAGGCCCATGTCACCGAGAATCTTATTGGTCTCTTCTTTGTCCGAGGCGATCTCTACGGCGATGTTGCGGGTTTCGCTGGTCACCGTGGCCTGAATGCGTTTGGCGTAGCGCCCGTGACCGAATTGCACCAAGCTGTAGCGGTTGAGGCGAAGCCAGGGGATGCCCCGGTCCTCCGCGGCTTTCACCAAGGAAGCGGTGCTGGGTCCCAGATCTCGCCGCTGGGCGAAACGGATGAAGGTATCCCTTTCTTCGTCGAAGTCGAAGGGGCTGTCGTCGCTTTGCTTCAGGTCCGCGGGGCGAGCCTCAGGCGGTAGCAAATGGTGTAGCAGGTCGAGAGCCAGCTTGCCTGCTGCCAATCCCACCTCTCGCTGTTGGTACTCAAAAACCACATCGTATTGGCCTTCTTCTCCGGTACCTCGGGTCTTGCCAAAGGTCACATCGGCACCGGCAACGTTCTGCAGCTCGATGGCAACGTGCTCGAGAATATGGCCCAACCAGGTGCCATCGTCTTCCGTTAGGCGCCGCACGAAACCACCGGGCTCGCCATAGGAGCAGCCGTGCTCTTGGAGGCCCGGCAGCGCTTCCAGTAGGCCGTCGGTAAACGCTTTTCCCAGCTTGACGGAAGGCCACTGCTCCAAGGGGCCAAGGTCTAGAGTGAGGCGAATGACGGGGAAGAGGGCGTAGAGGTTGGGGCCGACGTAGACCGATTCGGAGAGGATTTTCACCGCTTTCAGCTCCTCGCTAATTCCCTCGGGGCCTGGGCCACGCGGGTTGGAATATGGTAGGTCGCGCCATCGATGAGCACGTGCAAACGCACACCGAGTATAGAGACCGGTTCGCTGCGGCGAGCCGAGTCCACCGAGGAATACTCCACCTCGGACGGGTCGACGATGGTGATCGCGCCGCTTCCGGCTACTTCGAGACGACCGTCGGCGTCGAGAAAGGCTGCCGTATCTTCGTCGAGGCCGATTCCTATGGGGCGTGGGTTGTAGGCCAAAGCGGTGAGCAGACGACCCAGACGATCTCTCTGGCGAAAGTGCTGGTCCACTACCGTGAGCTTGGTGAGGCCCAAGCCCGGAGCGAGGAAGACCATGTCGACGCGCGGCGTGGCCCCCTCGTCTCCAAAGGCGATCATGTGTTCGGAAAGAAAGGCCGCTCCCGCTGAAGTGCCCGCCACATGAAGTCCCTCTTGGTTTCGTTGGCGCAGCAGATCCGCCACCGGAGTGCCTCCGATGGTGGTCGACAGGCGCAGCTGGTTGCCCCCGGTGAGGAAGACGCCGTCGGCGTCCCGGAGGACCTGGAGCCAATCCTCACGGTGGCAATCTTGACGCTCGTTAAAAGCCAGGGATTGGGCATTTTTGGCACCCAGCTGGAGAAAGATCTCCTCGTACCGGGGGCCGGTCTCGGCGAGTTGGGAGGCGGTAGGGATAATGGCGATGCGCGCTGCTTCCCCGCCACAAATGTCTACGAAGCGGCGCAAAATGGCCGGGTCACGAATTTTTTCTTCTGCTCCGCCAATGGGAATGATGTAGCCACGTCTCAACGATTCAACTCCTCTGCTGTCTCGACGGCTCAGCGGTCGCCGTCGGATTCCTCATCCCTCAAAAGTGCCCAGGACAGAAGCTTCGCCACGACGAACCATCCAGCGGCCCCGAGCCATTACATCTTCGACTTCTCCGCCATCTCCGAGCACCACCAAGTCAGCATCCGCCCCAACCTCGACTCGACCCTTGTCGGTCAGTCGCAAATGCTGCGCGACGTTCGAAGTGAACGGGGGCAGCACCTCCTCGGGGCTGTGGCCAGAAGCGAGCAGTGCCCACAGGGTCTTGGCCAGCGCTGCCGGTTTTCCTACGTCGAAGTGGGCTACTCGTCCCTCAGCGTCAAAGCTGGGAAGGCAGCCACCGCCGTCGGAGCTCACGGTGAGGCGGTCCGATGGCAAGCCGGCAGCGAAGTAACGAGTGACCGCCTCCTCCGCCGAGTAGGCGTCTTCCTCGTCTTCCACAGGAAAAGCGGTGACGTCGATGGTACAACCCCGCTCGGCCAGCTCCAAGGCTTCGTCGAACAGAGCCCGCCGTCGGTTGACGTGGGTAGGGTTGAAAACTCGTGGTGGTAGCTCGGTTTGGTCGAGAGCGGCGCGGACGAACTCCAGCCCTCTCGAACCGTCTCCGAGATGTAAGTGAAGAATGCCCGCCTTGCCGGTCATCAGGCCGGCGACGTGAGTCTCCGAGGCAACCCTCAGAACTTCGTCCAGGGTCGGCTGGCTGGAGCGGTGATCACTGATCGCCAGCTCACCGACGCCGATCACTCGGTCCAAATGGACGATGTCGCCGCGCACGGAGCCGGTGAGAGTGGTCGGGGGAAGGTGATAGCCGCCGGTGAGGCACCAAGCGCTTAGGCCTTCCTCTGTCAAACCTCTCGCGGTAGCGAGCAGCTCTGCCGTCGAGCGGGTGGTGTCGTCGGTGCCCAGCACTCCCACTGCCGAAGTGATGCCGCCGAGGGTGAATCGGCTGAGTCCTAAGGGAGGAACGCGAGTCGAGGGGCCCGCCTCACCGCCACCTCCGGTGAGGTGAGCGTGGCCATCGATGAGCCCTGGTATCAGGCGCCGCCCGCCGAGGTCGGTCTCGACGATTTTCAGCTGCGCAGGGAGATCGGGGAAACCTTCGCCCATCCAGACGACCTTGCCTGCGCACACCAACAGATGCTGCCGGCCCAAGGCCTGCGGGGCGAATACGTCGGCATTGAGGAGGAGCTCGAACATCCCTACTCCCGTGGGGCTGGGGCGAGTATCGCTCCAGCCATATACACAATGATCGGGGGGCGGATGCTAGCACAGGGTGGAAGCCCATTCGCTTTGGGCCACAATCCGTTTCAAGAGGACCTTTTGTGGTGACCGGGCGCCAAGAGATCCTCGATTCCCCGATCTCACCGACCCGGGGCTCTCCTCAAAGGCTGCGACCCTTGCCTTTCTGAAATGAAGTTGAAGGTCAGGTTGTAGAAGGAGGCAATGGGCTCGCCGTTTTTCTCTGCCGGGTAGAACTTCCAGTCTCGAAGCGTCTCCAGGGCCGAGTACACCAGGGTGAGTTCCCCTTTGGACCGAAGAATGATCGGTTGGCTGAGGTCTCCGTTCTCGTCGATGTGGAATCGAACGATCACCATCACCTGACCAAAGCCAGACTTGGCGTTGGGGAAGTCGGGAGCTGGACCTTTCCTCTTTCTCGCAGGTGTGACCCCGTCTTCACGGAACACGCCTTTCACCTTGTCGCTGAGGAGGTGCTCAATGGATTCTCGAGCTGTCGACGGATTTTCTCTGAGCAGCTCGCCGGCTGCGCCGAAGTCTTCGAGGTTGATTTGGTCAACGCCCGAGAAGAGCTGCTGAGCGGTTTGCCAATACCAAATGGCTTCGGATTCGTAGCCTAGGTTGGCAGCGGTAATGGCACGTAGGGTAGTAGCCAGACCCAGCAACCGGCCGGTGTTTTCGCCGGAGTCGATCAAGTGCATCATGTCTTGGCAAAGGCTGCGGGCAGCCCTGTAGGCTTTCTTGTGCTGACCGCCAGCGATCTGGGTGTCGATTTGCTTAGCCTGGTTCCGCCATCGCATAACGGTACGCTCGCTGCGAGAGTCGCCTGTTCGTTGTTCGACGGCAGTCTCGGCGGGTAGTCGAGCTTCAGCTGGTGCTACCCAACTCGCGGCAAGGCAGAGAGTGGTCAGGGCGGTCCAACTTCGTAGGGTCATATTCGGGGCCTTTCCGTATCGTTCATTCTGAGTAATTAGAGCCTCATCGACATCCGTGAAGGGGCCGAGGTGGTGGACAGAGTTGCAGCCTTCTCGATCCACCTCCTTGACGGTAGCGCTCACCTCAGGCGAGCCAAATCAGCTCAGAGGAAGGAGATCCTGAGGAGGCTTGGTGAGAGTGGGCTGGGTTAGAGCTACCTTCTTGGAAGGTAGTTGATCGTTAGGTTGTAGAGAGCCGAGGTTGGTTTCCCGTCGGCCAGGGCAGGGCGAAACCTCCAGTGTCGGAAGGCCTCGAGGGCAGAATAGACCATGGTGAGCTCTCCGTTCGATTTCACAATCACTGGTCTCGTCGGGATTCCGGAGGAGTTGATGACCACTTGAAGAATGACCGAGAGAGGATCTTGCCTTCCCTGGCTAGCACGGGGGAATTGAGGGTAGGGAGCCCTCTTCTTCTTCGGAGGAGTGATCCCATCCTTTCTTAGCCATCCTTGATCCCAAAGACAGGATGGTTTTTCGCAGACGAGTGGTTCCTTGGCAGGATTTCTTTCCAAGAGCTCTCCGGCTTCCCCATAGGGCTCGAGCTTGAGTTGGTTGATTTCTGGAAACAGTTGTTGGGCGACCTGCCAGTGCCAGAGGGCTTCCATCTCGTCACCGGAACTGGCTGCAGCCAAGGCCCGCATGACGGTGGCGAGGGCGAGGGCCATGCCCGTGTCTTCGCCGGAGCGAATGGAGTTCATCATGCTTTCGCTGAGGACTTTAGAAGCCCGATAGGCCTTGCGGCTCTTTCCTGCAAGGATTTGCCCTTCGATTCTCTCAAGTTGGGAGAGCCACCTCTGAGCGGTACGTTGCCTAAGGGCCTCGGCTCTGGCCTCGGTCGGGCCCTCGCCTTCTGTCTTCTTCGAAGGCATTTGGGCGTTCGTTACTGCCGGTAGCCCTACCGCGATAGCCGCTATTGCGGCGAGAATTTTCCAACGAGGCTGAGTCATAGTTATTGCCTTTCCCTGAAGTTGGAAGCTCTTCAAAGAGCTGCCAAGAGGTCCTCGTCTCTGCCGGACGGGCAGATTCTTAGCCTCTACCTCTGTTGCGGAAATTGAGCAGCAATCGGGTCAGCCGGAGAGTCACTATCTTGGGCGAGGTCGGCGGAGTCGGTGACTCGACCCAGGAACAATTGGGAATGGGCCACCTAGCGATGCAGGGAATTGAAACTCTACGCTACCGAATTCGTTTGAACTCTAGGCAATCCTCACCCGATAGGGGAGACTAGCCGTTCCATGAACGCACCGAATGGAGAATCCGTGAGCTTCATCATGAAAACTAACCTCGACACCTCTTTCCGCGCCTGCTTTGGGAGCGTTTCAGCGATATGCCTGTCAGCCTTCTTGATGACTCTTCCTCTGCCCGGTTGGGCCATGTCGGAGGAGCAGGATACGACCTCGGAGGAACAACAAGACAGCCCTCAGGAGCCGTATCGCATCGACGATGAGGTTTTCGTTGAAGACGAGCTCCCGGCCATTCCCACCTCCAACACGGTGGCGGCAAAGCTACCCCTCTCGCTACAGGAAACTCCGGCCAGTGTGGCGGTGATCCCGGCCAGCGTTTTCGAGGACCAGGGTGCTTTCGTGATGAGCGATGCGCTGCGCAATGTCAGTGGATTTAACGTTCAGACCTTCAACGGGGTATTTGATTTCTTCGTGGTGCGAGGCCTCGATTCCGTTTCCAGCGGCCTCATCCAAACCGATGGCGTGCCAGAGCCGGAGGCGAGTTTCTACCAGCTCTACAATGTTGAGCGGGTCGAAGTGCTCAAAGGACCCTCTGCCTTTCTCTATGGGGATAGCCCCTTGGTCGGGACGGTCAACCTGGTGCGAAAGCAGCCCCAGAACGGCCAGTTCTCGACCCTCTCCCTGTCCGGCGGTAGCTTCGGCACTTTCGAGGGTACGGTGGACGCGAATACCTCTAGCGCCGACGGCCGGCTGAGCTTTCGGCTCAACGGCCTGTGGCAGCAGTCCGATGGGTTTCGGGACGACAAAGAGAGCGACAATTTAGCGATCAACCCGGCCCTCACCTGGAGGCCCAACGATCGCACCTCCATCAACTTGAATTTGGAGTACGTGGAGACGGAATACAGCACCGACACCGGGCTTCCGCTCCTGTTCACGGGCGAGGTGGTGGACGTACCCAGAGAGCGCTCCTATCAATCTCCCTTCGATATTTCAGACCAGGAGTTGGGGCGTTTTCAGCTGGATGTCGAGCACCGCATTTCAGATCGTTTGACGGTGCGCAACAAGACCTACTACCGCAGCCTTGATTGGGTCTCCAATGGCACTCTATTCGGGGGAGCCTTCCCGGACGGTTCGGGAAGCCTGAGCTTGTCGCGCTTTCTCTCCAGCCTAGACAACGAGCAGGCCTTTTTCGGCAACCAATTCGAGCTGCTGTGGCGGGTGGAAACAGGTTCCATCACTCACAACCTACTGGCTGGAGTGGAGCTGGCTCGCCGCTCCGATAAATTCGATTTCAACGTTTTCGCTCTGCCTGGGATCGATGTTTTCGCCCCGTTGGAAACGGCCCGAGAGCCCTTGTTTCCTTTGCCGGGCCAGGCGACCTCAGCGGACGCCGACAGCGATGTGTTCGCCCCTTACCTCATCGACCAGATCATCCTGTCCGACAAGGTTCAGGTTCTCCTGGGAGCCCGCTACGACTCCATCGACTTCGAAAACCAGGTTTCTGGGGTGCGGCGGGACAATAGCGAGCTGAGCCCCATGGTGGGATTGGTGGTTCAGCCGACCCCTAGTCTTACCCTGTACGCCAATGCGGGGGAGGCCTTCGCTCTTCCTTCGACTTTCGTGGTGGATGATGAGCGGCGGCCGGAAGAGAGCCAGCAGGTGGAGTTGGGTGTCAAGAAGAGTCTCGCCGGTGGCAAAGTGGAAACTTCCTTGGCACTGTTCCGCATCGACCGCGAGAACATCGCTATCCCAGACGACTTTGGGTTGCCTCGGCAAACGGGAAATCAGCGCTCGGAAGGCGTCGAGTTGGAGATCGCTGCTTCGCCGCGGCCCCGTATGGATGCCCGCTTCTCCTATGCCTACACCGATTCCGAGTTGACGGAATTCACGGAGAGTGTTCAGGTCGCCTTGTTTCCACCCTTCTTCCTGACCTTTGATCGCTCGGGGAATACCTCTCCCTTCGCGCCGGAGCATCTGATCAATTTCTGGGTCAGCCAGAGGTTGCCCAGTGGTTTGGGTTTCGGTGGCGGCGGGCGCTATGTGAGCTCCCAGTTCATCGCCGAAGACAACGCCTTCGAGATCGATGACTACTTCACGCTGGACGCCGCCGTTTTCTACGATCTGGGGGCGTGGCGCTTGCAACTCAACCTTCGCAACCTCACTGACGAGGAGTATTTTACTCGCGGCTTCGGCGGCTCCTCGGTGATTCCAGCCCCGGGCTTCGGCGCCTACGGCGGAGTGCAGTTCCGCTTCTGACCTCTCGGTTCTCTGGGTGCTTCCTCTGGATTTTTCACCCCTACTCCAAAAAAGTTACGGCTTTTTTGGAGTAGGGGTGAAAAATCCAGTAACATCGACTTGTAATGGTCGCTGGTAGATATCTCTCATCGCAGGTACAAAAAGATCTTGAGAAAAAGATGGTCTTCGTGGCGGGGCCTCGTCAGGTGGGAAAGACCACTCTGGCTAGGAATCTCCCCGACGGCGAAGCTGGCTATCTGAACTGGGACGTTCCGGAACACCGGGACAGAATCCTTCGCAGGGAGCTACCGCAAGCACCATTGTGGGTTTTGGATGAGATCCACAAGTACCGCACTTGGCGCAACTACCTGAAGGGCCTCTATGACGACAAGGAATCCCACCAGAAGATTCTAGTGACCGGCAGTGCGCGCTTGGACTACTACCGCTATTCCGGCGACTCGCTCCAGGGGAGGTACCATCTCCTGCGTCTGCATCCGTTGTCCGTCGCGGAGCTCGACCTAGAGAGCCAGGGTGACTTTGAGACCTTGCTCCAGTTGGGAGGGTTTCCCGAACCCTTCTTCGGCGGCTCTGAGGTAGAAGCGAGACGGTGGTCCCGGGAATATCGCAACCTGTTGATTCGAGAAGAGGTTTCTAGCCTGGAGCGGGTGCAGGACCTCGGCAACCTGGAACTGCTAATGATACGCCTACCAGAGTTGGTGGGTTCGCCCCTGTCGATCCATGCTTTGTCAGAAGACATCCAGGTCAGCCATAAGACCGTGGCTAACTGGATTCGAATTCTGGAGCGTCTTTTCGGGGTGTTTCGGGTGTCCCCCTTCGGAAGCCCCAAGATCCGGGCCATCAAGAAATCGCAGAAACATTACCACTGGGATTGGACCCTCGTCTCGGACCCAGCAGCTCGGTTCGAGAACCTGGTGGGCAGTCATTTGCTCAAATGGGTTCACTATCAACAGGACACTCAGGGCAGGGACCTCGACCTTCGCTACTTCCGGGACAAAGAAGGTAGGGAAGTGGACTTCGTGGTGACGGAGGGCCGTAGGCCCATGGTGTTGGTCGAGTGCAAATGGGCCGGAGGCGGGGTGGATCGCAACCTTCGCTATTTGAAAGAGCGCTTTCCAGATTCGCAAGCTTGGCAAATTTCTGCTGTTGGCGCCCGCGAAGCCCGAAGACCAGATGGAATTCGCCTAAGCTCGGCCCTGTCCTTTCTTCGCTCCCTCATCTGACTTTTTCGACTCTTTTCAGTTTTCCTGGACCAGTTTTCGGATCCCTGTCGCTGCTAGGAAGTGAGGGGCACTGGAGCTCCCTCACTCCTGGCTGCCGCGGCTTCGTGGCATGCCGTCCGATCTTTTGTTCAAGGAGAAGAGAGATGAGAAAAGGAACTTCTAAGGCATGGAATCTAGGGTCATTTGCCGTCGTCGCAAGCCTGCTTTTGATGACGCCGTTGGCGGCTGTTGCGGCTCCGGCTTGCCCGGCGGACATTGGTGGTGACAGCACCGTGGGAGTCGCAGATCTGACCTATCTCCTGGCTGCTTGGGGCACGGCCGATCCGGCAGCGGACTTCAACAGCGATGGACTCGTGGGTTGTTTCGACCAGGAGTACCTTCTGGGAAATTGGGGTCCCTGCCCTAGTTGCAGCGGCGATGTAGACGGCAACGGAACCGTCAACACCAGCGACCTCAACCTCGTGCTGTCGACCTGGGGCACCGATTGCCGGATCGATTTGAACGAGAACGGCCTAGTGGATAGCAACGACGTCGACGCCCTCCTCTGCTTGTGGGGCAGCTCGGATCCCAGCGGGGACTTCGATGGCAACGGAACGGTGGGAGTATCGGATCTCAACCATCTTTTGGCCTCCTTCTCCAACGATTGTCGAGGTGACCTGGATCGGGATGGTGCAGTGGGAAATGCCGACTTGAATCTGGTACTCGACAATTGGGGACGTTGCAGCAAGTGACGGGCTGGCAAGTGATGAGTTAGCTCGACGGCGGCCCATATCGAGGCTGATCGAAACTGCGAAGAGGAGGCGCACCGGTTGTCGAGACCGGTGCGCACACTCGTGTCTGGAACAGAACAAGCTTTTGCGAGAGGGAGGAAAGACAGATGATCGGAAGACTCAAGTCGGATTTCGGAACCGTTTTTTACCTATCGGCCGTGTCGTTGGCAGTCTTGGCTCTGGGGTTAGAGGCCCAGGCGACCCCAGGAAGCTGCCCGGCAGACTTCGATGGTGATGCCCAGGTTGGAGTTCTCGACCTTACCCAGTTGCTGAGCTCATGGGGCGTCACCACCGCCCAGACAGCATTCGCGGACTTCGATGGGGATGGGGAGGTGGGTTGTTTCGACCAGGAGTTCTTGTTGGGGAATTGGGGTCCCTGTCCAACACAGCCCTTGGACGTCAATCGGGATGGCCGGATCGATGACGGGGATGTGACTTTTCTTACCAGCTTCATCGGCCTCGACTGTCGGCCGGACCTGAATAGGAACGGCATGATCGAAGAGAACGATGTCGATGCTCTGCTCTGTTTATGGGGAACAGATTCGGCCTGGGGGGACTTCGATGGCAGCGGCGTGGTCGATACGGCGGACCTGACTTTCCTGCTCGCCTCATTTACCGACGGATGCAGCTGCGATCTCGATGGGAACCTCCTTGTTCTGCCGCCAGATCTGGACATATTCCACGAAGGAGTTGGCAAATAGGCCCTCCCAATTTCAAGATGTTGCGGAGAGAGACTGGGAACAGATCGAAGGGTCGCGGTTGGTGGAGCAGAATCGTTGGACCCGGCCCAGAGCGCGGAGAGAATGTCGATGCTCGGGGCCGAAGCGCTCCAGGATGATCGGCGTACTGGCGGCGAGCAAGACTCGGGCCTTCTCTCGACGGCCGAGCTCTGTGAGGGCCCCTGCCAGGACGCTTTCGGCCAGGGCGATACGCCAGTGGTCGGTGGGAAATACCGATCGACGAACTTCCAACCCTTCCCGCAGCAAGGGCTCGGCCTTGGCTACCTTTCCCTGGTCGACCAACAAGGAGCCCAGGCCTATGAGGGAGCTGGCTAGCTCCGGGTGATTCGCGGGAAGAATTCTGCGACGCAGCCCCAGGGCCTGGCGGAAGGACTCCTCAGCGCCGGCTAGGTCTCCCATGGCGTGAAGCAATGAGCCCAGATCACCGAGATCCCCAGCCACCTTAGGGTGTTCTTGCCCAAGGCGTTGGCGGTGGAGGTGCAAAGCCTGGCGAGTGATGTCCACGGCTTTCTCGTAGGCCCCCTGATCAGCCAGAACCAGCGCCAGGTTCTTGAGGGTGGCTACCACCACCGGGTGCTCCGGTCCCAGCCTGCTCCGCTGGATCTCCAGCACCCGTCGAACTGCCTGCTCCGCTTCCCCATTCCTTTGCTGACGCAACACCATGGCCAGGTTCTGTAGAGAGTTGGCCAGGTCTGGGTGGTCTGATCCCAATTTCCCCTCGTGGACACTCACCGCCTCTCGAAGCAGACTCTCCGCCATTTCTGCCTGGCCCGTGCGATAGAGCAGTAGTCCTAAGTTGTTGAGGCTTTCAGCCACTTCCAGAGGGCGGTCGCCTTGCCCGCGACGGATCTCGAGAGCTTCTTCCAGGGGTTCCCGCGCCTCTTCGTAGCGGCCGGTCCGCTGCAACAGTAGGCCTAGGTTATTGAGGCTCTGGGCGACTTCTGGGTGAGCATCGCCGCGAACCCTCCGCCGCATCTCGAGGGCCTGGCGGATGGTCTCCTCGGCGGCTTGCCAATCTCCGGTGTTGCGCCTCAACCGACCTAGGTAGTCGAGGCTTTCTGCCACCTCTGGGTGCTCCTCTCCCAGGAGTCGTCTTCGGGTGGTGAGAGATTTTTCCAACAGCGGCGAAGCTTCCTCGAGCAGACCCAACTGTAAATAGACCCTGCCCAGCGTGCTCATGAGCGTTGCTTGCACTTCCGGTTGGCTCTCCAATTCGTCTTCGACTCGGTCGGCGCCAAGCCCTAAGACCTCTCGGACGGTGACATCTTCGCCACCCCCTTCCCAAGGGTTGGCCACCTCGAAGAGGCCGACCAGAAACTCCAACACCTCTTCGGCCTTATTCCCTTCTCGCTCCGCCAGATGGAGGGCGGAAGAGGTTTCTTCGACGGCTCGGGCTAGGCGGAGGGACTGAGCCATCACAGCGACGCCGGAGACCATTACCAACGCCATGATGCTCGCTGCCACCTTATTCCGGCGCAGGAACTTCCCCATGCGATAGAGGAACGTATCTGGACGGGCCTCCACCGGGAGGCCCTCGAGGTGGCGCTTGAAATCCTTCGCTAGGGAACCGGCGGAGGGGTAGCGACGGCCGGGCTCCTTGTGAAGAGCTCTGAGCAGAATCGTATCCAGGTCTCCAACCAGTCTTCGCCGCCGCCGAGGCGATTCGACTCGGGAGCTGGGGCGAGCCGGTTGCCGTTCCAGAATCCGATTTTCGATCTCTCCTGGAGAAAGAGCTGTGAAGTCGAAGGGCCGATGGTCGGTGAGCACTTCGTAGGCCACGATCCCAAGCGAGTAGACGTCGCTGGCGGTGGTGATGGCAGCGCCCATGAACTGCTCCGGGCTGGCGTATTCGGGAGTGATGCGTCGGTTCCACAGGCGAGTTTCCGGCAGATCCGTCTCCGTAGCTTGGGGCAGCAGTTTGGCGATGCCGAAGTCGAGAAGCTTGGGAACGCCGTCTTCCGTCACCAGGATATTCGAAGGTTTCAAATCCCGATGCACCACCAGATTCTGGTGTGCGAATTGGATCGCTTCGCAGACCATCCTCAATAGGTCCACCCTCGCCCTCATCGGCAGCTCGTGGTGCTGGCAGTAGAGGTCGATGGGGATACCCTCCACGAACTCCATCACCAAATAGGGTTGGTCATCCTCGCCCACGCCGCCGTCGAGAATCTGGGCGATATGGGGGTGCTCCAGTCGCCCGAGGATCTGCCGCTCGAGGCGAAACCGTCGGCGCATCTCTTCGGTGGCGAGTCCGTGACGGATTCTTTTGATGGCGACTCGGCGACGAAAGCGACCATCCGCCCGGTGTGCTTGGTACACCACACCCATGCCACCGCGACCGATCTGCTCACCAATCTCATAGGGGCCTAGGCGTTTCCCTTGCTGAGGAGGAAGGAGCTCGATTTCGGGGTTGCCCTGGCTAGGGTCTGCCAGGAGTTTCAAGACCTCATCGAAGACCTCGTTTTCCAGACCGGAGGGAGGCGAATGGCCGGACTCGAGGCTGTCGTCCAGTTTCAACAGCCGCTCGACCTCTCGCCGCAAGGCATGATCTTCGCCGCAGCGTGCCTGCAAAAAGGTCTCGCGGCGGGCAGGGTCCTGACTCAGCGCCTCTTGGAACGCTTTCTTGACTCGAACCCAACGATCGGGAGTCACAGTCTTTCCTCAGTACCTGCTTCCTCGGTACCTGCTTCCTCGGTACCTGCTTCCTCAGCACCCGTCTCTGTAGCACTGCTCTCTGCCGCACTCACTTCCTCGCCATCCAGCTCGCCTTGTAGCCAGGCCCGAGCGGTGCGCCATTCGCGCTTGACGGAGGAGATCGAGGTGCTGAGCACTTCCGCCGTCTCGGCGATACTCAGCCCAGCGAAAAAGCGCAGCTCCACGAGCTGCAAGAGGGATGCATCGAGCTCGCCGAGGGCGGTGAGGGCGTCGTCCAGGGCCAGGAGGTTGGCGGCCCTTTGGTGGGCAATGTAGCTCTCGTCGTCGAGGGTCAATCTCTTGGCCCCACCCCCCCGCTTGGCGTAGCCACGGGTGCGGGCATGGTCGATGAGGATGCGCCGCATGACCTGAGCTGCCACCGTGAAGAAGTGGCCGCGGCCATTCCACTGGGGGTGATCTTTGCCCACCAAGCGAAAATAGGCCTCGTGGACCAGAGCCGTGGGCTGCAAGGTATGATCCGGCCGTTCGCGCCGAAGGTAGCTCCCTGCCAAGGCTCGCAGCTCCTGATAAACCAGAGGCATGAGAGCGTCGAGAGCCAGCTCATCGCCGGCTCGCCATCGCAGGAGAAGCCGAGATACGTCTGTGTGGGTTGCCGGGACCACCATGGCGACCTTTCAAAATTGGTGAGTCGATGGTATCGGCTCGTGGCTATGGCTTCAAATTTGGAATCGTGAAGCCAAATCTGTGACCTTGAAGAAGGTGTGACACAGCCTCGGTTCGAGGGGGCTCATCCCTGGTCGCATCCGATGCCGAGCCAATGAGACAATGCTCCCGGGCTGCCGATAGCCCTTTGCGGAGGATACCGATGAGCACCATCTTGCCCGAGAATCTGAACATTGCTGACTATTTCCTCGAGAATCGCCTGGACGAGGGTCTCGGGGAGCGGGTCGCTCTACGGCTGGTAGATGGGAATGTCACCTATCGCCAGGTGAGTGAGATGGCAGCCCGCTTCGGACAAGTTCTGCTCGAGCTGGGAGTGCGTCAGGAAGAGCGAGTGCTGATCGCCTTGCCGGACAGCGCCGAGTACGCTGGAGCCCTTTTCGGAATCCTGAAGATCGGTGCCGTGGGGGTGATGGTGAATCCGCACCTGGAAGTGCCTAACCTGCGGGCCGTTTTCGAGTACAGCCGGGCCAGGGCAGTGGTGGTGCACGCGGATTTTCTCGCCACCTTCGAGGCTGCTCGAGAGGGCTGCCAGTGGCCGCGAGTCTTTCTGGTGGTGGGGGGAGAGGCTGGATCTCACTGCCGTTTCGAAAACCAGGCGGAGACAGTCTCCGGTCATCTCGAAACCGTCTCCACCCACCGGGACGATCCGGCTCTATGGTTATTCTCCGGCGGCACCACCGGTCGACCGAAAGCGGTGGTCCAAAGCCACGGGTCCTTTTTCAATACCACCGAGCTATACGCCAAGAAAACGTTGGCCTACGGTCCCGAGGACATCACGATTTCCGTTCCCAAGCTGTTCTTCGGCTACGCTACCGGCTCCAACCTTTTCTTTCCCTTCGCCGTCGGAGCCTCGGCGGTGCTCTTCCCAGAGCGGGTTACCGCGGAGGAGCTCTTCAAGCAGATCCGTCGTCATCGGCCCACCATTTTGATCAACGTGCCGACTTTGGTGAACCACATGGTGAGTCATCCCGGTGCGGGTCATGAAGATCTATCCTGTCTCCGCTTCGCCACCTCCGCCGGTGAGGCTCTCCCTATCCCCCTCTACGAGCGTTGGAAGGAGGTTTTCGGAGTGGAGCTGCTGGATGGGCTAGGTACCGCAGAAATGTGGCACGTCTTTCTTACCAACCGGCTAGGAGATGTGCGGCCAGGAACCCTGGGAAGAGTGGTCGAGGGCTTCGAGATCAAGGTTTGTGACGATACCGGTGCCGAGATGCCGGATGGTGAGGTGGGCTGCCTATGGGCGGCGGGGGATTCCCGTGCGTTGGGCTACTGGCAGAACCTGTCTCAGAGCGCTGACAGCTTTCGCGGCCGGTGGTTCGTTGGCGGTGACCTCGTGTGTCGCGACTCAGAGGGCTACGTCACCTACTGCGGTCGCGGGGACGACATGATGAAAGTCGCAGGACGGTGGGTGGCTCCTCAAGAAGTAGAGAGTTGCCTTTCCGGTCACGATGCCGTCGAGGAATGTGCGGTGGTGGGAGTGGAAAATACCGATGGCCTCACCAAGCCCTATGCCTTCGTGGTCAAGGGAGCGGCTGCCGTCAGCCTCGATGCCGAGCCCTTGGAGCAGGAGCTCAAGGCCTTTGTCATTGAGAACTTGGCTCCCTATAAGCACCCCCGTCGGGTGTTCTTTCTGGATGACTTTCCCCGCACCCATTTGGGGAAGATCGACCGAGGCAAGTTGCGGGGACGAGTGGCGATGCCGGAAGAATAGGACTCGTAACGGTTATTGCTCGAAAATTTCTAGAATAGAAGCTCTCAGATCCTCGAGAACCTCTGACCGAACATCGTCCTGATGAGAAAAGAGCCCCAATAGTTCGTAGGAGCTGCCCCGTAGGACGAAGACCTCGACGGATTCCGTCCCCGGGTCGACAATCCAATACTCTTGGACCCCAGCTTGGGCATAGGCGATGTATTTGTCTCGCCGGTCGTCTATCCAATTGCTGGGTGACAGGACTTCAGCGATCAAAGTGGGTGCGCCTTCAACGAAGTTTTCGCCTATCGAAGACAGGTGCTCGGTGGCAACAAAGAAGAGGTCTGGATGAACTGGTGCACCCAATCCGGTGGGAAGCACGACATCCGTTGGTGCGAACAGAACTTTTCCTAGTCTGCGTCCTTTGACATAGGGACGAATGAGATCAACCAGATTTGCCAGGACTTCTTGATGGCGGGTTCTCGGCGCAGGGGTCATGTGCAGGACTCCTTGGATGACCTCGTAACGCCATCCATCGTCCGGCAGCTTGCGGTAGTCCTCGTAGGTCCACTCGCCCTGGGCGGGCAGCTTTCCTCCGTCGAAAACCTTTTCTGAGATGGGTGGAAGTGCGTTGGTCATGGATGAAATGTCCAATTGCCTCGCCCGAGACGGTCACTAGTATAGCGCGACCGGGTTCTCACCCTCGGCCCAGGAAGCTCACCGCGCGCTTGATTCCTCCTAGAGTCAGGTCTTCCATCTCGAAGACCTCGCGGATCTTGGAGATGGTGGCGCGACCGTAGGCATCGGGCCAATCCTCTTTGGGGATGGGGTTGAGCCACACGGTGCGGGGAAATCGTTGGCGTAGCCGGCGAAGCCAGACGAGGCTCGGTTCCTGGTCGTCTTCGTGGTAGTCGCTGGCGCCATGGGGGACGATCAACTCCTCCGGAGCCATGGAGGCGTCGCCGACCACCAACACTCGGGTTTCCGGGTTGCGGCGCAGCAACTCGGGAGTGGGTAGGCGTTGGGTGCGCCGGGGATCCTTGTACACCGAGCCGTAGATGCTGTTGTGGAAAAAGTACACGGAGCTGCGGCGGAACCGGTCCCGGACCTTCGAGAACAGCAGGCGACTGAGCTCCACGAAGGGCAGCATGGAGCTACCTCCGTTGTCGATGAGAAGCACGACCTCGATGCGGTCCATCAATGCGCGGCGAAAGGCGAGCTCGATCTCTCCACCGTTTTTGGCACTGCGATCGATGGTTTCATCGATGTCCAGCTCATCGTAAGGCCCAGCGGGTACCAGGCTCTTGAGAGTGGTCAGGGCTTGGCGGAGATTGTCTCCCTTGAGAGCTGTGGCGTCGGCATAGTCCACATAGCGTCGTTCTCCGATCACCTTGAGGGCGGACCGATGTTGGGAGGAGCCGAAAACTCGAACTCCGGCACGGGCATTGCCGGAGTGACCAAAAGGGGAGTTGCCGCCGGTCCCGACCCATTTGCTCCCTCCCCGGTGGGCTTTCATTTGCTCCCGGACGGTGTCCCAAAAGCGTTTCATGAGCTCCTCCGGTGACATTGTCCACATGGCTTGGGGAGGAAGCTTTCCTTCCTGGACAGCCTGTTTGAGCCATTCTCGGAACTGCTTCGTGTACAGCAGCTCTGGGTCCCCTTCAGCGACCCTCGGCAGGTCGAGGCCATAGAAATGAAAGGCGAAGGCTCGCTCGAAGGCATCCATGTGGGAGACCTGGCGAACGAAGGAAAGGCGAGAGAAAACGAATAGGGACTCGAGGTCTGGCGCTAAGCCCTTTTCCAGCCCGGTGTAGAAGTCCACCGTATCGGTCAGGCTGACCGGGATGCCGTAGTCTCTCAGGCGATAGATGAAGTCGTTGAGGAACATCGCCTCACCATCCTCCCACGACGATGAACGGTGCCCAGAAGCGGGGGTGGGCATAGGAGACTCGTCGCGGCCGGAGAACAAAGGTGCCGTTGTCGGTGGTCTCGAAGAGAGCGCGGCGGGCTTCGAGCAGAGCTTCCGCCGGAGCAACGCCTTCGGCCAGGTGGCGGTAGAAGGTCTCCATGAGCACCGGGGTTGAGCGATCATCCACGTCCCATAGGGATACCACCACGGAAGAAGCTCCAGCGGTGAGAAAGGACCTGCTCAGGCCGACGATTCCCTCGCCGCGGCTCAGCCCTCCTCGCCCGGTGCTGCAGGCGGAGAGGGTCACAAGATCTGCTTCCAAATGCATTCCGAGAACTTCATGGGCTTGCAGGAGGCCGTCTTCGCCCTCGCCGGCGCCGAGCAGCAAACCGGAGCTCATGGGTAGCTCATCGCTGACCAAGCCATGGGTGGCCAGGTGCAAGAGGCGGTACCTGCCTCCGATGTCCTTGAGCCGCCTTTCTGTAGCCAGATGATCCAGTAGAGGGGAGGAGTCGCGCTGAAACAGAGCCGAAATGCGCTCGACTTCGTCTTTGGTGAAGAGGAGAGGTCCCCGCTGTCGCACGGCTCGTTGAAGAGTTTCCTGTTGGACCACCGAGGGGTCGAAATTGGGAGCTAGGGCGAGCAGGTCCGGACGGCGTTTGCCAGTGTCGAGGCGTTCCCGGTGACGTTCCCTCAGGGCTAGAAACACGCCCGCTGAGGGGCTGTAGCTGATCGCTTTCTCGAGGCCCAAATATTGGCAGTCCAGGTAGGGGGCGTGGAGAGGGGCAGAGGAGCTCGCCGTGGAGCTCGCCGCAGGGTTTTCGCAGCTGGCCACCAGGGCCTCGAAGGGAAGATAGTGGAGAATTCCATCGGGAACCAAAACCCAGCGTTGGGCGCGGCGGCCCTTGAGGGGCATGGAGTCGATGAGCCAGTGATGGAGAGTTCTTCCTAGCTCCAGATGTGCTGGTTCGGACGCTTCGAGGGCCGCGTCTTTGGCTTCTCGAGGAGATCTGAGATTCGCCAAGTAGAGCTGCACCGTCTCCTCGAGCTGATCTCTCGTGACGGGGACTTGAGCCGAGGTGGCTCCCTTTGAATCGATCACCCAGATAAAGATCCGGTCCCGGGCGACCCAATAGGCAACCAGCGCCTCTTCCGGCTTCAGGCCGGCTTGGACCTCCTCGATGGAGGGAGGTTTCGGGGTTGCCAGTCGTCGGAAGTGGCGCCCTCTACCGAGGGCTTCTGCCTCGGCCTTTTCCAGTTGCCCTTCGAGAGTCGCTATGCGGTTTCGGGTGGTTTTGGCAAGGCCTGGGTCTAAGCCTTCTTCCAGCTCCAGGCGAGATTTTCCCAGGTCTTCCAGCAATTCTTCTCGTCGCTGCTGTCCAACTCCTTGGGTGGGGCGCAGGAGCGCCAAAGTTTGGTCGTCGAGGAGCTCCAGAAAGGAGCGACCATGGAATCTCTCGGCGATCTCGAAGGCCTGCTGGCCCTGGTAGGTGTCTCCCAGGAAGCGAATCAGGCGCTCATAGGCTTCCACTTGGCGAGCCAGGTAGTCAGCTCGCTGGTCAGCGGTACCAGGGACCCTCTCCCGAGCCTCCTCGAACCCGTCGATAGCTCGCCGGAGATCTTCCAAAGCCGGTTTTCGAACCCCCTTGAGCCAACGAATCTCGGCGCGGTTGCAGAACGCGAAGTTGATCATCCGCTGGTCGTTTTTTTCCCAGCCCAACTCGAGAACTCTCTCGTAGGCTTCGAGGGCCGGGTCGTACTCTTCCAGCTTGTGATGGCCGTAGGCGATGGAGGAAAGAGCGGTGAGGGCATGGTCCAGGGCCCCTGCCTCTTCCAGGACCGGCAAGGCCTTGCGGCCAGTTCGGATCGCTTCCCGATAGGCACCGGTATGAACCGAGAGAGAGCTCCGGGCGCTATCGGCTCGGGCTATTCCCAGAGGATCTTCTAGCTCAGCGAACAGCCTCTCGGCTTTCTCGAGGTCTTTCCAGGCCTGCGGAATTTGACCGAGGGGCAAGCGAGTGCGGGCCAAGAGGGTGAGGATCTCCGCTTCCAAGGCGGGCGAACTCGCCTTGGGGGCCAATAGGAGGGCTTGTTCGAGCCTTCCCAGACCGCGGTCTTGAGCATGAGACTCCTTGAGAGCATAGGCGAGAGCGATCAGGGCGCGTGCTTGACCTTCGATATCGCCCTCGGCCTCATAGGTTTTCAAGGCTTCTTGAAGTACCTGAAAAGCTTGGCCGAAGTCGGTGGCCTCCACCAGGTCACGACCCTCCTGGAGCAGGGCCGCTGGCTGCCGCAGCTTCTCCTTCTCCATTGTGCTGACCGGTACCGAGGCCAGAGAGAGGCCTAGTGTTGCGGCCAGAGCGGCTATCCACCCGGCGGAGCTGAGCCAGCCGAGAATCCGACGGGAGGGAGAGGGGGATTTTTGGGGCGGCCTCATGGAGTTGCCGTCTCGGAAAAAGACAGCGTTCTGTCCATTTCGCGCTCGAGGTCCGCCGGCTGAAATTGTTGGCGAGTGAGGATTTCACCGAGCAAACGGCGGCGCAAGGCCTCCAACTCGATCTCATCGAGGTCTGCTTCTCCGGAGATGGCGGTGACGGGCCAGCTAGCGATGGCGACCAAGGCCTCTTCATAAAGCCCCTCCGCGGCGAAGATCAGGCCTTCTTCGAAGAGATTCCCCTGAGCCGCCTCTACCAGCCGCTCAGATTCTTCCCGGCGCTCCGTCGTTTGGACTTCGAAGGGGACGAACTCCGACGCCGCCTCTTGCCCAGCGACTTCGCTGTTGATCTTCCATGCGTACATTGTCCCAGGCTGAAGATCCGGTAGTTCCCCCGGGAAGGGGATCACCACCTCAGAGGTCGCCGTTGGTTCTGTTTCGACGGGGATGGTTGCCACCAGAGCTTGCTGCTCGTCCACCAGGAGAAGCTCATGGCTAGCTCCCTTCGAGAAGAAGGTGAAAGACGGGCGAGGCGAGGCGGTTTTCGACCACCTTGGAGAAAGGGGCACAGGGTGAAAGGACGATTCCGTGGATCGGTATTGGGCAGCGGTGCCCGGTTGGGTCAAACCTGGAAATAGGTTGGGGTTGGGCAATCCACCTTGGAGCGCGCCAGCGGTCCAGCTCGCTATTTGTTCTCGATGCAGGCTGTTCCGCTCGGTCTCTGTCGAGGCGTCACCGCTGGGAGCTTCAGGCTCCGTCAACCAATAGGAGCTTGTTAGCCAATAGGAGGAAGCGATCACCAAGGCAGCAGCTGCTGCCAGGGGAAGCCACCGAGGAGCGGACCGGCCCGGGCCAGAAGAGGGCCTTTCGGCTATCGGGTAGACCGGACGAGTCGAACGGGACGGTGTAGGTCTCTCGAAGGGTTCTCGGGCCTCCGGGGCTGTTTCCTTGGAGGCGCTCGCGTCGAGAGCCATAGCTGCTTCGTAGGCCCACTCGCGGCAGTCACTACAATTTGCCAGATGCTTTTCGACCGCATCTTTCTCTGCCTCTTTGAGGCTTCCTTCCAGGAAGTCTGTGAGAACTTCCGGGCCTAGGTGCTCTGTGGTGGGTGGCTGGGTCTCCCGGAGTGCTTCTCCGATCAACTCTGCCATGGGCACTGGAGTCATCCGTGACCTACCTTTGATTTATGAGGGGTTTCTCTGGAAGGGCCCAATGGGTCTGAGAGCTCCGTATCGAACAGTTCTGGCTTGGATCCTTTGACCCGCTGCTTCAATCTAGCCACGGCATCGTGCAACGCTTTGCGGGCTGTTCCGGGCCGAAGCCCCAGGGCGGAAGAGATTTCCTTGGGCGATCGGTCGTCTTGGAATCGCAGTGCCAAGAGCAGGCGATCTCGGGCCGACAAATCTCCCCAGGCCTCCCGAATGGCTCCCTGCTTTTCTTGGTGGTCGAGGAGCTCACTGGCCGAAGGGCCATCGGCGACCCATTGGGGCGAGGCTCTGGGAGTTTCGGTCAGAATTCGGTCTCGCATCTGGTCTTTCTTCCGCTCTCGAAGGCAAAGGTGACACACGATGACCGTCAAATAGCTGGAAAAACGACCGTTTCGCCGCCAGGATTTCAAGGCTCGACAGTCGTTGTCCCACAACTTTTCTGCAACCCGTTGAAAAATCTCCCGGGCAGCCTCGGCCTCGAACCCGAATCGACCTCGGGCGAGACCGAGAACTAACCCTTCGTAGCGAAGTACGAACTCCGCTTGGGCCCCCGGTAGACCATTGATGACCTGTTCGATCAGCTCTTCATCTGTCACTCAGGGCATCTTAGTACGCCTAGGGGAAGGTCAGCGACCAGAGAGAGGTATCTCCGGACTCGAAACCGTCCCCAAACAGAAATGGGGTGATGCCGCGGGTCAGGAAGCCGGTCAGATCTTGGAAGATCTGCAGCACCTGAATCTGGCTGCCGGCTCCTGGGGCGATAGTCCCCTGCAGTTGGATGTCCAGCCCGGTGCCATTCCCCGAAAGGGAGATGTCGACCAGGTCGAAGATAAGGTCGCGGTGCTCGCCGTTCTCGTCGATAGCCAGGCCGCTGAGTTGAAGAGTAAAGTCCAGGAAAGCGTCGAAATCCGGGTCTCCCCCGGGGAGTTGGATACCCAACCGACCCATGGCAAAGGGGGCGATGTCTTCAAAACCCGTCGGCGCTCCTCCGACCAGGTCCAGCTGCATGAGCTGGGTCTCGAACTTGTTTCCGGGACTGGGGAAGAGGTCCATGTGGAGCATCATCTGGAATGGGTCCGTTGGTAGTAGGACTCCCTGGGGGTCTTGCCATTGAGCGGCGATGCGGCCCAGCTCCGGCTCGAAGAAGCCCGACTCGATCTGCGGTGGCAAAGGAACGGGCTGTCCGTCGACGAAGAGTTGCGGTTGCTGAATCTGAGCATCAATTTGCATCGGTAGGCCCGGCTCCGGTTGGCCTACGAAAGTGAGTAGACCTTGAGCCGGGTTCACTGGGAGGGGGAATTGGGTCACCTCGCCACTGTCCGGCCACAGGTATTGGGGAGGCACCGAGGTGTCGGCGGCGTGGACAAAGCCGGAGCAGGCCAAGCCCGAGTCTCCACCGGAGAATAGACCGTCAACGAGTAACTTGGCTCGGCTACAGCTACCGTCGGCGCACATGCCCCAGCTTCTGGAGAAGATTTCGAAGTCGAGAAATTCTCCCGGTGGAATCAAAACCTGTTCGAGAATCGTCGGAATGATCGGCAGTTGGGGCTCCAGCGGCAGAGGAACACAGCCGTCTATTAGCTCGTGGGGTAAGCGGATCGGGAAGTTGTCCCCTAGACCAGGGTCGGAGATGGGGAAGACGCCGGTTCCCGGAGGCGCCGGGCCGCTCATACCCGGTAGTCGGGAACTGTTGACCGATTCGACGGCCAACTGCCCGACGTAGGTTTCTACCGGGTCGTTGTTGGTGATGCGGTAGGTAAAAGAACTCTGGTCGCCCGGGTGAAGGTTCTGAATCACATCGTCGGGGTCACCGAAGAGCTCGAAGTCGAGTCGGGGAAGGGCCGGGTTACCTGGGGCTGGCTCGGCGATGCAGACCAGAGAGTCGTTGGTGGCAGTGAGCTCCATGCCATCCGAGAGGAGGACCGTGGCGACGCCATCGACTTGGCAGACTCTCGATGGGCCCGCCGGAAGGGTGACCGGAACTAGAAGTCTATTGTAGCCCTCGACCAGAGTCGCTGCCGAAAGCGTGCCGCTGCCGTCGGCGGCCGGGCTGCAAGTCACCGTCATGTCGACATCGACGGTATAGGGCCCAGGAGGGCAGCTGGTGTTGGTAGAAGGGAAGTTGGTCAGGCGGAAGAAGACCGTGATGGGGATGTCGAATGTTCCGCCTCCCGGCAGTAGGAGAACCGGTGGCGCTCCTTGAGAGATCACCAGAGTCTTACCGCAGGAAGGAGGTGGATAGCCTTTGCAAGCCTCGGCTCCAGGAGTGGTGGCTAGGCCAAGGACTGCCAGGAGGCCGGCAACGAGCCAGGGGTGAAAGCGGGGTCTGCGAGGTTGTGGGGTTGCGGAATGGCGTATTTTGAACATCGGTCTCCTCAGCTCTGCCGGTCGCGCTGACGGCCGGCGTACAGGTCGATGACATCTCCCCTCATCTGAGAGGAGGAAGAAAAATCCCTCTTGCTGAAGAAGGAGAGCCGAGACAGGGGAAAGCGTTACCTCCGGAGGGAAGTTTTGTTGAAAAAGGTGCAATAGAAGGAGCCGAGGAGAGTTGCCGGAGTACCTGCTCCAGATTCCATCCTCGAGGAAGCTCCACCTCGGCCGGTACTTTGGGAGAGGCGACCTCGAGAATTACAGCAGAGCGCGAAGTGTTGGCAGAATTCGGCCAACACCTTCGACCAAGGGGCGGACTACCGGCAAGCCCAACTTGTCCTCGAGATGGGCCCGATACCCTTCGAGGGCTTCGGGCTCCATCCCTTCTTCGTGGAGAGTCACGGCCAGGACCGGCACTCCGTAGGCGAGGATCAGAGCCACCTCTTTTTCTGCGGAGGGTAAGCGGTGATCGAAGGGGTCCTGGTCGACGAAGAAGGTGCGTCCCGGGGCGTGTTGCAAGATAGCGCCGTGAGCGGCTGTGGAAAGCAGAAGCTCACTGCCACAGGGCCCCGAAGGATTGCGCAGTGCCGATTGACCTTCGATGAGAATGAGCTCCGGGGAGAGCTCCCGATCGCAAGCAACGACCGCCCTCTCGAGCTCTCCACTGACGAAATCATTGGGTAGGCTGTCGAGAATGAGCCCGTGGGGGTAGCCCTGCATCCAGCCCGTCTGGCCGGTATAGATCATCTCCGTGGCCAGGCCCTGAGTTCGGCAGGCCTCCAGGAGAAAGCGGCAGGTCGTTCGTTTGCCGATGGCGCAGTCCGTGCCCAGCACGGCGACCCGCTTGGCTTTCGCTTGATAAATGCTGCCATTCCAGAAGGAGAGATCCGAAACCGAGGGAGGGCGGCGAATGTCGACCAAGTCGACGCCGTGCTGCTGGGCGAGCTGGGAAAACTCCTCGTCGTCCCCTATTAGCTGATGGAGGCCGGAGATCACTCCCAAGCCTCGTCGGAGGGCATCGCCGATATCTCCTCGTGCGGAATCTGGCAGCTTTCCCCCGGGGAAGGCGACGCCTACGACCAGCACTCTGGGCTCTTCCTTCGGCGGGCTACGGAAAAAGCTCTCTACGCTCTCGTAGACTGGGATGCCTCGTTCCTGGCCATCCAAGACGCTTCCCGCATCGCTTCCCGCATGCTTGCCATCGATCACCGCCAGAACGGTAAATCGATCCGATCCTCGTAGCAGGCCATGGCAGGTTTTCGCATTGATGTCCCTAAGGTGACCGTTGGTGAGTACCAAGGCAGGTTGGGGATTCATGTTCTTTCCTCCAAGGTGACGCCGAGGCCGGGGGCTTGGGTGGTTCGAAGAAATCCGTTTTCCAAGACGAATCCGCCGGTAGCCAGGTCTCGAGCCAGATCCAAGCTACCGTCCAAGTCGAGGTACCGGGTCGCGGGGCAGGCCAGAGCTGCGTGAAGGGCTGCAGCGATGCCGATGACACTCTCGTCCATACACCCCCACATGAGGTCGATGCACGCCAACCGGGCAATCTCCGCGATCGACAGGGCTGGACCCACGCCGCCACATTTCATGAGCTTGATGTTATAGATGCCAAAGGGCTGTGGAGGAGCCGCTAGAGCCAAGGCCTGGGCCGGGCTGTGAAGACTCTCGTCCGCGGCGCTTCGCAGGCGTATCTCCTCCGGTAGGCCGAGCATGCTCGAGGCGGCTTCACCAGGAAGAGGTTGTTCGACAAATTCGATTCCCAATCGTTTCCCTGCCTGGAAATAACGCTCCGTATCCTCGAGGCTGTATCCCTGGTTGGCGTCCACCCGAATGCCCATCTCCTGTCCCACCGCTTCGCGAACCTTGGCGACGACCTCCAAGTCCTGTTCTAGATTCGACCCAGCCTTGATCTTCAGAATCCGAAAGCCTCGCCCCTGGTACTCCAGGGCTTCCTCCACCGCTTCTTCTACGGTGTCTTTGATTCCAATGGTGATGGAGGTGGGCAAGCTCTCGTGGGCTCGTCCCAGAACTTCCACCAGCGGTAGCCCTAACTTTTTGGCGAAGAGGTCATGGAGCGCCATATCTACCGAAGCCCTGGCTGCTGGATTGGCTGGGAGCTCTTCCCGCAACGTCCCTAGCAGGCCCCCGAGCTGTCTGGCATCCCGCCCTACCAGAAGCGGCTCCAACTTTTCTGCGAGAATCTCCACTGCCCCTTCGAGGGTCTCGAGGGTGATCGCTCGCACCGGAGTCCCACTGCCAGCTCCGACTAGACCCTCGTCGGTCTCGAGGCGAACAAATAGCAGCTCGATGTGGGTAAAGGAAGCGAAGGCGATGGTGTAGGGGCGAGTCAGCTCGAGACGCTCGACCCAGCTTTCAGCTTTGGTGATTCTCATCGGCAAAGACTTTCGTGGGTAGTTATTGGTGAGGGCGATTATAGGGGGTGACAACGGCCGGGCGGCACCCTAGATTTGAAGCCGTCGCTTCGTTCCCGCGCAGCTTGAGCCTGGTGGGCCTGGGGACCGAGGTCGACCACCTGAATGCGGTGGCCTACTTCGAGCTCCAGGTCTTCGAAGCAGCGCAGAGAGATAGACTGCGGGTTCAGGAAGTCTCGAAGCATCCGACTCGCCATACCCTCAATTTTCACGGGAAACCCTAGAAGCGAGCCCACCCCATGAAAGTCGCTGCTCTTTACGACATCCATGGCAACCTTCCCGCCCTCGAGGCGGTGCTGGAGGAGGTCCAGAAGGAGTCGGTGGACCTTTTGGTGGTCGGTGGCGACGTTTTTCCAGGGCCGATGTCGAACCAGGCCCTCGCCTGTCTCCTCGCCTTGGACGTCCCAATACAGTTCATCCGGGGCAACGGCGACCGCGAGGTTCTCGCCTGGTCGGCGGGAGAAGGGAGCGAGAGCACTCCAGAGAGTTTTCAGGAAACCCTGCGCTGGGAAGCCGAGGGACTGAGGCCGGGCCACAAAGAAGTGCTGGAGCAATGGCCAGAGACTTTTCGGAGAGAGATTCCAGGGTTGGGAAACGTGCTCTTTTGCCATGCAACGCCGCGAAGTGATGTCGAGACCTTTACTCGCCTCACCCTGGAAGATCGGCTTCTGGAGACCTTCGAGGATACGGGGGCCTCCCTGGTCGTCTGCGGTCACACTCACATGCCCTTCGACCGGATGGTCGGGAGGGTCCGAGTGGTCAACGCTGGCAGCGTCGGCATGCCGTTTGGCCAGCCGGGAGGGCACTGGCTTCTCCTGGGGCCCGGCGTGGAACCGCGGGTGACCCACTATGATCTGGAGGAGGCGGCCAGGCGCATTCGAGCTACCGACTATCCACAAGCGGAGGGCTTTGCCGCGAACAATGTCTTGCAATGTCCCACTGAGAAGAAGATGTTGGAACTGTTCTCCTAGCAGCCTATGGTGAAATTCACTTTGCCTCCAGACGGGTCTCTGCTGGCGGTTTTTCCTTGAAGAGTCCTCGACAAAGGGAAGGTCTACCTCTGGCTCGTCGCATGGATTTACCCACAGGTTCCTCGCTCTTGGGAAAAATGGACCCTCACCACAGGCAGCTCTAGTGCACACGGTCTCCAAACGAAAAGTACGCCCTTCGGACTTCGTTTCACCGGAGACGGCCGGCAGGCTAGATCTAAGCGGTTGGGGCTGTGCTTTGCTGGGTTTTGGATTTCTTCCCGGACTCTTCTTGTGGATGGTGGCCCGCAAGGTAGGTGAGGCGTTCAGTGGAGAGGTGAGCTTGGCTCTCCAAGTTAGTGGTTGGGCTCTCGGAGGTCTTATCTACGCGATCTTGGCCTTCATCAGCTGGCGACAGAGAGTCGAGTATCGGGCCTTTGTGGAGTCCGGCGATGTTGAGGAGGTCGAGGTCCGGGAAGCTTCCTGCGTCGAAGTCCAGACGGTGAATTCGGACCCCATATTGGTGTTCGACATTGGACTCGGAAGACTGCTCATTCTTCACGGCCAATGGCTGTGGGAACCGGAGAGGTACGGCTCTGCCCCGCTGGAAGATGATCCGGACGAAGAGACCTTCAATGGCCTCCCGGGCCCTCTCGCTTTCCCCAGCACCCACTTCACACTCATTCGCCGCCCGGAGAGCGGTGAGGTGGTAGCGATCCGCCCTTCCGGCGAATACCTCCCGCCCAGGAGATCTGATGCAGCTGGCGAGGCGGCACCCCCGGTTTCGGATAGTCAGCTGGTGGAGGGTTCCCTGGAGGACCTCTCTTTAGTCTTGGGAATACCTTGAGACGGTGAACCTGAGGTTCCAACGGTTTGGGAACAGCTTGCTAGGCCTGGAGACCTCTCTCGATGGTCGCCAACTGAAGGCGGGCTAAGGCTAGATTCGCCACGTCACGGTCCATCGCCAGGAAAAGGAAGTGGTTTGCCACGCGATGGAGTGGCCTGATGATGTGGTACTGCCTTCCGAGGGTGATGAGGATGTCCTCGATGTTGTCATCCAGCTTCAGCTTGGCCATGGTATCCAGCTTTGCCCTGACCATAGGGGTATGACAGTTTCCAACGAGATCGAGGTTCAGACCCTCTCCACCACCGGCTTGAGCCAGGTTTTCGCCTTTGTCGCTATCGACCAGAGCGATGCCGAGGGCTCCTGAGATCTTCATGGCGATCTGCATCGCCGTTTTCGTGGAAGAGTTGATCGCGACTTCCTTCAGGCAAGCTTGCGGCGGTGCGCCGACGGCCGCAGCTTGAGAAGCTTCTTCAGAATACTCGGCGCTTTCATCCCGCAGGCGCATGGCCTCGAGGAGGAGGTGATTGAGGGACAGCCGCACGGTTTGTTGACGTGGAGAAAGGTCTGTCAGGAGCTCGAGCTTCGCCTCTTCGGGCCAGTTGAAGATCTCGAGGGCCGCGTCGTCTCCCCGCAGCTCACCGACCTGAGCGTCTTCCAGGTGGCCTTGCTGAAAGTAGAGGTCTCCTCTCCGACCAGCGCAGGCAATGCGTAGGCGGCCTGTTTTGCGTTCGAGAGCCAGGAGCTGAGCAAACCCAGCCAGAGTCACGCCCTCCACCTGGGAGAAATCGCCCTCTGCAGCGCTCCGGATGGAGTCCGCCAGATCCGTTAGCTCGAGAGGTTTTTCCAAATAGATGAGGGCACCGAGGTCGAACACCTGCCGTTCGAGGCGACTGTCGCCGAAGGCGGAAATAACTAGCGTTCGACCTCGGAAGCCGCGTTTTCTCAACTCGACAAGGAGCTCGGTGCCGCCCATCTTGGGCATTCGAACATCGGTGACGACGACATCAATCTGAAGATCTCGAGCCTGTTCGAGGGCCTCGACTCCATTGGCTGCCTGGAGGAAGCGGTAGTTCGGCAGAATTCGCTGAAGCGCTTCCACTGCGGTGGAGCGGAATAGATCTTCATCGTCGACGAAGAGGACGACTGGATGGCGTGGTGACTTCAACATGAAAATAATATTGTGCAACCACCGTACCAACAATTCTCCCGGTAGAAGGCGGAATCTTCCTTCAAAAGGCTCAAAATGATCGACTCAAAATGAGCTAGCGCTCAATTTGATCGATAGCGGATCAACTTTCTCCGCAGGGTGGCGATGCCGATTCCGAGCTGTCTTGCGGTCAGAGATTTGTTGCCGCCGTTGGCGGCGAGGGAGGAGAGAATATGGTGCCGTTCCACCTCTTCGAGTGTCTCGGTAGAAGGAGAGGGGGTGGTTCCCTTGGCTAGGGGTTTGGCAGAGGAATCGTTGGTCAGCGCAGAGGGACGAAGGGAGGTTGCAGGGTGGAGCAACAAGGATCTCTCCAGGAGGTTGCGAAGCTCTCGAACGTTACCGGGCCAAGACAGATGGGCCAGACGTTCCAGCTCGCCTTCCTGCAGCTGTGCTCCACGGCCTCCCGGTAGATTTAGGAGAAGAGCTTGTACCAACTCCGGAAGGTCTCCGAGCCGTTCCCGCAGAGGAGGAATATCGATTCGCAACACATCGAGGCGATAGAGCAGGTCCTGACGAAAGCGACCGGCTTCGACCGCCGTCGCTAGATTGAGGTTGGTGGCGGCGATAACCCGAACCGTGAAATAGCGAAGTCGAGAGCCGCCGACCCTTCGAGCGGAGCCATCCTCCAGCACAGCGAGGAGTTTGGATTGCACTGTTGAGTCGAGCTCGCCAACCTCATCCAGAAACAGGGTACCGCCGTCGGCCAGCTCGAACAGGCCTGGTCGGGCTGAACCCGCTCCGGTAAAGGCTCCCTTCTCGACTCCGAACAGCTCGGCTTCCACCAAGGTAGGTGGAATCGCCGCACAGTTGATCTTCACCCACGGCCGACTTCTACCTGGGCTGGCAAAGTGGATCGCCGATGCCACCAAGCCCTTACCAGTGCCGGTTTCTCCACTGATCATGACGGGGCTCGGGCTGGTCCCAGCCACGGAGACCAGACGCCGTACCTCTTCTAAGGAGGGCCCAATCAGATGGGTTGTCTGTCTTTTGCCTTCGGAGTTGCGTTCGGTCAATTGCTCGAGGCGTTCCAAGCGCAACGTTTCGAAGCTACGGAGAACCGCATGGCGAATCACTTCTGGTTCGATTGGTTTGCTCATGTAGTCGTCGATGCGCAGGCGCAATCCATCGACGGCGTTAGAAAGGTCCGGATGGGCAGTGACCATGAGTACCCGAGCCGGAAGTCCGGCGTTTCGCAACTCTTGAATCAGGGAGAGGCCATCGCCATCCGGCAGCCGTTGATCAAGGATCACGACTCCGATCCGTCCGTCTACTTTTCTTCGGGCGGAGGCGAGATCCGCAGCCTTCTCTACCTGCATCCCATCCCGCTCTAGGAAAGCAGCCAGAGAATCGCGAAAGAGAGAGTCGTCGTCGACAATCAGGACCCAGGAGGCTGTATTCATGGGTAGGCCTCTTTGGGAGAGGCCCTGAGCGTCACGAGGGCTTGGACACCTTTTTGGGTATTGCGGAGCTCGACAGTTCCTCCCATGAGGGCGGTCAACCGTCGGGTGATGGCGAGCCCGAGCCCGGTTCCCCGGGCCCGAGTGGTGTAGAAGGGCTTGAAAAGCTGATCCAGTTGTTCGGGACTTAGCCCTCGACCGTTGTCGCTAACCGAGATAATAACTTGCTTGCCGTCCCGTCGAGCGGCGACTTCGATGGTGGGGTGGTCCTCACCGGATACCGCCTCGACCGCGTTCGAGAAAAGGTTCAGGAGTACCTGGCTCAGGCCCTGGGGGTCGGCGTAGACCTGGTCTTTGAGATTCGGACTGGAGACGATCAGCTTGACCTTTTTGTCTTTTGAGTCCCGTTCCACCAGGTCTTGGAATCGCCGAAGAAAATCTCGAACGTTCAGGGACTCCATCCGAGGCTCTTGAAATAGGTTGTAGGTCCGAAGGGAGCGCAGCAAGTACTCGACCCGCTCCAACTCATTTCCCATCCGGCCCAGAAACTCCCGGAGGCGAGGCCTCGACATCGTTTCCAGAGAGTCCGTAATCAACCGCAAGGCCGATTTGAGGGAGTTGACGGGGTTGCCGAGCTCGTGACGAATGCCGGAGAACACGAAACCCAGATTGTCGTGAAAGTTATGGGCCTCTGCTACCGACTCGAGTTGACGCCTCTCAGTGACATCTCGGGCGATCGTTACGAACTCGGTCGTTTCTCCATCGGCGGAGTGCACCGGGGAAATCGAACTGAAAAGAAAGAGAAGCTCCGTCGCCTCTGACGAACTGGCTGGTCGCTTCGTAGCAAACTCCCTCTGCCAGCTTTTTCCCGCGGAAAGTTTTCGTCGTGCCCACTCGATTTCGAGGCGGTGTCTAGGTTTTCCTGGGAGTCGCCATATCGGGCGGCCAATAAATTGTTGAGGGCTCAAACCGCTCCACTCCGAATAGGCCCGATTGCCGTAGGTGACCCGGCCATCCTTGCCGAAAATCACTACGGAGTCGGAGAGTTGGTCGATGATGGCCCGAAAGGCGGTGCGCTCCCGAAGCTCGCTGACATCTCGTTGGATGGCAAAGTAATGGCGAATGGTGCCGTCGGGAGCTCGAATCGGTTCGATATACCAGCTCATTACGAAAGGGCTGCCATCCTTTCGATAGTTGATGGTCTGGCCGGTAAAGGGTTCTCCTTGCTCGAGGCACCTCCGGAGCTCGTCTAGAACTGCACGGTCAGATTTAGGACCTTGAAGAAACCGAGGAGACCTTCCCAAAACTTCTGCCTTGGAGTACCCCGTCATTTCTTCGAAGGCCGGGTTGGCGTAGATGATGCTGGGGCCCGGCTCGTCCAGCTCGGTAGTGGTTATGATGAAAGACTCACGCATTTTCTCTACCGCCTCCAGGAGAGGAAAGGTCGGTTGGTTTTTGCTCATTCTTGTCAAAGTATTTCCAATCCGTTCTGCTGTGCTCGCCAATGGAATGGCTGACGGGTCAGCGAGGTTTTTCGGTAGGAGGGTGGCGCACCAATTCGGGGTAAATGAGCTCTTTGTGGGTCGGGGCTTCGCCAAACCACTGCGTTCTGGGCTTTGCTGTGAACGAGCCCATGACGGGAGAGTTGGAACTCTTGCAACTGTCTATTCGGTGAGGAGCCCGGATCGCGTTACCAAGATCTTGTGGCCCTCTCAGGAGTCTCCTCACAGCTCTCGACTCTCGCCAGAGCCTTAGAGGGCTGAGGAGAAAGGGGCGCTAGAAAGCTCCGGAGTCCGTATCGACTGTTGCTGCGGAGCCTTCCGCCTCCCCTGGTAGGGACCCGTGGAGCTTGGCGACGCCAGTGGTTTCTGGACGGTCCAGCAGATGAGAGGCTAGCTCGCCAGCTCTCGCTGAGAGCTCCGTTTCGCTGGCCTCTAGGTTCCGCAACTGCCGAAGAGCCTCCTCCAGGTCCAGCCCTTGCGCCTGCAAGTAGGCCTGTGCCAACTCGATCAGCTGATCCATGGCGGGCCCCTTCTCGTTTGCGGCAGAAACGTCCTGTTGGGGCAGGGCAATATAGCCGGTATAGACCAACTTGGTTTGGCTCAGGCCGGCGACAGCCGGTGAGAGCCTCTGGACCAAGAGTTCTTCCGGCCATTCGGTGGTGGCTTTTTGATAGATCCGAAAGACCTGTACCAAAGCTGCTGCGATAACTTCCGGTGGAGCGGTAAGGCGACGAACCAGCAGGGATTGGAGGGGAGGTGTTTGGGGCATGACCTCCCAGAGTCGCCATGTACGGTCGGACGCTGGGCTCAGAATGAGGCAACGGTCCGGAGACAGCCAATCCTCGGCCTGGATTGCCAAGCGGGTCAGCTCTAGGAGATGCTTTCGACCGAGGTCGAATTCGTCGAATTCGTGCTGGGCCCGGGATAGGCCGACCCAGGTGGCCCCAAATTTCGCTTTCCAATCTCCATTGGCTTTCTGCTCCATGGAGCAGGGTAATTGGGAAAACTCCTGAAGGTTGGTTCTTCCTCGAGCGGGGGGCCAGACGGCCCCGGCTGGAACCTCACTCGAGGGCGGCAAAGGCGGCTTGCTCAACGGGGGATTGGGCAACCCTTCGGGAGTTGGCTCAGGAGAATGCGAAGAAACCGAATCCGCCTCCGACTCCAAAGCACGTAGGAAGTGCCAGGCTTCCGCTTCCAGGGGCACGCTCCAAGCGCTGGACTCCCCTTCCCCTTCGTCGTAGGCCTTGAGAGATGCTAGAAGCTCGGCACTATCTTGAAGGGCAGGTCGGCACAGGGGGAGATCCCCTTGCGCCTGCAGCGCTTCGGCGCGCTGGAGGGCCAGGCGAACCGCACGGACGAAGACATCGCGGATTCCAGTGCTGCCGGTGGCGATCGTCTCTGCGACATCCTGATAGTCCGGTGGAAGCATGGTCAGTAGCTCCTCCCGAGGAAGAGCATCGGGAAGGTCTCTTTTGTTGAGTTGCAGCAGTACCTTGGGCTTGGGGGCAGGGAAAGTCGACAAGACACAGCCGAGCTCCTCCACTGCTGCGAGGGAGCGGGAGAGTTGGTTTGTGGAAGCATCGAACACGAAGACGACGCAATCCGCCAGGCGCAACAGCTCGAAACGGCGTCCGCCGAGGGACGACTGACCTGGCACGGTGAGAACTTGACAGCAAATTCGATGACCGTTCCACAAGCCACCGGTATATTCGAGCCAGTCGAAGAAAATGGTCCGGCCTAGCATCTCTTCCGGAGATTCGACTGTCGTGCCCAGGCTTTCCGCCAAAGAACGAACCGTAGTCGTCTTCCCTGCAAGGGGGGTTCCGTCGAAAACGATGCGAACGACGAGGCGTCCCCTATCCGTGTCTAGAAATGCCAAGGCCGGACTCTCCCTCTGTCTTCGTTCTATCCGAGAGCGTCAGCGTGCTTGTTGACCGCGTTTCTAACGATGGCCAAGTTCGACGAGGCGCGATCTGCAGCTAGGTAGAGAAAAGTGCCGGGATTGATCAATTTGATCAAATGAATCTGGTCACTCAAGGTGAGCAACATGTCTTCGAGAGTGGCGTCGAGTTTGAGAGCCTCCATGATCTTGAGCTTCTGTTTGACCATCTCGCTGTTGAATGCGCTGGCGGTCGTGAGGTCGAAGGAGTCGACTTTGGCTTTCACGCCCAGGGTCATGCCGGAATCCAGGTCCACGAGGGACGCAGCGATAAAGCCCGGAAGGTCCTTTTCGATCTTGCCGATCGTCTCTGTAATTTGCTGTTCGGATGCCATCTTATTTCCTTTCGTGTCGTTGTTTTGTTAGATCTAGGTGTAGCGTGGTTGTTCTAAACGAAAGTCTTGTGCTCATGGGAGACGTACCTATCCCCTGAGAGATCTCGGCAATGCCAGGGGCGCATTGAGATTTCTGAATGGAATTCCGTATCCGCTCTAATCCTTGGCAACCTGCCAAGCTCCCCGGCTGAGCCGATCTGTAGTCCTCCTCGAGTTTTTGGAGGGGCTCAGACTTCCAAATCTTTGACGAGAGCCCGTGCTTTGTGGCGAGCCAGAGCGAGGTTTGCGTTGGCTCTACTGAGGGCGAGATAGAGAAAGAGCTTTTCACCGGTGATGGGAACGATCAGATGATATTCCTTGCCGAGGCTGATGAGAATGTCTTCGATCTCGTCCACCAGGCCGAGCTGGCTCATGACCTTGTGCTTCGAGCGAACCACTTCGGCATTTCCGGCCGCGGCCACTTCTAAGTCAAAGCTGGCAGAGCCACCTTGAGAGCCAAGACACATGCCGCTATCGAAGTCAGCCAAGGCTGCGCCCCTCGCGCCTTCGATGTTCATAGCTCCCTCGAGAGTTTCGTTGATGTTACCCATTTTGTTCTCCTTCATTCTTTCGGTTGTTAGTTGTTGAGTATCGTGAGTTTTCTGGATTCTTAGCTGTTGGGTGTCGCGGGTCGATCTGCGACTTTCTGGATCGTTCATCGTCAGCCCGTGTTTCCGGTTTCTCGTGGCGGATACCCTGGAATTGGGCACAACATTGTTTGTCCTGCCGGGCTGCTCTTCTTGGAGGGAACCGTTTTGGCTCTGAAGGATCTGGTTCTCCAGGAAATCGAAGCTCCAGGGTTGTCCCGGAGGGCCCGTGTGAGGCCGCGATGCGGCAGAGGAAACGGTTTCGAAGAGGTTGTCTACCAGGACTCGAGAGCCCAAGGACTCGTCCAGTAAGGCGCTCCAGACTTCGCCATCGTGGGAGATCACCTCTAGCTCACTATGGTTCTCGAGGCGCAGTCGAAGTTGTTGAGTGGATCGACTCGCATCGATCAAGGCGAGAAAGTCACCGACGCGAAGAGGTTGCTTTTCTTGGAGCTCTTCGAAGGGAGCCAGACTGCTGACAGCCGAGGTATGGAGGTGAATCCAGTGGGGCAGGTTCCAAGTCTTGAAGCGAGGCTCGTCTCGAGCCACGAGATGAACCGCTACCGGTAGGGATAGACCCTGAATGAGGGAGAGGCACTCGAGTAGGAAGGTGCTCTCTTGCCTCAGGTCCAACAGAATCGCCTTGGCGCCCCCGTTTTCGAGTCTCGAGAGAAGTGCTCCGGCGTTGACGCAAACGTCTACCTGGGTCGGTAGAGCCTCCCCGAACAGGTTTGCCAGACCAGACTGTTGGTCCCTTAGAACTAACAAGGCATCTGGATTCTCTTCAAGCAATCGATTGCTTCTAGAAGTCAGCACTCTTCCTAAACCTCATACGAATTCCATGTCGTCCTTGGGGGGGCAGGGACAAGGGAGGCGCGAGTAGACAGTCTTCGCGATCGATTGTTGGTAACTACCGGTGTTTACCGGAGAGGTCAATATACAATAAAAAATTATTGTGTCAAGGGCCTGCTTATAGGTTCGAAAATCCTGTTTTATGAATGAATGTCTCTGTTCCACGCCCTGTCCACGACCCAATGAGCCTGAAGCCCCCGGACTTTGAGGATCTATTCGATCCCGCTCCCTTGGTTTGACTCGCTAGTACCGTGGCGCCGCAGGTGCCAATTTGGGCGGTGCATCGAGGGTGCCCGAAGAGTTAAGCGCCCGTAGGCAGATCGGTAGAACCTTCGTTTCCTCGGTAAATGGGACAGGAAATGAACCGAGGGTTCCTGGGAAAGCCCTAGAGCACAAGAATCTCTTTGCCGATAGTAGGAAAGTAGAGTGTGGGAATCTGTCGGTAGAATTTCGGTTTCCTTGTAGGAGAATCGGAAATTGCTTGTAGGTTTTTGTGAAGCGCCTAGGCAGGCGAGGAGCTTCAAAGGGCACATCATAGCTCTCGCTGTTCTTTCGCAGTGGGCCATGGAAAGCCAGCACTTCCTGGTACATTGAAATCCTACCCGCCAATCGGTCGCTCCAGTTGATAGCGACTCGGAGTCGCGGATTATCATGAGTGCGTCTTTGAGGGCCCTACCGTCGAGCCCGGTATGCACTTGGAAAAGGCAAAGTGATGGGGAATGAAAACGAGGGCAATGAGGAGGGGAGATCAGCCATGGACCTAGAAGAAGCGATGACCCGTTTGGAAGAGATGGGGACAGAGCAGACGCGAAAGATCTACCGCAACCACGGCGCGCAGGAGCCCTTCTTTGGGGTCAAGGTGGGCGATATGAAGAAGCTTCTGAGGCCGCTCAAGAAGGAGCAGGGCGTGGTCGCAGAGCTCTACGGGACCGGCAACGCGGACGCCATGTACCTGGCGGCGCTAGCAGCCGATGCCAAGGCCATGAGTGAGGAGGATTTGGATCGCTGGGCGGAAGCTGCGGCATGGTACATGGTGGGAGAGTATGGGGTGGCGGGGTTGGCCGCAGAGGGCCCCCACGGTTGGGCCGCCGGATTGCGTTGGATCGAGTCGGCAACCCCTCATGTCGCTTGTGTGGGTTGGAATACTCTATCGGGTTGGGTGGCCCTTCGACCCGACGATGAGCTCGATCTGAAAGCGATTCGGGGGCTTCTCGAGAGGGTTGATACCAGCCTCCATGAGGCTCCCAATCGCGTGCGCTACACCATGAACGGCTTCGTTATTTCCGTCGGTTGCTATGTGGAGAGTCTGACCTCAGAAGCACGAGCCATTGGAGAGTCCTTGGGCAAGGTGAAGGTCGACATGGGAGGCACCGCGTGCAAGGTGCCTGCGGCAGCGCAGATGATCGACAAGGTGACGGAAAAGGGGAGGTTGGGAAAAAAGCGCAAGGCCATTCGCTGCTGAGCTCGAGCTCCGGTGCGGCTTGGGCCATCCAAAGCTGGATCGAGAACGTAGATCTTGGGTACGGCTAGGTTCTGCAGCCATCTCCCTATTCGCCCCCCGGCAACCTCAGAAAGGCAAACTCATGAAGCGGATTTCGATCACTTTTGTTTGGACCGTCATCGCCCTGTGCATGGGCTATCTCTCGTCCTCCGCCTGGGCGCAAAGTGGCGAGATTCTCGCTCAGGGCGAATGGACCAAGAAAGGCTACGCTATCGACGGAACCTGGAAGATCGTCCAAAAAGGGGAGGAGGTCTTCGTGGTCCTGAGCGATGATTTTTCTACCAAGAAGGCTCCGGATCTCAAGATATTCCTTTCTCCGCAGCCCCTCGATGGTCTGAACAACCGGAACGCTACCAGCGCTTCTTTTCTCGTGGCTCCGCTTCGCTCTCCGAAGGGCGGCCAGGAATATCTTCTTCCAGCTGGAACGAATTGGAAGGACTATCGGAGCATTGCCATCCACTGTGAAAAATACTCCAAGCTGTGGGGAGGAGCCGCACTGGGGGCCTCCTGAGGGCTCGGCCTGGGGGCTTTTTCGTTGGCATCGCGAGACCCCATTCCACGATTTCGAGGTACCAGGCCCTTCTCACCTCCGGCGAAATCACTCATCACCCTAGATAGTCATCGATTTCGATTTGCAAGTAGAGTGGCGACAGTAGATATTTTCGGAGGGATTGGCATGAGCGAGCTACATCTGACGCGGGAAGAGTTGGAAGCAGGCCTGGACGAGATTCTCCGCTCCCCTAAGGAAGAAGGAGCCATCGAGCTCATCGTTCGCCGGCCGGAGGTCGGGGGTCGGGAGATTTTGCAGGAGGGTGAGCTCGACATCGAGGTTGGGTTGGTTGGGGACAATTGGAGCACCCGAGGTAGCTCCAAGACCGAGGATCGATCGTCCCACCCCGAAATGCAGCTCAATCTCATGAATTCAAGGGTGATCGCTTTGGTCGCCGGGAGCGAAGAGCGGTGGCCCTTGGCAGGGGATCAGTTCTTCATCGATCTGGATTTGAGCCGGGAGAACCTACCCCCAGGTAGCCGGCTTCAGCTCGGTTCGGCGATTGTCGAAGTGACTCCCATGCCCCATACCGGTTGTAAGAAATTCGTAGCTCGTTTTGGCATGGAAGCCATGAAATTCGTCAATTCCGGTGAGGGAAAGAGCCTCTGCTTGCGGGGTATCAACGCCCGCGTTCTCCAACCGGGCATCGTCCGTCACGGAGACATGGCGAGAAAGCTGACTTGAACCAGCTCCCTGCAAAGAAAAGCAAAGAAACGGCCAAGGGATCCGAACCGAAGTTCAGATCCCTCAGGGCGATTCCATGCGCGACGGGCTCCTAGGTCGGCGAGATCGAGCTGTCTCTCACTGACATCAGTCAGCGGTGGCCGCGTTGAAGGCCTGCCGCAACGCCGAGCAGCTGCCGACCGCCGGCTGTGAGTTGATGATGATGGAGGCGTTGACTCCATTCGGTAACTCCATCATGCAGGTCCGGGTGCGCCGGCCACCACTGTGGTTCCAGGCGCCGCCGTGGTCATAGGCGGTTCCGCCGTCGACCGCTCCAGCACCATTCCAGCCAGCTCGAGCGGTTCGCATAGTGGACCGATCACCGGGGGACATGATGCCATCGTCGAAGCGAAAAGCCGCCGCGTATTGGGTCAACTCCTGGGCAGAGAGGTGAAGATTGGCGTGGCCTCCACAACCGTCTAGGGAACTCGAGCTGGAGTATCCTGCCAGGCTCATGTCGTCGAAGTTGTAGCCCTTGGCTTCCGGGTAGCCGGTTTGGGGCCAACAGACCACGGACTCGATGTCTTCTCGGTCCATCACTAGCTCGTGTAGGTAGCTCAGGTACCGTTCGCCGACGTTGGCCTTGGTCACCGCCGTCCCAGGGCCGCCTGCGGCTTTCCACAATTCCGGGATGAGGATTCGCAGGAGGGCAAAGTTGGCGTTCTTGTATTGGCGGGGTGAGTCCGGCACGGTACCGTTTTCCACCACGAACTCTAGGCCATCCCAGCCGTTGCCCCAGGGACCTTCTAAGCCGGCATCCTTGAGGGCGTTGAACTCCTGATTCAGGCCCGAGGTATGAGTCAGCAAGTGGCGAAACGTGAGGCCGTTGGCATTGTTGACGAAGCCGGGGCCTTTGACCCAGCCAGCGGGTAACCAGGATGCGATAGGGGAGTCGATGTCGAGGCCGTTAGCTGCCAAGAGCTTGTAGATCAGCGGCGCGGTAACAGCTTTGCTGACGCTGGCGACGGTAGAGCGAATCTTGGAAGTCATGGGCACCTCCGCGTCGGGGTTCCTTTGGGCAAACCCCGTGCTGCCGGCGATGGCCAACTGGCCGTGCTGGCTCAGAGCATAAGACATGCCCACGACCGAATTCTCGTCGAGAGTGTCTTCCAGGAATTGGGCCATGGCCTGCAGATCCGGGCCGCTCGCCGGGTCGCTCGGTGCAGGGCCAAAGCTACCTACGTACCAGGCTCCCGACGTATTGCGCTGCGCAACTTCTAGGTCCAGGAGTGAGTATCCTCGTTCGGCGAGTTGGGCCCACTTACGCTTGAAGGCGGTCCAGGTTGTATAGCGGTAAAGGGCGCGCCGGTTGCTGCCGCCTCGCCACACGCCGACGTAACGGTAGGTTCCGTTGGCCAGGCGAGTCACGTCCATGTCGATCATTTGGTACCCCTGCGGACCGAGCTCGCTCCATTTGTCGGCCAGAGAGGCCCAGGAGGAAAAGTTGAACAGAGCGTATTGCCCGCCGCCGCCCCGCCAGACTCCGACGTAGGAAGTCACTCCATTGTGCTGGCTGATATCGATGTCGATGAGACGGTAGCCCCGGGAGTTGAGATCGGCCCACTTGGCTGTAAAAGCGCTCCAGGATCTGTAGTTGTAGAGGGCGAATTTGCCGCTACCGGCTCGCCAGATCCCGTAATACCAGATCGTATTGCCGTGGCGAACCCGCTCGACATCTACCAGTCGGTAGCCTCGAGGGTTGAGGTCTCGCCACTTATTCACGAAGGCACTCCAGCTGCTATACCGGAATAGGGCGTGCTTACCGGAGCCGGGCTCCCAAACGCCCCCGTAGACTCTCTTTCCGTTGTCGTATTGGAGCACTTCGATGTCCTTGAGGCGCATGCCACTCTTGCCGAGCATGCGCCATTTGTGGACTAGCTGGGACCAAGTGTCGAGGCGGTAGGTGGCGTGCTTGGCCGCCGCGGCGCGCACGCTCAAAGTATCGTCGTCACCGCTGGTGTCAGCCCAAAGGGGAGAAACCAATAGGGTGGCCAACACAGCGAGGGTGGAGAAAAGGGGTGTCTTCTTCATGGCAACTCTCCTCAAAACAAAGGGTTCGTGATGGGCGCGGCCGAAGTGGCCGTCAATAGAACCCGCGCAGAAAGAGAGGGAATCGGCTAAAAGGAAAGGCAACTAGTTGGAGAGAGTTCTCGACAGTGCCTGGGAGGGATTGCTCGAGGAGGAGCCGAGGTTTCCCTCCGAAACCCCAGGCTCTGTCTCCTACTCGCTGGAGCCTTCCGGGTTGCCGAGGCCCGTTGGCCGGTGGCAGCCTAGGGCATTGAGGCGTTGGTGCAGATAAGTGCGGCGGATGCCCAACAGTCGAGCCGCTGCGGAGACGTTCCAGCCGGTCCTACCGAGAACCGCTTCCAAGTAGCGACGTTCTGAAGTTTCCTTAAAGTCCTTCAGAGAGGGCAGCTGCCCTTCGCCCAAATCGGCTGGGAAAGGGCTGAGAGGGCCGGTAGCCGCGACAGCAGGAGAGGCCACCGAGTCGGCGAAAGGAAGCTCTGCGGCACGGATCGGATCTCCTCCGAACACCACTAGCCGTTCGCAAAGACTCTGAAGCTCGCGGACATTTCCGGGCCAAGGGTGACCCTCCAGACGCGGATAGACCTTTTCCTCGACTTCCTGAGCCCTCCGCCGATGGCGGCGTTGAAACTGCTCCAAGAAATGGTGAAACAGAAGCTGAACGTCTCCCTGGCGCTGTCGGAGGGGCGGGATGTCTATGGGGAGGTGGGCGAGGCGGAAGTAGAGATCTTCGCGAAACTCTCCGTCTCGAATCGATTTTTCTAGGTCCGCGTGGGTGGCGGCAAGAATTCTGACGTCGACGGTTCGAAACTGCGTCTCCCCCAATCTGCGGACGAGGCCATCCTCGAGCACGCGGAGGAGGCGGCCCTGAAGAGCCACCTCCATGTCGCCGATCTCATCCAGAAAAAGAGTGCCCCCATCAGCTTCCTCGAACAGGCCGGCCTTCTCGCTGCGGGCGTCCGTGAACGCGCCTCGGGCGTGGCCGAAGAGCTCGTCTTCGACCAGTTGAGCTGGCAAGGCGGCGCAGTTGATTTTGACAAAGGGCCCTGAGGCGCGAGGGGATCCTCGGTGGAGGGCGTCGGCGACCAACTCTTTGCCAGTGCCGCTCTCTCCCCTGATCAGTACTCGGCCATCCGTTGGTGCTGCCTGGGCGATGCGGCGGCGAAGGCCTTCCATGGCCACCGACTGACCTAGGATTTCTCCACCGGTCAGTTCGGAGCGCAATTGCGCCACCTCTCGGCTCAGGGCGTGGCTACGGAGGGTGTTGGCCATGGAGCGAGCCAAGCGCTGGCGGCTGAAGGGTTTTTCGATGAAGTCGTGGACCCCGAGGTGTAGGGCTTCCACCGTCTCGCTAATGGAGGCTTCGCCGGACAGAACAATGGTCGGAGGTAGACGATTGCCAGCTGCCAGCTGGCGAACCAGGTCGATACCGCTCATACCAGGTAGACGCACATCTAGAAGCATCAATGCTGGCGGGGCAGCGCTGGGGCCCTCCAACTGAACCAAGGCGGCCTCGGCGCTCTCGACGGCGGTGGGGGCGAAGCCTTCCTCGCGAATCTGGAGGAGGAGTTGGGCTCGAATTTTAGGGTCGTCTTCGACGATGAGAACCGCGGTCATGAATTCTTCCTTCTAGCCGGAATGAGCTTCCCGGCGGGGAAGGGTGAGCCGAAATGTCGTGCCGCTGGCAGATGACGAAAGTAGCTCCAGATTGCCGTGGTGATCCAACATGATCTTTTTTGAGATAGCCAAGCCGAGCCCCATTCCTTCGCCGATAGTGCTGGTGGTGGTGTAGGGCTCGAAGACTCGTGAACGGATATCTTCCGGGATTCCTGGCCCATCGTCGGTGACATCGAGGAGGACCCAATTTTCTTCTGCCGTCAAAGAGAGAGCCACGGAGCCCGAGCGAGCGCCGAGGGCGGTGGCGGCGTTGTCGCACAAGTTGACCAGCACTTGACGCAGCATATCGCGGTCGACCGGCGCGGTGATGCCCGGCTCGGTGGTGTTCGGTCCGGTGATGCCCGGCCGGGTGGCCACTTTCAAAGTGAGGTTGTCCCAGGCGTTCTGATAGGCGGCGAAGAATTCCTCGATCCAGTGACCCAAATCCTGGCGCAGGAGGCGTGGGCGAGGTAGGCGGGCAAAGGAAGTGAAGCGGCGGGTGAAGGCAGAGAGGCGGTCGAGCTCTTCGAGGGCGCTCTCGGCGAGGTGGCGGTGTTCGGTAGCTCGCTGGGAAGGGTCTCCCTCCAACTGCTCGGCGAGACGCTCGATCTCGAGACGAGAGGTGGTCAGAGGAGTGCGCATCTCATGAGCGTGGCGCCGTGCCGCTTCCTGCCAGGAGGAGAGGTTCTCCAGGGAGGCGAGGCGTTGTCGATCTTTGGCCATGACGTTGGAGGTGTGCTCCACCATCCGCCCAATCCTGCCAATGGTGTCTCGACCTCGGTCCCCCACCCGCACTTCCGTGCTCCCTGCGGCGAGGTCTCGGAGGGCTTCCTGAAGCCTTGTCAAGCGGGGGCCATGGCGGCTCTGTCGCCATGCGTAGATGCCGGTGACGGCGATGACGCTGATCAGAAACAGAGCCAGCAAAAGCTGCTCGTAACGCTTTTGCAGGTCGGCCCTGCCATGCTCGAGAATCCGGAGTCGCTGGACCGTGGTCTCTAATTGGTCGAAGCGACGGCGATATTCAGCCTGCCTTTCAGGCTCCAGGTGAGCCAAATGTTTGAGGTCTTCGAGAGAGTCTTCCAGTCCCGCAAGTACTTCCGGAGGGGCCGCAAAAACATTGGAAGCTCGGGTGAGTTGGCGCTGGAAGAAATGAAATACCAGGAGCGCTGCCAGGCCCATGAGGATCACGCTGATGAGCACTGCGCGAAATCTCATGGCGTTGTTGCTCCTGCTGGCACCTTCGCTTGCCAACGAAAAGAGGTGACGGCGCGGCTGCGCAAGGAGGTAGCGATGAGCACACCGAAGACCTGCTCGAGGCTATTTCGAGTCGTTGGGGATCGGTCTGCTCTGTCCTCCAAGGATGGCGATTGGGCAGTGCTACCGGCCCTCAAGGCGGAGTCGTAGAGCCAACGCTGGGTGTCGTCCCGCTCTGCCTTGGAAAAGGGCACGATATCGATCTCGATACTTCCGTTGGCGTTACTGGCTGGGGCCCGGGCGCGTAGATCGAGCAACGGCACTCGGAGCTCCCGCCACCAGGTATGAAGCTCCTCCAAAGTGGTTAGCTGGTGGCGCACGGGCCGCCCATCCATGCCCAAGGTGACCGTGTGAAAGACCTCATCCCAGAGCTCGTAGCGAATCTCTACGCGGGCACCTCCGCGAGCTTTTCCTCCGACCTTCGCGGCGGTTTCGAAACGAAACGCGAAGGTCGTGGTGAGTCCGGTCGTCAGGTGACGGGACACTTCTTCGTGGTTGAGGATCATCGGCATTCCGGACAGAACAAGGAGGTCGCCTTCGACGATCTCGAGGTTCGGATTGCCCGCCTCGGGGGCCTGGGATTCGTCTCCTGCCAAGGGAGGCGAGATCCAGGCCAAGAGGCCCGTCAGCACGATTGCCGGAATGGAGCCTTTGCCATTCATCATCAAATCTCTGGGTCGACGTAGGAGAGGTTCAAAGAGAACACTCCCCAGGTCGTCCGGTAGCGAAGTCCGGTGGTCAGGGAGAATCCCGCGTTGCTGCCTGAGAGAAGGCTGTTGGAGCCGGACCTGTCTCTCCAGCTTGTGTTCAGAGTGTTCTCCCAGCGGAGTTCGTTGAAGGGCTTGCTGGGGGCTGCTCGAAACAGGGAGAGAGCGTGCCCCAGAGTCAATCCAGCAGAGTAAAAATCTGTGTTGGAAGAGATGTCGTCTCCAAAGACGTTGGTTGATTCGCTCTCTTGGTGCCCCACACTTCCGTTGACCCTAACGGAGAAGCTGGTTCGCCTGGAGGAAGACCAATATTTTTGCGCTGAGGAGCTTAGACTGGAACTGTCCCCACTGTTCACGGTGAAGGAGCCTAGGGAGGTGGGGAGTCCGTTGATCCTACTTTTTTCCCTCAATTCACTCCTGCCGACGGTGGTAATCAGGACTTTTCCCTGGGTCGGAAACACCGGGTCATCGAGAGAGTTGAAAGCCCAGGAGAGGCCGAGGGACCAAACATCCCTCTGAGACACCGTGAAGCCGTCGGGGGCGCGGAATCTAATCTCCGAGTCGGTGTTCGATGCGGTGATTTGAAGCGAGTGATTTCCCCATAGGGGAACAGCTAGCCCGGCATCGAAACTCAAGAAATCGCTGGTGGATTGCCGAGTTTCGGTGAAGGTATCTACGATGCCGGCCAAGCAGACATCGGTACCGCTTTGATTGAATCCTTCACAAAGGGAAGTCGCAGCTCTCACCGTGAGCAAGGCATTGCGATTGAAGAGGTCATAGTGAGTGTAGCCGACCTGGATGACTCCATCCTCGGACGAGGTAGAAGCGGAAAGAACGCCTCTGCGTCCGAGGAAGAAGCGACGGCCCGCCAAGAGGCCAAGGCCGTTGTCGTATTCCGGGGAGTTGCCGGGGTTCTCCGCCCAGAAGCCGTCATAGTCGGCCCCAAAAAACCACTGGCGAGTCTCCGTGACCGAAACCACTAACTCGTAACTGCCCCGGATGGAACCTTTGCGCAGGGAAAACTCCGCGTCTAGAAGAAAGGGAAGGCGCACGATGCGATACACCGCATCCCGAAGTTGGGCTTCCGAGTAGGCCTCGCCGATTTTCAGTCTGCTCTCAGAGACGAGGATCTCTCGGGGAGTCCTTTCGGCATTCAATACGGTGATGGACTCGATGAGAAAGAGGGGCGCTTTCGGGGGAGATTCTTTCTCGCCGGCTTGCGCATTACTGACAGTGCCCTGGTTCTGAAGAGGTCGGTTTTCGCCGCGGACCGACTGATGGAGGAATAGGCAGGCGGCAAGGGACAAGGCTAGCCCCCAACGGGCACCTTCTTCCCGCCGACGGGGCCGGCGATAAGCCTGTGGGATCGAGCTGAGAACATACTTTTGGTCGACAGTAGCCATGGGGCCTCCTATGAGGGCGCCTTCCTGTAGGGCGCCGGAAAGAATGCCTCGATCTTCCGCAAGCATAGTGCCAGCTGGGGAGAGGTGGTGAATCGGAATGGATTTCCGATACGCAAACCGCTGCAAATATTGGGGTTCTGGCGATGCCCCTGATCGTTCAGGGAATCCACCGCTGGCCATGGGAGACCCGATCCGGAGAGTTTCAAATTACCGCCTGAAGACAGGTGTTCGCTGAGAAGAACACTCGGCCCTCGTTGAGCAGGGGCTTCCAGCTGAACGATGGTCAAGCCTCCGAGAGCCAGGCAATCGCTTCTTCGTAGTCGTAGAAAACGGCTAATCGGCGGGGCATCTGATCTGCCAGAGCTTGGTACATGCGTCCCATACCAAAATCCGCCTCCGATGCCACCAGAATCGCCGTGCGTCCCTGGCCCATGTTCTCCCACAACTTTTCGGAGCGGTCGACTAGGTTCTCCATCTCACCAAAGGGCATGGAGCTTGCGCTGCCCTCGCGGGTGTCCCACAGGACCGGCAGGGCCGGGTCGTGATCCGGATCCAGATAGAGTCGCTTCTGAGCCTCGATGACATCGTTGGAATCTAGCTCCCCTTGGACTCGCTGTACGACGATGCCTCGCACGGAGTCGATAGTCGTTTCGATAGGCATAGCGTGAAATGGGGGGGCGACAGCTAGATTGCCAAGAGAATTGGGGTTGTTCGCTGCGGAGGAAGTCTCTGGCAGGAGCTAACCTCTCAGGAGGGGCTCCAACTGGGCTTCAAGCTTCGGCAAAAAATGGGAAATTCGAGAGACGACGTGCCCTCTAAAAGAGAAAATTTCTTGGTAGTGGTTATTTGTCGGCATCCTTTAATGTAGGTAAAAGGATGACAGGTTGTAGGCATTTTTCCTATCGGGGCTTCAGTGGAACTCCGATCCCGGTGGGCCTCAAAACCAACTATCTTGTTTCCAGTCGAGGAGATCATTCCTCGGCCAGAGGAATTGAGACGACCTTTGGCCGGAAGGGAATCTCCCAGACAGCACGCTACATACCAGGGGTTTTCTAGCATCTCAGGTCCCAGTTTTGTGGGCCTCATCATCACAGGGTTCGGTATCTCAGGTTTCAGTGGTCGGGCACCGATCGAAAACGGTCGGTGCCCTAGCCCTTCTTTCTCTCCAACTTTCTGCAACGCTCCGTATTGCCCGGACCCGAATTTACTTGGGTTTTCGGCGTCGATTGGCAGCTGTGCCACTAGGCGGAGCGCCTCTACTACTTTTGTGGCAGTGGGAAACGCCTTCGATCAAGGCCGGTCGCTCAATGAACCTTGGTCCGTTTGCCGCCATCGCGCCAGCTCAGAAGGTCCTCGCTTCGCTTCAGCAGGGTCCCTACAAATGGCAGGTTGAGGCGATCGGGGGTGACCTTTGCGTGCTGCAAGGCGCCCAACCAATTCAACAGCTCGCTAGTGGCTGGAGGTTTCTCGTAGCCTCTTTGGCGAAGGTCGTAAAAGATAGTCAGAGCGGCGTCCAGGAGGCCTTGATCGAGGTCTACGAAATGGAGTTTGACGATCTCCCTCATTTGTTCCGGTGTGGGAAATGCGATGTGGTGGCAATAGCAGCGTCTCAAGAAAGGGTCGGAAAGCTCCCGCTTGGCATTCGAGGTCACGATGATCACTGGCCGTTGCCGTGCCCGAATGGTCTCATTGACCTCCCGAATGGTGAATTGGCAGTCCTCCAGGACGTCCAATAAATTGTCCTGAACATCGGATTCGGTCTTGTCGATTTCGTCCAACAGAAGTACTACCCGCTCTTCGGCTCGAAAAGCGCGGCCGATGGGGCCCCAGATCACGTAGTCGTGGAATTCGTTGACGTTGCGCCCGGTTTCAGCCGTGCCGAACCGGGCATCGTTGAGGCGCAGCACGGTATCTTGCACGTAGCAAGATTCCTCTCCCTTGATGGTCGACTTGCAGCGCAACACTTCGATGGGCATATCCAGAGAACGGCTGATTTCGAAAGCCAGCTGAGTCTTGCCGGTTCCTGCTTCGCCGGTGATCAAAAGAGGTTTTTCCATCACCATGGCGATATCGACGATGGCTCCCAACTCTGGGTCTAAATAGTATTTCTCACTGCCTTGAAAGCGCATATCGCTGACTCCTTCGGATCCTGGCTTTAGGGCCTTCTTCAGCGTCGTCGCTGCGATGGCTGGGGAGGTTGCGGTTTGACGGTCAGATAGGGGTTGGGCCACGGGTGATCCCAGAGCTCGTAGTGCTCGGCGGCATGGAGCGTCAGATAGGGATCGCGCAGATGAGGCCGTGCCATGGCGGCTAGATCTGCCCGGCCGGCGGCGATCACCGTGTTGGCGTGATCAGCACCCAGGATGGCACCAACCGCCATGACCGGGATTCCCGCTTCATAGCGAATCTGTTCGGCAAAGGGAACTTGGTACATACGCCCATACTCCGGCTGAGACTCTGGAGAGTTGCCGGCCGAGGACACGTCGATGATGTCGCATCCAGCGGCCTTGAGCCATTTGGCAAGCTGTACGGACTCCTCCACTGTGGTGCCCTGATCACCGAGCCAGTCGGTGGCTGAAAGGCGAACCGAGATGGGCTTGCTCTGGGGCCAGGATTGACGCACGGCCCGGAAGACCTCGAGAGGAAAACGGCTACGGTTGCGGAGACTTCCCCCGAAGTCGTCCGTGCGTTGATTCGACAAGGGAGATAGAAAACTCGACAGCAGGTAACCGTGGGCCATGTGCAGCTCGATGAGGTCGAAGCCGGCACGGTCCGCCCAAAGAGCCGCTTGGGCAAAGGCCTCGCGAACCCGATCCATGTCGGTACGATTCATTTCCCGAGGGGTTGGCCATTGGGGGCCGAAAGGAAGGGCTGAGGGACCGATGGTTTGCCAAGCGCCTTCTCCTCGGGTCAAGGGGATATCTCCATCCCAGGGCAGGCGGGTAGATCCTTTGCGGCCCGCGTGGGCCAGCTGGATGCCGATCTTGGCGCGGGAGCGGCTATGAACGAAATCGACGATTCGTTTCCAGGCTTCCCGATGTCCTCGTTCATAGAGGCCGGTACAGCCGAAGGTGATTCTCCCTTCCGGAAGAACGTCGGTCATTTCGGTGATCACTAGCCCGGCGCCGCCCACCGCGCGACTACCGAGGTGGACCAAATGCCAGTCGTTGGGCAGGCCGTCGACGGCGGAGTACTGACACATGGGGCTGACGACAACTCGATTTTCGAGCTGGAGCTCCCTCAAGCGTAGGGGAGTGAACAATGGGGGAGGTGCGCTCGTTGGCGCTCCCGCGCTCGGGGCTTCCAAGGTCTCTGAGAACAAAGAGTCCACTTCGGCGATCAACTGGGGGTCCCGCTCTTTGAGGTTGTCGTAGGTGATTCGCTTGGAGCGGGTCATCAGGTTGAAGGCGAACTGCCGTGGTGGTTGTTTTAGGTAGCGGTGGCTGTTCTCGAACCATTCGAGACTCGTTTGCGCTGCCTTTTGCAGTTTGATCACATCGACCCATCGGGCGTCTTCGTATCCTTGAAGGGCTTGGCCTAGATCTTTGGTTCCATGCTGCTGGAACGCCTGAACCAGGGCGATGGCATCCTCCATGGCTAGTTTGGTCCCAGAGCCGATAGAAAAGTGAGCCGTGTGAGCAGCATCTCCCAAGAGAACCACCGGAGCGTGGGAATCTCCGGCCTGGAACCAGGTCTCACAGCGCACTGTTGCGAAGGTTCGCCACAACGATCGATTGGTGAGCAGTCGATAGCCTTCCAAATGATCCGCAAACAGCTGCTCACAAAAGGCGACGGTATCCGCTTCGCTCGCTTCAGCGAGGCCGGCCTTGTGCCAGGTGTCCTCCTGGCATTCGACGATCCAGGTAGAGAGACCTTCTTCGAAAGGGTAGGCGTGAACCTGGAAAACGCCGTGTTCGGTGTTCTTGAATACGAAGGTGAAAGCCTCGAGAGGTTTGTCCGTACCGAGCCAGCAGAAGCGGCATTTTCGTTGATCCAGAGATGGGCGGAAATGGCTGGCAAACCGGCTTCTCAGGGCGCTATTGCTGCCATCGGCAGCTAGTAGGAGATCGGCCTTCGGCAGAGAATCTGCATTCCCCACTTCTTGCTGGAATTGCAAATTGACGCCCAACTGGCGGCATCTCTGCTGCAAAATGAGCAGGAGCTTCTTGCGCGACAGAGCGGAAAAACCGTGGCCTGTGGAGGTGATGCGAGTGTCGTCGAAATAGGTGTCGATATTGCGCCAGCGCTTGAAGCTACTCTGAATCTCCTGGAAACTCTCGCTATCTGCTTGCTCGAAATTTTCCAGAGTCTCATCGGAAAAGACGACGCCCCAGCCGAAGGTGTCGTCGGCCCGGTTGCGTTCCAGAACGGTGATGTCCGTTTCTGGAAAGGCCTTTTTCATCAGAATGCTGAAGTAAAGGCCTGCCGGTCCGCCGCCAATGCTAACTATCTTCATCGCCACCCCTCTGCTGAATGCTCGTGTCTCGACAGCTGAGGGTATCGGCCTCTTGGCCGGGGATCAATGTTCTTCTAGGGGTGGGGCGGCCAGGCGTTCAAGGTCGTGAGCTTCGAGTCGGCGTCTCGCGGTGTGTCTGCGGTGTCTGTTCCGAGTCGCTGGCGGTGCGCATGGCTGTCTCTAGAGGGTTTGCCAGGCGCCTCCTAAGACTCCCTCGGTGGGTTGCTTGGGGGGCGAGGAAAAGATCTTCCTTTTCTGCTCCTTGGAGCAAGATCTCTACCGCTTGGCGCAATTCGACGTCGTCGCCGCAGGCATTCTCGAGGAAAGCTTTGCGGTGGTCCGGAGGAAGGTCTAACGCTGCGCTGAAGAGAGCGTCAACTTCTGACCGGCGGTTCTCGAGGGGTTCCTCCATGGGGTGACATCCGTGAGCTATCAGGCTAGGGCAAGGGTCGGCTAATTCCGCATCTCTTCTCGCAGCCAGCCGCGAGCTCGCATCCAATCGCGTTGGACGGTCCTTACGGAAACGCCGAGGGCCTCTGCCGTCTCCTCCTCAGTGAAACCTGCGAAGAACCGACATTCGACTACGCGGGCGAGACGTTCGTCCATTTTGCCGAGCCGACCGAGAGCCTGATCTAGGGAGACTAGCCAATCCGCTTCTTGCTCAATGGCGATCTGTTTTTCTTCCAGGCTCGTGTGGTGCTGGCCGCCGCCTCGCTTCTCGGCAAGCCGTTTGCGGGCGTAGTCGATGATGATCTGGCGCATGGCACGAGCCGAGATGGCATAGAAATGAGAACGGTCCTGCCACGAGACGCGGGTTTGGTCGACCATTTTCAGGTAGGCCTCATGGACCAGGCCGGTGGTGTTGAGTGTGTGTCCCGGCTGGTTGCGGCGGAGCTGGCGATGAGCGATACGGCGTAGGTCTTCGTAGACCAACGGTACGAGTTGACCGAAAGCCCCTTCCTCTCCCCGCCCATGAGCCAACAGGACTTTCGTGATCTGTTCTTGGGGTTCCATGAGCTGCTTCTCCGGAGTTTTCTTGGGGGGGTTGGCAGTCCTTGTCGTCTGGTTGGATTCTATCAGCGGCTCTTTCGTCTCTCTTCTGCCCTGGCTCGAGGGCGAGTCTGTATGGGAAGAAAAGGCTGGCCGGCTCACGACTCTACGTGGGCCGGCCAGAAGGGATCCGGGACGCCAATGAGGTACAAGGTTCTCGGTGGCGCCATCCGGGGAGGATGAGAGATGAGGAAAATTGCCCATACAACTAGGAATACGGGGAAAGGGGAGAGAACCTGACACGGCAGGGCAGTTTTTTTCGAGGCTCTGGGATTCGAGCCTTAGAGACAGGGGTCAATCTTTCCCCATTGGCTCCCAGGAAGGAGGGGTGAGTCGCCGCTTGCCATCATGAGACCGGGCCAGCCCAGCCTCCTCCAGATCGAGTCGGTCCCACAGCTGGCAAGTGACCTGCTTGTGCATTTGGTCCAGGCCTTCACAGTAGTTAGTGAAAATGCATCGACGGATCTCGTCGCCCCGTCCGAGGCGCATCTTGCGGAACCAATCTGGGTCGGCTAAAGATTGGCGGGCGGCGGCGATCACGTCTGCTTGGCCCGTGAGCAGAACTTCATTTGCCTGCTCAAAGGTGGACATTCCCCCTGCCACGACGATGGGAGTTTCCATTCCAGCTTTCCGGACGGCCGAGCGGATCCGGGCGGCGGCGGGGATATTACGGCCGAAAGGCCCCAGGGCATCGGAGATGGCCGTCGGCATACATTCGTAGCCGGAAGGACCGGTGTAGGGGTAGACGGCGCGGCCAATCTTGGGTTGCTTTGCGTCCTCGAACTTCCCTCCCCGAGAAAGGGAGAGGAAGTCCATACCGGCGCGGGCCAGCTCGACCCCGAAGAACATCGCATCTTCCACTTCGGAGCCGCCCGGTAAGCAGTCGCGGCTCAGGTAACGGCAGCCCACGGCGAAAGCGGGCCCCACTTCTTGACGGACTCGGTGGTAGACCTCCAGGGGCAACCGCAGTCGATTCTCCAGCGATCCGCCATAACCATCGGTGCGCTGGTTCAACGCGGAAAGAAACGACGCCATGGTGTAGGCGTGGGCGTAGTGGAGCTCGACCCCATCGAACCCAGCCTTCTGGGCGCGGGCCGCAGCGGACGCAAAGAGGTCTGGCAGTCGCTGGGGTAGTTCACGGATGTGCTCTTGGTCCAGATCCGTCACTTTCTCTCGAAAACCGAATCGGTAGGACTCGAGCTCTCGTTTCGAAAGGACGTCCTCGAGTTTCTCCTGAGGTAGGGTCACCAAGATCTCCCGAAGGTCTTCCTCGGAGAGGGATTCTCCTAGGGCCTCCCGATGATGTTGGCGAATTTCCAGGAAGCGCCGCAGGTATTTTTCCGGCTCCGGTCGGCGCCGCACGGCCAGGAAGTCGATGAGTTGAATCAGCAGCTGGGTGCGGCCCCCACTCGCTCGGTGCACGGTCTCGACCAACTCTTCGAGCCCTGGGAGAAAGCGATCGTGGCCGATTCGCAACAGAGGGCCACTGGGTACGTCGCGAATGCCCGTGGCTTCTACCACCAAAGCACCGGGTTGGCCTTGGGCGAACCGCTCGTACCATCGAAGTACCTGGGGAGTGACAAACCCCTCCTCCGTCGCTCTCCAAGGCACCATGGCGGGAACCCAGGTTCGTTCCCGAAGCTGTATTGGACCGACAGGAATGGGATGGAAAAGGGGGGATTCTTCAGCCTCCTGGCGGCTGGGCCAGGCACCTTCGAGCAGAGAGTGTTTGATGCGTTCCTTCGGCTTCCACATGAGAAGCAATATAGCAGCGCCGCCGGTCAGCTGACGCGCGCTAGGACCAGAACCGGAGAGCTTGCCACCGCCAACCCTAAGATCATTCCGAGGATTCCGCTGACTCCCGCCACGGCGCAGGTGAGACTGGCCGTCACAGCTGCCACAGAAGCTGCAGCGAGAAGGAAGGGCACGCTACAGCATTGGGTGGACAAGGCCCTGAGGGTGACCACGGCTCCTGCCATGACTCCGCCACCGACGCATAGGGTGAGGAGCAGAGGGGAAGGTCGCGCCGGGCAAAGGCCCGAGGAACAAGCCAGAACCGGTACCGAGAGGGCCAGAAGACCAGCGGTGAGGCCTGGCAGTACTCCCTGCGCATACTGCTGGCCGCGCCAGCGCAACGCCAATATCAACAAGGAAAGCAGAATGCAGGTACCAAACATCGCCGCCGTTTTGCCGGAGAAATGCAGGCCCAGGGCTAATGGCGCCAGGGCTAGCGTCGCCCAGTGCAATTGGGAGCGGAGGCGTCCCAGCTCGTAGGCTCGGCGGGCCCGACCAGCAAGGGCTTCTAGCTCTTTAGGGGGAGTCAATTTTCAACCTCCAGGCCAGCCTTAGGCGTTTGAGGGCACGCTCCAGACGTTTGCGAAATGCTGCTGCGGAAACCATCGGTCGCTGGCAGTTCCCGAAGGCTGCCTCGAGGGTTTCCACATCCTGCGGACTGAGGCTCCCGAGAACTTCCTTGGCGGCCCCGAGTAGCTCTTGCCGAATCAGTTCCTGTTCCGTATCGTCCGGCGCTTGTAATTGTCTTTTCAAGTCCATGGTCGGGGTAGCAGGCTCCTCCCGACGGCGGTACCTGCGGCGCATCACGGTCTTACATTCGTAGGCGGTGATACCGAATATCCAGGACAGGGCGTCGCGTTGAGGGTCGAACTCTCCGGCCCGCCGGAAAACATTCAACAGAGCTTGCTGAGCAACATCTTCAGCATCGTGATGCTGACTCAGTAGGCGACGAGAAAAACTCCGTAGGAGTGGCCAGAGCGCCTCGAAAAGAGGAGGAAACGCAGCCCGGTCCCCATCCGCTAGGCGGACCATCCATCGATGAATCTCCTGTCGATCGGGGCTGCTTGGGGCCATGGTTCTCCTGGGGCTGAGAGAAGCCCGGCGGCCGAACAAGGCAGCCGGGCCTTCTCGGCTGAGCCTAGCAAAAAGGGCAGCCACCGCCACAGCAACTGGGGCCGCCGTTGGCGAAGGCCACGAGGGGGGCCGCAAGAGCTGCGAGGGCGGCGATGGCGTAGGTGAGTTTGGTTTTCATCGTGAATCTCCTAAAGCTTCGATCCCGCAACAGTGCGGTCTCTTCTTCTCTAGGCGGCTGAAGCCGGAACGTGACACCCCAATTGAGGAAAGCCTATGAAGGTCGTCGTGACCGGAGCTGATAAACTTCACTTTGGAGACTATTTTCTCGGCGCTACTCGCTGCGCCCTCGCCCCGGTACTGACGCTGGTGCGAATCCGGAAAAAGGAGCGATCGATGCTTCCGAAGACATTTCGATTTCTACGATTTTCCCTACTCGCGGCTTTCGTGGCAGCCGGACTAGGATTCCAAGCGACGGCTGAAGCGCCGAAGGCGGCTGGTCCTGACACCGTCGAATACTGGATCGAGAAGGTGAATGATTTCTATGGCAGCTCGCCTTACAGCCTGGTGTACATCATGGAAATGGATATGAACCAGCAGGGCATGAATATCCGCGTCGACGGTACCGGCGACCTGCTGGTTGGTGATCCGGAGCATATGCGCATGAAGCTCAGCATGAAGATGGCGATGCCTCAGATGCTGCCCGAGCCCGTCAACATGGACATGATGGTGGTCAACGATGGGGAGTACATCTGGACCGAAATGGACAACCCTATGCAGGGTGGCAAGAAGGTCATGAAAATGTCGGCCGAGAAGGCCAAAGCGATGAGCTCGGACTTTGGCAATATGGCCGGCCCCAACACGGGCAATGTGGACCCAGCCTCGCAGCTGGAAATGATGAACAAGATGATGAACCTCGAGGTAGCGGGCATTGCAGCCGGGCGAGTCACCCTCACAGGTACCGTTTCCGACGAGTTCCGAGCTTCCGCGGGAGCCTCCTTCGAGGCCCTCGGTGAAGACGCGCTCGGCCAGGTTCGGTTGGTTCTCGACGAAGCCACGGGCGCCCTACAGGAGATGACTCTTGGATCTCCTGAGAAGCCCTTCATGAGAAGCCGCTTCGAAGATCTCAAGATTCTGAAGAAGGCTGAGTTGAAGCCGGAGTCTTTCCGCTACGAGCCCCCGGAAGGAATCGCTGTGCAGGATATCTCCGACACGATCGAGGTACCTGCGGACGGGGCGATCCAGGCCCCATCTGAGTAGAGCGAAGCCCTCTAATTCTCAGCTCCGGGGTGCGCGCTTTTAGCTTCGAGATTCGGCTTCGAAAGCTTTCTGGATTTGTCGAGCGATGATCAGGTGCTGCACTTCGGAAGTGCCCTCATAGATGCGCAATGCCCGCACTGATCGGTAGAGGCGATCGACCGGGCTGGAGGCGAGGACTCCGGCCCCGCCGAGAATCTGGACCGCGTCATCCACTACCCGTTGAGCCGATTCGGTGGCGAATAGCTTGGCCATGGCAGACTCCAGCGTAACCCGCTCGGCACCTTGGTCCGCTTGCCGAGCGGCGCGAAAGGTCAGTAAGCGGCTGGCTGTCAAATCCGTGGCCATGCGGGCCAGTTTTTGTTGCACCAGCTGAAACTCTCCTAGAGCCTTGCCAAATTGTTTTCTCTGGGCCGAATGGCTCAAAGCTTCCTCGAGGGCTCGACTGGCCATGCCACAAGCGGCGGCGGCTACGGTGGCCCGGAGTCGATCGAGGGTACCCATCCCCAATTTGAACCCTCCGCCTTCGATGCCCAGCAAGGCTTCCGAGGGAAGGCGGCAGTCGTCGAAGAGGAGCTCGCCCAAGGGGTGAGGAGAGCTGAGAATCTGGGGACCGACGTACTCCAGCCCCGGGGCGTCGGCTTCGACCAGAAAACAGGAGATCCCTCGGTGGCCCGCCTCTGGATCAGTGACGGCAAAAACCGTGTAGAAGTCGGCCAGCCCGGCGTTGGAGATGAAATGCTTGCGGCCCGAGAGAATCCACTCTCCGCCGTCTCGTCGGGCGGTCGTGGTCATCGCCGAAACATCGGATCCCGCCTCTGGCTCGGTCATGGCGAAGGCCGCCATGGCCCGCCCCGTAGAGACCTCCGGTAGATAACGGTGTCGTTGCTCCTCGGTGCCGGCGAGGGTGATGGGCATGGAGCCCAGGCACTGGAGGGCGAAGATGTCGTCTGCCAAGGGCGACGCTGCCGCTAGCCGTTCCCGGATCAAGCAGCAAGCTCGCAGGTCCGGCGCTCCAGGAAGGCCACCATAGCTTTCTGGAATGGCGTAGCCATAGAGATTTTCTTTTCCCAGAATTCCGAGAATCTCCAACGCCTGCCGTCTTCCGGCGTCGTCGTCCTCGGGAGGAGGGAGGGGAGCGATTCGTCGCGCTGCGATGGCGGCAACGTCACTGGCCAGATCGAGGTGGTGATCTTCCAAAAAGGCACGGATTGTGGCGGTATCCAACATGAGCCTCCGCAGCCTACCACCGTTCTTCCATGACCCTGCCGGATCGGTGACCGACCTGGATCTCGCCTTTGGAAGTAGACGAAGAGGGAATCTTTTGACCTCCCACGGTGTCTAACAGGAAAGAGCAGGCTTCACCTCTGGTGAAGCGACACCTCTCGAATGGCGAAAGGAGGCGACGATGGCACAGGGATGGGGACGTCGATGGAAGGTGGGAGCCCAAGTGGGGCTGGTTTCGTTGTTGGGTGTTTCACCGTTGGTTGCAGACTGGGAAAAGGGGACGACGGCCCTTCAGGCGGGACGATACGAAGAGGCGGTGCAGGAGCTACGAGAGGTCGTCGAGGCTCACCCGGAGTATGCTGCTGCCTATTACATGTTGGGAACTGCCCAGCACAGCCTTGAGCAGTCTTCGGAAGCTATTGCGAGCTTTCGCCGGGCGGTGGAATTGGATAAGACTTCGGCGAAGTACGCCTTTTCCCTAGCCCAGGCTTTTCTCTCGACCCAGCAACCGGAGCGGGTGTTGACGACCTTGGAGGCCCACTCTCCTGCGGATCTTCCCGAAGCCATGAGGGTTCGCTATGCCGAGACTCTGGCTGCAGCGGTAGGTCAGAGCGAAGCGCCGGAAAAGGCTCTGGTTCAATTGGAGCGGGCGGCCCGGTCGCTACCGCAGGTGCCGCCTCTATGGTTGGCTCTGGGAAAAGCAAGAGGAAAGGCCGACGACTTCAAGGGCTCCTTCCAGGCTTATCAGAAGGCTCTCGAACTCAACCCACAAGACTCTGTTGCCGGCCGCTTAGCGGTGCGCCAAGCTTGGTTGGTGGCCGATGCCGAGGAGCCACCGGCGGATTTGGGCTGGTACCGCAAAGCGGCTCTCGTGGCAGAGCAGCTGGCTGCTGCGGAGCCCTCCGTGACCCATGCCAGCCTGGCTGGCGATTCCTACCTTCATGCCAAGAACTATGCAGCTGCCCGTCGATGGTTGGAGACAGCTCTTGCAGCTGATTCGAACAGGCCGGGCACGGCCCTCTCATTGGCTCGCTGCTCCCTCGGCCTAGAGGAGGACCAGCGAGCTCTGGAGGAGCTGGAGGCGGCCTACCGGAAAGCGCAGGTAGCTGACGACTCCGAGGTTCTCGTCAGTATTGCCCGGTCCCAGGGTTTTGCCTATCACAAAGTGGGCGACTATCGCCGCGCCGCGGAAGCCTATCGCCGTGCCGGTGACGAGGCGAAGGCTGTGGAGATGATGGGCTTTCAACAGCTAGCCGATAGCAACAAGGACGTCGACCGCAATCGGAAAGAATGCCTCGCCAAGAAACGGGCGGTGGACCTGGACCGAAAAGAAATGGAAGCGAAAAGAGCCCTCTTCAGTGTTGAGGAGTGGTTGAAGATCGAGGGAGGCTTCGCTCGTCAACTGGCGGAATGTCAGCGATACCTGGACGTCGAGGGTGTCTCCTAAGGCTCCGTTTGGCCGCCAGCCCTTCTTTTGAAGAGGGGCTGGTGAAGAGGCCTCCTAGGGACCTTATCTATCGGAAGTAGGGTTCCTTCGCCAGGCTTCGATCTTTTCGATGGGCTCGGCCATCGCCGGCTCGGAAACACGGTCGAGATAGGTGAGGGCTTCCTGTGCCAATCCGTTCGCTTCCACAGACCGACCTGCCAACCGGCGAATTCGAGCCAGGGCGAAGAGGGTCTGTCCCCGAAGCAGGGGGTCGCCATCTTGCTGGGCTTGGATCGCCAGAGAGCGTTCCAGTTTGAGGGCTGCCTTTCTACGGTCGCCGAGGCCCAGCGCTGCTTCTCCCTGGAGGCGTAGGTTCTCCGCTAGCCAGGGGTGTTCCGGCCAGGACTCTTGCAGCAGGCCAGCAGCATCGTCAGCGAGCCTCCTAGCTTCCCCAAAACGGTCACTCTCTAGAGCGGTCAAAGAAGCGAGCTGAAGGACCTGCACGGCAAAGATCGGGGATGGGTCAATGCCTTCGAACAGAGCCCGCACGGACTCTCCTAGGAGTTCCCAACCTTTCTCGGCCCTGTTGGTGAGGCTGAGAGCTCGACCCTTGAGGCCCAATACATAGTGTAGGAATGCTGGCCGGGGAGGTTCTTCGAGGTGAGCTCTTTCGATGGCTTCTTCGAACAGCTCGAGAGCTCGTTCGACCCTTCCCGAGATGGTCTCTACACTAGCTAGAGCGACCAAGGCGTCCGTACGATGGGGGCTGTTGGTCTCACCGGCCTCCTTGAATAGGTCGAGACTTTTCTCGATGGATTCCCTAGCCTTGCTCAAGCGTCCCCGGAGGGCCTGAGCCTCACCCAGATACAGTAGGGTACGGGCCCTCCAAGAATCGAGTCGGTCGATCTCGGAGGTGGTGAGCATGTCGAGGAATACCTTCTCCCCCTGGTGGAAGCGACCGCTGATCAACAGAGCTTGGCCGAAATAGGCTTGGCTGGTCAGAAGAGTTGGGTGGCTCCCGCCGAGGTGTAACCGTTGACGCCTGGAAGCCTCGGTGAAATGGCCGAGGCCAGCCTCTTCGTCGTCGAGCAGAATCTCGATGACGGCGAGGCCATGGAGAGCTCGGGCCGTCCTTGGGTGATCCTTGCCAAGGTTCAGATCCATTGATTTCAGGGCAGCTTCAGAGTGGACCTTCGCCTCCGCGAGGCGGTTCTGACGCAGGCGTACAGCGCTCAGGTTGTGATGGAGGTGCGCGGTCAGCTCCGCTGGCCCACCCAGTTCTTGAATGATCGAGCGCGCCTTATTTTCAAGGACTCGAGCACGCTCATACTCGCCTCTTCGATGCCCGGCCAGAAACATCGCGAGGGAGAGGGCTCGAGCCTGAATTTCATCTTCCCCCGCGGCCTCCGACACCCGAATGGTCCGCTCCAAGAGTCGGGTGGCCTCCGCTTCCCGGTGCAGGTCGAGTTGGTGCCGGGCACAGGAATAGAGAGATTCGGAGAGTAGGCCCGGGTCTTGTAGGCTCTCGGCTTCGGCGATGGCTCCACAGGCGAGATCTGTGGCTTCAGTGACCAATCCGGCGCTGAAGAAGATCCCTGCTTTGCCCAGGTCTCCCCGAACTCTTCTCCGGCTCTCCTCTAGCTCTGGATCTTGGGTTGAGGCGGGTAGGTCAGAGAGGCCGAGACAGCCTTGGGCCGAAGTCAACCCTTGAGTGGCCTCGATGGCTCTCTGAACCACCACGGAGTCTGCACCTTCGAATACCAGGAGAAGCGTGTCGAGCTCGCGCAGTCGATCCTCGAGGCATCGGCGCTGGCTCTGGGTAGACGTCTCGGCTCGAGCTACCTCCCGCCAAAGATCGAGAGCTCCGACAAGTTGTGTCTCCACTCGCTGCCATTGGTCGAGGCCGAAATCGCCGGCTACCGAGTGGAAGGCGCGGCTTGCCGCCTCCCGTCTCTCGGGGTTCCAAACCTCACTCACGGATCTCGTTGGTGATTCTCCCGTGCCTTGGAGTACCGTCATCAGGAGAGCGACACCACCGACGAAAGCCGTAGCGAGACCCGTCGCGCGTCGGCGGGAAATACTCCGAGGGCCTTTGGCCAAGTTTTCTAAGAGAGCTCCCATAGAGGGGAACCGATCTTCCGGATTCCGGGCCAGGCCTCGGGTCAGCAAGCGCCGGAGCCAGCCGGGGACCCTTCCTCTGGGCATCGTAGGTTGAGATGCATCGGAAGGGGAGCTCGGGAAGTCGCCGTAGAGGGCGTGGTGGAGGGCAACGCAGAAGCTGTATTGGTCACTCTGGGGACCGGCAAACCTACCGGTTGCGATCTCCGGCGCCAGGTAACCGGGGGTTCCACCGGGTTGTTGGGAAGGAGGGAGGCGTGGCTCCGGGACGGAGCTTTCCATGAATGGCTGGGAGGCCTCCTGGGGTGAAATCATCTCCGCCGCCAAGCCAAAATCTACGATGCAAGGAGAGCCGTCCTCGCGCACCATGACGTTGCTCGGCTTGAAATCTCGATGAACGATCCCCTCCGCGTGGGCAGCAGCTAAGCCCTCTCCAATGGGAAGAAAAATCTTGATGATTTCCGAGCAGCTGCGCTCGGTCATCAACCAATGGTGCAGGGTGGTTCCGTGAAGGAACTCCATGGCTAAGAAGGGCTGCTCTCCTCGGGTGCCGAGATCCAGCACCTGAACGACGTTGGGATGGGAGAGCTTGGCGAGAGCTCTCGCCTCTTGCAGAAGCCGAGGCCAAGCCCCCTCGGACCTGCTCCGAAAGCGGAGCAGCTTGAGAGCGACCCGACGCCCAAGGAGGGGGTCAAAGGCCGCATACACCATTCCCATTCCTCCAACACCGACTCGTTTGAGAATCCTGTACCGACCGAATTCGGCCCCTTCCGGGATATTCGGCGGCATGGCCGGGCCTGGCCTGGCGCCAGGGAGATAGTCGTGGGTTTGAGTCACCGTTTCCGGACGGACCGGTGGAGGGGCAGCGGTGGAGTCCCTCGGGGTCTTCATGTCGTCCACTTGTTGCCGACTTCGGGTTGTCAGCTAGCTCGGGACCTGCTGCGGTTGATCCGGGTCTTCCACCAAACCCAGGCGTCGCATTCGGTAGAGAAGCCCGTTTCTCGAGATGGCCAGAAGTCGAGAGGCCTGAGAACGGTTGCCTCCGGCCTGGTCTAGAGCAGCGAGGATCAGCCGGCGTTCAACCGCGGAGACCTGATGGTTGAGGTCGAGGTCTGATACCGGGTTTGGAGCGGATGGCAGGGAGTCGCAGGCCTGGATTCGGGAAGGGAGGAGACTGGAGTCTATGGCTCCGCCGGGAGGGCAGCGGTAAACCAGGCGACTCACCTCGTGCTTTAGTTCCCGCAGGTTGCCGGGCCAAGGGTAAGCGGTCATCTGCCGCAGAGCACGGGAGGTCATTCCACGAATTCGTTTGCCGATGTCCAGGCTGGCCCTGGCGACGAAAGCTTCGATGTAGGTCGGAAGATCCTCGCGGCGCTGAACCAAGGATGGAATCTCCAGGACGAAGCCGGAGATCCGAAAATAGAGATCCGATCGGAAGCTGCCGTCGTCGATTCGCTGCAACAGATCAGCATGGGTTGCCGCGACGATGCGCACGTCGAAAACCTTCGGAGTTCCTCCAACGGGTGTCACCTCCCCATGGTCGAGTACCCGGAGGAGCTTCGCCTGGAGAGTCGAGGGCATATCGCCGATTTCATCGAGAAAGAGGACTCCTCCATCAGCACGAGGAAAGGATCCCAATCGGGGCGCGACGCCGGTGGCTACCCCGGCCTCGATTCCGAATAGCTCGGCCTCCAGCAGATCCGCTGGGATGGCGGCGCAGTTGACCGCTACAAAGGGGCCTCGAGAGCGCTCGGAGGAAGCGTGGATGGTGCGACTCAAGAGGTCCTTGCCGACTCCGGTAGGGCCCGTCAGGAGGACTGGGAGGTCCCCTTGGAGGGATTCCTGGAGCTCGTCTCGAAGCCGACTTGCTGCAGGCGATCGACCCTCGATATAGCCCTCCGGGTAGACCAGGTGACGAACCGGCGAGTGCTCCTGGACCGGCGGAGAGGTATGGCCGCGGGCGAGGGCAAACAGGCGCAGCAGGGGGGCAGCGAGCTCTTCGCTCAGCGGTGACTCGGGATCTTTCGGAAAGAACAAGCCCAGGCCTGACGGTCTATGGAGCACCCCTTGCCAGGACTTGCCGGCAACTGGCTGATTGGGTCCCCTAGCTTCATCTGTGGGAAGGCTATGGGTGAGCCTTTCCAACTCGGCCAAGGGAACCTCTTCCAACGGGCCGTGCATTCCCACCGGTAGCACTCCCTCCGGGGTCGATTCCAGGAGGCAGAGGCAGTCGATGCGGAGGCTTTCTGCGAGAGTGGTGATTCCTTGAGATGAAGCGGGCTCGGCGAGAGATAGAAGAGCGCAGAGGATGTCTAAGGTGGTTTGGGCCGGCGGCTGTGGGCCGGGGGCGCCGAGAGTCGGCGTAGGTTCTGCGGTGGGTAGAGCTCCGGAAGGTGCGTCTCCAAGGATGGCGAGCTCTTGGTCGGAGCTGTGAAGATCTACCAGTTCTAGAGTCACCGGCCCCAGGCGGATTTCGTCGCCGGGCCAGAGAGGCGACTCGGCCGCCGCTGCGCCATTGACGAGAGTCCCGTTTTTACTACCGAGGTCGCTGATCCTCAGGCCTTCTTGGTCGAAGCGAATGACCGCATGGCGACGGGAGACTCCGGCTTCTGAAAAAGCTTCTCCGCTTGCCAGATCACGGCCCAGGACGGTTTCCCCAGGAGTCAGCAAGATGGGAGCACGCGACCTTGCTTCGTCTCTTCGAACGAGTTGAAACAGGGGTGATCGCTTCACGCCGTTCCTCGAAAGAAAAAGATCGGGCTCTTGTTCTGGGAGGCATTCGGGCTGTGGCCGAGATGCGAAGAGCGCCTTAATAATATTCTGAAAGACAATCTAGCAGCCTAGGACTGTACTCCTAGCTGAGCTAAAACTCAAGTAGCGATAGGCCTCGAGGATGGCACCAACGGCCCCCCTGGAGTGCTTTCGAGAAAGGAGCCTCTGATGGCCGCGACCGCCCTCAATGAGGGCAGGGAGTGCCCTCATTGAGGGCAGACCGTTTCTCTCTGACAATAAGTTCGCCATGTAATGCGCAATTCTTGACCTATGGCACCGAAAGTGCAGAAAGCATCCTCGAGACTAGTGCTGATCCCTTCCGGAAGCAAAGGAATGGAGTGGAGGAAAACTCCTCTTCACTTCCTGTCTTTGGGATGTGAAGGCCACTAGTCGATAGTTAACTTTTTTGGAGGAAGACAGGATGAAATGTTCAGCTTTGCGCCCATTGATGTTCGTGCTCGCCCTATTGTTGGCCGTGCCCGAGGCCCAGGCAGCCCAGTCGTGGAATGACCAAGGATGCCTCAGCACCTCCAACGACGATCCCTTCTTTACTCTTGCCATTTCCCGGAAGAGTTTCACCAGACAGATCAAGAGGACGAGTCAGAAAGGGAAAGAGACCGACCTGGGGGAATCCAGCTACAAATGGAAGACGAGCACTCAGGTCAATCACAACCTCGATCACGCCATGATTTTCGATTCCTTTGTCGGTTCGGATGCCTTCGCTTCCGTCGATTCGGACACTCTAGTCAAGAGGTATAGCACCAAGTGTTTCAAGGCGACGTTGTCTCTCTACGATGTACAGATTGGCCTCGGTAGTTTTCTCTACGGTTTCTGTGAGCCGATCGTGAGCAGCTCTGGCGATGCGGATGTTCGAGTCAACTGGGATTACTCTCCAGGAGTCAATATCTTCAGTGAGTTCGAGTTCCAGTCGAAATCTGCCATTAGCCTCAACTGCGATATTGGAATCGCATACGTCGAAGGCGGCATTCACGGAGACCTCCGTTACGGCATCGAAACCGATACCAGCTCGAACACCATGGAACGCTACCTCGATTTGGATGTCTACGCGACGGCTGAAGCAGGGACCGCTTTCTCGAGCGGTCTGTGGACTTGGGAATCGAACCATTACAACAACCGTCTCTATAAAGATATCGTTTCCTATTAGATCTCTTTCCGGCGGGGTGCTGAGCCCTGCGCTAGTTCCCTTCGTTCATATTCGAGGACTGCTTTCGGTGTGGAGGGAGTGAACCGCACTGGGCACGAGTTGTGCCCCGTCGGTAGTGTCGATCAAACGGTCTGATACCTGAGATTTGCCTGCGGTAGAAGAAGAGCGGGAGCTCGAAGGAATGAGAATAGTTATGAGATTTCCTGTGATGAAAAAACCTGCTATGAGAGAGATGTTTGATCGGCCGCAGCGGTGGGTAGATAGTAGAGAGCTTTCGAGGTCTCAGCGAAAATGCAAGAGCTTCCTGCCGGGGAGGTCGGCCTGTGGTGTCCTATTCTGCTTTCTGCTTTTGTTTGTAACGTCCATGTCTGGAGCCGACAAGACTTCTGAGGGCCTCGAAACTCGATCTTCTCTTTCTGGGCAGGTCTTCGACTCCTTAGGGCAACCGATAGGGGCTTGCGAGGTTCAAGCTCTGGAGTTGACCCGGGAGGGTTCGACGAAACGGCTAGGGGCAACCCGGACCACCGCCGCGGGTCGATTCGATCTACCCTCCGGGAAAGCTGGCACCCTCTTGGAGGTTTCGGTAGGTCGTGAGAAGCACCGACGGTGGGTTTCGCCTCGAGCTAGCGTAGGGGAAGTTCGTTGGACCTTGGAGCCGGCCCACGGACCCGAGGACCGGGAGGCGCGCCGGCTGGGCAGCGAGATTCAAGGTGCCGTGGTCGATTCTACCGGCCGGCCCGTAGCCGATGCCGTGGTGGATGTGCTTCATTTCGATTTCATGGCGATGGAGTCCGAGCCGGTTCCTTTCCTCGGCCTGGAAGGAGTGCCCCTGCTGGAGACCGTCTCGGACCAGGATGGCCGTTTCGCCTTGAACGTAGATCGCCGCATTGAGCTTCCTTCTCTCGATCTCGGAGCCTTTGCCGTCCGCTGTCGGCGTCCAGGGTGGGCGGTAGGGACCGCGGCGATTCGCCGGGAACCGGAGCAATCGGTCTCCTGTCGGCTGAGCCAGCCGGCAATCGGTGCCGGCGGACGATTGTCTTGGCGTGGACCGGAGAAACCCGACCTGGGCAACATGGTGGTCAAGGTCGTGGCGAACCGGACGCCGACTCCGGTCTTTTTGGATGCCCCGGTGGATGAGGCGGGTCTTTTCGAGACTCCCTGGGTCTTGCCCGATGGAGCGAGCTACTCGGCGGTTTTCGATCATCCGGACTACCAACCTCAGGCCGCCCCAATCCCCCGCAACGTCCTCAGCCAGATCCATCTGGAGCTCGTGAAGGGGGTTGATACTCGAGTCGAGCTGGTCGATGGGGAGACCGGTCAGGCGATTTCCGAAGCTGAGGTCACGGCGATCCTCGAGATTCCTCCATTTCGTCTCCGCAGGGCTGCGACCACGATTTCCTCAGGTTTTCTTTTGCGCAGCTTGCCACCGGGTCAGGAAGCGATTCTGAGCATCGAAGCAGAGGGCTACCTCCGCCATGACACAAAAAAGGTTCTGGAATCTCTGGAGCGGATCCCCCTGGCGCCGGGGACTGCCTTCGGCGTCGAGGTCGTTGACCGTCAGGGCAACCCGGTGGAGGGAGCGGAAGTCACCTTTAGCCTAGCGCCTAGCGAGGTCCGTATGGATCGGTTCGCGGGCCTTTTACCGAGTCACTTCGACTCCACGGACCGCCAGGGACGGACTCGAATCGACCATTTGGCAAAGGGACAACCCTATTCCCTCACTATCCATAGCCGAGGTTTCTCTCCCTATTGGGAGGATGGCCTGGTGAGTCGGCAAAGGCAGACGGATCTGCGGATCGTTCTCGATCGCGGTGGACGAATCTCTGGTTCTCTGCTTTACGAAGACGGCACTCCATTGGAGGGAGGCCGAGTGATCGCTCTGAGAGTGGAACCGAGTGAAGATGACCCTACTCATTTGATGGCCACTCCCCAAGCCCAGAAGAGCGCGATCAGCGGAGAAGACGGTTCCTACAGCCTGGAGGCACTTAGTGCCGGGACCTACCATTTTCTGTTGAAGACTCCGCAGGAATCCGTCGGTTCCAAGGGAGATTTCACCAATATGCCCTTGGTACCCCTGGCTGAAGGGGATTGGGTAACGGATTTTGATTTCTTTTTTCGCTCCCAGGGCAGCTTGCGACTGTCCCTCCCACCCTCTTCTAGGGGAAGCAAGAACCCCGAAGGGATGGTCGTAGCGCTGTTCTGGGATCCTTCGCGCCTCGAACCCTTCTTTGGTCAGCGCTACCTGGTTGAGCCAGAGCTTTCGGAGGACGGCCTATTCGCGGAGATTCCGTCTGTCTCCGAAGGGGTTTACGACATCGAGGTACGGCATGTCGGGAAGGTGCCGCAGCGTTTCTCGGAAGTGGGAGTCTATCCCGGAGTAGAAACCTTGATCGATCTACAGGAGCTGGATGAGGGCCGGGCGGCTAACGTTCAGGTTATCGATAGCCTCGGCCAGGCCTTGGCCGAGGTCGACCTGGCGTTCTATGAGGTAGGTCCCTACGCCATCGGTGGTGAACCTGAGGGTCGGGTAACCGGTGTTCCTGAGGACAGCCCATCTCTGGTCCTGAAGGTTACCGACGAGGAGGGAAGGGCTTCCTTTTCAGGTCTGCGGGAGGGGCGCTACCAAGTGTATGCGGAGACCCATGAGGGAGGGCTCAAGGTGAAAGAGTTCAAGGTTCCCTCCGGTCTGGCCGACGACCTCGACTGGCAAATTCGTATGCCGGATGTGTTTCCCGTCGAGGTGCATGCTCAGACGGCTGGGGCTCGCCTACCTCTCTCGAATGTCACGATCGCTCTCGACCGAGAGTTACCTCATTTCGTTGGCCTGGAGCATTCCACTGTCACCAACGGGGACGGAAGAGGTCTATTGAAGGGCGTAGAAGCTGGCCGCTACACGGCTCGGATGAGCTTGGGCCGGGACTACCTAGAGCAGCAACACTTAGTTTCCTCTCCCAGTTACGAAACCACTGTCGTGGTTACTCCAGGGGAGCCGCTCTTTCTGCAGATGCCTTGAGGTCGGGCCCTTACTGAAACTGTGGTTTGCGCTTTTCCACGAAGGCGTCGTAGGACTCGCGGAAGTTGGGATCCTCCATGCAAGCGGCTTGAATCTCTACCTCCGCTGCCATGGCGGATTCCAGGTCCATGGAGGCTTCCCTGAGTACCAGCTTCTTGGTCACCTCCAGGCCAAAGGACGGGCCTCGAGCCAGTTTCTGAGCCCAACCTAGAGCTTCTTCCTGATGGTGTTCCTGGGGAATGACCCGGTTGTAGAGGCCAATGCGATAGGCCTCGTCAGCATCGATGAAGTCACCGGTCATGAGCAGCTCCATCGCTTTGCCCAGTCCAACGATGCGCGGCAGCAGCCAAGAGGCGCCCATATCTGCCCCCGACAGGCCCACCTTGGTAAAGAGATAAGCGATGCGCGCATGCTCCGAGGCGATGCGAACATCACAGGCGCTGGCAATGACCGCTCCCGCTCCGGCTACCGTACCGTTCAAGGCACCGACGATGGGACGGCGGCAGCGCAGCATGGCGAGAATGAGAGCACCGGTCTTCCGAGTGAACTCCAGCAAGCCCCGATAGTCGTTGTCGAACAGCCGTCCGATGATGTCCTCGACATCGCCGCCGGAACAGAAGGCTCTGCCGGCTCCGGTGAGCAGCACTGACCGCACTCCAGGCTCCTGATCCAGGGTGACAAAGGCTTCCCGCAGTTCTTCGTAGACCTCGAAAGTCAGCGCGTTGAGGCGGTCAGGTCGGTTGAGCGTAATCGTGGCGACACCGGATTCGGTGTCGTGCTCGTAGAGAAAGCTCTTGGGTGAGAGAGTCATGCTGCTCCGTCCTCTTCTACCCTCTCGGGCTTTTCTGTTTTTCCGGGGAGGGCGGCAACTCCTTGAATTTCCACCTTGGCGCGGGGCTCCAGTAGACCGCTAACCTCCACCAAGGCCATGGTGGGGAAATGCTTGCCCATACGGTTGCGATAGGTTGCTCCCACCGCTTTCAGTTCGGCGATGTATTCGGATTTGTCGGTGACGTAGAGAGTGAGCTGGGCGAGATGTTCCGGCTCGCCTCCGGCGGCCCGCACGACGGCGAGAACATTGTCCAGGGCTTGGGCGAATTGCTCCGCGAACCCGTCGCTCACCAGGACCTGTTGGGAGTTCCAAGCGATCTGGCCAGCGATAAACAACATACGGCTACCGGTCGATGCCAGCATTCCGTTGGAATAGCCTCGGGGCGCACCCAGCGCTTGGGGATTGATCGTTTCCATGTCAGCTCCTAAGCGAGGAGGCCTCCGCCGTCGAGAACGATCATCTGGCCGTTGATGCCGCGAGCTCGTGGGTCGCAGAGGCTGAGCACTTGATAGGCCACTTCGTCCGCTTCGAGAATTCTGCCCTGAGGGTTCATTTTGACGATGTTGTTGCGAGCTTCGTTCTCCGAAAGGCTGGTTTTGTGAACGATGTTGGTCACCGACTGGCGCACCATTTCCGTTTCTACGTAGCCAGGGCACACCGCATTGACGGTCACGCCGCTGGCGGCCACTTCCGCGGCAAGGCAACGGGTAAATCCCACCACGGCGTGTTTCGACGCGGAGTAGGCGGAAATATAGGCTGCGCCACACAACCCAGCGATGGAAGCGATGTTGACCACTCGGCCCCATTGATTCTCGACCATGGAGGGAAGAAACGCCTGGGTACAAAGAAAGGTACCAGTGACATTTACGGCGAAGATGCGCTCCCAATCCTCCCGGCGAACACGCTTTAGGGGGGAGGATGCTGCGATTCCTGCGTTGTTGACCAGAATATCCACTTGGCCCAGGTGCTCTCGGGAGCGACGGGTCAGCTCCGCCACTTGGTCGTCAGAGGTGACGTCGCAACCTACGGCCCAAGCCGAGTGGCCGGCATCCCGCAACTCGCTAGCCACCGCCTCGATCTCCTCTAGTGATCGGGCGCTCACGACCACCGAAGCTCCTTCTTCTGCTAGTGCTCGAGCGGTGGCCGCACCAATTCCGCGACCCCCTCCCGTGATGACGACGCCTTTGCCTTTTAGTCTCATGGAAGAGACCTTAAGAGGCGGTAGCGGGAAGTGTCAAGGAGCGCATTCTAGGGGAGGGCTCCCCGAGCACTGGCGAAGAGGAAAGCTGATAGAAGAATGTTTGGCTTTCTTCCCGGGGCAGGTTAGGAGCGTGCTGAAGAGCTCATTCCACCAGCACCTCGAGGTACTGGCAAGGGGTGTTCAGGAAGCGAGAGCCGCGACGACCGCTTCTTCCAGCATTTCGCCGAGGATAGCTAGGGTCTCCTGGCCTTCGTCAGCGGTGGCGGCGGAAGGGTCTCCGAAATAGGCCTGGGGGCCTCCCGCTTGCTCAAAGCTCTCCTTGCCCATGCGGATGGCTACCGACAGAGAGGAAGGGTTAGGTGCCAAGCCGGCGCTCACCTCCTGGCGCACCAGATCCGGCCGGGTGGCCAGGACCATAGAGCCTTCGTAGCATCCCGCGTGGCAGGCCCCGCTCTTGAACTCCTCCGTCAATCGGGGGGCCAGTTCTTTGCGAGTCACGTCTGGGAATGCCACGGCCAAGGCCGTGTCCCCTCGGAGGGTTTTCACGGCTCGGTACAGGGAACCGAGATGCGTCGGGTCCAGATGAGCGTTGGCGAGACCCAGAACTCGGAAGCTCTGCGCAGCGAGAGCGTTGCCGATATCAACTAGCATCGCGGTTACGGTTTCCGGTCGCAGGGAGAGAGTTCCGGCAAAGCGATCAGCAAAGGGAGCAGCCGTATAGTCGAGGCCCGGGAGAATGAGGGGAATCAGGCCCCTCTTTTCCAGCCTCCGTGCCGCCTGATCCACCATGCCTCGGGCGATGATGCCGTCCGTGGACAAGGGCAAGTGAGGGCCATGAGCTTCGACAGCTCCGATCGGCAGCAGGGGTATGGCGCGGGACCGGTCGAGATCGCGAACTTCCGTCCAAGTCATTTCAGCAAGACAAAGAGTGGTCATGGCAAGCGAGTCTAGCAGTGGCAGAGACTCCTTTTTCGCTACGTCCTCGATCTGAGGAAGGCTGCTGCCTGGCACGAGGAGGGCTTCCTGTCGCGGGACGGGGAGACTTGGAGCCCCGTATTCGCAGTGAAACTCTGTCGCAAGAAGAGCTGACTTTTGAGACTAGACCTTCCGCTGCCCTGGCAGGAATGGCGGCATAGGGCAGTCGAGGGTATCGGCGATAGCCCGTAGCAGCTCTCCTTCGGCGACGGTAACCACTTGGTCGAAGGCGACGGTCGCAGCCGCAGCGGTGACCAGTTGGCGTTTGAGTTTTGGGGAAGTCAGGCGCAAAGTCTGGAGGGCTTTGTCGATGGCGGGTAGGTCCGCCTTATCTTCCGGCTGATAGGGAAGCTCGAACCCCAATTCGACCGACCCCCGTTGCTGCGCCTGAGCTGCCACCTCGGGATTGGCATGACCGAAGTTGGCGAGCCCGGAGAGCAGCGCCGAACATTCCGAATGCAATTTCTTGAGGGAATAATACTGGGTCACCGGCGGGGTGATCCTCTGAAAGTGGGGAGCCAGGTGGCGCAGGAGAATCCGGTGCAGAGTGTATTCGAAGAGGCTGACTCGCTGATCTGCCGTCACCAATGCCCGGACATTGCGAGAGAACACTCCGTGTTGTCGTGCCGACAGCCTGCGCAAACTAGGTAAAACCAGATCCACCAATGGCAGGCGAGTTTCTGTTGGTAGTGCATCGAGGGTCGGTAGGAGCCTTTCGGTCTCGCTAAAAACAGCTGGATCTGCCTCGCGGTTCAGAGTCTCGAGTTGGCGATGCCGCACGTCATCTCGCGAGTCCATGAGCAAGCCATAGATCAAGGCCCGAGCGGAAGAGGGCTCCCGGGCATCCTCTTTGATTTCCGCGGGTAGATTCGACAGCAGATGCCGACTGTATTCCACGTGTTCGTCGCCCAGGTTTCCAATGCGCCCGGGCAGATTGTGGGGGTCGATCCCCCGACGGGGTTGTGCTCTGGCTTCTCGCGTCGGTATGGGGGCTGGAGCCAATTGGGAGACCGGTGACCCGGAGCTGGGAAGGGAGACTCGGACCGGAGGGAAGCTGCCATCAAAGGACGGCTCGAGGCGTTGGACCCGTTGAGCCAGGGGCGGATGAGTGGCGAATAGACCCGAGAACCTCTTTCCCAGGGCATCCCCAAAGAATAGATGGCTAGCCTGTTCCGTATTGGGGTTCTTCAAGCTGGAGCCAGAGGTCAGTCCACCGATTTTCTTCAGTGCACCCGCGATTCCAGCTGGGTTTCTAGTGAATTGGACCGCGGATGCGTCCGCCAGGAATTCCCGTTGTCGCGACATGGAGCTCTTGATCAATCGACCGAAAAAGACGCCGATCCAGCCCACTGCCAGGAGGATTCCGCCGAATAGAAGTAGAGCGGTCCCCAGACCCATCCCCTCTTTGTCCCGTTTGCCGCTACCAGCGGAAAAGCGCATGGTTCGCAGAAGCCAATAGCCCAATAGGGCGATGACTAGGATCCCGTGAAGCAGGCCCATGAGGCGCAGATTCATCGCCATATCGCCGTTGAGAATGTGGCTGAACTCATGGCCCACCACTCCCTGGAGCTCGTCGCGATCGAGATGGCGAATGCACCCCTTGCTAACGCCGATGACCGCGTCGTCGGGAGAGAATCCAGCGGCGAAGGCGTTGATCGCCGCCTCTCCTTCCAAGAGAAAGACGGTCGGTACGGGCATACCGGCGGCGATGGCCATCTCTTCGACTACGTTGAGCAGGCGCCGTTCGTCCGGATCGTCCGTATTGGGACTGATGGGACGGCCACCGAGCATACGAGCCACAGCCTCCCCTCCTTCTCTCAAGGCGTGCACCTTGTAGAGGGACCCGGTCAGGATCACTGCGAGAGTGGTCGCCGCGACGCCAGCAAAAAGCCTGGGGTCCCAAAGGGTCTCCGGGGCCTCGAGCCCAGCTTTGAGCGCGACTCCCAAAAAGATCGCATTCACGGCGAGATATACCGTGGTGATGATGGAGGCTATCGCCAGAAGGAAGAGGACGGCCAGTTGGCGAGTCTTTTTCCGGGCGAGATCCTGGCTCGCAAAGAAGTCCATGGAAGAGTGAGTCTAGGTGAAAGAGACTTTCACGGCGTCCCGTTCGGCGGCTTCTTCGATCTCGAACAAGGTCGCTTCCTTGAAGCCCATGGAGTTGGCGATGAGGACGCTGGGAAACGTCTCACAGGCCGTGTTGTAGGCCGTCACGGAGTCGTTGTAGGCCTGCCGGGCGAATCCCACTTTGTTTTCGGTCGAAGTCAGCTCTTCCATGAGCTGAGCCATATTCTGATTTGCCTTCAGGTCCGGGTAGGCTTCGGCGAGAGCGAAGAGGCGACCCAGGGTACCGCTCAGAGCGCTCTCGGCGCCGATCAGTGCTGACATGGCTCCGGCATCTCCCGGGGATGCTGCGGCGGATTCTGCGGCAGAGCTGGCCTGATTGCGCGCTGCAATCACAGCTTCTAAAGTCTCCCGCTCATGCTTCATATATCCCTTGACGGTTTCCACCAGATTGGGAATCAAGTCGTAGCGGCGTTTGAGTTGAACATCAATCTGGGCAAAGGCGTTTTTGAAACGATTTCTTAGTTTCACTAGGTTGTTATAGAGGCCGACCACCCAGGCGATCAGCACCAAGATGACGACGAGGAAAGCCAGTGCAACCAGCATTGGAAGCCTCCTTATGGAGAGAGATCATCAGAGAAGGTAGAAAAAGTGATTTGCCACCACTTTTTTTCGTCTTTCAGGGGCATATACCCTTTCAAGGATAGGCGAGAGCGAATATTTCTTCAAGCGGCCGCAGTTCTCTCGTCGGCCCCAGAGGGCTGCGGGGGCACTGGCCAGGAGAAGGTTCTTGCTGAGTCTCACTGCCCTGAAAAGGCCAAGTCAACCTGCGCCGTTTTTCCCGTTGAAGATGCTTTTGGGTAGGTGCATGCTGACTAGCACATGGGGTACATCCACCACTTCCGAAATCTTCAGATCCCCTGCCAAGGACGCGATCATGTAGGCGTCTTGGCGGCTGAGGCCGTGTTCCCCTTCTAAGTAGTCGACCATGTAGCGAGTGGCTTTGCGGGCGGCCTCGTCAATGGTTTCCGCGAAGGCGGTGACGCCGTAGAAATCCTCTCCCTCATACTGCGGCTCCTGGAGAGCTCTCCCCCCTTTGAGTACCTCGACCTGATAGACGATACGCATAGGGGCTTCGAGGGCCGTGCCGCAGACCTCGCCATCTCCCTGAGCGGCGTGGGTGTCGCCGATGGAAAAGAGCGCTCCCTCTACGAAAACCGGGAAGTAGATGGTGGTTCCTTCGGTCATGTGGCGATTGTCCATATTGCCGCCGTTGGCTCGCGGTGGGATGGTGGAGAGCATCTCGTCAGTGGCTGGAGCAACTCCCATGACTCCAGGAAACGGCGCTAGAGGAATGGTGATGTCCTCGTTGAAGGCGACTTCCTCAGCCCCCGGTTCGAATCGGAAGGTTTTGATGGCGGCGTCCGGGAACTCGTCGGCCAAAAACCCGAATCCAGGAGAGATAGCCGTCCAGCCCCAGGATCCCAGCTCGATTTCATGGAGGGTGACTCGCAGGACATCGCCGGGTTCGGCTCCTTCCACATAGACCGGGCCCGTGAGGGGGTGGATTGGCTCGAAATCCAACTTGACCACGTCTTCGACGGTCGAATCCGGGCCGAATTGCTGATCCGTGGCCTCTTGAGTATGAACCTCGATGGTGGAGCCGGAAGGCACCCTCAGCACCGGTTCGATGGCGCTGCTGAACTTGTTGTGGGTTTGGTCGGCAGAGAGTTTGAATTGGGCTTCGATCTTTGCCGGAGCTTGGGCAGGTTCGGGAGCCTGCGCTTCCGTCTCCGTGCTCCCAGTGGTGTTGGGCGGGCTGCAAGCGGACAGGCCGGCCCAGCCAGCAACACACAGCAATAGGAGTCCGCTGCGGATCTCAGCGTGGCATCTCATGATCCGATTCTCGAGGTTCATGGCATCTCCCTCCGAGGCGTCTGTTGGGCGAATGATGCTCGAGACGGTATCACTCCTCGAGAAGGTGGACAAAAGGGCCTGACTCTGCCCCCAGGGCCCGTGAACTTTTGTCGGCGGCGAGGTACTAAGGACCTGTGAGGATGATGACCGCCTCGCGCAGGAGGGAAAAGTCGAGCTGGCCAAGTTCGCATTGAGGCGGTTTACTCAGGGAGAAGGCAGATCGATCAGCGATAGGCTAGGAAGAGCCTGGGCCCTTGAAGTTGCTGATCTCGGATCTGGTTTGGAGGAGAGAGTCAGTGGAAAATACGAGAGAAAAAAAGCTAACCATGACGAGAACGGATGGCTCGAGCCGACGATCTTGGATTCTCGCCCGACGGACTGCCACGGTCTTGGTTGTGGCTTGTGCCTCTCTTCTGGAGGCAGCAGCGCCGGACGGCTGGTTTCTTGCCGGTAGTCATCGAAGAGCTTACGAGACGGGTACCGAGCCCCGATCAGAAGGCGAAGGGACGGTGGCTTTCTTGCGGTCGGTCGAAGAGGTACCCCGAGGATTCGGCACGTTGATGCAGACCGTTTCGGCTCAGAAGTACAGAGGGGTGCGGCTCCGGCTGTCCGCCGACCTTCGTTCTCGAGACATTGAGACTTGGGCGGGTATGTGGATGCGAGTCGATGGCAAAACGGAGGGGCAGAGCCTCGCCTTCGACAACATGCAAGACCGGCCTCTTCGAGGAACGACGGAATGGAAACACTACGCAGTGGTTCTGGACATTCCCCAGGAAGCCGAATCCATCGCTTTCGGGTTCCTGATCTCCGGGAACGGGCAACTGTGGGTCGATGAAGTGGACTTGGAGGAGGTCGACAAGAGCATCCCCGTCACCGATAGGCTGGCTCCATCGTCCCTGCCGGAAGAACCGGTCAACTTGGAGTTCGGAGATCCCTGATTTTGGGCGCCCTTTGGCGCCCGATTCTGAGATCGATCTGTCCATTCGGTCGCCGTGGAGCGCTGGTTGTAGAAGAGAGCTGTCTGCCCACGGGCGCTGCTTGCCCGAGAGCACTGCTTTCCCAAGAGAGCTTTCTGCCTGGGAGCGCCGTGAGCACTGAGGTGATTCCCGCAGGGTCCCCAGAGGGGAGTGTCACCGCCGTTCGCGATGGATCGGAAATCGATCTACGCGAGGGTTTGGTCAAGGGAGACCGCGCGACTTTCGAGGGAATCGTCGAGCGCTACCGGGACCGCGTCTTCCAGATGGCGATTTGGCAAGTGGGCCGTTCCCAAGCAGAAGATCTGGCGCAAGACATCTTTGTCGAGGTTTTTCGGTCCGCTCACACGTTTCGCGGTCGTTCGAGTTTCAGCACCTGGCTTTACTCAGTCGCCAAGAACGTTTGTCGTCGCCATATTCGGAAAAGGAGCACGGCTCCGAAAATACTCTCGCTAGTCGATTCGGAAAACTTTGGCGAGGTACCTGACCCGACCATGGACACCGCCCGTAGCGCCCAGACCAAAGAATCTCAGGGCTTGGTACGCAAGGCTGTTGAGGAGTTGCCAATGGAACATCGAATGACTTTGATCTTGCGGGAGTGGGAAGGGCTGAGTTACCAGGAAATCGCTGAGGTTTTGAAGATTCCGGTAGGCACGGTGCGATCGCGGCTGTTCAACGCTCGGTCAATGTTGGCGGAGAGATTAGAAGACAACTTCCAGGGAGCCCAGAGTCATGTCATGCCCTGATTGGGAAACTCAGCTGAGTCCTTGGCTGGATGGTGAATTGTCTCCTCAGGAGGCAGGACGGCTGAAGCAGCACCTTCGGGATTGCGATGCCTGTACCGAGCAGTTGGAACGTTTGAAGCGGGCCAGTCGTGCCTTTCGATCTTTGGGTCCGGAGGCGCCGAGTACCGGGTTCGAGGCTCGGCTCTGGCAGCGTCTCGATGAGGAGGGCCTCCCCAAGTCGTACCCGGTTGGTGCTTCCCGGCGTTTCTGGTTTCCTCTCGCTGGTCTGGTTGCCGCAAGCTTGGTCTTGATCCTCGCTCGCCCGACTACCGAGCTGCCTTTGCCGCCTCCGATGCCGGAGGCGCACCCACCCTGGGTTGCTTTGACGACGACCCAGGTCGGCACCTCTGCCGCCTTGGATCTGGCTGAAACGCCCTGCCTGTCCGCCGCAGATTGCGGCTCCCCTCGTTCTTTCCGAGAGCTCTCCGCTGATGGTGATCTGACTTTCATTGCCGGTTGGTGCGAAGGCCGGCTCATCGCATCACCGGAATGCGAAGGGGTTGAGGTGATGTAACGCCTTTCGGCGGGCAGTTTTCACGACTCGATGTTGCCAATAGCCTCCAGGGCCACCTCGGCCTGTTTTCGGGAGGCCTCTTCGCCCATGGCACCATAGAACCCAACCAGTCGCTGGAGGGCTCTTTGTAGAGCGGTGGAATCTCCTTCCTCGGCAGAGTCTCGCAGGCGTGCATGGCTCTGCTCCAACAGGGAGCGAGCTTCGGCGAGACTCCCTTGGCGGACCAAGCACTCCCCCAACAAGCCCTCGACTTCGGCATAGCGCCAGCCGAGATCCGGGTGGGGCCGACAGTACTCCAAGCTGTCGCGGAGTACCTGCTCTCCTTCCCGACACTGATCCGTCGACAGGAGGAGTTGGGCAAAGTTCATTGCTGGTCGCAGGACGTAACCCGGCGGCGCCGCCGAGGCCACGGCGACTTCTGCAGCTTCCCGATAGAGGGCCAGGGCCGAACCGATGCGGTCTTGGTTCCTGGCTAAGGATGCCAGTCCGCTCAATGGCATGACTCGCTGGTAGTGATCCTGGCCGAAGATCTCCAGGTACTGGCTATTGACTTCTTCGAGGGTGTGCTGGGCCAGGGTGAGGTCGCCGCGCTCTCGATAGATCGACGAGAGATTGAGCAATACGGTGGCGACTTGGGGATGCGCATTGCCAAACCTCTGGCGATACGGGGCCAAGGCTCCTTCGTAGAGGCGGAGGGCCTCGGTTGCGTGACCCAATCGGCGCAACACTTGGCCGCGATTGGCGGTTGCCGCCAGGCTCTCCGCGGAGTTCTCTTCGAGTCTCTCCTGCGCCAACTCCATGGCAGCTCGAGAGGGCTCGTCAGCCTCTTGAAACCGTTCCTGGTAGCACAGCAGCTCGACCAGGTTGTTGAGGCCGTGGACCAGCTGCTGGGGTTCTGGGTCTGGCTGGGCCTGAAGTTGCTGGAGGCCAGCGCGAGTATGCCTCTCTGCGTCGTCAAAGCGGCCAAGCTCGCGGAGGGCAGCGCCTACCTGAACCAGGCTGAGGGAGTGGGCTTGGCTGTCTTTGCCAACGACCTGACGGTTGAGTGCCAAGGCTCGTTCGGACCAGATGAGAGCTAGGTCCGACTGACCCAGCTCGCGGTAGATGTCCGCCAGCACGGTCACGATTTCGACCTTGACCTCCGGCCGGTTCTGGAGACCCGTCTCGATCAACCCTGCGTTCTGGTCTACCGCCTCTTGAAGGGTCAGGTTTCGGCCTTCGTAGACCAGGGGACTAGCGCGTTCGAAGAACAGCCGGAAAAAGCCGACCACTTCTTGGAGCTTTTCTCTCTCTTCATTGAGGCGCCCGGCTAGCGTAGCCATGCTGAAGGCGAAGACGGCCAGCGCGGCGAAGCTGGCGAAGGCAGCTGCCATGGGGATGCGGTGCCGACGCAGGAGTTTGCCGGCTCGGTACCTCAGATTCCCCTCTCGGGCGAGGACAGGAAAGCCCTGGAGGTGCCGCCTCAGGTCTTCAGAGAATTGTTCTACCGAGCTGAATCGGTCCTCAGGCCTGGGCCGTAAGGCCTTCTTGACGATGGCCTCGAGATCCCCTCGAAGGCGGTGCGGCGAAAAGGGAGCCGACCCATCGGCTGGTCCTTGCAGGCCTCCTTCCTCTTGGTCCACTGTTCGGGTCGGAAAAAAGTTGCCATCTACTCGAAGCTCTGGTTGGAGCTCTCGTTGTGTTTCTGGGCGCTGGCCGGTAAGTAATTTGTGTAGCAAGACTCCGAGGGAGTAGACATCGCTCACCGTAGAAAGCGCCCTACCTTGGAATTGCTCTGGGCTGGCGTACTCTGGGGTTAACGGCCGGCTGCCGACTGTGCCTGGCCCTTTTTCTCCCTCAGGGATGTCCTGTCTCAGGAGCTTGGCGATGCCAAAGTCGAGGAGCTTCGGCTCGCCGGCCGTGGTGACGAGTATGTTGCTCGGCTTGAGATCGCAGTGGACAACTAGATTCTGGTGGGAGCAGTGGACGGCAGAGCAGACTTTGCGGAAGAGCTCGATGCGCTGGCGAAGAGGGAGACCTTGTTGGTCACAATAGACGTCGATGGGCTTCCCGTCGATGTACTCCATCACCATATAGGGCACCCCTTCTTCGGTGGTGCCCCCATCGAAGATCTGGGCGATCCAGGGGTGATCCAAGCCGGCGAGGATTTGACGCTCGACCCCTAACCGTTGGCGGGACTCTTTGCCCATGGCCTGGTGGACGATGAGCTTGACAGCAACTTCCCGCTGAAAGGCTTCGTCGTCGCGCACTCCCCGGTAGACCACTCCCATACCGCCCTCACCGATTTTCTCCTGGAGCTGGTAGGGGCCAATACGTGGGGGCGGTAAGAACGGGCTCGCTGCCGCACCGCGGACCAGTGGCTCACGAAGAAAGTCACCGGCTTCAGCATCGGCCCGGAGAAGGCGCTCGACGGCTTCCCGCAGGGGGGCATCGTCGCCACAGGCTCGGTCGACGAGTCTGGCTCGCCCTTCCTCTGAGACCTCCATGGCGCTCTCGAAGATGCGGCGGGCGCGAGCTCCCTTTTCAGATTTTTTTTGGGGTTGAGGTCTCATTGGGGATTCTGAGCTCATGGGGGGCTGCTTTCAGCAAGATAGGCATACAGCCAGGCGCGGGCAGTTCGCCATTGACGAGCTACCGTGGTCGTCGAAGTGGCTAGCGCCTCGGCGATCTCGCCCCGAGTCAAGCCGCCGAAATAGCGCATGACGACGAGGTTGGCCAAGCTGGGGTCCTCGGCTTCGAGGTCGAGTAAAGCCTCGTCGAGGCGTACCAGATCCGGGTGGTCCGATCTTCCAAGCTCGTGGAGCTCGTGTAGGCAGATCGTCTGCATGCCGTTGCCTCTTTTCGAAGCTTGGCTGCGGCGGGCATGGTCGACGAGGATTCGGCGCATCATGCTAGCCGCGAGAGCGAAGAAATGGGCTCGGTCTTGCCAGCGAACCTGATTCTGCTGGGTCAGGCGCAGGAAGACTTCGTTCACCAAGGCACCGGTTTCCAGTGTATGGCCCACCCTCTCGTTTTGGAGATAGCTCGCTGCGAGTCTCGAGAGGCGGCGGTAGACCAGCTCCCAAAGTTGCTCGAGGCATTGCTCGTCTCCCTTTCTCCAACCTTGCAGGAGTCGGGTGATTTCGAGTGCGTCGGCCTCGGCCATTTGGCGCTTCCTCCCAACCGAGTGAATCGTGCCATTCGGTGCATGAACAAATCTACAGAGCCCAATTCGATTATATGTTGGAGGGTTGCTGTTGATGTCAAATGGGGAGGGAAGAAACGACCGCCCCAGCAAGCGAGGCGCCACTGGCACACTTGGCCCACTTCCTACGCGTAACGTTACAGAGCTCGGTGATTTACGACTATCGGCGCCCCCTTGCCTGACCCTGAGGGGGGTTCGTTGATGAGCCAAAACAACGATCCGAACCGTAGCGGTTCGTTGGCGCTTCTTGTGTTCCCACGACCCAATGACCGTGGTGAGTGAAGTCACCACGACGAATTTCTCGAAAGGAGTTTCGTACTATGAAAAAACTATTCTTTTGGGGCCTGAGCGCGTCAGTAATTGGGGCCATTGCCGTTTTCGGTTTCTACTTGAGCACGCCGGCAGAGGCGCGGATCTTCCCCAATCCTCCCAGCTGTACGAACGGCTGTCCCAATGAAACGACTGCAACAGTGGTGGGACGGGGCGGCACTTGCGCTATGGCTCGCTCCATCGCAAACAATGAAGCCTTGACCTTGGCCCGGCAATTTTGCACCCAAGCCAATGGGCTGTGTACTTTCAGTTTCGTCGAACAGGGTAACGGGTGTTTCTTCAGCAACGGTCGATATCAGGTGAACGGCCATGGAGTCTTCACCTGTGATCTCTGTTAGTCATTTGTGGCCAAACTCTCTTGTGGCCAAGTAGCTTTGGCAGCGGCTTCAGCCCTTGCTTCTCTCTTGACTCGCACGGAGGGCTCGATGGGGAACAAGGGCTGGCTCGTTTGGCGTTCCTACGGCGAGAGCTTTGGTCGTCCTCGCCAGGAGAGGGGGAGGGCAGGGCAATGAGGCGTGGAGCTAGATCTCTGGGAGGGCCTGGTTTATCTCGAAGCCTCCAACTCCCGTGCCTTTGCGAGGGCTTTGAAAGCCACCTCAACTCTCTCGATGGGCATTTCCAGCTCTTGGGCAATCTCTTGGGCGGTGCTGCCGGCCTCGAGGAGGCTGGCGATGACTCGAAGGCGCAGCGGAGTCAGGGGGTGATCGTTGGACATGATCACTCAGTATAAAGCGCTGGTGGCCGGCTCAGCCAACAGCTTTCGCTTCCCGTAGGACCCGCAGGAATTCGCTGGGTTCTGGCCGGAGGCGATAGTTGGTGGGCAGGTCGGCATAGAGAATCGTGCCCTTCTCATCGGTGATGATCACGGTTGGTAGCACCGTGTCCGAGTCATAGCCCAGCACCTCTAAACCGGCGGGTAGGCCCTTCGCTGCGTCGATACCGAGCCGCCGAGCCACCTGATTGTCTTCGTCCACCAGAAAATGGAACGGAACCTCGTATTTCGCCGCCAGCTTGCGGGTTTGACCGGGAGGCTGTGGGCTGACCAGCACCACTTGGGCTCCGAGTGCATCCAATTCTCGATATTGCTCTGCCAGCTCCTTCACCTGAGTGGTACAGAACGGACACCAATTGCCGCGATAGAAGAGGAAGAGAGCGGGGCTGCCAAGGAAGCTCTCAGAAGAGATAACTACATCCTGAGCGTTCTTGAGCCGGAACGAGACCAAGGGTTTTCCCACCACTAGAATCTCGCTCTCTCGGTGCGAATATCGCGAATACCAAAAAATGTAGGCGAGCCAGCCAAGCAGGATGAACAAAGAGTAGGCAGCGGGTTGCCAATCCGCTTCTGGCGTTAGCCAAGACGAGATGCCGAGGGCGGCTGCGGAAGCAAGGAAAGCCGAAAGAGGCACCAGATTGGCAGAGGTGCGGGCCACCGGCAAGAGGAAGAGCTGAGCGAAGAATCCCGCACCGGCCAAGCCGGCAACGGTGGCTCCCAGCCACGGGAGGTCGAAACCGCGAGCGGCGAGTACCCATAGGCCGTGGAATCCAGTGATCGAGGCCACTGTGATGTAACTGGTGAGGAACAGTGATTTAAGTCGGTTCATGGTTGCTCTCCTCCCTCGACTGCCGCTGAAGTTCTTCATCCTACTGTTCTCGAGGTTGATTTGCCTTGACGACCTGCCAGATCAGGCAGCGATCCCTAGGGATTCCGTGAGCTCATCTGCTGTCAGGTAGTCTGCTTTGACTTATGCTGAGTCCGCTATGGTCCTTAGGTTAGATTTTTTTTATTTTGAAAGGAGTACATTGTGATCGAGAGGAGAACAAATTCGTGGAGGCTGCGAATCGGTGCCTTGGTTTTGGCGGGAAGCGCAGCTTTTGCGCCGGTTGGATTTTCCGATACCTGCTATGGCACTTGGTACGACTACTACGAGACATCAGATTGCGAAGTGCTTGTTGGCAGTAAAGTCAGCTGTCCTGGATTTCCCGATCAGGTGGATGCCGCCGAGGATGGCTCGTTCATCGAAACGCCCTTCTTTGTGAGCGGAACAGCTATTTGCCCTTGCGGTGGTGGCGGTAGTGGAGACGGAGAGGACGGCGAGGCGGGTTGATACGACCAGGTGTGAATCAAGCCGGGGCAGGATAGCCCCGGCTTGACCGAGCAAAACAGCCCAGAGGATCCAATGATCCCCTGGGCTGTTTTCTTACTGGTTTACCAGATAGATCCAGAGCTTCATGATGCCGAGGTTACAGCCGAACTTCTGCGGGCCGTGACCGAGATGAAGCTCTTCGATGATTTGCTCGCAGGAGCAGCCCGCGGTGTCTTCCGTGGTGAAAGATGGCGGTTCGTGAGGAAACCACCGAGGCACCGTGGTGTCGAAGGTGGTATCCCCGTCGGTGAGGGCGTAGTGAAAGGGGAGCAGGCGCCGGGTGGGCACCGACTCGGGAATCGCCGTATCGGCACAGAGATCACTGCCGTCCGGGACGCCATCTCCGTCACTGTCCGCTTTTAGGAAGAGCACCAAGCCGTCGTGGTCCGAGACCCGTAGGGCGGTGGTGGGGTCATCCCGGAAGCTAGCAGCGACGTCAGAGTTACCCCTCGCGTACTCGATGCCCGTCACCGCAGAAGCCAAGCCTGCCGAAGTGAGCATATGGTCCAGAGCTTGAGCGTTGCCGCCAAAGTTGAAGGAGTACCTCTCCTCTGCCGGCAAGCTGAAGATCTCGTTGACCAGGTCCGGGTCCACGATGTCGGTAGTGGGGAACTCATCTCCCAAGGGGTCGAGGTTGCCGGAGATCTGCCCCATCACATCGACATAACCATCGGTGAACTGGAAGGCATTGAAGTCTCCCGTGACCACCAAGTGAATCGATGGGTCGGCGATCTGGAGATCCTGAATGAACTCCGCCAACCGCTGAGATTGCTCCAAACGCTTGGTACGCACACGCACCTCACTGGAGCCCTCGATACCGCTCAGAGAGCGTTGGTGGACTCCGATCACGGTGATCGGATAGCTGCCACCGCTTCCCACGTAGTTAGCATCGAGAACCAGCGGTGGCCGGTCGTTGAGCAGGCTGCCATCGACGGAAAGAAGCAGGTCTTCGCCGAATTGCTCGACGGAGTTCACCTGCACCGTATCCCGTACCAGGAAGCCGACGTCGATGCCACCGACGTCATTTCCTTCGAGTAGGTGAGCGGTGTAGACCAAGGACGGATCGTCGCTCTGGATGCGTGCCGCCAACACTTGCAGCACATTGAGATTCTCGACCTCTTGGACGGCCAGAATGTCTGGAGCATCGAGAACCCCGCGAATGTGGATAGAGAACTTCGCCACCAGATCGTTGAACTCAGCGGTGGTCGGCACCGGGTCGTCCGTCGCTGGATCGTCTTGATCGTCGAACAATCGCAGCATGTTCTGACTGGCGATAGTGAACTCTCCGGCTTCCCGCTCCCGCACCGGCCTTGGCAGCACCGGTACTGGGCCCAAGGTGAGGGAGATTGGTAAGACCTGATAGTCGCCGAAGCTGAAGGTTAGCGGCCCGGTAGCCGAAACCTCCTGACCTGCGAAGACACCGGGATCGGTGCCGCCTAGACCATCTGGGTTGACCTCGAAGATCTCCGGATTGCCATCCCACACCGGCAAGCCAGAGAGGCCCGGGAACTCGATGCCCGGTTCCCGGAAGGTGCGACTCGACCGAGCCACCACCGCAACATCCCCGAATTGGTCCGAAGGTCCGGTGGCCAAGCCGTCGAAGCTCACTAGCATGCCCTCGAACCGCTCCAGCTCTGTGGCCGGCTGGGGTTGATCGCCGGATGGGGTGATGGCGTCGAAGACCACAGGAACGGGAAGAGCGTTGCCGGAAGAGTCCACGGTCACCACCGGATTGCCGGTGATCTCCGTCAGATCGAAAAATTCTTCCACCACGCCGCTCACATCCACTTGGTCACCCACCGACACCGCGGGCGCTCCGCCAGTAAAGACGAAGATGCCTTCGGAGGTCTCTGGGTCGGTGTCAGCGCGGGCGGCTGGAGTTTGGATGAAGAATCCACTCGGGCTAACCGCCGTAACAATGTTGTCCAAGGTGGTCACCCCCTGGCCTGCGAAGGCACTGGCCAGGCCCGCCCCCTGAATCTCGAAGATCTCGAAGGCCGGTCCCAGCGGAGAGCAACTCGAAGTAAATGAGGTGTTTGGTGCACCGGGAGTGATACAGACGAAGGAAAAGTCGACGTTGTTGACGTCGGTGTCTGCCCCATTGGGGACTCGGGAGATGCCCTTGAAGTCCTCGCCGGAAGCTCCGGAATCCTCGAGCCCAACCCCGGAGCCCTCCGTATAGGGAGCCCCCGTGTCGCCTTCGTAGCTAACGGTATCCAGGAGGACGCCAGCAGCGGAAAGGGCCACCGCGTCCGGTGCTCCATTTTGGATGGAGCTAATGACCTCGAGATCGCAGTTGGCCACCGTCAGGGCATCGGCACAAACCACGAAGTATCCGCCGGCGACCAGCGTTACGGAAGGCAAGGCGATGGATTGGTAAGGAGCCGCGCCGTTGCCGTTCACTAGCTCCAGCGTGACCCCAGTGAGATCCGCATCCCCATCTCCCGCGTTGTGAATTTCAACGAACTCACCGGTGTCTGCTCCCGGCTGGTCGTAGTCAACTTCGTTGATCACCAGTCGCGGTGGTGCCGGGCTGGTGCAGTCGCTGGTCTCGGTGGCATTGGTAGATCCAGGAGTGACGCAGCGCGGGGAGAGGTCAACGTTGTTGACATCGGTGTCTGCGCCGTCCGGAAAACGGGAGATGCCACTGAAATCGATCGCGGAGCTGTCCAAGAGACCCGTTCCCGAACCCTCGGTGAAGGGGGCAGCGGTGTCGCCTTCATAGCTCACCGTGTCGAGAATGGCGCCGGCGAAAAGAAGGGCGACCGCATCTGGTGCTCCGTTTTGGATCAGATTGGTATCTGGTGAGACATCTAAGTCGCAACCAGAGATCTGGTCTGCATCGCCGCAGACCACAAAGTAGCCTCCCGCTGCCAGAGTGACCGACGGCAGGGCGATGGTGGCGTAGGCCGAGCCTCCGTTGCCGTTGACCAACTGAAGCTCCACGCCCGCGAGATTGGCGTCGGTGGCGCCGATATTCTTGATCTCGACGAACTCGCCCGCATCCGTGCCGGACTGGTCGTAGTCGATCTCGTTGACCACCAGTTGCGGGGCATCGCCCAGACAATCATTGGAGGCACCCGGAGTGATCGGCTGAGGGACCAGGTCGACGTTGTTGACATTGGTGTCGGCTCCGTCGAGGCAACGGGAGATTCCCATGTCGTCATTGCCGGTGGCACCGGAGTCTTCGAGGCCCACTCCGGAGCCTTCCGTATAAGGAGCGGCGACATCCCCTTCGTAACTGACGGTGTCCAAGATGGCGCCACCGAGCACCAAGGCGGCTCCATCCGGGGCTCCGTTCTGAATGAAGTTGGAGTCCGGAGAAGCGTCCAGGTCGCACAGGGCGACGTTGGCGGCATTGCCACAGACAACAAAATAGCCACCCGCAGGGAGGCTCACGCTGGGCAAGGCGACGGTGTTGTAGGCCGTGGCGCCGGAGCCGTTGATGAGCTGCAGTTCTACACCAGTGAGATCCGCCGCGTCGGTGCCGACATTCTTGATCTCGACGAACTCGGCGGCGTCGCTGCCCGGCTGGTCGTAGTCGATCTCATTGATCACCAACTCGATGGGAGCGAGGCAAGCGTTGGCAGCTCCCGGGGTGTCTTCACCGTCCGCCGGATCGAAGGCCGATACGCGCCAGCCATCGGGGCAGAGGATCGAGTGACCGGGCACGAAGCTTCCGTCCGGACCCACTGACGTGTCGCAGTAGGTCAGCTCGCCGGAGCCGACGGATTCCACTAGCGCCAGGCAATCGAAGGCTTCGCTCCAAGGCGCCAAGTCGAGAATGCCGTCATCGTCGGTATCCAGATCGTCGCCATTGGCTCCGGTGAATCCGGAGACGAGCAGATGAGTGAGGTTGTCACTGTTTTCAAAATTGAGACTCGTCGTAAGGTCCGGCAGCCCGAGGGTGAAGGTGCTCTCGGCGGCCACAAAGAAGCCGCTTAGGGGGATGGAGGTTCCGGTGAGGTCAACCACCGCCTCGATGACTCCGCTGCCACCGGTGCCGTCACCCAACACGAGATAGAAAATATCGTCCAGAGAGGTTCCGGGAGCTCCCTCCAGCTCGAAGTACTCATCGTCGTCGGCGCCTGGTTGGTCGATGCGAATCTCGCTCAACGTTGCAGGCACCGGACAGGCGTTGGGGGCACCGGGAGTGTCGTCTCCCATGGCCGGGTCGAATTGGGCGATCTGCCAACCACCGGGGCAGTTGATGATGTGAGCGGGCACAAAACTGCCATCTGGGCCGACGGTAGGAGGGCCGTAGTGAAATTCGGTACCCGTGGGAGGGTTGTCCTCTTCGATAGCAGCGACCACATCGACGATCTGGCTCCAGGGAGTCACGTCTAGGGTGCCATCGTCGTCGGTGTCTAGGTCATCGCCATTGGCACCGGTGAAGCCATCAACCAGCAGGTGGGTGACGTTGTCGCTGTTTTCGAAGTTAATACTCGCGGTGAGATCCGCAGTGCCGAGAGTGAAGGTGCCTTCGGCGGCAACGAAGAAGCCGCTGGCCGGAATGGCATTGCCGGTAAGGTCTACGACTGCTTCGATGGTTCCGCTGCCACCGGTGCCGTCCCCGATAGCGAGATAGGTGAGGCCATCCAATGAGGAGGAGGGAGGGCCCGCTAATTCGAAGTATTCATCGTTGTCGGTGCCCGGCTGGTCCGAGCGAATCTCGCTCAGAGTGATGGTCTGGGCCAGGCTGGGAGTGGCCAAGAGAGGAAAGAGAGTCAGAGCTACGGCGAAAAGAGGAATAAGGATGCCCCTTTTTCTTCCGTAGAGGCGGGCGAGACGACTTGAGCTGAGGGCTTTCATCGGCATGAGGTGCCTTCTCCTAGATTTGATAGATGGTTTGCAAGGATCGGTTCTTTAGATCGACTGAGCCTATACAGCGGCGCGCAAACAATGCGCAGCATCGCGGTGACACATTCACGGCAGAGTGGAGTGGACCTGTTGCCAGGGAAAACATCGAGAAACCAACACAAAATGATAGAGCTGAATCAGGAAATTAGCACAGATGATTGAGCCAGTGCCGAGAGAAGAGGAGAGGTAGAAACATTCAAATATTCGTCGATAAGAAGAGTTTTCTTGCCTTGCGGGGAAGTGTCCACCGCATTCAGTGGAGCGAAGGCAAGAAAAGGATGGCTCCGATCTATCCAAGTCGAGGCAGCTTTCACCCTTTGATGCTCTCTCGATCAAGCCTGTAGTTCCGAGAGAGATGGTGGGTATTTCCAAGGAGCTGGACGAATCGCATCAGTGGTTTCTTCAGAAGATCGAGGGATCGAGACATGGAATGATCAGATCGGAGACGCTTTCTCGCATCAATATATGTCGGCTTGGTTCGATGTCAGCTCGGCAAGGCAGGACAGCTGGAGATCTTCTGGGATCGAGGTAGTCCATTGCGGTGTTATCGCTCGATCCGTTCCGACAGTCAGGTTCTGACGACCAGGAGAGGTCCGAGTTTCTGAGGAAGTGCGACACGTTGAGGTTTTCGGTGGGCGCGGCCGCGCCCACCGAGCTGAAAAGAAGGGCTTGTCTAAGAAATGAATTTACTTGTACGTATCGACTCTGTGCGGTTTCTGGCTGCTTGCTTGGGCCTTTTTCTGGGTTTTCATGGAGCAGCTGGTGGGCAGCTGCCGGAGGGCTTGGAGACCTCCGTTGGGCTGGGGCGAGTCCTCGCTGGCAGTGGCAATGGCAATTTCGCTTTGCTTCAGGCTTCCGATGAGGGCAGTGGGTCGGCCGAAGAGCTCCAGATTCAAGTGTTCGATGCCGAGGCCTCGCCCTTTGGGTCGCCGTTTCAGGTCCCTGGGGCAGCTGAATGTCCGGAGCACACGATGGGTGGAGGACCCGCCAGCTCGAGTTTTCTTTGGCTTTGGAGCGAAGTGCAAGATCCCACGATGGTCTGCGGCTTTTCTCCGACTCGGACCGATCTCTTCGCACGGGTCTACTCTATGGAGGGAGAACCCCTCAGTCCCAGGTTCCAGGTGAACTCGATCCTCGAGGGAGAGCACACCTTTCCTGGTTTCGCAGAGTTGCCCGACGGTGGTTGGCTGTTGACTTGGTCGCAGGTGACGATGGCGATGAACCAGGACGGTGACTACATTTCTCACCAATATGTCCGACGCTTCGACAGTGATGGGACCCCGCGGGAGGCGGAGTTTCGTATTTCGGAATCAGGGATGTTCGATCCGCTGAAATTTCCGGTTGTGACTCTTCTTGCGGGAGGTGGCTTTTCTGTCGTCTGGAGTCACTTCAATTCCGGAGGTATCGGGAGCCTAACAATGCGCTCTTTCGACCCCAGTGGTACGCCGGTGACAGCACCGACTCTATTGGGAGAAGATTCCAATTCGCCTTTTACCGGTGCAGAATTCGTTCGTCTTCCAGATGGGGCCACCCTGGTGACTTGGTGGGGAGGCCACGTCTTCGCCAGATTTCTCGATCCCTTTGGCCAACTCCGAGGCGACCGCTTCCAAGTGAGCACTCGCTCAGGCTTTCTTGGTTTTAGTGGAACTCATGCGGTCGTGAAGGATTCCGGTGAGGTTCTTGTGGCCTGGACCCTAGAGGAAGATCCTCACAGCGGTTCCACGGGGGATGGCTCCGGGGCCGGCGCCTTCGGTCAGTGGATCAGTACTACCGGTGACCCGCTGGGAAACGAATTTCAGATCAATGCTCGTTTCCAAGGCAGGCAAGAACTGGAAGAGCTTCGGCTAACTCCTCGAGAGGAGCCAGTAGCTCTCTTCGGGTCGCACTCAGGGCTGACGAATGAGGTTTTCGCGAGACGGCTGCGTACCTCTTGTACTTCCGGCGTCGGAACTCTCTGCCTTGGAGAAGGAGGTCGCTTCCGGGTCGAAGTCGCCTGGGCAGATGCTTCTGATCGAGATGGCCAGGCGGGGGCTGCGGGGCTCAGCGAGGAGAGTGGCTATTTTTGGTTCTTTCGTCCAGACAATGTCGAGCTGGTGGTGAAGGTTGTAGATGGCGGTGCTGTGAATGGAAACTTCTGGGTTTTCTACGGCGCCCTTTCCAATGTCGAGTACCAGCTGACGGTGACCGATACAGAAACGGGCTTCCAGAAGATCTATCACAACCCGGCCAGCAACTTCGCCAGCGTCGGGGACACCGCGGCATTTCCGGGCGGTGATTTGGGAGGAGCAGAGGGCGCGTCGGTACGGCTGTCCTTGAGTCCTGCCGCCATTGAGGCTCTCTTACCGGCAATGCCACAAGGTTCGGTGGCAGACGCTTCATCCGCAGCGGCTCCTGGAAAGGCAGGGGGAGTGCTCGAATTCGCTGAGGGCCGCTTCGCGGCTAGCTTGGACTGGGAGGATTTTTCGGGAAGTACGGGCACCGGCCACGGCGTCATGTTGACCTCGGACACGGGGTATTTCTGGTTCTTCAAATCAGACCGCCCCGAAGTGGTCTTGAAGGTGCTCGATGGCCGCTCTGTCAACGGCCATTATTGGGTTTTCTACGGTGCTCTATCGAATGTGGAATACACCTTGAGTGTGGAAGATCGCCAGCAAAATACGACGCGCACCTACTTCAATCCAGCGAGGCATTTCGGAAGCGTCGGGGATACGGAGGCATTTCCCTAGGCCGAGTCTGTCTCTTCGATGAAGCGGTAGGCCAGTACATGGCTGATGGCGAAGAAACAATCTTCCAGCCGGCCCATGTGATTGGAGGGAACCAGAAGGGGCAGGTCTACGAGATCCTTCAGCTGGCCGCTCAAGCCGGAGGTGAGCCCGATGGTCGGGCAGCCGAGCTGGCGAGCGTATTCCACCGCGGCGAGAACATTCGGGCTATCGCCGCTGCCGCTAATGGCAAGTAGTAGATCCCCGGGTCGGGCGAAGTTCCTGAAAGGCTCCACGAAAATGGTTTCATAGCCCTCGTCGTTGGCGTAGGCGGTGAGGGTGGGTACGTTGTCGGAAAGATTGATCATGCGGAACCGCCGTGGTTTGCCCAAGGAGGCACACTTGACCATGTCGACCACCATTTGTGCGGCGATGGCGGAGCTACCGCCGTTGCCGCAGGTAAAGATGGTGCTTCCTTTGCTCCGAGCACGGCGCAGCCAAGTGATCGCTTCTGAGATGCGATCGTTGTCTAGGCTCTCCAGGAGCTTGCGGGATTCCGCCAGATAGTGGCGAATAAATTCAGAATGGTCCATGAACGGTGCCCGAGTGTACCTCGAAAAAGGTTGTGCTGAAGGCCCTTGCAATAGGGGAGTTGATTGCGGAGCGAAAACGCCTTCGCGCGGCTAGCCAAGTTTCCTTCCCGTCAACGGGAAAACGGAGAGGGTGGGTCGGTCTTGTTTTCCCCCAGGAAGGACTCGAGAAGGTCCAGTCCGGTGGGAGTTCCCATGTCGAGCAGGGGAGGGAGAGTTCGGGCCGCACGGAGCCTCCCCTGGATAGCCAATTCGGGAAAGACCTCCCTTTCCAAAGATCTAGCCTTTGGAAAGCCTTCGAGAAGTGCTTTCGAAAGCCGATAGACGCCACCGTTGACCCATCCCGAAGAGCTCGCCTGGCCCGGGTTCGGGTCGAGAAATTGCGCAACCCGGTTTTCGCCGTCCAATTTCAGGCGGCCCTGACTACCCTTCGCAGGAACCGAGACGGCAGCCAGGGTGGCGACCTCCGAGTCCCTGGAGCCGAAGCCGGCTATCTCGGTGCACGGCGACAGTTGGCTCAGGTCGAGATTGGGCAGCAGAGTGTCACCGTTGAGAGCCAAGAAAGTCTCACTCTTTAGCCTCGGTAGAGCCCACCTGAGGGCCCCAGCGGTCCCCAGGGGCTCCGGTTCGATCACCACATCGATTTCTAGGTCGAACTCCGAGGCGTTGTGGTTTCGCCACTGGCTCAGCTGTGATGCACCGTGGCCAGCCGCTAGCAATACCCGGCCCACACCGCGAGACCTCAGCCAATCCAGTTGCCAGGCCAGGAAGGGGCGACCGGCTACCGGTACGAGAGCCTTGGGTCGGTCTGGAAAGAGAGAGCGTAGACGGGTGCCGAGGCCGCCACAGAGAATCACCGCCGTCGGGCCCTCGACCGCCTCGTGGGCTCTCTCTCTAGAGTTGGCCACTAGGTTTCCGAGGCTTCTCAGATTCGTTGGGTTCACCTAGGACACTCTCGATGGCTTCCCGAAGATTCTCGAAGCGGGCCACTCTCTCGGGGATTCGGTTGGCCTCTTCGTGCTCCCGCCCGTTGCCCGTACGCACCAAGATTCCCGTCGCGCCGGCTCGCGCCGCCGCTTCCATGTCGGTGGCCGAATCGCCGATGAAGACGATCTGCTGACAATCCACCTGGAATTCCTTGGCGAGGGTGATGAGCAGGCCCGGCTCGGGTTTCCGGCAGGTACAGCGATCGTCGGGAGTATGAGGGCAGTAGGCGATGGAATCGATCTTTCCTCCGGCTGCCGCCAATAGGTCTGTCAACTTGAGATGAATGGCCTCGAGGGTCGCAACATCGATGTAGCCTCGTCCGATGGCGCTTTGATTGGTGGCCACGGCAACCCTCACCCCTCGCCGGTTCAGGGTAGCGATCGCTTCCAGACTGCCTTCGATGGGGACGAAGTCCGATGGGGAACGAATGTAGTTTGGGGAATCGTGGTTGATGACGCCGTCGCGGTCCAGGACGACGAGAGGGTAAGGTGGTTTCATGGCCGAAATCGGCGCGGTGGAACGCCGAGAGGTTATTATCCCTCATTCCATGCCTATTCCTGGTCAAGAGATCGTTTTTTCGAGCCTAGACAAAGGGGCTCTTCCGGTGGTTTCCGTGGTCGTCATGCTGCGCAATGAGGCGCCGACTCTACCGGTCCTCTTGGCGAGTCTGGAGCGACAGAAGACGGATTTTCCCACCGAGGTGATCTTCGTCGACGGAGCTTCCGATGACTCTTCCCTGCGGGTGATTCTCGACCACCCCGTAGCCAAGTCCATGCCCATCCTCTTGGTTCGATTGCCGCTGGAAAACTGCGGCATGACCGTTGCCCAAAACGTCGGAGCGGAGCTGGCTAGAGGCGACATCCTGCTCTTCGCTCAGGCAGATGTCAGGGTGCGGGACACCCAGGCTATCGCCAAGGCCTTGGCCTGTTTCGAAGATCCGGAAGTGGTGGGGACTCGATTCGTCGGCCTCGGGCCTCAGAACGTCTTCGAGAAATACGACTTTTGGGGCAAGGTCTTCATGGCTCGCTATGTAGGCGACCGGGTGGAGAACGATTTCGACTTGAAGTGGAATGCTGTCCGCAAGGACGTCTTCCAGCGCCTGGGCGGTTTTGACGATCAGCGGTTGCCCCTGGGTGGCAACGACTTCGAGTTCGAGACCCGGCTTCTGAGGACTGGCAAGATCGTTCCCACGGGAGTCGAGGCGGAGCACCTCCACGGTCTCGGCAAGGAACACCGGCCCCTGGGTTTGATCAAGAAGTATTGTCGCAACTCCGAGGTGACCGGGGCTACCGCGAGTATTTATTTTCGCCACCGCGCTCTGGTTCCGGGCTACGCCTCGCGGCTTTTGCAGCAGGTTGGAGTCGTGGCTGCTTGCGCTGCCGCCCTAGTGCCGGCCTGGTGGCCTTGGAGCCCCCTTTTGGTTCTTTTGTTGGGCGCCTGGCATCAGAAAGCTGTCTATCTTCATGTGCGCTCCTGGCGGCTGGTATGGATTCCTCTTTTTGGGTTGGTCGTGCTCTTCGCTTTCGCTATCTACTTCTTGGCGGGGCTCTTGCGGGGGCGGACGGCCTTCGAATTCGACAACAAAATGCGCTAGAGCTATTTCTTGGGGTGACGGTGGAGTAGGACGGCCTGCCGCCGCCGTCTTTCCTGGGAGCCCAAGAGCCAGTACTGACAGATCCCCGCGATGTTGCCGACGGTAGAGACTGCGGAAGCAATGGGGTGCAGGAGCCAATTTCCATCTCCATGGTGAATAGCTCTGGCGGCGCCCTCGATGGCAGGCCCGAGGAAAGTTCCGTGATAGGCCAGGGCTCGCCACTTTCGCCAGCCGATTCCTCTGCCGTCCCAGGTATCCGGAGTTTCCTGCTTGCGCAGCATGTAGATGATCATGGCGTAGCGGCGCTTGGCCAGATAGTCGCTCCAACCGGAGACGTAATGATGGTAGATACCGCATCCCTCAGCCTTGACCAGATGGGTCCTTCCGGCCCGCATCAGAGCTGGAAAGAAGGACGCCTCGTGGTAGCCGATGTCGGACTCGATTTCTTGCAATCGTCGTCGGTGGAAGACGAAGCCATTGGCGCCGGTTGGGTAACCGCCGCTGGCCGGCAGGCGGAAGAGCTCGACGCCATCGTCGTCCCGTTTGAGGGCTTCGAGGGGCTCTGCGAGGGAGCGGGCGTAGGGGTCGCTGATTTGCAGCAAGGCGGTCAGATAGTGATTGAGGCGGCTGTCGCTGGGGTGAGGGAGATAGTAGGACTCGAAACCTAGAGCCTCCGGATAGCGATGCAGGCCTCGAAGGGCAGTGCTGAGCCAGTGAGGAGAATCGATCTCGTTGTCTGCGTCCAGAAGAGCGAGGAATTCGCCTCGAGCCTCCCGGAAGGCCAACTCCTTACCGGCTTCGGCGAGCTTCAGCTCATTGTCGAGAACCCGGGCTCCGAAGGAAACGGCTAGGTCTCGGGTGCCGTCCGTGGAGCCTCCATCCGCCACCAGAATTTCGACATCCTCGGTTGGAAGGCTCTGGTTTCGGATAGAAGTGAGACAAGCGGGCAGATGAGCCGACGCATTAAGGGTCGGAATGATGAAGGAGACGATGGGTTCGGGCATGGCTCTCGGAGTGGGTGCAGTGGGTTGGCCTAGCAGGCAGTCTAGCAGCAGCAGGGCGTGTCCTAGGCTGAATTCGATCCGTCGCTTCCCCTCGAACGGTCCATGCCAGCAGGAATCCTGAGGGCGTCGGTACGGCTCCCAGGGGTTCCGATACGTGCCCACTCTCACCCGCCAGGGTTTTGGTCAAGATCGGGCACCTCAAAGACTCCTCTCCTTTCAAACTAGCTGAGTCGTCTGAGACGTGGGTTCGGCTAGAATGCCGGGATGCCTTCCAGGAACCAGGATGGGGTCGAAGGGGTGGACGTTTCCGTCGTCATGCCGACCTACTGCGAAGCGGAAAATCTGCCGCTGGTGATTCCCGAGGTTCTCGCCCATCTGGAGCCCCAAGGCCGTAGCGTCGAAATTCTGGTGGTCGATGATGCCTCCCCGGACGGTACGGCGGAGGTCGCCAGGGGCCTCGGCGAGGCCTATCCTGTTCGGGTGATCGAAAGACACCAGGAGCGTGGCTTGGCGACGGCGGTTTTGGCGGGTTTTGACGCTGCTTCTGGCGAAGTCTGCATTGTCATGGACGCCGATGGCAGCCACCCACCCTCCTGCCTGCCCCACCTCCTGGAACCCATCATGAGCGATGGATTCGAGATCGCCGTGGGGAGCCGTCACTTGCCCGGTGGAGGGTTTCGAAGTGGTTCCTGGAGCAGCCAGATGGTCTCTCGTTTCGCTGCCGTCTTCGCTCAGAGACTCTCCCCCATCTCCGATCCGACCTCGGGTTTGATGGCCATCCGCAGACAGCTACTCGGACATTTGGACCTCGACCCAGTCGGTTGGAAGATCGTTCTCGAGATCGTCGTCAAAGCGCATCCCCGGCCCGTGGCAGAAGTGCCCATTCTGTTTGATTTGCGGCGCTCGGGAACCAGCAAACAGAGCCTCAGGGTGTTTTTTCAATACCTGCGCCATTGTTCGAGATTGCGGCGTTTCCGAAGCAGGCAAGGGCCGTGAAGCTGCGGTCCATCCCCGGCACGGATCTCCAGGTTTCGGCCTTGGGTCTGGGCACGGTGGCCCTGGGACGAAATTGGGGTTTGAAATACCCTCGCCGACAGCCCCTGCCCAGCGACTCCGAGGTCGAAAGCCTGCTCGATGCAGCTCAGGATTGGGGCATCAACTTGCTCGACACGGCGCCGGCCTACGGGACGAGTGAGGAGCGCTTGGGCGTCTATCTGAAGGGTCGGCGCCGCCATTGGATCATCTGTACCAAAGTGGGGGAGGAGTCTTCCCCGGATGGCTCCCAGTTCGACTTCCGTCCCTCTGTCATAGAGAAGAGTATCGACCGTAGCCTGCTTCGGCTCGGTGTTGACGAGCTCGACATCGTGTTGATCCACTCCGATGGCCAGGACCTGGAGCACCTCCCGGCCCTGGCGGTATTGCGAGATTTGCAAAGGGTCGGCAAGGTACGGGCTACGGGGTTTTCCGCCAAGACGGTTCAGGGAGGACTTCGAGCCGTAGAGCAATGTGACGTTGTCATGGTCACCTACCATCCGGGCTTCCCAGGCCAGGAAGCGGTGCTCGACGCTGCAACTGGGAAGACAGGAATCCTTCTGAAGAAGTCCTTGGACTCGGGGAAATTCACCACCCGAGACCAGATAAGGGCATCCCTGAAGTTCGGTTACGCCCATGCAGCGACCACTAGTGTGGTCGTCGGTACCACCCGAAGGGAGCATTTAGCTGAGGTCGTCGAGGCGGCGGAGATTGGCTCCAGAGCTTCTCCGGCCCACGGATAGAACCACCATTCGGGATAAGGAAGACGAGCAGAGCCGGTTAGCCATCGGTTTTCCCCAGGCTGGGAGAGGTCTCTACTCTTCGAGACCGCCAAGGGAATCGAGAATGGCGCTGGTGGAGCAGCCCTCCTCGAACCCCAACACTTCGACCCGTCCTCCCTGAGACAGGACCCAGTCACGGCCCACGACTTCCTCCGGCTTTAGGTCACCACCTTTGACCAGCACCTCCGGGGCGACCTGGTGCAGCAGTTCTTCTGGAGTGTCTTGGGGAAAACTCACCAACCAATCGATGGAAGAGAGAGCAGCGAGAACCCGAAGTCGTTGCTCCAAGCGGTGAATCGGTCTTCTTTCCCCCTTGAGGCGGCGTACCGAGTCGTCGTCATTGACCGCTACCAGGAGCCGATCCCCCAGTTGGCGAGCTTGCTCCAGATAGGCGACGTGGCCCGCATGGAGCACATCGAAGCAGCCGTTGGTCATGACGATGGACTCCCCCGCTCGACGGGCTCGAGCGAGCACCGAGTCTAGCTCCTGAGGGTCGAGAATCGTACCGCCGGCTCCCAAGCCACCCCGCGCCAGGCTGCGACGCAGCTCATAGGGGGCGACGCTGGCCGCGCCCAGCTTGCCGACCACCACGCCGGCCGCTAGGTTGGCGATGAGGGTCGCTTCGCCGAGCTCACAACCGGTGGCCAGGGCCGCCCCGAGCACCGCTACCACGGTATCTCCAGCTCCGGTCACGTCGTAGACCTCTCGGGCCTGAGCGGGTAAGTGCAAGGTCTCACGGGCTCGGCTGATCAGGCTCATTCCTTTGGGCCCAAGAGTGACCAGAATCGCCTCCAACTCCAACTCTTCGATCAATCGGCCCGCCTTGGCGACCAATTCCAGATCGCTTTGCCAGGGACCAACGACCCGCTCCATCTCTCTCCGGTTCGGGGTCATGAGGGTAGCGCCCCGGTAAGAGGAAAAATCCTCTCCCCATGGGTCGACCAATACCGGGCGGCCCAAGGCTCGAGCACGGCGAATCGTTTCGGCGCAATGAGGGAGGCCGCCTTTGCCGTAGTCGGAAAGGATGACCACTCCGGCTTGTTCGATCAGAGGAGAGAGTCCCTCGAAGGAGCTTGGAGGCGGGGCGGCCTGGGGCAGGTCTCTTTTGGGGACTTCCGGCGCTGCCTCGAAATCGAGTCTCAGCAATTGTTGATTTTGGCTGAGGACTCTCACTTTGGTGGGCGTCTGGCGGCTAGGGACGCGAGTCAGCCGATGCCGCACCCCGGATTGCGCTAGCAGCTCTTCCAGGCGAGAGGCGGTGTCGTCGTCGCCGACGAAGCCCACTACCGCAGCTTTTCCTCCCAGAGACGTCACGTTGGTCGCGACGTTGCCGGCGGCGCCGGCTCGATCCTCGGAGCGGGTTACCCGCACAACCGGCACCGGAGCCTCTGGGGAAATGCGCTCGGCGTCGCCGTGCCAGTAGCGGTCGAGCATCAGGTCGCCCACGACCAAGACGTTGGCTTCGCGAAAACTGGGGAGTGCCGAGTTCATGAGATTTGCATTCTACCGTCAGCCAAGGATGGGTAGGTTCGAATCACCGGTAGACTCGGCAGATGAAAGCATTTCTTCTCGCCGCTGGCCACGGCAGCCGCTTGGAGGCTCTCGGCCGTGAGTGTGCCAAGTGCCTTGTTCCCATCGGGGGGAAGCCCCTTCTGGCTCTGTGGTTAGAACATTTTCGTCGTCACGGTATCGAGTCCGTCGCCGTCAACACTCATCACCTGGCGCACCAGGTGGAAGGCTTCGCGAGAGAATGGCATGAGAGGCCGGAGATCGAGCTCTTTCACGAACCAGAGCTTCTGGGAACAGCGGGAACGGTGCTATTTCGGCGCAGCTTTTTCGATGGCGAAGAAGCCTTCTTCGTCATCTACGGAGACAATCTCACGGATGTCGATCTCACCGCCATGCTGGCTTTCCATCGAGCTCGACGAAGTTCTTTCACCATGGCCCTCTTCCGCACTCCGGAGCCGGAACAATGTGGAATCGCGGTCCTAGACCAAGAGGGCCGGATCACCGCTTTCGAGGAAAAGCCCACGGCTCCTGTCTCCAACCTGGCGAATGGCGGAATCTATCTCATCGATCCCCAAATCCTGGTCGATTTTCCCTTTCGCCCGGGCTTGGATTTCGGCTTTGATGTCTTGCCTCATCTGGTCGGCCGAATGTACGGCTGGGAAGTGGACGGTTTCCTCTGTGACATCGGCACTCCCGACCGCCTGCGCCGTGCTGAGGCTCAATGGCTGCGCCGGGCCCAGAGCCCTCAGAAATAGCCTCCGGGTACCCTGCCTGTCTCTCTGCTTTGCCTCCTGGATTCGGCTACTCCCTGGTGCTCACCACCGGTAGCTCTGGCGTCGGTGATCCCTCGCTGCCCTTGCCGGCTCTTAGAAGCTGCCAGCCCAACACGGCGAAGGACAGAGTAGCCACTCCCCCCAGGGTCACCGCCAGCTCCGTTGGAGAGGGTTGCAATAGGGTCAGGTAACCCACATAGCCCGCGACCACGGGGACCAGCCAGAGGACTGCGCCGGGTCGGTGTCGAGCCCACAGGTAGTGACTGGCTAGCACCGTTAGGGTGAGGGGGGCTGCTGCCCAGACATAGGTTCGTGCCACTTCTTGGTAGGCGGTGCCGGATACTCCGTACATCAGTTTCAGCGGTAGCTGGGGAAACAACGACACCATCGTGGCGGCCGCCAGGGAGGAGACCGCTGCGAAAGCTAGGGGCGCGAGCAGAATACGTGCTCGGGCTGAGGTGACAGCCCTGGGGAACATGGCGGTAGCGATGGGGAGCGGCAAGAAGAGGATCGCCCGGCTCAGCATGGCGCCTTTGGAATAGGCGGCCAAGTCGGTGCCTGCGAAGTAGCGTGGAGCCAAGATCAAGTCGGCGTTGAGAAGTACGTACAAGGCCCCCTGGCCGATGAGCACCGGTCCTGCGTAGTGGAGAATCTCCTTGGCGCTCCAGGGGGGCTTCCCGCCGGTTTCCAGGGCAGCTTTGCGAAATGGCCACCAGGCCACACCAAGGGCCACCAGGGAACTGGCCGCAATAGCCGTGAGGGCTCCTTCCACGGTGGCCCAGAGAGCCACCACCAGCAAAGCGAACAAGGCTCGCAATAGGGCACCACTGAGGCTCGAGCCAACCAACCAGCCAAACTTCTGCTCACCGGTGAGGGCGCCGTGGAAGATCGGGCTGAAGAGACCAAGAAAGGCCAGGAATCCAACCAGGGAGAGGGCACCCCGCCCGGCTCCCGGTACCAGTTGGGGAGCCCCAGCAGAGCTCTGCCACCAAGCGAACGCCGCCCAGGCCAGCAGGCCGGCGCTTCCCCATCCCAGTACCCGGCGGCTGATCGTTCGCACGACCTGGGCCCCTAGCTGGTGATGGGGGCTTTCGATGCCCGCAATGTATCGGGTGACGACCACCTGCACGGTGTTGGTGGGCAGGCTGAGGATGTTGAGAAGGCCGAGGAGGGCGACCACGATGGCGTAGGTGCCACCGTCCATTTCGCGGCCCAGGATCACATGGGTGAGCAGGAAGAGAAAGCCGACGGCGGCCTGGGACAACACCAGCAGCGCGCTGTCTTTGGCGAAGCTGGAATCCCACAGTCGGCGCCAAAGACTCAGCGGGGAATTACTCATGGTGCGCGCTCTGCCTCGGGGTCGCGGGTGTCCTTGGAGGCTCCTGGAGGGCTGCGAGGCAATCTTCCGCGGCGCGTCGGGGAGTGGGGGCGTGCCGGGAACTGTCCCAAGGGGGGGCTGCTGATTGTTGGACCGCTGCTGCCACGGCTTCGGCGAGGGCGAGGGTATCGCCGGCGGGAACGGTCACCAAGGCCTCTCCGAAGATCTCCCGGTAGTGGGGTAATTCATAGGCCACCGCTGGTTTACCGGCGATCAGCGCTTCCGCCACTACCAAGGCATAGCCCTCCTGGTAACTGGGCAAGATCAGGCAGCGGCAGCCGAGGAGCAGGCCATAGACCCTAGCCTCCGGTAAACCTCCGAAAAGCTGCACCCGCTCCTCGAGCTTTTCTTCTCGAATTCTCTTTTTCAACTCGCCCCGAAGCTCTCCATCGCCGATCAAACCGAAGCTGAGATCCAGCTGACCGGCTACGTCGATGAGGTCGTAGACGCCTTTTTGGGCCACCAGCCGCCCGATGAACAGAACCTGGGGCCCAGGCTCCGGCGTCGCCGAGAGGATCGCTTCCGGGTCTACCGCCGGTGGCTGGATGGTCAAGCGCTGGCGATCGAACCCACGCTCTGCGAGCTCTCTGAAAACCTCGGAATTGCCCACGAAAATGCAGTCCGCCGAGGCCAGCCAGCGGAGCGAGAGCCGGTGAGCGACACCGGCCACCCAGCGGTGCATCCATCGCCCTTCGAGCTTCCCCGGGGAAGGAATGTGAAAGAGAAAAACCCCCACCCGCGAGCCGTGGCGTCGCCTATGCCACAGGGCCGGGAGTAGATCGAACAGGCCTGGCGACGAGAAAACGAGGCTTGCCGGGGTGCGGCTCGCGACTCCGAGGCCTCGAAAAGTGCGGTAGAGATAGCCAAGGACCAGCTGGGGGAGATAGCGCGGCGGATTGGCCGGGTAGCTCGACACTTTCGGCCCATCCCCCACCAAGGGGGCTGCATAGGAAGGCAGCATCACGGTGACCGCAGAATGGCCGGCCCACATCGGGAGAAGGGACAAGAGATGTTTGTCGCCCCCGCTCGGTACCTCGGTCAGGTAGCCGTTGTTGAACACTAGAATGCTCAAGGCTGTCTCGTCTCTCCCTGCAGATAGATCACCGCCACTACGTTGGCACAGGCGAATGGGTAGCCGTAGCGGGCCCCACGGGCCGTCCCCCGGTCGACCTGGCGCCAGACGTTCCAGGCGTTCTGCCGTTGCAGAAAAGAGATTTGGGCTCCAGGGAGGGATTCGGTGAGCTCGTCTTCGCGGGTCCGCCCCCTCTCTCCCGTGAGCCAGGTATCGAGACGAGGGTGATGACCCAAGGGGATGGTGATGAGAGCCTCTCCCTCCGAGGTGAGCCAGGAAGGAATTTTCTTCAAAGCGAGGAGAGCCTTCCTTTCGTCTCGGGGTTCTTCATCGATTCCAACGTGCTCCAGAGTGGATAGACAGAGAATGCGGCGAAGTCTTTCGTCGGGCTGAAAGTCCATGATATCCAGATTTTCAACGCCACTACCCGGCTCGTATTTATCCACTACTCGGTGGTCGACTCGAGAGAAGACGGCGAGCACATTGCCAATCTCGAGCACTTCCGCCGGGTCTTCTCCTTCGAGAAAACGGCGACCCAAAGAGATCTCCACGATCCTCTCAGTATTGATCACCAACGGATGGAGGAAATATGGGATCTGGCGGTTCTTCAAGAGAAAACAACGCGGCCCGAAGAGAACGCGGCCAGCCCACCAGGTGACCCGGTGTACCAGTCGAAAGGGATTGAGGGAGCGCTTTCCCAAGGACCTTAGAGCAAAACGAAGGCCTTCGGAAAACCAGGCCCTTTTCACTCCGCTCTCCAAGGTGGCCGCCTCGACGGGTCTTCTCCGGCAAGCATTCGGTCCAGTGCTGCGAGCACGTCCTCTCCGGAAAGCTCCGCCATGCATTGCAAGCGCTTCGGGTTGGTGCAGCGAATCCCGTGGCGGCCGTAGCCGTAACAAGGACTGCAGCTCAGGCCCAGGGTGATCACCTCATAGGGGACGCTCACCGGGCGGACGGGATCGATCGGAGTGGGACCGAAGAGGACGACACTGGGAGTGTCGGTGGCCACCCCCACATGGGTCAGGAGGGTGTCACAGCTGACCAGGACGTCGAGCTCTGCGATCAGAGCAGCAGTCTCCGGTACCGGAGTCGTTGGCATGGCAATCACTTGGCTCACCCCTCCTTGGGCGGCGGCGGCGATGCGTTCCCTCAAAGCCTCCTCCTCAGGGCCGCCGAAGAGCAACAGATGGCAACCTTCCCTTTTGGCCATCCCTTGAGCGAGGCGAATCCATTGCTCCTCCGGCCAACGCTTTTCCGCTAGGTTCTTGGTGCCGCCGGAGCCTGGGTGACCGCCGATGATCACTTCCTGGGGAGCGATGCCCAAGGCCTCCAGAGCGAAGCGGGCCGTCTGTTTCTGCTTCTCCGAGAGGAAGATCTCAGGCTTTTCGGGGGCCACCCGGGCCGGTAGACCGAGCCCTTCGGCCAGCAAGCGAAGGTTGTTTTCGCTGATGTGAAGATCCTTGTGTTCCTCGAGGGTTCGGTGCAGGAACCACCGTTCCATGGAGCCGCAGCGCAGCTGATAGTGAAAGCCCAGTCGCCAATGGCCGCCGATGGCAGCGGCCATGGCGCTGTAGACCAGCCGGTTATGGGGCATGGGAACCAGAACCAGATCGAAGCGGCTGCGGCGCAACCGCCAAAGAAGGCGCAGAGAATCTCCCTTTCCCGCTGCCATGAAGTTGTGCAGGATCACTCGATCGACGTTGGGGTTGCCAGCCAGTACGTCCCGAGCCGCGGGGCCCTGCATCACCAGCACTTCAATGCGGGCATGGGGCAGGAGTCGCCGGAGCTCTCGCAGCATCGGAGTCGACAGTAGGACGTCGCCGGCTCCGGAAAGGGCCATGACGAGGACGGTGGACGGAGAGGTTCGCTTTTCTCCCTTTCCTCCCCCTCCTCCAGCTCCCTCTTGGAGGGAGGGCTGGAAACGCCGGTGGCGTGCAAAGAAGAATAATCCCACCAGCATCAGCAGGCGATTGGCGATTCCTCCAGCGAAGACGAAACGAGGTTGGTCGAAGGTCCAATGCAGCTGGTGGCGGCCCGGCGGAATACGAACTCCCTGGAAGCTATGATCGACTCGCAGCACCTCCGCGGCTTCGCCGTCGAGCTCGACCTTCCATCCCGGGTGGAAACGGGTGGCTCGCACCAGCAGAGAGGGCCGGTCTACTTCGACTTCGATCTGGGCCGAGGTGGGAGTTTGGCTGAGCAACCGAAGGGCCGACCCGTCGGCGTTCCCGTTCTCGATGGCCACCGCCTCAGTGGTCACTACATCGGTACTGGCTGGATTGGAGAGCATGCCGCTGTTGACCGGTGGCCTGCCCTGTTGGGGCGGACTGCTTTCATGCACCGTCACGGTGCCAGTGGCGGCTCTGGCCACTAGGGACTGGAGAGCCTGGGCCTCTGCCTGGGGGTTGTCGGGAACGGTTTCCCATTTTTCTGCCCAGCGGTAGACCGGCTGGGCATCCAAGAACTCCACCAGAGAAATCTCCTCCTGCTGCGATGGAAGGATCTTCTCTCCCGGGTTGGGGGCCCATTGGTGGGCTGGCCTCGAGGCTCGCACCACAAAGCGCTGGCCGGGTGCCGAAAGGGCAATGAGCTGGTTCGCGGCTTCCCGGGTGCACAGGAAGTAGCGCACTCCTCCCCAACGCCAGAGATCGATCTCGTGACGGTCGAAGACCTCGAAGAGCTCTCGGTCACCCTCCGGGAGTCGGCTCACGGAAACCGGATCGAAGAGGTCATACCCTTGAGAGATGAGGTAAGTCAGGCGCCATCGATTGAGAATCGGGTGCCGGGCCGGCAGGAGTTTGATGCGACCTTGCTGCGTTGCTTCGTCGAGAGCCTCGGTAAGTGGGTTCGGCTGGAGAACATGATCGTAGTGATGCTGGCGCATGTAGGGCTGAGCGGCCCAAAAGAGCTCTACCGACAGGCAGGAGAGCAGCACGAGGGTGATGCCTCGACCCCGGTTGGTGCCGGTGAGGCCTCGGGCTTGGATCAGCCCTTGAACGCCGATGGCGATCGTTAAGCTGATCAGGATCAACACAAGGGTGGATCCTTGGGCAAGGGATCGGGCTTCTTCCAGACCCGAAGGGAGGTTCAAAGCCGTGAGAGCTCGCCCTATCGCCTCCGTATCGTAGAGCTCCACGATCAGAAAGGCAGTGGCGGCCAAGCCCCAGCCGAAGATCCACAACCAGCGCACACCTCGAGCCTCGGCAGGAGGTCGGGTCGCCGCGCTTCGCACCACATCCACCGCCAGGCTTACCGCCAGAGCTAGAAAGAGAGTGAACGGACCCAGCCACTTCTCTGGGTTGCGTATCGCAGTCAGAGCCGGCATGAGAAAGACCAGTCGGTAGAGGGGGAAGAATCGTCCCCAAGCGAGCCCTAGGCTGAGGAGTGCCAAGACAGAGGTCACCAGGGCCATGCGGCGTTGCCCGGGTACGTTGAGCTCGGGGTCCTGCCAGCGCCTTCTCGGTAAACGCATCCACAGGAAGAGCAGCAGAACGAGGCAGGTGCCGCCGACGGAATAGCCCACTAGCTTGAAGTTGGCGTACCCTCTGCGATTCTGGCGCCAATCTGCGGATTGGCCCATGGCCCCCCAATAGGGGCCACTAGGATTGCGGGAGGTGGTGCCGTGGAAGTTTCCTGCCACCAGAGACCAAGTCTCCGCTTTCGGTAAGCTCCACTGGGTTGCCCAATCGTAGCGCTCACCGCCAGGAGCAACGGCGGCAGCATCGGCTCCCAGGAGTTGGCTAGCCTTCATTTTGACGACGGTAGGCCAGGCGGCAGCGAAGCTTGAGGCCACGTAGAGGACAAGGATGGCAGCTAGCTGGAACCAGGGGCGAGGGTGCCACGGGAGCAGAGATCGGGGGAGACGAGTGGTCAGCAGGAAAACGGCGCAAGAGACAGCGAAGAAGGCGCCTACGTCCGGTGTGTTCTCCACAGAAAAACCCAGGCAGGCGCCAGCCAGGACGATGGCCCACCAACCCCCTTGGCCCCGGAGAGTACTCCTTCGACTTCGCTCCAGAAATCCAAGAGAGAGAGCCGCCCAGGCGAGGGAGAAGGCTCGCCCCAACAGGCCCGCCGCAGGGAAAGTGGCGGTCCAGCCGCACAGCAGTAGCAAGGAACCCCCAAATAGGGCAGCTCCTCGGGATCGTCCGAATTGGCGGCAGGTCCAAAAGCCAGCTAGGCCGGTCAGCCAAAGGGCGAGAAGAACGCCGATTCGGCGGTATTGGTGCGGCCCCAATAGGGTCTCCAGCAGACTCCACTCCGTAATCGCCACCCCAAAGCTCTCGCCCCGGCCAAAGAAAAACTGGTTGTCCCAGATGCGCAGCAGACTAGAAGGGTATTGATAGATGGGGGAGAGGACCGTTTCGATGTTGCCGTCGTTGAAGGCGAAGACGGCTCGTGAGTCTTTCAGGACCGGAGCGGTGGTGGCGAGGGCCAGGAACAATAGGAAGAGAGCGCAAAGCGGCGCCGCCCAGCGCTGCCAAGCGGTAGAGTCGAAAACCTCGTCGGGGAGCTTTGGGCTGGTGCTCAAGCTGTGTTGGAGTCCTACGAAAATGGAGGGCGACCCGTCGGCGTGCGTTTCTGAGGCCTTCACCGTCGGGATAGCACCCACGTGGGGAATAGGGAGAGTCGAAGCTGAAAATAGCATGAAGCCAGCCCTGCGATGAGATTCGTTGGGAGGGCCCGCGGCAGAGGGGCCGATCCCGGTTTAGGGGAGGGTAGCTAGGAGACACGGGTGTAAGATTCCCGTACCCTTCCACAGCCCTCTTGCTGGAAACCGAGGTCTTCTACCCGTGCCCGAGAGCCATCTTTGCCGGATCTGCGATTCTTCTGACCTGCGCCAGGTTCTCGATCTGGGGGAGCAACCCTGGGCGAATCACTTTCTACGCCCCGAGGAAGTGGGATCTGAGCCTACTTACCCTCTCCGCCTGGTTTGGTGCGGGCGTTGCCGGGGTGCCCAGTTGGACTATTCCGTGCCCAAAGAAACCATGTTTGGGGATCACACCTACGTCTCCGGGACGACCCAAACTCTGCGGGAGCACTTCCGCAGCCTTGGGGAGGACTTGAATCAGCGATTTTTCTCCTCTCTTTCCGGAAAGAGCTGCCTCGACATCGGTTCCAACGACGGCACTCAACTAGAGGTCTACCGGGATCTAGGTTTCGATGTCCTGGGAGTGGAGAGCTGTGAAGCGGTGGGCCGCCTGGCCCAGGAGAAGAATCTGCCGACGGTCATCGACTTCTTCGACCAGGCTTGCGCCGAGAGGCTGAATCGTACCTTTGATGTGATCAACGCTTCTGGGGTCTTTTTTCATCTCGAAGACCTCCATTCCGTGACCGAGGGGATTCGGATCTGTTTGGCCCCTCGGGGCGTCTTCCAGGTGCAATTCCTCTACATGCCGAGCATTCTCGGGAATGGCTCCTTTGACCAGATTTACCATGAGCACCTCCTCTACTTTTCTCTCAAGAGCCTGCGAACCTTGCTGGAACGCCACGGTCTCGAGCCCTTCGATGCCCATTGGTCGCCAATTCATGGAGGCAGCATGATTCTTCTGGCGGGCCATCCCGGGGCTCACCGGATCACGGCGGAATTGGTGCGGCTGGAGGATTACGAGGAGAGTGGTGGTTTCAACGAGCTTCCGGCCTACCAGGCCTTCCGCCAGCGGGTTTCGTTCCTGGAAGAGAGGACTCAGCGTTTTCTCGAGGAGCGTCGGCTTCAGGGCAAGGTTGTGTACGGAATGGGGGCGCCGGTGAAGGGCAATACTCTACTCAATTCCTTCTCCATCGACCGTTCCCAAATTTCCTTGTTGGTAGAAAAAAATCCTCTGCGGGACGGTCTGGTAGCTCCCGGCTCTCACATTCCCGTGGTGCTCGAGAAAGCTATCGAGGTTCCACCGGATAGCTACTTCGTCCTCGCCTGGAATTTTCGCCGCGAGATTCTCGCCAATCACCGACAGCTCGTGGAAGACGGGGTGGAGTTTCACTTTCCCATCGAACCCGGAGGCCGATGGGCATGATCAAGGAAGGTTCGTCAGAAAGCGTGCTCGACGCCTTGCGGGGAGATTTCGTTGCTGTGAACTTGGGATGCGCCGGGGATCCGGACCCCTGTTTGCCGGCCCCTTGGCGCCGGATCTTGACGGTGGTGGAGGTCGATGCTTCCGAGGGTTCCGAAACCACCTCGAGGTTTCACCGTCGGATCGCCTTGAGAGGCGCTGTGGCCGGGACCGCTGGCCGCCATCCGTTCCGCCGCAACACATTCTCTGCCAGCTCTTCCTTACGGCCTCCGCGAGCTGGTCTCATCGAAGCCTACGGGATGGAGCGCTACTACCAGGTCGCTGAGGTCTCAGAAGTCGAATGCCGCACCCTGCCAGATGTGTTGGCGGATGCTGGTGTCGCCCGGGTGGACTTTCTCAAGACAGATCTCGAGGGAATGGACTTTGAAGTGCTTCGAACCATGGTGCCCAGGTTCGGTGACATTCTGGCCATCCAGGCGGAGCTTCGATTCGAGCCCTTCTACGAGGGAGAGCCTCACTTTCACGAGGTAGTGAGCTATCTTGCGGAGCACGGCTTTCAGCTGCTGGACCTGAAAGTAGAACGGTGGAAGTTCCGGACCCGCCGACGCCGACGGCAGCGCCAGGGCCACGCCGTGTGGGCGGATGTGGTCTTCCTACGGGAGGCGGAGCGCATCGCACAGAAGCCTCGACTCTTGGCCAAACAAATCGCTTTGGCGCGGATGTTGGGTAAGAAGAACCGAGCTGAGTATCTCCTCGAACAGCATGGTGCAAACTTGCCGGAAGCCTGGCAAAGAGACCTGGACCGGTTGATCTGCAGCCGGTGCAGGGGAGTGGGGAGGGCCTGGCGCGGGGGGAAGCGCTGGCTGCATCCCTGGCTTCTCTGGCTCAAGCACCGCATCGGCCGTAGCGAGCACGTCGCGATTCCCTAGCAATCTCTCTAGCTCTGTTTCCATCTGCAGCATCCTTTGTCGCGAAATCTTCCTCGGCGACGTAACAGGACACCAGCGTCGACCTCGAGGCGAGCCGTTTGCATCTGCAGGCATCATCAAAGGCTGGTGACGAATGGGGTGAAGGGAGAGGATGAGATTTAGCTTTGAATGGAGCGTACGACTCCGAGGCGCGCCATGTCCGCTTCGGCCCGTTCGAGAACAGACTCCCGGGGCATCTCCTGTTCGAGGTAACGCCGGTACTCCTGGAGGCTGTCGAGGGCGCTGCGACTGGGCTCCCAGCCGAGTTGCCGGAGGGCGGAGATATCCGAAACGATGTTGCGAGTGTCTCCGTAGCGGTACCGTCCGGAAGGCTCCATGGGCAACTCGGCCTCAAAGACTTGGGCTGCTATGGCGGCGAATTCGAGCACCGAATAGGGGCGCCCACCGCCCACGTTGAAGACCCGTCCAGTCGCCCGATCGTCTTCCAGGACCCGAAGATTGGCCTCCACCACGTCGTGGATGTTGACGAAATCTCGGACCTGGAGACCATCTTCGTAGATGGGTAGGGATCTTCCGAAGGCGCAGCATAGGGAAAAGATCCGGCAGGCGCCGGAGTAGGCGTTGGAAAAAGACTGGCGAGAACCTTGGACGATGGAGTAGCGCATCGCTACGGAAGGAATATCGTATCGGTCTCCCAGATGAAGGGTGATCTGCTCCTGGGTTTGTTTGCTCAGCCCGTAGGGATTTTGGGGCTGAGTGAAGGTCTCAGGAGTCGGTTCCCATTGAGCTGGCCGCCCCTGACTGTCCAAAATGGCCCACACGCCCCTGGCCAACTGCTCGGCTTCTCTGCCCTGAGGAGCGAAGAGCTTCCCGTCTGCATCTCGGTAGAGTCCCTCCCCGGCAGCGGATTGGGAGGAGGCGACTACCACTCGCCGAATGGGCAAGCTGTCAGCCACGATGACCTCGTAGAGTAGGGCGGTGCCGGTGGCATTGATATCGAAAAAGGTGGAGAAATCAGTCAGATAGTCCTGATAGGCGGCGAAGTTGAAGACCGCTTCGACCCCTTCGAGAGCTCGCCGTAGGATCCGCCGATCCCGGATGTCCCCGATCATCAGCTCGGCCTCTTTGTGGAGGTAGCTCGGTCGCTTTCCTTCTGGATGGACCGGTTGGCGGAGAGCGTCCAGCACCCGCACTGGGTAGCCGGCGGCAAGGAGGCCGTCGACGGTGTGGGAGCCGATAAAACCGGCGCCGCCGATCACCAGGCAGCAGGGCTTCGGACTCCCCATGTTCAGACGTTCCGAAAGGGCTGGGTAGGCAGCATGGAGCAGGCTGTGATGATCTCGCGGATCCCGTCATCCAAGGAATAGCGTGGGCGCCAGCCGGCGGATTCGATCTTCTCATTGCTGACCAAATAGTCCCGCTTGTCCGGGTCCTGGCCAAATTCTTCTTCGATGATGGTCAGCCGTGGCACTTGGAGGCGAATTCTTTCGGCTAGCTGCAATTTCGTCAGGTTGGCGTCGGAGAGGCCCACGTTGTAAGTCTGGTCCCGCAGGGCATCGAAATTCTCCAACGCGAAGAGAAAGGCCCCGGCAATATCTCGCACGTGGATGAAGTTGCGCCGAAAGCTACTTTCGTAGAGCACCAGAGTGCCCGTAGTGATCGCTTGGTGGGTGAAGTCGTTGACCAAGAGATCCAAGCGCAATCGGGGGCTAGCGCCAAAGGCTGTAGCCAGGCGAAAGGTGACGGCTCCCCCCGCCTCGAGGATCTTCTGCTCCGCTGCCACTTTGGTGCGGCCATAGAGGGAGACCGGGGCAAAAGGAGAGTCTTCCGTACAGGTTTCCCCAGGGCGGGAGCCATAGCCGCTGTTGGTATTGGGAAAGAGAAACATCTGCTGGGGGGAACGCAGAGTCAGGAGCTGCTCGATGGCCTCCAGGTTGATCTCTCGGGCGTCTCTAGGCTGGAGATCGCAAGCAGGTGCTCCGACAATGGCCGCCAAAGGGATGAGTACGTCCGCTTTGGGTACCAACTCAGCCATCAGCCGTGAGTCTCGGGCATCTCCCCGGACGAACTCGAACCCGGGTCGGTGGACCAACCCCAACAAGGAAGGTTGAGGGAAGAGAAGATTGTCGACCGCGGTCACCTGATGGTTCGCGTCGAGCAAGGTTTCACTCAGCACGGAGCCGATATAGCCGGCTCCCCCGGTGATCAAAATGCGCATGATGCTCCTATCTTAGTTGGGGTCGGCAGAATAGCCCAGCCGTCGGGGAAAGTCTTGTAGCGACACCTAAGATTTCCGAGGTCCTTGACATACCTAGAAGTCTTATGTACGATTCGAAGCATAGAGGTTCTATGTAGAGAACTTCTATGTAGACGGCCTCTAGGTAGACGGCTTCAAGGTAGTGAGATCAAAGAGCCTGTTATTCAGGAGTGAGATCACCAAAACAGAATCAGGACTTCATTTATGACGATATCGAAAGACTTGATAGCAGCGTCGGCAACTCCCTTGGTCCTGTCCATCCTGAGTCATGGGGATAGCTACGGCTACGACATCATTCAGCGAGTGGGTGAGCTATCCGATGGTGGGATGAAATGGGCCGATGGAATGCTGTACCCGATCCTCCACCGCCTCGAGAAAAAGGGCTTGGTGGAGTCCTATTGGGGGGCGGCGGACAACGGTCGCAAAAGGAAGTACTACCGCCTGCGCAAATCGGGGCTCAAGGAGCTCAACGAGCAACGAAAGAATTGGCACGATCTCTACGCCATGTTGCAGAAATTGGAAGGAGGATCGGTATGTTCGATCTAGACCATGAAATTCAATCCTGGTGCAGATCCGTTTCCACCAGCGTCTGGGGCCGGGATGCCCGGATCGAGGAGCTCAAGGACCATCTGTATTGTGAAGTGGAAAAGCTAGAGAAATCAGGTCTGTCGCCAGAACAGGCCTTCCGCCAGGCTACTGAGGGTATGGGAAGTGTTGAGGAGCTAGCGGCGGAATATTCCAAGAATAGAAACGCGGCCAACCTAATCTGCGACAAGATCCAAGAGACAGAGGAAGGCCTGGAACAAATAGGAAACGCTATGAGCCCTAAGAAAGCAGCATCCCTCAATATCCTGGTCTCGCTACTCTTCGCGGCGGCCATTCTTCTCGCGAGCTTCTTTCTGAAGGACTCGCAATATGCCCAACATGCCGACGTGGTCACCTTCTCGCTGATCGCTGTGTGGTTCATTCCCTTCTCGATTCTGTCTTCGGCAGGAGCCAAGCAGTGCAAGAATAAGACAGCGGTTGTCGACTGAATCAACGGTCGCTAGGGGTTGCCAGGAGCCTATGAAGAGGCGTCTCCTGTTAAGAGGAGCTCCCTTTCTCGCAATCCCAGATTCATTTCGGAAAGTCCATCTCCAGTCAGAAATCCAGGGTCGGGAGGTCGCCGGATACACTCCGGCGGGCCCTGGGCCCTTAACGTAAGAACAGGTTCGAACTGCTCGCCAGGTTCCCCCTTTTCAGTATGCGGTGAATGGCTTCGCTGGCTCCCATGAGCCCTACTTTTTCACCTACCCTCCGCTGAGGCTCCGTATTGATCTGATTCGTCGGCGACAGAGTACGACTTTTCCTGAGGCGCAGAAATTATCTTCTTCCTTGGATCACCAGACATCTGTGGCGTTTCGTCGGGAAGTCGGTGAGCAGAGTGCTAGGGGGCAGTTTGGATAAAAGCAGGAACGGTTGGTAACAAGGCGGTAACATGCGCTGCGTATCGTCTCCTTCAGATAGGAAATTAACCAAGAAGGAGGTTCTACCTTGACTACAAATCGCACTCTGAAAGCCCCCCCATTTCTGCTAGCCCTGGTCCTTGCCTGGGTCGTGGCGGTCAGCCCTTTCTCGCCAGCGGCGGCACAATCCGCCGCTGAGCTGTTGGAGCAGGGGATCTACACCGAACAGACCGTTGGAGACCTAAACGCCGCGATCGAGATCTATTCGCGAATCGTCGAGAATGACGAAGCGAATCGTGCCCATGTGGCCCAGGCTCAACTTCGCCTGGGCATGTGCTTGCTGAAAAAAGGCAGCGCTGCTGAGTCCAGAGTAGCTTTCGACAAATTGATTCGCCAGTTTCCGGACCAAGAAGAGCTTGTCATCCAGGCCCGGGAAGGACTAGCGGCTGCCCAGCCGGGACTTCCATTGAGGCCAGCGCCTTGGAGAGATGGCGAACTCCTCGTGTACCGAATGAGCCTTCCTACCGGAAAGGAGATCGGCAAACTCTACCTTTCTGCGGAGTCGAAAGTGGTCGATGGGACCGACGCTTGGCTATTGGAAATGCGCCGGTTCGTGTTCAACGCTGCTGATAATTACGGAGTGAATCGCATGTTGGTGGAGGCTGCTACTCAGCGGCCCATTAGTACTGTGTTTCGTCATGGAGTTCTCGGCAACGCCGAGGCAACCTATGGTCCCGAAAGGGTGGTGATCACCGGTGCTGCTACCGAGGCCCGGATGGAATCTCCACCGAATCTCTTCGACAACGACCAAGGGATGCACTTGATGCGCATGCTGCCCCTCGAGGTGGGCTATGAGGTCAAGCTCAACTTCCTACCCGCCTGGACCGCTCAGATCGTCGAGGTTGGTTTGAAGGTCAAGAAGGCAGATACGTGTCAGGTCCCGGCCGGTGACTTCGAGTGTCTCCAAGTCAACCTCGATCTGGGGCAAAGCACTCAGAGGATCTGGTTCTCTACAGACTCCGATCACTATCCGGTGAAGATGAAGGCCGAGGGAATTGTCATCGAGCTCGCAGAAATCTTGCAGACTCAGCCTGGTACCGCGGTCCCCTTTGGCCTGGACGACTTCGGTTTCTCCGGTACGCTACCGAACGGTTGGCTAGGCCACGACCTTCGCCCACCGGGTCGTGCCGATAGAGCCTTGGTACGACTGTTGGATCCTCTCGCTGAGGCGATCAGCGGTGTCGAGTTGAACCGTTGCCCCCGACGCGGCTGTCCTTCTTTGAAAGAGAATGCTGAGGGTGAGCTCGCTGGAGCCAAGAAGCGTTTTCAGGACTACCAACTTCGGGAGGGGAGCTTGACCGCAAGGACCATCGATGGTCGCCAGGGCATTTCCTTCGTGGGTGACTATCAGCGCAACGGGGCAGCTTGGGTTCAGTATCGCTTCTACACTTTCGTGGAAGAGGTGAGACTCGAGTTCATCTTCAGAACACCCGCCGAGAATTTTTCAAAGCTGCTTCCGGTCTTTGACGGGATCATCGAAAGCATTCGAGCCGAGTAGATCCCTGCTATGAGTTTTGGTGGCTCATTTTTTCGGACAGGTCGCGATGCGCAATCGTGGCCTGTCCTTCTGTTGCTTCTCGTAGTGGTTCTACTTCCCACCGCCGGTGTGCTGTGGTTTATGAGCCAGGCGATGCGCAACGAACAGCTGGCGGTGCGTCAGAAACTAAGTGATGTTTACCGAGTCCAGTTGGTCCAGTCTCAGAAGGAGTTACAGCTCTACTGGCAAGCTCGAGCTCTCGAGTTGGACCAACAGCATCTGGATGGGCCTGCTTCCCTCCGCTTCGCTCAACAAGTGCGCGAGGGTTGGGCCGATAGCATCATCATCTACGATCCTACCGGCCAACCCGCTTACCCAGCCCCTTCTCAGGCCCCCGATTCAGATGATCTTTCCACGGGTCTTTGGCGTCGTATCGAGCGTCTGGAGCGTTCGGGAAAGAGCATAGAGGCGGCAGCGGGCTACGCATCGATTGCCGAACAAGCCAGCGACCGAAATGGTGTAGCCAGGGCGCTTCAGGCCCAGGCTCGATGCCTGGCCCAGGCTGGGGAGACCCAAGATGCCATTTCGATTCTTGTCGACAAGCTGAGTCTTCGAGAGTTCTCTCTGGCTACCGATACTCTGGGTCGTCTGATCTCACCGAGCGCCCAGCTGAGGGCCTTGCAACTGATGGAGGACCCTGCCAGCCCTCAGTTTCGGGGTGTCGTCAGAGCTTTGGTTCAACGTCTCAATGACTACAACGATACCGCTTTGTCGGCACCTCAGCGCCTCTTTCTGATGAGGCAGCTAGAAGGGCTGACCGTTGAAGTCACCCATTTCGATACGTTGGCGGCTGAGCAGCTAGCGGCCCGTTACCTCGCCTCTGGCCCGTCATCACCGTCACCGCGCTCCTTGCAGCCTAGTGGCCTTCAAAAGACGTGGCATCTCGCCTCTCCCAGTGGCGCTCTAGTGGCGCTATTCGAGGAGCACCGCCTGCAGCAGGCTCTCCAGTCCATCATCGATGGTCAAGGGATCGCCGAAGATGCCAAAGTCGTGCTTCTAGCTCCAGGAGAGGAGCCACAAAAGGAGTTTCTGGTTTCGCTACCTGTGGGAGGTTTTCTCCAGGACTGGACGCTGGTACTCAGCTCAGACGATCAGTCCCTCTTTGCCACAGCTGCTAGTCAGCGGATCAACGCCTATCGGTTGGTCGGGGGTTTGGTGGTGCTAGTGATCCTTCTCGTGGCAGCCTTAGCCGCCTGGGTCACAAACCGGCAGTTGAGGCTCACCCGTCTCAAGAACGACCTACTCGCCACCGTCTCCCACGAGCTCAAGACCCCGCTGGCTTCCATGCGGTTGCTGGTGGATACGCTGCTGGAGAGCGGCGTAGAGGATTCCCAGAGAGCGAGTGAGTATTTGCGATTGATTGCCAAGGAGAACGTTCGGCTGTCTCGATTGGTCGACAATTTTCTGACATTTTCCCGTATGGACCAGAACCGCCAAGTCTTCGAGAAAACGAGAGTCTTGCCCGAGGATGTAATCCAGACAGCGACCTCCTTGGTTTCAGATCGCTTGGGAGCCCCGGGTTGTCGATTCGAAGTGGAAGTTTCGCCACGGTTGCCCGCTGTTCTTGCGGATCCTGACGCTCTGGTGACGGTGCTGCTCAACCTATTGGACAACGCTTACAAATACTCCCGAGAGGAAAAGCACATCGTTCTTCGCGCCTATCGCGAAACGGGGACCCTCTGCCTCGAGGTAGGTGACAATGGCCCTGGAATTTCGAGCCGGGCCAGAGAGAAGATTTTTGACAGGTTCTACCAAGAAGATCAGAGTCTCTCTCGGCCCGGCAGCGGGATTGGACTTGGTTTGAGCATCGTGAAATTCATCATAGGCGCTCACCAGGGTTCCGTGGAGGTAAAAAGCAGCCCAGGGGAAGGAGCTACGTTCACCGTGCGGTTGCCGTTCCTGGTGGAGGCACCAGAGCCGAAGAAACGGGAGAGCCAGGAGGGTTCATTCTAGATGTCCAGTGACGCGGTTCTCATCATCGAAGACGACTCGACGCTTTTGAGGGGCTTGCAGGACAACTTCGAGCTTCGGGGTTACCGAGTCCACACGGCCACCGACGGCGAAGCGGGTTTGGACGCCGCCCTCTCCGGCGAACCGGACCTGGTGATCCTCGACATCATGCTGCCCAAGCTCAATGGTTTCGAGATCTGCCGCCAGATTCGGGAAGCTGAGCTGGACATGCCGATCATCATGCTCACTGCCAAGGGACAGGAGGAGGACATCGTCCGCGGTCTCAATCTCGGTGCCGATGACTACATGACGAAGCCCTTCAGCGTTCGAGAGCTGCTGGCCCGGTCCGGTGCCTTCTTGCGCCGACGGAAGGCTTCCACGCCGCAGTTTTACGAATTTGGTGATTGCAGGCTGGATCTTCGTTCCCATCGGTTGACCAGGAATGGGGAAGAGCTAGAGCTTTCCCCGAAGGAGTTTCGGTTACTGGAGCTGTTTCTGCGACAAGCTGGGCGGGCACTGACCCGGGACGAGATTCTGAGATCCGTTTGGGGCAGAGGAGTTCTCGTCACCTCCCGTAGCGTCGACCGATGCATCACGACTCTGAGGAGCAAGATCGAGCCCAACCCAAAGCGACCTCGTTTGATTCAGACCATCCGTGACGTCGGTTATCGATTCGAACCTGGATAGGTCTTCTTAGAGCAACCCGCTAAGGGGCTCTCCCTGCGGTAACATCATCAGAGCTCGGTTGGATCTACCCCTAGAGGGATTGCCCCAGACATCTCATGATTATCACCCGTGCGCCTTTGCGCGTTAGTTTTTTCGGCGGTGGCAGCGACTACCCGGAGGTGTTCAGGCATCAGCGGGGAGCTGTGTTGGCTACCGCTATCGATCGCCATTGCTACCTAACCGCCACACGCTTTCCGAGTCGCCTTTTCGACTATTCCATTCGCCTTTCCTATCGGCAGGTGGAGTTGGTGCAGCGGCGACAGGATATTCAGCACCGTTTGTTCCGGGCCTGCTTGGAACAGTGCGGTATCGAGGCGGATATCGAGCTCAATGCTCATGCGGATCTTCCCGCTTTCACCGGCCTTGGTTCTTCGTCGAGTTTCACTGTAGCTTTGCTCAATGTGCTCCATGCTCATCTCGGGGTTCGAAAGTCTCGCCTGGAGCTGGCTTACGAGGCGATCTATTTGGAGCGTAAAGTGCTGGACGATTCGGTAGGTTGCCAAGACCAGGTCTCTGCCGCCATGGGAGGGTTCAACCGCATCGAATTTCGGGCCGAGGACGACATTCTCGTGGAGCCTCTCGGCCTCTCTCCGAGCCGGTTGGAGGAGTTGCAATCCCACCTGGTGATGATTTTCACGCAGATCACCCGTTCCGCCAGTCCCATCGAGCAGCAAAAGCTGGATCGGGTGGAAGCCAATCGCAAAGCTCTGGGGCGCATGGTGGCGATGGTAGATGAAGGTGCCGATATTCTGGTCGGGGAGGGGTCCATCGAAGCCTTCGGCACACTGCTCCATGAAGCTTGGGAGCTGAAACAGAGTTTGACGGAAGCGGTCTCCAACCCCGCCATCGCGCACCTCTACCAGCAGGGCCGGGCCGCGGGAGCTTGGGGGGGCAAGCTGTTGGGGGCAGGGGGCGGAGGTTTTCTGCTCTTTGTCGTACCGCCGGAGAAAATGGCGGCCTTTTGTGATGCTTTCGCGGACCGAGAGCTGATTCGGCCGGGCATCGGAGTCGAGGGTACCTCGGTGCTCTTCAGCTCATGATCCCTAGCCAGCAAATAGCCGGTTTGAAGCTTCTCGAGCCGAAGACGTTCCAGGACTCCCGAGGTCGCTTTTCCGAGTTGTTTCGCCGCGACGATGACCGCCTGCGAGATGAGCAAGGCCAAGGGCTAGAGTTTTTGGAGGACAGCCTCTCGACTTCCCGCCGGGGGGTGCTGCGGGGCCTGCATGGCGATCACCGAACTTGGAAGTTGATGCAATGTGTGGCCGGAGAGATTTTTCTCGTCGTGGTGGACCTAAGGTGTGAGTCGTCTTCTTTTCGCCAGTGGACCGGTTTGCGACTACCCGCCGAGGAGCCGCGGCAGGTCCTGGTTCCGCCGGGTTGCGTCAATGGCCATCTGGTGCTGCGGGACGCAGCTCTTTTCTACAAGCAGACAGCTTATTACCAGGGTGCCGGGCAGCAGGTCGCTCTAAGGTGGGACGATCCGACCATTGGGATTCGTTGGCCCCTGGAGGAGTTGGATGCGGCTCCGATTCTCTCTGATCGAGATGCATCGACGCCTTGGTTGGAGACTCTTTCCGCGGATCCCCCATGAAAGTGTTCATCACCGGTGGAGCTGGTTTTCTGGGGCGACATCTAGTCGGAAGGCTGACCGCTTTGGGGCATCAGGTTATCGCTCCCTCGAGAGAAGAAATGGACCTCACTCTCTCGGGTTCTCTCGATCGACTTGCCGATAACGGAGCCGATAGGGAGTACGACCAGATCTACCATTTGGCGGTGTGGACCCGATCCGGCAGCTTCTGTCGACGCCGAGGAGGGGAGCAATGGCTAGCGAATTCGGCGATGGATGGGGAGGTGCTCCGTTGGTGGTGGCAGCGCCAGCCCCAGGCCAAGCTCATCGCCCTGGGCACTAGTGGTGCCTATTCTCCAGGGCTGACGGATCTCCGGGAGGAGGACTATCTCTTCGGAGAGCCGGACGAGAGCCTTTTCGGCTATGCCATGGCCAAGCGTTCCCTCTACGCCGGGATGCGCGCTTTGGGAGAGCAAGCAGGTCTGCGGTATCTCTACTTGATTCCTTCTTCCCTCTACGGTCTCGACTACCACCAGGACGGGCGAGACCTTCACTTGGTGTATGACTTGGCTCGTGAGGTTCTTCGAGCGGCGCGGGGAGGCGCGCCGGTGGTGGTGTGGGGAGACGGCCATCAACGTAGAGAGCTTCTCCCGGTAGCCGACGCGGTGAGTTGGATGTTGGAGCTAGCAGATACGGTGGGCGGCGAGATCGTCAATCTGGCCACCGGGGAGGATCATTCGATTCGGGATCTGGTTGGGCAGCTCTGTGAATTGGCCGGCCACCCCTTTGATCGAGTGGAGTTCGATCTCAGTCGCTCCACGGGGATCCGATCTCGCATTCTCGACTCCACCAAGATCGATGCACTTTTGCCCAATCGCCAGAAGACACTCCTCAGAGATGGCCTAGCAGAGACTCTGTCTTGGGTGGCGGAAACCCTGCTGTAGGGCCGTTGCTTTGAACCCAGGGAAATGGGGGTAGTTTCAGCGGGGGCCAGGGCGGGTCCTTCTGCGCTCCGTACTTAACTCGCCCTCGGGTCGGGCTCAGACACACCGTGCGGTGCTCGAAGGTCCTTCCCGGGCTAGGGTGAAACTCGTCGAAGTATCAGCAAAGTTGGGCATCGGTTTTGTCGTTCAGTGGGGAGATGTGGGCAGTTTCGGCAGGAGCCCGTACAGAACTAGGTGCGAACCCATTCAGATCGAGGTGTTGCTGGGTTCTTTGATGTGCGCGAGGACGGCGTCCATTCCCGGAAGTGGTGTTTGGAGGAGGTTCAGGGCTTGGCGGAGGTCGAGGCGCAGGTCCCGAGGGCGTTGGATACCCAGGTCGGCGGATCGCACTAGCTCGATTTTTCCCTCCGGAGCATCCCAGAAATCGAGCAAACGCTGGGCGATCTCGTTGCGGGTCAGGGCTTGGTCTCCAGCGATGTTGAGATACCCCGAGACATTTAGCTGGAGGAGCTCGAGGAGCACCGTGGCCAGTGTCTCAACCCAAATGGGCTGGCGGATCTGATCTGTGAACAAGGTCAACGTCTCCCCCTCCTGGAGGCGCTCGATGAAACCGGCGGTGACCCGATCGACCTCGTTCAGCCCGTAGATCAAGGAAGTTCGGACGATCACGGCATCGGGATAGAGGCGCTTCACCGCTGCTTCACCTTCGGCCTTGGTACGGCCGTAGATCCACATGGGCTTGGGTGGTGCATCATCGGCGTAGGGAGCTTCGTTGCCGTTGTGAACCACGTCGGTGGACACGTGGACCAGTCGGCAACCGAGGCGGGCTGCCGCTCGCGCGACTGCTGCTGTGCCCCGAACGTTGACCGCTTCCATGCGATCTTCCGGGCCTCCCGGGTTGACCGCCGCAGTATGAACGATGGCGGTCGGGGCGAGCTCGACGATGTGCCGTTCTGCTTCTTCTTCGCCCAAGTCCAGAGCGGTCACCTGAATCCGGGGGCTTGATTCGCAGCGTTCCCCATGGCTCCAGGAGCCGGCGAGAACCGTTTCGAAGTCGCTGGCTCGGCCCACGACCCTGCGACCCAGGAAGCCGCTGCCGCCGGTGACCAGGAGTCGTCTATTTTTCACAGTTGGTTCTGTAGGAGTTCCCATCACGATGGGAGGCTATCAGGGGTTCCAAAGCGGCGAGTGCGAATTCGCCACAAGCTGCGCAGCACCGAGATCACGTTGCCCGGTCTGAAGGCCTTTGAGGAGCCGCTAGCTCGATCTCTGTTGATCATGGGGATCTCGACAAAGCTGCGCCCAGCGTCGAGCTCACGGGTCAGTAGCTCTGCCTGATAGGCGAAACCGTGGCAATCGGTGCCCAAGGTCACGACATCTTCCCTCGGGTGCAGAGTGGGGCCGTTGTAATAACGCAAACGGTGACCGTTGGAGGCGTTGACGAGGAGGGTAAAAAGACGAGAAATGCCTCTTCGCAGTGGACCTCGAACGTCTCCGGTATCGAAATAGGTGATGACCAAATCTGCCTTTCCCAAGCTCGACAAGACGGCTTCCAGGGCTTCCCCTCGCTCCGAGTGGTCACCGTTGACCAGCATGTAGCTTCGGCCTGTGCCGCGGGCGGCGCCAGCAAAGAAGTTGGCTCCTAACCCGCGGGATTTCGGCAGCCCAATGAGCTCGAGCCTTAGGTCCGGGTGCTCCTGGAGGAGTCTCCTTCGGGTTTCTTCCACCACTTGCGCCGTCCCGTCCGTGGAGCCGTCGTCGTAAACCAATATCTCCGCTCTGAGGCCGAGGCGACTCACTACTTCGGCGAGGTCTCGGAGAGTTGGCCCGACGTTGTCCTCTTCGTTGAGGCAGGGGACGTAGAAGGTGACATCGAAGTGGGGTTCTACGGAAACCGGTCCGGACTGGGGCGATTCGAGTTCGGTCGAGGACGAGCTCACCCGGTGGGGCCCTCCACCATCAAAGCCACGAAGGGGCGGCGTAAGGCGAGAACTCTACGGCCGCTATCGGTGAGCCGGTAGTCGCTGTCGTCCCGGTCGAGCCAGCCACGGTCGACCATCCAAGCCAGTCGACCATCGAGCATGACCTGCGGGGAATAGGAGGCATCAAGAGTCTCTCTGGTCAGGGTTCCGCCCTGGGCCGAAAGCTCGCCGAGGATGCGCAGCGAAACCGAGCGGAGCATGCCTAGATAGAGCTGTAGGTAGAGGGCGAGCAGAAAGGTAAGAACGGCGAGCACAGTCAGGGGATGGGCAGTGACGCCTAGCCATGCTGGAATCGACACTGCAGCCCCGGTCACCAGCAGCCACAGGGTGGCCAGGAGAGGAAACCCTGCCCGGTAGGGGCCGAGCCAATGCCAAAGAGCGATATGGGCGCACAGGAAGACCGCGAAGGCGGCTGCTGCGACCAGCAGGTCCATTCCCAGCTCAGCCACCGGCGCCGATTCCTACCAGCCATTTGTAGCCACCGGCGAGGCGAGCCAATACCTGTCCGAGAGGGGTGATTCGGAGGCCCTCGTCACCATCGAGGTCGTTTCGTTGGACGAGCCCGGCCCTTTCGAGTCCATCGATGCGTTTGTCGAGCATCCAATCCAATCCCAGGCCACCGGCGTAGCTGTCGGCGAGATCTTTGCGGCCCCGGGGCCCGGCCTGAAGCTCCACCATCAACTGTAGAGAGAAGCCGCGGCAGAGGGTCGAGTAGACCCACATCCAGGCGAGCCAGGAGGCGCCGAGAATCGCTGCCCCGGCGACCCAATCGCTGGGTTCCAAAGGGGCACCCGAGGGCGCCAGGTAGCGGCAAGCCATCCACCAACAAGAGGTCTGTACGAGCGCTGCCAGGGGCAGGCCCCAGGTGTGTTTCCGCATCAAGGAGTGAGCCAGGATCAGAATGGGAAGAGTGACCACCGCGGTGCCTGTGGCGAGGAGTTGGTTGGTTTCCAGAGCGAGCATCAGGGTACGAACCAATAGTAGTCGCCAGAATAGCCGGCTTTGGCAAAGCGGTCTCGCCAATCATCCACGTGGAGAATCGTCAAGGCGGTGAGGGCCCAACCTTCGATGCGCTGCCGCTCCTCTTCGCTGGCCCACGCATCGACGGTGAGAAACCCCTGTCCTCGTCCCACCCTCTCGATCTCTGAGAGGGATTGGTCGAGGCTTTCTCCCTCCAGGTTGTGGACGGTGGTGATGGACACGACGAGGTCGAAGCTGCTGTCCGCAAAGGGAAGAGCTGCAGCGTCGGCAACGGCCAGGCGGGAGCGAACTTCCGGTTTGCCGTGGGCGATGGCATAGGGGGAAACATCGATTCCCTGAACTTCGATGCCGGGCAAAGCGAGTTGGAGATCGTAGAGGAAGAAACCTTTGCCGCAGCCCACATCGAGGACTCGACTTTTCGGTGTCAGGGAGTAGCGCTCGACGAATGCGGGCACTACCGGTTGCCAAAACCGTGGATGGTAAGAGTAGCCTCCGTAGCCGTAGCGGCGGTCGCCATCGAAGAAATCCCGGCCGAATCGGCGAGCCCGGCGCACGTCTTCCGCGGTGCGTTCCGTAGCCCGTTGGTGCACCTTTCTGCTGGTGCGAGGGTAAGCCGCTAACAAGTCGATCTCGGAGCCCATGGGAGGTGGAAGTATAGTACCGGTCGAGGATTTCCGACTTCTGCAATTGACGACTCATACATTTGATTCGAGAACCTGTGCCCCAAAACCTCCCTGCCGCCGTTGACGTTGCCATCGTTGGGGGTGGAGTGGCGGGCTTGTGGATTCTCCATCGCCTGAAGCGCCGGGGGATGACCGCGGTACTCATTGAGCGGGGCCCCTTTGGGGACGGGCAGACCTTGTACAGCCAGGGGATCTTGCATCGCGGCCCTAAGTATCTGCTACGTCCCGGTGGGGACGGTTCCTTTCCCGATCTCCTGTCTCGTTGGAACGAATGTCTCGAAGGGCGTGGCCCGGACAGAGGCGAACCGGACCTCCGGGCGGTGCGGACACTTTCGCCAGGGCCCTGGCTGTTGAGCCGTTCTCCTCTCGCCGCCGACCTGGCGAACCGCTTCGAGGCCGCGACAGAGCTGGGCCTGGTGAGGAAGGCAGATCCTGCTGTCCCGGGGACTCCGGTCCACGCTCGGTATCGGTTCCAGGAACCGGTGCTCGACATGGCGAGCCTGCTGGCAGCTCTCGCCGGGCCATACGCTGAGTGCTGCCGAGTCGCAGCAGACCCGAGCTTTGACCTCGATTCGGGATCTGAGGAGGAGCCGGTCAAAGTGACTGTGGGGGGGCAAGTCATCAAGGCCCGTTGGTTGGTGCTGGCAGCAGGAGAGGGCAACGAAGCCTTGTTGCAGCGCCTCGGGCGACGGAACCCAGTGATGGTGAAGCGACCCTTGAAGATGGTGTGTATCGACGGCGAGAACCTCCCTCCAACCTGGGCTCACGCCCTCGATGGGGAGATTGCTGAGGGAAGGGAAGGAGCTCACTTCACAGTCACTTCCCACCCCCAAGGGAGCTTACCGTTTTTCCCTCCATCTCCAGGTGCTTGGTGGTGGTACGTGGGGGGAGATTTTTCGGAAGCGAACCTGCCTTGGTCCATGGAGCAGATCCGTGAGTTCCTTCAACCCATCCTGGCTCGCAACTTTCCAGGAGTCGACCTAGCAGGGACTCGATGGCATTTGATGCTCGTCAACCGTGCCGAGCCCCTCCCTTCGGATGGCCTGCGCCGCCTCGAGCCTTTCGTTCATGTGGATGGGCCGGTGGTGACGGTGTGGCCCCTCAAGTTGGTCCTCGCGCCCCTGGTGGCGGACCGGGTGGTTGAAGTTGTCGAAGGCGGGGCTTGAGTCGACAGGCCATTCGAACAAGAACCTCTGCGAGAGAGTCGCCCTGGGTAGAGTCAGCCAGGGTTAGAGACTCGCTTGGGGGGCGGCGCTCTGGCTGAAGCGAGTCTTCAAAAGGCCATGGTCTACGGAGAATTCCTCAGCTTTTGAAGACAGTTCTAGGGCACCCTCAACGCCGCTTCTGTTGGACCCGATGGTCAGCTTGAGGTGTGTTTTGAGTCGGACGAGGCCTAGGTTCCGGAGGTGTCGAGGGGAAGAGTTGCACCTTCAGCCTTCTCCTGCTCTGCCAAGAGATTCGCCTGTGCGGTGCGCAATCTCTTCTGAGCGAGATCGTCTTCCGGGTTCAACTCGAGGGACAGTTTGAAGCAATCGGCTGCTTCTCTCCATTTCCCCTGCGACCCAAGAGCCGTACCCAGGTTGCGGTAGGCAAGGGCGTACTTGGGGTCCAGCTCGATGGCCCGTCGGAAGCATGCAATGGCTTCTTCCATGTTTCCTTGTTTGGCGAACGCCCATCCGAGGCTATCCCTGGCCAAGGCATAGTCTGGATCCAATTCGATCGCCTTGAGAAGAGTGGCAATGGCCTCTTCCAACTTACCTTGTTTGGCGAGGACCCACCCGAGATTGTTACGAGCTAGAACTTGCTCGGAGTCCAGCTCGATGGCCCTTCGAAAGCAATCGATGGCTTCTTCCAGCTTTCCCTGTTTGGCGAGGACCCACCCGAGGTTGGTGTTGGCCAAGGTGTGCTGAGGGTCTAGCTCGAGCGCCCGTCGATGGCATGAAATTGCCTCCTCCAACTCCCCGTGGTCGGTGAGATGGTGCCCAAGATTGGTATGAGCCTTGGCTGACAGAGGGTCTAGCTCGAGCGCCCTCCTAAAAAAGGGAATCGCCTTTGAGCTCCGACCACGGCTCCACCAGTAGACTCCGAGGTAACGATGGGCCTTCGCCGATGTGGGGTCCTGAATGAGGACCCGGTCTTCAAGGAGATGGCGAGCCTGAACGAGCTGCTCCCGGTTCCGATTGGGTCTGGCGATCACCTCACACCCGGGCATTCCACCAAGGAGGTCCCAGGCCTCAGCCAACCATTGGTTCACTTCGACTTTCGTCTGGCGGTGGGTGAGCTGGCGAGTGTAGTAGAAACTGACAACTCCCAGAACGGCTCCCAATAGGGCGAGAATGAAAAGGCCGATTTCTTTCCAGAGTTGCAGCCCGGAAGTTTCTTGGGGATGCGAGTGCTCCGCGACGGTGGGCAAGGTCTCTGGGGCCGATTGAGTCCCATGTGGCAACTGGCCAGCTGAAGGACTCGAGGCCGGGGTTGGCTCTACCGGGACCTGGGCGGCAGAACCAACTGCGAACCCAAGGAACCACCCGCAGCAGGCTATTGTGTAGAGGAACGTTTTCATAATTTGAATTGAATACATTGCCGAGGTTTATTTCCTGCCTGCTGCCGAGTAGGATTTTGAAGGTTGACCAGTCCGGGATAGATCCGCGATCTTGCGAGAGGTCGCCAACCCGCCATCGATTCCATCTTACCCACCGAGGATTTCTTTCATTCGCCGGATGTTGTGGTAGCGGGGATTTTCCAACGGATCCATGATCTTGCCTGCTCGGTAGGCCGCCGCCAGGTCGCGGACGGCGTCTTCCAGGGTGTGCCGGGGGATGAAGCCCAGGACGCGGCGCACCTTGGAGGAGTCGATATGGTACGACCTCAGATCATCGCTGGGCTCGACTCGGATCTCCACCTCGGCTCCTGGCTTGTCCTGGCTTCCTTCCGCGGCGAGGACCGAGCGCACTTTATCCGCGATGTCTCCCACGGCGAAGTTTTCATAGCCGATGTTGAAAGCCTCTCCGTGAACCTTCTCAGCTGGTGCCTCGAGCAGGCACTCGTAGGCCGCCACCATGTCCTTGATGTGGAGATTCGGCCGCAGCTGGCTGCCACCGAAAACACGGATCAAGCCTCTTTCGAGGGCGTGAGCGGTGAGAATGTTGACCGTGAGGTCGAGGCGTAGCCGGGGCGCATAGCCGCACACCGTAGCGGGTCTGACGATGATGGGCACGGTGGCTTCCGGTCCACCGGCAGCGCTACACATCTCCAAGAGGGTCTGCTCGCATTGCAGCTTGAACCGTGAGTAGTCGGTGAGAGGGTCTGGGGAAGCGTCCTCTTGCACCCGAGGCTCTTTTTTTACCCCATAGATGCTCGATGAGCTGGCATAGATGAACCTCTTGACTCCGCTTCTCAGTGAAGCTTCGACCAGGCCAGGAAAGCTATCGAGGTTGATGCTGCGGCCCAGGGTTGGAGCGAGCTCGAAGCTCGGGTCGTTGGAGATGCAGGCCAAGTGAAGAACGGCGTCGACACCGGGTCGGCCCTCTCCGGCCCCCCCGACCGCTCTATTCACCAGTTCCCGGTCGCGTAGGTCTCCTTCGATGAGCTCCAGCCGCGGGTGTTCCACGCAGCTCGCCAAAGCCTCTCGGCCGTACCAGAAAAGATCGAGAACGCGGACTCGGTAGCCCAGGTGCAGCAGTCGAGGTACCAGGGCGCTACCGACGTAGCCGGCACCGCCGGTCACCAGAATCGACGGGTGTTTCATCGCATGTTCCATTGACGAGTGTTCCATCGAGATACAGATCTCATTTCAGCATCGCCGTGAGCTGTTTTCGCAAATTCATGCCGTCCAAGGGCCTTTTTCGAGAGCTCGCACTGCGCTGGTGTCGGAGTTGGTGCTGGGGCTGGTGTTGGGTCCCATCCTGGGGCAGGTTTTGAGTGTGAGCTTGGGCGGTGCTGGCGAGCAGGCTGGCGAGGGCTGGGGAGGCTCCCACCGCGGCGGCCAGGGAAGCGAGGGCAAACAAGGCTTCTTCGGCACCATCTTCATCGATCGCCTTCGAGCTCAACCAAGGGGCTTCGTGGAAGGCCCCGTCTCGGGCGGCCATCAAGCAGCCCGCCCTATCCCGGGTCACGGCGATCAGGGAGCTGCCGAGGCGAGCCGCCAGCCGAGCCACGAGGGGCTGTAGCTCTCCTTCCGGAGCTCCGGCCTCGAGGCGAATTTCTCTCTCGGTGAGGCAGGCGAAGTCGGCGCGGTCATAGCGGCTCACCATTGGGTACCCACGGCCGTTGCTATGGGCCTGGGTGCGGATGGCGATGAAGTGGGGCAAAGCATGGAGAGCTTTGAGCAGTCGAGGGGGAATCGCGCCATAGCCATAGTCGGCGCAAATGACCAGATCGAACCTCGCCTCTCGGTCCTCGGCTTGTCCCTCTCCGGTCATCTCAGGAGCGGTCAGGGCTTCGGCTTGCCGTAACAGCTCGTCCTCAACCTCTGAGGCCGGCAGGACTTCCTCCTGGTTGGTGACGCTGTATAGGTGGTTGCCGGAGTTGGCGTCGACGAAGCGGGCATGGGTGACGGTGGGAGAAGTGGGCCTTTCCACTAGGTGGGCACCGGCTGCCGGTGCCAGGCATTGCTCAAGAAACGCTCCTTCGCCATCGTTCCCCACCAAGCTAAGCAGCTCTACCGGGCAACCGAGTGCCGCTACTTGGTTGGCGACCGCTACTGCGCCTCCGGCCCAGCGTGCTTCGGAAAGGTTGCGGGTCGTCAAAGAGGGGGTTTTGGAAGCTCTACCGAGGGTCTCTACATAGATGTATCGGTGGATGATGGCGTCGCCAACCACCAGCACGCGAAGCTCGGCGATGCGGTCGACGAGGGAGAGGACCTGGCCGAGGGGGTGGGCTTCCCGCAGCCCGGCAAGATATTCGCTCACCAACGGTGGATAGATCTCGAAGTGGCGGTTGAGTAACTCACTCGAGCTGAACACCAGATCGTCGATGAACTCGACCCTGCAGCCGACCTCCTGGGCAGCCTGTCGCTCCAGCTCCATCTTGCCGGTGGGGTCGTCCCCGGGGGTTCGGAACTCGCCTCCCTTGACGTAGAAGTCAGGGCGTAGCAGCCGGAGAGTCTCTTCCGCGGTTGGCCAACGATTGAGGCTGACGAAGTCGACTACCTCCAGAGCGGCCAAGGCCTCCAAGCGCAAGTTCTCAGGGAAGGCGGGTCGGTTGGGACCCTTGTCGACGAACCGGTCCGGGGTGGCGGTGACCACCACCACATCGGCTTTCCGGCTGGCTCCTCGGAAATACCGTAGATGCCCCACGTGAAGTAGGTCGAAGACGCCGTGGCAGAGAGCTACCGTGCGTCCACCCTGCTGGATCGCCCGGATTCTCTGGCCCAGCACTTTGAGGTCGAGGATCTTTCGGTCCGTGTCGCGAAGCGCCTCCGCCTTCATAGGTTGACGGTCGGGGAGGTCCGGGAGGCTGCGAAGTGCTCCACCGCCTCCTCCAGGGTGTGGATCACGTGGGCGATCTCTTCTTCCCGGAGGTAGGGGTTGGCTGGCAGGGTCAGGGCCTGCTCCGCGTAGGCCTCTGCTCGGGGAAAGTCACCTCGTTGATATCCCAAGCCTTCCGCTGCCTTCTGGAGGTGGACCGGGATGGGGTAGTGGACTTTGGCTTCTACTCCCCGGTTGTTCAGAAATGCCAGGAGGTCATCGCGCCGGTCCACTTGCAAAACATAGAGGTGGTAGACGTGGCGAGTCCGAGAATCCCGAGGCGGCACCTGAACCATTGGGGCAAGGTGGGCGAGGGCTTCGTCGTAGCGGCGAGCCACTGCAATGCGGGCGTTGGTATCTTGGTCTGCACCTTCCATCAACAAGCTGCCGACGACCGCTTGAAGGGTATGGAGGCGAGAGTTGCGGCCAAACACCGCGACCTCGTCTCGGTTTACCAAGCCATGGTTCCGTTGCAGTCGAATGGCCTCGGCGACGGCTGGGTCCCCAGTCAGCACGACGCCGCCGTCTCCCCAGACATGAAGATTCTTCAAAGGATGAAGGCTGAAGGCGGCAGCGTGGCTCCAGGTTCCCGGAGGGTCGCCATCGAAACTGGCTAGTACAGCTTGGCAGGCGTCCTCGACGATGAGCAGGCCATGTCGGTCGGCGATCCCCCGCAGGGTGCGCATATCCACCATATCGCCGGTGTAGTGGACCGGCATGATGGCTCGGGTGGCCTTCGTGATGGCTCCTTCCACTTGCTCGAGATCCATCAAGTAGCGATCGTCGGTGTCGACGAAGACCGGCCTGGCCCCGACCATGACGATGGCTCCAGCAGTGGCCACAAAGGTACTGGGAGAGGTGATCACTTCGTCGCCAGGGCCGATTCCCAGAGCTTCGAGGGCGAGGGCCAAGGCGTCCGTGCCGGATCCGACTCCCACCGCCCAAGGCTGGTCTCTTCCTGGAGCGGTGTGGAGCTCGGCGAAACGGCTCTCGAAAGCCTCGACTCGCGGCCCGAGAGTGAAGTCTCCCGCCTGCACCACCGGCCGCAGGGCTTCGAGTAAGGGCTCGGGGTCGGAAAACTGACGAGGTAGGTAGGAGAAGGGTACTTTCATCGCGGTCGATTCTAGTTCAATCTAACCCTTGAGCCGAGTTAAAACGGTCCCTTGAAGCTCGGGTGGGGAATGTCCAGAGGAAGGTCGTCTCGACCAGCCTGGAGCTCTTCTTCGAGTTGCCCTCGAAGCTCGGGTTTGGCACCGACCAGATCGCAAATAGCGGCGCCGATCTGCGGTGAGCGGATGTAGAAGACCTCCGCCAAAGCGCGGGAGCTGGGAGTGGGGTGGTCCGGCAGGCCGAGGCGCCTGGGTGCCGCCTTGAGGCTATCGAAGGTTTCGCTGGCTGCCCGCGCGACGATCTCGGCGCCGAGGCCGAAGCTCGAGGAGCCCAGGTCGACGGTCAGAAGTCGACCGGTTCGTGCAACCGATGCCAAGATCTCCGCCAGCTGGAGGGGGCGCGCCACTCTCAGGTCGAAAAGGTCGACACCGATGCCCTGATTCGCCAGGGCGTTGGCCGCTTGTAGGGCTTCCAGAGTCATATAGGAAGAGGCCACCACGGTCACGTCGCCCCCCTCTCGCAGGCGGCGCGGCCCATCGAGGGGGAGAGGGGCGTAGCCCGGAGGTACGTGGCCCGTGGCGTAGTGGGTCCACCGATGTTCGATGAAGACCACCGGGTTGTCGTCTTCGATGGCGCCCAGGAGCAGGCCCTTGAGATCTGCGGCGTTGGAGGGCAGCACGACCTTGAGGCCCGGCACTGCTGAGAAGAGGCTCTCGAGGCTCTGGGAGTGGGCAGGCCCCTGGCCCCAACCGCGTCCGACCACCACCCGGATCACCAAGGGCACACGGTGTTTTCCTCCGGAGACGTAGTGCATCTTAGCGGCGTTGTTGAGGAGCTGTTCCATGGCCAGCAGGCTGAATTCCACCCGCTGGTGAACGACTAAGGGGCGCTGGCCCATGAGAGCCGCGCCGATGGCCATACCCGTGAAAGCGTTCTCCGCCAACGGCATCTCCATCACTCTCTGAGGCCCGAAGCGCTCGAGTAAGCCGGTCGTCGTGCCGAAGATACCCTTGGGGTCCTGGGCTCCCTCGCCGAGGAGAAAGACCTCCGGATGACGCTCCATGGCCTGCTCGGTGGCTTCGACAATGGCCTGGGCACCGGTCAGGATTCTCTTGGAGCGGTCCTTCGGCTTCCCATCGACCTCAGGCATAGACATGATCCGTAGCGCTTTCGGGGCGAGGAAATGGTGCTTGGAGGGCCACGCGAAAGGCGGTCTCGATCTCCGCGGCACAAGCGGCCGCGAAGCTCTCCTGGTGTTCTTTGCTGAGCAGCCCTGCCTCGGTGAGTGCCTTCTCGAACCGGGCCACAGGGCAGGCAGCCTGCCACTTCGCTAGCTCCCCTTCCGGACGATAGCCAAGATGGTCGTCGTAGGCGGGGCCACAGTGCTCTCGCCAGCGGTAGGTGTTCACCGCCACCAGGGTGGGCCCTTCCCCCTGCCGAGCCCGCTCTACTGCTACGGCAGTGGCTCGGCGAACAGCCAGCACGTCGTTGCCGTCCGCCTCTTCCACCGGTAGTTCATGGGCTGAAGCAAAGCGGGCCAAGGGCCGCTCCGGCTGTCGATCCTGGAGGGGGGTGTATACCGAGTAGAGGTTGTTCTCCAAAAAGAAAACCAGGGGAAGTTGGTGTACTACGGCCAGATTGGCGCTTTCGTGAAGAGCCCCTTCCTCCACCGCCCCGTCGCCGAAAAACGCCACCGCTACGTGAGGTAGGCCTTGCTGCTGGAAGGCCAGAGCGATACCGAGGCCCAAGGGGACGCTACTGCCGACGATGGGCACACTAGCCACCACTCCGGCATCGTCATCAAAAAGGTGCATGGATCCTCCGCGGCCGCCGCAACAGCCAGTGGCTCGGCCATGGATTTCGGCGATCATGCGGGTCAAGTCCCCTCCCTTGGCCAAATAATGGCCATGGCAGCGGTGGGTGGAGACGATGCGATCCTCGCGAGTCAGTGGGTCACAAGCTCCCACCGCTGCGGCTTCCTGACCTACCGAGAGGTGGACCGGACAGCGCATTTCCTGAGCGCTATAGCGCGCCGCGATGGCCTCTTCGATGAGCCGTACTCGTAGCAGGTTGCGATACAGGCGCAGGAGATCTTCGGTAGATAGATCGCTTCCTTCGAGAGATATGAGATCGGTCTTCATGCAGTCGTCTTTCTGGATTGGATGGGCCAAGCCCTCAAGGATCTTCTCACACCCCGGAAACCCAGCCGGAACATCTCTCCTTCCCTCGGTTACGACACCATGTTCACCTGAATCTACGGCGTCAGAAGTCGGTTCTGCTTCTCGACTGAGGGTCACTACGCTTTGCGGCACAAAGCTGTCGTTTCTTTCTTCTTTCTTCTTTCTTCTTTCTTCCGGCGTCTCCGGCGAAGTTGGTGAGCCGTTCGGGTTACTAGAGGCGCTTCCAGAATCGAGCTTGGTCAGACCATCTTCGGGAACAGTTGTCGTGGCTTGGGTAAGGGATCTTCATGGGCAAGATTGAGCAGAAGCCAGAGTTGCCTGTTGTTTCGAAAGGAGCGCGACCTCTGCGGCCCCCGGCGGTGGCCCGAAGCCTGGCGGGAAGAAGCGAGCACGTGTTTGAGCCCGAAGGGCGAGTTGTGCTCGTGCCGCCAGGCTTCACAGCCACTGCCGGCTCCCCGCGCCGCTGCGGTGGAGCGAGTTCGAAACAGCTGGCAACTCGGACCGGCATCGACATAGCTACCTGTCATTCGGATATGCTCGCCCTAGTGTGCTCCTCATGACTTCGATTCCAGCGGATGGGCCCTCGCCGTCCCGGCGACCCTTGCTTCAGCGATCCCGGCCTCGGCCACCGATGCTTCTGCTGATCGCCATCCTTGCCTTGGCGGCCTTCCTGCGTCTGGACGGCCTTGGAGAGGTGGATCTACGAGGCGATGAGGTGACCTTCTTCTTGACCTTGCAGGAAGGGATCAACCCGGTCTCCTATTTGGTCGATCATCTCCGCCAGTTCGACCATGACCGCCAGATGCCAATTCCCCGATGGCTGAGCGCGACGCTAGTGCAGGCCTTGGGTCTACCCGCTGACACTCGATCGGCTCGCCTCTTTTTTGCTCTGGCAGGGATGGCCACTTCGCTGGCCTTTTGGGTTCTTGGAAGTCAACTAGGTTGCCTCTTCGCTGAAAACCACCGTCGGCAGCCTTCTGGGGCCGGTGAGCAGGAAGCTTGGTGGGTCGTCTCCTTGGCTCCGCTGCTGGCCCTACTGACTGCCATCAACCCTTTCCACCTCTATTGGTCTCGCACGGCACACATCTACGTCTATCCCCTGCTTTTTCTGACCCTGAGTTTGGCTTGTGCCCTCGGCTGGCTGCGCAGCTTGGCCCATGACCGGGAGAGAGAGGGGGCTGCGCGCGCCTGGTTGGTGGGTACGGGAGTGAGCACCATTTTGGCCAGCTACAGCCATATGTCTGCCTGGCCCGCTTGTGGGTTGTTGTGGCTCTTCCTGCTGGGAGCTTGGCTCTCTCGGCGGGGGCTAGCCCGAACTTCTCACCAGCCTTCTACTGCGACCCCGAATCTGCCTAGACCTCCGGCGTCAGATGGCGATTCTGCTTCTCGACAGAGTGTAACTATGCCTGCGGCGCAGAAAACGCCCTCTTCCTTGGATTCCCAGGCATCTTCGGTGTCTCGCGACGAATTCGGTGAGAAGCTTGAACTCCTAAGGGCTGTCTGGCCGCTACCGTTTTGGCCACGGGCTCTCCTGGCGGTTCTCGGCTTCTGGGCATTGAGCCTTGCTCCTTGGGCTTGGCAGTTCGCCGAAGGAATTACCGGTGGCACTGCCGATCCGGTGTGGTCCGGAGCGACCAACCCTCTCTATGAATTTGGTGCCATGTGGCGCTTGCCCTTCGTGATGACCTGGGGGGGAGGTTGGCGGAGTGCTTTCACCGTAGGTCTCCCTCTCGCGGCTCTGATTCTAGGGTGGCGCCATCGAAGCTGGGGTCGGACCATCCGATGGATTTTGGGAGCTGGCCTGATCCTTTTCGTCGTCCTCTCGCTGGCCCAAAGTACCGGTTTTTTTGCCGTGCGCTACTACGCTCCCTTGTGGACACTGCTGCTATTGCTTTCGGGTCTTGGGGTGGTGCTACTGGCGGAAAAGGTGGGGTCAAAGGGAGCAGGAAGAGCCTCGGTTGTTCTTCGGTCTTCCCTTGCCTTGACGGGATTCACCGTGGCTCTGGCCGCTGCCATGTTCATTCCACTGCGGGCTCTTCTCGAACTCCGAGGCAATCCGGTGGAGTTCTCTCGACTGGCTCGCACCCTGGACGAGACTTTCAGTGAAGCGACGCCCGTTTTGATCAACGGTATGAACGTGGCGATGGTAGAGATGAAGCCCTATCTCTCTGAGAAAGTGACCGCCACCTTCACCATCCCGGACATTGGCTTCGAGATGTGGCGAGACAACCAGTGGAGAGCCAGTGCGGAAGGCTTCTTGAGGCGCTTTCCGGATGCCGCTTTGGTACAACAGGGCCGTAATTTCTACGACCACCCGGAAGTGGGACCATGGGCCTTTCCGGAGGAATATTTCGCTCAACAAATCCAATTGCGCAACGAGCCGGCTTTGACCTTGCGTCGTCTGCTACTGGCCGCTTCAGAGGATTTTTCTTCCGGCTCCGTGGAGTCCAGCCGATCCATCGTTCGGGTGCTCTACAACTGGCCGGAGGACCTGGTAGCCAGAGCTCGGAGTGAGGGGAAGGAAGAGCTCGTCTTATTCGGAGAGGGCTGGCATTATCTGAAGCTGCGGGATTTCTCCGATTGGCGAGGCGTTTCCGAGCGGGCTTCCCTGGTGCTGCACAACCTCAGTGAGACGACTCGGAGGCTCGAAGTCGAGATTCTGTACCGGCTCCAAGGTGGCCGTAAGCAGCTGCGGGTGGTCGCTTCAGATTCCGGGGAGGTGATCGGCGACTATGTTGCGAATCCTGTGAAGCAGGTCGCCGTTTGGCCACTGGTGGTCGAGGTGCAGCCGGGCTCCCGGGAGTTGGACATAGTTGATCCGACCTGGCAGACAGGAAGAGCGACTCTGCTCGTAGCGGCTGTTCGGATCAAACAGGAAGAGCCTTCAGATCTCTCTGTCGTGTCAAACTGATGCTTGGATCCTGTAGCTGACCGGACTTTCTAGAGTCCTTCGGAAGGGGCCATCGGTCGCCAGGCGTGGGCTAGGGCGGAGTTGACTTGGAAGAGAGTCTCGAGGCGTTCGATGTCCGAGGGACCGGCCAGCACCTGCTCTTCAATGGCAGCGTGAAGGGAGGAACCCGTTTCCAGGAGCCGCTGCCAGATTCGGGCTCGCCGGGTGGCGCTTCGGGGCAGCATGAAAAGAGAGTACGCAATGATGCCCTGGGAGTCCTCTAATTCAGAAAGGACCTGCTCGAGCATGAGAAAGCAGCCTGGCATGGCGTACTCCACGGCGCTCAAACGGTAGGTCAGGCCGTGGCGACTGGCGTAGTCCCGGATAACGAGGTTCTGCACGTGCTGGGGCACCCGATGGCCGTCATCGTCACCGAGGGGCCTGGAGCCGATATAGCCGCGGAAACCCCGGGAAGCCTCAGTCTCGGTCATTGAAGCCACTGGGAAAACGATGCGCCATACCTAGGCGGCTCATGGGACGCACGGTGATGGGCTCAAAGAACTCGCCGAGTTTCTTGTCCGCGTAGGGGGTGAAGAGGCCTTTGAAGCGGCAGTTGAGGGACCATCGAGCCGTGGCCTCCTCATTGACGCGGTTGCCGTGTAGCAAGTTCTGATCGAAGAGCAAGACCTCTCCGAAGGAGATGTCGAGGAATTGCACTTGTGGCTCAACGAGGCGGAAGAGGTCCTCGACGGAACCCGCCGCTGCCACGGCATCGGAGTCGCCGAGTAATTTCTCCTGAGCGGGCCTTGGCAGAAGGAACATGCATTGAGTTCGCCGACAATCCACCAGGGGCACCCACAGGACAATTTCGTAAGGAGAATCTCCGGACCAGGAATCCGCGTGCAGAGGCAAAAGCGAGCTGCTATCCCCCGGCAGTTGGATCGACAGATTCACCCTTCTCTGCATGGCCAGTTCATTGCCCACCAATGTAGACAGGGCGCGGCGAGCCAGGCGGTAGTAGGCGGGGCGAAACCAGGGTTCGGCGTTGAGCCTTCGAAAGACTGCGAGACGAAGGTTGTTGAGCTCGGCCACCGAAACCAGGCGATGGATTTCCCGGAGGAAAGTCTCAGATTCTTCGCTGGAGATCTCTGCTGAGGAGAGGCCCAAGTGATCGGCGGCAAAATGGGCCACCTGGTCTCGAATACGGGAGAGCTCTCCTGGGGCTTCTGTGGGTCGCTGTACCCAACCCAGGCTCAAGAGACCCTGCCCCAATCGTTGCTCTTCCTGCGTCAGGAAGCCATGGGTGGTTTCTTCTGCCTTTTGCTCGGGTTGGCTATCCATGCTTGCGCCTATTCTAGAACCAGTCAGCCTCATCGTCTCGAAATGTTCTCAGTCGGTGAGCTGTCCCACCCTGCGGCGCTCTTGGCGTCGAGAAAAGCCGGAGCGTTGCTCGAGATGGAAGGACGCGATGTCATCGTCACCTTTCGGGTTCTGTCTCGACAGGTGCCAAGGCTCTTTTTCTGAAGGAAACGTGAATTTCTGACCCTAGTCGAGGGAGATCCCTCGAGTTCTCCTCGGCGTGTTTGAATCCGTCCGCGGCCGAGTTGGGCACGGAGTGCAAGAGGGTCTCCCGTACAGCTCCTGCCGAGCCACGAGACACCCTCCGGAGCCAGCTCAGGGCTCGCCGTCTTCCTCTTGATCGTCCTCTTCCTCGCGTACATCAGCTTGTTCCCGCCAAGCTTCCGCCAAAAGCCGCCGCTGCTCGTCGCGAATCGCCACAGCCAGGTGGTCCACCACGGCTACCGCCGCATCGTGACGGGCGTCGAAAAGCGATCTTCCAGGCTGGGAGGAAGCAAAGCTCAGGAAGGACTCCAGTTCTTCGTCACTCAAGCGGGCGTAGAGGAAAGCGAGGCGGGTCCAGCGGCCCTGGGCGAGCTGGTTGGTCCAGCCCTGGTCCAGGTCTACCAGGTCTTCCCGCCAATCATCATCGTCGTCGTCCGGCAATTTACCGATTTGGTCCGCGGCATCGTTGATCAAGCCGAGCCAAGTCTGGGCTCGGTGGGCCTCGAGATCCGCCACTCGAGTCTCCGCTTCGATGCGGGTGAGCAGGCCTTGGCGGACCGTGTCGACATGGGCGGCGGCGGCTCGCCCGCCTCTTTGGAGCTCGCGACGCCCTTGGGGCGAATCCAATTGCCCAGTGAGAAAGGCGATCTTCCGGCCCAATTGGGTGGAGAGCCATTGCTCGATGGCGGGGAGGTCCGATGGCGGAATGGTGGCCATCTCCTGCCAGTAGGCAGTCCTCAAGACCTCTGTTTCGACCGGAGCACCTACGGATCCAAAACCCGCTTCCGCGTAGCCGCCGAGTGAGCCGACCTCTCCCCACAGCTCTGCGATCTCCTGCCGGCCTACCTCCACCAAGCTGGCGATGTGGTCGTCATAGCGCAGAGCGGCGGATAGGTCCTCCGAGGCAGCGCTCACCATGGGAATTCCAAGAAATGCCGAGGCGGCTAGTAGCCGAGCCAGAACCGGGAAAGCTCTGATCATGGTCGAGGTGCCAAGGCCCTAGAACTCGAAGTTAGCCCAGGGGTGGTTGGAGTTGGCTGAGCCAGTGATATCGCCGACCCCGGTGACATCGACAATGGGGCCGAAGGAGCCGTTGGAATCGAAGTTGTAGTTGGTGACATTTCCGGCGGCGACATTGCGGGTGATGATGGTTCCGGAGGAGGTGACCGAGATCCCTGTCTGGTCGTTGTCGGTGACGTTGTTCTGGTCGACGTGGCTATCCGTGGAGGAGATGCGGATGCCGTCTAGGTCGTTTTCGTGAAACTTGCTATTGCGGATCCAGGAGTTGTTGAAGGTGCGAACGCCGTGGCCGTTGTTGAGGCTGGCGATATTGCGCTGCATGACACAGGCGCTGGCCATGTCGAAGCCGTTGGAGTGGTTGTCGTAGGCGACGGAATCGACGATGCTACTGCCTAAGGCGATGTCGAAGCCAAAAACCAGGTTGTCGGTGGAGGAGCAATTTCTCACGACGCTGCCGGAGGCGATGTCGAAGCCGTCTGTTTCGTTGTCGAAGGCTGCGCTCAAGGCGACGTGGCAGCCTTCGCTGGTCTGAATGCCGTTGTCGCCATTGGCCTGGGCGGTCGAGTGGAGAATGACGGAGCCGTCATCCCCCTCGATGCCGTCCAAGCCGTTACTGACAGCAGTGATCCGAGACATCAGACAGTTGAAATCCGTCACCAGGCCATCGCCGCTGTTGCGGGCTACGTGAAGGTCCTGGAAGATGGAGAAGTCGGCTTGCAGTGCGTTGATGCCATCTCCATGCCAGCCGACCACTGAGCCATTACGGATTGTGATGTTGTCGTGGTCGCCCGATACGAAGATGCCATCGTCGCTGTTGATGCCGGAAACCACCCCGCCGTAGAGGGTGTAGCCCATCAAATCGAGGGTCACCTCGTCCACATCGATGGTGATGCCGTCGGCGTTGACGGTCGTATTGGTGAGGTTGTGGATTAGGTAATAGAAGCCACTCTCGGAAATGGTGATGGGGAGGTTGGTGATGATGGTGCCGGGCTGAATGCGGTTGAAGTCGATCTCGAAACGGTTGCTGGTGGTCGCTTCTACGATCTCTAGAAGCTTCTGGCTGATGACGGCGCTGGGACCGGTGTTGGTGGCTGCCGCTGAGCTATCTGTCCAGCCGAGGTTGGCATAGAGGCTGTTGGGGCCCGTAGCCCTGGCTCCCAGCGGTGTCAACCCACTGCCGGCGCCCGGTCCGGGGCGCAGCTGGTTTAGCCGAGGATTCCGAAGGCTCCCTTGCAGGTCCCGATTGCCTAGCCGTCTGAGGGCCTGCTGGCGCCGAATCTGCTGGCTACTCGTCTGCTGGTTACGGGTCTGTTGGCTAGCGCTCTGCTGGCTAGGGCCCTGCTGCCTACGATTCAAGCCTCTCCGGGTCTCGGCTTCGGGAGGGGGGCCCGGCTCTGTTTCCGTGAGCTCCAGGATTCCCCTCTCCAGACTGAGCGTCGGGATACCGGTGAGGGGTGAAGTTGTTTCAGCCTTGCCGCCGTCCACCAACCTAGATGTCGGTTGAGCTCTTCTCTTGGAATGGTTCAGGAGAGAGGCCAAATCTTCGAGGTTGGAGATTTTTCCCTGGCGGATCTTTTTGGCAATGGCGCTCGAATCGGGAGCTCTTCGCCGTCGGTTCTTTGGTACCTGGGTTGTCTTTTCGGCACGGCTTAGCAGATCTCCCCAGCCCTCGTCAGACTCTGCCGCCGTTTCGGCACTGAAAGGAGAGAGGTCAGCGGAGAGAATACCTGGATCTTCCAGAGCGAGATCCGCCGCCGTCAAAGGCAGAGATGGAGAGGCCTGCAGGGCCTTTCGGGGGAGCTCGCCGGTGCTCAGCAGCGCTGTGACATCGCTCAGGTCCGTAACGGCGCCACTGTCGATCAGCTCCAACAAGCCGTCGACGAGGGCGTCGCCGTTGGCGAATTGGCTGGCGAGATGATCTTTCTCCACTGGTGTCTGCTCAGCACCGTCTTTCGGCCTAGAGCTGGCTTCTGGGCTAGAGCTGGCTAGCAGGAAGGTACCGGAGGCCAAAGTCACCATCGTCAGTACTACCCTGGCCAAAACTCTGGGCACTCTTTCCCGGGGCGGCATCCGGGTCAGCCGCAATGGGGATCTCTGTAGGTTCGGCTTCATCAGCGACAGTCCTCAGAACTCGAAGTTGGCCCAGGGGTGGTTGGAGTTGGCAGTGCCGGTTATATCGCCGACCCCGGTGACATTGACAATAGGTCCGAAGGAGTCGCCGGAGTTAAAGTTGTAGTTGGTGATGTTTCCGGAAGCGACATTGCGGGTGATCATGCTTCCGGAAGAGGTGACCGAGATACCCGTCTGGTCATTGTCAGTGACGTTATTCTCGTCGGCGTGGGCATCCGTGGAGGAAATGCGGATGCCATCCAGATCGTTTTCGTGGAACTTGCTATTGCGGATCCAGGAGTTGGCGAAGGTGCGAACGCCATGGCCCTCATTGTTGCTGGCGATGTTGCGGTCCATGACGCAGGCGGAGGCCATGTCGAAGCCGTTGGAGACGTTGTCGTAGGCTGTGGAATCGACGATGCTGCTGCCTAAGGCGATGTCGAAGCCGAAGATCCCGTTGTCGGTGGAGGAGCAATTCCTGACCACGCTGCCGGCGGCGACGTCGAAGCCGTCTGATTCGTTGTCGAAGGCTGCGCTCAAGGCGACGTGGCAGCCTTCGCTGGTCTGAATGCCGTTGTCACCATTGGCTTGAGCGGTGGAATGGAGAATCACCGTGCCGTCATCCCCTTCGATGCCGTCAAGACCGTTGCTGACAGCGGTGATTCGAGACATCAGGCAGTTGAAGTCCCCGACCAGGCCATCGCCCTCGTTACGAGCCACATGAAGGTCTTGGAAGATGGAGAAGTCGGCGTTCAAGGCGTTGATGCCATCTCCATTCCAGCCGACCACCGAGCCGTTGCGGATGGTGATGTTGTCTTGGTCCCCCAAGACGACGATTCCGTCGTCGCTGTTGATGCCGGAAACCACGCCGCCGTAGAGGGTGTAGCCCATCAAGTCGAGGGTTACCTCATCGACATTGATGACGATGCCATCGCCGTTGTTGACCGTATTGGTGAGGTTGTGGATCAAATAGTAGAAACCACTCTCGGAAATGGTGAACGGGAGGTTGGTGATGATAGTGCCCGGCTGAATGCGGTTGAAGTCGATCTCGAAGCGGTTGCTGTTGCCGGCTTCGACGATCTCGAGAAGCTTTTGGTCGATCACCGCGCTCGGGCCGGTATTCGTGGCCGCCGCTGAGCTGTCCGTCCAACCCAAGTTGTCGTAGAGCCGGTCGAGGCTGGAGAGGCCTCCGGCCAAGGTGGTTAGGTCGAGGCTGTTGGTGGTTCCTCCGCCCTCCACTAGCTCGAGAGTTGTATTGGTGGTCAAGGTTGCACTGGAGATGAGCTCGTTGGTGGCATCGGCATCAGCATCGGCTGTTCCGTCCTGAAGGGCCGCTAGATCTTGGGAGAGGGTTCCTCCGGCATCGGTGAGCTGCAGCGTCGTCCCCACCAGGACCAAAGTGGTGTTGAGCTCGTTGGCGGTGTCCGCGTCGGCGTCCGTGGTGCCATCTTGGAGGGGGGAAAGATCCGCCGTGAGGGAACCGCCTCCGTCGACCAATTCCAAAGTCGTGCTGCTGAGGGTCAAGGCCGAGTTCAACAGCGACGCCAGGTCCACCAGATTGGTAACGGTGCCGCCCTCCACTAGCTCGAAGATGGCATTGCTGGTGAGAGTGGCAGTGGAGATGGCCTCGTTGGTGGGGTCGGCATCGGCATCCGCGGTGCCATCTTGGACGGAGGCGAGGTCTTGGGAGAGGGTTCCCCCGGCGTCCGTCAGCTGCAGGGTCGTTCCGGCGAGAGTGAGGATCGTGTTGAGCTCGTTTGTCGGGTCTGCGTCGGCGTCGGTGGAGCCATCTTGGACGGAGGCGAGATCTAGGGAGAGGGTTCCTCCGGCATCGGTGAGCTGTAGGGACGTTCCGGTCAAGGCCAAGGTGGTGTTGAGCTCGTTGAAGGAGTTCGTGTCGGCATCGTCCGTTCCATCGGGGATGGAGGAGAGGTCGGCGCTCAAAGTTCCGGCGCCATCGGTGACTTCCAGAGTGGTTCCCGACAGGGCCAAGGCTGAGTTGTGAAGCGAAGCCAAGTCGACCTGGTTGGTGACGGTGCCCCCCTCGACGATCTCCAACTGTCCGGTGTTGGTGGTGAGGGTGGTGCTGGAGATGAGCTCGTTGGTGGGGTCGGCATCAGCGTCGTCGACGCCGTCTTGAATGGAGGCGAGGTCTTGAGAGAGGGTCCCACCGGCATCTGTGAGCTGTAGGGTGGTCCCGGAGAGGGCCAAGGTTGTATTGAGCTCATTGGCGGGGTCTGCGTCCGCGTCCGTGGTGCCGTCTTGGATGAAGGCGAGATCTTGGGAGAGGGTTCCTCCGGCATCGGTCAATTGCAGGCTCGTCCCAGAGAGGCTCAAAGTTGTGTTGAGCTCGTTGAAGGAGTTCGTGTCGGCATCGTCCGTTCCATCGGGGATGGAAGAGAGGTCGGCGCTCAAGGTGCCGGCACCATCGGTGACTTCCAAAGTGGTTCCCGACAGGGCCAAGGCCGAGTTGTGAAGGGAAGCCAAGTCGACCTGGTTGGTGACGGTGCCCCCCTCGACGATCTCCAGCTGCCCGGTGTTGGTGGTGAGGATGGTGCTGGAGATGAGCTCGTTGGTGGGGTCGGCATCAGCGTCGTCGACACCGTCTTGAATCGAGGCGAGGTCCTGGGAGAGGGGCCCTGCGGCATCGGTGAGCTGTAGGGTGGTCCCGGAGAGGGCCAAGCTGGTGTTGAGCTCGTTGGCTGGATCAGCGTCCGCATCCGTGGTGCCATCTTGGATGAAGGCGAGATCTTGGGAGAGGGTTCCTCCGACATCGGTCACTTGCAGGCTCGTGCCGGAGAGACTCAACGTTGTGTTGAGCTCGTTGGTTGGATCAGCGTCGGCATCGTCCGTTCCATCGGGAATGGAAGAGAGATCGGCGCTCAAGGTGCCAGCGCCGTCGGTCACTTGCAGGTTCGTGCCGTCAAAATCCAGGCTAGCATTGTGAAGAGACGCCAAATCTACCTGATTGGTCAGCGTGTCGTTCTCTACCAACTGCAAAATGGTGTTGGAGACGAGGGTCGAGTCGGTGATGAGCTCGTTGGTGGGGTTGGCATCGGCATCGATGGTGCCGTCCTGCAGAGAGGCGAGATCCTGAGAGAGGGTTCCTCCGGCGTCGGTCACCTGGAGGGTCGTCCCGGCTAGGCTCAAGGTGGTGTTGAGTTCATTGGTGGGGTCGGCGTCCGCATCCGTCGTACCATCCTGAATGGGGGATAAATCGACCACCAGGGTTCCTCCACCGTCGGTGATCTCCAGATCCGTTCCGTTGAGGAGCATCCCCGAATTGAGCAGAGCTGCAACGTCCACCAGGTTGGTGACGACGCCCCCCTCGATGAGCTCCAGCAGGTTGCTGACCAGGCTAGCGCTGGTAATCAGCTCGTTGGTGGGGTCCGCATCCGCATCATTCACCCCGTCCTGAAGGGCGGAGAGGTCCGCCGTCAGGGTACCCCCCGCATCGGTAAGCTCCAGATCTGTGCCCACCAGGTTGAGGCTAGTGTTGAGCTCGTTGGCGGTATCGGTATCGCCGCTCATGAGCGAGGCGAGATCCTCGCTGAGAGTCACTCCCCCCTCGGTGATGCGCAATACGGTGCCGTCCAGCTCTACCATCTCGATTTGCAGCTCGTCGGCCTCCCGTCCATCCACCGTGTCTACCTCCCCTGCCAGGGCGGCAAAGGTCGAAGTGGGTGTCGCAGTTAGAGGCTGGCGGGGCGAGAGGATGTCGAAGGGGCCGACGTCGGTGCCTTCTCGAACTCGGACTTCCAGCCAGGTGCTGGCACCGTCGAAGACTTCGCCGAAGTCGAGGAGCACCTCGAAGAGACCGGCGTCCACCTCGATATCCTCGAGGAGGATCTCCGTCCCCACCTGGCCGCCGCCTTCAGCGGAGTCGAATAGGAAGAGCATGAAGTCGAACTCACCATCGGCAGCACCCCCTGCGTCCCTCAGCTCTCCCTGATAGGTGAAGGACGTGGCGGTGGTGCCTGCTTGGAGAGGAATCGCCAGTAGGCATGCTGCTGTGAGCAGTCCACAGATCAGCAAGTAGGCCCACGGGCTCCGCCACCGGGGTGATTGTCTAGGTGCCAGCACCATCACTCTCTTTCATGAATTCGAGCCCTCAATACGAGAAGTTTGCCCAGGGGTGAAAGGAGTTGGTCACCGCGGCGAGGTCACCAACTCCGGTCACATCCAAGATAGGACCAAAGGCACTGCTCGCGTTGATGTTGTAGTTGGTGATGTTGCCGGCGCAGAAGTTTCGGGTGATCAGGCTACCGCTGGAGGTCGCCGCGATGCCGGTCTGGTCGTTGTCGGTGGTGTTGTTGCCATCGACGTAGCTATCCGTGGAAGAAATGCGGATGCCATCCAGGTCGTTCTCGTGGAACTTGCTGTTGCGGATGAAGGAGTTGGCGAAGGTGCGAACACCGTGGCCGTTGTTGAGGCTTGAAATATTTCGATTCATGATGCAAGCCGAGGCCATGTCGAAGCCGTTGGAAACGTTGTCGTAGGCCACGGAGTCGGTGACCTGGCTGCCTAGGGCCATGTCGAAACCGAAAACTCCGTTGTCGGTGGCGCTAGAGGCGGCGACCACCGAGCCGGCGGCGACATCTATGCCGTCGGTTTCGTTGTCGAAGCTGGCGCTGTGAGCGACTACGCAGCCCTCGCTGGATTGAATGCCATTGTCGCCGTTACTGGCTGCCGTGGAGTGAAGGATCACCGTTCCGTCGTCCCCTTCGACGCCGTCGAGGCCATTGCTGGCAGCGGTGATGCGCACCATCAGACAATTGAAATCCCCTACCAGGCCGTCTCCGTCGTTCTCAGCGACGTGGAGGTCGTGGAAAATCGAGTGGTCGGCGTTCAGGGCGTTGATGCCGTCCCCGTTCCAACCCACCACCGAGCCGTTGCGTATGGTGATGTTCTCCTGGCTGCCCAGTACAAATATGCCGTCGTCGCTGTTGATGCCGGAGACCTTGCCGCCATAGAGGGTGTAACCCATCAGGTCGAGGGTCACCTCGTTGGCGTCGATGATGATGCCATCGCCGTTGACGGCCGTGTTGGTGAGGTTGTCGATGATGTAGTAGAAGCCGCTCTCGGAGATGGTGAAGGGCAAGCCGGTGATGATGTTGCCCGGTTGAATGCGGTTGAAGTCGACCTCGAAACGGTTGCTGGTCGTCGCTTCCACCAACTCCAAGATCTTCTCTTCGTTGAGGCCGCTGGGGCCAGTCCCCTGGACCCCGGAGCTTCCCGTCCAACCAAAGTTGTCGTAGAGGCTGGTCACGGTCTCTGAAGCGACGGAAGAGAGGTCGACGCTATGGGTCACCCCTGCTTCGATGATCTCCAGCACGTTGCTGGCGGTGAGGGCCAGGCTGGTGATGAGCTCATTGGTGGGGTCGGCGTCGACATCGATGGTGCCATCTTGGAGAGAAGCTAGGTCCTGAGACAGCGTTCCTCCGGCGTCGGTGAGCTGAAGGGTGGTTCCGGAGAGGCCAAGCGTCGTATTGAGCTCGTTGGTGGGGTCCGCGTCCGCGTCGTCGACGCCATCTTGGATGGAGGCCAGGTCGACGCTGAGAACGCCGCCACCATCGGTCAGTTGCAGGGTCGTGCCGCTGAGGACGAGAGTGGAGTTCAGAAGGTTGGCCAGGTCCACCAGGTTGGTGACCGTTCCCGCTTCGACCAGTTCCAGGATGACGTTGGAGTCCAGTAGCGCGCTGGTGATGAGCTCGTTGGTGGGGTCCGCGTCGGCGTCGACGGTGCCATCTTGAAGTGACGCGAGATCCTGGGAGAGGGTCCCCCCGGCATCGGTGAGCTGGAGGGTGGTTCCAGAGAGAGCCAAAGTGGTGTTGAGCTCGTTAGTGGGGTCCGCGTCGGCGTCCGCTGTGCCGTCCTGGAGGCTCGATAGATCTTGAGACAGGGTCCCCCCGGCATCGGTGAGCTGGAGGGTGGTTCCAGAGAGAGCCAAAGTGGTGTTGAGTTCGTTGGCGGGGTCGGCATCCGCATCATCGACACCGTCCTGTAGGGCTGAGAGGTCTGCGGTAAGGGTTCCGGCTCCATCGGTGAGCTCGAGGTCCGTGCCGCTGAGGACGAGGGTCTCATTCTCGAGGGAGGAGAGGTCGACCTGATTGGTGACGGTACCTCCTTCGACCACTTCGAGGATCGATCCAGCTCCCAGGGAGGCGCTGGAGATCGCTTCGTTGGTGGGGTCGGCGTCCGCGTCGGTGGTGCCGTCCTGAAGGCTAGCGAGATCTTGAGACAGGGTCCCGCCGGCATCGGTGACCTGGAGGGTGGTTCCGGAGAGGGAAACCCCCGTGTTGAGCTCGTTAGTAGGGTCCGCGTCGGCGTCTGCTGTGCCGTCCTGAAGGCTAGCGAGATCTTGAGACAGGGTCCCCCCGGCGTCGGTGAGCTGAAGAGTGGTTCCAGAAAGGCCTAGGGCTGTGTTGAGCTCGTTGGCCGGGTCGGCATCCGCATCGTCGACACCGTCCTGCAGGGCGGAGAGGTCGGCGGTGAGAGTTCCGGCTCCATCGGTGAGCTCGAGGTCGGTTCCGCTGAGGACGAGGGTCGCATTCTCGAGGGAGGAGAGGTCGACTTGATTGGTGACGGTTCCTCCTTCGACCACTTCGAGGATCGATCCGGCTCCCAGGGAGGCGCTGGAGATCGCTTCGTTGGTGGGGTCGGCGTCGGCGTCGATGGTGCCGTCCTGAAGGCTAGCGAGATTTTGAGACAGGGTCCCTCCGGCATCGGTGACTTGCAGGGTGGTTCCGGAGAGGGAAACTCCCGTGTTGAGCTCGTTAGTAGGGTCGGCATCGGCGTCTGCCGTGCCGTCTTGGAGGCTCGCGAGGTCTTGGGAGAGGGTCCCGCCGGCGTCAGTGAGCTGCAGAGTGGTTCCGGAAAGGCCTAGAGCCGTGTTGAGCTCGTTAGCGGGGTCGGCGTCCGCGTCGTCGACACCGTCCTGCAGGGCGGAGAGGTCTGCGGTGAGAGTTCCGGCTCCATCGGTGAGCTCGAGGTCGGTGCCACTGAGGGCGAGAGCCGTGTTCTCGAAGGTGGATAGGTCGACCTGATTGGTAACGGTATCCCCTTCCACCAGCTCGAGGACGGAATTGGTGAGCAAGTCGGCGCTGGAAATGAGCTCGTTGGTGGGATCGGCGTCGGCGTCATCCGTTCCGTCTTGAATAGATGCTAGGTCCTGGGAGAGGGTCCCTCCGGCGTCGGTGAGCTGGAGGGTGGTTCCGGACAAGGCAAGGGTCGTATTGAGCTCGTTGGTGGGGTCTGCGTCGGCGTCGTCCACTCCATCCTGCAAAGAGGAGAGGTCGACGATGAGGGTTCCCCCGCCGTCCGTGAGCTCGAGATCGGTGCCGTTCAGGAGCAAGCCTGAATTGAGGAGGGTCGTCAGATCGACCATATTGGTGATCGTGCCCCCCTCGATGAGCTCCAAGATGTTGCTCACCAAACTAGCGCTGGAGATGGCCTCGTTTGTGGGGTCTGCGTCGGCATCGGTGGTGCCATCGGGAATAGAGGACAGGTCCGCCGTGAGCGTCCCCCCGGCGTCGGTGACTTCCAGGGTGGTGCCGGTCAGGCCAACGGCGGTGTTGAGCTCGTTGGCGGGATCCGTGTCCGCCCCGGACAAGGCTGCCAGATCTTCGCTGAAGGTGGTCGAACCTTCGGTGATCTCCAGAACGGTGCCGTTGAGCACCACGGATTGGATCTCGAGGTCGAAAGCATGCTCGCCGTCTACGGTGTCGGCATCGATGGCTTCCAAGGAGAAGATCGCTCCCGGTGCCGAGGTGACGGGCTGGCGAGGGGCCAGAATGTTATAGGGGTCGAGGGTTCCCGATTCCCGAACCAGGATCTCTAACCAGCGGGGAGAGCCATCGAATACGGCTCCGTAGTCGAGTTGGACAGTGAAAATGCCGCCGTTGACTTCGACTTCGTCGAGGATGACTTCGGACCCCACTTGGGCGCCGAGCTCTTCGGAGTCGAAGAGGAAGAACATAAAGTCGAATTCGCCATCGGCTATGGTGCCTCCGATCAACAGCTCTCCCTGATAAGAGAACGTCGTCGGGGCAGTTCCTCCCTGCATAGATGTGGTTAGCAGGAGTAACGCCAAGGCCAGTAGGCTGGTTGTTTTTGGTTTTGAGAGCACCCTCAGTTCCCCTTTCGTCGACCGGTGCACTCCCTACAACGGCGGGAATTGAATGCCGAAGAATAGCTATGATGCTAGGAGTGCTCATCAGTTTTAGCAGCCTGGCAATAGCGGGGTCAAGCGGGTGGGAGAGATTGGCGGTAGGGGAATAAAGATCATTCTTTATGTGCAGTTGGCTGAAGTTGGGAGGGCGGCGTAGATCCTTCGGTCGCCTCAGCCTCCAGTCGGGCCGAGTAAACCCATAGAGGAATCTTTCCCCAAGGCCAGAGATCATCTTCGAAAGAGATCACCGATCGCCCTGGTGGAAACTCCAATCGGACCCGTAGGAGTTGAATTTTGGAGGTCGCTGGGATCAGGATTTTGTCTCCGCCCACCGTGATTCCTTTGCGCCCGCCGGAGGCCACGACCTCGAGTACCAAGAGCGCCGAGCGGTCCTGGGAGGTGAAGTTGTCAACGAGGAAATCTGCCCTGTCTTCGAGGACTCGCCAGTCGCGCAGGTCAGCGGTCTTGAGATACCCCCAGCCCTCGCCCCAAAGAAGCAGAAAGTCTTTTCCCGCCTCCTGGGCACGAGAAACGAGATCTTCTTCTCGGTTGTAGGAGACCTGAGTCACCAGGCGCCCGGTGTAGAAAGCCTGGCTGGGTGCCAAGAGCAGGCGCCGTAGTAGCAAGGCCGGTTCGTTGCGGATCTCCTCGTGGAGAGCGAAGTGCCGCTGGGGAAAGGTCCAGGGGCCCTGCCCTGGTGCGTCGGAGAACCTCTCGCCGATCAACACCAAAGGTGCATCGGTGAACCTGGTCAGGAAGTCCACGGCTGTTTGGCGCCACTTGTTTCCTTCCCACTCCTCGTAGGTGCTATCGGGAACGGTGTAGGTGGGAGTCGAGTTCTTGGACCGGTGAGCTGCCATCTCGAGGGTCACGTAGCTCCTTCCATTGACCAGCACGGGCTTTCCTTTGGGAGCAAGTCCGTCGAGTCTCTCTGCCAGCCGGCCGTATTCAACGGGATTCCCCCGTAGTTGGAGGAGGGCCTTCAATGGTTGTACCAGAGCCAAAGTCGCCAGGCACCCGGCGGTGACGAAGAGGGCGGTGCGTCCCCCCGGCGACAGGGAGAGCCGCTTCCGTAGCCAACCTTCCAGAGCAAGAATACCCATGCCGCAGAGGCAGAGAAGAATGGGCCAAAGGGCGGTGAAGTGGCGCAGTGCCAGTCCCGGGTTATCCCAAGCGGTAGCCTTCGACAGGAGGCTGGGAAGCAGAAAGAGCAAGAAGAGAGTGGCGGCACCGAGGCTCGCCAGCCATGCGGCCATCCGGCGCTGCAAGCCAGCCGCCGCCAGAAGGAGAGAGGCGAGGGGTAAGCCCAGGCTGAGGAGTGCCCGCCAGCCTCCACCAAAAGTGAAGACGAAGAGTGCTCGGGCAGCAGGGGCCAAGGGTGACTCGGGTGTCCAAGAGGTCATTTGCCACGGTCGGCTCATTCCCGAGGCCCAGGCCGCCGACCCGGTTAGCATCAGAGGAGCCACTAGAAGGCCGCAGGAGAGAGCAGCGATTTGCCAGGCGCGCAGGTAGCCCTGAGGAGTTACCTCTCGCTGCCGATGAGCTAGGAAGAGCAGACTCCCCCAGGCGAGGGCGATGACCGGCCAGGTCCCGGCGCTGCAATAGCCAGCGGCAACGGAGCTGGTGACCGCTAGAAGAAGGAGTTTTCGGTGCGGCTCTGATGCCAGGGATTCCAGTTGGGCCCCATCCTCGGGCTCTTCCCTCTCGAAGGCGCCGCCGCCTGGCGGTGAGCCCGCTCGGGGCTTCCCTGTCCCGGGTAGTAGCCGGAAGAATCGGACCAACGCTCCGCCCAGGAGGCAGAGAAAGAGCAGGACGAGAACCGATGCCTGGGCCGTTCGGGAGGCATAGATAGCGAAGGGGTTGATGGCGGCCAAAAGGGCCAGCACCGCAGCTAGGGGTGCTCCTCCGATGCCATAGCCAAGCCAGGCCAACGCTGGAATGAGCAGGACCCCAGCGACAGCGAAGGGAATGCGCAGCTTCTCTCCACTGGGGCTTTGCCCCCACATCCAGATGGCAGCTTTCGCCGTGAGGCGAGGCAGGGGAAAGTGCCAGACCGTGGAAAGAGAATTCCCGGAGTCCTCGGCCTCGGCTCCGGTCACCGCCCGAACCAGCTCGATCTCCTCGAGGGCCAGCTCGGGGCCGCCGAGGTGGGGGAGTCGAAGGCCCGCGCCTAGCAGCAAAGCCAGCAGCAGGGTGGCGGGTAAGAACCCGGTTTGGCCTTGTAGAGCCTTGCTGAAGCCCAGGCTCATGGAGGTGTCCCTTTGTTGTTGACTCTCTTGTTGGGAGGCTCCGTGCTCAGTGCTTGTTCGACAAAGAGGAGAAAGCGGGGGTCTTCGACCAAGGGTGCCAGCTGCGGGTCGCCGCGAAACTGGTCGAGGAGTCCCCGAGGGCCAGAGCGCTCGAGGATCCAGGCGATGGCTCGCCGCAGGCCGACCTGGTCGTGGCTCGCCAGGCGGAAGCCGGCCAGGGCTAGCCAGGGGGAGAGGGTGCTCGGGCTCCTGGCTTCGAGGGCGTCGGCTAGCGGAGCCAATTCTTGAGGCAATAGGTCATTCGCTGCCAGGCGTAGGGCCTGCACCAGGGTGACCTGTGGCGCGTCGGTTTGTTGGGTCAGGATGCCTCGAGCGTCTTCCGGCAGGTGCAGGCGTCGAAGGGTAGTGACCAGGGCTTCCAACCGCCGCGGTGATCTCGAATCTTTCAGGTAGCGCCGCAGGATCCGGCTCAATTCGATGACTTCCTCGGCCAAGCCGGGGGACCTTCCAGCAGCCGAAGTCGAGAGGGAGTCTAGGGCTTCCTGAGAAATGTTCTCCACGGCGGCGAGTCGCAGAAGGAGTGGTTGCAAAGCTACCTGGGCAACGCGAATCTCCTTCTCCCGCTTCAGGAGCAAGGCGACTTCGGCATCTTCTCGGTCATCGCCCCGCAAGAGCTTTCGCGCTAGCTCGGTCTCTCCGCTATCGAGCCCTCGACCGGCCAGCTCGATGCGCAAGGCGCGGCTGGCGTCGTTCAACCGGGGGTCTGCTAGCAACTGATCCGCGATGATCAGTTGTGTTGCCCGAGGGGACCGGGTCTGGCGAAGGAATCTCAGAGCGAGGTGGTCCCCGAGGCCGTCGAGCTTCCATTGGCGGTAGGCGGCGAGAATTCGGCGGAAGACGATGGCGTCGCCTGGGCGCTGCTCCCATCTTTGCAGGTCTTCGCGCAGCCGAGCCATGCGCGCCGGGTCTCTCTCTTTATCCTGGGCCAGGGAGAGAATGTTTCGGAAGGCGTTGTCATCTGCGGGGGCCAACAAGAACTGGGTGTGAGCGGCGCCTTGAATTTGGTCGGTCTGCTGGTGGAGGAGCGCCTGTCTGTGGAGCCGAGCTAGGGTTGGGTGCTCAGCGGCAAACTCCGAGACCAACTCCAGAGCTTCGGCCGGGCGCCGATGCCGAATCAGGAAGTCCGTGTAGGTCGCCAGGGAGTTGAGCTCCCTCGGCATCAACTGCAGCGCTTGTTGGTAGGCGAACTCCGCTTCCGCTGAGAGACCATGGCTTTGGTAGATCCTGGCCAGTCGGAAGCGTAGATCCGAGTATGCGATGCGGGCGTCGAAGTCGTCTTCGAAGAGTGGATTCTGCTGCAACCGCTCCCCCAACTGACGCCAATAAGACCGGTTGATCGCTACAGCTTCCTCGGGAAGCTCTTTCAGAGGCTCCCTGGCGAGGCGAACGATAGGCCCGCTGGGAACCGCGTAGGGCTTCGTCCAGGGCATGGGGATGCTCTCCTCGACAAAGAACTCATGTTCGTCGCGGTTGTTCAGGAAGATCCATTCAGCCAGGGCCGGGGCCAGAGTGTTGAGAGGCAGCTGTCGATTCGACATGGTCTGAAGAATCTCCGCTACTTGCTCTTCCGTCGGAAAGTTCAGCGGTTTTGCCGGGTATTGCTCATGGCGGCCCAGCAGCCGGCCAAGGAAGCCCACTTCGGGTCGATCCTCGCCGTAGTGGTCGCGGATGTACTGGCGATAGAAACGGGAGTAAAGCTGGGTCTGGGTGATGAGATAGACATCTCGGCGATCGAAATCCGGATCCGCCTTGAAGCGCTTTTTTTCGAAGCTCTCGCCGAAGATCATGTATGTAGGTATGAAGCGCCCGGGGTCAGAGCCACCGAAGAGAACGCTGCCGGTGGGCATGGGGTCGATCATTTCTCGACCGTACTCCAAGGCGAAATCATGATGCCGCTGGTTGCAGCTGCTGTGGTTTCGATCCAGGCCCACCGCCGGTAGCAAGAAGAGCCCACTGGCCAAAGCAGCTGGGCCCCAGGACCTCCGACGCCCGACCCACCCAGCGAGAGCGTTGGCTCCGAGGCCGGCGAGAAGCGCCAGAGGGAGATAGGAGTAGCCCAGGTAGGGCATTTGTAGATTCCACTCTAGGCGGCCAGCACTGCCAGCCAGAGCTGCACTGGCCGGTTGGAAGAATGCGGAGAGCAGAAAGCCCATTCCCAAGGTCAGGACCCAAGGCCGCATCGGACCCGCTCTTCGAGCCACCCAAAGAGCTGCGGCTACCAGAATCCAGGTCAAGGAGGTGAAGCTCTTGGTGGTCTCCACCAGGTACCGCAGGGCAAATTGGCCGAGTAGGGAGACTCGCTGACCAAGGCCCGTGTCCGTCTCACCGGAGTCTTCCTCGGTGCCGACTAAACGTCCCAAGGTTCCTTGGAGTTGGGCGGTGAGGGGGCCACGGTAGGGAGAGCGGTTGACGGAATAGAAGAAGCCGTCGGTGGTGCGGGCGTAGCCCCAATTCATCGGCGGGTTGGTCGACGAGGCCCACGGCATGTAGAGGTAAGGCAGCAAACCCAGCGCGACCACTGGCAAGATCCAGAGACCCGTGCGCCAGGCGGTCAGGCGAGAACGCATGAGGATCAAGGCGATGATGGCCACCACCGCTAATTGGCCGGTTCTCAGGGCGGTTTCCCAAATGGTGCTCTGGGCCGATAGGGCGCCGAAGCCGAGGAAGAGCAAGGCCCCTGCGGCGGCGCTATAGCCGGTGAGCTCCCAGATCGCCCGTCGATCGGTCCAAAAGGCCAAGAACAGCGGCAGCGGTGCCAGGGCGAGCATGAGGTGGTGATTGGTCATTCCCAAGGCGACGAGAAAGACGCAGACCAGGAAGCCCCATCGCCAGGCCGGGTCGCGAAACCATCTATAGAGAGCCCACCACAAGACCGCAGCTACGGCGATGTGCAGGGTATAGACCTCCGCGAAGACCGCCTGGCTCCAGACGCATACGCTGAAGGCGAATACCAGGGAGGTAGATACGGCGATTCCTCCTGACACCCATGGGGAGCGTCCTGAGTGGCGACCCAAATTGGCTATCAACGCTGCTACCAAGGCTGTGGCGAAGGCGGCGCAGACGCCGGAAAAGAGGTTGACCTCCCGGGCAGCGGATCCCAGTGGCAGCCAGGAGAAGAGCCCTGCCAAGATGGTCCACAGGGGGTAGCCGGTGGGATGGGGCACCCCCAGGTGAACCGCCGCTACGATCAATTCGCCGGAATCTTTGAAGGTGACGCCGGGAGCCGCGGTCCAGCCATAGACGGCCATGGCCACGAAGCCTGCGACCCCCGCTGCCCAAAGGTCGGCCCGATTCATGGGCCAGAGCAAGCGCATCAGCCAGGGTCTCAGGCGCTGGAAGGAAAATCGAGCAGACTCAACCATGCAGTGGATCCGTGGAAGGAGACTTCCTTTGTGCTCCCGTTGGCTCGACCTGGACTTCGGTCGAAACCGAGCTGCTTTGCCTTGGATAGGGGAGACGGGTTGTGGCCGTCACTCCATTTCAGTTTCTTTGGGCCTTCAGAGGGCCGCGAGCTTAGCAGACCGATCGGGCATCCTCCTGCGGTACTGATCCTGGGTTTTCACTGCTTTGAGGAGGGCACCCTTCGAGGTATCCTGGGAAACGGCATTTCTGGGCAAAATTCCAGGAAATTCTGTAAGAGCGGGGGTCTTGGGTATGGATTGGGTCAGCTTGGTAGCGAGGCGAACGAGACTTGGGGACAGTTTCCTTCGGCGAAGAGTCACCCTATTCGCCCTATCCTGCCTCGCTGCGAGCCTTCCTCTCGCTAGCTTGGCTGAGAACAGGCCGGATTGGGTCGCTGAGCTTCGGGAACGTTCCGCTCTAGATCAGGAAGTGGTGGAAGCCGTTCGGGAGAATCGGCTGTTCATACTCGAGCTATGCGATGTATCCAGCGTTTGCCGGGACTATGGCGACATCCTGAGAAGCGCCATTGGGGATGCCATCGATGTGAAGAACCTGTCCCAACTCGCCGATACGGCCTTGGTCGAGATCCAGGAAGAATCGGCGAGAGGCTACCTACTCTGGCTGGGGACACCGCTGGGTAAGAAGATCGCCAAGCTCGAGGCTCACATGAGGCAGGCGGAACGCCGTCGGCAGATGTTGGCTTACAAAGAAGAGATCCAAAGCCTCTTCGAGACTCACCCTCAGAGGATGTGGGATCTCGACGCTCTCGACGAGGTTCGTGATGGCTCCGCTGTTCGCCGTCGGCTGAATCGCATTGGTGTGCAAGTGGTGGAGCACATTCTGGGAAGGGCAGCTCAGGCGGATCCGGCGAACCGCGAGACCCCCGAAGACCTGGAATTCCGACGTCAAAAGGCGGAGAGTGCCGTCAGAGCCGAGATGCGGTCGGTGCTTGCCATGGAGTACGCCTACCTCACCGACGACGAGTTCAAGATCTTCCTCCAATTCGTTGAGACATCACCGGCACGGGAATTCAATTCAGCCCGCATCGACGCTTATACCTCCGCGGTCGTTCACTCGGCCAGGGGAATCATCGAGTTGTTGGATGAACGGTTGCCAGCGGGGCCCGAATAGGCAGGCGGGTCGACCGGTGGGTGGATTCCCGAGCCAACCCCGCCCGCAGTGCGGGCGAAGCAAGAAGATGTGAAGCCTTCGCCCCTTTAGGGGCGGTGTATAGGAGCCTGGGGTTTCAACCCCAGGCGGTTTCCGGTTGGGGTTTCGGTCACCGGTCCCTTTCCTTGCGCTTCACCGATCTGGAGCACTTTTCCCACGCCTTGGCTAGCCAACCCCGCCCGCAGCGCGGG
>JAHZIX010000004.1 GCA_022601195.1 Deltaproteobacteria bacterium
CGCCATGGGCGATTGGATGCTCTGTGCTGGCGATTCCGCGGGCGGCGACACCGGAACCCTCACCTCCTGGCGCTTGGGCGTCAACCAGGCAGTGCCGGTGGAGCTGATGGGCTTCAGCATCGACTGATCAGCATCGAAGAAATGTTGGCTGAACGCTTTCAAAAGCGTTTCAAGAAAGGGTCACCCGTTTTGCGGGTGGCCTTTTTTACATTCGAATGACCGGATTCGGTAGGACGGCAGGTAGCGGGAATGTCTCAACCGGATAGCTGCCCACTTGCTGGCAATAGTCGTGACGTGATATCAACTTAGAAAATGCGCTTCAAAACTCTCTGCCTTTCAGTCTTTCTGGTTGCTCTACCTGCCGGAGCGCAGTTCTTCTCTTTCGAGACCACCGACCCACCGATGACGATCCCGGACCAAACCCCCGGACTGGATGTCTGCCAAACCATCTTCGTCCCTTTGTCTATCACTATGGGAGAGGTCGAAGTAGAAATCACGGCAACTCATACCTGGGTCGGCGACCTTACTTTTCAGCTCACCCGGGTGGCCAGCTCGACTCTGCCCTTGGCCCACAAGGGCAACGCTAGTGGCACTTTGACCCTGCTGAATCGGCCGGGTCGAAGCGGAGACGGTGGCGGTTCGGGCAATAGTGACGACTTGGTCGCCGAAACGCCGATTCGCTTCAGCGACTTCGCTTCTTCCTCTCAGTCCGCTGAGACTCTCGGCGACCCGCCCTGCGGTGGGGTCATCGATGGCTCGCCGGACTGCCCCGACAACTACATCCCAGCTCCGGATGTCACCGACACTCCATTTCCGGGTCAAGGGGTCGACTTCTTTACCACTTTCCATGCCCTCGATTCTCTTGGTGAGTGGACCCTCTGCGCCGGCGATTCGGCTGCCGGAGACCCAGGGACTCTGATATCCTGGCGGCTGTTCATAGGCCCAATCATTCCTGTGGAACTGCAGAGCTTCAGCATCGAATAGCCTTCGGATAGCCATCGATTCGACGAGCCCGCTGCCAGCTTTCCACCCCGCCTTTCCTTCCAGAGATGGAGATCCCATGAATCTTCGATCAGAGCCTTCTTTGCGTCGACTCACCACCTCCCTCTGCGCTTTGTTTCTCCTGCTCGGAAGTTGTGCAACAGATTCTCCGAAAGTGGATCTTCTTCCCCTTCCTTCCATTGATCTTTCGACCCTCGAAACCGGAGTTCGGGAACAGATAGAAAGTCGCCAGGGGAACCTCGAAACGATGATCGGCGGCGAGGTAGAGGGACCTCCATTGGCAGCGGCCTTCGGAGAGTTGGGCCGCACGTTCCATGCCTATTCTCTGTTCGAATCGGCAGAGGTTTGCTACCGAAATGCGGCGGCCCTGGCTCCGGAAGATTCCACCTGGCCCTATCTCCAGGGCCACGTCGCCCTCGCTAGCAACCGGCCAGAAGAGGCCCTGGAAGGCTTTTCCCGAGTGTTGGAAATAGACCCAAGTCACGTACCGGCTCGGATTCGAGGAGCGGAAGCTCTCGGAGCACTGGGCCGCGAGGACGAAGCTCGCCAATTCCTCCAGGCTGCTCTGGCTCAAGACCCCTCTTCTGCTTTCGCTCATTACCGCCTGGGCCAACTGGATCTGGCGCAAAACCAGCCAACGGAAGGTGTCCACCATCTGAAAGAGGCTCTACGCCTGCAACCGGAGGCCACGGTGATCTACTCCACCCTGGCTACGGCATATCAGGCACTGGGGGACAAGGAGGCTGCTCAGGAGGCCCTCGAGTTGAGGGGCACGACCTTGGTCGCTTTGTCGGACCCCTTGATGGCTCAGGTACAGGAGCTCGCTGTGGGAGTCCGAGCCAATATGGAAAAAGGCAGCCGAGCGTTCGCTGCCCGCCGCTTCCAGGAAGCGGAGACTCTCTTTCGCCTCGCCGTCGAGGAGGACCCGGAAAACGCTACCGCTCATCTCAACCTAGGGGCGGCGTTGGTGCAACTAGGCCGAAAAGAAGAAGCGGAGGAGAAGATCCAGGAGGCCCTTCGCCTCGACCCGGAAAACGCCCGGGGCCATTTCAACTTGGGTACCCTCTTTCTTAGTGAGGGCCGGGATGACGCGGGAATTGCCGAGCTCCAGAATGCCTTAGAGCTCAACCCGGAGTACTCCAGCGCTCGCTTCAATCTCGCCAATCTTTACCTCAAGAAGGGTCGTTATCAAGAGGCCGAAGCTAGTTTCCACCAACTGGTTCAGGACCAGCCTGGAAACGCCCCCTCCCGCCTAGGAGAGGCCATCGCAATGGCACTTCTGAACCGCCAACAAGAAGCCGTCGAACGACTCGAAGCAGGCCTCCAAGCGGTGCCTGGAGAAGCCTCTTTGACCAACGCCCTGGCTCGACTGCTGGCGACCAGCGGTTCAGAGACCGTCCGCGATGGCTCTCGGGCAGTCGAGCTGGTTCAGGAGCTGATCGCCGCCCAGAGCAACCTCGAACACATCGAGACTCTCGCCATGGCCCTGGCTGAAACAGGAGATTTTGCCACCGCCCAAGAGTGGCAGGAGCGAGCCATCCAAGCAGTTCGCCAGAGCTCGAGACGGGACCTCCTGGCTGGCCTGGAAGCCAATCTAGCGCTCTACCGGCAGGGCAAGCCCTGTCGAACACCGTGGCGACCGGAGGTCTTCGGCGCAGCTGGGAGTTAGGTCAGGATGAGGATTCGGAAGCGGAGGGACGGCCAGTCCCTTTCACCAGCTCGTGGTAACGATTTGGAGGCAGGTCGTGCCATTGCTCGGTTACCCCACCGGGCCAGACCACACGAATGGTGACGGTGCTGGGGTCGGTGCCTAGGCCGAACAACACCCGAGGGTCCCTGGAGGAGGCATAGCTACCATCGCGATGGGCGGTTCGCCAAAGCCGTCGCCCATCGCCCAGCAGGGCATGTACCTCGGTACCGACCACGACGAGCCCGCCCTTCCGCCTCACCGGCTCGACTCCAATCCAAGCGTGGACATTCCCCACTTGATTGAGCAGAAGCCGCGCGGGGCCGCTATTGTTGGCCACCACGAGATCCGGGTCACCATCGTTGTCCAAGTCTCCAACCGCCAATCCACGGCTCACCTCCGTAAGCTCCATCGCCTCACCGGAGGTCTCACTCACCTCCTGGAATCGCCCTTGACCCAGCCCACGAAAGAGCTGATTGCGCTGTGCCAAAGCCTCCGGTGCCGTGCCCCCCTCCCGAAATAACTTCACGGCTCCGCAGACGGTGAAGAGGTCCAAGATGCCATCGTTGTCGTAGTCGAGGAAAGCGGTGCCAAAACAGGTCAAGGGTAGGCTCGGAACACCGAGCCCCGCCACAGCCGTGGCATCAGAGAAGACTCGTCCGTTGGCTCCTCGCAGGTAGAGAGTGTTGGACTCTCCATCCAGATGAGTCACGAAGAGATCGCCATCCCCGTCGCCATCCGCGTCTCCGTAGGCGATCCCCATGCCCGCCTCTTTCTCGCCTCGCCCGTTGGTGGCGAGACCGGTGAGGACTCCTTCCTGAACAAAGGTACCGTCGCCCGAATTGTGCCAGTAAAAGTTCTCGTCGGCGTCGTTGGCGACATAGAGGTCTGGCCGATGATCGCCATCAGCGTCGAAGACGAGCGTTCCCAAGCCTGCTCCCTGAAGGCTGCCAATGCCCGACTCTCCGGTCACGTCCTCGAAGGTGCCGTCACCGCGATTGCGGTATAGGCGGTCACCGACATCGTCGTAGCTGTCTGGACCGCAGTAGTCGAGGGCGGAGCTCGGGTGGAAGCAAGGGTGAGCGATGTTTCGCCTGAAGTCGATGTAGTTGGCGACGTATAGGTCGAGATCGCCGTCAGCGTCATAGTCCAGGAACGAAGCGCTGACGCTCCACGAGGATTTGGAGCCACCGTGGTCTAGTCTCCTAAATTTGAAACTGCCGTCGCCCCGATTGCTCCATAGCTGGTCGAAACCAAAGTTCGTAAGATAGAGGTCTGGAAAGCTATCGCCATTTATGTCCCCGACCGTGATCCCCATGCCGTAGCCTAGCTCCGAGAGGCCGCTGTCTGCGGCACTCACTTCTACGAAACGCAGGGTGGCCGGCGTGGCTACGACATCGAGATCATTGCGGAACAGCACCGTCCCTCCCCCAGCGGTGCCATCGAGGGCTCCTCCCCGGCGCAGGAGGATGTCGAGGTCGCCGTCTCCATCGTAGTCCAGGAGACCAACACCGGGCCCCATGATCTCCGGGAGAGCCAGCTCTCCTATCGCTCCATTGCGGTGTTCGAACCGTAGGCCCACCTCCTCGGCTACCTCCCGAAAAACCTCTGCCTGCGGCTCCGAGGAAGGCAGAGCCTCGGAAAGCGAGGTATCCCTTTCGCCGGGCCTCTTTTCGCCCGACTTGGAATCGGAGGAATCCCCGCCGCAAGCGACCAGGCCAAGACCGAAGAGTAGAAGAGCTGAAGTCCGGCTGCGAAGCCTACTCTTCATCCTCGAGAGTCTTCGCCTTGGCCTGGAAGGTAGGGGTGAAATGCTCTCGCTCACCATCCATGGCGATGCTCTCGACGTAGTACCAGTAGGCTTTTCCAGCCTCGATGGTGTCGTCGTCATAGACGTATTTGGAAGGTAGGTCTGTGGTCCCGGCTCCAGGAATGGGTTTCTTGTTGAGCCTCACGAAAGGCCCCTCTTCCAGGTCCCCGCGATAGACATCGAAACCAAAGTTCTCGACCTCGCTCGCCGTCGACCAGCGCAAAGTATTGGAGAGCTTCCTTTCAGCCATAGTCTCTTCAGTAGCCTCCGGGGCCTCGGACTCGGGCTCCCCAGCCTTCTCCATCTCCTTGACTGGGACATCTGACGTACTAGGCGCATCTGGTGCCGAGTGGGTCGAACAACCCACCACTAGAAAAAGCGCGAATACCGAACCCCAGGAGGCTACGATTCGAAAAGTTTTGTTGTGCTTCATTTCTTTTTCTCCCCCGCCGCTTCCACCTGCTGGTTGGCTTTGGCTTTGATCGCTTCCTCGTCTTTTTGGGATACCGGCTGACTCTTCTGCTTACTCTTCTTGAAGGCGTCCTGAGGACTACTGAAATTCGACAGGTCGACTTTCACCTCTTCGAGGGTATGTCCACCGGCCCAGGATCGACCACTTTCCGGTTCTTCGAGGTAGACACGGGCTGCCAGGACCTCCGGCAGCGCCTCCATAGTGCCCTCATAGGTGGCCACCAGAGGGGCGCCCGCTTCTAGGCTCACTTCCTGACTGAACAAAACGTCGCCTGCTTTGTCGACCCACTCTACCGACCCTTCCAGGGCCGGTGCTTCGTCGAGGGAGGCTCTCAGTACCGGAACCTCTCCGCCGTCGATCGCTACCTCCAACAAGTCCTCAGGCAGGGCCAAAGGCAGCGCTGGGTCTCCCAGGAGGTTGTACATGTGAATAAAGTCTCTCTGCCTGGAGTTCTGCTTGGCTTTCCTCAGGGCTTCCCCCACGGTGCTGCCAGGCAAAGTCAGCTCGTCCATGATGCTGCTGCTCAGGCGACGAGAGGCTGAGGTCCGCCACGAAGCGGCAATGACCGCCACGGCGCCGCGGTTGGGCAGACGGAGAAACTTCTCACCGATGGAATCCGCCGTTGGATGGTCGAAGGGAGCGGAATAGCAAGTCATGCTCACCACCACCGGCAAGCGGCCTCCCTCCGGCAGCAAATCGAGATCTGCCAGGTTGAATAGATCTAGGTTCTTTTTGAAATCCGCCGGGGCGGTGCGCCAGATGTAGCGCCCACCATGGCCGGTGAAATGAACCAATACCTGTCCTTCCTGGAAGGCACCCAGGAGATTGTCTCGATGTTCCTCGTTGGTCGGTGAGTTGCGGTCCGGCTTGACCTTGCGAGCCGACAGGCCTCGAGATGCCAGAGAAGCGGCAAGAATGTCGCTCGTACCGTCTCTCAAATTGGTGCCATCGCTGATCCAGAGCACTTCCCGCCGCCAATCTCCCGGCTCCGGGCTCGCCATGTAGCCGATCGTCTTCGCGACGATGGCTGCCACCTCTTCCGGTTCGGTCACAGGGAATCGACCAATGGCCAAATCCGGCAGGTCGTCGTCCCCGTCGACCGCCACGAACCAATTGTCCGAAGCCGCATCGCCTTGGGAGTGAGCGTAGCCGGAAGTGGGCACCAGATTGCGGTGTCCAAGGGAAGCTGGAGAGGCGTAAGGGGTGCTGCGGTTTCTACCGAAACGGGTCTGGTGCTGCGGCTGGTAGGTCCAATCCGCGTACTCCCGCTTCTCCCCTTCCTCCGACTTCCCTAGGTTGGCGTCCCAGCTAGCATCTCCCACCAGCAACACGTAGCGAGGTTTAGGGGCTTGCCATTGGTGATAGGTGTGCTCGACGAAGCCGCGCAGAGCGCGTGGGTGAACGATGCCATGGTTGAATTCGTCGTAGACGTCATCGACATCCACCAAGGTGACGTTCAACCCTCTTTGGCGATGAAAATCAGCCAAAGGAGCCGCGGCTTCGAGAAGCTCCGAGTGGGCGATCATCAGATAATCCGCTTGATGATCGGTTCGGCGCAAATTCGAAGGTCGATCCAAGACGACCCCAGCTGGGCGCAGCCAGGAACCACCACTCACCGCCCACAGCTGCTCTCCTGGTGCCGTTAGGAATCGAGTGCTGGCGGGCTTTCTGCCCGAGGTGCGCCCCCGAGCCTTGCCGGACCACTGACGGCCAGCGGTGGAAAAGACTTCTACGGCTCCGCTTTCGCTGGACAGATCGAAACAACTGCCCTCCTCCGGCCCCGTGGGCACCAGGAAATGCTGTCCGGCAGCCAAACGAGACTCTCTCGGGTAGGTCAGCTCGAGCCAATTGAATAAGACGACATCTACTTCAGGGTCCTTGGATTCTCCCAGGGTACGGGGAATGACCCTTACCCCCACTCGGTGGGATCCAGGGGTGAGCAGCTCTGCTGGTAGGTCCTCTACCGTCACCAGCTGCCCCTGGGGATCATTGTTCCAATGGAGCTGCTTTACGGGCTGGTCATCCCAAAGAATCTCCACCGCGTGATCCTCTCCCAGATCCTTCACTTGCCTCCCGAGGCGCGACCAGCCCCGCAAATGAATCTGAAGCCGCGGAGACGGCACCGAACCCTCTATCTGGGAACGCTGCTCGACCAACAGGTCGGAGAGATCAAATTCTTGCTCGAACGGCGCATCGTCTATCTGGGTAAGCTTCTGCCAAAACCAGATCTCTTGGCGCCCCTCGGTGCGAGCCGAGAATCGGACCCGTACCGAGTCCCGTTCGAGCCGCTGGGAAGCCAGAGCTACGCCTGGGGTTTTGCATTTCTTGGGTGGACTCGATTCGGTCCGGAAGCGAACCGGTTCCCCCTGCTCAGTCAAGGAAAGCCAATAGACATTGGTATCCGAATGCTCATTGAGGAAGGATCGCTCTCCCTCGAGATGCTCACCGGCAAACCGAACGGCATCCCCAGCCCCAAAGAGGTCGTCTCCACCGTCTTGGACCCAAACCGGAATCTCCTCCCCTCGGTGGCTCAGGCTGAGAGTTCGGGAAGGCAAGGCGCTTTCCTTCAAACCGGCCCGCTGAAGATCCTCGAAGGTCACCTCGTACATTCCGGGGGCTTGCAGAAAGATCTTGAACCGATCTGTCGCCTCCCCGGTCATGGCACTGGAGGTTTGGTCCAGAGACGTCGCTGCCGACAGCGCGGTTCCAAAGAAGCTTGATCCGATCAAAAGGGCTAAGCCAATATGGCCGAGAAGGTAGTTATTCTGCAGTCTCTTCAAGGGACCTCCAATGGAGCAAAAGAGGATGTTGATTCGAGGAAGTCTACCTCAGATATCCCAAGGAACGAAGGCGTTCCAACTCTTCTGTGGAGGGAGTTCTCCGCTCTGAGGAGCTGGCCTTGCTTCGACCTCTCTCCCAACGCAGAAGGTCACTTTGCAAATCTCGAAATTGGGAATGAGAAGCAGAAAGGGGCGTCAGCTCACCTGGGTCGAGGCTGCGGTCGAAGAGCTGCCAGGTCTCTGCGATCAAGTCGTGGATCATCTTCAGCTCGCCAGCAAAAAGAGCGGTCCCGAAAACGACCTTCTCACCGTGACGATCCAGTTTGTCGCGACCGACTTCGAAGGAGACTTCAGCGATAATCTGGCGCTGCTCTAATCTCTCCTTTTCCAATGCTGATTCGGCAGCCGAGTTCTCGCCTAACCGAGAGGAAACCGCGCCGGCAGAAACCCTAGGCCCTGCCGAAACACCCATGGAGAGCAGAGGCCACAAGGACTGCCCATCCAACTCCTCAACCGAAGCTTGTCCGGGCTCCTTTGGTCTCAAGCCCGCAGATACCGTTGGAAAGATATCGACTAGAGATACCGGAACCCCAACCTCGGCAGGGGCCAAAACGCTCGGCAGGTGAAATATCAGCGGTACGTGGAGCAACTCGTCGTACAGGCTCCGAGTATGGCCGATCCACCCGTGCTCCATGAATTCCTCGCCGTGGTCCGCGGTGACGATGACCAGAGTAGGTCGTTTGGAGTCGGCTTCGTCGAGGCCCTCCAGCAACCGACCGATATGGAGGTCCGTGTGAGCGATCTCTTCCTGATACAGGCCCCGGAGGTAGTCCAGATCCGCCTTCTCCAGATTCTGTCGCTGATTTCGCAGGTCCCAGATGTTCATACCGGGAGTGAGATGCCCTCGGTATCCGGAGGTACGATCGTGTTCAGGGTGGTGCTGGTAGACGAAATGGGGGTCGAAGTAGTGGGCCATCAAGAAAAACGGCTTTCTCGGGCTCCGATTCTTCAGCCAGTTCAAGGACAGATCCGTGATGCGCTGGGAATTAGTGCCACGATGGCCTCGAGCTGAGGTTTCGTCGAACTCGTTGAACCCCTGATCGAAGCCGTAGGGAGCACCCAAGAGGTCATGCCCCACCACCGCAGCAGTGTCATAGCCCTCAGCCTGGAGTCGCTCCGGAAGGCTTAGCTCTTCTCCCTTCAAAACATCGAAAAGGCGAGTCAGCCCATGACTCGAAGGCATCTTCCCAGTGAGGAGTGATGCTAGGGACGGCTGGGTCCAGGGCGCTGTCGAATAGGCACGACGAAACAGCACCCCTTGCCGAGCCAACCGGTCCAGATTGGGAGTAGGGCTAGTGGTGGCCGCTGCAGGGTCTCCCATAGCCGTTTGCCGAGCTAAAGCGCCAACATAAGAAGCCCCGAGGGTATCCACCACGACGAGCAAAATATTGGTATCTCGCAGCGCAAGCCCCCGCTCGGGCACCGCTTCTGGCCGGCACGCCAGCAAGCTCCAAGCACTGGCTAGGAGAATGAGAAAGGCCAACCCGGGTAGCAGGGCAGGCAACGGTGCAGGCAACAGTCTAGTTACTGGTCCTGATTTCCAGCGGCGCTGGACCAAGGTCCCCAGGGGAGAGGAACTGCCTTGTTGCATCTTCATGATCCTGGAGTATCCTTCGTACTATGGCTTCGGTGCAACGACTCCTACCCTTTCTACTGACGGTTCTCTTCCAAATTCCGCTCTTTGGTTCCAGCGCCGAGCCGGAACCTCCAGGAGCCAAGCAGCTCCCGGTCGTGCCTTCCGAGGGCGCCTCAACACCTATTTCCAGCAAGAGCATTGACAGCCTTCTCCTGATCACCGTCGATACCCTCAGAGCAGACGCCTTGGGCATCTACGGTCACCCTCGAGAACCGCTCCCGGCGGTTTCCCGGTGGGCTGATCGCGGGGTGACCTTCGATGGCGCCTTCGCCACCTCCAGTTGGACTGTCCCATCCCTCGCCTCCTTGTTGACCTCTCTCTACCCTTCCTCTCACGGCGCCATTCACGGCATCCGCCAAGAGAAGGTCATCCGTGGGCAAGAATCCATACCGGAACAAGCCACGACTCTTGCCGAGGCCTTGCGGCAGATCGGGTTTACGACCTTTGGAGTGACCAGCAATCCTCACTTGGCCTCTCAGTTCGGATTCCAAAGAGGTTTCCAAAGGTACATGAACCTCAATCGAGCCGCAGCATCGAAGGTCACCGAAAGGGTCTTCCGCTGGCGGGAGGACGTAGAAACAGCTCCAAAAGCCTTCCTTTGGCTTCATTTTTTCGACCCTCACCTCCCCTTTACCTCGACTCCGGGGGAAATCGTCGAGCTCCGGCCAGAGCTATCAGAAAGCCGAGTTCAAGAGGCTCTCATTGTGCTCAAGGAACTGCGTCAGGGCCTGGGAGTCGTGACCGCCAGAGAAGAACCGGCAGCCCGTTTTTTACAGTACCGAGCCGAGATCGAAGCTCTCTACGAGGCCGACATTCAGCTCGTCAACCAACAGATCGAGGAGATCCTCGCGGCCTTTCCCAGATTTCGCGACGGAGTGATCTGCTTTACCGCAGACCACGGCGAGGAATTTCTAGAACACGGCTATTTGGGACATGGGTTCAACCTTCATGCAGAGACTCTCCGAGTACCTCTGGTACTGGTTCATCCTAACCTCTCTGCCGGCCAGAGGATCGACCGGGCCGTGAGCCTCGTGGATCTAGCACCCACTCTCTTGACTCTGGTCGGAGGACAGCCCCAGAAGGGCTGGTACGGCCGAACCGTCTTCTCATCTCGAGGTCAATGGAAAGGCGAGTTGTCGCCAGTGATCTCTGAAGTATCTCGCTTTGAGCTCAAAAAACCCCAAGCCAGCTTGCAACAAGGAAGCCTGAAACTCATTGCTACCGGCAGCGAACCCCGTAGGAGCAAGAATCCCCTCGCCACTCCGACTCGCCTGGAGCTTTACGACCTAAAGCTGGATCCAGGGGAGCGGCGAGATATCTCTCGAGCCCGACCGTTGGAAACGGAACGCCTCTACCGGAGCCTTCTGGAACGCCTCGCCAAAGCCCCGAACCTAGCCGGAAAACGGGAGCGGTTAGTCCTCTCAGGGGAGACCCTGAAAGCTCTCAAGGCATTGGGGTATCTACAGTAGAGGGCAACCTGGAAAGACATCTATCCGTAGCGTGGAGCGCAGAACCCCTGAGGTGGAGCGCAAAACTCATCGTAGGGAGCGGGAAACTGAGTGGAGGGTGGCGACGAGCAATAAGGCCTCCCCCGCCCTCATCCTGGAGGGACTAGGAGCGGGAGAGCGCTTCAGGAAAACTTCTACCGATAGGGAAAAAGCCCTCTCAGAGTTGGAGGGCTTCACCCTAGGAATCAAGACCGACGAATCAGGACTCGCCCTTGGCCTTGGCAATCAGTGGCTCGAAGGCAGATGCCGGCTGGGCACCATTGAGGAACTGACCGTTGACGAAGAAGCCGGGAGTGCCGGAGACACCGTGCTTGGAACCCAAAGCCATATCCGCGTCGACGGCTGCGGAAGCGGCTTTGTAAGCGTCGGAGTCTGAATCTTCCGCGCAGGTAGACCACTTCGCCATCTCAATTCCCGAGTCGGCGAGGAACTCCTTGCTCTTCGCAACGATATTCCCTTCCGTCAGCTCCTTCTGCTTCTCGAAGTACTTGTCGTGGAGGGTCCAAAAGGCATCCGACTTCTGCAGCCCTGCGCAGTGGGATGCGATAGCCGCGGGCTTGGCCCACTTGTGAAAACCGAGGGGGAAATGCTTGAAGACGAACTTTACCGAGTCACCGTGCTTCTCGAGGATCTCCTCCATGGTGTCGGCGCCGCGGGAGCAGTAGGGGCACTGGAAGTCAGAGAACTCGATGATGGTGACCGGAGCGTCCGCATTACCGCGGAAGGGAAGACCTTCGATGGCCGCGGCCAGCTCTTCGTTACGGACCGCGGCGGCCTGGGCTTCGGCCTCTTCCCGCTTGGCGACCTCAGCCATGATCTCTTCTTTGCCACGGCTGACATCGAGTGGGTTGCCACTGATCATGTAGAACTTAGTGTTGTCCTTGGAGATCAGAAAGGTCTGAGTCTGCTGGCCATTGACCGTAAAAGTACCTTGCTGCAGGCCGTCGAAATCCGTATCGGTGATCTCGTTGACCACCACGGTCAACTTCTCCAGCTGAGGGAAGGCCAGTTGCAGGTTGGCGAGGATCTGTGACGCCCGGGCGTCTTCTTCGGGGGTAGCGGCTAGGGCGGCTGGAGCGAACGCCACCACTTGAGCGAGTAGAGCAGCGCCGACAAAGGCCGGCAGAGTCTTAAAGAATTTTTGCATGGAAGTCTCTCCTGTAATCAAGGTCGAATACGACGCCAGAGGCGGCAGTCTCTCCGATGAAGAAGTTTCGGTCAACCTCCCGAGGTCCTTCGAGACGCTCAGGAGAAGTCAGGGCCTATATCCCAACCTACCAGTGAGGCCCACGCCAAAGAACGGAACACCTATATCGCTGGAGGCTGTAGCAGACCGGAAAAAGGGCATCATGGAAGAGGCAGTCTCTCACCGAGGACTCCTCCCCTCAGGCCCGGCCTTATTCTATGGCATCGAGCCCCTCCTGTTCTGTGTACCCCAACCTTGGGACCGGGACGAAATGGGCTGTACCCCTTTCTTTCTCCCAGATCTGCCTCTCGGCCTCTTGAAAGTGACCTCGAGACGGTTGTCCGGTGGCACCGTCACTCCGAGCAAGCCGGCGGGGCTCTTCTGTGCCTTAGCGGCCGGATCCGGAAGACTCCACCAAGAGCCTGCGGACCTCTCTTACCATTTCGAACGAGTGGTTTGAGCTCCAAAGCTCAAACGGAGTCAACAGGACAGCTAAACGGCCCCTAAGCACGGCCACACCTCTCCCTCGTCGATCATCTTCCTCGCCTTCACAGCCATGGCCGTATTTAAGGACTGCATGAAGCGCATGCCTGACACCGGCCGGTGACACCAAGGGGTCTATTTTCGCTTCGTCCTGCCTCGCGGCCTCTTGAAAGTGACCTCGAGGCGGTTGTCCGGTGGCACCGTCACTCCGGGCAAGCCGGCGAGGCTTTTCTGTGCCTCAGCAACCGAAGACGGAGGATCTTGCAACAACTTCCCTACCGCCGCTTCATTCTTGAGCAGGCGGTCCAAGTCGACTTCGAGCAAGGTGATTTGGCTGCCCTTCGAATTCGGGCTATTGGTCTCGAGGATCTTGCCTTCCACCTCCAAGGAGAGATTGAACTTCAGCCCCTTCAGGAAGGGTTTGATCAAGGCGAATTGGCTCGTCAGCATATCGCTGTCCAGGGCTCCCAGATCGGCCTCGATCTCTTGTTCTTCAGCTCCTTCGAGGCTCTCCCCAAGGGTCGCGGTCAGTTGGCTAACCCGGCGGCCGATGCGCTGGAACTCGAATTTCAGGCCCTCGCCATCATCACCGCCAAGGGTTCCCTGGCCGGGACGCAATTTGCGGACATCCTCGAAGGCATAGACCGCCAAGACCCCCTTGGCATCTTCGCGACTCAGGTCCTCTCGAGACAGCAGAGTCACTCCTTCTCCCAACTCTTGGGCCATTTTCTCTAGGCTCTCTTGAGAAAAGAGATCGAGATCCTCTCCCTCTGCCCCCATCAAGCCCCCGAGCATCTTTGTCGCTTGTTTGACGAAGGCTGGATGGACCGAGGAGCGCTGGGTCAGAGTTCCGCTGCCATCGCCATTGACCTTGACCAACATCTCCAGGGAGATGCAACCGGAAGTAGCCGCCCAGAAGACGAGCAGAAGAAGGGCCAGGAGAGACTTCGAAGAAAGAGCATGGGGCCGAAGGCGTTGGGTCAGAAGGGAAGTGTTCAGCATCTGGCGACTTTAGCACCTCCCCCACCGAGCGAGAGCAATACGCCACCGTACTCCCAAGACGGATGACAAGCAGATCTAGCATGCCTGCTCCTAGGGCAGGATGCTCCTACGAAAGCCTGGTCATCGAGCCCCATCTGGCGCCACAGGGGATCGTGCCGTTGAAGAGAAAAAGCGGTCGAGACTAGCTGGAGACCTCGCCCGCGAAGCGGACCTAGGGAATGAAGGGACTCCAGGGGGCTAGAACTACCCCCTGGAGTACAGGATGGTAAACACTCGAAGATAGAGGAAGACGCGAAAGGAACAGAGCTACCTTTTCAGAGCCTCCTAAAACGGGACCAACTCAGGGTTGGCCTAGCAGATGGAAGACGCGAAAGGCCGGTAAGACTCGCTGTAGACGAGCTGCCCGGCGTACTGCATTGAGGCGTTGGGCTTGCTCCTCAGAGAGCAGTGCCTCGAACTCACCCGTGGCAGCCTGGCCGATAGCAAGGATCTGCTGACGGAGGTTGCGAAGAGCCAGAATGAGCTCACCGACTGCTGCCGGATCAGGGTTGTCAGAGGCCAATAGCTCATCGAGCTCCCCTTGGAGAGCTTCGATCTCTGCGGCGATGGGCTCTACCGCTTCCGCTGTCGCGACGCGAATGGCCCCCCACTGCTCCACCTGCAGCTCGTCCAGCTGCAGAGTATTGGCCACCACTTGAACAGCCCTCTCACCGTTTCCTTGGGCTGCCGCGGACGAGGGAATCAGGACGAGCGCTGCCAGGGCCAAAGAGGTGGCAGCCAAAGAGCGGCGAATAACATGGGGTGAATGAATCATGGGGTCTCCTTTCGGTCTAGGTGATTCGGTCTGGGACAACGAATTCGGGCGCACTCCGCCCAGGGCTCGCCCTCTCAGGAGCTCGAGCCGATTTTCCGAGGGTCCGGCGGGCCGGCCCCTCTCTTAGAAACTTTTGGTTAGAGTCTTGGCGTTGAAATCAGCCTATCGAGGGCTAACTTCCCGAAGGTCGATCTCGCCGGTCAGCGTCTCGAGAGGGACTCCTCTCGGAATCTCTGCCGCATTTGGTCCAAATGCGCTTTCTGCTCTGAGGTCAGCAAGTTTTTGATGCGAATCAACAGGGTCAAGTGCCGGGCTCGCACCTCCGCTTCCGCGTCCATCACCCGGCGGGCCTGATCGACCACCTGCTTCTCGGCCAGGTCCTCTTGACGTACCAGCTTCCCCAACGAGGTCTGTGCTTCCTTTACCTCGAATTGCAATGGCACCATGTCCGATTGAGCCGACTGCAACTCAGCGATCAAGGTCGCCCTCTGGTCCGGAGTCAGATTAATTTCCTCCTGGAGCCGCATGACCACCTCCGGAGAGTAGAAATGGCGCTCGATGGCATCAGGCCGGGACCTTTGGCGTCGATCCCCCATCCGGTCCTGACGATTCCGTTCTCGCATCATCTGGTCCCGGTTCATCTGGCCTCGAGGCATTGGATCTCGGGTCATCGAATCCCGCCGCAGAGGGTCCCGCCGAACCTGGGCTTCTACGGCCTCGGCCAAGGATAGGCAGAGGCAGGCCAGTATCATCAGCACCAACCAAGAGCGCCTAGAGGCCTGGGTCGCAAGCTGCGGTTTTTGGGTCTCGCTCATTGTTGGCTCCTTATCTTGAAACTCTTATCTAAAAACTCACGGGAATCACTACCCTGACATCAAGCCGCAGGGGGTAAAGGCGTCCCGACGGAACGATCCCCACGCCCTGAAATTGATGGGTAGTCGTCGAAGGAAAACTCTTCCAGGCCTGGAAAAACCGGATAAAACTCCGGGAAAGAACTAAATAGATCCGCTCCGGGAGCCTGATCGAGAAACTCCAAGGGACTGGCCCAATCCCCCAACTCTTCGGCAAAGTGCAGCGCTTCTTGCTCCGTCATGGCGATGTCTCTTCCCGAGGAACCTAGGTTGGGAAAGGCCAAGGGCAGGAATGCCTTGACGAGAGGCAAAGCGACCGCGAAGCACAGCCCCGCCGCTATAGCCCAACGCAGGGCCTGAGACCGACGGTGCTGGGGAGATTTCGCCGAACGATGCGATTCCACGGCACGATTCCACACCCGCTCGAAGCTAGGGGTCGGCGGATCGAGCACCCGATGAGATTGCTCGAGGGTCGACCGTAGTGCTTCCTCTCGATCACGCTCTGAGCTCATGCTCTCCCTCCTCTAGCGCCAAAAGCTCGGCGAATCGTTTCTTGCCACGGTCGTAGTGCACTCGCGCCGTTCCCAAGGTCACCCCCAACACCGATGCTGCCTGTTCGATGGACAGGTCTTGGTAGAAAACCAGCTCGAGAACCTGCCTCTGCCGCAAGGAGAGCCCGGCGAGGCGCCGGCGCAGCAGCCGCCCACGTTGGGAGTCCAGAGCCTCCCCTTCCGGATTCGAGTCTGCAACTCCCGAGCGGCGAAATAGCCCCACCACATTTAGCAGCCCTTCTCGTACCACCCGCTGCCGGCGCCGGCCCGCCGCAGTGCGGCGAATGACGGCAAAGAGCCAAGTCTTCAATCGTCCCTCTGCCGAAAACCGCGCCCTGCCGTCCAAGACTTTGAGATAAGTCGTTTGCAAAACGTCCTCGGCCTCCTGCCGGTTCCGCTTGCAACAAACGAGAGCCCAAGCAAAGTTTTGTTCGTGGAGTTTTTCTATCTCGGCCCATAGATCCTCCGCATCCCGGTTCGGCGCGTGCATTTCGCTACTGACTCGTTTGGGCCGCAATTTCATATGACAGGGCTGGCACTTTTTCTTCTATGGACTCCAAATCTCCCTATGGGAGCCTTCCAGTCCTCGATTCAGAGGTGAGATTCGCTGACCTGCGCACTTCCCTCGAGACCCGAGCCAGAATGAAATCTAGGGCCCCACAGTGAAAGCCCCCGTGGACGAAAACGAGGGATCTGGATAGATCCAGGAGAGAAACCGCCCGGTGAGCAGGCAGTGGGAGGAATGGAAGAGTCATGGCAATGCAGGGGCCAAGGCTTTCTCGGGCCCTTCCCCCTCTTTCCTAGGGGTACCGCAACGATCCTGGCAGCCATTTCTGGATCCCTTCACTCCGGGATGCCTCGTCTCCAGACCGAGGCCAACTCTCTTCACCTTTGCACCGTTGGTGGCGGCTCGTGATGCAAGTCCCCCGATGGCGAGCAGGAGGAATCTAGCGCAGCAACTCGGCGAGTAACCGGAGGTAAAGTAAATGGCTTACCGAGGTTTCCTCAAGGAAGAGCCGCCACCCAAGACCTCTTTGAAACCAGAGTGAGTCTCACCATTGGCCACTAGGAGTTGGCCCGAAACCATTGGGCGGTGCGCGCTACCCCTTCTTCCAAGGAGACGGGAGCCGATAGTCCCAACTCCCGACGTCCCCGGTCAGCCTTGATGGAGGAACGGCGCTGCTCCCCTTCTTTGCCCGGGCCGTGCTCCGCTCGGATGGGAGAATCCACCGCCGCTGCCAGAGCGTCGTACAGATCGACAACAGTCGTTTCGATACCCGTGCCGACGTTGAAGTGGTGAAAGCCCGGTCGACCAAGGGCCGCCAAATTGGTCCGAACTACATCTTCCACGTAGACATAATCTCGGGTTTGAAGGCCGTCACCGTTGATCACCGGCGTCTCTCCGGAGAGGAGCTTGCGAAGGAATATGGCGACCACTCCCGCTTCCCCGTGAGGACTCTGACGAGGACCGTAAACATTGGCGTAGCGCAGGCAGGTGACGTCGAGACCATAGGCACAATGAAAGTAGTAGAGATAGGCCTCTCCAGCGAGCTTACTCACACCGTAGGGGGAAACCGGACGCCGGGGGTGGCTCTCGGTGGCCGGAAATTCGTCCTGCTCCCCATAGATAGCTCCGCCGGTGGAAGCAAATATCACCTGCCCAACGCCCCCTTTTCGGGCTCCCTCCAGAAGGCGAAGTGTGCCGAGAATATTGACCTGGGCATCAAAGGCGGGATCCTCCACGGACCGCCGCACATTCATTTGAGCTGCATGGTGTAGAAGCACGTCGACCCCTGCGATTTCCACCAGGGTAGCCGCTTCAGGAGAGCCGATATCGAGTACATGGAGCTCGGCTTCAGCAGGAACGTTCTGCCGATTTCCCGCGGAAAGGTCGTCGATCACCAGGACCCGGTACCCTTTCTCCAGCAGAGCCTCTGCCAAGTGAGAACCGATAAACCCGGCGCCGCCGGTAACACACGCTGTTGGTTTCGTTTTGCTCATAAGGCCGAGAGGCTACCATTCTCTGGCCAAACGATCTCCCCTGACCCCAGGAAACGAATTTCGAAGGGCGGGCCTCCATCCGGTTCCGCGCTAGTCCATCTCTCTTCCTTATCTGCCTTAACGCATTTGTAGGACAGCCAGCAACGAGGCAGCGAGGGCCCCGCTGACTCCGGCTTCGGGCTTTGGCGGATAGTCCGCCGCGACTCCCTTTCTTAACATTCCTTCAATCGTTCAGTTCCCTCAAAGTCTTTGTTTCAGGGCTTTGCGCGCTGTCTCCACGTCGAGACAGGCATTAGGTGAGGTGCGGCACTCATCGATATCTGAAGGAGTTACAGGCTATGTCCACGAAGACCAAATCAAGGCTCCAAACACAATTTCAAGAATCCACGACCAACTGGAGACCCTTTTGGGAGAAGCCCCTTAAGGGCATCGAAAACGGTGCCTCTTGGTCGAAGGCCTTTTTGGTCCTCTTGTTGCTCGCGGTCGCTTCCAGCGCCTCCGCCCAGACCATTACCGGAACGGTGTTCAAAGACAACAACGGCAATGGTTCTAGGGGAAGTGGAGAGTTGGGCCTTCCGGGAGTCATTGTCACCGCCTTCGGTGCCACCGGCACGATCGCCGGGCAAACGGCCAGTTGCGGAACCGCCGCCATTTCCATTCCTGCGAATCCACCGAGCATTCCCACGGCCATCAGTGTGGCCGCCTGCCCCGTGGCCAACGTAGGACGTTACACAGTCCCAGGCTTGACGGCAGCCACTCCCTACCGCCTGGAGTCCACCTGGACAGATACTCTTCTCTTCAGCGGTGCCCAAGGCAGCACCTCGGTGCAATTCGCTGACGGAGGCGCCACCGGAGTCAACTTCGGAGTCAATTTCCCAGAGGACTACTGTCAGAACAATCCACGCATTCTGGCCGGTTGTTACCCCCTACTCCTCAGTCCCTTCGGCCCTCCCCCATGGGACCCGACTCGCACCGATGACCTGATCGTCTCGTGGCCCTACGACACCCGGTTCGCAACGGCGACCAACGCAGAAGTTCATACGAGTTCCTATACCAAGGACGCCGACTACGGCGACATCGGCGGAATTCTCGGCGTGGCCGTGCAACGCTCCACTCGCAAGGCCTTCTTCAGCGCAGTGGCCTCCCCCTTCTGGCCCAGTGGTTCGGCAGGAATGGGTGGCATCTACACGGCGGACTACACCGGTCCAGGAGACACTTATGTGGCCGCCTCCGCAGGGCTCTTCGTGGACCTGGATCCCCTGGTAGACCTCACCAACCAGTTTCCCATTTCCGTCGGTGTTCTCGACCGGTTTGGTGAGCAGGGTCTGGGAGGCATCGATTTCTCCGCCGACGATACAGTTCTGTGGGCGGTCAACATGGGGGCCGGCACGCTTCTCAGCATCACCGTCGGTGACCCACCGGTAGCCCCTACCGCCAGTGAGATCCAAGAGATCACCATTACCGGACACGGCTGCAACAACGGGCGTTTTCGCCCCGGTCCTGTGGTCACTCGCCGAGGCAAAGTTTTCGTCGGTGGTGTTTGCGATGCCTCCACCGGGACCCTGGCGAATCTGGAAGCCAAGGTCTTGGAGTACGACGGGGCCACCTTTACCCAGCGAATGACGGCATCCCTGGGGTTTTCGACCAATCAAATTTTCCCTCTGGCCAGCTTCAACATGTCCCCCTGGGCTGCGGGAGATAGCGCCACCGCTCCTCAGCCCCTGATGACCAATATGGTGTTCGATGACGACGGCTCCCTGGTATTCGGTCTGATGCCGCGGGTGATGTACAACACCTTCGCCCAGACCGCCGGAGTCATGCTGCGAGCCCAGGTCGGACCGAGTGGGAATTTCACTCTGGAGAATGCCGCGACGAGTGGCCCATACACCTCAGCGGCGGCCACGACTTGGTCAGGGTCCGGGTTCAACGGCGCCAACCCTCCCCTCAGTGAAGGTCCAGGTGGCGGCTACTTCTTCGAAAACGGCATCTTCTCCGGTGCCTTCGCGCCTCCCCCCTTCGTGCCTGTCAATGCAGCTACCTACCATCCAGTTCTCTTCTCTGCAGGCCTGACCATGGTGCCAGGGAGTGGAGAGGTCGCTGCGGGATTCACCGATCCGGTATCCATCAACGCCTTTGGAGTGCGCATTTTGGACCGAGATGACGGCACCACCATCGGCGGTCTCCAGTTCGGCGGCCTCAAAGTGGCTTTGGTGTCCGAGGTCGACGTCGTCTGTCAAAGCCCTCCCCTAGAGATCGGCAACCGCGTTTGGTGTGACACAGACGTGGACGGAGTCCAAGATCCGGCGGAAACCTCCAGCACCTTCCCTGCCATCGACGTCGTACTGACTTGTGGAGTGGATTCTCCGGTCACCAAGACCACCGGACCTACGGGACGTTACTTATTCACGGATGCCGACTACATCGCAATCAATGGCACTGCGATTCCCCGCTCCGCCAGTTGCACGATCTCCATCGCTACATCCGGCACCAATGGAACAGCTCTGACCACCGCCTGTGGATCCACGGATCTCTCCCCGGTGGACAACGGCGGAGTGGGAGCTGGCAGCGACCTCCGTGACTCGGATGGTGCCGCAGGGGGCGGTGGTTCTTCCGAAGTGAGCTTCAATACCGGGGACGACGGCGAGAATGACCACAGCTACGACTTTGGTTTTGGCGCTCTGCCGGTCGTAGAAGATTGGGGCGATGCTCCAGATTCCTACAGCACCACTTCGGGGGCTGGTGGACCTCGCCACGCCGTCGTGGCGAACTTCTCCCTCGGGGCTGCGGTGGACTCGGAATCGACCGGCGTACCCTCTCCAGGAGCCGACGGAGATGATTCCGCCGGCAGCCCGGATGACGAGGACGGCGTTACTTTCCCCGGCGGCATGCCCATGGCGGCAGCCTGCGAAGTAACTTCCATAACGGTGGAACTCACCAACGGCGCCAGCCTTGCGAATCCCCAGCTCGACGCTTGGATCGATTTCAACCGGGACGGCTCTTTCAACGACCCGGTAGAGCATCTCTTCGGCGGCACTGCTACAGCCCTTTCCACGGGTTCTAACGTGCTGCCGATCACCGTCCCCTGTTCGGCGATTGCCGGATCCAGCTATGCCCGATTCCGCCTCAGCAATGGTGAGCAGCTCGGTCCCACGGGTGGTCCCGCCTCCGCAGGTGAGGTCGAAGACTACCCCTACCTCCTGAAGGCTGACTTTGGCGACGCTCCGGATTCCTACGGCACCACTTTCGCCGCCAATGGTCCTCGCCACGGCGTCCTCCCAGGATTCCGCCTCGGCGGCGCAGAAGACGCCGAGGGCAACGGTCAACCCAACGCTGCGGCGAACGGTGACGATGTCGGTGCACCCGGAGACGACGAGGACGGCATCACCTTCGGAGCCGGCGGAGCCATGGCCACCGCCTGCTCCACGGGTAATCCCCTAGCCGTCGTTCTCGACAACACTGCCGGCCAAGCAAACGCCCTGTTGGATGCCTGGATCGACTGGAACGACGACGGCGACTTCGACCATCCCGCGGAACACCTTTTCGGTGGCACCAGCACCGCTCTAGCGAGCGGCTCCAACAACCTGACCTATGACGTACCCTGCACCGCGATCCCTCAAGCGGTCTCCTACGCGCGATTCCGGCTCTCCTCAACGGGAGGCTTGAGTCCCTTAGGTGCCAGCGCCAACGGTGAGATCGAGGACTACACCTTCGAGGTCAAGGGTATCGACTTCGGTGATGCCCCAGACACCTACGGCACCACCATGGCCGCAGCCGGCGCTCGCCACACCGTGATCCCCGGATTCTCTTTGGGCGCCGCTGAAGACGGCGAACCCAATGGCCAACCCACTCCCGGCGCCAACGGAGACGACACCAACGGCACGCCGGATGATGAGGACGGCGTCGCATTCCCCGGAGCCATGGCCATGGCGGCCGCCTGCTCCACCGGGAACAATGTCACCGTAACGCTGACCCGACTCCTCTCCGGTCCCCCGGCCCAATTGGACGCTTGGATCGACTTCAACGGTGACGACGACTTCGACCATCCGGCGGAGCACCTCTTCTCCGGCGCCAGTCAGGTCCTTGCGGTGGGAGCCAATAGCCTTAGCTACGATGTCCCCTGCAATGCGGTTTCCCAAGCCGTTTCCTATGCCCGCTTCCGCCTCAGCACTGCTGGCAGCCTACCTCCAACAGGTGCTACCGGGGATGGTGAGGTGGAGGACTACACCTTCCAGATCAAAGGAACGGATTTCGGTGACGCACCGGATACCTACAGCACGACGACCTCCGCCAATGGTCCTAGTCACGCCATCGTGCCCGGCTTCAGCCTGGGAGCTCTCGAAGACGGAGAGCCGAACGGACAGCCTTCCCCAGGAGCCGATGGAGACGACACCAACGGCCAAGGGGACGAGGACGGCGTCACCTTCGCCGGCGACATGGCCATGGCGGGAGCCTGCACCAGCACCTCCCTCGACGTGGCTCTCGTCAACACGGCCAGCATCGCTACCGCCCGACTCGATGCCTGGATCGACTGGAACGGTGACGGCGACTTCGATCACCCCGCGGAGCACCTCTTCGCAGGCACTTCCGCTACTTTGGCTGCGGGCGCCAATACCCTCAACTACACCGTTCCTTGTGATGTCGTTCCAGGAGCTTCCTACGCTCGCTTCCGTCTCTCCTCAGCGGGGAACTTGCCCCCCTTCGATGCGACCGGCGGACCAGTGGCAGACGGCGAGGTAGAGGACTACACCTTCCAGATCAAGGGTGTTGACCTAGGAGATGCCCCGGACACCTACGGCACGACTCTGGCCACCAATGGACCAGCACACACCATCATTCCCGGCTATCGCCTGGGTACCCTCGAAGACACCGAGTCGGATGGCCAGCCCAACGCCGCTGCCGATGGAGACGATAGTGCCGACGAGGCTGACGAAGATGGCGTGACCTTCGCCGATAACATGGCCATGGCCGGGGCGTGCACTACCGGAAACGGGCTCACGGTGGACTTAACAAACACCTCGAGCATTGCCACAGCCCTCCTCGATGCTTGGATAGATTGGAACGGCGACGGCGACTTCGACCACCCGGCAGAGCACCTTTTTGGGGGTACCACGGCGGTGTTGTCCGCGGGGGCCAATGCTCTGAGCTACGACGTCCCTTGTGACGCGGTGGAGCAGGCTATCTCCTACGCCCGATTCCGACTCTCCTCCACCGGTAGCTTGCCGCCTACGGATGCTGCGGGCGGACCGGTAGCCGACGGTGAGGTGGAGGACTACACCTTCCAGGTCAAGGGAATGGACTTAGGTGACGCTCCCGACACCCACGGCACCACCATCACCTCCGACGGCCCCCGCCACACGGTGATTCCCGGCTACCGGTTGGGCACCGAGGAAGACTCCGAGGCGGACGGCCAGCCCAATGCCACCGCTGATGGAGACGACAATACCGGCGCGGCGGACGAGGACGGCATCACCTTCGCCGGTGCTATGGCCATGGCCGGGGCTTGCACCACCGGCAACGGCCTAGATGTGGTGCTCACCAACACAGCTGGGGTGGCTACCGCTCTACTGGACGCGTGGGTCGATTGGAATGGCGACGGCGACTTCGACCACCCGGCGGAACACCTCTTTGGAGGCACTTCCGCTGCTCTGGCCGCGGGACCCAATGCTCTGACCTACGACGTGCCCTGTGGGGCCATACCCCAGGCCGTCTCCTACGCTCGATTTCGACTCTCCTCAACGGGAGGACTCTCCCCCACCACTCCAGCCGCTGGAAACCCGGTGGCCGATGGTGAGGTGGAGGACTACACCTTCCCGGTCAAGGGAGTCGACTTCGCCGATGCCCCCGACACCTATGGCACCACCTTGGCTGTCGGTGGACCGAGCCACACCATCATCCCTGGCTACTCTTTGGGAACCGCCGAGGACACCGAGCCGGACGGCCAGCCCAACGGCGACGCCACCGGTGATGACACGGACATCGATGGTGATGACGAAGATGGCATCGCCTTCGCCATGGGAATGCCCATGGCCCACGCCTGCGAAGACACCGATCTCATAGCGACCTTGACGAATACGGCCGGTGCCGGAGCCGCCTTCTTGGATGCTTGGATCGATTTCAACGGCGACGGCGATTTTGATCACCCGGCGGAGCACCTCTTCGGAGGGACCTCGGCAGCCCTGGCTGTGGGTGCCAACTCGGTGACCTACACGGTGCCCTGTGACGTGGCGGTGGGAGACACTTTCTCTCGCTTCCGCCTCTCCTCCACCGGTGGCCTCACCCCCACCGATGGGGGCACTGGACCGGTGGGCGACGGCGAAGTGGAAGACTACGCCTTCCTCTTGAAGGGCCTCGACTGGGGCGATGCTCCGGCTCCCTATGCCACCACCAGCGCCGACAACGGCCCTTGGCATGTCCTCATCCCCACCGACAACCCAACCTTGGGTACCGCGGCGGATGAAGAGGCCGACGGCCAGCCCAGCGCCAACCACGACGGTGACGACAGCAACGGTACCCCCGATGACGAAGACGGCGTCAACCTACCCATGATGGTGTTGCCGGGAGGAGTCTTCGATGTCGATGTCTCCGCCCTCAATGGCGGCATCCTCAACGCCTGGGTGGACTTCAACGGCAACGGAGTCTTCGGCGACGCTCCGGCGGAGCAGATCGCCACGGACCTGGCACTGACCGCCGGCACCACCGCCATACCGGGCCTCGTGGTGCCTCCTACTTCTCCGGAGGGCACGGTCTGTGCTCGCTTCCGCTACTCCACCCAACCGGGCCTTGGCCCCACCGGTGGTGCTTCCGACGGCGAGATCGAGGACTACGGAATCACCATCCTGCCGGAAGACGCGGAAATCGGTATCGCCATGGAATCGGACCCGACCACCATTATCGACAATGGAGACGGCACCTTCGTTGTGGTCTACACGATTCTCCTCGAGAACTCCGGCAACATCCCTTTGGAAGAAGTTCAGGCGGAGAAGGTGCTCGCCATCGGCTTCGAGAACGCCGTTTCCTTCACTGTTGATCAGGTCATCGCCAGCGACAATCTGACGGTCAACGGTGGCTACGACGGCGACGCTGACTTCCGCCTTCTCTCCGGAACGGACATTCTCGTCCCCGAAGAGCAGGGCACCATCGGCATCACCATAACGGTGTCGCCGGGTCAGAACGCCGGGCCTTACTTCTGCAGCGCAGACGTCAAGGCGGTCAGCACGGCGGGCACAGAGGTGATGGACACCTCCCAGGACGGCGACGACCCGGATCCAGACGACAACGGCAACCCCACCGATGATAACGAGCCCACTCCAGTGGTCTTCGACATCTTCGACATCATCGAAATTCCCACCCTCGGTGAATGGGGCCTCGCCCTCCTGGCCCTAACGCTCCTTCTCTGCGGCACCCGGACCCTCCGCCGCAGGAGGGCATGAGGTTCGGCCGCGTGGGGGGATCCGGGGGGACTCCCCGCGCGGCCTGCCTCTCTTTCCTTCAGACTCGCCTGACAAAGCCTTGCTCCCCCTGTCTCGCTTTTTTAGATCTTCTAGCCCGCTGCTTCCCCACCTTCCCGGTACCAGTGGAGATGGCTCCCGAGACCCCTGATAGTGCTCTCTCGATAGCTCAAACTCCATATGTAGGACGGACCCCCGCTCTAGAAATCTCCTCGCACCGACAGAACCAAACATCTCCCTGTCGTACCGTTAACGTGAGCGTTTCGGCAACGAAGCCAATCCGGTGGTCTCCAATCGTCGAGACTCCGTCCCCCGGTGAATGAGGCCTCGCCCTCCTGGCCCGAACGCTCCTCCTCTGCGGCAACCGAATCCTCCGCCGCAGGAGGGTACGAGGTTCGGCTGCGCGGGGGGATCCGGGGGGACTCCCCGTGCAGTCGACCTCTTTTTCCTTCCGAGGCAAAACATTTCTTACTTGGACTTGAGGAGCAGGGAGACAGCGTCGTCATCCTGCCCTAAGAGGACCTACTTACCAGCCAAGGGTGGCCAAGACCGCCCTTGGGGGCAGCCTTGAGGTCCACTTTCGGTGGTCGAGTCTGTGAGTTGGGAAACTAAGCAAAAAGAGAGCTGGGAAAAGCCACCAAGGAAGCTGGCTTTTGAGAATCTTGAATCGTACTGAGAGTCCGGGAAACCGACTCGGATGCCGTGTCTCGGCCTAGAACTCGGTAGGACTCCGAGAGACTCCGAAGCAAGGTCAAAGCTGAATCTGTGTCGATGTCGGGTGCTTCGAGACCCTCTTGGTACCAATGGGCAGCCTTTTGAGGCTTCCCTAGGGAGCGATAGCAATCTCCCACAAAGGTGTAAAGGAATGCCATATCCCTCGGCGGCCCTTCCCCATCCACTTCGAAATCGAAGTCGCAGGGAGGCCTTCTTACGGCGGTCTCCACGTGGGAAAGGGCGCGGCGAAGGCCGTTCTCGTTTTCGTCTTCACAGGGAAGCCAGGTTTTCGACATGGGCACTCCTTAGCCTTAGAGACCTCCGGGACCCTCCATCGGGAGGGGACTATCAGTGCAATGATGTTAGGGAGCTGCTCAGTCGTTACCAATCGGTTCCTGACTGATATTGGTGTGCGACGGCATCGGACGGGTTGTCCGGAAAATTCCTACGCAGCATCGAGCCGAGAGGGAGATAGAATCGCCGCCCATGCGTCGTCCCACCTCCTGGTCTGCTCGACCGAACCTTGCCCTCGCTGTTACCGCAGCGGCCATCGTGCTGGTTCCCTACGCCACGGTGGCTATGCAGTACCGGCGAGCACTGGAAACTCAGGCGGTAGCCATTCTTGGCCTCGTTCTTCTTTTGGCCGCTTCCGGTTGCCGCAAAGGAAGACTCCGGCAGCGCCTCCAAGAAGGGCCTTCCCTAGGTCTTGGGATCCTCTTCTGGGCGTTGGCCGCAGGGTTAGGGGGACTCGTGGGTCTCCTCGCCGGCAATGGGACTTCTCAGGTTCTGGGACAGGTTCTCTCTATCACCCTGCTGCCCCTAGGATTCCTGGCCGGCCGCTGGTCCCGCCGCGATGGCCGATCCCGGGAGGCCTTTCAAAAAGCGTTGATCACGGCGGTCTCCGTGGCCTCTATGGTGCACCTGATTCACTGGCTGTTAGCGACCATCTCAGGGCCTGCGCCTCAACGTCTGTTTTTCGCCAACGGCGTCAGCGTTGCGGGAGCAGCTCCCCTGGCGCTCCTCCTGCTCATCGGATCTGGAGAACAGGTTTTCCGTTCACCTTGGCTCCGTCGGGGAGTCTTGATACTGCTCACCGCCTACCTCCTGGGAAGCTCGGTGAGAGGTGCCTGGTTGGCGGTGGCTTTCGGTCTTTTTTCGTTGGCAGTCCTGCGCTGGCGGTATCGCCCTTCTGCGGTGCGGCGCTGGTTGGTTGTGGCGATGCTTCTCGCGGCCATGCTAGCCGGATTTCTCAGATTGACTCAATGGCTGGATGAGCCAAGGCCCTCCATTCTTCCCGAATCCAACCCCGTTGCCCTGAACCTCCTCCAATCCTCGGGGATTGGGTTCAAAGTCTTACCGGAAGACTTAGCAGAGCCAATCCTGGCTTGGAATCACGACCTCAATCGGAAGAGTTGGATTCTGTCCCCTTTTCAACTGCCAACGGACCGTACCTATCGGCTCCGTGGCTGGATCCGAGGTGGCAGTAGCGGACAGGGATTTCTCGAGCTGGTTTGGCTCAACCAGGCAGGTATCAAGGTAGGCGCTATGACCGCGGCTGCCTGGCCTAGTGAAGATTGGCTGGCCGCAGAGACGATCGGCAGAGCGCCCGCTGGCGCCACTCGAGGGGAGCTGATCGTTACCGGCATTGCCGCCACCAAGGGCACCTGGTCCCTGCGCAAGGTCGAGCTCGAGGATCTAGGACCGGCTTACCTCTCACCTTGGCTCCGCCAAGGGACCTATTTGGCAAGCCGCCTCGGCTCCCTGACTCAGCCTCTGAGCGGTCGCCCCAGTGACCAACACCAGAATTCGGTACATTTCCGCATCGCGGAAAGTCGGCGGCTCATCTCCACCCTGAGATCCAGCAGCTTCGGCCAACTGCTCCTCGGCCATGGTCTTGGCGCAACGTTTCAGGTCGAAGATGAGGAAATGAACTACATCCACAACTTCTACCTTTTCCTGCTATTCAAGTTGGGGTGGGTCGGAACCCTGTTGGTGGCTGCATCGTTGTTCCTTTGGCTCGGGGCCCTGTTCCGAGGTATCGCAGATCCGAGAGCCGACGATATCCAGGCCACGGGCCAACGAAAAACCTTTCCGGAACGCCGGTTCTGCGCCGCCGCTTTGGCCGCTTGGCTGGCCTATCTGTTGTGGAGCTTTTCGTCGCCGGAAATTCTCGACTTCCGACTGGCGCCGCTGTGGGGTCTGCTGCTAGCGTTGATCCCCACATTCGACTCAGAGAAAGATCGTAGCCACTCAGCTACGGATGTTGGCACAGTCCCCCAAGGCGAGGTTTCCCAGGACACGGTCTCCGAGGACACGGTCTCCGAGAAAGATCGTGCCCCAGGAAGCTGAGTCCCCGGCGCCGACTCAGGAGACCGAATCCCAGGCGGGGCCTACTGACCGATGAGGCCGAGGAATTTTCCTTCGAACTCGAATACCTGCCACGGATCCTCACGCCCTTCCACGAGGTCGTGGAAAAAAGCATCGTCCTGAATATCATCCATGAGTAAAACGCTATCCTTGTGGAGAAGGGATCTCACCGCCTCGTAAGCTCGGGCCCGGCCGGCGTAGCGCTTATCGGAATCGTAGTGAAAAAGGTCGATGCGCGAGACCTTCGAGGTGATTTCTGCCAACCCCGGTTGATCCCCTCGCTTGTGTAGTGTCCAACGATGTCTCAGGTGGTCTTCCACTAGCATCCCGATGAACCGTTCGGGATCCTCTAAGCGAAAATAAGGAAAATCTGTACTGTAGAGGTGACCCTCGCCGTTGCGCTCCAGAGCCTCCAGAATAGCCCGGGAGCTAAAGCCTGCTGCAACCCCTGTCTCGACCACTACTTGGGGCCGTCGCAACCGAGTAAAAAAATACAGCAACTCGTAATGGCCGCCCCCACCTAGGTGAACACCTAGGGGTGCCAGCCGCTGCTTGGCCTCTACGCGGAGCTCCTCGGCAAATTGGAGACTCTCCTGCCAAAGAGCCTCGTCCAGGCTTTCGGCCAATGCCGCAGCGTCCCCGGATCGCTGCCGAGCCCACTCGGTCCACTTGGCGACATCGGGAGGATTGAAGAAGTCGACGACTCGCGTTCCCATTTTGCCGACCATGACCGGGACGTAGCTTGGGTTGAAGAGATTTCTAACGATATTTCGCACTGACATTGGGGAAACTCCCACTAAAGCTGAACAAACGGCGATGACCGTTCAGGATGAACTTGAAGGAGAAGAAGCGCTCGTCCGATAGGCCTTCTCAGCCTGCTCAGAGAGGTTCTTCGCATAGGACGGGACGAGGGATTCCAAAGTAGCTAGGGTCGATTCTCGGTCTTCTTCCTGAGCTGCTTTTATCATCCAAAGGAGACGATCTGCCAGGTCTACAGGCGGAGGGGAACTCTCGGCGACTAGGATCTTCTCGTCGATCTTTCTGGTCTTCCCTTCCTCGTCGGTCAGCAACTCCTCGAAGAGCTTCTCACCCGGCCGCAGCCCGGTGAACTCGATACCGATTTCCAGCTCCGGGGTTTTCCCTGACATCGTGATCATGTGACGAGCGAGGTCGAGAATGCGGATCTGGGATCCCATTTCTAAGATGCACAGCTCTCCGTAGTTGCCGTAGGCTGCTCGTAACACCAACCCAACCGCTTCGCTGATGGTCATGAAATAACGCCGGACTTCCGGGTGAGTCACCGTCACGGGACCACCAGCCGCGATCTGCTCTCGAAACAGCGGCACCACAGAGCCTGCAGAGTTGAGTACATTGCCGAAGCGCACCGCCGAGAATCGAGTCTTGGACCGCCGCGCCAGATCTCTCACCAGCATCTCCCCAACCCGCTTGGTCGCTCCCATGATGCTCGAAGGGCGAACCGCTTTGTCGGTAGAAATGAAAACGAAACGCTCAGCGGCAAAACGGTCCGTAGCTAGGGCGACATTGCGGGTCCCCATGACGTTGTTCTTCACAGCCTCGCATGGCGCCCGCTCCATGAGCGGCACGTGCTTGTGAGCCGCAGCGTGAAAGACATCCTGGGGGCGATGCTGCCGAAACAACGTCTCGATACGACTGGCGTCGCGGACGTCTCCCACTTCGGCAAAGATCTTCGATTGAGGATATTCCCGTTCCAATCGCCGCTTCATGAAATAGAGGCCGTTCTCATTGAGATCGACGATGATGAGTTTGCTAATGCCTCGCTCCAATAGCTGGCAGCAGATTTCGCTGCCGATGGAGCCGGCTCCTCCAGTCACCAGGGCACAACGACCGGCGACCAAGAAGGCCTCTTCGCTGGGGGAAAATTTCACCGTATCTCGAGGGAGCAGATCTTCCGGAGACAGATCCTGCAACATGGAGGAAGCTTGACGATCTTGGAAATAGATAAAGGACACTGGCAGAATCTTGAATCTCACCTTGAGATCTGCGCACAGAGAGAGAATCTCCCGCACTTTCTCCGCCGGCAAGCGAGGTATGGCGATCAGCAGCTTGCCAACGCTATGAGTCCGTACCACTTCCGGCAGGTCCGAGACGGCACCGAAGACCGGCACGCCACCCACGATGGTTCCCCGCTTGGCGGCATCGTCATCGACGAAACCTAGGACCCGATAGGAGTGTTCCTGGGACCGACGGAGGTCTCGAAGCAGCATTTCTCCAGCTGCGCCAGCTCCCACGATCAGGGTTCGCTGAACATCCTCTCGACGGGCTCGCGTTCGGTCAGCCTGATAGAGCCAAGCCAACCGGGGAGTGAATCGAATTCCAGCGACAATCGCGGTGGTCAACAAGAGCTCGAGAGCGACCACGGATCGCGGCGGTCCGGTGGGGCGTAGCAAATAGACGCCCAACATGAACAGGCCGGTACCGAACAAGCAACTGGTGACGACTCGAGCACCATCCGTCAAGCCAGAGAACCGAAACGACCAGCGATGTACTCGGAATAAGTAGGTGGAAACAACCCGGGCCAAGATCAGCAGCATTGCCAATGGAGGTATGGCCGCCAACCAGACCTCTGGAACGGTCCCCTCGAAGCGCAACAGCATCGCCGTCCACAGACTGAGGAAAGCTACCGCGCCATCGAATAACAGCAGCATTAACCTCCTCAGAGGAGAACTCTCAATGGCTGCTCGAATGAGGGATTTCCCTTCCTTGGGAGGGTGCTCCTCGACGGAACAATCTCCGTTAGGGACTTCAGGTGGATTCACAGATCAACCTCAATCTCACTCAATCTCGCCGGTCGGCGAGAGCTTCTTCCAAGGCGCTCGCCACCCGCTCTACCTGAGCCTCCGAGAGGCGGTTGTGGAACGGCAAGGCCAAAGTGCGAGCCGCGACATCTTCGGTCACCGGCAAAGATCCCTCCTCGGGTGCCCATTGGGCGGCACAGGGCTGACGATGAATTGGCGAAAAATAGGCCCGGCTAGGTACGCCGTGGGTCTTCAGGGTGCGCACGATCTCATCTCGTTGGATCCCTTCGTCCAAGGTCACGACGTAGACAAACCAGCTCATACGAACATCGGGTTCGACTACCGGTGGTTTGATTCCTTCGACCTTGGCGAGGCGCTGAGTATACATGTGGGCGACCTGTTCACGTAGCGCCATGAACCGATCGAGGCGCGCCAGCTGAGAACGACCCAAGGCGGCATTGAGCTCACTCATGCGGTAGTTGAACCCGAGACGAGGATGCTCGAGCCAAGCTCCCATCTCTCCACGGCCCTGATTGCGCAGGCTTCGGGCCAGGGAAGCTATCTGAGGATCGTCGGTGACCAGCATCCCTCCCTCACCCGTGGTGATCTGCTTGTTGGGATAGAAAGCAAAGGTCGACACGTCGGCCAAAGAACCCAGCTTGCGCCCTTGGTACTCCGCCCCAAGGGCCTCACAGGAATCGTCGATCAGACGCAGACCATGGCGCTGGGCGATCTCCAGAAGCTCACCCCAGGGAGCCGGGTGACCAAATACATCGACCACCATGATTCCTTTGGTGCGGGGAGTCAGAGCTGCTTCGACGCATTGAGGGTCGAGGCAAAATGTCCTTGGGTCGATGTCGACAAAGACGGGAGTGACCCCTTCGTAGAGCAGCGCGTTGACCGAGGCCACGAAGGTGAAGGAAGGCACCAACACCTCATCCCCGGGCCCCCATCCCAAGGCCCTGACGGCGATATGTAGCGCTGCCGTACCGGAGCTCACCGCGACCCCAAAGCGGGCATCAACCCTTTGGGCCAGCTCTTCCCCGAAAGCCTCCGCTTCTGGTCCAAGAGCCAAACGACCGGAGCGAAGAACGTTTAGAACTGCCTGAATATCGGACTCATCGAGCTCCGACCCAGCCATCGGCAGCTCCATCGAAGTCTGCACTGTCACCAACATGGACTCCTTGGAAAACAATCAACACAACACAAATCTGACTAGCGGGACCAAATATATAGTGCGGAAGTCTTGAACTCAAAAACCGCCTGACCTATAATCAAATCGCACTGCATGGTATCATGTCGAAGTTCTGTGGTAGGACTACCGCGACAACGCGGAACCTTTTTTGAGACACTTGGAGGAAGCTTCCTATGTCAAAACGTAATCTGATGATCGCTATCGCCGCTATCCTTGTTCTTGGGGCTTCTCCCATCTTCGCGAGCACTCTCGCGGTGACCAACGCCGCGGCGATGACCGGGTCCTTCGGCCTGGAGATCACCGTTGATGGCACCCCGAACACCATCGCCTTGGTCGAGGCTCGCGGCTCCGCTGGTGCCGGCCCGACCCAAGAGACCCATCACCTGGCCCGCTTCGAGTACGACCCGAACGGCTTGACCATGAACAATGTGACCTGGTTCCAGCTGTTCAACCTGCGTGGTCAGAACATCGTTGCTCCCGGTGAGATCTCCATCTCCCGGATCTACACGATCCGCAAGAACAACTTGTACCGCCTGTATGCCATGTGCAAGTTCAACAACAACGTTGAGCGTTACACCACCCGCATCAACGTCAGCGGTCCTGTCACCGTCGAGCTCGACTGGACTGCCGGTACCCTCGCTGACCCCAACAACGGCTGCTGCCTGACGGTTGTTGGCTCCGGTACCGTCTGCCGCAACGATGTCAACAACTCTGCCCATCGCATCGATGCTGCGCGCCTTGGCTTGGTTGGTAACGATGGCCTGCTGCTGCCGAACGCAGGCTCCTACTATCTCGACACTTACGAGTCTTTCCGCTAAAAAGAGCGATTTCTACCGCAGGAAATCAAAGGCGACGGCTGTAGCGCCAAATTAGGAAAAGCCCGCATGGTTCGCCATCGCGGGCTTTTTTTTCGTCCCTCTTACCACTAGATGAGGTGAGGTTCTCGCCAAGGAGAGGCCCAGAAACCTCCCTAGATGTCTTCTCTCTCCTACCCGACCTCTTCTTCTCCAGAGCAAAAAGTCTAGCCAAGCTTGCCTAGCAGATATCTCAATTGGGTGAGTCTATGAAAACCGACTTGCGGTCTTGACAGCGGGACAGGCCCGCTGCGAGGGTGGTGTGGGTTAAGGTTGAGCGGGTAGCCGTCGAGGCAGGGTCAGCCCTGAGCTTCGAGCCAGGCCTGAAACATGAGGACATCCCAGAGATGATACTGCCAGTTTCGTTGGCCAGAAAGATGCTCCTGCCACTTGGCTCGAATCACCTTTGCTTCGAAAAAGCCCTCTCTCCTCAGTCTCTCTTCGGAGAGCAACTCCTCCCCCCAAGCCCTAAGGGGATCCCGCAACCAGGAGCCCACTGGGACTCCGAAGCCCATCTTGGGGCGATCCGTCAAGGCCCGAGGAACATGACGGGCAAGGATCTGCCTGAGGAGCCACTTTCCTTCTCCACCGCGCATCTTCAAGGAGGGTGGAAGTTGCCAGCTCAACTCGACGAAGGAAGGATCTAAGAAGGGAACTCTGACTTCCAGACTATTGGCCATACTGGCTCGATCCACCTTAGCGAGGATGTCGTCGGGAAGATAGGAGACCTGGTCCAGGTAAGGCATGCGTTCCTGGAATCCTGGAAGGTCCTCAGCCAAGCCCGTCTGATTCAGATTGGTGGCTACCTCCTGAGAACCGGGCACCACCTCCATGACGTTGCGCCAGTTGGTCAGAATATGGCGATAGAGCTCGTCTGGCGTCCCCATACGAGCTACCTCGGCAAACTTCCGTAGTTTGTCCCCGGCGCTTCCGGGTCTGCCGTAGCGGGTGAAGAGGGGCCCCATCCAGCTGAAGGCTACATCCAGAAGTCCCAGAGGAGCGCGATCAAGAGCTGCCGCCGCAGTACGCCGCAGAGGCGTTGGCAGCCAGCCGATTCTCTTCCAGATTTCGGTGCAAAGCGGGTATCGGCTATAACCCCAGAACAGCTCGTCACCTCCGTCTCCGGAGAGCGCTACCGTGACTTCCTTACGTGCCAACTGAGAGACCAGGAAGGTTGGGATCTGAGAGCAATCCGAGAAGGGCTCGTCGTAGATAGTCGGAAGTCGGGGAATCACATCGAGAGCTTGGTCTGCGGTGACATAGAGCTCGGTGTGCTCGGTCCCTAGGTGGCTCGCCACCGCTCGGGCGTGGGGAGCCTCGTCGTAGCCGTCTATCTCGAAACCGATACTGAAAGTTTTCACTGGCTGGGAGCTCGCTGCCTGCATCAAGGCGACGACCAGGGAGGAGTCCACCCCTCCGGAAAGGAAGGCCCCAAGGGGCACATCCGATATCATTCTCAGCTCGATGGACTTGGCCAACGCTTTCTCGGTCAGCGCCAAAGCCTCAGAGTCAGACCCCTGGAACGGTGAGCTCAGTCCCTGGTGAGCGACTTGGCGAGCACTCCAATAGCTCTCGACCACCGGCTCAGAGTCGAAATCATCGAGCTTCAAGGTCAGTACGCTCGCCGGAGGCAGCTTGTAGACTCCTTGATAGATCGTGTGAGGAGCCGGGATGTAGCTGTACCTCAGCATCAGAGCCAGGCTGTTGCGGTCGATGGTGGGGTGATAGGCCGGGTGGGGCTGGAAGGCTTTCAACTCTGAGGCGAAGAGGAAGGCTCGGCTCCTCTCGGAAGGCCCTCCCAGGAATCCGTAGTACAGAGGCTTCTCCCCCAAACGGTCTCTCACCAGGCGAAGAGTCCTCTCCGAACGATCCCAGAGAGCCATGGCGAACTGCCCGTTGAGCCTAGCCAAGGCTTCGTCGAAACCCCAGCTATCGATAGCCGCTAGGATCACTTCCGTATCACTGGTACCGACGAAGTCATGGCCCCTACCTTGAAGCTCCTGGCGAAGCTCCCTGAAGTTGAAAATCTCACCGTTGAAGGTGAGCCGATAGCGGTCGTTTCGGGAGGCCATGGGTTGCCAGCCGGAAGGAGAGAGATCGATGATCGCCAAACGCCGGTGCCCGAGGCCCACCCCGGCTTCCGCATCGACCCAAATGCCCTCCCCATCGGGCCCCCTATGCTGCAGGGTTCGGGTCATGGCCTTCAGTAAGGGAGACCACTCCTCTTCAGGAAGACCCGGCTGGACGAGACCTGCAATTCCGCACATAAGGTTGGCTGTCCTATCTCGTTTCCCGCAATAACCGGATCGGGGATACTAACTCTGCCCAGAAGTCGACTCTTTGGCGTCCAGGCGGTAGCCATAGCGCCGCATGAGGGGACCGCAAAGACGCCGCACCGTCCGTTCGTCCGCCGCCGATAGATGAGTCAACCACTCCAGATCGGGCTTGAGGCGAAGCTTCCCCTTCATGCGCACCCGATTGCCGGAAACCGTGTGCCCCACTTCGAGGGCCCGGCCCTGCTCCACCGCTTCCACCCAGGGTTCACAGTTCAACCCGGTCACTCGACCCAGCGCCTGGAGGGCCTGCCGTGGATCTGCCATCAGGTCTTCATAGCGCAGTAGAAGGCGATTCTCGACAGGAACCGCTCTCGTAACCAGGGAAGACACCAGGTTGGCGAGCAGCCAGGAAGTGGCGGTGCGCCGAGGGGCCATGGATCGGATATCCTGCTCTAAACCCTGGGTTTCATCTCGAGTGAAGGCCTTGGCGCCGGAATAGGCGACCCCTCGAGCATCTCGCACCAGATGCACCAGCCTTAGATCGATGCCATCGATACGGCTCAGAGCAAGAGCTCGGCCAGGATTCTTGGACGAGTCGACCAGTACTCTTTGGCCACTGACTTCCGCCACCGAGGTCAAGCACCGACGGGTCGCCTCTTCGTACTCCCGGAAGAGAGGGGAGGCGGCTCGCTTTGCCACCATCGACCTCACCATGGCCCTGGGCCGCTCGAAGCGCCGCTGGAGCTCCTGATAGCGCAGGCTGTCGCCTCCTGAGGACCACCATTGGGACCAGACCTCTCGCCAAAAGGGACAGTCCTGACAGCGCTTCCCACAAGCGCAGTACTCGTTAGCCTCGTAGGCTCGAACTAGATTTGCCAACTCGCCGACACTCTCCGCCTGAGGGTGGTTCCCCAAAAGAGTGTCGAGCACCGTCGAACCACTTCTGCCAGCTCCGAGGACAAAGATTACCCGCAGCGGAAGGGATGAATGGGTTGTGGTCATGAAAGGCAGCCCCCGGAGGCAGGATGGATCGAGAACAGTACGTTCAAGCCGTGGTCCTCTAGATTCCACTCCCGCACCAAGGATTGCCGCTTCAAATCATAAAGAGCGATGCGGGTTGGAAGCTGATCCGGCGCTTTTCGCAAACCCAGACGATTCCCTACCCAGCGAAGGTTCTGGTGAATTTTCGTCGGGCGCAAGCGAGAGAAACCTACCAATACGAGATCGTCGTCGAGATGGTGAAGACCGCGACACCAACCCAAGGCGAAGTCTGTTTCTGCTAGCTCTTGGAGGTCATGTCGTTGCAAGACAGCTCCATCGCCGGTTTGGGCGATCACCAAATGGCCACTGACCACGGTAAAAGCGACCTTGTCCCCTCGCACCACACCGTCGTGGGGACGCTCCAGAGCGATCTCGATGCGGCGCCCGGGAGACGTCAGACATACGGCATCCCGCTGCTCGAAGCGGGTCGCCCAGATCTCTCCGTCTTGCGCTTCGAAAACGTAGTTGGGGTGAGAACCATGGGGCTTGGTAGTGATCTCCTTGCGATAGTCCTTCTGAGGTGAAAAGCGTCCCCAGGGATCCGCTAGTGGATCTGACTCCTCCAAAACGTTCCATAGGCGAAGAATTTCACCTTCGGTAGAGACCTCCATGACCATATCCAGTCCGGTATTGGCCACCAGGTAGTTCCCCCCGCGACTGAGCCGAACGTGATGCACATCGTTGAACGCGGGTAGGGAAATGCGCCGCACCACAGAAAAATCGGGCAGTGACCAAGTGAAGATCTCGGTCTGAGTACAACCGTGCAGCTCCTGCCCTTGGTGGGTCGCCGCTTTGAAAAGGATGGCCGGGTCTGGCTCCTCCGGCAGGGCTTCCGGCGGCGTCACGTACTCCAGGCAGGTCTTGCAAGCCCCCGTGGCGAGGTCGAGGGACAGAATGCGTCCCATGCGATGCCGCCGCCATTCATCGCGAAAATGAGCCCCTGCGCGCTGCACCCCACCGACCACGTAAACCTGTCCCTGCAGGCTCATGGCGAATCCCCCGCCGTCCCCGGGTTCCCCTTCAAGCGCCCCGTCAAGTAGCCAGCGAGCTCTCCAAAGGACTTCCATTCCTCATGGGGATGCCCCTCTTCTGCTGTTGGGTGGTGGAAGGATTCCTGGCCCGGAATGCGCAAGCGGAGGCATGTCCAACCGAGACGCCGCGGGGCGACGAAGTCCTTTCGTGGGTTGTCTCCGACATAGGCCAAAACCTCTCCTGGCAAGCCCCAAGCCTCCTCCACCTTACGAAAAGCTCGTTCGTGGGGCTTCCAATACTCCCGCCCCAGAGCGTCCGTCAGGATCAGCGGGTCGAAAAAGCTCGCCAGCCCTAGCTTTCTCACCTTGGCCTCTTGGGCCTCCAAATAGCCATCGGAGATCAGCGCCAGGGGAACTCCCCAATCAACCAGCTGGCGCAGGAAGTCAGTGATCTCCTGCCTCATTTGAATATCTGGAGAGTGACGGCGGTAGAGACTCACCAGTCGGGGAATGTCAAAAGACTCTGCAGCTTGGGAATAGATGGCCAGGAGGCGGTTGAAAAGGTCTCCCCGTCTCCCTGCCTCGAAATCTCCCCACAAGCGGGCAAACAGCTCCCCCGCTTCCAGGTTCGTCTCCCCCGCCACCACCTCGGCGACGTACCGAAAGCCGCTCGCCGCGTAATCTCGCTCGGCGTAGAGGGTGTCATCGAGATCGAAAACCACGCCCTGCAAAGGTCTCAAGCTCGCGCTCTCCCAGAAAGAAGGAATCGTCGAATCGACTCAGATGAAGGCCTTCCTGGTAGCTCCCCAGGGGTGGCAGCTCTAAAGGTAAGCCGGCACTCCGAGCCAGAAGCCACCGTGGCGACTCGACACCGGCGGCCAAGCCGAGGGGGAGTCCACCGCCAAGGCGGGCGTTGATCTCGGTGAAATAAGGTACATCCCCTTTGTAGAGACACTGCACTGTGATGGGCCCAACGGCGGGCAGAGCCCGAGCGATCTTCACAGCCCCGTCGAAAATGCGAGGGTCTTTTATGGTTACCCCTTTGATCACTTCTCCAGAGCGCACGGCGATGCGCCGCCGGGACACCAGGCCCATGATCTCACCGTCTAGGTCTGCGACGACATCGGTGGTGATCTCCGGCCCAGGCAGAAACTCCTGCACGATGGGATTGGGGACGTAATCCAGGAAGAACTCCAGCTGCCGTTGGTTCTCGACTCGAAAAGTGAATTGAGAGGCGCTCCCCTGCCGAGGCTTGATGAACAAGGGAAAATCCTGCTGGGCCAAATCCGCATCCCCAGGAAGCCAAGAATTCGCTGTCGGTAGCCCCAGGGAGCGGAAGAACTGCTGCGAGTCCCATTTGTCTGCGGTCGCCGCTACCGCTTCCGGAGCGACCACCGCCGCCCGGGCTCCCAATTCGGCCAGCTGGTCCCGGTGCCTGGAGAGAACCTCGATATCCGGATCGATGAGAGGAAAAATCAAGGAGATCTCTTCTCGGCGGCACAGAGCCTCGAGGGCGGGTAGGTAACTATCCTCCCCCAGCCGGGGCATCAAGAAGCCTCGATCCGCTACTTGCAAGGCGGGAGCTAAGGGATCGATATCGGTAGCGATCACTCGGCCCGGCAGTTCCAACTCCTGGTAGGCCCGGCGAAAGGCCCTGAGTAGCTCGACCCGCCGACCAGCGCTGGTGAACAGAGTGTGGAAAGGCTTCCGAGGAGGACTCAAGGGGAATTTGTCCTAGTTCGGTTCTGGGCATTCGGGTCCGCGGCTGAAAAGTCCTTGAAGACGATCGCCTGGCCCGTGGGCAGAGCAATGGGCGCCTCTACCTGGTCGGCAAAGAACTCATCTACCGCTGCTCGGGCAGCATGGCGATAGGGATAAAAGCCATAGTCGTCGAACACCATCACCCCACCCGGCACCAGGCGAGGCCAGAACCAGCGGCAGCACTCCAGAGCCGATGGGTAGATATCCACGTCGACGTGAACGAAGGAATATCTCTCCTGGGGTACTTGCTGGAATGTGGCTGGCATGACGCCGACATGAAAAGCGCAGAGATCCTCGAAGGCCCTGAGACGCTGGCGCACCGCTTCTTCTGAGGTATCTGAAAAATCCCCCGGAGAGTGATAATCCCGCCCCGCTTCGGTTCCCTCCGGCATGCCTTCGAAGGTGTCGAAGAGGTGGAGTTTGCGAGCGGAGGCTCCGCCAGCCTTTCCGTCACTTTGGCTGTCAGATTCGAGGGCCTTCCTCAACACTCCGGCCAGGAGTTCAGCGGTACCGCCGGTGTAGACCCCGCATTCGGCAAACTCCCCCGGCAATCGGCCAGCTCGGGTGGCCATCTGGAAGAGTAGATAGCAGCGATCCGGTGACACTACCAGGTCTCCCCGCGAGCCCATCCCATGCAGCGCCTTGGCAAAGGGAGTTCCCGCTTGGGGGTGAAACCACGGCGTATAGATCCGTTGACCTTGAGGGATCTGCAGGGAGTACTCCTTGTCGGCATAGAACAGGCGTTCCAACCACCGCCAGAAGGCATACCAGGGGGTGCGCAACCAGCGCCCCAAAGTCGAGATCGAAGCGTCACTCATGGCCAGCTCCAGGGTCGCTGCCCTCGAACTCCGGCATCGAAGCGTGCCCTTGGGCGGTAATGCCCTCCCGACGCAACACCTTGACCACCGTGAGCCAGATAATCTTGAGATCTAAGGCGAAGCTCCAATGATCCACATACCAGACATCGAGGCGAAACCTCTCCTCCCAGGAGACGGCATTTCGGCCGTTGACCTGAGCCCAACCGGTCAGCCCTGGTTTGGCTGCGTGACGCCGGGCTTGTTCTGGGGAATAGCGTTCCAGATAGCGCACCAGGAGCGGACGCGGCCCCACCAGACTCATCTCTCCCCGCAGGATATTGAGTAGAGAGGGAAGCTCGTCCAGACTGCTGGCTCGCAGGAACTTGCCGAGAGAAGTCAGCCTCTCGCCGTCCGGCAAGAGCCTTCCTTGGGCGTCTCTTGCGTCGCTCATGGTGCGAAATTTGAAGAGGCGAAAGGTGGCCCCACCAAGACCGGGTCTGTCTTGACGGAACAACACCGGTCGCCCCAACCTCCAACGCACCAGCAGTGCCACGCCCAAGAGCAGCGGCAAGGCTGCGCCAAGAGCTACGGCGGCAGCAGAAAGATCCAGGGCACGCTTGCCCCAGCTTAGGGTGGAGTCTCTGTTCATCTTCCAAGCTTCGCCAGCTCCTGCCCGTAGACATTCTTGATCTGTTCGAAAGCGAGCTCTTCATCGAACCTCTCCTTCGAGGTTTCTAAAGCCTGCTCCGCTAGCCTGCGAGCTTCCTCCGGGTCCCTCAAGAGACGAACGATGGCCTGGGCCAGGCTGCCGGGATCCCGAACTGGCACCAACAGACCGTCGTGCCCATCGGTAACGGTTTCGCGGCATCCCCGGACGTTGGTAACGATGCGCGCCAACCCCATGGAAGCCGCCTCCATGGGGGCCCGGGGTAGCCCTTCGCGGTGGGAGGGTAGCACGAAGAGATCCATCGAGGCGTACAGAGCGACCATGTCCTCCCGCATACCGGTGAAACGGCAAATCTTCTCGACTCCAAAGCGAGCCGCCACCTCTTCGGTCAGGGCATCTGCCTTGATATCGTCCCGCGGGCCTACCAGCAAAAGGCGAAAGTCTCCAAACTCATCCAGAACCTGACCAGCTGCCTCCAATAACTCCAAGATCCCCTTTTCTGCGACCAGACGGCCGACGAACCCAACCACTGGAATGCCCACGGGCAGATCGAACTCACGGCGTAGGGCGGCCACCGCTGCAGAATCGATTCGGTCGGGCTGAAAACGCTTCACATCGATCCCTGAGCCCAAGAATTCGATCCGCTCCGGCTGGGTAATGCCTTCCTTGATGGCCGTCCCGACGTCCTCGAAATTCTGAGACAGGATGCGGGTCGAGCAACGGGCCGCAATCTTCTCCAAAAGAATCAAGGCTCGCCGAGCCATGGGCTTCGAGTGCTCATGGAAATAGAACCCGTGAATGGTATTCACGATGACCGGCACTCCCGCCAGGCGAGCCGCCAACTGGCCGAGCAAGCCAGGCTTGGGGGTGTGGGTGTGCACGACGTCGAATCCTTCGCGGCGGAACAGACGTACGAGCTGCCAAAGGGCGCGCAGATCCTCGAAGGGAGCCATACGGCGACTGATGGTGATCACCCGATGAGACACGCCTCGAGCCGCAAGCTCCTCTACCTCCGGACCCGGTGCGGAAACTCCCACCACCTCATACCCCTCCTCCACCAAGGACTCCAGTAGGTTGAGAAGAAGATATTGCAGCGATGCGGCGATGGTGGTGACGTGAGCGACCTTGAGGCGGCGTCCATCGGCCCCTTTCGGCAAGGTCTCGAGATCAGCCATCGGGAACCTCAGCAGGCCGCGGGCGAGACAGCGCATTGACCACCAAGGCAAAGCCCATAGCGAGCAGCCAGGGGATGACGATGCGCTTCTCCAAGTTGACCTGAAAAGCCAGCGAGTTCCGATGGGTATAAAAGGCCCAATAGCTCATCGTCAAAGCGATCCCTGCCAGTAACTGGTGATCTTTGAGGCGAAGAAGGTAGGAGCCAAACCCTAGAACGACGACGAAGAAGATGGCGAAGAGAACGAGCAACCCCCACCCACCACGACACCACATCTCTGCCCAGATATTGCTGCCCAATCCACTGGGAGCGCTAGGGAACAAAGCTTCCCGAAATTGATCGCTGGTCGCCTGGGTCTCGATGCCGAAGTGAGGCGCGAAGAGCATCAGCTGGTAGACCAGCTCTCCCAAACCAGCAAGGTCCATTTGCAACCGCTCCCTCAAGGCCTCGTTGAGAATCGCCTGGGTGCCAAAGGGCTCCGACCGAGCTACCGTGGTCAGGAAGTACGACGGACTGGTGGCTCGCTCCAGGACCAGCTCGAAATTCCCCTTCTTGATCGGTATGTAGAGAAACTTGAAGAGGAAGAACAACCCTGCAGCCGCCACCCCGAAGAGCCCCAGAAGCTTGTTCTGCCACAGAAAACGCTGAGGGCCCTTGCGATGCAAGATCACGACGAATAGAGCGATACAGGTGAGGGCCAGGTTGCTGCGAAACCCCACGTAGAAATCAAAGAGTAGAAGACTGAAGCAGAGGCCGAAGATCCACCATCGACGTTGCAGGAAAGCCAGAATGACCCCGAGGGAAGCCCCAGCAACCCAGAGAATGCGCCATCGTCCCAAAGCCGCCATGACTACGGGTTTGTGGGGAGAAAAAAGCGCTGCGCCGGCGGTCACCAAAGTGATGCCGAGGCCCAAGAGAGCCAAGCCGACCAGAAGTCTAAGCGCCCACTCCGGTCCCGGAATCTGGATGACCCGAGCTGTCCGAGGGGAGAGACCATCGTAGAACATCGACCCAAACCAGATACTGAGCAGAACGAGAAGGAAGACTCCGTAGGTTTCCGGTAGTAAGGGGGCGGGAACTCGCGTGGCATTGAGGGCCGAAGGAGGCATCAATGCATAGCCAAAAAAGCCCGGCAAGAAGTACACCAAGGCGGAAAGGTAAGCGATCGAATAAAAATCGAACCGCCTCTTGCGAAACAGAAAATACACCAGGCCGGCGGGGGCGATAGCTAGGAAGAGGAGCTGCAACCGCGATCTCCTCCACGACTGTCCTTAGCAGCACCCTGGGGGGTGACCCGGCGCAATAACTGAGCTGTTTCGTGGATCATGCGAGGCACCGAGAAATTTTCGACGATCTGCCGCCGCGCCTCCTCACTCCGTTGTTGGCGTTGCTTCGGAAGCTCATCCTTGAGCAGCAGAATCCCTGCCGCGAGCTCAGTAGCCGAGCCTGGCGGGACGAGAACTCCTGTATCTCCCAAAATGTCTCGGGCGTCTCCCGCGTCCGTAGCTACACAGGGAACGCAGCAAGCCATCCCCTCCCCAAGAGCATTAGAGAAGCCCTCTCCCCAGGCAGAGGAAGAAACAAGAAGATCCAAGGCGTTGTAAGTGGCCACCATATCGGTCTCCCGACCGGTCCATAGGAGCTGTTTTTGCACTCCCAAACGCTGTGCCTGCCGCTGTAGTCCTTCGAGGGTCGCCGCTGGACCATCTCCGACACAGACGAATCGAATCTCCGGACGCTGCCGAGCAACGATCCCAACCGCTTCCAAGAAGGTTTGATGATCTTTCATGGGAGACAGGCGAGCCACCAGGCCGACCAGAAATTCCTGGTCATCAATCCCCCATGAAGCGCGGCAACGGGCTCGGGCCAAGGGATCTTTCTGGAAGCTCTCCGTGTCGATACCATTGGGGATCACTCGACTTTGGGCCGAGGGGAAACCCCGCTTCTCATGCCATTCGGAGCCAGCCCGCGAATTGTATACCACCGCCGGGAGACGGCTTGCCAACCGGCGACCGACAGCCAGAGCCAGACTCCTCTTCCAAGTCAGGACCTCGTTGGAAGAACGTATTCCCCAAACCAGAGGTACGGCTTCGCGCCGAAGGGCCAGGTAGGCGACAAGATTTGAGATATACAAAGTGCTGTAGACGACATCGGGGCGGAATCGTTCTGCACAGCGCCGAAGACGTCTCACGGAGCTGATCAACTGGCCTGCTGTTCCCCAGAAGGAAGGGGCCTTCTCGGAAAAGAGACTGACCACCTCGAGGCCTGATTGGCCTTCCAGTAGTGCCTCGAACTGGCCTCGGGCCAAAATCGTCACCATACAGACTTGATGACCATCGGCGGCTAGCCCCCGGGCCAGCTCCGCCATCTGACGCTGGGAGCCTCCCTGGTCCAGGTGGCCAATGAACAAAAGGACTCTCATGGCTCAGTCCAACCAGGATCCGACCGGTAGCCCTGTTAGGCGGCCCAAATCCTCGATCTCCTGGGCAAATCGCTCCTGTAGCCACTGTCTATCCTGCGACTTCATGGGGGGATACCGACGGTCGACGAGATTGACTTGGTCGATGGCAAAGGCAACCCAAGGGAGCTTCTTTGCGCAGCGACGGCGCCACCGCTGTAGGGAACGAATGCGCGGCATGCCGGTACGGTTGAAGTGCCACCTCTCCTGGGGCTTCACCTCGAAACCTTCGAGGTCCACGGCAAGAAACCCTGCGACCTTCTCCTTGACCTGCTGGGGTGAGCTCTTGAGCTCATCTTGTAAAAGAAAGAGTAGCTGGTCTCCTGGGAACTTCTCCTGGAAACGCCGGATTTGCACCGAGTAGCGCCCCCGATCCAGATAGGAGAAATGCCGCCGGGCGGTAAACCCTCCCCTCAGTCGGGATGACTCGGCCTCCAGGGCTCCTCGGAAAGGAAGCTCCTCGTAGCCGTACCGAACCTCATGCCAATAGTGCGAGTAAGCGCGGTCGATAGGATTGCGCAAAATGAAGATGGATCGCGCCCCTGGAACAAGTGCCTGCATCCGCTCTGCAACCACTGGCTCGTACATGTACAAGGGAGACGTTTGGGCACAGTAGGCCTCCCCTTGCCAATCGTCGAAACAGCTCTCGAACCAGTCAGCTCCCCGCCGATAATTCTCTTCGATATCGAAGTAGTGGATCTCCTGAGGACGACGAGGAAAGAAGATCTCCCGGTGACTCTCCAGCAAATAATGGAGGGAGGTCGTCCCGGACTTTTGCGCCCCGACAATGAACAGGTTCGGTAACACCGAGGATCCCCTAGATAGCCATCCCGGAACCGGGCAAAATAGATGAATTGACGCCTAACCTTCGTCGAACCTCAAACCAGGTCCAGAGATTCTTCACCGCTTGCAGACCTCCGGTGACCAGAGCCGCGCCGGGAAGCCCCAACCAAAGAATGGCCGGTAGATTGAGCAGCAGATTGAGTCCAGTGATCCAACTTAGAATACGAGCATTGACCTTCTGATGGCCGGTCATATTCAACAGCCAGCCTACCGGACCGGTAAAGGCGTTGACTAGCTGTGCGAGGCAGAGAATGACCACTACCGGGGCGCCTCGACGAAAGTCTTCGCCGAACAGGGAGAGTACTGGGTGCCGAAATAGAACCAGGCCCAGGCCAAGGGGCAGACTCGCCAAGCTTGCGGCCCAGGCTGCCTGGGTGACCAAAGTCTGCAACTCTCGGTGCCGCTGCTGAGCATAAAGCTCCGAGATCAGCGGTGCGGCGATGCTATTGACAGCGTTCAAGCCCAAGGCGACCAGTGGCGCGAGCCGCGTCGCGACACCATAGATGCCGGCCTCCGTCGTGCCCAATAGAGCTCCCACTAGCAAAATATCCGTCTGATGCAAGATCTGCCGCAGGCCGGCCACTAGCCATAGAGGTAACGAAACCCCTAGCCACTTCCTCCCCAGCTGGCTCGGAGCCGCTTCTTTCACCTCCAAAGGAAGGTTGGACTTCAACAGCCAGCCCGCTGCCAGGGTTGCCAGAAGGGCTGCCAGGGTCGCCAGGGCCATTGCTTCCGGGGCTTGAGGAGACCGGCCTACAAGCCAGAAAAACAGCCCCAAGAGGCATCCTAGGAGCACGGGCCGGACAACCTGTTCTGGGATTTGCCCCAAGGCGACCCTTCGCAAGCCCTGCAAAGCTCCCTTTCTAAGCCCTAGGAGACCGAGACAGGGGATGAGCAGGGAGCCCCAGGCCAATGTCGAAGGAAGACCGTCCGATAACGACTGGCGAAACAACCAGGCCACGGAAACCAGCAATACTCCAAGCCCCAAGGCAACCCCGAGGACTCGTAGGTGGGCCCAACGGAGGAAGCCCCGCAGCAGATTCCAATCCTTGGCGGCGCCGTATTGAGACACGAATCGCACCGCAGCCGTGTCCATCCCCATGCGAGCAGCCAGGACCAAGAGGGAGACGATGGACAAGGAATAGGCATAGACACCATAGTGTTCCGTTCCCAACAATCGAGCCAGCAAGAGTTGCAGCCCCATAGCGAGAGCCATGCCGGCGACCGTCACTCCGAGGCTTCCGCCGGCGCCGCGCAACAGCAGACGCCCCAAAGAGGTCTTAGAAAACCCGGCAAGCAACTTCATGAACAGCTCTCCGGAGCCATTTCCCTCGAAGGGCCCTGGAGGCACCGAAGCCAGAGATCGCGGTGTCGAGGAATAACCGTGGCGGCAGCGAAGTTATCGGCGATCCGGCGGCGACCTCCTGCCCCCATCCGCTGTCTCTCCTCTTCAGGCTTGTCCAGGAGCTCCCCTAGAGCAGCGGTCAAGGCCGGTACCTGGCCCGGTGGAACCACCCAACCCTCGGTGCCGACGACTCGGGCGGAATCCCCCACGTCGGTGACCACACAAGGCACTCCACAGGCCATGGCTTCAGCCACCACGTTGGGGAAACCCTCGCCGAACAAAGAAGACGAGCAGAAGCCGTCCAGAGCTGCCAGCAGATGGGGCACGTCCGAGCGCTCCCCGAGAAGGTGAACCCGACCCTTGAGCCCCGCAGCCTCGATCTCCGCCTCCAGGCTCCCTTGCCCCACTTCGACACCTCGCCCGGCAAGAACGAGGTGTAAGGAAGACCGTTTTTTTGCTGCAAGGACTCCAGAGCTAGGAGTTGCCGTACCGGGAGCGCCCGAGGAGGCTCCCCCTAAAAGCCCCCCCACGGCTCGAATCAACTGAGGATAGCCCTTCATGGTGTCGAAACGAGCCACTCGACCTAGCAAAAAGGAATCTTCCGGCAGCCCCAGCTCACGACGAAACTCTTGCCGAGCTTCGGGAGCGGGCCGGAACGCTTCTAGATCGATGCCATTGGGTAGCACCTCGGAGCGCAGACCGCCGTAGCCAAGAGCCCCATGCATCCGCTGGCTGACCCGGGAGTTGTAGACCACGGCCGTGACCGTCTTGGAGAACCTTGCCCCGGAGCGGATGACCGCTGCCGTCAGCCGCTTCTCTCGTGCCAGATCGTCCGGGGTATGCCGAATGTTCCAAACCAGGGGAACCCCGGGACAGGCCCAACGCCGACAGAAGCTAGCTGCCAGGTTGGCGTGATACATCCAACCCAAGAGCAGGTCCGGCGGCTGACTCCGTACCATCCGCGCCAAGCGCCAAAGCCCCGCCGGAGTGGGCCTTCCAGGGCTCCAGTCCAGACTTTGAACCTCGATGCCCCGGTCGAGAAACCGAGGTTTTAGGGTTCCCCCGGCAGTCAGGGAGAGGACCCGATGGCGAAATTCCTGATTGGCTGAGTGAGTCAGCAAGCGGAGGAGGGTCATTTCTGCACCTCCCGTGTAGAGGCCCGAGATGAGGTGCAGAGCTTGGGGCCGGCTTGCCATGGGAGGCTAGGGAAAAGAATTCCAGGTCAGAGCCAGTCCTTCGTCCAAGGAGATCGACGGACGAAACCCGAGGGCTTCTTCGACGGTGGCAAGGTCGGCCCTGGAATGAGGCACATCTCCCGTCCGCGGCGGCAGATGCTCGACCCCTCCCCCACTGCCCACCAACTCGCTGATTCTGGCGGCGAGATCCAAGACTGTGGTGCGGTTCCCCGCGCCGACATTGTAAGCGCGGCCACAAGCCTCGGGCTTCCCCTGGGCGGCCAACAGATTCGCTTCGACCGCGTCGGCCACGAAGGTGAAGTCCCGGCTTTGTTCCCCATCCCCATACACCGCGGGCTGGCCACCCTTGGCACAGGCCTGAAAGAATCTTGGGATGACCGCAGCGTAGGGACCGGCGGGATCCTGCCTCGGCCCATAGACATTGAAATATCTCAACCCAATGCAGCAGAGACCAAAGGAATCGCCAAAGGTCTTGGCCAGCTGCTCGTTCATGACCTTCGACAAGGCATAGGGGGACAGGGGCTGCCCTTCTTCCCCTTCCCGCTTCGGTAGGGTATCGCTGTCACCGTAAACACTCGACGACGAGGCGTACACGACTCTCCTCACCCCAGCATCCCTGGCTGCGGTGAAAATGTTGGCGGTACCGCTGACGTTGACCCCTATGGTGGTGGCAGGATCCTTCAGAGACCGAGGTACCGAGCCGCGAGCCGCCTGGTGAAACACCATAGAACGACCCTCACAAGCTCGCTGGCAGACCTCAAAATCGCGAATATCCCCCCGGATCGCTTGGACCGTCCCAGTCGCTTGGGCGGCTTGGAGATTGGCTTCTCTACCGGAGGAAAAATCGTCCAGAACCAAGACGTCAGCCCCTTCGGCAGCTAGCCTGGCGACCAGATGAGAACCGATGAAGCCGGCTCCGCCAGTGACCAGAACCGGAACCTGGTGCCAAGTGTCAGATGCAACCTTCATACTCGAGCTCAGGCCGTCGCAGCCGCCTCGGAACGAATCACTTCCTTAGCCAGAGATAGCAGAAAGCCGAGGAGAGCTCCAACCAGAAATGCGATCACGGTCTTGAATCCGGTATTGAGAGGCAAGGGATAGTCCGAGGGCACCGCCTTGGTGCTCATGCGGACGTCCTCCACCGCCAATTGTTCTCGAGCCAAGGAAGCTTGCGTCACCTGGGATTGGAGTTTTTTGTAGGACTCGAGCTGAAAAGCGACTTCTCGGCGGAGTTGAGCGCTCGCCGTCTCCGCCTGACGCTTCTGTTCGGAAAGGCCCTGTGCTTCCCCCCGCTTCAAGGCCGCCAAGTCTTCATCCCGCTGCAGCTTCAAAGTAGCCAAACCGGCAGAACGATCCAACTTGAGCTTCTCCAATTCGGTGGCGCCCCGCTCCAAGCCCTCGGAGACGCTTCTCAGTTCTCCGCTCAACTCCTCCAAACGGTTCTGCAGCCGCAGTTTTTCGGGTCGCAGAATCTCTGCATTGACCGCCGCAGCAGCCAACCTTCGGTCGAGCTCGAGGTAGACGGGATTGATCGACTCTTCCGTCCACAGAGGACCGGTGGATTCAGCTTCCCGTGCCTCTCCCCGACTCCCGTGCCCTTTTTGCTCCATCTCGACGGCAGCGGGGGGCTTGATGCGCTGCAAGCGAATGCGTTGCGGTGTCTGCTCCAGGCGGCCCTTGACCGCGGCCCTTTCCGCCTCCGCTGCGGCGAGAGAATCATCCACCTTGGCAAGATCCTGCTGGAGCGCCTGGTAGGCCTGTTCCAGCGCTCTCAGTCGAGCCTCCTGCTGAGGCCGCATCTGATTGATCTTGAATTCCAACTCCATCTGCTTGGTCTGGTTGTTGTACTCAGTGATGAGCCGCAGGGTCTCCTGACCATAAGCCCTGGACCTGTCGCCGGCTTGATCCTGCAAAGCTCTTAGCCTCTGCCCTTGCTGCGCCGTCTGTTGAACGTCTTGAAGTTCTAGAGCTTGTAGCTTTTCCTGGGCTTGAGGGTAGAGTCGTTCGAAAATCTCGATGGCTTCGGTGGTACTCGCGACGACCATCGCGCGATTCTGCTCCAGAAAGACCTCGGCCCACAGATTTGCCGCCCGTGCCGCCGCCTCAGGGGTCTTACCCACCGAAACCAACTCCAGCAGAGGAACTCCCGCGGACGCCTGCCCTTTCTTGGTGTCGGACAGGAAGATCCGCGACCTCAGCTCTTTGCCCAAACGCAGGGGATCCGAAGCCTCGAGAAGGCCCTCCTCTACCAGCCGGCGCTTGGTCTCCGAAATCAGTGCTCCCGAACCCAACATCTGTTTGTAGGCCGTCACCGACAAAGGGTCCTGGCGAAAGGAGGAACTGCCCGAACGGGGAGTGATGACCAAGCTGCAGGCACTTTGGTAGGCCAACTCTCGGGTCATCTGAGCAAAGGCCCAATAAGCCAGCCCGGTGACCATGCCGAGTAGCAGGATCATCCATAGATTCCGTCGTAAGAAGTTGACCACGTAGATCGGTCGGAGCTCCCGACTGCGGCTCTCGGGAGCTTGGAGGCTGTCCGTCATTCTCTGGGCATCCATTGGCAAGTGGCTCATTAGATTGGAATGGTTCTGCCGAAGCGATTGGCAGCTATTCTAGCCCACATCGTCGAGATCGTCCCGCCTCTCCCCGGGTTGCCCGCGAAGGCGCGCGGGGAGTACTTCTGTTAGCGCAGGTTTCAAGCTCGAACTACGTTGGAAGCCCCTTTCGGAAAGACTCCCCGGGTATCGATGATCAAGGGGGCCTGACGTGCGACGCGCTCATAGTCCACGGCTTTGTGGTCGGTGATCAACACCACCGCATCGGCCTGCTGTAGGGCCTCGTCCGTAAGGGCTTGCGAGGTCATGGGAGGCAGGTCCGGCCAACTTCGCATAGCGGGAGCCTCTGGAACGTAAGGGTCGTGGTAGGTCACGTTCGCGCCCAATTTGAGCAGAAGATCCACCACTTCGAAGGCGGGGCTCTCCCGAGGGTCATCAATATCCTTTTTGTAGGCGAGCCCCAGGATGAGAATTCGGCTCCCGCGAACGGACTTGGTTCGATCATTGAGAGCTAGTTGAAGCTTGTGGATGACAAACTGCGGCATCTCAATATTGACCTGGCCGGCCAACTCGATGAACCGAGGGGTGCTACCGAATTCTCGCGCTTTCCACGAAAGGTAAAAAGGATCCACAGGAATGCAGTGTCCGCCCCAGCCCGGCCCCGGATTGAAGCGCATGAACCCAAAGGGCTTGGTATCGGCGGCGTCGAGGACCTCCCAGACATCGATACCCATGCTGTCGTAAACCACCTTGAGCTCATTGACCAAAGCGATGTTGACCGCCCGGAAAATGTTCTCCATCAGCTTGGTAGCCTCCGCCTCCCGGGCGGAGCTAACTCGGTGTACTCGAGAAAAGGCCCGAAGATAAAACTTCTCAGCCAGATCCCCAGCCTGCTCACTGACTCCCCCAACCACCTTCGGAATGTCTGTCGTGCTAAAAGACTCATTGCCGGGATCTTCCCGCTCCGGTGAGAAGGCGACGAAGAAGTCCTCGCCGCAAACCAACCCTCCGGCAGCGAGAGTCGGCACGACCAACTCGTCCGTCGTGCCTGGATAGGTGGTCGACTCCAAAATGATCAGCTGCCCCGGCCTCAGGGTCTCAGCGATCTGTCGAGCTGTTGCTTCAACGTAGGACAGATCCGGTTGGCGATAAGCATCCAGCGGCGTCGGCACACAAATGATCACCACATCCGCTTCACCGAGCCGAGAGAAATCGCTGGTGGGAACGAAACGCTCACTATCGAGGGCTTCTTGCAGACGCCCTTCCGCCAAATGTCGCACGTAGCAGGAGCCAGCACACAACTGCTCTACTTTGGCTGCATCGATGTCGAAGCCCAGCACTGTCAACCCGGATTCCGCAAAGCTCAGCGCCACCGGTAACCCCACATAGCCCAAGCCCAGGACTCCTACTTGCGCCTTCCCGGCCTCGATCTTTTGCTCCAACTGCGCCGCCTGATGCATGGGCTGCTCCTCCCCTCCAGAAAAGATGTGTCTACGGCTTCTGTCCTGCGAGGAATCCCTCCCGCTCGAGGTAGAGAAGAATCTTCTGCGCCGCTTCTGCCGGCAACAGCTCCGAGGTATCCAAGGACACATGAGCTGCTTCCGGCTCCTCGTAGGGGTCTGAGATGCCGGTAAATTCCTTGATCAGACCCGCTCGGGCTTTGGCGTAGAGACCTTTTCGATCCCGTTGCTCACAAACCTGGATGGGGGTGGAAACGTGAACCAGCACAAATCCTCCACCGGCCTCCACGTCCGCCTGAACTTCTTGGCGCACCGAGTCGTAGGGAGCGATGGGAGCACAGATGGCGATACCGCCGTTCTTGGTGATCTCCGAAGCCACGAAGCCGATGCGACGAATATTGATGTCGCGATGCTCCTTGGAAAAGCCCAACTCCGACGAAAGATTGGTACGAACGATATCGCCGTCCAATAGAGTGACGGGGCGCCCCCCCATTTCCAGTAGCTTGACCAACAGGACATTTGCCACGGTGGATTTCCCGGCCCCGGAAAGGCCCGTAAAGAAGACCGTGAACCCCTGCTGATGGCGCGGTGGATAGGTGCGGCGGAGCTCCCGGGCAACCTCCGGGAAGGTAAACCAATCCGGCAGGTCGCTGCCACGGGCCAAGCGCTGACGAAGCTCCGTGCCCGAGATATTGAGCACTCGTTGGCCCTCCTTCACCTCGTCGATGGGGTGATAGGCATCGAGGTCCTCCACATAAACCAACATGCGAAAGGGCACCATCGAGATTCCCAACTCGTCCTGATGCTCCGACAACAGCTCCTGAGCGTCGTAAGGGCCGTAGAAGGGGGTGCCATCGGCATCCTTGCCGGGGCCAGCGTGGTCCCTACCGACGATAAAGTGGGTGCAGCCGTAGTTCTTTCGGATGATGGCGTGCCAAACAGCTTCCCGCGGCCCGGCCATGCGCATGGCCAGAGGAAGAAGCGAGAGCTTCGCCGTGTGCTGGGGATAGTAGTCTTCCAAGGCCTGATAACACCGCACCCGAGTGTAGTGATCGACATCCCCAGGCTTGGTAAGGCCCACCACGGGGTGAATCAGCAAGCTCGCTTCCACTTCCTTGGCGGCTCGTAAGGTGAGCTCCTGATGAGCTCGGTGCATGGGATTGCGAGTTTGGAAGGCCACCACCCTCTTCCAGCCCAGCTTCGCCAACTCCCGCCGCAATTCCGCGGGTGTGTGCCGCAGAGCGCGGAAGTCGTAGTGCAAGGGCATCTGCAAGCCCTCAATGCGGCCACCGGCATAGAAGTCTCCTTGCCGCGCCAGCAGCTGAGCCACTCCCGGGTGGTGCCGGCTGGTGGTTCCAAAAACCGCCTGGGCTTCGGCTTCCCGGTCCGGCTGCCAGAGATCCTCCACGTGGAGCACCGCGACCATGACTCCCTCAGGATCCCGCAATGCCAGCTTTGCGCCGACCTCGAGGGTCTCCGCCAACTGAGCTTCGACATCCAGCATGATGGGAATCGGCCAAATCTCTCCACTAGCGAGACGCATGGAATCGAGAACCGGCTGGTAGTCAGCGCGAGTCAAGAAACCTTCGAGGGGTGAAAAGGCTCCGCTGAGCAAGAGCTCGAGATCTCTCAGATGGCGATCGGAGAGATTGAGGGAGGGCCAATCTAGGGATTCGGCCTTGAGCGCTTGGGCTCGCTCCGAGGAGACCAAGAGGTCCACCAATTGACCTCCATGGGGCGCGATGAGATGGTTCATGCTTTGCTATGTCCTTTCCCCGCAGCTAGGGAGCCAGAGCCGGAAACTACCTTCGAGTAACGGCTAGATCCAAGGCGTCTCGCCCGGCGCGAGGTTTGTGTGATCTTCGTGGTTCAGTCTTCGTAGAGTAAGTAGAGGCGCCGACCGACGACCATGCGAGAAGGACCCCTTTCACCGCACCTGCCAAAAAACTTCGTCGAGGCCGAAGGCGAAGAGTCTACCTTAGCGGTTGGAAAGGGGGAAGAGACAAAGAAGGCGAGCCGAAACTCTCCAGGTCGAGACTCGCTGAGCCCCTCCCCCCAGGGCATCGCATAAACTCGGAGGGATTCTTCTTGACCCAAGGGAGACAACCATGGCTTCGATGACCCAAAATCTCAAACAGCGATTGCCGGAGATCCTTCTGGAGATCTTCTCGGTCGTCCTAGCGGTATTGGTAGCCCTAGGAGTCAACCAGTGGCAGGAAGATAAAGAAAACGCCGAGCTGGCTGAACTTGCCCGAACCAAAATCGAAGCCGAGGTGAGGAGCAACATCGATGAGGTAGAGGGAGCCGGCACGAAAATTCAGGGCTTGCTCGCTGAGCTACGGGGAACCATCAAGGAAGTCGAAACCGGCGCCGAGGGGGAAATCGGACTCTCCTTTCCCGTCGCCGTCCTCTCTAGCTCAGCCTGGGATACCTCCAAAGCCACTCAGGCTCTCAACTACATGGACTTCGAGTGGGTCATGCGGGTCGGCCGAGTCTACGACCTGCAGAAAATTCACCACCAATCCCAAACTGAGGTTCTCAACTTCATCTCGTCCATGGACCATAGCGAGGCTAGCCAGCCCGCTCGCATGCTGCGAGGTTTCTTAGGCCGAGCCGAAACCGCCCTGGAACTACAACAGGGTCTCCTCGAGGACTACCGGGACTTATTGACAAATCCCTAAACCACCTGGGATAGCCTCATCTCAGCCGTCTGACCAGCTGCCACCTGGCGACAACGCCTTTTCCCCCAGGCGAGAACAGTTCGGTCAAGACGAGAAAACCCATCGGAGAAAAGAAACTATGCTGAAACTCGAATCAACAGAGACGAAGCAAACCTTTGATGCCCAGGATCTCGCCGCTCTCCCTGGGCAAATCGTAGACATCGCATCTCGGCTTCCTGGCAGGGAGGGAAGTGGAGTGCTCCTAGCCTCAGTCCTAACCGCCGCTGGGATCTCTGAAGGGGACACCTTGATCCTCACCTCCGGTGACGGCTCCTTTCAAACAGAAATTTCCCGCTCCGAAGCCGCCGAGGCACTCTTGGTCTACTCCCTCGACGGCAAACCCCTCCCAGCTCGCCTAGGAGGCCCCATCCGCTTTTTCCTCCACGATGCCGAAACTTGCCGTGGTCACGGCGATGCTCCCTGCGCCAATGTCAAAGATCTCGCGGAGATCCAAGTCCGGTGACTCGGCGGGAGCTTGCCGACCCTCTGCCAAATCGATGCCCTCCTCAAAGGCTACAGGCCTCGGTTAGGCTAGTTTTCCGGCGCCTCGATTCTCCCTCCAAATAACATAGAGAAGCGATAGATCTAATTTGATACAACCGCATCAGAGAAGAGGATCGAGATGGGAATCCGACTAGAAAATGCAAGGCGTTTATACCTCGAAGCCATTCAGGATGGAAACGCCGCCGCAGCGATTAACAAATACGCCGGAGAACGCTACACCCAGCATTCAACTCCGGTCAAAGACGGCAAGGCTGGATTCATCGAGTTCTTCGAGGAATTTCTCCAGCGAAACCCCGTTCGGGACATCAAGATCGTTCGCGGTTTCGAAGACGGACCGTTTGTGTTTCTACACGTCACCCAAAGTCTGAATAACGGTGAGTTTCGCTATGTGACTGCAGACATCTTCGAAACCGATAGGGACGGGAAGATGATCGAGCACTGGGACATGATCACGGAACTGGTCGATGACACCACCTCTGGCCACACCCAAGTTGACGGGCCCACCGAACCCACGGATCTCCACAAGACCGAACTGAACAAAAAACTGGTCAGGGAATTTCTCCACGAGGTGCTCCAGAAAGGTAACTACGAGAAGGTAACCGACTACCTTTCCACCGAGACCTACATCCAGCACAACCCTCAAATCGGAGACGGACTCGCTGGGCTCTCCACCTTCGTGAATTCCCTGACAGAACAGGGCCTATCCATGACCTACGAAGACATTCACTTGGTCATCGGATCAGGCAACTTCGTTGCTTCCCTATCGAAAATGAACCTTGGTGGAACCGAAATGGCCGTTATCGATCTTTTTCGTGTCGACGCGGGCCGCATCGTCGAGCACTGGGATGTTATGGAGGAGATCCAACCCGCCGACCAATGGGTCAACAGCGGCAAATTCTAGACCCACTGCACCTCGAAGCCACTGCACCTTGAAGCCACTGCACCTCGAAACCACTGCACCTCGAAGCCACTGCACCTTGAAGCCACTGCACCTCGAAACCATTGCACCTCGAAGCCACTGCACCTCGCCCGCCTCTCGAGAGCTTATGATTCGAATGGGAAAAGGGCAGAATTCTGGGCTAGTAAGATCATAGAATCAGCCCCTGGTCCCACTCCCTCGGCACAGATATTGCCCCCCCCCGACTCTGAAGACACCCTGGCTGGTGCGAAGATCCAAGCAACAGCACTCCTCCTTAGGCACTTTAAAAAAACCACGCTAGCTCGAGGGGAAGGAGCACTACCTTGACTCAAACTCGATCTAGCAGAGTCAGCCGTACTGGCCGAATAGCTCTCAGCTGAATCGTTGCATCTCGTCCCAGAACCATTTGCTTCATACTCCTTCCAAGTCTCGGTCCAGCATCTCGTTCCAAGATCGCCAACGGGACGAAGCAGATCGCAGCTCTCCTCTGAGGTTTCCGTAACCAACCACCTTCCCATAGACTCGACCCATGCGTACAAAGCCCAGGTCTCGTTTAGCCTACTCATCCGAAACCCGACTTTGCCCCAAATGCGGATGGCCGGAGCGAGACTGTAAGTGCTCCGGAACTTTCGACGAAGCGCTCCCGGCAAAGATCGTCGCCAAGTTGAGGATCGAAAAGTCAGGCCGTGGAGGTAAGACTGTTACCGTGGTGGATGGCTTGCCGCGAAACCGAGACTTCGTCAAAAAGCTCGCCGGAGACCTGAAGAAAGCCTGCGGGGCCGGAGGCAAGGCCGGAGAGGGACAGGTCGAGATCCAAGGCGACAAGCGCGACGCAGTCCGCAGGATCCTCCAAGGGCGAGGCTGGACCGTCAAGGGCTGAGAACTGGCAGCTGCCGATAGCCTCGCCCCCTGTTCTAAGTCCTATGTCCCACAGAAGGTTCGGTAGGCGGCCTCACTAGGTGGTGCAGGTTGTTGATACTCCTCCCGAGCCAGGGTGTGATCGTAGGGGTTAGCGAGAGCCTCGAGAAGTTTCTCCAGGGGGCCGAGGTCAGCGTTTCTCCAGGCTGCCTCGAGGGCTTCCTCAACTTTGTGATTCCGAGGAATCACTGCCGGATTTTGTTCGCACATCCGGGTTTGAATTTCGGTCTTCTCCATCGGTTGACGCTCTAACCGTGTCCTCCACTCGGCAATCCAACCACTAAAGGCAGGGCCTAAGACGGCCTCTTCTTCGCTCGTCCGCTTTTCGTCAACGACAACCTCGGCGCACAAAGCACGGAATGTGTTGGTAAAGTCGCTCGCCTGTTCCTCCATCAAGCGCAGTAACCTGTCGACGAGGTCGCCATCGTCCGGTTCCCGAGTGACCCATCCCAACTTAGCCCTCATCCCTTCGAGCCAATGGTGGTGAAAACGCGCAGAGAAGGAATCGACCGCCTCCTGCCCCATCGTCAAGGCCTTCTCTGGTACCTCGTCCAACAAGGGCAGCAAAGTCGAACCGAACTGCGACAGATTCCATTGAGCGAGCTGCGGCTGGCGGCCAAAAGCGTAGCGCCCTCGAACGTCGATGGAGCTGAAGACTTTCGCGGGATCGTAGGCATCGATGAAAGCGCAGGGGCCATAGTCAATGGTCTCTCCCGATAGGGTCGTGTTGTCGGTGTTCATGACTCCATGAACGAACCCTACGAGCAACCAGTCGGCGACCAGCGCAGCCTGCCTCTCGATCACAGCCTCGAGAAGAGCCAAGTATGGATTTTCTGCCTCAGCTGCCTCGGGAAAATGACGCGCTAGAGCGTAATCGGCAAGGGTGCGAAGAAGAGTAGGATCGCGGCGCGCCGCAACGTACTCGAAGGTACCTACCCGCAAGTGGCTCGCGGCGACTCGAGTGAGAATGGCTCCCGGTAGAGAAGTCTCTCGATACACTGGCTGGCCCGTGGCAGCGACCGCCAGGCTACGGGTGGTCGATACGCCCAGAGCGTGCAGACCTTCGCTGATGATGTACTCACGGAGCATCGGCCCCACCGCCGCCCTTCCATCACCTCCCCGGGAAAACGCAGTCGGTCCACCTCCCTTGAGCTGCACGTCCAGACGGCGGCCGTCGGGAGTCTTCTGCTCCCCGATCAGGATCGCCCGACCGTCCCCCAGCATGGTGAAATGTCCAAACTGGTGTCCCGCGTAGGCCTGGGCAATCGGCGAAGCACCTTCTGGAAGCAGATTGCCAGTGAAGATTCCGGCCTGCTCGGTTTGGGAAAGGACTTCTGGGTCCAACCCCATCTCCCTCGCCAAGGAGTCGTTGAAGATCATCAACTCCGGCTGGCGTGCAGGAGTCGGTCGGACGTTCTCAAACAGCACTTCCGGGAGCCGGCTGTAAGAATTGTCGAAACACCAACCAGCCCGGGTGGCTTCAGCGAGGGGGTGATCATTTTCCAGCATAGGGGCAGAGTCTACCTCGGCTCGCGGCCCTAACCCGTCGCGGTCTCCGGGTTCTCGTTCCAGGCTGATCAGCGGTCCTGCAAAGTAGAGCTCCGCCTCGAGAATAGTCCTCCCCATGGAGATCTGGCAGCGCCTGGGCCGATAGCGCCTTGACACCCGGCCTCAACCCACTGCCTCAATCTACTGGCTCTAGGTACTTCTTCCAGGCACTGCTTCCGGCCCGAATCTCAAGGCACCGTCTCGACCCGCAGTCTCAGGGAACCGTCAGAGACCAAGCGCTGGTGTCGCCGGTCTCGAATCCGTCGGCAAAAAGTCCTCCCTCGACACGAATCTCGTAGCCGATCATCACATCTGGTTCGAGGAATTTGGTCATGGTGAGATCGACCAACAACGAGCCGCCAGGCTCCAGGTCAGCCGGGAGAATACCGATCCACTCGTGGGCGGACCCGCCCACACCAGCATGGTCTCAAGGACCGGAGGGTTCGGGTTCGTCGGAAAGAACGTCGCCCATACGCAAGTGGAAAGTCTCAAATCCAGTGGTCAATTGGGCCTCGATGAGATTGATTCCCCGGCGCCCCGGAAATGGCCAATCCACCACCGCGCAGCCTTCGAAGATGCCACCGGAGGGATCGTCGGGATCACAGTCCTGATCCGGCCGGCTGAGATCGATGAGGCTCACTACCAGCCGAGCGCCGGCGGTGGCTCCCAAGTCCCCCGGCAGAGTGTGCATGCGGGTCAGAGCCGAGTTGAAGGTCGGGGAACCCGGACCGGTGGAAAACTGTAGGTCATAGGTACCGCTGGCCAGAACCTGAGCTTGCGCCGCGCCGGAAGCGATCAGGCAAGGTGCGAACAGCAGACAGAGGAAAAGGCCTGGAATTAGAACGGCAAAGAGGCGACTCTTGGTCATGGGTGGACTCCTCGAAACGAAAAGAAAAAATTGGTTTTGACGCCCGAGGCGAGAGCTCGAGGAGAGCCTACAGCCAGGAACGACTTGACATCTCATTATATAGCCGAACATCGACGCGGCGACCTCTCGCCGGTGGGAGCCGAGGGAAAGCCTCTGCCTTCCCAGAATTCCCCACCTGTCCCTTCCATCTCAGGGGCCGTTCCCTCTCAAGAGTCGAGACAGTTGAGCGGATCGGCCACCGTCAGAGTGCTGTCGGGGTACTGTCGGGGTACTGTTAGCTCACAGCTCGAGGTAAATCGCCGCTATGGAATCTCGCAGCTCGGCTGCGGGACCAGAGCAGTTAGACAGGACAATCACCGTCAACCCTTCTTGCTCGTATCGGGAGATCGCGCTGCGAAAGCCGACCCAGGCGCCCGTATGGTGAGTGGCAGCGCGCTCGCCCAAATCGGAGACACTCCATCCGAAGCCATAGGGCGAAAGACTGCCGTCGGTGAGAGTCGCTGGAGCGAAAACCTCCCGGAGCCGGTCACCTTCAGCGGCCCACCGCCCAAGAGCTTGGTCCCAAAGATAGAGATCTTCCAGGGAAGCGTACATCCCCCCCGCTCCCATGACCCAATTGAGCGAATGATCATCGTTTTCTTCCCAGCCCCGGCCCAACTTCTTGGGTGAGTACCCGACCGCTCGGTTGGCAAGGATGGTCTCGGGATGATCTCGAAACGCCGCCGTCGACATCCCCAAGGGGTCGAAGAGAGTCTGCTTCAAGAACTCCCCAACACTCCTGCCGGAAGCCCGTTCTGCGATCAGTCCAAGAACTTCGTAGCCGGGATTGCTGTATTCAAATCTCTCCCCGGGCCCGAACACCGGATCTCCCCAAGACCGATAGATGGAGATCGCTTCAGCAGTTCCAAAGAGAGTCTCCTCACCGGTTGCCGCCACCAGCTGCTCCAAGGGGCTACCCCCATAGTAGTCCGGTAGACCGGACGTGTGATTCAGCAGGTGCCGCACGGTGATTCCCGGGAAGCGTTCGATCTCCGGAACCCAACGACTCGCGAGCTCATCGTAGGAGAGCTCGCCGTCCTCTGCCAGGAGGACGATGGCAAAGGCGGTAAATGCCTTGGTCAAGGAACCGAGCCGCACCGGTGTTGTCGGCGTCAAAGGGTGCCCCGCCTCGAGATCCGCCAACCCATACCCTTTCGAGTGCAGAACGGTGCCCTCACGAATGACCATCACAGCAGCCCCTGGCGAGCCTTCGGTCAGGTACTTCTGAAAGAGCGCATCTACCCTCTCCCCAGGACTTCGGTTGGACTCGCCCCCACTGCTGGCGCACCCCACCAACAGCAATGAGATCAAGGCGGTGAGGCAGGCGGAGCCAAGACCGAGCCGGCCTCTCCGGTTCCTTCCAAGGCACGCCCCCAAGGCCAGCAGCGGTCCGAAGAGCTGGGCAGCGATCTCAAGTGCTCTGTCTACCGGCAGACGGCCGATTCGCCGCCGGAGGCTCTTTGAGCTCTCGCCCCGGATGAGCTCCCTGGAAATGAAGAGGGGTTGAATTTTCTTCCCCTGAGATGGGTCAGCCATGACGTCGCGTTCTCCTGCCAGCATTTCCGGATGTTCAGCTTGTTCGAGGGAGAAGCAAGTATATGCCCCTCCCCCACTCCGATGGCTTTCCAGAGGCCATTCCAGAGGTCCTCCAATGACGGCGAAGGTGAATTGCCCATCGATTCGATTCTGAAAGTCTGTTTCCTCGAGTAGAGCCCCCTCAACCTAGCGCCCTGGAACGAGAGCAAACAGAGTCGATAGGGCTCCTAGAATTCCATCGTGCTGTTGGTGTTCTCGGTCTGGTTCTACCGAGGATAGCTTTTCCTCGAGGAGCCAGCTGCCCTTCTTAGGAGGGATTCCTGTTACAAGCTCAGCAGTGCTGCTCACGACTCTCCCGCCAGGGATGACGGCAAGAACCAGCGGCGGAAGATAGTAGGACTTCAGATCAGTTGGACACAGATCACTTGGAGTCAGGTCACTGGTTCTCGTCTACTAGGACTCACCTCAGATTGAGGAAACCACGAGCATCGAGCCACTGGAGTAGGGCGTCGACGTAGCCCGGAGCTAGCCGAGAAGGAAATGTCGCTGACATCCCCTCCACAGCAGCTTCCCCTTCCTGTGGAGCGCTCAGAGCCGGAAGGGTCAGATTGTGACCTACCCCCGGCAAGGTCCCGATGCGGTAGCTCTGGTTGCCCGCTCGCTCCAGAGCTGCTTTGAGTTTCGGCACGTTGACTTGTGGAGGAACCACGAAATCTCTCTCGCCATAGAGGGCGAGAACCGGAATCTTCAGTCGGGAGAGCTCACTTTCATGATCGTGCTCAAAGCGGCGCAGCCAGTCAAAATCCGGGTCGTTGGGGTCTTCCACCCGCAGGATAATCGGCGCTAGGGCCGTGCCGTCGAAACTCGCCTGCCGGGCCAGTAACTCTTCCCAGGTCAGCTCTCCCAATGCGTAGCGCATCACATCCTCGGTGTGTCCCGCTACCCGGGAAAGCTGATCCTCGGTGAAGGGAGCTTGTCTAGGGCGGTAGCGAGTCACATGCTTCTGTTGCAAGCTGAGACGTTCCGCTGGCGCCACCCTCAAGATCAAGTGATCGATTCCCTTTTGACGATTCGCCACGGCAGGCGTGACCCAACCGCCAGCGCTCCAAGAAATGAGGCCGAGTCTCTTGGGGTCGAGTTCCTCCCTCTCGAGGGCGGCTTTCACGATAGCTACGCCATCCTCGATGTAATCCCAGATGCCAGCCGTTTCTTTGTCTCCCTGGGATTGCCCTTCCCCCCTTCGATCGAAAATCAGGGCCGCGATGCCTTCCTCGGCAAGACGCTTGGCGAAAGCCGTGAACTGCCCCCGGGCGCCTACGGAACGTCCATGGAAGTAGATCAGCGCGGGGAAGGGTCCGTCTCCCGGAGGCAGAATCAACTCAGCTGCCAGTCGTAGCTGGCCGGATTTCACCGGGAAGGGCTTCGAAGTTGCACCCTCGGGCCGCGGTGGGCCAATGCGGCGCAAGAAGAGAGGATGACGAAACCCCTCTCCCTCCACGGTGCCTACGAGATCCCCGCTTCTGGAGTGGAAACTGGCCTGAGCCTTGGCCCGGCCGGGAGCATCCAGCTGCAAAGCGGACCCTTGGATATCCAGGCCCGTAACAACGATGCCTTTCTCGAAATTCTGGGGAACTTCCAGTCGCCCTTCCCAGATTCCTTTCTCGGACTTCCAGAAGTCGTACACCAGGGTGGTTACGGCTCCATTCTGGATCGCCCCTCCTACCCACCTCCCTTCTGCCCACAAGGAGCTCTCAGCGTGCCCCGGCGCAGCCGATGGCAGGGCGCCTTGGGGAAGACGGTTCGAGATCCTCTCGACCTGGCCGTCTCGCTGCGAGGTGTGGCGATCCTTCTGCGAGGATCCACCTCCAGGCCCGGCTTCCTGGGCCAGTAGAGCTACAGTCCCAAAGAGGGCCGCGCAGCCCGCGATTAGAGCGCGACCAAAGAGAGTGCTCGACCAAGTCGAGCCTCGATGCTGCAGGGCGAAACACGAGTTTTGATTCATTCGGTCCTCCGAAGAGCTCAGTAGATCCCGGGCCATCTCCATCCAAGCGTCATCAGCTCGAAAGTCGCAGCTCAAGAGTCACAGCTCAAGAATCGCAGTTCGAGAGTCGCGATCCAGTCACAGGCGGTCGCGTGGATAGGCCTATGATCCCTAGATGCGAAGGGCACTGCGTTTTCCCGATCCTTGCCCTGCTTCGCTCAGAGAACCCAGTTTAGTGGTCCGATCGGGCCCCCTCAAGTCACGCCACCCGTTGGTAGCTCTCAGCCCTGGGTCAAGTTGGGCCGGCTCTTCGGTACCCGAGGTCTAACTTAGAGACCAGCCTAGAGACCAGCCTAGAGGGCCCGACCCGCAGGAAGCGGGCTGCAGAGTGCGGAAGAGACCCGAATACCTGTTCTGGCTGAGCGACAGTCCCACCTCCAGACCTAGCTTCCCCTCCTTAAGACCCTCTCTGGCAAGTGCCCAAGGAGCTCCGCACCGTTCCCGATCTGCCGATAGACAATAGAGCATCACTCATAGATAATTCGCCATGATTTTATAAAGGAGTTCTCATGCGACTGACCTTGCTCCCTCCCAGCGACCTACCAACCCTCGCCACAACCTGCCTTTTAGCGACCCTAGGAGGCTTCTTTTCCGCTGAGATTCTGTTGGCTCATGGTTCTATCTCCACACCGGCCAGCCGAATCTACAAATGCCGCTTCGAGGACAATCCGGAAAATCCTCAGGATCCCGCTTGCGCCGCAGCGGTAGTTCTAGCTGGCGATCCACAATTTCTCTACGACTGGGCCGCGGTGCGTCAAGGGGACGCCAATGGTCAACATCAAATGGTGGTTCCGGACGGACAACTCTGTGGCGGTGGTGGCGCCGAGTACGCTGGCCTAGACCTGCCTCGAGACGACTGGCGAGCCACGTCCATTGAACCGGAGTCAGATGGCACCTTCGAATTCATCTACCACGCGACCGCTCCCCACTCGACCCAAGACATGCTGTTCTACATCACCCCAGAGGGCTGGGACCCGCTCCAGCCCCTCACCTGGGCTGACCTCGACTTCCTTGAAGACCCAAGCGATCCCAACGACCCCATCGACCCCTTCTGCCATCTCACTTCGGTGACCTTGGAAACGATGCCCGGGGTTGGGGACGTCTATCGCATGGTGTGCCCCCTACCCGCCCGGACCGGAAGGCACGTCATCTTCCACGTCTGGCAGAGGGACGACAGCCCGGAAGCGTTCTACGCTTGCGTCGACGTTGTGATGGGTAGCGGTGACCAGATCTTCCAGAGCGGATTCGAGACTGGGGATACTTCGGAGTGGCCCTCGAGCAGTCCTTGACACAATCGGAGGGAACTTCAAAGGCGATCCTCATCAACCTTCTCTTGCGGCTCCGTATTTGCCAATAGCCCCGACTAAGGCAGCCCTCCCTTCAGGCTCAAGGGTCTCTCACCCCTACGGCTCGCGAAGTGGCTCTATGAGAGATTCCGGCCCGCACCCCACTGTTGTGGTCGCATTGCTTGGCGGTCTCCGGTCTCCCGAGCAGGGTCTTCTTCTGCTCCATGGAATCGATCCCTATGGCTGGGGATCCGAGACCTGGCGGCAGCGGGTCGCGGTAGCTCCGCAATTTCACGAGAATCACGTTTTCACCGGCTCCCTGGCCTTTAACCTGCTCTTGGGACATGAATGGCCCCCCACTCCGGAGTCCCTCGCCCGAGCCGAATCGGTCTGCGTCGAGCTCGGTCTGGGGCCTCTCCTCGAGCGGATGCCGGGTGGAATCCTCCAGACCATCGGTGAAACCGGGTGGCGGCTCTCCCATGGGGAGCGCAGCCGTGTCTACATCGCTCGCGCCCTCCTTCAAGGTGCGGACGCCGTCGTCCTCGATGAGAGTTTCGCCGCCCTGGACCCGGAGAACCTCTCTCAATGCCTGAGCGCCGTACAGCGGATGGCACCGACCCTCGTCGTCATCGCCCATCCCTGAATCATCCCTGGGCCGATCTTCTCAACAGCCCCAGTGCGGTGGCCTCGAGCCCTTCCCTCCACTCCAGCGTCAGTGGCATTCCCCTCGCCGCTATTCGTGAATAGCCTCGGGAACGGAATCGATGAGGGGAGTGTCGGGGAAATACGCGGACCAGATACCCCAATAGATCGAGTGCGCGGGAATCGGCTCCAAATCCGCGCTATGGGGAAGGAGATCCACAGCCTCCCCCGTTTCCCAATTCCACTGTCTTCCAGAGACAGATTCCTCCAGGAGGAGCCCACCAGGGGTCTCCTGGAGCTCGATCCGGAGGCCTTCCCTTTCGGCGTCCGTCGGCTGGCGGTACACCAGTCGGGCCGTTGTGCCGGGCGGCGCCACCGCCAGCAGGGAATGCGCCCCCAGGCGGAACGGGAGCACGCCGACTCGGCCCAGGACATCGGCGGTGATCGCCACGGCGTCTCCACCCTGCCGAACCCCCAATACCAACGCCTTCTCACTCAGGCGCTGGTCCCCCTTCGCAGACCAGGGCAGGCCTGCAAATCCTCTTTCGTGGTAAGTGCGGTAGGGCGATTCCGTCAAGGGAGGTTTGACGAGAACCAGAGTCTGCGGGTGGCGCCGGTACCAATCCTTCCAGGTCGTCACCTGGGAAGGGATCTCTCGCAGTCTCTCCCCATCGGAGGGTCCAGCCACGGCCCGGCCATCGATCTGGCTCCATAGAGAGAGGGTCTGGCGGTCATACATGACGAGAGCGCCGCGCCAGAGCTTGCCGGAAACTCCGAAGGTGGTGGGCTGGAACCCCTCGAGGGCGGGCCGGACGTACACGACGCCGGTATGGGCTAGAGGTCACCAGGTAACGGCGATCGGGTCCTCACCCAACTGATCGTTGACAATTTCATGGCGGTCCAAGTGCCAGAGGGAATAGGCCCGGGCTTGCCCCTGGTGGATCACTCCGACCACCGCCTCATCCTCCACCATGAAATCGGCCTGGCTAGCCGGAACGAACCTGGGTTCGTCGATGGCGGGGATGCGATCCGGCCCGAGGAACGAGTACACGCGATCCCCCTCCAACCGTTTGAGGCGGGGCAAATCCTCCCGCTGGACCTCCTCCGACTTCCCCACCGGACGTAGCTTCAAGACGATACAGCCCTGAAGAAGCAGGCTGGTGGCGGTGAGCCACAAGATCCACGACCGAGTGTTTTGTCCCATGAGCTTTAGGATACCCCGAGTCATCCGCCCGGCACGCGACCGAAGGCTCCCGGAGCCGCGATCCCCCTTCTTGAGCTTTGAGCCTGCTCCTCGAAGTCGGCGGAACGGCGTAAGGGTAGGTCTGCTGGGCGGTGTTCCACGACAGCTTCAAGTCGTCATAGTGGTTCCTCTAAGCCACTTTCGATATCTGAGCCAAACAGCTCCTTCACAACTTTCTTGGCACTTCGTGAGCGAATCCCCCCTCCCCTTCCGTGTATAGAGGGTGATGTTAGCCAACTCTATCTCCGCCACCCCCTGGGGAATCGATGCCCGTGCCGTTGAAGTCGAGGTCGACGTGCAAGGTGGGCTGCCTCAGGTTCAGATCGTCGGACTCCCCGACACCGCCGTGCGAGAAAGCCGCGAACGAGTTCGCGCAGCCATCAAGAATTGTGGGTTCGAAATGCCCGCCCGCTCCGTCACTATCAACCTAGCCCCGGCGGATCTGCGAAAGCAGGGAAATCACCTGGATCTGGCCATCGCGGTCGCTTTGCTAGCAGCCTACGGTCATCTATCACCGGAGACTCTGCAAGGCCGTATTCTGTGTGGAGAGTTAGGGCTCGATGGCACCATCCGCAGCGTTCGAGGCGGATTGGCCATCGCGGATCTGGGGCATCGTATGGGGTGCCGAGAGGTACTTCTCCCCTCCCCCAACGCCGCCGAGGCTGCTGCTCTCGGCTCGGTGCCCGTCGTGCCATTGGATTCTCTGGCCCAGGCCGTCGAGCATCTCCTGGGAAACCAACCCCTAGAGCCGACCATCCATCGGCATCTGGCCCCTGAGAATCCGGAGGTTGCGCCTGACCTCGCCGAAGTCCGGGGCCAAGACACTGCCAAGCGGGCCTTGGAGATTGCGGCAGCAGGAGGTCACAACCTTCTGATGGTGGGACCTCCTGGCTCCGGAAAGACCATGCTGGCTCGCCGCCTCCCAGGACTCCTACCGGAGCTAACCCTGGCGGAGTCCATCGCCGTCACCAAGGTCTACTCCATCGCCGACCACCAACCCCCTTCGGGCCTCCTGCGGCATCGGCCCTTCCGGAGCCCTCATACCGGGATTAGCACGGCGGGGCTCATCGGGGGCGGCTCCCACCCTCGACCGGGCGAGGTCACCCTGGCTCATACCGGGGTGCTCTTCTTGGATGAGCTTCCCGAATTCCGCCGTGACACCTTGGAATCCTTGCGCCAGCCTCTGGAAGAGGGTCACGTGACGGTGGTTCGAGCTCAGGCAAGACTTACGTTTCCAGCCCGTTTTGCGCTTGTAGCCAGCTTAAACCCATGTCCCTGTGGCCATTTAGGAGATCCCCGAGGCCAATGTCGTTGCTCTCCCCTCGCCGTGGAGCGCTATCGCAGCCGCATCTCCGGGCCGCTCTTGGACCGCATCGATTTGCACGTGGAAGTCCCCGCCATCACCTTGGATGACCTCAAGAAGCGACCTACTGAGAGCACTGCGGAGGTCGCCCAGCGAGTTGCCGAGGCAAGGGAAAGGCAGGCACGACGCTTCCCCACCACCGCTGCCACCCCGGTCAACGCTGCTTTGAGCCCGGACCAGGTGCGAGAGCACTGCACTCCTGACGCCTCCGGCCAGCAGCTCCTGGAGAGGGCCTTCGATGCTCTAGGGCTCTCCGCCCGGGCCCATCAGAGAATCCTCAAAGTGGCGAGAACGCTGGCAGATCTGGCTGGAAGGGAACAGGTTCAGTCAGCACAAATTGCCGAGGCGATTCAGTATCGGGAAATGGATACCCGAATGGTCGGAAATCGCTAAGACGCAAAAAGAGGCAACGCCAGTGGCCGACCTGCAATCTGCCAACCTCAGTATGCGAAAGCCCCCAGATCCGATAAGTCCACTGGACTCAAGGGCGACAGTGTCCGGTTCCCCTCTGGAGTTCTGGATCTCCGTCCTGGTGGGGGCTGCTGGCCCGCTCGGCTCAACCCGACCACAAGGGGGGACTGTCAGAACCATGGACGCGTTTCCGGGGACAGCCTCAGTAGGAGGAGAGGGCGATTCGCGAGCCGAAAGCTATTTTTAGCTTGTGAGAGAGCTCGTAAAGGGAAGACCTCGTTCCCTCAACCAAGCTTCCGCCGCTGAAATCCCGCGATATTGCGCTTCCTCGAAAAGGAACAACCCACTCATGTCGGAATGAGCAAACATCACCGCGTCGAAAGATTCGAGGGCTCGCTTCCGATCCTCACCGAAGAGGAAACCCGGCGTAGGCCGGATCATGGCGTGCCCCCAGAGCATGATGTCGACCCGGTCGACGGATTTCTCCAGGCTGGGATGGGCTTGATTCAAATCCGCCAGAATGCGCGCCGTCCACTCGCGCCACGAGGTCCCCTCGAGCTCTCGGCGAGCTGTCGCCGGATCCCGGTCGGTGAAAGGCAGGTAGTAGGTCAGAACACTCGGGCCGGGAGTCCCCCGTAGATCCTGGTGGGTCGCCACCACATAGCCGAGGGACGGGGAGTGGTTCAGCACATTATCCCAGGCCGCTCCATTTGGAAGCTGTCGAACCGTCAGGTTGGCGACCAGCCAGGGGCAAAGACACCGACTCACAAATCGGCTGCCACTTCATTAGCTCCTAATCAAGCGTGGGCTGCTGACATCTCCTATGTGCGGACTTGGGAGGGCTGGCTCTACCTGACCGTTGTCCTTGACCTCTTCTCGCGTCGAGTCGTGGGTTGGTCTATTGGCGATCACATGAGAACGGGTCTGGTGCTCGGGGCGCTTCACTTGGCTCTGGAACTGCGTCAACCGGGCACAGAGCCGCTCCATCCTTCAGACCGTGGAAGCCAATATGCCAGTAGGGAGTCTCGGGAGCAGCTCGCAGAGCGCAGGGTTCGCTGCAGCATGAGCCGGCGAGGAAATTGCCTGGACAGTGAGAATAGGGCCAGCCGCTCGGGGGCGCAGCCTAACTCTTGCTGAGACCGACTTCGTGTTCTTGCGTTGACCTGTCGACTGCGCTTTCTGAGCGGCTCTTCTCGGCTTGCTCGGGAGGGCGGGTGTGACCTCAGCGTCGAGGAAGGTGTAAGATTATCCCTCACCAGAAAGAGAAATTTTGACTAGAGCACACACACAGTCCCAGGTCCAAAGATCCAGGTGCCCCCTCGATACGATCGGGCCGGCTCATTGGCCGCACCGACACGATTCCGATTCGAAACCCCACTAGCGCGCGACGAGCACCTATGGCTGCAGCAGGCGAAACCGTTGTTGCAGATCTCGCGCAGAGAGTTAGGACGGTGGCATGAAGCGCCTTCAAGACATCCTCGGCGAAGAACAGGCTCGAACTTTCTTGAACCTGCTGGACCGCTCTCTCTGGATTTCCGATGTGGAGCGGGATCGCCTGCGAGCCGAGAGTCCAGCTCCTTTTCTGGTTCAATCAGCTTTCGGGGCTCTCCAGGAAGAACGGGAGACCCTCCAGTTTCTGGAGCGGGAGCAACCGAAGCAATGGGCGTACCTTCGAGATATGAAGGCATGGCTCGAAAGAGAAGACAAGACCTTCAACAACTTTCCCGGCTTCCCAGATCAACTCTTCCCGAGCCCCCCGCAACAATACACGCCTGATGTGGGGCAATTGGGATCGCCAGAGAACTTTCCGAGACTTTTTCCTCTTCCGGATCCTGCTGAGCGTTGGGCGACCCTCTTGGATCGGCTCGACGAAGGTTCGCCCAAAGAGGGTCGTTCCATCGGGGATTGGCCTCTGCCAACCCTGGGACTCTCCGGGCAGGATCTCTCCAGATTAGCCGGGTACCAGGAAGCAGAGTGGCTCCCCATTCTCTCTGCCGTTGCCGGCTCGCTGATCCTCGATCAGCACCGAAAAGACCAGATCGCCGTCCACTGGCCGTTTCTCGACGAAACTCTGAGAGCCAAGATCAGGGTCTACCTGGAAGGCGAGCGGAAACACACCCAAGAGCTCGATCGTCGCTACGAGCGGATACTCACCTCGGAACGAAATGAAGCTGTCGAGAAATTTGCCTCCCTCTTCCCCTCCCTACCGGGTCGCCTGCGGCCATACTCTCCTGAGCTCTTTCCAGACGCGGTCGAAGAATCCGCCAAGACAGTCAGCACCTTCGGCCTGGAAGAGCTGCCGCCCCTCAGCAAGCACATCAGAGTCCCGGAGCATTCCCTCGAATTTGACGAAACACGTTTCCTCACGCTCCTCGCCAGCTCTATCTCTTTGAACGCCGATGAGAAACATCGAATCATCGAGGCTATCGGAAAACTCTCGCAACACCAACTTGACGACTTCATCACTACCTTGGAGACCGAAAAGAAAAGATTCCAATCGCTCGACGAGAAATTCGAAACGCAGTTGCGCACCCTCGAAGAAAAAAATAAACTCGAGTGGGACTCGGTATGCCGCCGGTACATTTCAGCCGACGACTCTCCTCGTCCAGCACCTCCGACACTGCATTCCCCACTGCGCACAGAAGTACCGACTGAAATCGTAGGCTCGTTCGGCGTGCAGAGTTTGCCTTCCATCAGCAAACATATAGAAATCCCGGCTCATTCCCTAGATCTCGACGAAGAGCATTTTTTGGTCTTACTGGCGGGTTCTATTTCCCTCACAGCCGATGAAAAGCATCGCATCATCGAAGCTATTGCCGATCTTTCACAATTTCAACTTGACGAGCTTGTCAAGATCCTCACTGAGGAGAAATTCAAGTTCTCTCAGCTCGACAAGAAACACGAGCCACAGCTGCGCTCTCTGGAAGAAAAACACAAAATAGAATGGGCGTCGGTTGGGAGAAGGTATCTCATTCGAGGGATCGACAAGACAACAGCCCGTGGATTCTTTGATACGGTTTTAGAAATAGAAAATAGGTTCCAGCGTTTCCTATGGGATGAAGCAGACCTACTCATATCGGGCGCGTTGAAACTTTATCCCCATGTACCTTTTTTCTATGAATACTATCTGCAACTGAGAAAGATCAAACACGAGCTGCAGCCCGCTCTGCTGAAGAGAGTCTGTGAGGACAGCAACCAAGAGTCGACCTTGGAGCTCTTCAAAGTCCTCTCCCTCTTCCTGGAATTCGAAGAGATTTACCTCACGGGCCAGAAAACATTCTTGGCTAAACTCGATCGTTTCAGACCTCCTCTTCATTATTCCTATGTCAAGCCCTATTTGCTGAGCAAGTACCATCTCTATTTTGCTCGCGACAATCAATCGCTCGAAACAGCTCTGGATTACTCCAACGAGGCATTGGCGCAAGCTTGCCTAGACAAAGGTGAGCACATATTATGTTTCCTGAGCCATCACCACATGCGAGTCCTGTTGGCAAAAAGAGACTATGGTGGAATCTCCACCATGGCGAAGGAAATTTTCGGTGACGACCTGCCTCCGTACTATCGCCTCATTCAGCACTTCGGCACCTGCGACAGAGACACAACTCGAGAGCAATGCGAGTACGCCCTCGAACATTACTTAGAAGGATTTGCCGAGAATCACGGATTAGAGGACCTGAGGAAAGCATTTGCGACCGAACATGTTACCGAAGACGAGAAGAACGATGAGACCACCGCAACCGACAGCACGGCGAAAGACCCTGTCGAACCGTCAGGTGCTCTAGGCCTAGGGAACATCCTAAGCTCCAATCCACCGGCGGACCTGATACCTCAAGCCGGCCAAACAGGACAAGCTGCGAGGCCGAATCTTTTGAAAGTTCCGAAGCCCACGAAGGACTCAACCTGGGTCGCCGTCACAGAGATTCGATCGATCGCGAAAGAACTCGGCTTCATCCATCGGGAAGATCAGACCTTTAATCAGAGGATCAATCGGCTGATCAATAGGAACCTCCGAGAGCAAGCTCAGGCCGAGCTGCTCCCACTGATGGAAGGGGGATTAGCCGCCAATAATTACCAGAAGTTGAGCGCATTCAGGCATTTTTTCAAGACATTGGACAATGACGAGCTGCTTGCTCGCTACTATCAACAGATCAAGCAGGAATATGAGACCAGCTCCGACCTCCAAAGCTGCCTGAAATTTGTCGCACTCTTAGCCAACATGGAGTCTTCTTTTCGCGACGAGCAACGGAGTGTTTGTGATATTTTGACCTCCAAGTACTATTACCTGGCTGTAAGCCACGATCACTACTTTCACACGGCGCACTATAGATTTCGCGAAGGGAAAGAGGGTTCACTTTCGGCCCTTCACCTGGATATTGGCTCCGCCTGTGGCATGCATCCTCCGCTTCTCACACTGAGATCTCTCTATTTTCGCTGGAATGATAAATGGCAGCAATCTATAGCCCTGGGACTGCTAAGTGGGCTTGCATTTGCTGACATGCACTGCAATGCCATGATCGCGGCATTGAACAGTCGTCTGAACAAACAAGCACTAGGACTCTTCCTGGTGGACCTGCATAGAAACGGCTCTGATGGAAACCTTTACAATTCATTCGGAATCGGCTTCAATTTTCACAAGACGGGATATTTATCCGATTTCATCGGCGCCCTCTTCCTCGTTGAATCCATGAACCTCAACCCGAGCAATATTGCAGCTTACTTAGGCAATAGAGGTGGGGCTTTCCATGACAGCAGCGTGAATCGACAAAACCTATCCGAAAACCTGCACTACAACGCGCTCGCAGCCCTCCATGAGGACCATTTTAGAATTGGGCTCTCCTACACATATATATTGGCCACCTCAGAAACGCGAGGGGACACGGCAACTTTTCTTTCCGCCCTCTACACAGGATCGGATCATAACTGCCCTATGATCACGGAGGCACACAAGAAGCAGGGGCACGAGATCGCCCTAAACTGCCTAACTGAAGGGTACGACACGGAGCACTTTCCTTTCAGCATCTTTCTGGCCCGATCTCTAATGGAGAATCGGGCAGTTTTCATTGAAGAGCATGGTTGCTTGGATGTTGAAGGCCGTGCCATGGATTTTATGCTCAATGCAGAGCGCGTATTTTCGCGTTTCGAACTATCTAATTTCTTCCTGGGTGACCACGCCGAAGGCGTCTATCTTTCGCTCGCTGCCGAGGATTGGTACCTCTATCTACGCTATCCGGAGAAAACATCAGAAGAAAAATATGCACAGAAGCTGAGCACGCTGAGGAAATTGAAGAGGGGTTTCCCCATTTTCTCTCCAAACGTCGACATCCCCAGCGTCTCGCGGGCCCGAGCCATTCGCGAGCTCGTTACCTCGCTCAACTCCGGGCGTGTCATATCTGACACTCAAGGGACGATCGAGACCTCCATCATGGAAGCGGCGGATCGGTTCTCCAAATTCGAGGTCTTGATCACGGTCCACCTTGAAGAGATTCAAAGAGTCGAGAATGACTTGAATCATCAGAGGAAGAATCTGGTTCGGTTTCTCTCCGAAAGGCTCACTCCTGTCTTTCCAACCCTTGCAGGAAAGCAACAAGCAACGCTTCTGTCCGATATGTACACAGCTTTCGGAGGAAGTGACGAGTCGCCTACTTATAGCGCGCGCTTACAGGATATCTTCGGCCACTATGGGCTACATACGGCATACGACGATCATGTAGCAGTGGAAGCGGACGAGTTGCTGTTCCGCTTCGCAAGAGACCATCGCCATGCACAAAATGAAAGGGCCGAGCACACTACTAATATCAAGACCGAACTAAGGAAATTTTTCTTGAGCCTCTTCCAACTAGTCCGGAAGATACACGTATTGGACGGCTCCGAGATGTTCGAAAGTGTTCGAAAACGGATTCGGCATGGATGGCTAATTTCTCATCTCAAAGATTGTTTTACCAGACACGATCTGTATATGGATGGCGACGATGAGGATATCCCCCCCACAATTCGGAAAATACTGCAGCGGCTCTCGGAGCCACGGGCAGCGACGGAGATTGAAAACGCCCTAAGGGAGCTAAAAAACACTTTCATCTATATCGTGGAGCGACTGGACAAGGAGATATTGCTCCTGAGAAGCGACGAGCATCGGGAGGGCATTTTCGACTATGCGGATGGGCAATTCGATCTGGACGCCCTCTATGACGAAATACAGGCTGAGCATGATCTGACTCGAGAGAACCAAGTCTTTTACTTCGAGGCGTTCTGCGATCTTCTTGATAAGCAGACCATGAAATGTTTCAAGCATGTTCGAGAATTCTTCGATTCGGACGTCTTCGCGCCTCTGCACCAGAAGATTCAAGACGTGGATCGAGTGCTCATTGCCTGGGAGCACGCTTTCGTCGACGCACAGGAAGCCCACGGCAGGTTGCGAGCGGGATTGAGTGATGCGGAACAGGAGTTCTCCAGAAACGTCGAAATATATAAAAGGTGGTTTGATTTCTACGAAGAGGCCGTACGCGACTTCAACCTTGGAGAGTTGATTGAGGCAGCCGAAAGACAGGTATGGGAAATTGACCTCGGTAAAATCGAGGAAAAGGGTCTCGCCAAGGCTCGCGTAAAAATCGCGGGCGATCTGAAAAAGGCTTGGCTGAAAGGCCCTAGTTTTCCGAAGCTATTGGAGGTTTTCAAAATCCTCTTCCAAAACGTGATTTATCACGGATCATTCCCAACGAACGCCGACACACCCCAAATCGAAATCAGGCTTCGAATCCAGAGAGTACAAAAAAAAGGGCAAAAGATAGTCGTGGAATTTTGGTCGGCGCAGGATCGCAAAGTCCATGGAATCAAAACCCTTTTCCGCGAGCTCAAAGATGAGAGCCGGCGAGCAAGGCGGATGCTCCTGCCGAATGGTACCGGCCTGGCAACGATCGAAGATATTCTTGCGAAGCGGCTGCAAGGGATCGAGGGAGGCATCCGAGAGATCCGATGGCACCCGCGCCTCAAGAAATTCAAGGTAGTTCTAGAGCTGAATGTCGTCGAAGGTGGTGATGCCTCGGCAGCGGCCAGAACGATTGCTCAACCGACTAAATCCCCTGGCGAGATCCTGGCGCCGACACGAACCCATGAAGGGTTGCGAGTGTTGATCGTCGAGGATCAGAAGCTGAAGTACTATGCCATTCGGGACTTCTTGTCGACCCTGCTGACCGGGGTCCACACAACCGTGGTTCCCGACATTGAGACCTCCTGCCGCGTCTTGACGGCCGAGCCGGAACACTTCGACGTGTTAATCCTGGACATGACCCTACCTGAAGATCCGACCATCGATGCTCCCCTGAAATCGTTGGGTGGTTTCACCGTGCTCAAAGTTATGGATCTGAATCGCATCCATGTTCCCACTATCGTGGTCACCCAGTACAGCAATTGGTCGGCCGAGGTTAGGAAGAACACCCGGGTGTTCATGAACCAGCTCGATGCGTTCTGTTCTCGATCTTACGGCTCATTTTACCGAGGCTCGATCCGCTTCAGCCATACGGAAACCGAATGGCGGCATCAATTGAAAGAAATGATCCAAGGGCTTTCCCAAGGTGCGGAGCCCGTCGACGAAGCCATCGAGCCGCAGGATCATCATAAGGCAACTCTCGGCGATGAAGAGCCCATCGACTCTCTTACTGGTGGAACCGGAGCAGGAACTCTGAAGGACAAAATCCTTGACGCAGAGTTGAATACCATCCATCGAAAACGCGAGGAGGCCTACCGGAACGACCTGATGGCCACGCTCGGCAAGATGGCGGGAGGGATGGCCCATGAACTGAATACGCCTTTGCATGCAATCAAACTCTATGCTCAAGGACTGTTACGGTCCATGACGAGAAGAACCCTTCCACAGGAAGAGATTCAAGCAGATCTCGAGAGTATCTGCGAGGTCGTCGACTTCATGGCTGGTCAAGTTCAGAGCATCCAATCTCTCGCCAGAGGAGATCGACTTCCGTCCCAAGAAGTTGATTTGCAGCGAGTCATCCGCAAATCCTTTGCTTTCTTTGAAAGCCAATTGAAGAATAGTTCGATTCAAGTCCACCTTGATTGTCATCCAGATTTGCCGACGATTCACGCCAACGAATCCCGTGTCTCCCAGATTTTCATCAACTTGATCATGAACGCCAGAGACTCACTGCGAGAGGTGGAAAAAGGGCCTCGGGAGATCACCGTGAGGACCACCTTTGTCCGCGGGGACCATGCTGCCATCACAACCTACTTCAGCGATACCGGTGTAGGAATCAAACCGGAGCTACGGGAGGTGATTTTTGAGCCCTTCTTCAGCACCAAGGGCTATAAGAAGGGCATGGGCATCGGCTTGTTCAACGTTCAAGACATTGTGTTGGAACTCGGCGGAACGATACGATGCTACGACGAACCGGGGGGCGGAGTGACATTCGTCATGGAGTTGCCGATCAAAGAGAAGGGAATATCAGATGAAACCCTATCGTATTCTGATGGTTGAAGATGAAGAACACGTTCTCAATCCTGCACAGAGACAACTCCGAGAAGCAGGATACTCCGTGGACGTCGCTGAAGACGGTATGACGGCGTTGGGACTGTGGGAGCGACTGATCTACGACGTGCTCATCATCGATCTGAGGATTCCCCGCCTGGACGGTATGGAGTTGATCAAAAAGATCAAGGCCAAGCAGCCGTACACCCAGATTGTGATCGTCAGCGGATTGGGAGAGGAAGAAGACTTCATCAATGCCATCAATCAACATGTCTTCGCCTATCTCAAAAAACCCGTGGACTTGGACGTCTTTCTGAGTACGATCGAAAAAGCCGTCCGAGAACGGGACATGGTATTGATCACCTTGGAACGTCTCGCTGAAAGAGCAGCTGAGGATTCACAGCTCTTGGTAGGGCAGAAGCAGTATTCCGCCCAAGAGCTCTACGACGAAGTCCGCAAGGGCTCGGAGCTCGGCAATGAGTTCAGAGAAGAGCTCGAAAAGAGCTTGACCGACTTCGAGATGCCCGATCAATCTACGGATGAAATGCTGGGCATCAAGGGAATTTTTTGATGAAGGTCCTCTTGGTGGCGCCCCTCCTTCACGACGACGCATTGACTCGGATCACGTTGGACTGGGCTTCTCAGCTGAGGGACGGGCTTTATGCCATCGGCCAGGATGTCGAGGCCGTCATCGGTATCGAAGCGGTGCGGGGACGAATCGAAGATTTACTGATTTCGGAGAAAGGGAATCCCGGCATTTTCGTTTTCCTCGACCACGGTGGAAGTGACGCGCTTTTCGGCAGTGACGGCAAAGCGCTCATCGACGCGAGGAACTTGACGCTTCTTCATAAGAAATTCGTCTACGCTCTTGCCTGTAAGGCCGCAGGCCATCTGGGCTCATTGGCCGTCGAATACGGAGCGGCCGGATTCTTGGGTTTCCAAGATAATTTCTACATCTGGAAGGATTCACCGGCTGTCTTCGGCCTGTGTCTGCTAAGCGGGCTGAAGGTCTTGATCGAAGAGGGAAAAAACTCGAAAGACGCAAGGGCCCGAATCGTGCTGGAGACCAACGCGGCAGTGCGTAGATTGAAGAGACATCCCCAATATGATCCAGGTGCACATCGAGTGCTAATTGCCGCTTTGCTCCACAACAGGGATAGCGTTGTCTGTTTGGGCGGAGATGGCTGGCGATTCGGCCGCAGTTGCGAATCCGCAGGGATCGGCTCGAAGGGCGGGATCCGCAGAGTCCAGCCGGTGACAGTATCGTAGCGTGTGTCTCTAGAGGAGTTTTCGATGGCACAACAAGACTACGTAGTCCTACGCAGCACCTTTCCCTTTCAGCCCAAAATCCTAGGTGCTGGGCAGGAGTTCAGTCAGGCGAATTTCGATCCTGGAATGGAGAGTGTTGCCTTGGAAAGGCACACCCTCAGTGAGGCCGAGCGGAGTGACTTGGAACGGGATCCTCGCACCAGGTCCATCGCTCCGACCATGCCAATGCAGCTCATTGCACCGACCGACACACAGAATGTCCAGTCATCGGCAGGAGCGAGTTGGGGAGTCGATGCGGTCAGAGCGAATGCTTCGCCCTTCGACGGTTCGGGGGTGACCGTAGCGATCCTCGACACGGGCATCGACCCCACACATTCGGCCTTTCAGGGGGTCACTCTAAAACGCAAGAACTTTACCACTGAAGAGGACGATGATGAGCACGGTCACGGTACGCATTGTGCCGGCATAGTCTTCGGCCAGGACGTTAGTGGTCACCGTATCGGAGTCGCACGCGGCATTCAGAAGGCCCTGATCGGAAAGGTGTTGGGGCAAGGAGGAGGCACCTCGGGTGAAATCGCCGATGCGATCCAATGGGCGGTTACCGAAGGAGCACATGTCATTTCGATGTCCTTAGGAATCGATTTCCCTGGGTTCGTTAAACGTTTGACGACTTCTTTTGGGATGGGCATCGAACCAGCGACCTCGATGGCGCTGGTCGGCTACCGCGCCAACATCAACTTGTTCAACACCCTGGCACAGACTGTGCGGGCCCAGGGGGCCTTTGGTCAAGGAACCATCATCGTAGCGGCGTCGGGTAATGAGAGCAATCGGCCCCAATTCCAGATCGCCATCGCTCCTCCGGCTGCGGCAGTCGACATTCTTGGAGTGGGAGCACTACAGCAAGGTGCCCAGGGGCTTTCTGTGGCCAGTTTTTCCAACGCCGAAGTCGATGTCTCGGCCCCTGGCGTCGATATCGTCTCGGCGCAAGCAAGCGGTGGACTTGTCTCGATGAGTGGCACCAGTATCGCGGCACCCCACGTAGCAGGGGTCGCGGCGTTGTGGGCGGAGAAGGTCTTAGACGCCAATGGCGTAGTCAAGAGCTCTGCCCTGACAGCCCAGTTGGTGGCCAGGGCAGAGAACTCGCCCTTGGCTCAGGGCTTTAGGCAGGAGGATGTAGGCACCGGTATTGTCCAGGCACCGTTGGTCTAACTCCATAGGTAAGGCGCCACCTCTGGCAGCTTGACTCAAAAGGTCTCAACCGTTCCGTCGTGCAGCAGGAATGAGAGGGTCTCCTTTCTACGAACCACCAAGCTCAACGAAAGGAGATCCAAGCGAGAGTGGCAGAGCCAGTCGCATATCCGACGGTGTTGCAGGTATCACGTCGTCTTCGTGCCGAAGTACCGGAAGAATACGATCTTCGGCCAGCTTCAGCGCGGGATCGGGAAGATCCTCCGGGACTCTTGTACACAGTACGGAGTCGATTTAGTAGAAGGTCACGCTCTAGCTGATCACGTGCATCTGTGCCTGAGTATCCTTCCACGGTTCAGCGTGACGAAAACGGTGGGCTTCTTGAAGGGCAAGCCGGCAAGCCGGATTCATCGAGAGTCTCTGGGTCGGCGCAGCAACTTCAGGGGTTACCACTTCTTCGCTTGCGACTATTGCGTCAGCACGGTAGGACTGGATGAGCAGAAGGCTCGGAAGTACATTCGAAATCAGGACGCGGAGCAGAGGCGGCAAGTGCAACTCGGCCTTGGAGATCCTGGTCCTCTGCACTGAGGCTCCTTCGAGGGGCCTTCAGCTACCACCTCCTCGGGAGGCGGTAGCTGATTGATCGAAGTTCTTAACACGCTTCAGCACCCGATTCACTCGTTAGCTCGGAAGTGAAAAGCCTGCTTCAAGGCAAATGCACTCGCGAGTGTGGGTGTCGAGGACCCCGGGAACCCACAATTGACGATCATCGAGCAAACTACCGTGGATGAAGTCCATCGCCCAACGTTCGTGCCGCGGCTGAGTCTATGGTGGGTTCTGACGCACAGGTCGGCAGACCTTCCGACGCATTGTGCGCTTGAATCCTAACCCCATCTCTCGGTAGTGGCCTGCTCTGAGAATTTTGGACCAGTAGTTTCTTGACAGAATGGCCCCCTCGAAACAAGAGGGAGCTATGAAAAAAGGAAGATTCAGCGAAGAACAGATGGTCAAGATTCTCAGGGAGGCTGACCGGAGTACGGTCGCAGAGGTGGCCAAGAAGCACGCCGTCAGCGCCCAGACTATCTATGCCTGGCGCAAGCGATTTGGAGCTCTGGAGGCAGTCGATGTCAAACGCCTTCGGCAATTAGAGATGGAGAATGGGCGACTCAAGAGGC
>JAHZIX010000046.1 GCA_022601195.1 Deltaproteobacteria bacterium
CCCAGCGGATACGGGCCTCCCCGCCGAGGAGGTTGTGGCTCATGGTGGAAGCGTCCGCAAGGTCGGTGTTGCCGATGGCCAGCTGATGGGAAGCTGTAGTGAGGCCCCCAATGACGTTGCCAACGAACTCGACAGGGCCGGTACCGGAGGGCACGGATATGCCTTTGTTGATATCCCAGATGGTGTTTGCCACGAAGAGGATGTCGCTGGTGGCCCGGGCATGCATGGCTTCCGAACCGAAGAGGCTGCCCGGATCGGTCTCGTCGGTAATGCTGTGAACCAGGTTACCGATCACGTAAAAGCCGTCGGAACCGGTACTGATGATGCCGATAGAAACTTCGAACACTTCGTTGAACAACACCCAGATCCGATCCGGCTGGTCGTGGAATACCATTCCCGAACCCGAGGAGCTATTCGATGGCTGATAGTCGAAGGCGATGTTCTGGGAGACGATCACGTCTCTCGCCCGCTTGATATCCACGGCATTCTCTCTATCACCGTGCATGACATTGCGGCCAATATAGATAGATTGGGCCCAGGGCTCCGCAGAGTTGGCATTGCCAACCTGGACCGAGTCACCGCCGTTGTCATGGATGTGATTGTCGACGATCCAGAGTTGGTTGGTGTCCGTATCCGGTTTGATCCCGTGGATATCGATTTCCGAAGGGCTGTCCGGGTCCCCGTTGTCATGGATGTGGTTGTCGTACAAAACGATGTGCTCACCGATGACACCAATCGCTGCACTGTTACTGGGTGGGCTGTAGTTGCGGACCTCGCAATGGCGCAGAGTGAAGTGATCGATGGGGGCTCGTAAGCTGAGGTTGATGTCATCGAAGACCAAGCCCTCGACGATGAGGTAACTTCCAAAGAAGCGCAAAGCGGAGCCACTCGACTGAAATATTGGCTCTCCGACACCGCGGATGAACACCGGCTCGGCAGCGGTCCCGTTGCTGGTCCACGAAATCGGAACCGAGTAGGGGCCACCGTGGACCTCGACGACCCCTCCAGCGGGTAGTGGAGTCGGCACGGTGAGGCGGGGCACAGCCGGGGATCCAGTGGGATTGCCGGAGTCTGTAGCGTTGGGATGGGTGTTGTCGACGTAATGGGTGAAGGCGGGTGCCTGCTCTTCGATGCCGAAGGTCGGAGCCGGAATTCCCACTGGCGGCTCCCATTGGGCGGAGAGTGCAGGGACGAGGCTGAGCAGACCGACAGCAATGGCAGCGCACCGAATCACAAAGTTCATGGGCAGATCTCCAGTCGGCTACACCCTACGGAACGATCAGCTCCTCGGTCAATCGGGCAGGTCTTACCCACCACGAGAAAGGGCCGGCGGGAAAGCCGGCCCTTTTAGGATGCGAAGGTGAGCCCGTATTGGGTCCTTAGCAGTCCATTCCCCTCAGTGGGGTGGTCGCCTATTTGGCGTCGGTGTTTTCTGGCTGCGTCTCTTCCGCCTGCGCCTTCAGCTCGATAAGAAAGACCTCATCGGCGTCGGCATCGACGGGCGTCGCAGTTTCGTGGAGGACCTGTTCCGGAGAATCGATCAGCCCGGTGCAAGCCTGGCCAGCCTGGCCGCAAGTGGTGTTACCGAAGGGGCCGAGGCAAACGATGCTACAGGGGCAATTCGCCGAGCACAGCTGGGGGCAATTGGAAATGTAGATGGCCTGGGCAGGCATCGCAGAGATACCGATGATGCCGACGATGGCCAGAGCTAGGATTAGACGAGTTTTCATGGTGATGTCCTCCAAGAAGTCGAAGACCGACATAAGAAATCCCTTCATTCCGAACCGAGCTTCTGCGTCGGTATGCCGCGAGAGTGAGAACTCTCTCATCTGCCGTGGTCATTGCGAACCAGGGCTCGGCCAGATTCAAGGGCTGGCAACACAAAACAATTTCTGACAAGAGTATTGTTCAAACATTTACCATAGTCAATATCCAATTGAGGATAATTCAACTTGGATTGAGGGCCGTCTTATTGAGGAGGGTTCCATCTAAGGAGTGGTGTGCGCGGGCCGCTTTCAGTTTCCCATTGTGGATTACGGAGAGACCGAAAGGAGGGTAGAATTTCTTCTCCCGGAGAGTGTCAGGCCACCATTGAAGTCCCCGTTCCATCACCAACTGTGCTTTCTTATTGGTTGGACGGTCTCTCTCGGAATTTTTTGGGTCGAAGGTCATTTTATCCGTAGTGAGATCTCTCACCGATGGCGATTGAGGACAGGGGAAGAGCCCCCTTGCATCATTCGCAGTAGAATAGACGGGATTTCAGCCGGGCAGAGCATTTCTACGGGGAAGAGACCATGGCGAGACGGGTCATAGCATCGATCAGTAGAAAGGGCGGTGTCGGTAAGACGACCTCTGCGGTCAGTCTGGCCGCCGCTCTCAGCGAGACCGGTCGGAAGGTCTTGCTCATCGACCTGGACATTCAAGCGAGTGCCTCCCTATCTCTTGGAGTCTCGAGAGAGAATTTGGCGCCGTCCATGGCGGACGTATTGCTTCGAGATCAACCCATTCGAGGGGCTATCCGCTCCACAGCCCATCCCGGCCTCGACTTGGCCACTGCTTCCGTAGACTTGGCGAGCCTCGAAGAGGGAGGATCCTATCGGCGCTCCGACGAGACCCTGTTGGCGCGGCATCTCGAGGAGCTGGGCGACGGGTATGACATCGTTTTCCTCGACTGCCCACCCTCCTTCACTCTTTTGTCTCGAAATGCCGTGGCGGCTTGCGATGGCTACATCATCCCCACGGTCCCTCACTTTCTCGCTGTCGAGGGAATCCGTAGCTTGGTGCAATCGGTAGACCGGTTGAGATTTCGTTGTCAGCAGGGCGGGCAGCTATTGGGGATCTTACCCACCATGGTGGACTATCGCACTCGCCTGACCCACGAGACCCTCAAGGAAATTCGCCAGCAGTTCGGGCGGGACGTCTTTGCCATCGCCATTCGCATGAACGTGCGGGTCGCCGAGGCCCCGAGCCAAGGGAAAACGATCTATCAATACGATACGACCTCTACCGGTGCCGGTGCCTATCGCCTCGCCGCTGAGGAGCTTCTGCTCCGGCTGGACGAGCTGCCCAAGGCGGGCACTCCCCAGAGGCACTCGCGGTATTCCGCTGGAGGCTAGATTCCCTCTTTCGCCGGCTTCGTCGGCTCTGTCGGCAGGGTGCAGCGGCAATCGAGCTCCTCTATGGTGTTCGCCTTGCCGTACAGGGTGAGGGTTTGTCCGGCAGCGAAGAGAAAGTCCTTGGACGGCAGTCCCTGGTAGCTTCCATCAGCAGTCTTGACCCCTAGGACGAGGGCTCCCTCGCGGGCTAGTTGGGCCTGCTGAATGGTTTTTCCCACCAGCCAATCCTCGGCTTCGAGAGCGAGCTCGGCGACGTGGTAGTCGTCCCCGAGGTGGAGCAGATTGCTGAAATCACGGGTCTCCAGGGAGGTGTAGCGGCTCAACCCCCAAGAAATGACGCCGCAGAGAAGTCGGTCGACCAGCTTGCTGCTCGTAAGAACGAGTAGCAGGATGACGCCACAGATGAGAACCACCAGGCGCATCGGTTCCACTTCCTCCTCCAATCCGATGACGGAGAGGATCAAAGTGCTGCTGGCCGCTGTGATTCCCACATTGCCGGCCACCATCAGCAGGGAGATGATCTTGCGCCGTAGGGGGTGGTCCACCGCCTGTTCGGACTCAGTAGTAGTGAAGCCGGCGCCTGTGAAGGCCGATCGGGCCTGGAAGCGGGCGGAGGCGTCCGGCATTCCGGTCAGGCGCAGGGCGACCGCACCAATGCGGACGACGACCATGGACATGGTCAGCACCAAGAGTAGCGAAAGAATGGCGAGCATAGAGCGACCTCCCGAAGGCGTGGCAAGGGCTAGATGAGTGGTGTTGAGGCTTTAGGTGGAAGGCTAAATGCTAGCAGTTTCCTGGCCTCGCCACCTTTTGAAGTCCATTCGAGCTATCGGTTTACCCCTGTGTCCCCAGGTACCCACACCAAGCTATCGAGAAGTCGCGCTGCATAGCCCTTGGGCACCGCTTGGGCGAGGGCTGGCCAGCGGACGGTGTCGACCTTGATCAGCGCCTGGGGGTGAAAAGCGAAGGCGACCTCCTCTTCGGCGCCGTTCTCGAAACGGTAGGAGATCGTCACCGCTGGCACTCCAGCCAGGGTCGTATCCTCCGGTCCGGCGACGATTTCGCTTCCCGTTGGACCCGGAACGAGATTTTTTTGGAGGGCTTTGCGCTCGTTGGCGAGGCTTGCCGGGTCGGAGAGATCCCCCGGGAAGGAGAGGAGGATGGCGGCTCCTGGATCGATGCGAAGGTCTCCGGCAGTGACGCCCTTGATCTGATCCGACGGGATCGGAGTGAGCTCAATGCCCTCTGGAAGAGATAAGGAAAATCCTAGCTCCGGCAAAACGGTGCGGGTGAGCTCGATGGGATTTCGAAGGTTCCAGGCTTGGCCCGAGACCAGGGCTATGGCGAGGCAGATGAGAAGCGTCGCCGCCGTGGCAGCTCCAGCCAGTTTGAGCCCTGGGCCCGCTGGAACCGTCGGCGAGGCGACAGGGGAGACCGGATCGTTTTCCTGAGGATCTCCCAGTCGAGGCAGTCCGCGGGTGACCAGCCCCGCCAGGATCAGCGCGCCGCCCATGGCGCCGCCTCCGAAGTGAGCCCACATATCGACATTGGGCCGGAAGGAGGCGAATAGGTTGAGGCCAAGATTGATCATGGCCGCTCGCTGAGCGCCAGGAATCATCGCCCGGGGCAAGAGGCCCACGGGGCGATAGGCGAGCACGGCTTGGGCACCCAACAGGCCCCAAAGACCTCCGGAAGCACCTACCGAAAACCCATCCAGAAAGGCGAAGCTCACCAGGCTTCCCGCCAGGCAGGAAAGACCATAGAGAAGGAGGAAACGCCAACTTCCCAGAACCCTTTCAAGGAAAGCACCGAGCAGTACCAGCACATAGGTGTTGAAGCCCACGTGGAGCAGCCCAGAGTGAAGAAAGGTGCAGGACAACAGGCGCCACACCTCGCCGTCCCGCACATGCTCCGGTGAGAGGGCTCCCATGCGCAGTAACACCGGGGCAGATTGGGTGCCACCGAGCAGAAACTCGAGACCAAAGACCGCCAGGATGATCGCCGCCAGGCTCCAGGTGACGATGGGGCGGCGGGCCTGAATGGATTTGGAAAACCCGACGGCTTCAGCGTGACTCTCGAGGGCTTCGGCCCTGCCTTTGGCGCTTTCCTCGATCATCCCTCGCCAATCTTCCTGGGAAGGGGTAGGCAGGCTACGCAGTTGGTCGAGGATTTTCCGAACCGCGCCGGCATCTCGGTTCCACAAGGTGCCGTCGTCGGCGATATGGATTTGGCCGATTTTCGTCTTGGTTTTTTCGGGGCGAGCTTTCTCCAGAAGCTCGCGGGCGTGGCTAGAACCCCCAACGAGTCCCAGGATCAGAGGACCCCCGGAATGCCTCTCCATGATGGCTTCTAGATGGGCAGCGAGATCTTGCGCTCGTTGCTCATTCCAGGGTAGCCAGAGAAAGGTCGTTTTCTTGCCGACGCTCAGGACAGCTCCTTGGGGCTGGAGGTCGACCAAACGAACGTTTTCTTGGGAGGTGACGCTGGCGTAGACCGCGCGAGCGAGGAGGGACGAGTTGGGTGGAAGATCCACCTTTGCCGGAGGAGTGGTCGGTGGGCGCCGGAATCTCGGCTTGGTATTTCCTCCCTGTGAAGAGCCTCGAGATGGGCCCGACGATTTCCCGTTGTTTTGGTCTCGCATGGCCGGCGGCTCTCCCTAAGAAGGTTTGGTCGGGGGATTCAGGCGGGGGAGTGGATGCCGGGTTGCCGGGGTGCTCCGCCACAGGAGTCGAGGGTCAGAGATCCGGAGCGGAATTCTCTAAGACACTCTTCTCCATTCTAACCCATCTGTTTTGGGGAGAGCCTCCTCCTCGGTAGGCGACCCAAGGTCTGAAGTCCTTTCGAGGAGGAGGGGAGCTGTTCGGCTTGTCGGCTTCCTTACAGGTCGGCGGAAGCCTGCTCGCGCCTCAGCTGGAGGATTTGCACGTCCGGGTCGACCACCAGGCGATCCGGCTCGAACTCTGTGAAGATGTCGATGGGGCTTTCCTCACCGGCGACTAGGTCGAAGTGAGCTCGGGTTTCTTGGTAGGACTCGTTGGGAGTTCCGTCTTCCAAGAATCGCTCCCCAGCGGTTGCTGCGACTTCGACCCGGACCTTTCCGCTACCGGCCTGGTGGAGCCGAGCGGTGGTGCGGTAGCCGCTGCCGGAGGGTTCTCGGGAGACGTCTTGGAGCTGAAACTCCGGTAGCACCACCTGGAAATACCATTGCCGGACGAACTCTTCGTAGGCGACGGGATCGTTGGCGTAGGGGAGAAGGAACTCGGTGAGGTCCTCGAGGAGGGGATAGTCAGGGCCATCCTTCCATTCTTCGATGAAGCCTTGAAGTCCTTCCAGCATGGCTTCTCGGCCCAGCTGGCGGAGGGTCATCCAGAAAACCCAGCCGCCCTTGTCGTAGGTGACGGTGGTGTCCCCAGGGCGCGAGCCATCTATCTTGACCAGAGGGCGTTCGGCATCCTTTTGGCGTCGATCGCCGTAGTTCTCTTCCATGCGTTTGGCAAATTCCATGCGCCCTCGGGGCCCTTGTAGCTCTTCCAGGAGCAACAGCGTGGCGAAATGAGACATGCCCTCGGAGAGGAGGTTACCCCCGGGCCCTTCCCCGGGGGTCAGGATATTGGCCCACCACTGATGAGCGATCTCGTGCCCCGTGACGACGGTCACTGCATCCGTTTTCTCGTCGGGTCGAGTCAGAAAGCCGATGCCCTCTGAGAAAGGAATGTTGGTGGCGAAGCCCTGGGCGTAGGTGGCCAGAGCTGGGAACTCGCTGATCTTGAGGTGCTGCCACGGGTAGGGGTAGAACCACTCAGAGTAGAGGCGCTTGGCTGCTTCCGCCACCTCCGACATTTGAGCGACATTGTAGGGGTGCTGAGGGTGATAGAAGATGCTGGTGGTCTCTCCTTCCTCGACCTCCCAGCGGCCACCGACAATATTGAAGAAGCGGACCGGCACGTCGTTGACCCAGATCGTCGTACGCGTGTCTTCGCTCAACTTCTCCTCTTGGAGCTCGCCTACCGAATTCATGGTGAAGTCCAAGGGACCCGTAATGGACACTCGTGTGGTGAACGGGGTCCGACTCCCGGCAAAGGGGGGGATTTCTTCCTGGTAGAAGTCGTCCGGGTACTCCCGGGGCTCGTAGCGGTTATCTTCATCGACGCCGCGGCCCTCTTGGTAACCCAGGGCGGGGACAAAGCTGGTGGTGAAGCTGGTGAGCACGACCCCGGAGGGCAGGATGAACTCAGAGACTTGTCCACCGTTGGCGCTAGCACCGTCGGGGTAGGCGCCGTGAAATTGAAAACCGACGGTGGTTTCTTCCCCAGGAGCTAGAGGTAGAGGTGGAGTAAAGACGTAGAGCCCGGAGCGATTGTCCGGCTCGTAGGGCGAGCCGTCCAGGGTCCAACTGACATCCTGCCAATGCTGCCCGCCGGTGAGAGCGAAGCGGCGCATTTCTTCCGGGCGAGAGTTGACTAGCCGATAGGTCCCTTGGCTGGACAAGCTGCTGGTCGGGAGATCCAGCACCACGCTGACATCGACCGCGAGTAGATCCGGGTTCTCCGCGTCTCGCCAAGTGGCGAGGTTTTGTTTCCAATAATCTTTGGCTTGATTTTTCGCTGCCTGGCCTTCCACCCCTCTTTCGATCATCAGGGAGAGGGCAAAGCCCAAAGCTAGGGGAGCAGCTGCCCAGGGTAGGAAGCGCCAGATGGTTCGAGCGAGTGGTCGAGGTCGCAGTCCCTCGAGAGTGTTGGCGGCATCGAAGCGGCGCCGAGAAAAGGCGCCTACGGCCAACGCCAAGAAGAGCGGAACCGTGGAAAGCACCAAGAGCCGGTTGGTCATCAAGGCCTTCCGGTCCACTTCGAGAACGCTCATGTCACTCCAGCTAACGGACCCCCAGACCATCCAGTTACTCAACCAGTCCAGGTTGCCGGTCAGCTGATGGTAGATGGTGAAACCGAGGACCCCGAGGCAGATGCCATAAGTGGCGAATCGGCTGCTGGTGACGGCCTGGATCGCCACGACGAAGGCGGTCCAGGCGAGGAGGGTTGGTAAGAGCAACAATCCCCAGATCAGAAAGTAGGGTCCGAGGCTCAAGGGTACGCTGCCCTGGAGCAGTAGGGCGATGGCCCCACCGATCCATACCGCCACCAAGGGGAGGAGGCCCACCAAGCTATTGCCCATCGCCTTGCCAGCGAGGAGGGAGAAGGTCCGAAGGGGAGAGCTATAGATCAACGGCTCCGCTCCGCAGGCCTTCTCGCGTTGCAAGGACTCGGCGGTGAAGAACATCAGCAGCAGAGTGGTCAAGAGCGTCAGAGTGTTGAGGCTCTGGGTAGCCTGTTGCCCAGGGGTCAGGAGAACCTGGGTCTGAAACGGGCCGACCGCCAGCAGATTCGTCCCCAGAGTTTGGACGACGATCAAGACGGAGAAAAGGTAGATGCCCGGCTGCTTCAGAAGCAGGCCGAACTCACTGCGGGCAACCTGGAGCGCTCCTCGCAGAACTCCTGGAGGAGCGCTTGTCATGGAGGCGAGAAGATTGGGGAGCGAGGCGACCTGGCCTCTGGAGCTCCCCCGAGAGGCGAGCCGCGGGGGCGAGCTGGCCTTTGTCTCCTTACGGCGACGGCGAAACCAGGAAGAGGGGCTGGCTTCCTTGCCTTGAGCCGAGCGAAGGCCTCGAGCGTAGTTGCGCGAGGTCAGGCTAATGGCGCACAGACCGAGTAAGGACCAGGCGAGGCGACTGAGGATGAAAGGCAAGTCCAGCCCAACTCGAGCATGGTTGTAGAACCCGACCCCCAGGTCCTGCTTCAACCAGGTCCCATCGAGCCACCGGACGCCAGCAGGGTCCAGAAGCATCAGCAGGCGGTCGATCTTGGGATCGAGCCAAGTGGGAGACCAATTCCACAGAAAGAATCCGCACACCAAGAGTAGGCCGACGGGAAACAGAAAGCTGACAGCCGGCCGACGAGTTCGCTCGCCGAGATAGAAGGGGATACCCAAGAAAGCCAGCAGGCTGGGCAAGCCGAAGACCAAGGCTGGCCGCAGATAGTTCGATAGCTGAAATGGGCCCCGGAAGTCCTCAACGGAGGGGTTCGGCAGGCCATGGTTGAAGAAGATCATCAAGGCGATGGTGAGCGCCAGGGCGAAGCTGAAGGCGGTAACGATGGCGAGGCCCTTGCCCCAGATATATTCCCAAGGCCGCAGCCGAGTAGCGCGCAGAATTTCGCCGATCTTGGCCTCGGAGTCAGAAATGATTGCCAGGCCCGCCGCGATGGAGGCAAAAAAGGCGATGTAGAGAGTCACCAGGAAAGGGAGAATGAGGGCAACGCTGAATTCGGAGGTGATCCAGGCCTCATCGCCGCCCACGGTGGCGCTACCGGACGAGATGCGGGTGTTGCCGTTGGAGAGGCCGAAGACAATGAGGATCAGGACGATCATCATGGTCCAAAACATCGGACGCTTCAGGTTGCGAGCCAACTCCAGGTGAAAAACGGCCAGCAGTCGGGTCCAGCTCATGGCATCCCCTCGTGGCTAGGCCCTTGGAGGCTGAAACCCTGGCTATTCGGTTGCCTCATGACATCCCCTCGGGGGCGGGTGCTTGGGGAGTGGGTTCTGTCTGACTATTCGGGTGCCGACCCTCGGGAACTTCGGCAATCCCGCCAGCCTGGGCGTTGCCCATGGCGACTAGATAGGCATCTTCCAGCGAGGTGACCACCGGCAGAAACCCCTCCGGAGGTGAACCTTCCGGTTGGTAGATCCGCACCCGGTTGCGTCCTTCGACCAATAGGCTTTGGGTGACCCGGTGCTGGCTGCGCAGCCGGTCGAGTTCTTCGGGAGCGACACTGCCTTCGTAGATGGTGCCCTCGACCTCAGCTACGGCCTCTGAGGGGCGTGAGCAAGCCAGTAGGCGTCCCTGGCGAATCAGCGCGAAGCGCGGGCACAGAACCGCTACGTCTTCGACGATGTGAGTGGACAAGAGCACGATGCGGTCCTTCGCTAGCTCGGCGAGGAGGTGGTAGAAGCGAAGCCGCTCCTCCGGGTCCAGGCCGGCGGTAGGTTCGTCGACAATGATCAGCCGCGGGTCTCCGGCGATGGCCTGGGCGATCCCCAGCCGTTGACGCATTCCTCCGGAGTAGGATTTGACCTTGCGCCCCGCAGCAGCCGACAGATTGACTCTTTCGAGGAGCTCGCTACAGAGTTTTCGTAGGCTCCGTCCCCGGGCGGTGACCCCTTTGAGAGTCAGCAGGTGGGCAAGCATCTTTTCGCCGCTTAGATGGGGATAGAAACCGAAGTCCTGGGGTAGGTAGCCCAGATGTCGACGGACCTTTTGGGGGTCTTTCAGAATGTCTTCGCCATGGAGACTCACCTGCCCAGCGGTGGGTTCCAATAAGCCAGCGAGAATTCGCATCAGGGTCGACTTACCCGCTCCGTTGGGGCCCAGGAGGCCGAACATGCCTTGGGGGATGTCCAGATGAATGCCTTGTAAGGCGGTGACAGGGCCAGGGTAGACCTTGACGAGATCGCGAATCGTTAGCATGGTTGAACACTCCTTCGGGTCGAGATTCTGAGTCGGTTCGAAAGCGACCGGTCCTTGGTTTCTCAGGGACATCGCGGTGAAAGGGAAGTTGAGAAGGGAACCCTCTTTTTAGGTCTGCCGGCGTCCCCGGGTCGAGGTCCAAGCGACCGTCGCAGCGGCAAGGGCCGACCACAGCAGGAGCGCTGGCATCCAGGGACGAGCCGGCCACGAAAAAGCCAGGTTCGTTCTCAAGATTGGGTCCGCGAGAGCTGTGATGAAACCAACTTCACCAACTAGGAGCTGGCGGGCGATGCGATTGACAGGATCGCCGACGCCGGCAAAATTGAGCAGGGACCAGGACAAGATCGATAGACCGATGGCGATCCCTAGGTAGCTCCAGACGCGCCGTCCTCGCATGGGAAAGGCGGATAGGAACAGGTAGGTGAGGAGGGGGCCGGTGAGATAACACAACCAGGCGGATAGAGGGAATTCAGCGAGGGGAGCTCCATGCCCGAAGAGGGCCGCCGTCACGGTGGTCACGGTGAGCAGCAGAAGGCATAGAGCGGAGAGCACAAGGCCCCCTGCGCTGAGTCGCACCAGTTGGTGGGCCGACCAGGACACCGGCAGGCTCTCGAAATAGTCCGTGCTTCCGGCGGTCCCTCCTCGCCAGACCCGGCCAGGCCAGGCGGTGGCCCAGACGACCATGAGGAGGAAAGTCACAAAGATCGCCGCCGGTCCGGGCTCGAGGCCCAGATCTGTTACTTGAGGCATGCTGTAGATGGCATCTTCTCCGGCCTCGAACTCAATGGAAAAGCCGATAAAGACTCCCGCGGAAGCGGACAGCACTCCTTGCAGCAGGATGATGCCGTAGAAGAAAGAGCTCTTGCCCCAAGGCTTTTCCATCAAGAGCCCTACTTGGGCTCGAAAAACATCGCTGAGCTTGGGAGCGGGGTTGCTTCTCTGTTCCATTCTCATCGCTCCTTCATGGAAAGAAAGGCTCGGGTGGCTGCTTCCAGATTCAAGGCTTCCCAATGGCGGAGGTCGGCTCCGCTGGCACTCAACTGGGCTTGTAGCTCCTCGGAATCTCCCCAAACGGTCCAAGAGATGTCTCTCTTCTGGGTTTGGCAGACGATGGCTGCCTCTAGCAGCCTCGGTGGGCTCTGCCAGCCCTCGGGGATGGTCGCTCTCAGGTGATGAAGCCCAAGGTGAAGGGTGGTTCTGGGTAGTTGGGCGACCAGGCGCCCCCCCCGCAGGACTCCGAGGTGGTCTCCCAGACCTTCCACCTCGTGCACCAGGTGGGTGGATAACAACACTGTGGTGGGCGTTCCCGCCAGGTGGTCCGCTAGCAGGCCCAGGAGGTGGTCCCGGGCTAGAGGGTCGAGGCCGTCAGTGGGTTCGTCCAGGAGTAGGAGAGGGGGGCGATGGGCCATGGCTTGGACCAATTGCACGCGCCTCGCCTGCCCCTTGGACAGGGTGCCGAAGGTGTCCTCGGTAGAAATGTCAAACTCGCTCAGAAGCCGCAGCGCATAGGTTTCGTCCCAGGCGGGAAAGTAGCTACGGTGATGGCGCAGAAAGCTACCTACGGCAAGCTCCGGGTAGCCGAAGTCATGGATATCCGGCACATAGCCAATCTGGGCTCGGACCCAGGCTCCTTCTGAGCCGGTGGCGCCGCCGAGGACCTCGGAGGTCCCGGAGTCGGCCTTGACCAGGTCCAGGAGGATTCTCAAGGAGGTGGTCTTGCCAGCACCGTTGGGACCCACCAGTACGTAGACGGAGCCTTCGGGCACAGCCAAGTCGAGGCCGCGAAGAGCCTTCTTTGCTCCGAAACTCTTGCTGAGGCCCGTCGTGCGAACCGCCAAAGGGGAGCCTTCCAAGGATTGTAGAAACCCGTCCATCATGCTTCGTCCTCTTCGCTTGAGTCTTCCCGGCGGTCGCTAGCAACCGCTTCGAGAGCAGCGAGAAGCTCCTGGGCCGATAGTCCCTGGCGGTAGGCTTCTCGGAGCATTCGCTGAGCTAATTCCCGGGCCATCATTTGACGCTCCTTTTCTCCCATCTGAATCGAGGCAGCAAACGTTCCCAGGCCGCGTCGCTTGGTAACTACCCCTTCTCGTTCCAATTCCCGGTAGGCCTGCTGAACCGTGTTGGGATTGACCCTCAGCTCCGCAGCTAGCTGGCGGACCGAGGGCAAAGCGTCCTCGGGCAGCAGAGTCCCCACCACCAAGGCCCGGCGTACTTCGTCCATGATCTGCAGGTAGATCGGGCGGGGGTCGGCGGGTTGAATGGTGATGATCACAATTGGTTCACTCTCTGGTGATTTGGTGTACTAGTTGACTAATACGGTGGGTGTCGAGGAATGTTTCGTCGAGGAATGTTCTGTCGAGGAGATCTTGCTTGGATCAAGCCTTCAGCGAAGGTTTCTCCGGGGCGAGCCTTCCGAGAGCCGAAAACGAAGCCATTTCTCTTCTCCAGCCCAGCAGGAGGTCCACAATGCTGGGACTGGTGCCTACTGCGCAGCGAATGGGTGGTTTCCGCGTTGACAGGAATGGGATTGCCTCTGGATAATTCTGACAGGCTCGAGCAGACCGGAACCCGAGAAAGGAGCGCGTCATGAGATCGACTTGGTTGAGGTGTTCCCTGAGATTCTGGGTCGTAGCCATGGCAGTTTCCGCACCGATGGCGACGTGCCTCCCGGCGGATCAGGCCCATCTTCCATCCCCGCCCCAGGCCAGCCGAGACTCGATCGAGAAGGTAGCTGTTAGCTCTGCCAGGGGGCCCGGGAATACCTTTCATTTTGCCATCCTCGGGGACAACGCGGGCGGCACGCGGCCCGGAGTCTACGCTTCCGCCATCGAGCATTTGAAGCGCATGCAGCCGGACTTCGTGATCTCCGTGGGGGACCTGATCTCTGGCTACGATGAGGATGGTGCGCTCGCCAAGGTGGCAGAGATCGATCGCCTGCGCACGGCCTTCGATGCGGACCTCGAGGGGCTGGGAGTACCCTTCTTCTACGTCTCGGGCAACAACGACATGTCCACCCCTCAGCTACATGACGATTGGCGGGCTCGTTACGGGCCGAGCTACTACAGCTTCGTCCGCGGGCAGGCCCTCTTCATCGTCCTCGATAGTGATGACCCGCCGGGGCAGTGGGGTGGAGGGATCGGTGAGCAGCAGCTGAGCTGGCTGGAGGGAGTTCTGAAGCAGCACCGGGATGTCGACTGGACTTTGGTCTTTCTGCATCGTCCCATGTGGGTGGAGAATGCCGAGGCCTGGAACCCGGTGGAGAAGGTCCTCGGTCAACGCCCTCGCACTGTCTTTGCGGGTCATTGGCACAAGTTTTTTCGCAACCGGATCAACGGCTATGACTACTATGTGCTGGCCACCACGGGGGGAGCGAGCGATCTTTCCGGTCCGAAGATGGGAAGCTTTGACCATCTGGTCTGGGTCGCCATGTCCGACGAAGGCCCCCGCATCACCAACCTGCACCTGGGGGGAATCTGGGACGAAGATCCGGTAGCGAAGGCCGAGGGAGAGCTCACCACGCGGATTCGGCGCGAGGGCATCGAGGTGGCTCAGAGGTTGGTGGCTTCCGGTGTGGTGAGCTCAGAGGCTCCTCCCTTCGGCGCGGCTCAGATGAACGCCCTGGGCCGGGAGTATCTCTTTGCCGGTCATCTGGAAGAAGCTGAGACCGTCCTACAGCTGCTGCTGGCCGGCTACCCGAACTCCTGGCGAGGGCACGAGGGCCTGGGAGATATTCATCGCCAACGGGGAGAGCTAGAACAAGCCCGGCAGCGCTATGAGAGGGTTGTGGAGATCCTGCCCTTCAACGACTACTCTCGCCAGCGACTGGAAGCTCTCCCGGCGCCGCAGTAGGAGGCCAGCGGTCGCTACCCTTGGTAGTCAGTGATGAGAGGAGCCCAATCTTCCCGAGACCAGGGAATTCTGACTGGGAAACGAGTGGGGAGTCTAGGATCAGGCGACATCGATGCGGCCTTGGCCGATCTGCACCAGACTGACCTCGTTGTAGCGACCTTCCTCTGGGCCATTCTCCAGACGTAGCACTCCTCGTGGGCACACCGCAGAGCAAATGCCGCAGCCGACGCAGGAGCTTCGGATGATGTTCTGGCCTCGTTGGGCATACCAGCGAACGTCGATGCCCATCTCACAATAAGTGGAACAGTTACCGCAGGAGATGCACTGGCCGCCATTGGTGGTGATGCGGAAACGGGACTTGAACTTCTGCACCAATCCCAGAATCGCTGCCAAGGGGCAGCCGAAGCGGCACCAAACTCGGTTGCCGAGGACCGGGTAGAAACCGGTACCCACCACTCCGGCAAAGATCGACCCGATGAGGAACCCATACCAGGTTTGGAATTTCCCCGTCGCTTCACCGAGCAGGGGCTGCCCGTCCTGGCCGGAGAAAAAATTGATCAATACGATGCTGGTCATGACCACCGCGAAGACCAATACCGAGTGAACGATCCACCGTTCCGCCTTCCAGGCCTTCAAACTCTTATCGGAAAGGTGGCGAAAGGGATCTCCCAGAGTCTCCGCCAGGCCACCGCAACCGCAGACCCAGGAACAGTACCAGCGCTTGCCGAAGAAAACGGCTAAGAGTGGTACCAGGATCACCGCCAAACCGATGCCCCAGAGGAGAATGAACCAACCGAAGGCGCCACTGCTCATGAGGCCATCGAGGTTGTATTTGTAGAAAAAACTATAGTTGAGAGGCCAGGCGTTCTTGAGGTCGATGGCTGGCTTGTTGAGAGCTTCCAATACCGCGGGAATCAGGAAGGCAAACCCCAACTGAAAGAAGGAAACAGAAGCTGTGCGCACCAGCTGGTAGCGGTTGTGGCGGTAGTGAATCGCCATGCGCACCGCCATCACCAACAAGGTTAGGGTGTACATCAACCCATAGAAGAACCAACGATCCGCTGGCCGGCCTCGGAGGGCCTCGCTGATCGGGTCTCCGAGACGAATCCAGTTGACGATATAGGCAGGAAAGAAATAGAGGGCGATATAGAAGCCGATCAGGAAGACGCCGAGAGCGATGCCCCAAAAACCTCGAGATTTGGCCGAGTGAAAGAACACTCCATTGTTCTTGATGCCTTCCGGTTCCAGCCATAGGCGAGGCAGGAAATGAATGATCGCTCCGAGGGAGCCGAGGATGAGGCTGAGAAGGAAGAATAACCTCGTGCGCGATGGCAACAAGCCGGTGGCAGCTTCGCGAACGATGGCGAGGCGGTACTGGCCTCGGTCATAGTCCCAGATTTTTGCACCGCCACCCAGGCGCTCGTTGGTTTCCGAGATCTTACGGTCGATATCCGAGAGAAAAGTATGGGTACTTTTGTAGTACTTGTCTCGGAGCGAATCCAGCTCTCCGAACAGAGCTTCCTGATGCTTTTCCTGGACGGCTCCGCTGGCGGCAAGGCGGTTGAAGGTTTCCTCGGTGAGGCGGTAGTCGCTGAGGCTGAGGGAAAGAACGAAGACGCTCAAGCCCAAGGCAAAGAGAAGGAATCCCGCGGCGCGGATCCAGACGAGGGTCTTAGTTGAGGAAGATTCGGAGTGGCTCATGATGGAAATCTCAGAAAGGGTTCGTGGGTGATGGGGGCCGACGAGTCATGGGAGTGACTCATGCGGAGGCTCGGCGCAGAGAAAGGAATTGTTTGAGGCCTCGACGTCTTTTCAGCCGCAAGGGAAGGTTCGGGTGTTGGTCGTTGTAGAGCTGGATCAACTCCCGCTCGTATTGAGCATAGAACTCCGGATCGAAGTTGGCCGCACCGAGGTTCTCGAGAATGAAGGGGAGAGTGCGCCCTTCTTCCAACCATTGGTGGCAGAGCTCGTGGCGATAGCGGATCCCCATGAGATTGAAGCCGATGACCCTTTGGTCAGCTTCCATATAGTGGATGCGCAGGCTCTTTTCTCCCGAGGAATGCTCCCAATAAAGGCTTTTTTCACCTTCTCCCAGCTTGGCCTTGATGTCCCCATAGACCTGGTATTCGATGTCGATGAATTTCGCTGAGTTGAACCAAATGCCGGGGTCGTAGGTGGTGGGTTCCCCGCAGACGGTGCGAGCGATGGTTTCCCCCATCATGCGGCCGGTGTACCAGAGGGGTTCGATGGGGCGGCGGCCCGGTTTCGGCGAACGAAGCTGCACGCAATCCCCGGCCGCGTAGACATCCGGGGCAGAAGTGAGGAGCATGTCGTCCGCCATCACACCCCTTTGACATTCGATGCCGGAGTCTTGCAGGAAGTCGACGTTGGGAGAGACGCCCACCGTCAGGCCTAAAAATTGGCAAGGAATCTCTTCGCCGTCCTTGGTGACGGCAGCTCGGACCCGGCCTCGTTCATCCGCTTCGATGCGGTCGAGCTCGGTGGAAAGCCGCAGATCGATGCCGTGACTCACCACGTGACGATCGATCATGGCGGACTCTTCGGCGGGAAAGGCGAAATCCATCCAACTGGCCTCGCGGACGAGGAAGGTGACGGGGATTTGCCGAGACAGCAACATCTCGGCCATCTCGATGCCGATCAACCCTCCGCCGACGATCACCGCACGTTCCACCTTCCGGGTGTGGGTTTCCATCAATTCTAAATCTTGCAGGCTGTAGAGGCCTTGGACTCCTGCGAGATCTTGCCCCGGCCAGCCGAATTTATTTGATTTCGAGCCGCTGGCGATGATCAGTACGTCATATTCCAAATGCCGACCACCGGCGAAGAAAAGTCGTTTGTTTTCCGTATCGACACGGCTCACCCATTCGCGCATCAGTTGGATGCGGTTCTTTTCCCAGAAGAAATCTTCGTAGGGCTTGGTGTTTTCGAAAGCCATATGGCCCATGTAGATGTACATGAGGGCCGTGCGCGAAAAGAAATGATCCGATTCCGCCGAGATGACGGTGATCTCGTCGTCGCTTCGTTTGCGAATGTGGCGGGCAGCAGTGATACCGGCTATGCCGTTGCCAATGATGACGATGCGTTTCATGGTGGTCCCTTCGAGGTGATACCGCGGCTAGCGAGGAGCTCGGTTCCTTCCAGAGTTACGGCCCTTTGCCAAGAACGGATTTCCCATTCCTGGAATTGCCAAGCTGCTGCTCATGACGGATGCCGTGGAGGCGTGAAAGAAGGCTCCTGTGCTGGACGATCGGTTTGGCTATCCGCCAACAGGACGAGGAGGATCCAAACTCCATCCGCCAACAAGAGGTGAATGAGTTGGATCCATATCGGTGCCAGAAGGGCGATGTTGGCGACTCCACAGGCGACTTGCAGCAGCACCAAGGCCATCAGTAGCTGGCATAGAAGGGTAGAGCGAGAGGAGCGTAAGGGGGACTCGAGCTCTCGGCGGCAGAAAGTGAGCACCATGAGGGCGGCGACCACGGCGATGAGCGGGTGAAAGACTCGTAACTTGATGAGGAAATGGGATCCCGCAGCGACATCCTGGGCGATCGCTTCGGTGAGGCTCGCCGCTGGAAACAAGGTGTCCCCAAGGGCGCTGATGGCTCCGGTCATGCCGGTGAGCAGCAGGCCTACAAAGGAGGCCCAGAGCAGCCGATTCCGCACCCATCGTCGATCGCCGGGTTCTCCCAGAGAGGTCCAACGGGCGGTGAGGGTCAGACTGGCCAGTAATAAGAAGGTATTCCCCAGGTGAAGAGCCATATACCCGGCGCGAGCCCAGGATGAATTGTCGGCCACCAACTCCAGAAGTACGATGCCGGCGCCGATGAGAGCTTCCACAAAAATGAGGATCAGGGAGGCCATAGCGCCCTTGCGGGCCAGGTGCCCCGCTGGGAATCGGCGCCACACCCAAACCACCAACGCGATAACCATCAACAGAGCCAAGCCACTGGTCAGGCGATGACTCAGCTCAATGAGGGTCTCGACTTTGGGTTCCGTCGGTACCACCTCGCCATCACAGAGGGGCCAGTGATTTCCGCACCCTGCTCCGGAGCCCGTTGCCCGGACCACCGCGCCCCACAGAATCACTACGAGATTGAAACCCAGTACGGTCCACGCATAGCGAGACAAGGGACGGCGGAGAGCTGGGTCTGAATGCATTCGTAGTGAGTCTCGGGTGGTTCGGGCAGGAGTGTATCGCGAGTCGCTAGGTCTGTGAGATGGCTCAGTGAGATGGCTCAGTGAGATGGCGCAGTGAGATGGCGTTCAGCGACGGTCTGGCGAAGATGACACAGATTTGCGCCCTGGGCTGAGGGCGATCTTGGCATGGACTACTCAGTGGACAGCGAAGGCGGTGGATGGGTCTCCGCGTGAACACCCCCCCCCCCGGCATGAGTGAGTGAGCCCCTCGAGATCGAGTGGCAGCGGATGCAATGGGTGACAGCTCAGGTGGCTTTGAAAGTCCCAGGGCTCGTTTTTTGTAGAAATTGGCCCTCGATTGAGCGAAAATAGAGTCAATATTTCTGAGGATTATTTATCTTTTTATAGTAAGGAGATTCCTGTTTTGCTTCAAAAAATAATCTATAAAGGTTTTTTGTTTCCTGTTTTGTGCCTCTTGGTGTTTTCGGTGGCGGGCACGATTCTGGCTCAGCAAATCGGTAGCGAAGTAGCCGTCAAAGAGCATCTCCAAGATGGAGAGGAGTTCGAAGTTACCCGATTCAAGTTGTTACGACATGGCGCGGATCTCTTCAACGCCATGTGGACGGAGGAAGAAGGTGGCGGGCGTCCTTTGACCAAGGGGGTGGGTGCTCCTCTTGCAGATCCGGATTCGCCGCTCCTTTTTCCACGAAATTTTAATCGGGTCTCGGCCCCGGACGCCAATTCCTGTGGTGGTTGTCACAACGTGCCCTTTTCCGGAGGCGGCGGGGATATTGTTGCCAATGTCTTCGTTCTTGGCCAACGGTTTGACTTCGCAACCTTCGATCCGGCGGACCCGACCCCGACCCGGGGTGGTGTCGACGAGAATGGCGATCCGGTTCAACTCCAAACAGCGGCCAATAGCCGCGCGACCCTGGGAATGTTCGGCGCCGGTTACATCGAGATGTTAGCGCGGCAAATTACTGCGGATCTGCAAGCGATTCGTGATGGCATTCTTCCTGGGGGGAGCGCCCCATTGCAGTCCAAGGGCATCGACTATGGCACCCTCGCCAGAGCTGCCGACGGGTCTTGGGATGTTAGTGGTGTGGACGGCATACCTGCCACGAGCTTGCGTAGCACGGGTTCGGACAGTCCGCCCAACCTGATCATTCGCCCCTTCCATCAAGCTGGTGCAGTGATCTCCATCAGAGAGTTCACCAACAACGCGTTCAATCACCACCATGGAATTCAGACGACCGAACGCTTCGGAATCGATACCGATCCGGATGGGGACGGATTCACCAATGAAATGACCCGGGCCGATGTCACCGCCGCTTCTGTGTGGCAGGCGACGCTTGCGGTGCCGGGCCGAGTCATTCCCCGCAACCGTGCCATTGAAGACGCTGTCCTCTTGGGCGAGAGCAAGTTTGCCGATATCGGTTGCGCTACTTGTCACATTCCTGCTTTGCCCTTGGATGACTACGGTTGGTTCTACACCGAGCCCAATCCCTACAATCCACCAGGCAATCTGCAACCAGGAGAGGCTCCTGAGTACAAGATCAACCTGAACAGTGGCACGCTGCCCGGGCCTCGGCTACGAGCGCGAGGTGGGGTTACCTGGGTGCCCGCCTTCACGGATCTCAAGCTCCATGACATTACTTCCGGGCCGGATGATCCCAACCGGGAACCCCTCGACATGCTCCAACCGGCGGGCTCCGACGGCTTCTTTGCCGGAAACTCTCACTTCCTGACCAAAAAACTGTGGGGTGCGGCCAACGAGCGACCGTATTTCCACCATGGCAAGTACACGACCCTTCGCCAGTCGATTCTGGCCCATGCCGGCGAGGCGGAAGACCAGCGAGTGGCCTTTGAGGCTCTATCGGATTACGAGCAGGGCTCGATCATCGAGTTCTTGAAGACTCTGCAGGTCCTTCCCAGGGGCACCCGTTCCCTCGTGATCGACGAAAGAGGCCGTCCCCGGAACTGGCCCCCCGGGAGCTAGCTCCTCTAAGGGGGGCAGTCTGTGCCAGTCAGTCTGGGCCTCCGCTGGCGAGCAACGCTATTCCAAGGGCCCCTGTGCTCCTCTCGAGGCACGGGGGCCTTTTCTTTGGTGCCCCAAAGATTTCTCTCAACTCGAACGAGGACCCTACCCGGTGGTGTCAGGCATGCGTTCCATGCAAGCTGCAAATAACTCCGGAAATCCTTCCGACCTCTCGAGGAGTGCAAAAGATACCTCGAGAGGGGCTGGGACCGTGGAGCGCTGAACGATTTCCCGAGGTGGAAGCGGTCGTTTTTTGCTAGGCCCAGGGCCTCTATGGGGGGCCTCTCGGGCGATGTATTTGCCAAACGCATGGAATGCATGCCTGACACCAGGTAGAATGTTAGGTCGGATCGCCCTTACGGCGGTCTCCAGCCAAGGAGGATACTCAAAATGCCCTATAGCGAAATGCTCGTTGCCCCCATGCGGGCGGAATTGACTTCCGCCGGTGTCCAGGAATTGCGCACTGCCGAAGAGGTCGATGCATTCATGGCCAAGCCATCCAGCAGTGACCTTTTGATTGTCAATTCCGTCTGCGGTTGCGCAGCCGGTGCGGCTCGCCCAGCTGTTCAGTTGGCTCTCGGCCAGGATTTGAAGCCGGAACGCACGGCGACAGTGTTTGCCGGCCAGGATCTCGACGCCACCGCCCAGGCTCGATCTCACATGCAGCAGATTCCCCCGTCGAGCCCTTCCATGGCTTTGTTTCGGGATGGCGAATTGGTGTTTTTCATTCCCCGACACCGCATCGAGGGAAGAGCTGCTGCAGAAATTGCCGGCGACCTCCAGGCCGCCTTCCAGGAACACTGCACGGCAGCGACGGTTTAGGACGGAATCAGTGGGAACGTTCCACCAGAACAAAGGCGAGCTTCACGGTATTACGGTCGTGGTAAAAACCTCCGGAAATGAGATTTTTGTCGGTCGGTGCGATGAGGTGAGGCCCGATGGAGTCGTGCTGCTCGATGCGGATGTTCATCGCGAAGGGGAAGGGGACCGGTCTCCGGAGGACTACCTTCGCCAAGCGGCCCAATTTGGGGTTTGGAAGAAGTTTGATCGACTGGTAGTTCCAACGGACCGAGTCGTCTCCGTAGAGCGTCTCGGAGAAGTCGAAGCGTAAGTCACGGGTATGAGACGGTTTTCTTCCGGGGCCTTTCTTTGCGCCATCGCTGTGGCCGCCGGTGCCTTTGGTGCCCATGGTCTGCGAGATGCTTTGGATAGCCATGCTCTAGAGCTATGGGAAACCGCCTCTCGCTACCTTCTCTATGCGGGTTTGGCCCTGATGGTGATTCAGTTCTCGGGACGTACCGTTGGGCACGCCCCAGGCCTCACGGAGGATTCCTCGGCCGGGCGCCGTCGCCTGGCGGAGGGTCTCTTACTGGCTGGAGGGCTGGTATTCAGTGGCACGGTATTCGCCTTGGCCTTGGGCGCGCCCCGGTGGTTGGGAGCGGTGACTCCCCTGGGTGGAGGGGCGATGATCGCCGGTTTCCTGGTGCTGAGTTGGGCGATGCCGCGCCGGTCCGATTGAGCTGTCCGAGCTCCTAGTGCATCACGGTAGTTTTTTCCTGGTTGCGCCCCGCGGTGCCAGGCGCTAGCATCGAATTTCCATGCCGAGAGTAGTGGTTCCTGGGTTGTAGCTCAGGGCTAGGTTCGTCTACGAGTTATCTGAGAAATTTCTTTGGCCCTTTTCCTGAGGGTCTTTTCCGGAGGTCTCTTACATGCCGAATAGTGTCGTTCGAGTGCCAGTACCGCGCAACGAGCCTGTCTTGTCCTATGGGCCCGGGTCCTCCCAGAAGGCCTCCCTGAAAGCGAAATTGAAGGAGATGCTTGCCGAGAAGATCGACATTCCTTTGATCATCGGTGGTCAGGAAGTCCGCACAGGCCGAACTTCCGAGGCGGTATGCCCTCACGACCATGGCCACGTCCTCGCTTCTTTCCATCAGGCTGGAGCTCGAGAAGTCGAGATGGCGGTGGAGGCTTCCAGCAAAGCTTGGCACGACTGGTCCGAGATGCCCTGGGAGGCCCGAGCAGCGGTTTTCCTCAAGGCAGCGGAACTGCTGGCAGGGCCGTGGAGGGATACCCTCAACGCGGCGACGATCTTGAATCAATCCAAGACTGTGCAACAGGCAGAGATCGACTCCGCCTGTGAGCTGATCGACTTTTTTCGCTTCAATGCCCATTTCGCCCAACAGATCTATGGAGGGCAACCGAATTCCGCTGCGGGGCTTTGGAATCGATCTGAGTACCGTGCCCTGGAGGGCTTCGTCTTTGCGGTGACGCCGTTCAATTTCACCGCCATTGCGGGCAATTTACCTTCGGCTCCCGCTTTGATGGGAAACACGGCCCTTTGGAAGCCGGCTTCGACGGCGGTTTTTTCCGGGTATTACGTCATGAGGCTGCTGGAAGAGGCGGGGCTGCCTCCTGGGGTGATCAATTTCCTTCCGGGCTCAGGCAGTCAGGTGGGCGCCCCGGCGGTGGCCAGCTCGGAGTTGGCAGGCATTCACTTTACGGGTTCGACCGGAGTCTTTCAGGGAATGTGGCGGAGCATCGGGGAGAACATCGCCAGCTACCGTGGCTACCCACGGATCGTTGGGGAAACCGGTGGTAAGGACTTTATTTTCGCCCATCCATCGGCGGACGTGCAGTCCTTGGTCATCGCCATGGTGCGAGGCGCCTTCGAGTACCAGGGACAGAAATGCTCGGCGGCATCGAGGGCCTATGTGCCCCGGTCTCTCTGGCCGGAGGTCAAGGAGCGTTTGCAGGCCGAAGTGGAGCGCATCACCATGGGGTCGCCCTTGGATTTCTCGAACTTCATGGCCGCAGTGATCGATCGCAGCTCCTTTGAAAAGCAGAAGGGAGCTATCGAGCTCGCCCGCCGCTCGAAGGATGCGGAAGTGGTCTGCGGGGGTGGGTGTGACGATTCCGAAGGCTACTTCGTCCAGCCAACGGTGGTGCAAGCCTTGGAACCCCGGTTTCATTTGATGGAAGAGGAGCTGTTTGGACCCGTGTTGACCCTCTACGTGTATGAGGATGACCAACTGGACGAGACCCTGAGGGTTTGTGACACCACGAGCCCCTATGCCCTCACGGGAGCCATTTTCGCGAGAGACCGGGGAGTCATCGAGCACATGAGCCACCGGTTGCGTCATGCGGCAGGCAATTTCTACATCAATGACAAACCTACTGGCGCGGTGGTCGGCGAGCAACCTTTTGGAGGGTCCAGAGCCTCCGGCACCAATGACAAGGCCGGTTCCGCAGCGAACCTCATGCGCTGGACCTCGGTGCGATCCATCAAAGAGAACTTCGTGCCGGCCGGTGATTTCGTCTATCCTCATATGGCGGAGGAATAGAACTATGGCCGAGGCGCGTACCCACCTTGGAGTCGATTCGCGATGGGTCGGAGAGGTACTAGCTCTCGATGAAGGCATCGCGCGAGTGGGCCTTGTGACCACCGCCGAAATGGTCGTCGACGAGTACGGGTTGATTCACGGAGGTTTTGTTTTTGGTCTGGCGGACTATGCCGCCATGCTTGCGGTGAACGACCCCCACGTCGTTTTGGGGGCCGCCGAGACTCGCTTTCTCCAGCCGGTTTCTCTAGGAGACTCCCTGGTGGCGGAAGCGAGCTTGGAAGCGGAAGAGGGCCACAAGCGACTGGTGTTCGTGCAGGTTCGCCGAGGCTCGACGACGGTTTTCTCGGGGCAGTTCACCTGCTTTGTTTTAGAGCATCATGTCCTCGAGCAATAGACCTCCGGTCAAGAGAGAGGCGAGCCCGAGGACTCTGAGCTCGGGAGGTCTGAGCTCGGGGGGGCCGAGACTGGGGGATTCGAGTTCGAGCACCTCGACCCCATCGGAGCCATGGCTGCTTCGAGCCCAAGGTTGCCCGATCGTCAGCTAGAATCGATGGGCTTTCAATCGTGTGCTACCTAGAGGAAGCATTCTCGCCTGGCCCGGCCCCCTAGACTGGGTTGTTGGCTGGTTTCCATGAGTGACTTGTTCCCGTGAGTGATTGGCAACCTCCATCTTCGTCCCCACCTTCGAAGGCACCATCTCGCTCCGAGACGGCGGGTCAGGCCGGCAATCGGTCGGCGCAGGGAGGGCTCACCAGTAGTCTCAACCGAGGGGCCGGCCAGCGGGATGCTGTTCCGATAGGGTCCGCTGGAGCGGGCTCCGGGGAGACTCGAACCGGGGGGATGGGCTCGAACCGATCTGCCTCCTCTTCTTCTTCCAGCCAGGATGTTCAGCCCACCGTCACTGCTCAGGCTGGAGTCGGGCTACCGGAGCGAATCGGCCCCTACCGAGTTCTCAAGGTTCTCGGTGAGGGAGGTATGGGTACCGTCTACCTGGCCGAGCAAACACAGCCTTTTCGCCGTCGGGTCGCCGTCAAGCTGATCCGTTTCGGCGGCGCCGATGTGCGGGTTCTACGTCGCTTCGAGGCGGAGCAACAGGCCTTGGCACGCCTCGGGCACCCGAATGTTGCTCAGGTCTTCGATGCTGGAATCACCGAGTATGGGCAGCCGTTTTTCGTCCTCGAATACGTTGCCGGCCTGCCCTTGAATCGGTATTGCGAGCAGCACGGCCTGAGTCTGCGGGATCGTCTGGATCTCTTTGTTTCAGTCTGCGAGGCGGTTCAGCACGCCCACGAGCGCGGCATCCTGCACAGGGATCTCAAGCCTTCCAACGTCATGGTGACCGCCGAGGGCACTCGCCATATCGCCAAGGTGATCGATTTTGGGGTGGCCAAGTCCCTGGGGGAGCCCTTGGTCGATGGAACGTTGTTCACAGGGGATCAAATGGTTGGGACTCCGGCCTATATGAGCCCCGAAGCCATCGATGGGGCGGCCGGAGGGTTGGAGTTGGATGCGCGGGCGGACGTCTACGCCCTCGGCGTCATGCTTTATGAGTTGCTGGCCGGCCTGCGGCCCTTCGACAACGGGAAAGAGGGATATCACCGGGTCATTCAGCGGATCCTCAACGAAACTCCGACGGCACCGAGCAAGCGGCTCGAATCGTCGGAGTCGCAGTCGGGAGCCGCCGGCTCGCGAGGGGATGACGCGGCCTCTACGGGGTGGCGCCGGCAATTGCGATCCGGCCTCGACCGCATCGCCCTCAAAGCTCTCTCCCGAGACCGGGCGGACCGCTACCCGTCCGCTGCCGCTCTGGCCGCGGATGTGCGTCGCTTTTTGATGGGGGATCGTCCGGAAGCTTCCGGCGACAAGGTTCCCCGGCTTCGCTGGTTGCCGGGAGCGTTGGTCGCTTCCCTGTTGCTATTGGTTCCGGCAGGGCTGTGGTGGTTGTCTCGAGATTCCCCAGACGCCGACGCGGTATCCAGGGGCGTGGCATCCGCCGGCGCCGCGGCCATGGGGGTGGAGTCCATCGCCATTCTTCCTCTCACCGATTTGTCTCCGGGGGGGGACCAGGAGTTCCTTTCCGACGGCATGACGGAAGCGCTGATCGAGCAGCTGGCGAGCATTCGCTCCCTGAGGGTGATCTCCCGGAGCTCGGTCATGGCCTACAAGAATGGCGAGACGCCGTTGCCGGAGATCGCTCGAAAGTTGAACGTGCAGACGGTCCTCGAAGGGTCCGTACAGCGGGTCGGAGGCCGAGTCCGAGTGGCCGCCAAGTTGATCCATGCACCCACCGAGGCTCTTTTGTGGAGCAAGAGCTACGAGCGGCCCGCCGAGGATCTTCTGACCCTGCAGCGAGAGGTGGCTATGGCCATCGCTGATGAGATCCAGGTAAAGCTCACCGCGGATGAACAGAACCGCCTCAGTGCCCAGGCGACGGTAGCGCCGGAGGCCTATGAGAGTTACCTGAGGGGGCGGTTCTTTTGGAATCGCCGCACCCGTGACGGTGTGCTGAGAGCTCTGGACTATTTTCAGGATGCGGTCCAACAGGATCCAAGTTACGCCCTGGCTTATGTCGGTTTGGCGGATAGTTACTCTCTGCTGCCTCCCTTCGCAGAGATGAGCCCGGAAGAGGCCTATTCCATGTCCAAGGAGCATGCCCTCATGGCTCTCCAAATGGACCAGGGGTTGGGAGCCGCTCATGCCTCCCTGGCTTTGGTCATGCATGAGCACGATTGGGATTGGCAAGGTGCCGAAGAGCATTACCGGGAGGCCATTGAGCTGGACCCGAGCTATGCCACCGCCTACCAATGGTATGCGGAGATGCTGAGCCGCGAGGGGCGCCATGAGGAGGCTCAAGGGCAGATCGAGAAAGCCTTGGAGATCGACCCCCTATCGCTGATCGCTAACGCTATCGCTGGCTGGACCTTATACAACGCGGGCCGTCTCGAAGAGGCGGAGACGCAGCTGGTCAGGGCTATCGAATTGGATGGCAGCTTCGTACCCCCTCACGGTTATTTGGGGCTCACCTTTCTGGAGGTCGGTCGTTTCGAAGAAGCCCAGGCGGAATTGCTCAAAGCGTTCTTGTTGTCCCGGGGAAATCCTCGGTATCGCTCCGAGCTGGGAGTCGCTCGAGCCAGGAGCGGAGACCTCAACGGGGCCAGAGCAGACCTCGAAGAATTGCATCGGCTACACAGCGAAACACCGGTGGCCGCGTTTCACTTCGCCCGCCTTTACCTGGCTCTCGGTGAGACCGAGTTAGCGCTGGCAGCCTTGGAGCGGGCCGTGGAGGAACGGGGAGTTTGGCCTCTGTTCTTTCGCGTCGATCCCTTGCTGAAGGAGCTACGGGGAACGGCTCGTTTCGAGGCCCTCTTGGAGAAGGTTCACTTTCCCCCTAGCTCCTAGCCCTGAGGCACATCTTTCCCTTTTTTCATTCCTTCGTGTAGGCCGTGCGATCGATGCCATGACGCCCGAGGAGAGCGTGGATGGATTGCCGAGAGACACCGGCGATTTTCGCGGCTCGAGAGACGGAGCCACCGGCCTGAGTGAGCACCCGTTCCAGGTAGGCTAGCTCGAAGCGTAGGCCCGCTTGGGATCGAGCTTCCTGGAGAGGTAGGATCTCCAGGTTCTTTTCTAGGCTGGTTTCCTCTGCCCCCGCCGAGCTACCCAAACCGAGGTCCGAACGGGTGATGAAGGAGGCGGCAGCCAGGAGCGCTCCTCGCTGAATTCGGTGTTCTAGCTCTCTGACATTGCCCGGCCAGGAATGGCTGAGAAGGGCTTCTCGGGCCTCGTGGGTAAAGCCGACGATGCGCCTTTCCGGACCGCTTTCCAAGCGTTGGAGGAAATGTCGGGCCAGCAATAGAACGTCTTGCTCCCGGTCTTCGAGCTTGGGAATGGGAACGGTCAGAACCGCGAGGCGATAGTAGAGATCCTGGCGAAAACTGCCCTCCGCTACCATGGCTTCTAGGTCTCGGTGGGTCGCGCAGATGACTCTCACATCGACGGAGATGGGGGCGCCTCCAATGGGGCGAACCTCCTGCTCCTGGAGAAAGCGCAGTAGCCGCGGCTGCAGGCCCAGGGGAATCTCTCCTACTTCGTCGAGGAATACCGTGCCGCCGTGGGCCTCCCGCAGCCGTCCCCGGCGAGGTGCCGCGGCTCCGGTGAACGCTCCCTTTTCGTGACCAAAAAGCTCACTCTCGATAAGGGTTTCCGGCAGAGCGCCGCAATCCACCACGGCGAAGGGGCCGCTGGCTCGGGGGCTCAAGCGGTGAAGGTAGCGCGCCAGCACTTCTTTGCCAGTGCCGGTCTCGCCGCTGAGACAAACCGTCGCTTGGGAGGGAGCGACCCGCCGCAGCATCTCGAGGGTCCGTTCCATGGCCGGGCAGTCCCCAATGGGGGCGTTGGCTCCAAGGCGGACCCGCAAGGTGGCATTCTCTTGCTCGACTCGCTTCCTTCGATCGATGGCACGGCGGCTCTCCCGGGCGCGGTCCAAAGCAGCGCTAGCCTGGACCGCCAGAATGCCCAGAACAGCGAGTTGAGCGGTGGAGAAATTGTTCGCGGGCTCCAAGCTATCGACATAGAGAACGCCTCGGGCTCCGCCCTCTCCGGGCAGTGGGATACAGACCACGCTGCGCCGTCGGCCCTCGGCGACGCTGAGGGGCATCTCTTCTTGTACCTCATCCGCCCCGGTGTCGGGAATGACCACCGGTCGATTGCTGGCCACGGAGCGGCGAGGCAGGGTTCGGGTGAGCATTTCGTCGAGAGGTAGGTTGCGGGCTCGGCGGTCGCGAGCCAAGACGACTTCCAGCTCGCCTCCCTCCTCGGCGAGAAATAGAGCCCCCCGTTCTCCGGAGGCCACTCGGACGCCGCGGTCGATGAGGGTGCACAGCAGGTCTTCCAGATCTTCCGCCTGAGCGAAACCGCTGAGGGCGTCGAGGAGCTCCCGAAGCAAGCTGACGTCGCGAATGGGCTCACCGGAGAGAATGACGGTGTTGTCGGGGGAGCTCGCTCCGGACCTTCGGTCGGCGAATTGCACCGCGGTATCTCCCAGCTGTAGCCAGGAACCATTTTTGAGGGGTTGACGGCCCTGCACGGGAGAGCCGTCGAGGACCGTTCCGGAACGACTACCGAGGTCTTCGACGGTCCAGCCTCCCACACCGTCCGGCAGCAGCTGGCAGTGGGTCCGTGACACCGCTTGATCCTGTAGAACTACGTCGCATTCGCTACCTCGGCCAACGAGCAGGCTCTCGGCCCCTAGGGAGAAACGGCGGGCTCCGACCGAGTGGATGACCAGTTCTTGTTCCATGGACCCTCAGCAGATCGAGAAAGGGGTAGAGACGTTCTTGCCGGCAGGACCGGGAGGGGATCATATCAAGGGCCAGCAGCCAACTTGCAGAAGGCTTCCGTTAGAATCGGGCGCGGCTGGCCTATCCGGCTGGCGACAACCATTCTTGAACAGGGAGACTCGATGATGATGGACGGCGGCGAGAGAATTGCTAGGGTCCTCGCCGCTCAAGGGGTGGAATTTCTGTTCACCCTTTGCGGTGGTCATATTTCGCCCATTTTGGCTGGGGCGAAAGCCCAGGGGATTCGGGTGGTGGATGTGCGTCACGAGGTCAACGCGGTGTTTGCGGCAGATGCCGTGGCGCGGCTGACCGGAACTCCAGGGGTCGCAGCGGTGACCGCGGGGCCGGGGGTCACCAATACGATCACTGCGGTGAAGAACGCTCAAATGGCCCAATCACCCGTGGTGGTGTTGGGGGGCGCTACCGCAACTCTCTTGAAGGGCAGAGGTTCTCTTCAAGACATCGATCAGCTGGCACTGTTTGCACCTCACGTCAAATGGGCGACGACGGTTTCGACGGTCCGGGGTCTCATCAAGACCATCGAGAGGGCTCTTCTGGTGGCCCAGGCGGGGGTACCGGGGCCAGTGTTCGTCGAATGTCCAGTGGATTTGCTCTACAGCGAGAGTGTCGTCCGCAGCCTTTACCCTTTTCAAGGGGAGAGCCAACGCCCGCGAGGTTGGCGCCAGCAGGTGCAGGCCTTCTTCGTCGGTCGCCATCTTCGGAGATTATTCGCCGGCGCCGAGAAGACCCGATTCGATGCTCGCCGCCGGGTTGCCGCTCCGGAACCGACTGCTGCAGCGGTGGAAACGGCGTTCTCGTTCTTGGCTCAATCTCAGAGGCCAGTTCTGGTGGTGGGAAGCCAGGTGGTGCAGCGGCCAGAGGCGGTGGAAAAAGTGGTCGAGGCCATCGAGGCCCTCGGCGTCCCCACCTACCTGGCGGGAATGGCCCGGGGCCTTTTGGGCACCGATCACCCTCAACAGCTGCGTCACAAACGAAAGGCTGCCCTCAAAGAAGCCGATCTGGTCATTTTGGCGGGCTTTCCCTGCGACTTTCGCCTCGACTATGGCCGCAGTATTTCCTCGAAGGCCAAGTTGGTCTCCATCAACCGTAGCTCCAAAGATCTCAAACTGAACCGCCGCCCCAGTCTCGGGGTCCACGCGGACCCAGGTATCTTCCTGGAGACCCTAGCCGCCGAAATCGAGCGGGATGGTGACGAATGGGAGGACTGGCAGGCTCGCTTGCGGGAGCGGGATGTGGAGCGCAATGCCGAGATTGCCCAACAGGCGGCAATCTCCACGGAGTATCTCAATCCAGTGCATCTGTGTCAGCAGGTAGAAGAGGTGCTGCCGGAGGATTCCGTTCTGGTGGCGGATGGCGGCGATTTCGTGGGGACGGCGGCCTACATCCTACAGCCTCGAGGTCCCCTCCGTTGGCTCGATCCCGGCCCCTTCGGCACCCTCGGCGTGGGAGCCGGCTTTGCCCTCGGGGCCAAACTGACTCGTCCCGAAGCGGAGGTCTGGATTCTCTATGGAGATGGCTCCGCGGGCTATTCTCTGGCCGAATTCGACACCTTCGTTCGCCACGGTGTGCCGGTGATCGCGATCGTCGGCAATGACGCCTGTTGGATGCAGATCTATCGGGAACAGATCGAGGTTCTCAAAGACGACGTTGGCTGCATGCTCGCCCGAACCCCCTATGGCCAGGTGGTCGAAGGGTTTGGCGCTAAGGGGCTTCAACTCGAGAGACCGGAGGACATTCCCCAAGTCCTGAGGCAGGCTCAGGATCTCGCCCGCGCCGGGCATCCGGTCTTGATCAACGCCCTTCTGGGCAAGACAGACTTCCGCAAGGGTTCCATCTCCATGTAGGTTGGGGAGCCCGTTCTAGAGAGCCTCTGCCAGATCCGCTCCACCAGTGACCGACGCAAGAGCTTGCGACACGTATCCCATCGGTAGTATTCCCGGATATGACTCGAGCACTCGGCCGTTGGGCCCCACCCGAATGGTCAGAGGGACTCCTTCGACTCCATACATTTGGTCGAAGAAGGAAGGTTCCTTTGGCGTCACCACTCGAAACGGGAGATTGTTCTCGCGGGCATAGGTTCGCGTCTGCTCCAGCGGGTCGATGCTGATGGCGACAAATTCGTAGCGATCTCGACCTTGACGGAACAGGTCTTTCCAGCTTTCCAGGTTGTCAGTACAGGCCTTACAGGTCGTGGAGAAGACCAAGACCCAGCTGTCCGACTGGGGACCGAAGCGAACCAGATAGTCCTCACCGTCGAGGGCTTTGGTTTCCAACTGGGGAAGAGGGTGGCCTACTTTCAAGCCGCCAGCGGCGCTTGCCGAAAGAGAGTAAAGCTGATCTTTGAGGTGACGGTTCTCTCGAGCAAGGAGGGCGACAACAATGGTGAGAGCGAGGAGCAGGCTATAGAGAGCAAGAGTAGTGAGCTGTGAGGTTTTCGACTTCATTCCAGAGACTCCTGTGTTCGGACGGTTGGCTGAGTAGGGGCCAGTGCCAGAGCCCGGGCAGGGCGTCGAAGCTCCTGTCCGGGCACCGGCCTAAGTTGGAGTCCTAGGGGCCGTCAGGAATCTCGATGCACAGCTCACAACGAACATCCTGGGCGCAATCTCTGCCTTTGAGTCCGTTCGAAGTGGTGAAGCAGCTATTGGTCCAGTGGAAGTTGGACGTTGCGCAGACAGCTTCCGATCCGCAGTGGTTTGCACTCATGGTGGCGAGGCTCGAGAGGCAGGAAGCCTCAGCCGCCGCACAAGTGGCGCCTCCACCCCAGCCATGAACCTCGGTGGAGAAGTTGAGACATCGACAACGTTCTCCAGCGTCGGTGTCATTGGGTGCCAGGGTGGTGACTCCCATCGCGAGAACAGTTAGGGCGGTGCATACCATGAGTGCCTTCAGCGTAAATAGACCCTTCTTCATCTTGAAGCTCCTTTCGGACAGCGCCTAGGGGGAATTCCCGAGGCGAAGAAGAAGTTAGTAAAATAAAATAGAAAACAAGATCGGAATTTGGGATGGAATGTCATGCCGCGTAGACATATTTAATTCAATCTTCCGGAGGGCATAGAAAATTCCGATTAGCGGATTTCTCTTGAAATCAATTCCTGGGCACTAGTGGCGCTTGGGTGCCTGGCGGGGAGGTCGGACTGTTTCCTTGTGGTCTGCCAATCTGTGGTCTGCTAACCGGCCGTCAGACCCGTGAGCTCTAAGGTGGGGAGATCTATCCGTCGGTGGGGGTCCCAGTGATCCTTCTCCTGCCTCGGCCCGAGAGACGTACCGCAGACCGCTAGGAGTCGGATGCTTCTTGGCTGAGCTCCGTGAGCAGGGAGGCTGTGTTCTCTGCCCGTCGAGCCCAAAAAGACGCGATGTCACCATCCAGGCTGTGTTTCTCGCTGTTGGATTTCGACACCTGCCGAGCCCAGCTAGCAAGCCACCGCAACAGAGCGGAAGAGTCCTGCCCCATGAGAGCCTTGAGCACGAAAGCTCGCTCACCGATTCGGCCTCCCAATCCGAGCTCTCTCCCGGCCTGTTGGAGATCCGAGCGCACCAGGATGATTCCCGTTCTCACCGGGCTGAGAAGGGCCCCCAGAAAGTTCTCGCCGCTAGCCTTTCGCGGATCCTCGAGGGCGGGAGCCTCTCGAAGATGGAGAGGGAGTGTGGCTTGGGGGCCGAGGTCCGCAGCCTCGGCTCTGAGGGCGTCTTGGAGAAGCTGAGCCCAACGCCCGTAGAAGGCGAGCTCGCTATCCGCCGGGGCCAGATCTTGGAATCGAGTCAAATAGAAGGGGAGCCAGCTGAGCAAGTGCTCCCAGAGGAAGGCCTTGCGGGCGCGGCGCCATCCCTTCTGGGCGGTTTCCCCCTCGGCCTGGGCTTCGAGCTCGGCGAGGCGCCCGTACAAAGAGAGCATGACCGCCAGGTGGTCCGGCTCCGGGGGTGGTTCCAGGTCGAGGGCGCGCCAAAAACCGGCGATGCGGTCTCGGGCTTCGCCCCCGAGCATGCCCTCCGGTCCCAGGTAGACCGAGGCATAGGGGTAGAGCTGGAAGAGGAAGATCTCGCTGAAGGCGGCCTCGTCCGGTGGTGTCCCTAAATCGAGCAACTCCGCCAGGCGAGCCGTCTCTGGGCCAGGGGGCTCCGCGAGGGCTCCGAGGGCGCGAATCAACTCCATCCCGGCGCTCTCCCTAGCCCTGCTCCCAACCGCTAAGCCTCACTGCCCTGCACCGGCAGAAGACAAGCTGCCTTCACCGGCTTGACGGGGCGGATGAGCCAGCGAGGCCGGCGGGTTCCATCCGGGGAGTGAGCCGTTGCGGATCGGGTCTTGGTGAGCCAAGCGTGGTAGATCTGGTGCATCTTGTCGGCGTCCACGGAAATGTCGCCGTAGCGGTCTCCAGGCTGAGCCCGGGTGACTCGAACCGCCTGGTGCCAGCAGTGCATGCCGGAGATGGGATCCGGGTGCACGGGGAAAGTGAGATTCTGGTGAACACCCACATCGGTCCACCAGATGCGCTTGGTGTCCGGGTCGCTCGAGTCATAGGCCTTGGCGCCAGCCTTGCGCCGTAGTCCCCACTGCGCCCCGTCTTGATCCAGTGAGACCGTCGCCATCATCTGCCGCTGACCTTCCTCGCCGGAGCCCTCGACTTGTTGGTCGTCATGGATCTTCCAGCGGCCCATATGGTGGCTACAGGCCACTACACCGGGCTTGATGCCTTCGGTGACCCAGGCCTTGACGACGAAATAACCGGCCTCGGTTTCGACTCGCACCAGGTCACCGGTGCCGACTCCTAAGGCCGCTGCTTCGCCAGTGTGGATCCACAGAGGGTTGGTGTGGGCGATCTCGTCGAGCCATTTGGCGTTGGCGCTCCGGGTGTGAATCTGCACCGGAAGACGAAAGGTAGAGATGAGCACCTTCTGGTCCGTCGCCATATTCTCGGGATGGACGTGACTGCGGATGTAGGTGGGGATGGCGTACTCTTTCCAGCCCCAACTGGCGAGAGTGGAGGAGTAGAACTCCAGCCGTCCACTGGGAGTGGGGAAGCCCCGCAGGACTTTGCCGTCCTGCCGCACTCCTACCACCCGGCGACCTTCGGAATCCGGGTCCGGTGCGCCCATAGGGGCCATGTTGACCAGGGGCGGTGCCGGTGCCCGGGTGAAGACTCTTCCGAAAGGATCTTCCGCCAGATCTTCCAATTCGGCGCTCGGAATCACTTCCTCGAAGGGCTGCCCCATACCTTGGGCGACCTCGAAGGCGCCATAGCGACGCATGAAGTCCAGGGGCTCGAGCCCTTCTTCCGCTGCTTTCTCGGGAAGCCCCGGCACCGAGTTCTCGAAAATGAAGCCGTAGTACTCGTCCACCGTCAGACGCTCCCCGGGCTGCTTTCGCGACTCTACAAAAGGGCGGATGCCCAAAGCTCCATCCGGGTCGATGCGCCAGGAGAGATCGAGCCAGAACTCATTCTCTTCCCAAACCTCCCCGGGATTGACTTGGCGGGTGTCGGTGATCTTGTCGCCCAGGCGTTCCCGAGCGGCCCGCAACACCGGCTGGCGAAAACCGATCCATTGGCCGTCATGGGTTTCGTAGGAGTGAATGTCGTGGCGTTCCGAGGAGTGCCCCATGGGAAGCACGTAGTCAGCGAAATAGGCGGTTTCGTTCCAGGTGGGAGTCAAAGCGGCGTGGAGGCCTACTTTGGCTTCGTCACGGAGCATCTCCAACCAGGAGAATCCATCCGGATTGGTCCAAACGGGGTTGTAGACCCGTGTGAAGTAGACATCCATTTGGCCTCGCCCTTCCTTCACCAGGTGAGGCAGGAGAAAGGAGACCTCATTCATTGCCAGGGGATATTCATTGGGCCAGGTGAGCTCGTTCCAATGTTCCGGGTGACGCGGAAGGTGGATGGGGCGAGCGACAAATTTATTCCAGGCGTTGGGGTACATGCCTCCAGGGGTCGCCACCGCACCTAAAAGGGCGTTGAGGAGGAATAGGGTCCGGGAGACCTGCCATCCCCCCTCGTTGCCGGCAGCAGCGCTGCGCCAATTGTGAGTCGAGAAACGAGTGCCGGCGGAAGCGACGGTCTCGGCGACTTCCCGCAGGGTATCGGCTTCGATGCCGGACTCTTGGGAAGCCATCTCGAAAGAATAGTCCTCGTACTCTGCCGCCAACATGCGCTCGAAGTTCTCGTAGGTGGCTTCCAGGCCAGGGTGAACCTCGGCCAGATATTCTTTCCAGTTCCACCATCGCTCGACGAACTCACGGTTGTACTGGCCGGTTTGAATGAGGTGATTGGCGATGGAAAGGTGCACCGCTGCTTCAGAGCCCGGCTGGGTAGCGAGCCAGTAGTCGGCGTGGGTTGCCGTATTGGACAGGCGGGTATCCAAAACGATCAGCTTGGCGCCGTTCTTTTTCGCCTCCATGACTCGCTGAGCATGGGGGTTGAAATAGTGCCCCGCTTCCAAGTGGGAGCTGACCAAGAAGATGACCTTGGCTCTGGCGTGGTCCGGGCTGGGGCGGTCGATGCCGGTCCAATATTGGTAGCCGGCGCGAGCCCCCGAAGAACAAATATTGGTGTGGGAGTTGTGGCCGTCCACCCCCCAGGCCGCCATGAGGCGCTCGGTGAAGCCGTCTTCCCCTGGGCGGCCCACGTGGTACATCACCTCACCTTGGCGTTTCTCCTGGATCGCTTTGCGAATGCGTCCGGCCAAATCGTCCAAGGCTTCGTCCCAAGATACCCGTTTCCACTTTCCTTCCCCTCGTTCTCCAACTCGCTTTAGGGGATAGAGAATGCGGTCCGGGTCGGTCAGTTGATTGAGGGTAGCGGGGCCCTTGGCACAATTGCGCCCTCGCGAGCCAGGGTGCTCCGGGTTACCTTCGAATTTGGCGACTTGGAGACTGTCCTTGTTGACGTAGGCCAGGAGGCCGCAAGCGGACTCGCAGTTGAAGCAAGTGGTGGGCACCAGCATGAACCGCTTTTCTTTCCGCCGAGGCCAGGCCTTGGAGTCGAGCTCGACCCAATCGTCCCAGCGCTCTTTTGGGGGGAAGGAAGCCAAGTGAATACGGCTGGCTCCCGGGTAGAAGGTTTCCCCCCGGGCCTCGGTTTCTTGCCGGCTGGCGCTGACACGCTCGTTGAGTTTCTTTAGGTCCATGATCCTTCCTTCCTCAAGCCAGCGGAACGCTCTGACCAGCTTGCACATAGGCGTGCTCGAAGGCCAATAGGCCCAGAAGCGCGGCTGGAACAGCGATACCGATACCGATCCAGGGTGCCAGGAGGCCGATGGCACCTAGGGCGAGGCCACCCCAGAAGAATCCCTGGAACCGTCCTTTGACCATCTCGTGGACCGCCAGCCGGGCATGGGCGGTGCCATGGGGGAGTGAGATCTCTCCGACCACCATCCCCAAATGCAACAGGCTCGATGCCCCTAGGAGCAGAAGGAGAGCCGGCACGACGGAGGGCTCCAGGATTCGAGCGATGGGCAGCAGGGCAGCGGATCCCGCCAATAGGCATTGCACCAACAGATGGGGCGGAAGAAGGGGGTTCTGCCACATATCCCTAGCCTTGGCCTGAGCGAAGAGGTAGGCGGTGTAGACGGCGGTCATGGCGGCCAGGGGCAAGCCCGGCCACATCAAAGGACCTAGGATGCTGTTTTGGCCACTGAACCCGGCAAAGGAATGAATCGCCAGCACCGCGGAATACCCGGCTATGACGAAGGCACCTCGCACCAGCCAACTCTTCCATTGGGGGCGGGTGAAGATCATGTAGAACCGTTCCGGGTGCTCTAGATCCCAGATCAATAGGGCGCCAGTGATGGCGAGGAAGGCGCCCGCTAGGAGGGGAGCGGCGTGGGTCCACAAGGGGCTATCGGCAGGCAGCACACCGAAGGCGACCAACAAGAGGGGCACCAGGTAGGCCCCGGCAGCGATTCCTTTGGTCAAGGTGTAGAGGCTGACTCGCCAATCCCAAGGAGCTGTGTGAGCGACATCGTAGGAGAGCAAAGCGGCAGCAGAGGAGTTTCCTTGGGCTGTTTCTGCCTTGCCTTCGCCGTAGCCCGGATGGCCTGACACCACGTGGTGGCCGCCCTGTTGCTGTTCGCTCCACATGAAGAGGCCGCCGTCGGGGCGTCGCGCTGCTAGGGGATCGAGGGTCGCTTGATGAGCCCCTCGGTAGAACAGTTTGGGACGGGTTTCTTTCTCCGGCCGCCGCACCGCTACGGGTTCCCGCTGGACCATTTGAGCCACCCGGGAAGTGGGATCGTTCATGTCTCCGACCATGATGGCTTCGGTGGGGCAGACGACCGCACAGGCCGGCTCGAGGCCGACATCGAGACGATGGGCACAGAAGTTACATTTTTCCGCTGAGTGATCTTCCGGATTGATGAAGATCGCATCGTAGGGGCAGGCAGCGATGCAGGCCTTGCAGCCGATGCAAGCGGTCTTGTCGAAGTCGACGATGCCATCCGGTCGCCGATACATGGCGCTGGTGGGGCAAGCGGTGGTGCAGGGAGCATCCTCGCATTGGTTGCAACGGGTGACTTGAAACGTTCGTCGCGCTTGGGGGAAGACCCCCACATCGACATATTTGACGTAGGTCCGAGTTACGGAGAGAGGTACTTCGTTCTCAGATTTGCAAGCGGTGGTGCAGGCGTGGCAACCGATGCAGCTCTCATGATCGATGACCTTGGCCCATTTGACCGGCAGCGGATCGGTCTCAGATGAGCCCAGTCCTTGGTCAAACCCTTCTTCTGCGGACGTATCCCTGGCATTCAAAATCGAAATCCTCCAGCTCTGAGATGAGGTCTTGGAGCCCGGTTGATGATCGGTGGGTGGATTGTAACCGCAGATGGAGAGCAGAGGGGTTGAGACTTGTGCTTTTCGGCGGCTGACTCCTCTCGAAAAGGGGGTTTGACGGTTTCATGGCCGGCAGATATTCTGCTGCGAGCTTTGTTCTATTCCTGGCTCGGACTCCTTTGAGCGCCCCGATCGTTCAGAAGGGAACCACCCAGCTGCTATGTCCCACTGCAATTTCCTCAGATGGAAATCCGGATACCCACATCATGAAACAGCGCATCCACACGGCTTTCTTCACCCTATTGACCCTTGGCGGTTTTCTTCTTCTTCTGGCGACTCCCGCCCAAGGAGCCAAGAAGAGGGCGGAGACCGAGGCCAAAGAGAAAGAGACCCGAAGCCTCGATGCCGGTCTCCTCAAGGGACTGGAAATGCGCGGCATCGGTCCGGCCTTGATGTCCGGCCGTATCGCCGATATCGCCATCGACCCTCAACACCAGAGTACCTGGTATGCGGCGGTGGGCTCTGGCGGAGTGTGGAAGACCACCAACTCCGGGACGACCTGGAAACCGATCTTCGACAACGAAGGGTCCTATTCCATCGGGTGCGTCGCCCTCGATCCGGAGAACTCCCAGGTGATCTGGATCGGGACCGGCGAGAACGTCAGCGGTCGCCATGTGGGCTTTGGGGATGGGGTCTACAAGAGCGTGGACGGAGGGCAGAGCTGGAAGAACATGGGACTTGGAGCCAGCGAGCACATTTCCAAGATTCTCATCGATCCTCGAGACTCCGACCACATCTTGGTGGCAGCGGAAGGTCCCCTGTGGTCCGCAGGGGGAGAACGAGGGGTCTTTCGTAGTGAGGATGGGGGGGTGAGTTGGAGCCAGGTTTTGGAGATCAGCGAGAACACCGGCGTCGCCGATATGATCCGTGACCCTCAAAACCCCGACGTGCTCTATGCGGCTGCCTACCAACGGCGGCGGCATATCTGGTCTCTGTTGGCTGGGGGGCCCGAGTCGGGCATCCACAAGTCTACCGATGGCGGTCTCAGCTGGCGGCGGCTTCGTGCGGGCTTGCCGAAAGGGGATATGGGGAAGATCGGTTTGGCGGCTTCCCCCATGCTGGATGGCGTGGTCTACGCCACCATCGAGGCGTCTCAAAAGGAGAGGGGATTCTACCGTTCAGGAAATAGCGGGGAGAGTTGGGAGAAGCGCAGTGGCTATGTCTCCGGCGGCACGGGGCCCCACTACTACCAGGAGGTCTATGCCTCTCCTCATCAGCCGGATCGGGTTTACCAAATGGATGTTTGGTTACATATTTCGGAGGACGGCGGAAAGACTTTCGAGAAACTTCCCGAACCCTACAAACATAGCGACAATCACGCTTTGGCCTTCGACCCACAAGACCCGGAGTATCTTCTGGCGGGCTGCGATGGTGGGCTTTATGAGACCTTCGACCACGGCCGCAGCTGGCGTTTTGTGAGTAATTTGCCCCTCACCCAGTTCTACAAGATTGCGGTGGATAACGCAGAGCCGTTCTATAACGTGATCGGCGGCACCCAGGACAACGGCACTCAGCACGGGCCTTCCCGGACCCTCAACGTGCACGGGATTCGCAACCAGGACTGGACCGTCCCTTTGGGAGCGGACGGCTATGCGTGCCTGGCGGATGAAGAGAACCCACAGCTGATCTACGCCGAAACGCAGCGAGGAAACCTGGTTCGCATCGATCTGGCAACGGGAGAGACCTTGGATATTCAGCCGATTCCTTCACCGGGACAGGAGCCGGAACGGTGGAATTGGGATGCCCCGGTCTTGGCTTCCCCCCATGACCCGGCTCGGCTCTATTTCGCTTCTCAAAGGCTGTGGCGGAGCGACGACAAAGGGAACTCTTGGCGCGCCATCTCGGGGGATTTGACGCGCTCCCGAAATCGCTATGAATTGGAGTTGATGGGGCGTCAATGGAGCGTCGACGATCTCTATGACAACGGCGCTATGTCTTGGTACGCCACGGTGACTGCGGTTTCCGAGTCCCCACTGGTGGAGGGCCTCCTCTACACCGGAAGCGATGATGGGGTGATCTCCGTCAGTGAAGATGGGGGGGCTACCTGGCGCCGACAGGAGAGCATCTCCGGCGTACCGGACCTGGCCTTCGTCAACGAGATCAAGGCCTCCGTGACCGATCCGGACGTCGTCTTCGTAGCGATGGACAATCACAAAGTGGGAGATTTCAAACCCTACCTCCTCAAAAGCCTCGACCGGGGGCGCAGCTGGGTTTCGATCGCTGGAGATTTGCCGGACCGACATCTGGTTTGGTCGGTGGTCCAGGATCACGTCGATGGCGAGTTGCTCTTTGCAGGTACGGAATTCGGAGTGTTCGTGACTCTGGATGGCGGTGTCCACTGGGTGCCCATGCAGGGAGGAGCTCCGACCATCGCTTTCCGAGATTTGGAGATTCAGCGTCGAGAGAATGATCTGGTGGGTGGAACCTTTGGGCGCGGTATGTTCGTTTTCGACGACTACTCTCCGTTGCGACAGATGTCCGAGGAGAACCTCGAGAGGGAAGCGATCCTATTCCCTGTGCGGGATGCATGGTGGTTTATCCCTTCGGTGCCTCTGGCGGTGCGGGGGAAGGGATATCAGGGGGGGAGCTATTTCACCGCACCGAATCCGGATTTCGGCGCCGTTTTCACCATCTTCCTCAAGGAGGCTCCCAAGACTGCGGAGGAGCAGCGCCGAGATAGAGAAAAGGAGCTGCGGGAGGACGGCAAGGACGTTCCCTTCCCCGGTTGGGACGCTCTCGAAGCAGAGTCCCGGGAATCGGCTGCCGAGCTGTTGCTGACGATCCTGGATGAGGAAGGGGAAGAGGTGATTCGGCGCCTTCGGGTTCCAGCTCGGGCTGGCTTGCAAAGAGTGGCCTGGGACCTACGGTATCCGCCCTATGAGCCTGTCCGAGCCAAAGAGCGGGAGAATCTGCCCCCCTGGGCCAGCCCTGACACGGGTCCCTTGGTGGTCCCTGGCCGGTACCTGGCACGACTAGCTCGGTGGGTGGGTGGAACGGTCATCCCTCTGGGGGAGGAGCAGGAATTCGAGGTCAAGGCCTTGGAGAATTGGACTCAGGAAGGGGAGGACTTTGCCGCGACGGTGAAGTTCCAGCAGGAGACCGGCGAGCTCTACCGTCAGGCCCTTGGAGCCAGCGAGGAGTTGAGGCGGACGGAAGAGAAGTTGCTGCTTCTGGAGAAGGCCCTCCTAGCGACTCCCGCTGCGGATGCGGGGTTGTTGGCCAATCTCCACCGGGTCGAAGAAAAGCTCTTTGATGTGCGCAAGGAGCTTCTCGGTGATCGCGTTAGGCGGTCCCTGCGGGAACCGACCACTCCTTCCGTTTTGGGCCGTCTCTACTCGGTCATCGGTGGCCATTGGGATACTCGTCAGGGACCTACCCAGACTCATCGCGACAGCTTGGAGGTGGCTCGGACGAGCTATCGTGACCTGGCAGCAGGGCTGAGACAAATTCTCGACCAAGATGTTCGAGCTATCGAGGAAGCTCTGGAAGCCGCCGGTGCTCCTTGGACTCCCGGCCGGAAGATTCAGGCGGTGCCCTGAGGCGGAGAGAAGGTGGCCGGAGGCACATTTCCAGCAGGGTCTCACTGAAAGCTCGCGGATCGGATACCCTTAGGTGTTCCCTCGCGCGGCTAGTCAGGTCAGTTTGGTTCTATTGCCTATGTCAGCCTCTGCCCCAATGGGTAGGATTGGGGGCTTTCTCGCGCTCTGGATCAGGTCGAAATTATTGAGTCAACAAAGGAGAGTAGCCATGATTCCGACTCGTGTTGTGTGCGCTGTTGCGGTGACGTTCTTAGTAGGGGCTACAACCCCTGTAACAGCATCTGAGCCTTGTCCCACGGCCGGTCCCCAGTCCGGAAGGGATGTCGGCAACGCAGCCGGTACCAACAGCATTTCTTTTGCCAAGGCCCCACCGGCGGCCACGATGAATTTGTGCAACATCCACTTTCACCGCTCCGCTGAACACAAGGCCAAGGGGTACTCGACGTCGGCCGGGGCAGGTGACCACGGCGGTTGGGCCTGTAATGGCACAGAGCCCCGGATGGGGGGGGAGGAGGAGTCTCACGGCGCCGAAATGAGCCACGGCGAAATGAGCCATGGGAAGGCTGGAACTCCCGGATGCAAGGGGATCGAAGCCGGCGATACAGTGGAGGTACATTGGGTCTACACTACCTGCGATACCGGTCCCGGAAACGGCCTTGGGAACTGTGTCAGCTGTCCGGAAGAGGGGCGTTCTCTTCGAGTCGAGGCGCGGGTTTTCCAATTGGAGAAAAAAGGCCTCAACTTCAAACGCTTCGACTATCGGCCCGGCAGCTCTCCCGCCCAGCCTAGGTCCCTGCCCAAGGCCTTCGATCCCGTTACCTATGCGGGGTCGACCACCGGTACCAGTTTCGATGACAAGACTTGCTCTCCCTTCGAGGTCACCTGGAATGTGAGTACCGAGTGTAGCCCCTTGAAGATTTCGACCCTGCACAAATGGTGCGGTCTCGGTGATGAGATCAACAACGTCTTTGGAGAGAAGAAGGCTCACGGAGTTCGGGCCCTGGTGACCAACCCTGAGTATCTCTCCCCCATCGAAGGAGACTAGCCCTTCGAGGCGATGGGAGCCATTTGAAAAGGGAGGGCTAGGGAAGGCCTTGAGGTATCCTGGCCCAAAAAGTCTCGAATGGAGGAGGACTTTTCTATCGGACACAATCGATCACACATTTTTCGCCCTTACACAAAGAGCGATCTAGAGGAATGCCTCGCTCTTTTCGATGCCAACTGCCCGGAGTTCTTCGCACCCAGCGAACGCTTGGACTATGAAGCTTTCCTAGCCCTGGAGCCACCCGGCTATAAAGTTGTCGTGGCAGGGGACGAGATGTTGGGAGCCTTCGGTTTCGAGGCAGCTGCCAACAGCAGTCGTGGGCGCTTGGGGTGGATCCTGGTTCATCCCTCCGCGCAGAGGACTGGCCTGGGTAGCCAGATGTTGACGGAGATCCGTCAGGAGGCAGAAGCTCGGAGCATCTCGGTGCTGGATATCGCAGCGAGCCATAGATCGTGCACCTTCTTCGCCCATTTCGGGGCCGTGGAGTTGCAGAGAACGGAAAATGGTTGGGGGCCCGGGATGCATCGGGTCGAGATGGAGTGGTTTCTCGGCGAAGCTCGAGAGCCTCCCAAAGAACGGGCCTAGCCAGCTAGAACACGGGTGGCAGGGAATCCAGGTTGAAGAACTGGAGAGCTTTGTTCTTCCGTTTGAGGAGAGGGTGAGCCCGTGATGAAAATTCCCTCTGGAGCGGGTCTTCCGCTCCAGAGGGAGCTGCAGCACCTAAGGCCTTCGAGCCTTTTTCTGTGCCTGGACTCGCTTGTAGAAACGTCCCAGACGGCGGTCTTCCTGACGGCTAGCGGCGACGTCACGGCGGCGCTCCAAGTGACGAAGTTCCTTCTGCAGAGTTCGCCAGCTCACCAAGCGAGCCTCCTTCAAAAGACCCTGGTCAATAGCCGCTAGAACTTCACAGCCGGGCTCGTCTCGATGCTGGCAGTCTCGAAAGCGGCAAGCGCTGGCGAGAGCTTCGAGATCGTCGAAGGTCTCAGCCAGGTCTTCTCCCTCACCCCAGAGTTGGACCTCTCGGATGCCGGGGTTATCGATCAACAGGCCGCCGCCGGGAAGGCGGACCAATTGGCGATGAGTGGTTGTGTGCCGACCCCGGTCGTCGCCGTCTCGCACCGCTCCCGTGAGCATCACTTCAGCGTTGCAGAGGCGGTTGAGGAGCGTTGACTTACCCGCTCCCGAAGAGCCGATCAGGGCGACGGTCAATCCCGGGGCCAGTTGGGATCGAATTGGCTCGAGGCCCTCCCCTTGGGTCGAAGAAACCGCCCATACGGCAACTCCCGGAGCCACGGCCTGAGCGTCGAGTCGCGCACCGATGGGATCCTGGTGAAGATCGGCCTTGGTGAGCACGACCACTGGCTGAGCCCCACTGGCTTGCACCATGACCAGGAAGCGTTCCAGACGGCGAAGGTTGTAGTCCCCGTCGAGACCCATGACCACGAAGACGGTGTCCACGTTGGCGGCCACTACTTGTTCCTGGGTCTTCTCGCCGGGAACCTTGCGAGACAGGCGAGTTTTCCGTGGAAGGATCTCCTGCACCAGCAAGAGATGCTCTTGGCTGGCAGGTACGGCGACCCAGTCGCCGACCACAGGAAAAGTACCTCCCTGGCGAAGCCGACCGGCCAGGCGCGCTTTGACCTCGCCGGAGGAGGTCATCAGCCGATAGTATTCGTTAGATTCAAAAACGACTCGGGCAGGCTGGAGAGCCAGTCCAGGTCTGTGGCTGGTTAGATCCGAAAAAGAATCAGCGTGATCGCTGGAAAAGCCAAAGTCGCGAAGCGAAGCGGTATCGGAAGGATCATCCGAAGAAATATCCGAAGAATCAAAATTCATGGTTCAAAGCCTCTTCCTGAAAAATTCTAGAAGACGGCAGAAACCACACTCCTACACGGAGCTAGAGTTTTGCTCCAGCTCTGTAGAAAGGGCGACCTACCGTCGAACTCAGAAATCAGCCTTAAACAATCATATGCAGGAAGATTCTCCCGCGGGGGGCGACTCGGCGTCAAGTCCGGCGCTGCGGTACCCACCGGCTAGAAGGTACTGACGGGAACCCTTCCTACTGAGACGGACTCTAACTTTCAGCGCTGACCTATGGGTAGGACTGTCGGTATCCTGACAATCAGCTGCCGCGATTCCGAGATGCGGCCAGGGGGAAAGGAGATGACCCACGATGTACGTGCTGAGTGTAGGCCCGAGTACAGGCCCGAGCACAGGCCCGAGTGTAGACCGCAGTGTTGATCCCAGAGCTGGCTCCAGTGCTGGCCTCATTGGAGCCTTCTTTCGGAGGTTCCGCTCCGTGGCATTGGTGCCAGTAGGAGCGGTAGTGGCAATAGGGGCGATGAGTCTCGGTGCCCCTGATTTGAAGGCCGATGTCCTCCGAGTGCCAGCGGATTTTGCAACCATCCAGTCGGCGGCGGATGCCGCTTCCTCCGGGGATACGATTCTGGTCGCACCGGGGAGCTATCGGGAGAGAGTCGTTGCCTTCACCAAGGATCTCACCATCGTCAGCGAGGCTGGGGCAGCCTCGACCTTGCTACTCGGTCCTAAGGTAGATGTACCTTCCAATGTGTGGATACACATCAGTTCCGAAAGCACCCTCCAGGGCTTTTCCCTGAGCAGCGATCCGGAGAGTGCCGCTTGGATTCGGGTCTCGGGAGTAGGCACTTCGGGTCTACCGGGGGCGCTCATTGCGGACAATGTGTTCGATGGGGCAGGGGCTGGCTTGAGATTTCGCCCTTTGCTGCAGTTCAACGACTCCGCAGGTAGGGTCGAACGGAATATTTTTAGGAACTGGCAGATCGACCAAAGCGTCATTGATCGCGGGGTGGTCGAAACCGTCAACAGCGGAACGGTAGAGGTGATCAACAACCTCTTTGCTGACAATCAAAGTACCGGGGTGGAGATCAGCAGCAACCAAACTCCGAACCTAGTCGTCAACAATCACTTTCTCCGCAACCACAAAGGGATCTGGGCGGGAGCTCCATCGGCCGGCTCGGTTTTTCGCAACAACCTGTTGGTCGACAATGAGGTGGGGCTGGACGTGCATCCTTTTGGCCCGGCCATCGTGTGGAGCAACAACCTGGTTTGGAACAATGGGGAAGACTTTGTCGGGTTTGCTGATCCCACGGGAATGGATGGAAACCTGCGGGCAGACCCATTGTTGTTGCCCGGCGAGGATCTTCTATTCTCGGAAGGGTCTCCGGTTGTGGATACCGGCACGGATCTGGACGCTCCTCCGATCGATTTGCAAGGTTCTGCGAGGCCTGTCGATGGCGATAGAAACGGAGTCCCTCTGTGGGACATAGGAGCCATCGAGTTCGTACCTTCCGCGGTGTCGATCGTTGCCGTCCCAACTCTCGATGCGCCCGGAATGATTCTGATGACAGTTTTACTGCTAGCAGCCGGTCTGTGGATTCGCCGCAAGCGGCGAAAGTCTCCATCTTCCGCTGGCTAATCCTGATTGGCGATCCCTGGAAAGGCCGGTGGCGGGCGTTTCGCTGCCGTTGGGCAAGGGGCAGGATGGGGAGAAAGTTCCTGCTACAGCCGTTCGTGAGACAATAGCCCAAATCAGTGATTCCAGAGGCGTGGGAATCGTTCCCACGTAGATTCGCCAGGACGACAAGTTACGGGAGGAGAGCGGTATGGGAAACCTGTTGCCTTTAATTATTCAATTGATCAGTGGTGCCGTCGGTGGGAATGTTGCTGGATCCCTCATGAAGGGGTCTTCCCTGGGAACCCTAGGTAACTCCCTCGCTGGAATTCTCGGTGGCGGCCTCGGTGGGCAGCTCCTGGGCATGCTCGGTGTAGCCGCCGGCAGCGGCAGCATGGACCTCGCTGGAATCATCGGTAGCATCGCTAGCGGCGGCGTCGGTGGTGGCGTGGTGATGGCGATCATTGGCTTGATTCGCAAGGCGATGGCCAAATAGTCCTAGCCTTTGGGCACTTGCCTGGGGTGTGGAGAGCACTGAGCCATCTCCATACCCCAGTTCGCTGGTTCTGGAGACCTGCTTCTAGCCGGCTAGCTTTTCCTAGAGTTCACTTCGTCTCCCCTCAGAAACTTCCTATTTGCCCATCCGGGTCTCGGCGAGGTCAGCCACCGCTCCTTGCAGGTCCCCGGCAATATCTCGAGCCCCTTGTCGCGAAGGCGGCGTGCCCTTGAAGTGTTGCGGCTGGCCGATTCTCAACAGCAGCCTCCCCGGAAGGGGCAGGCGGCGACCTTTGGGCCAGGCGCGCCCAGCACCTTCGAGATAGCAAGGCACAACGGGAAACTCCTGACCTGCGGCTAGGCGCCCGATGCCGCTACGGAAGCGACCCATCTTGCCGTCCGGAGCCCTCGTACCCTCGGGAAATAGAGCCAACACACTGCCCGGCTTGGCGAGCACTTGCTGACAGGCCTCGAGGCTCGCTGCGCTGTCCTTCTTGCGATCGAAGGGAAGGGCATTGGCGAAGGTGGCTGCCGCTAGTGAGCGAGGCAGAGACGAGAAGAAATAGTCCGCTGCCCCGGCCGGGTAGGTCTGGTGCAGCCGCCTCAAGGGCATGGCCGAGAGCAGACAGAGCACGTCGAGGTGGCTGGCATGGTTTGCCACCAAGATAAAGGAACCCTTCCTGGGTAGGTTCTCTCGACCCTCGACTCGGAAGCGATGGTAAAAGCGCAGCCAAAAGCGAAGAACGATGGCCGAAAGGATGCGCAGGACGAAGACGAGGAACTCCGGCCGCCGCTGAAAGCTCGAAAGGCGTTCCTGTAGGGGCAGGTCATAGCCCGGGTAGGGGCGGTACTTCCAGGACTTTGGGCTAGGAGTCGTCATCTTTTGGTCTCGCTTTCGAGCCTTGTCTCTGTTCATCTGGAGCTGCTACGCAGGTCGTGGGGAATCATTGGACTCGCGCTCTAAGGAGAGGTCATCGAGCGAAGTCGGTTGACTGCTTCTGCTCAGGAACCGGCTCTTGCGGTAGAGCCAGAAGAGATGGAGCGGCGGAACCAAGAAGCTGAGCCCGTTCATCAGAATCGCTGGCCCGATCTCCGAGAGCAGCAAGTAATGGCCTACTCCAGGATCCCGATAAGTCAAAGCCAGAGCCATCAGGAAGAGACCAAGGGCCACGCTGGCAAAGAGGCAAACCAAGATGGGGCGACTCGGGAGGGCAGCTCTTGAGGGGTTCTTGAGAGCCATCTTCACGGCAAGAAACTCGGCCAGGATGAGCAAGAAGGGAACGAGCACCATGACTAGATACTGAATGGCTTCGACTCTAGACGTCTGGCCTGCGCCCGTTCCGATGCCGCCCCCTAACCGAATGAGAAGCAGCAGGATGGTAGTACCTACGGTTGTGATGAGCAGCGCCGGAATGAGCAGAAGGATGATTTCTAGGCAGAGCAGTACCCGATGCAGGCTAGGGTGGAAAGTCCACCTTCTCCAGCCGGACTGGGCCACTGAGATGGATGACTGCACTTGGGCATCTGTATCGACGCCTTCCTGTTTCGATGACACTACGTTCTTCCAGGCCGACTGGTGGTAGCTCACTGGGGACCTCATCTCTTCAGTTGGATCGGAAGTGGGTTCGTCGTGGGTAAGCATCGCCAAGCCTTCCGTTTACCCACCCAGGCCGCAGTACCAGCGCACCAGGTGAAAAAAGAGGGGAGTTACATAGACCAGGCTGTCGCAGCGGTCGAGAATTCCGCCATGCCCTGGAATGGCGCTACCCATATCCTTGATTCCCAAGTCTCGCTTGATGAAACTTATGGTGAGATCCCCCAACTGACCACCGAGGCCGACGATCAAGCCTAGGAGGATCTTGGGTCCCGTGCCGAAGCAAGGTGGGAAAGAAAAAGACAGCAGCCAGGGCAAGGTCAGCGCTACAGCCAGAGCTCCGAGAAATCCAGCCCAGGTCTTGTTGGGGCTGATCTCCGGGGCCAGAGGGCGACGGCCGAAGACTCGGCTCAGCAACTTGCCGCAGGTAAAGCCCGCAACATCCGTCAGCACCACTGCCATGAGTAGGAAGAGCAGGTAACCCTGGGCGCCTTCCGCGTTGGCGAGGAAGCCCAGATGACCGAGCATCCAGCCGAAGTAGAGGAAGCCGACGATACTCAGACACACCCGTTGGAGTTGGCCGCGGCTCTTGCCCCGAAGCACCGGAATGGCTAGCAGGAAGGCCGTTGCATAGGCTGGTAAGACCGAAAAGAGGCCGTACCAGCCGGGAGTCCCCAGGCGAGGATCCGAGACCCAACTGCTGACCGCCACGACGAGGATACCCAGCCAGACGCCGCCGCTGAGCCACCAATCCCGGTAGAGGCCAGTGGCACGGGCGAATTCTCCAAAACAGGCCAGGGATAGCAACGTCACCCCTACGATCACCGTGGTGCGGCCCGGAGCCACGAAGACCATCGCCAGAGCCAGCATGATCCACCAGCTGCGGTAGGTCTGCTCGACCCCCGGCAAGGGGCGGCGGAGAACCCAGCGACAGATTGCCAAAGCGAGTCCCGCGACCAAGAGGAGCGCTCCGGCAATGGCCAGATATTGGATGACGATGTGGTGGGTCAGCTCTGTAGGTAAAAATGTCATGGCAAGTTTCTCCTAGAGAATCCTCAGCCGAATCAAGCCACTCGCCCGATGCGTGCCAGGGACACCGTAAAGATTCCACTGTCATCGATTTCCATGGCCACCTTATCGAATCCGGCGGCGCGCACCAGGTCGTCCATTTCCTCCTGGGTCCGGCGGCGCATGACCCAAGGAGCTCCATCGCGATTGCTCAGAGTACGGGCGATGGTCTCCAATTGGGGATGCCACGGTTGGTTGGTGTAGATCAAGAAGCCCCCTTCTCCGAGAGCCTCGGCAATACCCTGGAGAGACCCCAGAACCCGATCGTTGGCGGAGTAGAGCTCGTAGAGACCGGAAGCGATGGCAATGTTGGGCCGGGGCCGGACCGCAGCCAGGGATCGTCGGTCGAAAGCATCGGCGACGTCGAAGGTGACCTGGCGTAGGCCTTTCGTCTTCACGAGCCTTCTCCCGGTTTCTGCATTGTCGGGGTTGGAGTCGCGAAGCGTGGCACTGAGCCCCTCCGGCGGGAGGGTGCCGAGGACGTCCAATACATAGCGCCCCGGCCCCGCAGCGATATCCATCACGTGGACCGGCTGGCTGGCCGATTGCCAGCGGGCGATGGCATGCCGGAGGGTTTCCTCGAGCATGACTTTGCGCTGCCGAATACCCTTCCAACCGACCGAGTCGAGATACCAACGGTCGATCCAGCGACCTAGAAAGGAAGCGCCGCGGGCTCTGTTTTGGTAAACGTAGTCCAGGCTTTGCCCGGAATCGAAGCCGGTCTTCCAACCCAAGCGGATGCCATGGCTCAGTCGCCCGACGGTCTGTAGCGCGCCCCGAGCAGCCCGTGCTCCGAGGCCTTTCCAGGAGACGATGGGGAGGGGGCGAAGGAGTTTCTCCACTTCCCGGCGGGTGTGGCCGGAGCGATCGGCGCGAGTCAAAGGCTCCCGCGGCGCATCTCGAGCGAAGGAGTCGCGGACGAATTCTCCCATAGATGCCAAGACCTCCCGGCGGTTCTCTTCGTGAAAAAGATCGTGGTACCCGTCCTTGAAGATGTGCATCTTCTTGGTGGAGCTTCCCAATCGGTCGAATAGGGTCTGTTGGGCGTCTAGGCGCACCACGTGGTCCCGGCCACCGGCCAGTAGGAGAGTCGGCACCCGAATAGCGGCGGCGTCCTGGAGGAGTCGAGTGCCGGCATCGTAAAGGCCCAGAAGGGCCGAGAGGGAGATGTCTCGAGTGATCAGAGGGTCCTGCCGGTAGGCTTTCTGCTCTCGCCGATCGTGGGTTAGGAACCGAGCTTTGACATAGCTTTTGAGGAAGGTTGGCTCGCCTCGCCGGAACCAATCCCAGAGGCGCAGAGCGGTCATGGCGAAGGGCACATAAAGTTTGATGCGCAACGCCGGGGTGACCAAGACCAGGGAGCGAATGGGAGGCGCGAAGTCGTGGACCCAGGCAGCGGCGGTGACGGCACCGACGCTCTGGCCGACTACCACCGTGTCCTCTAGGCAGATTCCATGGGATTCGGTGACCGTGTGAACGAAGGAGTCCAGGTCCCGGACCAATTGAGTGAAGCTGGGGGTGTAACCGCGGCGACCCGGTGAGCGTCCATGGCCTCGCGCATCCCAGGCGAAGACGGCGGTATCCGGAGCCAGCAAGGAGTCCGCTACCTCCGACAACCGTCCGGAGTGCTCGTGTCCCCGGTGCAGGACGAAGACCGCCTTCGTAGCCCGTCCTGGAGGCAGCCAGGCTCGATAGAAGAGCTCCACGCCGTCGCCCATCTTCACCGACTCTTCACAGGCTTCGATGCCTTCGTGAGTCGGGGTCATTTCAGAGGTTTCCAGCGGTTGGTCTGCCGGGATTCCTGCCGGCGTGCCAGGCGAAGCTCCCAGGGGCAGAATCGGGGCTGTCAAAGTGGATGGGTAGGTCAACATAGTCTTGCTCCTTATTTCGCGATCAGTTTCGAGAGAGCGGATCACCGAGGGGTGCTTTCCAACTCAGCCATGAGAGCTCGCAGGCGTACCCAAAGGGTTTGTAGGCTGCCTAGGATGACGAGAATCAGAGCTCCATCGAGAATGGAGATTTCAGCGGGAAAAATGGCCGGTAGGTTGGTTTTTCCCGCGGCCAGAACGGCCAGGCTGGCGGCAGAGAGAAGGGCCATTCTCCAGGGTTTGGACATCATGCCTCCGAATTGACGCCGCCCTCCCACGGCTTGTCCCAAGGTGCCGACGTAGGCCACCAACAAGGCGGAGATCGCCGCCCAATAGGCCACTAGGGGCTGAACCAGGCCGCTGTGGGCGACGCCCACGAAGATCAGCAGATCTGAGACTCGATCCGGAAGGTCATTGAGCACTTCTCCCCGGGAGCTGCTCTGACCGGTGGCCAGGGCGACCATGCCATCGAGCATGTTGAACCACAGGCGAAGGGTGCTCAGGGCTACCGCTGGCAGCAGTAGCCAAGGAACCTCACCGGCTTGCCAGAAGCAGACCGCTGCCGCAGCTCCAGCGGCGATGGAGGCATAGGAAATGGTGTCCGGATGAATTTCCCGCTTGCGGCAGAGCTCCACCGCGGTGTGGGCGGTGCGGCGAAACAGTCCAGCGATGGGCCGCCGTGCCTTACCAGGCTTCTGAGGCAGCGAGGCGTTGGTTCGAAGACTCATGAGGGAGATCCTTCCGGAGGCAGGTCATGACCGGCCCCCATACACATCATGCCGGCCACGAGCAGCAACATGCCGAAGAGGTGGACCGGTCGGATAGGTTGATCGAAGAGCACGCGGCCAATGACCGCAGCCCACACATAGGTCAGGGCATAGATGGGATAGAGCACCACTACGGTTCCGCCGCTCCGAAAGGCGAGGGTGAACAGCAGGAGCACCAGGAGGTAGCTCCCCATGCCAGCCAACGTCCAAGGAGAAAGAAATGCTCCCCACCAAACAGCGGTAGAACGTTCCGTTCCCGCTTTGACGAGGTACTGGCCAACGGCGCCGAGGAGAGATGCGGTGACGACGGCGGCGATGGCGATGGCAGGCGTTTTGAACATTTATCAGCTCCTCACCGGCTTCTTTTCAGGTTCTTGGCCGGGCTCATGGAGAAGGTATGATCCAAGTTCCGTGCCACTTCGGTGGAAAATACAAATGCTTTTAGAATCAACCGTTTGACGGCTATTTTTGAGGTGGGTGCAGTCTTCTTGCTGCAGCTACCAGGTGGCAGCTGCAGCTTCTTCTATGCAGCATCTGGGCTGAGAGACGGTGGGGTTCCCTGTCGGGATTGACGATAATGTCGGGCCATGCTTCTCGAGTTTTCTCTCTATCTGGACCTTCTGGCCTTTCTCGCCGGCACTTTGCTCTATGGCTTTCTCTGCCGTGAGTTGCTCCGCCGGCCCGATGTGCTGCCCGGGAACTGGCCTTTGCGGTCGACGGTGGTCTGTCTGTTGGTCTATTTCGCAGCGACCCTGGTCGTCCACCAGGCCTTTCTGCTGCTGGCAGCGAGGCACACCTGGAGCTTCGGCCGGGCCTTGAGTCTGAGTCTAGATGTCTTCCGAGCGATCGCTTGGTTGATGGTGTTCCCCCTGCTCGCCCACACCCTGGAGAGGGTGACCGCGTTGGAATTCCCGAAACGAGGCGCGTGGATTCCTCGCGCTCTGGCCATCGCCGCCTACCTTCCTCTGCTGCTCTTTGTCAGGCCGCTCTTGGAGTTCGCCGGGGCATCGGCGCCACGCTTGTCCCAGGCAACGGCTTTGATCTTTCCCCAGGTGGTTCTCCACGCTTGTGTTGGTTTGGCGATCTCCATGGTGATCTGTGAGATCTTGATCCACCGCATGATCTCGCCCCGTCAGCGAGCCTTCATGAGGGCTTTTCAAGTTGGGTTGGGGCTCTTGATGGGAGCCCTGGGGTGGAGTCTTCGAGGAGATCCCTGGGCGGTGGGTGCCATTGGGGCGGAGAGGGCGCTGCGCAGCGTTTTCCTGAGCGGCCTCTTGGTGCCGGGCTTTCTCTTTGCCTTCTTCGTTCGCCGCTACAACCTGCTACGCCTGTCTCTGTCCTTCCGCACGGTGCGCCATTTCCTCATCGCCATGGCTGCGGTGGCCGCCTTGATGACCTTGGGACCAGCCTTGGGGTTGGAGGACTTGCAGCCGTTGCGCCGTCCCATCGCCTGGGGCTTGTTGATTGCCTTGGTGGCCAGTGGACTCTATGCGCCGCTGGTGGATCGGGCCTTACGACGTTCCAAGACCCTACGCAACCTCCTTGGCAAGGGAGTGACATCCCGTCGCTTGGATGAGCTGATGGACTCGTTGCAAGCCTCGACCCTCCCGGAGGCAGATTTGCTGAATCATGGTGCCCAGCAGTTGAGCCGCTGGCTCGGAACCGAGGCTTCTTTCTTGCCGCCACCGGAGGAAGAGCCGGCTTTGGCTTCCCTGTGGTCCTGGTTCGAAATGAGCGGTGCTGCCATGGTGAGCCGACTGGACCCTCCCTATGGTGGGCTCGCCCGCCTGCTCGGCCGTCAGCGCCTCCATGCGGTTTTCTCCCTGGTTGTGGACGGCAAGGCGGAAGCGCTCCTCGGTCTTCCCTTGAGTACCGCGGGAGGTGGCTATGCGGATGGGGAGTTGGAAGCGGTCCGCTTGGCCCTTCGGCAGCTGGCCGGCACGGTGGCGCAGCAGAGGCTGGCGGAGGTCCATCTAGCGGAAGAGCGGCGCCGGGGGGAGCAGGAGCGTCTCTCCATGCTCGGCTTGATCTCCGCATCTCTCGCTCATGAGATCAAGAATCCCCTTTCTTCCATAAAGGCTTTGGCCCAGGCCTTACGGGAAGATTTCGGACGCGCTCCCGGGGAGGCTTCGGGAGATGTCGCGGAAGCGGTGGTCGATCTAGATGTCATCGTAGAGCAGATCGATCGCCTCGATCTCACCGCCAAGGAGATTCTCGGTTTGGCCAGGCCGACGACCAGGAATGTCACGGACCTCCCTCGCCTGGTTTCCGGTACCCTCTATGTGTTGCGAGCCGAGGCTCGGCGACGAGCGGTGGAATTGGTTGGCGAGGCGGTGGACGACGTGGGAGAAGTCTCCGGTTCTGAAGCGGCTTGGCAGACCGTGGTCTTCAACCTGGTGCTCAACGCCCTAGAGCATACGGAGGCTGCCGGAACCGTCACCGTCGCCCTGAACTCGCGAGGAGATCAGGTCCTGTTCAAAGTCGCCAATCCCTGTCCGCCTCTGACGGAAGAAGAGATATCAGCTCTCTTCGAGCCTTTTGAAAGCACCGGTGGCACCGGCCTCGGCCTAGCCCTGGTGGCGCGCCGCGCCGAAGAATTAGGAGCCCGCATCAGCGCCGTCCATCGGGAAGGCCAGCTGCAGTTCCTGATCTCGGTGGTCGCCGAACGGGACACGAACGAGCAGGGTCTGGCCGAAGAGGAATTGCCCGAAGAGGAGATGAGGTCATGAGTCGACCGCGGCGAATTCTAGTCTGCGACGATGAATCTGCTGCCCGGCGGGGAATTCTGCGAGCCCTCGGCACAACCTATTCGTTCATCGAATGCGAGAGCGGCACGGAGTGCTTGGATCGTCTGGAGAGCTTGCCGGTGGATCTTGTGCTGTTGGATATGCGGATGCCAGGCCTGGATGGGAGAGCCACCTTGGAACGCATCGGCCGCATGCCGGCACCTCCCCCAGTGATCATGGTGACTGCGGACTCGCAGCTGCGAACCGCCATCGAGGCCTTGAGAGCAGGGGCGGCGGATTTTCTTGCCAAACCCTACGAAATCGAAGAACTCCGTTGGGTGGTGGAGCGCACCCTGGCATCCGCCGGCCTCGTTCAGGAGAACCGGCAGTTGCGGGATCGGGTCCAGAAGCTTCAGGGGCCGGACCAGCTCCTCGGCCGGTCTCCCGCCATGGAGACTCTCCTCGCCGAGGTGGAGAAGGTGGCGCCAACCTCAGCCAGTGTGTTGATTCGCGGGGAAACGGGCACCGGCAAGGAGCTGGTCGCCCGCACTTTGCACAACGGCAGTGGGGTGGCCAAGGGTCCCTTCGTTGCGGTGAACTGCGCAGCGGTGCCGGAAACTCTCCTCGAGAGCGAGCTTTTCGGCCATCGCAAGGGGGCCTTCACCGGGGCAGACCGGGAACATGTGGGCCGGTTTCAACAAGCGGACGGTGGCACCCTATTCCTAGATGAAATCGGCGATATGCCCCTGCCGGCCCAGGCCAAGCTTCTCCGCGTACTTCAGGAACGGCAGGTAGAGCCCCTAGGGGGAAAACCTCTCTCCATCGACGTCAGAGTCGTCGCTGCAACCCATCAAGACCTAGAGAGTCTGTGCCGAGAAAAGAGCTTCCGGGAAGACCTCTACTACCGCTTGCGAGTGGTCGAGCTGGCGGTTCCGCCGCTGCGCCAAAGGGCAGTGGATATTCCCCTTCTAGCGGAAGCCTTCCTCGGGGCGGCGGCCTCTAGCGCCGAGGGCCTGTCGCCAGCTGCTGCGGCTGCCCTGAACAGCCACTCGTGGCCGGGGAATGTTCGCGAGCTCAAGAACGCCATGGAGCGAGCGGCCATCTTTTGCCGTGGCTCTCGGGTGGAATTGGAAGATCTGCCGGCGGAGTTGCGCATCGTTTCTGAGAGGGGAGGTTCCCCACCTCAGGACTCGGTAGCAGAAGGTCCTGACCCTCCAGGCCAGACCCCAGCAGCTCGGCACGCGGCCACTGAATCTCCCTGGCCTCCCGGAACCACATTCCAGGAGGCCAAAGGGCAAGCGATAGAAGCTTTCGAGCGATCTTTTCTCACCGCAGCCCTTCGCCGGGCCGAAGGCAATGTGTCGCAGACGGCCCGGGATATCGGCGTGCATCGGCAGAATTTGCAGAAGAAGGTGAGGCAGTTAGGCCTCGACTCCCCCTAGTGGCGGGCGGATCGACCGCCATCTCGCCGAGTGCTCGTCGGCGGGCTTGTGCGCCGTACCCATGGTACGGCTCCGCGCCCTTCTCCTGTGCTTCGACGATCTAACGGCCGCTTCACCCGCCATGTCGTTTTCTGGGGATCGACCGCCATCTCGCCGAGTGCTCGTCGGCGGGCTTGTGCGCCGTACCCATGGTACGGCTCCGCGCCCTTCTCCTGTGCTTCGACGATCTAAGGGCCGCTTCACCCGCCATGTCGTTTTCTGGGGATCGACCGCCATCTCGCCGAGTGCTCGTCAGTGGGTTCCTGGGTCAACAACCGACAGCGATGGCTCCCGAGCCTTGTACCAGGCGAATCTGTCGGTTGGGGGGCACGTTGGGGAAAAACTCCACGGCATTGTTGGGCCACCACACCACCAGGGCCGTCGTCGTGGTGGCGTTCCCCATGCCAAAGACCTGCCATTGGCTGTGATGGGAGAGATAGCCGGAGCCGGCGTGGACTTCGCGCACTTGGATGACGTTGGTGCCGCCGACAAAAGCCTGCACAGCGATTCGGGCCCCCACTCCATCGCGGTTGCTACCGACGCTTGGATCTCCCTGGACGCAAACGGTCAGCGAGTTGGCGGGGTTGGTTTGTTGTCGGGCTCGATTGTTCAGCAGAAGGGGAGCGCCACCGGTGCCGCCGAGGGTATCGGTGACCACCACCAGGTCGGCATCTCCGTCGTTGTCGTAATCGCCGGCGGCGACACCGGACGAGAACTGAGTCGCCAAGTTGGCACTGGGCGGCAAGGTGGTCGTGATGTCCAGGAATCCAGCGACAGCCGGCAACTGGTTCAGGAACATTCTTCCTGGGTTACCGACGCCGACCACGAAGGGGGGAACGTCGATAATCATGGCTTGGGGGAGAGAGCCGGCATAGTAGAGGTCCATCCAACCGTCGTTGTTGAAATCTTGGGCCGCAGCTCCCCAACCGAATTCCAGGGGAGCCAAGCCGAGGAAACCCGCGACGTCGACGTAAGCAGGAGTTGCCGGCGCCGTGAGGGTACCTTGCTTGAGAAAGAAGGCCTGAGGTTGGGGAGGGAGGAGCACGCCGCCGTTGGGTCCCAGATTGGTGGCAAAGATGTCGATCAGCAGGTCGTTGTTGAAGTCCGCTGGAGCAAAGCCCATGAATAGGCCGGGAACTCCGAAGCCATTCGTTGCGCCGATGTCAGTAAAGGTGAGCCCGGCACCGCCGTTGTTGCGGAAAAGCTCATTTGGGGCAGCGATGGGAGTCAGGGGCCAGGGAGCGGGAGGGTTCAGGGGTGTTAGGGCGTTGCAATTGCCTACGAAGAGATCGATGAAGGGGTCGTTGTCGAAGTGCCCGAAGAAGGCCGTGCAACCCCCCTGAGCGGTATCGACGTTCGAGCCAGCACTGATGTTGGCGAAGGTCAGCCCCCCGAGGTTTCTGAACAATTGGCTCTGGTGATTACCGGGGACGCAAGGGGCGATGGGGCCCCCGGCGCAAAGGCTGCCGGAGGCGGTGACGAATAGATCCAACAGCCCGTCGTTGTCGATGTCTCCGAAGGTTGCGTCCATGTGGGTGGTGAGTCCACCGATTCCCGAGGTGGGGGTGACATCCGTGAAAGTCACTGGGGTGACTCCGGGGGTGAAATCGTTGCGATAAAGGCGAAAGGGAGTATCTCCGGTACCTATAAAGCCTCCGTCTCCAGTCAGGAAGAGATCCTGGTCCCCATCGTTGTCCAGATCCGCAGGCACTACCGCGGCGTTACCCAAGCCATTCAGAACGTTGGCAGTGGCAGCCACATCGGTGAAAGTGCCGTTGCCATTGTTGCGGTAGAGAGCGTTGTTTTGACCGGAGCCACCGGTGAGAAAGAGGTCTAGAAGGCCGTCACGGTCAAAGTCGAACCAGGCGGCTCCCCCCAACCCATCCCCGATGCCCACAGCACTGCTGTGGGTGAATCCTGGGGAGAAGCTGGTGTTGGAAACATCCGCAAACCTCAGCTGGCCGTGGGCCGTCAAGCTCATCGACAGCAAGGCTGCCACCATCGGCAGGCTCCACGCGGCCTTTCTCATCGATCCTAGCCAGCTCTGCTTTCTATCACTCATCTGAGCCTCCTCTTTCAATTCGGGATTCATCGACTAAGGTCTGCTGTCTGCCGTGATGGACACGGCGTCTTTCTCTTCTTCAAAGGAGTGAGGGCAGCTGTCGTTTTCCCCTCGAGGGCCTTCCTTCCTATCGACCTCGTTGCGAGGCTCCCTCGTGCCGCAAGATTCAGGGAAGAACGACAACCCGAGGGTGCGGGCAGAGAGACCCTCTGGCGAGAAGCGGAATCGTTTCCAGAAGCCAGAGAACCTGGTAGATCCGGAGCTGTCGCAGAGGCCTTTGGGAAAGGAAGGGTGTTGAGGCCAGGCTTGTTGGCCCGGCATCGCCGCGGGCTAGAGCCGGGGGGCAGCTCTCTCGAGCCGAATCCACCCCGGCGGGGAAGGGGAGAAACTGATAAATCAGTTCTCCCCTAGGGAGGCCAGCTGGGAGGGATCAGCAGCCCGGCTGGATGATGCCGGTTCCCTGGACCAACAGGACCTGCTGGTTCGGGGTGACATTGGGAAAGAACTCAATGACATTGTTGGGCCACCACACCGCCAGGCGTGTGGTGGTGGTGGCATTGCCCAGACCGAAAACCTGCCATTGGCTGTTGTGAGAGAGGAAGCCGGAGCCAGCATAGACTTCCTTGAATTGCAGCTGCCGGGTCCCGGCGATCGAGGCTTCCACGGCGATGCGAGCCCCCACCCCATCGCGGTTGGTGTTCATCGTCGGGTCGCCCTGGAGGCAGACGGTGAGGGAACCTGGTGGGTTCAGCTGCTGGCGCACCTGATTGCGCAATAGTAGGGGAGCTCCGCCGGTGCCGGTGAAAGAGTCCGTCGCCACTACCAAGTCCATGTCGCCATCATTGTCGTAGTCTGCGGAGGCGACGCCGGAAGAGAAGATACCGGACAGGTTGGCACTTGCCGGAAGGCTGGCGGTGATGTCTTGGAAGCCCGCGGCACCGGGGAGTCGGTTGACGAACATTCGCCCTGGATTACCGAGAATGTTGAAGGTGGGAAGGGAGCCAGCGTAGTAGAGGTCAGTAAAACCATTATTGTCCCAATCCTGAGCTGTAGCTCCCCAGCCGAACTCGAGAGTGTTCATCCCCAGGAAGATCGACAGGTCGACGTAGTTGGGGTTGGGGGGGCCCACCAAAGGACCCTGCTTGAGAAAGAATGCATGGGGAAAAGCCGCCGGAGTGCCGTTTTGCGAGCCGACGTTGGTGGCGAAGATGTCGATGAGGAGATCGTTGTTGTAGTCCGCTGGTGCGAAGCCCATGAACAACCCCGATAGACCGAATCCTGTCGAGGCGCCGACATCGGTGAAAGTGAGTCCGGTGGTGCCATCATTCCTGAAAAGCTCGTTGGGGGCTGCCATGGGCGACATGGGCCAAATGGTGCCCGGGGTGGTGGGCGAAAGGCCGTTGCAATTCGCGACGTAGAGGTCGATGAAGGGATCGTTGTCCAGGTGGCCAAAAAAGGCTGTGCATCCACCCAAGGCGGTGTTGACGTTGGACCCAACACTGATGTTGTTAAACGTCAGGTTTCCCTGGTTGTGAAAGAGCTGACTGGGATGGTTCCCGGGGGTACATTGGGCCGTCGGTCCCATGGAACAAAAGCTACCGGAAGCCGTGACGAAGAGGTCTAACAACCCGTCGTTGTCGATATCCCCGAATGTCGCGTCCAGGTGGGTGGTGAGGTTGCCGATACCGGAGCCGGCGGTGACATCGGTAAAGGTGACAGGTCCCCCTCCCGCGACGAAGTCATTGCGGTAGAGACGAAAGGGAGTGTCTCCAGCTCCGGAAAAACCGCCGTCACCGGTGAGAAAGAGGTCCTGGTCCCCATCGTTATCGAGGTCTGCGGGTACCGCGGCGGCATTGCCCAAGCCGTTCGCCACGCCTGCGGCAAGGGCAACGTCCGTAAAGGTGCCGTTGCCGTTGTTTTGGTAGAGGGCATTGTTCTGACCCACACCCCCGGGCAAGAAGAGGTCGAGGAGACCATCGCGGTCAAAGTCGAACCAGGCGGCACCGGCCATGCCGTCGCCGATCGGGTAGCCGCTGGTGTGCGTAAACCCGGGGCTGAAGCTGGTTGTCGAAACGTCCTGAAATCTCAAAACGGGAGCGGGCACCGGCGCCGGCGCCTGGGCTACTGGAGTCTGGGCTTGCAGTGAATCCGCCACGGGCAGCAAACCGGCGAGTACGACCAGGCACCATCTTGCAGTGGTCGCCGTACGTTTCGAAGCCTTCAGTCTCGAGATCATGGGAATCCTCCTCATTCTCCTGGAAAAAATCGTCCGCTCTCTTGCTCTCGGAAGTGCTCTCCAGAGGGCGAGAGAGCAGACAAGATGAAATATGTGTCAGTGGATAGGGAGTGTTGCCGGAAAGAATTTGCCCCGAAAGATTCTCTGTTCAGCAGGGGAATTTGCCAGGGACCCAAGAGTCACTCTGTTCTCGCCTTGAATTTCTAAAATGAGCGGATCCGACGCAAGGGCTTGGGAGGGTGCAGCCTTGTACGAAAGAACTGCTGGAAATGGAGGGCGGCAGAGCCCGTAGCCCGACCTGGAAGGGTGTCGGGCTACGAGACGGAAGACGCTTAGCAGCCGGGCTGAATGGCTCCTGTGCCTTGGACCAGGCGGACCTGTTGATTGGGGCCGACGTTGGGAAAGAACTCGATGACATTGTTGGGCCACCACACCGCCAGCCGTGTGGTGGTGGTGGCGTTGCCGAGGCCGAAAACCTGCCATTGGCTGTTGTGAGAAAGGAGGCCGGACCCAGCATAGACTTCCTTGAATTGCAGCTGGGCTGTGCCACCGATAACCGCCTCGACGGCGATGCGGGCCCCCACTCCATCGCGGTTGGTGCCAGTCGTGGGATCCCCCTGGAGACACACGGTCAGGGATCCCGGTGGGTTGAGTTGCTGACGTATTTGGTTGCGCAGCAAGAGGGGCGCTCCACTGGTGCCGCCGAAGGAATCTGTGGCGACCACCAGGTCCATATCCCCGTCGTTGTCATAGTCCGCGGAAGCGACCCCGGAGGAGAAACGGTTGGAGAGATTCGCACTGGTGGGCAAGGTCGAGGTGACGTCGAGGAAGCCCCCTGGGGCGGGAAGTTGGTTGAGAAACATGCGGCCCGGGTTGCTCTGAATTCCGAAGGTGGGTAGGGCCCCAGCGTAGTAGAGGTCCGTAAAACCGTCGTTGTCCCAATCTTGAGCGGTGGCTCCCCAACCGAATTCGAGGGTGTTCATGCCCAGAGCCACCGTGAGATCAACATAGTTCGGGTTGGGAGGGCCCACCAAGGGGCCTTGTTTGAGAAAAAAGGCATGAGGAGAGCCAGCCGGCATGCCATTTTGTGAGCCCACATTGGTGGCGAAAATGTCGACCAGTAGGTCATTGTTGAAATCTGCTGGGGCAAAGCCCATGTAGAACCCCAGTTGGCCGAACCCGCTAGTGGGACCGACGTCCGTAAAGGCCAGGCCGGTACCGCCGTTGTTGTGGAATAGCTCGTTGGGAGCTTGCACCGGCCTCACTGGCCAAGGCATGGGAGGGAACTGCTGCACGAGTCCATTGCAATTTCCCACAAAGAGATCGATGAACGGGTCATTGTCGAGGTGCCCGAAGAAAGCGGTGCAGCCGCCAAAGGAGGTGTCGACATTTGAACCATCACTGATGTTGCCGAAGGTCAGGCCACCAAGGTTGTGAAATAGCTGATTGGGGTGATTGCCGGGGGTGCAGCGAGCGGTAGGCCCCATGGAGCAAAAGCTGCCCGAGGCCGTTACAAAGAGATCCAACAGCCCATCGTTGTCGATGTCCCCGAGGGCTGCATCGAAGTGGCTGGCCAGCCCGCCGATCCCGGAGTTGGCAGTCACATCGGTAAAGGTCACTGGTAGGCCCGTGGCAACGAAATCGTTGCGGTAAAGGCGAAAGGGAGTATCTCCAGCACCGGATAAGCCACCGTCGCCGGTAAGGAAGAGGTCCTGATCTCCGTCATTGTCCAGATCCGCCGGCACGACGGCGGCGTTGCCGAGGCCGTTCTGCACTCCTGTGGCCGCGGCGACATCGGTGAAGGTGCCGTTGCCGTTGTTCTTGTAGAGGGCGTTGTTCTGGCCGACGCCCCCGGTGAGGAAGAGGTCCAGCAGGCCGTCTCGATCAAAGTCGAACCAGGCAGCGCCGGCCATTCCATCGCCGATGGGGTACCCACTGGTGTGGGAGAAGCTAGGGCTGAAGCTCGTTGCCGAGACGTCCTGGAATCTCACCAAGGGAATGGGAGCTGGAGCCACCACCATGGGGGCCTGGTCCTGGGAGAAATCCTGAGCAGTGGCGAAGTCCGCCATGGGTAGAAGGCTGGATAGGAGGCTGGCAGAGACAACCAGGCACCACTTTCCTGCTGTTGCGCTCCTGGTTGCAGGTCTAGCTTTCTTTTTTTCTCTCGAGATCATCGGCACCCTCCTCCGCTCTTCCGTGATTTGAAAAAAGGCCCGATCCCCACCGTGATAGGGGAACGGGCGAAAAGAAATATGTGTCTTTAGAGAGGGAGTCCCTGGGGGCGAAACTTGCCCCGGGAGGATCAAGCCGAAATGCAATCCCCGGGAATGCCCGGGCTAGTTACAGACGTCACCCCCCGTCATGCTCTTCCAAATAACGTTGATGGCGGGATAGGGGAAAGTGATTTGTTTGTCGTGGTGGACTCTCGCTCCTCCCGAGGAATCGAGAGCGTAGTCGTAAAGGAGGTCGGCGTAGTTGAGAGCAGGACCTTGTTGAACCGATGGAGAGACCAGCTGATTACAGGCGATCATCTCCTCCGAACCGAATTCTGGCTTGAACAACACGTCATGGCTACCGAAGCTGGGAGAGAAGTATCTGACCGCCGAAAGACCGTCCCAAGCTTCGTAGTCTTCGATAATCCCTTCCCCAAAGGCCACCGCCTCGCCGGCCCAAGGCGTCCCGGTTCCTACTTTCAGGGGATCGGTCATATCTTGCCGAACCAGGTGGCGAGTTGCCAAGGAAGTTTCAGCCGAAGATAGTAGGAGACACTTCCATTCTTCTCCGGAAGGTATCGACTGCTCGCAGCTTTGATCGACGAAAGCTCCGATTTGGACCATTTGCTCCCATTGGGTTTCGGCGCCGACGCGCCAGTCGCTTTCACCGTCTTCCGGGTTGATGTCGAGAAACCAACTGTCGGTAGATACTCCGGCCCGGGGGGCGTGAGAGGCGCCGAAGGCTCCGATGACATCGGCGGGGACGAACTCGAATCTGATGTAGTCCAAGTTGTGCAGAACTCCGACGGAGCCGGCCGAAGTGCCGGCGACAAGGATCGTCGTGGCGGTCTCGAGGCCTTCCATCCAGATCTCGCCTCCACTGTCCAGATCCTTGAAACCTACCTGTTTCACTTCCTGTAAGGCGGCCTCCACGATGTTGTGGCCCTCGTAGTAGACCCGTACCCCGTCCTGGCGAGCGGTGTTCCCGGCAAGATCAAAAGATACATCGAAGAGATCTACCGGCCCCACCGTGCCGGCATAGTGGTCGGAGCTGCAGTAATTCAGGAACAGCCAATTCCAGGTAGAGAAGGGGCTGGTGAGGGGATTGAAGATGCCGGGTACTTTGATGTCTGTAGGAATGTCCAGGATGCCGTCGCGGCCAGGGACGGGAGGAGAGTAGTTGGCGTCGGAAAAGTCCGTGCTCATCTTCTGGATGCAATCGAGAAGTCCATTCTTGCTGTGGGAGGCGTCCCAGCGCCGCTGCATTCCACTGGTCAAGGTGCCGGAGCTATCGAAGGCTGTATCGCCTCCCTCGAACGTGATGACCCACCGGTGGCGGTCGGGAGAATTCTGTGGAGCGGTGGAAGGTCGCACGTAGATCACTGCGGGCGTGCCGTCGGTACAGCGAGTGTTCGGGGAGTCCAGGGTGATTCGTCGAAGGCGGGCATCGGGGTCATCTCCCGGCACCCATTCCGCCTCGTTCAAGCCGGTTGGCCGAGTTCCAGTGCAAGTCTTGGCAGCTTGGGGGGCGGGGGGAGGGCAGGGGTCAATGATCTGGGCATTCTGAGCACCGGGCGCGGTGAATGTGCAGTTTTGTCCGCCGGCAGGGTCGGAGAGAGCTAGAAATCCAGCCAAGGCAGCGAGAACCAAAGATTTAGACATCATCAACCTCCATTTTTCCCTTTGAATCACGTTTCTCACTTCTTCACTTGCCGCGGGTGGTGCCCGCCGCCTGCGGATGGACCCTCGAAATCAAGCTAGGGAGAAACTTAACGATCTAGGAGGGAAAAGAGTTTAGATTTCGTTGACTTTTGACTGAGACTTCGATGAGGCGACGAGCGAGAGAGGAAAGAGAGGGAGGAGAACCGCTATCGGGCTCGCTTCAGCCGGGCTGCCTCGAAAGGCCGTTCCGAAGGTACTGGCGAAGGCGTCCCAGGTGGCGCTCTTCGAGCTCTTTGGCAAGAGTATCGGCTGCCAATGCTCGGGTGGTCCGGAGATCACTGGATGAATGGGTGATCAGCTCTACTTGGGCTTCCAGGGCGAGGAGCCAATGGTCTTGGGCCTTCGCCGTCGAGATCACCCAACTCAGCCGTTCTTCGATATTGGTTGCCGCTCTATGCTTCTCGTTGACCGCCAAGTCGTCCCGATTGCGAAAGGCCTCTGCGCGTTCGAGGCGAGCCTGGACCAGTGCCAGCGCCAGGCGGACCCTGAAATCCGGCGCTGCCTCGAGGAGATGACTCGCCTCGTCGAGTCGGTCCTGGGCAGCCCTCAGGTTGCCTTGGGCCAGTAGGGACTCCGCGATCAGTAGTGCGGCATCTCGAGCCAAGCCAGGGTTGGAGCCTCGCTCCGCAGATCCGAAGATCTCCCTGGCGATTTGTTCGGGCACCACCGGTCGTCCGGCTTCGATCTCGAGGCGAGCCAGTAGGAGTCGCAAGGGAAGGGCATACTTAGTGTCGTTCTGGTCGGGGATGGAGTCGATGGCGTTGCTCAAGATCAATCGGGCATCGGCCGCATCACCGAGTTCCCGAGCCAGACGAGCTCGCTCCAGCTGGACCCGCGTGCGGGCTTGCAAGGACTGCGTCTCCGGAACGGAATCACTGGTGAGAAAGTCTCGGGCTCCTTCCAGGTCGCCGGAGCGCAGCGCGATCTGACTGAGGAGCGAGAGACAGGCAGCCTCGAAGTTGGCAGCGGGCAGCGGGCCCAGCTCGAGCAAGGCTTGGTGGGCGAGGTCCCGGGCGGTTGCGAGCTGCCCAAGTGTGAGCCTCGCTTCCGCCATCTGGAAAGTCGCTACCGCCTCCTCTTTGGCCATGCCCAACTCACGAAACAGGATCCGCGCCGCCTCGTTCAGCTCCAGGGCTCGCTGGTTCTGACCCTGCTGTCGTGCCAGGCGTGCCAGGTTCACCAGAGCCGTGGCCTCTCCCATTTCGAGTCCCCCGCGGCGGGATGCCACCAGCGCCCGGGTCTGGTACTCCACGGCATTTCGGAGGTCGCCGCGCCGCCCGAAGTAGTTGGCGAAGTTGACGCAGGCCGCGGCGATGATGCTGGGGCGTTCGGTGGCTTCGGCGAAGCGCAGCGCTTCCTGTAGGACAGGGTGGGCACGGTCAAGCTCCCCGAGGCTTTGGAGAACACTGCCTTGGGCCATCAGGGCGGCCGCTGCAAGAGTCCAGGATTCTAGATCCCGGGCAAGATCAGCGGAGACTCCCAAAGCCTCTACCGCGGCGGTGTAGTTGCCTTCAAGGGTCTTCAGCTGACCCTGGAAATAAGCTAGCCGAGCGGCCTCCCAGGGATCGTTCGAGGCCTGGAACGAATTCTTGAGGGCGGCCAGTTGGTCAGCGAGCCGTTGGGTCTTGCCTCGTGTCGCCACGCACCTGAGTGCCAGGCCCAAAGACCGGGAAGCAGCGCGTAGCTCACCCGCCTGCTGCAGATCTCCGGCAGCAGTGAGAAGGGTGGCCGCAGCTTCTTCGGTCCGGCCCAGGTTCCGGAAAGCCCTTCCTTGTTCGAAGAGGGCGAAGGCGGCGACCACCGGCGCTGAGCCCTGGGCGGCACTGATCGCAGTGCGGGCTTTCTCCAGCTGTACTTCTGTTCGCCTGGACCGACCGGCGTGCTGCGCCGCCATCAGGAGGCGCCGGTGTTCGGGGAAGCCCTTTTGAGCCGAGAAGCGCTCCAAGGCCTGCCAATCGGCCTCGCGGTCTCTTTCCCACCAAGCCAAGGCGAAGTCCAGATCCTTCGGGTGGGTTTCAGCCAGCGCGGCGAGGAGGCGTGCCGCTTTGTGATCGTTCCCCCTCAGCTCAGCGTCGACAGCATCGGCGAAGAGTTGATCCCGGCGTACCAGGTTTTCTCGGTCTACTTGTAGTTGGAGCAGGATCTCCACAGCCTCCCGAGGCTGGCCTCGCTGCACCAACAGTCGCGCTACCTGAATCGAGAGCCTGGGCGTTTCTGCAAAGGTCAGAGCTGCTCGAAGCTCCTGCAAGGCGGTTCGTGAATCGAGGGACCGAGCCGCTGCCAAACCACGAGCCAGGTGAGGTTGCGCCAGAGCCGAATTCGGCCATCCATTGGAGGTGGGTGGGGCCGGCTTCCCAGGCCTTTGGCTTCCGCCGTGCCAACCCGTCAGCCCCAGCAGAGTCAGCACCACGATACCGCCGAGGACCAGGTTCCACCTCTTTCTACTGCCGCTACTCCTGCCGACCGGAGTGACCGGAGAAGATTCCACGGGAAGCCCGCTCGGGGAGTGATCTTGACCCTGGGAGTTGATGGCCTCAGTCGACAGCGAGTCTTCCTCTTCGAGTTCTCGTAGTTCCGCTATCAGCTGGTAGCCCTGCCGATGCCGGGTAGCGATGACTCGCGGGAGGGCCGGATCATCATCGAGTTTCGAGCGCAGCTCACCGATCACCTGGGCGATAGCGCTATCAGAGACGACCCGGCTCTTCCAGACCTCGTCGATCAGCTCGCGCTTACTCACTACCGCCGGCGCGCGGCGCATGAGGTGTAGGAGAACCTCGAAGGCCAGGGGTCTGAGATGTACCCGGCCGGCCTGATTTCTGAGCTCCCGAGTTTGGGTATCAAGCTGCCAGTCCAGGATCTGAATGCGCATTCTGAAACCTGTTTAGAGAGAACTCATCCCAGCTGCGGAGCGGAGCTCCGTCAGCCACGAATCGTCCATTCGCAACAGTCTCCTAGTGGCCTTTTCGGTGATTTGGCTCACATCCGATGTCCTCTGCGTCCTGCCCAGTGGAACCGGGCGTTAGGGGGCGGCTTCCCAGCAGAGGAAGCGCTGGCTTTCGACCAAACCCATGGCTGAGATGATCGCTTCGTTGTTGAAGTCGGGCAGCTGCTGAAGGCGCACCAGGTGTGCTTGGTCCCCCGTCCCGCCCTGAGGAACCGGGCAGCCCGAAATTGTTTCAGTCCCGATCGGTAGCCAGATCACATCTGGGCCCCAAGGACCGCTGTTATTCGTTTCGAACGCAACGGAGGTGAGATTGTCCCAGCTTACCGATTCTTTCTTGCCATCTGGTCTCTTGCCGACCACGGCCTGGTCATCGAGAGTCACCTCGAAGAGCGATTCGGGCAGCAGCTGACCCCCATCGCGCCGAGCACTACCGAAGATCCGTCGAAGAAAACTAAAAATAGTGGCCTCCTCAAAGGAATAGTGTAGAGCGAATGGAATTGCGGGGCAGAATGAAGGGTAGGGTAGCGGTTGAATCGGGCCTTTGAGGCCACGAGAGTCGGCGGGTGTTTTCCAGTCCACGAACCCAGCCTCTGCCTGGCGAACCCAGGACACCACAATCTCTGATTGATAAACGTCGAGCCCGGCGTATGGGTAAGTTCTTTCCACCGATCGATCCTCCGTTGTCTGCGGCTCTGCCCCTTGCTTCCGGTTGAAGCGTACGGTAACCCGCGAATCTACAACCGGAGGATCGGTCGTTTCACACTGTCTAACTATTTCTTTCGATGGGGTCTTTGAGGTGTAGCGGAGGGGCTAGCTCGCTTCCACTCGTACCTCTAACTCGGATCCGCGGCGGCGGACCGTGAGCAGCCAGGGGTTGCAGCACACTTCGCAATCTTGCACCAGGCTACCGACGGTTTCTGCCTCAATGAGGATTTCGAGGCTTTCGCCGCAGCAGGGGCAGCTCACGAGGATCCAATCGCCATGAGCGTCCAAGGTTTCGTCGGTCATACACCTAGGGACCTATGTGGTGAGTTTCTTGCCATTCGGACGCCGCTCCATCGACTCCATGGTGCCCTGAATCGCTGCTACGCCCCACCCTGCTATGGCGACGGCTGCGCCGAGGGCTTCGCTGGTGCGCCCGGCAATAGGATCACGCGGTCCGGCGACCTATCTAGCGAGGCGGACGCCAGCCCTTGGGGGCCTTGAAGTAGAGGATCAATCTGGCAGTGCGAGGTCTTTCCGTGGACCGGTTCTCGAAGATCCCGTAGACCAGAGAGCTCTCGTCCGACTTGACGACACTGGGATGGCCGAGCCATTTTGCGAGGCCGATACTGCAGTCTTGGTCCGCCTGGCAGTTCCCTCCGGAGGTGGAGTCCCGTACCTCATAGCCATAGCCGGCGAATCGGGTTCCCTGAGGCAAGGCGGCAGCGATGACCTGGCAGGCTCCCTCGGCAGCCATGAAAGGAGCGATGGTGCTCCGTTGGGTAGCGTCGGTGAGGTCGAGGATAGGCCCCTTGTAGGTGCCGAGGCTGGTTCCGGCGGAGTCCGCCACTGTCCTCAAAGTGTCGTGGAGCTTGTCAGCGTTGCCTGGGCAGCCCTTGCGAGAGGTCGCGGCAGCAACTTCCTGTTCCACGATGAGAGCCCACTCTCCCGGTTTACATCCGGGACAGCTCGGTTCAGTGAAGGATCGAATCTCAGTTCGCTGCCGACTCGCCAAGCCCGAAGGGGTTGCCTCTACTGCGGGGATCTCGGCTGGGACTTCCTCGTCGGCTTGGGGAACGGGCGTGGGTACCGCCGGCTTACTGGGGGCCGCCGGAGTCGGAATGACTGCCGTCGGAGGCGGTGTGCTCTCTACCTGAGCCATGGGCTCCGTAGGAGTCTCGGGGACCGAGGGCTTGTCAACCGGGGGCTTGGTGGGCTCGACGGGCATCGGAGCTGGTTTCGCCGGTTCCGGTGATGGAACAGGCATAGGCTTGGCCGGTTCTGGCTTGGCCGGTTCTGGCTTGGCCGGTTCTGGCTTGGCCGGAGTAGGTTCAGGAATCGTCGGCTTCGGCGGTTCGGGCTTCTGAGCACTGGTCTTCGGAATACTGGTTTTTGGGATATTGGTTTTTGGAATAGAGGGCTTCGGATCCCTCACTTCCGGAGCCTTCGGTTCGACGACTGGTTTCGGCTGAATCGGCTTGGGTTGCGGCGCCTTGGGTATAGACGTTTCCGGTATGGAGGTCTCGACAACAGGGGTACTGGGCTGTGCTGTGGGGGGCTTTTGAGTCTCAGGCTTGGCTACCTTGGGCGTCTGGGCCTTAGGAGCCTGGGCCTTAGGAGGCACGACCGGGTCTGGGGTTGGCTTGGCGGGCATCTCAGGCTGAGTGGGCTCCGGTTTCGGAGCTACAGGCTTCGCTGGCGCTGGTTGAGCTCTCTCTGGTGCCGCTGTCGTGGGCTGCGGCTCGGCTGCCGGCTTGGCTTCTTCCCTGGGAGCTGGCAACTTGGCAGGCTTCGGTTTTTGAGCCGTTTCGCGGCCTCGTCGATTCGACGAACGACCTCGGTCGTTTCTCTTGCTTTTCTTGTCGTCCTTCTTCTTCGCCTTCTGAGTGCTGGCCGGACTGGAGCCCAAGGCCTTGGGGGATTTGGCGAATTGCACCTTGAGGGGTTGAACGACAGCATCTCGGATGGGGCCGGCGGTAATCGCTGGCTTTTTTCCCGGTTCGATGCGGACGACTACCGTATAAGCGGTGCGCCCCTCGCTTTGGACGTCGATGCGCCAGCGACCCTCGGCCAGATGGATCACCTCGACTCGGCCTTGATCATCGGTCACCGAAGCCGGTGGCCCGTCGAAGGGCCTGACTTCAGCGTATTGGAGCAGGACTCGGGCTCCGACCAACGGCTTGCCGCTTTTCTCTCGAACCTCGATCCCCAAAGAGGTCGGTCCGCTCCACTGTTGTGCCATTGCGGCGCCAGTAGCCATCAGGGACAGGCAGAGGACCAAGAACGCTAGTTTGAGCTTCTCCATGGGGGAGCTACCTCCGAGGGGGAATGCGGTTGTTTTTTCGAGCTCGCTGATCTTACCCTAGCTGCCAGCCGTCGGCCCTACTCCTTGGAACCAGTGCCTTCCTGGAAGGCCCACCGGCGAGCAAGAGAGCCGTACTCTGATTCAATCCGAGCTTCGGGCCGAAGCTCGAAGCAGGGGCAGGACCGGGTTGAAGGCCCAACCGGGACCTCTCTCCGAGTCTTAGTCCTCGGTGAAGGGAAGCTTACGCCCCAGTTTCCTAGACCCTTCAACACTGGAAAGCTCGGATACCTTCCCGAAACCCTCATCCGGTGGAGGAAAGTATGCGGAGATAGGCCTCGTAGCGGGCTTTCGGGATGGCTCCCTCCTGGACCGCCTCTTTGACGGTGCAGTCTGGCTCGTGGGTATGGGTACAGTTGGCAAATCGGCAGCCCGAGGAGAAGTCCACCAACTCGGGAAAGGAGCGCCGAATCTCGTCCGGGCCGATATCCCAGAGTCCCAACTCTCGGACTCCGGGAGTATCGATGATGCGTGTCTCGCCTTCGAGGCGGTAGAGGTTGGATCGAGTGGTGGTGTGGCGACCGGTGCCATCGGATTCTCGCACCGATAGGGCTGCCAGCTGGAGGTCGGGTTGGAGGGCGTTGAGCAGCGACGATTTTCCGACTCCGCTGTGGCCGACGAAGACGCAGGTTTTTCCCTCGAGGGCAGCGAGTAGCTCCTGGATTCCCTGGCCAGTGGAAGCGGAGCACAAGACGATGCGGTGACCGAGTTGGCGATAAGGCTCCAGAGCGGCCAGCTCCGAGTCGCCGAAACGATCTTCACTGCCCTCCGTAGCTAGCCTGCCCTTCTCACCGTCCTTCTGCTGCGACCCTTCCTGCGTCGCAGGAACCTCATCCTCCTTTGGATCTCCAGGCATCTCCGCCGCCTCCCGAGGAAGACGGTGAGACGCCTGGGCGAGGTCGATCTTGTTGATGCACAGGAGAATCTCGGCTCCGCTGCTCTCCACGGCGAGGAGGTAGCGGTCTAGTAGGCCCGTCTTGAGGCCTGGTTTTCGCATCCCAGCCACCACCACTACGAGGTCGATATTCGCCGCGATGACCTTCCGTTGCCGAGGGTCCTTGGGGTCGACCCGAGCCAGCTCCGTGCGCCTTTCCAGGACTTCCCGAACCCACCAAGTCCCTCGGTTCCGGGAAAGCTCCACCAGGTCTCCCACCGCGAGGCCGAAACGCTGGTGTGCCGCTAGAGAAGAAGGCAGGCGACAGTCGAGGCGCTTGCCGCCAAGATCGGCAGTGCACCGCTTGGCGCCGACCGAAAGCACCAGAGCTGGGTCGGGGGGGGGCGTCTTTGCGGCTGCCTTCTTACTTCGACCTCGTTTGTGTCCAGGGGTTTGGGGCAGTTGGCGTCGGCGGGAGCTGAGCCAGGCGCTCTTTTCGAACAGAGGCGTAGGGTCCTCATCGAGGGATTCCCAATCCACCTGACCGCGACCCGGTAGCTCCGGCGGTTGGGAGCTCCTACGTCTGGCCCCTTTTGGGTTCGGCCCCTTCTGCTGTGAGCCCTTTTTCTGTGGCCCTGGTTGCAGCGTAGCCTTCTGGTCGCCGCTTTCCTCGGTGTTATCGGTCATGGTGTTGCCATGCTACCCTTCGAATCATGCCGAACCAAGAGTCGCCACCTACCGGTCCCATGGCAACCTGGGCCAAGCCCCTGGCCTGGGTGGTGATCGTTGCCATGGCTCTTGGAGCTGGGCTCTACGTTTTTCGCTCCCTGTGGAGGATGCCAGTAGATGCGGTCAACTCCGGTCGCGCCGCCCTGAAAGACATGATGAATGTGGCTAGCGCTTTTTCCTCCGGAACGGTGACCACCTCGTTTCATAGTTACGCTACCGAGCTGAGTGGGGGCAGTTTCTTTCAATTCGCTCAGCTACGCCAAACAGAGGTTTTCGAGCGATCCGACGAAGCCACGACGCTGTGGGGAAACCTGCAGTTGCCGGAGGTCATGGTGCGAGCCACGGCGCCGGTGGAATACACCTATGTGTTGGACTTCAACGGTCCATGGGAATTTCACCAGGAAGGCAGCCGAGTGGTGGTCGTGCCTCCTCGAATCGAAGTCAATAAACCAGCTGTGGATGCCTCTCGGATCGAGTATGAAGTTCGGGCCGGCAGTCTGTTTCGAGACGAGCAACAAGCCATCGCGCGACTCAAGGATGGCATTACTATGCTCTCTTTCCAGCGGGCGAAGGAGAACATTCCTTTGGTGCGAGAAGTGGGCCGGCGTCGGGTTGAGGAGTTTGTCTCCGTCTGGCTGGGGAGCCGATTCGTCGATGGAGAGGATGTTTCCGTGGAAGTGGTGTTCCCGGACGAGCTGGAGGGGGAGGCGGAGGGCTTGCATCTGCGGGAGCGGGCCGGTAGAGACCGGTCCACCGGAGACGAGGTCAGGATCCGCTCTGCGGTGCCTTAGGGGCAGGCCTTTCCTTTTCTCCTTCGGCCTTCGGTTGCTTGCGGTACCGCCCAGCCATGAGAACGACCGACTCTCCATAGTGGCCAACGCCGTCGATGGCGTAGATCCACTGGTCCCCCTGCCGAGTGACGGTCTCTCGGAAGATCTCCATGCGATCCGGCCCGGAGCTATGCCAGACGAGTTGAGGGGTGCCGTTCGGGCCTTGGCCGAGAGTTCCCTCATGAACGACCTTCTCACCAGTGGATTTGACCACCACGCAGGCCAGTTCCAGGGAGCCGTCCGGGCGTCTCGACGCAGTATTCCTTCCCTTCCCAGTCACCACCTGACCATCGGCCATGGTGTCTGAAATCTCGACTTCTTGGGTATTCGCGTCGACGGTGCGATAGACCTGGCGAACTTCGATGCGGTAGAGCTCTTTGCCGGTGGGATCGTAGCCGACGAACTCGCCCTCCCAGGTTCCATCGAGCTCGGCGAAGACCTCCACGGGCGGCGCAGAATCCTCGACGGATCCAGAAGCGAGTGCTGGACCACTGGTCATGAGGGCGAGGGAGAGCCAGAGAGGGGAAAGCATCATGAAAGGGGATCACTTTCAGTGTGGACGTTGTTCGACCCGGATTTCGAGGCTCCAGTGGCCCCTGCTTCCGTTCCTACTACCGGGGTTCGCTGTCGATCGAGGCCCGCCCGATATGGGGAAGCTATGGGGCCACAAAAAGGGAGAGGACACGAAAAATCGCTGTTTCGTGTCTCCGGGGGGCTGTCCCAGCCCCCTAGAGACCAGATCAGAGACTGCAGGAAAGGGGCGCGGTGCGTCTTTCCTGCAAGTCATCAAGCGCCTTTTTCGGCCAGATTCTAGTGACCCGTTCGAAGACCGAGTCACCAACAAGCAGCTGGCTCCGCACAAGAGTTCCGACTCCGAGGGGCCCTCGGAGACCCCTTGGCTACTCGTGTCCGGTGGGCGAAAAGAGGCTTAGAGCATGCGCTTGCGGCCTCTGAGGCCGCGTCGGCTGCCTTTGTTCTTTCCGCCGCCACCTTTGCCAGGGGGGCCGCCGTGATTCCCACCGCCGCCACCAAAGCCGCCTCCGAATCCTCCGCTGTCGGGGCCATCGAAGAATTGAGGAGCTGGTCTCGGTCCACCGGGTCGGGGGCCGCCGGGTCGGGCGCGAGGCCGGTCTTCCGCTTCGTTGATGCGAAGGGGGCGTCCCTCCAGGTCCTGGCCGTTGAGTTTGGCGATGGCGGTGGACGCTTCGTCTTCGCTGGAGAACTCCACGAAAGCAAATCCCCTCGGGCGTCCTGTGACGCGATCGTTGGGAAGAAAGATGTCCACCACGGTGCCAACTGTGGACATCAGCTGCTTGAGCTGGTCCTGAGTGGTCGTGAAGTTCAGGTTGCCGACAAAAACTTTGGCAGAGATGATCCGTCTCCTTATTCCTCTGTCTGTGAATGCGGTGTAGCTCACCGCCGACGGGGGGGCCGGCACGATGCCGGAACGCCGCCGCCGGAATAGGATTCATCCTATTAGAAACGATGGCTAGCACTCTAGTAGAACAATACCGCAGTTTCGGTGTATTCCGTGATCTGAGCTGCATTGACCGAAAGATCACGAGGTGTGAGAGGGGAAATTGGGGTCTAGGCTAGGGAATTTCCTGAGTCGAAGCCATCTGTGATGAGGCCAGTGAAGAGACTTGTGAAGAGGTCTTTGGGGAGCAGAGACGCGGAGAGAATGCTTGCTTCCAGGAAGAATCTAGTGCGGGAGGTCGCTTTGTCGATCGGTTTGCGGGAGCCCGTTTTGGCAGGTCTTCGCCTCCTCGTTTGACAAACTTATCCGGCTAGCTCAGCCGACCAGCTCAGCCGACCAGCTCAGCCGACCAGCTCAGCCGACCAGCTCAGCCGGCGAGGGAGGTTCCACGTCGGAAGCCTCCCTGCAGAGAATGTTGGCCTTCCTCTAGCCCTGAGGCCAAGAAGTCGAGTTCCTCCTTCTCGCCGACTTCTTGGCCTGTGGGTAGCTCCGACCGGAGCCGAAGGGACCTACTCCTGCAGGCCAGTTTCCCCTAAGACAGCCTCTCCTGGGACAGAACAGGGTAACCCGGTTGGCCCAACGCAGATGATGGGGTGGTCCAGTTTCAGGAAGATCGAGTTTTGGAGGTCCAAGCCGGAGACTTCCATTGAATACATCCCGGCGGTGAGAGCTCTACTGGAGTCGTCTGAGGGGGAGGGATCCCCGCCGCGACCCCGGATGCGAAACTGCTCCCATTCCTGGTGACCGGAGGGGTTTTTGTTGGTGAACGAGGTCCCCCTCGGAGTGCGGAGCAGATAGCTGGGGTTCGGCGATCGCACCAAGTATCGGCCTGCTCCCTCTGCATCGCCGTTGTCCGCTGGGCTGCCGGTAGCGCCTGAATCCCCGACGGCAATTCCTTCCGGCCGGGCGAATCCGGAGTCCCAGGAGGGGACAAAGGGAGCGTTTGGAGTCGATGGATCATCCGTATCGCTGACGCTCCCATCGACGGAACCGTAGTCGAAGTCGCCGTCCCAGACGACGAGCTCGGTGGGCTTCACCGGGACATCGAAGAACAGGTGAAACGAGCCATCGTAGGTGGTGGGTGCTGAATCCGGGAAATTGGGGTAGATGATGGCGCCATCGGCGAGACTGGTGATGGATGGAAAGAGGCCGAAGGGCTGCCCTCCTGGGATGGCGACGAATTCGTTTGTTCGGACCTTGAAGGAGTTCAGAACCGTCAAACTGGGGTCGGTGTTTTCGATGTGAAGGACATAGAAGTAGTTACCGCCGGGGCCTCGGGCTTCGGGCATGCGAGGTACGTCCATGGAAAACCAGTCGTTGTCGGGCATGGTGTCTGCGTCGACTGCTGGTAGAGCCAGAACATCCCCGACTCCATCGCGATCCGTATCTGCCATGACCGTGTACCGAAACTGTCCCGGTAAGCGATCCCAATGGGATTCCCCGCTGGTATCCACGGAGCCACTATCGCCGTCGAAGATACTGACTTCGAAGGAAGTCAACCCCGGTTGGGCGACAATGACCAGAGTCAGCACTTGGCTGCTCAGGGAGCGTAGAGGGTCTCCGGACGAAAGGGCTAGGAACCGACCGTCGCTGCTCGAGCAGGTGGGAAGGCAGCCCAGAGAACCCGTCCTCGAAGTGTTCCTCTCCGAGATCTCGGGGTTGGGGCTTTGGTTTGGGTAAGCCGCTGTTGGGAAGGCCACCACCCAGCTACAGAGTGCGACAAGGGCTCCAACCAGATAGGACTGCGTTCTTGGCATCTCAATTTCCTTTTTGAATGTTCCATGTCTGCCTGGAGTTGGTGGCAAGAAGGGAAAATGGCTCGGAGGGTTGAGGCTCCCTCTTCAGTGTTTGTTGCCCGTTCATTGGTCTCATCTTTAGTCTCATCTTTGGTCTCAGATCGGGCTTCACGACTCGGGGTAGCACCTTCCATCAGCCGGGACTCACAGACAGCGAATGCTGATAGAAGGATTCTGGATGGGTCGAGCCTCGGTGGGTATCGGTCGTTGGGCAATCTTCTTGTCAGACAAAAGTGCCTCAGATGAGGGGAGGTCGCCTACGAGAATCGTCGGCTTTTACGGCGGTGGGCCAAGAAGTGTTCCTACAACCCCAGTGCGGTTGCTTGGGTGCGGCAGGGCTCGCTGCATGGCGAGAGATACGTAGAACTCTGCCCCAAAGGGGGATTCTCAGGGCTCAGGAGATCTCTTTCAGGGGGGAAAGTTTGTCGGGTAGGTGGCCCCGGGGTTGGGATTACAAGGACGTCCCGCAGACAAACTCTCTACTGTCCGGGATCCTCTACGACTTTGCGCAAGGCAGTGTCGAGCTGCCTGGCGTTTTGGGCAGGAAAGAAGTGACCGCCTCCGGCCTCGGCAGTACATTGGAGCTGAGAGACATCTCCCTCACCGAGGTCGAAACCCACTACGTGAAGTCGAAATTCGATGCCAGCATTGCGGGCCCCACGAACGGCTGCGCAAGGGTCACCGCCGCAGCTTTCGAGGCCGTCACTGACCAAGATGAATGTAGCTGGTTCCGGCTTGGCACGCATGGCGGCAATGGCTTCACGGAGGGCTGCGGTCAAGGGAGTCTTGCCTTTGGCGTTGATCTCGCCAATGGCCTTGGAAAGGCGCTGGCGATCTAGGGGAACGATGGGAACAAGGGTCTCGACGTCCCGGCAATCGCCCTGACGACGGTGACCGTAGGCGACCAGACCCACTTCCGACTCGGAGGGTAATCTCGTGATGAGATCGGAGAGAACTCTGCGAGCGATGGAGATCTTCGCTTCGCCATCGACCTGTCCCCACATGGATCCGGAGCCATCGAGGATCAGGACGAGGCGATCGGTAATGTCTGCTGAAACGGGCAGCGAGCTCGCGAGCGCGATGACAGCTCCAGCTAGGAGCGCAGTCCGGTGTATTCCCATGGGGTGCACCTCCAGTGGGCCAGCCGGACCTCCTGCGGTTCTACTGTTCCGGGGAGACTGGCCAGGTTGCGAAATATCCGTCCATCCATACTACGTCATGGCGATGCTCGAGGGCGGAGAAGGGGCCTCCCGAGTAAACAGTTCCTGTGTATCGGTTGTCACTTCCTGGGCTTCGCACTCCCAAGACACCTCGTGACCGGCCCAGACCTTCATCGCGCTGGAGGCAGAATTGGAGAGGATTCCCCCAGCCATCCTCCGCGGGAAGCTGAGATATGAAGTTGGGTACGAGCTTCGCTTCCAGGTCCGAGTGAGAAATCACCGGGCAGCGACTCCAATCCGCCTGTTCGGTATCGATGGGATCGGCCAGCTTTTCTTCAGGGCTCGGTTCACAGAGACCTCTCTTACAGGCCTCGGTGAGGTAACTCATCATGGCGGTTCCAATCGTTCGGGTTCGGGCGATGGTTTCTCTGGTTCGTTCCATGTCCTGAGGCTTCTCAGCGGCGGCCCCGGTTTTCGCGAGAGCGGGCCCATCGGTCAGGGCAACCGCCGCCAAGAGAGCGAAGGTAGTGAGGCCTACGATTTGGTGACGAAGGCTCGAAACTTTGAATTTCGAGATCATGCGGATTCTCCTTTCGAGTTGTCTGCGGGCAGTGCCTCCCATGCCCAGAGCGCCAGTCCCAAAGGAACTGGAGGTAGACAGGGAGATGAGAGTGTGGCCGTAGGCAGCCCGGTCTGGGCCCTCGAGTCGTCGAAGAACGGAGGAGTCACAAGCGAGCTCGCAATCTGTCTCCATTTGCCGAAAGGCCACGTGAACGAGGGGGTTGAACCAATGAAAGATGGTGAGCACTCCAGCGAGAGTTCGCACCCAAAGATCTCTCCGACGGATATGTTGAAGCTCGTGTTGAAGAATGTGTCCTAGCTCCACGGTGGGCAGGTCTTGGAAGAGAGATTCAGGAATCAAGATGACCGGTCGGGCAAGCCCGACTACCGCGGGGCCGGTCAGGGACTTGGTGGTGCGAAGCTCGACGGGTCTGGCGAGTCCGAGGCGGCTTCGACAGGTCTCCAAGAGCTCTATGCTTTTGGAATCCTCGACCGGCCGGGACGCCGCGACTCCCCTGCGGAGGAGATGCCAAGCCAAGGCTTTGCGACTCAACAGGAAGAGGGCACCGACGAGCCAGAGGCCAGTCAGCCAAGAGGCAGCCAGCCAGCTCTGCCAGGGAACTTCCCCGGTAGCCGAGTCGCTGGGCAGGCTTGGGACCGTACCCTCAGTCGCGGATGATTCCAGGGCATTGAGACCGGGAATTCGATCGGTGAAAGAGTCGACCTGAAGCAAATGAAAGAGGCTGACGGGGCTCGCGGGTAAAACCGGTAGGGCGAGGCGAACCAGAACTACTCCCCAGAGGGCGAAGCGCCAGGACGCCGAGAGTCGACTGCCAAGCGCGTAGCGTAGACCGAGTACCAGCAGGATGACTCCACTCGCTTTGGCGCTCCATAGAAGTAGCTCCCAAGTCCAATCTCCCATTACTTCTCCTCCTGCGGTTCGAGAAGTCGTCGAAGCTCTTGGCGGTCTTGCTCCGAAAGTTCCGTGGACCGGGCGAAGTGGAGCAACAAAGAGGCGGTGTCCCCCTTGAAGACTCGGCTCAGAAAGGAGGAGCTCTCCGTCTGAATCGCTTCCTGCCGGCTGTTCGCCGCCCTGTACTGATATCGATTTCCGAGTTGCTCCGTGGTGAGGAATCCCTTCTTGACCAGCCTCGCGAGGAGGGTCTTGATGGTTTTGGGCTTCCAGTCGGTAGATTCTTGCAAATGCTCGACAACTTCCGCCGAACCAGCTGGGGAGTGATCCCAGAGAAAATTCATCACTTGCCATTCTGCTGCCGAGATTTTGGGTCTGGTCATTTCTTGCTCCCTATTGACTACGTCTGTGGGCATTATGCTTACGGTTGTAGTCAATGTCAATGCTTACGCACCCCAGACCTCGAGAGTTTGGACATCCCTCGAGAGCTCAAGGGCATCGGGAGGGCTCAGGGGCATCGGGGGAGATTGTCGGTATGCTCCTGGGAATTCGCTCTTGGGAAGGCTGCTCTTGGGACACAGCTCCCAGGAATGTTGCTCTTGAGAAGGCTGGCGAATCGGGAAAAAATCTCTTCTTGGACCGAACACTTCCAGACCGTATTGCCTCTTAGTAGGTGACAGAGCGAGGGGACCTGATCCATGGGGCCTGCGCGGTCAGGGAGCCGCGAGATAGTTCTTAGAGAACGAGATCAAATGACCAGCCAACTGCGAGAAGCTCGCCTCGTGCTCCGGGCACAGTCCGGGGATCTCGAGGCCCTGGACACCCTGCTCGAGGGCATCCAGGCGCCTCTCTTTCGGTATCTCCGGAATCTGGTCGGCGAGGAGGCCTTGGCGGAAGATTTACTCCAGGAGGTCTTCCTGCTGGTCTGCCGCAAGATCAAGTGGCTTCGTGAGCCGAGAGTCTTTCGAGCCTGGGCCTATCGCATCGCCAGTAGGGAGGCCAAGCGCAGTCTGGGTCGCGAGAAGCGTTGGCGAGATCAGGTACGGGATGAAGCAGTTCTGTCCCAGCTTTCTGATCCCAAGGCGGATTTTGCTGAAGAGGTCGAGATGGCGGCTCATCTGCCTGAGCTGGTGAGCGCGGTTCCAGCGGCCAGTCGCGCCGTGCTCCTACTGCACTACCAGGAAGAGCTCACCCTTCGGGAAATCTCGGATGTTTTGGAGCTGCCCTTAGGAACCATCAAGTCCCGGCTGGCCTATGGACTCGCGACCCTTCGCTCTGGCATCAACTCGGAAACCCCATGAAAGGAGCTCACCGCTATGGAAAGTCTGACTCGGAAACAACGCATCGGGCTGCTGGCAACGTTTCTCGCCATCGATGGATTGATCATCGCTGCGGTCCTGATCAAAACCGGAATTCTTGGTGGATAGAGGAGAGGAGGACGTTATGACAAATGTTTCCAACTTAGACGAAAGGCGGCGACTCGCTTTGGATCAAGTCAAAGAGAGTGAGCGTCACGTTAAGTTTTTTTTCGTCGGAATTGCCTTGTGGGAGTTGATCCTGCTGGTCTTGATCGTCGCCTTCATGGATTTTGGGGATCGCCTGCATTTACTCATTTTTCTTTCGGCGGCCATCGTCTACGGAACTCTCGGCATCGGTCTGGTCACGCTGGGAGCCTACACCCGGCAGAATACTCTGAGGATTTTGGCGGCGCTGGAATTGCTCAGTGAATCTCGGCAAGGGTGAGATAGGGAGGGCTAACAGCCTGTGGTGAAACTCACTCTGGCTGCGAACGGGCCTTTGGCGGCGGCTCTTCGTTGAAGAATCCTCGACAAACCTCGGGTTTGCCTCCGGTTCTTCACCTTGATCCTCCTCCAAGTTCCTGGTTCTCGCCAACGAGGGACTTTCACCACCGGCTGCTAAGAGACGATCCCAGGGTGAAGCACCTGGGATCGTCTCTCTTGCCATTTTTCCACCCGCCTGGGACAATCGAGCGCAAATGTTGAATCTGGAGAACTTCCGCCGATCTTGGAGGTCGCCATGAAGCGTCGAGAGGGCCTTGCCAAGCTCACTGGCCGGGAGCGGTACGTCGATGACTTGGTCATCGAAGGCTGCTGGTGGGGGGCTACGGTTCGCAGTCCGGCAGCACGGGGAAAAATTCGCGAGATTCGCTTCGGGGAAGAGGTGGATTGGAACGAGGTGGTGGTGGTGAGCCACGAGGACGTGCCGGGTAAGAACACCATCGCATTGATGGAGGAAGACCAGCCGGTGCTGGCCGCAGGCTATGTTCGCCACATTCATGAAGCAGTCCTGCTTTTGGCCCATCCATCGCGAGACGTGGTGCGCCGCGCCGCGGCGGCGGTGGAGATAGAGGTCGAAGAGGAGTCCCCCGTCTTCGACTTTCGGGTGCCTCCCGAAGCGGATCAGATTCAATATTCCGACGACAACCTCTTCAAACGGCTGCTCATGGAAAAGGGGGATGTGGCCTCAGCGTTGGCTTCGGCACCCTTGGTGGTGGAGGGGGTCTACGAGACGGGGGCTCAGGAGCACGTCTACTTGGAAAACCAGGGGATGGTGGCTTGGGAAGAGGACGGCGTGGTGTCTGTTCAGGGCTCTATGCAATGTCCCTACTATGTTCTGAAGGCGATGAGAGAGGCCCTCGCCAGGGACGACCACCAGATGCGAGTCATTCAGACGCCCACCGGTGGTGGCTTTGGGGGCAAGGAAGAGTTTCCTTCCGGCATCGCTCTCCACGCTGCACTGTTGACACTGAAGGCCGGGCGACCGGTAAAACTGATTTACGACCGCGGTGAGGATATGGCTGCGACCACCAAGCGTCATCCTTCCCGGGTTCGTCACCGCACGGCGGTGGCGGAAGATGGTCGCCTCCTGGCCCAGGAAATTGACATCCTGCTGGATGCCGGCGCCTACATGACTCTGTCACCAGTGGTGCTTTCGCGGGCGGTGATTCATGCCGCCGGCCCTTACTCCTGTGACAACGTTCGGGTGGAAGGCAAGGCGATCCTCACCAACGCGGTGCCTTTCGGCGCCTTTCGTGGCTTTGGCGCTCCTCAAAGTCTCTTTGCTTGCGAGCGCCACATGGATGTGATCGCCCAACGACTGGGTATGGATCCGCTGCGCTTGCGCCGCCGTAACCTGCTGCGAGATGGCCAGTCGACGGCCACTGGGCAGGTTATCGAAGACGGTACGGACCGGCTGGAAGTGCTCGACCGAGCCTTGGAGCTTTCGTCTTTCCATCAAAAGCGGCGCGCGCACATTACCTTCAACGGTAGCGAGACCTTTCGCCGCCGAGGTATCGGTCTGGCGACCTTCCATCACGGAGCTGGCTTTACCGGCTCCGGTGAGGTCTACCTGGACTCCGTAGTGCACGTGGCAGGTTTGCCGGACGGGCGCATCGAGGTTCGCGCCGCCAGCACGGAGATGGGCCAAGGGACGATCACGGTCTTTACTCAGTTTGCTGCCGATCGAATGGGAGTTGACCCGGAAGACGTTTTGATCGCGCCACCAGATACTTCCAAGGTGCCGGATAGTGGACCCACCGTGGCTTCGCGAACCACGATGGTGGTGGGCCATCTGGTGGAAAAGGCCTGCGATGATCTGCGAGAGAAACTGGGGCTATCCCCTCAAGCCACTGGCGCAGCCCTGCGGGAAGCTCTCGGTCATTGGCATGCAGGTCACCCGGATCAAGAATTGTTGGGTGAGGGTCGCTACGAGGCGCCTCCGGGAATTGTCTGGGACGATGAGAAATACCGTGGCGATGCCTACGGAGCCTATGGTTGGGCCACCTATGTGGCGGAAGTCGAAGTTGATCTGCGAACCTACACCGCCCGAGTGGTGGATTTCGTGGCCGTCCAGGAGATCGGTAAGGTGATTAACGAAGTGTTGGCTCGCGGCCAAATTCAGGGCGGCGTGGTCCAAGGGATCGGCTGGGCCTTGATGGAGGAGTGCAAATGGCGGGATGGCGCGATGGTCAACAATCAATTGACCAACTACATCATTCCCACCAGCGACGACGTTCCTCCGATTCGTGTCGGCTTTCTGGAGACTCCTTATCCCCACGGTGCTCAGGGTGCGAAGGGCATCGGCGAGCTTCCCATGGACGGCCCCGCTCCGGCCATCGCCAACGCCGTAGCAGTGGCCCTGAATAAGGACCCCAGGGTGATTCCCCTCACTCCGGAAAGGATCATGAGTCTGGTAGAGACTTCCTAGTCCGTAGCAGGCCTCCGTTCTGCATCGAGAGGCGTGATCGCCCTCTCCCCAGCGCCAGTTCCTTGGCTAGGGTCCGCCAAGTTCTGCAGTACGATCGAAATATCCTAGGTACCCTCTTGCCTACCTTGGAAGTCTCGAGGGCTACGGGATGTCTGTTACCATCAATGCCATTCGAAGTTTCCAACGAGTTTGGGTTCTCTGCTTCCAAAGTCACGTTAAGGAGAAGATATCTCTTGATGGGAAGAGGAATTTTCACAGCTTTTTTCCTGACTCTCATGTTCTTCGGGGCTTGTGATGGCAAGCCCTCTTCAGAGCCAGGGTCAGCGGGCCTCGAGGCAGCTTCGGCTCAGAAATCTAGGCCCCTAAGAGCGGTCATCGACGAAGACTTACCTACCTTGGATCCGCACCATCACCTGACGATCGTCGGGGGCTTGGTGCTGCGCAACATTTTCGAGCCGTTGGTAGATCTCGGTCCAGAAGGAGAGCTGGTTCCTCGCCTGGCCAAGACCTGGGAGACCGCCGATAGCCAGAGATGGCAGTTCTTTCTGCGAGAGGATGTCTTCTTTCACGATGGCGCTACGCTGACCACAGCGGATGTGGTTTTTAGCCTGGAGCGGTGCAGGAACGATCCGCGCAGCGAGATAGGTGGGTTTCTCGCTGGCGTGGAGTCGATCTCCCATGACCCTCAGGCAGGCCGCATCGACATCGAAACGACTCGGCCGGATCCCTATTTTTTAGAGAGCTTAGCCGCGGTTTTGGTGGTTTCTGAGAATGCACCAGAGGTGATTCTAGAGCCGATCGGCACAGGGCCTTATCGCTTTGGCTCCTATGAGCGCGGCAGCATGCTGACTTTGCAGTCTTTCCCAGAGTATTGGCGAGGTTCCCCCAGGGAACCTCTGGTGGAATTTTTGGTGATCCCGGAGTCGGAGGTCGCTGTGCAGCGTCTGGAAAGAGGTGAGGTCGACTTGGTCCGGGGGCTTCCTCCGCGCCTCGTGGATCGAGTGGAGTCGAAGCCGGAGCTTTGGGTCGATTCTCGCCTCAGCCAGAGCGTCCTCTTCCTTTCATTGAATCCGGGTGTACCGCCTCTCGATGACCCCAAAGTGCGGCAAGCGATTGATTTGGCTCTGGACCGCGAGGCGTTGATGGCAGGTGTTCATCTGAATCATGCACGGCCCGCAAGTCAGCTCTTGGGGCCGGGGGTGTTCGGCTACGACCCGGACCTGGAGGCGGCCCACCGCGACGTGGAGATGGCTCATCATTTGCTACGGCAGTCGACCCATGGAGAGGGAGTGGAGTTGCTTTTGGAAACCACCGAAGCTTACCTTCCCCAGGCTATGGCGGTCGGAAAACAGCTCGATGGGGCTGGCTTCGAAACCAAGGTAGTAGCCAGACCATGGCCGGACCTCTACGCCGGGCTGGAAGCGGGAACCGTCGGTGCCTGGTATGGCTTGTGGAATTTCGACAGCTCCGATGCAGGCATTTTTTTCGATCAGGTGATTCATACACCGACGGCAGACGGAAATTGGGGAAGCGCGAATTTCTCCGGTCACGGAGATGCTGAAGTCGACCTGTTGATTCGAGCGGCTAGTGCAGAGTTGGATCCGGAAGCTCGTCGAAGACAATTTCAACAAATCTCACGGCGGGTCGCTGAGATACGGATCTACGTCCCCCTCCTCTGGCCTCTGGACCTCTATGGCATGCGGCGGGATCTCGACTGGGAAGCTCGCAAAGACAGTGGTTTGCTGTTCTTCGATATGCATCGCAAAGAGTGAGCATTCCCTGACGATCCCTCTATGGGGGCCCATCCTTCAAGGCAAGGCAAAGAGTCAGTATTACAATGATTTATCCTTGTAGGCTGCAAGATCTATCTGCTAAGGTTTAGCCTTCTCCCCCGATTTCGTTGACGCGGTGCACTCCGGGCTTGTTGCGTTCGAGGCTGAGAGTGCCGCTTTTTGGAAGAGGCTGATTTCTATGAAGATCCGGCTTGGCCTGTTTCTTATGTGTTTCCTATGGCTCAGCATCGCCTGCGCCCGCAATGGCGTTCCATCCCTAGCCCCTGTATCCCATGAAACTGTGGGAGGCAGTGGTGTCGAGCGGAATAACGCCGAGGCTAGGCCTCTTCGTGCCGCCATCGACGAGGACTTGCCTACCCTAGATCCTCATCACCACCTCACTATCATCGGCACCGTGGTGCTTCGAAACATCTTCGAACCTCTAGTAGATGTGGACCGAGAGGGAGAGATCGTTCCTTGGTTGGCGGAGCGTTGGCAGACGACGGACAACAAGACCTGGCATTTCTTTCTTCGCTCGGGAGTGAAGTTTCACGACGGCAAAGCCCTAACTGTGGCCGATGTGCTGTTTAGCTTCGACCGGGCAAGGAGTGACCCTCGCAGTGAGGTGGGAGGTTTCCTGGCTGGTGTGAAATCCATCGCCGGGGACGCAGACTCGAATCGCATCGATATCGTAACCAACCAACCCGAGCCCTTTTTTCTAGAAAACTTGGTCTATGTGTCCGTGGTTGCCGAGAAGGCGCCGGAAGAGATCGAACAGCCGGTAGGTACCGGACCGTATCGCTTCGTTTCTTACCAACGCCAGCGGTCGGTCCGATTGGAAGCTTTCGAGGACTACTGGCAAGGGGCTTCCGACGAATCGGTGGCTGAGCTCGTGGTACTCCCGGACGCAAAGGAGGCGGTGGATCAGCTGGAGAGAGGTGAGATCGACCTGGTGAGCAACCTGCCTCCGACCTTGGTCGACCGGGTCGAGTCTAGTTCCGAGCTATGGGTCGAGTCTCGGCTGAGCCAGAGCATCTACTACCTTCAACTCAACCCACAGATTCCTCCTTTCGCCGATCCTCGAGTCCGCCAGGCCATCGATCTGGCGCTGGACCGGGACGAGTTGATGCGCGAGGTGACTCTCCATCACGCTCGGCCAGCTAGCCAGATGCTTGGGCCAGGGATTTTTGGCCATGATCCGGATCTGACTCCTACCCAACAGGATCGGCCTGCGGCGAGGCGAATGCTGGCGGAGGTGAATTCAGGAAAGGCCATCGAGGTTCTCCTCGAGACAACGGAAGCCTATCTTCCCCATGCGGAGAGGATCGCTCAGCAGCTTGTTGAGGTCGGTCTTCGATTCGAAGTCATGAGCCGTCCTTGGCCAGAGCTCTATTCGAGCCTGGAAGCTGGAGAGGTCGGCGCTTGGTATGGCGTGTGGAGCTACGATGGCTCAGATGGTGGGTTGTTCTTCGATCAGGTCGTCCACTCGTCAACGGAGGACGGGGCTTTGGGCAGTGCCAATTGGTCCCGCTCCGCCGACCTGGATCTGGATCGCCAGATTCGTCAGGTGCGTGCCGAACAGGATCTCTCGATCCGCGAGGCCAAGCTTCAAGAGATTTCCAGGGAGGTGACCGATCAGAGAATTCTGATTCCGGTGCTCTGGCCGTTGGATCTCTACGGCATGCGCCGAGATCTGGACTGGGAAGCTCGCTCCGACGGCCGCCGAGACTTCTTTGAGATGAAGCGAAAGAACTGACAAGGAACCTGTCGCCCGTCTAGGGCTGGGCGCTTCAGAGCGCAATAGGCTCCCAGCCCTTCGGATGTCCAGGGTGGTCTTCTCCCGGCCCGGCCTCGCCCTCGCGGCCCAGCGAAGATAGACTTGCGGAAAGATGACGAATCCGTAAGGCAAGGCAGCCTGGGAGAGGCCCATGAATCAACCCGCAGTGACCGAGGCTTCGGTGAATCAAGATTCCGTGGAGATTTCGTTTCTCCTCAACGATCGGCCGGTGACCGTCAAGGTCCAAATGGTGGACCGCCTGCTGGACCTGTTGAGGTACCAGTTGGGTCTTTCGGGAACCAAAGAAGGCTGTGGAGAAGGGGAGTGCGGTGCCTGTACCGTCTACCTCGACGGTTTGCCGGTCAATTCCTGCCTGGTGCCGGCCTATCAGGTTCGCGCCCGATCCGTGACGACCGTGGAATCTCTAGACCCTGCGGATCTGGCTCCTTTACATGCCTCCGGTGCGACCCAATGCGGCGCTTGTACCCCTGGGGTAGCGATGACGGCCCGCTGGGTGGTGGCGAACCCAGATTTGACCAAAGCCCACACCCTCCGAGAGCTGATGGCTGGCAATTTGTGCCGCTGCACCGGCTATGACGGCATCATAGAGGGTCTCGAGGCTTCCCTCAGGGAGCCGGAAGACGATGGCGAGGCCCCTCCATCATGAAGCTTCTCCTACCAACCAGCCTAGAGGAAGCCTGTGGGGCGCTAAAAGACCACCCGCAGGCGATTCCCATGGCTGGGGCTACGGACCTGATGGTTCACTGGCCCTCTCGCTTCGAAGCCCACGAGGGGACCTATTTGGATCTGTCGGCCGTTGAAGAGCTTCGGCAGCATAGGTTTACCGACGACGCTCTCGTTTTGGGTGGGTCGACCACCTACTGGCAAGTGATGCGCGATCCTCGAGCGAGTCGGGAGTTTCCTTTGCTCTTGGAGGCCGCCCGCCAGGTGGGAGCGGTACAAATTCAGACCCGGGGAACCTGGGCTGGCAATATCGTCAACGCCTCCCCCGCGGCGGATGGAGTGCCCGTTCTGATGGCCTACGATGCCGAAATCGAGCTCGTTTCCCATCGAGGAGAAGAAACGGTTCCGTTGTCGGAGTTCTACCTCGGCTACAAAAAGATGCGTCGCCGACCGGATCAGTTGATTCGTGCCATTCGGCTGCCGCGGAGGTCCTATGAGGTAGAGATCTTCGAGAAAGTCGGTTCCCGCCAGGCCCAGGCGATCACCAAGGTGGGAGTTGCTGTGACTCATTCCGAGGCCGGATGGCGGGTGGTGGCCAATAGCGTGGCCGCTTCGGTGTGTCGGTGCCCGGCCCTCGAGGCCTTGTTGGGGCACGACCTGCCGGTGACCACCCCGGATCATCTACTGCCCGCTATCGAGCGGGACGTCTCACCCATCGACGACATCCGTTCCACCGCCGAATACCGCCGCAAAGTACTGGCTCGAGTGCTGTTCTGGGCACTCAAAGAAGGGCGTGGGCGCAATCGAGAGAGAGCTAGAAGATGAAGACGACAGTTGACTCCTCCGCTTTGGGCAGAGCCTTCGAACCCCTTCGGTCAGCGAATCGGGCCTTCGCCGTCCGCTATCCGGGAGAGCCCGTGGACCGCCAGGCGGTGCATACCGTCTATGGCGGAGCCCACCTCTTTCGAGCCGATTCCGCTGCCAAGCTTGGCCAGTTGGCTCTTCGCTCGCTGGAACGTTTTGCTCCCAATCCCCAGACCTTCGCCACTGCCCTCGGCTTTGGTGGCGGGGAACCCATGGCGAAAACCGTTTATGACCGGGTGCTTGAAAAGCTGGGGCGCGAGGCAGTGGAGGATTTTCGCATCGATTTCGAGGACGGCTATGGACACCGGCCGGACGAAGAAGAGGATCGGTGCGCCGTGGAGGCAGCTCAGCAGGTGGCCAAGGGCCTTCGTCAGGGAAGCTTGCCGCCGTTTCTGGGAATTCGCATCAAGTCTTTCAGTGAAGAGCTCGTCGCCCGAAGCTCTCGGACACTAGATCTGTTCCTCACCGCCATGCTGGAAGCCACCGAAGGCAAGATTCCGGACGGTTTCGTAGTCACCCTGCCGAAAGTCGTGGTTCCCGAGCAGGTTGCCGCTCTGGTGAGTTTTTTCGAGCTCTTCGAAGCAGAACAAGGGTTGGAGGCGGGGGTTCTGCGTCTTGAGCTCATGGTCGAGACGCCCCAGAGCCTCTTCGACCCGGCCGGGCGCGCTGCCTTGCCCCTGTTGGTGGAGGCAGCCAAGGGCCGCTGTGTAGCCGCCCATTTTGGAGTCTACGACTACACGGCGAGTTTGCAGATCACCGCCGAGCACCAGACATTGGATCATCCGGCCTGCGATGTGGCTCGAAATCTCATGCAAATCACCCTGGCAGGGAGTGGGGTGATGCTTTCCGATGGGGCCACCAATGTGATGCCGGTAGCTCCTCATCGTGCTGCGCCGGGAGAGGTGCTGACGGCGCAGCAGGAAGAGGAAAATCTACGCAGTGTTCACGGGGGCTGGCGTCTTCACTTCGAGCACGTTCGTCACTCCCTCCATCACGCCTACTACCAAGGTTGGGATCTTCACCCGGCTCAGCTGCCGACTCGCTATGCAGCCCTCTACTCATTTTTCTTGGAGAGCCTGGAAGCGGCATCGGAGCGTCTCGGCAATTTCGTGCGGCAGGCTGCCCAAGCCACTCTCGTTGGGGATGTATTCGACGACGCTGCCACCGGCCAGGGGCTGCTCAATTTCTTTCTCCGAGGCATCAACTGCGGGGCCATAACCGAACAAGAAGCCCTGGCCACGGGGCTGACCCTAGAGGAGCTGCGGGGACGGTCTTTCCTGAAGATCTTGGAGAATCGGCGGGGCTGAGCTTCGGGTCGCTCTCTTGCCCGGCGGTCAATCTCGTTTCCCCCTCTTCTTCCGGAAGATGGGGGCAGGGTCTTCTCCCCCCAACCCCTAAAGCTCCAGGAGCCTCTCCACCGGCCGACCTACCACCGCTTTCTCCCCTTTGATTCCGATGGGTCGCTGTAGCAAGGTGGGGTGGGCGGCCATGGCTTGGATCAGCTCTTCTTCGCCTTCTTCTCCGGTCAGCCCCAGATCACGATAGGCGGCGTCTCGCGTCCGCAGCACCTCTTTGGCGGTAGAACCGAGGAGAGCCAGAACGGTGCGGATCTCTTCTGCTGAGAGCGTCTCTTTTCGATACTCCCGGTAGTGGAACGGGATGCCTTTTTCTTTGAGCAAGGCGAGCGCCTTGCGACAAGTACCTCAGGTGTGAGTGCAGATTAGCTGCAGCATGCTTTTCTCCTTGAAAGGAGCTAGAGCTCGATGGAAGTCGAGGCTGGTCTCGAGGGTCCGGTTGCTCTATTCTCTAGCTCATGCGAGCAGTTTACCTCGATGAAGAGGGTCTTCGTTTTCGCCAGAATTACCCTCGTCCCCAGCTCGCTGCTGGGGAAGCGACTTTGCGCCTGCGCTTGGCGGGAATCTGTTCTACGGATCTCGAGTTGATCAAGGGCTACGCCGGATTTCAGGGCGTCCTGGGACATGAGTTTGTGGCAACGGTTGAGGAAGTGGAAGCAGAGGAGGACGCAGCCTGGGTTGGGAAGAGAGTGGTTGGCACCATCAATCTGGGCTGCTGGCATTGCTCCGAATGCGCTGCCTTCGGCCCGGAACATTGTCCGACTCGGACAGTCCTGGGGATCATCCGCCGGGACGGAGCCTTTGCCGACTTTCTGACTCTGCCGACAGCGAATCTCCTCGAAGTTCCCGAGTCCCTGGCCGACGAAGAGGCAGTGTTTACTGAACCCCTAGCGGCGGCTTTGCGAATTCGCCAGCAAATTACGGTTTCTCCTTCCGATCGAGTGGCGGTGGTGGGCCCCGGGCGGCTCGGGCTATTGATCGGTCAGGTTTTGGCCCTGGCGGGAGGGGAGCCGACCCTATTTGGCCGACGGAAAGAGTCCTTGGAGCTGCCCGAAAAGCTCGGTCTCGACACGGGATTGATCGGCGAAGCGGCATCGGATGCCTTCGATTTGGTCGTCGAGGCGACGGGCAACGAGGGCGGTTTGGCCGAGTCCCTACGTCTGGTGCGGCCGAAGGGGACTCTGGTCCTCAAAAGTACGTTTCAAGGGCGTGCGACCGTGGACTTGACGAAATTGGTGGTGGGCGAAGTGCGAGTCACCGGCTCTCGGTGTGGCCCCTTTGCGCCGGCTTTGAGGCTTCTGGAGCAGGGCGCTATCCAAGTGAAACCCCTGATCGAGGCGGAGTACTCGCTGAGGGAGGCGATAGAGGCCTTCGAGCATGCAGCCCGCCCGGGAGTGAGAAAGATCTTGTTGCGGGCCTGAAGAAGAAGGCAGCCTAGGTTGTGTTGGCACAAAGACCCCGGGCGACTCCTAACCGAGAAAAAAGCAGCCCGAAACGGCCACGCAACCGTTTCGGGCTTCAGAAGAGAAAGAATTACTCTTTTCCACGGCCCCGGAAAGGGGCCGCGATCGAGAGCCTCAGATCATCAGGGAGTCTCTTTTCTCGCCTCCAGGCGACTTGATTTCAAGGCTTTCGCGAGAGAGCTGGGCAGGATATTGATTTCGATATGGTCTTCCGAGGTCAAACCACTGGTGTCGGTGGCACGGACGGTGAGCCGGTGAGCTCCAGGGGACAGGTTCGCGGTCTGCAAGGTTGCACTCTTGCTCAGGGCGCCGTCTCGGTTCGAGGTCCATAGGACTTCCTCGTCGGTGAGAATGCCGTCTTCCCGGTCATAGACGCTGGCCTGAAGGATCACCAGGCTACCCTCCTGGTACTCGGAGGTCTTGTTTCCTACTATTTTGATTTTCGGTGCGTTCTCGACGGGGAGACTGAGCCCCGATACTTCGGCCAGAGTGGTATTGAAGCCATCGCTAGCGATCACTCGGACACTGGCGTCTCGGCTGCCGGCGAGGTATTTGGTGTCGGCGACGATGCGAGTTCCCTTTTGGTTGACCTCCAAAGGTACCCACAGCTGCCGACCTTCCCGGTCGTAGCCGGAGCTGTACTGGACCATAAAGGTCAGCTGGTCTCCATCCGGGTCGCGAGCCTGCCAGGACACCGCGAAGGGACCCTCGAGGGTTTGGCCTCTCTTTGGAGATTCGATCAGAAGTTGGGGAGCGTTGGGGCTTCTTACCCGGCGTGCGGTCACCCGTTCCCCTTCCACCAGTTGGATCACCTGAAGGTCTTCGAGGGCTGAGAAGGTGACGGCGATAGGGGCAGTTTTGACCTCTTCGCCAGCTTCGCTCTCGAAGTTGGGTATCGTAGCGATCTGCTCGATCACCCGGCCTCTGCTGTTCAGAGCCTGAAATAGGACTCGGCCTCCAGGAACGCTGACGCTTGGCTTTGTGTAGCGGGGAAACTCAAACACCGGCCCAAGGGTTGCCTCTCCCGGCTCGACCCCGACGACGGCGGTGAGGTAAGGATAGGGTTTCTTGATGCCGCCGATATCTCCCTCACAAGCAAAGCAATCGCTGTCGAGGAGAAACTCATAGGTGATGTCGTCGATCCAGGCTTGGGGGGTTAACAAACCGGGATATAGGATGTCGTATTTGTCGCCGGTTTTGACCTCACCCATTTGCATCAGATTTTCCACGTCCCAGCCCGTGTCCGGAGCAATGTCTCGAAAGTTGTGGAAGAGCCCGAAGAGATGGCCCATTTCGTGAGCGAAGGTGCGCTGGCCGCGATCCGGGACGATCTGAGTGTTACCAAAGGCGACATTGCCCGGAATACTGATGGCTCGGCCATTGCCGTTATAGGGGTTTTCTTTGAACCAGGCGTAAAGAAACTTCGGCATGGGGTCAATGGTTTGGCGGCAGTCCTCCAGCCAATTCAGGAAGTCGTCGAAGGAATCGTCGATGTTGATGTTCCAAGGCAAGGGAGAGAAGGCTGCCTCGTGGTACCGGAAACGATCATCAGGAAAGGGGAAAATACCGAAAATGAAGTCGTCCCCAATGCCTGGGTCCGTGCGGCTCGGGTCCGGTAAGCCGAGGGTGGTTGGGTCCGTCTCGTCCGGCGCATTGTAGTTGACGGCGGTGTAGACGATCTCCGGAGTTTCTCGGCATTCGAAGGAGAGGTCATTGAGCATGGAGACGTTATTGGTCTCGTCGTCCTCGACGATGGTGTTCATGGGATCCAGCTCCACCTGTAGATCGACGTCGGTGTCCATCTCCAGATCGATGGGGAGAGTGAAGTTGAGGGAGTGATTTTGGTTGTCAGGATCGGGAACCAGGGGAGCACTGATTTCACCGGGGGCGTCTGGGCCAATCACCGAGTGGATGACATCATCCACCAGGACTGTCATGAGAGCGGTCACTCCGGTGACTGGAACCGTCGTATTTGTGACGGTTACATAGACTCGAGCCGCGGTGTGGTTGCCGGCGACGAGGGTATTCGAATTGTTGTTGGGGTGGGTCGGATCGGAGACATCGTAGTTCTGGATGGCTTGGGTGACTTCGATACCGGAAACGGCGATATCTACCGCCTGACTTTGGGAAGGGGCTAATAGGAGGATAGCGCCGAGGGCGAATCCCCTTGCCACGCTTCTCCGTTCAAAAGAGAAAATCAACATCATCGGTCCTCCAGGGAAATATTGCCTGCGAAGGTCCCTTTCTGGGTGAGACCGGTTCCAGATTCCGACGCCCGGAAAGGGCTCCTCCGCAAGGCTTCTTGCCCCCGTAAGCGGAAAACCATGGCGAAGTCCATCACTCCTGGGCAAATGACTTCGTCTGGAAGGTGTCGGCCATCCATGGAAAGGCCCGTTTGGGGGCTTAGAACGAGAAAATCGCCCGCTGCAGCTCCGTGAGAGCTGAGGCGGGCGATTCGGTGGAAAGGCTCAGGCTAGTTATCTGGCGAAGGGGGGGAGACGGGGCGAATCCCGTCGCGGTGGAAGGCAACGCCTAGGGCTCGGGATTCTCCCTGGGGACTGCGGTAGCGCAACTCTGATCCTTCCAAGCGATCCATGAGACCTTCTTCGAAGAGAATGACCTGGAGTTCGCTCCGGGAGCCGGAGTACTCCATGACTTGATAATCACCGATGAAGAGCTCGTAGGGCTCTGCGGTGGCGGGAGGAAACTCCCCAGTGAAAAGGAGACGAATCGCCTCTCGATAGGTTTGATTCTTTCCGTCCGCATCCATTCGCTGGACCGGCTTTTGGAAAGTGAGAGTGGATATCTCGACAGACTCGATGCTCATGCCCTCCCCTGCCGCTGCCTTCGCTTCGGTGGGGAACGCTAAGCCAGTCAAAACCATAGACAGTGCCAAAAGAGACCAGAGTGCTCGTACAGATAGCGGTTCAACTTGTTTCTTTTCCTGGTTCATGATGTTCCTCCTCTCCTATTGAGTGATCTGGAGATCGTCGAAAGCGATGAATCCAGACGAGTTGCGGTTAAAGCGGATCCGTATCTTGTCGATATCCTGCAGGTCCTGGTTGATCCGATTGACCAGGAAACTGTAGAGGGGAATGCGAACCGTTTTCATTACGGTCTTCGAAACATCCCCAAATCCGGGTTTAGATGTCTGCACCGGGTAGGGGAGTTGGTCGAAGTTCGATACCTTGATGCCGTTGGCAGGGCCGCTCGTGAGCTCCAGCTGAACGGTGAAATCGAGGTTCGAACCAGGAGTGTTGAGCAAGGGGAAGACCTCGTAAACTTGCCCGACCCGGAACGAGAGAAAAGGGTAGTCGCAAACATCCGAGCTGATGGAAGAGGGCAAGTCGATGACATATTCCGAACCTGAACTGATCCAAGCTGCGATCAATCCTTGTGTATCTTGCCAAAGATGGTGGGGAGCTCCCTGATCATCAAAGCTCGCCTGAGTGTACTCCGTTAGCAGGCTTTCACTGTTGGTCACCCCCGCTAAGGAACCCGTAGCGAGATTCGTGTCTTCTTCATAGTGGTTGATGAAAATGCTGTCGGGGTCCTGGTATTGGTGTACCCGCACCGCTCCTGGCAGGGAGTCGAACTCCAGGTCACCCTTGAACAGTGGCAGGTAGACATCCGCATCTAATAACTGCTCTCTGAAAAACGCGCTGATGTAAACACTGCCGATCGCCTGCTGGTCCGCGGGCGAAATGGTGGGCTCCGACATGGAGCTCAGAAAACCGGAGTCGTCGGAGGAAGCCCACACGGTGTTCCAGAAGTTGTGATTGGCGCCGTGGACAAAGATCAGGGACTTCCAGGCGCTGCCACCGCCGCCGACGCCGTGGGCTCGGTCGTAGGTTCTTTGGCCTCCGAAAGTGTGCACATCGCCATCATTGCTGCCATGCATCAACATGTAAGTAGCATCTCCGCCGAGGACCACAGGAGTTCCCGGGTAGGAAGTGCCGATCTGCCCGTCTACCGGTGCGATGGCATAGAACGAAGACAGATCAAAGTCGAAGAAGAAATCCGGATCGGAAGCATTGTGCATCGTGGTGTTGAACAGCCAGGACACTGTGATGGCTTCTCCACCCCGAGAATGTCCTGCCAGGCCGATACGGCCGAAATCCATCTTGTTGAAGAGCGGATGAGAAGAATCAAAGTTGAATCCCCTCAGCCTTTGCAGATGGCGGAGCATAACGATGGCCCGGGCGTCCATCTCGCCGGATACGAAGCCATTGAGACAACTCTCGTCCACCGATACGGCGACCATGCCGTGGCTGGCGAGTAGGTCCAGGAGATAAATGTATCCATCCGCATTGGCGATCGACGGAGAGGAGTTCCCATGGACGATAAGGACCAACGGGTGAGGCCCTGCGCTGGCGGGATAGCGGACAATGCCGTGCAAGGGAACGGTGCCTGGAGCAGGCATGGATGGACAGTTACCAGAACTAGGAATGAAGAACGATGAGATATCCGTCCAGAGGGGATCCAAAGGGTCGGAGACGTCCGGGGCGTAGTCCAAGGAGAGCACCGTCTGCCCTCCCACATCAGTCGGGTCTCTCACCACCCAAGCTCCCGCCATGGTCTCCCGATCGATAAAGTCGCGATCGGCATTGACGGTTAGATCTTCCACCCACTCGCCGGCACTATTGGCAGGCGTGGCGCCGAAGTCGATCACCACGTCATATTCGTCCGGCTGTTCCGTGACATTCCAAATCCTCGTGATGGAGGCATTCATGCAGCCGTTGGGACAACCGTATTTGACCCTAACGATCTCGAGGCCTTCGGTGACGTCCAGGACCGTCGGACTAATGCCGGCGGGTTGGACATAGAAGGCCGCGTAGTTGCCTCCCGGGTGACCGGTAGGAATGATCCTCGGCTCCAGAGCTCCCCACATCTGTTCCCCCTCTTTGAAGACATCGACGAACTCGAAGAAGGGCAGGCCGAAGTTCTGGTCGAGGCGTCCGGCGATGTCGAAGTCGGTGATGGTGGGGCAGGCCGGCATAGAGGTCTGCACCACTCCACCCGTGTCGTTGCAATGGGAGACCTGGTCCTGGGGCAGGAGCTTCTTGATACGGTGATCTCCCCCCACGCGAACCACTACGTCGTAATTGCCCGGAAGGAGTTTCTCTCCAGCCCAGAGGAGTTGGTGGAATGAGGGGCGACCGTTGTATCGCACCACCTGGGGTTCCTCTTTGTATTCCGGGCGCACGTCCTGCAGTACCTGGCCATCGGTGCAGTCGCGCTGGTCGGGAATCAAAAAGATCGCCAGCTCCGACTCGTTCGAGGGTAGATTCTCGGCGCTGAGATAGATGTCTCGAGTCCTCTCCTCGCCGCCGGTCATGACGCCGAATTGGGGACAGCCCGTGGCGTCGCTCAAGTAGACCCTCGGCTCTTCGCTCCGGGTCATGGGGACGATGGCGGTGGCGATGGGCTCCTCGGGTGCTGCATCCCGCTCCGAGTCTTTCCCTTTCCCTTTCTTGGTAGCACTGACCACCAGTCGAAACTGGCGCCCATGGAGGCGTTCCTCTGCCTCCCGATAGGTGGCGTAGCGGTAGGGATCCTCTGGTACTGCCGATACCAACTCGCAGCCAACCACTCCGGAGTCGTACCAAAGGGCGGAAGGTTCGATCATTCCAGAGGGGTCGGAGGTGAGTTGGTAGTAGGAGACCATGAATCCGCTTTCGTCCAGGAGTCGCACCTGGTAGCTGCTGTTGGGCTCGAGACCGTTGAGTCCGACAAAGAGGGACTCACCGATGACCAGGCTGGAAACCGGCTTCAATCGGTCGTCGGTGAGTTGAACCTCGAGCCTCTCGGCGCTGGCCGAGGGGGTCAAGAGAAAGGCACAGAGAAAGGCACAGACCAGGGCACTCGCCAGGCCCACGCCTTTCTTGTTTCGGGAGGAGTTGTACATGATCGGTGATCCTTTCTCGAGCTCTCTAGGTTGATGGACAGAGGTTGGATAGGGCATGGCCTCTCCTACTGCTCCGCAACTTGTAGGTCCATGGCGCGAACTTTCGCCAAGGCCGGTTCCACCTTCACGGCTTGACCGCCGACGTAGGTGGTGCGGTTCACCGGCAGCTGTTCGTAGATGTGAGATTCGACCCTAGCGGCGAATTCCTCGGTGAAGTCCGGAGCCCCTGGGGAATCTTCCGGCGGATCGACGATGTAGATCTCGATGTCGGTGCCCGGGTCGGTCACCGCATAGGCGTCATCCCACTCGGTGCCGCCCTCGAAGACTCGGCCTTCCGTATAGGTGCTGTTGGCCCAATCGCTGACGAATACCTCTTTGACGAAGAAGTCACCAGCGAATTGGGTCGAGCAGGCAGAGTCCACGACGTCTACCTGGAACCAGCCGAGGCCGAGGTCGATGACGGTTTGGTCGCAGAGTTCCCGGAGGCTGTTACCGGCGTTGAAGTCGACACAGAAGACGGTCTCGACGATGGCGGCAGGCACGTCGCTGCCATCGATGTGGAGATTGGTGTAGGCCGGGGTCTGAAAGAGATCCATGTTCATGGCAGCTCCGACCGCCAAGGAGGTCGGGGTATCGGCTTTGGCTCGGCCCCACTCCGGCCCCGTGCCGCCGGGGTTGACCGGGAACAGGGCCGTGTTGGCTTCGGCGTTGATCAGGTCCCATTCGTCTCCGGTCTCCACCAGGCCCGTGGGGATTTGAGGCAGGACCATGGGGGTGTAGGCAGCAGCTTTGAACTCCGCTTTCCAGCGCAAGGCGTGGTAACCCCAGCCTTCCGGAACGGTGTCCGCGAAACCATCCTCGTAGACGCCGAAGACCGAAATCGAATAGGGATCCTCGAAGAAGGGGTGGGCGCAGTCCACCGCTGCGGCGTCGACTTCGCAGTAGCCCACTACAACCTCACCGCAGTCCAAGGCGAGCTCGAGGGGAGGCCCCACATCGGCTGCTTCGAAGGTGGCTACATCTGACACCGCCTTGAGGTCGGCGTCGAGACGGGCGAGGAAATACTGGGAAACACGCTTGCCGGCTTCCGGCTTCGGCAGGAGAGTGGTGAAGTCGAGATTTCCGGAGGCGCCGGAGGAGGCGGCTCGGCCCGTCACCAGGACATTGCCATCTTTGTCGACGACGAGATTGTGGGGAGCGGTGACTCCTGCCGTGTCCAGGAAGGCCCCGCCGACCAGGCGAGAGCCATCGGCGGCGAGCTCAGCAACGAAGTTGGAGCCTCCGCGGCCCCCGCGGCTGTCTAGAGGAAAGTTGCTGGAGGTCGTGGTACCGGTCAGGTAGACCCGGCCCTCGCGGCTCACCGTGACCGCTGAGGCTAGATCGTCTCCGTCCCCCTGGACGATGGTCGTCCAGAGCAACTCCTTGCCTTCTTCGTCCAGGCCGAGGACCACCGCATCGGTACCCGAGTCGGCACCGGTTGCCTGCGCGATGGCCACCAATCCGTTGGGGCCCCGGGTGGCGGCGGGGGAGTGAAAGTAGTCGCTGAAGGTCAGCACCGATTCGAGGGTGCGGGAGCTCGAAGCGGTCCCCACGTCGAAGCGGACGGTGCCGTTTTCATCCGCTTTGAGGGGAACGGCAGTAAATCTACCGCCCTCGTTCAGTCGGGCCTGCAGGGTGAGAGTTGGGCCGCTGCCCTCGGCGGTGCCGAGACTGAGAACTCCGGTCCTCGGGTCGGTAGAGAAGGAAGTCGCTCCACCGAGTCGCAGCCGAATGATGCCCGAGTCGACGCCGGCGGCGATTTCGTAGGTGGTTCTCAGCTGGCGGCTGTTGGCGGTCTGACGAATCGAGACCCCCTCGTAGACGCTGTGACTCTCGAGGCCTCCGTAGTTGGGCAACCGGTTGAGCTTGCTGCCTTTTTTGCCGCCGCCGAGCACAGTCGTCGTGCTGGGCATGGCTTCGATGGGCGAGAATCGGGCGGTTCCGTTGCCGCCTAGGTACTCGGCAGTCACGCTCGTACGGCCACCTCTAGGATCTTTGCTGGGTAGGCTAAGGTCGATTGTTCCACCATCGTGAAAGGCCAAAGAGTGGCCAGCGTAGCCGAGAGAGGCAAAGGGAGCAGACCCTTCAACAACGGGAATGATCGGGACCGGAACCGCCGAGCCAAGGTTGACCTCGACGTGGTCATCCACTGGCGCGGGTTCCTCACAGGGCTCTGCCTGGAGCGGAGCTGATAGGAGCATCGTCAAGCCGAGAGCGACGGCGCTCGCGAATCGGTTGAAACGGGTTTGGTGGAGTCGATACTGGGCGAATCTCATGGTCTGTCCTCCTCATTGGCCAGCCGCTGTTACGGTGGCTCCATTGGATCGATATAGCTCGACTCCATAAGCGGAATCTGCTCTCTCAACCCATCATGGAGATCGCGATATCGAGCAGTTGCTGCCTCGGAATTGGCCTAACAAGTGGCTCTAGAATCTTTTTTGATGGGTTTTGAGGCGAAATTCCGCTTAAGGTTCTGGATGTGTGCGGGCTACCTAGCCCGCAAGCAGAAAAGGAAAGCGTCGATTCATTAGGGAGGGGTCATGAAGAAATGGAAGTCCGTCTTGCTGGGTGGAGTGCTGCTTGCGGTCGCACCTGCTGCGCTGGGACAACAAATATTGTGCGATGCCTCGAGCGGCAGCTCGTCGGCCGTCAACCGGGTCGTGATCGAAAACGGAAACCTGGTGGTGTCGATCGGCTGGGCTTCGAGAGTTCCAGTGGAGCCCTTGGCCACCATCGAGGTACGGGACCGTGGTGGTGTGGTCGTGGCCAGTAAGCTGGTCACTCCCCAGGATGGAGGGAGGTCCGAATACCAAGTGACCAACGACCCGGCCTTCTTCGAGAACAACGGCTATTGGTACACCGTTCACTTGACCGGTCTCTATGGAGTCGAACTGGCTCCACCCCTTCCGGCTCTGGTCTCTTTATGTGGTCCAAGCCAGGCCTGTACCTACTCCATAGTGCAGGGCGTGGGCTCGGATGGCCTGGCCATGGGAGGGGGGCTCCATGATTTGCTGGAGAGTCTGACCAACCAAGGCTCGGTAGATCTTCTGAACGATGCCTTGGCCCAACAACCTCAGTTGGCCGAAGAGATCTTTTGGGTCGCCGACCAGTTTTTTCAGCTGCTGGCTGGCATCAACACCAATCGGTGTTTCTGTCTTTGGTACAGCGAGACCCAGCAGAACCCGTCCGAGATGGTGATCAGTTCCCAGTCGGGGGATATTCCCTCCGGCGAGGACCTTCCTGAATGGCAAACCTTGAGCCTGCAGGGTCCGGGTAGCAACTTTGGCCTCGCTGGACAGATGCACGGTGGGCCGGAGCAGAACCTCTACGCCTCCGGTCAATCCTCGGCAGGGATTCACCTGGGCTGTTGGAAGATCAACTCTTGGACTTTGCAGAGCTGGAAAGGTTTGACGATCAAGGTTCCAGCTCTCGAGCCTTGCCAGACTTTATGCAGCAACGCTTCGATCAGCGTGGAGGCGACCGCCGGGAGCCAATCCTCTGCCGATGCCTGGGCGTCCAATCACCAAGGAGCCAGGGGAACAACGTCTTCCACGGTGGACTTCTACTTCAACGCCTTCGATGTTCCGCTTCTCTCTTCTATGGCGAAAGCGGTGGCGGAGCGTCCGGCGGGGAGTCCGGTGGAAGACCCAGTAGAGAATTTCCCAGCACCCAGTACGGGAGCCTGGCAAGTCGAGGGGGAGGATGGGGTCGCTGTGTTTTCCTCCTTGGGAGACTTTCAGATCAGTCTGGATCCCCCCCCCGTGATTCCGCAAAGCGAGGAGCCCAAGTCGGAAGCTCCTACCCCTGCAGGTCCCTGGGCCTATGGCTGCTCGACTTCCACTACCTATGCCACACTGGTGGGTGAGTCGTCCTGTGCTGTCTATTACAGCCATAAGGTGACATTGGCACCTGCGGCGCTAACCTCGTCCCAGGGGGGCTTGCTGATCGTTCCTTGGCATCCTTAGCTCGGGCATCCCTAGCTTAGGCACCCTCACTCTCGGTCGCCGCTAGCTGGACGAGGCAACCGTTTGCCGACAGAGCCGGCTGCCCTCGAGGATTTCCTCGAGGGCCTCATGCCCTTCCGGGTAGACGGTGCTGCGAGACTCGAGAGCTTGGTCGAAGTAGGGGATAGCTTCTTCGCAGCGACCGGCTTCCGATAGGAGAAGACCCATTTGAAGCTGGGGGTAGCTATTGCGGAAATCGCCCTCCGGTAGCGCTGTGGCGAGAATCTGAAGGCTTTGGCGAGTTTCTTGGAAAGCGAGATCCATCTGGCCGAGGCGTTGGTGCAGGGCAGCCAGGCTGATCAAGCTTTGGGCGACGTAGGGATGTCCTTCTCCGAGGGATCGGCGGCGGATCTCGAGGGCCTCGGAGAGCCGTCGCTGGGCGTCTTCCAGGCGGTCCAGATCCATCAGGATTCCGCCAAGGCTGTGGAGCAGGTCGGCGATGCGGGGGTGGTCCTGCTGATGGAGTTGAATCCCGAGATCGAGAGCTTGCTCGGCCCAACCCACCGCTTCCTGAAACTTCCCCTGGGACGACAGGATTTGCGCCAGATTACTGTAGGACAGGATGACGTGGGGATGATCGTTGCCATAGAGACGGCGTCGGTCCTCGATCACTTCTCGCATAGTGACTTCGGCGCCTTGAAAGTTTTCCTGAGCCTGTTGGACAACGGCAATGTTATTGAGGGTTTCGATGGTCTTCGGGTGAGCCTCCGAGAGACGACGTTTTCTTCCGGCCAAAACCTGACCGAAGAGGCTCTCTGCTTCTTCGAACCGTCCTCCGGTAAATAGAGTCTCGGCCAAGTCGTTGAGGCTTTCCAGGGAGTCGAGATGGTCCAGTCCTAGTCGTGAAGCGCGAAGATCCAAAGCTTGCCGATAGAGGTCTTCCGCTTGGGCGACATCCCCTTGACCGGTGCGAATCTCACCGAGGACATTCAAAGCTTCGGCTTTGCCCAAATCTACTCTGGAGCTGGAAGTCGAGGTGGATCGTCGATAGATCTCCAGACTCTCTTCGATCACCTGTTGGGCTTGAGCGTAATCTCCTGCGGCCAGAATCGGTTTGGCCAGATCGACCAGTCCAGCGGCTACTTCTTCATGGGAGCTACCGAGAATCTTCTCCCGGTCCTGGCTAGCCTGCTCTAGGAGGGTCTGAGCCCGAGGGAACAGGCCCAGGCCGTGGTAGGCGCGGCCCATAGCTCGCAGCAGCCGGGCGCGGCTCAGGGGTTGCTCATCCAGCTCGTCTTCGATCAATTTGGCGCCTCGATCGAGGATCTCCAAGGCAGAGACTTCCTCTCCAAGGGAGATCTCGGGGCTGGATACCTCGAATAAACCGACCATGAAGTCGGTCACCCGTTCCGCTTCCGCTTCGCTAATCTGGGCCTGGTCCCGTTGGGCTTGAGCCAGGGAGGTCGCGCGCATGGTCGAGAGCACCCCCACCAAAACGGCGAGGAGCAGAGCAGCCGTGGTGGCAGCGCCGTAGGGATGGCGACGGAGCAGCTTTGAGGAACGATAGCTCAGGGTCTCCTTGCGAGCTCGAATCGGCCGGTGCCGAAGATAGAGGCCGATATCCTCGGATAGAGCTGCGACGGAGGCGTACCGTCGTTCCGGCTCCTTACGCAGGGCCATGAGAGCGATGGTGTCGAGATCCCCTTGGAGGCGCTGTTGGAGCCCGTTGACGGTTTCCCCTCGGGCTTCGGCCACCGCTCCTACCCGGCTCTGGGCCGATCCTTGAGGTGTCCCCTGAGCCCTGTCTCGGCGTCGCAGAGCGCGGCTGGGCTCCGCCGGTTGGCTTTCACAAACCGTCTCGTAGAGAGCCTTCGGCTCGAGTCCCTCGAGCTCATAGGGAGGTCGCCCACAGAGAAGATCGTAGAGCACGACCCCAAGGGAATAGACATCCGTGGAGGTCGACAGGGGTTTGCCGAGAACCTGCTCCGGGCTGGCGAAAGCCGGGGTCAGCATCTGCACTCCCTCTTGGGTACGCAGAGCTTGGTCGAGGGTGGTCGGTGGTTGCAGCAGCTTGGCGATGCCGAAATCCAGGAGGATCGGTCGTCCTCCCTCGGCGACCAGGATGTTGCTGGGTTTCAGGTCCCGGTGAATGGTCAGGTTGCGATGGGCGTGTTCCACCGCGGAGCACACGGACCGGAACAGCTCCAGGCGCTTTCGGATCGACAGCTTTCGGTGGTCGCAATACTCGTCGATGGGCTCACCGTCGACAAACTCCATAACGAAGAAGGGAAGCCCGTCCCCGGTGGTGCCGCCATCTAGAATTCGGGCGATATGGGGGTGTTCCAGGCTCGCTAGGATCTGTCGCTCCTGACGAAACCTGCGGCGAAGATCCTCGGTAGGAAACCCTCGCTTGGCCACCTTGATGGCCACCTCGGCGTGGTATTCGCCGTCGGTTCGCTCGGCCAGGTAAACGTCCGAGTGGTTTCCCCCTCCAAGCCAACGGCTGGCTCGGTAGGGCCCGAAGGTTTGTTGGAGGGTCCCTTCGAAGGCGACTTCTCTCAGGGTCTTGCCGACCACCTCGACCACGGGATCGTCCGATGCCGAGCTGGAGATGAGAAGGGACTCCACCTCTCTCCGGAGGTCTTCATCGCCCCCGGCTGCCTCGGTGATATAGCGAGCCCTTGCCGCAGGTTCGAGGGCAGCTGCCTGGTGGAAGATGTCTTCGATCTGTCGCCAGCGCTGTGGGTCCATCTCAGTTCCTCGACGGGATGAACGCCTCAGCCGGTCGGCGCGGAGGTGCGAAGCTCCCGTCCGAGCCAGGCTTTCGCGAAGCGGAGATCCCGTTCGAGAGTGGCCCGGGAGATCTGGAGAGATTCGGCAGCTTCGTCCGTCGTCAAGCCGCCGAAAATGCGCAGTTCGATGGCTCGAGCCTTCCTCGGGTCGATGGCCTCCAGGCGAGTCATCAACTGGTCGAGAATGAGAACGTCCGGAACCGCCTCGGCCTTTCCTACCTGGGCATCGTCTAAAGACAGGTGAATGGCGTTGGCGCCACGCTTTCGGCTCGCCCTCTCGCGGGCCAGATCTACCAGGACGCGGCGCATGGTGGTCGCCGCAACGGCTACGAAGTGAGTGCGGTCCTTACAGCTGACATTGCGTTCGGCGAGGCGCAGATAGGCCTCGTGAACCAGAGCCGTAGTTTGTAGGGGGCGGTTTCTAGATTCTTTTTTCAGGTAGCCGTGGGCGAGAGCGCGCAGCTGGCCATAGACCAGAGTGACCAGCTGAGAACTCTGCAGATCACTCTTCGCAGAGTTCTGCTCGTCCGCAGGCGGAACCCCATCCTTTTCTAGCATGGGCCTACTCTATACCCCTTCTCGCCTTCCCCGGAGTTTCAGCAAGAAGCTGTCTCGGCCGGACGGTCGCGGGGCCGGAAGAGGTCGAGGAGCTTGCAGCGGAGCTCCGGGCAAAAGAACGGGTCAAAGGGCGATGTCGATCCATACCAGCCGGTGGTCACTCGCCGATTCTCGGCCGACCGCAACGGAATGGAGGGCCTCGGCGGGATCGGGCCACAGGACCTGGCTGCCGAGAACTTCGAGATCGCGGCTCGGTAGAGCGTAGTCCAGGCGACCGTAGGCTGCCGTGCGACCGTCTTTCGGGCCTGCGTATTCCCTCTCTTCGTGTTTTCCCCCCGGGCCTCGGGGTATCGTGTCCCGGACCCGAGGATGAGAGAGGAGCTGGTCGATGGCGGTGGTTCCATAGGGAGCTTGGTCATTGAATGGATCCGCATTGAGATCACCGAGGATGACGAAGGAGGCTTCCTTCGCCAGGCCTCCCTTTCGACCCTTGTCGTCGACGATGTAGGAGGCGGCCGAGCCACCGGTGAGGTAGTCCGCCCACAAGCGGATCTCATCGAAGTTCCGCCTGCCGTTGTGGTCTTCCTCGCCATCGAAGACCGGTGGAGTGGGGTGGCTGATGAGTAGGTGAAGTTTCCTTTCGCCGACGAGCACAGGAACGTCCCAGTGGCTCTTGCTGGACAATCGTAGCTGGGCGGCTTCCGGCTGGCTGTACCAGACGGGCTTACTATTCTTGCCGTCGGGCATGAGATTGCCGGGCATCTGGGTCCAGAGGAGTCGGCGAAAGGTTCGGGCGGCGGCGTCACCGATGGGGAAGCGGCTCAGCAGAGCCATACCGTATTGACCGGGGTATCTGCCAAATCCATGGCAGTCGCCGGGGCTTCCGATGGTGCCGTCATTGTCCAAATCCAGGCCGCTCGCGATTCCGGTATTGACCGCCTCGAAAAAGACGTGGGGGTAGTCGATTCCCTCCAGACCGGCCTGGCTGACTTTGAGGTACCGGTCGATGAACAAACGGGCGTTGGAGCGCTCGTCGATATCGAAGTCGATCTCGTTGATCACCAAGACATCGGGTCGTACCGTTTGAACGATTTGAGCTGCCTGCCGCAGCTGTGGGTGAGCCCCGTGGCCATGGCTATCGACGGTGTCGAGCTTCTCTCGGGAGAGCTCTCTGATGTTGAAGGTAGCGATGCGTTTCGAGTCCCGGCGCTCGTCTCCCGATGCCTGTCGGCTCGGGGTTCCTACTCCGGGGGGCAGATCCCTGCTCTCGGCCGAGTTGAGGGGCCTGGCTTTGGAGGTCGGTGGGTGGGGAGCCTCTGAGGGGGCGACCTCCCTTGATACCGGGTCCTCCCTGGAATCCTGTGGTGGTTGGGGGGGGAGGGCCACGGCTTCCAGTCCCCCTTTCCCTCGCCGCATCGCCAGTCGAATGTTCGAGCCAGAAGATGGGAAGACTTCCAGCTTCGGCAGAGTGACCGCTGGCCCATGCCGGTCGGATCGGTGGGAGGTGGTGAAGCTGGGTCTGGGCCTGCGGGCTTTCGGCATCACGTAGAGGGATTCATAGGGCTCTCCCGGGAATTGCAAACTGCGCAGCACCCGAATGTCACGAGGAGAAAGTCCCGCATTCCGGAGCCTTTCGTCGGGCACCGCCTCGGCGGGATAGAGCACGGCGACGAACGGCCCTTCCACCCCCAAGTCACAGGCGAGTTCGGTCTGCTGCTGGGCTCTCTCGGTGAGTTCCAGGGCTCCGTCCTTGAGGCACTGAGCCAGGCGAACTGCCGGATCTGAGCAGCCCATGAGGCTCACTGTGACGGAGGAGAATAGGGCGGAAAGGAACAGGGCAGAAAGAGTGGTGTTTCGTAGCATCGTAGGTCTCATCGGGAATGTGCTGAATCTATCATCGTCGCTGCTCGGACCGGTTGGAGTAGGATGTTAGAGACTGTGGATTGAGACCGTGGCTGGAGCCTGTTTAGGTGAATAGGAGAGACAAAATCATCAGACTCCCTGGAGTTTTCTTGGTAAGCCTGGGAATTCTATTGCTTGGAGCGGCCCTCGGAGCTGAGGAGAAGCCGATCGAGAAGACTTCTCTCTCGACCCGGGATAGCCAGCTTATTGGAAAGTACTCCGAGAGCCACGCATTGGTGATCGAAGTCACCGAATACACCGATGGTTGGCAGGAGTTGGTTGGTATTTCGGAACAGATGGACCAGCTTGAGCGGGTGCTGATCTGGCACGGCTTTCAGGTCGAACGAGTATCGAATCCTACGGGGGAGGAGCTGGCCCGTGCTTTCGAGAAGTTCATTGCTGCTCACGGATTCGAGACAGACAATCGGCTGCTGTTCTTTTTTTCCGGCCATGGGCATTCCCGTCAGGCCTTGGACGGCCGCCTGAAGAGCTACCTCGTGCCTTCGGATGCACCTCTTCCAGAACGAGAGCCCGAGGAGTTTCGCCGCAAAGCCCTTTCCTTGACTCGCCTCCCGGGCTGGGCTCATGAAATCGAGGCGAAGCATGCCCTCTTCGTGTTCGATAGCCACATCTCTGGTCGAATATTCGAAAAGTGGTTGGAATCGAAGACCCCTCCGCGCATCTCAACGAAAGTAGATCTTCCGGTGCGGTATTTCATTACCGCCGGGAGCGTTGGTGACAGAGTTCCTGCCAAGAGCTTTTTCACGCCCGCTTTCGTTCGAGCCCTCGAAGGGGAGGGAGATCTCAACCAGGACGGTCGGATGACTGGGCGAGAGCTGGGTGTTCATCTGACTAGGAAGATGGAATCCCTTCACGCTCGTCAGACTTTGCAACACGGGCCCGTGGCTGAACCAGCTCTAGGAGACGGAGATTTCGTCTTCACGACCCCGAGCATTCATAGAGAATTGGAAGCCTCCATCTCCACACCGGTTGCCAGCGGGAGGCTCCTGGAAGCTCTCCCCTTTCCTTCAGAAAACTCGCGGCTCAGAAAAAAGTGCCTATCGGGAGAGCCTGCCAGGTGCGTGGATCTTGGGTATGCCTATGATACCGGCAGGGGAGTTCCCACCGATCACGCTGAAGCCGCAAGGCTCTACAAGTTGGCCTGTGACGGCGGCGAGCCCAAGGGATGCACCAACCTCGCAGGATTGTTACGCAAAGGCCAGGGGGTGCCCCAGAGCTATAGCGAAGCCGCGCGCCTGGACAGGCTAGGTTGCGACGCGAATTACCACCGGGCTTGTACCAATTTGGGATATCTCTATTCCCAGGGTTGGGGAGTTCCCCAAAGCGACCGGGAAGCAGTCCGGTTGTTTCAGTTGGCTTGCACAGGTGGCGATCTCATGGGCTGCCTCAACCTTGGAACGCAAACTCAGACAGGAGAGGGTGTTTCCCCAAACGCTGTGGAGGCTGCCCGTCTTTACCGACTCGTCTGCGACGGCGGCGAAACTCGCGGTTGTGTGAACCTCGGTCTCCTTCTCGAGCAAGGTCATGGAGTCGGCCAAAACGGCAAGGAAGCTGCCCGTCTCTACCGGCTCAGCTGCGAAAGCGGCAATTCTGCGGGTTGCTACTTTCTCGGTCATCTTTATGAGAAGGGAAAGCTTCTGCCCCAAGAGTATTCGGAAGCGGCTCGTTTCTATCGGCTCGCTTGTGAGGGTGGGGACACGGAGGCATGTGCTCTCTTGGGAGATTTTTTCGAGTCTGGAAAGGGTGTCTCTAAGGATTTGAAAGAGGCAGCACGCCTCTACCGACTCGGCTGCGATGGCGACAGTGACTGGGGTTGCAACCATCTTCACAGGCTTTGTCGAAGCGGAGCCATCGGCCCAGGCTGTCCCTAGATTCCACTCGATTTTGAAAGGCTCGCAGGTTCTACTGAGTTGGTGGTTGGCTCGACCCGGAGCCCCCGTTCGACTTGGCCTTTGAGGGACCGAGCGAGTCCCTTGGGAGGCGGAGGCGCCGTAGAAAACTGGGTTGACCCAGAGAGTCACCGGCTCGAAACCGGCTGGAAGGTGAGGCTGATGAAGCCTCCTTTAGGCTCCTCCGTCGATGGAGTACCCTCAAGGGATGTATCGAAGGTTCCGTCGAAAGTGTTCCCCGCGAGGTCTTCCAGGCTCGAGGCGGCTCTGAGCTCGTAGGATTCTTGGGACCAGGGATCGTTGGGAAAGAAGTTCCAGACCTGTTGATGGTCTTGAGTCTCGAGAGTCCCTTCCACCGGGTTGCCACTGCCATCGAAAACTCTCAGGAGACGGTGGAGGAGGGCGTGGTCGAATGGTTCCGGAAAGCGCACTACCAATGGAGCGGTGGGAGAAGAGGGGGCCGATAGACGCCAATCCTCCACACGCGGGGACAGGCGGTCCGGGTCGGTAACACGGAATCTCTTCTCGAATCCGTGGGTCATAGGCAGGCCTTGGCCGTCGAGCCAAGCTTTGTCGATCACCAACCGAAAACTGCGGCCAGCTACCAGGGGAGGACCCATTTCCAGGTTCGGGCCGACGTTGCGCTTGATGCGGCCTGGGTCGAGGATCAGGGTCAGTCGGTCGTTGGTCTTGTTCCACAGCTCCTGGTGGGGAGCCACGAAGGGGTAGGGAAGCTCTCTTCCTTCGTCATCGAGAAGCCGAATGTGCGCAGAGGCATTCCCTCGGCTCATGGAGGCGGAGAAGTGGAGGTAGAACTTGAGGAGGTTTTCCGGCAACACCTCTGCCGTAGGGTAGACCTGGGCCACCGCCGTGGTGGGCTCGGCATCGGAAGGCGACAGGGAGAAGGAGAGAAGGATCGAGCTCGGGGGCTCTGAGATCGGCTCTCCAGGGGCGTCGACAGGGCGCCATCGAGCCGTATAGGGCTGACCTGGGACGAAGGGATAGCGGGGAGTGAAGCGAAGCCGGTCTCCATCTGCGACGAGGTCACCAAGAACCGGCGGGAGCGCGTTCTGTCCTTCGGGAAGACCCGCCTTAGGAAGACCGGATTGGCCGAGACCAGCATCAGGATCGGCAGCATCGGGAAAGGCAGCGCCCGTGAAAACCTCCAACGCTGCCGGCCCTTCCGTAGAGTTTGCCGCTCTCTCGAGAGCTAAGGCTCTTCGGCTCCCGAGACCTCGAACCTCGACGCTACCGAAGTGAGCCGCAGCTGGGTCCGAGACGAAAATCACCGCCACCGAACCCGGGTCGGAGCTGGGCTCGGTGGCGCAGGAGATGGACACCAGCAGCAAGGTGGCCGCCGCACACCGCCCGGTAGCGGTCACCAGTTTCCTATAACCACTTGCTGGAGCGGGACGACAAGTTCAGGCCGCCGGTCTCCATGTCCCGGGTCAGGAGGACGATGAGCTGATCGTTGAAGCGATCCAGCTGAGCGACGTGGCCCAGGGGAACGGAATGGTCAACGAGGCCCACTCGGGGACCGACCTCGGTGGTGATGCCGGGCTTCTTGTTCGCTGCCTCGATGTCCGAGGCTTTGAATTTCATCGGGCCTCGGCGGTTGTTGGCCACCAGAATCCAATCTTCCCCGTCCTGCTTGTAGGGCACCATATCCGTCGGGACGTTGCCCCAACCGAGCTCGGCGATGGTCTTGCCGCGCAACTTCGTGTTCTTTCGAACCTCATCCATGGAGAAGGTGACAAGGGGCGTACACAGGTAGCCGGCCAGCAAGTGTTGTTTGCCGCCGACGTCGAAGGGAAGGAAGGAGTAGATCGGGGCGTGAGTTTCATATTTGCCATGGGCACCGTGATAGATCTCCAGTCCCGTCACGGCCACTTGGGGCTCGAAAGGGAAGGGAGTGCGGCGGAGCACCGAGTTGAACTCTTCGTTGGAAAGGCCGGCGATGAGCAGCTCACCGTCTACGAATTCAAGATCCGTGATGGTGAGTTCCCGGGTATGCCAGCGGCTCTTGTCGTCTTCCACCGGGGGGTTGGTGATTTCGAGGCGATCGTGGCGAACCTTGGCGAGGGAGAGTTCCGAGAGCTTGCCTTCCTGGTCGATGGTGAGAAGAACCGGCTTGGCTCCGTCTCCCCGGCCCCGCATCACCGATAGGTAGATCATGCCACTCTTTTCCTGCACGGCCATATCCTGAATGGCCACATCCCTGGGGCCTACCCCTAAGCGGGCGGCAATCTTTTCGTCCAGATTCTCGATGGAGGGGATTTCCGTGACGGCTTCCCCTTCCGCCGCAGGGACTTCCAGGGCATACACGGAGGTTCCTTTGGAGTCCGCTACGAAGAGGATTCCAGGAGGCCCAAACTCCAGAGCGCCAATGGATTGGAGCTCCGCTTTGCCAAGGGCCAGGCCGTCTTTTGGAGCGGCTATGGCGATGGACCAGGCGCCTGCCGTCAAGGCGAGGGCTACCACCACGGCGATGAGAAACGAAGGACTGGATTTGCGGATATCTCGAGGCAGAATCTTCCTAGGCATGGGAGCTCCTTTCGGTAGGAAAGTGGGAGTCGCCTCTATTCTACGACGCATCTGGAATCTTGTTGCGTCAGCTGCAGGGAACGGCGATTTGGGTTGCAGGGAACAGCCTCGAGGAACTATCCGGACGGTCCATCCTGACGGTGCGGCGACGATTCGCCGCCGCTGAGGAAGTTCCCGCCGGGTGGCTCTGTCCACCGTGGCTCCTCCCGTGGCTCTCGCGTGGCTGCTCGCGATGGGTCCTTTCGATGCCTTCTTCCGATGGTAGCCTTGGTCGCAGGGTTGGAAGATTCGAATGGGCAAAGTACACCAAATCACGGGATTCTTGTTCCTGGCCGTCTTCCTGGCGACGGGGCTCTATATGGGGTTCACCTTCCCGGAGGCCTGGGGAGAAGATGCCGGTACTCGGATGATCTTTCGCTCTGCCCATGTCTACATTCTTTTCTCTGCCCTCCTCAACCTCGCCCTGGCTATCTCGTCCCGGAGCCGTCGGTGGAATCGGCCCAGGAAGATGGCTTCTTTCCTGCTCCTCGTGGCGCCGGTGCTGTTCACTGCAGCTTTCTTCATCGAATCGGCTGCGGGCTCTATGGAGCGTCCCTATACCCTAGCGGGAGCGGTGGCTTGCCTGATCGGCGTCCTCGTGCACCAGCTTCCCTTTCGAGACATGAAAACCCGCGGAGTACCATGACTGATCTACGTTACCCTTTGGGGAAATTTTCCTTTCGCGACGCCTATGATGCCCAGCAAGTTGCTCAGGCCATGGCTGAGATCGAAGCTTTACCGGCGCAGCTCAAAAGCGCCGTCGAAGACCTGAACCACGACCAGTTGGCCACTCCCTATCGGCCGGAAGGTTGGACGGTGGCACAAGTGGTTCATCACCTGCCCGACAGTCATCTCAATGGCTATATTCGGATGAAATGGGCTCTCACCGAAGATGGACCCACCCTTCGCACCTATTTTGAGGAACGCTGGGCAGAGTTGCCCGATGGCGCCAGCCTGGAGCTGGAAATGTCCCTAGGGCTATTGGCAGCTCTTCACCAGCGTTGGGTGTGGATGCTGCGACGGCTCGGGCCAAGCCAGCTCGAGCGTCCGGTGGTTCATCCGGAATGGGGAGCGGTCTCCTTAGCGGGGTTGGTGGCGCAGTATGCCTGGCATGGGCGTCATCACCTCGCTCACATCACCTCGTTGCGACAGCGTTCGGGATAGTGACGAGGGGCTCGCAACCAGTCGGTAGGTTCTTTCCCTGATTTGTTCTCTAGCCGACTTGCAGGACTTCTTCGAGGGATCGATACCGAGATGAACTGATTCGCGCGAGGCGTTTTTGAAATTGGCTGAGGGCGAACTCCAGAAAGGGTTCAACGGTGAGGTCGAAGGGCACCGTCTTTGGATCATAGGCTGCGAAGGCCTCCCGGACGACTCCCAGGGCCGGCTCCAAGAGTGCCTCCATCCTCTCCTCGATAGCCTCCCAAACCGGGTCTCCATGTTCCGCCACCAAACGACACAGTAGGAAGACTCCGTAAGCGAGGTGTCGGCTTTCGTCGGCGCGCAAATAGGCAATGACCTTCTGCATTCCCGGTAAGATTCCCCTACTCTTTAGAATTTCCCCGTAGGCGAAGTATCCCGTCTCTGCGAGCACCCCTTCCACGATCAGGTTGTAGCTGGTCGAGGCTCTAGCTTGAGCCACGGGTGAAGAGTCAGAGTTGAGGCGCCCCATAGCCTCCGGCAGCTCCTGATAGAAAATCCTTCGAAAGCTCGGCGAGTGGTACCGAGTCAAGTCGCCCCGCTCTTCGGCTACCGTGTCGAAGAAGCGCCGAAAGGCCTCCACGTGTTTGGCCTCCTCCCAAAGAAAAGAGGTTAGAAACATCTCCTCTTCGAGACGCCCCTCGGCGGCGATCACCGCCATCAGTGGCATCAGATCCGTCACCACCGACTCCTCACCGGCACCGAAGAGAGCCGCCAAGCGGAGGAGGAGATCCTGCTCCCCTGCATCCAGCTCCTGCCACTGCTGGCGGTCCGTCTCGAGATCGATCAGCTCCGGGTTCCAAATACCATCCCGCTTTGCCTTGGCCCAGAGGCGCATGGGAGGGGACTGCCAATCGATCCCTTTGGGGTCAGTGATGGAGAAGTGGCGCTCGGGAGGTTCATCTTGGGAGGCCGAAGTGGAGGAGTCGGGTTGAGAGCCAGGAAACAAGGTCGAGATGCCGCGACTAACCTGCACCAGGGCTTCCGCCGCCTTGGCATGGGGGAGGAGCTGGAATAAGGAGCCGCGTTCCAACCTTAGTTTGCGGCTGGCCAAAGCAGCGAGAGGCCCGAGGGAGCCTTGGAAGAGCTGCTGCCAGACCCCCGCGGGGCCCTGAATCACGTAGCGTGCCTGCAGGTAATCCTTTTCCTGGGCGACTCGGCCGGCCCGGCATTGGCCGTGCCAAAGATCTAGATAGGCTCCGGGTGCCTGTTCCCCCTCGCCGCTGAGGGTCAGAATAAGATCTCCCTCCCAACGAGCGGCATCCCGTCGGTAGGTCTCATCCTCGGCGAGTCGCCTGGTAAGGACTTCGATCCAAGAAGCAGAGAAGAGGTTGTGCATGTCAGTGATCCTAACAGGGCCTTCCCAGGCCGAGTACCCAGTGGTTTTGAGGGACGACTGGGAGTCTGGGAGCCACTATGCGTCGGTATCTTGGTTGCACTCCATGCCTGAAATCGCGGGATTCCTGCTATAGTGGGGAGGTCAGAGAGGGTTAGTTGGAGCCCCTGGATCGACTTCAGGGCAATCTATTCACGGAATGCAGACGTGGCATTCTTGGCACCCGTAGGTGCCGGTAGTCCAAGGAGAACCCTCACCATGACTTTCAAATCTCAACCCAAATCTTCGACCCGTCAGGCCGAGATCCATCCTCGCCGAGCTCGCTTCGCGGTATTCCTGCTCCTATCCCTCGGGATCCTCGGAACCACCCTGGGTGCCCTCGCCGGAGTGACTCCGGAGCAACGACAGGCGGAGTCGGAAATGGAGGCTGTCAACGGTGCCATGGCAGGATGGCTGGTGGATCAGGTTTGCCCAGCGAATCGGGATTCGGTCGCTGCTGAACCTCTGGGCGGCACTCTTTGTAGCAGCCAAACGGTCGACTTCGGAGCTTTCCCCTCGATCACCCATGAGGACCTAGAGACTCGCTTGGTGCCCACCTATATCTCGGCTGTTCCAGAGCTCGACCCCTGGGGCCAGCCCTATGACTATCGCTTGGCATCTTGCCCACTGGTCGGTTCCGAGTTGCTGGCGGTGCGGACCGCTGGTGCCGACGGGCAGTTTATTGGCGACGTCTATTCTTTCGAAGAAGTGCTGGATGCCAACGGAGATCTCGTTTCCGCCAATCTACTTGGAGTTCGTACCACCCCTTCTCCTGTTTTTGACCGCCAGCCGAGAGCAAGAGAGGAGATGGCGGCCATCGGTGCGGCGATTTTTAACTGGTTGACGGACACTCTTCCCGTGAATCCCATCGGGCAGGTGGAGATGAATCAGGAGGGAGGAGCCGGCACCGTGGACCTCGAAGCCTTTACGGTAATCGCTCCCCAGGCTCTGGCAGATCTTCTGGTGCCGGTTTATCTCCCCTGTTTGGTGGATCGAGACCCTTGGGGAAATCCCTACGAGTTCTGGCTGGACTTAGACGATATCCTCGGCCCAGAGCTGACCGCCATCCGCAGCCTGGGAGCCGACGGTCTCGCTTCTGGAAATCTCTACGACATCGGGAGCTTTCCTTCCATCGATCAAGACCAAGACTTGGTTTGGGCAGATGGGGCCTTTGTACGATTTCCGGCGGACGACGGTCTGTTTTTCTTTGACGGCTTCGAAACAGGGGACACTTGCTCCTGGACGGCCACGTTTCCTTAGCAGCTTGCTGAAGAGCCTTCACAGCAGGCCGCTTGGAGCCCGAGGCTCTTGGGTCGGTGTCTTCTCCAAGAGCTGAAGATCTAAGGGAGAGAGCGATGCTACGAATGCCTCTGATCACCGGTGCTTTGTCTGTCAGTTTCTTTGCCGTCGCTGCTGCTTCCAGCGGCGAATCCCTAACGGGGACCTGTGCTACCCCGGAGCCTCTCCATAGAGCGGCGGTGGCGGCACCATTCCTGACCCCCAACTTATTTGGCGGCTCCGCAGCAGACTGTGGATTCGCAACCTCCAATCCTTCTGCGATCTACGACCCCAACTCTTTGCTGACGATTCCCGTCGTGGTTCACGTCATCATGGACTCCACCTGCACGGACGGCGCCCTCAGCGAGGCTTTGGTGGAGAGCCAGATCGAGATACTCAACGAGGATTTCTTGGCGCTGGCGGGGAGTCCCGGGGCGCCCGGGGTCGACGGCCAGATTCGCTTTGAGCTGGCGACGGTGGACCCGGACGGGCAGGCGACCACAGGGATCACCGAAAGCTGCAACACTACCTGGTACAACGACGGCGGAGATTATTTCGAAACCTTGGCTTGGGACCCGGCTCGGTACTTGAATCTCTACACCAACACGGCCAATGGAGCTCGCGGCTACGTGCCCTTCCTGCCAGCCCAAGGCAACGCCATGATCGGTAGCAACGAGGATCGAGTGGTGGTCAACTGGCTAGCCTTCGGCCGAGACGGTGCCTTTCCTCCCCATGACCAGGGACGCACGGCGACCCATGAGGTGGGCCACTACCTAGGTCTTTTCCACACCTACTTTGCCGGCTGTGGCGACCCTTCGGAACCGGGGTGCTACAGCACCGGTGATCTGTTGTGTGACACGCCTCCGAATGCGGAGTCTCACGACCTGTGTCCGGTGGGAATCACCAGTTGTGGCGGAGTCCCTGTTCCCATCGAGAACTACATGGAGCTCACCGATGACTTGTGTATGACGGGCTTTACTCTGGAGCAAGCCCGGCGTATGCGCTGCACTCTGGCCCACTATCGAACCGACCTGGCGCAGTCCGGTAGCGGCATCTTCGCTGACGGCTTCGAGTCCGGCGACGTCAGCGCCTGGACCGTTTCCGTTCCATAACAGAAAACACTCCATCGGCAGCGCTGTTCCGTGGTCCCACAACCGGTGTCAGGCATGCGTTCCATGCGTCCCTAAAGTACGAAGTGGTGTTTAAGCGCTGCACGGACTGCATGCCTGACACCGGAGGGCTAAGGGAGGGTGTTTGGTCAGGGGGCGCACCGACCGAGCCAGCAGCTCAATGGTTCCCAGTTCAGGAGCAGCTCACCGCAGTAAGGGCAGAGATTTTTGTTCTTCACCAGCTTTCTCCTGTCCATTCGTTTCAGCTCGGTAAGAGGTCGAGCAACGCTACGGTCAGGGCAAGCTGGTCAAGGGGCTGTTGAGATATGACGGGCCGAGGTTTTTCTGAGCGGCAGGTGAGACAAGATCGAGTTGGCTTTCGAGGTAGGAGCTGACTTTTCGAGTCGACTTAAACCTGGGCGGTGAAGTTTTCGTAGGGGAGGAGTATGAATACATGGCTGCTGGACTTTCGCCTGGCGTGGCGGTCGCTGCGTCGATCGCCCGTGTTCTCGTTGGTCGCCGTGGTGACCCTCGCTCTTGGGATCGGTTTCAATACGGCCCTTTTCTCCTTACTCCACAGCGTCTTGATCAATCCGCTGCCCTATCCGGAAGCGGATCGCCTGGCGATGATCTGGAACGAGCTAGGCGAAGGTGGTGCTCAGTCTTTGCCAGCGGTGTCGTCAGCGGATTTTCGCGACTACCAGGTGCTCAGTGAGACCTTCCAAGAATTCGCCGCCGCCTCCGGGAGTAATGCCGTTGGCCTCAACGGCATTCTCACGGGCGATGGCAGGCCGGAGAAAGTGGATCTCTCGCCGGTTACGGCGAATTTCTTTTCCCTCTTCGGGGTGAGCCCCGCTCTGGGCCGCCAATTCTCTGCAGAGGAGGAAGCATTCCAAGGACCGAAGGTTGCTGTTCTCAGTCACCAGCTCTGGCAGCGGCGTTATGGGAGTGACCCCGAGTTGTTGGGGAGCTCTATCGAGATAGATGGTCTGGCCCACGAAGTTGTAGGGATCTTGCCGGAGAGCTTCCGTCTGTTGTTGCCGGCGGAAGCATTTCTGCTCAAACACTCTGATGTTTGGGTTCCTCTACAAGTGGATCCGAGCCGTCAGCGTCCTCGAAACTTCACTACTTTCAGTGTCTTCGGTCGCCTCAAGCCAGACGTGAGCTTCGAGGCGGCTCAACGAGAGATGAACGACATCGCTGCGCATCTGCGAGCGACCCACCCGGTGCATACCGCGTCCCATCTCAAAATCCGGGCCGTTCCTCTTCAGGAAGATATCGTCAAAGGAATTCGCCCAGCCTTGGTCGCGCTCATGGGGGCTGTGAGTTTCGTATTGCTCATCGTGTGCGCCAATGTCGGTTCCCTGCTCTTGGTGAGGGGGATTGGCCGCCAAAGAGAACTGAGCGTTCAAATGGCTCTTGGAGCGGGTTTCGGGCGCCTGATGCGGCGGTTGCTGGCGGAAAGTCTGCTGCTGGCGAGCCTGGGAGGTCTTTTGGCGGTAGGGGTAGCCAAGGCTGGTTTGGCAGCACTGCGTTCTCTGCCCTCAGCGGATCTTCCTCGGCTGGCGGAAGTTGAGATCGACGGTACGGTGCTCGCCTTTACTGCCGCTACGGCCTTCGTTACAGCGATCGTCTTTGGGCTTCTTCCGGCTTGGCAGGGAGCTAGAGCCGATGGGGCTGCTGCTTTCGGCTCTGGGAGTCGAGCTTCTAGCGGGCGAAGCCAAACCCGTCTTCGTTCGGCCCTCGTGATCGCCGAGGTCGGGATCTGCTTGGTGTTGTTGATCGGAGTCGGCTCGATGATCCAGAGCTTTCGTTCTCTTCAGCAGGTGGAGCCGGGATTCAGGCCGCAGGGGGTTCTCACTTTTCGCGTCGAGCTTCCGAGGAGCGAATACCCTTCTTTTCGCGAGTGCGAGGCCTTTTTTGATCTATTGGAAGAGAGCCTTCTGGGCTTGCCGGGAGTCGAGGCTGTAGGCCGGGGCTCGAAGTTGCCATTGAGTGGCTCCGGGCCTCTACAGCCTTATGCCTACGACGAGGCAACAGCGCGAGCTTGGGAGAGCGTAACGGCTGACGGACGATGGATTTCGCCAGGATACTTCGATGCCATGGGCACTCGGGTCCTCTCCGGGCGCCCGCTCCAGGAGTCCGACCGAGAGAGGGCCAGAAAGGAGACTCTTCTTGTTATCGACGAGGTCGTAGCCCGCCGAGCGTTTCCCGACGGCAATGCGGTCGGCCAGCGTTTGCAGGTGGAACCGACTTCCTCGGATAACCCCTTTGGAGAAGTCCTTGCTGTTGTGGAGCACGTTCGAAGTCATGACTTGGCTCGTCCCATGTGGGGCCAGATCTATCGTCCGGGTTGGGGTGGTAGGGGGATGACGCTGGTGGTCCGCACGACAGGCGACCCTGAGGTCCTGAAGAGGCCCGTTGATTTGCTCGTGCGCAGCCTGGATCCGGGCTTGCCGGTGATCGACTCCAAGCTCATGACAACCTACGTGGACGAAGCTCTCGGTCCGGTGCGCTTCAGTCTACTCCTCATGAGCCTCTTCGGTGTCCTAGCGTTGATCCTCGTGACCATGGGCGTCTATGGCGTTGTCTCCTATGGCGTTGGGGCACGGCTGCGAGAATTTGCCATTCGGTTGGCCCTAGGAGAGGACCCCGGGCGACTCAGTCGAAGAGTTCTGGCCCAGGGAATGAAGTTGGTGCTCATCGCCTGTTTTCTGGGACTCGCTGCTTCGTGGTTTCTAGCTCGTTATCTGGATGACCTTCTCTTTCAGATGGATCCCAGGGATCCCCTCACCATGGCTGGCGGCGCTTTGCTCCTTTTCGCCGTCGCCCTATTGGCGTCCTACCTCCCAGCGCGCCGAGCCGGCCGGGTGGAGCCGGCATCGCTGCTTCAACAGGAGTAGGGAGCGCCACACCGCGCGAGGAGAAGGCGAAGCTGCCGGCCGACTCACCCCTCCAGCGGGTGTCAGGCATGCGTTCCGTGCAGTCCTTAGATGTGAGGCCTTATTTAAGCCGTGCACGGAGTGCATGCCTGACACTCCATTGGTTGGTGGTGGTGAGGATCTACGGGATCTGGTCTGACCAAGAGGATGTGTCTCCGGATTCGAAGCCGTCGGCGAAGATGGCAGTGGGGTCGCCGAGACCTTCGATAGAGAAGCATTTGTAGCTGGTGCCGGTACCGTTGGGAAGGGAGCCGTCTCCTACGTTGACGTCGCGCCAGGCAACGGTGAACTGGGGGCGGCCCTGGCTGTCGGACTCAGGAAGAAATCGCACGGCTGGTTTGTCTTGAACTCCATCTGTTTCCGTATTGACCTGGATTTCTCCTCCGATGGGATTCCCATCGGCACCGTAGACCTGGGCCATGACATCTAACTCGTTGCCCTGAACTCCAGGTTCGCTAGTCCAAGAGACAACGGTTAATCCATCCGGCCCAACAGCGACGGCAGGTTGGCCTTGGGCGTTGGCGGTGGTGGTGTTGACAACGAATTCGGGGCCAAGCTCGTTGCCATCGGCATCGAACCGGCGTCCTAGTATGTCCGCTGGGTTCCCTGGGACTGCACTGAGATTCTCCCAGACAACTATAGAAATACCAGTTTGGGGGTCTGCAGCCACTTTGGGATTGAAGTTGGCAAAGCCCGGTGTCGTGCTTATCGAGAACTCGGGCATCACCACCGGTGTCGGTCCGCTCACGTCAACGATGTTCCCGCGGATGTGGTCGAAGTCTGAAGTAGGGACCATAAACAGGTCGCCAGCTGGATCGAGGAGGGCGACATCCGGGTAGGCGTGGCCGTCGTCGGATACGGGAATAACTCCGCCGATGGGCAAGCCGGTGAGGCCATCGAAGCGCTGTGCCCGGACTCGGGTGGGCTGACCCTGGGTGAGCTCGGTGTACGCCACGGTAACTCGGCCTTCCCGGTCTGTGGCGACGCCGAGATCGTTGATGGCCGGGTCCGGGAAGCCGACGAGGTTGGGGATGGCTGGGGTGCTCAACTCCTGGCCGACCTCGTTGAAGACCTTGACGTCGATGCGCATGGAGTTGGCAGCTAGATCATCGCTGGCAAAAGCGAAGGCGACGAAGTCTCCGTCGTCGGCGGCATTGCGAGACCAGGAGCTTCTCGGCGGTAGCCGGGTAACGCTGGTGAATAGAGCTGGGGTCGTTCCGAGGGCCACCGGATTCGAGTCGTTGTGGATCTCATCGGTAGAGAAGCTAAATTCTGGCGGCCCGGGAGGCGCTCCCCCGAGGAAGACCAGCCCGCCAAAGAGAATATCTCCCGGCTGGCCTCGGATGCTCTCGAAGCTGATTCCCGTGATGTTGTCATTGCCGGCATCCAGCACTTCCCCAATCTGTCCTTCGGCCGTTGGAACGACGGTTGGTCCGGCAGTGATTTGTAGCGGAACCCAGCAATAGGCGATCGAGGTGAGGACGAGGCATACCTTCCGTTTCATCAGCTTTCTCCTTTGAACACATTCGGCCTTTGGACAGATTCGGCCTTTCGAGACGTTTGGATCTGGCTCCTGGAGATAGAGCAATGCCAATGCCATCGAAAAGTCACTCATCGAAGCCAAATTTGAGACAGCGGGGCAGGGGAATGAGATGTGAGTGAGACAGCTTGAGAATTTGAAGCCGCGCCTTGGTTGCTTTCGCAACTGCAGAGGAAAGGCAATTTTCTCGAGGCTTCATGGCAGGAAGGGAGGATGGATTTCGAGTAAGAGAGTAGGAAAGGAGAGGATCTCCCCTTCGGTGATCCACCGCGAGCATGTTGAGATTTCCAATGTCGGCGGTCCGTCAGGAGGGAGGGCCTCGTAGATCTTTGGCAGGAGCGCCTTCCCAGGGAGCCAAACTCATTTGGGATCTGCTACTGCTAGAGAGGGTACGCCCCTCCTTTTGGGCCGACTGGGCGATTCAGTTGAAGGGTGGGCTACAGAGAGAGTCGCAGGAAAAGGGCGATGAAGAGAGGCTGCAGACTTGTTCGGACCTCGAGCATATCGAGTTGCCGGAAAGGTCGCCCTGGGTGGTGGATCCAGTGATCAGTAAGATGTTCAGTCGGCGCTACGAACCGCGGCACCAGACCTATTTCAAAAACATGGCGGCATGGGCCCACTATTCCCTGAGACCGGTTTCCGAACGCCGAGCTAGGGCACTGTGGGCCTGGAGTGCCGCGGTCATTTTTGTGACAGATCTCATCGACGGCTGGGACTTGCCGACGATGGGGCTCGTTGCGGATCTTCCGAATCTTCCGGACCTCCTAGAAGCCCGAACACTTGGAGTAGACGCTTTGGTCGCCGGTGTCCCGGAGCTAGGCACTTTGCTCGACTCCCGGAGGGCGTTGATGATGGCCATCGAGCGTGACAACGAGGTGTTTCGTTTGCCCCAGTGCGAGGCCTCTCCCCAGCTGTGGGATGCGGTTCGGATCGTGCGGCGAGCTAGCAATCTTTGTTTCGGTCTCAGGCCTACAGAGACCTGGTGGGAAGACTATCGACGAGAGATGGGGCATTTCGTCCACAGTCGTCTCGCTGAGCTGATCCTGAGGCGGTGTGGAGTCAAAGGCAACGCCAACCCGGAAGCTGATCTGGAGTGCTGCCTACGCTCTCGGGCGATGGACCTAGGCTGTCCTGCGGCAACGATCGTGACGGGGTTGTCCCAAGGGGATCATCCCACTTGGAGCTCCGGAATCACTCGGGCCTTGGCCGAGGTCCAAGCGCTCTCGTGGCTCCATAGGATCGCCGTTACGGATCTCTACTCCTACTATTGGCAAAGGGGCGAAGGTCGGGGAAATCTCTTGCAGACGGTGATGACTCTGGCCCCCAAGGGCACTCCCCCAACCCTTGGCCAAGGAGTGGACTGCGTCGTGCGCTTTGGAAATCGCCTTTGGGAGGAATTCAAGAGGCAAGCTCACCAGTTGGAGACTTCCCCGGAAGGGAGGCGGTCGCCGGGCCTCCGAGGTCATCTCCGCGAGCTGGGCAACACCATGATGGGGAACCTGGACTTCACCCGAAGAGAGGGGACTCTGTTTCAGGATCCAGCTAAGCTGGACACCCTTTGAGGCCCAGGGATGATTGATCACACAACGCTACCCCGCCCCCTCGAGACTTCGTCAGCCGGAGAAGACCTCGTCGGCGATGTGGGGCTCGGCTGCTGCTGAATTCCAAAGAGGGTCTTCTACGCCTTCCTGATCAGCGATCAGAGGCGGCGTGGAGATAATCCAGGATCACTTGGCTCATGGCCCGCATGCCCACCGGTACGGCGCCGTCGTCAGCGGTGAAAGTGGGGGTGTGATGCCCTCCGGAAGTGGTCCCAGGACGCACTGCCCCGAGACGAAAGTAGAAGCCGGGAACCTCATTGGCAAAATAGGCGAAGTCCTCTCCTCCCATGGTCGGGGGAAGGACTCGGATGTTGTCTTTCCCAACGACGCGACTCAAGGTGGGCATCATTTGCTCGGTGAGAGCTGGATCGTTGATGGTCGCTGGAGTGCCCCGTTGGTAGTCGAGGTCGAACCGTCCGCCCCCGGCTTGGGTGATTCCGTTGAGAATCTCCTCCATACGTCGTTCGACCGTGTCGCGAACCTCAGGGTTGTAGGTTCGGACCGTCCCTTCCAGATGTACGGTGGCCGGAATGATATTGAACCGGGTTCCTCCTCGGACGATGCCGACGGTCACCACGCTCGGCTCCAGGGGATCTAGATTGCGCGAGCGAATCGTCTGTAGCGCCATGATCGCTTGAGCAGACATCACCACTGGATCAACTCCTTGATGGGGCGCAGCGCCGTGGGATTGGGCGCCGTGGATATCGATGAGGAAGTGGTCCACCGCGGCAAAGGCCGGGCCGGAGGTATATCCCAAGGTGCCCACTTCTAGGCTGGAGAGGGCATGGAGACCGAAGACAGCCTCTGGCCGAATGGCAAAGGCGCCCTCTTCCAACATCAAGTCGGCGCCCCCTTCTTCTCCGGGAGGAGGACCTTCTTCGGCAGGCTGAAATAGAAAAACGACCCTGCCGGGCAAGTCTTTCTTCATGGAGGCGAGCACCGAGGCGACCCCCAACTGAACCGAGGTATGAATGTCATGACCGCAGGCATGGCTGACTCCGGTGTCCTGGCCCAGATATTCCGTGCGAACGGTGGACTTGAAGGGAAGCTCTGTTGCTTCGGTGACCGGCAAGGCGTCCATATCCGCTCTCACCGCTACCGTGGGACCCGGTTTTCCTCCCTCCAGCACCGCCACCACGCCGGTATGGGCGACACCGGTTCGGATGTCCTCAAAGCCGAGTTTCTCCAGATGTCGTACGACCAGCTTAGCGGTCTCGAACTCCCGATTACCGAGCTCCGGATACTGATGGATGTGGTGCCGTAATTCGATGATCTCCGGCGCGAGCCGGTCCACCTCTTTTTGAATCTGCTCCAGAGAAGAACCCCACAGAGAGGCTGAAGCAAAAGTGGACAAGCAGAAAAAGACAAGGGAAATTCGACTCATGGCAGCTCCTCCAGAGATGGGTTACGAATCGCGATCATAGCCGAGGAAGCATGGCGGGTGTCGGGCATGCGTTCCATGCAGTCCTGAAATACGCTTCGATGTCAGGGAGGAGCTTCCTTTGAGGATGAACCCCTGGTGGAGGACGGCGGGCTTCTTGGACCTTGGCTGGTGACCTTCGAAGAGGGGAGCCTGCGACCGGGGAGGGAGGACGACCGCACACCGCTGGGAAGACCTCTGAGCGGTTTGCTTCCTTCTGACGCTCGACAGGGAGCGTGGAGGATTGGGTTCCGAGGACTGGGCCGCTGATTGGAAAGAGATAGCAGCCGATTGGTGAGCTTCGAAGGGACACCGCGGTAGAGTGCTAGATATGAGTATACCGGTCAGTGAATTAGGCAAGCTCCTACGCACTATGGAACCCCAGCTTCACCCCGGGGTCTACGTCTTCGTGAGCCTTCCACCCGGGGAGCCCATGCCGGCGGTGGAGCCTCTGGCGACCTTTCGTGAAGTAGAGGGGCTGAGTCTCATCTTGCCGGAGCAGGACGCCGTTTCTCGAGGCCTAGCAGTTTTGTTCCGGGCTGCTTGGATCAGTCTCGAGGTTCATTCCGACCTGGAAGCGGTTGGCCTCACGGCGGCGGTAGCGGCTGCGCTAACCCATCGCGGAATCAGCTGCAACGTTGTCGCCGGGACCTTTCACGATCACCTCTTCGTCCCGGTAGACCGGGCTGATGAGGCCCTGGAATGCCTCCGCCGTCTTCAGGGAGGAGAGAGGGCACCTGGCGAACCTTCCTGAACTGAATTTGAGTAATTGGATCTACCAGGTCGAGACGACCCCGGTGATAGCCTGATCTATCTGTGTTGAAAGTTTCGCCGGCTGCTCTCCCTGATCAACGAGTTTCTTCGCAGGCATTGCGGCCCAGGGTAGGAGCCACGGGAGAGCGCTAGGGATGTGGCGCTTTGAGACCGTAGCTAGGAACCTCGAGTAGGGAGGGTGAGCAGCAGCGAGGAGGATCAGTCATGAGTGCAGCAGGACAGCCCTCGGACCCGGTTGACATCGTCCAGACCCTGGCAGGGCAGTGCATTTTCCTGACCGGAGCTACCGGTTTCCTGGGCAAGGTGCTGGTGGAGAAGCTCCTCTGGTCGGTGCCGGAGATCAGCAAGATCTTGGTGCTGATTCGTCCCCGCCAAGGGGCTAAGACCAAGGAAGGGACCGGCTCCGCCCGGGATCGCTTGGAGAACGAGGTTCTGGAGTCGCCGATCATGGCCCGGCTGCAGGCTCTTCACGGTGACGACTGGCAGGCTTGGGTTGCCGGCAAGGTGGAAGCGATTTCCGGCGATCTCGCCCAAGACCGCTTCGGCCTGGCCCTCGAGGAGTATGAGGAGCTCTGCCAGCGGGTGGATCGAGTCATCGGCAACGCTGCTACGGTCACTTTCGATGAGCGCATCGACCGCTCTCTCGAGCTCAATGTCAGAGGCGCTGAGCGCAGCCTGACTTTGGCCCGGGACGCCGGCCATGTGCCCCTACTCCACGTTTCGACTTGTTTCGTGAGTGGCCAGCGCAGCGGCCTCATCGAAGAAACGGTCGTTGGGGAGGAGGCCATCGACCTGGATGTCGCCGTGGGTGCCCTCGAAGAGGCCTGCACTCAGCTGAAGGCATCCGGTAAGAAGGGAGATCGGCCTTGGGTTGAAGCCGGCGCAGCCCAAGCGAAGAGCTTCGGTTTCCATGACATCTACACGATGACAAAGGCCCTCGGGGAACGGGTCTTGGCGAAGAATCAGGGGTCCGTGCCCTTGGCAATTTTGCGGCCCGCCATCGTCGAAAGTGCAGCCCTGGAGCCGTTTCCAGGATGGATAGAGGCGGTGCGGGTTTCAGACCCTCTCCTGGTGGCCTACGGTCGCGGCCGCACCACCGAGTTCCCTGGGTCGGCGGAGACTCCCCTGGAGCTGATTCCTGTGGACTTCGTGGTGAACGCCCTAATCGCAGCTTTGGCCGCCTTGCCCTCGAAGCTCGATACCGCGGTGACGGAGCCAATTCCCGTCTACCAGCTCGGCTCGAGTCGAAACCCCATCACCCTTGGGGAATTGATGAATTGGGCCCGACAAGGCTTCGCCCAAACTCCCTTATTGGATACCGTCGGGAAGCCGGTAGCCCCGGGTTCGGCAAGTTTTATCGAACCGGACCGCTATCAAGAGTCCCTAGAGGTTCAGCGCAGGAGAATTCGTGCCTCGATCCGCTGGGTACCGCGACGACGCACCTCCCCGGGGCGGCTTCGGCTGGGAAGTGCGGAGCGATCTTTGGATCATCTGATTCACCTCTTGGAGGTCTACCGCCCTTACCTACTTCCTGGTCCTCGATACGATGACCGGCGGACCCAGAAGCTCCTGGGTCGACTGTCCCCAGAGGACCAGAGGGCCTTTCCTTTCGACGTAGCGAGTCTGGACTGGTCCTCCTATGTGACTCGGGTTCATGTGCCCGGTCTGGTGCGGTTTGCCCTCAAAGGGGAGTCCGGGGCGCCGATGCGAGAGCCGGCGGAGAAGCGCCAAGAAAAGAACGAGATATTGGCTCGGGCCATGGCCAACGCGACGCAGGCGGAAACCGTTTTCGAGCTCTTTGCCGCTACCGCCGAGGCCTACCCGGACGTCATGGCCTTGCAGACCTTTCGCCAAGGGAAGTGGCTGAGGTACACCTATGCCCAGGCCCTGATCACGACTGCCAACCTGGCGGCTCGTCTGGCGAAGCAATACGGCATTGGCCCGGGGGATCGAGTGATCCTATGGGCGAGCGGTTGCCCTGAGTGGGTCTTGGCAACTTTGGCAGTCCACCGGCTCGGAGCTGCCACCGTGCCGTTGGACCCTCAGTGGCCAGCGGAGGAGATCTCCCAAGCTGCTCGATTGGTCGAAGCCAAGCTGATCTGTGCTGCCCCTGGTCTAGTCGAGTCGGTTGGCTCACAAGAGGCGCTGTGGGAATGCCCGCTGACGGCTTTGGCGCATCCCTTGGTTCCCTTGCCAGAGGTGGCCCTGCTACCCGGCGTCGAAGCCGTTGAAGGGGTGGGTTCCTCAGAGGCCCTGGCGAGCATCATCTTCACCAGCGGCACTACGGTGTCGCCGAAAGCTGTGCCCCTCACCCATGCCAACTATCTGGCCAATCTCCGAGATCTGGTTCCTCTCATGGAGCTGACTCGAGAACGGCTGCTTTCGGTTCTGCCCATTCACCACGTGTTCGAGCAGATGGTGGGTCTCCTGGTGCCTCTGGCCGGAGGCAGCACTTTTAGTTACGTCGCCCAGATAAAACCCGCAGAAATCAGTTGGATGATGGCCACCACCAAGCCTACGGTGTTGGTTGCTGTTCCCCGACTTCTCGAGCTGTTGCACAACGGCATTCGCCAGAGTGTTGCCGCCGGCGGCTTCAAGTTGAAGCTGATCTTTCGCATTCTTTTTGCCCTGAGCCGACGCAAGAATGGAGCCAATGGGCACAAGCTCTTTTCAAAGGTTCATCATCGCTTCGGCGGCTCCCTACGCCGAATCGCTTCCGGCGGCTCAGCTCTGGAACCGAGCCTGGGGCGCAGCTTTCAACTGATGGGCTTTGCGGTCGCCGAAGGTTATGGCATGACCGAGACCAGTCCGGTACTGACCGTCAATCCCTGGAATTCCATTCGTTTTGGCTCCGTCGGCCAGCCTCTTCCGGGGGTAGAGATAGACCTGCGCCTTCCCGCGGAAGCGTCCGCAGACTTGGCTCCCGGTGCGGGGGAGATCTGGGTGCGGGGGGCCAATGTCATGGCCGGCTACTATCTCAATCCGCAGGCAACTTCCTCGGTGATGCAAGACGGCTGGCTGAACACCGGTGATATTGGCTTTTTCGATGACGATGGCTATCTACGCTTGAGTGGCCGTACCAAGGATGTGATCGTCACCAGTGCTGGAAAGAACGTTTACCCGGAGGAGGTCGAAGCTCGCTACCGAGAGCTTCCGGGAGTTGCGGAGTTGGTCATCTTGGGGTTGCCCGGGGACGGTGGCGGCGAGCGGGTCACGGCTCTAGTGGTTCCTAAGCCGGGAGCCGAAGAAGAGGCGATTCGCGCCGCTATCGTGACCCGCTCCAAGGAAGTTCCTACCTACCAGCAGGTTTCCAAGGTGGAGGTCTGGCGCGGTGACTTGCCCAAGACGACCACCATGAAGGTGAAACGAGCCGTGCTCCTGGAACGGGTCTTGTCGGGGGAGCGAGGTTCGGCAGGAGGCTCCTCTTCAGCCCCGCCCCAATCCACCGCAGGCGGCGCGGCGGAGTCTCGAACCGACAATGAGATCGCGGTGGTGGAGACCCTCTCTCGCCTCACTCGCACCCGAGCGGACCTGGTGGGAGCAGAGGACCGTCTCGCCGATCTCGGTGTCGACTCTCTGACCCGCGTCGAGCTGGTCGGCGAGCTCGAGGCTCGGTTCGGTGTGCGCCTCGACGACGACCAAGCTGCCTCCTTGGACCAGGTTCAGGATCTATTCGATCTCTGCCCCTGAATCCCTGAGAGAGCCACGGAAGCTCCAGGCATGTATTCCGCGGTTCCCCTCAATGGGGTGAGGCCTCTTGGGGCCCATTGGATCGATTCCCCTTGGCCTCGCTGCGTTCAACACTTTTAGAACTTCCTGTACCTGAAATCTAGGCCCTGGCAGTCGTAGGTCCTTGCCTTGGGACGGACTCTCTTGTTTCCTTGCGGTTTCGGCCTGGAAGCAATCCTCCCTCTGCCGGGAAGTTTTTTTTGTCGAAGTTGTCGCTGATTGCCGCAGATTTCCGAGGACTTGAGTAGAGAGCCTCTTTGCTCCTGCCCTTGGACGATGCGATATAGCGAAACTCAACACCTCACCTTCCTCGCCCTTCCTTCCCCGACGGTCCAAGAGGGCGCCAACGATCCGGCCGTCGAGGCTTTGGCCGCAGCTCTCCGTCGAGTGGTCCAGAAGGTTTGCCCAGCTTGGCTGGTGAATCACCGGGACGACCTTGTGCAGGCGGCCATCCTGAAGGTTCTCGACCTACGGCGAAGATCCGGTGAGGGAATCGATGACGTTCCTTCGTCTCTTCTCTACAGAGTGGCCCATAGCGCCCTCGTTGACGAGATCCGTCGGTACCGCCGCAGAAGGGAGATCGCTCTGGAGAGTGGCGGTTCCGAGGTGGACCGGAGCAGGCAGGTCCAGGATCCGGAAGCCTGCGCCGTGAATCGAGAGTCCGGCAGAGCAATTCGGGACTGCTTGTCGAGGATGAAGCAAGCCAGGAGGAGAGCTGTGACGCTCTACCTTCAGGGGAATTCGGTTCCGGAGTCTGCCTTGGTACTGGGTTGGGATCGCAAGCGGACCGAGAACCTGGTGTTTCGTGGCCTGACCAACCTCAGGGATTGTTTGACCAAGAAAGGGGTTCGACCGTGAGCGATGATCCAGCAGGCCGTCGTGGGGATCCATCGAGCCTGGATCACCCGGTACCGGTTACCCCTGAATCGGATAGCCCTGAGTCGGATAAACCTTGGGACGAAGAGTCCTGTCCCGAGGGTTCCCTTGGAGAAGACTCACTCTTCACAGACCGGGACCTACGGGCAGCCTGGCGGTCTCTGGCAGAGGAAGCCGGCAGCGGTGAGAGAAGCACGGTTGACGAGAAGATCTGGCAAGCTTCGTCGGGCCATAGCTCCAAAGAGATACGGCAAGGTCTGGTGGACCGCCTGGTGACGGATGTGGCAGCAGCCGAGTCTTGGCGGTTGGCCACGGAGCTCCAGAGGGAGCTACAAGCAGCGGAGGCAGAAGAAGCGTCCCGGGAGCGCTGTTGGCCCCGGTTGCTGTCTCGCCAGGGGGGGCTCGCAGCGGCAGCTCTGGTGATCTCTGCCATCGGTGTTGGCCTGATGACCACAGTCCTTCACCGAGATAGATCGGACCCACCGGAGCAGGTTTTCAGGCAGGTTGGAGATCTGGAGATTCAAGAGATTCACAACGCAGCCTCTGAGCACAAGTCTTTGCCCCGGGATAGAGCCGTGCTGCGGTGGTCATCGAGCTCGCCGGAAGGGGCGCGGTATACCTTGAAGGTTTTCCGGTCCAACCTCGATCCCATTCTTGTCCTGCGGGACCTAAAGAAGCCGGAAGCACTTCTGCCGGAAAGCGAGCTGAATTCTGTGGCGGAAGGTGAGCGGTTGCTTTGGCAAGTGGAGGCTCTTCTCCCCAATGGCCGGAAGGTGACCTCCGTGACGTTCTTTGCCAGCCTCGGCCCGGCGTCCGGGAGCTCTCCGTCGAGTCCATGAATCCTCGATCGATCTAGTGATGTCGAACTCAATAGGAGCTGTGAACATGGTCAAAGGTAAAACTCGGTTCGGTTGGTTGCGGGGGCTCGGGCGGCCGGTCGCTGGAAGGCGCCTTTCCAGTGCGGGAGGTTCTATGGGAGTACTGGCAGTCCTCTTCGCCCTCCTCCTGGCTAGTGGTCTGCTGTTTTCGAGCTTTGACCCAGCCAGTGGAGGTACGGTGATCACACTACCCTCCGAGGACCCTCCACCCTACGATTGGTTGCTCCAATCCGGACTCTTCACCCTCAGGTCTCTCGAGACCCTTCGGGTTCTGGTCACCGACACTGCCATGACACCGAAAGGAGGAGAGGTCACCGTCCTGCTGCTCGATGAAGAAGGTGGTGAGATCGAGAAGTCCATCCACGAAGTCGGGCCTGGTACCCCCGCCATCGTCGAGTATTTCAACCAGGGGAGCTCCGATCTGGTGGTTGCGGTGTCGGTGAGGTTAACTAGCGCTGAGTTGGATTTCGCCCCGGTGACGACCCTGGAAGTCGATGCGGGCAGCCTGGTGGCGATGGATCGGCGGATCTGTGCGGGTCCCTTGGAGAGAGAACCCATCGTCTTCTCCAAAAGTTGCCCCGGTTTCGTTACGACATCCTTCAACTCCAATCCTTGAGAGCCCAGGCTGTGACTCACTCCCGAGGATCCAGTTCGGGGCCCATTCTTGCTGCGTAGGCGGAGGGTGGGATCTCCATGGGGAAAGCTCGTATCTATTCCCAGAGGCTGGGTGGTCGCGGTCCTGCTGTGCTGCCTTTGGACGCTTCTTTGCGAAGCTTCCGTTGCGCCAGAGAGCCCGCCGCCTAGCGTGAGCCCGGCTACGGTGAGTCCGCCCGTTTCAAGTCCGGCCAGGAAGGACTCCGACTCCCCGCTGGCGGATTGCTTTCGGTCGATAGCCGCGGCACCCGACGATCAAGAGTCCTATGAAGGTTGCCTTCGGGTGCGCGGCGACCCGGAAGGTCGCGACCAGGCTCGGGAAGAGCTCGAGAGCCTGCGAAGGAAGTATCCCGAGTCCGGATGGTTGGTCATGACCCTCGGGCATCTGGCCCAGGCAGCGGGAGAAGCAGACCTAGCCTTTCGGCATTACGGCGAGGCCATCGAGTACTTCTCGGTGGTCGGGGAGGCTGTGGGCACGACGGTGGCCCGGGCCAACCGCCACCTGATACTCCTGCGAAAGGGCGATCTCCTGGCGGCGGAGGAGGAGGTGCAGAGGGCCCGGCAAGAGGTTGCCCACAGCGGCAGTCGTGAAGCGCAAGCTCGGGTCTTGGTGATCGAGGCCACCCACACCTTGCGAACCGGGGGCGATTTGGTGACCGCCTACGCAACCCTCGAGGAGGCTTCCCAGGCGGCCTTCCCGGAGGGTTCCTATGGCTTGCGCCGCACGGTTCTCTTCCAGGTTTCCGTTCTCGCTTTTCGCCTCGGTCGCTATGAGGAGGCCTTAGAAGCCTATCGAAATCTCGAGGAGGTGATGCGCACCGAGGGAGACTATGCCGACCTGGCCCGGGTCTCTTTCAATCGCATCAACGTTCGCCAGGCCCAGCTGGAAAGGGAACCGGAAGTTGCTGACCTTCGGGAGCTGCGACGGTTGGTGGTCAAAGTCTTGGCGTTGTCGCAGCATCTAGAGGATAGGGTCACGGCTGCCCGATGCCATGCCTTGCTGGCTCGTATCGATGCTGATCCCGATCCCGACAGTGCCAGCAGCCATGCCCATCGTTGTTTGGAGATCGCCGAATCCACCCAGCGGCCTCGTCTGAGGTCGACCTGCCTGGCAGCGAGAGCTTCGTTGGAGCGGCGAAGGAGCCCGGCGGTGGCCTTGGCCACCACAGCCAAGAGTATCGAGGCCGCGGCGTCCGTCGCCAGTGAGATTCGGCTGGCTCATGGTTGGAGAGCCCGCATGAGGGCTGCGTGGGTAGCTCTGCCGCCCGCTCATGGGCTGGACGAAGCCCTCCGTGCCCTGGATGCCATTGAAGGAGTCCGGGATGCTCAAAGAGATGCCTTCAGCCGAGCCAGTATCGTCTCCAATTGGGCATCGGACTACAGCTGGCTGGCCGGGAGGATTCTCGAGCGCATCTGGACCGCTGGGAGTCCCGTGGCGATTCCGGTGGCGGATTCCGGTCACCTCGAGACGGCTTTTGCAGTCATCGAAAGGCTGCGGGCTCGGGTCTTGCTGGAGACCTTGAGTCTTCCCAATCGCCGCGCAGGGTTTCGAGACGCCGAGCTCTCCGGGATTCGGCAGCGTGCCGCGGCTTTGCACCGCCAGTTGATGAACCCGAGGCTGCAGGAAATGGTTCGACAGCGGGTCTCCACAAAGCTCGAAGGCATCGAGCTCGAAGAGCGGCTCTTTTGGGCCCGGCAGCCCAAGGCGGCACTGGCAGAGCCCGCACCAGCCGAGGCAATTGGAACCGAGAGGGAGGCCCTGGCAGAGGGGGCTTTCGGATCTTTGGAGTCTCTGGGGTCTGTTAGGTTGCCTGCTGCCACTGCGATCTCCCAGGGAAGGGGGCCCAGATCCCTCCTAGAGGAGGTCGCTTCAAGGCTAGCCCCCGACGAAGCCCTACTCAGCTTTCAAGTGGATCATTGGACAGACCTATTTGGAGGAGCGGCGGGGGGATCGTGGTTGCTGTGCATTACCCGTCGGGAGGTGCGGGTCTACCGACTGCCGGGTCGTGAGCGCCTGGTGGCGGCAACTTCGCTCCTTCGCGGCTTGATTCATCGCCGAGATCACGGGGAAGGGGTTGTGGCGGCGGAGCTCGGTCGGCAGCTCCTGGCGCCGGTCCTCGCCGACCTCCAAGAAGGCTTCGACAAGCTAGAGAGCCCCAAGAAGATCCGGCGATTGATCCTGGTCCCGGACGATGTCCTGCACCGCCTGCCCTTTGGAGTGCTGCGGACCGAGCCCAATGGCCTTCCCCTTGGGCTTCTCTACGAGCTAGTTGTCACACCGTCGGCCACTCTTTGGAAAGACTGGCGAAGCAGTGGAAATTCCCGCCGGGGGGCCGCTCCTTCGACCGGTCCGGCTCTGGTCTTGGCCGATCCTAAGTCGCCATCCTGGGGCCGAGGGAGTCCTTCGGGAGACCAGGCGGTTTGGGTCGAGGGAATACGCCTGGGTCCGTTGCCTCAGGCGGGACGGGAGGGTCGAGCCATAGGGCGCCTTTTAGACGCCGAAGTTTGGCAGGGGGAGATGGCCTCGGAGAAGAGGCTAAAGGCCGAGAATTTGAGCCGGTACTCGGTTCTTCACTTTGCTACCCACGCTGTAGCCGACCTTCGTCGTCCCGATCGTTCCTGTTTGGTACTGGCTCCTGGCGATGAAAAAGAGGACGGCCTGCTCCACGGCTCGGAGGTGCTCGATCTCGACCTGGCGGGAGGCCTGGTGGTTCTCTCCGCCTGCCAGACCGCCACCGGTCAGGTTCTTCGAGGTGAAGGAGTGATGAGCCTGAGCCGGTCGTTTTTTGCCGCCGGCGCCCATGCGGTCATCGGCTCTCGCTGGCCCTTAGGGGATGGAGAAGCGGCGATCTTCTTCGAACACTTCTACCGTTCTCTGGCGACCGGGGAAAGCGCTGCCAGCTCCCTTCGGGCGGCCCGCCAGGCGGCTTTCGAGGCGGGGCTGCCGGCCCAAGCGTGGGCGGGGCCGGTCTTGTTGGGGGTTGGTGACGTGTGGGCAGGGGGAGCGAGGGTAGGAGGAGGCCCCTCGATTGCCCAGGCGGGCCCGGTGCTCCTGTCTCTGGTAGCTGGGTTGATGGTTTGCTTCGGTGGGCGGGCTTGGAGACGCCTTTCCTAAAGCTCTGCGAGATGCTCCGCGAGATCTTCTGCAAGATTTTTTGAGGGAATCGGCCTCGAACCATCGTCTGGTTGGGTGAGGCTCACTCTCGGGCCTCAAAAACTCCCAGGAGGCCTCTTCATGCACTCAATAAAACCACCATTCCACGATGGGAACCCGGCTGAGGTGCCGAGAATGGGCGGATCCGTTTCATCTCCTTTAGCAAGGTTTATTTCCCTTCCAGCTTCCTTGGCCTTGGCCTTTCTCATTCTGCTGGCTTCACCGGCGGCAGCACAACCTTCACGGGTCCAAATCGAGGACGTCTCGCCCCTCTTCGACGACAACTTCGTCTACATGACCATCGATGGCCCGAACCAACTCGATCCGCCCCAGGCGCGGCTGGCGGTCGATCTCTACTTGCGGAACGAAGGAGCAAGTACGATCCGTATCGATCACGTTACGATGTTCTTCGACCTTCCGAACATCGGTCAAATCCAACTGCGAGATGGCCTCGAGATTTGGTGCCCTTCCAATACCGGTGGGCTGAATCCGACGCCCTCGACGGTAGCGACGGGCCTCGACCTACCCCCCGGTGAGTTGTGCCGAGTCGGCCTGATGCCGGATCCCTTACTCGCCCTACCAGCTCCCGGTAGATTGAGAATCTCTGTTTTCTTCGAAGGTTTTATTTTTGGTCTGAACGATATCGAAAGAGATTTGGTCAATCACGTCAACCCGACGGAGACGGGGGCCTACCGCTTTCCTGCCAAGTCTTCCGACCTGGTGTCGGGAGAATACTGGTCCGCTCGCAGCCCAGGGGCGAGCTCAAATCATCGTTTTAGCCCCATTCACAATCAATCCGTTCATGCCTACGACATGGGAATTGTTCGTTTCGCCGAGGAGGAGGCAGACCCGAGGTGGCGCGAATACCATCCCTTGCCGCCAGGACAGACCTTTCCCTTGCCAAACGTTCTTCATCTTGTGTGGGGTATGCCGGTATATGCCATGGCCGATGGGGAAGTGCAAGGCTGTACTTCTGGGAACCCGGACGACGAGCCGGATCTCGGGCTCAACTTTGCAAACCCGAACGGCTTCACCATCGCCCATGGAGACGAAGTAGCGTGGTACGGACATCTGCGCAACGGCTCCGTAGATCCATCGATTTGTTTCCCAGGAGCGTTGGTGGAAGAGGGGCAGTTTTTGGGAGAAGTGGGGAATTCTGGTTCTTCCTCCGCGCCTCATCTTCATATCCAAGTCTTGCGTAACGGAGATCCCATGCCTTTACACTTCAACGATACCTTTATCGTCGAGCGTGAAAGCGTTTTCATCGACCTGCCGGACAACCCGCCGTGGTCTCCGGTTCAAGGCATGGGATTGCCCCTTGAGCCAACGATGCTGTGGCCTTCCGGGGTCTTGCGGCGGGACGACGCTGTGACCGGGATCGGTACTGTCGACAACGTTCTCACTCGGACAAGTTTCACCCGTACTGTGACGGCCTCACGAACGGATAATGGGGATCTGACGACTTTATTGTGGCGCACCGACGGAAGCTCCAATCTGATTCCTTTGGATTCCGACGTAGGAGGTGCTCTCACTGATCTCTCCCTAGCCACGCCTACGGGCAGCACCGATGCTGCCTTGGTGGTGAGGACGGGGGCTGGGAACCTGAAAATTATCGGCTATGACGTTCAGGGGTCTACGCTCACTCGAACCGTGGAGCACAACTCCAATGCCGTCCTCTCGGTGGAGGCGTCGCCGGGTCCCTTCACCGACGGTGTCATGACGGCCCTGCGTACCAAATCCGGGAATCTAAAAGTGATCGCCTGGCGGGTAGACCCGGAAGCGGGAGTCATTCAGCGTCGGAACGAGGCAGGGGGAGGTGCAACGAAAGATATTGCGATGGTGCGTACGGTTGATTTCCCAGGGGTCGTGACCGCTGTTCGGACCAGTAGCGATAACTTGAAACTGATCACTTTTGGTGCTGCTGGGGGCGGTTTCATCGTCTCTCGGGAAGATGATTTCGAGGACGACGAGATCCAGGATGTGTCCATCGCCCGTCTCGGTCCTCTACCGGGTGGAGGGGACCTGGTGGCGACCGCTTGCCGAACGGCGGCGGGAAACCTCGAAGTGATCTCCTGGGCCATCGCTGACAATGGCGACATCACCCGCCTCGACGAAGCCCAGGCCGGTGCCATTGGAGAAGTCAGTGCGGCGCGGGCCGGCAACCGGCACCTCCTCACCTCCGTGACCACCGGCTCGGGCTTCTTTCGTTCTATCGCTTGGCACGTGGCGGATGATGGCACCATCACCCGGCGAACCGATCTGCGGGCTGGGCAGGGTAGCTCCATCGCCCAAGGGGATAGTTCTTTGACGGGATTCCTGCTGACTGATCCGCGGATCGCCATCACTGCCCTTTCCGACGACAATGGCGAGTTGAAGTTGCTTTCCCTTCAAACCAACCTGACAGATGCCCCCTAGGACAGGTCGACTGCCACATCCGGTGTCAGGCATGCAGTCCTTGCGTTGCTAAAATAAAAGGGATAGCTCTGGGGGTCTGGGTGATCTTTGAGCTATCCCTTTTTTCTACCTGCTAGGCCCAGGATTTCCGAAGGGGGTCTGGCCCCTCACGAGGCTTCGTGAATCCCAGTGAGCTTCAAAGGCCCAGCACATCCAATCCTTGTTCGAACACCACATCCACAGGAATGCCTGCTTCTCCAAGGGAGTCGAGGTCCGCCTGGAGCTGGTCGCCGATCACTCCGTACTGACTGATGAAGGCCTCGGCGGCGTCTGCGTCGCCATCTCCTTGCAGAGTGAGGATCTTCGCTGACAGAGCGTTGGCGGCAGTGTTCATGGCATCGAAGTCGACGCGGTAGGTTCGGGTTGCTTCGTCCCGAGAGAAAGCTCCGTGCTCGGCGAAGAAGTTGAAACGGATCAGATTGGCGACGCCGTGGGCGCTGGAGGCACCAAAGCGAATGGATCGGAAGATGCTGGTCATGAAGGTGACGAAGTTATCGCCCAGATCGACCTGGCCAAGCTCACCCTGATCGGCTAGCGAAGTGATCATGTAGAGGCCGAGAACATCCGCTTTGCCTTCCTCCAGCTTGGAGGCATGGGCACCGAGGGCTTCCCGCACGGTGCCGGCGCCATTCAAGGTATTCTTGATGCCGAGGCCATGGGCGACCTCGTGGAACATGGTATTGGCGAAGAAGGCGTCGAAGGTGATGTGCTTACGTTGTTCCGGGTCGATCAGCTGCTGTGAGATGGGGAGAAGAATGCGATCGAACTTGGCCCGCATGGCATTCTTGAGTTGCAGTCGCCGGGTGCCCTTTTCCAGTTGCACCTGCTCGTCATTGGGCAAGTTGATGGCGATGGTCTTGGAGCCTGCGTTGCAATCTCCGGCGTAGTACACGACTTCATAGGCCCCCAGATCAGCATCACTACCGGGCGTCTCTTGCTTGTAGGCGTCGGGAACCGGGAGACCTTCCTGCAGGGACGGCAGGAGCTGGGCATAGCGCGCCAAGCGACCGCTCCACTCGAGGTCTTTGACCAGCACATAGGCCTCGCTAGCGGCCTTGGCTCCGAAGAGCTTGTCCTCATAGGTTTCGATGGGGCCAATGACCACATCCAGCTGGTTGTCTTTCATGTCCATCCAGGCCATATCACTGGCCAGGTAGTCGGAGGTGCGCAGGGCTTCGGCTCGCAGCCCCAGGTACTTCTTCAGACCGGGTTCCACTGCCAAAGCGGCGGCCTTCTCCAGGGAATCAGCCGCGGCATTGTAGGTCTCAGAAAAGAACTCGTGGTAGGGAATCGCCGCGAGAGATCCATCATCGCCGCGCCGCACCATGGTGTAGAGGCCCTTGAGCTGAGGATTGGCCTGTGCTGCCTGATCGATCTCTTCCTGGCTGGCGTCGGCGGGGTAGAGGTTAGCTCCTAGGGGCTTGGGGCCGATTCCGTCGACGAAGGAGGCGTCTCCGTCGAGACGATCCCAGGGACCGTAGTTGATTTCGGCGAAGCGCCGTTGGTCGTCGTCGAGGCCTGCCAGTAGCGTTGCTTGATCACCATAAGCCTGAATCCAGAAGGCGTCATCCATTTGGTCGGCAGCTGCGATGAATAGCCGCACCATTTCCCGCTGATCATCAGAGAGGCCCGAGAGATCGGCCTCGAGACGAACCGAGGTATAGGTGCCTTTGGGGACGGCCTTTTCCGCGGCAACCTCATGCGGCGTTGTGGTCGTTGGGGATTCTCCTTCCGGCGTGGGGGAGCAGGCGGCGAGAACGATAGCGAGACCTAGGAGATAGCGGTGCATTGTGGGTAGTCCTCCGACAGGGTCCTGGGTGGGGAAACGAACTCTCAGGCTACCACGGGAAGGAGACCTCCCTACGATATTGAGACCCAGTGCCCCGGCGGACTGCCCCGGCGGACTGCCCTTGCCGAATGCCCTTGCCGAATGCCCAGGCCGAGCGCTCCGGCGGACTGCTCCGGCTCAGTTTCCAGGCTCGATGCCGCAGCTCGGGACTCACGGGTGGCAGTCGGTCTGGTCCGAGTCGACCTCCCAGGCTTGGCCTTCCTAATTTTCCTATCCTATTTATCCAGCTTATTCACCCGCGGTGAGGGATTTTCTTCGAATCCAACGCGTCGTCGTTTGTAGGGGAGGTTATTTGATTCGGTCCCCGGATTCCCCGGCGTGTCCGAAAGGTAACGAAAGGAGACAGTCCCATGCGTTTCTTGAAGACCAAGGCATTCCTTGCTCTAGCTCTACTGGTAGGCGTCACAGGGGCTCTGGTCGGTTCCTCCGGGGCGCTGCCTCAAGAGGACCGCGCTCGAGAGATCCGGCGGGAGTACTACACCCTACCGGGACCCGTCTACTGCGGAGCCAGTATTCGAACCTGCCAGGGGCAGATCATTCGCGATGGTTGCGCTGAAGATTCCCCGCCACCGCCCAACTACGACGTCCACATCGATCCCTGCTTTTAGATCCTCCTCCTTGTTCTGTTGTTTTTCGCCGGGGCCGCTTCCTAGAGCGTCCCCGGCGGCTTTTTCTTCTCCCCTATCCTTCCGGCTCCGAAACCAACGCCGGTGTCAGGCATGCCTTTCATGCAGGGCTAAACAAGGATGCAGTACATTCGCCTGTTCTTTTCTTCCTTAGGGAAGTCTCTCTTGGAGCTCCCCAACTAGACCTTTGATGCCTCTGTGCAGCAAAATTTGTTTATTCCCGTATGATTTCTAGTCATCTTTCCGCTATCCCTCGTTAACCAGCTTCTTTTCAAACGTCACACAGTTGTTGTTTGACTACGGAGGAAGTCTCGGTCTATAGTCCTCAGACCAATACAGATGCGAATGTGTCTACTTCTCTCCGCGTTGGCTCTAGCCATAGGTCCGCCTTCGACCGCTCTAGCGTTCGAGGACAGAGAAGAAGTGCTGCATTTCGAAGGCGATCTAGTCGCGTTGGAGCCCGTGGCGGGGCACGGCGTGATTCGCCTGCCCGGTGGTGAGCTGAAGCTCTTGGAGGAGGAAGATGTTCTTCCGGGCACCGAGATCGTCGTCGAAGAAGTTCTGGAGGATCGCTTGGTGCTCTTAGAGGAGTTGCCGGGGGAAACACCGAGATCCCGCAAGTTGTGGTGGTTTGTGATCGAAGAGGGGGAGGTAAGGTCACGGATACAAGTGCTCGATCCGCTTCCGCCGGAAGAGGAACCGGCGGTCAAGCCCGAGCAACCTAGGGAAGGTAAAGAAGTAACTCCCAAAGGTTCTTGATGCCGAGCAGTCCTCGCGAGGGCTTTGGGCTGCTGCTCCGCTGTGCCGCTTCATTCTCGCTTCGTCTTTTTTTCTACTGGCCGCTCGTTTCGCAGCGGTGAGTGGCTGCTGGGGTTTACCGACAGAGATCTCTTCTAGGGCTCAGGATTGGCCTAGGGGAGAGAGATGACCGAGTGGTGCTGTGACACCAGGTGTGTCCGGACAGTGCTCGTGGGATGCCCGTGCTGTGGAATGCCTCTACTGGAGGATCGCTAGCAGCTGGGAGAACGTCGTCAAGGAAAGGTGGATTCACCGGTGAGCTGGAAGCCTCTGATCTCCCAATCGAACCCTGCCGCCGGGCTGTTCCGGAGAACCGCACCGGTGACGGCAGTGGTGGCCCTTTTCTGGTGTTTTAGCTGGCTCTTGGCTAGCGATGTTCAGGCCCAGGAAGGCCCCAGCAACTTCGTCTACCAGCCGTTGACCATGTCGGGCGACTTCACGGCCCGCTTTCTAGAGGATCGAGACCACGTCACGGTCATCGAGCTCGCCGGAGGGAGCTACGACAAGGAGCTCAGCCCAGGCGTGTTCAACGCCGAGCCCCGGTCGGTGATTGCTCAAGAGTTCTTCTTGGATCACCCGGACGAATATGACTTTCTGGTCGTTTTCACCACTTTCGAGTTCGAGACGGGGGACGCCGTCGCCTTTCACGTGGGAGCGCAGAACCCGGTAGAAGGCATCGGTTTGCCGGTGTTCGACAACACTGCCTTTTTTGGCAGCGCGGGGAAGCTCCAGGGTTTTATCGACATGGCTGCCATCAGTCGATACGCCACCGACCCGCTGGATCCCGAATTCGACTTTGCGTTGGGCACCATGGCCCACGAGATTTTGCACCAATGGTGCTGTTACATCGATTTCGATGATGCCGGAGCTCCCAGTGAGGCGCTGCTCGGCAAGGACGATGCCCATTGGAGCTTTCTCCTCGATAGCGATGCATCCCTGATGTACGGCAGCGACTGGCGCGGTAATGGAGACGGCAGTTTTACGGCGGTCAATACCCGCACCTTTTATTCGCCGTTAGATCTTTATTTGGCGGGCTTCTTTTCTCCAGCTCAGGTGCCTCCCTTTACTTTGTTGGACAACCCAGCCATCGACAAGACCCAGTTGCCCTTGAGGGGAGCGACCCTCGATGCGACTCCCCGAACCATCACCATCGAAGATGTGGTCGCCAGCGAAGGGGCTCGGTCCCCCGTTGCCAGCGAAGCACAGAAGGATTTTCGCGCCGCTTTCATCATCGTGACGCGACCGGGCATTCAAGTCTTGGACGCCGATGTGGCGGCGTTGAATCACCTTCGAGAGGGCCTGCTGGCACGATTTTCGGCTCTCACCGGGGGCCGTGCCCTCATGGAGGTCTACCCGGAAGCTCGTTTGGATGTCGGAACCGGAACTCCCGATGCGGTGGACGGTGGTGAGCTGAGACCAACTGCAGCAAATCTCTCGGAAGCCCTGGCCTGGTTGCGGGACCAGCAGGGCGCCGAGGGATTTTGGCAGGACACGCCCGCTACCCGTTTGCGTGATACGGCAGTGGTGCTAGATACCTTGGCAACCCTGGATCCTCTGTTTGGAGGGGCCGGAGGAGCCCTCGGTTGGCTTCAAGATCAAGATGAAGCGAGCGCCGACTATCGGGCGCGAACGGCGGATGTGCTGGAAGCCATTGGAGTGACCGGGGCAGATTTGCGGACCCAGCTGATCGCGGTTCAGAACCTCGACGGTGGTTGGGGGCTGGGTTCGGGCTATGACAGCGTTCCCTTGGACACGGCCCTGGTCGTTCAGGCCCTCGCTGGCCACAGCGATGTGCCCGCCGCCGCCTTTGAGGCTGCGGTGAGCTATTTGGTTGGGGCTCAAGGGGCGGATGGAGGCTGGAGTAATACCCCCGCTGGTGCGAGCCGCACCGGTGTAACCGCCGAGGTGCTCAAGGCTCTGAAGCGGGCCGGGGAGACGGCGCCGGTGGCGGCGGCCCTGGACTTCCTGGTGACCAAACAGAATACCGACGGCGGTTTTGGCGACAGCCCAAGCACCGCCCACGACACCGCCCGGGCCTTGGAGTCTCTGATGCGCTTCGACTCTCTGGCTCTGGTCGATGCTGGGGCTGCTTCCTCCTATTTGACCGGTCGCCAGACCTTGGAGGGGAGTTGGGAAGGAAGTGTCTACACGACTTCCTTGGTCGTGACCGCTTTGCGTCGCTTCGCTTTTCCCAACTGGGCCGTCACCGGCGCTTTGCTGCCGGAGCCCGCCCAGCCTCGAGACGGCGAGAGGGTCCGCCTGACCCTGGAGATCACCAACAACGGTAACGGTACGGCGCCTGCTGGAGTGGTGCGTTTCTTTGACGGCGATCCGGCCAGTGGCGGGATCGCCATCGGCTCGGATGTCGTCCTGCCGCCCCTGGCCGCTCAGCAGAGTGCCGTTGTCACCACCCAATGGGATACCTTTGATGGAGCTGGACTCCATACTTTGGTGGCCTTGGTGGATCCGGACAGCGTTTTGGTGGAGCTCTCGGAGCTGGACAATCGCGCCGAGTTGCAGATCGAAGTGATTCCGGCGCCACCGGAAGCGGACCTGGAGGTGGGAGCGAGTGATGTCACCGTCCTGCCAAACCAGCCAAGTGAGCTGCCGAGCCTGCTCGCCGTGTCGGTGACCCTGCGCAACCTAGGCCTCACCGATGCCACCGATGCCCGAGTGGTATTGATGGCTGGGGAAGGGGACTCGGCGGTTCAAGTGGACGAGATCACCGTCTCGGTTCCCCAGCGCTCATCGGTGCCGGTCAACTTCACCTATCTGTTGCAAGTGCCCGGCACCACTGTGTTGACGGTCATTGCCGACGCGGATGACACCATCGCTGAAGCGGACGAGACCAACAATCAAGTGAGCGTACCGGTGGTCACCCAAGCGGCGGTGGATCTGGAAGTCCTGGATGGGGATATCGAGCTTCCCGATGGCGCTTTTGAAGGCAACGACGCGACCTTCGAAGTGACCTTGCGCAACAAGGGCACCATCGACTCACCCACGACCCAGGTGCGGTACCGAGTGACCGATGGCACCGAGGTGCGGGAACTCGGTACCAACACGGTTCAATTTCTCGCCGGTGAGAGCTTGCAGCAGAGCATCGTCTGGCGAGTCGATCTGCTGGGAGACCTCACCTTCACAGCGGAGCTGGATCCGGACGATCTGGTCCCGGAACCGGACGAATCCAACAACCTCGGGTCTCTTGCTTTCACCGCCTCGACGGTCAACCTACCCAACCTGACGGTCGATTTCCGTGACTTGACTTTCGATCCGGAACCCGGCCTGGAAGGCGCGCCGCTGACCCTCTCGGTCTTGGTGCGCAATGCCGGTGGCATGGCCGTGACGGACCTCGAAGTGGCTTTCTACGATGGCGACCCCCAGCAAGGGGGGACGCTGTTCGGCGATTTGGTGGTGTTGCCCAGTGTCGGTGCTGGAGCTGCCGAAGTGGCTTCTACCACCGTACCGGAGGTGCCCGATGGCGGGGACCGACTGATTTTCGTGGTGGTGGACCCAGCGGACCAGATCGTCGAGTTCGACGAGACGGACAACGACGCCTTCGAGACCCTCGAGATCCTCAGTCTGCCGGATCTGGCTCTCTCGGTAGCGGCTCTCGATTTGACCCCCCGCTTCCCCCGGCCCGGCGATCCCGTCACTTTGACCGTGAACGTCACCAATTTGGGCGATCAGGATGTGGTGGGCGCTGTGGTGCGTACTTTCGATGGTGATCCGGCCATCGACGGCGTACCGGTGGGGGGGGACCAGGTGGTTCCGTTGGTTCCTGGCAACGGCTCGGCTCAGGCGGTTTTCACCTGGACCTTTGGAGCAGCGAGTGAGCCACGCCCCATCGTCGTGTTGGCGGATCCTGATGGCGCCGTGCGAGAGTCCTTCGAAGCCAATAACCGCGCAGATCTGGAAGTGGCTGTTCAGGACGGCAATTTCTTCGTCACCCAGCGCTATTTCTCGCCGGACGGCGACGGTGTCAAAGACACCACTTCCTTCTTCTTCATTCTGGACGCCCCGGCCACGGTGGAGGTGGAAGTGGTGGATCGACGGGGTGAGGTGGTGCGCCGTTCCCCCGAGCTCAACGTCGTGACGACGGGCGAGTTCGAGTGGGATGGTCTTAATGACCGTGGGCCGGTGGTCCGGGATGGCGACTATGTGCTTCGGGTGGTGGATCCTGGAGGTACTTCCTTCGGCCAGGTGACGGTGACGGTGGATACCAACCGATCGTCTCTCATCGAAGCGGTGGGAACCCCCTTCGAGTTGTTCACCAACCTAAGCTGTGAGCTGCCCAGCATCTCTCGTCTCACTCTGACCCGTGACGAAGAGACCTTCTTCTTTGACATCACCACCAGTTCCGATCCGCTGTTTGACCGTGGAATTTACAAAATGGCCTCCAACGGCGGTGATGTGCGGCAGATCCTGCCCGCCTTCTGGAGCACCCAGGCGAGCCTTCGGGAGTTGATGGTGTCGCCGGACGGAAGCCGTGTGTCCTTCTCTCTCTCGGGCCGCATCAATGCTGGCGGGTCTTTCGAGTTCCGTCAGTACGTGGTCAATGGGGATGGCTCAGGTCTGCTTCGCATCGACACCTTGCCGGGCGTTCCCGGTAGCGGTACGGGTGTTTTCGGCTTTACGGAAGACTCCCGCTGGGCGATGTTCAACACGGCGGCGAGCCTGGTGGCTATCGATCTCTCCGGCTTCGAACCGCCGCGCATCATGTTCAGCTTTGATACCAGCTTTTCCGGAACGACGGCCAGATTCTCTCCGGATCATCGACGCATGGCCTTCACGGCCTTTGGCGATGGAGGAGCCGGAGTGGTGCTGGCGAACCTGGAGACGCTCACCGCAGTGCAGCTGCCCGGACCGCCGTTCAATTTCAACAACTCGAAGTTCGAATTCTCTCCGGATAGCAGCCGTCTAGCGGTGACCCGCCGGAGTTTCAATACCCTGACCATTTTCGATCGAGATGGGAACCAACTTCTCGAGGTGAGCCCTCCGGCTTCTCTGCCTCCCTATCCCCTCGGTGCAGACAATGGCGAGGATAGTCGCTTCCTGGACGCCGGCAATGAGCTCAGCTCGGCAGCCGCGAACATGACCGAAGCGGAGCTGGTGGAGCTAGGGGTTCCTCGCTGGGGACCTTCTTCTACGGAGCTTGCTCTGTTGGTGACTCAGCGAGTTGATTTCAGCTCCAACTACCAGGAAGTGCAGGTTTTCGATCTCCTGACTCAGGAATTCGAGCACATCGCTTGGACCTTGCCCCAATTCTTGGGTGAACCGCACTCGTACCGCATCTCTACTTGGGACGGTTCTTCCTGGCGCGAGCGGGGACAGCTGCACCACAGCCTCTTTTTCCAAGAGCAGACCTTGGATCTGTCAGAGTTTCTGCCGGACCCGGACGGCGAGCTCAAGGTCCGCATTCGTCAGACCGGACAGGAAGCGGCCCATGTGGAGCACGTGTCTCTGTTGCGCACTGGCGAGCGCCTGTTGCCGGTCGAGGCGGTTCGTTTGGATACGGGAGAGAACGGCCTCGCCAAAGTCCGCTTTGAAGACAATGAGGTGCTGGACCTCCACGAAGCGGAGATGGAAGTGCGATGGTCGGCGGTGGAAGGGGGGCCCTTCGTGTTGGCTCTCGGAGCCCGCGAAGAAACCCTCTCCAACCGTCGCGTCGTGCCTTTCGCCTATCCGGCCGGCGGCCAGGCCTATCAATACACCGTGGGTGAAGAAGGGCCGCTGGTGGTGGACGGAGTTCAGACCTCCGCCGACGATCTTGGCCCGGCCCTGTTCCGTCGCCACACCCGCCCGGTGACCGGACACCCATCGGCTGAGGTTTCCGGCTGGGTGAAAAGCGATGGCACTCACCTCTACGGAGCCTTGGACTTCACCGTCGACAACACCATCGATGGCGAGGAAGATTGGGCTTCTCTGGAAGTACAGACGGCCGCAGGCTGGCAGGAGCTGCGGGTCAGCCAAGGGGACTCCACCTATGGCACGGTGGGCTTTACCAAAACGGCGCCGGTGCACCATGCCCATAAATACTACGAATTTCGAGTTCCTCTGGCGGAGATCGATGCCGCCGTCGGAGAGACCCTCTCGCTACGTTTCCGAGCCTATGGCACGGCTGCTGGCTGCGAGATCGAAGGGTTCTGTGATCCGGAGATCTTCGATGGCCTCGACCTCTTGCCCTACGACCTCAATTTGCTGTGGGTCCCCAACGAGCGGACGCTGTTCGCTGGCAATTTCAACAACGGCCGGCCGGCCAACGCCATCCTTCTGGACGAAGAAAACGAGGTCGTCGAACTCTTCGGTGAATGGTTCAGGTTCGGATCCGAGCGATTTTCGTCGTCGGGCCGGCGTCTGCTCTTCACCTCCAGTGACCAGCGAAACGACCCTTCCACCGCCTGTTATCTGCGAGGTTTCCTCGACGACTTCTCGTTCCAGTCTTTGATGAATCTGACCGTGGACCTACGCCCCCGGCGCTCCACGGCTTCCGGTGGGGTCCTCTTAGAGGGCACCGCCGCGGACCTCAACTTCAAGAACTATCGCCTGGACTATGCCCTGTCCACCGACCCGCAGAACTATGCTCCCATCGTGCCCCCGGCGGGGCAGCAAGTGATCGACGATCGATTCACCACTTGGGTACCCCCGGGGCCTGGAACGTATTTCGTTCGTCTGACCTCGGAGGATCTGGCGGGCAATATCAAGACCGCCATCAAACGCGTGTCCTCAGCAGATACTCCGAGCATCACGGATCTCTACCGAGAGCCAGCGGACATTTCACCGAACGGTGACGGCGTCCAGGACCAGACTTTGATTCACTACCGGGTGCTCGCGCCGGTGCATCTGGAATTCCAATTCTTCAACGATGTCGACGACCGGGTCCGCACCATCGAGCGAGACCACGCCACCATTGGGCAGGTCTTCGAGCTGCCTTGGGATGGCCGGGACGACAGTGGCCTACCGGTGCCCGACGGCACCTACCGGCTCGTGGTGCAGAACTACGAGTTCTTCATTCACGTGGATTCCACCCCGCCGGAAGTGGCGATCCAGCTGCTAGACGCCTTCCAGCCGGGTTCTGGTGGAGATGGGGTAACCCCGGTAGCGGTGGCACCGAGGCTGGAGTATTCCGTCGAGGAGCCCAATTTCGCCGGTGCCACCGGCGAGACCGGCGAAGGGGAAGTCCCCTTCCAATGGCAGGAGTTTCCTGCCCCCTTGAGTACCGACCCCAACAACTCGGATCGATTTGTCGGCCGCCAGAACCTCACCATCGAGGAATTTACCGATCACCGATTCCGCTTGGAAGCCCAGGACCGGGCCGGTAACCGCTCTCTCGCCTCCACCCCCCTGGGCCAGGAAGAGCTGATCGTCTTCGGTTTTGGTACCCACGAGGTGATCCCGCCGGGAACCTTTGCCGATCTACAGCCCGTACCTTTCTCCGGCCGTCCAGCCTTCCGTCTCGAGAATGGTGACGTTCGCTTTCAGGTAGCGGAAACAGTTCGTGCGGAGCTCTTTCAGCTGTCGGTGGAATTTCGCCAGCAAGGGCAGACCGAGTGGACCGAAACGGTCTTTGACACCTTCCTGCCCCTCGGAGAGGTCGCCTTTACCAGTGAGATTCCCCAGCCCTTCTTGGAAGTGGTGTGGGATCTGGTGGGAGTTCCCATCGGCGTCGAGGCCGAGATTCGCCTCAAGGCCATCGACTTCAACGCTGTGGAGCATGTGTCGAACTCGTTCTTCCTGATCACCGACGGCATCATCTACGGTGGGGGACTGAGCTCGACGGACCGCACCACCGGACCCTATGCGGCGATCCTCGGGCCTCTCTACAACCAGGCCTTGGCCGCCGGCCTAGTGACCTCTAGGGATGTGGTGCTCTGGGGCGTCGAGTTCATCGGCGAGAACCTGGACGAGGTGATTTTGCAGATCGTCAGCGAGGACGATCCCCGCTACGCGGTGCCGGTACCTTTGCAGCCGGTTGTTACCTCGAACGGTGGTTTTCTCTTCAAGCTCGACCCAGCGGAGCCATGCTCGAGCTATACCGGCGTCATTCTGGCTACCACCGCACCAGAGCCGACCATCCGGACCATTTCCTCCAATGGGGCCACCACCAATTTGGCCTGTATCGAGATCGAGACGGATGTCGAGGCTCCCGACTACGGTGAGTGTGGAGACGCGCCGAGCTCTTCCCTCGTCACCATCGGGGCTCGCCCCATCAGCCTCAATGGCATCGGTCTCGTGTTGCTGACCTTGGAGCGAAGGCTGGAAGATGGCAGCTTCGACATCTTGGCCAGTGTCAACGAGCCGGTGAGCTCCCAGCGCTACTCCTTCGATGTCGATACCTCTGGCTTGCCGGAGGGTCGAGAGACCTTGATCGCACGCCTTTCCAACGGTGAGGGAGAGAGCACGCAATCGCAGGTGCAGTTCGTGGTGGATCGCACCGAGCCCCTCCCGGACATCGATATTCCCTTCGAAGGCCAGCGCCTCTGCGGCATCCCGCGACAGACAGAGTTCGGGATTCGAAACGTTTTCGATGTCGAGGGATCGATCTCCGATGACGGGGGCTTCTCCTACACCCTGGAAGTGCAGAACCCCGACCTGCCGACGACCTTCTTGAGCTTGGAAGACGATCGCGAGTCCTGCTACGGGCGACCGGAAGGAGTCCTCTTTGAGGATCCCTATCCGGGCAAGCAATGCGATCTGATTCAAGGTCCCTTGGGAACGTGGGCGGACGACGAGCTCGAAATGGAATTCTCCGGCGATACGGCGGTACGAATTCACGTCTACGACCGCGGTGGCCACCATGTTTGCCAGGAAGTGAACTTCTTCTTCGACGGCGAAGTCGAAGGCGCTCTGGCGACGATTTCGCCGCGGTTGTTCTCGCCCAACGCGGATGAGAACCTCGACGTGACCCTCCTCAACCTGATCGTCGAAGAACCGGCCCAGATCGATGTCGAGCTCTATGCCGCCGCCGACAACGGCGATCGTCGGATGATTGTTGGAGACGTACTGCGGACTCTGGAAAGCGGTTTTCAGATCTTCGATTCGGTCTTGGTGGAATGGAACGGTGAGGATGGCTCGGGCACCGTGGTGCCGGACGGCCTCTACGGCCTGTTGACCACCTTTACGGATGGCTGCGGCAACATGACCGAGCGGGTGGTTTTCGTGGAGGTGGACAACACACCACCGGTGGCGCCGATACTCTTTCCCGCTACCGGGGATCCGTTGCCCATGATCGTCGAAGTGTTGGGGACGGTGCAGGATCTCAACATCCAATCCTGGGCCGTGGACTTCGGCGTCGGGATCGACCCGGATGTCTACGCCCGCTTGGACGATGGCTTCCGCAACGTCGAGGACGAAGTGCTGGCGGTGTGGAATACCAACGGCCTGTTCGGCGACTTCACGCTTCGCCTGTCGGCCAGTGACCGGGCGGGCAACCGCGCCGAGACCCTGGTGGAGATCCTGCTCGGCGACCCAACCTATCTGTTTACCTACTTCGAGGCCTTGCCGCGCCTGTTCTCTCCCAACGGCGATGGCCGGCGCGAGACTTCCAGTCTGCGGTTCGGCTTGGAGTTCGATTCCATCGTTACCCTCACCGTGCGCACGGCCACGGACTCGGTGGTGCGCACCCTGCTGGATGCCAACCCTCTGGCCGCGGGAGCGACCGTGAGGGATTGGGACGGCAACAATGATGGCGGCAGCCCTTTGCCGGACGGTTCCTACACGGTCGTCCTCCGCGCTGCCCTGGCCAGTAATCCTGGAGTCACCCAGGAAGAGATGCTCACTGTGGTGTTGGATCGGACGCCCCCGGCCATCGACATCACCAGCCCGGCCAATGGCTTCATCACCGGTACCAGCTCGGTGGTGGGCAGCATCGAAGACGTGAATTTGACCCAGTATGCGGTGGAGATCACCGACACTCCCGCAGCACCGGTTTGGATGGAGCTGGACAGCGGCACTACCAGTCGAACCGGGGTTACCTTCAGCGTCCTCGACGACCTGGCGGAAGGGGACTATGCCCTACGGATCACGGCGGAGGATGCGGCGGAGATTCGGTCCGAGGAGATCATCCTATTCACCGTCGACAACACGGCGCCGGTGGTTCTGTTGACGGAACCGGTTTCCGGCAGCCTGGTAGGGGTGATGGCGAGCCCGGTGGACCTCCTGGGAAGCATCGAGGAGGAGAACCTAGAGATGTTCCGCCTCGAGTTCGGCGCCGGAGCTGCGCCGGATACCTGGACGGAGATCACCTCCGGAACGGAGATTCCGGCCACGGACCTGTTGGGCAATTGGGATGTCGCCGTTTTGGCGGACGGTCTCTACACTCTGCGACTGGTAGCCACGGACCTGGCGGGCCTGTCCGGAGAAGCGCGTTCCCTGATCACCGTGGACAACACGCCGCCCACGGCCGCCATCACGGCGCCGGAGGACGGCGGCTTCGTCACCGCCCCGGGACCCATCACCGGCACCGCTCTCGATGCCAACCTGGCGGAATTCGTCCTCGAGCTGGCCCCGGAAGGCACGCAGCAATTCCAAGAGTTGGTCACCGGTACCCAGGGTGTGGAAGACGGCTCTCTATTCTCCTGGGCAGGTCTACCTCCGGACGGTGTCTACGTACTGCGTCTGACGGTTCGGGACGGTGCGGACAATGAAGCCACCGCGACGGTCACGGTCACCGTCGACTTGACGCCACCGTCGGCGCCGATCAATTTGGTTGCCGAGGTGGTCAACGGTCAAGATGCGGAGCTCACCTGGAATGCCAGCCCCGAACCGGACGTCGCGGGCTATCGAGTCCTCCGGGATGGCCAATCGATCACTCCTACCCTGGTGCCCGAAGCCAGCTATCTGGATCCGGCGCTACCGGAAGGACCTCATATCTACACGGTCATCGCCGTGGACGAGGCGGGCAATGAGAGCGATCCCTCCAACGAGGCGGAAGTGACCGTCGACGTCACGCCACCCACGGTGCGGATCTCCATCCCCAACGATGGCGCTACCGTGAGCAGTCAAGTGGACATCACCGGTACCGCTTTCAGCCCTGACGACTTCCGTGAGTACCGTCTCTACGTAGTGCGGGTGGCGACGGGCACCGAGCAGCTGCTGCGCCAGTCTCCCGTGCCGGTCCAAGCGGATATTCTGGCCCAGTGGAACACCCTGGTGTTGCCGGAAGGGGCCCAGTTCACCCTGCGCCTAGAGGGCGAAGATCTGACCGGCAACGTCGGCACCGCCGAGGTGACCGTGACCGTCGACAACTTGCCGCCAGCGGCTCCCACCGGGCTGACGGCGGTCCCCGATGGTGCCACCTCCAATATCGATACCGCTTGGAACCCCAATACGGAGCCGGATCTGGCCGGTTACATCCTCTTCCGGGATGGCCGCATCGCCAATGCCACCGGCGTGGTGGTGGGGGACCTGACGCCCTTCATCATCACCGCCACGAGCTACCGGGATCTGGATCTGCCGGACGGCACTTTCAGCTACGAGGTTCATGCCATCGATGAGGCCGGTAATTTAAGTGATGCTTCCCTGCCGGCGGAGGCGACCCTGGACACCCGAGCTCCCCATGCGGTGATCGATCCCCCCGTGGACGGCACCGAGTTCGAGGACAACCTCTTCGTGCTGGCCTCCACCGAAGACACGGATGTGGCAACGGTTCTATTCCAATTCCGGGCCCTCGGTGACCCCTTGTGGACGGACCTGAGCACGGACACAGAACTACCTTGGGAAGCGGATTTCGACCCCAGTGGCCTAGCCTTCGGCGACTACCAACTACAGGCGGTAGCGACGGATGAAGGTGGCTTGACGGATCCGGCGCCGACGCCGGTGACGGTCACCCATGCGGATCTCACCCGGCCGGAAGCCACGGTGGGATTGACGGTCCAGGTCATCGGCAGCGATATCACTCTCAACTGGACGGCCAATACGGATCCGGATCTGGCTGGCTATCACGTCGAGCGGACGGATCTCGCCGGTAGCACCAATCGCCTGACCACCATTCCGATCACCGAGACCACCTACCTCGATGCCGGCTTGCCACACGGAATCTTCACCTACGTGATCATTTCGGTGGATCAGGCGGACAACGAGGGGGATCCTTCGGAGCCGGCGGACGGGCCGGTGCGCACGCCTCAGTTGGAGCAGCCTTTCAGCCCGACTCTGGCCTTGATCACGGATCTCCAGGGCAAGGGTTTCGCCAACAACACTCTGAGTGGTGAGGCCCAGCGCCCCTCCGGCACCACCCCCTTGCCGGCTACCACTTCTGACGGAGAAGGCAACTTCGAGCTGCTTGGTTTGGCTCTGGAGCTCGGCACCAATGTCTTCACCGTGCGACTGACGGATGCAGATGGCAATGTCAGCAACGATGCTTCGGTTGAGGTGGTCGCGGGTGAAGCCCCTTCGGCTCCCACCGGCCTGACGGCGGTGGCTCCGACAGCGACGGCGGTGGATTTGGCTTGGAATCCCAATCCCGAACCGAACGTCATCGGCTATCGGGTGTTCCGAGATGGCGAGGCCCTGCAGCCGGAGGTTCAGGCTACGGTCACTTCCGCCTTCGCTTCCAGCCAGGGCAGCTCGTCGGTCAACCCAACCCGAGCCTTAGACGGCAACATCTTCACCTATTGGGCTCCCAGCATCTTCACCGGCCAACCGGTGGACGGGCAGTGGTGGCAGGCGTTCTTGTCCGGGCCGCGCATCGTTTCCGGGGTCGATATCACTTGGTACTCCCAGGGTAGCGACGAAAATCTCACTGTCTACGGTGCCTTGGACTACGACGTACAAGGCTTTTCGGGCACCGGCTGGGTGACCCTGGTAGAGGTTCGAGGCAACGATCAGATCGACAACCACATCGAGTTGGCTCAGCCCTACCGCACCGAGGTCATGCGGATCCTGCTGCGCTCCAGCATTCTCTCGGAGCAGGTGTTCTGGCCGGTACGGCTGGCGGAGATTTCCTTCACCGAACGTCCTCTGGTGCCAGGGCCGACCTTCACAGATCCGGTACCGGATGGTGGCTACGTCTACACCGTCACCGCGGTCAACGAATTCGCCTTCGAGAGCGCTCCCTCGGATCCAGCCTCCGTCGATGTCGGGGACGTGGAACCACCTTCACCGGTGGTCCTCACCGCTGTGGTCGATGCTCCGGACGTCACCCTCACCTGGACGGCGAGCACCTCTCCGGACGTCGCTTCCTACGAGATATTCCGGGATGGCGAATCCATCGCGGTGCATACAGACTTGGTCGACCTGACTTTCGTCGATGTCGATCTGCTGAACGGCGACTATGCCTACACGGTGGTCGCCATCGACTCCGTGGGCAACTCGAGTGTGCCTTCCAACGAGGAATTGGTGACGGTCTTCGTGCCGCCACCAGCGCCGCCGGAAAACCTCACCGTGGCCGTGGTGCCGGGGGGCGGTGCCCTCGATCTGGCCTGGGCGCCACCAGCTACCGGCCCCGCCCCTCTTGGATACAGGATCTATCGCAGCGAGGTGGCCGGAGGCCCCTACGAAGCCGTTGACACGACGGACGAGTTGACGCTGCGAGATGCGGACTTGACCAATGGAGTGACCTACTTCTACGTGGTGGTAGCCCTGGATGATCTCAACAACGAGAGTGCCGAATCCAACGAGGCTTCCGGGACACCCGTGGACGATCAAGCTCCCGCGCCGCCGCTGCTGACCTATCCCGGTCTACCAGGGGTTCCCTTCGTGACTTCCTTGGAGAGCACGGATGTGGCGGGAAGCGCTGAGCCGGGCTCCCTGGTGCGCCTGTCTCAAGATGGGGTACCAGTGGCTCAGGTGACGGCCTCGGCTCAGGACGAAGTGCAGGTCACGGGTTTCAGTCTTTTGGCCCGGCTCTCCCCGGATGGTCGTTACACCTGGCTGGAAGCCTTCAATCCGATCCTCCACGATTACCGAACGGGCCTCGACTCCTTTCCTGGAAATGCTGCCCGAGGCACGCCTCGTTGGCTTCCTGCTAGCAACGGGGTGGTGCTGGCCAACGGCAACCAGATCAACCTCTTCGATGTGGCGGCGGGAACGGTCGAGCTGCTGACCGGAGTGCCCTTCGCCGAGGTGGCTGTGCCTTCGCCGGATGGCCTTTTCCTGGCGGTCTTGGGGCAGCAGTTCGGTTCCAATGGCTTGTGGATCTACGACCTCCAAGGGGATGACTGGAACCAGCTGTCGACGGACAACTATTGGTGGTTCAATCGCGATTCCCTCACTTGGTCGCCGGATGGTACCCACTTGGCCTACCAACGCTTCCAGCCCGTTGGGACCTACGAGACGATGGAAGTGGCCACCGGTGACATCACCGTGGTCAGCTCCCAGCCCGGTCTCGGTGGTCCTTTCTGGTCCCGGGATGGCTCGCAGCTGGTGTACAGCGGCTCCAGCCCCATTCTGGGCGGTGACTGCATCATCAGCTACGACATCGCCACGGCCACCGAATCGGCTCTGGCTCCCTGCGACGACTCCTTCTTTCCTCAGCTGTCTCCGGACGGCGACCGATTGGTTTGGATTCGTGACTTTGGTGAAGCATTGCTGCTGGATATTCCGAGCGGCGAGATCACCGAGCTCGAGCCGACGTTGGACTTGGGAAGCTCGTCCCAGCCTTATTGGGCTCCCAGTGGTCATTTGATGTTCTTCAACTTCAATACCGAGGTGCGCCTGACTTTGGCCGGCCACTTCGAGGTGCGGAACCGTCCCCTCCAGGGTGGCGACAACCTCTTTACGGCCAGCGCCGAAGACGGTGACGGCAACCGCAGTGCTGAGTCCGAGACCATGGTGGTCCGGCTCTCTTTTGGCGACCGCACGGACCTCGAGATCGAAGAGGCGGATTTGGTGGTCTCTCCGCCGGTGGGCCGGCCCGGAGACACCGTTCGCGTTTCCGTCACGGTGCGCAACAGCTCCGAGGAAGCCTCGCCGGCAGCGGACCTGACGGTGGTTGCCCTGGGGCCAGGAGGCTTCTCCGTCACGGTCGTCGAAGGCTCCGTAGTGGCCGGGCTACCCCCGGGGGGCTCCCAGACGATCAGTCGGGATCTAATCTTGGGCTCGGAAACCGGAACCTACACGGTGACCGCTTCCGTCGATCCTTTCGATCGCATCGGCGAATCCAACGAGGGCAACAACTCTAGCCAGCGGGAGCTACCGGTGGCCGCCGAAGGCGTGCCGCTGTTGACCGTGGCGACGGATCGTCCTTTGTACTTCGGTCAGGAGGACGTCACAGCGAACCTGGAGGTCATCAACGCCGGCAGCGTCTTCGACGGTCTGTTGGAGGTTCGTATCGAGGATGCTGGTGGATTCCTGGTAGAAGAGCTGGATCCCATCGTCATCACGGCGCTGGGCTTTGGCGAGACCCTCTTGGAGAGTCGCATTTGGAATACCGGCAGCGTCTTTGCGGGCGACTACCGCGTCGCTGCTCGCCTCTCGGATGCCGGAGGCACCGTGGTGGCGCAGGGAGAAGCTCCTTTCGTCATCGGCGGAGACTTGCAGCTGGCCGGCACGGTAACCACGGATCAAGGCATCTACGAGACCGGCGCCGCGGTGGGCATCGCCGCTACCATCGACTATGTGAGCGGCAACGCTGCCCTCAGCGGGGCAATGGCCCTGATCTCCCTGGTCGACGCTAGCGAGACTCAGGTAGCCCAGTTCATCCGTCCCCTCGGGGATCTTTTACCGGGCGATTCGGTGACCGTCAACGCGGATTGGCCCAGCTCCGGCGAGCCTTTGGGAAGCTACCGAGTCGATTTGACGGTGGAAGCCGGTGGAGCTGTCCAGGCCACGGCGGAAACCCTCTTCGATGTCGTCGCGGGGGCTGTGGTGCTGAGCGGTGAGCTGGTGCTGTCGGACCGCAACCCCGGCATTGGCGAACCGGTGGAAGCCGCCTTCACGGTGACCAATTTGGGAGGAGCAGCGCTCACCCAGGTACCGCTCCAAATTCGTCTGGAAGATGCCTTGACGGGCGTCGTTCTGGCGACCGAGAACCGCACCGTAGATCTGTCTCCCGGAGGGCAAGCTTCCGGCTCGGCGACCTTCGATACGGGGGCTCTTCGCTTGCAGAGCTATTTGGTCACTCTCCTGGCGGAAGTTCCCGCCGAGGGCGGTGGCACCGAGTTGCTGAGTCTCCGAGTGGTGAGCTTGACCACCGTGGACGAAGGTCCGCCGGTGGTCACCCTGCAGCGTCCCACGGACGGTGGCTTCCTGGGGGTCGAGCAGATCGCCCAGGTGGTGGCCACGGACGATCTGTCCCAGGTCCAGCTGGTAGAGGTCAGCGCCGATGGAGGTGCCTGGCAGGTGATCGCCCTGGCGGATGCGGCCACTGGCCGCTATGACGGCCAGCTAGCCCTCGCCGAGGGAGCGCATACTTTGGTGGCCCGTGCCACCGATGCCTACGGAAATATTGGTCAGAGCTCGCCGGTGAGCTTCACCGTCGACCTCACCGCGCCGGTGATTACGGTGACCGGAGTGACCGATGGCGATAACTCCTTCGATCCGCTGACTCCGGTGATCGAGATCGTCGAGGCCAACCCGAGCCTCGAGGTCATCACCCTCAACGGCGAGCCCTTTGTCTCCGGTACCCCCGTGGACATCGCCGGCTCCTACACCTTGCAAGTGACGGCGGAAGACCTCGCCGGGAACCGCACCGAGGTCACGATTAACTTCACTCTGGCGACAGGCCTCACCATCGGCGACCTGAGCGTGCCAGAAGGAAATGTGGGCACGATCGACGCCCTGCTGCCCCTGACTCTTTCCCTACCGGCAGCGGTGGACGTCACCATGAGCTTTGTCACGGCGGCAGGAACCGCTACCGCAGGAGCCGACTACACCGAAGCGACCGGTACGGCGACCATCGCTGCCGGTGAGGTGAGCGGCTCTTTGACCGTGGTGGTGTTGGGAGATCTGCTCGACGAGGCGGATGAAACTATCATCGTCACCCTGAGCGATGTGGTGGCGGCGACCCTGGTCGACCCCGATGCGATAGTGACCATTCTCGATGACGACGACCCACCGGAGCTGTCCATTGGCGACGCGTCGGTTTCAGAGGCCGATGCGGGCACTGCGGACGCGGTGTTTACCGTCACTTTGACCGCGGCGAGCGGTTTGGACGTGAGCTTCGATTTCGTGACGGTGGACGGCACGGCCGTTTCGGGTTCGGATTACACCTCCCAGTCCGGTACCTTGACGATTCCCGCTGGTGAGACGACGACAACCGTTGCTGTGGCAGCGTTGGCGGATGATCTGGACGAGGCGGATGAAACCTTCACGGTCGTCCTGAGCAATCCCGTCAACGGCACTTTGGTGGATGGGGAAGGCTTGGGGACCATCTTGGATGACGACCCGGCACCGGAGCTGTCCATTGGCGACGCGTCGGTTTCAGAGGCCGATGCGGGCACTGCGGACGCTGTGTTTACCGTCACCTTGACGGCGGCGAGCGGTTTGGACGTGAGCTTCGATTTCGCGACAGTAGACGGCACGGCAGTGGCAGGTTCGGATTACGCTTCCCAGTCCGGCACCTTGACGATTCCCGCCGGTGAGATCACGGCAACCGCCGCTGTAGCGGTGTTGGCGGATGGTCTGGACGAGGCCGATGAGACCTTCACGGTCGTTTTGAGCAATTCGGTCAATGCCACTTTGGTGGACGGGGAAGGCCTCGGGACCATCTTGGATGACGACCCGGCACCGGAGTTGTCCATTGGTGACACCTCGGTTTCAGAGGGCGATGCGGGTACCGCGGATGCGGTGTTTACAGTCACCTTGACGGCAGCGAGCGGTTTGGACGTGAGCTTCGATTTCGCTACCTCAGATGGCACGGCAGCGGCGGGTTCGGACTACATCGCCCAGTCCGGCTCCTTGACGATTCCAGCTGGTGAGACCACGGCGACGATCACCGTGGTGGTGAACGGTGACACCGAGGTGGAAGACGACGAGACGTTTACAGTGACGGCCACCAACCTGGTGAATGCCACCCTGGCGGACGGGGAAGGTCTCGGCACCATCGTCAACGACGATGTGACCGTCGACCTTGTCCTGGCGGATGCGGAGGTGGTCGAAGGGGATGCGGGGACGGTCAGTGCGATCTTCGTCGCGACTCTGGCGGCGCCATCTTCCTTGGATGTGAGCTTCGACTTCGCCACTTCAGACGGCACTGCCACGGCGGGAAGCGATTACCTGGCTGCCTCCGGCACGGTAACGATTGCTGCTGGTGAGGTCAGTGGGACGATCGACATCGAAGTGTCTGGAGATCTGCTGGATGAGCTGGACGAGACCTTTGCAGTCACCCTCAGCAACCCGGTGAATGCCACCTTGGTGGATGGGGAAGGCTTGGGGACCATCTTGGATGACGACCCGGCGCCGGAGCTATCCGTCTCGGATGCGGTGGTCACGGAAGGTGACACCGGAAGCACCGATGCGGTGTTCACGGTGAGTTTGACGGCAGCCAGTGGGCTGGACGTGACCTTTGACTTCGCCACTGCCGACGGCACCGCTTTGGCCGGTTCGGATTACACGGCGTCCTCGGGATCGGTGACCCTACCTGCCGGCGAAACCACGGCGACCCTGACTGTGGTGGTGAGCGGGGACACGGAGGTAGAAGCCGACGAGACCTTTACCGTGACTCTGAGCAACCAGGTGAATGCCACTTCGGGGGATGGCGAAGGCCTCGGCACCATCGTCAACGACGACGAAGCGGTAGATGTGCTGCTGGGCGATGCGATGACGGTGGAAGGGGACGTGGGAACCATGGAGGCGATCTTCCCCATCACCCTATCGACCGCTGCATCGGTGGAGGTCAGCCTGGATTTCGCCACCTCAGATGGCACGGCGACGGCGGGCAGCGATTACACGGCGGCCACGGGCACTGTCGTCATTCCGGCCGGAGAGACGACCGGCGTCCTCGTGGTGCAGGTGTTGGGAGATCTGGTAGATGAGGATGACGAGACTTTCTTGGTAAACGTCACCGGGTCGATCAACGCCAACGTAGTGGATGGGGAAGGGCTTGGGACCATCGTCGACGACGATGATGCCGGACCGGTGTTCTGTCCCCGTGGCCCCGGCTATTGGAAGAATCATCAGAGTGAGTGGCCGGTGAGCGAGCTGGAAATAGGCGGCGTGCTCTACGACAGCCACGGCATTCGCGACCTCCTGCGTTACAAAGGCAAAGATGCCTCCACTAAGTTGGCTCGCCAACTGGTGGCAACCCTCTTCAACCTGCTGAGCGGCTCCGATCCGGTGATTCAACTGACGGTAGATGAAGCTCAAGCCTTCTTGGCGGCTTTTCCTCCCGGCAGCGGACCGCGATGCCAGAACAAGGACGAAGCGGAATTCCTCAAGGATGAGTTGGAGCTCTACAACGACGGTGATTGCGATGACGAGGACGAGGACTCTGACTCGGATTCGGACTCCGACTCGAACTCTGATTCCGACTCTGACTCTGACAGCTTGACGGGTGGTCGCGGCGAGGAAGAGGCTGGGTCGGGCCCGGACAACGACTCCAATAGTGACTCGGACTCGGATTCGGACTCGGATTCCAACTCGGATTCCGGCGGTGGAGGAAGCGACTGCCGACCGATCTCCATCAGTGATGTGGTGGTGACGGAGGGAGACGACGAGAACGTCGAGGCCCTGTTCACCATCAGCGTGCCGGAGGCTCACAACAAGAAGCTGCGTGTGGACTTCCTCACCCTCGAAGGTAGTGCTACCGAAAGTGAGGACTACGAAGGGGCCACCGGCACCATCACTCTCGAGGCCGGAGAGACGGAAACTACCTTGGCAGTGGTGATTTTCGGCGATTTGCGACCGGAAGACGACGAGACCTTCGTGGTTCAGTTGCTCAATGCCCGGGAGGGCTACATCGCCAACGGCTTGGGTGAGGCCACCATCCTCGATCAGGATGATTGCGCCAGCCCCAACTTGCTGGTCAACGGCGGCGCCGAAGATCCCTTGGTCGACGGTGAAATTCCCGGCTGGAGCGAGGTGGAGGGTGATTCCTGGCTACCGGCATCGACCGATCCCGATCCCGCCGAGGGCGCCGCCTATTTCTACGCCGGCGAGGCGGAACGAGCGGAGCTGGCCCAAACGGTGGACCTGGCTGCCTACCGCGACGTCATCGATGCGGGCTCGGTGAGTTTTGCCTTTCAGGGGCATATTCGCACCTGGCAGGAGTTGCCCACGGATACTGCCCGTCTGGTAGTGGAGTATTGGGACGAGACGGCTTCTGTGGTCCTCGATGCCTTCGACTCCGGCCCCCTCACCAGCGCTACCGAATGGCAGCGGATCGCCGATGAGCGGGTACCTCCGGTGGGAACCGGTTCTGCCCGTATTCGCTTGATCACCCATCGAGGGAGCTCCGAAGGCAGTGCCGATGGCTTCTTCGATGACCTCTCTCTGGTCTCCCGAGGGACACCGGTGCTGCTGGCCTACGGCGTCGTAGCGGCAGAGCCGAGGCTCGGGCAGGTGGAGAAGGCCCTCTTCGAGGTCCGCCTGAGCTGTTCCACTGGCGACTCCGTCAGCGTCACCGTGGAAACCGCCGACGGTAGCGCCGTGGCGGGCGACGACTACGGTGCCCTGGGGGTGGAAACCTTCACCTTCGAACCCTGGCAGCACCGCCTCGAAGTTCCTGTCGATATCTTCGGAGACGGCGAGACGGAGGGCGACGAGACCTTCTCCTTGCTCCTCCACACGGTTTCCGGAGCGGTTCTGCTGGACACGGAAGCCCTGGGTTTGATCGTCGAGAGCTCGGTGTTCTGCCCCCGAGGTAGGAAGTACTGGAAAGACCATCAGGAAGAGTGGCCAGCCCAAGAGCTCGTCATGGGGGGAGTTCTCTATGACTCTGCTGGGCTGCGCAGTCTGCTGAGGTACAACGGCGGCGACGCTGCCTCTAAGTTGGCTCGGGAGTGGGTTGCCGCCGTGTTCAATCTGTTGAGCGGGTCGGATCCCCTGATCGAAGACGTGGTCTTGGAGGCGGACGACTTTCTAGCGGATTTTCCTCCCGGGAGCCGTCCCCGAGGGCGGGATCGCCGCACGGCGGACGGACTTCGCAAGGATCTCGAGGACTACAACAAGGGCAGAGACGTGCCCTGTGACGAAGACAGCGACAGCGACAGTGCCAGCGATAGCGATAGCGCGACCAGTGGTCATCCGGAGGAGAGCTCGAAGGAAGGCGGCGCGGGTAGCGAGGAGCCACCGGGCGACGGTTCTCCCTTGAGCTCCCAGCCGGGGGTCCTACGGGAGTACTCCTCGGGGCAGGTCAGGCCACTGGAGACCGGTTTCTAAGACCAAGTCCATTAGTTTCCGTCGATGGCATTCCGTCGATGGCGTTCGGTCGATAGCGTTCCGTCGATTGCGTTTGGGGCCCACCGAGGCCCGGTAGAGGAGAGCAGCAAATGAGGCTTAGATCTTTCACCTGTTGGTTGTTGGTACCGCTCTTCGGGGGCACGGGGGCCGCGTTTGCAGCGGGCGACGCCGACCTACAGGGATTGTCGCGCCCGGAGCAGGAAGCGCGCATTCTCACCTCCTTGAGCCGAGGTGAGGATGTCTCGGCCTCTACCGAGAGGCTCGCCCTGGAAGGGGCTTCCCGGCGAGCGGTACTTCCTCCTCGCAGTGAGGCGGCGAGCCGGGTTGGCGATGCGTTGATTCGCCTGCAGCAGGTGGTTGCCGCTTCGGCGGACTCCGACCCGGATTCCTTAGTTGCCGCCTACCAAGCCTTCGAAGCTCAGGATCTCCTGGTGCGCCGAGAGTTGGCAGCTACCCGGGCCACGCTGGAGAGGTTAGACATCGGCTCGGAGGTTCTGGCTCGTCAAGAGTTGGCGGAAGGGGATTACTTTGCCGCCAGTGACCGTCTCCACTCCTCTCTCGGCGCGGCGGTTCAGCAGCTTCGCCAAGCCCAGGAAGACCGGGCCGATTCACCGCAGGAGCGCGCCGGAAAGATCGAAGCAGCTCGTTCCCGCTTGCGCCAGGCTGCCCGGGACGTTTCCCCAGTGCTGGCTCTGCAGCAGGCACGCCAACCGGTGAGCTTGCTGCGGGCGGCGCCACTGCCCTATCGACGTTCCGATTTCGGTTCCCGGGTGCCGCAGCTACCTCAGACGATCCAGCCTTCCTATCTCGATCCTCTGGCGGCAGATCCGGTTCCCGAGGATCTCGCCCCAACCCTCGAGGCTCCCCTGTCGGAGATGATCCTGCGGCAAGCTCAATCTCTTGGTTACGACGCGGTACGGGTTTTCGAGTTCGTTCGTAACTCCATGGCCACGGAGTTCTACAGCAGCAGCATGAAAGGAGCGGAAGGCACTCTACGCCAAGGTTCCGGCAACGATGTCGATCAAGCCAGTCTGCTGATCGCTCTCTTGCGAGCCAGCCAGGTACCGGCTCGCTACGTGCGCGGGGTCGTGGAGCTACCGGTAGAGGAGCTGGCCGCGGAACTGGGTTTGGCTGATCCCACGGCGGTTCCGGCTGCCCTCGGCAAAGCGGGTTTGGCCTTCCGACCGGTGATCCGGGGCGGCCGAGTGGCTGCGGTGGAGATGGAGCAAACCTGGGTCTCAGCCTTCGTGCCCTACACCAACTATCGGGGCGCCGTGGTGGACTATTCCGGTCGCACTTGGGTGCCTTTGGCTCCCGCCATGAAGCGCACGGCTCGGGTTGCGGCGACGGGCGTATTGGAGCAAATGGGGTTCACTCCGGAGGCGTTCCTGGCCACCTATCTCGAGGCTCCTCAGATTAGCTCCCCCCTGGCCCAATTGCGTTTGCAGGTGGAGGATTTCCTGCAGACGGAAGCCCCTGGAGAGGTTTATGAAGGGCAGTTAGGAAGTCGGGAGGTCGTGGCTGAAGAGCTCCGGCTCCTCCCCAGCTCCTTGCCCATGAAGGTGCTGGGGGTCAGTGAGGAATCACCTGCCTTGGGATCCTCGGAAGGAACCCAGATCCGGCTGGTGGTGCGCGCCGGGCCGAGCGCGGGCTCTCCCATCCTTCTCGATCTCGAAGTGCCCTTGGCGAGATGGGTGGGGCAGCGAGTGACCCTCTCCTACACCCCAGCGACGGTGGAAGATCATCGCGTGGTCAACGCCTATGGTGGTCTATTCGCCGTTCCCGTTTACCTGGTGCGGTTGCGCCCGCAAGTGAAGATCGGTGGGCGCGCGGTGGAAGTGGGGGAGGGTGTCTTGGACATGGGCGTGCCTCATCTCATGGAATTGCAACTCACCGGGCCGTGGGGTAGCGAGACGGTTTCTCAGACGGTCTTCTCCGGCTCCTATCACGCTCTGGCGGTGGGGGCCCAACAGGCGCTGCGGCCCGATGAGAGCGAAGAGGACCCGGCGGATACGGAGCGCCTCGGTGCTCGGCTGCTCGCCCAGTTGGCCCATGGGTACGCGGAGGGTTGGGATGCCGGTGAAGGGGAGTGGAGTGGTCTGCTCGACGTGGAGGTGCTGCGGCCTTTGCCCTCGGTGGTGTTTGCCAGCTTGGCTCTGGAAGTCGAGCAACTTCTCGGCCTGCCCTATGGGATCGAATTCGAAGGGGTGACCCTGGACGCCGCCCTGCGCGCCGCGGAGCCGGTGAGCCGTCAAGGGGATGGTGAGGCACCGAGGGATTTCATGCGCCTTTCGGCCTTGCAGGGTTCCGCTCTGGAGAACTTGATCTTCCAGCAGGAATATCAAGTAGAGGGTATTTCCGCGGACAAAGGACTCGGCCTGGCGCGCCAGGCGGGGATAGAGGTGGTGCGCCTCGACAGCTCAAATCTACCCACGGAGCTACCCACCTTGGCACATCCCCAAGTGGTCAAGAACGCCATCGACAATTGGGTCCGTTTGGGGCTGGAGGTGGAAGTTCCTCGGACTGTGATTAGCCTCAATGCCTGGACCGGATCCGTTTGGCGGGCCGAAGACCCGGTGAGCGGTGCCGCCGGCTATTTCATCGCCGGTGGTCTGGCAGGCGGCTCCAGCAGTCAGCCTCCGGCCAATTGGGTACTGGATTTTCTAGCTCAGGCACTCGCTTCGCCCTATTCGGCAGAACCCAACACCGATCCCCTCGCGGCGGTCCAACTGGTCAAGATTCCGGCCGGTGACGGGCAGACCGGAGTGGTGGACGAGGAATTTGATCTTCCCCTGGCGGTGCAGGCGCGGGATCGCGACGGGCGGCCCGTGGTCGGTGCGGAAGTGGTCTTTGCCATGGCTCGAGGTGGTGGCCTCCTGAAGGGCGAAGATGGTGTGGAAGCGGCGAACATCACAGTTCTCACCAACGCCTTGGGGATCGCCGAGGCGACTATGAAGGCGGGGACGGATACCAGCGCTAACCCCTGGTACGTGCGGCGCAACGGAGGCGACACCTATCTGACTCAAGGCCTGATGCACTTCATCGAGGCCTTCGCCGGGAGTAGTAGCGGCACCTTGGTGATCCGCGAGCCGTTTTCCGGCTTGGCCTATCCGGGAGATCCCGTGGCCCTACGGCGGACCGACCCGCCGAATTCTTTTGGCGCCGCGGGACTCTGGTCGGACACCGCTCTGGTAGCGGTGGAGGATAGTTTCGGCAATCCCGTCTCCAACGTCGATGTCACCTTTTCGCGGGGCTCGGCGAGCTTCCAATGTAGTCCCGCCCCAGAGAATTTTGAGAACGGGGTGGTGTTTGATGCCTCGGTAGACGAGAACGGCAACTTTCTCGACTGCGGGGTCCGCAGCCCTGTATTGGGGGATTGCGGTAGCCCTTCCCTCAACATGGAGACCTCCCGTTTCGGTGCCGCTGCCGGTTTCATCCTCGGCAATAGCACCAACACCACCTACTCGTACCAAATTAGCGCTTCGGGCCTGCCGACCCTGTCTTTCGACCTGCAAGCCTTCGGCGGCTGTGGCCAGGGACCGAGCGTGATCGCCACGACCTCCACCGTGATCAACGCCAACGGCCAGAACATCAATGCTGCCAAAGCAGGCAGTGTTTCCAACGCCAAGGTACCGGTGACTCTCTTCTACTCGGTTCCCGACTTCACCGTAGAAGTGGATGGCGACGGCAAGTGCTTTCTGGACTTTCAGCCCAGCCGCACCTGGGTTCGAACCACCGCCCAAGTTTCCTATTCCGTGAGCAACGGCGGCTCCTCTGGCGGTGTCACTCTGCGGGGGGATGGCTCCTACGAGGCATCCATCCGTACCGGGCTGACGCCGGGAGAGAACGAGGTGAGTGTCGATGCCTCGGACGTGCGGGTGGAAGTGGCCACGGTAGACCGAGATTCCTGTGTGGAAGGGACCGAGGAAGGTTTCTTTACCCTCCAGGACGATCTATCGGCGGTTTTCGGCTTGTCACCGGAGATCACCGGTGTCGTGCCGGACCCCATCCTGCTCACCGACGAGGGCCTTAGCGCTACACCGGTAGCGGCGTCCTACCAGATCAATCCCGGGAGCTACAACAGCAATAGCGTCGAATTGGATCTGTTCGAAGGGGGCAGCTTCCTGGGCGCAGTGGTGGGGGACAGTCGCACCGGTGCCGGTATGGCCCTGCTACCGAGAGGAGTCAGCTTCGACATCGCTCAAACCTATGAAGCCGAGGTGGTGGTCAACCGCGGCTCGGTGGTGGAAGTGCGGGGCGATCGCATGGAGTTGCCCCTCTTTCAGCGCATTTTTACCAACGTTTCCGGCTCGGTGGTTCTGCAGCAGGAGGTAGATCTCCTCAATGATCGGAACTGTGAGTTCGGCAGCGAGTTCTTCTTCGAAACCACCCAAGAAGCGAACATTACCCTGAGGTTTCGCAAGATCGATGGGCAGGACACGGATGGTAACTTGGAGCTCGGTGCAGGGACGACCCTGATCGACGATGAAGTGATGCCGGAAGGGGAGCACAGCCTCTTCATTTCTCCCGCCGACCTCCTACCCGGAGAGTATCTATTCTTCCTGGAAGGGGTCTCCACCGTGGATGGCCACATGGAAACCCGCAATGGTGGAGCCGTCTCTCAGTTCAAGACTCGCAACAACCTGCCCGTAGGCCATGCCATGTACAAGGGTGTGGACCTCTTCGATGGTGCCCTCTTGGTGAGTCGCCAGGACCTGGCGATTCCCGGTCGAGGGGTTTCTCTGGAGTTCCAGCGTAGCTACTCCAGCAACGGCGGCATGGAAGCTGGCCCCTTCGGTGTCGGTTGGAATCACAGTTATGACTCCAAGCTCTTCGTGACTCCCTGCGGCGAGGTTATCGTCGCCGGGGCTGCTGGGGCAGGTATGACCTTCGTCGACGACGGCGCCGGTGGGCTGCGTCCTCTCAAGGGATACCACGGCACTCTCATCGCCGAGCCCTCGGACAACTCCTTCGACTTCTACAGTGTCGATGGCACTCGCTACCACTACTCTTTCCGCCGCAGCTCCACCTGGGATCTGGACTACATCGAAGACGTCAACGGCAACATGACCGACCTGACCTACGACACCTCGGGGCGGGATCCAAAACTGATGACGGTGGAGGATGCCGCGGGCCGTTTTCTCTCCTTTACCTACGAACGCCGCTCCTTCGTCAACATGGGATCCAAAGAGGTGATCGTTTCGGTGATCGGCCCCGGTGGCGTGTCCATGACCTACGACTACGACGACGATGGCAATTTGATCAGTGCCCAGCGCGAAAATGGTGTGCTCCACGAGACCTACGGCTATCCGGCAACTTCACCGACCAGTTTCGACGATCGCCACCGGCTGACCAGCACCACCGACGAGGTCAAAGGCGCCACGACCACGATCACCTATGAGGAAGGCACCATCGGTCTGCAGGGGAGTGTCTCGGTGCCTCGGGTCTTCGTCGCCTCCTTGGAAGAACCGGAAGGGGGAGTCTCTACCTTCACCTACGATATGGCGGGTCTCTCCACGCGCGGGCCGCCCATGTTGGTGCAGCGGGTGAGGGACCGTCGGGGCCAGACCACCACCTACACCCTGAATCAATACGGTAGCCCTCTTTCCATCGAAGATCCGGAGGGAGACACGGTCACCATGGTGTGGTCGCCGGACGATGTCTACGTCACCAGCCAGACCGACGCCAACGGTTCCACCACGACCTTCACTTACGACGACGACGCCAACTTGCTCACCGAGTCGGTCTCGGTCACGGATGTGAATGGTGGCTCCTCGAATCTGACCATCACTCACACATACCACTCCGAGGATTCCTTTGGCCGACCGGGAATCAAGAACCGAGTGGCGAGCACCCGCAACCGCAACGGTGTCACCACCACCTTTGACTACGATGGCCGGGGCAATCTGACCAATCGCACCATCCAGGGCACCGGCTATTCCGAGACTCACACTTACGATTCCAACGGCGACCGGCGCAGCACCACAGACCCTCTGGGGAAGACCACCACCTTCACCTTCGACGGCTTCGGCAATCTGGCTTCTGTCACCGACTCCATGGGGGGCACCTCCAGCACCACTTGGGATGATCGGGGTCGGGCCCTCCAGCAGTCGGACAATCTGGGCCGCAACACGGTGATGGACTACGACGCCCTCAACCGCGTCGTCGCCATGAATTTTCCCGGCGGCGATAGGGAGAGCACCACATTCGATGACGCTGGCCGGGTGACCACCTTCACGGATGCCGCGGGCCGTTCGACGATGACTCGCTTCGATCTAGAGGGCCGAGCCGTCCAGGTGACCAACGCTCTCGGGGATAGCAAGTACTTTGACTACGACCTCGAAGGCAACAAGATCCTCGAGAGCAACTGGTCCGGCGCTACCGCCCTACGGGCCGACACTACTTTTAGCTACGACGACTCGGGTCGCCTGACCACTCGCACCGAGCCGGAAGGTCGAGTCACCACCTACTCCTACGATGGAGAGGGCAACGTTCTCACCCAGACCTTGAGTGGTCCGGGGCTGAGCTCACCTCAGGTGACCGAGAACGTCTACGACGAGCTGGCCCGCCGCCACACCGTGCGTCGCTTCGTGGGAGGAGTGGCGGTAGAGGAGAAGTTTCTCCTGGATGGCGAAGGCAACACTCTAGAGCAGATCAACCCTCTGGGCCGAAAACGAACTCATGTCTATGACGACCTCGACCGTCTCGTTTCTGTGACGGATGCTCTCAACAACGTCACCCAATTTACCTACGACAACATTGGCAACAAGACCGAGGAAGAGGACGCCCTGGGGCGCCGCCGGCGGACGGACTACGATGCTCTCGGGCGTGTCATTCGCACGGTTGATGCGCTCAACAACACCACTTTGTACGAATACGACGCGGTGGGGAATCTGGTGCGCGAGCTCGATCCGCGTTTGACTGTCACGGAGCATCAGTACGACAACCGCGACCGCCGCGTCAGCACAACCCGCAATGTGACTTTGGGGTTGACCCCCGCGGGGCCCGTCACCACCACCTTTTCCTACGACCCGGTGTGGAACCAGACGCGCATCCAGAGGGCCAACGGTAACGTCGTCAATCAGACTTTCGACGATCTCGATCGAGTGGTGACTCAAACCGACAACTTGGGCACTCTGCTGACCCGCGTCTTCGACAGCAACGACAATCTGCTCGAAGAGACGGATGCCAATGGCAACACCAAGACCTTTGAGTACGACCAGCTCAATCGACTGGTACTGGAGAACCTCCCGGAGGGCCGTTCTCAGAGCTTCACCTACGATGCCGCAGGAAAGGCCACCTCCACTACGGATCCCAATGGCTTTGTCATCAACTTTGAGTATGACGAGTTGGACCGCCAGGTGCGGACGGTGGATCCGGCATCCGTGGGGACCTTCGAAGTGAACTCCTTCGATCTGACGGGCAACTTGGTGAGCACGACAGACCGCCGCGGCAATACCACCACCTTCCAACTCGATGACCTCAACCGGGTTACTCAGATCGACCACCCCATGGGAGTCTCGGAGAGCTTCACCTACGATGCCGTGGGCAATCAGATCACGGCCACGGATCGGCGAGGCATCGTCACGACCTACGCTGTCGACGGAGAGAACCGGATCCTCTCGGTCGTGCGGGCGGGACAGACGGTTCGCGAGTTGGAATACGACGCCAATGGAAACGTCCGCTTCGACAAAGACGGCAACGGCAACATCACCGGTTTCGAATATGACGAGCGCAACCTGAAGGTGGCTGAAAACCGCCCCTTGGCAGCGATCACTCGATTCGGCCTGGATGCCATGGGCAATCAGATTCGTGAACGGGACCCCGAAGGGCGCATTCGTACCTGGCAGTACGACCTGCGTCAGCGCGTGAGCTCGATGACCGACGGCGCCGGCGAAACGACCACCTTCACCTACGACGACAACGGCAACCAGAAGACCATCACCAAGCCCGAGACGGGAACTTGGAGCCGAGATTACGACGGTGCCAATCGCTTGGTAGGCATCACCGATCCCCTCGGCAACGAGACCAGCTACGGTTACGACAACAACGACAACCGTACGACCATTACCGATGGCAACACCCGTGTTTCGACCATGGAATACGATCCCATGAACCGTCTAACGGCGGTGGTTTATCCGGACGGGGAGCGCACCGAGCGAGATTACGACGGCGAAGGCAATGTAATCGAGACTCGCGACGCCAAGGGGCAGGTGGTCACCTTTACCTTCGATGCTCTCGGCCGACAGACAGCGTCCAATTCTGCTGCCGCCATCCCCAGCACCGGTGATGATCTGGTGAGTCAGGTCTTTACCTATGACGACAACAACAATCTCGAGTCCGTCACCGAGAATTATGGTGGGGGTACCGGCACTCGGGTCTCCACATTCACCTTTGATGACTTCGATCGACAGACTTCGGCCACCGATCCCCAGGGTGAAGTCCTTCAGTACGACTACGACGGAAATGGCAACCGCCAGCGCTTGACGGATGCCGACGGTCGAGTGACGACCTACGGATTCGATGCGCTGAATCGCGTCACCTCGGTGACGATTCCTCTCGCTGGAGTGACCACCTACTCCTACTTCCGCAACAGCCGTTTGAAGAGAATTAGCTATCCCAATGGCACGGCTTCCGAGTATCAATACGACGGCGCCAACCGCGCCATTCTCATCGAGAACACCCAGGGTGCAGCTGCCGTCTCCACCTTCGAGTACACCTACGACGGCAACGGCAACCGCCTCCAGCAGATCGAGACCAACGGCGGAGCGGCGGAGACCACCACCTACGTCTTCGATTTGGCGGATCGTCTCACCGGAGTCAACTACCCGGACAAGAGCACTGCCTACACCTACGATGCGGTGGGGAACCGCGAGACCGAGCGGGACCTAGATTTGGTGGGTACCCCGTTGCTGGACAAAAGCTTCGATTACGACCTACGGAATCGGTTGACAACGGTGACGGATCTTCTCGACGCTAGCCAAAACATCGACTACGACTTCGACGCCAACGGCAATCAGATCCGCCGAACCCAGGACGGAGTGGTGTTGGAGTTTCTTTACGATGTGCGGGACCAGCTCACGGAGCTCACTCGAGATGGTGTCGTCGAGGGGCGTTACCTCTACGATCACCAGGGCTTGAGGGTGCGCAAGGTTGGTGGCGGCGACATCCACCGGTACGTCTACGACGACCAGAGCGTGCTACAGCAAACCGACGATGCCGGCAACACCATCGCGAAGTACGACTATGGCCCGGACCGACTTCTCTCCATGGTCCACGCCACGGAGGGGCGGCAGTTCTATCTTTTCGATGTCTTGGGCAGCATTGCCGATCTAACTCGCCCGGATGGCGGCGTCCAGGCCCGCTATAAATACGACGCCTGGGGCAACCCCCGTTCCACCGTCGGAGCCAGCTTCAATCCCTTCGGGTTCACCGGCCACGAGCGGGACGACGAGACCGGCCTCTACTACTTCAAGGCTCGTTTCTACGATCCGGAGACCGGGCGTTTCCTCACGGAAGACCCGGCGGAAGGAGATGTCGACACGCCGCCGAGTCTGCACAAATACCTCTACGCCCATGCCAATCCTACGGTCATGGTGGATCCCGATGGGCGGGTCGCCGAAACCGTGTGGGACGTTGCCTCTTTGGGTCTCGGTATCACTTCTCTGGTCTTCAACGTCAGTGAGGGCAATTGGGGCAGCGCTGCCCTCGACGCCTTTGGAGTGGTGGTAGATGCAGCGGCCACGGCGGTGCCCTTTATCCCGGGTGGTGCCGGGGTGGCGATCAAGGCGGGTCGCGCTGCCAAGGCTGGCGGAGACGCCATTGAAGCCGCCAGGGCTGCGGATCAGGTCAAGGACACCATCGACACCTTGCAACGAGTCGATGCGGCAGCGAATGCGGTGGTCAGTGCAGATGCCGCGGCAGAGAATTTCGAGAATGGTGAATACGGTTGGGGTACCTTCAACGCGGCCATGGCCGTCGTCGGAGCGCGCCAGGCGACCCGGACGAATGCCGGAGCGAGCCCGCCGGGAGTCAATCGAGCCGACGACGCGGCGAGCGCCAACAAAGCCGCACCGGAAGCCACTCCGGAAGTCAAGCAGAATGCCATCGTTACCGGGGAGAAGGCCAAGGGTGGCACCAATGCGGAAACGGCCGTACGCACCAAGAGCGCTATGGCAGAGACCTCCCTGGATGCACCTCCCGCCAAGACTCCCGAGGCCGCCTCTGTCTCCAAGGTAGAGGGAGAGAGCTCCTTGGGCAAGCCGGTGGCCGGTGCCAGCGGCAGCGTGGCTCGCAGCGGTGACGGTGCCAGCAGCGCAGCAAGCTCTGGGGGAAGCCGAGGCGGTGATGGCGGTGCCAGTGGTGGTGGTAGCGGAGGCGGCAGCACCGGCGGTGGCGGCGGTAGTGGCGGGGGCCGCGGGCCCGGCAGCAGCACTCCCAGCGGCGGAGGCATCGGGTCCTGGAATGAATTCCAGGCGGCTACGAAGGGCCAATTCGCTTCCCGTGCTGAAGCGGGAGTGGCCTGGAAGGTCTACAAGGAATCGAATCGAGCCGGTAACACTCTGGTCATCGGCCGCAATGACGACACTGCGGCCGCCGCCAAGGCAGGGTTCCAGCGTCTCTTCCTGGAAGACGGTTGGACGGAGAATGTCAATGATGCTTGGATCCAGGGGGCTATCGATGCGGGCCGTCGCTTCAAGCTGGTAAGCCCGGTCGTACCTTCCAACCTGCGGAACCCTCCGGGGTCTCGGTTCCCGTCAACTGTTTTCCGGCGAGAATTGCAGCAGCTGAAGAAGGCTGGATACACGATTCGCGACGGCTGGGCCATTCCGCCAGGAGGTTGAGCTAGTGGGAGATTCACAGCAGATCCTGAATGACCTTCACGGGATCCGAAGGAAGGGCTACGACGAAGAGCTTCCTGGGAAGCATGATGCCCAATTCATGGAACTGGCCGAGATCTATGCTGCCTCCGAACCGGAGGAGAGGGAGGCCATCCGCGGTGCCGTTCAGGACGAGACGAGGATGTTGCTTCTCGGGTTCGGCGACCGCATGGCCATCCTCGCGGACCGCACCGGTACCAAACGATATGTGCTTTTGGCTCTCCTAGCCCACGCCATCGAAGACTTCCGCTATGACCCCCGGGAGAATATTTTTCGTCTCACCCTGGCCAACCACGTTGCGGCCAAACTGGGGGTAGAGGCGGGGGAGATCTTTGAGCAAGCTGCTGGTTTGGCGTCGGACAAGGGGGCTGCCAGTTTGCGGGCCTTTGATCGCCGGCCTGCGGCCCTCAAGACCCTCCGCACCATGGGCATCGTGGAGTATCAGACGGAAGCCGGTCCGGACTATCGATACGAGTGAAACTTCTGCTTTCGGTCAGTTGGGAGGGAGTTCGTCTTCGTTTTCCTTCGCTTCTTACCTTGGGCCTAGCAGAACCTCGAGGTCGAGGAGCCTCGGATTCTTCCGGCAGCTCCAACGGAGATGGTTTCTTCCTCTGGGTAGGGTGCGCTATTCTGCCGCAGATGATAACGGGAGCACTTATGACCACCCAAAATAAACGTCGCACCCCAATCGTGCTGCTTTCCCTGGCGATTCTCGTCGCCCTGGCACCAACGTTGACTAGAGCTGACAACGGTTCGGAAACACCGGAAGAGGAATCGATGACCCATCAAGCCGAAGGTACTTTCGAAGTCACCCTCCAGCCCCTCGCCGAACCGGATGCCTCCGGCGGGACAACGCTGGCCCGCATGTCCATCGACAAGAAGTTCTCTGGTGACCTCGTTGGCACCGGCAAAGGGGAAATGCTCAGCGCCATGAGCGGCGTCAAAGGTTCCGCCGGCTATGTGGCCATCGAGAGGGTAGAGGGGAGCCTTGCGGGAAAAGAAGGCAGTTTCGTGCTCCAACACTCGGGAACGATGACTCGGGGCGAGCCCCACCAGGCCATCACGGTGGTACCGGATTCCGGCACCGGCGATCTAGTGGGCCTCAGCGGCACTTTCGTCATCAATATCGTCGAAGGGAAACACTTCTACGAGTTCGAGTACCAGATTTCCGAGTAGGGAAAGAAAGCTCGTAGATTCCTTGGCGCTTCCGCGAGGTAGGAGACCCTAAGCAGCGCAGCCGAGTTTCCGGCGGGCCTTGGTAATGGCTTTCTTGCGCTGTTTCTTGGATAGCTCTGCGAAGAGAGGGCAACCCTTACAAGCCTTGGCCTTGCGCTTGAATTTCTTGCAGCAGTTGGATTTGATTTTCATGGCAAAGCCAGAGCTCGATGACTCTTATTGAGACATAGTCTCATTGGATGGCTTTATTCTTTCCAGGTAGACCCCGCCTGTCAAGAGAAGAGGTTTCCTATTCCTAAGTGGTAGGAAAAATGGGCAGGGGGAGAGAGCCGGACCGGCTCTCCGGAAAAGAATCGAGTAGGCTAAATGGGTCCCAATAAATTCTCCTGGCAATCGGCATAGGGAGAGGCCTATGAAGTCCATCGCGGACCCCAAGCGCAGACGGCAGTTGGTCGAGCGCCTCGAGGCGCTGAGAGTAGACACCCCACGGCGTTGGGGTACCCTCACCGCGGCGGAGATGCTGTGCCATTTGGCCGATGCGACCTCTGTTCTCTGTCGTTCAGATGTGCCTTTCAAAGCCGGCTTTGCGGCGCCTGTTCTCAAGTGGCTCGCCTTGGGGACCCCTCTTCCTACCCCAAAGGGGCTAAAGACCCATCCGCAGATCGACCCGTACCGCAATGGGTCCCGGCCCTCAGACTTTGAGACGGATCGCCAGCGAGCTATCGACGGGTTGCTCGAGATTGCCGATGCACAACCCGGTGATCTCAATCCTCATCACCCGATTTTCGGTTCCATGTCCGAAGGGGATTGGTGTCGATGGGCCTACGACCACACGAATCATCACCTCAAACAATTCGGATTGTAGGGAAGCTACTCAACTCCAGAGGCAATGCTGGCGGAAAGCGTCAAGGACCACTGGAAGAAGCGAAAGACCAACGGAACAGGGAAAAGAAAGGTGCAGAGAATGTTTGACGCAAAGGGATTGGCCGAGCTCCTTCGGCACGGCGAGTGGGCAGACGCGAAGCTGTGGCAGGTCGTTCTGGATGAAGCAGAAGGACCGCTCGATGACAAAGTCTCCTTCTGGCTGCACCACATTCACCAGGTGCAGCGGGCCTTTCTGCTGGTCTGGCGCGGTGAACCGTTGGAATTGCCATCCCTGGAGGACTTCGCGACTCCCCTGGACTTGTGCAGCTGGGGGCGAGAAGGGCACGGAGAGCTCCTCCGGTACCTTTCCCTTGCCAGCTCGGAAGACCTCCACCGGGAGTTGGACTTTCCTTGGAGAGAGCAGATGGAAGAGAAGTTTGAGCGGCCCCTGGACGGAGTCACCCTGGCCCAGTCGGCCATGCAGGTGGTACTTCACAGCACTCATCATCGGGCACAGGTGGCCAGCCGTCTGCGTGAGTTGGGAGAAGAGCCGCCCATGGTGGATTACATCGCCTGGCTGTGGCGGGGTAAGCCGGAAACTCAGTGGGATCCAAGCGGGATCGGTTGAAGGCGTAACTGACGCTGGAACTGGAACTGTGACTGGAAGTCTAGGCAGCGTCCTAGCGAGTACCGGAGTCCTTAGCTTGGCACTGATCCTCGCTGCATACTTGACCTGGCAAAGGCCCCTGCTGATCTCTAACGGGAAGGGATGCCAGAGGACGCGGCGAGTTTTTCTTTTTGCAGTGGCTGTGCAGTGTGTTCATTTTCTGGAAGAGCTCGTCACCGGTTTCGATGTCGAGTTCCCTAAGTTACTCGGCCTGCCGCCTTGGCCGGCGGACTTCTTTGTCGTCTTCAACGTACTCTGGATCGCTATTTGGATCCTCTCTTCCGTAGGGTTGGAGCAGGGGCGTCAACTAGCTCTCTTGCCGATTTGGTTCTTTGCTTTGGGAATGGCCATCAATGGCTTAGCCCACCCTGCTCTCGCGGTGAGGGCAGGAGGCTATTTTCCTGGCTTAGGGAGCTCCCCGGTGGTAGGAACGGTAGGTGTGGTGCTCCTGATTCGCCTGGTTGACATCACAGAGAAAAAGCGAGGCCGGAGAGCCCACGAGGAGTCCTGAAATGTGCCCCGAGCTTGCTGATCTGAGTGCCGCCGAAGCACGACTACCTGCGATGACTTATCTGCCGACGACTCGAGAGCCGGCAGACGGAGACTCATCCGAATCCCTGTCTCTCACGAAGAGGTCTTGAACCGTGGACAAAGAAAATCCCTTCGATCTGTCGTCAGAAGAGTTCCGCCGCCTCGGCTATGGGCTCGTGGACAAGATGGCGGAGCTTCTCGAGAACGAGTCCCGAGATCCTGTGATCACCGAGACCACGGGCGCTCAGTCTAGGGATCTGTGGAACGAACCCCTACCGCAAGCGGGTACTCCTTTCGAAGAGCTCCTCGCCGGGCCGGTAGCCGCGATCACCAAGACTTGCCGTAAGAACGGTCATCCGCGCTTCTTCGGCTACGTATCCGCTTCCGCAGACCCGGTGGGGGTGTTAGCAGATGCCCTGGCGTCGGTGCTGAACCAGAACATGACGGCTTGGCGGTCGGCTCCCGGAGCAGCGGCTTTGGAGCGGCAAGTGGTGCGTTGGCTGGGGGAGCTGACCGGATTCCAGGGTGGCGGCCATGGTCTGTTGACCAGCGGTGGCTCCATGGCCAACAGCATCGCCTTGAGCTGTGCCCTGGCTCGAACTCAGCAAAGAGCTGAGCTACCCCCGGAAGACAGAAGTGGCCTGACTCTCTACCTGAGCCGTGAGAGCCACCTCTCCATGCCCAAAGCAGCCCTGGCATTGGGCATTCCGCCGGCCAACATTCGACGGGTAGACGTTGATGAGAATCGCCGCCTCCGCCTCGACAGCCTCCAGGATCGGCTTCGTGCCGACCTCGCCGCGGGCTTGCTGCCATTTTGCGTTTGCGCCTCCGCCGGCACCGCCAACACCGGCATCATCGATCCCTTGGAAGAAATCGCCCGGCTGTGTACCGAGCACGACTTGTGGTTTCACATCGACGGCGCCTATGGCGCTCCAGCCGTGCTCACGGAGGACTACCGCTGGATGGCCCGTGCCTTTTCCCAGGCGGATTCTCTCTCTCTGGACCCGCACAAATGGCTCTTCGCTCCTCTGGATGTCGGCTGTGTTCTGCTGCGGGACTCCGAAGCTTCTCGCCGCGCCTTTTCCCACCAAACCGAATACGTCGCGGTTCAACAGACCGACCCTTACGAATCCTTCGCCTTCTTCGATCATGGCCCCGAGCTCTCCCGACGCTTCCGGGCCCTCAAGGTCTGGATGATCCTCAAGGCTCGGGGCACCGATGCCCTCGCTGCGGCCATCGACAACAATATCCAGCTTCGTCGTCACCTCGACTCTCGAATCGCCCATCACCCTCAACTGGAGCTTCTGGGGTCGGACCTCAGCATCAGCTGTTTCCGCTTTCTCCCCAACTCGACGACCCCCGCAGAGACCCTCAACGCCCTCAACCGCCGCATTCTCGAAACTCTCGTCCGGGAAGGGAGGCTCTTCATGTCCCCCACAGCCCTCGAAGGTCGCTACTCTCTGCGCATCTGCATTGTGAATTTCCGCACCACCAAGCCGGACATAGACTTCCTCCTCGACGAAGTCCTCCGAGTCGGCAACACCCGCTGACGCCTCACTTAGGTGTCAGGCATGCACTCCGTGCACTGCTTAAATGCGATGGTCCCTTTATTTTCGAGGAAGAGTCCACAAATCTATCGGTACGGGGTGATGGAGTCGCTGTTATTTTAGCGATGCACGGAACGCATGCCTGACACCCCTTTCGGGGTGGAGGCTCTGGCGAGCTGGTCGATTTGGGGTCGAGCAGCTCGCCAGAGGTGCGGAATTCCGCGGAGGAGGAGTTTGGCGAGTGAGAGGAGAGGAGCGGAAGGGCCTTAGGCAGGTAGAGGGCCGGGATCGAAGTTCCCGAAGAAGCGGATACGGCCGATCTTGCCGTTTTTCCAGTGCTCGAGGACGGATTGATTGACGACCACCGAGCCGCGATCGGATTGATCCCATTTCATGGTCGCCTGGTAAAACACAGTCCCATTGCCGTCGCCCAGGTCTTCAATGTCGGAGGCCAATACTTCGATGCCGTGGTATGCGGTGACTTTCTGCAGGAATTTGCGCTCATTGGCCGCCATCGCTTCTCGACCCTGAAAAGGATCAGAGGAATTTTCCTGGGCGATCACGTTCTCGGCATAAAAGTCATCGATCCCTTCTGCGAACTTTCCTTGCTTGAGATAGTCGATCACTTGCCCGTGTAGTTTTTCTAAAGACATGTCAAACCCTCCGTGGAGTGAAATTGGAGTTAGGTCTGCTCTTTTGTGAGTTGGAGTGAATGGGGTTTCTTTTCCCCTTCAGGTCCTTCTCGATAGAGCCAATCTCTGCGTCTATTACCTCAGATGCAGCGAGGTGCCCAGGTCTTACCTCGGCGGGGAATCTTTTTTTAGGAAGGGCTAGGGAAGGCGGGAGAGAAACTCGGAACGTTCCTTGCGAACGCCTTCGTCCAATTGCCGGAGGCGCTCCAGAAAGTAGAGCAGGACGCGGCTTTCGAAAAGCCAGGCGACGAAGAGAAAGAGGAGGCATTTGAGGACGAGGGCGAGGAAGGTGAGGACCAGCATGAGCTGGGGATGGGATTGAAAGACCGGCCAGGCTCCCTGGATACAAGCGTAGAGATAGAGGGAGGCGATGACCCATGGGGGAGGATCGATATATTTGCTGTCCAAGCGACCGACGAAAAGAGCCAAGGCCGTGCCCTGGCCAAAACCGCTCAACCAACCAAACCATTGTTGGAGCTCCCAGCCGATGCCCAGGGCGAGAACGGCCGCTTCTAGGAGTGGGAGCAAAACGGCGATGGCGAGCCAGGCTTCGAGCGGTAGAACTTGTTTGCGGGACAGGTCCGCGGCGATGGTGGGCCGGGCGACGACTTCATAGGCTAGGAACAGAAGCACGGTAGCGCTGTTCTGAACCAGGTTGAGGCCCACGACGAGCCATCGGGAGGCGTTCGAAAGCGGCAGGTCGGCACTGGGAAGAACCCCTAAGAAGGCTGCCGCGGTCAGACCCAGGTAGAGGAAGAGCCAGGCCATCCAGATGGCTCCCCAATATCGCCGCAGGTCGGTGGCCGCTGCCAGGGCCAGGCGCAAGGGCTGCTCTGGCTCGGTCCGCAGTGGCAGCGGGGCGATTCCGCGGGGAAGGCGAGTCAGCAGTACCAGGATGACCAAGAACTGCACCCCTTGTACAGCGGAAGACAGGTGGGGGGTGGAGAGGCTGCGCTTGAGCAGGAGGGCGGTTAGAGCGGCTCCCAGAATGCCGATCCACAAGCTGCCGTTGCGCCAACGAAGCAGCCAAGTACCAAAGCCTTCGAAGCGGACGACCAGGGAAGGGGGCGCGCCCGGTAGGGTCAAGGATTCCACTGGAAGGCCCAAGACTTCGGCGAGGATCTCAATGGTTTTGCGCTGCGGTTGCCGGGGGCCGTAGATGGCATTGGCAATCGTATTCTTGGACAGAGCGGTGCGCCGTTCGACTTCCGCCATGGAAAGGGATTGCCTCTCGAGGTGGGCGAGAATCACCTCTCCCGCCGGCGTGGGAATCTTGGAATCGGAGGCCATAGGGCGATTCTATGCTCGGATTGCCTGCGTTTTGAACGATGCAGCCGAGATTGAGACCCGATTGACCCAACTTTGCCGTGGCTTGCTCGACGGCCTCCGCCCTAGGGTTGGGGCATGGATCATCTAGCGGCCAGCAGCACGGAGGTCTTGGCTCCCGCGGACCTCAAATCGAAGGTAGACAGCCCCATCCAGCGGGACCCTGCTCAGCGCGGCCAATGGAGTCGCCTGGGGTTTGTTTTCGCTGCCTCGGGTAGTGCCATTGGCTTGGGGAATATCGTCTTCTTTCCCGCCAACGCCTACCGCTATGGAGGCGGGGCTTTCTACCTGCCTTACCTCGTCGCGTTGTTCACGGTGGGCATTCCCCTACTGATCCTAGAGTTGGGGTTGGGGCACCAACAGAGGCGCGCCTACCCAGCGGCTCTGCGCCAGGTCGCTGGGCGCAAAGGGGAATTCCTCGGTTGGTGGGCCTTGGTCAACACCTCGATCATTACCCTCTACTACGTCGCCATTCTGGCCTGGGTGATTGGCATGTTTGTCGGGTCTTGGGGCCCTTTGTGGAAACCTCTTGCTAGCCTTACGGGGTTCCAGGTAGAGAGCCTAGCCAATCCCCAGGGTTTCTTCTTCCAGCTGGTGTCCTCGTGGCGACCTCTCGGTTTTGCGATGGTGGTTTGGAGCCTGAATGCTGCTGTCGTTTGGCGCGGGGCAGCGGGTATTGAGCGGGCGGTCAAGATCTTTGTTCCCGCTATGTGGCTTCTCATGTTGGTACTGGTCTTTCGAGGGATCACTTTGCCCGGAGGCGAGCAGGGCGTTTGGTCTCTCTTTGAGCCCAACCTCGAGGCGATGGCGGACGTATCGGTTTGGCGAGGAGCTTTCAGCCAGATCTTCTTCACCTTATCGATTGGCTTTGGAGTCATGACGGCTTACGGATCCTACTTGCCGAAGCGAAGCGATCAGGCCAATAACTCCTTGTTGATTGCCTGCCTCAATTGTGGATTTGAGTACATTGCCGGCATCGCTATCTTCGCCATGCTCTTTTCCTTCGCGGTGGTTCCTCAGGCAAGTACGATCGCCATGTCGTTCTTTGTCGTTCCCCAGGGGATTGCTCAGCTGCCCGGGGGAGAGGGGGTCGTGACGTCCTTCGGTGCGGCCTTCTTTCTTCTCCTGCTCCTGGCTGGATTGTCGTCGACGGTGTCCCTGGTGGAGAGCTTGGTGGCGGCCTTGGAGGATAAATTCTCGGTGCGGCGACGATCGGCTGTGCTCGCCATCTGCGCCTTGGGAATCGTCGGCAGTGCGACATTCACTTTGCCCCAGGTGGTCAACCCAGGGTTGGAAAACAACGGGACCCTGGGGCTAACCCTTCTCGACCTGGTAGACCACTGGGTGTTTGGCTACGGTCTATTGGTGGTGGGGCTGTCTCAGTGTCTGCTGCTGGGGCAAAAGCACAGAATCGAGAGCCTGAGAGCCGGGATCAACCGGCAGTCCAGGTGGCGACTGGGCCCATGGTATGGCCTACTGATTCGGTGGTTCATCCCTGGAATCCTCGTCGTCATCCTGTTGACCGCATTGGTGCAGGAGATCCGCGGTGGTCTCTATGGAATGTCCTATGGGGACCACCTAGGAGAGGGCTACGGTTGGCTCGCCGGGTCCCCCTTAGCCGCATTGGGGCTGTGGCTGGTCCTGCCGGCAGCCATCGCTTGGGGCCTGACTCGCCGCCGACCGAATTCAACGGGGGGCCGGTGATGAGAACAGCTTACTGGCTGCTGAGGGACGGGTCCCTGAGGTATTGGCTGCTGAGGTATTGGCTGCTCACCCTACTTCTACTGCCCATCGCTGTCTCGGCTCAGGGAGTGGAGATTCGGGTTGAGCCGGATCTTCTTCAGGTCGGGGAAGAGGTTGGAATCGAGCTGGAAGGTGCCGACGAAGAGGGGCCGGGGGTCTCCCTGTGGGTGCACCACCTCCCGGGCAGTCAGCTTGCCCGAGCCTCAAAGGTCGATCCGGGAGCGAGTCCCGGGAGATTCGATTGGCAACCGGCTAGGGCAGGGCTGGTGCGTTTGGAGGCCCAGAGTCAGGATGGGGAAGTCTTGGCCCAGCGGGATCTGGCGGTGCGTTTCAACGGTTTGCCGTACCTCGCCCTCGGCGTCCTCCTGGCCGCTGGTGGCTTGCTCCTCGCTGGCGCTTGGACAGGGTTTCGAGGTCTCTTTCAATCCTCCTAGGTGGGGACCCTCTCTCTCTTGGCCTATACTCGCCCAGGCGCACCGCAAGGTTCCTTTGGAGGGGACCTAGTCGGCAGCTGCTAGGAGAAATATGACCATGGCAGGAGAACGCAGCATTCTAGTGACCGGTGGCACGGGAGCCCTGGGACAGGCGGTGGTGGCCCATGGCTTAGAAGCGGGATACCAGGTCCATGTGACTTGGGTGGTCCGCGACGAGGTGAGGTTCCTGGAGCAGCACCTGGGGGATTCCTTCGGTGCCATCCAACTACACGAAGCGGACGTCACCCAGGAGGACCAGGTCGCGGCTCTCTTCGCGGCAGTGACCGCTGCAGGCCCCTTGTGGGCGGTGGCCAACATCGTGGGTGGTTTCGCCTATGCATCTCTCTCGGATACAGATTTCGAGACCTGGCGCCGCATGATGGAGATGAACGCGACGAGCTGTTTTCTATGTTGTCGGGAGGCCGCCAAAGTCCTCAAAGCCAATGGAGGAGGCCGCATCGTCAACGTTGCGGCCATGCCGGCTTTGGCACGAGGGGCCGCTTTCATGAGCGCCTATGCGGCTTCGAAAGCGGCGGTGCTCAACCTGACTCAAAGCCTGGCCGAAGAGCTTGCCCCGGACGGAATCACTGTCAACTCCATCGTCCCCTCCATCATCGATACCCCCGCCAACCGCCAAGCCATGCCCGACGCGGATACCTCCAGTTGGCTCCCCCCGAAGGAGATCGCGGGAGCGATGGGATTCCTCATGAGTGACGCCGCCCGAATCGTCAATGGGTCGGCGCTGGCGTTGTCCTTGGGCTAGTAGCTACTAGCGCTTCCGGGCCACCACGACATATTGCCAAGGCAGGTCAGTGTCGACGACCTCGGCCTCCAAGCCTCCTCGACGAAGCTCTTTGATCACCTGTTCCGGTGGCAGGCGATGGTTCACGGAGGGGCCACGAGGGCTCTCTTTGGTGAAGTCGACCACGTAAATCCGGCCATCCGGGGTGAGGGTTTTGGCAAGGGTCGCCGAGTAGGTGGGGCGGTCTTCGATGTGGTGCCAGGTATTGACGATGAGGATGCGGTCCGTGGAACCGTCCACTAGCTGAGGACTGTCGAAGGGGATGCGGCGAATCTCAGCATTGCTCCACCCCTGTTGGTTGGCTCGCTCCTTCATGAAGTGAACCAGGTTGGCTTCTGGGTCGAGGCCGAGAACCTTCCCTTGGGGGCCTACCGCAGCGGCCAGGTAGGGGAGGAAATAGCCGGTGCCGGCGCCGATATCCGCCACGGTCATTCCCGGCTGGACCTGCATCAGAAAGACCACCTCGACCGGCCTCTGCCATTGGTCCCGATCGTCTCCCTCGAAGATCTGGTACCAGCGCTCGGCATCACTGAAATCATGGTGCATGCCCTGGCTACCGTGAGCGTGGCCGACGTGACCTTCGTCACCCTCGGCGGAGGTCCCGTGATCGGATCCTCCCTGGTGGTGAGAGGGTTTGTCCATGGATGGTGCCTCCTGTTGGCCCTCGTGGCCCTCGTGATTCCCATGACTCTCGTGATTTCCGTGACCCTGGTGATTTTCTCCGTGGGAATGCTGATGGGCGGGTTCCTGGACGGCCGCCGCCTGGGAGGTGAATAGCCACCCAGTCAACACACTGACTCCAAGGGCGAAGGCAGCTGCCCGGGGTAGCTTCGATGTCGGATTCGTGAATGTCTGGCTCATGTTGACCCTCCTGCTGGAACAAAGGCTCCGGCGCCGTCAAAGGGTAACAGAAAGAGGTGGCGAAGGAGCCCTCTAAGGGGTACCGAAGGGAGCTGCAAGACCTGCTGCGGTCAGGCCCTGCTCACTGTCGCTGTGCCGCTTTAGGAAGGTTTCTGGCCGACTCATGACTTTGGCCATATTCCAACCTTTGCGGACATCCCCAACGGAAACCTTGCCGGTTGCCATGGCGGCACCCAGTTTGAGATAGGTCCGAGCCTTGCCTCGCATTTTGTAGCGTACCTCGAGGGCGTGGCGCCAGAGCTTGGAGTACTCGTCGTAGAACTCTTCCAAGGGGAGCTTGGTGGGCAAGACGGTGTGGACGATGTCGTAGAGCTCCCAGTCGCGAGAAGTCACGTTTTTCTCTACGTCATCCCATAGGTCCGTGCCGGGAAGAGGAGTCAGCACAGAAAAGCCGCTGTTGTAGGTCCCGTACTCATCGATCCAATCTTTGAGCTGTTGGAAATCTTTTCTTTCCCAAGCCGGGTCGACGATGAAGTTGCAGGTGAAGCCGACCCCGAGATCTTTGAGAATCTCGATGGCCCGAACGTTATTGGCGGCAGTGTTCTTCTTGTTGACCGACTGGAGCCCCGCGTCGTCCACTTTTTCCAGGCCGAGAAAGATGGCCAGGTCACCGCAGTCTTTCCACATCTCGATCAGGTGCGGAAATTTACAAATGATGTCCGTGCGGGTCTGGACGGTGAAGTATTTCCTGATCCCGGAAGCCTTGATCTGCTGCGCCATTTCTTCGCCGCGGCGAACGTTCATCCAGAAGATGTCATCGGTGATGAAGATGTTCGGCGCCTCGATGGTCTTGAGCTCGCGGACGACCTGTTCCGGCGACTTTTCGCGAAAGGTGCTTTCATGGAATTTCCAAACGGAACAGAAATTACATTTGAAAGGGCATCCGCGGGCGGTTTCCAATAGAGCCAGCGGTTTGCGAAAGTTGATGTAGTAGTTGGGAGCATAGTGGCGGATCAAGTGCCGGGCCGGCAACGGCAGGCTATCGATATCTCTGCGAGCTGGGGCGTGCCCGGTCTCTACCTGGCCCTTGGCTGTGTTGAGCACGAGGCCGGGAACTTCTTCGAGATTCTTATCCCGCTCGAGGGCATCGACCATGGGGACGATGATTTCCTCGCCATCGCCAACAGCTATGGCGTTGATATCCGGATCTTGGAACCAGGCGGGATCTCGGGAGGCGTCGTGGCCACCGACGAGAATAAAAGCTTCCGGCAGCTTGCGGCGAATTCGCCGGACCGCTTCCAGGGTTCGGTACCTTTCGGTGGTGAAGTTACATTGCAGCCCGACGACTTGCGGAGCAAAGGCGCTGCAATTTTCGACTCCTTGTTCGAGCCCGTCGATACGGAAGTCGAAGATCGCGCAGTCGTGACCCTCCGGTTCCAGTACCCCGGCGACACATTCGAGGCCCAGTGGCTCCACGAAAGTGATGAGCTCTAAGCCCAGGATGCCTTGATTGGCGGGCTTGATGAGAGCAATCCTCATGGGGTCTCTGCCTTTCTCGATCCTCGAGGAGGATCTCTTGCGAGCCAAATAGCAGGCGCTGCTAGGCACCTTCTTCCCGATTTCTACCTGATTTCCTCAAGATTAGCACACGGGAGAGTCGACCCCAGGGAGTCTCCTCGGGGGATGGACTAGGTCCCTGCCGTGAAACGCCGTTCGACCCCCTTAGGCTGTCAAATCCGCTCTTCAATATAGAGGCGAAAATCATGAACTGCTCAAGCAAGACTGAAGGAGACGAATGGAAGCCATGAGGAAAGGCCGCAGCGTTCCGTTCTTCTGTGATCTGCCCCAGCGGGGGACTCGGTTTGTCGCAGTGTCCCTACTGCTTTGCCTGCTGTTCGCCTCCCTGGCCCAGGGACAAGAGATACCCGGGGATGCCAATGGCGACGGCCGTCATGGCGCAGCGGACATCTCGGCCATCGTGGAGGAAGTTTTAGAGCAGGGGAACGCTTTGCCTCAGGCGGAATGTACCGGTAATCAAACGCTGGATGTACTGGACGTCATTTGCGTCCTGGACTTGATCGAGACGACAGCCCCTTCGATTGTAGATTTTCAGCCGAAATCGGGAGTGCCGGGGACTCTGGTGACGATCCAAGGGGAGCACTTGACGACTCCTGGAGGGACGCCGGCGCAGATCTCCGTGCCAGCGCAGCAGAGTGGCAGTCTCGTCGTGCCCGTCACCACCTCTTCTCCACAGAGCCTCGGTTTTGTCATTCCCGCTGGCGCTGCTACCGGCCCCATTACCGTGACCATGCCGGAGCGGCCTAGCGCCACCTCTTCTGCGAGCCTGTCGATTCTGCCTTCTTCAGACTTCACTCTGTCGATCGCACCGTCATCCCTGATGCTGATTCAGGGGGAGGCCGCGAGCTTCGCCGTGACGATGGCTTCTTCCAATGGCTTCTCGCGCTTGGCGACCCTGGCGGTCGGCGGGTTGCCCAGCGGGGTCTCGGCGACCTTTTCGCCGAGCCAGATCGCTCCCGGTCAGATGTCCATTCTGAACCTCTCGGCCGGGGTCGGTGCCCCCTTGGGGTCAGCTACTTTGACGATCACGGCCTCAGCAGAGGTCGAAGGCATTCCCCTCCAGGAATCGGCCTTGGCAAGTCTCGTAGTCGAAGCCGTCACCACGACCTTTCGCGGCCGCACGGTGGTCGCTGATGCTCTTCAGACGCCCTTGGCAAATGTCACCGTGTCGATGCTTGGATTCGACGGTGCGGGCAGTAGCACGGGTTGCGCCGGCCAGACGACCTCCGATGCCGCGGGCAATTTCGTCTTGGCGAGCTTGCCCCAGGAGTGCACTGGAGACCAATTGGTGAGATACGACGGCAGTACGGCAACGGCTCCCCCTGGGGAGTATGCCGGGGTCGATCTGGTCTACACCCTGACCTCGGGCCAGGTGACCACTTCACCGGTTCTAGTCCACCTTCCCCGGGTGGACAACGCCGAAACCGTTTGGGTGACTCAAAACGCCGCCGACGATCAGCATTTCGTCTTCTCTTCGATACCGGATCTGGAAACGACCATCTATGCAGGGACGACCCTGAGTTTGGTGGACGGCAGCCAACCAGATCCGTTTCCTTTGACGGCCGTTGCGGTGCCCGTCGACCGCCTGCCGGAAGAGATGCCCCCATCGAGCTCCGAGATTGACCCCTTCATCGTGGCCTTTCAGCCCGCCAACGCCAAGGCCAGCCAGCCCGTGGCGGTGACCTTTCCAAACCTATTGGCAACTCTCCCCTTTACCGCCGTGTCCCTTTCGACCCTCGATCCGTTACAGGGGACCATGGTGATTTACGGCACCGGCACCGTTTCTGCCGATGGTCGGCAGATCGTTCCCGATTTCGATCCTGCTTTCCCGGGGCGACGCTACGGAATCGTGAACTTCGATTGGCACGGGCCCCGCATCCCTCCGCCCCCCCGGATCAATCCGGCCCCGCCGGGTAGTGGGCCGTGTCCCCAGGGCATCAAACCCATCGACCCGGCCTCCGGTCTGGAGATTCTTCAAGAGACGGACCTGGTGATTCCTGGCCCTCGGGGAGAGCTTCGCATCGATCGAATCTACCGGACACTGTCAACGGAGGTCGGGCCGTTCGGAGTCGGTTCCAGCCACGGGTACAGTCATCGGCTCGATACCAATAACCCCAGCACGGCGGCGTTGGTCAACCTGGTGTTGCCCGGGGGGAGCAGAGTGCCCTTCGTCCGCTCTCCGGACGGGCTGCTTCGCAATAGCTCTGTTCCAAAATTTTTCGGTGGGACGTTGACGACACCGAGCTCCGGGCCCTCCATTCTCCGCCTCGAGGACGGTAGTGAGTTGAGCTTTCAGATCAGCAATGGCGCTCTCGGATCGGTGCTGCAATCGATTCGCGACCGGTTTGGCCATACGACGACGTTGATTCGAAACTCAGGAGCTCTGGCCCAGATCACCGAGATCCGAGACCCCGTGGGACGGCGCTTGCTCCTGAACTACGATGGAGCGGATCGCATCACTCAAATTACCGATCCCATCGGTCGCCAAGTCAGCTACACCTACAATTCCCAAGGAACTCTGGAATCCGTCACGGATGCCGGGGGAGGAGTTACTTCCTATTCCTATGACTCCCAGAATCGTCTTTTGACGGTCACCGATGCTCGGGGAATCATCGTCGCCAGCAACACCTATGATGGCGCGGGCCGGGCCATTGAGCAGGTCCAGGGAGATGGTGGGGTTTGGTCCTTCACCTACACTTTGACCAATCCCCTCGTCCCTACCAGCCCCATCGCTGAGACATGGATCGTCGATCCGGAGGGACACTCCACCCGCTACCGGTTCAACCCGCAGGGCTTTCTCGTTTCAGTCCTCGACGCCCTCGGGCAGCAGTTGGTGCTCGATCGGGAGGAAGGAAGCAATCGACTTCTGGGAGTGTCCGGCGCTGCTGAGTGCAGTCTGTGCGGTACCAATCCGACCGCCGGGGACGTCCTATTCCAATATGACACGGCAGGCAATATCACCTCGACCACAGATCAGATGGGGCAGGTCACAGAGTTCACCTACGATGCCAGCTCTCGGCAGCTGACCGAGGTGCGAGATGCGCTGGGTCACGTTTCCCAGTTCAGCTATTCCCCCTTTGGACTCCTCACCGAGGCGGTGGACGGCCGAGGAGTTGCTTCGTTCCTCCAATACAACTCTCTTGGTGACCTCCAGTCGTTGATCGATGGGGCAGGTTTCGAAACTCAATTTGAACATGACGGCTTTGGCAACCTGATTTCCATGTCAGATCCTTTAGGAGAAGAGACCCGGTGGGCCTATGACGCTCTTTCTCGCCCGGTCGAGCAAGTCGGGCCCTCCGGGAGAAGAACCCTCTTCGAGTACCACGACGTTTTTGGAGTCAGTGCGATTCGAGGGCCGGGTCCGGAATCGATCACGTTTCAATATGACGAGGTTGGCAACCTCCTTTCCGTGGCAGATGTTCGTGGCAACACCACCAGTTATGTCTATGACGAGTTGAATCGAATGGTGTCCCGGGTCGACTCTGTGGGAGCCATGAGCCAGTGGGAATATGACCGGACTGGGAACATCGTTCGCTCCCTGGACCGGCGAGGCGAGGAAGGGATCTATCAATACGATCCCCTCGGACGGTTGGTGCGGGAAGAGTACGCGGACAGTTCTGTAGACAGAGCCTATGACCCAAGGGGCCGGCTCGTCGAAGTCTTTGATTCTCAATCAGGATTATTCTCGTTCAGCTACGACGCCAACGGCAGGCTTTCTCGAGCCTCTGGACCGGTAGGAACCGTGGTCTACCAGAGGGACGCTCTTGGCCAGGTCTCCAACCGTCAGGTGCTGGGCCACGAGGTGGCTGAATACACTTACGACCCGGTGGGGAACCTCCTGTCCGCATCCTTGGGAAGCCTCTCTGTTGACCTGACTTGGGAAAATCGCAATCTTCTCGACCAGATGAATCACTCTGTAGGTACTAGCTCGAGCTATACCTATGACAGCAGCGGTCGCCTTCTCGCTCTGGACCACCGGCTGGGAGCTACGGAGATCTTCACCCAAGCTCATGGCTACGACCGGTCCGGCTATCGTACGTCCTCTTCCGTCAATACGGACTCACTTCTGCTGACTCCTGCGAGCCTGCGGGTATTCGACTCGGAATCGAATCGCCTGCTCCAGGATGGGGCTGCTACCTTTGCCTACGACGAGGGCGGTCGGCGATCCTCTCGGGTCACCAGCGAGGGGGCGACAGACTACACCTGGGACTCCCGGGGGCGTCTGTCCTCCCTCACCTACCCCGATGGCGCAGTGAAAACCTTGACCTACGATTTTTCGGGAAACTTGATCGGTGTTTCTTCGGCCGGTAACGGTGGAATGGACGACCGGCTCTACGTTCGAGATGAGATCGGTAACGTTCTCGCCTACACGGACCAGGGGTTGGCGGTGACGGTGTTGTCGGGATTCGAGATCGATCAATATTTTGGCCAGGTGCATCCGGGGTCCGGGATTCAGGTGGGATTGACGGACTCTTTGGAGAGCACGGTGGCGGTCGTGGATGAACTTGGGGCCGTTGTGGCTAGGTTGAGTTATGAGCCCTTCGGCGAGACGCATCTCACCGGAAGCTCGACTTATCCCTTTCGATTTCTAGGAAAGACCTCATACGACGAAGACCTCTATGACTTTCGGGCGCGAGTTTATGACTCCGCGACCGGACTGTTCCTGAGCGAAGATCCCCTGGATTTCGTCGGAGGCGACCCCAATCTGTATCGCTACGGCCTCAACAATCCGACCAACCTGACGGATCCCACGGGTGAATTCGTCGTCGCCGCCTTGGGGGTTATCGCCATCGGCTATGTGGCGTACACGGCTTACCAGAAAGGCCGTGCGTTTATCGATGCTGCGGAGAGGTACGGCGACTCCACTCAAGCTTGTGTAGATCTGATCGACGCCAAACCTGGTTGTGATGAAGAAGAGCTCCTGCGCCGTTGCCAGGGGCGGAATCGGGACTTCACTCGCGCGCTGTCCAAAGGTCTGGAATTTGGCGCGAGCGTCCCCGGAACTTCCTTGTCCGGCCCCCCGCCGACCTCCGCACCGGAAGCCATCGCCGAAGGTGTCAAGGCCTTGGCAACGCCGTGATGATGTTCAGGCAACAGCTGGAGATCAGCCTCAGATCCGGCCCGGGAACTGAGTTGGGGAGAAGGCCATCTGGCCGAGATTGGCAAGCCTCCGGGCCGCTGGCGCGGGTCTCCCTGGTAGTCCGGCTCCTAGCGAGTTTACTCCTGGTGAGCCAATCGGTCTGGGCCGGTGATCGAGGCTATGTCTACGATGAATCTGGGCATCTTGCGGGCGTCGTCGATGCCTCCGGAGTGGTTGTTCAATATCTCTACGACGAAGCCGGCAATCTGTTGGAGATTCGTCGTTCCACCGGAGAAGGGTTGATGCTGTTCTCACTTTCCCCAGACCGCGGGGTGGTGGGTAGCGAGCTGAGCATCTTTGGCCAGGAATTCGATCCTCTCACCACCAACAATCTGGTGACAGTGGCTGGAGTGAACGCTGAAGTGGTCAGCGCTACGGAGTTTCTGCTCGTGGTGGTCGTGCCGGAAGGTGCCGAGACGGGGCTCGTGAGTGTGACGGTGGCAGGGGAGACCGTCGTTTCCCCAGAGCCCTTTCAAGTACTGACTCTGCCAGAAGTTTTCAGTTTGATGCCTCGGTTCTTGGTCTCCAGCGAAGTGGCTCCCACTCCCTTCTCCAGTGCCTCCGTGGTGGGTGAAAACTTGGTTGACGCCACATTCACATTCTTCCCGGAAGTGGTTCCTTCCGCCGTTGAGGTGACTTCTGTGGCCTCGGCGCCGGACGGCCAAAGCGCCATGCTCGATGTGGAGATCGCCCCCGGGGCGACGGGGAGTTTCGTGGTCGTCGCCAGCAACAGTGCGGGGAGCACCAGTCCGTTGCCAAGCTCTGAAAACTCGCTGTTGATTCTCCGCGGGCAAGAGGACGCGGACGGGGATGGGCTGACCAACGGGGAAGAGCTCGCTTATGGGACCGATCCCTTGCAAGGGGACTCGGATGGCGACGGTTTTGGCGACTCTGATGAGGTGGCCACAGGCTCCGACCCAGCCGATGCCCTCAGCCTGCCGGTCGACCCAGGGGGTACCTTTGGAGAGTCCTATGGGCCCGTGTTGGCCCTGCTCAATAGCCAAATGCCAGCGGTGAGCTTTCCGAGGGAGGCGACCAGCCTGGTTTTCTCCACCGTCAACGAGGCCACGCCACCGGAGCCGGGTTTCCAGCGGGAAGCGGTGAGTCGGCGCTTCTCGGCCCTCAACGAGTCGCTCTCCCCGAGCAGTGACAGCCTGGGAGAAGCTTTCTCGAGCTCTTTTTCCATACTGAACTCGACCGCGCCACCAGCGGCGACCTATCCCTTGGAAGCTTGGGGGTTGCCCTTATCCATTCTCAACAGCCTTCTGCCTCCAGGCACCTCTGTGCCGGGTACTGCCGAGGGAGCTCCACTCAGCGTGGAAAACACTTTTTAGGGAGGTCATCCGTGGGCAAGAGTCGTTGGTTTCACTCGGTGGCAATCGCCTGCTTCAGCGGGCTCGTCGCAACATCGGCTTGGGGGTTCGATAGTACCTCCGATAGTTCAGACGGGGCACTGGTTCTGACAACTCCCGGGGTTGTCGAATTCGATCCCTCTACCTTCGTTCCCCCGTTGGACCCCGATGGCGACAACATTTACCACTTCACGACCATCACCATCGCTGCAGGGGTCACGGTTCGCCTGTCCGGAGACAAGCTGAACGGACCGGTCTATTGGCTGGCCAGCGGGGCCGTACAGATCGATGGGGAGATCGATCTCAATGGGGAGGATGGTCCCGGGGATCCCTCCTTTCCGGAGGGCTTACCAGCCATTGCCGGCGCAGGAGGTTTTTCCGGTGGAGCGGGGGGGACTGCGGTTTCGATAGGGCAGGCGGGGCGTGGCCCCGGCGGTGGTCTCAACGTCGAGGGCCCCGCCCAGAGCGGTGGCGGCGGTGGGCATCTGACCAGTGGTGTTAGCTCGCCCTTCGGCAATGGGGGAGCCCCTTATGGTTCTGACTTCCTGGTGCCTTTGGTGGGCGGTTCTGGAGGAGCCGGCGGCGATTTTTCCGTCTCCTCTGGTGGCGGTGGTGGCGCGGGTGGTGGCGCCTTATTGCTAGCAAGCTCGGTCTCCGTGGTCATCGAAGGGGCTATCCGCACTAATGGCGGCCGAGGTGGGGACGGCCGCTTCGGTGGTGGAGGTGGTAGCGGCGGGTCGATTCGGGTGGCGAGTCCCATCGTTTCCGGAGCTGGGATTCTCCGAGCGACTGGTGGCGGTCGAGGGCTCGGGGGAATCTCGGCATGGAACGGTGGCATTGGCTCCGAAGGCAGAATTCGCCTCGAGGCCCAACAGCAGTTGTACACCGGAGATAGCCAACCCGACCACCTGTGGCGAGTCCCTTACAGCCCTCACCTACCCGCCAACCCAGCCCCGACGGTGCGCGTCGCCACCATCGACGGAGTCGCGGTGGCTCAGCCGAGCACCGGCAGCTTCGTGGTGCCCGATGTGACCATTGCGACGGCAGACCCTGTCGCGGTGGTGCTCGAGGGACGTTTCATTCCCTTGGGAACGACCGTCGAGGTGACCTTTTTCTCGGACGACGGGGCCACCCAGGTGATGACCTCCTCCCCCTTGGCTGGCACCGAGGCTCTTTCTTCGGCAACCCTCTCGCTGACGATACCCAGCGGCTTCACTCGCGGTTTCGCTCGCGCCACCTGGACGCCCTAGGAAAAGGACCATCTCATGGAGACGACAGCTGCTATGCCCAAGAAAACTCTACTGGCGCTCGCCCTTGTGACCGCCGTGCTCTCCGCTGCCCAGGCTTCTGCACAGCCCCAGCTCACTGCCGGAACCGCGGCTGGCGAGCCTGGAGAAACCGTGGAGGTGCCTCTTCTGTGGAGTGGCGAAGGGGAGGCAGTAGCCCTTCAGGTCGATGTCCAATTTGATCCCGACGTACTGAGCATCGCCGCCCTGGAGGGGGGGCAGCTGGGAGTGCACACGTTGGAGAGCGCTGCGGTATCTCCGGGGCGACTGCGCCTGCTGCTCTTCGCTTCCGGCAATCCTCTTCTACTGGATGGAGAGTCGGCCCGTTTTCAGGTCTCCATCGACCCGTTGGCTTCGACCTCGGCGGATGGTCTCCTAGGTCTCTCCGCGGCCGTCGTCGGAGACGGCATGGCCACCTCGTTGCCGGTTCAGCTAGGCGACGGTTTGGTGGAGGTCCTCTCCGGTCCTCTGCCCCGGGTCGGAGTGGTGGGGACCGTACCGGATACCGGCGACGGGCGAGTGCTTCCCGACGAAGAGATACTGGCGGCCATCACCCGGTTCACGGCCCGGTTCAGTGAGAGTGTCTTCGACCCGATCGGCGATAGCGATGCTGACGACGTGACCAACCCAGCCAACTACCTGTTGCTGGCAGATGGCGGCGATGGCGTTTTCGATACCGTCGACTGCGCCTCCGGTCCCTCCACTTCGGATGAGGTCGTGGCGATACAGCAGGTGCTCTACGATGACCTCTTGCCGGCAGCCACCTTGTTGCTGGACTCGGCCAACCCCCTTCCCCGGGGCCGTTACCGGCTGATGATCTGCGGTTCGACCTCCATCGTCGACCTGAACCAAAACCCCTTGGATGGCAATGCGGACGGAACCGCCGGGGATGACTTTGCGGTGGATTTCGAGGTCCTGCGAACCAATCTCCTGAAGAATCCCAACTTCGATCAGGACCTCGCCTTCTGGTCCCTCGCCAGTCCGAGCGCGGCGGAGATTCTTCATCACGGGGACGATGCGGACGACGCAGCCTCTTCCGGTTCCGCGGAGGTGAGAAATCTAACTGGGGCCGGGGAGACCTTCGCTCTGGCGCAATGTGTGGCTCTGGACGGGACCGAGGTCTACCGGGTCGGCGGTCGGGCTCGCGTTCTGAGCGGTCTGCCCAACGATCCGGTGGAGTTCGCCTCGGTCTCCTTCTTCGACGACCTGGACTGCGGCGGTGAGCTCTTGGGAACGGCGTCTTCGAACCAGGTCTTGGGGGATACGGCGGGAGCCTGGTCCGAGGAGCTGGCCTCGGAAGTGGTGGCTCCGGTGGGAGGGGGCTCCGCGCTGGTCTCGTTCATCGTCGAAGCCGGAGTGTCGGCAGATTTCGTGACTCATTTCGACAGCTTGTTTTTCGCTCGACGAACCGCTTTCTTCGCCGATGGCTTCGAGTCGGGAGATACCTCGGCTTGGACGTTGACGGTTCCTTGAAAGGCATCGGAATAGGTCGAATTTTTGCTCAGCCGAGGCGAGGAGATTTTAGTTGAAGATGGGGCAGCAGCGAATGGGTGAGAAATCACGCCGGAGCGGACCTTCGCGAGGCCAACGAAGGCTTTCTAGAGACCTGGCGTTGGCGATGTTGGTTGCGCTGGTCTGCGCCGCGGGGTCGGCGACGGCAGATCCCGGGGAGAGGATTTACACCTACGACGACTCCGGCCAACTGGTCCAAGTTGTGGATGAGGCGGGCACGATTCTGCGTTACCTCTATGACGCTGCGGGAAATCTGGTGGAGACGCGCCGCACCGTGGCTGGGTCGGTGGCAATCTTCGACTCTTCTCCCCGACAAGGAGTCCCGGGGGACACGGTCCGAATTCTAGGGCAAGGTTTTAGCGCCGTGGCAGCGGAGAATGACGTGGACTTCGGTGGCCTCCCTGCAGGGGTGCTCCAGGCCTCTCCGAACGAGATCGAGGCCTTGGTGCCCCCGGGAGCTTCCACTGGTCCCATTCGGGTCGAGGTAGGGGTGGACTCGGCGGTGTCGAGCTTTGATTTCGTCGTGCTCGAGAACCCCACCATCCTTTCTATCGATCCTCCCTACGCCGTATCGCGGGAGGGCGAGCCCACCGTTCTTGCGGGAGTTACCGTGACCGGCAGCCGACTCGTGGGGGCGGCTTTCCAATTTTTGCCGATCTTTCAGCCTCCTGCCGTAGTCGTTACCGCGGACGTTGTCGACGCCGGGGGAGCCGCGGCGACCCTCGATCTGGAAGTGGGGATGGGGGTTAGCGGGACTTTCACGCTGAAGGCTTCCTCGGTGGGGGGTAGCTCCAGTGATCTACCCAGCCCGTTGAATACTCTTCTGGTCTTGGCTTCGAGCGGCGACGAGGATCGCGATGGGCTTTCCAATGGGGATGAGCTCGCGGCGGGAACGGATCCTTTTGATCGAGATTCGGACGGGGACGGTTTTATCGATGGCGACGAGGTGGCGGACGGCTCTGATCCGACCAACCCAGCAAGCCTGCCGCCGAGTGTGTTGGGTCTTGCCGTCGCTTTTCCGTTCTCTGGCCAGAATACAGTTGCCATCCTGGGCTCTCCGGGTCGTGTCGATGGTCTTGCTTTTTCGGTCCAGAATGAAGCTTCACCAACGATGAGCACGGGGTTGGTCACTGGGCCGGGAGTCTCGGTAAGAAACCCAGCGACGAGCTTGGTGGGAGACGGTGCAGCTATTGGAGCGGGTTTCTCTGTGGAGAATGTCGAGGTTCCGGCGACGCGCCTTTCCTATTCTTATCGAGGAGCGTTCTCCTTGCTCAACGTCGTATCTCCTTTTCCTATGCAGGGCCTTTTGATAGGAAATACCTTTTCTTTGAACAATCTAGACAACCCTTCTTCGACGGATGGCGTTTCCTCGGGGACGGCTTTTTCGTTGGTCAATATCGTTACCCCTATGAGTTCCGAGTCGACGGCGATGGGGGAGAGTTTCTCGGTCGAGAACCAAGGAGATCCGTGATGATCACAGGCATTGAGGCGAAATCGATAGAAGTTCTGGCGGCATCCCGCAGCGGGAAGCTGAGCAAGTATTCATTGGGCAGAGGGCCTTGGGGATGGTTGGTGCCGCTGATCGTTGTGAATATTCTTGCGGTGGGATTCGTCAGTTCGGTTCAGGCACAGATTTTTGACAGCGGCTCAGATGGTTCAGACGGCGCATTGATGCTGAACACTCCAGGTATGGTGGTCTTTGATCCCACGACTTTCACTCCTCCTCTCGACCCGGATGGGGATGGTGTCTATCACTTCACGACGGTGACGATTGCCACCGGGGTCACGGTTCGCCTCGCTGCGGATGTGCTCGGTACTCGGCCGGTGGTCTGGTTGGCCTCGGGGGATATTCAGATCGGTGGAGTTTTGGACTTGGATGGCGAGCAAGGACACGCTTTCGGTGCAGCGGGAAGACCTGCCGTTGGTGGGGCGGGGGGATATTGGGGAGGATTAGGGAGTACTAATTTTTCTTCGGCGACAAATGGCCTTGGCCCAGGGGCGGGGAGGTTGAGCACAAATTCTCCATTTTTTGGAGCCTCGGGTGCCGGTCATCACGGAAATGGAACTAACACCAACGGAACCCCTGGTGGTTCGCCTTACGGAAGCGAGTTTTTGATTCCCTTATTCGGTGGGTCTGGAGGTGGTGGTGGCGGAGCAACCTCGGTTGTTGGAGGCGGAGGCGGCGCTGGAGGCGGCGCAGTTCTTCTTGCAAGTTCTAGTCGTATTGAGATCGGAGGTGAGATTTCGGCAAAAGGGGGGAGCGGTGTAGCTGGAGCCTCACCTGACCGGTATGCCGGTGGCGGTGGAAGTGGAGGAGCAGTACGAGTCATCGCTCCTGTTATTGCAGGCTCCGGCAGCATTAACGTGGACGGAGGGGCGAATTCTGCAAGCTCTGGTTCCGGGTCTCGTGGCCGAGTTCGCTTGGAAGCCTTCGATCTAGCCTTTACGGGTACAACCGACTCCCAAACCCGTTTTTCCAACCCCGGTTTTGTCTTCCCGAGCGGCCCTCTGCCCTCCGTGCGAGTGACGGCGATCGATGGCGTTGCGGTTCCAGCATCGCCGACAGGGCATTTCCCACCGGCAGATCTCACCATCAACAACGGCGACCCGGTGACCTTCGACATCCAAGCCAGCAACATCCCTCTTGGGACCGTCGTTCGGGTAGCCATGTTGTCGGAAACGCGAGACCTTTTGTTCATTGATTCCAGCCCGTTGACGGGAACCTTGGAGAGTTCGACGGCGAGTGCCACCGCGGTCGTCCCCATCGGCTTCTCTCGCTTTACGGTGGAGGCGAATTGGACGCCCTAGTCGTTTGGACGGGAGGCAATGACTCGCGGGAAGATAGTTCGATGCTTTTCGGATCACCCTCGGTGAGTGATCAATCATAAATCCCATCGGCATACCAATCGCCGCTCTTGCGGTCCAGATAGATGCGGTAGACGCCGCCATCGGAGAGCTCGACATCCCAATAGTCCCGCTCCGCACCATCTTCCGTCCACCACTCTTCTTCGAGGTTCCAGGGGCCGGAGGCGACCCGCACTCGACCGTTGATGCGGGGGCGTTTGGCGGTAGCTTCGTCGCTGAGGGATTGGACGGAGAGTAACTTGCCGATGGGCAGTTGGCTCTTTGGGACCTGGCTGTTGGGGACCTGGCTGTTGTGGGTCTGGCCGTTGGAGAGTTGGCCATTGGAGAGTTGGCCCTTGTGGGGCGCTGGGCTTTCAGTAACCTTTTCAGCTGGTTCTTCAGCAGACCTCTCAGCATACTCCGGTGAGGGAGGCTCGTGAGCTTCGCCGACGGTGCGGGGGTCGGTGCCCTCGGAGGTGGTGATGACCTCCAGGGCGATGGGGGGGCGTAGGGCGCGAACCGTCAGCAAGCCGCGGCCCCGGCGGGGTTGCCGGCGTACCTGAGGGGGAGGCGGGGGAGCGTACTCGACCAAGGCAAAACGTTCCGGGCAATGACTGTCGACTTGCCGGGGGGAGCCGACTCGGTCCGGCCCCAGGAGGGCGAAGAGGCTCGCCAGGGTGGCTGCCAAGCGATCCGGAGATAGGGCCGCAGGGCCAAAGAGAGACAGCTGTGCTTGGCGAGGCCGATCCGGCTGGGCGGTGAGGTGGAAGCCGATGACCGGAGCGTTGGGGGAACGGGCATCGAGCTCCAAACGCAGTAGGGTGAGGAGGGTTTTGACCTCCCGAGTGGGGGCTGGCAAATCGATGGAGCTTTCGTAGAGGCCATCCGGTTCCAGACGCAGCGAGAGGTCCAAGCGCTGGCAGGCGAGGCCACGAGCGGACAGGCGCTCCGCCAGTCGCTCCAGAGCTGCCTGGGCGACGAAGAGAAAGGGTTCCAGAGCGACCAAGGGCCATTCCAGGCTCATGCCCTCCCGAAAGCTCGGCGGTGGTTGCCGAGGAATCAACGGCTGCGGGTCGAGGCCTCGAGCTACACAGTGGAGGGCTTGCCCTGCGTGTCCCAAACGGCTCGCTACTTCTGACTCCGGCAATTGGGCTAACTCACCGATGGTTTTCAAGCCCCAACGCTGGAGGGTGGAGTGGACTTGAAGATCCGGAGCCAGGCGGGCCAGGGGCAAGGGGGCTAGGAAATCGGCTTCTTCCCCCGGAGTGACGATGGTGGGGGACTCCGGCAGTCCTGCTGCTACCCGAGCGGCCAACTTGCTCGCCGCGATGCCCACCCACACGGGGACCCGGACGGCTTCCGCAGCAGCCATCACCGCGTGCCCCAAGTCTCGTTCTGGAAATTCCCCCGGGAAATGAAGACCGAGGCCGTCGATGTCGAGGTAGATATATCCGGGACCCGCATCTTCGATCCGAGGGGAAAAGCTTTCCGCTACCTCCAATAGAGCTTCTTGAGCAGATCTCTCACATTCCTCGTCCCGAGCTCGGGCTACCAGCTTGGGCATGCGTGCCCGTGCCTGGGGCAAGGTGATACCCGCCCGGATACCGGCTCGTCGGGCTGCGCGGGTAGCGGCCACGACGCGAGCAGCATGGCCATTGCCCTCGACCACCGCCAAGGCTTCCCGCTTGAGCTCCGGTTCGCTTCGTAAGCGGGCGGCGAGAGGAAAGAGGGGAACGAGTAGGCACGCTAGGCGACAGGGGTTCACGAGAGGCTATCCTGCTGCCGAGATAGCAGGGCTTGCTGCTGAGAGAGCAGTATGGGTCGCCTCGGTGGCATGGCCCTGTCGGGCCTTCTTACCTACTTGGGCTAAAGGCGAAAAGCTCCGGGGGAGAACTCCCAAAGCGGCCATTTCCGGCGTGATGAGGTCGATGCCATGCCTTTGCCCGGGTCGATGGCCGCGATGCTTCTCAATGGACAATTGACCTCGCAGACCGCTGAGAAGGCGAGGAGCAGAACCGGCTCCTTGCCAGGTAGCTCGGCCCCGTTGGGCTTGGAGAACCACCGTCGCCGCGGTGCCACTAACGCGATAGGGGCTGGACACCAGGAGAACCGCTCCCTGAGCTCGTGCGCTTCGGGCCAACCGCAACCAAGCTGCTTCTCCCCCTCGTCCTCCGCGCAGGGGCGGGTTCCCTAACTCCATGACCACTAGGGGGAAACCACTGGCGAGCAACATTTCCGCTCCACGCAAGGCGTGCTGGATACGGGCTGGCCTCAGCCAGAGCAACCGTTCCAGATCGATGCCGACTCCCGTGGCCAGGCGGGGGTGCAAGCTGTCTCCCAGATCGATCAGGGCGGCTGCCTCGCCCGTGGAGGTCGTCGCGGCCAGGGTGGCCAAGGCGGTGGAGAAGCGGCCACTGGAACGCCGGCCCACCAACTCCACCAACCGTCCTCGAGCCAAGCCCCCGGAGAGTAAGGAGTCGACCGCCGGGACGGTGGTCACCAGGGGGCTCTGGGGATGGTTGTGGCTTGGCCGGCGCAGCAAATCTCGACCGCTTTGTAGACTATTTTGTAGGCGTTTGTGGAGGGATGACGGTAAACTACTCAGACATAGCCTGAGGCCCGGCCGGGGAGTTTTGTGGGCGAGACAAGAAATCTCCCCGGCCGGTGGTTCCTCAGACCAATCCTTTTCTTCAGCTTCGCCTGTTTCCGCTTCGTCAGCTTCAGGCTGCTCTCCAAGTTTTTCTTCAGGTTTCACTTCAGACGTACAAGCTCTTCCAGGCGGATTGTCGATAGCAATCCTGTTGATTTTTCGTTTGTCGGAAATGATCTCCGGCCAAGGTATTTGTGTTTGGAGTGCCCGTGTCTGGAGTACCTGTGTCTGGAGTGCCGTTTGCGTCTTCATGCGAAGCTTTTTGCCGTGTTGGGTCGTGTTGGGTCGTGTTGTCGGAGGTTGTTGATACGCGCTTTCTTCGTGTTGACTGAGTCACAGTTTAAGGCGTAAATGAGGCGTAAGTCAAGATGAATTACCGCCTCATTTACGCCTTTTTCGAGTGCTGTCAAAAACAGCCAGGAGATACCGCTGAAGTGCCCCTTGGATGACCTCTGGGCTGGCTTCAGATTGGCTTCTGGCCTCATCTAAAGACATCCCATGACGGTGTCGAGACAAGAAGGAGGGGGGGCCCGGCGAAGTGCCGGGGCCCCAGGAGAGAGGATAGGAGGAGAGGAGTTGCAGGGAAAAGATAAGGGTTAGATACCGCTCGGCCGCCGGTGCATCACTAGAGCGGAAGCAGGCATAGCGCTAGGAATGGAGACCAATCCCTCGCTAGTCAGGAGGTGAATCTCTCCAGCCAGACCTGCGACGAAACCTTGGACGTCCCGAACGGGAACTCGCAGACGTTCTACGTTGCCATCCCTGTTCAGACGAACCGGAGCCATGCCGAGGCCTCCCACCCACAGGTCATCGCCGAGGCGGGCGAGAGCCCCAGGGGGGACCCACTGTTCTTCCAGGCCCTTCAAGGGGGAGAAGTGCTCACCGTCGAGGGCGTATACCCCTCGATCGTAGGTACCCACCAACAGGCGGTCGCCATCGGCGAGCAAGGCGGTGACCCAGCCGCCATCGAAGCCATCGGCCATGCCGACAGCGGTCAGGACCCCGTTTTCTAGTCGGAAGAGACCTTCGAGGCCGCCGGCGTAGAGCTCACCGGCAAACCAAGCGACAGCCCCGAAGGAGGCGCTAGAAGCAGCCGATTGGCCACCGAGGGGTCGGGTTTCATATCCCGCACTATTCGGCTGCCGCACCTCCAGCAAGCCCTGAGTGGTGGCCGCTACCAAGCTCCATGGAGTGAGGGTGAGGGCATGGGAGGCAGCATCGACGATGACTTCCACCGGTCCCAGAGGCTCGCCTCCCGGGGAGAGGGGAAGCCGCAGCAAGCCGCCTTCGGAGGCGATCCACAAGGACTCGTCGACGATGCGCAGAGCATTGATGCGCCGTTGGGCAATAGAAAGCCCGGCCTTCACGGCTTGGATGGATCCTCGAGCGTCGATGCGGATCAAACCGCCGTCGAAGGCACCAGCGAGAAGGCCATCCCCAAGAGTCACGGCGGAGGTCAGGCTCCGAGGTGGGGGAGGAACGGTGGCCACACCGGTTTCGGTGAAACGATCTCGGCCATGGCGTAGAAAGAGTCGGGAGCCGCTAGTGATTTCCAGGCCACGGGGCGTGACCTCGAGAGAGGTGATGTGCTGTTGAGGGAATCGGCATTGGATGGCGCGGCCATCGACCAAGCGCCATAGGCCGTTGTAGGCCGTGGCCACGAAGACTTCCCGGCCAAGGCGGGCCACGGCGGTCACGAAGCGGCTGCCGACTCGGTAAGAGCTGGGGTTGAGCTCGCCATCGTGAAGCTCGAAGAGCCCCTGGCCGAGGACCGCTACCAGAGTTCGCCCAGAGGCCAATGGAGCTAGGCCGGTGATGGGGTGGTGGGCAAACTCTCTGGAGACAGAGCGAGCTTGGCAGTGAGAAGGAAAAGCTAGAAGAGATTCCCCTGGCCGGCAGTGGAGGCGGACCAAATCCCCACCGGAAGTCCCCAACAGCATCTGGTTGTCAGCTACTCGGGTGGTCGAGAGCACATTCCGAGAGTGCAGATCCAAATCATGGACCGCGAAGCGGAAAGAGCTGCCGTCGTCTCGGCTCACGGTCAGCTCTGAGTTTGGGCTTGCCAGCGAGTTCGCCGTCCTCGGCTCGGGTTGGGAGGTAGAGGCCCGTGAAGGAATGGCCCGGGAGGCCGTTGTCGGGGGCTGCAGACGCTGCGCTTCCAAGTGATCCCCGATCAGAGTCAGTCGGTATCGACTGCGGTTTCCCGCCCGATCCCGAAGGACGACGGTGAATTGCCGGGGCAGCTGGGAAACCTCGACGGCCCATCGGTGGCCCAGGGGGCTCAGACGGTAGACCTGACCCTGGGGAAGGTGAACCTCCACGGCGCCGATGGTCTGGGTTGCCTCGCCGGTATCGATCTGTAGGTGGCCCTGGCGGAGATAGAACTGAGCTTCCGGGCCGAGGTCGTCGAGTTGGTACCAGATCCCCGTACTTTGGTGGTGCCCATCGTCGAACCGCTTGAAGATCTCGATGCGATAGCCGCGATCCTCCCAGCCTCGAGGCACCAGAAAGCGGTCTGAAAAGGTCTGACTATCGGCGTCGTAGACCAATTTGCGCAGCTCACCGAAGGGGTACCAGGCGACCACTTCCACCAATCCCGGCTCTGCTGGTACCTGCAGCAGCGGATCCCCAGGTTTGATGGCCGAAAGGCTCAGGGAGGGATCGGCCACGTGCAAGGAGGTAAAGGCCGTGGGAATCGCCTCGGCGAGGCTCAGCTCGATGATCTGAGCTTTGAGCGCTGGGTCCCGATGACGACGGTAGTCGGCCATCCATTGGGCTAGGAGATTACGAAAGACACCGTGGCGAACCGCCTTTCCCTGGCGGCTATCAGCGCTCAGAAGCTCCGGTAGGACCTCCACGGGAACCGCACTGCCGGCCAAGCTCAGGTCCAGGTCGAGACCGGCGACGGAATCGGCAATGGCGAATAGGCGGAGCAATCCCCCTTCCGCCACCGTGTGCCGTTGGGGGCCGTGAGCTTTCAGAGGGGTTCCTTCTTGCTGCCAGCCGCGCACTTTCAAGACGGGTCGCACCATCTCGTCCACCAAACCCGTGAGCTTGGCCTTGGGGTCTGTTCCGACCAAGAAGGTGGCGGCTTCCTCACCGAGTAGGTTGGCAAAGAAGTCGAGCTCGTGAGCGTCGGCGAGAAAGAGGGTGCGGAGGAATTCCGGTCGCTCTCGCTGTAGGCCATTGACTTGGGGATCCGTGACCGCCAGGCAGCGGCGACGGGGAGAGGCGCAGTCATAAGCCTGGGCGGTGTCGACGAGGCTCTGCCAACCGGTCGACAGATGATCTCCTTCCTCGAGCAGAGAGGTCAGCAGCTCCTGGCGATCTCGGGGTGAGAGCTCGATGCGACCGCCGTCGGTGACCCGGATCACTCGAAGGGGGAGGTGATTGTGCTGGAGAACCCGATCGGCGACGTTGATGAGGGAAGCAGCGCGACGACGTACCGAGTAAGAGGCGTCCACCAAGAGGATCAGCTCTTCTGCGGGGGTCGCCCAGCCACCAGCGTCGTTGAGGGCTAGGCGCAGCTGTAGCCCGTAGCGTCCGTCCCCGAGGGGAACGGCTTCCGCCCGGGTAAGGAGGGGGGGAGCTTGCTCGGCCCACCAGAGATCCAAGGGGCGATGGGTCGCGGTGAAGAGGGTCGCCCAATGCTCCCCCTGGTCCAGGGTTTGGAGGGATTCTCCGCCGTCGAGGCCAAAAGCCTTCAAGGGCTCTTCGGTTTCGATTTCCACGACAACTGCGGCGCTCACCGCTTCTTGGCCGAGCAGCTCATCCAGCGGCAGGCGGAGGGAATTGCGTCCCCGTTCGGTGGTGATGGGCAGGCGCAGGCGAACCCGCACTTGTTGTTTCTCACCGGCAGGTACGGGAAAGACGGAGAAAGAGTGAATCTCTCCTTTGGATTCTGCGAGTCCCGTGGCCTTGCCTTTGGCGGCGGCCCGTTGATGCTCCCGCCGGGCTTGGGCTCGTTCTTTGAGCTGGGCAGCGAGGAAGGTTTCACCGCGCCAGAAGCCGAAGTCTTCGATGGTGGCTCCGCTGGGTAGGTGGACACGGTAATCCGCCTGGCCGGCCGCTTCGCCATCGTTGACGAAGATTTGGATCCAGTCGAGCACAGCTCCACCATCGTTGATGCGCACGGTCAGAGATTGAGAGATCAGGGGGAGCTGCCGGGCTTCGCAGAACAGGCCGGCGGCCGTGTCGTCCTGCCCGAGGAGGGGCTGAGAAAACGAGGCGAGAAGAAGGAGAAGGCCACCGAATAGAGTGGCTCCTCGAGCCGTTGCTGTCTGGGTGCAGGTTGCGAGGCCGGCGATCTGTCGGTCGAAGAATCTCATCTCAGTTGCCTCCCGTGGTCAGTCGAATGGCGGTTCCCAAGGGAGGGCAGGTGTTCAAATGAAATAAATCGATGCTTCCCAGGTCGTCAGCGGTGTCCCTGGTCGGGTCGGTATTTGGGTTGAGGCTAGGCCTTATCTCGATGGTGAGACCGTCGGGCCCGAGCCACCCTCGGGGTGCTTCCTCCAGGTCGAAGCCAGCGGGGGTGAGGATCTCGACCGTGCAGGAGGTATCGGTATCGATCCCCTGCACCGTTCGACCCTCGGTGTCAGCATCACCGGGGCGGACCAGGATTCCAGTGCTCGGTTGATTGGGCTGAGGCAAGCTCCGGCGACGGTCGAGCCAGGTGAGGGTGACCTCTTGGCCGCGGTCGAAGCTGGCGGTGTGGACGCTGGGGACAGCCGCCTTGAGCAGGGCCTCTGCTACGCCGGTTTGGCCCGAACGCACTCTTCCGATGTGCTGGTAGCTACCTTCCGTGTGGAAGGCCAGGCGGCGGAAGAAGGCGACGCCTTTGGCAGGCAGGGAGCGGCAGCCGATGGAGTGGATGACGATACCCAACCGTCGCGCCTCCTCGATCAGCTGGCTCGGTTTGGGCTCGTCGTCATAGTCCAGGTGGGGGGGAGCATCGCCGATGAGGAAGATCTGCCGCTCTACCCCCGGGCCGAAGTCCCAATGGATCTCCGAAAGGGCTGTGGCCACTCCCGCCACCGCGGATTCCGGTCCGTCACCTCCGCCGTCCGCCCTCAGGGCTGCCAGGAAGGATTCGGTGGCTTCGAAGTCTGTGGTCAGAGGCGATACCAGGGTCACATACTTGTCGCCCCGGTCCCGGTAGGCGACGGCTCCCAAACGTAGCGTCTCTCCCTCCCGGGCTTCGGCCAAGGAAGCAGCCAGCTGTCCTACCCGTTCCTTGACCTCTCGAAGCTCGCCGCCCATGGAGCCGGTGGTGTCCATGAGAAAGACGACCTCCAGGTCGGCGGTGACCGGAGGAGCGGCCAGAATGGCGACGGCCAGGCCGATGCCGAGCCAAGGGCGCGCCCATGGGGAGGACGGGCGGGGGGAGAGAAGGGTGGAACGTTGGGGCATGGAAGATCAGTCCTTTCTTTCGTCTTTCCAGTCGATGAGGCCGCTCTGAGACGGCTGGGAACAGGCCTATTGAAAAACAAGGCAGCGGGGGAGGGGGGGCGAAGAAGAGGAAGCTCGGGGGCAGATTGTGGCGATTTCTAGGCAGGGCGCCAGAGGGCGCTGTGGCGAGTAAGATAGGCCCGATTGGCCCCGGCTGGCCTGATGGGACGAATAGCGGGAGTTGCAGACTTGACCTCTGACTGCTCTCGATCTCTGGTCGACCTCTGCCAGACCCCTGGTAGGCCTAGAGGGGGAGCAGAGAGGGTCGAGAACCTCTATTGGAGTAGAGACGAGTGAGAATAGTAGATACCCAGCAACCGCGCCCCAAGGTGAGGCCGGGACGAGGTCGAAGGGCAGCAGTCCTATTGGCTCTTCTGGCAACGTTGGGTTGCCAGAGTCAAGATTCCCGGAGCGCACCGGAGACGCCCCAGCTAGAGGGCACTCGCGGCTATATCGTCATCTCCTTGGATACCCTACGGGCCGATCATCTCGGTGCCTACGGCTACGACAAGGCGACGAGCCCTTTTCTCGATGGCTTGGCCGCCCAAGGTGCTCTCTTCGAGAGGCAGATCTCTCAGTACCCGAGTACTCTCACCTCTCATATGTCCATCTTCACAGGCCTCTATCCTCGGGAACATCAAGTCTTTCCCCCTGACGGGGTTTTGGCGGAGACCATCGAAACGCTGCCGGAGGCTTTTCAGAGGAGCGGTTTCCGCACTGCTGGCTACACCGAGGCGGGCTATGTGCGAGGGCATTACGGCTTCCGGCGAGGTTTCGATGAGTTCCGAGCCCGGGATCGCACCGGCAAGAGCCAAGGAGCCCGTGGGACTTTGGGCCGGGGCTTGCGCTTTCTGCGTAGTCTGGAACCGCAGGAGCCCTTCTTCCTCTTCCTTCACACCTATGCCGTGCACGCTCCCTATGATCCTCCGGAGGAAGAACGGCAGATGTTCTGGCCGGGGCAGGCCCCGGAAGGCGCTTTCTATCCTTCGGGAAAGGAACTCAGTCGAAGAAATGCTCTGGGAGAGCAGCTTTCCCCGGAGCTTCTCGACTATTTGCGGGCCCTTTACGATGGGGAGATTCGGTTTCTAGACCGCTGCCTGAAAGAGTTCTTCGCTGAAGTGGAAGCTCTAGGCCTGGGGGACCAGATCACGGTGGTCATCACTTCCGATCACGGGGAAGAGTTCCAAGACCATGGTCGTCTCAACCACGAGCAGCTCTATGACGAGATCCTGCACATTCCGTTAATTTTCCGGCATCCCGACTTGCCGGCCGGGCAGCGCATTGCCGAGCTGGTGGAGTCCGTTGACCTGGCGCCGACCCTCCTGGCCCTGGCGGAGATCACTCCCCGGGCAAGGATGTCCGGTCAGAGCTTGTTGCCGCTGCTGGCCAATGGACCGGGGTGGCAGAAGAAAGATGCCTATTCCGAGGCTTCGGCGAACCACCGGTCTCTCTACCGCCGCCAGGAGGGGGAGCTCTTGCACCTCCAGGTGTTCGGCCAGGCGGAGAAGGGATGGATCTCCCGGCGGGCGAGGCTGCGAGTACCCGCAGGGCCGCTGAGCTTCGAAGCTCGAAGCTTCGGGGAGGAGCGACCTCTTTCCATTCATCACCGAGACCAAGAGCTGCTGGTCGCTCCCCTCAGCGCTGAGTGGTCGAAAATCTCCCTCGAGGTTTCGTCGCAGCAGCCTTGGGCAACCTTGGAGCTATCCGTTCCGTCGTGCCAGGAGATCGCTTCGCCGGATGCACCAGCAGGCATTATTTGTCGCGGTTTCGACTTGCGCTCTATCTCCCAGGCCCGCTTGGAGCTCTACGAATTGACCGAGGATCCGGCGGAAGCCGTGGATCTGGCCGTTGCTCAGGAGTCGGAAGCGAGAGATCTGGTTCGTCGCCTGGGCGAGCATCGACATCGGCCGCGCGCTTCGGCCCTTCGCCAGGAATTGGACGAAGAGTCGAAATCCAACCTCAAAGCTCTAGGGTATTGAAACCAGAGGCCTTTTCTTCTCGCGGGCTTTCCGAATCTCTTGTTGTTGACCGTCGACAACAAGGTTGATTATGATGTTGTCGACCGTCGTCAACAAGGAGATCCCATGGCAAACGCTCGTAGCGATCGAATTCAAGGCACCCTCGACCTGTTGATCTTGCGGATTCTGGAGGGGGAAAGTCTGCATGGCTGGGCCATTGCGCAGCGCCTGCAGAGTCTTTCTCGGGAAGTGCTCCAAGTGGGGCAAGGCTCTCTCTATCCAGCTTTGCACCGGCTAGCGGATGAAGAGTGGATCGCTGCGGAATGGGGCATCTCCGAAGCCGGCCGGCGCGCTCGGTTCTACCGCTTGACGGCAACCGGGCGCCGCCAGCTCGAGCGGGAGCGAGACAGTTGGGACACCTTCACTACCGCTGTAGAGCGGGTCCTGAGGATGGCGTAATGAGAAGGCTCGGAATTCTCTTGGGCAAGCTCGGAAGGAGAACTCGGTCTCTCTTCCTGGGCCGGCATCAGGATTCGGAACTGGCCGAGGAGATTCAATTCCACCTGGAAATGGAAGAAGAAGCCCTGATTCAGGCCGGTCTAGAGCCCGCTGAAGCCCGACGCCAGGCGCGAATCTCCTTTGGTGGTGTGGAGAAATTCCACCAACAGACCCGAGACGTGCGAGGGCTACGGCCCTTGGAAGACTTTGTCTCCGACCTTCGCCACGGCTGGCGAACCTTGGCTCGCCGGCCCGCCTACTCAGCAGCGATCCTCTTGACTCTGGCCATTGGGGTTGGAGGCTCGGCAACGATCTTCGGCGCGGTACGGGGAATTCTACTGAGGCCATTGCCTTACCTCCACGGGGATCAGGTGCTGGTTCTGGGCCAAAATGATCGCCTTCAGAATGGAGCTCTTCAGGAGGCGTCGCCGGCCAATTTCCTCGATTGGCGGGCTCGCAGCAAGAGCTTCGAGACCCTGACCGCCATGGAGCCCTTCGGCCTGGATTGGCTGTCCCCGGAGGGACCGATCTACCTGTCTACTTGGCTGGTTTACGAGGGCTTTTTCGAGACCTTTGGGACCCCACCCCTTCTGGGGCGAACATTTCATCCCGAAGAGTACGCCCGGGGCCGCAACGACGTGGTGGTCCTGGGGTACCAGCTCTGGCAGCAGCGATTTGGCGGAGATCAGGAAGTTATTGGTCGAGTGGAGAGTCTCGATGGGCGTCCCCAAACCATCATCGGAGTGATGCCGCCAGGTTTTCAGTTGCCCAGCAACCAGGTCACTTGGACTCCGAAAGTATTGGATGGATGGGAAAGTCAGTCTCGAGGAGGCGGTTTTTACCAAGTTTTCGGTCGTCTGCGGGATGGAGTCACGGAGCAGGAGGCGCGAGGCGAGCTCGATACCATCGCGCTAGGGTTGGAGGAAGAGCATCCCCAAACCAACGCCAATGTCGGCATTGCGACGCTGCCCCTGCCCCAGAAGGTCTTGGGGAAGGTGCGGCCAATTCTTCTCCTACTGCTGGGGGCAGTGGCCTTCGTACTGGCTATTGTTGCGGCCAATATCACCAGTGTTCAACTGGCCCGGTCTGCCAGCCGAGGCCGCGAGTTCGCTGTGCGCGATGCTCTTGGGGCTGGTTGGGGCCGTTTGGCTCGGCAGCTCCTCACGGAAGGGCTTCTCCTGGCTGGCCTCGGTGCCCTGATTGGCTTCGTTGTGGCGAAGGCAGCCCTGCCGATCTTTCGAGGCCTCGCACCGAGGGATCTTCCTCGCCTGGACGAGTTGGCCGCCGATAGGTGGGTTTTCGGTTTCGCTGTTCTAACGAGCCTGTTGGCCACCCTTTCTACTTCCCTGGTTCCTCTTGCGGTGGCGGCCCGTTCGCGGCTCCGGGCCTCGATGCTAAGGGGAGGCCGGGGAGATTCTCGGGGACGGTTGCTGTCCAGTTTCCAAGGTTCCCTGGTGGTGGCTCAGATCGCTCTGTCCTTGATTCTGGTGATCGGAGCCGGCCTTCTTCTGAAGAGCTTTGCCACCCTATTGGCTGAAGATCGAGGTTTTCGGGTAGAAGGAATCGCCAGCCTTACGGTGCAGAGTTGGAGCTATTTCGATGGGCCGAAAGAGAGGGGGCAATTCGTTCGAGAAGTGGTCGATGGGCTCAGCGCCTTGCCTGGAGTGAAGGCGGCAGGAATGACTTCCGCGGTGCCTCTCCAGGAGAGCATAGACGCTGAAAGAACCGTCATCGACTTTGCCGGCAGGGCTCTGGCTGGGTCGGCCGGTGAGCTGCCGAAGGTGCAATTCAGCGTCGTCACCGAAGGTTTCTTTTCTGTCTTGGGGGCCCGCCTGTTGGCGGGGCGACTGATCGCGCCTTCCGACGACGCCTCTCAGCCGCCGGTGGTGCTGGTCAACGAGGCTTTCGTGGAGCGCTTTCTTCCGGGGATCGAGGCGGTAGGGGAGCGAGTCATCGTGGGTCAAGGAGAAAATGCGGTGGCTCGGGAGGTGGTGGGGGTGGTTTCCGATGTGCGCCGCCGATCCCTTTCCGAGAGCGCCCTTCCGGGCCTCTACATACCCCATGGCCAATCTCCCACCGGTGCCAACGCCTTCCTGGTTCGGGCTCATGGCCCTGCCTCGGAAGCCTTACGGCAAATCAAACAGGTGATTCAGACCATCAACCCCGCCATTTCTGTTTATCAAGAGACCACCATGGAAGAGCTGGTGGGTGCCTCGGTGCGGGATCGCCGCTTTCTCCTCGCCCTGGTGGCTGGGTTTGCTTTCATGGCTCTAGGCCTTGCCGCCGCTGGGATCTTTGGTCTGATGAGCTACTCGACGATGGCTCGTTCGCGGGAGATCGGGGTCCGTATGGCCTTCGGCGCGGGCCGAGGCTCGGTGGTTGGAATGGTGCTGAGCCAGGCTCTTCGCCTCGCCACATTCGGAGTCATTTTGGGGATTCTCGGCTCTCTCCTTTTGACGCGATGGCTAGCTGGGATGCTCTATGAAGTGACTCCCCTGGACCCCATGACCTTTGCCATCGGCGCTTTCGTGCTTCTGAGCTCGGCCTTGATCGCCAGTTGGGTACCGGCGAGGCGAGCGGCCCGCACCGACCCGGTCCATGCCCTGAGAGCTGACTGAGCTTCGAAGGGGCCTCGCCGTGGCCTCTTGCCAGCGGCCCGCCTTGGTCGTAGGATCTCGTCCTTGCATATCGATGGCGACCTACTGGGTCTAAAAACCTCTGACCGCAAAGCTCTGGAGCGCACCCACCGGCGACGGGTAGCACCGGACCAGGTGGTGTCTGCGGAGCTGGCGCGGCATTTGACCGAGATCTCCCGGCGTTTGGGACGCCAGGTGGGCGTCTTTCTGTCTCGGGATGGCGTGGTGCGCAATGTCATCGTGGGGGATGCTCACCAGCTCGTGCTGCCGGATGTGGGCCGGCTGCGGGGCGGGGTCGGTCGTTTCCGAGGCTTGCGCCTGGTTCATACCCACCTGCGGGGCGAGTCCCTATCTGCCGATGATCTCAACGACTTGGCCTTGTTACGCCTCGATTTGGTGGCCATGGTGGAGGTGCTGGAAGACGGTCTACCGGGCCGGGTCGAGTTGGCTCATTTGGCGCCTCTACCGGAGCCTGTGCCGGAGGGAGCCGAAGGTAGCGAGGAGAGCTCGGACCAGGACGCCTTCGTGCGACTGGAAGCTCCCGACGTCCACCGCCTGGATTTTGACTTTCGAAGCACCATCGAGGCCTTGGAGGACGAGCTGCGCCGCTTGGTGGCAGTGGGGGCTCGCACCGGTCAGGAACGAGTGCTGGTGATCGGGGTCACGCCGGACGATGAGCATTTCGGCGAGACTCTGGAGTTGGTGCGAGCGGCGGGAGTTCAGGTGGCCGGCACCGTGCGGCAGAAGCGCTTCAAGATTCATCCCCGTACCGTGGTGGGCAGAGGAAAACTTCAGCACATCGTTCTCGAGGGCATGCGTCGAGGCGCCGACGTGGCGATTTTCGATATCAATCTCAAGCCCGCCCAAGCCCGAGCCTTCGAAGATGCCACCGGCCTCAAGGCCGTCGACCGTACCCAATTGATTCTCGACGTCTTCGCCCAGCGGGCCAGGAGTCGCGACGGCAAGCTGCAAGTGGAGCTGGCTCAACTGAAGTATTCGCTACCTCGTTTGACCCGTAAAGACGCGGGGCTATCGAGGCTGGCGGGGGGCATCGGCGGGCGTGGGCCCGGAGAGACGGTGCTCGAGATCGGCCGGCGCCGTATTCGCGACCGCATCCGGGCTCTGGAGAAGCAGATCGAGAGGCTGTCCCGGGAGCGGGACCTACGCAGGCGCCGCCGCCGCCGAGAAGGCGTCCCGGTGCTCTCCATCATCGGCTACACCAACGCTGGCAAGAGCACCCTGCTCAACGCCATGACCCAAAGCGAGGTGGCTGCCGCGGACCAGCTCTTCATGACCCTCGACCCTACCAGCCGCCGCTTGCGGTTCCCTCGGGAAGGGGAAGTGGTGATCACCGACACAGTCGGCTTTCTGAGTGACCTGCCGAAAGACCTCATCACCGCCTTTCGAGCCACCTTGGAAGAACTGGCCGACGCCGACCTCCTGCTCCACGTCGCCGATGTCTCCGATCCCCGCCTGGACCATAAAGTACAAGCCGTCGAAAAGATTCTCCAAGATCTGGATCTTGCCGACCTCCCCCGGCTGATAGTCTTGAACAAAGCGGATCGAGTCGATCAGGATCACCTCGCCGGCCAGCTGGATCACTACCAAGGCGTGGCCACCAGCGCCGTCAAGCGCACCGGACTGCGCCAGCTCATCGTAGCTGCGGAAGAAAAGCTCCGCCTGGGCCGGCCTTTGCTCCCAGACTATTAAAACCTGGCCAGGGCTTGGCCGTCCCCCCTCGAGGAGGGGAAGCCGCCCAAGATCTTCTGCCAGGCAATTCGAAGTGAGAGAAGAGGTGGATCAGTTCACTGTCCCTAGAGCCCTAGAGCCCTAGAGCCCTAGAGCCCTAGAGCCTAACGGTTCAGGACCCCATTCCTGAATGCGCCAGCTTCCCCTAACCGAGAATTAGAGATGAAATGTGTCGCGAGGCCCGAGTCGTTTATGGGCAGTCCTCGCGATGCTCGATGGCGATCGTGGTGATGTGGCGGCCACCAGGGTACTCCCGCTCTACGGTGGTTCTAAAGTCCTCCAGGTTCTCAAAGTGTCGCTCTGATGTCGGCCGGATCACGGTGTCGATAGGGTTGTCGCTTCCGGGGTACCGGTAGTCCTGGAAGAGGTACCAATGTTCTTGATATTCACAGGCCTCGGGCAGTCGTTCGGGCACCCACATGACACCGACCTGAACCTCGCCTTGAATCAAGACCTTGCATCCGGGGTCGCATTGGGCGAAGGCATTCGCTGCGATGAGGATCGAGGCTAGGGCGAAGATGACAACGGCGAAGGCAGTGGCTTTGCGAATCATGATGTTCTCCTTCGAAAAGTGGTGCGACAACGCACCGGGGTTCGAAGGGGTACACGAGAAAGCGGTGAAAAAGCTGACAAAGCAGGGACCTCCCGTGCCATCCATGTCCTTGTCCTGCTGATCAGGGATCGATGTGACTGGGCAGCTGTCGCAGGCGTTGCCAAGGAGGTCCGGTGTCAGCCTGATACTCCTCTTTCTTAAAGGTCACCCTCGTACCGTGGTGGGCCCTAGAAAATGGATGCGGGGAGAAAGAAAGGGTTTCCGAAGTGCGCCCTGGAGGTTCCTCGTCCAGCCTCCGTTGCATTTATCGCCATTGAAAGTATTTGACATGAATATTTGATAATCGTATTCTGAAGTCTTTGGCTTCCATTTCGGCACCGCCGAGAACACCCCCGCTGGAGTGAGCGGAATCTACCTCCGAGGCGACTTGGAGATCTGGAGATGATGGTCATGGAAACCCCCACGAAGCTATCCCCTAGGAAGCACGCCGGCCCCCTTCGCCAGCTCATTGCGAGTAGCCGACGGCGCCTGGTGCCGGCTGCGGCGGCGATACACCTTCTCCTCACCCTGGCCC
>JAHZIX010000047.1 GCA_022601195.1 Deltaproteobacteria bacterium
GATTGATCTACAGGACTCGTGGCGATTTGGATGGAGCTGAGGAGATGTTCGAGAAGTCTCTGGCGATCAACGAGCGGTTGGGTCGGCGCGAAGGGATGGCTGCCTCCTTCGGGAACCTTGGATTGATCTACAGGACTCGTGGCGATTTGGATGGAGCTGAGGAGCTGTTCGAGAAGTCTCTGGCGATCAACGAGCGGTTGGGTCGGCGCGAAGTGATGGCTGCCGCCTACGGGAACCTAGGGTTGATCTACGAGACACGTGGCGACCTGGATGGAGCTGAGGAGATGTTCGAGAAGGCCCTGGCCATCAACGAGCAACTGGATTGGCGCGAAGGGATGGCTAACGCCTCCGGGAACCTTGGATCGATCTACAGGACTCGTGGCGACTTGGATGGAGCTGAGGAGATGCACGAGAAGTCTCTGGCCATCAACGAGCGGTTGGGTCGACGGGAAGGGATGGCTAACGCCTACGGGAACCTAGGATTGATCTACGAGACTCGTGGCGACTTGGATCGAGCTGAGGAGTTGTTCGAGAAGTCTCTGGCCATCGACGAGCAGCTGGGTCGGAGCAAAGGGATGGCTGACCAGTATGCAAACTTGGGTTCGATCTACCAGGCTCGAGGAGATCTGGATCGAGCGGAGGTTTCCTGGAGAAAGGCCAGAGACCTCTATGCGGAAGTAGGGATCGAACATAGGGTGAAGGAGGTTCAGGGTCTCCTCGATAGCCTGGTGGAGTCAACTGAGAGCAACTAAGCAAGCATCCCAATCAGACAAAGAAGGCGCTGACGGAAACACTGATTTCCTACAGTCACCAGATACCCATCCAACCGCTTCCTGGCCACCTGCGAGTGAGAGTCTCCAAGTCCTTGAACCATAGGCTCTTGCACCAAACCGCGGTCGTCTCTCCTCAGCAACCCATCCGTCTCCGCTCCTCCCGCCCTCCCGTTCAAATCCCAGAAAACGAAACTAACAGACCAGAGCAGCAGCCTTAAGTCTCTTGCTGTCAGAGTCTTAAGATCTCCTGTGGCGTATGGCCTATGTGTATTTAAGTGGTCTGTCGAGCGATGGGCCTCTAAACATGGACCGATACTCATAGAAAAAAAATACATGCGCTTTCAGCATGGCCCTACCTTGGTGATGCAATACACACCCGCTATTATTTCAAAGGCGCATGTGAAGCAGCGAGTTGACAGAATGAGCAACCCGCCATCCCGCTGAGCTGCCCACAGCCACCGATAGATCCCGATCAGTAGCGCCGTAAAAAATTCACCCCCCTCCCCCCTCCAGCCGCCTTCGGTTGGCGCCTCGCGAGAGCGGGAGATTTCAATAGGAGAACGGAATGGCAAAGAGCGATGGTTGGGGAGCGAACCGTGGGCAGACCTTTCCCGTGGAAGTGCTCACCCCTGAGGAAGTCGACCTGTTGATCCGGAGCTGCTCGACCAGGGGAAGCGCTGGAATCCGAGACGCTGGGCTAGTCGCAACTCTCTACTTCGCCGGCCTCCGCGTACAGGAGGCTCTCGATCTCCTTCCTCGAGATCTGGACTTGGCCGCAGGAACCATCAATGTCCAGAGAGGGAAGGGAGGCCGTCAGCGTGTCGCTACCCTGATCGGCAGTGCCGGCGGCGCTCTGATCCAGAGATGGCTAGATCGTCGCCACAAGCTGGGTCTCTCCGGCCGATGCCGGCTGTTCTGCACCCTCTTCGGCACACCGACTGCCCAGTCCAACGTGCGCCAAGCCTTCCAGCGCCTCAAGGAGCGTGCAGGAATCGAGAAGCGAGTGCATCCCCACGGCCTTAGACACTCCCACGCTCACTACCTATCGATGACCGGGAAAGTCCCCCTAACAGCCATCCAAGGCCAACTAGGACACACCAACCTCACCACCACAGCTCGGTACCTCGATCACCTCGCCCCCGAAGCGAGAGTGGCGATCCTGCGAGGAATCGACTGAGGACCAGCAATAGAGCTGGCTGAGGTACAGGCACCTCGAAAACTCTGTGACTGCCCTTGGCCCTTTCTCTGGGGCACTCAGGAGAGCATTTGCGGAAAACTTGCTACCGATCTGGATAGCTAGACGTCTGTTTGTTGATCGATAGGGGCACTCTTTCGAGGAGATCATTGGACACGGATTGGACACGACAGGGCTCTTTAGAAGGGCTTAGAGAGCCTCTCTGATTCGCCTAAGTGGTTTATTTTGTGCGATTTAGAGATGGAGCCACTGATAGGACTTGAACCTACGACCTACTGATTACGAATCAGTTGCTCTACCAGCTGAGCTACAGTGGCTTGGAGAGGGCTAGGGTGAGCCCACAGCAGGCGCAGATTTTAGGGCATCAGGGGAGTGGATGCAATGAGGAGTTGAGATCTGGGGTGAGGGTGGTAGACGTAGGGATCTTTTGAGGCCGAAGGTCCTGGTTGTGAGTCTCAGGAGGTTTTTGCGATGAGCGAGTCGGTAGGCGAGAAGCGAGTTCGATTCAAGGGAGGCTGGTGGCTGATGATGTTGTTGCTATTGGCGAGTCATGGTGAGGCCCAGCGCTTGGGCATTGTGGGAAGGGCAGCGCCGGCCTGGGAGGTGCCTGTGTGGATGAATCTTCCGGAAGGGATGAAAGGGCTCGAGCCCGGTGATCTCGAGGGGCGAGTGATTTATCTATTCTTCTTTCAGTCTTGGTGCCCGGGGTGCCATTCCCACGGTTTTCCCTCCCTACAAGCCGTGGAGGAGCGGTTTCGCGACAATCGGGAGGTGGTTTTCGCCGCTGTGCAAACCGTATTCGAGGGACACGGGACCAATACGGAGCAGCGAGCGAAGGATTCGGTGGAGGAGTACGGACTGCCCATTCCAGTGGGCCATGTGGCAGGGGAAGAGGGTAGCTCACCAGGAATCATGCGCCGTTACCGTACTGGCGGGACCCCCTGGACGGTCATCATCGATCGGAAAGGCATTGTCAGATTCGACGGCTTTTCCATCGAGCCTTCGGCAGCGATCGAGGTGGTGGAGAAGCTGTTGCTAGAGTGAGGTGGAGCCTGGGATGGAGTTTCGAGGTAGTAGGCGGCGCCTGGGGTTGAAACCCCAGGCTATCCAAGGAGTCCCGTTACGCGGTCCAGGGGATTCGTTTTGCCCTGGGTGCTGCTAGGGATCGAAATCCCAGGCTATGGAATGAGTCGCGCATTTGCGGTCCAAGAGACTTGTCTTCGCCCTGCAAGGGCGGTGTATTTGAGCCTGGGGTTTTAACCCCAGGTGATCCTTTGTCCTCGTCTGGGGATTCAACCCCAGGTGCCTTGGCAGACGCCAGGAATCAAAACCCCAGCCCAGGATTAGCCTTCCGGAACGAGGCCGTGCCGCGTCAGTAGGGAATCCCATTCTTGTGAGAACGACAGACTCTGATGATGCCGGGCCTGGTTTTGGATGTACCTCTCGATGGTCTTTCTCTGAGATTCGCTCACCGAGAATGCACCGTAGCCTCGCTGCCAGATGAGGGGATCGGGTTCGTTCCAACACTGATTGGCCCATCGAGCGGAGGATCCCTTCATCTTCTGCATGAGGTGAGCGAGAGAAAGTCGAGGGGGAAGCTCTAGGAGGACGTGGACGTGATCGGGCATGCCACTAACCTCAACCGTGGTGCAACCTTCTTTGTTGAGGATACCGGCGATATAGGAGTAGAGCTCCTTGGCTCGATCCTCTGGGATCAATGGGAGACGGTTCTTGGTACCGAAAACAACGTGAATGAGGACTCGCGCGAGAGTGCTGGACATGAGGTCATACCTTACTACTGCCTGGGATAGAGATTCTAAGCGGCCAAGCGGGCCTGGGGTTGAAACCCCAGGCTATTCAAGGAGTCCCGCTTCGCGGTCCAGGAGATTCGTTTTACCCTGGGTGCTGCTAGGGATCGAAATCCGAGGCTATGGAATGAGTCGCGCATTGCGGTCCAAGAGACTTGTCTTCGCCCTGCAAGGGCGGTGTATTTGAGCCTGGGGTTTTAACCCCAGGTGATCCGCGGTCCAGGGGATCTGTCTTGGCCCTGGTTACCGCCCAAGATCGAAACTTCCTGCTATGGAGTGCTCCGCGGTTGAGGTGATTCTTGTCTTCGCCCTGCAAGGGCGGTGTATTTGAGCCTGGGGTTTTAACCCCAGGTGATCCCCCGGGCGAGGTTTCTAAGCCGTCGCCAATTGCTCGACAACCGGCTGCACGTCTTCCATTTCCACCGACACGAGCTTCGAAACGCCGCGTTCTTCCATGGTGACGCCATAGAGGGTAGAGGCGACTTCCATGGAGAGCTTGTTATGGGTGATGAGCAGGAATTGGGTGTCGCTGGCCATTTCGTTGAGCATCTGGACGAAGCGGACGGTGTTGGAGTCGTCCAGGGGGGCATCGACCTCGTCGAGGATGCAGAAGGGAGAGGGCTTGGTGCGGAAGAGGGCGAATAGTAGGGCGATGGCGGTGAGGGCTTTCTCGCCGCCGGACATGAGCTGAATATTCTGCAGCCGCTTGCCGGGGGGGCGAGCGAGGATTTCGATGCCGCTCTCTAGGGGATCTTCTTCGTCGAGCAAGCGCATCTCCGCTTCGCCGCCCCGGAAAAGGTGCTGGAAGACTTCTCCAAAGGCGCCATTGACCTCGATGAAGGTAGCCATGAAGCGCTCGCTGGAGGTCGCGTTGATCTCGCTGATGGTGCGGCGCAGGCTGGCAACGGAGTCGGAAACATCGGTGCGCTGGGTGGTGAGGAAGGCATAGCGCTCTTCTTGTTCCTGGAATTCCTCTACCGCTAAGAGGTTGACCGGACCTAGGCGGTCCAGAGTGGCTTTGGTGGTCGCCAGCTCGGTCTCCAGGGAGGCGAAGTCTTCTGGGATTTCCGGTGGCTCTTCCGGTAACTCCTGCTCGAACTGCTCCCAGAACTGGGTCGTTAGATGCTCGACTTCCTGCTTCAAAGAGGCTTCGCGAATTCGCAGCTGTTCGATGCGGTCTCGCAAGTCGTCCCGTTGCTCTCGACAGGCACCGAGTCGCTCTTCCAGAGTCCGTAGATCGGAGCGCAGGTCGTCGAGTTTCTCCTGTTCCAGGATGACCTGCTCATCTGCGGACTCCTGTCCCTCCAGGGCCGTCTGGAGCTTGTCCTCAGCCTCCTTACGGGCCCGGTTCAGCTCGGCGGTGCGGCTTTCCAGGCGGGTCCCTTCCTCCACCCACATCTTCGCCTGGCGCTCGCTCTCCTCGATTTCCGAGCCGAGTCGGCGCAGTTCGCTTTCCACGGAGTCCAGACGCTCCTGGAGAAGGTCGAGGCGGCCCCGGCGGCCGGCGCTGGCGGTGCGCATGGATTCTCGCTGCGCCTTGGCAGCCTGGAGCTCTTCTTGAGCCCTTTCCAGGGAGGAAGATAGGGAGGTGTGGCGAGCGGTGGCCTGGGCCATTTCCGCTTCCAGGCTCTTTTGCTTCTCGACCATGCCTGCCAGCTGGGTCTGGACCTCCTCCTGGCGCTGTTGAATGCCTTGCAAGCTCTTGGACAGCCGTTCGTGCTGGCTGGTGATGTCTTGAAGTCGAGCCTGGCTGACCGCACGATCCTGGCGCAGTTGGCCGAGTAGGCCCTCGAGGCGATTCTTCTCCTTGGCCAGCTCGGCGCGGGCCGCAACCAGCTGATCGATCTCTTGCTGAGCTTCTTCCAAGCTGCTCTCTAAACGGGGGAGAGTCTCGGCCAGATCGGCGAGCTCCCGTTCCCGGGCCAGGACTCCTGGGATCGCTCGATCCCCTTCAATGTGGAGTAGACCACCTTCCGCCCAAATGCCACCGCGACTGATGAAAGCAGCTCCTGGGTATTGCCGGGCGAGTCGCTCGGCGTCCTCGGCGGTCTCTACCAAGAAGGCCGGAGGTAGCGCTCGGGCTAGCTCTGGGGGCAGGCTCAAGGCACGTTCCAGGGGCAGGATCACTGCCGGGTCGTCTAACTCGGAGAAAGGGCCCGATTCCTGGCCCGCAGCAGGAGAAGCGGGCTGATTCGAAGAGCTCGCCATGGGGCGCAATAGAGTGGCTCCCCCCCCGCCGGTGAGTTTGTCACCGAGAAATCGCCCCAGAGTGACCGAGGCTTCTTCCGCGTCTAGGACCACCGTGTCGGTCAGCTCGCCGAGGTAGAAGTCGAGGCTGCTCTCCCAACCCTCCACCGCTTCCAGGCTCTTCGCCAGGTAGTGGGGCTTGTCATAGCCAGCGGCGGTGAGAGCCTCTTCGAGGCTGGAGCGTTGCTCCTGCTGGGCCTGATTGAGTTGTCGAAGAACATCCTGGCGTTGCTGAGCCACCGTCAGCTGTTGGTAGATTTCCTGCCGCTTCTGAGTGGCCTCGGACTCCCGTTTGAGAATGTCTTCCAGGGCCGCGTTGGCCTTGGTGAGCTCCTCTTGCTTTTCTCCTAGGGAGGCTTCGAGACCAGCTGCCTTCTCTTGGGCCAGGTCTAAAGCTTCGGTGGATTGACCGAGGCGGGAGGAGGCCTGCTCGGACTCTTCCTCCAGGTGGTGGCGCCGAGAGTTGGCCCTCTCTTGTTCGATCTGGGCCTGGTGTAGGCGGTTGCGGAGGGCGGAGACGCTGGTGTCGGCGGAGAGGACTTCGGACCGCAGGGTTCCCAGCCGACTCTCTCCTTGGCGAAGCTCCTTTTCGGCGTCGCGAATGTGCTCCAGGTCTTCCTCAACGGCCAGAGCGGCGCTATCCCGCTCGGCGAGGAGCTCCCCGCGGCGTTCTGCCAACTCGTCCAGCTGGCGCCGACGGGATTCACTCTCCTGGCTCCTGCGCTCCGCCAAGGTTCGACCGCTGATGATGCGTTCGTCGAGCTCCACCAGGGTTTGGCGGGAGCTCTTGAGAAATTCCTGGCGTCCCTCGATGACCGCTGCGAGGTCCGAGCGACTTTGATGGCAAGCGGCGAGGCTCTCGGACTGCTTTTCCAGAGCCTCTCGGCCAGCTGCGAGGGCGGCTTCGTCCCGGGACAGGGCCGTGGCCATCTCCGCATCGGCGGTGGTGTTTTTCTCGATATCGCCTTGCAGCTCCACCAGCTGCTGTTGCATGCGGCTCCATCGCCCAGTGAGCACCTGGAGAAGGAGAGCTTTGTACTCGACCTGCTTCTCCTGGAAGCGGCGGGCGGCGCTGGCTTGGCGCTTGAGGGAGCGGAGGGCTCGTTCGACCTCGGCGATGACGTCTTCCAGACGCAGAAGGTTAGCGAGAGCTTCTTCCAGTTTGACTTCAGCGACCCGCTTGCGAGCTTTGTAGCGGGTGATTCCTGCCGCTTCTTCCAACAGCTTGCGCCGCTCTTGAGGCTTGCTGGAGAGGATCATGCCAATCTTGCCCTGCTCGATGACCGAGTAGGCACGAATCCCCAGGCCGGTGTCCATCAGGAGATCCTTGATCTCTTTGAGGCGCACGGTCTTGCCATTCAACCGGTATTGAGATTCACCGGTGCGGAAGACCCGCCGACCGATGACGATGCGACCGTCTTCCGCATGAGGAAAGGAGGGGTCGGTGCGCAGGGTGAGAGTCGCTTCTGCCATTCCCAGGGGACGGCGGCTGTCGGAGCCATTGAAGATGACGTCTTCCATCTTGCCGCCACGGAGGGACTTGGCACTCTGCTCCCCGAGGACCCAAGACATGCCGTCCGACAGATTGCTCTTCCCGCAGCCGTTTGGGCCGACGATGGCTGTAATACCACCGGCGAATTCCACCGTCACAGGGTCGGAGAAGGACTTGAATCCAGAAAGCTCGAGACGTTCCAGCTTGAGCATGACTCTCCCTCAAATAGAGCGCGCCAAAGGAGTCGCAGCGAGAAAACAGTGACAAAAGAGCAAATTTCGCTAACCGGTGGCCATCGAGTTGCAGCTGTGGGTTTCAGCTTCGATTCTCTGCCAGAAAATTTCACCGCTTAGGAGCTGCGGAGCCTAACAGAAGTTCTGTTTTGACCACAAGCCATAGTAGGCCTTGAAGGAGAATGATACCAGATGTCGTGGTCGAGGTTCGCTGGCTGGAGAAATCTAGGAGGCTGGGCCGGCAGCGATGGCGTCCACCATGGCGCGGGCTAAAAGGAAGTTGCCTTCGAGGTTGAAATGGCAACAGGAGTCGGTGTAGAGAGTCTGGGGGACATCCCGGAAGACCGCCGTAAGGTCGATGAAGGGAAGCCCTTCGGCGCGAGCTTTCTGGCCGGCAGATTGCAGTAAAGGGTACCCCTCGACAACTCCGACCCGATAGCGGTGATCCTCCTGAAAAGCTCTCTGAAGCTCCTCTTGGGTGAGGACTTTGGAGCCTTCGAGGTACTGATTGGGTTGTAGAAAATGGTAGTACTCAGCTCCCAGACCTTTGGCGATGGAGTGCATCTGTTGGGAGGAGCGTATCCACATGGCCGCCAGATCTTGGTAGAGATCCTCTGGCTCGGGGTAGTTCCTCCGCGGTCCCCGGGTTTGAAAGCTCTTGGAGCCTCCGTCTCTGTCCATGAGCTCCAGCTGCGCCGAAGCGAGCTCACCATCTAACCGTTGATCCCGCAAGGTCCAGAGGAGAGCACCGGTGAAGCTGCGGCGGAGCCAGGGGCCGGAAAAGAACTGAGCGTTTTGGCGGCGCTGATCCCTCAAGACTTCGATGCGGCCCAGGCTCAGCCGAAGCTCCGAATCCATGCCGGCGGTGCGGAAGTACCAGTCTCGAGGGTAGTGGGGGAAGATCCCCTTCGCCACCAGGTCCGGCCCCGGTAGAGCGACCTCGTTGAAGCCATCGAGGTTGATCACCACATCGAAATGGCCTCCCAGGGCGACGAAATAGTTCAGGGCCATGAGTTGCTGCGGCTGTTTGAATCCCCCCAGGGCGGCGTGGTTGAGAATGACCTTCTTACCGGCGAACCGAGGGATGGCGGCGATTTCCTCGCTGAGCTGGTCGAAAGCCACGTTGGCCAGGATGTTGGCGACAGAGCCCCCGAAAAGACCCACCACTACTTTGTCGTCGGACTCTTTTTGGACCAAGGAGAAGTGGTTGTCCGGGAAGCCGAGATTGGCGGCGCCGGGGCGGAAGTTGGCTCGCTTCCGGACCACGTCTCGGGGCAAGCTGACAAAACCCATGAAAGGGTGGAGGACATTGATGCCGAAGTGCTGCTGGAAACGCCTGGTTTGGCGCAGAGCCTGTTTGTCTGGAGAGGAGCTCTCGAAATCGTCGGAGAGAATCTCTTGCCGTGCCTCCGACAGGCTTCGGTAGCTAACCCACCCCTTCTCGAGGGCGCTCAGCCCCAGGAAACTGAGAATTTCTGTGGCAAGGAAGACCAGGAGTGCGAGGACGACGGGGAAGAGGAATTTGCGCAAGCGGAAGGTCGCCGACAACGAAGGGTTCAGCGTCTGGAGGCCGCTAGGCGGGGAAAGTAGAACGTCGCCCAGAGGGCAAGGGGAAGGGCCAGTTTGAAAGGCAGGTCCAGCAAGTGCTTTCCTAGACCGAAGAAATTCCGCCAGAAGGCTCCATAGTTGGCCACACTCCAGCTTCCCAACTGCGTCGCATAGGCGAATTTGACCCAAAAGAAGAGCAAGATCATGTCGAAGAAAATCGTTATCAGGATGGCCCATCCCAGGTTGGAAAACCTCTTCCGCAAGGGGACACCAGGAGTGGCGAGAAAGAGGGCACCCAAGAGAATGAGGTGGTAGTGAATGTCGGTCACCCGGATGGAGTAGACCTTACTGCGAGCCGGCGGGAAATCACCCCGGGAGACCGTAATGTAGTGACGGTCCTTCGCATGGGGGTGCAATTGGGTGATGTCTGGAGTCTCGGTGAGATGGAGGAGATTCTCCGCGCTAATGGTGAGGAACCGATTGTAGAACTGGGTAAGGAGGATCCATACCAAGGCCACTGGCAGCAGCCAAAGAACCACGTTGCGGGCAAATTTGCTGGCCTCCATGGTCTCGTGCCGTTCCTCTCCCTGAGTCGCTTTTCGGCCGGATCAGGACTGGCTGCTGTCGGCAGCAGGCTTCGGTGCCGCAAACTTATCTGCCCAGAAGACCCACAACAAGACGCCAAAGAGAATGACGATGGTTTGCCAGAGTACGGTATGGGATGTGTCGAAGAGCTTGGGTAGATAGGCTCCGGTGAGGAAGAGAGCGACCACTCTCACCAAGTTGACCGCCTGGATGGCGAGCAAGCCGAGGCCTAAACCCAGTGCTTTGGATTTCAAGGTCGCCGGAAAGGCCAACACGGCCGCGAAGAAGATCAACATGGTCTCGACGCCGTTGCAGCCATTGCGAATATTGACGGCGAACTGCTCGTTGCGGATCACGGTTTCTTGCATGACGATGCCCTGACCGAGCAGATTGAGGGTCACCCCCCCCGCCTTCGCAATACCAGCGGTGAAGGGCTCGATGAGGTGATCGTTGACCGCATTCAAGGAGATCAGCGAAAAGCTAACCCCCAGAATGACCAGGAATAGGACCAGGAAGACCACTTCCTGCTGGTAAGCGCGCCAGCCGGTAGCCTTCTTTTTTGAGGGTTCTGTTTTCTGACTCATACTTTCGATAGGGTTGAGTGTTGAAGGTGCCGAAGGCGGATGTTAGAAGACCTGGGTCCGACCTGTCCAGCATCGGTCGGTGGGAATCGCTATCTCAGCACCAGATAAACGAGCTGCGTCTATCCTAACGGCATCCGCTAGGGGGCGCAGTGTCAGCCTGTTAGCTGACCGGTAGCTAGCTGGTAGCGAGGCTGAGGCCCAGAGAAGAGGAGCGGTGAGACAGTTGACCGGGACTCTGGTGAAAAGTGAATTGACAGAAGGCACCTCGGGACGTAGCATGCCGCCGGTTTCAGGAGAAGATTGAGTGCAAGGAAAATTCGAACCCCATTCGACCCTCATGAGCGACGCACAGATGCGGCGCGTCATTCGCCGCATGGCGGGGGAAATCGTTGAACGAAACGGCGGCGTCGAAGGACTCATGCTGGTGGGGATTCGCACCCGCGGGGTGCCCTTGGCTGAGCGCTTGGCGGCGGAGATCGAGCGCACCGAAGAGGTCAAGCTCCCCCTCGGAATTCTCGACATCACCCTCTATCGAGACGATCTCTCGACCATCGGGCCTCAGCCCGTGGTCAAGGGCTCCCACTTGCCAGAACCGGTCGAAGACCGAACCCTGGTGCTGTGCGACGACGTTCTCTATACAGGCCGAACCGTCCGCGCTGCATTAGATGCCCTACTGGACTACGGGAGACCCCGCACGGTGGAGCTGGCGGTGCTGATGGACCACGGACACCGAGAGCTTCCCATTCAAGCCGATGTGGTCGGCAGCGTAGTGCAGACTGCAGAAGAAGAAGTCGTCGAAGTAGCCTTCGAGGCCACCGATGGGGCAGACCGAGTCCGCTTGCTGAGGCGAGTGGCTACGGATAGCGGCGCCGAGAGCTGAGAACTGAGCACCGAGAACGAACAGCTGGAAACTTAGGTCCAGGAACTGAGAGCAAGGAATTGAGAGAAGGAAATCCAGTGAGCTGGGCTAGGAAAGATCTGCTGGGCATTGCCGAGCTGTCGCCGGAGGAGATCGGACTGATTCTCGATACCGCAGAGTCCTTTCGGGAAGTTGCCGAACGGCCGATCAAGAAGGTCCCGACCCTGCGGGGAAGGACCGTCATCAATCTCTTCTTCGAAGCTTCGACGCGAACCCGTTCGAGTTTCGAGATCGCCGAGAAGCGCCTTTCTGCAGACTCCATGAACTTTTCCGCTTCCTCCTCGGCCTTGGTCAAGGGAGAGAGCCTCATCGACACGGCGATGAACCTGCAGGCGATGTCACCGGATCTCATCGTCATCCGCCACGGATTTCCCGGAGCCCCTCACCTGCTAGCTCGTCACCTTCCGGCGGGGATCATCAACGCTGGGGATGGCGCCCACGAGCATCCCACCCAAGCCCTGTTGGACGCCGCCACGATTCGGCGTCACAAGGGGAAGATCGAGGGACTGAAGGTCTCGATCATCGGGGATATCGAACACAGCCGGGTGGTGCGCTCCAACATTCATTTGCTCACCAAGATGGGCGCGGAAGTCACGGTGGCCGGTCCCTACACACTGATGCCTCCGGGCATCGAAGCATTGGGGGCTCGGGTTTCCTATAGCTTGGACGAAGCCCTCGATGGGGCAGATGTCGTCATGATGCTGCGCATTCAGTTGGAGCGCCAAGGCCGCATGCGGGTGCCTTCCGTGAAGGAGTATTTCAAGCTCTTCGGCCTCCAGGCTCAGCACCTGGCCAGGGCCAACAAGGACGTCATCGTCATGCACCCAGGTCCTATGAACCGCGGTGTGGAGATCTCTAGTGAGGTCGCTGACGGTCCCTATTCGGTGATTCTGGAACAGGTGGAGAACGGAGTCGCCGTGCGCATGGCGGTGCTCTACCTTCTCTCGGGCGCGCAAGGGGAAAGTCGATGAGCAGCGATCGGTGGGTGCTTCGTGGTGGCCGAGTGGTCGACCCCAGCCAGGATCTAGATGGCTTCTTTGATCTGCTCGTAGAAGACGGCTGCGTCTCCAAGATTGAGGAGAGCCTCTCTGCGCCAGAAGGATGCGAAGTCTTCGATGCCACTGGATTGGTGATCTGTCCCGGCTTGGTGGACATGCACGTTCATTTCCGGGAGCCAGGCCAGGAGTATAAAGAGAGCATCGAGACCGGTTCCCGAGCTGCTGCAGCCGGCGGGTTCACTGCCGTGGCCTGTATGGCGAACACCGACCCGGTCAATGACAAGAGATCCGTTACGGCGCATATCGTCGCAGAGGCGGAGCGTTTCGGCTACGCCCGGGTTCACCCCATCGGGGCGGTGAGCAAAGGGATGGCTGGAGAAGAGCTGGCGGAGATCGGAGAGATGGTACGGGCCGGCGCCGTCGCCGTGTCCGACGATGGGTTGCCGGTCAAGAACGCGGAGCTGATGCGTCGGGCGCTCCTCTACGCTCGTCATTTCGACATTCCCGTCATCCAACATGCCGAGGATCTGGATCTCACCGGCACCGGAGTGATGCACGAAGGGGAGGTCTCGACCCGTTTGGGTCTCCCGGGAATTCCCGGCTCGTCGGAAGATGTCGTGGTGGCTCGGGACCTGATCCTCACGGAAGACAGTGGCGGGCGCTACCATGTGGCACACCTTTCCACGGCCCGAAGTCTCGACATGGTCCGGCAGGCGAAAGCCAAAGGCATGGCGGTGACCTGCGAGGTCACCCCTCATCATCTGCTGCTGACCGACGAGACGATCGCGGAGATGGAGTTTTCCTCGGATACCAAGATGAAGCCGCCACTGCGCTCCGAGAGCGACCGCCAAGCCCTGCTCGCCGGCTTGGTAGATGGCACCATCGATGCCATCGCCAGCGACCATGCACCTCATCATCCGGACGAGAAGGCGGTGGAGTTCTCCTGCTCTCCCTTTGGCATCCTCGGGTTGGAGACCACCTTGAGCTTGTGCTTGGACCGCTTGGTTCGATCCGGCACTCTGACCCTCACGCGCCTCGTCGAGCTGCTGTCCACGGGCCCGGCCCGTATCTTGGGCCTGGAGGCGGGTTCTCTAGCTGTCGGGCGCCCGGCGGACATCACGGTTTTCGATTCCGAGCGCCGCGTGGTGATCGACAAGGATCATTTCCAGAGCAAGTCCCGCAACACCCCCTTCGAAGGCTGGAAGCTCCAGGGCGGCTCGGTCGTGACCTTTGTCGGTGGTCGCAAGGTGAGCCTGTAGCTTTCGGAACTGCCTCCGGTTTCGCTGCTGAATTCGTCGCCAGATTCCTCCCTCTCCCAGCCAAGCGAGGGTCCAAGGCCCCCAGTAGTTGCGGGGGGCGTGACCCTACCGATCTAGCGGGGAGCTTCGCCAATCTCGCCGTGGGTGGTATGCTGGACCGCCGTTTCAATGGTGATGTAGCATAAATCTCATGAGCCACGACCTTCTTCAGACCGCCGTTACCGCTGCCGAGGCTGGTGCCAAGGTGCTGCGGACCTATTTCCGTCAGGGAAATGTTGGGGTGGAATCGAAGGCTGCCCACGATTGGGTCAGTCTTGCGGATCGCGAAAGCGAAGCGGAGATCGTCGCCGAGATTCGTCGCTGCCATCCGGATCATCACATCGTGGGAGAGGAAGGCGGCGTCCAGGAAAGGCGCCAAGGTGGCACTTCGGACTTCCAGTGGATCATCGATCCGTTGGATGGAACGACAAATTTTCTCGAAGGCCTGCCGGTTTTTTGTATCTCTATCGCCTGCCGCAAAGGACCGCAGACCGTAGCGGCAGTGGTCCTGGAGCCTTGCCGGGAAAACCTGTTCACGGCTGTCCGGGGTGATGGAGCACGACGCAATGGGGAGGCGATCTCGGTCTCTCAGCGACCCGGGTTGGAGGATGCGTTTCTCGCCACCGGCTTTCCCTTTCGATCCCGCCCTGCCTTGGACTGCTATTTGCATACTTTTAGGGCTGTCTTCGACCGCGCCGGCGCTCTGCGTCGCTGCGGCGCTGCCGCTCTCGATTTGGCCTACGTTGCCGAGGGTACCTTCGACGGTTTTTGGGAGTTTCGACTGTCTCCATGGGATATCGCTGCCGGTGCCTTATTGGTACAGGAAGCGGGAGGTACGGTGACGGACCTAGATGGTAGCGGCGGCTATTTGGCCGGCGGCAATGTGGTGGCCGGCAACCCAGGAGTGCATCGAGATTTGCTACAGGTTCTGCAGCAGCAAGCCACGGAAGTCACCCTCGACCATCTGGTCCCTTGGGACAAGGACTCCCTGAATGTCGTGGAAGCCTCCCTGGGGACGACCAGCTCGTCTCTCCAGCGAGCTGCGGTGGAGGCGTTGTCGTGAATTTTCAGGAACTGAAAGAGACCCTGAAGAAGGCGGGAACGGACTCGCGCTTCGAGATACAGATTCATCCAAACCACATTCGCCGCGGCGTCCGCTACATCTTCCTGACCCGGCGTCAGTTGACCTTCTGGGCCCTGGGTTTGGCTCTCTTCGTCGGTTTCCTGGGAGTGAGCGCCTCCGTTGCTCCGGGAGTGATCTCGAATCTGCTCAGCTATCGCGAATATCAGGAGTTGATCAGTGAGCGGGAGGAGCACGGTAAGACTCTGAAGCCGTTGGTCTCCCAGATCGAGAGTCTTTCGAAGCGCACGGGAGAGCTACGTCTGACCATCGATCGTATCTATCTAGCCTACGGCCTGCCCAATGACGATTCTCAGGGTCAAGGAGGCTATCCCTTCGAGGCGGAGGCGGTACCCGCTTCCATTTATGGCACGCTGGTTCAAGAAGGTCTTTCCATGCGCACGCAGGTGGAAGAACAGCTGCGGGTTCTCGACAACTTCACCCGTGAAGTCCATGAGTTCGAGAAGGCCCGCCGGGACCAAATCTTGACCACGCCGGCGACCTGTCCTCTGGAAGCGGATCGCTATGTGTTGACGTCTCCTTTCGGGTCACGGCGGAATCCGTTTACGAATTCGCTGGATTTCCATGCCGGAGTAGATCTGGCAGCGCAAACTGGCACCCCTGTACACGCACCGGCGGATGGCCAGGTCATCTTTGCTGGGCAAGTTCCCTTGCGGCGCAGCGCCGGTTGGTGGCGCTATGGGAACCTCGTTGTTCTCAAGCACGGGGAAGATTTCGTGACTCTCTTTGCCCACAATAGTGAGATCTTCGTTCGCAAGGGGCAGCAGGTGCGAAAGGGAGACCGGTTGGCAGCGGTGGGAAATACCGGTATGAGCACCAATCCTCATCTTCATTACGAAGTTCGCCGCCGCAACGAAGAGGGAGTCCTACGGCCCGTGGATCCCCGTATCTACATGTTGGATTTGGAGCTGAGTGATCAGGAGAAGCTCCTGGTGGCCCGACGTAGTGCTCCTAGCTTCGACGATTTCGAACCGTTGCCGAGCCTCATTACCCGCTGAGACCGCAGCCGTTCCCAGCAGGTCTCGCAGTCCCAAGAATCGGAAGCCCAGAACAACTGGTAGAAATGGATCGGGAAGACCACTATGGCCAAGAATTCACGAGAAGACCACGTCGCTCCCACCATGATCATCCCTCGAGGCACCGAGATCTCCGTTGATTCTCACGGCCAGCTCTCGGTACGGTCGCCCGGGAACCTGGTGATCCAACACTCGGGTCATTATGGGAATCTCGAGTCGGTGTCCGGGTCGATCCGCATCGAGCCGGAAGTCGACGTCGAAGCCGTGAGCGTCAAATGTCCGGATACTTGCTATGTGCAAGGGAACCTCACCGCTTGGAAGGTCACCGCTCGCAGCCTACAGTTGGAAGATACCGCCCGCGCTCATATCGTGCTTCAGGAGACGGAGAAGTTGGAGATCGGCAAGGGGGCCCGTTTGGTCGGCAATTTCACCTCGGAGAAGGAGCTTTTCTTCCTCTTTTCCCGGTTCTCGAAACAGGTTCGTAGCTTGCCCCTGTACCGAGATCGCCCCGAAGGAGAAGAAGGGGAGGCCCCTGCCGCCGGTGACAACCTTCCCCTGCTGGAAGAAGGGCGCGCAGAGGAGGCCGAACCGGCTCCTGCGGTGCTGGTGAGTCCCGAGGCCTCCCCGGCCAATCCGGACCTCGACGACGCTCTTTTCTTTGCTCTCATGCTGCTCGAACGGACGGTGGCGAAAGGAGACCACCCGGAGGACTCCCAAAGGGTGCTCGGGGAGGTGATTAAATTGCTGCGAGAGGGAGATTTGGAAACCCTGCAGCACACCTATAAGACCCTTTTTGGCCGAGTGGTCGGTGGCAGCGAAATGGTGACCCGGGCTCAAGAACTGATCGGTCGATATTTCTCCCGCCAGAACTAGAGCCGAGCACCAGACTCCAGAGCCAAACTCGAAAACTAGACCCGCAAGCTAGCCTCGAGACCAGCCCCAAGAGCCAACTCCTAGAGCCAGTACCCCGAGAACCAGACTCCTAGTCCTCCGGGGGAAAGAGAGCCGCCAGCAGCCGGCCCTGGGATGACCGCCATCCGCTAATTCCAGCGCCACCGGGAGCTTCGAGAAGCTCGACGTCAGCTCCTGCCTTACCGAGAGCCTCCGTCAACGCTGTGGAGGCAGCTCTTGGGTAGCCACCAGGCAGGCGGTAGTCGGAGGCCCGTCTCTCGATTCGGAAGATCATTCCTTTTGCAGCGCCGTCGCGAATCTGATTCAAGACATCCTCTTCTTGTGAATCCCGAGCGAAGTAGGACTGCGTCGCTACCCGAGAAAAGCTGCCGTCCGTGGTGAGAGCCGTCCAGGTCGCCAAGAAAGCGGAAGAGCCGATTCCCATGATGCCTCGCCGGGATGGATCCTTCAGGAGTCGATAGGATTTCTCCAGTCTTGGCAAGAGCTCCGTGACGAGCATCTTGGTGGTATTGCCGACGCCCCCGCGCCGGTGCTCCGAGAAGGAAGCCTGGGGCACGAAGGCCACCACCAAGGGCTCCAGCTGGCGATTGGCAATGAGCTGGTCGAGGGTGTGATCTAGGTGTAGAAAGGGCAGGTTGCGGTCGCTGTTGACCACCAGGAGGGGATAGGAGCGACTCTCCTCCGAGCGGTAACTCGGGGGTAGGTAGACGGTGATTTGCCGTTCGTTGTCCAATACCTGGCTGGAAAAGGCGAAGGATTCGATCTGGCCTTTTGGAGCATCGGTGGTGATGGGAGGCCGGTGAGCATTCCCGGTGTATTCCGGCATCACCAGGGACGAAAGGGTCCTCTCGCCGAACTCGAGGGTGGCGGGGTTGGCTGGGTCCGGCACCGCGTCCTGGAATTCGATGGTCAACCGGTATTCCCACAAGCCTTTGGGGTCGAGCTCGAAGGATCGATAGAAGAGATCCGTTCCGTCGATCCGGTGGAGCACCAACTCGCGCTCGACGCCGGTCAGATTGCCCTGCACGGCGACGTCGGTCCCTTGGCCCCGGTAGAGAACGTGGGCAAATCCGGAATCGTTGTCGACTTCGGTGAGAGGCCAGGTGGAATTCTCAGTGAGGTAGGCGTCCAGTCGGCCCGCCCGCTGGTCTCGGGGCAACTCTTCCAGGCTTTGCACGAGTCTTCCGAACTCGCCCAGGTAGACCTTCGGTTCCGGCATCTTCGAGGCACTGGCGCTGGACTTTTCCCCTCCGGTGATGCGCACGGCGACCAACTCTTCTTCATTTCGCACCACAATGCGCTGGTCGGCAAAGCTCGGCGCTGTCCAGCCTCGGTTCTCGAACAAGGCGAGGCGTGCTCTCTCCCGGTAGGCCTTTGGGTTCGCTTCAGAGACAACCAGGTCTCCGGACTTGCCGACCACCACCAGATGGCCATCGACGAGGGAGAAATCGTTGCCTCCCGGAGGGCGGGATCTCCAGGCCAAGCTTCCGTCCCGCACATCGAGACAGGTCAGAAAAGGGCCGCTCATTCCGTAGAGGTAGCCTTGATGCATGACGGGGACGCCCAGGGCTCGTTTGAAGTCCCGGGAGCGCCACCGCTGGGAGACCTCGAAGCCATTCTCGCTGGTGGCCACATCGACCACTGCCACTTCCTGAGGACTGTTGACCAAGAGGCCACCCTCACCGAGAGGGAGAGGCAAACCGACGAAAGATGCTCCTGCGGGATCGAAGCCGTGCTCGTAGCTCCACAGCTGTGAACCGGAAGTGGGGTCCAGGGCCAGGAGGCGGGTGCCAGTGAGGGCGATGAGCTGCCGCCGCCCAGCCAGGTGGGCGATTTGAGGGGATTGATAAGTCACCTCATCATCGCCGACCGTCCATACGGTGTCCCCGCTAGCCCGGGAGAAGGCAGAAATGGCGTGCCCCTCCGGGCCGCCGGTTTCCACGATCAACAACTCGCCGGCGACCAACGGTGCGGTGGAGAAGCCGAAGAAAGGAGCCTTCGCCTCGGTCTCCTCGAGTCGGCGCTGCCAAAGGAGAGCGCCGGAATCCAGTCGAAGGGCGAAGAGATCGCCGAAAGGGCCGAACCCATAGATCATCCCGTCTGCAATGACCGGGGTGGCGTTGGGGCCTCCTCTGGACCCGCCCTGGGAAGGAAAGGTGTCGGCAATGACATGGCGCCAGAGCTCTCCTCCATCCTCTAGGTCGAAGGCTGCGATGACATCCTTGTCCCCGTCTGCAAAAAGAGTGACGGCCCGACCTTCAGCGATGGCGACTCCGGAGTATCCAAGGCCCAACTTCTTCTTCCAGGCCACCTCGAGGGCGAAAGGCTCCGGAGGAAAGACCCCTGGCGTTGCGGTACTACCCGCCCGGTCCGGGCCTCGGTATTGAGGCCAGGAGTCCGCCTCGGCGGAGATGGCTAGAGCCATCGAGAGGCATAGAGCGAGGACGGAGCTGGCGAGTCGCAGTGATTGCATCGAAGATTCCTCCCAAAAAGATGAAGATAGATGCTACCAAGGCTGTTGGGCCGAGCGGTGTAAAGACTTGTAAATCTGCGTGCTTTGGGGCCAGCAGCTTTGAGTCAGGCATTTTGGAAGAAGGGCGCGAGCTCGCTGCTGGAGATGGCCGGGAAGCCTAGAGGGAGGTCACCCGAACCACCTCCTCAAAAGTGGTCGTCCCTTCTGCCAGCTTTCGCAGAGCGGATTGACGCAAGGTGCGCATGCCTTCCTTGACCGCCGTCCGTTTGATCTCTGGTGCGTCGGCTCCGGCGATGATCTGGTCTTTGATGGCATCGCTGATGGGTAGGACTTCGAATATGCCGGAGCGGCCCAGGTAGCCGGTCCCCCGACACTCGTGACAGCCGTTTCCTTCTTTGACTCGAACCTGCTTGCCTTCCGGCACGGACAAGCGCAAATTGCGCATTTCCTCGCGAGAGAGAAAGCGGTCGGTGGGGCAGTGGGGGCAGATCTTGCGAACCAATCGCTGGGCCATGGTGCCACTGAGGGTCGAAGCGATGAGAAAGCGCTCGATGCCCAGGTCAGCCAATCGGGTGATGGAAGAGGCGGCGTCGTTGGTATGCAAGGTGGAGAAGACGAGATGGCCGGTGAGCGCCGCCTGGGTGGAGTAGTGGGCGGTTTCGTTATCGCGAATTTCGCCGACCATGATGACATCCGGATCCTGACGCAGGATGTGGCGCAGGGCGACGGCAAAGGTGATGCCGACCTTGAGTTGTACTGAGGTCTGGTTGAACTCTTCGTAGACCATCTCGATGGGATCTTCGATGGTCGTCACATTGATCTCACGGTTGGCAACGGCGCTCAGAGCAGAATACAGAGTGGTGGTTTTTCCGGAGCCGGTGGGGCCGGTGACCAAGACGATGCCGTGAGGCCGGGTGATGAAGTCTTGAAACAGGGCGAGCTCGTCGGCATAGAACCCCAGGCTGGTGAGATCCTGGGTCAGGACTTCCGGGTCGAAGATCCGCATCACGACCTTTTCCCCAAACCCCACCGGTAGGGTCGAGATACGAAGCTCGACCTCCTGACCACCGCGAGTGGTCTTGATACGACCGTCCTGAGGCCGGCGTTTCTCGGCGATATCCAGGCGGGCCATCGTTTTGACACGGCTGATCACGGCTTTGTGAACCACCTTGGGCATCGTCTGCACGTCGTGGAGCACGCCGTCGATGCGAAAGCGAATCAGGCTCGCTTCGCGCCGCGGTTCGATGTGAATGTCGCTAGCCCGGCTCTCGTAGGCGTGCTGAAGCATGAACTCGACGGCGTTGACGACATGCTGATCACTGGACTCGATCTCGCTCTCGCTCTTCATGCGAACGAGTTGTTCCAGATTGCCCAAGTCGACGCTGGAAGTTAGATCTTGCTGAGCTCTCTTGACCGAATGCCGCAGGCCATAGAATTCCGTGATCGCCCGTAGAATCTCCGGCTCCGAAGCCACGACCACTTCCAAGGGGCGATCGGCGATGCGTCGGAAGGAGTCCAGAGCTTCCAAGTCGAAGGGGTTGGCGCAGGCGACCTTGAGCTTGCCGTTGGCCATTCCCAAGGGGATCATGCGGTGGCGGCGAGCAAAGGGGCGAGACATCTTCGACTCGATGAGGTCGGCGTCGAGGGAGAGAGCATCGATCCGCACATGTTCGTGGCGGGCATCTTTGGCTAGGGCCTGGGCGATGGCCTGCTCGTCGATGATGCGACCGCCGTTGTCCGCGCTCGGAAGCTTGAGGGTCTGAATCATCTCGTAGGCCAGGGCCTTTTGCTCGTAGGCACGGTGAGAGGCCGAGGAGCTCAGGCTGCGAGCTTCCTTCTTGATCATCTCGACCTGATCTTCCGTGATCAGACCTTGTCGGAGCAAAACGTTGGAAACGAGTTGGGGAGTCAAGCTCATATTTGGTGGTCGTCCTTAGTCGCCGAAGGGGGACCAAGATTCTAGCAGCTCTCCTAGATGGCGGGAGAGAAGTCCCCATAAAGAGGTTGCACGAGGACAGAGGGCGTCAAAGGAAGGAGCGGCCGGGAGCCCGAGAGAAGCGCTTCTAGGAGGGCTTTCAATGGTCAGTGCCGAGGACAAACAAACGTCTCGGCCGAGGCAAGCATTGCCCCGACCGAGACGAAATTCAATCGACAGCTCCGGCGCCTTGCTCTACCGGAGAGATCATCGACGGGCTAGCGCACAGGAGACTGCACTCGAAGCTCCAGCTCAGCCGCCACATTCCTGATTGGCGATCTCTTGGCAAATATCGTCGAATTCTACGTCGCAGCAGTAGGAGTCGATGGCACAGACGGTTTGGGTGCATTGCTGGCTAGGCCCGCCTCCGCCACCACCGCCACCACCGCCGCCGCCGCCGGAGCACTCCTGTTCTGCAATCTGCTCGCAGATCGAATCGAATTCCACATCGCAGCAGTAGGAGTCGATGGCACACACGGCCTCGGTGCACTGTTGATTCCCTCCGCCACCGCCGCCGGTGTTGCACTGTTGGCTGGCGATATCCTGGCAGATCTGATCGAACTCGACTTCACAGCAGTAAGAATCGATGGCGCAAACGGTTTCCGTGCACTGTTGATCGGGTCCACCACCGCCGCCACCACCGCCACCGCCGCCGTCCTTGGTCTGCTGAATCCAGTCCAAGAAGCTGACCACGCGGGTGTAGACACCGTATTTATTGGGTTGAGCGCAACCTTCTCCGAAGGACACGAGGCCGACGAGGTAGTCCTCTCTCTCGTGACTGACCCACAGAGGTCCGCCGCTATCGCCTTGGCAGGAGTCTTTGCCACCGCTACGCAGGCCGGCACAGATCATCGACTGAAGAATGTCGCCACCGTAGGATTCGGGCGCGTTACAGGCGGCGTTGGAGACGACCGGAAGGACGACCTCGTGGAGGCGGTTGGGAGAGTTGCCGCCTTGTGAGAGAGCTCCCCAACCGGAGACCGTCACCATGGAGCCCGGGGCAGCGGAGTCGGCCATGACGGCGGCGGTGGGAAGCTTGACCCGCGGCAGGGAATCCGGCGCGGCTTCCGCGAGCTCTAGGAGGGCGATGTCGTTGGCCAGAGTCTGCCCATCGTAGTCTTGGTGGGCAAAGATCTGGCTCACCCCAAGAGTGGTGCCCTGATTGGGGAAGCGCAAGTTGAAGCCGCCGATCCATACCTTGACCCCGGGAGCGTTTTCCCCTTCGACGCAATGGGCCGCGGTCAGGACCCAACGGTCGTCGATGAGGGAGGCGCCGCAGAAGTGGGACCCACCACCCTGGAGAGAGGTGATCCAACGGTGTTCATCCTTCTCCGCGGGGCCGCCGCCAACGATCTTTTCGACCACGACGCCGATCTGCTGGGGGGCGGATTCAGTGGTGGTGAGCTCTCCCGCCAAGGCGGAAAAGGTGAAGCTGGAGACGGCAAGGGCTAGGGCACTCAGGGAAAACAAACATCGATCTACTATCATTCTCGACCTCCTTATGGGGCGCCATTCGTCGACGCTCACTTAAGCAACCGAGATTCCTGAGGCGATTCGATAAGGGAGGGGAAAACTTTTTTTGGGGAGGAGAAGAGTTGGTCCTAGGGTAGGCGGAAATCGATCACCAGCTCGGTCCATTCCTGCACCGGCCTTCCATCGCGCTCCGCGGCACGAAAGGAGGCTTGGAGGGCCGCTTCCCGGGCAGCCTCTTCAAAACCCACATCGGAACCACTGCTGCGAGTCACCAAGGCTTGCTGCACTTTGCCTTCTTCGTCGACCAGCACAGCGACGGTCACTTGGGCTTCTTGCCCGCGACGTTGCGCCAACGCTGGGTACTTGGGTTCCGGACGCTTCAGGAGTGTTGGCTTGGAAGGTTGAGGAGCCGAGGAGGCTTCGTCGTCCGCTTTCTGGCCGAGAGTGTCCGCCATGGGAGGACTGGAGTCCTCAGTGGTCGCTCCGTTGGAGCGAGAAGATATTGAAGCTGGTAGATCTCCGGAGGCACCCAGCCCAAGAGCAGGAGACGAGCTGAGCTGGGACTGGGGGAGAGGGTTTGAATCGAGATCGCTTTGGGAAGCTTGAGAAGGCAGCTCTCGAAGCTCTGCTCGATGCGGCTCTGGGGGCGATTCCGAGGGATCGGAGGAAGCTCTGAGGGGTGCATCAGAAGAGGTTGACACGCCGCCGCTGGAAGTTTCGTTGAGTTCGGGGTTCTGGACAGAAGTAGCGAGATGGGGTGGTGGGGTGGCGGTTGGCGATGCCGCAAGGATCTCCGCCTGGAGGGCGGTTACCTCGAGGGGAACCTCTGCGCTGTCGGTACTCTCGGCGGGTGCTCCGGCTAGGAGTGCTTCAGCTGCCGCCTTTCCAAATGCCGGTGCTCCAATGGTCGCCCCCCCAACCATCGATGCTCCAGGCGGGGTTTTCATTGGGGAGCTATCGCCGGATACTTGCGGCTGAAACATTGCCGGCTGCCGCTGAAATTGGCTCAGAGCTGCCACCAAGATCACGGCCAGGAGAACCGCTCCACCCACCCATATTGGCGCAGGAAAGAGGCCCGTGACTCGGCCTCTTGTCGGGGCTTCGCCACTAGTTTCGGCCCCCACTGGCGTCAGCTGATTTGGAGTTGGATGATGCGGGCTCTGAGGGTCCGGCCGGTGTGAGGTAGAGGAGGAGATCGAAGAATCTCCCTCCAGGGGGCTCGCCGAAGAACCACTGAGAGCCCCTGCAGGAAGGGCAAGGAGGTGCTCCGAGACTTCTTCGAAATTCGAGAATCTCTCCTCCGGGTCCTTGGCTAGGCAGCGATGGATGCACTCGGCCAGATCTTGGGGAATCTCTGGACGAAGCTCCTGCAAAGGGAGTTCCTCTACATGGAGGATCTGGTGCGCGATGTCCGCGAAGGCTCGACCTCGAAAGGGCCTTTGCCGGCAGAGGAGCTCATAGGCGAGGACTCCAAAGGAGAAGATATCGGATCTTTCTTCGAGGCTGTCCCCGGTGAGCTGCTCCGGGGCGATGTAGCCAACGGTCCCCACCGTCATATGTTCTTGCGTCAGGCGTTGATCCTCGTGGATCAGACAAGCGATCCCAAAGTCCAGAATCTTGATTTGGCCGTTGGGCAACACCCGCACATTTCCCGGCTTGATGTCTCGGTGGAGGACTCCCGCCTGGTGGGCATAGGCAAGGCCTCGGGCGATCTGCTGAAGAAAGTCCCGTTGGGTTGGTAAGGGCAGGGGCTCCCTTCGAGCGATGAGGTGATCCAGGTCCTCCCCTGGGAGAAACTCCTGGACCAGAAAAGGAAGCCCTTCCTGCTCTCCGAAGTCGTGGACGGTGACGATCTTGGGATGTTGGAGGCCTGCAGCAATACGGGCTTCGCGAAAGAATCTCTTGCGCAGCTGCGGATCTCCAGAAGTGCAGGTCTTGATGGCGACCTGTCTCTCCAATTGGGGATCCCGGCCCCGGTAGACCTTGCCGAACCCCCCTTCCCCTACCAGCTCCAGGACTTCGTATTTGCCGAACCGAGACGGGTCCTTGGGCTCGTGCCCGACCTCGGTGGAGGCCAGCTTGCCAGAGGTGGATTGAAATAGCTCCAGACCTTCTTCGAGAGCGTCTTCCAGGAAGGTCTCGCTGGCTGCTTCAGCGTCGAGGAGGGTTTGAACTTCTCGCAGGAGAACGGCATCCCCGTGGGCAGCTTCCTGGACGAAATCAGCCCGTTCCATCGGGGCCACCAGCAGGGCACGGTCGAAGATCTCCTGGATCTGCTGCCAGCGATCAGGGTCCACGACTCTCCTCGACAGGGCCAGCGATCTCGCGGTAGAGCCAAGCGCGGGCGCGGCGGGTTTCGTTGACCACCGTGGGCGCAGAGATTCCCAGCAGCTGTGAGGTCTCCTCGAGAGTGAGCCCACCAAAGAACCGCAGCTCGATGATCTGGCTTTTCCGAGCATCGAAGGCCGCCAGGCTCTTGAGAGCATCGTCCAAATCGATCAGGTCTGCCCCCCGACCTCCCAGAGAGTCGAGGGATTCCTCCAGAGTCACTCGGACGAAATCGCCTCCCCGTTTGGCGGTGCGATGGGCACGAGCATGATCGACCAGAATTCCTCTCATGATCTTGGCGCTCACCGCATAGAAGTGAACACGGTCTTTCCACGGCGGCTTCTGCTTGTCGGCGAGGCGCAAGTAGGCTTCGTGAACCAGGGCCGTAGGTTGCAGAGTGTGGCCAGGGTGCTGTTTGTTGAGGTAGCCGCGGGCCAGCCTTCTCAGCTCGCCATAGACCAGAGGAAGAAGCTCTTCAGCAGCATTGGCGCCGCCTTCGTTCCACAGGGCGAGGGCTTCGGTCACTTCCTTGGGAATGGGATTCATCAAAGAACGGTTCCTACCGAACCCCGATTGGGCAATACCTGAGAGAGCTCATGGTGCATCTAGAAGCGGAATCCGAGGCTGAGGCGAATCGCCCGGGGGCGTTGGAGATCCGCTAGGGACCTAGGGGAGCCAAAGATGCCGGAGTCGATGTCGGTCTCGGTGCCGATACGGGTATTTTCGCCAGTGACGTTGAAGACCTCGATCTTCGAAAGAAGCTCGATTCCCTTCGCCGTGGGAAGGCTCAAGTTGAGACTCAAATCCCATTGAAAGACCTCCTCGAGGCGTTCGGAGCCCCGCCGAGTGCGGAAGCGGACTCCCAGATCTTCAGTGCTCTCCTGTTGGAAAGGGATACCGTCCTCGAAACGAAAGGCGGTTCCAGCGGTCAGCTGGGCTCGGCCGAAGGAAAAATCATAGTTAGCGAACAGTTTCAGCTGTTGAGTGCGGTCAAAGGGGGCTAGGCCAAAGCGGTTGGTGAGGTTGACTTCGCTTTGTTCCTGGAAATCGGCAAAAGTCTCCCGGCCGCTGTTGACGAAGAGATTGCCCTCGGCCCGGCTCCAAGTGTAAGAGGCGAGGAGCTGCCAGCGATCAGCGAGGCGCTTTCGCAGCAAGATCATCAACCCTTCGTAGCTGCGACGGGCTTGAGGAAGATTCTCTAGGTCTACCAGAATGAATTCCCCGAGCTCGTCTTCTCCAAATTCGATCAGGTCATCCCAGAGGTCATTCCACTGGCGATCGACGTAGGTCAACCTGAGATCCGTATTGGCGGTGAGTTGATGCTCGACGCCCAGGGTGAGCTCATCCACGGAGGAACGCCGAAGGCCGAGGTTGGGCTCCGCTTGTTGGAGAGGGTCGAGAGGAACGGCTTCGAAGAACTGCCAACAGGGAGAAGAGAGGTCGGCGGGGTCTTGGTCCGCGCAGTCTTCGCTCCCGATGCTTCCCTCGGTGGCTCCTCCGATCCATTGATACTCACTGTACCCGGAGAGCTCGAAGGGAACGATGAAAGAGTCCAAGAGAGCCTGGGGGAAGGCCTCGTAGGAGCGGCCGAAAGTCGCGGAGATCAAGGTCTTGCCATCGTTGCGGGGGTCCAATTTCACCCCGAGACGAGGAGCGATGGAGCTGTCGTCGACCAGATCACTGCCTTGTGAGGAGCCTTGCACAGTCTCGAATCGGGCGCCGATGGTGAACAGCCAACGGCCGATGCTGAGACTCTCGCTGGCATAGAGGGCGAGGGTTTCGGCTCGACTACGGGCGGGCTGACGGAACCAGAAGTTGCGGACCAGGTCCGGTTGAAACTCGCCAGAGTCCGGGTCGAAGGCCAAGCAGAGGCCTTCATCGAGGCATTCGTCTCGAAGATCGGTGTCGAAGAACAGTCTTCCTTCCGTCGAGCGGCCAGTGGCGGGATCGATCCCGGAAGGACCGGAAAAGTTCAGCTTGCTGGTCGAAGTGGTGCGTTGTACGTCGAGCCCCAGGCGAAGCTCGTGCTCGCCTCGATCGGTGCGCAGATAGGCCGTGGCTGCCACGCTGGCCTGGTCCCGATCTCTATTCTCGAAGCCCTGGTCGGTAATTCCGTTGAACACTCCGGAGCTCTGCTCTCCGGGAAGTGGCTCTAGAGCGAAGTCGATGATGGGGTTGTCTCCAACGTGGGGGGCGCCACCGGTGACTCCTCGGGAGTTCGTGGGCTGTCTCTCCAATTTTCGCTGTTGCAAGGCGGCGGCGGCGGTGAGGACGAGATTCTGAGCTGCCACCCAATCCCAGGAAAGGCGGGTGAAATCCCCCTCCTGAGAACTTTCCTGAAGAGCGAAGACGTCCCCGGGGATGCGGTCCAGGAAGGAATTGCTCAGCTGCCGCGGCAACCCACCGATGCGGTTTTCCGCGGGGGAGCGATCGAAGATAGAGAAGGCGGTAAAGGAGGACCGGTCGGAAGTGAATTGGCCCACCAGAGTCTGACTGGTTCCGGGGCGCGACGAGATCTTGAGGTCGTTGGTGCTCAGGGACGAGCCGTCGTTCCATCTGGTGCCTTCGAGGGTGGGGCGGAACAACCGGCTCTCAGCCCGCTCGAGGGCGCCAAAGAACCACAGACGGTCTTCGATGAGGGGGCCAGAGAAGGTGACGGCTACCGTATTGTCCAGATCTTTGTTGGGAGAATTTGCGGCCTCCACTTCGGGAGCTAGGATCGGTGATTCGTCTCGGTAGTCTCCCGTCAACCCCGCCCCCGCTGCCAGCCACCGGCCACTGCCATGAAACTCCTGACCTCCGGATCGAGTGACGACGTTGATGGGAGCTCCGGAAACTCGGCCCCATTCCACCGGCAAGGCCGCCAAAGTGACCGCTACCTCTTCCACCGCCTCATAGCTCAAATTGAGTCCGAAGAGGCCGGTTGTGGGATCGGTGGTGTCCACTCCATCCACCAAGAAGAGATTGTTGGATCGTCCCGCGCCGGAAACGTTGGGGTTCCCGTCGAGGCCGCCGACCACAGCCGGTAGCGCCAGGGCGACACTTTGATAGAAGCGTTCCAAAGGTAGCTGATCGAGGAACTCCCGGCTGATGCTGGAGGCGATGCGGGTTTCGAATCGGTCCAGCAGAGGGGCCACGGCAACGACTTGGATGGTCTCGACCGTCTCGTTAGGGGAGGCTTCGGTGTCCGGCCCAAGGTTGAGAGTCACTTCGGTGGTCCGGTCGATGAAGACGCGAATTCCAGTCAAGCTGGTCCGCAGGCCGAGAAGCTCGGCCCTCGCCTCGTAAAGGCCGACATCCAGGGAAGGGAATCGAAATCTTCCCTCGGAGTCCGTTACCGCCTGGGCAGAGCCTCGAGGGCCGGTCAGAGTGACCGCCACTTGAGGTAGGGGCTGAAGGGTGGGATCGAACACTTTGCCGGCTAGAACTCCGGTTTGGGTGCCTTCAGCGAGGAGTCTCACCGGGGTTCCCCATAGAACGCCCAGGACGAGAGTCCATAGGATGAGCCGGCGGATGATCAAGATCGGTTGCCCCACTACCGAGGGCATCGCTGCCCCCAGATCGAAATTCGTTCAGGTTCCGGGGCAGTCTACCGTTTTGGAGAGGTTATTTCAGCAGAAGAGCGAGAGCTTCCCAGGTTCACCAACCCACGGCTCTCGGGAAATCTTCCCTTCCGGGAGGCACTTGGGGAGGAGCTAGGAGTGGAGTTTGCCGGTGAGTGGGTCGCGCATCCGGTTCCACAACCCTGGCAGCCCTCTTCAGTTTCCCCGGAGGAAGGCAGAAACGGACGGAGGAGGGCCCACAGACCCCAAATCGCCACTGCCGTCACGATGTAGAACTGGGGATCTCGCCAGAGGTGGCTCATGAAGCTGTCTCCAAGGGCGCTCTCCTTTTAGCTGATCCCAGCCCACCGAAGGCCGTGGAAGGTCACGAGGGCGCAGACGTAGGCCAGGGAAGACATGTAGATCAATTGGAGGCCGGCCCATTTCCAGCTTCCGGTCTGTTTGCCGGTGAGCGCAAGGGTCGGCAGGCATTGCATTGCCAGGACGAAGAAGACCAACAGGCTCGCTGCCGTGGCCGGAGTGAATACCAGGCTCCCGTCGTCCCGTTTGGCGCCGCGAATCTGCGCTAGAACCCCTCGTTCCTGAAGGTCCGGATCGTCATCTCCCACTAGCAGGACGGCCATGGTGGAGACGAAAACTTCTCGGGCTAGAAAACTGGTGAGGACTCCAACGGTCAATTGCCAGTCATATCCCAGCGGGGCGAAGAGGGGCTGGACCGCTCGGCCGATTCGTCCAGCGAAACTGGCTGCCTGATTCGTCTTTGCGGTCAGAAAAGCGGCTTCCGCCTGAAGCTCTTTGGCTCTCAGAGGGGTACTTTCCTGGATGGCGGCAGCTTCTTTCTCGAGAGCCAGAGCTGCCGCTGGGGGAGGCGATTGGGGATAGGCAGACAACCACCACATGACCACCGAAACGCCGACGATGAGAGTACCCGCCTTGTGCAGGAAGTCCTTGCCTTGGAAATAGGCGGTGTAGAGAGCGGTACGAAGGGACGGTCTCTTGTAGGACGGTAGCTCGAGGACCATGGGCATGGAACGGCCCTTGAGAAAGGTGCGTCGAGCCAGGAAGGCACTGAGCAGAGCAGCGCTGGCCCCAAGGAGATAGCAACCAGCGAAAATCAATCCCGCCATCAACGGTCGCTTCGAGAACAGGAGGCTGGTCAGCAGTACATACACCGGTAGGCGAGCCGAACAGCTCATGAAGGGGGCGACCAGAATCGTCGCCAGGCGGTCTTTGGGGTCGGGAATCAGCTTCGTGGCCATGATCCCCGGGAGGGCGCAGGCATGGCTGGACAAGAGCGGTACAAAGGCATGTCCCGGTAGCCCGAAGCGGCACAGAATTCGGTCCATGACAAAGGCAGCCCTGGCCATGTAGCCAGTGTCCTCCAGAAGGCTGATGAGGAAGAACAGTAAGCAGATTTGCGGTAGAAAGACCACCGTTCCCGCCACGCCGCCCACCACGCCATCGACCAGAAGATCGCGAACTGCCCCCGAGGGCAGGACCGAGGTCAACCAACCGCCGAGTATCCCGAAGGTCGCCTCGATGAGGTCCATGGGTACCGTCGCCAGGGCGAAGAGGGTCCAGAAAAGTCCCCCCATGACTACGGCGAACAACAACACCCCAAGGATCGGGTGGGTAAAGGCTTGGTCCAAACGCTCAGTCAGAGTATCGGCGGAAGAGCCCACCGCACCGGAACCGCCGACGCTGTCCTTGAGGGCTTTTTCCGCCCAGGCGGTCAACGCCCTTTGGTCCCCAATGGGAGGTGCCGAGAGCTTTCCTCTGGAGACGGCCCCTTGGGCCTCGATACCACCGGAGGCAGCTTCATGAACCGCCGACTCCAAATCTTCGAGGCCGATGCCGGCCCGGGCGATGATGGGAACGACGGGGCAACCGAGGCGCTCGGAGAGACGCTGCGCATCGATGGTCAACCCTCGACGCTGAGCGATATCCACCATGTTGAGGGCCACCACCGTGGGAAGCTCGAAAGGGAGCAGCTCGCCCACCAGGAAGAGATTGCGCAGCAAATTTGACGCATCGACGACCACCACCAGAGCGTCAGGGCGTTGGTAGAGACCTTCGCCGCGAAGTACTTGGCTACAGACTTTCGATTCCGGCCGGTCCAAGTGAATGCGATATAGACCTGGTAGATCGATCAACTCCACGGTGGCCGGGGAGGGCGACTGGATCTGCCAGCTGCCAATGCGGGCGTCGCTGGTGGTACCCGGAAAGTTCGCGGTCTTGGCGCGCAGGCCCGAGAGGCGATTGAAGAGAGTGGTCTTGCCGGTATTGGGGTTGCCCATCAAGGCGACCCGGCGGTGAGCGGGAGCCACCGTAGGCGGACTCGGCAGGGTAGAGGAGGAAAGGGGTTCTACGGCCATGATCCCGTCAGGGAGAGATGTCTTCTGGGATCACCAGGATTCGTCCGGCGACTTCCTCAGCGAGGCCGATGCGGGTTGAATGCACTTGGATGATGCAAGGGTTGCCGGCCTTACAAACCCGCAGACGGCAGCGATCCGTCATGCCCAGGGCATGGATGAGATCGCATTCTTCACACAGCAGGTCGGCGCTCAGAAGGCGGGCGCTTTGCCCTACCTGCAATTGGTTGAGGAAGACAGCGGTGTCTTTGGGTTCCGTCGACCGGCTGAGGGGATCAGCAACCCCGGTGACGACATTGGCAGAAGTCACGGCTGGCTCGCCTCCGAATTGGAGGATGGCCGGGCATCGGTGGTGGCCTCTGTGCTTGCCACTGTGCTCGCTACTGTGGTGGCATTTGTAATGGCGTCCATCATGCGTCTTTCATCTTATTGAGAATCCATCTCAAGTGGCGCGACGAGTATAGCAGCATCCGTAGGAGTTGGGGGAGTCGCGGGCTCCGGGTCTTCTCCCGTCCGGTGCTGATTCGGGTCTAGTGGGGTCCCTAGCGAGCCCAGGCAGGCCAGCTTTCCAAGAGGGTGCGGGAAGCCTGCCAATGGTCGAGGATCTCGGTCATGGAGTCACCACCCAACTTTTCCAGCAGGGCGTCGGCGAGGACTAACGCCACCATGGCCTCGGCGATAATGCCTGCCGCCGGTAGAGCGGTGACATCGCTGCGTTCGTATTTGGAGGTTTGAGCTTCGAGGGTATCCAAGTCGACGCTGGGCATGCCTTGGACCAGGGTGGCAATGGGCTTCTTGTAGGCCGTCACCACGATGTCCTCGCCGTTGGTGATGCCTCCCTCGGTGCCTCCGGCTCGATTGGTGGGTCTCTCCCACCGGCCCTGTGAATCCAGGCCGATGGCGTCGTGGGCCAGGCTGCCAAAGTCCCGGCTAGCGGTCAGGGCTGCGCCGATCTCTACCGCCTTCACCGCCGGTACGGACATCACGGCTCGGGCCAGACGGCCATCCAACTTCTCGTCCCACTGGACGTGAGAGCCCAGCCCGGCGGGAACGTTGTGAGCGACCACCGACACCGCGCCACCGAGGGTGTCTCCTCGCTCCTTGGCTTCATCCACCAACTCCACCATGCGGTGCTCGAGAGAGGAGTCGATAGCCCGCAGCGGGGAAGCGTGGTCTACCCCCTGAAGATCCTGCCAGCTGGGAGGGGGAGCCTCGGCCCCGAGAGCACCCAGGGAGCGGACGCCGCTGGCGATCTCGACGCCGAAGTGACTCAGGAACATGCGGGCGAAACTTCCGGCGGCGACCCGGGCGGCGGTTTCCCGGGCAGAAGCCCGTTCCAACACATCTCGGAGGTCTCGTCGTTGGTATTTGAGACCACCGGAAAGGTCTGCATGACCGGGTCGGGGCAAATGTACCCTTCGTTGTTCGGCTCGGCGAGGGTCGACCTCCACCGGGTCCATCATCGGCTGCCAATTCTTGAAGTCGCGGTTTTCGATCCACAGTACGATGGGGGAACCCAAGGTCTCTCCGCCGCGGAGGCCGCCTCGCACTTCCACCGTATCCCCCTCGATCTTCATGCGATTGCCACGGCCATAGCCGTGCATGCGCAGCGCCATTTGCTGTCGGAGAACATCGAAATCGACCTTCATTCCAGCGGGCATTCCCTGGAGCAGAGCCGTCAGGCCCGGGCCGTGGCTTTCCCCACCGGTAGTGAGCTTCAGTCTATTCATGGGCGGGGACCCTATCACTGCCCTTCGGCAGCCCACCGACGGGGATCGGTTGGGCCAGATCAGTGAAAGGTTGCAGTAAGACCGCGGGAGTGCGGCAAGGCTTACCGGTAGCGGAGTCAACCCAAATATGTTCCGTGGCACCGGAGGCGAGGATTTGCTCGTCGCGGCTCACTTCGTAGGCGAAGCGCAGGCCGCGGCTGCCCAAGCGGTCGAGCCAGCAATGGATGCGCACCGTATCCCCATAACGGGCGGGGGAGGCGTAGCGGGTTTCGACCCGGGTCACAATCAACAAGTAGCCGAGTTTCTCGATCTCTGCGTAGTGAAAGCCGCTGGCCTTGCAAAGCTCGGTGCGGGCGAGCTCCAACCACACGATGTAGTTGGCGTGGTGGACGACGCCCATCTGGTCGGTCTCCGCATAGCGGACTTCGACATCGACGACAGAACGGTAAGGATGGGAGCTCAAGCTTGCCTCCAGCTGTAGCGAAAGACGGTCCAGAGAATTTTGTATCCAGCCATGAAGGTTCCCTTGAGGGTGCCGGTGATCTTCGAGACGCCGACCCGCTTGCGATAGGAAGCAGCCACCTCCACGACTCGGAGGTGGTGGCGCAGAGCCTTGACCTGCATCTCAGCGGTCCAACCGAAATCGGGATCTTCCATGGCCAAAGCCTCGAGGCTGGACCAGCGGATGGCTCGAAAGGGCCCCAGGTCCGTATAGCGGTGACGATAGAGCAGGCGCATCAACCAACAGGCGACGAAGTTTCCGGCCCGCGCCTGGGGAAGAAGGGCTCCCCGCTCCCGCTGCCCCAGCACTCGGGACCCGATGACCATATCGGCGCGGTCCTCGAGAATGGGCTCGATGATGCGGGGTAGCTCCTCTGGATGGTCCGAATAATCGCCATCGATAAAGACGACGATTTCCGGAGGTTCATGGCGGCGGAGGTATTCGAGGCCCGAGAGACAGGCGCTGCCATAGCCTTGCCGGGGCGCTGGAACGACGACGGCGCCGCCCTCGAGAGCCACCCTAGCGGTATCGTCGGTGGAGTTATTGTCCGCAACGATGATCCGCTGTACGGGAGGTCGAGGCAGATCGCGGAGCACCAAGGGAAGGGAGTCCTGCTCGTTGAAGGCGGGAATCACTACGTCGATGGTCGGAACGGAGGATGGGGTGGCGCACATGGCGTGATTGTACGTCATCGAAGAGCAGACTCCGAGGGCATCTGAACAGCCCACCCGAGGGGCTCCGGGCCGTGCTAGACTCCCGCAACTTTCGCTCGTGAAGGGTAGAAGGACGCCAATAGCTATGCCAATTTTCCCCTACCTAGGAAAGACTCCCCGCCTCGGCACTGGGGTCTTCATAGCTCCCGGTGCAGTGGTCGTTGGAGATGTGGAGATCGGTTCGGACTCTTCTCTGTGGTTTCACACGGTGGCTCGGGGCGATGTCCACTCGATTCGCATCGGCGCCCGCACCAATATCCAGGACGGCTGCGTTCTTCACGTCAGCGGTGGCAGCCACTCGTTGACTCTCGGTTCTCAGGTCGTCGTTGGTCACGGCGCGGTGGTCCATGGCTGTGTCGTCGAGGATCGAGTCCTCATTGGAATCGGTGCCCGAGTGCTCGATGGGGCCGTGCTGGAAGAGGGCTCTCAAGTGGCGGCAGGAGCAGTGGTGGCTCCCGGTACACGGGTTCCCTCCGGCCATCTGGTGATGGGGGTGCCCGCTCGGGTGGTGCGCCCTTTGTCAACCGAGGAACAAGACGCCATTATCGACAATGCGGAGCGCTACGTAGAGCTCAAGGAGACGTACCGGCGGTCCCTAGGGCGGGAAGCGGATTTGCCCTGACGGACCTCTGGCTTGAGATCCCCAGCGCTGAGATTTACCTTGCTGCGGAAAATTGAGAAATCGGGAAGGACTGAAATGGAAAGCTCGAAGTTGCGCCGGCGAGGCGCTGGAACCTTGACCCGGGAGGATCTCGGTCAAACGGTGAAGTTGCAGGCCTGGGTGCACCGGCGGCGAGATTTGGGCGGTCTGATGTTCTTGAACCTTCGGGATCGGAGCGGTATCGCTCAAGTGGTGGTCCATCCGGAGGAGGCTTCCGGGGCAGCGGAAACCCTAGCGGCGGTGCGCGGGGAATGGGTGGTGGAAATCATCGGTACCGTGGTGGAGCGGAGTGCCGAGAACATCAATCCGGATATGGCGACGGGAACCATTGAGGTAGCGGTGACGGAGGCGCAGGTGCTGAGCTCCTGTGAGCCTCTCCCATTCGATGTCATGGGCCGGGTGGATGCCAGTGAGGAGCACCGGCTTCGCTACCGCTATCTGGAGCTACGTCGCCAGGAGTTGCAGAACAACTTCTTGCTGCGGGACAAAGCGACCCTGACCATTCTGAATCACCTTCATGAACAGGGGTTCGTTCACCTGGAGACGCCGATACTGACTCGCTCGACTCCGGAAGGGGCTCGAGACTACTTAGTGCCGAGTCGAGTCCACCCGGGGAGCTTTTATGCCTTGCCCCAGTCGCCGCAGATCTTCAAACAGCTGCTGATGGTTTCTGGGTTCGAGCGCTATGTTCAGATCGCCCGGTGTTTTCGCGATGAGGACCTGCGAGCCGACCGCCAGCCAGAGTTTTCTCAGGTGGATCTGGAGCTGTCCTTCACCGACCCGGACGAAGTCATGGAATTGGTGGAAGGTTTGTTGACGGAGGTTTTCGCTCTGGCGCAAATCGACCTGCCCAAGCCGGTCCAGCGGCTCATCTACCGAGACGCCATGGATCGCTACGGTTCCGACCGGCCCGACTTACGGTTCGATCTGGAGATCGTCGATCTATCCGAGACCCTCGGGGGCAGCGGTTTCCGGGCATTTCAAAATACCGTGGCCGGGGGCGGAGTGGTGCGTGGCTTTGCCATTCCCGGTTCCGCGGGAGCTGCTGCCGCCAGTCGCAAACAGGTAGACACCTGGGCGGACTTGGCTCGTAAAAGGGGAGCGGCGGGAGCTCTGGTCCTGCGGCACCGGGACGGCGAGTTGCAGTTTCAGGTCAAAGGAGCTTTGAGCCAAGGAGAGCTCGAAGCAGCGGCAGCTGCCCTAGGATTGGAAGAGGGGGGGTTGGCCCTGCTGGTGGCGGCGGATCGAGACGTCGCCTGTACGGCCCTCGGGGCTCTGCGAGAGGCTGTGGCAAAACAATACGATTTGATTCCAGAGGGAGCCCATGCCTTTGCCTGGGTTACGGAGTTTCCTTTGGTGGAGTGGGACTCGGGCAGCGAGCGTTGGACTTCTCTCCATCATCCCTTCACTTGCCCGGATCCGCGGGACTTACATTTGATGGACGAGGATCCGAAGGCGGTTCGGTCTTTGGCTTATGACGTGGTTTACAACGGCATGGAATTGGGTGGGGGCTCGATCAGAATCCATAGCTCAGATCTGCAGCAGAGGGTGTTCTCCCTACTGGGTATCGAGCCGGAGGAGGCTGAGAGGCGCTTCGGGTTTCTCCTCGAGGCCTTGCGCTACGGAGCACCGCCTCACGGTGGTTTAGCCCTTGGATTGGACCGCTTGATCATGGTCCTGTGCGGGGCAGAGTCCATTCGAGATGTCATCGCTTTTCCCAAGACCACCGCAGCGAGTTGCCTGATGACCGAGGCACCGGCCCCGGTGGAGGAGTCCCTGCTGGAGGATGTAGGGATTTCGGTGGTCGCCAAAGATGAGGTTCAGGAGGAAGCTTGAGCGAAACGGATCGTCTGAGCCTGCGCCATCCGGATGGCACGACCACCATCTACATCGGCAACCATGTCTTGGAGGCTACCCGAGGGGCAGTGACCCGATGGGTGGAGGGAAGGCGAATGTTCGTCATTTCGACGCCGCGGGTTCTCTCCCTTCACGGTGAGGCTCTAGATAGCCTGCTTTCCGCCGCTCAGGCCCGGGAGGTGCTTGTGGTGCCTGAGGGAGAAGAAGCGAAATGCTTGGAGGTCGCCGGCTCTCTGTGGACAGAAATCCTGACTCGAGGAGGTAAGAGGGACAGCCGGCTGATCGCTTTTGGCGGTGGCAGCGTGGGAGATCTTGGCGGCTTTGTTGCTGGCTGCTTTCTGCGGGGCATCGAATATTTGCAGATGCCAACCACTCTATTGGCCCAGGTGGACGCGGCTTTGGGGGGGAAGACCGCTATCGACTGCGGTGGAGCCAAAAATAGCGTCGGCCTGTTTCATCACCCTGCCATGGTCATCAGTGAAGCCTCTTTCCTCTCGACTCTGCCGAAGGAAGAAATTCGCGCAGCCTTGGCGGAAGTCATCAAGATGGCAGCCTTGCTCGATCCTCTGCTTCTCGAACGCCTGGAAGGACGGCTGCCGGAGTTGTTGAAAGGGGATCCGGAGTCCCTGGCACCGGTGGTCCTGGCAGCTGCTCGTGCCAAGGTGCGAGTGGTTCAGAGAGATCCGGGGGAAGCGGGAGAGCGGCGCCTGCTCAACTTCGGTCATACCCTCGGCCATGCCTTGGAGGCTGCCGCTGTCGACGGCTCCCTGCGTCATGGCGATGCCGTTGCCTATGGCATGTTGTTTGCGCTCCGATTGGCGCTGAACCGGGGCTTGGAGGAAGCGGTAGCGGGGCGATTGGAAGAGCTCATCCAGGGCCTTGGCCTACCGCCCCTGCCGACCTATGACATCGATGTGCTGATGGCTCTGATGCAGAAAGACAAGAAGAATCAGGAGACCGGTCTCGTTTGGGTCCTTCCGGAGTCGGTGGGGCAGGGCAAGATGTTCGACGATGTCGAGCCCGATGAAGTGAGAGACCTTCTGCCCGCCTTCCTGGAACACCCCTGGACTGCTTGACGGATCTCCCGGATTTGCCGCCCTCATGGGCCCCTGACCGAGGCAAATTCGGTCTCTGGTCAAGATCAGGATGCCAAGGGAAAGACCGGCAGCAAACCGAAGGCGGGGCCGGGCCTTAGCGGCCTTGCTCCATTTCCTGAGCCCGGTTCGAAGCCCCGCGGAGCTTCCTGTTGGGGCCCGGCCAGCGGCTTCTCGGGAAAAAGGCTATAATCGCAGCGGAGTTCTCTCGGTTCGCCCCTCGAACATGGATGTCCTGGCGGGTTCACCGCCTACCCGAGAGCCTAGCGGCCGATGGCAAACGTACAGAAGCTCAAGCTCAGGCCAATCCTTTTTCTGCTGATCCTTTTCGCAGGATTGGTGCCGTTGGCTATCAGCACTTTGGTGTTGATCAAGCCCAATCGCGAGATTCTCCGCACCCAAGAACAAACGGATCTCACTCGCACCGCCGAGTCTCTCTCCCGAGATGTCGACGAAATCATTTCCAAGGCGAGACGGGAGATGGAGCTGATCGGCCGGGCCCTGCTGGCAGCTCCCGGGTCGGCTCTTGAGGCGGAGCTCCTGAAGGAGCCCTGGGCGGTAGATTTTCTCCAGGGATTCGCCAACGAACACAGCGATTGGCGGGTTTTTGCCGCCGTCGACAAGCTCGGTCAAGGACAGCAATTTGCCACCGCGGAGCTGTCCCCGGCACTGCTCGCCGAGGTCGGCGAGGCTTTCAATGAAGCTTCTCAAGGCGGCGAGGCGAGCTACCACTTCACCGCCATGGGCTCGGCGGAAGAGGGAGCGGTGGTGTTAGCGGTTCCCGTCGCCGACCCGGCCACCGATCGAACCCTCATTCTCGAGGCGGTACTACAACCCCAGAGACTGCTTCGAGATCTGGTTCTGGCCTCTCAGGGTGTGGAAGGCGGAGAAGCTTTTCTCATCGATCGGCGCGGCGAGCTCATTTGGACCAGCACGGATTCCTCGGATCGAGTCACTGCACTGCTGGGATCCGACCTGGTTCACAGCTTTCGTGCTCGCCCCATGCCTCTGACGGAAATTTACGACGTTGTTCTCGAGGGCAAGAAGCGGCGAATGATCGCTATCGTCAGTCCCATTGAAGAGACCGGTTGGGGAATTGTTGCGGCTCGACCCGAATCAGCTGCCTTTCTCAGTGTCCGTAGGCTCTTACTGACCGCTCTCGTGTCTTCCCTGTCCCTGGTACTTCTGGCTCTGCTCCTGGCCCTACTGGCCTCCGGTTGGATCGGTCAGCCGATTCAACGGTTGGCACAAGCGGCCCACGCTATCGCCAAGGGAGATTTCACCTCTCGTGTGAATACGGACGGGATGCGATTCGAGCTCGCAGAGCTGGCTGAGGACTTCAATGTCATGGGAGACACGGTCGAGAGCTATGTCGCCCAACTGCAGAAGGCTGCCAAAGCCAACCGGGAGCTGTTCATCGGCTCCCTGCGGGCGTTCACGGCGGCGATTGATGCCAAGGACCCCTACACCCGCGGCCACTCGGAACGGGTGGCTTCCTTGAGCCGAATCATCGCCAGCCATCTCGGTATTTCCGGCGAGATGCAGAGCCGTCTTTGGATTGCTGCTCTGCTACATGATGTAGGCAAAATCGGGGTCGATGACCGGATTCTCAAAAAGGGAGGAGTGCTGTCGCCGGAAGAGTACGCCATGATGCAAAAGCACACGGTGATTGGAGCCGAGATCATCGCTCCCATCGAGCAGCTTAGAGAGTGTCATCCGGTGGTTCGCTGGCACCATGAGAACTGGAATGGCAGGGGGTATCCGGATGGCCTCAAAGGGGAAAAGATTCCCCTCATGGCCCGCATCGTCGCGGTCGCCGACACCTTTGATGCCATCACCACCAACCGGCCCTATCAGGATGCGTATACGCTAGAGTACGCCGTGGAGACGATCACCAAACTGACGGGAACTCGCTTCGATGCCAAAGTGGTGACGGCTTTCTTGAAGGCGGTGGATCGAGGGCAGATTCAAATCGCCGTCGAGCCGGAACCCGAGACGGTCGAGTTATCCACAGATTTTCTTGCTTCCACCGGAACCAGCTAGATAGGCACAGATCAGATAAGAGCCATCGCGAGACGAGAGTAGCCAGAGTCCGGGGGCTCGGAATCGGGACGGGCGAATTCGGGAAAGCAGAACCCAGGAAACCAGGACCTAGGAACACAAGACCCAGGAAACTAGACAGGCAGCCAAGCTTGCTGAAGACCGATCAAACAGGGTCCAGCCGGGTTGGGCGAGGAACAATATGCCATTCGAATACATCTTGAACGATCTCTTGGTTCGCAACGACCAGGCCGTAGGCGCTCTCTTCTTAGACGAGAGCGGCGAGGCCGTGGATGTCGCTTGTGCGGACTTGACTCCCTATCAGCTGCGTATCGTCGGGGCCTACTTGGGAATTTACCTACGTCAATTGCAAAAGCTCACGGAGGCCACGGGGCTGGGAGAACCGGAGCTGTTGCACATTGCCAAGGATGATTTACACATCTACGCGGTGCCGATCAAAGATGGCTACTGCCTGTCCCTAATCCAAAGGTCTCCGTCCTTAGTGGCGAGTGCGCGCCGATCCCTGGAACACGCCGGGCGGCTGATGCACGACGAGCTGTTTCGAGACTGAATCGGCGGTCCATCCCTCCAGCTTCTTGCTTGAAGAGAGGCCATTTCCTCGAAGGTGGTCTCCTCGGAGAGTTCGAGACCTCGGAAGGATCGATATCCGATGGACAGCATCTGCATCCAGATGCTTTTTTCCAACGACGGTTTTGGCTCCGATACGTTGCGTCTCGAGACCGTACTTCGGGGCTCGGGGCGGGTCAGGATTCGTGGCGCTTCAGAATTCGAGGCGCTGGTCTTGGGAGACTCGAGGGGCAGGGCGACATCATCCGGCTCGTTGATCGTTTCCATCGCCGAGTCAAAGAGATTTCCAAACGAAGATTTCGCATCGACGGGCGCTCCAGCGCGCCCTAACTGCACAGGATACGGAAGATGACCGAATTAGAGGATACGGAAGCCACCCCCAACTACCTCGAGATGACCGAGGAACGTCAGGTCGAAGACGAACAGCCGAAAAAAGGCTTTTGGTCCAAGCTCAAACGTGGCTTGTTCATGACTCACACCGAGATCCTCGAGAAGGTGAATGCCGCCGTCGAGGGACGAGCCACCCTCGATGACGAGGCCATTGAATATCTCGAGGAAGTGCTGATCAGTGCGGATATTGGAGTCGAGACCTCCTTGGAGCTTCTCGAGAGGGTCAAGAAACAGGTGCAGAGAGGTCAAGGGACCGACACGGTGCGCTTTCGCCAGCTCCTCGCGGACGAAATGGCCATCCTTCTTCTCGATGCCCCTCAGCCTCCCAAGGAGGTACCCGGCGTCCCGGTCGTCACCCTGATGGTGGGGGTCAATGGCGTCGGCAAGACCACCACCATTGCCAAACTGGCTCGGCGTTCCAAGGATGCCGGACAGAAAGTCCTTCTCGCCGCTGGAGATACCTTTCGGGCGGCAGCGGTGGAACAGCTGGAAAAGTGGGGCAACCGACTCTCCGTGCCGGTGATCCGCCAAGGGTCCGGAGCTGATCCGGCAGCGGTGGTCTATGACGCTCTCCACGCTGCTCGAGCCCGGGGGTTCCAGCATCTGATCGTCGATACCGCCGGGCGTCTCCACACCAAAGAGCACTTGATGAAGGAATTGGAGAAGATTCGTCGAGTGGTCGATCGGGAAGCCGCCGGCTGGACCTGCCGGACGATCTTGATCCTGGATGCGACCACCGGCCAGAACGCCTTGGCCCAGGCTCGCCAATTCATGCAGGTGGCCCAGGTGGACGGGGTCATCCTCTCCAAGATGGACGGCACCGCAAAGGGCGGCATGGCCGTCGCGGTAGCTCGGGACCTGCGGCTCCCGGTGCTGTATCTGGGCGTCGGGGAAGGGGCGGAGGATTTGATCGAATTCCGGCCCCGGGAGTTTGCCACTGCACTCCTCGGCTGATCTGCCTCCGTCGGCAGACGACCTACGGTTCGTCCAGCGAGCTCTCGAATTAGCAGCCAAAGGACGCTTTCAGACCGCTCCAAATCCCCTTGTGGGGGCGGTGCTGGTACGGAAAGGGTCTATCGTCGGGGAGGGGTATCACCAGCGCCTGGGGGGGGCTCATGCAGAGGTGGAAGCGCTGCACCAGGCCGGGACCCTAGCGAAGGGAGCCACCGCCTACGTAACCCTGGAGCCCTGCAGTCACTACGGTCGCACTCCCCCCTGTTGCGAAGCTCTCCTGGAGGCCGGAATCCAGCGAGTCGTGGCTTGCCATCTCGATCCGAATCCGTTGGTGTCAGGCCAGGGGTTCGAACGCCTTCGCCAAGCTGGAATCACCGTCGAAGTGGGGCTGCTCGCCGAGCAAGCCGTTGAAGTCAATTTCCCATTCGTCGTGAGCCATTCCCTGGGACGGCCTCAGGTCACTTTGAAATGGGCCATGAGTCTCGATGGTCATATCGCCACGGTTTCCGGGGAGAGCCAGTGGATCTCCAGCCCCGAAGGGCGACAATGGTCGCTAGAGCTGAGGGAAGAGCACGATGCCATCCTGGTGGGAAGCACCACCGCCCTCGAGGATGACCCCAGGCTCAACCGCCGGCTCGAGTGGGCACCCGGTCCGATCACCCGGGTGATTCTCGACCGCCGGTTGCGCCAATCTCCCCAGGGGAAAATGTTCGATATCGAAGGGCCGGTGGTGATCTACACGGAGAATGATTCCCTACCGCCTCGCCAGCAGCTCGAGGAGAGGGGTGCGGTGGTTCGAGTTTTTCCTCCCGGAGAGGTTCGACCGGCTCGGGTGCTAGAGGATCTCCATGGCCGAGGGGTACAGAGCCTTTTGGTGGAAGGGGGAGGCGAGGTTCTCGCCGCCTTCGTGGAGGCAGAGCTGTTCGATCGAGTCGCCGTAAACTGCGCCCCTCTCTTGCTCGGTGGAGAGGGCGCACCAGGACCTGTACGGGGGCGCGGCTTCTCTCAGCTAGCTGCCGCTCCTCGACTCGATAGACTGCGGGCTCACTGCCGCGGAAAAGATCAGATTTTGGAAGGATACCGAGAAGGATGTTTACCGGACTTGTTACGGAACGTGGCCGGGTAGCTTCCTCACCGTCTACCTCGACCCAAGGGGGCGTACGGTTGGAGATTACCCACAGCGAAGCGCTGCGAGATCGGCTAGGGATCGGGGCTAGCTTAGCGGTCAACGGCGTCTGCCTGACGATCACCGAGGAAACCGTCGTGGACGGGGCTGCGGTCTCGGCGGTGGAGATGTCGCCGGAGACCCTGGAACGCACCAGCCTAGGGGATTTGAAGGCTGGAGCCGAAGTCAATTTGGAACCGGCTCTGCGCCTCGGTGATGCCCTCGGGGGGCACTGGGTCCAAGGCCATGTCGACAACACCGTCGAGGTTCTAGAGTGCCGGGAGCTAGGGGAACACGTGGAGATGGCCTTTTCCATTCCGTCGGCCCTGGCGGGTTTCTTGGTGGAGAAGGGCTCCGTCACCTTAGATGGAGTTAGCCTGACGGTTTCCAAACAGCTTCCCGACCGCTTCGAAGTGGCGCTGATTCCTCACACCCTCGAGGTAACTACCCTGGGAGACCGGTGCCCAGGAGATCGCCTCAATCTCGAGATCGATGTGTTGGCCAAATATGTTCACCAGGCCCTAGACGCTCGTGGTGCCCTCGGCTGAGCCGCTCCGATTGGAGAGCCTGTGAGACTCGATCTCCAACTACCGGAGCCCAGTCGTTTTTGGGTTCGCTACACTCCTCGGGTTTGGCCTTCCAGCGGAGAGTTGTGGACCCATGTCGGCAATGCCAGCCTGGGGGCTGGAAGCCCGACTCAGCGAAGCGCCAGGGCCTCGTCCGGAAACAGCCCTAAAGCCAGAGGAATTCGGTCCCCATCTCCCTTCGCCGAAGACTTCACCGTCCAAGCGCCTCTCGACGACCTTCTCTACCTGCCTCCGGTTCGCCAAGAGGCTCGGGAAATGCGAGATCGATGGGCCGCTTCCCACGTCGCCGCCGGTTCCGCGGTGATGGTCCAGCTGAAGCTGGGGGAATTCGCACCCGAGGGGGCTATTGGCCTCTACGATCCTCTGGAGAGTCTGCTGCTGGGGCATCTCGATGATCTCGACCAACTACCCTCGGGATGCACTGTTGTTTGGCCCCTCATACCTGGTCTCACGGATGATCCGAAGTTGTGGAGAGAGGGTTGCCTGCGCATGGCCAACGCCGGGGTCGGTCGGGTTCAGGCCCAGACCCTTCAGCTCAATCCAAATCAGCGTCGTCGCCTCGCTGTCAACGCTCCCGAGGATGCCTTCCACGGGCTCTTCCATCGATCGCCCCCTGCGGAGCGGGATTTCGACCGCATAGCGCACCAATGTGGCCTAGAAGTCTTCGCTATCCGTCCGGTGCAAGAAGAGTTTCCGCGGGTGGCTTCCAATCGCCGCCTCGCCGCCGCCATGGCCTTGGCGGGAGAGCTCTGGCTACGATTGGAACGGCCTATGCGGCAAGGGGATGATCTATTCCGGGCGGCCCGCTGGGTCGACACTGCGATTCAGGACGTCGAGGCCCTGGCGCGGGAAGGTAATCTTGCCATCGTCGAAGCGGTCCAAGGCTTGGGCCGTGAGGTCTTGGAGCAAATCGTGGCACAGAGCCCGGAGCCCTTGTTAGAAGAGCTCTTGGCGGAGTATCTGGGAGGAGAGGGGGCCGTGAAGGGAAAACCGGCCTTGGAGGGAGAGAAAACCTTGGGGGAAAAGAGCCTCCTTGGAGGAGAGGAGCGATGATGATCGATCTACGGTCCGATACCGTGACCCAGCCAAGCCAGGCCATGCGTCGAGCCATGGCCGAGGCGACGGTCGGCGACGATGGCTTCGGGGAAGATCCAACCGTCCGGCTCCTCGAAGCGGAGAGCGCAGCCGCCATGGGGAAGGAGGCGGCCTTGTTTTTTCCGTCCGGGACCATGGCCAACCAGGCCGCTCTCCATCTCCACGGGCGACCCGGTTACGAAGTGATGTGCGAAGCTCAGAGCCACATCGTGGTGCACGAGATGGGGGCCATGGCTGCTCTCAACGGCATGCAACCCTTGCCGATCTCGAGTCGAGGAGGCCGGCTGGATCCCCAGGTCTTGAAGCAAGTCCTGTCAGCTCGAGGAGACTACCAACCTCCGGTAGCCCTACTGGCGGTGGAAAACACTCACAATATGGCGGGCGGACGAGTCTCCGGCCTGGAGGAGCTCGCTGCCTTGTTGGAGCTGGCGGAAGAATTTGGGCTGCCAACCCACTTGGACGGAGCTCGGATATTCAATGCCGCCTGCGCCCTAGATCTCCCGGTGTCCCGGGTGGCGGAGGGCTTCGATAGCGTCATGTTCTGTCTGACCAAAGGGCTCGGAGCACCGGTTGGGTCCATGCTGTGTGGAGGTCGAAGTTTCATCAAGAGGGCCCGGCGAGTCCGCAAAATGTTCGGTGGCGGTGGACATCAGATTGGAGTTCTGGCTGCTGCCGGGTTGGTGGCTCTGAGGGATGGACCCGCCAGACTGGCCGAGGATCATCGGTTGGCCCGGCGCCTCGCCGACGGCTTGACGAACTTGCCCGGGATCGATCTCGACCCATCCGCCGTCGTCACCAACATCGTCATCTTCGAAGTACAGTCCGGGGAGGGCACAACCCCCGCTTCCGACTCGAAGGACGCCCCGGCTAGCCAATTCTGTGACCGACTGGAGACCATTGGAGTCCGAGCTGTGCCGCTGTCCTCCCGCCAGGTACGCATGGTGACCCATCGAGACCTCAGTAGCCAAGACATCGACCAGGCGGTATCAGGCATGCGTTCCATGCATTCCTAAATTGCCGGTGCGTCGGGTTCCGAGAGGAAGGCACCGACCAGGAGGGTTTCGTAGTACAGCCGAAACAATTCAACTCTATGCGTCTTGCCTACTTTAGTCATGCATGGAACGCATGCCTGACGCCGAGTAGAGGTGCCGAGGAGGGGATTACGGGAGTTTTGCGATCAGGTCGATTTCCACCAGGGCGCCCTTCGGTAGGGCAGCGGCCTGGACGGTGGAGCGAGCCGGTCGATGGTCCCCCATGGCTGCTCCGTAGAGCTCGTTGAGCAGGCCAAAGTCGGCCATGTCAGCGACGTAGATGGTGCTCTTGACGACATCGGAGAAGGTGCAGCCAGCGGCGGCTAGGACGGCTTCAAGGTTTGCCAGAACTCGCTGAGCTTGGGCCTCGAAACCTCCCGTAACCATTTCTCCCGAGGCCGGATCAAGGCCGATCTGTCCGGACGTGAACAAGAAGTCCCCTACGGTCACTGCTTGAGAGTAGGGACCGATGGCGGCGGGAGCCTGGTCTGTGTGGAGGTGTTTCATGGTGGATGTCGTCTCCTTGAAGCGGCCCTTCTTCCAGGGTAGTTACTCGGTTTCCAGGTAGCCGATGTAGGGAAGGTTTCGGTACAGCTGGTCGTAGTCTAGGCCGTATCCAATGACGAATACGTCTTCGATGGGGAACCCCAAGTAGTCAATGGGGACTTCTACTTCTCGCCGGGTCTCTTTGTCCAGAAGGGCGCAGAGTTTGACGCTTCGAGCGCCGCGAAACCGAAGTAGGTCGAGGATCGTTCGCAGGGTATATCCCGTATCGACGATGTCCTCGATCAATAGGACATCCTTGCCGCGAATGGACATGTCGATGTCTTTGCGAATGCGCACTTCTCCGGGTTCGGTTCCGGCTCCATAGCTGGAGGTCTGGAAGAAGTCCACTGCGATGGGGGTTTTGAGCTGCTTGAGTAAATCGACCATGAAGAACACCGAGCCCTTGAGGACACCGACACAAATCAGGCGATCTGAGTCAGCATAATCCTGGTCGATTTGGGCCGCGAGCTCCCGAATTCGGGCCTGAATCCGCTCTTCGCTAATCAGGGTTTTGGGTTCTATCTTCTTTTTTTGCTGCGCCATGCCGTACAATCCGCCGAAGAATGTCAGTTCAAGAGCTGAAAGCGCTCCACAACCGTTACGTCGATCTGTCCGACCGCTTCCGAGCGGTCTGGGCCTTCCACCAATTTATTCAGAGCGTCGAAAAGATCTTCATGCCGGAGATCCTGCCGCGTTCCAACGCGGTTTTCCAGGATGCCTATGCCCGCATCAAGAGTTTGTCGCAAAATCTGAATGCTTCTGATCAGGACTGGGTCCAGGCCGAAATGGATGGCATCGCCACTCATCTCGACTTGCTGATCTCTCAACAGTTGGAGGAGGATAGCAAAGTCCCACCTCATTTTCTCCGACAGTTTTTCCAGAGGGTGAAGAACTATGACGAGAAGATCCTGACTCAGCTGGTCAAGTTCTACCTCTATTCGGCTCCGGAGGTGACTTGGGATCCGGATCGACTCGACAAGGTGGACTATCTGCTCAGTCGGCTCGGTGAAGACACTTCGGAAAACGGCGACTTTCTCAAACTAAAGAATCAAAGGAAGCTTCGCGAGCTGCTTCTCGGTTTGTGGCGGGTGCTGGATAGAGCACCGCCGGAAGATGAGTTGGTGGACACACACCAACGCTCCTTGGACTCTCTGCGCCAGAGCATCGAACGAGTCGCGAGCTTGGATGAGCTCAGTGACCAGAAGCTGGTAGCACGGCACCGAGAGCTCAAACATTCCTTAGGGGACTTGTTTTTTCACCCGCGGGTTCTCGAGTCGATCTTGGAAATCAACCTCTTGCTGCACAACTCGGTACGGCGTCTCTATCAACAGGAAGAACGCCGCATCATCATCGACTATCAGCGGATTTTCGAGCTGGAACGTGAGGTCCCGGTGGACCTGGAGCTGAACCAGGAGTTGACCCATTTCCGCTCAGCGGTGGAGCGGTTCGAGAAGCAGTTGGAAGGGCAGGAGGTCAATCTCGCTGACCTGGCGGTGATCCGAGACCGAGTTCGCTCCCTGCTGCCTCGATTGAGCGAGGCGAATCGGGATGGGATCGACTCTGACGAAGAGCACGATACGGCGACCCAAAGCTTGCCCAGCTCGCTGCAATCCGGAAGTGAGGGGACTCCCGAGCTGGCGGCTGGTTTCGAGCGCTTGACCGCAGCTTTAGAGGAGACTAGCGCCACAGCGAGCCCGAAAGCCGTTGCGGTGACCCGGGAGATCTACCCCTTTCGCCTCGAGCCCCGAGAGATCATCGCCTACCGGCGTCTGTTTAAGGATCCCAAATGCGATCGGGTTCTAGAGCGCTATTTGCTGGAAGCTGCTGTGTTGCGGATACGGCTCAATGAAGAGGCCGAGGAGATCAAAGGAATTCTCGACGATACGGCGGTCACTGGGGAAGGGCCGGTGTTTCTCAGAGCCAGGCGGACTATTCGCCTGAGCGGGTCTTTTCTCGGGC
>JAHZIX010000048.1 GCA_022601195.1 Deltaproteobacteria bacterium
AAGACGAGAAGGCGTTCCTCTTCGGGAGTGAGAACATATTGATGCTTCTTGTTGGCGCTACCCGTCGCCTGTTTGACCATCCCCAGGCTGTCGTAACTGAACGACCCCAGACTGCCACCCTGGATTAGGTTACCGGCGGTGTCATAGGTGTTGCCTGCCAATTGGCTGGTCATGGGATCGGGGAATAGGGCTTGCTGGTTCGCACCGGTGTCGATGCGCAGCAGGTTATCGGCACCGTCGTAGTGGAAGGCTTGGAGGGTAGTGCTGCCTTCGAAACCCACTTCGGCCCCCACCAAGCGGCTGGCGGCATCGTAGACGTAGTCATCCTCACCAATGGAGCGGATGTTGCCGGAGCCATCATAGAGGTACGTGCCGGAGGAAAACATTTCCTGCTGATTCGGCCTCAGGGAACGAAGATAGCTCGGGCGGCCCATGCGGTGCGGGTCCAGACCGATCTCGTCCACAGAGCCGGTGCTGTGCTCGACTCGGGAAAGGGCACCGTTGTCGTGGTAGGCCAGCCGCGTCGGCGAGCTGCCGAAGCCGCTCAGCTTGGTGAGGAAGTTCTCCACATAGCCGTAGCCCAGGGTGCGCGGGATGGAGACCTGGGAACAGGCGTCCCCGGTGCAATCCGGGTACTGCTCCGCAACCAGCTGCCCGATGGGGCTGTAGCTGAAGCTCTGGGAGAATCCTTGCGCTCCCCCAAGGTGGCCCTGCGGGTCTGCCACGGAAGTGCGACGATTCGAGAGACGACCACCTACCCCTTGGTAGCGGTAGGTCTCTGTGACCACAAAATCCGTCTCCACCGGAACCGATGGCTCCGCCTGCAAGAACTGCTCTAGCTGAATGTAGTTGTGCCGCTTCGCCCTTCCCAGCTTGCCCTGGGACCAATCCCGTTGGCTTCCGGACCCGCGGTTCTTGGCGCGATAGAAATACTCCTTCAACGGCCGCACAATCCCCGTCGGAAATTTCTCCGAGACCTTGACCAAGCGACCTGCCAGGTCGTAGGCGTAGCGCACCTCGAAGGGGCCGTCTTTCTTCACCCGCGGCTGGCCGAAAGCGGTGTAGTCCTGGTACTTCACGCAGCCAGCGTTGGAGCTCGAAGGGGAATGGCCTTTCTCCGGGTAACAGGCCTTGAGCAGGAATCCCTTGCCGTCGTATTTGTAGGTGCGCCGCTGCCCCGCCCGATCCGCGCGGGTCACACGGCCCAGGGCATCCCGGCGATAGGTCGTCACCCACAGGGGAGAGCCGGAATCCTCTATCTCGGGCCCCTCCACTCGCTCGAGCCGACCCAAAGCATCGTAGAACTGGCCGGTCTCCACCTCCGTCGACTCTCCACCGAAGGGATTCTGCTCCGTTGGCGCCCCCTGGGCCAGCCACGCCTGGCGGATCGTCTTCACCCGCCTCTCTCCAAAATAGACACTCTCGGTCACCGCTCCGTCCGGACCGGTCACTTTCGTGGCCTTACCCTGAGGATCCACCCGATGGACCAAGGTGCGAGGAGCCGTATCTCCTGTCGGGAAGGCGTTCGAGCCATGGAGCACCGTTTCGTAGCGCTTCACCCCGGAAGAGTGATAGTCGACCTCCGTCTTAGACGAGCCCTTTCCACCTCCCGGCAGGGGACGGCGAACCTCGGTTTGCCGCACCCGACCAAAGTCGTCGAAGGTGATCGTGCGCCTAGTCAGGACGCTGCCGCCGTCCAACTCCTCAATCTTGACACTCGCGTTGCTCGCCCCTTCCCCGTCCACGGGAGGGTTGGAATGAGTCAGCTGAGTTGTTGCCTCCCCCAAGGCCGAGTCCGGGGTCACTCGAGTCAGCCGGCCCAGAGTGTCGTAACTCAGCTCTCGCCGCTCTCCGGCGGGGGAGATCTCGGCTTTGGGTAGGCCCGTATTGCGGTCCACTTCGATCTCGAAATGGGTCGGAAAGTGGTCCTCGGCTCCTCCCGGTGGTGCCGTGACCCGGCTCGAAGCCCGCTGGAGGAAGGCGTATTTGTGTTCCACCTCGTAAAGAGTGCCGTCTTCCCGCTGAGCATCGTGGATCGAGCACAGGTCCCCGGTGGTGTCTAGAGCTTCTCTACTTCCACCGGCAGTGATTTCCTTCACCGGTAGGCCCGCGTCTCGGCCGACCTCCGCCCCCAGCTCGATCACCGTGAGCAGATCGTTCTGACCCAGCGTCGAGCCGTTGTCAAAACGCCGCTGGCAGATCAGGCTACCCTTTCCATCGAATCGGAAGGCGGTGGTGAAGGAACTAGTGGCGTCACGGACGGTCTTCTGCGAATACTCCTGCAGCAGCCAGGGCTCGTTGCCAGCGGGGTAGTAGGCCGCAGGGGTTTCTACATTGAAGTACCCCGACTCCCCGTCTATGGCCAGCCCTACTTGATGGCCGGAGTCGTAAGTCGTGGTCTCGACGTACTCCGTCTCGTCCCAATTATGACTGGCCCGCGTCGTGACCTTTCGAAAGGCTCCCAAGCCATTGAACTGCTCGAAAATCTGATCCCGGTAGCGGGGCTCTCCTTGCTGGAGGTCATCCTCGAAAACCGTGCGCTCGTAGACCTTCACCGCGTTGTGCTGCCAGCAGCCGGGAGCATTACCAATCACCGTGTAGCAGTGAGGATTGAACTCCGAGGCGTAGCGCACATAGATCGACCGGTCCCGCTGACAAATCCCCCCCATGGTGGTGTCTTCCGAAGTCGGATCGTCCCCTCGCACCGAATCCGGGCAGTCGAGGGTCTCCTGCGACAGGAAGAGTTTCTCCCCAATGTAGGGATTGAAAGAAGAGCCATCGTAGGTTTCCTTGGTGAAGGGAAGGCCGTTGTCCGTCGTCTGCCATTCCTCCAGAGGTTCGTCGTCCGACGGCAGACGAATCCCCTCGGTGGTCGAGGAGTAGAAGACCTGACGAGTCAGTTTCGAACCGCTGGCGCTGTTGAACAGCCGATCCGGCCCATCCACCACGGTGCGCATATAGTCCGGTCTCGTACAGGTGATGCCATCGTCGATCCACGGGAATCCATCATCGACATCATCTTCTAGGGGCCAGAGACCGTTGCGGTAAGTCCAAGTTGCCACCTCTCCACCACTCTCCAGCATCCGGCGCTTTTCCCGAATCCCAAAGCGCTGTGTCCACAGGGGCGGCGACTCCGAGTTGGGGTTATAGCGGGGAGACTTGAAGCGACAAGTGGTGGGGAAATACCAGTTGCCATAGTCGTATTGAATGCGCCCGTGGGTCGGTAGGGTCCACTCTTTGATCTTGCCAGTCAGATCGGTACCGCTGGTGTGGGTGATGAAATCGTAGCGAATTTTGTTTTCGCCAAATCCCGTTGCTTCGATGGCATCGAGAATCCGAGTGGTGAGATGTTTCGGAGTGGCATTGCCACTGGTGTTCGGAGGAAGTCGCCCTCGCTGAACCGATTGCACCGGTTGGTAGCTCATCTCGTAGGTTTGAGTGACTCCGCCAAAGGCAGCCACTTTGACCTCAGAGAGAATTCGCCGCAGGTCTCCCCATTCATCGTTACGGCCGGTTTTTGGGTTGGGGAGGGAATATCCCGAAGGACCATTGCCGCCACCGGTTTCCAGGAACCCTAGATCGAACACAGCTTGATGAAGCCGGCCGGTGCTGTCTTTGATCTCCCAGATCTCCTGGCTGCCCTGCACAGGCAAATAGGACACGGAGACTTCGTTACTGTAAGGATCGATCACTTTTTTCATCCGCCAGCAACCGGTCACGGTGCCGCCGCAGAACTGAGTTCCCTCGAAGGCATCGCTACGCTCAAAGATCGACACCATGCCATTGGGGTGCTGAACATGAGCCTCCGTCTCGGATGCGCTCAAACGTAGAAAACTCCCGTCCGTGGTGAAATGACCACCGTCACGATCCGGCAGGTTGTGAAACCGGTGACTGGCGCCGTCGGGAGCCACATAGAGCCAACTGGCGCTCGCTCCGTCCGGGCCGTCCCATTGGGGGGTGGGATAACGCTGACGGTTGAGAACGTCGAGCTCACTAGGGGGAGTCGGTGAGAAGAGCTTGCCGAAGTGAAACTCCCACCCAAGGCCGGCGTTGGCATTGGCGTTGGGAACCGAAACCAAGAACTTGGAATCCTCATTGCCGTCACAATTCGACGGCCGGTGTTCCGCTGAGACATCGCATGGAATGCTGACTTCCTGCCACACGTTGGAGTTGTGAGTCACCCTTAGTTGATAGGAAATCACCGGCCCCACAGAGTAAGTCTGTCCCAAGGGAACACTCAAAGTGATGTTGCCGCTGGAGGTGGAAATGCTCTCGATGTCCGCCTCCGTCAAGTAGACCTTATTGACCGTCTGCCCTCGGTCCGGTGGCGTAAAGGTGTAATAGCTGGGGGTCGAGTCGGGAAGCGGAGGGCCGGGATCGTCGGCGTTGGTTGGAGGCTCTTCCTCCTCTTCCGTCCTCTCCACCCGGACCGTAAAATGGGATTCGGCAGGGGCGGCTCGGTTCCCTCGGAAGTCCTTCACCCCCGCTAGGAGGTGGACCGAACCCTCAGCAAAGTCCTCACCCAGCTGACAGGAGGCCCCTCGAGGGCTCGGCGAGCACTGCGCCGCCAGGGTGCGGCCATTGACTTCGAGAATCAAGCTCTCGGGGTCGACCCCCGAACCCTCATCCGACCATTCCACGGCGACTACGGGCCGCATTTCAACCTCGGTCGATCCGCGTGCTGGAGCTCGGATGACCAGCTCAGGGCCTACTTCATCGGCACCGAGGCCAAGGCCGGGGCTGAAGTCGCGCAGATCGGCTTGGGCCCCCAAGTCCAGCGCTTCCTGAACCCAACCGGCTCGCGTCAGGCGGACTAGCCGGTGAGAGCTGGCGGCCCAGAGACTGCCCGTTGCGGTATCCCGCTGGAGCAAGACCGGGGCAGGGGTTTTGGGAAAGAGGGGTTCGGGGAAGGCGGCTACGGCCAGGAGCTCTTCACCCTCTTGACTGAGCCGAAGGATCTCCCTGCCCCGGATCGCCCACACTCCTTTTTCGCCATCGGAGACGAGCTCTCGAAGGTTGTCGGCGGGAACTGAGAGCAGCTCCCCGCCACCGGCGTCGAAGCGCAGAAGCCGGTCACCGGTCGTCACCCAAAGCTCTCCGGTGAGGCCTCGGGGAACCAGGGAACGAATCTCCGGAAGATCCAGCCGCGCCATCTCTCGACCGCTCAGAGGATCGAGGGCAAGGGCCCCCTCACGATGGGCAAGCCATAGGGGGCCTCCCTCGGGAGATAGCTCGAGGTCTCGCACCGGGCCTTCGAAGGTCTGCTGGTAAATCGTTTCTCCCAGGGGCGACCTACCCTGAAGCCGGTTGCCGCTAGCTACCCAAGCGGTTCCTCCCAACTCGTCTACTTGGAGGAAGATCCTCTGGTCCAGGTCTCCAAGAATCCCGACTTCCACCGGCGCCGCCAGGAATTCGTCCCCCTCCAACCAGCGAGCCCGCAAAGCTCCTCCAGCGACCGTCCACAGAACTCCACGATTCCAGTCCACGGCGAGGGCTCGAGGGTCCCCATGGTCCGGCAGTTCGGTGCGCACGGTGTGATCCCCTCGACGCATCTCAAAGGTCCCAGAGGCTTCCGCCAGCCACAGGGTCGCTTCCATCTCCTCTTGGGCAAGGGATGGCAAAGCCGCTAGCAGCAGGAGAGCCCCCATGACCAAGGACCTGCTGAGATCTCTTCTTTCCGTATTCGCCAAGTTCATCCTCTTCATCCCCATGGCCTATCTCCAACCTTCAAACTGATCCAACCGGAGGACGCCGGAAACTCCTGCCGGAACCGCCTCCGCCGAACCCAACCGCAGCAGGCTTACCCGACCGGAGCCAGTCCGCAATCCCTCGAGGAGGACCCCGTCGAGAGGTTCATGATCCAGATCTCTCAGACGGAGGTGGAGGCTCCCCCCTCTGTCGGTCCGGCGCTCCGAGCTGCGCCACTCCACCTCCAGTAGGAAGGCTCCGGCAGGTAGAGGAACCGAGGATTCCTGAAACTCCTCACCGTCCTGCCCCCGGACCACCACCGAGGTGGTAGATACCTGACGCCGCAGAAGAACCTCGAAGAGCACGGGAGAGTCCGGTTGTCTAGTCGCTGCCGAAAAGACTTGCACCTCCCCTCCTGAGGCCAGATTCAAATCCTGCGCATCCACCATCAGGTTCAGCAACAGGTGATCCTGAGAGCGGAATAGGGATCGCTCCACATAGCCCTGGTCCCCCTCCTCTTCCAGTACCACCGCGAGGGCCTGTTCCCCTTCGAGGGTCCCGGCAGAGAGCTCCACCCTCGCCGCCCCGCCGACGAAGGTCTTCCAATTGGGGATGGAGGCAAATTCGAAGCTCTCGGAACCTAGGTGTCCAGCCAAGGCCTGATGCCGAACGCGGCCGCCTCCCCGGGTCAAGACGACCTCGTCCAAGAAGAGATCGCCTCCGGAACCAGGAACCAGGTTCATGGCGCCGAAGCGCAAGCGCCCTACCGTAAGGCCGAGGCCATCCCAGCCGCCCACCGCCACCTTGGGAAGATCGTCCACCCACAGCCGCAATCGCCCCCGGCCATTGCCGGAGCTGGCTGCGACCCAGCGGAACTCGATTCGGCTGGGCTGAGTCCCCAACGGCAGAATCGAGGTTGCGTAGCGCTGTCCCGAGGTGTTCCAAGTCACTCCTCGCAAGCCAGAGCCGGAGCCCGGGCCAGGGCCAGCGGCAGATTGGACCCATTCCAAGGCGAAGACCCGATCGGATCCGGCCTCCCCCAAGGCCTCCAGCAACGTTGCCACTCTTTGCCCTTCACCAAGCCCTGCAGGAAGCTCGACCTGGTGAGGATCGATGAGAAACCGCCCCCTCATTTGAGTTTCTGCCTCTGGGGCGTCGGTTTCGAGATAGGCCCCGCTACCTAGCTCCAGATCCACCACCAGCCCGCGATTGCCAAACAGGGCCCCGGCCGACCGGAGCTTCAACTGCGCCGAGAGATCCTCTTGCACATTCCAAGCTCGGAAATCCCTGACCTCAAAGGAATCCGCAAACACCTCCTTGGGCACTCGCACCTTCAGGACGAGGCTCTTGCGCCTCTTGAGGCTACCGCTGCCGGTGCCATCGCCGGGCACTCCCACCGCAGCCACCCGATAGCGGTACGACTTGCCTACAGAAAGGGGCCCGTCCCAAGCTTCGGTGATGTTCTTCGCCAACACGGCGACCCGTTCCCATTGCCCCCCCTTTTCTTTCCGGAAGAGCTCGAAGGAATCTTCCGTCGTCGATCGGTCCCGCCAAGCGAGACGAACTCCGCCGCGTTCGAAGGAGGCCACTTGGAGGCCCGATGGCCGGAGCAGCCGATCGTCTCTCCTCCTCATAGCCCGGGCTTCCGGGGAGAGGCTTTCCGCACGGGAAGCGCTCAAGGAGGCGTCCGGAGCCAAAACCGGAAGGCCCGTCGGAGCTCCCCAAACTCCAATGGATCGCTCCCAACCAAGGGTGTCCCCGCTTTCAAAGCTATCCTTGAAAAGGCCGTTCATGTTCACGGCCCGTTCCCAACCGGAGGCGTCTCCGGTCTCGAAGCTGTCATAGAAAAGCCGGCCGTCCTGAACCACCCGCTCCCAGCCGGAGGTATCGGCGGACTCAAAGCCATCAAAGAACAAGCGTCGACTCCCTACAGTGCGCTCCCAACCGCTGGTATCCCCGCGCTCAAAGCTATCGACGAACAGTCCCACGGGGACGTTGACTTGAGCATTGGCCCCGGGACTTTCCCCATGGGTATTCACTGCCCGCACCCGATAGGTGTAGGTGGAACCCGGGGTCAAGGGAGCATCGTAGTAGCTGGTAGCGTTGGTGCCCAACACCGCCAGCAGCTCCAATGCGGCTCCATTCTCGCCCCGATAAAGGCGGTAGCCCACTTCTTGAGAAGTGTTGTCTCGCCAGGAGAGGTGCACTCCTTCGGCGGGAGCTGCCGCGACCAGGTGGGACGGGGCGATGGGAACCGAGCCAGCGTTGTCGCAGTCCGCCGGCGCCGGGAATCCTACGGCTTCTCCTGACAGGCTCTCTCCACCGGCGTTAAAGGCCGCGACGCGGTAGCGCAGCTGGTGTGTACGAGGACCGTCGTAGTGATCCTGTAGCTCGGTCTCGTCGGCTTCGAGCTCACCATTTTCGAGCAAGGCCCAGCCAGCCCCATTGACGGAGCGGTAAACCCGGAAACCGTCTTCGTCGCTGGAAACGTCGCCCCACAGTAGAAGCGGTCCCGATGCGGCACAATTCTGATTGTCCGTTGTCAGCCCCACGGGAGCCAAAGGCGGCGGCACGGGAATGGCGAAAGCAACGACCTTGCTCACCCATTGGCGACGATCGAATAGAAAGGTCAGTAGCTCCACTTCGATGGGATCTCCCGGAGCAGCCCCTACGTAGGTGTGGGTGACCGGGGTCAAGTCGAAGGTCTCTGCATCCCAATTGACCGGGTAATCTCCGTCGCAACCAAAGGGGGCACAGGGATCGACGATCTCTACCTCGCCGTCGAAATACCACAAGAACTTCTCGACCACCCCTTCCACGAGGGTTCCCAAGGGAGTGAACGTGCAGGTGTTCTCCTGGCAGTCGACTTCGACGTCCCAACTCTCCATGGTCGCCCCGAAGGGAAAGAGGAGACGGCGGGTGGCGGTCAATCCACGATCCCACAGCTTCAGCGCTACCGGAACGAGACCGGGCTCAGTGAAATAGGAATCCAGATGGAAGTCCTCCCCTTGAAGAGGAGGGTTGCAATTGTTGTTCTCGGGCGGCGGGCTGGTGACCCCCTCGACATACCAATAATAGCCACAACGATCTCCAACATAGGGCCCCGGCGTACCGAGGAAATTCCAATTGTCATGGGGACTGTAGCCGTGACGAGATTCCGTGCCGTCGACCACACACTCGGCGGCGATCTCGCAAGACTGTAGATACCTCACCCGGGGCCATGGAGCTCGATCCTGATAGAAAATATCGACTCGGACCGTACCGGTTGACACTTGCCCGTCCGCCGAGCTCACCACATACTGAAATTCATCCCTACCGCTGGAGGTCGGAGGTACGGTGTATTTCACCGTATCGCCGACGATGGAAAGGGTTGCTTTCGGAGTGCTTCCCGGCACCGACTCCAGAGTCAACTCGTCACAAGTGGCACTCGAATCGTTATTGAGTACAGGAATGTAGATGGTGTTCGTCAGGGAGGTATCGATCTCACTCCAATCGGCAAAGGCCATTGGCGCCCGGTGTTGCGGCGCCTGCCCGATGTCGATCACCACCGTTGCCCAATTTCCTTCCTCCCCCTCCCCATCGTTGGAAAATCGAGCTTCGTAGCGAAAGAAATCCTTGCCCACATAGCCGGCATTCGGAGAGTAGGTGAGCGTATCGGCGGAGCCGTTGACGGTTAAGCTCCCAACCAACGTCTCCACAACGGTCTCTGATTTCAGCAAAACCTCACCCGCCGGACCGGCGTCATCGTTGTCCAAGAGACCGCTGAAGGGAAAGGTCAAACACCCCCCCGGAACGGTGTGGGCGTAATCATCGGCGGCTGCTAGGTTCCCCACCGGGGAAACCACCAACACCGTTACGATGGCTTCGTAGACATTCCCAGAACCATTGACTGCCTGGTAAGTGAATTCGAACTCCCCCACGGCACCACTGGGTGGCGTATATAGCACCCAGGGACGACCTTCCAGTGGTTCCACCAGCTCGACTTGCCCGGGGCTACCGACAGGCACATAGACTCCCGTCAATCGAGCGCCGGGGTCGCCATCGTCGCCAAGGAGATCTTGTTCGGAAAGGGGTAGGATCTTGTCCCGTTCGGTGCGGAAGTCATCTCGTTCATTACCCGGTGGATCTTCGGTAACGTGAACGGTGGCCCAGGCGCTGCTCTCCACCTCTCCTCCGCTGCCAAGGGCCCAATATCGATAGCCGGCATCGCCGACGAAACCCACGGTCGGTTGGAACCGAATCAAGTTGTTGGTGAGGACCGTCGCCGTTCCATGAGCCGCTTCTCCTACTCGGCTGACGCTCAGAGCATGGCTATCGTTCTCCAGCACCGCCATGTCCACGGGGATACCCGGAGGGGTGGTGGCAAAATCCGCAAAGCACACCGGTACGACATTTCCTAAACACTGCCCTTCAACGGCGGGCACCACTGTCACCTGGGCAGAATCCGTCCCTCCGTGGTCATCTTCCACCCAATAATCAAAGGTGATGGGCTCGAATGCGCAACCGAAGAACCGGATCAAGCTCTCGTCCACAATCGACAGTGAATAGAGCTCTCCTGAGCTCGGGGAGACTCCAGTAATCACAAGAAAGTCTCCGTCCGGATCCCTATCGTTGGCCAGTGCATCGATATCGACGAAGCTCTCCTGACGCACCGTGACCCGGTCATCCATTGCCTGCGGCTGGTGATTCTGCGCAAGCATCGGCGAAGGCCCCAAAAGGCAGACTACCAACCACAGCCATTCCTTACGGACCTCGATCCGCTCACCCATTCCCATGCGCAACTCTCCTCGGTTCTGATCTGGGCTATCACCCAGCTGCACTGCTTATCGAAAAGGGAAGATCTTCTTCAGTTGCTGACGACAAACTCGTCGATGTGGAATGTGCCCGAGATATCCGTACTCGCAGTCACATTCTTGGTATAGGTCAGGCCAGAGGAAAGCACCGAATGGCTGATCTGATCATTTTCCAGATCCGATCGACAGTAGTTCCCGACTCCCTCGATGTGCAGACAGCACACCCCATTGGCACCTCCGTCCGAGGGCCGAATCTCCAACTCCAGCTGCAGGAAGGTATTGGTATCCGTCACCGAATTCGGCAGGGAAATGTACTCCGTATTGAACTGAACTTGGCTGTTGGTGCGGCACTGTCCCAGGAGCACCCACTGGTCTTCTCTAACGGTGAGAAATACACCCGCCGTGCGATTCGTCGAGCTCAAAGAAAAGCCTGTTTCTCCAAGAAAAACCACGCCGATCATCGGGTTGTCGCCATGAGTCGTGGGATTTCCCTCGCCCCAACGGGGCACCGTGCCCGGACGCCATTGAAAGCGTACTCGCACTGCATTGGTGGCAGCGAAAGACTGTTGGACGTAGGCAAACGTAGACGGATCCGGATCCATCGTCACCTCGAGACCGTAGTTACCAACCCCCGAAGCATTGTTGGTCACCTCCAAGGAAGCCGCCTCTACCTGCGAGCTGATGATCCCCATGAATCCCAAGACACCGAACCCAAAGACGCTCATCACAAACAATCTTTTTCTCATCTCTCCTCCTGACCTCAGCACCTAAAAGGATCGCCCAAGAAGAACGTCCAAGAAGAACAAACGAATAGATACAACGATCCTCTTCCGTATCGACCCAATGAATCGACTCCGGTAAAATTTTCCACTCAAGAAAACCAATAGGTTTCCTGGTCCGGGATCTATCTAGTATCGAAACCTCATTGTGGGGGTAGACGAAACCTCTCCCCTTCGAACACACCGACCCCTTCCAACCTGCCTCACGAAGACCAGGCACAGATCGGGGAAAAAGCGTGACACTCTCCTCTATCGAGAAGAGCACGTTCATCAAAAATCAACAGCTCGAAAGTTCAGAATACAAGGTCGATAAATATCTTGTCAAGATTTTTATCTCTAAGTTCCTAGACTCCATTATTCTGATTCATTGCAACCTTCCTCCTACATCTGTAGTATAAAGAGAAATGAAAATCCTTAGCCTCACTCTCGTCGCCCTCGCTAGCTGCCAAGGTCCGCATCTGGAACAACCCGAGAGGCCCGGGAGGACCGAGACGACAGCACAGAGCTCTCCTGCCGCTCTCACCAGCGTGCCCATTTCCATCGACGTTGTGCGGGATGCTCTTCGCCGCAGCCTGCCCTTTGTCGAAGAGCAAGGAGTCGCATGGATGGACGGCAAAGTGCCTATCCAGGAAGGCAGCCCCTGCGTCTCTTGTCACCACGTCGGCTATTCCCTATGGAGCCAGAAGGAAGCTCAGCGGGCTGGCATCGAACCCTCGCCAGAGATCTTTGACAGCCTTTCTTCCAGAGCCGTGGAGTTTCTTGCCGAACCGGGAGTGCCGCGGGCCTATGCCGTCAGCTCGGTTCTTCTTTCGGAAGAACGGCCGTCCGAGGGCCTAGTTCAAGCCCTCCGAGACCTGCAAAACGAAGATGGCCATTGGCACGCTCGAGGGCAGTTTCCTTCCCAGAGACGTCCAGGATCCGAGTCGGACTCGGCGGCGACTCTGTGGTCCCTCCTCTCCCTTGCGGGGACTCTCGACACGGAGCCTTTCGGGGCGGTCCGCGACCGAGCCTTCGATTGGCTCGATGGGCAAGATGCCGGCGAGACCACCGAGTGGCTGGCTGCGCGCCTAGCGGTGGCTGAGGCCTTCGCCAACGAAGACGAAGCCCAGTCCATTCGAGCCCAACTCCTCAGACGACAGAATGACGACGGAGGTTGGGGGTGGCAGGAGGGGGATGCCAGTGAGGCCTTCTCTACCGGACAAGCTCTCTATGCCCTCGCTTTTCGAGCCCGGGGAGGTGACCTCCAGGCTGCGCTAGAAACTTCTCGGGACCAGCCGGCTTTTCGTGCCGTTCAGTGGCTGCTGGAAGCTCAACACCAAGACGGTAGCTGGCCAGTTCCTTCAGCGGCCGTCAGCCAGGAACCGGAAGAATCCAAGGACGTCATCTACCATTTCTGGGGAACTGCGTGGGCATCCATCGGCCTGTCTCGATTCATCGCCGCACAGACCGCAGGCTGACTCGAGCCCTTGGGCAGCTCGCTCTTGGCCAGTGGGTGAGTCGATATCCCGAGCAGATGGCCTCTCAGTGGATGAAGTCAGAATAAATGCAGGCCTCGGTTTGCCGAAACACAAGAACGATGCACGGAGATCTTCCACAGGGCGCTGTACAAGCTGATCTTGTCTCTATTCGAAGACCTGCACGGAGCGAGTTAGTACCCAATCCGCGCACCGCTAGGCCTTGCGCCGAAAGGTGCGCCAGTCCCCGCCCTCGATCGCCGGATATTCAGTCGCTGCGCTAGGGGGTAGCAGATAGGCCCAGGCCTCGCTGCGGTCGGCTAGCGGGATGCGGATACGGCGATAGTAGTCGGGATGACCCTCTAGCTCATCGACGGCTTCGAGGGTAGCTCCATCGACCTCGAACAACTCACCGACGACGACTTCCTCGCCGTCGGTGAACATGCCAGGGTAGCCCCCCACATCCACCAGTCGATAGCCCGGCTGGGTGGCGGTTTCTCCTACAAAGCGAGCGTGCCCTAGAAGGGAGTGGTTGCTCTCCCCCCTTAGAAGGGTGCCGTAGACGAAGAGACGGAAGCCCCCGCCGTCCGGCCAAAGACCTAGTCTTTCTTCGTCCAACGGTCCAACCAGGCGAGGACCTCTTCGTGCCATTGAATGCTGTTCTGGGGTTTGAGGACCCAGTGGTTCTCATCCGGGTAATAGAGCATCCGGCTTGGAATACCGAGGCGCTGCAGAGCGGTGAAAGTGGCAAAACCCTGAGTTTCTGGAACACGGTAGTCCAAGGCACCATGGACCACCAGCATGGGAGTCTTCCAATTGTTGACGAAGTTGGCTGGATTGTGGGCCTCGGCGAAGGCCGGGTCCCGATGGTAGGGACCTCCGCCATGCTCCCATTCCGGAAACCATAGCTCCTCGGTGGTGTAATACATCATTCGGTGATCGAAGAGACCATCGTGATTGACCAGGCTTCGGAAGCGATCCGGCCAATTTCCGGCGATCCAATTGATCATGTAGCCGCCGTAGGAAGCACCCAGGGCGCTGACCCGGTCGCCATCCAAAAAGTCGTAGCGCTCCACCGCTGCGGCGAGACCTTTCTGCAAGTCCTCTAGAGGCTTGCCCCCCCAATCGCCACTGATGGAATCCGTGAAAGCTTGGCCATAGCCGGTGGAACCGTGGAAGTCGATCATCACCGCTGCATAGCCAGCACCCGCATAGGTCTGGGGATTCCAACGGTAGTGAAAATTGTTGGAGAAGGAACCTTGAGGACCGCCGTGAATGAGAAAAGCCACCGGATACTTCTTGCCGGCCTCGAAGTTTGCCGGCTTGACCACCCAGCCGTAAACCGTCTCGTCATTCCAGCCAGGGAAACTGAATTGCTCCGGCTCTCCCAGGGCAACCTTGGCCATGGCTTCGCCGTTGATCTCCGTCAGCTGCCGGCCATCGGTGCCATCCAAGGCGATGCTGTAGAGGTCTACCGGCGAACGTAGGTGATCCAAGGCAACGATGAGGCGCTCTCCGGCCAGGCTGGCGGAACGAACGGTCCCTTCACTGGTCAGGGGCTTTACCTTGCCGCTCTTGGTGTCCACGGCGAAGAGACGTTTGTTGCCCGTATCCTGGACGGTGATGTACGCCGTCTTACCGTCCGGAGAGAAAAAATAATCGGCGACCGACCGGTCCCAATCCTCGGCGATCACTCGCGCCTTACCGTCCGGCCAGGCCCGCGCCATCAACCGGAACCGATCTGCCTCGAAACCCGGGCGAGTCATGGCAGCGAAATAGAGAGTCTTACCATCCGGTGAGAACTGGGGAAGGGTGATCCAGGCGCCATTGTCAGGGGTTAGGTTTCGAGGTTTGCTAGAACCGTCGATGGGAGAGTGGTAGAGATCGAAATCCGTCGACCAAGCCTCTTCCCTACCGGAGGTTCGAGCGGCGAAAACCACCCCCTTGCTATCCGGGGTGAAAGTCATCTCCTCCGTTCCCCCGAAAGGCTTCGACGGTACGTCCCCATCCAACCCCTTGGAGACATCGACGGGGGTACCGCCGGCCACTGGAACCACGAAGAGGTGGGATCGTCGCCCGTCTTTCCAGGTATCCCAGTGGCGAAAGAAAAGCTGATCGTAGGCCACGCCGGTGGTGGTCACGGCTTCTCTCTCTTTCAAACGCTTATTGGTGCAAGCCAAGTCCGCGCAGTCGACAAAGACTTCCAGAGCTACCGCCAGGTTCTTGCCATCCGGAGACAACTCGAATCCCCCGACATCCAGAGGCAGGTGAGTTACTTGCTCCGCCTCTCCTGGACCCATGGGTAGACGCCAAACTTGCGACGACCCGGAACGGGAGGAGAGAAAAAAGATTCCCTTGCCATCCGGCGCCCACCGGGGATTGGAATCCCCCGCTTCGTGGGAGGTCAGCCGCTGCAGGCCGGCGCCATCAACGCCCACTCGCCACAGATCTGTTCTCCCCCGGTTCGCCTCCAGGTCCGTGGTCCGCAGCACGAAGACGATGTCTTTGCCATCCGGTGAGATCTGCGGGCTGGAGATACGCTTCAGATTGACCAAGTCATGAACATTGAAGCCAGGGTGGTCGGCGCGGGCGGCCGCCAGGGCGATCCAAGGAAGGGAAAAGAGGAGAAGAGCCAAGGAATATCGGTACATCGCGTCAGAGCCTCCGCAGGAGTTGGGATTCGAGTTCGTCGACAGCTGGCTATCTTACCCGACGACATCCTTCGAAGCTCCACCTCCCTCCCCTAAGGTAGGCCCAAAGGAACGATCCGGCCCTCTAGATCCAACTCCCAGGCCTCCTCGGCAACGAGCAAAACCCACTCCTGTTGCCGCCAAGATTCCATCGACGGAATCCGGCCAAGAAGGCGTTGGGCACTTTCCCCCAGGGCGCTACTCTGAGGGGAAGGAGGCGAGCTTTGAAGTCCCGAAACAACCTTCTGCAAGAGATCCCGAGCGGGTCCCCAACGTTGTAGTTCGACCCAACACCCCGCCAACTCCAGCTCCGTTTCGAGTAAGAGGAGATCTCCGTTGCCAAGATTGTTCCTTCGCACTTCGACCGCTTCCTCGATCCGCTCAGCGGCCGCAGCAGCTTCTTCCTTCTGCAGAGAAATCCTTCCCAGCCCCAAAAGAGGATGTGCCAGGACCACCGCCTGGGGCAGCTTCTGCCGAAGAACTCGAAAAGAGGCATGGAAGAGCTCTTCCGCGACGACCGCATCGCCCCCCTGATGGAGGGTGGGCGCCCATTGATGCGACTCAGGGACGATCGGCAGGGGCTGCGACGCCGACGAAGATCACCATGCCGTCCCCTCCCGGGTCTCCCTGCACCACATCGATGGCTGCGGAAGGCTTCCAATTGTTACAAGCCCAGAGATTTCCAGCGCGATCGACCCGGGTCGCCGTGAGGCGCATGAGTGGCTCGTAGCAGTGATAGGGAATCTCTTTACCTTCCTGGCTCTCCGGGTTGCCATAGAGAGGCAGTCCATTGGCCAGCCTCACCTCGTCACCTCCAGTCGGTAGGGTCATCAACTTTGCGGTGGCCTCGTCACCCTTGCGAATGACGGTCACTCCCACCGGCCCAATCTTTTCAGAGGCCGGTGCCTGGAACTCCATCTCGCGAGCGAAATTGGCCACGAACATCGTTCCCTCCGGATCGAAAGTGACTCCCCAAGGCCCATGAATGTTGTGGGTCATCTCGCCACGAACCCGGAGATCTCGATCGAAGCGAATCACCCGATTCGACTTCACCGCGACCGCGAAGACCTCACCGCCGGGACTCACGGTGACCTGCCTCAAGCATTCATATCCTCTTTTGCTCACCCAATGGGCCACCACTTTCAACTCGTCTCCTTCGATACGGAACTTGAACACCGAAGACGGCACCGGATCGATACCCAAGGTCGAGTCGCCTCCGAAACCGCTATTACTGACGTAGGCATGGCCCAAGCCGTCAAAGGCGACGTCAAAAGTTAAGTGGTAGGGGCTGTCGAAACAGTGGATCAACGGGCGCTCCGGATCGCAGTCTCGATAGACGACGACAGCGCTGTTCTCGCTCTTGTAGTTGAATCGGCTCGAGGTCATCGGCATAGGAAGCTGGGAACCCCAGGAGCACGTCCACAGATTGCCCTCCTGATCGATGTCCATACCTTGCACTCTGGACAACCCTTGGGTGTAGCCATTCGATGGGCTCAACACCCTGCCGTCATGGGAATAGGCAGCGATGCTACCGGATTGGGGATTCCACTCTGTGGGCCCCCAACCGAAACTCCCCTGGTAGATCGTTTCTCCAGCTCGATCCACTGCCACTCCGAAACCGGCTCCCAGAATCCCGCCCCCGAATAGTGGCGAGAAAGGGGCGGGGGAACCATCCGGTTCCAAGACGACGCAGAAAGTACTGGAGTTGGGAGTACCCTGACGAACGTTATTGGTCAGCCAAGCACGGTCGTTCTTGTCGAACGCCACATAGCCCACCCCGGCGATGAGAAAATTCTCCGCTCCTGAATCATTGACCTTGATGGTCAAGGTCCACTGGTCAGGGACCGGCGTTGCCGGTGGCTCGAGACCTGGCAGAGACGGATTGAAGACCTGTGGCCGCTCGGCGATCAACCCATAGATGGCATCCACTTCGACAAAGGGGTGATGGGGAAGGTGAACCAAGGCCTCCAGCAAGGAAGAGGTACCTGTAAGCCGCTTGAGTTCGGCACGAATTCTAGGCTTGATCAGACAGTAGAAGACCAGGTTGGAGAGAAAGTTGAACAGAGCGTAGCTATTCGTCTCCATGCCGTTTGGGGAGCGTCGAATCACCTTAGAGAGGGAGCCATCGGTGCCAACGAAGTTGTTCTTCATGCCGTAGGCGATTCTTGCCGCCTCGTTGGGATCCGAGAGAATCACGGCCTCGTCCCTTTGCCCACGGTCCTTAGAAAAGCGAAAGAACCTAGCAAAGCTGAAGGCTGTGGCCACCGTAACCGGCTCGCTGAGAGCGACCTGACGGGAAGTACTCGAGAACACCGCGATCAGCTGAGCCGGTCCGTCAGTGACCTCGCTCCCTTCCCCCGCCCGGTGAAAGGAACGGATATCTGCAGTGACGTAATACAGCTCTCCATCCCTCACCGAAAGACGAGCCAGGAACTGAGACTCACTGACCACCCTTTCCTCGAGCAGCCGCGGTTCCGCCCTGGTGATAGCAAACACAGACACCGCCGCCGCCGTAACGACGACTCCACTCCCAAGTTGGATATCGAATTGAAATTCTTGCTCTTTCGGCATGGGCTCTCTCCTTCTTCAACTGCCTCACGAGGCTTTCAGTAGGGTGCCGCGGAATCGCTCCTACCCGTACCTCGCCAGGAGGGTCGAAGGCTCGAAAACCTCCGACGTTGGGTTCTTCCAGATCGGCTACAGATCGGCTACAGATCGGCTCCAACTCATACAGTGGGATTTCCCCGAGGACTGTCGCACCGAGGCCAGACAAAAAGATACTCAGCGACCATGAAGTACCCCCAAAACTCCTCCCACTGAGCAGGCTCTCAGCAGACCCTCAGTACGCCCTCAACAAGTCCTCAAAAAAAATCTCTCCTCTTTTAGCCATTTCAACTCCGACTTGCGCGGGATGAGGTGAACAACCATTTCGGCTGTTACAGGCCGAATCTTTTTTGAACTTAGAGAGGCACAACATGAACACCAAGAATCTAATCGCAACGACCGCACTCCTCCTTTGTGGCAGCCTAGCCACGGAGCTGGTGGCAGCGGAAACCGAGCCCACCAATGAGCTCCAAGCTCTTCCTTCTTACCAAGCTCTGGAGCTTCTCGGGATGGACCCCGAAACCCAAGGGTGGACCCTTGCCGGATACGAACCGGTGGTGGCTGCGGATCTCGAGGACCTCTCTCAGGGGCCTCGGGAATCCGTCGACCGAACCGCCACCGGAGACGACGAAGACCTTAGCCAGATCACATACCGCTTGGCTCTTCTCGACGGCAGCGTGTACGAGAAAGTCGTCGACCTCTCCCAAGCGGAGGACGAAGGAGAGTCTCTACTGCTGGGGAGCCAGGGGGAACGTTCTCTAGACACCTTGCTGACCGCCCTTCCCCAGGCCGCCTATGACCAGGACGGCCTCGCTCAGTTGATCTCTCAGCTGGAACCCGCGGCTGTGCAGCAAGAGGCGGATCTGTCCCCGTTAACCCCAGCTCCTGACGCCACTTTGAGCAACCGGACCTCCAACTCCATCATCCCCACCGATAGCCCCTACAACGCAGGCTTCGACAACCGTTGGGTGGTCAACTCAGTGAGCTCCTTGAGTTCCTATCCGCTGCGCACCATGGGTCACATTCTGGCCAACTCCAACTCCCTCGGCGGCGGTTGCTCCGGCTCGCTCATCGGCCCCCGTCACGTCCTTACGGCGGCTCACTGCATCTTCAATCGGAACTCTGGAAACTGGGCTTGGGGAACTTGGTTCTCTCCGGGCCACCGGGGCCGCTCCGGGAGTCGCTTTACCAATGGCAGCCCCCGACAGATCGTCGGCCTACTGAGCGTCACCGGCTACACGGTCAATGGCAACTGGACCTCCGACTACGGCATGGCAATTCTCAAGGACGAATCCCGCACGGCTTCCCTGGGTTGGTTGGGCCTGGGAGCCTTCAGTAACGGCTACCTTTCCGGCAAGAGCATGGGAGTCCACGGTTACCCCAGCTGGGCCAACCCTTGCGGCGGAGCGGGTTCCCCCAGAGCCGACGACCGCTGCGGCAGCTTCATGTACTACGACTGGTGCACCGTGGCTAACACCTGGTCCGCGCAGTTGGGCTACCAATGTGACACCCAGCCTGGCCAGAGCGGCTCACCGGTATGGCTCTGGTACCAAAGCTCTCCCGTGGTCATCGCCGTCCACGCCTACGGGGAAGCCAATCGCGCCGATGACCGTAACCGGGGAACCCGCTTGACCAGCGGACGGGTAAATCTGCTGCGGAGCTGGATCTGCGACTTCCCTAGCTCCTACGCCACCCACGGCGCCTGTAACTAATTCCAGTTGGTAACCGAGCGAGCGATCTCTCGGTAAGGCCCTTTTCGAAACTGCGCTCCGGTGGGAATCAAACCACCGGAGCGCTGGTTTATTATTTGAGCACCATTTTTCTCGATACCTTTCGCCAGCACCACTTCCAGACGGGACCCAAAGTAAAGACAGACCGCAAGACCAACAAGGCTAAAGAGCAAAAAACCCAAAAAAAGATGAGGCTTCCAACCGCATCTAGGAAGGTAGCTACGTGCCAACAGAAAAGATGATCTCCCCCACCGAGAGCCGCTCAGGGGCATGGCTCAGCAAGTTTTCTCTGGTTAGCCTTCTCGCCCTCTTCCTGGTGCCCCATGCGGTGTCGGCCGCCAACAGCATCGGTCAACCAGGCAGCTCCGGGCTAGACGACGGCAGCTTCTTGCTCACCGCTCGTTTTTATTATCGATCCCTCAGCACTGCCGAGTCGACCCTGACCATCCAACAACCGGATGGGTCCAGTCGCCAGATTCCTGTATTCGGAAACAGCGGTGACTCCGTAGCGACCAACGCATTGGGAGATTCTCAGGTCCTGTTCTACGACTACTACGCTCCACAGAAAAAGGACGCCAACCTCAACAAGGCCACGGTGATCTTCTACCACGGTGGTGGCTATCAGAGTGGCTCCGCCAACGGTCCTTGCCCGCCGTACCACATCGAGGAGTGGCTCGAGCGGGGATTTCACGGCCTGATCATCGGCTATCGGCGGGGTTGGTGGGGAGACGGCAGCGACTCTCCCGGCGGCGAAGCAGAAATCTCACCGCTCGAAGGCCAACGTTTCACCATTGCCGCCGACCTAGCCTTGGCGGATGCTCAACAGGCCTGGCAACATTTCAATACCAACTCACCGGGTCACGGGCGTTGGTTCAGCGGCCAAGAGGCCTCCAAGGTCACGGTGGACCATGGGAAATCCACCCCGACCTATGTGGTGATGGGCAACAGTGCCGGCGGCTCCCTGGTATCGAGAACGGTTCACACCCACGCCTACCCTGCTGGCAACATGCGAGTGGTGGGAGCGATTTCCGGGTTTGGCACTCATTCCCCGACGGAGCCGGTCCTGGCCTCTCACAACGATGTACCCACCATCGTGGTGACGGGCCTTCTGGATGACATCTCGCCAGTTTACGATGGGTCGATCTTCTACGATCCGGACGCACCGGATGCGAAGGGCACCTTGACCTTCTACGACGAGCTCCTTGCTCAAGGCTACCCGGCCCGAGCCTTGATCAGCGCACAAAAAGGGCATGGTTGGGCCAGCTTTGGAAAGCCCTCCGGATCGCCTTGGTGCAACAAGTCGATTCCGGACTTTGCCATCGATGCCAACGTCACCAACCTCGCCAACATGGCTGACAGCTTCGCCCTCGGTTTTTTCTTCCACCACTACCAAGGTCAAAACATCCCGAATTATCAACACTTTCGATTCGAGCAGAACGCCGTCTATCTCAATGGCGCGGGATTCCCGGACATCGATGATCAGGGGAGTCTCTATGAGGGAATCGGTACGGCTGGTTCAAAAAAGACCAATGTTCTGGATATCGACCCGACTCAAGTGGGTTTGAGCCTCAGCGACCACCAGCTCACCAACGGCTTCGACTATGGGGACGACTCCCAGAACGGCCTCGGTCCTCTGTTGGTCTCCCAGGGATTCCGCTACGAACCGGTTCAAACGGAGCTCGAGCTCTCCACCGGCAACGGCAACAAACCGAGCGATATCCGGGCCAAATACGACCTGCCCTAGGGAGCTAGCCTTGCCCTCTCACCCAGTTCGTCACGAGACGACGTGGATGCCCAGAAAACCAAGAAAGAAGGAGAGTTCTGGGACGCAGGAAGAAGAACACGGGGGCGAAAAGCAGAACCGCCTTCTGATGCCGGAGGTCCCGGTAGATGGGAGTCGCAGCAGAAATTGAGTGAGAAAAAAGGGTTAGGAGCGAGGTGGGAGCCAGCGATTCAGAACCGCTCGTAACTGATCCTCGCGATAAGGCTTGGATAAAACGTCGTCCATTCCCGCTTCGAAACAACGGTCCAGGTCCTGCTGCACCGCGCTCGCGGTGAGGGCGATGATGGGAGCACGATGCCCCTCCGATTCTCCCTGACGGATCCTCTCGGTCGTCTGGTAGCCATCCAACCCGGGCATTTGACAGTCCATCAGAATCAAGTCGAAAGAGCCCTTCTCCAGAGCAGCGAGAGCTTCAAGCCCTCCTACCGCTAGCTGACAAGCGATGCCGAGAACCTCGAGCTGACTCGCGATCACCACTTGGTTGATCGAATTGTCCTCGGCGACCAGAACCCGGTACCCCTGACCGAAGGGCTGCGCCGCCTCACTCACCCCAGAGGATTCCCCTTCCATAGGGGGGACCGTCGGCCCCTTGGGAAGCGGCCCGAGACGAAACGGTACTAAGAGGCGAAACGTCGAGCCCTCCCCGACCACACTCTCGACGTCGATCTCTCCACCCATCAGCTGGGCCAGCCGCTGGCTGATGGTCAGGCCCAGACCGGTCCCACCGAAGTGTCGAGCGGTGGATTGATCCCCTTGGGAAAAAGGCTCAAAGAGTCTCCGGATGCCGTCTTGGGGAATCCCAACCCCCGAGTCCCGAACGAGGAATCGTAACCAGATGCAGTCTTTCTGAACTTCATGTACCTCGACTCGAACTCGAACGCTTCCCCGTCGAGTAAATTTCAGAGCATTGTCGACCAGATTGAGAAGAATCTGGCGCAACCGTGCTGCATCTCCCCAGAGCCGGTCTGGCACCTCGCTGTCGCGGTCGATTTGTAGCTCTAGATCCTTTTCCAGGGCTCGCTGGCTGAACACCCCGATCAGTTGTTTTTCAATACCTTCCAGAGTGAATTCCAGATTCTCCAAGGTCAGTCGGTCCGCTTCGATCTTAGAAAAGTCCAGAACCCGCTCGATGAGCTCCATCAGCATGTCCGCCGAGGACCGCAGCATCTCGACCTGTTTCCTTGCCGGCGACGTCAGGGCCTGCCCTAACAAGAGATCCGCCAATCCCGTCACACCGTTCAAGGGGGTGCGCATCTCGTGGCTCATGTTGGCCAAGAATCGACTCTTGGCCTGACTCGCTTCTTCCGCTTCATCTCGAGCCTGGCGCAGAGCTTCCTCCGTCCGTTGACGCTGGAGGATCTCCTCTTGCAACCGACGGTTGGCATCTTCCAAGGCGCGGGTTCGCTCCCGGACCCGGTCCTCGAGGGATCGGTTGCCCTGCTTCAGAAGTTCTTCGGCCTGCTTTTGGGCAGTGATGTCCTGGGTGGCTCCAAGTACTAGCAGCGAACCTCCTTTTTGCTCGACCAGCATCTTTTCTCGCAGCCAACGTACTTGCCCATCCTTGCGGACGATTCGAAACTGGTGTTCATTGATCCCGGGAGGCCCATCCACGAACTGCGAAGCAACCTCAAAGTCCTCCGGATGCACCAAACCCTCACGACCAACTTCCTCGAACTCTTCGGGGGAATATCCGGTCAAAGTCTCGAAGGCATCGTTGACCCAAACCCGATGAGTGGCCCCGGAAGTCGACCCCCACCGAGCCCAGCAGCAATCCGTAACCAGCTCCGACAAGATGCGAAACCGCGCTTCCCGTTCTTGTAATTCCGCATGCTCCTCCCGAATGGAGGCGATGCGTTGTTCAAGGTCCAGGGTCCGGCGCCGTTCCTGCTGCAGCTCATCGGCAGGCTCAGAAGATACCGTGGAGCGGAGCCACGGAAAACGAAAGGACCAACGGTGTTTCTTCACTAGAGCTCCAGTCCAGCACAGGCCTTTACCGAAGGCAAGCACACTTTCACAGAGGTGGAGCGACGCAACCTGTCTTTTTCTCTCTCATCCCATCGAGGACAGCCTAGGATGAATTCTGCGGCAAACTGTCGAGAGCTCGGTCCCTGGAACTTTCGAAAAAGAGCCTCTCCAGAGGATGAGCCTCTAGGGCCTTGGTGAAATGCTCCACAGCGGCAGCGGTATCGCCCTTCTTCAAGGCCAGGGTTCCTTGCAGATGCCTCACCCACTCTGCTTGATAGAGGCTCTCGGAGCTATCCAACTTCCCTCGTGCTCGCTCGGCTACGGCCGTGGCGGCTTGCAGATCTCCCAACTCAGTTAGCGCTACCCCCAACAGCCAGTCGACTTCCAGACTCCCCGCTGATAGGCCGAGGGCAGCCTCCGCCATCTTCTTGGCTCCAGCCGCATCGCCCAGATCCAACAAGGCGCGGCCTTTGAGGCAGAGCGCTGCTTCGTCGTCGCTATCGACGCGGCTCTCGATATAGGCTTGTTGGTAGAGTTCCAAGGCCCCTCTGGGGTCGCCACTCCGCCGCTTTAGATCTCCCAGGGCCAAGCGTAGGCCAGGGTCGTTGGGATAGAGCTCGAGGCCACGGCGAAGAACTCCTGCTGCGGCCTCCACCTGACCGTTCCTCTCGAGAGCAAATCCGCGAACAAATAAAAAAATGGGCGCTTGCTGGTCCTCCGGAGAAACCAGGTCCAGAGTCTCCAAGGCGGTGGAAGCCTGGCCACATCGCAGCTGGGCTTCCGCCAAATAGGAAACGTTACGTAAACTGGACTCGGCATCCACTGCCTTCTGATGCCAATGCAGGCTCTTGCTGCAATCGAGCTCGTGGGTCAGAAGGAAGAAACCCATTCGATGGGTCCAATCCGGGTGGTCGTCGTCAAATCTCAACAGCTCGCGGAGAGCGGCCTTCTCCCGCCGCCACATCTCCCCTACTTGGGCCCGGCGACGATCCAATAGATGGAAATAGAAAAGGTGCTTCCCCTCGGCCGCCTCCCCGCACCCATCGAGAACCTCCAAAGCACGATCTTTCTGTTCTTCCCGGTCGTACAGATTGGCCAGTAGGTCACAGGCATGTACGAAGGCAGGATCTGCGGCCAAAGCGTCGCCCAAAGACAGGACGGCTTTGTCCCTCTCGCCACCGGCGGCCTCGCTGACTCCCTGTTCATAGCTTTCCAGAGCGTAGATCGAAGCGGTATCTCTACACAGAAACGAAGCGCAGTCCGAATCGTCCCGGTCTTCGGGTGAGCCACGCTCTTCTGACCAGGAGATCCTTTCGGACTCCGGATGGACCAAACTCCGATACAGGATGACCCCCACGGCGACGAGAAAGACGAGGCTGAAAGCGACGATCACAACGATGACGGCAACTCGCATCGAGCGCCACGAATTGCCTCCCTTGGCATTGGCTCGCGGAGCGAAGGTGTCGGTCTTCGGGATGTCCCGCACCACCTCTGCAATCAGCCGATATCCCGTGCCGTGGATCGTCTCGATAGCCCAGGGCTTCTTGGGATCATCACCCAGAACTTGCCGCAGCTCGTTGATAGCGTTGTGAAGCACCCCTTCGGTTACAAAGCGGTCCGACCAAACGCTCTTCAAGATCTCTTCTTTGGTCAGGACCTTGCGGGGACGTGCCGCCAACAGCAAGAACACCGCCATCGCCGTCGGGCGCAAATGCCGGGTCTCACCGTCCCGAAGCACACAGCCCCGCAAAGGCTCCACTCGGTGGTCTCCGACCTGAAAAGGATCGAGATCACCACCATCTACTGAGTTGATCAATGGCACGAAAGTCATCATAGCAGCGGATAGACCTGTCGTTGCCGGTCGTTCTCGCTCCTCCTCTAACTTCTCCTTGATGTCATAAGAGATTGATTCTATAGACCTTACGACTCCGTGAGAAAGTTATGAGAAACCTCTGAGCGCTTTCTGAAGACCCCAAACCAACTTCGGCGATAAAACCAAGTCAACAAACGCACCTAGTGTAGGGAATCACTTCAGGGACCCGGCTCCACCGCAGAGTGTTGCCGTCCAAGAACGACAAGGAGATCAGCATGGAGTGGATCACACTCGTACTCTTCGCCCTCATCGCCATCGGCGCCATCGCAACCGCTATCGCCGTCAACGAGATCCGAAAACTGCTGGCGACCAGCCGTCCCTTACCCTGGACCGCTCTCATCGATCTAGAAAAACAACTGGCCAAGGGCGAAATTCCTCGAGAACAGGCGAGAAATCGCTTAGAAAAAATGATCTTGGAGTGCCCGGCCAACACCATCGGTGATTGGGTGGCCGATCAAGCCTGCCTGGAGATTCTACAGCGCCTGGGCCTGATCGACTTGATCAGGGAACAGCAGGAACCCACCGATCACCCCAGAGAAAAATCTCAGTCCAACGGCCGAGAAGAGGACCCTAGTGAAGCGCCCAGGATTCCACCAAATGCCCTCTTCGGTTAGGGCGTTCTAGGCCGAGGGACGCGGTGGGCACCGACAGGCTTCTGGCCACGGCCTTGAATCCACCGCAAGGAATGGTATTGACTCACTCTTCGCCATTCTATCGGTCCCAGTAAGACTCGAGCCGCTGCTCCACTCAGGCCGGCGAGCTTCAAATCTAATCTGAGTTCCTAGCTCCGGCGGGCTGGTTGCCCCCTTGCCTGAGCTGTGCTCAAACGAGGAACCCTGATCGCAAGAAGACGGCAAGACAGTGCAGCAAGTCGCGACCATGAACCTTTTCCAACCCATTCTTAGGAGAGACAATGACCAGGCTCCAGGAACGCCATAGCCGGCGTCAAGCAGACCCCAAGAGACTCCCTATTCTCTTCATTCGACTGGCGCTAATTACCACCCTTGGCGTCGCTGGCCCAGGGTTCTCTCAGCAGTGTGAAGACACCTCTTCCGTCTCGACCTTCCCCCGGTTCACTCCTCCGAGCCCTGAGGGCACCGCATCGAGAGACGGTACCCTCTCCTCCACAGCGCGGGCCGGTGCTGCGGAAGACAAACAGCACAGGGTCATCCTCGGGGCGGGCTTTCGCCCTGATCCGTCTCCGGACATAGAAATAGCGGCAAGGATCGTCGTCGAAAGCGGCTATATCGAAGCTTGGTCGGTTCCACTGTCAGGCTTCGCCGAAGCGGGAGCATCCCTTCGGCTGACGGTTGCCCACGGCAGTGGACTGAACGGTCGCGAGATTAGCGGTGACATCAAATGTACGGATGACCTACCCCTAGATAACCGATCGACCCCGGCGTTTCTAACCAGCCGGAACCTGCATCGTCAGATCCACACTTTGACCTGCCGTTATGAATTCGGTCCAAGGCCAACCAATGTTGACGTCTACGTCTCTTTACATACTTGGGCGGTGGCCGGTGGCGGCAGCGGTGCCAGCTCCACCGTCGAAGCTCGAGTCTTATCCATCACCCAGAAACGGTGTTGCGCAGATGCACTGGATGCCCCGGAAGGAATGCTTCCCATCTTCAGCTGGTGGAGCCCAAGCCGCGAAGACAATTTCCTCACCACCGAACCGGCCTGGGCCGGTTGCCCCGGATCCGTTCGCAGCCCGGACTACCGCTTCGTCAGCCACGACGGCTTTGTATTTGACCCCACCCGCCCTCAACCAACTGGCACGGTGCCTCTGTTCCGCTGGTTTGATCTATCGCGAGGAGACAATTTCACCTCCACAGAACACCGGGACCGGGGTTTGAGTGGGCTAGGGCTCAGTCCGAGCTATGGCCGTCCAAGAACCCTAGGATTTGTCTACGACCCCAATCGCCCCCCCACGACCCCCTCTCACCCGCTTCGCCCCATGTTCCGTTGGTACAGCCCTAGCCGGGGAGACAACTTCACCACCACACAACGAGCTGAGGAAGGACGCGCCGGGACCAGGATCTCGCCGGACTACGGCCCTCCCCTTCTCGTTGGATTTGCTCTCGGAAACCGTCTACTTCCACTCCGTCCACAACCTCCTGAGAGAGAAATCATGAGGCCGGGAGAGCTCCTCAGGCCATGAGCGCCTTTTGAAGGCTTCCATCGAGCATCGGCGCAAGCAACCTATCAATCTGCTCCGCTCGTGCCGAGAACCACTCACCAAATCTGGCTTCACCGAAGAGTGACTTAGCCAGAGCGACACGGAGATCAGCTATGGATTGGGTCACATTATTTATTTTCGCTCTCATCGCTATTGGCGCCATAGCAACGGCGATCGCAGCCAACGAAATTCGCAAGCTCCTCGCCCCGAGTCGGTCTTTGCCTTGGGCATCCTTGATCGAGCTCGAAAAACGGCTTTCAAAGGGCGACGTCTCCCGAGATCGAATCAAGATTCACTTGGAGAAAATGCTACGGGAAAGCCCCCCTACCACCATCGGTGACTGGGTGGCCGATCTAGCTTGTCTGGATATCCTGCGCCGCCTTGGCTTGATCGACCTGGTGAAAGGACAGCCGGGGACACCCTCCGAAAGAAAGGGTCCCACTGAAAAAGGGGAATTTTCTATCGCACCACTGGTCCCCTTCCCCAAATCCTTCATCAACCGGGAGGGCTGAAGACAGCTTGAAAAAGCGGCAATGAAGATCTATCCGGCTCCCACTCGCCGGACAGTCTCACCGCAGACAGAAAACTCATCATCGAAGAGCCCAACGCTGAGAAACCGTAGCCAACCCTCAACCGAAAGGTGCGCTGGCTACAACACATCACTACGAAGGAGAACAACATGACTTGGATTACCATCACCACTCTCATTCTCATCGCAGGCGGAGTCGTTCAAATCACTCGCTCGACTCACAAGATCCAGAAATCCGTAACCGATAGTCGGCCCCTGCCGTGGACGGCTCTGGTCGAAATTCAACAGCGGATCGCCGACGGCGATGCCTCGGCCATACAAGACATCGAGAGACTTCTCGAGGAAAGAGGTACCGCCAGCTACGGAGATCGCATCGCTGACCTGGCTTGTGCGGGAATTCTCGCCTCCCTGGCCAAGTCCGCCCAAACCCAAACGGCAACGGAGAACCGCACGGAGACGTTTCGGAGCAATGGCAAGCCCACCCCCAGCAGCGAGGCACTCACCATTCCTCCGGGAAGTCGAACCGCTGTTGCTGCGAGTATCCGAGAAGCCTAGCTCGACAACCCAAGAGGCAGTGGCAGTGGATAGACTTTGAATCACTCCTCACGACCCAACAGCTCCAACAGAAAATCAACCCACCGCTCGGGTAGAGGTTGTGGCACTCTGCACGAGAGCTTTCCCTGGTTCCAGCGGGCTCACTGCCCCTATGCCCGAGCTGTCTCTAAGAAAGGAGTCGAAAGAGCCCCTTACCACGCTCCGATAAATGTGATGGAAGAATCCTCACACACAGCGAAAGAAATTTCGCCACAGGATCCAGCGTCAAGTCAGTGACAGGTAATCGAACCCTCAGACAAAGGAGAGACAAATATGTTAGATATCAAAAATAAGGACTTTTTTCGAGACCTACTAGAAGGACAGTACCTTGCGAAGTTCACCAAGAGTGCGAGAATCAACATTCCGCTCCCTCCACTGCCGCTACCCGACCCCGGACCACTCGGCCCTCGGCCTCCGAGAGGAATATCTATCGACCCTCGAGACGAATTGCTGGGCGATCTATTGATCAGGTCTCTCGCTGACCCAACACCTCAACCTAACAAACTATTATTGGTCAACCAGATTAGAAACTCCGGCCTTCATCTCGAAGTGATCAAAGACCTAGCCAGCCAATTTGAAGACGGCGCAAGGGCGCTGAGAGCGGAGCAAAAGGTGTTCGAAGACATGAACCGCTGCTAACGGATCCAACCTGTTCAAAGCAAGAGGCGGGCCGGTTCTCCCGGCCTGCTTCTTGCCGCCGGCAGGGCATATTGACTGTAGCGCTCCCGGCACCGGACCAAGTGATCGCTGGTACTCAGGAACCAGCGGAGGACTGGTATCCGGAAATCTTGAACCAGCCCTCACCCCGCGTCTTACTCAGAGATCCTGACAACAGGTGAGTAGCCATCAACGAATAGGCGCAGGCAGATTCCTTGTCAAATCTGAAGTCCGACAGAGATGGATCCGCTGATCGGACTGGTACTGCGGAAGCCTGACAGAAAAGATCTTTCCAGCTGCAGCGGGCCCCGGCCCGAATGCCCATGCTGTATTCAAGAACGGCGGGGACCAACCATGCGACAGAGTATTCACCGGCTCACTGGGACTACCCCAATTGTCCGACAACCCAGAACGGCTCTTCCCAAGAAGAGCGCGACTTCCTTTCGCCACAGCGGCGGCGGGAGAGCGGCCTGCTTCTCATGGTCGTCGGCTTCGCCGACACGAACGCTGAAGCTCTCGCCGAGTCCGTTCGCGATTTGGGTTTCACCGTTCTCAGCACCACCTCGGAGCCGGAGCACGGCATCATCCGGTTGCAGGTTCGGACTACCGACCGGGCACAAGCCGAGGAAATCGCCTCCCTGCCGGAAGTCCGATGGATCGAGGAGGTCGGAGAGCTCACCTTGCGCAACGGCACGACCACATGGGTCAACCAAACGAATGTGACCAACTCGCGAACGGTCTGGACCAAGGGCCTTCGAGGAGAAGGGCAAATCATCGGGCATATTGACGGCCCCATCGACATCAACCACTGCTTCTTCCGAGACGACACCGACAACACGGTTCGGCCTGATCACCGCAAAGTCGTGGGCCTGAGAAACATCCGGGGCACCGGCCTAAATGATCACGGTTCCTTCTCCGCCGCCAACGCCATGGGTGAAGATGTCGACAACGATGCGGACGCCACAACCCCCAACGCCAACAACGGCAACGCCCCCAGGAGCCGCGTCACCCACGGCAACGTCTATGACTTGAATTGGCTTGGCGGTTCGGTGAATCTACTGCGGTTCTTCTCGACTCCCTCGGGGCTATTCCCGTACCTTCAGCTTGGCCCTGGCCTCTACCGCTCTAAGTCCGGCAGTACCGATGGAGGGTTCAATGTCGGTTTCGGCGTCGGTCGCTGGTAGTTGGGCACTGGCGATCGGAAAGGAAAATCTGAGTTTCAGGTCGAGAGCTACTTCGTCAGGAAAGAGCCCATCGACTAGGGGCCAGTTAGAGACATCAGTCCCACCATAGCGACCACCGAGCGCTGGCCGCCATGGCGAGGAGCGAGTCCGGATCCTCGATGATGTCGGGATCGACCACGCCGATCTCTGCAGCGGCTCGCCGAATGCTCGCTTCATCTACCAAGGGCGGCTCCACATCGAATAGCGCGGTCGCTCTATCGAAGGCGACCAGGACGGCTCCGAAACGCTGCCGCCAGGATTGGAACATCGCCCCGAGCTGCTTCTCCGTCAACCCTACATTGGGCTGACAAAACTGCCAATTGCACGCCACCAGCTCCGCTGGCCCATCGCTCAACACCAACCGCCGCCCCCTTGGCAGCTCCTTGCTGCCATCGGGATACTTGCCAGGCAGTGGGTTTCTGGCGATGGCGGCCAGCTCATCATCATCTTCTGCCGTCGACCCCCACTGCTCAACCAGATCGGCGATCAGCTGGGTTCCGTGGGAGCCATCTATCCCTTCGCCTGGTTTCCCCACAGGCCCCTCTTCGATGGGTCGGTGTACCAATACTGCCGACCATTCCATGGAACGGGCCTTGGCAATGAGCCGGCTCGCGTCGACCCCCTCGGCCAAGGGAGGGCTCTCGAAATAGCTCTGTCCATTCAAGGTCCCACTGTGCCAACCGTCCGCTGCCAGCAGTTCCAGAGCCTCCCCGAGTACTGGTTCCAGGGCCCGGAGGAGATCCGTCGGAGAAATTGGGCTCACAGGCCTCGGCCGCTCCCTTTCGGTTCGCTTTTCGAGCAAATTGATGAGCTCTTCCCAGGGCCGGTCCTTCCGATTGCCTTCAATTTGTCCAAAGCGTGCCCAGGCGACGGGCAACCGCCCACAGCCGGCGACGGCAGTACTGGCACCTGCTTCGAGGAGGAGGCGAATCACTTCCAGATGCCCGCCGTAAGCCGCCACGGTCAAGGGGGTATGCCCCTGGCCAGCATCTTCCGCCACATCCAGCCCAGCGCCAGCAGCCAGGAGCACCTTAGCCAAGGCAAGACGACCTTCCTGAGCCGCAGCATTGAGAGGCCGCCCGTACCGAGGGGTATCCCGATTCGGGTCAGCACCGGCAGCGAGGAGCTCCTCGACACGAGCCAGATCTTTGGCATTCACGGCGAGAGAGAGCTGTCCGTCCTGCCGCCGGTCGGTGGCCCCCTGAGCGATCAGGTGCCGAGCCAAGGCCTCGTCCTTCTCACTGGTAGCCAAATCGAGGCCCGTTGCTCCACCTCGATTCACTGCGTCTATCCGGGCTCCCGCTGCCACCAGCAAATCCACGACCGCCCCTCTTGGACCTATCGACCCTTCCTCCGCAGGAGGCTCTTTGTCGACGATCGGCGCCTCGATGGCGGCAAGGCCCGCTTCGAGGCCTTCCTCCAACCCCTTCATAGCACCTTCAAAGAAGTGAGTCATGGCCGTCTCTTTCTCCTGTAGAGCAGCGGGGCTATTTCTCGCAGCGGCCGCCACGGCCCGGTGCAGAGCGGGCACTCCAATCTCCTCTTCGCAAGCGTTGGGGTTCGCACCCGCTTTGAGAAGCGCCTGGACGATCCCCACGGTTGCCTCTACGGGCTCGTTCCCAGCAGCCATCCAGATAAAGGGTTCACCGTCCTCACTGGCGCCAGCGTCCGCGCCCCGAGCGATCAGCTCCTCGACCATGGGAAGATTCCCCAGGCTGATGGCCGCCGCTAGAGCACTGGAGCCATCGGCCTTGGCCAGCCCCGGCTCACCGGCGAGAATTTCCTGAACCTTGCTCAAGTCGCCCTCGAAGAGGCTATTCGTCAGCTTTCTCAAATTCTTCTGACTCAACAGGTGCTCCTCCCTACCTTGTTACGACCCGTGGGCGAGATCCTCCTAGCGGTGCCACCGCTAACCAGGAAGGGAAGATACAAGCCGCGTTTGTACGCGAATACGGATAAGAGAAGTTTATCGTAGCCCCTCCTTCACGGCCCAAGTCGCCCGAGCTTGGCCGGAGCGAAACAAACCGGTACCCTTGAACCGTCTCAACGTATATAGATGTGATGCGCCTCAGGGCGCGAAGGCCTAGGTATGGGTAGCAAACTCCAACAACCCACCGAACCCGAAAACACCGGGAACTCTCCCAAGCGTCGCTACCAGACGTCCGTTCCCCTCTCTGCCGGTGGTACGGCGGAGATTTTCAAGGCCTGGGACGATACCTTGCAGCGCCCGGTGGTTCTCAAGTTCCTGCGCCGGGACGAGCCCTCTATGGTGGAGCGAATGTTCCGCGAGGCTCGGGCTCAAGCCCGTCTCGATCACCCCTGCATTTGCAAGGTGTACGACGTCGGCCGGCTCGATGGCCGTCCCTACATCGCCATGCAGTACATCGAGGGTGTGGAGCTCGGGGAGCTGATTCACGAGCTGACTCTGGACCAAAAAGTTCGACTCCTGTGGCGCGTCGCGGAAGGAATCCACCATGCCCACCAGGAAGGGATCATTCACCGGGATCTCAAGCCTGCCAACATCATGGTGCAGCAGGGGGAGGATGGATTCTATGAACCGGTAGTGGTGGACTTCGGCCTGGTGTAGGAACAGGAGCAGCAAGGCACCGCCATGACCCAGGCCGGGCAACTCCTGGGTACTCCTCCCTACTTAGCTCCGGAACAAGTGGAGGGTCGCCACGAGCACCTCGACCGACGTACCGACGTCTACAGCCTAGGAGCCACCCTCTACGAATTGCTCGTCGGGCGCCCTCCCTTCGAGGCGGAGCGCAATGTCGACCTGCTGGTTCAGATCCTCCATAGCGAGCCGGTGGCTCCCCGTCGTGTCGACCCTTCGCTGCCAGCAGACCTCGAGACCGTGGTCCTCAAATGTCTGGCCAAGGAACGATCGAGGCGATACGAATCGGCACGCGCTCTGGCGGAGGACCTACGCCGCTTCCTAGATGGCGAGTCCATCCAGGCCAAACCCGCTAGCCTTGGCTATCGATTGACCAAGAAAGCCCGCAAGCACAAGTGGATCCTTGCCACGGCAGCGATACTGGTCACCATTGCGGGTGCAGCTCTGGCGACGGTACGGTGGCGCGCCGAATCGCGCCTGGAGTACGAACAGCGCTACTCCCAGATCGGACGAGACCTGGACTGGAGCCTACGAGCCGTCTACATGAGCTCACGCCACGACATCCGGCCCAGCAAAGAGCGGGTTCGAGAGCGCATCCGCCAACTCGAGGCGGAGCTCGCCGAGATCAGCTCCCTCGGCAAAGCTCCCGCTCACCTGGCCATCGGTCGCGCCTACGCTGCTCTCAACGAGGACGAAGCGGCGCGCCGACACCTGGAAGCAGCCTGGGACCTTGGGCAACGTAATGCCGAGGTGGGGTACACCCTGGGCCTGGTTCTCGGGCGCCAATATGAAAGCCGCCTAGAACAGGTGCGCTATCTCAAAGACACCAACTTGCGAGAGGAGGCCATGGCCGGCCTGCGAGAGGCATTTCGGGACCCGGCCATCGAATATCTCGTCGCGGGAAGGGGAACGGACGCCGTTGCCGCCGAGTATGTCGAGGCTCTGCTGGCCTACTACGACCGGCGCTGGGAACAGGCGCTGGGTCTCCTGGAAGAAGCTAGAACCAAGCTCCCATGGCTCTACGAAACCCTCATCGTCAAAGGCAATGTCCTCAACGCCCTCGGGGACGAGCGGCGAGCCGAAGGAGCGGAGCTCGAAAGCTCTCGGCAACCCTACGCCCAGGCGGAGCAAGCCTACCGAGCTGCGATTGCCTCCGCTGGCAGCGATCCCCGAGCCTACTTGGGACTCTGCCAGCTCCACTTCAATCTTCTTCGCCTGGAAGTACACCATCCCAGTCCACAGATCCAGGTTCACAAACAAAATGCCTTCGAGGCCTGTGGGGAGGCTCTTGCCATCGATCCGGAGCAAGCTCGAGCGCATATCTTGCAGTCCCGGGTCGGTGTGCTGTGGAGTCAGTACCTCTCCTGGACCGGAGGGGATCCCAATCCGTTTCTCACCGATGCCCTAGAGAGCGCCCACCGGGCAGTCGAGATCGCCGGCGACAGCGCCTCTGCCCATGCTGCCGTCGGCACCGCGTATGGCCTTCGCGCCGAGTATCTGGGTGCGGTGCGCACCAGCGACCTACTACCGGACCTGGAGGCTTCGATCGCAAGCTATGAGCAGGCCCTGGAGCGATCCCCCAACAACCCCATCTACCTCAACATGATCGGTGCTATGTGGTCGATGCGCAGCCGCCACGAGTTCCGTACCGGTTTCCCGGACCAGTCGCGGGAGTCCGCCGATCGGGCCATCTCGAATCTCGAGACCGCCGTTGCCGCTCGTCCTCGCTCCTTCGATGCACAGTACAACTTGGCAAATATTCTCGGTCTGAGATGTGACCTTCTCTCCCGATATGGAGAGGACTTCGGCCCCTGTCTCGAGCGCTTGAACGAGACTGCCCAAAGAGTGGTAGAGCTGAATCCAGAATTCGATTTGGGCCACCTCGAGGTCGGCTCCGTGGCGTGGCGACGCGCCGACTACCTCTACCTTACCGGCGGTGACCCCGAGCCTGCGCTCCAGGAGGCGGAGTCCTGGTTCGGAAAAGCGGTGGCCTTGAATCCGGACCTAAGTGAAGTCCAATTTCGATGGTCCATCCTCCACTACTACCGTGCCTACTACGCCTTGTTGGAAGGCCGAGACCCCAAGCCTCACATAGAGGCAGCTCGAGAGCGGGCCGATGAAGCCCAGAAAATCCGCGCCGCAGATCTGGCCCGTCATGCCCAAGGCCTGCTCCTCGATACCATGGCTCTGCGCACGGCTCTCCGAGACAATCAACCCGTTGCGAGCATCCTTCGAGATGCCGACGGCCACCTCGAGGGCCTGCTCGGCATCAACTATCGAGACTCCTGGATCTATACCGTTGCCGCTGACTACCTGCTGTGGCGCTCCTACGGAGAGATCCTCCGAGGCGGCAAACCGAGTGGGTTTATCGATCGAGGAGAGTCTCTGATCCGGGAAGGTCTAGAAACCGAGATTTCACCGGCTACCCTGACCGGTCTGCGGGGAGCCTTTCGTCTATTGAGGAGTCATACGACTCGAGACGAAGCCCTGATTCAGCAGCTCGAGCATGAGGCGGAAATCGACTTTCGCCGAGCCCTGGAGATCAACCGATGGATCGCCAGAGACCTGGAGCCCTGGCTCGCCGAGGTGGATCCCAACCTGGAAAGGCGATTGCGCCTGGAGTCAGCGCGGCGCTGACGGGACTTTGAGTTCGGGTATCTTGCACCGGGGCTGGAGGAATCGGCTTGGGGAGAAGGGGCCTGCAGTAAATAAAAAGACGGACCGTGCGCCTTCACAACTACGCACGGTCCGCGTGGACCACAGAATTGTCTTTCCCGACCTAAAAGGCCGGCTGCAGAGGCTGTAGCGCTGGGCCCAAAGTGTCGACTCGAAGAAGCAACCGTTGCCGGTCAACCCCGCACCGAAGAGTAGAGTGAGCTTTTCTTCTTGCCCCGAAGGACTCGAAAAGTGGACCCCTTGGTAATTCTCTTCGGAGAACAATCGGTCATTCGAGACTGGCCGCCGAGACCGTCTCGACTCCCGATTGCTCCAGGGCAACGCCCGATTTCTCGAGCTTTCTTCCCTTGCCGATGCTTCGGCCATTTCCAACATCTACAGTACTTCTCTAAAGCAGGACTCGTGCCAACTCCTGAGGAGACTCTCGAGGAGATCCGCAAAGGACATCTAAAGGCCTGAAGAATAGAGATTTAGGTGGAATACCCGCAACCGAGAAGAAGAGAATCCGGGGAGCAGGGCCATTCTCTGAACAGAGAATGGTGGGTTTCAGCGAGGAGGACCTGGATTTGAGCCGGAAGGCCTACGTACCGGCCTCTTTTTGAGGTTTTCGAAGCAGGGAACCCCAATTCCCACTTCTGAGAACGCTCTCGGTTCTATTCCTGAACCCCGAGGGTCTTCATTCTCCGGTACAGAGTGGAACGTCCTACACCGAGGCGCTCCGCCGCCGCGGCAGTGTCACCACCGGCAAGGGCCAGAGCCTTTTCGATCTCGCTGCGCTCTTTGCGCTCCAGCATGTCTTTCAGAGAAGTCCCAGGCTGGTCGAGGCAACCGCGCAGGGCCCCACCTAAAAGGGAGCTTTCGAGAAGCTCTCCGTCGCCGAGAAACAGCGCCGCTCGGGCAATTTCCCTTTCCAGCTCGCGCACGTTTCCGGGCCAGTCCCAGGCCAACAGAGCCTCCAGCGCTGAGCGGGAAACCCCAGCGATACGAACTCCCCGGCGCTGTGCCTCACGATTGAGGAAGTACGCTGCCAGGTTGGGAATATCGCCGCGCCTCTCCCGGAGCGGTGGCAATCGAACGACCCACCCGGCGATGCGATGATAGAGATCGGACCGGAAGGCTCCGGATTTCACCATGGCATCGATATCTCGATTGGTCGCCGCCAAGATCCGCGGTCGAGCCCCCCGAGGCTGCTTCCCTCCCAAGCGATAGACTTCCCCTTCCTGGAGGACTCTCAGAATTTTGGCTTGGGTTTCTAAAGCCATATCGCCGATCTCGTCGAGAAATAGAGTGCCCCCCTCGGCCAGCTCAAACTTTCCCGCTCGAGCGTCGACACCGGTCGCCACCGCCTGCTCGATTCCGAAAAGCTCCAACTCCAGTAGGTCTCGGGGCAGGGCCGCGCAATTGAGGGCGATGAAACTCTCCAGGGGCCTACCGGAAGCGCGGTGCAGATAGCGCGCTAGCACCTCTTTACCGGTTCCCGATTCTCCTCCGATCAGGACACCAATATTCCCGGGAGCGATCTGCGCTCCCCGGTGATAGAGGTCCCTCACTCTCCTATCGACACTGGCCGGCGCCGGCAGAGGGGGTGGCTCGAGAGCAGCCTTCCGGCGGGGCGGTGGTGCCGTGCGCTGCCCCAGAGCCACCAGGTGCAACATGGCATCTACCACCGGCCCATAGACCTTGCCGAGGGTCGCGGGAAAAAAGATCACTCGGACTTCGATCTCGCCTTCGGTTCGGACCTGGGCCTCGGGGCTCTCCGGAGGTGACTGCGCAGCCCGGGCCTCGAACCAGATGGCACGACCGTCACCGCGGCGGCGGGAGATTCTCACCTCGAGACAGGGAAAGGCAGAAAAAACCGCTGCACCGACCGCTTGGGCCACTTCCACAGGAGTGGCCTTGGCCCGTAGCTCTTCGAGCAGGCCTGGAAGTTGGCGTAAAGTGAATTCCTCTAAAGCACTCGACGACACCGTGGCACGCCCAGAGCTAGCGACCTTGGGCTCCAGAGGCGGTGCTTCGGTCTCGAGAGCGGGAGAGCCAATGGAGAGGGCTGGCCGAAGGTCACCTTCTCGCACCTCTTCGAGCTCTGCTGTGACGCTACCGAAAGCCAATCGGTAGCCGGCTCGAACCTCTACCGCCTCTCGAATCCGGCGGCCATCCACCAGAGTTCCGTTGCTGGAACCGAGATCCTCCAAGGTGATCCCCTGGTCCGACCGACGTAGGACAGCATGGCGTCGAGAGACCGTGGGATGGCTGACCAAGGCATCGACCTCACCGTGGGAGCCGATCAAGGTTTCCCGCTTCTCGAGGGGAATCTTGAGGACTCTTTGGGGAAGATGAACAATTAGGCGTAGTGGCATAGGGAGACATTGTAGTTCGTTGCCGCCGCCGATGAACGATGACAAGGGAAGTTGCTGGGTCCCGGCCCATCAAGACTCCCGCAGTGGTCAGCCTGCCACGGGGTCCTCGATCCCACGGCCGACTCGAGAGGCCCGATGAAGACTCGCTAAAGCCTGGCTGCTACCGGTAGCCTCCCGGAGCTGATTTAGCCGGCCTCGGCGTTCCCCCTGGATAGATCTCTAAAGTCCTTCCAGTGAAGCGTTTCCTCTCCCTCGCCAGGCGTAAGAACGTTCCTTGCCATCGCCTGCCCGAGGTCGCTGGCGTCTATGCCTCGAAACCTGCGCAGCGAACCCAAGAGGAGGGGACTGATCGCCCGGGTCGCAGCCAGAGCCATCCCCTGAGCCAGGCCGTATCGATTGGTGGGTGTCAAAATCATAGACGGATGGAAGAGGCTCAGTCTGTCGAAATCTAGAGCCCTCAACGCCTCTTCCAACTTCCCCTTCGTCCGAAGGTAAAACGACTTTGCCGTTGCGTTCACCCCTATCGAGCTGAGTAGCTCGAAGTGCCGAACACCGGCGCCCTTACAAGACGAGGCGAAGTCGAGAACCGCGTCGTGGTCGATTCGCACGAACTCGTCCCGAGTCATTTTGGAAGGTTGCCCCACCCCGAGGGCACAAATCGCAGCTCGATGGCCTCCCACAAGGTCTCGATAGGTATCTGGGGCAAAAATGTCGATCACTTCCTGAGTGACCGCACGGCCAATAACATTGGTTGCCGGCCGTCTACCCAGCAACGACAGCCGATCGACCATCGGCAAACTCGCCAAGGTCAGAGCGGCATGGTTGCCAACAGCGCCGGTAGCGCCCAGCATGACGATCGATGTGGTTTTCAATATGCATACCTCTAGAAGGGTTCTGTGGCCTAAAAGTCAGCGGCGATATCCATGCCCCGTTGGCCAGGGGGCTCTCCGGACGGTTCTATCTTGCAACTCCGAGACACTCTCGGGCTGGCTGCCGTCTCACAGACCAAGCTCCGACAACCCCGGGTGATCGTCCGGGCGACGACCTAAGGGCCAGTGGTATTTCCGGTCACTCTCAGGAATCGGAAGATCGTTGATGCTCGCGATGCGCCGAGCCATCAGCCCTCGCTCATCGAATTCCCAATTCTCATTGCCGTAGGAGCGATACCAGTTTCCAGAATCATCTTGCCACTCGTAGGAAAAACGTACCGCGATGCGGTTGTCGCGAAAGGCCCACAGCTCCTTGATGAGCCGATATTCGATTTCATGGCTCCACTTACGCCTCAGAAACTCGATGATCTCCCCTCGGCCGGAGATAAATTCTGAGCGATTGCGCCACTCACTATTCGGCGTGTACGCCAGGGCCACTTTCTCCGGGTTCCGGTTGTTCCACGCGTCCTCGGCGAGACGAACCTTTTGGGCTGCCGTCTCGGTGTTGAAAGGCGGCAGAGGTGGCTTGGGTGGCTCGGGTTCACTCATTTGATCTCCTAGGTTGGTTGTCAAAATGGGCCGTTGGTACCGATGAGACGGATCGAAACTAAACTTGGACACTAGCAAAGAAGGACTAGCTTTCTCTCCCATCTCTGTCGACAATAGAGACGATGAACCCCCAGGCCAAGGCGATAGCTGCCCTAGGTTGGCGAGCAGTCACCAGGTTAACGCTGGCCAGAGCGCCAGTGGCATTGGTGGCATTGGTAGCCCTATCCACCAGCTGTTCCGGACTCCGCATTGCCGACAGAGCCGTGAAACCGTTACCGGGCCAGGATCCTCAATCGACCACCAAGCTGGTCCTGATCTCCTGGGATGGGGCGCCAGATTGGGTTCTCGATCGATTGTTGGAAGAGGAGGCTCTACCGAACCTCCAGGCTTTGATCCGCGGGGGAATGCGGACGGAACACAGCGTCACCAGCTTCCCTTCCAAGACCGCATCGGGCCATGCCACCCTATGGACCGGCTGCTGGCCGAATCGTCACGGCATCTCCGCAAACAGCGTTCCACGCCTACCGGCTGCAGCGCACACGCTGCTCGACCGGCGCCGTGGCTTTGCCTCGACCGCCCTGACAGCGGAACCCCTGTACGTCACAGCGGCGAAGCAGGGAAAGAAAGTGGTCGTGCTGTCGGCCACCCACCAATATCCTTCGAAGCCCCATGAGAAGACGTTACAGCAGGCCGGCGTGGCACCGGATCGTTTGCTCTCCTTTAGTGGCTTCGAGCACCGCTTGGCGCCGCGCCACCTCATTACCGGTGAGGCTCTACAACCAGCGGGAGCGAGCTGGGGGGAGTTGGGGCTACCGCTCTCAGGAGCCAAAGAGCTCGAGGTAGCGGTAGCAGATTCGACGTTTCAGCTGCTGTTCTACGACGATCCCCAAGACCCCATCGAGGGCCTCGACACCCTGCTCATCGAACCTAGGGACGGCGGCGGATCCGTCCGGCTCAAGGCCCATGCCGCAACGGACCACACCGGGGGATGGAGCTCTCCGTTCCCAGTCCGTCAGGGAGAGCTTGAGGGCAACACCTTCTTTCGTCTCTTCCAACTATCGCCGGACGGCACCACGGTAGAGCTTTACCAGCGGTCAGTGAACGCTATTTTGGGCTCTGAGCCCAGGGCGACAGCCGCCTACACTCAAGCCTATAGGGGGTTTCACGACGACCCCTTTCTGTTCTATGAGCGGGGCGGTTTCGGGCCCCCGCTCATGGCAGGGGGCGATGGCACGGCGGAAGAAAGAGCTGTGGAAGTCGCCCTTTTCGATTCTGAGCTGTTGATCGAAGGCACTCGGTTCGCCCTAGAGCATTGGAAGCCGGATCTGCTGTTCCACTACTCGCCCATGGGCGATAGTGCCGGCCATTCTTGGGTTGGCCTATTGGACCCAAGCCTGGCCAGCCACGACACACGGCTCGCAGCTCGCCTGTGGCCTTTCTACCGGCAGATCTTCCAACAGTTGGACCGCTGGCTGGGCACTATCCGTAGCCAAGCCCCAAAAGAAACTGTGGTGGCTTTGGTGAGTGACCATGGCATGGCCGGAACCGACCGCCTGTTCCACGTCAACGAGGCCCTCCATGCTGCGGGCCTGCTGAGGGTAGATGAGCAGGGAAAAATCGACTTGGCGCGCACCCGTGTGCTCCTGCCGGCCTTCGGTGACATCTTTGTGAAAATCAATGGAACGGAAAACGCCCAAGGGATCGTACCTCCCGAAGAACGGGAGGCGGTACTGGCAGCGGCGGAAGCGGCACTTCTGGAGGCCCGGGACCCGGACACTAACGTCGCCCCCATCAGTCGGTTATGGCGTGCCTCGGAGCTGGCCGATCTCGGCGCCGGAGGGCCTTCTGGCGGAGACCTCTATCTCGACCTGGCTCCCGGGTACTACCCTACCCGAGGCCTGCCCAAGCAGCTGGTCTCCCCTAACCCCATTGGCTGGCCGAAAGGCAACCATGGTTTCTGGCCGCACCACCGAAGCATGCACGCCATCTTCTTCGCCGCCGGTCCGGGCTTGCGTCAGGGAGTTCAGATTCCCCCCATCCGGCACATCGACGTAGCACCCACCCTCGCTCATCTACTGGGCCTTCGTCCTCCAGCCCAGGCGGTAGGAAGGGTTATCGATGAAGCTCTAGCTTCACAAGAACCGTAGTGGGCTCCCATGCCAGGTCCCCCACCTCGGGCTCCGCTGCCAGGTCAGCTTTCCAAGAAAAACTAGCTGAACACCTGAGCGACCTGTCCTTCATCGCGGCTCGCCTCTTGAGCCCGGTAGATCTGAGACACCAACGCGGCGGCCACCAAGCAAAGCGGAATGTCTATCGCCTCCGAGAGAAGCTGTACCCGGGTCGCAAATATGAGGCCATCAATTCCTTCCGCACCTAGCATCGATCGAAATGAGATTTGACCGACGATGTTCGTGGCGAGCCACAGAGTCCACCAAAGAGAGGTTATCTGCGGAGTCGCGGAACTCTGCCACACCATTGGATCGTGGCTGGCCTTCCACAGATCTTTCATGGCTTGGTAGGGTCTCCACAGATTCATAAAGGGTACGAAAAAGTAGCCAACGGCCCATCCAGGGGTCATCCTGAGTCCGGTCGCCCCTAGGGATCGAACGTTCTGATTCGCTTTGTAGATCCATCGCCCGAAGACAATGACCGTGAGCAGATAGAGAGCCGTCTGAAGGATGCCAATCAGCTGCTCTCTAGAATCGTTCGAGTCTGCCTCGACATCAGAATAATCTCGGCCTAGAAGGTCGAGTTGCAGGAAGGATGAAAAGGCTGCTACAAGAGCGACCGCGGCTCCAAGAAAAAGTAGAATTCTGAGAAACTTGGTCAACCCTGAAAGATCCGAGAAATCGTTGTTCATAGTGATTCCCTTGATGGACGCCGGTGCCAATGGGTTGCGAGCTCAACAGTTCGGATGTTGCGGACGTTCTTCCCTTCGACGAACCTGATCTTCAGAGATCTCTGGAGCAGTCTTCCCACCGACGTCGCGTCGAAAAGAAGAAAATGAGTAGGGCTAGCGATAAGAAGGATCCAGGCCATCACCGTTTTGGCGAAACCATGCCTTGCAGATCTCCGCGCTACCTTCGTCGTAGGTATCGACCAGAGAACGAATCGACCCTTCTTCGTATTCGGCCACCGTCTGAGCGTTCAGGCGGAGGGTTGCCTTCTCAGGAAAAGAATACTCGACAAAACCATAGAGGATCACCCGGCTAGCTTCCTCGCGGGGTTCCTTCAACAGCCCCACTTGTCGTGTCCCCTTGCGATCGAAACCATCGCAAGATCTACGGATTGCGGTCAATATCGCTTGCCTCCCCTCGATCTCACAGGCAAAGGGAACATTCTCTACTCGGTAGATCGCATGAAGGGAGAGATAGGGCTCCAGTCGTGACCAATCGTCGTCCTTATAAGTCTTCTCAAAATCCTTGGCATAACGAAAAAAATTCCTAATCAGTTCCATTTTCTCCCCCCAGAAACTCATACAGACTTCGTTACCACGGTAGATACACGGGAATCTTCGCATCACGCACTCATGGGTCACCAAGGTTTCCACCAGACCGTCGACAGAAATCCCACATGGCTCCAGGCGGAGCTCTACAAGAGTGAAGAGTTAAGTTCGAACCTTCAATAGCAAACTCCCGTAGACCATAGGGCACGAGCTCTGGACCTCAAGCAAACTCGACGATCTCCCGAAACTTCTCCAACAATGAATCTAGGTTCTCCGGAGTAAGATAAAAAGTGCCACTGCAGACAGAAGTTTCGGGCGGAAATCTCTACCTCGACCTGGTTCCAGGTTACTACGCCACCCGCGGCCTACCCGAGCGGCTGGCCTCCTCTGGCCATCTGGGCTGGCCGAAAGGCAACCATGGCTTCTGGCCGCACCACCGAAGCATACAGACCATCTTCTTCGCCGACGGCCCGGGCCTACGTCAAGGAGGTCAAATCCCCCCCCATTCGGCACATCAACGTGGCTCCCACCCTCGCCCACCTGACGGGCCTCCCCGCCCCAGCCAAGGCGGTAGGCAGGGTTCTCGACGAAGCGTTGACTCCCTAGGGAGCCTAATTCGCTCCCATTCGATGTCCCTTACATCGCCCTGGGCCGCTAGGTCGGGCTTTCAAGGCAGGCTAGCTAAATACCTGTGCGACCTGCCCTCCATTTCCTGTACACAGGTTTCGGTAAACAAGAGGAGACTTAGAGACACTACCTTGTTTTACCTCTTTCGGCTAGCAGGGCCATGAGCCCCGCAAGCCGTGAGGATGTACTCTCCCCCCCCACACGACGAGTCTGATCTTTAAAGATCTCTGGCGCGGTTTGCCCACCAGCGTCGCATTGGAAAGAAGAACACGAGCAGGGCGCGGACCACAAAGGTTTCCGCCCTACTTGCGCAGCTTCGGACACCGGTCCGGAGACGGTCTTCCAACTTGACTGACTCAAGGGGTGAAAGAGTCAGCTAGCCCGGACTTCTCATCAAGTTCTCTTCGAGACGGCGTCGCAGTAGGAATTCATTGAGAAACAAGGGCCAAACCGCAGCTGGCCGTCATAAGAAAGAGCTAATTGTATCAAAAAAGAAGGGTATCGCTATGAAGAGACTATTCACCGTATTCCTGTCCGTTTCACTTTTGTTCATCGGCTCCAAGGGAGGGTATGCTCAGCAACCGTTGCCGGACCCGCCACCGCCCACCGACGTCAATGGAGCGGACAGCGATACCTATCAGAAAAGAGATATTCCTTTCGATTCCACCGGCCACATGAGCATCGAAATTTGGACTCACACATCCCCCTGCACCGACTCTATTTATGTGACCTCTCAAGCCCGCCTGGAGATTCAGCCGACCCGGGGCAATGATGTTGAAGAGGTCAGTCTTCAGCTACCCAACCCAGATCCTAGCTGGTGCAAGCTAAAGAAATTCGAACCGTTGGCTCCGAGCCCTGGAATCTATCTAGGTGGAAGCATCGAAATGGCAGGGAGCTTCGAAATGAATCTCAGCACTCTTGAGGCTGCTGAAGGAATTGAAGTCATCGCTGCGAAAGAAACCGCCAATGACTCGGTTCGGTTCACCGTGGACTACCCGGACTTGAGCGTCGTCGCCGCCAACACCAACACGGTCGATTTCTTTGCCCAATGGTCTTGCCCCTGCTCCGGGGCCCAAAGCCTTCAAGATTTGAGCCACCTAGGTTACGTCGTGGTGCTGGAAATCGATGATTGGGGAGAGAACACCTACTACTCCTTTTCGGGTACCAGCTACGATGCCTGGGAGACGTTTTCGGGGCCCATCGACACCGAAGACACGGCGACGACCTCACGACTGCTCCTCGACACCTTTGAGAACCCCGGATTGAGAGCCGGCGAGGACTATTTCGTGCGCGCTCGGCTGCGGGCCGAGGAAGATCTTCTAGCGGATGCGGAAGTCACCCTACTGAGCGGGGGAGAGGAAACTCCCATGGAACCTCTCAACGAGCTTGCCAGCACTTCCGAAGAGTCTCTCCCAGGAATCGAGTATGGGGGGTGGGTGACTGTCCCCGAGGCAGGCGAAGAGGGATCCTGGGTTCCCAGTGCGGTCGGCCACCTTCGGGATGGCACTGAGCTCCTTGCCGAAGGGCATCCAATATCTGTCATCCGCACGCTCCAAGAAGGTGAAACGGTAGAGCTCAAGCAAGGCCGCAACGTGGTCGAGCTACGGGGTCGGCCCGACAGCCTCTTCCGAGTCACGGTGGAATCCGAAGACATCCATCTGGTTGGAACCTTTTTTGGGGACGATGATGGCCGATCACCGCAACCCTTGCTGGGCCCGACCCAGGTTGGAGTTCATCGGCTAGACGGTCAGCTGCTTCAGATCGACCTTCTCCAAGAAGAGCCAGCAACTCTCTCCTCTGAAGCCGCTCCCTCCCCCTGATAGAAATCGGCAACCTTCCGGGTGTTCTCCCTCTTACGCCCGGAGGGTCTCCGCTTCCGGACTGCGTTGACTCTGCATTTCGGGAATGAGTTTCGAAAAGTAGTAGAATAACCGACGGTAGGAAATCTCTCCACGGAACAACAGCGAACCCTAACGGGAGCCCCCGTTCTCTCCATCAGAGAGACTTTTCCAGTTAGATAGGATTGCCATGCTTCGCACCCTGTTCGCCATCCTGATTTCCTTGATCTTGGCCACGACGAGTCTTGCAGCACAGGATCTTGAAAAAATGGGCCCTGAAATATTAGGCCCCACCGGCACCATCTTCGTGGATGGGACGATCTGCACCCTTTCGGACGCCATTCTTGCAGCCAATGCCGACGCCCCCATCGGCGGCTGCACCGGTGCCAATGGAGTGGATACCCTTCTACTGGACGCGGATGCCGAATTGACCAGCGCGGATCGAGTCAATTCCTCCTTGCTAGGCTTCTCTTTCGCCGGCCTGCCGGATATCACCTCCACCCTGATTCTCAGGGCTAACAATGGCTTCGAGGTGCGCCGGGATCTCAGCCTCCCCTGTACTGAAGACGGTACCAACCATTTCCGCTTCTTCAATGTCACAAGCGGTGGTTCCCTGAAATTGGAAGGAATCACCTTGCGCAACGGCTGCGCTAACTTCGGTGGTGCGGTATTCGTTGATGGCGGTGGGCAGATCCTCGTCTCTGACTCCTCTTTTCTGGACAATACCGCCCACGGCTCTACCTTCGTTACCGCCGGCGGCGGGGCCTTCGTTCTGCTCGACAGCCCGTTTCCAAGCTCCATCGAGAGGTCACTCTTCCAAGGTAACGAAGCGCGGGGGCCAAATGGCAGCGCCCTCGGCGGAGCCATCCAGACGGGCGACTTCTCCAACACCATCGAGACGATCTCAGCAACGGATTTCATCGCCAACCGAGCCATTGCAGGAGCTGACGGTGCCGGCACCGGTGCCCGTGGAGGAGCCATCTCCGGTTGGAATATTTCCCTTGTGGATTCTACTTTCGTTCAAAACCAGGCCCTGGCTGGAGGCCTGCTTTCGAGAGCCCATGGAGGCGCCGTCTCGATGTCCGGGAGCGCGCTGGTCCTGCGCACCATCTTCCGGGAAAATCTGGCACGTGGCGGACTAGGTGGGCCTGCCGGTTCCGGCGGTTACACCGGTAGTCCGGTCAGCATGGAGGATTGCCTCTTCGAGGCAAATCGGGCGGAGGGAGGAGATAGCGCCACGGGGGACGGCGGGGACGCCACCGCAGGGGGAGCGTCCATTTTCGGGATAGCGAACGTCGCAGGTCACGTCCGGAGAACCACCTTCGTGAAAAACATCGCAGTGGCCGGCGACTCAGACCAGGGAAACGGTGGTCAAGCTAGAGGAGGGGGAATGTACTGGGACGCGGAGGTCGATATGAACCAGGTCACTCTTTCCGAAAACGAGGCTCTGGGCGGTGATTCCCTGGCAGGAGACGGCGGCATGGCGATCGGCGGCGCTGTTTATCACCAACGGACCCTGCCGATCGTGCACCATCTCACCGCGGTGGGAAACTTGGCTCGGGGAGGTGCTGGAACGATCGCTGACGGAGTCGGTTCGGCGGGAGGCTTGTGTCTCAACTGCGGCCAGCCGACGGTCAGTACCCTTGTCTTCGACAACAGCCTACTAGCCAACAACCGGGTTCAAAGCGCTGATGGCGCGCCCGCGGGCTCCGATTGCGAAGGCGGCACCGGCGCTGCCAGCTCGGGCTTCAACCTCGCGGAGGTGCCAGGGGGTTGCGACTTTAGTGGCCCCAACGACCAGACCGGGGTCGACCCGATGGTTTTACCGCTCCAAGAAGACGGTTGCAGTACCTTACTACCCGATGGGAGCTGCCTGCCGGTCCATCCCTTGGCGCCATCGAGCCCGGCCCTGGACGCCGGCAGCTGCACTGCCTCCGGCGCAACCCAGGATGCCCGGGGCTCCGCTCGCCCCTTCGACCAGCCAGCTGCCTTCAACGTCGACGATGGCTGCGACATCGGATCCTTCGAGCGAGGTCTGGTGAGCCTCTTTACAGATGGTTTCGAAAGCGGCGACACGGCCGCTTGGGCGCTGACCATCCCTTGAGAGGAGCGACCTCGTCGAGCAGGAGAAGGTAGAATCCTCTCTACCCTCGCCTTCCCAGCGGGGCAAAGAAGTCTTCTAGGAGAAGCCATGGAAACCGTCCGCCTCGGCCGAACTGGCCTGCAAGTCTCCCCCATCTGTCTCGGTTGCATGACCTACGGCGATCCGAGCCGCGGCAGCCATCCTTGGACATTGCCCGAGGAGGCCAGCCGGCCCCTCCTGCGAAGAGCGCTGGAGCTGGGAATCAATTTCTTCGACACCGCCAACAGCTACTCCGGTGGCACCAGCGAGGAGTTCGTTGGGCGAGCTCTCAAGGAGTTTGCCCGGCGAGACGAGATCGTCCTCGCCACCAAAGTGTACTTTCCCTGGGGAAAGGGTCCCAACTGCGGCGGCCTTTCCCGCAAGGCTATTTTCACTGCCATCGATGACAGCCTGAAGCGCCTTGGGACGGACTATGTCGACCTCTACCAGATTCACCGCTGGGACTACGAAACCCCCATCGAAGAGACCCTGGAGGCCCTTCACGATGTGGTCAAAGCCGGCAAGGCACGTTATATCGGCGCCTCCTCCATGCATGCCTGGCAGTTCGCCAAGGCTCTCTACACCGCCGACCTCCATGGCTGGACCCGCTTCGTCTCCATGCAGCCCCACTACAGCCTTCTCTACCGGGAGGAAGAACGGGAAATGCTCCGCCTTTGCTCCTCGGAGGAAATCGGTGTCATCCCCTGGAGCCCTCTGGGCCGGGGACGCCTAACCCGCCCCTGGCAAGACGAGCCAACTTCGTCTCGGGAAAAGACCGATACCTATGGCAGGAACCTCTTCGAGCGGACCCAAGAAGCAGACAAAGCCGTGGTGGGAGAGGTCAATCGCATCGCGACTGAAAAAGAAGTACCGCCGGCTCAGGTCGCTTTGGCCTGGATCCTCCATCAGCCGGTGGTCACCGCACCTATCATCGGCGCCTCTAAGCCTCACCACCTGAACGACGCCGTTGCAGCTCTATCCGTTAAGCTCAGTGAGGTAGAGCTCGATCGCCTAGAAAGCCCCTATCAACCCCACGAAGTGGTGGGACACGTCTGAGAGGTAGCGCCATGGTCATCACTGTCACCGATTGGTTGGTCGACGAGAGCAAATGGTTTTTCGTTTCCCTTGTGGTCGCAAGCGTTCTGACAACGCTAGTGCTCGCACACCAGCGGCGGCGTGGGCTAGGCCCCGACCTCCTGGTTCCCTGGGCGCTGAACCTTTTCTATGGGTGCACCATCGGTACCATGGCCTTCGGACACATCTTGGCGGTGACCATCAAGCTCTTCCAGGGCACCTTGGATGCCTCCCCCGTGATGACAGTTCTCCTCTACGGCATCGGCTTTGCCCTGGCGATCCCAGCTGGCTCTCTAGTCGCCTCGACCTGGCGGTTTCCCAAGGACGAGCCCCGGGCCCAACACCAAGGAATGGTGTTCAACCTTTGGCTAGGGGCAACTCTCCTTGTGCTGGGCCTGCACAACTTCGTCTTGGCCGTGCCTGCCCTCTTCAATATCGCCTATCGTTTCCATACTCGGCGAGCGGTAGGTTGGGGCATCGTGACGGTGGCCGGAGTCGCCTATGCGGGGCTCTTGGTCGGCTCGTTGATTTTTCTAGCTAGCGGACAAAGCTTCGAGCAATTCTCTGGCATGGAATAGATCCAGCGACTTTCTAGCCCTTGTTCCTCACCGACCGTCTACAACGACGGCGGAGGTGTCTAGTTTTCCTTCATTAGAAGGCGAATTCGCTTCACGGCAAAGTGCGACTCTGCCTATGCCCTCGAAATGCCTGTTTTCCTGAATCTCCAGACCACTCTGGTGCCTCGCCCCGATTTCGGTGAAAGGCGTGGAGACCCCCATGGCAAAGGTAAGGCATCCAAACATTCCCCAGGCTCACGGCCGGAGTGCCCCTGGCCCGCCAAGCCTCTGTACTCCTCGTAGCCCTACATATGGGGATAGAGTCCCCCGTTTTCATCAGAGGGCGAACTGGAACAATTGAGAGGGAGGAAACGTAAACGATAGTGCCAAAGAGAGGAAGCCCTGCAGGAGGCATCACTAGAACAGGTGTCCGACAGGTATTCCATGAATACTGCCAATACACTTCTCTTCTAGGAGCTGGCCTAATAGGGGCTGGCCGACTAGGCGCAAAATGGGTGGCTCCACTTGTCATCTGCCTACGATGCCGGAGTGAAAATCCTTGGAGGTTTAGAAAGCCATGCGAAAATTCATCGTCATCTCCCTCGTCACTGGAATTTTGGCTTCTACCGGCGTAGCCCGCGCCAAGAGCGCGGACAAACCGTCTGGCGAAATTCTTTTCTACAGCGAGCGAGGAGGAAAGGGACAACTCTTCCTTCTCGATTTCGAGGGCGGAGGTGTTCGGCCCGTGGGTCGCTCCGGTAGCCGCCCGGATCACTACCCCCAGTGGTCGCCGAACGGCCAACGAATCCTTTTCGAATCCTATCGGACCGGCGGTTGGCACTCCTGGGGGATGGATCCCGACGGCAAAAATCCTCGCCGCATCAGCGACTTTCCTGGTGGCAGCACGCAGCACTACGAATTCGACGCTAGCTTTGCCCCTGACAATCAAACGATCATCTTCATCAACAACTTTGACCTCTATGAGGTGAGCTCCAAGGATCGAACGCCTCGCCGGTTGGGGCCGGCAACCCCTGCCCTCTACGAGTCCGCACCCTCCTTTGCACCGAACGGCAACCGCATCGTATTCAGTGGGTACCAGTCAACGGACGAGACCGTGCACCTCTACACGGTTGATGCAAAGGGAGAAAACCGCCAGCAGCTGACCTCCGGGAAGGGGTGGAGCTTGGCCCCCACTTGGTCTCCGGATGGAGCCAAAATTCTCTTTTACTCGGACCGTGAGGGAAGCTTGGAACTGTACGAATTGGATAGTAAGGGTGGTGTCCCCAGGCCCGTCCTTCAACCAGACGCCATCAAGGAAGCCGGCTTCGGCAGCACGAAACGAATCGATCCCTGGGACAACGACAACGGAGCCGTTTGGCAATACCGAGCCTCCTACTCTCCAGATGGGGAGTGGATCGCCTTCAGTCGCCAGGTCGAAGGGGACCGGGAGCTCTTCATCAGCAATCGACAAGGCACAGAGATTCGTCGCATCACTCACCACAAAGGTCACGACGGGATGCCTGCCTGGCGGCCATCTGAACAAAACTAGCCCTTGATTCCCGCCGTGCTTTGAATGACGAAGGCGAAGCTGCCAGCAGCTTCGCCTTCGTGCCCTCCGAGCCGTTCCTACTGCTTCGACATTACTGGCTGGCAGTGAGCCTGGCAGTGAGCCTGGCAGTGAGCCTGGCAGTGAGCCTGGCAGTGAGGCCGCAATAGAAGCTGCCTTGGCCTCTCCGAAAGTCTGGGGCATCTCCTTCGTCGGGAGGAGTTGCGGGTGCACCGATGGGCGATAGGATGCGGCGGAACAGAGGAGCTTCTATCGATGGTGTTCAAGTGGCGCCGCCGCGCCTCGGGGAAATCGGCGCCTTCTCGACAAGCGACAGCAGAGGGCGACGCCCAGCAACGATTCTCGGACCTCATGGATCTTCATGGGGCATCGTTGCGGGCAGCCGTCTACCAAAGCTGCCCGGAAGAGTTGCGCCAACATCTGGAGGATATCGAGCAGGAAGCCCGCCTTCGGATATGGAAAGCGATTCAAGCTGAGAGGAAATTCAACAATCCCAAGTCTTATATATACAAGGTCGGCGTAAACGCTACCCGCGATGCGGTGGCCAAGCTACGTGGCCGAGGCGCTGTGGAAACACAACTGGAGCCCAGCACGCCGGAAACGGCACCTCCCGCCGAGGAAGGGACGGCAGGGACCGATCCGCGGCTCTGGCGACGGCAAGTGATGGCGAGTCTGGAACGCTGCCTCGCCAAACTGGCCGAAAATCGGCAGCTGGCGGTGCGATTGCACCTCCAGGGCTTCAGCAACCAGGAAGTGGCCGACATGCTGAGTTGGAGCGAGCCCAAGGCGCGTAATTTGATCTATCGGGGCCTCACCGACCTACGGCGAACCCTGTCCGAAGAAGGAATCGACTATGAAGCTCCGAGCTGAAGAAGCCAGCCAGCTGTACCGCGAGTCGACTCGAAGCTCGCAGCCTCCTGGGGATCGTTGCCTCGCCGACGATCGACTGGAAGCCTTATTGGCCGGGCAGCTTTCCGACAAAGATCGCCGCTCGGTCGCGGAACACCTGGCTCGCTGCTCAGACTGCTCCAGCCGCTACCAGGCTCTTTCCCGAAACCCAGCGAAAGCCGGGGACCCGGGTCGGTTTTCTCGAAGCAGCCCCGGCCTAAAGAGATGGTGGCCTCTAGCGGCAGCTATCGTCCTGACGGCGGGAGCAGGCCTGGTGATCAACCTGACTCAGCCACCAACTCCCCTCGAAGACGTGCTGCGATCCGGTCGCTCCTTCGGTGCCGCTGTGAAACCGGCCGATGGAGCCGTTCTCTCTGCAGCACCAGGCCGTTTCGAGTGGCGAGAAGAAGGAGAGCCGCGCCGCTACCGGCTTCAGCTCTATGGCGAAAAACCTGGTACCAGAGTACCCGGCACCACAGAAGAGACTCCTCTGTGGGAAAGCCCATGGCTGGAGACTCCTACCGCTGAGCTCCCTCCATCCCTTCGGCAGGAGCTCGCAAAGGGAGGTATCTTTCACTGGAGGATTTCTACCGAGAACACTGATTCGACCGAGAACATTGATTCGACCGAGAACACTGGGGCCCCACCCATCTCTCCCCTCTTTCGATTGGAGATCATCCCTCCGAAACCTCGACTCCCTCCTCAGAGCCAGTTTCCGTAGATCTGAAAAGCGGCCCAATAACGAGGATGGGAAGCGTCCAGCTCAGCTTGCCCCCAAGAGTCCAAGCCGAACCATCGAAAAACTCGGGCGAGCTTCCCTGCCGCGGGAACGGAAATGGGTGAGCTCAGTAGTCGGATTTGAGCCCTGCGAAGGGCTTCGTCTTTGGACAACCCCTCCGCCAGTCCCTGGTAGAACAGGGCCATGAGCTCCGCCGTGGATCGATCCGAAATAGGCCATAGGGAGGCCAGCACGCTTTGGGCTCCTGCGTAGTGGAAAGCTCTGGCCAGGCCCATCAATCCTTCCCCGGTCATCACCTCTCCAAGAGCAGATTCGCAAGCCGATAGAGTCACCAAGTGGGCACGAAGCTCCAGGTCCTCAAAGATCTCCCAGGCCTGGAGAAGACCGTCGTGCCCGCCAGGAGCCAGTACCAGGGCAGAGTCCAGGGGAAATCTCTCGTCCACCAGGCTGTGGGTAGCGAAGTGCACTAAGGGCGTGTCGGGATCGAGCTGTCGCACTCGATCCTCCGAAGCCTCCGGGCCTGTGAACGCCCGAGAACGGCCACCAAAGATCGCTGCCAACCGCTCCACTTCCTGGCGGGCCCCTAGGAGGCGGGACGGGAAACCATCGGGAACTTCATCGCCCTCCTGGCCTCTCACCGGAACCGTCGCGGAAGTCTCCGGATCCCCAAAGGCCACCAAGGAGACTCCCTCCCCAGGGTCGAGGAGCGGACCTTGTCGGCTTGCCGCCAACTCCCGAAAAAGACCGATGGACGCCACCACATGCAGGGCCTTGTCCTCGATGAAATAGCGACTGACCCCTGGCTCCCCTCCAACGGCAGGAAGGGCACCAAAGGGCAGCAGATGCAGCACCCCATCGGGCACAAAAAGGACTCGCTGCGCTGCCGCTATTTCCTCCTCCAAAGGCTCCAAGAGCCAACCTCGCAGTTCCTCCCCGACGGGTCCCATGGAATCTGGTCCGATGGAATCCGCTGGTTCCTCGTCGGCGGATGGATTTTGCAGCAGACGCCGGTACTGATGAACTTTCCCTGCCAGTCGCCGCTCGCCGATGGAGACCTCGACGACTCTTAGGGGAAGGTTCCTGCCGAGAGCAAAAACCCAGGTCCGGTCCTGACCAACGAAAAAGGACAGGGCCAAAGTTCTCGGGTCGAGAGCCGCTGTAGCCTCGGTGACCGTCAGGGATCGAGGGCTCGAGAGCTCCGCCAGGCGCGGGGCCTGTTGCCGAATCTCTGACCGGATCTGTTGCTGCCTATCCCTCGCCAGCCTCAGGGCGCGTTGCGCCTCGACGTGTTCCTCCGGAGAGCTCCGATCTGAAAAGGCGGCGAGCCGACCCAGCGCTTCCCCATAGTCGGAACGAGCCCGTCGCCGCTCCAGATCGAGCTCCGGACTCAGGGCGGAGCGAAACACCAAATCCCTCTCGGCCAGCATCGCCAGGAGGGCTTGAGCGCGAGATCTCTCCAGCAATGAAAAGGCCTCTTGGGGCCGGTCCATCTCCAAAAGCAACTGCAAATAGTCATCGTAGAGGGCCCGGTTCTTGGCCCGTTGACGAGCGCCCACCTCCGGAGACCCCAGTCGAGGAAGCTGCCGCTCGAGAGCTTGGATTGCGGCTTCGAAGGCATCCAGAGCCTCTTCTCGGCGCCCCCCAGAGACCAAGGCGAGAGCCAACTCATGACGAATCTCTGCGTGAGCCACGGTGTCCGGCGCCAAACGGTGGAAGGCCTCTTCTGCGGCACGAAGCAACCCTTCCGCCTGCTCCGGTCTTGCCTCGAGATGAGCCAATCTCCCCAGTTGAAAGCTCGCCCACCCCTCCCAAAGACCACCGGGAGCAAGGCGGTGCCACTCTTCTCGCCCTGCGCTGAGCACCTCGCGAGCTTCCTCCTTTTGGCCCAATTCGAGAGTCGCTCTCCCCAATTCGACGCGCAGCTGGGCCGTCGTAGTACTCCCCGGAAGCCTTCGTTCAAAGGCCGCTAAGGAACGCTGGTAGTGGCTGGCCGTTTCCCCTGGGAGCCCCTTGTATTCCGCCAGCTCCGCCAGGTTCCACAGAACCTCTGCGGTGGTGGCTCCCTGGCCGCCATCGACTCCTTCGGCGAGCTGCAAAGCTTCGGCCAACAGCTCTTCCGCTGTCGCCACCTGGCCCCGACGCATGGCCAGGCCACCAAGCCCTCTCAACGCCCAAACATGGTGAGGGCTGCCCGGTACCTGCCGTTGAAAAATCTCCAGAGACCGCCGGATCCACCTCTCCGCAGTCACCAGGTCTCCTCGCACCGCAGCTAGTGACCCCATTCCTCGGTACGCGTTGCCCATCTCCCGATCGGCCACTCCAGCTGTCTCGTAGAGCCCCACCGCCTCCTCATAGTGGCGGCCAGCAGCGGCCAGATCGCCCCGAGCCGCCGCTGTCCGGCCGAGCTGGTAGATCAACTGGGCCTTCGGTGGCAGCCCAGCCTTGCACCGCTCGAGAATCCCCTGGGCGCGAGCAAACTCTTGTGCGGCTGCCCTCAGATCGCCCCGGGCTCGGTGGCATTGGGCGATCAATTGCGTCGCTTCAGCGAGGTTCGTCGAAAACTCCGTCTCGGCTCGAATTCGATCGACCGCCCGTTCGAAGTCCGCCTGGGCCTTGGCTTGCCGGGATCCATTGAAAAAAGAAATGCCACGGCGCAGTAGAACCGCAGCTTGGGCCAGAGGGCGTGACTCCAGAAGTTCGATGGAGTGGCCAAAGGCCTCTCTCGCCGGCTCCAGGTTCGTGGTTTGCCACAGCAGAGCACCACGCCGCCACCACATCCAGGCGAGAATCTCCAGGCCGCGACCCTCGAGCATCCCATGGGAGTTGTTGGCCCTAGAAAAGCCCTGGGCCGCCTGCTCAGCAGCAGCCAACGCCGCGTCGAAGGCCTCCTCCCGTTGGGGGCTTCCTGCCGAGGAAATTTCTGCAAGGTGCAAATGAAGCCACAGGGCCCTCGAAGGAGGAGACTGGCCAGCAGCTTCCAGGAGAACCTCTCTCGCCCCTTCTGCTTGTGGTTTCTCCACCGCCTCGAGCACCTTCGGCAAGAAACCGGGTCTCACCTTCACCCCCCAAGGGGAGGGAGGTAGCTCCAGAAGAAGAATCTGATCCCCCCGATGCACTCGAAGGGAAACCAACCCGAGGCTTCCTTCCTTTACCTCGAGATAGTCCCAGTCCACCCAATCGACCGGCGAGAAGTGGCCTTCCGGGCCGGCAGCTAGAACCCGATCTCCCGGCTTTAATCCAGCGACCGCGCCGGAGTAACCCATCTGCACCTCGCTGACCACCAAACTAGAACCGGCCAACTCCATCGACGCTAACTCTGGGGCCTTCTTTGGCGCTATTTCCGGTGCTGGCTCCGGACCGGGACCGCAGGCCAGGATCGTCCCCATGAGAAACGCGATGCCCCCTAGGGAGCCCCTGCCCAACAGAGGAACCACACCGGCGAAGCAGTGAGCCCACAAACGGAATTTTGGAACCATCACCCAAGAGCTTAGCAAGAAGACTTCGCATCCAGTGAGAGGAATTCCAGGGCAGCGGAGTCTTCTCTTCCGGGGCCGTACTCCAGCCGGGAGAGAGGTCCAACACAGACTCAACCGCACTCTGGAACCGAGGCGGTACTCACTACAGGGGCCGAGCCATGAACCGCATCGTGTCGATTTGTCTTCTCATCACACTCGTTAGCGCCTCTCTCACCGAAAAGGCCCGCGGGCAGCTGCTCGTCGCCACCGACCCGGTGGGAGATCAGTTGACCTTCATGGATGTCACCGCGGGCAGTGTTGCAGGATTTGCCTCCGGAGGAGCTGGCCCCATGGATGCGGCGGTGTCTGCCGATGGCACCCTAGTGGTCGCCGCGGAGAGCTCTTCCGGCCAGTTACTGATGGTCGATCTGGCGAACGGAACTCGGCAGCAGATCCCGATAGGTGGCTCTCCCACCGCTGTTGCCCTGGATCCGGCGGGGACCCGAGCCTTCGTTAGCGATGCTACCCAAGGGTCCCTCACCACCGTCGACCTGGCCTCCTCCACAGTGGTCTCCACCGTGACGGCGGGAACCTTACCCACCGCCCTGGCCGCAGATAGCGCCCGAGCCTACACGGCGAATTTCGCCGACGACACTCTGACTCTCATCGACGGTGCCACCGGGGCCATCGAAGCCACCGTTGCCGTGGGTGGGTTCCCCTCCGGAGTGGTAGCGGATCGGACCGGAAGCCGGGTCTGGGTCGCCAACTTTTTCGATGACACGGTCTCCGTAGTCGATCCCGCGACTGCAACGGTCATCGCTACGGTACCGGTGGGACCAGCACCGAGAGCCCTGGCTCACGATGCTGTCCAAGGCCGTGTCTATGTAGGCAGCTTCACCGACGGCACCGTCACCGTCCTCGACGCCACCAACCATGGGGTCATCGGCACCGCCGCCAGCGGCGGTATCAACCCTATCAACCTGGTCGTCTCTCCGACCGGCGACCGGTTGTTCATTCTGCACCTGGCCTCACCAGATCTGGTGACCTTGGACACGAGTACCTTGAACATCGCCTCTACCTGGTCCTTGCCCGCCGGTCACGTTTCTCTGGCGGGCTATGCCACCGCCCTACCGGCCGTCGAGAGCATCGTGGAGGTTCCCACTCTCCAGGGCATGGGTCTGGTGATCCTGGTGGTCCTGCTGATGGCCGCCGCAAGTTCCCGTCTCCGCCAACGCGCTCGCCAGCGCAATGGGAGCCCGTCCTTTGGAGCAGCCCTATTCCTGCTTCTCCTGGCCAGCTTCATCGCCAGCTCCGTAGCCTCCTCCGTTGGGGCCGCCGCTCCCACGCCCCTTGGCCCCATCGTGCAAATCGACGACGGTGAATTCTTGGAGGGCGACTGGGAAATCTTCGAGGAGATCGTCGGCACCGGCTCCCAGGCCGCTGGGCGCTCGGCCTCCGGCGGCAACCCGGACGCCTTCCGCACCATGAACCATTTCGGCGAGGCCGTCGAAGTGGTGCACCGCTACATCGGTGCCGGCGGCACCTACTCCCCAGCCGTCACGGGAGAAATCCAGAGCTTGAGCTTCCACCGAGACCGGATCTTGCTCAGCCTCGACGGCGGCAATGCAGAGTTCCTCGAGGCGTTGGTGGTCATCCAGGACAACCAGCGCTTCACCGGCCCCCTAAATCTATTTCAACCCACCGCCTTCGGAGTGTGGGAAGGGGCTTCGGACAACGGCCTCACGGCCCAGGACTTCGACGATGGTGCTGGTGGTACCCCGGATTTCACTGCCGCCGGATCCGATATCTCTTTCGGCTACATGCGCCGCTCCGGGAGCCCGGGCACCACTCCCTTTCTGACCCACGGCATCGACAATTTTCAGGTCACTTTGACCGCCGGCGGAGGTGGAGGCGGCACGAGCATTCTTGGCTTCGTTGAAGCCGTTCAAGGCGTCGTCGACGGAGATCCGGCAGACCTCATCATCGAACGTTCCGGCGAAGGTACCGGCGCGGTGGGAGTGACCGTTCTCATTCCCCTCCAGGACGGATCGGTGGTCACCGAAAAGGTCTGTTGGGGACCGGGAGATACCGCTGACAAAGTCGTAACCACACCATCGTCGGGTCTGCTACCGATCACCGGTGGCATGGGAGCTGTACCAATCCTCCTCGTCAACGCCACCGGCGACGCCCAGGTCCACCCGGTGAGGAACAAGACTCTCCTTATGGTGAGCCCCACCGCCGGGCCCGTCTCGGCTCTGTTTCTCTTTCTGCTCCTGTTGGCCAGCTCCGCCGACCCGTGGCTATGGCTGCCGCTAGCCGCTCTGGCTCTCTACCTCTTGGGGCGACGGGCTCCCGGGGGGACGGAACACCAGAGCTCCACCAACTAGGAACCCGGAGATCGCCCCGTAGAGGTGAGCCTCTACGGCGATCTCCGCTGACGAGACGGCGGCTCCGGGGAGAGAGAGTCCCCCTTGCTCCAAAGCCAGTTTGGCAACCAGCAACGCCAAAGCGAACCAGCCGGTAGCACGCCCCGCCGCCGCCGTCCCCAGAGCTCCCGCCGCCAGGAGGCCGTGGAGCAGGCCCGAGAGCCCCACCATGGCGATGACCTGCGGGCTCAGGAACCACAGCCCCAGGCCGCAGCCCATGGCGGTCACCAAGGCGATACCCGTCCATTGGAGGGAGGAAAACCGAGAGCCAAACAAAAGGGCTACAACCCCGAGAGCGACCAGATTCCAAACCAGATGGGTCACTTCCAGATGCACCCCATGACCCGTGAGCAGACGCCAAACCTCACCGCTGCCGATACCACCGCGCTGGTAGATCAGGCCCAACACGGCACGTCTGCCGAAAAGCAGGGCCGGCAAAGAAAAAGCCAGCGCCAAGAAGGCCAAAGCACCAAAAAAGAGGAAAGAGCCAAAAGAGAAAGGGCCGAAAGGGAGAGAAGAAGCGCTCTCTGTGCCGGCAGGTGCCGCTCGAGGGGGGCCTGGGCTCGCGGAGTTGGTGGTCGCCATACGAAATCGTATCAGGGTGCCGGAGACAGGAATCCTGGCCCCAGTAGAAGGAATTAGTGAGAGGAATTCGTCACCTCGACAGTCTTCTTCCACAACCGTGAAACAACTACCTGATGGAGAAGAACCATGCGTGTGCCGACCTTCAAACCCCGTTCACTCATCCACCTTACAGCCGTCGCCGCCGGCACTCTCTGGTTCTCAGCTTGTGACTGGCGGCACATCATCATCGAATTTCCCCAGTCGGAACCACCCTCCTTCAACCAGCGAATCCGTCCTGACCGACTGCCCCTAGACCCCGCTCTTCAGCAACCCGGAAGTCAACCCTTCGTGGGTCCCTACCGGAACGGTGACCCGGGCTCAGAGCTGGTCAGTGAGATCTTCCCGGAGTTGGACGGTCAGGAAGAGAAGCTCCTACAATCGAGCTGCTATTGGATCTCCAGTCCAGCGGCCTCTACCGGGGACCTGGTTCGTCTCTCCTGGGAAGGGGTCGTTACTCTTCATCAAGAACAGATGCATTTGACTTGCGAATCTCCGACCCAGACCGGCCTCTGCCGGTACCGTCACCCGGTGGACGGCAGGCAACTCGAGCATGCCCCTTTGAATCAGGATGCCCCGGTGTGCCCGGGTGCATCCGGGCCACCTGCCAACGCCGTGGACTTGAGCTCTCTCAGTGATCTTCCATTCCATGTCGATGGCACCCTCGTCGGCGGCGATGAGGCTTGGCTCATCCCTTCTCCCGCGGAGGATCACTTCCTGCACTTCTTCACTCTCGAAGAAAGGGCCAACAGCGATCCGAACCCCCACCGGCTCTGCCCGGGAGACCCGGAAAATCCCGTCCCCTTTACCGGCCCCGCCTCGCCTCCCCGTATCTTCGAAGGGGCTGGCGGACGCTGCCGCCCCGACTCGGAGACAGGCCTTTACCAAACCTGCGCCGACCGCTGCACAGCGAGTCCTCCAGAAGATGCCAGCTACCGCCTTTCCTATCCCGGTGAGCTTTCCGAACACTACTTGCAGCCGAACCTCATGACCGTCCGCGGCACCAGCACCTTGACCCGACCGCTGACCACACGCAGCGATGGCAGCCTCTTTTGGCAAACCCCGACCAACACCGGGGAGGTCACGGACCGCTGGCATGAGAACTTCAGCCCCCGAATTCGAGTCGAGCAGGTTCGCCTCTATCAGGTGGATGGTGGGGTAGAAAAACCGATCCCCTTGGCTCCAGGCCTTGGGCTCCAAGTCACCGGCCGGCCCTCCCAAGGGCCCTTGCAGATCTGGGTTTGTCAGGGTCAAAGCGAAAGTGACGGCGTCTACTTCCAACTCTTTCCCGCTGGTAGCTGTAATGACCAAGATTTGCTGGTCACTCCCACCTATGCTCACGCGCATTTGGAAAACTCTACCGGGCCGCTGACCCAACCCCTGACTTGGCAAGTTCAACCCTTGGACGCCCCGACAGGAGAGGTATTCGTAGAATTCACTATCGTTGGGCAAAGCCGGTCCATGGCTCTTTCCATCACCTCTCCCCAGGATTTTGGGAAAGTGGCCATCGGTGAGTCCAAGGAGCTCACTGCAACGGTGGAGAATATCGGCGGCGAAGTGGCCGTGATCGACAACGTCTTTCTAGGGGGAGCAGAAGCGGCTGATTTCACCTTCGTTCTTCCGGGAGCGGTGAAGTCCATCCCCATTCCCCTCGAAGGGGAGATCAGCAGTGCAGGTTTGGGATTCTCCTTGACCCAAGCCGCCGGGACCACTCCTCCCCTCTTGGCAGCCACCGTTGATGTCGCTGGGAGCTCCCTGCAGCTGGAACTGAATCCGGAGTACGAAGGCACCACCCAGATGGTGAACGGCTACGCCGTGGAGTTCGAAAATGGCCGAGCCTTTTACCAGGATCCGGCTGCCGATTTCGCCAGCCAGCCAACCCTGCCGGGCTTCTTCCGGATGACGGTGCCCGCCTTCGCTCGACGGTCACCTCCCTTTCAATTGCTTCCAGGGGAGTCTTTCGAGGCCGTGGTGACCGGGTCACCGGGTGGCTATGGCGACCGTTGGGGCGAGCTCCACGTGGAAGCTCACCAGCTTACGGATCCCTCCGTCCGGGAAAACTTCTACGCTTCCTTGGTCATGGACGGAGTGGTCTCCCCCCACTTGAACGTCGTTCCAGGAAACCTGTTCTTTCCCACCGGCTCTCCGACCCAACGAAGTTGGGAGCGATCTCTATTGGTCCTCAACGAAACCACCTTCGGCATCACCCGCAGCTTCCAAGTCACGGGCCCCGACGCGGCCCTGTTCGAAGTCGTCAGCCCCAACCCTACTTTTCTGAGCCTGGAACAAGGTGATGCAGAGATCTTTCGCATCCGTTTTCTGCTCCCTTGTGCGCCACCCATTCCAGCCACCCAGCCCCGCGCGCAACTCAGCATTGCCGCCGACTATGGCACCGAAGTGGTAGAGCTCACGGGCTTCTTGCCACCGGATTGCGTTGCGCCCTAGGTCTTCCTTCTCACCGGCTTCGCCGCGCTCTCCCCGTCCCCAGATCCCAACGGGGAGAGCTGCGGATTCGCCGCTACCCGCAAAAGTCTTTCCCAAACCCTAAAAAATCGTTCATGTTGCGTCCACCTACCGGTCACCCGACACCTGCTACGGTGACAAGGCTTCAAGAACCGGTGGCCGAGTTCCATGGTCAACGAAAGGGATAAACCTTGTTGAACCAGAAAGACTGGCAAAGCCAAGAATCGGTTGTCCCGTGCCAATGGCAACACCCCAGAAAGGTCTCACACCATGAACAGCAGAGAAAGCCTCAGCCTTTGGATCATTCTGAGCGCCATATGCTTCGCCCAGATGGCCTCAGGGGGTCTACACGCTCAGGAAGTCTTCTATGTAGACCCCAACGGTAGCGACTCGAACCCGGGAACCGCTGCCCTACCCCTAGAAACATTCCGAGGAGCCACGGAAAAGGTACGGGAAGTCCTGGACGGTAGCGGCAACATCACGGTCCTCTTCAGGGATGGTGTCTATTCCTTCGCCGAAACCGTAGTGCTAGGTATATCGGACTCGGGAGGTCCCAATCAGGCCATCACCTACCGCGCCGCCGCCGGTGCCAGCCCGGTCTTTTCCTCGCTGGTCCCGGTAACGGGCTGGACCTCCTTCGATAGCAACATCCTGCAAGCTCCCCTACCCACCGGCCTGAGCCACGTCCGTTACCTCCAGGATGCCAGCGAAGGATGGTTGCCTCGCTCAGCCACCCCCTCCTTCGTCGCCAACGAGGATGGTTCCTGCGTCGAGTGCACCTGGGACGATCCGGACTTTCAAGACAATAAGTCCAATATTCGCTATCCCAACAGCTTTCCGGCACCGAACTGGAGTCGAGCAACGCAATACGACCTGCGGGAGTCGCAACACGCGTGGACCCTCGAGATATTGCCCATCGCTTCCGTAACGGCAGCCCAGAGGCGCATCTTCACCACCATACCGGCCCTCTACGAAATGAGAAGGGACACCATCGAGGACGATATCCCCAACAACAACTGGGTTCTCAACAGTCTCGAGGGTATCGATGAACCAGGCGAATGGGCCTGCCTCGATAACACCATCTACCTCTGGCCCAGGAGCGGAACCAGCGACATCGCCGTACCCGCATTGACCGAATTGATCCGCATCGACGAAGGCACTCCCGATGGCAACGCTCCAATCTCAGCTGCCGTTCAGAATATTCACTTCGAAGGCATTACGTTCACTGGCGGTGATTTCTATGCCATGAAAGAAGGAGATGTCACCACCCAACACGATTGGTCCGTGGTCGACCAGCCCACGGCCTTGCTGCGCTTCCGGAATGCGGAGAACTGTTCTGTTCACAAATGCACCTTCACCAAGAGCGGTAGCACCGGAGTGCGTCTGGATCGTCATGCTCAGCAGATATCCATCTCTCAAAACACTTTCAGCTTCCTTGGCAGAGAAGCCATCGTGCTCACTGGCCGCGGCCCCGGCCTGGGTGATGTCAACAAAAACAACATCATTTCTCACAATCACATCTCTTCCATCGGTCGTGAGAAATGGACAGCTCCCGCTATCATGATCGATCAAAGTTCGGGGAATAGCATTCTCTCCAACTACATTTTCGACACCTACTTCACTGCTATCGCCCTGACCGCTCCCCGCCAACTCGCCATGTTGTCGGTTGGGGAGACCGGGGGCCCCACCGTTCCTACGGTTCGGGAATTTCACTACCAGGAAATTCCCAGCTCCGTGGTTGATTTCGTTCAGAGTTTTGAGGAGCTCAGCGAAGGGTCAAGAGAAGCCATGCAATTCGTTTACAACCGCGACAATCGCGTCGAAGGAAATGCGCTGATCGATGCCTGCGATGGGCTGGGCTTCCTCGTCAACGGCTACGTCTACATCTCCGGTGCCCAGCGACATGGAACGAACTTCGTCGAACGGAATTTCCTACATGACTTGTCCGACAACCTACAGAATAATATGGCCTTCTACAGTGATAGCGACCAGGACAGCTGTGAATATGTCGGCAACATGATCCTCGGCTTGACCGTGGGAGACAGCCCTTCACCTTTCCCCCTCTACGTCACTTTCGCTCAATGGGCAGAGAGTGAGCCTCCCACGCCCAGCGGCCGCATTCTCCTGCGGGCCAATGCCACCGTCGACACGACTTTCGATGTCCACATCGTCGGCGCCAACACGCAGCAGGAGGGCAACCTGGTCAACGGCACCGGAGGGGAGGCTCAGTTCCTAGAGCTCTATCGCCAGAGCTATCTGGCCCTGTGCACCAGCTCCGGCACCCCCGGATCCCCTTGGCCAGGATCTTCGACCATGCAGGCTGCCCTCGCGTCCGAGATCCTGCGCCATGGAGGGTCTGTGCCTCCCTGTTTGGATCAAATTTTCGTCGATGGGTTCGAAACCGGCGGGGTCTCTCAATGGACCTCCAGCGCCCCCCTTTCCCTTCTAGGTCCCTGGAGATGGGAATCGGAGAAAATGGGCCCTGCTTTCTGAGAAGGTAGGTCAGAAAGACACTCCAGTACCGACGGCAAAACGAGTAAGCTAATCCCTCACCTTCGACTCGGGTCCCACGTGATCGTTGGAAGGAATGAAGATGGATATCGCCATGACTCGGCGCCTGACCGCCGCTCAGCTACAAGTACAGCTAAGGCCCTACTTAAGCGGTTTGATCGTCGCTCCCAACTCGGAGTCTTGGACCCACCTGGACCCTCGACCGAGGGTTTCCTTTTTCCTCCACGAAGATCCGCCGGAATTTCCGAAGAGGTTCTTCACCGCATTCTCCGTCGCTGTCCAGCTCGCCGAGGGAATCCCGTTTCAGCACTGGCTCATCGAGCTGGCGAGGCTGCTCTCGGTCGAATTCGAGTGTGAAACGCTTTGTGACGGCACCAATTTCGGCCCGGACGATTCCCCCTATTGGTCGATCTTGTGGAACAAAGGGGAGGCCTTCCTGGCCGACGACAGCGAGACCGATCGCCCCGACCAGGAGGTCGGTCCCATCAGAATCATCGAGCCTCTCCCTCACCTCGACCTACAGGTTAGCCCGGGCGGACTCGACGATGCGGTTTTTTCAGAGAATCCGCCGGATGTGGACTCTTAGGGCTTCCGAAAAACGGCGAGGTCCTCTATCAAACGAGCCCAGATCCGCTCCACATCTGGCCAACTATCTGAGTCTTCCGGCTGGTCAAAAACCTCAGCGACGAGGATCTTCTGCCAATTAGATATCTCTTCCCCGTTGAGCTCCCGGGCTCGAGTCTCTCCGCGGACGAAGCCATCGTGATCGAGCAACAGGAAGGCCTTGGCCTCCAGGTCTCCTCCGATTCGCATCACTCCATCGTTATACTCGCCAATCACCCATCCGTCGGCCTTGAGATCTCCAAGAATGATGATAGATGCGCCACCTTTCTTGAGGTTATGGACCTTTAAGCTACCGCCGACGAAAAGGAGAGGTCCCCCTTCTAGCATGTCGTTGACGATATTTCCGTCAACGGAGAGGTCCCCCTGGCAATCGATGGCGACGATGCGCTTCCCGCGCAGCCAATCGGCATCCCAATCGAGCTGGAGATTCCCTTTGATCTTCGTACCTGCCGGTAGCACCAAGACATTGGCGTCCGGATAGTCATCAAGCTGATAACCGATGTAATCGGAGAACATCGCTGGGTAGGAGAAGGTTTCCCGGTTGAGGGCTATCGCCGCGGCGACTCGCGACTCCATGGGTCCCTTGGCGTCTTTGGCTTTGTGCAGGCTACCGAGGTCCAGTATCGAGTCCGCAGGCTCTTTCTGAGCTTGGCAGATTACCGGTAAGGTCACCCACTGCAGGAGGAGGAAAAGGACCCTGAGGGATCTTGGAAGAATGCATCTACGGTACCTCAAATTCGCTTCTCCAATGCAAACAAAGCCCTGAAAGATTCGTTGTCTGGAAATTTGCCGACTCACCTAGAACACGCCAGGCGAAACCGGCTCGCTGCCTATTTGGACTTTCCTCCACTACTCCTCTGCAGGAACCCTTTCCTGCCCCGATACGGGGCGTCGATTCGCGGCGCTGTTACGGGGCGCCGGTACGCTGCACAGAATCCGTGGAGACTTTCGGAGCATACCAGCGCTCCATGAAGGGCTCTTCATCCCCTCCTCAGCCGATAGGAACAAAGCTCCCTCTAGCTCGACATCCGAAAATCCGGGTGACCTGCAGCTCTCCGAAACACTTCTACTGGACTGGCTGAGAATTCCACTGCCAGCCTGGACCGACGACACCGGCTAGGGAGAACACCGAAGCCTTGACAAATCACAGGAACAATCCAATAATTCGAAACATGTCGAAACAAGGAAATGACGACCACCTCGCGCTACAACTCAAAGCCCTCGGCAATCCGGTCCGATTGCGCATCTTCCGTCGGCTTCTAGATTGCTGCATCGCCTCTGGCGCCTGCAATGCCAAAGGGCAGTTCACCCAATGCGTCGGCGACTTGGGGAGTGCCTTCGAGCTCGCTCCGTCCACCGTCAGCCATCACCTGAAAGAGCTACGAATTGCTGGTTTGATCCGTTCGGAAAAGGTCGGTAAGAGCGTGATGTGCTGGGTACCGGAGGAGATCGGTGAGCGATTCCGGCCAGTGCTGGACCCAGAGCCTTGAATTGCAAGCGACTCCTCCAGACCTTCGCCCTACTTAGCTTTCTGGGAGTCGGCCTGGAGGTCGCCTTGGCGGCACCGGCGACACCCCAGGTGCAGAACGGTGCGAACTTCTGGAGCGGTTTTCGTGGGCCCCAGGGGGATGGTTCGGTAGAACTACCGGATCTCTCCGGTTCCTCCGACCAGCTCGAGCTAAAGGAAGTTTGGCGCCATCCCCTGGGTCCGGGCTACTCAGCCATAGCGGTATCGGCAAGTGCGCTGGTCACTGCCTTTTCCGACGGCAAACGGGACTGGTTGGTGGCCCGCCGTCCCGAGACCGGAAGCCTCCTGTGGAAATTCGATCTGGGAGAGACCTACCAAGGCCACGATGGGTCTATGGACGGCCCTCTATCCACGCCCTTGGTCACACCGGATCTCACCTACTTCCTCACGCCTCGAGGCAAGGTTCACGGCCTGGAAACCGATACCGGCAAGCCGGTTTGGGAAAGAGCTCTGCCCGCAGCGTCAGCTCCGTTCTACGGCTTCACCGCCTCCCCCCTTCTCGCAGGGCCCCAGCTGATCATCGCCGGAGGCAAGGTAGGAACTTCTCTGTGGGCCCTCGAGCCCACCACCGGCAAAGTGATCTGGCAGGATGCCGAGGATACTTTGCACTACCAAACCCCCGCTTTCGACTCTACGAGCGGCGAGTTATTGGTGCTTGGAGATCAATTCTTGCGCAGCCTCGATCTGAGAACTGGCCAGACTCTCTGGCGTTTCCCTCACGGCCAGAGCTCTCCCGGCTACAGCCAACCGCTGGCTTGGCAGCAACGCATCGTCGTCTCGTCCCTCGATGGCTTACTCGCGATCAAAAGCCAGGAGGTCACTGAAGGTCGGACGGCGGGCGGAACGCGGGGCCCGGTGAGCGAGACCTGGCGCAACGAGACCGTCGCCCGTTCCTACGCCCTCCCAGTGGCCCTAGATGATCACCTCTACACCTTTTCCGGCAGCGGTTTGGTCGCTCTGGACGTGGCTACCGGGAGCATTTCTTGGAAAAGTCGCGCCGCCCGCGGTCGCGGGCTGATTCGGGTTGGGTCTTGGCTCCTCTTTCTCAATCTGCTTGGGGAGTTGGTAGCCGCCGAGGCGAAGCCTGAAGCCTACCTAGAGGCCGCTCGGTGGCCTGTATTGAAAGTCGGTTCCTACGTTCCCCCCAGTTTTTCCGAGGGTCGTATATTCGTCCGCAACAACGACGAGATCGCCGCTTTCGAACTCACATCAAAACCACTCCAAGGAGAGTCTCCATGATCCGTTCCCCACGCTCAGCCTTTTTCGTTCGCGGTCACTCTGCCCGCAATCACTACGTCCGTGCCCCCCTCGCCCTTGCAATCCTAGCCTTCGCTTGCCTTTCCAGCACGTCGCTGGACGCCCATGAAAAGGGAGAAGAAAACAAACCGGAAGCAGCTCAAAGCGGCCTCTACGTCCACGTCGAAGGCATGCAGAGCGACGTCTGTGAGGTCTACTTGGAAGACACAGTGCTCTCCAAGGTCGCCTCCGTCGCCGACATCCGGGCCGATCATGAGAGCGGCTGGATTTGGATCGACGTCGAGGAGAGCGAAGAGATCGAAGAGAAAATTCGGAAGGTCGTCGAAGCAGAGTGTTCTTTCAAAGTCACCGATGTGCGCCGGCAGGCACCCCCCTCAGCCCCAGGCGAGACCGTGCAGGATTCCCCCGGCGAAAAACACGCGGTCCCCTGACTCCTCCCTTCCTCTTAGCCATCATCCGCAATCAGCAGCACGATTCCACCGAGGGGAACACTTTCAACCTCATGGCCTAGAAAAAAACGTGAGTTGAGGAGACAGTCTCGAGCATCTCGGAAGAAATTTCGCCCCTGTTGACCAGATTTCTCATGGAACTCCGCATTCAAAGGCAGAAGAGTCGCTTCGCGCATCGTAGCGCAAGAAAGATATTTTCTTTTCTGCAAGGAGATTCTCATGACACTACTCGGCCTCGCTTTCCCTCTACTCGAAAAACGATCCCTTAGCCTTCTCACCTTGGTCGCGGTCTTCTTCATCCTCCCCGCGGCTCTGAACGCTCAAAGTCCACCGGACTGGCAGGTTAGTGGCAACAATATCTCATTCCTGCCAGGGTCCGTGGGAGTTGGCATAGACGACTTTCAACCGAATTCCAAGGGGCTACTGGTCAAGGATGGTCTCCAGATCTGGACAGAAAATGACTACCAATCGGGTGTTAACATTCTAGTCGGCTACAACTCGGACGATACCGGTGTTCACGGAAACGATTTTGGCTTCTGGCAAGCCTTCGACTGGGACAACCCCGGCCAACCCCTCCCCCTTGCGCTCAGCTCGGCAGTGATGATCGGCACGACGACCTTCGACTTCGATCACCAATTGGTCGTCGACGGCTCGATCAAGACTCGAGAAATCGTCGTCACGAACCTGAATTGGCCAGACTATGTCTTCGAAGGCGGCTACCACCTACCCTCTCTGAGTCGTCTGGAGAGCCTCATCCAAAGCGAAGGTCATCTCCCGGGCATTCCATCGGCTCGAGAAATCGCCGAGGAGGGAATCCAGGTCGGCCAGATGCAAGGAATGTTGTTGGAGAAAATCGAAGAGCTGTCTCTGTACCTCATCGACCTGGACAAACAGAACAAGAATCTGAGAGCCCGTCTCATCGCCTTGGAGGAATCGCAATGAGTCTTAGGGGAAATTCAATGACTCTGCTCGCTTCCTCAGTCACCCTCGGTCTCTGCTATTTGCTCGTAGGAACGTCTCCTCTTGGAGCCCAAGAGAGCATGATCCAATCGGTCATGAACACCAAGGCACCACCCGATCCTCGCTACGACGAACAGGCGGAGAAAGTTGCCCTCATCGAAGGTTACTCGCATTTCTTCACCGGGTCGGAGATCGGCAACTACACGATCTCTGGAGTTGGCGGTGCTTCGGGCCGCCGGGAAGTGCGCCGAACCTCAGAAGCCATGAGACAAGCAGAGGCCAATACCGGGCGACCCTTCCTTGGGTACTTTCATTTCCCTCGCCTGCCCGGCTTCTTCTATGACCAAGAGTTGAATGAGCAACCCGAACAGTACCGATCCCTAGCCCTACGGTCCGATGGCACAGCCTGGCCCAAGCGCCCCGTTCCCAGCTGTGAAAATGAATCGCTGATCGCCGTCACCGGAGATCACCTCGACATCACCTACCAACCCGCTGTCAACGAACTGCTAGCTAATGTGGCACGAGTGTTCGACCAGGACTGTGAAGATCTACCGGGAGGACAAGAGGGCGACTGTATTGGACCGATTCATGGCTATATCCTCCTCGATGAATACCAACTTCGAGGCAGGTACAGAGGCTCGCCACCCTGTGACCCCAAGAATCCCCAGCCCGGGGAACCCTGTACTTGTGACGTTACCGCCTTCGCAGATGTATTTCCCAATGGCGGAAGCACCAAAATTCGTTCCGAGGGGGCCACTACCGGGAGCACTCACATCGACCTCTATGTCGATGACGATCACTATTACAGCTTTTACCAGCCGCCCTTGCGAACCCTCTCGCTCTTCTCGAAGAGTGCTCTCGCAAGCTTTCGCAACTTTGGTGGATATGGCTCAGATGTTCTCCTGCCGGCGGACCGCCGTGAGTTCAATCATTGCGGAGGAACGGACAACTGCCTCCAACCTCTCCCGCCTCAAGCCGCCTTCCTGCCACCGGGAGATCCGAAGTGGGCCGTTTGGAGAGACTGGGTTTTCGACACCTGGACCCGCTTCGAGGAAAAGCTCATCCGACAGATGGTCTTGGCGCAACAAGGCAATCCGGACTTCCGCGGGGTGATCCACTTCACGACTCCGGCCTACTATGCGCTGCCGGAGAGCTCTCTGCAACCGATCACTTACAAGTACATCGATTCTCAAGAAAACACTGTTACGGTGCCGAATTTTGATATGACCTCTCATCCTGAGTTCGAACGCCTCAATGCCGTGACGAGTGGAGTTGATATGGACCGAATTCTGAGCAGTCCTTGGTTCGCAGGAATGGTTCATGAAACAGCGGCCATCTCCGTCATTCCTCGCCAGAACGGCAAGTTTCTGTTCTACGAAGAAGCCGATGACTTCATTAGTAATAGTGAACGCTATCGATATTTCTTCAACGCCCAGGGAGCCCTAGCAAAGAGAGCAGCACAAGAACAGGGGAAAATATTCGGAGCGTTCACCAAATCTCGATGGATGCTGCCGGACCACGACAGTACCCGCCCAATCTCTCTCAGTCACGAATACTTCGGCAAACGATTCCTAAGATCCGTAGGCGTTTTGCAACCCACTCTGGTCTCGACCATTGGCCCCTTCTACATCAACGGCCACGGCCCAACCTTGCCCCAGCAATACCAAGGTGCACAGTTCCCGGTTCCCCCCTTCGAGGGTGTCTTGGAAGAACCCTGGTGCGAAAGAATGGATTGTGTAGACGCCACTGCCGGGGGAGACTACACCAACGGCTTTCCCTTTAGTTTTTCCGAGCATCCATGGATGCAGACCGTAGAATTCGGCGACTCGACGGTACTTCACGTCAAAGCTACCGGAGGATCCGGCAACTATGCCTACACCTGGTTGTTCAGCGAGACCAATGCTCCCGGGAGCTTCGGTCCATTGAATACCCAAACCGGCTTCTCCGGCATATTCACTCCACACTTGGAAATCCCGGTAGCAGGTAACGATCACGAGGGCTATTACCGGTGCCGAATTTTTGATCTGGACGGTACCAAACCCTCTCCCAGCCTCATCTCCCCGGTCGCCAAAGTCACGGTTCTGGACCAGGTGCGGTCGGTGACCGCCATGACCTTGACGGATACAGAAGTCCTCCAATCCCTGAGCCGCCTGGAGCTCGGCTCCTCCGTCGTCGTCCAGCCGGGGGCGGACAATATCTTTCGAGTCACTCGAAAGGACGGCGAGGGAGTGATTCTCAAACCGGGCTTCACTGCTCATCAGGGCAGTGAGGTGCGTATCTACGCAGGGCCAATCTAGCTCTGGCTTCTCACCGACCATCCCCTGGCACGGTGCCTCTACCTGCACCTGCGGTGTCCTTGCCTCCGAGTCCTTCCTCGTCGTACTGACAGGACGGCAACGTCGGTCTCGGAGCTCGGGCCTAGCCGTTCCTTCTCACCGAATTCGTCGCGAGGCACTGGAGATGCCGGGAGATCCAAGGAAGAAGGTGATTTCTGCGCCGCAGGCATAGTGACACTCTGTCGAGGAGCAGAATCGCCTTCTGACGCCGGAGATCCCGATAGATACGGGGCCGCAGCAGAAGATTGGTGAGAAGGAAGGGCGTAGTCTCTGTCAGTGGGAAGGATCAAAAATGGTCTTATCGTAGTCACCGTTGACAACGATCTCGTCCAGCTGCCATTTGGTATAGGGCTCTCCCCCGACCGTGGTCTCCTGAAGGAAAGGGAGAGTCCACCCATGGATCGTCCGAAAATCGGAATATGCCCGTCTCACTTCCGAATCCCCAACCCCCTCTTGAATCTCAGAGGAAGGAAAACGAATCGCTAGAACTTGGCCAGTCTCTCTCTCAACCTCGAGAACTGAGGAAAAGTCGAACAACTGAATCTCTACCAGATCCACAGTCTTCCCTTCTACCACTGCCGATCCGGCAAGCTTTGTCATCACACCGGGGCTGTTTCGAAATCGTAACAAGGTCACTAGCTTGGTGCTAGCGTATCTGACCAAATCACGATGAAGATCCGGAGGGAGATCACCAATAGCTCCTGCGAATGACCTTTCTCCCGACAGTGTCCGGACGAAGCGCTCTCCTGAAGGTCGAACGAAAATCGAATGCAGCAAGAGATCCTTGGGAATATCCCCTTGGAAAACCATCAACATTTCCGTACTTGATGATTCATCCTCCTCTGCCTTCTCTTCAGAGTCCGTCTCGAGCCCCACGGACTCACCTCGATAAGAAAGACTTTCCAGTGAGTCGAACTTCTCTAACGGAGCGATAGCCTCAACTGCCCTCTGGAGAATCACTGTTGCGTCTTGATCGGTCAGCCGCGAGGACTTGGATTCCTCACTGCTAGCTGGCTGAGCGATGAGAAACACTGCGAATACTTGAATCAAGATGATTCCCAAAAAACGAATCATAACGTCAATCCTCTTTGATCTCGTTGGCGTAAGTAAACCGAGCTTAGATCATAAGCTCTGCTACGTTTCAACCTCCATTACGGAAGCACCCAAGTCCTATTTGATACCCCTCTCCGTGCCCCACTCTTTCGAAGAAGGACTCAACCAGAGCGTTCAGAGCGCCAGCTCAAGCCGGCGACACGAAAGGGTCGGAGCGCTGAGAAGCCCTGACAGGATCCTGTAGACAACTTGTGGAGAAAATACCTCTTTGGCGAGAACCAGAAATTTGACGCTAGATTTATCTACTCCCTCCCGCGGTTCCAGGTGGAAGAGGAGGGTGCCCATGGCCCAGATCAGGATTTACAAACTCGGCACCAGAGCTCGGTCTCAGGCGTCCAACTCGAAACCCTCCAAGGCATCTCTCGTCTCCAGGCTAGGAGCGCCATCTTCGCCGAAAACCTCGAGGCGAATCTCTAGGGCTCGCGAGAATAGCTCGCGAGCCTGGTCGCTGTGCCCTTGTGCCTGAAGCACCTCACCTTGGTACTGTAGAATCTCGGCAACCACTAGGTGGTCGGCGCCGAAAGCCGGCTCAATGGCTTCCAGAGCTTTCGCAAGACCCTGATGCGCCTCTTCCAGTCGACCTTGGCGCAGCCTCACTAAGGCGATGTTGGCTTTGACGAGATGAGTGAGGAACTGCTCTTCGCCGTAGAGCTTCACATGATTGGCCAACGCTTCGCCTAGAAGAACCTCTGCCTCTTCGAGACGCCCTTGGCGTGCCAAGCTGGCCCCTAGGTTACGCTCTACGGTTCCCCGGATCGGATGGTCCGGCTCCAAAAGGCCGGTGGCAATCTTCAGCCCTTCGGTCAGGTACTCCTCCGCATCCTCCGGACGCCCCAACTCCACCAAGGTCTGCCCCACGTTGTTGAGGCCGATGAGGGTAGCGAAGTGCTCCGGGCCGTAGAGCTCCCGGGCGACACCGAGGCCGTGCAACATCACCTCGTGCGCACTATTCGGCTTTCCCTGGTCGGCGTAGAGCCCACCCAAGACGAAGTCCAGGGACATCTGACGCATGAGATCCGGCGTCGGTTGCTGCCTGGCGAGCGCCGAGGCCTGTACCAGAGCCTGTTCCGCCTGGTCCAACTTCATCTGATGGTTCAGGGCCATACCCAACTGCTGCAAGGCATAAATATGATCCGCCTCCCCTTTGCGCTTGGAGCCCTCCCAAGTCGCCACCGCCGCCCGAAGAAGAGGCTCGGCCTCTGCAGAACGCTGCGCATCTTGGAGGACGCCAGCAAGGTCTACCTGGACCAGGGCGATCCTCTCTTTGCTGGCTGGGGCGTGCTGCAGCATCTTGTCGAGAGAGAGCCTGAGAAGATCTTCACCCTCCGCAAAGATTCCCAATGAAGTGTAGGCCGTGCCTATGGCTCTCAGCAGGCGCGCTTGCACCTCTGGCTGCTCACTCAGCTCAGTCTCGATTCGTTCCACCGAGAGATCGAGAACCTGCCTCACTGTCATGTCCCGCCGCTCGACATCCTTCGGTGCCGCCGAAGCGAAAAGCGTTTCCAAGAAGCTGGCCACCTGGTTGGCTGTCGCAGCCTCGGTATTGGCGCGCTCGGTTTGCCTCTCCGCCCGTTGGGCCTCGAGGGTCCGAGCCACCAAGCCAACGGCCAACGCCAAGAAAACGAGAGTGATGAGAGCCGCGGAGACTGCGTTGCGACGCAGCCACTTTCCGGTGCGATAGCTCCAACTATCCGGGAACGCAGACACAGGCTGGCCGGCCATGAGACGGCGAATGTCCGACGCTAGCTGTTCGGCAGAGGAATAACGCCGCTCCGGTTCCTTGCGTAATGCAGTGCCGATGATGGCATCCAGATCCCCTTCCAGGTGCCTTGCAGGAATGGAGAACGAGTTGGTGCCCCTTGCCGCTGCTCGTCGAGCCGCTACGCTCAGCCGGATGGGCTCGGTGTCGAGGATCGCCTGGGCTAGTTGCATGGCCATGGCGTCGTCGACCTCTCCGTAGGGAGACTCTCCCGACAGCAGCTCGTAGAAGATGACACCCAAGTTGTAGATGTCGGTAGCCACCGTGATCGCTTTGCCGGAAATCTGCTCGGGAGCAGCGTAGCGCGGCGTCATCGGTAGCGTGCCACTGTGGGTCAGAGACGGGTTCGAGTTGGCATCGAGGATCTTGGCAATGCCAAAATCGAGCAGCTTGGGATCGCCGTTCTCGGTGATCAGAATATTGGCTGGTTTGAGGTCGCGATGAACGACCAATCGACCGTGAGCGTGAGAGACCGCATCGCAGATGCGTAAAGCCAGCTCCAGACGCTCCTCCAGATTGAGGTGCTTGCGCCGGCAGTAGGAGTCGATATTCTCCCCGGCAACATATTCCATGACCAGATACGGAGAGCCATCTTCCGTCGTGCCGCCGTCGAGAAGGCGAGCGATAGCTGGGTGATCCAAATCGGCCAGGATCTGCCGTTCCGTGCGAAAGCGTTCAGCAGCATTCTCGGTTCCCAGATGCCGCGACATGACCTTGATGGCCACCTCTTGCTCGTAGGTGCCGTCGGCTCGAACCGCTTTGTAGACGACCCCCATCCCGCCTCGCCCCAACTCCTCCAAGATCCGGTAAGGACCGAGGATTTCCTGTAAGGGGGGTTGCCCCTCGACCAACGCGTCCGCTGCCACGGCAACGGCTGGGCTGAGGATTCCACTGGCCCCGGGATCCGCTTCGAGGAGCCCTAGAACCTCCGAGCGAAGGGAAGCATCGTCTCGGCAAGAACGGTCCAAGTAGGCTTCCCGTTCCTCTCCGGCAAGCTCCACAGCGCGATCGAAGATCGTTCGAGCTAGCTGCCACCGCTCTGCTGCGCTGCTCAAGTGGTTGCTCCCTGGGGTCGCTCCCGCAGCTGGCGAACCAACCAGGCCTGTCCCGAACGCACCAGGCGATGGACCGCCGAACGGGAACGCTCTGTCACTTTGGAGATCTCCTCGAAAGTCAGACCGGCAAAGAAGTAGAGCTCGACCACTTTGGCCTGCCCCTCATCGAGGTTTTGGAGTGCGTCGAGAGCTTGGTCGATGGCCAGCACATCCACAATTCCTGCCGTCGAGGAGCCAGACCCTCCCCCGTGCCAGTCTTCGAGGGTGATCTTCAGCGGGTCCTCACCTCTCTTTTGCCGCTTCCGGGCTCTCGCCTGATCCACCAACACCCGCCGCATCGTCCTCGCCGCCAAGCTGTAGAAATGAGACCTGTCCCGCCAGGGCACATCCGCGGAAAGGAGCCGCAGGAACATCTCATTGACCAACTCCGTCGGTTGCAGAGAGGGATGGCTGCCTTCCCCTCTCAGGCGAGCAACGGCAATCTTACGGAGCTCGCGATAGGCCAGATCCGTGACCTCCTCCAGGGCGTTCTGATCTCCCGCTCTCCAGGCGGCCAGGAGGCGGGTGAAGTCGGCTTCGTTGGGTGACATTCCACCAACCAGTATATCGGCTTCATCGCCTTCGAGCGTAGCCCAGAGTCCACAGTACATCGGCCCCGTCGCCCAACAATCATCTCCCCAACGGCGTTCGCATCACTCCCTCTAAGAAAAATTTTTTCCTGGGACCTGGGAAGCCCTTACGGAATCGACGCTTGGTAGAGGCAGCACAGGTTTTTCCGAATCGAGCCCGCCTCACCTAGGCAATTCAAAGCTCGAGGATGTTCATGCTCTAACCGTTCACACAACTAGGAGTCCAACTCCTAGGGGAGATTGAAATCGATGTCTGATCACAAGTCGAGTTGGAAGTTTCGCGGAGTCAGAGTTATCGGAATACTCACCCTGGTCCTAGAGGCAAGCTTGGCGGCGGCCTCACCCGTTCCCTTCTCGCAAACCAAATCGATCGATGGCAACTTCGATGGAGTCAGCGCTATGGGCTCGGCGGATATCGACGGAGATGGCGACCAGGATGTGATCGCTCTCGCCGTCAACATCTCTGATGTTGCCTGGTGGGAGAACACCAGTGGAGACGGCTCCACCTGGACCAAGAGGCTCGTAGACAACTCCGTTGGAAATCCTCGATGGATCGTTGCTACCGACATAGACGGTGATGGGGACCTCGACATCTTAGGCAGTGGCTCCAACATCACCTGGTGGGAAAACACGGCGAGCGACGGGTCCGTCTGGATCGAGCACACTATCGAGCTCGGTTTCAACGCCACGTTCGCAGCCTCGGTGTGGGCCACGGACCTCGACCGCGATGGGGACCTGGATGTGCTGAGCACCTCCCCTACTCCCGGAAGCTCCTTCGTCACCTGGTGGGAAAACACGGCGAGTGACGGCTCTGCCTGGACCCGGAGAGATATCGACTCGACGATCAACTCCCCAACCGGCATCCACGCGGGAGATGTAGACGGCGACGGCGACACCGATGTCATCGGTGGCTCCTTTTCATCGGTTTTCGGCAACAACATCGTCTGGTGGGAAAACACGGCCGGCGATGCTTCTGCTTGGACGAGAAGACTTGTCGATGGCAACTTCAGAGGAATGCGAACCGTTCGGGGAGTGGATATCGATAGCGACGGCGATATCGACTTTGCCGCTACTGGGGAGACCGGAGACCAGGTGTCCTGGTGGGAGAACACCGTTGGGAACGGTACCGCCTGGACTCGTCGCGACGTCTCGACGATCGACAACCCTTGGTCCATCGCCCTCGAGGACATCGATGCGGACGGTGATATCGACCTGATCGGAGCCTCATTCCTAGCCGACGAGATCACCTATTGGGAGAACACGGAGGGGGATGGAACTGCCTGGACCGAGTACACCATTGAAGGATCCTTCGATGGCGCCTCCGCGGTCGCCGTTACGGACCTTGACGGGGATGGTGACCTCGACGTACTGGCCTCAGCTTTCAACACCGACGACCTCACTTGGTGGGAAAACGAGACCATCCATAGAAGCGCTGCTTTCCCTCTCGAAGTGAGCGCAGCCGTCAACTTCGGTGCCTCTACCGGGCACGATGCCGCAGACATAGACGGAGACGGCGATCTCGACCTCCTCGGCACATCTGAAATCCGAAGCGACATCGCCTGGTTCGAGAATACGGCCGGAGATGGCTCCTCTTGGACCGAAGTCGTTGTCGATGGCTCTTTTCCCCAGGCTTCGTCGGTCCAGGGTGCTGACATCGATGGCGATGGGGATCTAGATGTCGTGGGGAGCGCTCAAAGTGGCGCCCTGGTCAGCTGGTGGGAGAACACGGCGGGAGATGGTTCCACTTGGACGGAAGTCACCATCGATGCGACGATCGGACTTCCAACGTCCGTAAATACGGCGGACGTAGACGGCGATGGTGATCTGGATGTCTTTGCGGTCTCCCAGAGTCAGAATCTCGTCTACTGGTGGGAAAACACCAACGGCGATGGCTCATTTTGGGTCCAGCACACCGAAGACTTGGCAGTCCCAAATGCAAGGTCTGTCCGAGCCGACGACATCGATGGTGACGGAGACCAGGATTTCGTAGTCGCGAGCGCCTTTGGCAACGGCATCGGCTGGTTCGAGAACACGATGGGAGACGGATCCGCCTGGACCGAGCATCCCCTTCCTAACGTCCTAAACGGTCAATGGGCCAGTGCGACCCCGGTGGACATGGACCGAGATGGAGACATGGATATCCTCGGAGGAGAAAATTCCTCCTGGGGTCTAGCCTGGTGGGAGAACACCGCCGGCAATGGAACCACTTGGACATTTCATCAAGTCGACCCCAGCGCACGGGTGGTGGAAAGTACGGCGGCGGACCTGGATGGCGATGGAGACTTCGATGTTCTCGCAGCGGAATTCCAGACGGATGCTGTTAGCTGGTGGGAAAATGCCGGGGACTCGACGACCTGGACCAAGCATCTGGTTGGAGGCTCGTTCGACTTCGCCTACTTCGTCTCGGCGGCGGACATGGACGGTGACGGCGCTCTCGATGTATTGGGATCAGCCCTCCTCGAAAACGACATTCGGTGGTGGAGAAATCGAGGTGGCCAATTCGCCTTGCCCACCACGGCGACCTCGCCGGGGCAGATTCAGGACGGTGCCACGGTAGCCGCCCTGGAAATCGAAGCGATTCACAGAGGCCGGTCCGGAGACCCAGACGCGGAGCTCACCTCCATCGAGCTACTGCTGGAAGACAGGATGGGTACCCCGTTGACAGACTCCCAGGTCGACGACCTGCTGACCAGCCTTTCCCTCTATCTGGACGATGGCTCCGGCACCTTCGAACCCAGCGGCGACACAGAGATCGCTGCTTTCTCCAGCTTCAGCCTCAACGCGGGAGTCCTGACGATTGGCTTTGCCGGCGGAGACGCCAACGTTCAGATTCCTTTTGGAACCCCAAGCACCTACTTCGTAGTGGTCGAGCTCGAGGCGACAGCCTCCTCCCAATCTCCGGATGACATCGTCATCACCCACCTCACCGAATCCTCCAGCTCCGGGGAGGATGCAGACCATGACCTGCCCATTTCTTTGGAATTTGGCGAAAACCTCTCCTCAGCCATTCTCGACGCAAACGATCTACCCGTCGCGGTGGATGATGGTGTGCTCCTCTTGGAGGACTCAGCGGGCGCTGGCGGCAACGTTCTCGACGGTAGCTCCGGAGGCCAAGACACCGACGATGAATCGGACCCTCTAACCGCGGCCCTGGTGACCGGTCCGACCCACGGAATCTTGGTCACGGGCCTAGAGGCAGATGGTTCCTTCTCCTACCAGCCCAACCCCAACTTCAACGGCATCGACAGCTTTACCTACACCGCCAACGATGGCGTCGGGGATAGCAACCTAGCCACGGTAGGCCTGACCGTTGCAGCCGTCAATGATGCCCCTAGCTTCACGATCACGGCCAGTCACACATCCGACGAAGACGCGAGTCCTCAGACGGTTCCGGGCTTTGCATCCGGCCTGAGCCCAGGTCCTGCCGATGAAGCCAGCCAATCCCTGAGCTTCAACATCGTCGGCAATACGGACCCAGGCCTCTTCGCCACGCCTCCAGCCGTCGCAGCGGACGGCACCCTCACCTACGCAGCTGCTCCGGAGGCTAGCGGCACGGCCACCATCACCCTGTGGCTCATGGACGATGGTGGAACGGCAAACGGCGGTATCGACACCAGCGCGAGCCAGAGCTTCGACATCGTCATTGTCGGCTTCAACGACGCTCCCAGCGGGGACAGTCAATCCCTCGAAACCGATGAGGACGCGCCTTTCGCACTCACCTTGACCGGCTCCGATGGGGACCCGGAAGTGGGACAGGCTCTGACCTTCGCCATCGACACCGGGCCAAGCTCGGGAACCCTCATTGGCTTCGATGCTGCTTTAGGGACGGCCACCTACGAGCCGAACCCGGACTTCAACGGCGCCGACTCCTTCACCTTCACCGTCACTGACGACGGCACCGCCGGCGCCCCAGGGCCGCTGACCAGCACCCCGGTCACCATCGCCATCGCCATCAACTCGATCAACGATGCGCCCAGCTTCGCGATCTCGGCCAGTCATGAGTCCGAGGAAGACGCGGGAGCGCAAACGGTTCCTGACTTTGCCACTGGCATCAGCGCTGGGGCCACCAATGAAAGTAGCCAGTCCCTGGCTTTCGCCATCCTGGGAAATACCTCCCCGAGTCTGTTCTCGGTCCCCCCCGCGGTCTCAGCGGACGGCACTCTCACCTATACGGCAGCTCCGGATGCCAGCGGTTCCGCCACCCTAATGGTCCAATTGATGGATGATGGCGGAACAGCCAACGGCGGCTCGGACACCAGCGCGACCCAATCCTTCGACATCGTCGTTGTGCCGATCAACGACACCCCATTGGCGGGTAGTCAGGGCACCTCGACGGATGAAGAGATGGCCATCGCCATCACCCTGACGGGAACCGACGGAGACCCGGAGGTAGCCCAGGTCCTGACCTTCGCCATCGACTCCAATCCTGGGTCCGGCACCTTGAGTGGCTTTGACTCGGCAACAGGAGCGGTGACCTACCAACCCCACGCGGACTTCAACGGTGCCGACTCCTTCACCTTCACCGTCTCCGATGACGGGACTGCGGGCGATCCGGGGCCGCTGACCAGCGCTCCCGCCACCGTAACTATCACCGTCGACGCCTCGAACGATGCGCCGAGCTTTGTTCTCGAAGCGAGCGTCACCGTCGACAAGAACCTCGGTCCCCAAAGCTTTCCGGATTTCGCCACCCAGATCAGCGCTGGACCGGCAGACGAGGCGGACCAGAACTTGGTCTTTAGCGTTACGACCGACTCCAATCCAGATCTCTTCAGTGACGGGCCAGCCCTCGCAAGCGATGGCACTCTGACCTTTACGACAGTAGACGGGGAGTTCGGGGAAGCCACCATCACTGTCGAATTGATGGATGATGGCGGCACGGCAAACGGGGGTATCGACACCAGTGCACCCCAGGACTTCACTATTCGAGTCGACGACGTGACGTCGCCCACCGTAGTGCGGCTCGCCGATTCCTTCGGAGAAGACATCGAAGTCTGCACGGAGCTGGAAGACCGCGTCGCAGGGATCTTGGTCGGTTTTAGTGAAGCCATGGCCGACCCGGTTGGCCATGATGCCCCAGAGGACGTGACCAACCCTGCCAACTATCAGTTGGTGGCCAGCGGACCTGACAATGACTTTTCCACCCTGGCCTGCGACGCTCTATCCGGGGACGATCTCCTGGCAACCGTGGAAGGAGTCAGCTTCGACGCCAGGAACCTCGAGGCGACGGTGACCTTCCCCAACCTCCTCGACGATGGGATCTATCGCCTCTTCGTCTGCGACGACTTGGAAGATTCGTCCGGCAATCCGCTGGCTCAGGAAGTCGTTGCAACTTTCCGCCAGAGTGCTGAGCAGGCCTTCACCAATAGTCAGGTGGACTGCGACCTGGATTCCTGGGCTGTGGTCAGCACCGTGCCCGAGGAGATCGAATACAGCACCGAAGATGTGGATGGCTCCTCGGTCTCAGGGTCGGTCCACATCACCAACTTGAGTGGGAATACATTCGCCCTCGGGCAATGTATCGGTTTTGGGTCCCTCATGAACGGCGTTAGCGCTCTGGTGCGCATCGACGGAGCCCCAGAAGTCACGGTGACCGTCACCACCGCTTGCGATCGCTTCGATCTAAAGGGCTGCTCAGGTACCAGCCTAGGAGTGGTCAGTAGCCAGACCGTATTCCAAGACACCGGTGGTCTCTGGCTACCCGCCAGCGCCGTGGTGGACGATGCAGGCGCAGAGTCGGCCCTCTGCAGCTTCGAGATTACTCTGGACACCGGGGAAGCCTTTGACGCCTACCTCGATGCTTTCTCCCTCCCTCGCGCTCTGTTCAGTGATGGCTTCGAGTCCGGAGACACCTCTGCCTGGACTCTGACCTTCCCCTAGCCGTTATTTCTCACCGGATGCGTTCCGAGATGAAGTAGCTGCCCGTGGATGCAAGGACTTCACTCCGAGACCGACGCAGTCGTACTGTCCGTACGACTAGGTCGGGATCGGGGTGAAAGACGCGGCTGATGCAGCCACACCCGGCTTGGCAGTAGGAGGTTGGTGAGAAATGTGGGCTAGGTCAGGCGAGCCGGCTGGCAGCCTCCCGTACCACGAGCTCAAGGGCTGGTAACAGCCTGTTTGGAGTCGCTCGACAACCCCAAGCTCCGCACCAGAAATGCAAGGATTTCGGCTTCGGTACGAGCCGTTTCTTGGGGAGTCGTGCCGTAGCTGTAGTGGCCTGCTTTCGGGATGAATTTGAGCAGTCCTGCCCGGTCGCATCCTTGGGCGGCTTGGAGAGCCGCAGTAAACTTAAAGCCGTGCAATGGAGGGGTTGTGATGTCTTTGCCACCAACCACCGTGAGAGTTGATGGGTAACACTTTCCAGGCTCGAGATTGTGAACCGGGGAGTAGGCCTTCAACACCTCGAAATCCCCTTCATCGTCGACGGATCCATACCCTTCGGTCCACCCCTGGACGATGTTGAAGTGGTGATATCGCAACATATCCAGGAACGGAAAGTCGATCACCGAAGCGGCAAAGAGATCGGGACGCTTGACCGCCGCGGCCGCCGGCACGACTCCGCTGGCACTGCCACCGTTGGCCACCAACCGTTCAGGAGAGGTATAGCCTTTCTGTACCAACCACTCGGCCGCTGCCACGTAGTCATCGATGGTGGTCAGCTTCTCGAGACGCGTGCCCGCTTCCTGCCACTGTGCGCCATACTCGCCACCTCCCCTCAGCCCCGGCAAAGCATAGGTCCCGCCCATGTCCATCCAGGCAACTAGATGAGGTTGAAACCAAGGAAAGGCGACCCACCCACCATGGCCGTAGCCATACATCCACAGAGGGCGATTCTCTCGCAAGGGTGAATCTTTTCGATGGGCGAGAAACATCGGAATCCGCGTGCCGTCCTGTCCCGGGTAGAAGACTTGCTTGATCTCATAGTCCTCCGGGTCGTGGGCCAACTCGGACCGTTGCTGCACCTCACTCTTGCCGCTATCGATGTTGACTCGAAACACCGTGCCCGGGTCGACAAGACTATTCAACCGATAGAACGACACCTTCGCTGTTGGGTCATCCATGAAGCCAGAAACGAGTCCGATGGCAGGGAGGTCCAGGGTGGATTCCAACTCTCCTTTCGCATTCCAAACTTCCACCACGGGCCTGGCGTGTACCGTCGACACGACGACGAGGCGATCTCCGATATGGCTCACGCTTCCCAAAGGTGCTTGCCGTTCCGGAATCACCTCTCGCCAGTGGGACCGTTGGGGCTTTCCAAGGTCGATGGCTACAACTCGGCCTCGGGGAGCCTCCCAAGTAGTTCGAAAGAGAAACTCTTCACCGCGACTGCCCTCAAAGACATAGGAGGCATCCGCCTGCTCAATGAGCGTTTGAAACGAAGCACCTGGAAGGGCTAGATTCCTGAAGACCACCTGATTGCGAGATCGAGCCCCATCGTTGAGCCCCACCACCAGGAAGCGGCCATCGTCGGAAAGCTTGGGCGTGAACAGCATGGAAGGTCGATCCGGCCGCTCATAGATCAACTGATCACTCTCTTGGGATGTGTTGAGGCGGTGATAGTAGATCGCCGGCCTCGGGTTGACGGTTCCCGCCTCCAGGGACGCGTAGTCGCCGTATCGAAGATAAAAGAAACCCTGGCTATCGTGCGTCCAGATCGCACTGTTGCCAGCAATGCCTTCCAGCCGCTCGGGGAGTCTCTCTCCGGTCTTGACTCGAGCCACATCCAACCAACCCCAGCTGGATTGGCTCTGGCTAGCCCAAACGACATGATTTCCGTCGGGGCTCACCGCAAAGCCCCCCATGGAGTGGTCAGCTTCCGGGATCATCTCGGCGAAAGAAAGCACCTCCCTCTTCTTCCCTAGAAGCCCCTGCTGCACATAGAGCGAGCCATGCAAGTCACCTGCCGGAATGTGGGTCAAAAAGAATCGATCTCCTCGACGTACCGGAAGACCCCAGCGATCAACGTGCCGAATCTGCTGCAAGCGAGTTTCCAACTCTTCCAATTCCAGTACAGGTTCAACGAACCGTTGCAAAAGCTCTACTTGAGAGTGGATCCAAGACGCCGTCTCCGGAGAGTCTTCTTCCATCCAGCGATAGGGATCTGCCACCGCTACCCCATGGTACTCATCCACCTGTTTTCCCCGACGGGCCGAGGGATACTCAAGGGTTGTTTCCACTGCGGTGGAAGGTGGGTGACCGGAAGCTGACCCGGAACATCCAGTGAGGAGAGACCCTAGGCCCAAGGCTACGGCGACGGAGGACCGAAGGGTCCGGCAAGAGATCCGTCGCAGCCTCTTCCTCAAACCTTGAGCCTCCCCGAAGTGAGCCCCTTTCTCTTGAACCGCGATGCTCGGGGATTTTGGAATCGCCGGCTCTGGTAACAGAAGATCTGCCTTTGAGGGATTCGTTGCAAAAAAATGTATCTTCATTGAGAGGCCTCCTTCGAGATGGTTCCTAGGACTCGCACTGGCGGTCCGGGGCCCAACTTAGACTTGGGGGCCCACGGGGACCATGAAGCTTCCCTTATTCCTACCTGAATTCGAGATGACTTCGTAAACCCCCTCATAACAACAAGTTACAGCAGTATCTGAATCGGCCCCAAAAGGCGACTCAGGAGCTGGCAATGGTAAGATTTCCGCCATGAAAGAGCAGGGTTCACTTTGACCTCCCCTCAGAGATCGGCACCTCGGGCCTGGCGATTTGCCGTCTTCGATGTGGACTTGACGAGCGGCGAGTTGAGAAAGAGAGGCGTCAAGGTACATCTCCCGGACAAGCCCTTCCAGCTCCTCTCGGTTCTTCTCGAGCGAGCCGGGGAGGTCGTTCCCCGAGATCAGCTTCGGGACCGTCTATGGCCTGCAACCACCTTCGTCGACTTCGACAACAATCTCAATGCTGCCGTCCGCAAGCTTCGCCAAAGCTTGGGAGACTCCGCCGACAGTCCCCGTTTCGTGGAAACCCTTCCCCGACGGGGTTACCGCTTCATCGCTCCAGTGGAAGCGATCAGTGGGGCCCCAACGACCGAACCGACACCAGACAAGAGGGGCGGGCGTAAGAAGATCCTTCTAGCTGCCTCCCTGTCAGCCCTCGTCTTGGCGGGTGCTGCCGCAGGATGGCAACTGGCCGGAACGAGAGGCGGATCCGCCGCCCATGGGGATCGACTCTCCTCTGGGTTGACGGCACCCCCTGCCAACGGTCGACGGGCCATGCTCGCCGTGCTCCCCTTGGTCAACCTGGACGCAGACCCGGATCGGGACTTCTTCTGCGATGGTCTTACCGAAGAGATGATCGCTCAGCTGGGCCGATTGGATCCGGAACGACTCGGAGTCATCGCCCGGACCTCCTCTCATCTCTACAAAGGCACCACAAAGAACATCGGAGACATCGGAGACGAGCTCGCGGTGGACTACCTCATTGAGGGCAGTGTTCGGTCCTTCAAGGACAATACCCGAATTACCGTAAAGCTGATCCAAGTAGCTGACCAAAGTCACCTCTGGAGCGAGACCTTCGACACTCAGCTGCAAGACCTATTGGCTGTTCAAGGGGAAGTCGCGGTTCAGATCGCCAGTATTCTCACCCTCGAGCTACTCCCGGACCAACCTTTAGCCCGCGCCCGGTCTTCAACGAGCATCGAAGAAGCCTATGAGCAGTTCCTTCGTGGGCGTCACGAGTGGAATCGCTTTACGGAGGAAGGTACTCGGCGCTCCATCCTTCACTTCAAAAAGGCTTTGGAGCTAGACGAGACCTTTGCCGGCGCCTGGGCTGGTTTGGCGAATTCGTACAACCTCCAGTCGTTCTCGGCGAACCACCGCCCCACCGATGTCTTTCCATTGGCCCGCGAGGCAGCCCTGCGGGCTCTCGATCTCGACCCACAGCTCGCCGAAGCCCATGCTGCTGTCGCTTTTGTCCGCCTCTATTTCGACTATGACCCGGAGGCTGCCGACCTGGAGTTTCGCAGGACCCTCGAGCTCGCCCCCAATTACGCCATGGCCTATCATTGGAGAGCTGGTGCTCTTTCAGTCCTCGGCCGCCACGAAGAAGCCATCGCCGCCATGCGTCGTGCCGTAGAGCTCGATCCCCTTTCCATGAGCGTCCTCTCGGATTCCGGCTGGTACTACCTCTTCGCGGGCCGCTATGAGGAGGCTCTCCAAGAGTGCCGCCTCACACTGGAGGTGATGGACTACGGGTGGGCACAAGCCTGTCTCTTTCAAGCCTATTTGGTGACTGGAAGATATCAAGAAGCCTTTGGCCGGCTCCCCTCCCTGATAGCTTCCAACAATAAGACTGACGACCCTTCGTGGCAGCAAGTTCTCACCCTAGCGGACCCTGAAGTCGCCCTCCGGGCCGCCCAAAGTCTGTGGCTGGAAGAAAGATTGGCCCAACCCGGTTGGAGCCAACGCTACCCCGTCGATCAAGCCTTCCTGGAAGCCGCCACCGGAGATCTGGACTCAGCGTTTATATCCCTTGAAAGGGCCTTCACCCTGCGAGACGCCTGGCTGGTCTTTGTCCATGCTGACCCCCGATTCAACCCACTGCGAAACGACCCCAGATTCGGCGATTTTGTAGAGCGGCTCGACCTGCCCAAATGGCCGCCGGGAAAGCCTTCTTCCTTTCCCAGCGGCCCAAGCTGAGGCGACTCGCAGGCTAGTTCGGCGCTCTCACCTTGTTCGAACTGCTTGAGATGTCATCGATGACGAACTCTGCCCCCTCACCTCCTCCGATAAGATTGGTTTCAAAGTCGTTGTTAGGGTTCTGGGATCCTCCACTTCCATTGACAGCCCCAGCGCTGCTCCCAGAGGAAGAACCCCAATTGTTGTTGAGGGGAGATATGACTTGCATGATGGTTCCTGTAGGGCAGGTAGGATCGTTGGGGTTACTGAGATCGGGCCAAGTGGGGGCATCCCCAAAGGCGTTGGTACAAAATAGCTTCAACCCCATGTAATTGGGAGTAGTCGAGCCCGCGGCATAAACCTGAATGGTCTTCGGGTGAACCCCCCGTTTGGTGCCATCGAAGGGATTGTCGCGATGATACTTCCGCGCCTCGGACAGCGCCAAGGAATCGCCACCGGCAGCGGCGATCTCTTGCTCCCAATCTGATCGTAGAGTGCTATTCAGCGAGGAACAGAACCCGGGATACTGACCGTTCGTATCGTAAGAAGGATCGATGGCAAGAATCGAGTAGTTCCAGGCGTCCGAGCCCCGTACGCAGAGGTCCACCGACGACACCATGGCACCGGTGCCTTCACAGCCATCGTGCCGGCCGGAAGAAGAGCTCATGCAATCCTGGTTCGTTTGGCAATCATCACTGGATACCCCGTTGGTGTCGCCTCCATCACAGGAGTAGCCGAGGTAAGTGTCGTGAGTATCGTTATCAAATCGGCTGAGCCAATTCGGGTCGATGTATCTAGTGGCATTAAGAGTTACGTAGTACGGGCTGTAGATTGCGGTCCCTGATCCATTTGGGGCGGCTATGCTGCTGTCCGGTTTCCAGAGCTCGGCGAGGAACTGAGGTTCGCCGGCATGAGCACCAGCGCTGTAGAAAGATCCGTGCCGGTCTGCATAGCAGCCAAATTCTCGTTTGCCATCTTGAAAAGGTCCGGTGACGGCTCCCGGCGGTATGTGTTGATCGTCACCGGTGCCAGTCTGGTCCGGTGAGTGTACCGGGTCAACTGCCTCGTATCCCGCCCAGAACCACTCGATGCCCGGGGAACACGGTGATGGCCCGGAATCAGACCCTTCATTGAATACCTTGTTCGGGTACCCCCAAGTGACCAGCTCCTTTACCTGAACGTGAGTGATTGGGTTGTCATCACAGACGATATTGAGAAAGTACTCGTGCAGGTTATTTCCCAGAGCGTCGCTGCTATGGCTACCCTGGTGAATCTTGGATAGCCAGTTGCAGTTGATACCGATCTCATTGATCACGGCTCCCGCCCCGTAGGGGTTTCCGTCGACCAGGGTGAAATTGTTCTCTACCACCGACTTATGGCCCATGTGGTCCTCATCACGCCCATTCATATTGCCAAGCTTGGAATGAACGTATCCGAAGGGCACACCGATGGAAGCAGGGTCGTCGAGATCATAGAGAGGACTCATCGTCGGATCCTCACCATGGTCATGCATAAAGTAGCACTCCTGCGAACCCCCTTCATCATGAATCGGCGGATGCCAGGTCGGATAGTACGATTCATAGTCACCGTCACCATCGTAGTCTTCACTGCCTGCGGGCTGGCCGTTCTCGTCCGCAAGGACCCAATAGCTGTTGTGAATCTCCTTGGAACACATATTTTCCAGCGACCAATCATGAGTGCCATCTGCATAGTATTGGTCATAATAGGAATTGATGGCGTGCCACTGATGTCCGGTAGTTACTGGCGCAACAGCTTCTCCAAAGGAGTCGATGATATAGATGGTAGCGAGATGCTCATCCAAACCGCCGCTACAAGGAGATGTGCTGACCGAGATGCTGTGCGGTGTGCTTTGGTTTCCAAAGGCATCCAGGGCAATAATCGTCACGGTATTGTTAGAATCCGGAACCAAGTCATTCAAGGTTACCGGGCTCGAAGCTACCGGAGCTGGAGGATTCGTGCCAGACCAGATGAGGTAGCTGCTTGCCGTACCACTCGGTCCATTGGCGTCGTAGTCGACCGAGGCAGACCAGGAAAAGCTGGCGGTTGCGCAGCCGCTCACGGTCGCCGCCAGATCATCCACCGGGTCAGGCGGAACGGTATCCATGGGGCCTTGAACGGAGCAGAAGGTCAGCTCGGTGATCTTCGTGTTGTTCGAGCTCGTGGTCATGGATATCGAAGACACGTTGGAAACCGACCAGGCATGCTCATGCCAGCCCAAAGGCCAGAGGTCGGTGCTAAATGTGGTTGTCGAACCGCTAGCGGTCAGAGTGATGCTTCCGTCGCCATAGTGATCGTGCCACCGAACGCCGGAGAGGTTCGAGCCGCTGGGTAGATCGAAGAGAACGGGTACCGGTGCTCCGTCGGACTCCCAGTAATAAAACCAATCCGTTGCGGAGTCACCGTCAACGAGAATGGAAGGTGAAGGCGCCTGCCAACCCTGGGGAGGTGTTCCCGTTGGGTCCCAGTCGGCTGTGACGCCCGAGATCGTCGTACAGGTTCCGCCGGTAGGGCAGGTTGGTGTTGTTTCGCTCTCCGTGGCGGGTGCACTCTGATTCCCCGCTGCATCCACTGCAACAAGGCTGATGTTGTAGAGCGTATTCGGCGTTGCTGGAAGCTGGTAGCTCAAGCCGAAGACCTCGATCTCTGGTTGCCCGTTCCAGGAAAGTAGATATTTGGCAGCGTTGCCCGAGGGGGCATTCGAGTTGTCGAAATCCTGAGAGGCCGACCAAGAGATGTCTAGGGAGGTGCAAGCCGCCGTGATATTGATGTTCTGTACGACTTCTGGTGGAGTGGTGTCGACGGTCGTAGGGTTGCCACAGAATGACAGCTCGGAGACTTTCGTGTTGTTCGAGCTCGTGGTCAGACTGACGCTAGTCACGCTTGGCGGGGACCACGCTTCCTCATGCCAGTCCAGGGGCCACAGATCCGTACTAAAGGTGAGGGTCTGGCCATTGGCATCGAGAGTCACGTCGCCGTCGCCGTAATGATCGTGCCATCTCACTCCAGTAATGGCGTACCCGGAGGGGATGGTGAAGATTACTTCGATGGGTGGACCGCTATTCTCCCAGTAGTAGTACCAGTTTTCCACTGTGCCTCCGTCCGTTAGTAGGGCCGGATCGGCTCCCTGCCACGGGGGTGGTGGAGTCGCGCTTGGATCCCAGTTAGCGACGACATTCGGGATGACGCTGCAGCCGCTTGGCTGGGCGAAGGTCGGATTGGCGGGGTCTAAGAGAACACCTAGACAGATCGCCGCGAAAAGAGACAAAAAAGGGTGTTTCGACATAGTTCTTCTCTCCTGAACGTTGGACCATGGTCGGATCTATAGCAACGAAGTTTCTGTGGCCGGGTCTTCGTTCCTGAACGTTTGTTCTGAGGTTTCTCAGCAGCAGAAAGGGACTTTTAATCCGAGGGGCGGATCAGAATCCGCCAAGAGCTCTCAAGTAGAGAAGGTAGAGGAAGTGCTACTCAGTTCCCTGTTCAGTAAGGTGTTTTCACCTTCAAATAGTGGCTCCTAGGTTGTTATCTTTTTATAAATCCTCCCTTAAAGATCTCCGGAGACATTCGACCTCTGTCCTGAGTACGAGGAACTCTTTTGGGGCTTCCTTCGCGAGTCGCTCTCTCCCCAGGTCTTCCTGTTGCTTTTCTCTGCTCAAGAGCGTTCTGCGCCTGCGCCAGGACTCAAAGGCCACCAACGTCAAAGACCGCAAGGGCGGCGCCTCCCAAGTGAGAAGGAAACTCGAGTCCGAGGCATGGTTGTTTTCCTGAAGCCAGTACGGTCCGCCAAAATCTCTACGTTGAGTTGGGAGGATTCGTGGATAGGCGACGGTCGGGGCGAAGTTTGTTTGCATCGAAGGTCCTCAAAATTGACTTCACCCCCTATAAGCGCAAGAGGAGGGAAAACTCCCTCATTTTTCTTGCAATTTCCAAATTCCTTTGCAGTCAAAAGACGAGTAGCCTCGATTGACGATAGGTACTACTTCTAATGGGATCGACTTACTGACCAGAGTGAGAATAGGGTTCGTATCCGGGTTGAAGACCCTTCTACCCTCGGAGGCGAGGCGTGCAGAGGGCTCCGCAGGCCTAGCCCTACAAAAAGGAGGCTGAAGAACCGCCCCCTAGACGGATAGTTGCCGGGCGCACTTCGTCGCGGATGTCCAAGTCCGATCCGGTTCTACGCCACAGGGAAGTAGGAGGATTCCTCATGACCCTGACAAACGACTTCACAGCCCGCGCTCTCGTCCTCGCTCTCGCCCGGACTTTCGCCCTCAACCTTCCCGCTGGCCCGGCCAGGGCCGCGACGATCACCGTTGAGACGGAGCAGGACTTGGATGCCTTCGATGAGGCCTGCTCCTTGCGAGAAGCGCTCATCGCCGCCAACGACGATCGTGCCTACCGGGATTGCCCAGCCGGTTCCGGCGCCGATCGAATTGTTTTCGAGCTTAGTTTCCCAGCGACCATTCTGCTCACCGACAACCTACCGGTGATCACTGGACACCTGAGGATCACCGGGCCCGGAATGGAAATGCTCACCCTCGATGGAGCGACCGCCTATCGCCCGATCGACCTGGACACGACAGCGGAGGATGGGTGGCTGTTGGTAGAAGATCTCGCCCTCGCCCATGGACGGTCTCCAGTTGGAGGTTCTGGTGGTGGCTGCCGGTGAGACGGCCCTATTCCGCCTAGTTCATTTCTTGGAGAACCATTCCGAGAATAGTGGTGGTGGCCTGGTCCTCGAAGGTGGCGGCTCTGGAGGCGGATTCAAAGTCACCTTGGTCGATTGCTTGTTGGAGGGCAACGTTGCCGAAGGACCGGCGGGCGGTGGTGGAATCAACAACGGCGGAGCTGGGGGATTCCCCTCCGTCCTGCGTTCTGCTTTGGTCGACAACCAGGCGGCTCACCAGAATGGCCTGGGAGGAGGGATTCGCACTTCCCGCGCCGTCGTCATCGACTCCTCCACTGTGAGCGGCAACCAAGCCAATAGCACAGGTGGTGGAATCCACATTTCTAGCTCGGCCTGCCCAGGATCAACCTGACCACCGTCCCGAACCAACCCGGTAGCGACTCCTGTGACATCGGTGCGGTCGAGCTGCTAGCCCAGCCAGGTACAGACCCGATGATCTTCGGCGATGGATTCGAGAGTGGGAACACATTGATGTGGAGCGTTGAGGTGGAATAGGAGTGACTGGATCGACAGTCGCCACTGTCCGATCTTCACCGCCGTGGTCTGACCCTGGGACAGACGGACGTGCTGCCGCCCCATCTTCTGAAGCCCTTTCCCCAAGATCGAACCGAGGAACCGCTTCGCCGTGCCGTGGTAGAGCATCGCCGGCGGTTCGTCGGGCTCGAGTCCAAGGGAAATGGCAACCGAGTGGCCTTGATTCGCGCGAATCCGCTCTCCTTCGATCGCGAAGCGCTGTTTGTCGTTGGATCTCACCACCTCTTCTAACTCGTCTCTCGTTACCGAACGCCCATGGGCAGCCAGGGCCTCGAGGAGTGCCGACACGGAATCCCAACCGCTGAAATCCAGGGAGAGCCCGACGGCCTCTGGCTTATGCCGAAGGACCAGGCTCAGAAACTTGCTGGTCTTGACGATTTTCTTTCTCATAGGGGCTCTTGCCTCAGAACCACCAATCACAGGCATCCGGTCTTAGCCCGTCCTTCTCACTAACCTTCTACTGCGTCTCCGTATGTACCTGAATCTTCGGCGTCAGAAGGTGATTCTGTTTCTCGACAGAGTGCGACTCTGCCTGCGGCTCAGAATTCACCTTCTTCCTTGGATCTCCAGGCATCTAAGGCGCCTCGCTACGAAGTCGGTGAGAAGAAAGGGTTAGTTCGGTACCGTCAACGGCCACTCGGTGGTATCCCCGGACTCGAAGTCATCTTCGAATACGGGACAGGAGGCTCTCACGATCGTCACCACCTGGCCTAGATCATCGGTGGGAATGGTGAAATCCGCCAAGGGGCTGGGGGCTGCGTCAGAAAGGTGAATCCCCACCATGCCGACGGAGCGGGCGCCGGTGGTGGGATTGTCCTCGCTATTGGCGATTTCACTCAAGGTTTCGCCCACGAAGGCTGAGGAGGTGATCGCTGGCTGCGGCGCTGGGAGGGAGGCGTGAGCAAAGGTGTAGATGGCCGGATCCGGCTTCGGTGCGGGAGCTTGGGATGACAGGATCACCGTGTCGAATTCATCGAGAAACTCCGGCTCGGCGAGCAGCGCCTCCAGATCCTCGATGGTCCACCCCCCGGGCACGTTCGTGATGACTCCTAATGCAACTCCCAATGCCTGAAGATCTGCCACGGTTTGGGCCGCTCCCGTCCGCAAGACAAAGATCCCGTTGCCTGGGTCTTCCACGAGAGTGTTGCCGAGATCGAAAAAGACGGCTTCGATGCAGGGCGTTCCTGCTGAAACTGGAGGAGTAGCAAAAGCGAAGAGACAGATTGCGGCGACCGTCCAAACAAGACCGTGACGTTTGCCAAACATGAGATTCCCCTCTGAAAGTAATGGGCCAGAATCGATCGGAATATCGATTTACCCCTACGGCGCCACCGCCGATGGTGTTTTGTTACGAGGATCGACCTTGTAGGCAGGACCGGCTCGTAGAAAGAAAAGTTTCAGCCGAGATTCGCCCCAGGGACAGATTTTCCGTCAGACGAATCAGCTGTTGCACTGTCGTATTTTGGGACTTCAAGGAGCCCAGGTAATCATAAAATTCAGATATATCCGGGGGGATATCGCTCTCGAGACGGGAAAGTAACTCCATGCGCTGTTTTTTGGAAAGGGAACGTGCCCCACCAAAGAAGGGATCGATGTAATCGTCCAGACGTTGCCAGGCCCGAAAGCGCCTCCGGCGGGTCCAAAGAGCGAGGAGAAAGAAAACGATCATCGTCGAGGACACTTCGGTCCACTCCAGAGACTTACCGGTCCACCGGGAAAGGAGAAAAAGAACGAAAAATACTGCGCCTGCAGCCCCCAATCCTTCTTTGGAAGCCTCGCCCAAATGCCACCACCAGGGCTTCTCCTCTTCCGCCTCAAGAGGCTCTTCCTCAATCTCTAGCTCTGAGGCTGAACCAGAAGCGGCGACCTGCCCAGCCGAAGCCACAGAAGAACCCATCCAACGCTTCATCCAAAAGTCTCCAGTTGGTCTACTGGCATCGGCAAAGAGAGCCCAACCCAACGTCGGCTCCCGCACCGTTTTGGATCTATTCTAGCAGGTGGTGGGTCAGGCCCCTGGGGCAGGAGCCGATCGATGGAGAGAAATGACCCTATTCCCCGCCCGCTGCAGCGTTGGTGCGGCGCCGATCTGCAATACCCACCACTCGACCCTCGGCGGTACGCCGGAGAGCACAGAAACCACCGAAGGCTTCCGTAGACGTATTGTGAGTGACCGTCCAGCCGAGAGCCGCCAGGTCTCCGGCGAGGCCATCGGGAGGACTTTCCAACTCGAACTCTCTCGCCGGAGAGCCGTCCAGGGGACGCCGAAGGTGGACTCGGGGAGCCTGAATCGCGTCTTCCAGTGGGTGGCCAAACACGAGACTTTCGAGCAGTACTTGTAAAGTCGCCGTGGGGATTCTCTGGCCCCCGGGAAGGCCCAAGGCCCAGAGCTCACCCGGGCGATCAGGAGTCGTCACCAAGGTCGGAGCGATGGTGGTACGGGGTCGTTTTCGCGGGCCCGCCAGGTTGACGGAAGTCCTATCGCGATAGGAAAAATTGTGCAGTGTATTGTTGAACACGACCCCGGTCCCGGCAGCCACCACACCGGCGCCAAAGTGGTGAGACAGGGACTGCGTCACGCTGACGATATTGCCATCGCGATCCGCAACCACAAAGTGAGTGGTGGAGCCGTCCGGATCAACAGCCTTCGATACGGGAGCATAGGTCGCCGGGAACGCGAAGGATCTTCGAGCGAGTCCCTCACTGGAGCCAGGAAGACGGCTCACAGCTGAGCTCGCGAATGAATCCAGAGCGGCAGGTTGCCGCCCAAAGTCAGCGCCCTTGGCCGCGGTGACCGATCGTTGTAGAAAATCCTCTACCCAGAAACGGGCCTCGCTCCGATCCGCGACGTGACTCTGAATCAACGGGTAAAGATCTTCCAATGCCCGACCGAGAAGATCTAGGTTTGGCGGTTCCAGGATCGACGACCCTTGCCACGGCGCTCCTTGAAGAGCGGCCAAAGTCAGCAGCACCGTTGCGCCTCCGGAGGTCGGTGGCGCCGAACTGTAGACACGATGACCTTCAAAGTCCACCGCCAAGGGAGTACCCCTTGAGGCCCTGTATTGGGCCAAATCCTCCAGGTCGAGATAGCCACCATGTTGTGCGCTAGCTCGAGCGATCGCCTCGGCCACCCAACCCTCATAAAAGCCTCGGGCACCTTTGAGAGCGATCTCCCGAAGAGTCTTTCCGAGATCCGGATTGGGCAGGCGTTGGGAGATCTCGGGCAAGGTTCCACCGGGAAGGTAGATCTCCTTTGCTTCCGGTGAAACGGAGATGCGTTCGATGCGACGTTCGAAGAAAACCCGCGTCAAGGGAAGAACTTCAGCTCCCCGATCCGCCAACTCTGCAGCGGGAGTCACGAGCTGCGCCCAGGGTAGACGCCCCCATTCCTGATGGAGAGCCCAGAGCCCCGCCAGAAGCCCCGGAGTAGCCACCGCTTTCCACCCCTCTAGATGGTCTTTCCCGTCGGCCTCTGCTAACTCGCTGCGAGTGAAGCGGTGACTGGATTCATCCAAGGCCTCAATGGCAGCCACTTCGCCAGTAGCGGCCTCCAGGTGAAGGAGGGCCAGCTTGCCACCAAGGCCAGATCCGTAGGGCTCGGCCACTCCGAGAGCCAACGACACCGCTACGGCGGCATCCGCCGCAGAGCCCCCGGAAGCCAAAATGTCGTTGCCTATCGCCGCTGCCTCCGGATGCCCTGCCACCACCATGTGGCGCCCCGCTGCCATGATCGGAGCCTGAGGCTTGGCGATCTCCCCTCTCAGAGATTCCCCTCTCGGAGACTCCCCGCGGGCGGTGTTTCCACCAACGGACGGGGGAGCCACTCCCCCATGATTGGGAGAGTCGCCGGAGGAACCGGTGCGGCAGCCCTGCGCTGCCGCGCCCAGTAGACCGACGGCAAGGACGAGACCAGCGAGCCTCCCCATGGAAGACGGTGCGGTCACTTGCAGGACCTCAGAATCCCTTGCGCAGGGTTAGATAGAAAGAACGACCTCGCGGGCTGTGGTACTGGTTGAAGAAGCCCCGAATTTCGTCCGCCAGGGGCGGCTCCTCGTCGAGCACGTTGCGCACTGAAAGTCTCAGGGATAAGCCTTTTGCCGCTCCCCGGTCGAGGGCATAGGAGAGGTAGGTGTTGAAGGTCAGCCACTCGTCGACGATGAAAATACCACCGTCCGCCGCAGGGGCACTGGTGTCGTCAAAGTCGCTGATCACCTTCCCCAACAACCCGGCCCCGAGCTGCTTTCTCGACCAACTGATGCTCGCATTGCCCCGGAATCTCGGATTGCCGTTGAGCCGCAGCCGAGAAAGGGCTGGGGAATCACTGTCCCGCTGCTCGTCAAAGGAGTCGTAGTAGGTCAACTCAGACTTGAAGCGAAACAATCCCGCGGCAGTGTCCTTGGTGCGGTAGCTCAAACCAACGTCCCAACCCGTGACTTCTCGGGAAGACAAGTTGATAAAGGTGTCGCGAACCAGCTGGATCTCACCAGCCGCTTCGAAATTGGTCCCATTGGCAGCATTGAAGGCGCCGAAGGCCGCCACGTCTGCGGCGGTCGGTGCTCCTCGAACCACCGCCGAGTTGAAGCCCTGCCCCGTGGACCGCAAAAGGAAATCCAGATCGAGCTGATCCTGGTGCCCGAAGGTGGCGATGCGATCGGTCTGATCAATCTGCCAGTAGTCGAGACTGATGAAGAATCGAGAGGCAGGGGGAGCGATGACGATTCCTGCGGTCATCGTCTCCGACTCCTCCGGCGTCAAGTTGGGATTACCACCCCGCACGATCTGCCGAGAGACATCTCCCAGGTCCGCCGAAGTGGCGGTGACTTCCGCGCGGTAGGGATCTTGTACCCCCTCTGTGCGGCGAACGATCTCGCCGGTAAACAACTGAGCCAGGTTGGGAGCCCGAAAGCCCTCGGTATAGGACGCCCGAGCTAGCACGGAACGCACCGGATACCAGGAAAGAGAAACCTTTGGTTTGGTGGTGTCACCGAAGTCACTGAAGTGTTCGTAGCGGGCCGCGAGGGTGATGTTGAGGTGATAGGCGCCAGGCTTGCCATCCAACAGGGGGAGGGAAATCTCCGCAAAACCGGAAGCGATATCCCGGTCACCGTCACTATTTGAGGTTTGACTCTGAGCGATCACGTCGTCGGCGTTGGAGAGAGCGTCGCGACGATCCTCGAAGTCCTCGGTGCGAAATTCGAGGCCGGTAGCCAGGTAGATCGGTCCAGCAGGAGCCTGGGCCAAGATTCCGGTGAGCTTGCCGTCCAGAATACCCAGGGTGGTGGAGCCGTCGCGGCGGGTCGAAATGCGAGCGGTATCCAGCACCTCCTGGGAGTTGCGGCCAAAGACATTCCAGGCATCCGGAGTGCTGCGGGCGAGGGCCTCCCGGAGCCGACTCTCACTCAGCATATTGCGGCCAAAGTCCGTCGACTCAGCGGTTCCCCAGGTCAAGGCGGACTCCCAAGTCCAGGCGTCCGCGAAGAATCCTCGGAATCCTCCGAGGAGACGGTAAGCCGTGGACTCGACGTCGGCGAACCGTTCTCCCAATTCAACGGGGCGGTAGTTGCGGATCAGAACGTCCGCAGCAGCCACATCGGGATTCGCTGTTCCCGGGCCGAAAAAGCGTGTGCCGAAGGGATTGTGGTAGTTCTCCCGAGGCACGAAGATATTGTTGTTGGAGCTTCCAGAGATCGCCACCGCAGCGCTAGCGGTGGTCGAGTCCGCCCGGTAGAACATGGCGTCGCCAAAGAACGACAGATTGTCCCGGACCTGGTGGTCGACTTTGCCGTAGAGATTGAACCGGCGGGTGTCCGGTACCAAGAATCGGTCGGCAGCAAAATTGAAGCGCAAGGAGCGCGGCAAGCCACCGTACACCAGACCGCCATCGTTACCGATGTAGAAATCGTCGTCCGGCCCGCCATTGACTCTTCGGGAAGAAAACGACCCGTCAGCATTGGCTGTTCCCGTCCGGTAACGACCGTTGGGGGTGTTGACGGAACTGTTGTCCCACCGGGTGCTGGTGCTGCCGGAGCGTTCCCGCAGGTCCGTGGAGTTGGCAAAGTCCTTGTCGCGGCCCCGAAGGCCATCCCGGTCGAGACCGTCGCCGTAGAGAAAGAACCGAGTTTGTCCACTCTTCGGGTTGAGCCCGGCTGCGAGAGAGAGGGACCCTTCCCGCAGAGACCCTTGGTCGGTGCCTCCGAAACGCCCCGTCAGATCGAATCGCCCGTCGACTTGATTGCGCACGATGGCGTTGATGACCCCAGCCGCCGCATCGGTTCCATAGACCGCCGAAGCACCGTCCCTAAGCACCTCGACTCTCTTCAAGGCTCCGGTGGGGATGGTGTTCACATTCACGGTCAGGCGTGGCACAGCCCCAGAGGAGATGGGATGAGGCGGCAGTCTTCGGCCATTGAGGAGCACCAAAGTGCTCCCGGAGCCAAGGCCTCGGAGGTTCACAGAAGAGGCATCGCCACGGGCGTCATTCGGTCCCGTCGAACCTTCCTGGTTTTCGAGAGCTTGAGCCTGGGGAAGAGTTTCCAGCAATTCGGTGGTAGTCGCCGGTTCCCGCAACAAAATGTCTTCGGTTTCCAGCTTCGAAACCGGTAGGGCCGTCTCTTCGTCGATGACGGGAATGTTGGAACCGGTCACGGTAATCGACTCCCCGAAGTCGGCGGCGGCGGCTTCCGTCTCCTGCCCTTCTTCGTCCTGACCCTCGGGTCCTTGGTCCTGGCCAGCCGCAGCTGTCGGCTCTTGGGCGTCTGCATTGGTACCAGCAGCAAACCCGGAAGACGATCGCTCCGATCGGGTTAGGACGACGTCGCGGCGCCCATGGAACTCATAGGCCAGATCCTGATCTGGAATCAATTCTTCGAGGGCTTGCCACGCCGAATGGCGACCGGAAATACCTCGCGTCCACAGACCTTCCGTCAACTCAGCGGAATACAGCAACTGCAAACGAGACTGGCCGGCAAACTCCCGCAGGGCGGAATCTAAGCGTTGCTCCGCGATGTCGAACTGATGGACCCGGCGGGCGGCGGCGTTGAGCTCCGCTGGGCGATTTTCGGATCCAGCAGTAGCGGGAGAATGAACCGTGACGAGGGCCAAGGTCGCCAAGACCAAAGTCAGATATTGGCCCCGAACTCGTCGACAAGGCTTTGTTTTCAGCATAGATCTCTCCTCCTGTGGAGCGGCGGCCCGACTCCAATTCCAGCGGATCGGCCTCCAACTGACCGTCACGCCTGCCAAAGATGCGGCTGCTATCCAAGACAACGTGCTAGTCAGGAAAAGCCGACAGGAAAAGATAAAATAAAGGCTGAAAGGAGGCCTAAGGGGCAAAGATCCGCCTGGCGGAGGAGCCCCATTTGAGGAAAAAACGCCTCACCAAGAAGCCCCTAGTCGCTAGGAGAGCCCCGTTCCCCGGGAAGGCCCCGTTCCCCGGGCAGGCCCTGGTCTCCGGGAAGGCTCTGGTCTCCGGGAAGTAGAGTGTGGAGTCCGTCCCGAGACTGCACTCGGACCTGTAGAGATTTCTCGAGAGCGAATCCTAGCGCGGCGGAATCCTGCAGGCCTTCAATCAGATAGCTGCCGCTGACCAGGCGATCCGCCAAGGTGGAATCACCGAGAACCCAGGAAGAGGCAGAGTAGAGATTGATCTCCTGGAGGGCCTCCAGCAGCGGGGTGCTATCGAACTCGACCCGACCTTGGGTCCAGGCACCTAAGCGCGCCAAGAAAGCTCCAGCATCTTCCGGCCGAGCCAGCCGCTGACCGCAGACCAAGGCTTCACCATCGACCAGCTCTAGATCTTCGACGGTTACCTTTCCCTCGACCACACCGACACTGAGGCAATCATCGCGAACACTGACTGTAAACACCGTGCCCCAAACAACCACTTCCCGGCCCAGAGCCTCCACCACAAAGCGACGGCGCCCCTCGCTTTCCACCTCGAACAATGCCTCTCCCTGCTGCAGTTTTACGCGGCGAACCGGCGCGGCATCGTTTCCCTTATCCCAGTGGAGACGCGATCCGCTGTTGAGCACGACCCTGGAGCCATCTTCCAGCTCGGCCTCTACCAGATCACCCACGGCAGCTTCCCAGGCGGCTTGAGGAGGTGGTGCCAACCGGTTAGGGAGAAAACGAGGAACGAAGAAGATCAGCGCGAAACAGCAAAGAGCTGCCAGCCCCAAGGCCGGCGCCAAGCGCCACCGTCGGCTCGCCCCCGCGGGTCGACTCTGCTCCGCGAGGGTCTGTAGCACCAGCGAATCGGTTCCGAGCTCGCCGAGGGCTTGCCAAGCCGACTGCAGGCGCTCGAAACTCCCTCGGTTTTCCGGAATCGAGAGCCACTCTTCAAAAGCCTGAACCTCCTCGGAGGAAAGCTGCGACCGCTGTAGCCGCGCCAGCCAGGCCCCGGCGCTGTTTGGTACAACGGTCATCCTGTCGACTCCGCAGCCCCATCGTGGGCGAATCGAAGCCTCTCCTCGAGAAGCTCCAGGAATCTTTGCAAATGACGCTCAACGGTTCGCTCGCTCACCCCCAGTTGCTTGGCGATTTCCTTGAGCCGAAGCCCATGAAACCGCCGCAAAACAACCACTGCCCGTTGGATCGAGGTCAGGTCTTCGAGGGTCCGTCGGACCACACCGAGATCCTGTTTCGCCAACAAAACCTGCTCGGGGCTTTGAGGCCCGAGAATGTGAGCGAGATCCCGTTGCACTGACAGGACATCATCCAACCGGTGTCGCAACAACGTGCGCCGACAGCGATCGATGAGAAGATTTTGGGCGATCTTGAAAAGAAAGGATCTCTCCCGGCCAGCGCCATCGACCAGTCGCCCTCGTCGGCAGACCCGTAGGTAGGTCTCCTGGGCCAAGTCCTGAGCCTCATCCTCTGAGGCACCTTTGGAGCGCAGGAACCGCAGCAGGGATTCTCCGTGCTCAGTGTAGAGCTGACGCAAGTAAATGCTCGGCAGAGATGGGTCGTCAATCATCGGGAACTGACTGTATCAGCCCGCTCTTTGGAGCTCGCCCAGCCACTCCACAGCATCTTCCAGACCCTCTCGAATCCACGGATTCCGGTCTGCTCAACCTGTCCTACCTTCCCTCTCTTGCTACCCTAGGGAATCAGTCTAAAAAGGAGTCACTCATGAGAGCCATCGACAATATTCTCCAAGCCATTGGCAGCACCGATCTGATCGAGCTACATCGGGTCGTACCGGAAGGTTCCGCACGGATCCTTTTGAAAATGGAAGGGCAGAACCCTACCGGGAGCATGAAGGACCGCATGGCCCTGGCGATGGTGGAAGCCGCTGAGAAGGACGGTCGGCTGAAGCCAAAGGGTACCGTCGTCGAGTACACCGGAGGCAGCACGGGGGTTTCCCTCTCCTTGGTCTGCGCGGTCAAGGGTTATCCCCTGGAGATCGTCACCTCCGACGCCTTCAGCCAGGAAAAGCGGGATCATATGGAGAGCCTCGGTGCGCGTTTGACCCTCATTCAGAGTGACTCGGGGGGTATGACCGGACAGTTGACTCGGGACATGATCGCTGCAGCCGACAAAATCGCGGCCCGCCCGGGTTCCTTCTGGACGGATCAGCTCAACAACATCGCTCCACTGGCCTGCTACTCCACCATGGCAGACGAGATCTGGGAGCAAACCGGCGGCGAAATCAGTGCCTTCGTGCAGAGTGTTGGCACGGGAGGCTCCCTGCGCGGCGTTGGAAGCCGACTCCGCAACCTCGGCTCTAAAACTCGAGTCATCTGCGTCGAGCCCACCGAGTCGGCCGTCCTTTCGGGAAAATCTCCGGGTTCTCACAAGATCGAGGGCGTCGGCGCCGGCTTCGTCGTGCCTTTGTGGAGCGAGGATGTCGCTGATGAAATCATCAGGGTCTCCACCGAGGAGGCCATGGCCATGGCGCGAAGACTGGCTCGCCAGGAAGGCCTGTTCGCCGGCACCTCCACCGGCGCCAACGTCGTCGCTTCTTTGGCCCTAGCGGCGAGGCTAGGCCCAGAGGCAACCATCGTCTCCGTCATGTGCGACAGCGGCCTCAAATACCTCAGCACTCCTCTTTACAAACAAACCGACCCGGCGTAAAAACCTGACTCTTCTCCTTCTAGCCTCATCCCACCAAAATCAGCACGAAGGCAGAGGTCCACGAGGGCTACCTGTGGGCACAGCCTCTAAGGACACAATGGCCCCGGTTCGAGGGTCAGCTGCTGCCAACCACCGTCCCCAGAAGTGCTGTCTGCGTTGACCACCCGCACCCAATGTTGATTCCAAATAGTGGGTTGCCAGGTTCCTGGCGGCTGCGCTTCCGGGTCGCCAGCAAAGTTGAACTCCAAGGCTGTCAGCTGGTCCAACACACCCGGGGGACCAACGGTGGGAATTCCCGCCATCAACCGGTAGTAAATCAACGGCTCTAGTTCCGCTGCGGTCTCCCAAATGCGATCCCCTTCTGGATCCAGGCTCTCGGTGGGGTGAATCGGCAGCTGCATCTCCAGAGTCGGCACCTGACCGCTGTCATCGACGGCCAGAGTCGTGATGGGAGCCCCGAGACCAGCGTCATCTTGCACGAAAAGGTGCAACTTGGCGCCGTGCCGAATGTTCTTGCCAGAGACCCGAAAACGCCTCGGTGCTTCGTGGCGTAGCTGGCAGAGGCCGAACCCTCCCGGAGCGTCCGTAAGGAGAGCATTCTGATAAAGACGCACCGTGTGATTCAAGCTGTTCCCGAAGGTCGGGTCCAGGTTGGGCCCAGGTAGCGCGTCGGCCCAGAATTTGGAAAAGAGAGGGACGTCCCCATAAGCGGTGTTGGGCACCATGGGCTCTAGTTGCAGATCCGTTGGAGCGGGTCCCGTCGGCGCTGTGGCGATACCGGAGGGAGCCGCTATGCGAACCTCGCTGCCCAAAGGGGTCGAAAGCAGAAACAATCTGTCCTGGCCTGAGGTGACTAAAGCCAACAGCGCCCCACGGGTGAAGGTTGCGCCGCCGGGCTCTTCCCGGTAGGAGCTCACCGGGCCGCTCAAATCCAGCCAAAAGCCGCGCTCCACTCCCCCCAGATTCGCCCGCACTGCAACCGAAGCGTTGGCCAGACCCGCCTGGTCCTCTGCATCTTGAAAGGCCTGAGCCGTTTCGGCACTACCGAAGTTGACGGAGGTGACAGTCCAGGTGCGCCCCACCTGGGGACCGGTCCCGGTGTCCAGCTCGTGGAGAAATTGATTGACGGCCTGAATGTTGTCGCAATAGGTCATGGGTGCGTTGAGGCAGATATCCGGAAAAAAGGTTGTGTTCGAAGAGTTGATAGTGGCGGTGCCATTGAAATCCTGAAGAGCTTGTTTGGCCCCGTTGGTAAGTCCACTGTGAGCGAATCCTTCATAGCCGGTAATGGGCGAGTCGTCCGGGTTGTCGAAGCCATCGCGATCCAGGCGAGCCTCTTTCTGAAACAAAAAACGCAAAGCTGCCGGCTCACCAGGCTGCTGGTCACCGTTCTCAAGGAGCGGATTCGGGTCTTCCACGGGATGGGGATTAGGCAATCCCAGGGTCTCCAGGAGCACATTGTTACTACCCTCTGGCAAACTGTGACAACTGTTACAAGAAGTTCCGCTGTTCCCTTCGACGATGTGGAACATCTTCAAACCCTTCAGAGCTCCGCTGCCGTCGATATTCTGCGTCCGGTCGTTGTCGTTGGGATCACCGAGGTGGCCGCTGAGGACCCTCGAAAAAGGCTGTTTCGGATTGGGCGGATAGTGAATGGAATTGATGAATTCTTCGAAAGCGGCGATCTCCGGGCCTGGTAACTCCGAGCCGCCGAAGAGAGAAACGAAAGCGCCGTTGAAAGATTGAAAGGTCTCCCGGTCCTCTCGCCAATGGTAAGGGCCGTTGGTGTACAACTGTTGGATGTTCGGTTCCACCTCCCAATTCAGCAAACCCTGGAGGGACTGGGTCACCATGAATCCTTTCTCGCCGGGAAAATCGGTCGGAAAGCTCGAGCTGGAAGGAAGCAGATGCGGGGGAATCGGCACGATCAGGCCATCGCTGAGATCCCACGCCAAGCCATCGGTGCGACCGTCCGGGTGGCAGCTGGCGCAGGCCGCAAAACCATTGGCCGACAGTTTGGCGCTGTAAAGAAACTCCCTTCCCGCCGCGATATGGATCGGGGTCGGATCATGATTCAAGGAGAAGCCACCTACGACCGTCTCTCCCAGGGGATCGAGGATACTCACCGAATTTTCCAAGCGATTTACCACGTAGAGTCGATCTCCCGGATCCGTTCCGTCCGCCGGGTTGGCTGGTTTTAGGATCAGGCCGCGCGCTCCTATGAAGGTGCCGACAGGGCTGTTCACAGCCGGCAAGTTGATCTTGCGCCGCTTCCATTTGATAGGTGCCTGGCCGACCTTCGGCTCGATCACCCCAACTCGATCGCTGCCATAGGCGGTGAAAAAGGCCTTGGTCACCGTCCCGCCTTCGTCTTTCAGCAATTCGATGTCCGTCAGCTGCACCAGGGCATTCTGCTTGGTGACTGCCTTGGTGGTTGGGACGGTAACGGCCGCATTCCCCAAGCTATCGAGAGAGTCTCGCGAACCGGTAGGAAACGGCAACGGCGTGCCCGGCCCCTGAAAGACCTTTTGGAAGACCTCGTTAACGTCTCGAGCAAGGATCGTCGGGTTGGCAGAACAGGGGTTCTGCACCCAATAGAACATATTTTCCACAAAGCCTGTTGGCGCTCCCTTCAGAGTGGCCTCGCCGAAAAGGTTCCCGTTGCGAGCCTCTGCCCCCACCACAAAGAGGTTCTGATCGTCGGCGAACTCCATATTCCAATTGGTGGAGCCGAGACCACCAAGGGCCTGGGTGGTGCCGGCGCCGATCAGAGGTTCCGAGTAGAGGTCGAAATCGTAGCGAACGGTATTGCCCCCCATGAGACCGAGGATGAACAACTTGTCGCAAGCCACCGCCAAAGTCCGGGGAGCCTTGAGGGCAATGTCGTCTGGATTGCCATCGAAGTCGTGATCGATGGACTGGGGCACCACAGCATCCAGTCGCTCCGAGTTGGGAGCAGCTGGCTGAAGAGTGAGAGCGTCGTATTCACCATAGGCATCGAGAGTCATGTGGGTTACAAAAAGGGTGGGCACTGGGGCTCCCCCACCGATGTCCACTTCCGCAAAGGCGATATCCACCGGCTCATCCGTCACTTGACGGGTGGCAAGCACTCGGACTTGAAGTGAGGCCGGGCCGGAAGGAGCCGAGATGGAAACAGCAGAGATGGAATCACCGAGGAAATTTGCCACGAAGAAACGAGACAGAGAAGGCACATAGCGGACCGACACGGGCTCCAGGCCCACCGGTACCCGGGCCAGAAATCGCGCGTCTGCGGGCAGCAGACTCTCATCCGAGTCCCAGATTTCGACGGAACTGTCCGCCGTATTGCACACCAGAATGTAGAAGTGCCCGTCGACCAGAGCTACCTCGATGGGATGAGCCTGCGGGCTTTCGACATTGAAATAGTCACCCCGGCCTTGCGCCGGAGTAACCGAAGGAATCAACAGGCCGATTGCGGCAGCTAGCGTGACCAACCAAAACGAGACAGATCCGCGTACTTCTCTGCGCATCATTTGTCCTCTCCACGAAAAATCAACTCATAGGAAAAAGGTATTCCACCTACCCAAGGTGTGTGCAGAGAGGCCATCCCGTGACTGGAGAACGAAAACACCCAAAGAGACAGAGGGGGGGGTAGGCCGAAGAGATACCGATTCGCTGGCGGCGGGCCGGTCAGAAGTCGTCTTCACAAGGCGTGGTTCCAGCCTCAAACCTCAGTGCCCGCTGTCCGAACTGAGCGGCTCAGAGAAGCCCTGACGCCCCTTTGGTCTCAGGTTGTATTCCAAAACCGCCGTGCGCCGAAACCGCTCGGAGATGAGCCCATCACTTGGAGATAGCAGACTCCAAGTAGGGAACCGGCTCTACCAACTCGAAGCCCGGGGCTTCCAAAGTCAGTTGTCGTAAATAATAGGAATGACCCGCTCCATAGAGCACTAGGATGCGATCCCCCGGCTCGGCGATGCGCCCAAGGTTCACAAAGATCCGCAAATTTCGCCCGTACCACCCTTCCACCAAGTCCGCCCCAGGGTATTCCTCTCCCTCGCCAATGGGTGCAAAGTATTCGATATAGCTTTGATGAGTCCGAAGAGCGAACTCAGGTGTATTGAAGACTGAGAAGCACTCCCGGATCGAGTTCTCTTTCAGCAGATCGCCCATTTCCTTCAAGAAAGCTTCCGCTACCTTTCGGGAGTCATCGAGGCGCTGCCTTTGACCGTGCTCCTGAGCCCAGGCAGAAAGCGCACCGTAGGGAAAGGGACCGGGGGCATCAATGCCATAGAGCCTCGGATGCCCCAGCTTCTTGGCCAGGCGAAAACCGACCTGAACGACCTCGTTCCGATTCGGCTCCATCTCGCCTTGTAAGTAGTCCTGGTACCGGTCGAGGAATCCGCTGTGCTTGCGATCTTTGGCGCCATCGTCTCCAGACGAAGAGAAAGGCACCTCCACGGCGATTTTGGTGGGCTGAAAACGGGCCAGGCGGGTTACTAGTTCCTCGAGCTCGTTCTGGCGCTTGGGAGTCAGCACATCGTCTGCTTCCAAGTTGTGGACATCCCTCCCCGGATTGTCCATGTGATAGCTCCCCAGCACCATCACTTGTACCGCCTTCTCAGCTGCTGAGGTAGCTCCTGCACTGGCCAGGGCCACCAAGAGTGCCACCCCGATCTGTAAGGATGCCCGTTCAACGCGAGTTCTATCTGTGGTCATGCTGTCACCTCCAAGTGAGTTGACCAGCACTACGGCACCCTCGAGAACCGGGTTTCACAACAACGAAAGTTCTCTTCCCGCGGGACCTTCCACGACAGTGTATTGGGCGGCCGCTATTGGAAGACGACCGCCCACAGTGCCTCTTCAGCACGAAGGTCGAACGTCATCAACACCTAACAAGGAGCAGATAGCGCCTCGTAACGGTGATGCACACCCTGAAGATCTGAACGATCTTCACGCGGATGCAGATGGAGATGAAGAGCAATAGGATGTCGATGGAGATCCTTAGACCCGGGAAGAAGCGGAAGCGCACGACCAAGATGAACAGGAAAAAGCGCAAGTAGAGCTGGAAGACTTGTATCTGGATGATCGTGAGGCAGACCGTATAGCGCTTGAAAACCTCGATAATCTTGAAGATCTGCCCCCAGGGAAAGACGAAAATCACCCCCACGATGCGAGCCTTGAGGCTGACCAGGAAATCAACCATCACCAGGATTGTCTGGGTGAAACTCGTGACCTCACCGAAGGCGAAGGGACCAGCGGCCTCGTCGATATGATCAGCGTTCCCAATAATCTGATGACGAAAGTCCGACAGGGTTGCCTGGGCGCTCTCGGCATCTCCACTAGCCGCATAGCTCCCGACTTTCGCGAGAGAGTGGGTCAACTGATCCTTGACCTCCGGATCGAGAAACTTAAGGCTACCGATAATGCCACTGAGACCCTCAGTAAAATCTGAAGCGGTGATCTTGATGTCCTCGCCTTCAGTGAACTTCGGGACGTCCGGTGGGTCTCCATCCTCGAAGCGATCCAAGTCGTACTTCAAATCCAGTTCTTCGTCACCGTCGCCATTTGCACTCCGCAACTCGCCAAACAGAGAGCCGGGGGAGAACAGCTTGGAAGCTCCACCAGCTGCCAAAGCAGCGGCGCCGGTGCGAAGCAGATTACGCCGGGATGTGGCCTTGGGTTTCCTAGGCAAATCCGAGCTCGGCGTCTCATTCTCGGCTAGAGAATCCAGTGTTTCGGCAGGATCCCGGTCCTTTTCCTTCATGAGAAATACCTCCTTACGGCAACGACCATAGACCTTCTACGATCGAAAACAATATAAAACAGTAGTTAGAATATTTTCATATTCACAATAATGCACTACATAACTAGCAGAGTCAACTATTGAGGACCGTTACTGGATGGGTTGTGGGAGGAAGAATCGCCAGATTTACCACTGGACTCCTAGGCTGATCAGAGTCGCCCTCCCTGCCAGTGATCTATGACGCGACTGGGCTAAGCGCGCTGTCGTGAAAAAAATGAGCGCTTCGAGAAGAGACGAACACTCCACCCAAAGAGGAGATTCATTTGCGGGCACGGGCCCCGAGGTCATGTTTCTCGCTGATGTTGTTGGGCATTGCCCCCCTGGCCCAGAGCCCGGCAGTGTTCAGCGCCCAGAACGGCATCGGCCGCGATACGGAAGGAAGCGTCACCTTGGCCGTTGCCAACAATTGAAGCCTCGTCGTCCCCGCCAACCTTGGCTACTTCTTCGACGGCAGCAACGGTATCGCCGCCAACCGCAATCACCTCCAGAACAACTACGGAAATCCTGCCACCAAGAATATGAATCCAAATCGAGCCTCTCTTCTGCGAGTGAGAGTCCAAGCTGTCAACAATCCGATACGTCCTCATGAGTTGGTCAGCACTACGGAGCTCTCGACAACCGAGTTCCACGGCAAGGAGACCCAGCCTTTCCCACCAGGGAGAACGCGAGATATCAGCAGTGTTCGACGGGCAGGCAGATCCCTACACCCCAGCCAGACGAGCAACCTGCTGACAACCCTTCATTCGGGCCAGTGAGTCGAAACGCGAAGAGTTCTCGCTAGACTGGATGAAGCTAGCTCGAACTTCTCACCGAATTCGTCGCGAGACACCGAAGATGCCTGGAGGTCCAAGGAAGAGGGCGTTTTCTGCGACTTGAGGCAAGTGACACTCTGCCCTGAAGCAGATTCGCCTTCTGACGCCGAAGATCTAGGCAAATCCGGTGTCGCAGCAGAAGGTTGGGCTAGAGAAAGTGACCAAGCACTTCGAGAAAATGGCGGGCTCCCCGTCAAGGAGGAGATTGAATTGCGGATACGTATCCTTAGCTCTTTAGTGTCATTTTTGTTGTGGGGCATCACCCTTCACGCCCAAAGTCCAGCGGTGCTCAGTGCCCAGAACGGTATTGGACGGATAGGACCTACTCCGGCCGCAACGCTTCTCATGCCCTATTTCGAGGTCAACCTGAATATTCCCGGAACTACCGAGATGACCTTTACCAACGCCGAAGCGGCACCGGTTCTCGCCCACATCGTGTTCTGGACCAACTTGGGTTTCCCTAGTCTGGATTTCGATATCTTCCTAAGTGGCTTCGACACCCTGACCTTGGACATCGATGCCTTCTTTCGTACCGGCCTCATTCCCACCATGGGACCGTCGGTGAGCAACCAAGGCCCATTTTCGGAACCGAACCAAGACTTCCCGGGCTGCTCTTTTCCCCTTCCGAGTCAGCTTCCGGCTTCCCTGCTCGCCTACGTCCAGGCGGCGCATATCGGCCAGGAACTACCTCCCGGTTTTGGCGAATCAGGCTTGTGTGTTGCCAGGGAATCAGTCTCGCTTGCTCAGGGGTACATCACCTTGGACGTCGTGAACGAATGCAGTCTCTCCTTCCCCGGCAACCCACAGTACTTCTCCGATGGCGGCGCTGCCATTGCCTCGAACCGAAATAGCCTTTGGGGCAGCTACCGGACCCCCGTTGGGGGATTCGACTTGAGATTCGAGGAACCTCTCGTGCACATAGAAGCCCGGGACTCTGTACAGAATGGATTCTGGGACCCCGGTGACTTTACTTTCTACGGCAACCTAGAGGGCGGCTCCGCCGCTGACAATCGGGAACCCTTGGCGACCTCTTGGGGAGTTCACTATGAAATGGAAAACGGTGTCACGAGGCTGGTCTACTGGCGGGACAGCGGCGTCCGCGGCCAGGGCTTCACCTGTGGCAGCCTGCCAGCTCCCTACCCCCTCTCTATGGCTCGCATGATCGCTTTCGACGAAGAGGAGAACACCATCGAGCTTCCAGACTTCGGCAATACCCTTCGATGGAACACCGGCTTCGAGTTTGTCCCGAACATTGGGCCACTCTTCGAAGAGGGTTGGCTCTTCCTTGACTTCTCAGATCTCGACACTGGTCCTCTGGCCCCGGTGGGGCAGGCATTTGTCACGACCCAAGAGTTCGCCCCAACCGCAGCCACAAGCTTGGCCGCCCTCCCCTTCGATAGCGCCTTAGCCCCACGGCCCATCGGAACCCGTCTTGACCCAGTGTTTGCGGACGACTTCGAGAGCGGAGATACCTCTGCCTGGACTCTGACTTTTCCCCTGGGAGGCTTTCGGAAATGACAACTTTGAGAACAGCCCTTCGCCAACGACGAACCCTGCCCCTGGCCTTCTATCTTCTGGCTGTGGGAGCTCTCTTTACAGACCTAGCAGTTTCCAAGGCACTGGCCCAGAGCCCTGCCCAACTCAACGCTGCTCACGGCATTGGAGCCCTGGACATACGCCCCTCGGCCACTCTGTTACTGCCCTATTGGGAGGTGGAGCTGGATGGTGATGAGTCCCTTTTGGTTCGGGTCCGCAACACAAGCTCCGAATCGACCCTAGCTCATGTCTCCCTGTGGACCGACATGGCCAGACCTACTCTGAATTTCCATATTTATCTAACTGGTTTTGACACGGTGCTCCTGGATCTGGCCCAGCTTTTTAACCAAGGGCTGCTGCCCACCACCGGGCCCAGCGTGACCGATCCCGGCCCATACTCCCTGCCTAACCAAGAATTTCCGGGGTGCAGTTTTCCTTTGCCGTCCATCCTGCCAGAAGCTCTCCGTGGATATATTCGTGCCCTTCACACCGGGCAAGCCGCCCCAGCGGGATTCCCAAACACGGGCCTTTGCGGGGCAAGCCTGCCAGGGGACGGCCGAGCGAGAGGATTTCTGCTCATCAATGTAGTCGACGCATGCTCGTCGGGATTCCCAGATCAGCTCGGATTCTTTGTCGATGGCGGGTCGGGGATCGCTATCAATGACAACCGCTTATGGGGTGAATACCTGTGGCAAGACAGTGCTAATTCGCTGGGCCTCTCGGACCCACTGGTCGCCATCGAGGCGAGATCCTCTGTAGCAGGAGGTTTCTGGGATGCCCAAGACCACACCTTCTACGCCCGCTACTTGAACCAATCGGCCATCGACAACCGAGAACCTCTAGCGACCACCTGGGCCCTCGGCTATACCCGCGGTGATGCCGAGGGGGAAGGACCTACAGAGCTTCTCTGCTGGCGAGATTCGGGCCTCGACGACTCCTTCTTCTTTCCCTGTAGCCAGGATCCGGACCAGGATGCCGTCTCACCCTACCGGCTCGCCCAGTCGCGGCTGGTGGTCTTTGACCAGGAGGAAAACCTCGTGGAGCTTCCCGGCGAGCCCTTTTCCCCACCCAACGACCCAGACTTCTTCGCCATCTGCCCTTTCGCCACCAACCGGGTGAACCTGAGCGATGTGCCGATGCTCTTTCCCGAAGGCTGGATGTACCTCGATCTCAACACCAGCTCCGGTGCCCTTTCGGACCCCATCAAGCAGTCCCACGTCACGGTGGTCAACACCAGATCCGGCTCGACCCATGGTGCCCACGTCGCCACTCCTCTGGACAATGCCCTAGCTCCCGTGGAGGATCCCTTTCCCGAACAGAATTGACCTGGCGCCGTCCCATTCCTTTCGAGGTGTATCCGAGCTGTGTTCAGTCCCCGTCTCCGGCGACTAGGGAACGGCCAGAGAACTGGGATTTCCTCAAATCCCCTAGATCCGATGATCTGTTCCGGAGCTCCTTGTCGCTATTAAAGAGTAGGAGGGTTCAGAACGCTGGGACCGCTCCGGGCGTCCTAGATCTTCTATTGACGCAGCTTTGGGGAATCCCAGAAAGGATGGCAGCATGCTCCCTTACGCGAATCGAAGTGGCAGTTCCGGTGTAGTTGGATACCAGCTGGAGAACGACGCCATCCAGGTCGAATTCCGCGATGGCACGGTGAATCTCTACAACCGATCTCGCACTCGGCCGGACCACGTCGACTACATGAAACAACTCGCTGCCTTCGGCCACGGACTCAACCGCTACATCAACCGATCGGTCAACGAAAACGGCGGAGCACACCCCTAACCCCAGGTCCCTTCCGACTCCCTCCTGGAACCGGCTTTTTTCGGTACAACAACTTCAATTCCACGCCCTGCGTGGGAAGCGTGCGTTAGATCGTCGAAGCGCAGGAGTAGGGCGCACAAGCCCTGCCTCCATTACTAGGGGACCTGCACTCGGAGAGATGACGTGCGATCCCCACGCCTACCCTTTGGGGTCGTCTTGGTCGCCATAGATCTCCTGCCACCATTCCGGCTGCCCCTTGAGCTTCCATTCGAACCAAGCCAGGATGGTCTGGACCCAGATCTCTTGGTGCTCAGCCCCCACAATGCGGTGATTCTCACCCTCGAAGGTGACGAATTCGACGTCACGTTCGAGGATCTCCAGGGCGGTGTACATCTGCTGGCTTTCACCGATGGGCACATTGGTGTCGGCGTCACCGTGGAGTAGCAGCAGAGGGGTGTTGATCTTGTCGGCGCTAAAGAGGGGGCTCTGCTCCAGGTAGAGCTCGCGGTTGTTCCAGGGATAGCTGCCTGCACTGGCTACGGAGCTGTAGCTGTAGCCCCACCAACCTTCTCCCCAATAGCTGCTCAAAGAGCTGATGCCGGCATGGGAAATGGCAGCGGAGAAGAGGTCCGTCTGGGTGAGCAGGTACATGGTCATGAAGCCGCCGTAGGAGGCTCCCAAGCAGCCGACCCGATCCGAGTCCAGGTGAGGCCGTGAGTCCAGCAGCTCTTGGGTCCCCTGGATGATTTCCTGAGCTGTGGTGCGCCCCCAGTTGTTGAGGTGGCGAGCCGAATACTCCTGCCCCCAACCGGTGGCTCCGCTGGGTTGGGGAACGTACACTGCATAGCCGAGGGAGGCCCAGAGATGCCAGGGCCAGCGGCTCCCCCAAGAACGACTCGTGGGAACGGTGCCGCCGTAGTAGTAGACGATCAGAGGAATCTTCTCGCCCTCCGCCAGGCTACCCGCCTCGAACCCTGGGGGATAGTAGATGCGTCCAGGAACGGTTCCCCCAGCAGCTTCGAAACTCCAATCCTCGACTCTCCCTAGGACATAGGAAGAGTCCGCTTCTTCCTCGCTGGAAGGCAAGAGCTTCTTGACTTCCCCGGCATCGCCCCCCCTTCCGGAAGACGCTGGCTCGGAAAACACTGGCTCGGAAAACACTGCCCGGGAAACGACGGCAAGAGGCTCGGTGATGGATCCCCCAAAAGCAGCGAGGAGATCGCCCTGGCGAGAAACGCTCACTCCGTTGACCACTTCCATCCCCGTCTCCAGGGCCGTAAAAGTGCCGTCGGTCAGGTCATAGCGATAGGGCACGACACGGCTACCTTGCTGAGCTCGCAGAATGAGTCGATCCCGTCCTGCCCACGCTACCTGCTCCACTGCCGGGTCGAAATCGACCGTGATGGGACGAGTCTCCCCGGATTGCCGGTGCAGCAGATAGAGCTGGCCGTCGTAGTTGTTAGCCGTGGCTCCTTCCCCAAGAGCATTACCGAGAACGCCAAAGGCCGAAGGGCCGGCCTGAATGAGGATCTCCTCTCCACCGGGCTGATAGGTGGCAGCGCCGAACCAGGTGACGGAGCTGATGTGACGAGGCTCGAGGCTGGCCAACTCCATTTCGTAGAGGTCGGATCGGCTGAAGGGTTGCTGCCGAAGATCGTAGGGAGTGGTAGAAAACAGCACTCTGGAGCCGTCCCGGGAAATATCCTCGAGAGCGATAGAATCCCCTCCGGCGGTCAGGCGGCGCCTGCTGCCAGAGTCCAAGCTCAACTGGTAGAGGTGGGCGTGATCTCGGTAGCCGCTCACCCGGTCTCGCAAGCCCCGGAAGCGTTTGACCCCTCTCTCGTCAGCCTCGCTTTCCTGCTGAGCCACGTAGATGAGGGATTTGCCGTCAGGCAGCCAGTAGAGCTCCTGGAATCCCTCGATCTTCGTAGCCACGCGGCGCAACTGACCACTGACCAACTCGCCGAAAAACAGATCCGAATGGCTCTCCTCGGTGGTGGCATAGATGAACCCATCACCGGAAGGAGCCCAAGTGAAGCCTGTCTCTCCACCTCTTAAGGTCCGCACTGAACGACCACTGGCAACCTCGAAGATCTCGATCCAAGATTCCGTCTTGGCCGGAGGCGCCTTGGCATGGTGCCAACGCACCGCCAACCAAGTACCATCCGCTGACAGGTCGACCCCGGACACTCGTTTGCGAGTCAGAAAATCTCCCATACGCACGGGGCGCGCCGGGTCCGTGGAGAAGGAGAGAGCCGCCCCGAGATCCTTGGCCAGCTCTGCTGCGGTCTGATCATTCGCCACCAATCGAGCCCGGACGGCGGGGGAGGTCTCCCCTTCCTCCGAGGGCATCATCACGGCCTTCAAAAGCAGCAAGTGTTTGCCAGGAATGAGAGTGACCTCTCCCGTGGCAAGCCTCTCTCCCTCCGCCTCCACTTCGACCTCTTCCCCATCGAGGAAAACCTTGAGATGGTCGAAAGGAGTCACCTCGAGTTGGGCGCTGATGAAGCGCGTCGCTGAAATATAGGTGGCGAAGTAGAAGACCGCCGGCTTCTCTCCTGGGGCGACCGCAAAGAACTCTCCTGCCTCGCGCTTCCAACGCCTCGCCGGCAAGCCAGCGACCTCCACCTCGGCTCGGTCCTGAGGCCAGAGATCCTGCCCAGGAACGAGAGGGGAATCCAGGAAGTCTTCGGCCTCGAACCCCCCTGAGGCTGCGTCATGAAATGCCGGCAGGGCTACCTCAATGGGCTGTAGCGTCAACCAAGCTGCGGTCTCCATACCAGGAGCCACCGCAACTTTAGGGGGCTTTTTTTTGGCCATAGCAGGGGACGACAGCAGTAACAGGCCGACCAGCAGGCCGCTGAAAGCCCAGGGGCGGCGGATTGTCTTTTCAACCATGGATTATCTCCCTTCCCCGGCAGGAGCCACTTCCCGGCCTACGGGGTAGACCTTCCACCTAGCATCGGCGAAGGGGGTTTGTTCATAGAACCAGCGCAACCGAGCATTGGCGCTACCGGCAAATTCTGCATCGTTGGCAAGCTTGTCGCGAAACCGTTGGGCCAGCTCCGGGTCTTCGGCGATCATGCGCTCCGCCAGGGGTTCTGCCACATAGGCCTCGAAGTATTCCGTTCGCTGCAAGACCTCCAAAAAGAATCCCCATTGGAAAAAAGAATCAGGAGAAGCCGGCTCGAGGAGCAGCACCGCTAGGTCCCCCAAGGCTTGGTCAGTAGGGATCCGAACCGAACCGGCGGGATAGGTTTGCCGGGATCGGAACGGCTCCGGATTCGCCTTGACCCGGGCATGGCCCTCGAAAGCCCTGGGTTCGATCTCGGCATCATTTAATCGGTACAGCTCTACTTCGACCTCTCTCCCCTGGGAGATTTGCTCCATGGCAATGCCATGATCCTTCAACCGTTCGATGACCTCAGACCAGACAGGGCTCAGCCAATAGGCTGCTGGGCGACGAACCGTGAGGTCCGGCTCGGTGGTGTCGATCCACGGAATCTCCATCTCCATGGGCTGAGAGGTCCACTCCTGTCTCAGCCCTCCGGAGATGGGCGACAAAGTGAGCTTAGACTCGTAGCCCCGAAAAAGCAGCGTCGGTGGCGTTTCGCCGAGGGCTGCATAGTCCGCCATCTTGAAGGTGAGGGGCATCGGATCCCGCCTGGTCTCGCGATCCCGTTGACTGGCGCGACGCAACTCGGCTCCGTGCTTTGCCAGAGTCGCCAGACTGGACTCCAGAAGGATGTAAGTGCCCAAGACTCTCTGGTCGTAGGGCTTCAAAGAGTGATTTTCCACCAATACAGTGGGCAAATGGCGAAGATCGCCATAGGAATTGGAAAACCGCGGACCAGCGGTCCAACCAAAGTTGCCCTTCGAAGGGTCCTTGGAATCGATTAGGAAAATCAGCGGCCCAGGGATATGACCGGCGGTGGCCAGGTCTCTCTCCAGAGCCGGGGAAAGTCGCTCGTCCAGCCACGCTGCTCCCTGGGGAGAGTGGGCATGACGCCCGCTATAGCCAAAGGTGATGTCGTATTGATAGTCCGCTCCATCGGTGACGTGAAGGTCCAGGTAGAGGTCCGGCTTCCACCGGTTGATGGCAGCGACCAGAGCACGTACTTCCGGAGTATCCAATTTGGAGAAGTCTCGGTTGAGATTTTGATTGCGTGCATTGGTGCGCCAGCCCATTTCCCGAGGGCCACGCTGATTGATGCGGCCATAGGCCGAGAAGCGCTCGTGGCCATCGACGTTGAGAATCGGCACGAAAAGAAAATGAGCTCCCTCGAGAAGATGGCGGCGGCTGCCGCCGACGGTGAGGTCTCGCAAAAGCATGAGGCCAGCGTCCTTGCCGTCGATCTCCCCGGAGTGAATGCCGCCATGAGCGAGCAAGATGGGCTTCCCGGAGGCTGCCAAGGCTTCCGGGGTCGAGCTGCCGTCAGAGGCTGCCACGACCATCCACACATCTCGTCCCTCATGGCTCTTGCCGAGGGAGTGCAAGGAGAGCTGGGGAGAGGTGGCGACGAGCTTTTTCAACCAGGCGATGGACTCGTCGTAGCGAGGCGTCTCTATCAGGCCCGAACGTTCCGCTGGAGTGATCCACGGATCTTCCGGAGAGGCCATCAGCTCTCGGCTGACTCCATTCCAGGGACGTTCAGGAGGGAGTAGCTCACTGGAGGGGGAATCTGCCCGAGCGACGGAGCCGCTTAGGAGCATCGCTATCCCTATGAAAACCAGGCTGACCGCCTGCCCCAATCGTTCCCAACGAGGGTGTTGTCCTACCGTTCTCGCCATGGTGGCTCCTTTTCGGCCCATCTATGTGAGCCAACTATTCGACCTAGGTTTTCGACCCGGGCTCTCGACCGAGATTGAAGGCGGAAGTTTACTCTGCCCCAGGTTTCAAACGTAGAACTGGCCTCGAAGTTTGGCCTCCCCTGGGAGCGGTATCCGCCCGCGGAGGCCCCTAATCGGTCACTCCTGACAGTTTTATGACAATTGAGAATGCAAGCCTGACAGACCGAATGGATCCGCGTCGGTATACTCCACGAGCCTTTCGGCAAACGCTGATTACCTGGAGAGAACCATCGTGCAAGCAGCCATCACGCCACCCGAAACCTCCTCACCTCAAGCTCCCGACGGTCGGGCCTGGAACCAAATTCTCTCCCCTTACAAAGGTGCAGATACCCGCCGGAGCGTGATTCAAGTGCTCAATTCGGCCGTCCCTTTCTTCGTCACCTGGTGGCTGATGCTCCGCAGCTTGGAAGTCTCCTACGCCTTGACGCTGCTGTTGGCATTCCCCGCCATGGGCTTCATGACGCGGCTCTTCATCATCCAACACGACTGCGGCCATGGATCTTTCTTCCGCTCGTCGCGGGTAAGCCAAGTGGTCGGCTTTCTCATCGGCATCATCACTCTCACTCCCTACGGCTACTGGCGACGGACCCACGCCATTCACCATGCCACCGCTGGCGATTTGGATGGACGAGAATTCGGCGACGTTGCCACCATCACCGTAAGGGAGTACCTGAGCCGCGGCTGGTGGGGTCGGTTTCGCTATCGCCTCTATCGCAATCCCTTCGTTCTCTTCGGAGTCGGTGCGGCCTTCCAATTCGTCGTCAAGCACCGTCTTCCCTGGGATACACCCTTCGCCTGGAAGAAAGAATGGGCCAGCGTGCTGTGGACCAATCTCGCCATAGCCGGAGTGATCACCCTCATGGTACAAACGATCGGCTGGCGCTCCTTCCTCCTGGTCCAAGCTCCCATCACTCTTCTCGCCGCTTCCTGGGGCGTCTGGCTGTTTTACATGCAGCACCAGTTTGAAGACACCTACTGGCAGCCCAACGATTCCTGGGACTATCACGATGCTGCCCTCCACGGCAGCTCTCACTACGCCCTGCCCAAGGTGCTCCAATGGTTCACCGGCAATATCGGCCTGCACCACGTTCACCACCTCTCCAGCCGCATCCCCAACTACAAGCTCCAACAATGTCACGACGAAAACCCAGAGCTGCAGAAGGCCACCAGCCTGACTTTGAAGGAAAGCCTGGGCTGCATGAAGCTGAAGTTGTGGGACGAGGCTTCCGGCAAGTTGATCAGCTGGAAAGAGCTGCGGCAGATCCAGAAGAGGCTGGTCGCCGTCTAGCGCTCTTTTCTCTCCCGGCAGAGAAGCGGCTTCTCCCAACGACGATCGATCGCGGCGGCAGCGGCGGCCGAGGGCTCACAGAATCGGGATACACTCTCTCGCTATGACCCTCGAGCTCATCGCCACCTGTGGCATCGGATTGGAAGAAATCCTCCAGCGGGAGCTGCAGGACCTTGGTTTCGAGAAGATTCGCAAGCTGAGAGGTGCGGTGGAGTTCCGGGGCCTTTGGCCGGATGTCTGGCGCGCCAACTGGTGGTTGCGCACCGCCAACCGGGTGCTGGTACGGCTGGCGACCTGGAATGGTCACAACGCGGAAGCTCTGGAATCTGGAGCCCGAAACCTGGTGCGGCGGCGGCAGCACCAATGGGCAGGGATCGACTCGGGCAAGCTCTTTCAGCCCAATCTGAGCTTCGTGCTGCGGGCCACCAGCAGCGCCTCGGATTTGACAGACACCCGCTGGGTCGCCCTGAAAGTAAAAGACGGCCTGGTGGATGGGCAGCGGAATCGCTTTGGCCGCCGCTCCAACATCGACCGAGACAACCCGGACCTTCCTCTCCGGGTCTGGCTACACAGGAACCAAGCAACTCTCCTTTTGGATACCTCCGGCGACCCACTGGATCGGCGAGGGTACCGGCTCCGTACTGTCGCCGCACCGGTTCGGGAGCAAATCGCCGCCGCGGCAATCCTCGCCTCCAAATGGGATGGCCGAGGGCCGGTGGTGGACCCCATGTGCGGCTCCGGGACCTTGCTGGCGGAAGCTGCCTTCATCGCCCTGGGTCGAGCCCCGGGGAACCAGCGGGCCCAATGGGCCTTTCAACGCCTGCCCGGCTTCGACCCCAGCGCCTTCGCAACCCTACGCCAAGAAGAACACCCAGCCCCCGGTCCGGACGTGAAGCTCTACGGCATAGACCGGGTTCCCTCGGCCATTTCCGCTGCGGAGGACAACTTGGATCGAGCCGGCTTGAGAGATATCAGCCAGCTCCAAGTGGGAGACGGATACCAGTTCTCTCCCCCGGAACAAGCCGGCCTCTTGGTGGTCAACCCTGCTTATGGAGAGCGCCTCAGCGAGGCCGATCAGCAGTGGAAGCGGTTGGGAGATCTCATGAAGCAGCGCTACAAGGGGTGGCGGGCGGTCGTTCTAGCCGGAGGAGAATCCAAAGGCAAGAGCATCGGCCTCAAACCGACCCTCCGAGTGCCGTTTCGCAACGGCCCCTTGGATGCTCGGATTCTCATCTTCGACTTGTACTGAGGTCGCTCTGACTCCGACCCAATCTCCAGTGGTTACTTTCACCACCCGCTTTTGGCAGCTCCTCTTCGAGACTGCCGGATGCTAGGATTTGGAAGTCATGCGCCTGTTTGCAACCATCGATAAATATGAGGTTCGGGAGACCCTCGAAGAAGGACAGCTCCTCAAGAGCTACAAATGCTTCGATCGAAACCGGCAGCGCTTCGTGCATTTGGATGTCCTGGCTTGTCCCAACGAGGATCGTCGCCGCGGCTTCTTGAGAGATGCGCACATCGCCAGCCGGCTGCACCACGACAACTTGGCGCGAGTTCTGGATTTTGGGGTAGTCGAAGAAGAAGCCTACCTGGTCCGTGAGTACCTCAGCGGCGTCGACCTCAGAGCTAGAGTCTCCACTGGAGAACCTCTTCCTCTTCGCGCCAAGCTCAGCCTCCTGAAGCAGCTGGCCGAAGCCTTGGAGTACGCCCACGCCAACGGGTCGCCCCATCGCCACCTGCGCCCAGAGCGCATCCTGGTGCTGCCCGGCAATCGCATCAAGATCACCGGCTTGGCTCAACCTTCCTTGGCCACCGAGGACCGGCAGCTACTCCTCGAAGCTCGGGGCAACGTCCTCTCCCTGGCTTACCGTTCTCCGGAACAATTGGAAGGGCGGGACGTGGATGCCCGCACCGACCTTTTTTCTTTTGCGGTGATCGCCTACGAGCTACTGGCAGGGACCCGGCCGTTTTCCGGAAACCGGTTTTCTCAGCTCCTGGTAGAGATCACCGAGTCTGATCCGGTGCCTCTTCATTTAGTGTGGAGGGGAAGCTCCCCGGGCTTCGCGGACCTCATTTCTCAGTGCCTGGAGAAAGATCCGAAGAAACGCTGCAACGACTTCGCCCCGCTGGTCCGAGAGCTTTCCCTGCTCATGGGAGAAGGGGACCCCTCCCAAACGAAGCAGCCCGCAGAACCCCATCCCCATAGCTCGGATCCCTCGAAGGAACGCCCCAAAAAGACGACCAAATCAGTTCAGGAGGCGAAATCTGAAGCGCCAGGGCTACCAGCGAAAACATCCCCGGGACTTAAACAGAGTTGGACCCGTGCCTTTCAGAAGGTCTCCCAGCGAGGGGGAACGCTCATCGATGCCATGCCTCGGGAGCTTCTCTTAGGCAGCCTCGGCATCCTCCTCATCGGCACTTTTGGCCTTCTTCTATGGTGGGCTCTGCCCTTTCCGGGCCACTCCAACTCACCCAGCCCAGCTCATGGCGAGGCGACGAACCCGGCGGTGCCCCCTCCGGTGGCACCATCGACGACTCCTGCTGAAACTCTGGGAGAGCTTCTTTTGGAGGGAGCTCCTTGGGGGGAGCTCCGGCAGATCGTCGATTCTCGAGGCAGAACCCTGGAAAACCCGGCAGACGCCGCCACCCCCCTGCTCCTTCCCCTACCTCCCGGTGAATATCGTATCCAGCTGGTAGGACCGAAGGGCCTCCAGGAGCGCAGTTGCCAAACATTGGTAGAGGCTGGCAAGCGAAGCCTTTGCCGGGCCGAGTTCGACCCCATGGACAGCCTCGACTATTTCCAGGAAGCCGGGTGGTGGCAATGACCCAAGGCACCCCGGGGCGAGCCCTCCGTACCACCAGAGCCACCAACGCCGCTCTCCTGTTGGTTGCCCTGGTGGTCTCCACGGTGGCGCCCTCCGCCTACGGAGATTTCTTAGACAGCTATAAGCGAGGCCTAGAGAAAATGGAAGGCCAGGAATGGTCCCAAGCAGCTCAATGGATGCGCAAGGCCATCGAAGATCGATCCGAGGAAAGCCCCCGCCTTCCGGCTCGGTTCTATTTTCAACCCTACATTCCCCACTATCACCTGGGAATCGCCTACTACCAACTGAACGACTGCCGCAAGGCCATCGGCTCCTGGGTCGAGTCAGAGCGCCAAGGGGTGATCGTCAAGCGAGATGAATTCGCCGTCATAGCCCAGCGGAGACGGATCTGCGACCGCCGCATGAAACTCCATGGTCAAGCCCTTGGGGCAGCTGAACAGCAGCTGAACCAGGCCACGGCGGCCTTTCGGGAGCTCGCAGCCCTCACCAATGCTCCCGACCTGGCAGCTCTGTGGAGTAGCGGCGACCCTTCGGTGGCGGAACGACAGCGAATGGCGGAGCGGCTGCTCAGTGAGTCCGGCCAGCGTATCGACACAGCGCGACAGCGAGCCGAAGCGGTAGATAGATTGGAATCCGGTGGGCGCCAAGCAGACGCTGCCCGCACGGTGTTCGAGACGATTCTCCAAGAGGTCGAGGCTTTCCGAGTCAGCCGTACCAAGCGCCTCCGAAGCGAAGGTCAAAAGCTCCAGAAAACCATCACTGCCGCGAAGCGCCTCCTGGCCCAGGGTTTGGGACCTGCCTCGTCGTCGCCCCTGGCTCGTCGCCGCCAGGGCGAGCTGCGAGGCAGGCTAGAGAAGGCTCAGGAAGCCCAAGGAGCCAGCTCTGACCTCACGGAAGATCAACTCAAGAAGCTCGAATCTCAGCTATCCCGAACTGTCAACGGTTTACGCCAAGCCAAAGCTACCCCTCCCACCCCACTGCTGGAAGCTGCCGACGCTTGGTTCCAGGCCGATGCAAACCGAGTCATCGAAATCTTGACCGACGCCCAGCTGCGGGGCCGCAAGACCAAGGCTCACGCCCATCTTCTCCTGGCAGCGGCACATTTCTCGTTGTCTAGGACCGGCGAGATCATCACCGTCCAAGAAGGCGAACCGGAAGAGGACGAAGTTCGAGACGACGACCCAAATACCGATGGCGATCACCTTCCCTTGGACCACCTCACGGCCGCCCGCAACCACGTAGCGGCGTGTCAGGAAGCAGACTCCCGCCTGGAACCCATCCAGGCGGCCTTCTCCCCGGCCTTCCGGACGTTCTTCGCCGAAGCTACGCAAGGGGAAGATCCAGCAGCAAACGATCCCGCTGAATAGCTCTCGGCCCTCCTCCCAGAAGCGACTTGGGCAGGGGACTTGCCTGGCCGTCCAGGTGGTCGAGAGCTCATTGATCGAGAGCGCGAACCGGTTCCTCAACAAGTAACTCTGAGAATTTGCACTGGGCCAACTTGCACACCGTTCCAAGGGTCATTTGCAAAGCGTTGAAGCCGAGAAGGAAATCCGCTTCTGAATAGTTGGAGAAAAGATCCGTCGGTTGGTGATAGTGGGGATTCGAGCCCCTGCCGATCTCGCTGAGTCGCCGGTTCTCCCGGACGCTGACCGCCGCCGTGTAGGAATCGAACGAACGGGAGTCCGTGCAACACATATCCGGACCGATTTCAGCAGGGTAGTCCGTAGAATAAGAGGCGTTTCCAGAGAGTAAGAAGCGAGCCAACGCCAGAGATTCCTCACTGAAAACCTCCTCTGAGTCGTATTCGATATCCAGATCAGCATTCAGACTTTGGTGCTCCCCGGGGGGCAAGCCGTGATCATAGAGAATCATGTCGTGCTGAATGACCCCTAGCCAGCGAGGCTCCGGGTAGAGGCCCGAACCAGGAGGGTCTTCGATTCCCTGGAGCTTCCGGCGGTCTTCGACATAATGACGACTGCCGAAACAAGAAGCCTCCTCAAAATTCCAGAAGAGGAAGCGAATCGAAGTCTCTGTTTGGATTCGGTCGGAGGCTAGGGCTCGAGCCGCTTCGAGCACCAAGGCCGAACCCGAAGCGTCGTCGTCGGCGGCTCCGCCACCGCCCCGACCGTCGAAGTGTGCCGAGACGATATACATCCGGTCCGGAAACCTGGTGCCCACTTTCGTGACGTATATATTGTCCTTGAGAACCCCCGGTTCTCCGGTGGGGGCATGGCGCTCGACCGCATACCCCATGCTCTCCAGCTGCTCCTCTATCCACAGCCCTGCCAGGAGATTCTTGCGGGTGTTCCTCCTACGGTCGCCAAAACCGGCCAAGGCTTCAATGTCGTTCTTGAACTGCTGAAACTGAAGATTCTGGACCACCTCCAAAGTCGTGAATTCCACCGGATCCGGTACCGTGGTGGCTTCACCGCTCCTTCCGAGGGAGACTTCAGGCTCCCATTCGCTGTAGCCCTGTCCTGAATCCATCCCTTTTGTTTCCGAGCTGTTCGTGGAGGCAACGAGGGACGAAAAGAGCAGGACCAGGAGTAGAGAGCTCATCACGCTCCCACTCCTAGCCCCCAAACAAGGCTGCTCACTGCAACTCTTGGCCATGATCGCTTCCTTCCTTTTCCAGAGCTCCGCCAGCGCTGGAAGAGCTCTCTCGAGCACCCGAAACTCTTCCGAGACCCGGCCTCCCCGGCTCGGCTCAAATCTCACTTCAGCATCCTTGCTCTAGCAGCTCTTAGAAACAACGAGGAAAAGCGACAAACACTGGAAGGTTTACGCCACGGGCCATCGACGGCCATCTGGCTTTGGAAGAAAACGACTCTTGGAGCGCCTCTAAGAAGGCGCTAGGGGACTAGCGGTAACGGCGCGCCTTTTGAGGCTTCCCCCAGGCCTCATAGAGGCCGACCAAACGCTCTCTGCTCTTCGCGAGGTTGGTATCGTCTTGGCCGAAGGACTGGCTCATCTCGTCATAACTTTCCAAAAGAAGCGTTTCGGCTTCTGGAAATCGATCTTGATGGACCAGGGACTCCGCTAGGAGACCTCGAGCGTGAAGCACCGGGCCCGCAACCGAACCCATCTCATTGGCTTCGAAGATCACCAACACTGTCCTCAACTCCTGCTCTGCCTCGACGCTCTTGCCTTGGGCCAGTAGAGAAGAGGCCAGATTCTTTCGCATCACCCCGAAGCTCTGATGCTGAGGCGCAAGAGACTCCTCGAGAGCTTCCAAGGCTTGACGGAACCTCGGTTCGGCAGCTTCCGGCTCCCCCAACTCCTCGAGTACCACAGCCAAGTTATGGCTGACCGTAGCGACAGTGGGGTGGGCATTTCCCAAGAGACCTACAAAGATCTCCAGGCTGGTCTCATAGCCTTCCCGAGCAGCCCCCATATCCCCCTTCATTTTGTGCACCAAAGCCAAGTTGCTGATCACCGTGGCGACCTGCACATGATCTTGTCCAAAGGTTCGTTGGTAGATGCGAAGCGCTTCCCGAAGGTGCTCCTCGGCTCCTTCCAGATCCCCTTGGGTTCGCAGAACGATGGAGAGATTGTTGCGCGCCGCGCCGATCTTGACGAAATCGCCGCCGAGCAACCCAGTCCACATTCCCAAGGCCTCTTCCAAGAGTTCCTTGGCACCGGGAAGGTCTCCCTGTTGGAGCCGGATCTGCCCCAGTAGATTGAGACTATCGGCAACGTTTGGGTGCCTTTCTCCTAGGGCGCGCCGACGGCTTTCAACGGCCTGGCGAACCAGCTTTTCCGCCTCTTCCAGCTGCCCTTGGCCATAGTAGGAAGCCGCCAGGTTGTGCCGTACCGTCGCTAGCTCCGGATGATCGGCTTCGTACACCTCCCCGTGGATGGCCAACGCTTTCGTGAAGTTATCGCGAGCGTCCTCGAAACGACCTTGCTCGTCGTAGAGCAGGCCGAGGTCGTTGTAGAGATCTGCCACTCTCGGATGCCGCTCGCCATAGAAGCTCCGGTAGAGATCGAGAGCCATGCCATAGGCCTCGGCAGCCGCTGTGTGATCTCCTTGCTCCCGTAGCAGTCCTCCTAACTCGTTCTGGTTGACTGCCGCCAAGGGATGGTCGTCGCCAAGAACTTTCCGGGTCAGGTCGAGGCTCTGCTGGCGGAGCTGGTGGGCCCGATCGTAGACCCCTTGCAGCTGGAATGCCCTGGACAGCCCGGATAGAGCGCGGACTCCCGCCTCTCCCTCCACCGCCCCGACTTGGCCGAGCATCTCCCAACCTTCTTCGAAGTGGCCTTGCGCCTCGGCATAATCTCCCAAGGCCAGGGCCTGGTCCCCCAGATCCAATAGGCTGTCCGCCACCTCTCGATGAGCACCGCCATGAGCCTGCCGACGTAGCTCCAAAGCCTCTCGCACCAGCGGCGCCGCTTCATCGAATAGGCCTAGTTTGCGATAGACCCGCCCCATGGTTGCCAGGAGACGCGCTCTCAGAGCCGGTTGATCCGCCAGCCGATAGCGAATATCTGCTGAACCTCGATCGAGCAACTCACGGACGGTGATGCGCTCTCCTCGAGTGCGATCCGGAGCTGAGATCTCGAAAAGCCCCTCCAGAAACCGAGTGACTTCCTGGCCGTGGGAACGTTCTCGTAGCACCTCGACCTGCTGCACCACCAAAGCCGCCGTGAAGGCCGCGAAGGTGATGAGTACCGCCGCCGCCGCGCCCACCGGCCAGCGATGGCGCAAGATGAACTTCCAGGTGCGATAGCCGAGGGTTTGCTCCCGGGCCATCACCGGCTGGCCCTGAAGATGCCGATCGACGTCTAAGGAAAGTTCCTCCGCGGACAGATAGCGATGCCGGGGGTCTTTGCGCAATGCTTTTGCGACAATATTGTCCAAATCCCCCTGCAAGGCCTTCTCTAGCCGGACCAGCTCGATTCCTCTCCCGAGCCCCCGGGCAGCGGCTATTTTGCGGCCTTCCTCCGTCTCCCCTCCTTTTCGCAGCTTCTGGAAGGCGGCGGAAGGAAGCTCCGGATCCTCGAAGCAGACCGCTTCGACAAATTGCTGAGGAGATCTTTCGGAGAGCTGAAAAGGACGCCTCCCGGAAAGCAGCAGGTACAGGAGATTTCCCAGGGCATAGACGTCACAAGCGGTCGTGATGACCTTGCCCCTCATCTGCTCGGGGCTGGCGAACTCCGGCGTCATGGGAGCCATGGCAGTACCGGTCACCGGCCCCAGGGCAGCGCCGTCGTAGGCTCCGAGGAGTTTGGCGATGCCAAAGTCCAAGAGCTTCAGCTGCCCCTCGTCGGTGACCAGAATATTGCCCGGCTTCAAGTCGCGATGGACCACCAGATTCTGATGCGCAAAGTGGACAGCACGGCAGACCTGACCAAAGAGCTTCAGGCGCTGCTGAACCGTTAATTTCTCTCGATCGCAGAACTCGTCGATGGGCACCCCCTCGACGAACTCAAGGACCAGGTAAGGCTGACCATCCCCAGTGGTTCCGCCGTCCAGAAGACGGGCGATGGAGGGATGTTCCAAGTCCGCGAGGATCTGCCGCTCTCGGCGGAAACGTCGTTCTACCTCGGCGCTCAGAAGCTCCGGGTGAAGCAACTTGATGGCTACCTGATGGCGGTAAGCCCCATCCACCCGGACTCCCCGGTAGACAGTCCCCATGCCACCACGGCCGAGGACATTGCGCACCTCGTAGGGACCGATTCTCGCTCCAGTGGTCTGGTCACCGGACAGGCTAACCAGCGGGTCCTGCAAGAAGCTAGATGGGGCTTCGTGGAGCTCTAATAGCTCCCGCACCTCCTCTGCCACCTGGGGATCGACGGTCTTCTGGCTGGCCAGGTAGTCAGCGCGCTCTCCCGGCGGCACCTCTAAGGCCGAATGGAAGAGTCTTCGGACCTCCGTCCACTGTTTTTTACTCACCATGATCCGCTTTACCCGAAATTCTCGCCAACATTATTGAGTTGTAATTGGGGACACCGCATAAAATTATTATGGCCCAAGCGCATTATGATTAACCTAGAACGATGGACGAAAGATTCCAATTATGAACGATCTTCTCAGAAAGGAGAGCCGTCAAAGATGAATAGAGGGTCAAGAACCAGATCCTGGATCGCCGCCGCTGGCCTTCTTCTCGCCTTTTCCACGACTCTCGAGGCTCAGATCATCCAGACGATTCCCTGGAATCAATCGATGATCTTCTTGCCCAACGATGTCCTCTTATCGGGTGGGCCCTTAGACTCCGGCACCCCGCAGTGGTCTTTGCCCTCCTATGGATACCTGACCGAGGCCCAAGGAGGATTCTTCTATCATCCCTACACAGAATTTTGGCAGAACGGATTCGACAGCTTCCGAATCACCAGCTCCTCCCCTCGTTCGATGACCACGGGGTCGGATATCTACTTGATCGCCGATCTCAAAAGGGCTTTGGTCCAGGGGAGCCCCATCGTCGGTTGTTCCCTTGGTGCCGGATGGCATCTGGGAGGGGGGCTGAATGACGCTCCCATTTTTCAACCCAATTCCGACAATCCCAATCCGGTTTGCATTCTCGACTTCCCCATGGGCGGGAATGCGGCTGCCTACGTCAACCCCGATCACGCACAGACAGGCCCCGGGGGTGGCAACACGACGGTCTCTTTAGACCCGGGTGGCAACGGTAGACCGAAACTCCTGGATCTCGTCGTCCCATTGGGCGAACAACTTGGATTCGCAGCAGGAGTTGCCGCCGATGGCTCACGCCTGTTCGAAATGCTCTTGGAAGAAGGGCCGGTGCTCAGGGCTAGCGCGCTCCGTGGAGACGGGACCGCCATGGAGTCCATAGCCGTCCCGGTGACCGAGTTCAGCCAAACCGCTGAGCTCAATTGGTGGTTCGCTACCGCCCCGGGAGCCAATGATGGCGGAGCCTTGCTCATTCTCGACGGCAGAGTGGTGGCGAGTATTCAGGGCGTCGACAACTACGATCACCTGGGGCAGGACTGGGAATGGCAGTTTGGAGCTTTGGATACCCCTCCCGGAGCCGTTGGTTCCATCGGATTCCAGGATTTCGAGGTCTGGGAGAGTCCATCCACCCCGATCTACGAGCCCCTCTACTCCAACAGTGCGACCAGCCTGGACCTCACCGGCTGGAAGAGTGTGCAGAACCCCGACCGTATCCTGGCCATGAGCTCTTGGGGCAGTACCGACCCGGAGTTCATTCTGCTCATGAACGGGGACGGCCAAGATGTCTCCCTTCAAGACGGTTCCGCCACCGGAGCCAAGCACTATCGGTCCAGTTTTGTCCTGGGATTGGATGACCTCCAGCCCCCTGGAAGCGCAATCTGGAAACTATTTGTCGCCGATACCCCGATCATCCAGCAACCAACGCAAGCGGTCTTCCGCTTGTTGCTTCGCTACGACTCCGTGCAGGATAAGTACTTCTTGCGGGCCAAAGCCGGTCAAAGCGGGACCAAGAGAATCTCTCCATGGATCGCCTTGCCGAACTCTCCGCGTATGAAGATCTCTTTGCAATGGTGGTCTCCGACTTTCGGTGCTGAACACTCCGTGGGTGGCCTTCGGGTGAGCATCCCAGGAACTCCGGGCATCCAGCTACTGAACTTGACCAACGCTGGGTTCAATCTTGGCGATACGACCCTCGGCGCCCTCAAGATTCCAGTAGGAATGCAGGGCTCCATGGTGATCGACGACTTCATCGTCTGGCACTAGCCAACACGCTTTTCGCCATCTAGCGGAAGGCCGACCCACACCGGGTAGCGGTGGATGAGGTAGACTGGGGGTCTACTTATCGACCGCTACCCAATATGACTGACGGCCAAAAGGATCAAGACGTCACCGCATTGCTCCAACGTTGGAGCGATGAGGGGCATCGTGAGTCCTTTGACCAATTGATGCCGCTGATCTCTAGGGAGCTCCACCGAATCGCCCGGAGCTTCCTGGCCAAGGAGCGCAAGAACCACACCTTGCAACCCACGGCACTGGTCAACGAGGCCTATCTACGCCTCATCGACCGCAAGGCCAGTAGTTGGGAAAGCCGCATCCACTTCCTCAGTTTCGCGGCCCGCACCATGCGGCGAATTCTGGTAGAACACGCCCGCCGCCGCGGCACCGCCAAACGAGGGGCTGGCGCCCAAAGGGTCTCCTTAGAAGACTCCCTGGTCATCGCCACCCAACGGGAAGTCGACCTCCTCGCCCTGGACGATGCTCTCTCCCAGCTGGCCGAAATCGATCCCCGCCAAGCAAAGATCGTCGAATTACGCTACTTCGCCGGCCTGACCATCGAAGAACTAGCCACCGCCGTCGAAGTCGGCACCGCCACCGTCAACCGCGACCTCGCCATGGCCCGCGCCTGGCTGCGGCGGGAGCTGGGGAGTGAGCCGGTGGGGCCGTAGTGCTCCCCTCGGTGAAAGGTGTCCGCCAAAACTCTTCCCTGGAATCTGAATTCCTACCGAAATGACCAGCAACCCCAGGCTCAGCTAGTCGCGCCTGGAGCTGCTGATTTGAATCTTAGATCTTCCCGTCGAAGTCCCCTGCACCTACCGGCAGACCGGACAGACGAATGATAGAGGCCAGAGTCCAGTCGCCTGCATCGACCTTGTCGTCCTCCATCAACAGAGAGTCGTCATCCGGAGTCCAACAAGGCTCCACATTGAAATAGGAGTGGGGATCTCCCAGCAGTAGGCCGGCGAAGGTGGAGCAGACGATCACCGAACCGACGCGACCGAGCATCTGGCCTCCGTTGCCACCGGGAAGAGTTTCTGCTTCTTTGAGGATGTAGAACCACAGAGCATCGTGGTCCTGGGGAATATCGATGGGTTCCAGGCAGAGCTTTCTCGCCACATCGCTACCGGAAGGGAGCCCGAAGGTCCAACCGCGCTGCAGATTGCGGAATGCCAGGACGTTCATCCGCGCACCCACTGGTCCGATGGGCAAATTCCCCAGAGCGTTAGAAAGTTTGGTATCGATCTTCCTACCCAGCTGAGGGAAAGGTCCCTCGGAGCTGGTCATCTGCAGGAACCAATCCCATTGGATGTAGTTCCTGGCTTCCATGGGTCGAAAGCCCCGGAGGTCGTCGGGGCTGGGAGTCCCCGAGTTGTCAAAGATAGGTGCGAAGTTCCCAAAGCCGCGAACGGGGCCGTTGGTTTGATAGCTGTTGCGCACCAAGGAATGCCCAAAGCGGTAGGCGGCGACGGCGAACTCTACGGGCATGAAAGGCTGATGCTTCCAACTGTAGATGTCCTCCAGCCCGAGGCTCCACGATCGTCGCCCGTCACAGGTTTTATCCAGCTTGAGAGCACAGCCGTGCACCTTGTTGTTGGCAATGCGAAATACAAAGTCATTCCAAGAAATATATTGATATAGCCATCTAAGAGTTGTTCGCGCTCGTTCAAAAGCCCCCTCCGGCTTGACCTCCCGGGCTCGGTCGACCAGCGTATTGTGGGCCAATAAAAAAGCCAATTGAAGTTGAGAGACCATGACGTTTTCATCATTCCGCGGATCTCCAATGAGAGCTCGACCCTCCCGATTGCGGGGCAAATCCGCAAGCTTTGTACCTTGAACTTCATCGATCAGGAACTTCTCCGGATCGTCTTTTTGATAGAGGTGAGGATTGGCCTCCGGCCCGGATCCATACACATTGTCGAGATCCAGCCGCGGTGTCCGGTGGTTGAGCAAACCACTGGGATCGTTGCGGCGCATCAGCGAAGACGCCGGGTCGAAAGTAATATCGTGATCGATGAACTGACCGAAATAGGTGTAGCCGGCGGGGATCTTGGAGCTGAATTTCGTTTCGAGCTCTTGGATGAGCGCTGGATCGCCGGCGATATCCAAGGGTGACTTACCCGGCGCTTCCACCATCTCCTGGTTAGCGATCTCTAGAAAATGACTCGGAAGTTCATGCTCGTGCTTGCCCTCCGGAGCCCAGGCCGGGAGCTCCGGGAATAGGCGCCCGAAAGGGCCTTGGTAGAACTTCGAGCGAGGGGCGACGATGTCGATGGAACTGTGACCGTGGGACATGTTGGTTCTCCTTTGTTGTTTGCCTTCTAGTCCGTGAATTGCGGCTTGATATCGGCTGTCAGCCCAGAAGCTCTGACCGAGATCGAGTTCATTCGTGGCCTTCTCCGGCCTTACTGCTGGCATCGCTAATGCGACCACTCAAGACAGGCCATCTGGGTTTGCTGATATTGATCACTTTTCTGAGACCTCCCTTCCTATCGATCAAACCGAATATCAACACAGCCACCAAGGTCGTTCTCCATATGCAGCAGCCTAGAAATCTGCCCTAACGAAAGTCCTGCAGGCAAGATGAGAAATCTCTCTGGAAGTTCTGAGAGGGCTTCCCGTCTCTCAACCGAGCCAGACTTGGAAGTTCTCAGAGTTTCCAAAGAAAAACGACAGAACCCACCAATTCCTTAGAGCTCCCTTGCGAAATAACGTGACCGCGACAGAATCCCAATTCGTGGAGACCTTCACAGACACTGCAGGACTGCATTTTGGAAGGGATCTGGAGAGAACAATCGGCATAGGAGACGAACAATGACGAGAAGTGAGTTTCGAGATGGACCGATGCAAAGCCCACATTTTGAACCCTTTCATCTCACCGATGATCCCCTCAACAACAGGCTCGATGCGGAGAATCTTGAGATCTGTGTTCCATGGGGTTGCTGGCTTGACCGTCCTTCGGAAGTCAAGGCAGAGGAATGGACGACTCTTAACTGGTGGCAGCAATGGGGGGAATACGCCAAGTCTCTGGGAAAGGCCACCAGCCAACCTTGCCTGGAACAGCCTTGCACCTACGAATTCTGTTGGACCGGTTGCTACTGGCCGGGTTGGACCTTGAGGGGAGATTGCGCCATCGAACATGCCAGGAGGGTCCATGAGCGGCTAATGAGACAGTTCTTACGCTACTCAGAAGTCAGCGCCGTAGATGTAGGCTTCGCAGTAGTGGAAGGAACCCGGAGGTTCGAGAACGTACTCGCTATTCGCGTCCACGTTACGAGAAAACGCTCTCCCCATTCCTTGAACCGAGCTGGCTACCCGAGCTTCACAAGCCTGAAGTACTTGCGTCCTCAGATCGAAGACATGAAAGATGACATCGAAGAAAGGCTCACCCAATGGACGAACGGGGAAACAGAGGTCTTCGGACAAGAGCTCACCACATGGTCAAACAGGAAACAGGAAAAGTTTCGAGCTGACCTTGAAAGTGGGTTGGCCGAAGGGCCTGTGGCAAAAGAAAAGCTGGCCAAATGGCAAAAGTCACTCCCTAAAGACGGGCACTTCGAACGGTATCCTATCTCTGGGGTTCGGCCTTGCGACTTGAGCAGCCACTGGTCTCCAACTGTCCCTCACCCTGGCTATGAGTGGTGCCGGCTCAGTATCTGCGGCGTACCCATAGATATTGTAGAGGCGGAGTACTTCCCATCGATCCTCAATGGCTCGCAAAACACTCCCAGCGGGGTCTTCGTCGATGCTCCTCAAACCAGTAGAGAGCTTTCACTAGAGGAACTCAAGCGCATTCGCCGCAATCGAGTCAATCCCCTCGCAGGCGGCATCAGCGTTGGCACTGTGACCGGCCAAGCCGGGACTCTGGGAGCAGTGGTTTGGGATCGCACGGACGGGGCGCCCTGCCTGCTCAGCAACTGGCATGTACTAGCTGGCAACCCAGCGGCCCAAGTGGGCCAGCCCTGTTTTCAACCTGCTTTGTTCGATGGCGGCAGCGAAGCCGACAAAGTAGGATTCCTCAAACGATGGCTGATAGGCGAACAGGGCGATGCCGCTCTAGCCGAGCTTTCTGGGGAGCGAAACTACGCATCAGGAGAGATTCTGGGGCTATGGGATCCTATCGCGGGATATGAGAAACCCCGACTAAACATGGAAGTACGCAAGCTAGGGCGCACCACCGGTTTCAGTGAAGGGTTCGTTGACGGCCTGTACCTAGCGACAAATATCGACTACGGCTTTGGCAACATTCGGTACTTCAAGAATCAATTTCACATTGCCCCTCTCTATCCCGGACAAGATTTTAGCCAGGTGGGAGACTCGGGCTCGCTAGTGGTAACCCGCTACAAGCCAGGGAGACTGAGCCTCCACCAATTGGAACTTTTGAAGCTTCTACGACAAGCTGTCAGCAACTCGCATCTGTCCGAGAAGATTAAGGAGATCCTCGGAAATCCCAGACTTTCGCGAAATCAGCAAATCACTGAGCTCCTGACGCTCCTCGAAGAGCCAGAACTCAATCAGGCTGACGAGACCAACCAGGAGGGGATTGTCGATTCTTGTTTCCCAGAGACGACCGAACAATTGACAGAGTTTCTTGGGAAGTTTATTCGCAACTTCATTCCTCAACTGACCGAGAAGGATCTCTCCACCTTAATGGCGGCCCCGCTGGATCAACGCCTGCACGACCTCGGCCTTGATGTCGACGAGATCAGAGACAGAAAGACCTCCCGCATGCAGCGCCAGGAGCAGAGGGTGTACTTTGCCGTCGGAATGCTCTTCGCCGGAGATACCCCAGGTTCCCCCTTCGGAGAATTCGCTCTTGCGACAGATGTTGGAGAGTTGGCTCAGGAGTTGGACTTCTCTCTCTGCCCGGTCTACGAGCCCCGGACCAGTTTCCGAAAACTGCGAGGGGAACCTCGCTCTGAAGGACGCGCAAGGCCGAGAGACCCTCGAATTCTGGAACCCGGTGGGCTAGGAACCGACCCCCGGGGCCGGTCACCACAACCAGATACAGAGCCCTTTCAGAGTGGCCCAGACGGGCCCTAATTTGCTCCGCAGCTCGGGGCGGTCTTCGCCTCGGGCTGCGGTTCGTTTCTAGGGCTACTCCAGAGCGTTCAGGATATCCAGATACTCCGGGTCCTCACGAAATTCCAAAAAGGCCGCGTCATCTTTCAGTCGGTGGGGCTCGACTCGTGCTTCAACCGCCTGTCTTGCGATCCGAAAGAGAGCCTCTCGGTCGCCTTTCAAGGCTTGAATTCGCGCCGCATAAACGAGGCCACCGTTCCATTCACTCGCTTCGGCCAGCACTTGATTAACCTGGTTCTCCGCCTCTTCGAAACGACTCAACTTTGCTAGGCAGGCAGCTCTTTGGGCTCTCCTTCGGGTGCCCAACCCCGCCGGTTGGGCCATCATCACATCAAAGCGGTCCAGTGCTTTCTGATACCAAGTCCTCGCTCGCTCCACTTGCCGCTGCTCCCAAAAGGTGTCTCCAAGAGCCACTGCTGGCAGCGGAGAAGGCTGACCATTCTCGAGGTAGAGATCTTCCGCGGCCAGGAACCACTTTTCTGCCCTTCGCCAGTTCTTCTGTCCATAGAAGGCATCCCCCAAGTTCAAGGCTGTCCTCGGGTCGTTCGTTAGCTCGAATGCCCGAAGTAGGCGTTCCACCGCCTTCTCATATTGATTCGTCCGAATCAGGATCGCTCCCAATTCGTTGAGAGCTGTAGTCTGATCAGCATCCCACTCCTCGAGAACACTCTCATAGGCGACGATCGCAAGGATGGACTTGCTACTAGCACCATAAAGCTGAGCCTTTTTCAGTAAGCACCGAACGTGGCCCATACCTTGATCCATCCCTGATTCCAGAATCTGAAAAGCGGCTTCCTCTCGACCCTGGTACCAATACAGCTCTGCGAGGAACACATAAGCAAAATCACAATCTTCGCCAGCTTCACATTGAGGCTGTAATTCGAGAGCTCTCGTCAGAAAATCTTCCGCCTGTGAGAGCTCCCTTTTCTTCTTTTCTTCTTCTGGACTGAGTTCGAGGAGGATGAGTCGAGCCTGTGCCACTAGAGCTAGAGTTGAGTTCGGATCGATATCGAATGTCTGAGCAATCAGCTCGACCGCTCGGTCCCGATCTTCTTCCTTCTGAGTAGAGAAAAAATGCTCCACCTTGAACAGAGCTAGCAAGGCCCCTGCTCTTTCCCAGGAGGGGGCCAATCGAACGGCCTCTTCCAAGTGATTTTCTGCCCGCTCGAGGTTCCGTTGGTCTGAACCCCGTAACCAAGAAGTTCGCCCCTGGGAAACGTGAGTCATCGCCCCCTTTGGTACTTCCTGGGCTTCAATTCCCCCTTTTGGTGGTGACGCTTCCTTCTCATTTTGAACGCTGTCATTTCGCCCAAGAAAAAGGAGCAGCACGGACACTGCCACCATCCCAACCAACCACCAGACCCAATTTCCACCACGCTGAGAGAAAGATACCCCCGAAGAAGAAGCCCTCGCGGCGTCGGCGCCATCCAGATCAGCTGCCATTTCCTCCGCACTCTGATACCGATCCGCCGGGTCCTTCGCCATGGCCTTGGCGATGACTCGGCGTAGGTGCTCAGGCACAGGTTGGCCGTCGGCGGACTCCAGGGCCTGGGGAGCGTCGGAGAGGATCGAGTGCACCACGGCTTGTTCGTACTCGCCGTCAAAGGGGCGGCGGCCGACGACCATCTCGAAGAGCACGACTCCTAAGGACCACACATCCGTGCGTTGATCCACTGGGTCGCCGCGGCTCTGTTCTGGAGATTTGTAGGCAGGGGTGCCGAGGGAAGCTCCGGTGCGAGTGAGATCCGTTCCTCCCTGCAGCTTGGCGATGCCGAAATCGGCTACTTTGAGCGTGCCATGGTCGTCCAGCAAGAGATTGGCAGGCTTGATATCTCGATGAACGATGCCCCTCTGGTGAGCAGCGCCGAGACCGGCGGCGAGTTGCCGGGCCATGCGAGACGCTTCCTGCGAAGACAGCGGTCCTTGTAGCAACCGTTCTTTGAGGCTCCCTCCTCCATAGTGAGGCGTCACTAAATAGCGCTGCCCTTGGGCTGTCTCACCAATTTCATGGACCGTTGCGAGGTGAGGATGGTTCAAAGACGCCGCCAACTCGGCTTCTCTCTTAAAACGCCGGCAAGCCTTCTCGTCTCGGGTCAGATCCGGAGCGAGGAACTTGATCGCCACTGGACGGTGCAGGCGCTGGTCCATCGCCTTGTAGACGATCCCCATGGAGCCACGGCCCAGCTCCTCCTGAATCTCATAATGATCGATCATCGCCCCCTCAATGGGGACCGCCGCACCTTGGGGCCGCAGTACCTCGGCCAGGAGTCGGTAGCCCTTGCGGGGGATGGTCTGAATATAGGTGGGCTCCTTTGCTGAATCGCCCAGGCCCTTGCGCAGCTCCCAAATCGCATGGCTGATGACGTCGTCACCAATGTAAGGAGAGTCACTCCAGACTTCTCCAAGCAAGCGGTCTTTACTCACCGCTCGAGGAGCATGACGAGCCAGGCAAACGAGCACCGCCATAGAGCGGGCTTCCACGTGGACCGAGCTCTCCCTTCTCTCGAGCTCGTTTCGGCGCGGGCGCACCCACCAATCGCCTACTTTGAAATCCGCTTCTTCCGACCCGCTAAAGGACCCCAACAACGACACCTAATTCACTCCTTGAGATATTTCTAACGATAACTAACTTGGATTGTTGCAGATCCTATCAGGACCTATGCATCGAGCTTCAGACTGAAGTCTGGTTGGATTTTGGTGGAATATTCAGAAGAAACCCGAAGTGCTTCTGATAAGGCACCCAACAACTAATAGCAAAATAGCCCTACGCCACCGAATTCAGTGAGATTGGAAAACGAAATCTTTCGGTCAGTCGAAAAGCAACTTCGACTCAGCGGTGAGCCTCCCACCATTAGGAAAATCTTCGTGGTGGTCAGGAGGGTGTAGAGCAGGTGGGATGGATCTCAAATGAGAATGGCGAGCTCCCAAGAGAATCATCAAACAGCCTTGGGAAGGCAGCCCACGAAGGGTCCTGAGGTTCTGCCCTGATTGCTGTCCTGAACAAGCGAGAAAGCTCTTCGCTCAAGACGAAGGCTCGAGGGCCTCCTGCACCCAGCGATAGAACTTGGCTTTGGGAATGGGCTTGTCCATCCAGGACTGATCCGGCCCTGGGTCTTGGATCACTTCTTCCACGGGCTTGAGCCGAGGGAAGGGTTTCGAGCTGATGGACCCCCTGGCCGTCACCCAGCGAAACTTCTTCAACCTCTGTATCTCGAGGGCGACCAGATTGGTCATCTGGCAGTCGCCGATGCAGTAGTCCATGACGCTCTGATGGTTTCCTGCTCGCCATTGCTTCGGCGCGTCGGCTCCATCCATGAGTTTTTCCTGGGAGATCCCAAGACCTTCGGCGGCTTTTGCCAGGCCGACAGGAAAGCCCGCCAGGTTGAAGAATTGGAACATGGGGTCATAGCTTTTCAATGCGACACGGGCAGCTAGAGCTAGATCGCCAGCTTGTTTTCCAAGCCATTTCAGATCAAAGCTCAACCCGTTCCAGGCACAAACCTTGAATCCCCTTTGCTGCATCTCTTCGAGATACTCGAGAACCTCCCGCGACTTGCTTTCCGTTAGGTTCAAGGCCGGATCGCCGGAGTCCTCTTCCGAATACCAGAGTCGTTCTTCCCCTTCGTGGACAGCCGTTGCCGCGACGGCAACATGAAAGGGGGCATACTTCTCCATGTCTTCATTTTTCCCCAGCTCGAATACATCGGAGATCTCAATATCGAAGCTCAACAAAGTCATGAATTCTCTCCCCTGGAAAACCTTTCCATTTCCACGAGCACCAAGCTTGTCTTCCTGGAGTCCCTGGAATCTCCTACGGTATAGAGCGGAGCTTATAGGACTTCGGTTCCGCCTTCAGCCGGGACAGGCTCGCCAGCATCTCTACTGCACCTGCTCCTTGACCTTCAAGAAACGCACTTCGGGGTGCTTTTCCGTAGTGGTGTCCAGGTGCCACGAGTTCCGGGCAAGAAATACCGGGGCGCCGTTGTGGTCTTCGGCGAGGCTGTCTTGGATCGCGTCGGTGAACTTCTTGAGCTCCCGGGCATCGTCGGCCTCGACCCAACGAGCCGTGTAGAGGGAGGTGGTTTGGAAGGAAACGGGGATGTTGTATTCGGTGCGGATGCGGTCCGCCAGCACGTCGAATTGAAGAGCGCCCGCCACACCGACGATCCACTCGGAGCCGAAGCGGAGCCGAAAGACTTGTGCCGCCCCCTCTTCCGCTAGTTGCAAAAGGGCTTTTCCGAGGTGTTTGGCCCGCATGGGGTCTTCCGGCCGAACTTTCTTGAGCAGCTCCGGGGCAAAGCTGGGAATACCGGTAAACCGCAACTCTTCCCCTTCGGTCAAAGCGTCGCCGATTCGCAAGTTGCCGTGATTGGGAATGCCGATGATATCCCCGGCCCAGGCCTCTTGGGCCAACTCCCGGTCACGAGCCAAAAAGAGCACTGGATTGTGCAGGCTCATGGATTTGCCGCTGCGAATGTGACGCACCTTCATGCCTCGTTGAAATCGCCCGGAACAAAGTCTCAGGAAGGCGATGCGATCCCGGTGCTTGGGGTCCATATTGGCCTGCACCTTAAAGACAAAACCGGTCAGGGCATCCTCCGAGGGATCCACGGTGCGACTCTCCGCGGGCTGTGGACGGGGGTGAGGAGCCAGGTTTTCGATACCTTCTAAAAGCCGCTGCACACCAAAATTGTTGAGGGCACTGCCAAAGAAAACCGGTGTCTGGTTGCCCTGTCGATAGGCTTCCAAATCAAAAGCAGGGCACAACCCCCGCGCCATCTCTACTTCTTCCTGAAGTTGGGTCAAGAGCTTGGCCGGCAATAATTCTGCGAGCCGAGGATCGTCCAGACCGCTGACCTCTTCCCCTTGGCTGATCACGTCCTTGCGGGCGCGATCCAACAGCAGGAGACGATCGTTGATCAGATCATAGCTACCCCGAAACTCAGCCCCCATGCCCACTGGCCAGGTCAAAGGAGTGACGTCGAGAGCCAGCGTTTCTTCGATCTCATCCAATAGCTCGAAGGGCTCGCGGCCCTCGCGGTCCAACTTGTTGATGAAAGTGATGATGGGAACGTCTCGCAGGCGACAGACTTCGAATAGCTTCCGGGTCTGGGTCTCGATGCCCTTGGCCGCATCCAGCACCATGACTGCCGAGTCCACTGCGGAGAGAGTGCGGTAGGTGTCCTCACTGAAGTCTTCGTGACCCGGTGTATCGAGGAGGTTGAAGAGGGAGTCACCGTACTCGAAGGTCATCACCGAAGCGGTGACCGAGATGCCCCGTTCCTGCTCCACCTTCATCCAGTCGGAGCGAGCACGACGGCGGTCTCCCCGGGCCTTGACGGCACCGGCCATTTGGATCGCTCCTCCAAAGAGGAGCAGTTTCTCCGTCAGAGTTGTTTTGCCGGCATCCGGGTGGGAGATGATGGCGAAGGTTCGGCGACGGGCGATCTGAGGATGGAGCTTGCTCATGGAATCCTTCGGGCGCTTGGTACGGAAGTCGGCCAAGAACAGAGCCGACAGGCCCGAGCTTCGCAGGCCGTTTGCCACATCTCTAACCGTCTAGACACCGAGCGCTGAAACAACAAGCGCTGAGGTAACGGGTTGGAGACAACGGGTTATTGGGGCAGGTAGAGCGCCGACGGTCGCGGGACCGCATTGGGCCGTTCACGGGAGCCTACCCACGGAGACCGATCTTAGCAGAGTGCTGCAGGACCCCAGGCTCGACCCCCTGACAAAAAATCACTCCTCGATGTCGGTTCAGCACAATCCCCTAGGACCACTCCCCGGGCCTACCGTAAATCGACATTACAGGCGACCAAATACTCAAAGAGGAGAAGGAATGAGAATTTCCCCACCCTCGTAGGAGCAACATCTGCTATCCTTGTTTCTCTGAATTTTCAGGAAGTCTGGCACACCTCAGGGCGTGCTTCCTCTCCGCCCGTCAAGCTCCCGTGGAAACTCTCCCTGGAGCCTGCGGCGGCCTTTGGATACGAAAGGAGACCTTACATATGCCGGCACCGACCAATGTAGAAAGGCTGACCAACGTCGGAATCCTCGACGCCAACAACGTTCATGATTCCCACCTCGATGCCATCAACGATCTCACCGATGCGGAAGTAGACACCCTCATCTTGATCGCCAGCAAGATCGGCACTCCCCAGGCAGAGAACGACGATGATGTCGTTCACCCCTGGTGTCTCTAGAAACCGCTCCCCCCACCTGAATTCTGTTCTGAAGAGGTTCGCATCGCTCGGAGGCAGCGATGTTGAGCCTTCTTTTCGTATCCTGCCTTGAGGTGTTGCTCGCTGTTGCGCCGGTTTCTCGCTGTTGCAACAGGAGACGAAGGCACATAATCTCGTTCCTCTCGAAAGGGATCCCCATGGCGAAACCCGCCCTCAGTCAGAGTCAACTACTCCAATTCAAAATTCGCTTAGCTACTCCCCGCCTGAGCCGGATCGGCCGGGCCTTCTGGGATCTGCCAAATCTCTCAGAAATATTTCCCGAATATCTATATATGCTCTTCTCCTCCATGCGCGCCACGGTGCCCCTCATGGAGCGGGCTCGGGACCGGGCTCGAGAGCTCGCTGACTCCGACCCGGTAGCTGCTGAACTAGCAGATTATTTTGCCAAACACATTGGCGAAGAGATGCACCACGACGAGTGGATGCTCGACGACCTGGAGGTTCTCGGCTTCGACCGCAGAGAGATCCTCGCTCGACTACCTCCCGCCGAAGTGGCCGCCATGATCGGTGCTCAGTACTACTGGATCGAGCATTCTCATCCCATCTCCTTGCTGGGCTGTTTCGCCGTGCTCGAAGGCAACCCCATCGCTACGGAAGAACTGGACCGATTTCTTGCTCACACAACCATCCCCAAGGAGGCCGTCCGCACCCTCTACAAGCATGCGGAGATCGATCCCCATCACCGGGACGACCTCAACCGGCTGATCGATCGTCTCCCCTTGGAACCGCACCACGTAGAGCTGCTCGGGATCAGCGCTCTCGACGTAGTGCACAAATTGTCGATTGTCATTGAGGCCGTGGTGGCCAAGAGCCAGGCGCAGCAGGTTGCCTAGGGAGCTCGTCAGCGAATGCCCCGCCCGACCAGAGACGAGATATAGTCCATTGCAATCACTATGAAAGCTGGCGCCAACGACACCCCACAAATTTCGAGCCTGACGGCAACGGACGCGGTCCTCAAGACCCTCTTGGTCTCGGATCTGGTGAGTAGCACCCGTCTCATTCAGGAGCTCGGCGACGTCCGAAGTGCCGAGATCTTCCGCTTGCACGAACGGTGCGCTCGGAACCTCCTGGAACAGTACGATGGTCTCGAGATCGATAAGACCGATGGCTTCCTACTGCTTTTCGATCGCCCCATCTCAGCGGTTCAGTTCGCTCTCGCCTTTCACCAGGCTCTCGCTCAGGTAGGTCGCCGGGCGGGCCTCGAGCTGCAAGCCCGCATCGGGATTCACCTGGGCGAGGTTCTGCTGCGAGAAAACCTCCCAGAAGAAGTCGCCCGAGGTGCCAAGCCCATCGAAGTGGAGGGCCTCGCCAAGCCCATCGCTGCCAGGCTCATGACCCTAGCCGTGGGTGGCCAAACATTGTTGAGCAAGGTCGCTCACGAGGTGGCCCTGCGGGCGGCCAGCGGGTTGACCCGCTACGAAGAGGACCTACGGTGGCTCTCTCACGGTTCCTACCAATTGGCGGGGGTCGATGACGCGGTAGATATCTTCGAGGTCGGAGTCGAGGGCAATGCTCCCCTCATTCCTCCCCCTAGCTCCACCAAGGCGGAGCAGATCTCGTCCCAGCTGCCCACCGTGCTGGTATTGCCCTTCGACAACCTTCACCGGGATGGCGACACGGACTACTTCAGCGATGGACTCACCGACGAGATCATCACCGACCTTTCCATGCTGGACTCGATCCGAGTCATCTCCCGCACCTCAGCCATGCAATTGAAAGGGTCCGAGAAGAGCATTCGAGTCATTGGCCGGGAGGTGGGAGCCGACTACGTTCTCGAGGGCAGCGTCCGAAAAGCGGCCCAGCGGATTCGTATCACCGCAAAGCTGGTGGACGCGAAGACCGACGGCCTCATGTGGGCGGAAAAGTATGGCGGATCGATGGAAGATGTCTTCGAGATTCAGGAAGGCATTTCTCGCAAGGTGGTGCAGGCCCTGGAGCTTCATCTCACCACTCGGGAAGCCAAGAAGCTCGCCGAACGCCCCATCAACGATGTCCAGGCCTACGAATATTACCTACGAGCCAAGCAGGAGATCTTTCGTTTTACCGAGGATGCCTTGGAACGAGCCCTGGATTACCTCCACAAGAGTCAAGACATCATCGGAGACAACATCCTCCTCAATTCCGCCATGGGCTATGTCTATTGGCAGTACGTCAATGCCGGGATTACCAGCGACGCTTCCTTTGTCGACAAAGCCCGACTTTGTGCGCAGAAAATTCACCAGCTCGACCCGGACTCCTCCCACGGCTTCCGGCTATTGGGCCTGGTCGACATGCATGGCATGCAAGCGGGACAAATCCAAGAGGTGGTGAGGAATCTGAAGCGAGCTTTGGCCCGCGACCCCAATGATACCGACGCCATCTTCTGGGTCTCTCTCATGTACGGCTTTGTCGGCAGGACGGAAACGGCAGCTCCCCTGGTCGAGAAATTGGTCGCCATCGATCCACTGACCCCTTTCTACCGCATGATGCCGGGCTTTCTCGCCCTCATGCAGGGAGATTTCGAAGGCGCCGCCGGGCCCTTTGAAAAAGCCGTTCGCATGGACCCGGGCAACCCCATCCTCCGGTTCACCTACGGACATATTTTGGCCCTCGGAGGGGAACAGCAGGAAGCTTTTGGAGTCTGGGACCGGCTAGACAAAGATATGCCGGACAGCTTCTTCGGCAATTTCGGCCAATTCTTCAAGCTGGCTCTTCAGGATTCCAAAGAACAGGCTCTGGCCATGGCGACTGAGAGCCTTCGCTCCGCCGCCATCGACGATTGCCAGTACGCCTGGACCATGGCAGGGTGTTTCGCCCTGCTGGAGGAACAGGAGGAAGCGATTCGATTCCTCCAGAGCTGTGTTGACCACGGCCTGATCAACCACCCTCTCCTGGCCACCCAGGACCCTTTCCTCGAGAATCTCCGGGGTACCGAAGCCTTCGACGCCCTGATGGCGGACACCCACGACCAATGGCAACGCTTCGAGATCTGATCTGTAGTGACTGCCGGCAGGCGAAAACGCCATTTGGCCGCTATCTACGACCGAGCTGCCCCTCTCTATGACCAAACCGGCCCGGCGATCTACACCCACTTCGGACGTCTCTTGGTCGAAAAGGCCGACCTTGCAGCAGGACAACGAGCCCTCGACATCGCCACCGGTCGGGGCGCCTGCCTCGGCCCCGCCCAAGAGTCCGTTGGACCCAAAGGCAAGGTAACGGGAATCGACTTGTCGACAGCGATGCTGTTGGCCCAAGAACCTGGCGCCCCACCTCGACCCGCTCTGGCCAGAATGGACGCCGAGAACCTCGCCTTCGCCGACGCCAGCTTCGACGCCATCACTTGTGCCTTCTCTCTCCCGCTTTTCCCCGATCCCCGCCGGGCGCTGATCGCCGCGAAACAAGCTCTGGTCCCCGGCGGCCGATTAGCTCTTTCCCTGTGGCAGGAGGACTTCGGCTATTTTGCCTGGCTTGATTCCTGGTTCCGGAGTTCTTCCAAGTTTCCCGCCGCTTCTCCGGCCCGGGACCCCATCGCCCAAGACTCGGCGACCGTCGGCTTCCAGAAGGAGCTCGGCCGAGCCGGTTTCGATGAAATTCGAGTGACTTCGGAAGAGGCGACTTTCTCCTATTCCAGTCCTGCCCAATGGTGGGCTTCTCTGTGGTCCCACGGTTTCCGAGAACGCCTCGAAAAGCTCAAGCCCTTTTTTCTCTATCAGCTGAAGAACAAGGGTTTGGAGGCGATTCGTCAACTCCAGGGCCCGTCTGGAATTCCAATCTCTCTCAGGGCCTCAATGATTGTCGGCCGCAATGGCGAAGCAACTCGGCCACGATAATGTGGAGGAAACGAACCGAGGGCCGAGAAGCATCCGTAGAAAGGATCAGATTCCCAACTGGAACAGTTGTTCCCAGCCCGAGCTTGTCTTCAAGTTCGCCACAACGGACACCCAAAGAGAGTTGACGAGAGAACCGGGCTAGACTCCGCAAAGTCGAATCCCCAACCTGCACCTCAAAGGCCGGCGAGAGTACGGCCTCCAATGAGAAAGCGAGCCCTTCCATGAGCACCCTCATTCTCTTCCTGCTGGCCATCGGCATTCTTGGCTTCGGGCTGATTTCCGGCAAGGTGCAAAGAAGCATCATCACCCTGCCGATCGTCTTCGTCGCCTTCGGCTACTTGGTAGGAGGTTCAGGGTTGGGGCTGGTGGAGCTGCCTATGGATGACGCTTTGATTCATTTGCTGGCAGAGCTCACCTTGGTCGTCGTACTGTTCACGGACGCTTCTCGGATTGACTTGAAAATTCTGCGCCGCGAGCATGATCTACCGGTGCGCCTCCTGAGTTTCGGACTCCCCCTCACCGTGATTCTGGGCACCGTCGTTGGCGCTGTGCTCTTTCCCCACTTGGGCATTTGGGAAGTGGCTCTCTTGGCTGCGATCCTGGCCCCGACGGACGCAGCCCTCGGCCAAGCCGTGGTCAGCAACCCGAAAGTGCCAGTTCGCATTCGCCAAGCCCTCAATGTCGAGAGCGGGCTCAACGACGGCATCGCTCTTCCCGCCGTCCTGGTACTTCTCTCCATCGCCTGCGCAACTGGGCAACCAGATAACTTCGGCTATTGGATCCGCTTCGCTGCCCTGCAGGTAACCCTCGGTCCCTTGGTTGGGATCGCCGTAGGAGTGGCCGGTGGGAAGCTGTTGGATTGGGGCACCAAGAGCCGTTGGATGAGCCAGAGCTTTCTCGAGCTGGGAGCTCTCGGCATCGCTCTGCTGGCCTTTAGTTCCGCAGAGCTGGTCCACGGTAACGGTTTCATCGCTGCCTTTTGCGCTGGTCTCGCCATGGGCAACACCTCAAAGGCAATCTGCAAGGTCTATGAGTTTGCAGAAACCGAAGGCCAATTCATGACTCTATTGGTTTTCCTCATCTTTGGTGGAGTTTTGGTGCCTCAAGCTATCGCCCACGCAAATGCCTCCATGTGGCTTTACGCTTTCCTCAGCCTCACCCTCATCCGCATCGTCCCGGTGCTCATAGCGCTAATCGGAAAGGGACTCCGATTCGATACTCGGCTATTTCTCGGCTGGTTTGGTCCTCGCGGCATCGCTTCTATTCTTTTTGCCCTCCTGGTGGTTGAGGAAGCCACCGGCGGACAGCACGAAGAGCTGGTTCACATTGTCTATTTGACCGTCCTGCTGAGCGTCATCGCTCACGGGGTTTCAGCCTACCCGGGCTCCGCCGCCTACGCACGACGCCATGGCGATGGAGATCATGCCGAGGGAGCCGGCGTCACCGAAATGCCTCTACGCCTGCCGGAGCGTGGCTAAGCAGCCCGCAGTGAGAATCCCTCCTACCCGGCAACGAGGAATACGGTTGGAAGGAAGGGCCAAGGAAACTCCCCTGGCGGAAGCTCGTATCTCCTCTTCTGGGAACCGGTGGTGGAATTCTCTCCAGTAACGGACGGTTCCCTTTCGGATAGCAGCTCTGGGAACTCGGTGCGGGGAAATTCTCGGCAAACTCGGATCCGAATGCGGAATCACGACTGGACTCACTGAAAGATCCTGGACCAACAAGGGACTTTCACCACTGGCTCTCGTAGAATTGGCAGCTCATCATGATGACTTCTCCCAAAGCCCCTCAACGTCAGCCTCCTTTGTGGATGCCGGACCATGAACCGATGGAGGGGGAAGCCTTACCCAGCCCCTACCGCCAACTGCTGTTCCACGACCAGGACATGACTTCGACCCTGAGCCGCCACCATGGTGAGACCATCCAGCTGCGAGTGTTGGAGAAAATTCAAGGCCGGGACAGTCTCGAACGACGGGTCGTACTGGTCGGTGCTGGCTCGGGTCGCCCGGTGGAGTATGGTGCCATCCGCATTGAGTTGGCCCCTTTCCCGAAGGCCGCCCAACGGGCCATTCTCGACTGCCAACACCCCCTGGGAACCATCCTGGCGGATTTCGAGATCCTCTATTCGAGCCATCCCCAGAGCTTCTTTCGCCTCACTTCCACTCCCGAGATGGAGCGAGCGCTGAACTTGCCGGAGTCGAATCTAACTCTCTATGGCAGGCGCAACCGGCTCCTCGACCATTTGGGGAAAACGCTGGCGGTGGTGGTGGAAATATTGCCCCTCGAGAGAGCTCCCAGCACCCCCAAGGGACTCGGTTCATGACCGGCGAGAGGAACTCGCCGCGAGGGAACCTCGCCCTTCACCAATTAGCCCAGCTGCGCAAGCTACTGGGAGCCCTTTTGGACAGCAACCCCTTTTATGGTCCTCGACTCAGAAAGGCTGGCCTCGAAGGCGAGCTTTCGAGCCTGGACGAATTCACGGGATCCCTGCCCCTGACCTGCAAAGAAGAGCTGGTCGAAGACCAGAGCAACGACCCTCCCTACGGCACCAATCTCACCTACCCCCTAGAGGCCTACTCGCGGTTTCACCAGACCAGCGGCACCAGCGGCTCTCCCCTTCGCTGGCTGGATACTCCAGACAGCTGGAGGTGGATGCTCCAAGGCTGGCGTAAGGTCTTCGAGGTGGCAGCCGTTGGTCCCGAGGATCGAGTGCTCTTCCCTTTTTCTTTCGGCCCGTTTCTCGGTTTCTGGACCGCCTTTGACGCCGCTGAGGATCTCGGCTGCCTGGCCCTTCCCGGCGGCAGCCTCAGCAGCCAGGCCCGGCTCAGGCTGTTGGAAGAGAACCAGGCGACGGTGGTTTGCTGCACGCCCACCTATGCCCTTCGGCTGGCCGAGGTCGCCGCGCAGGTCGGATTCGACCTTGCCACCAGCTCCGTGACCCGGCTGATCGTCGCCGGAGAGCCCGGAGGCAGTGTGCCGGCGGTCCGACGACGCATTTCCCAGAGGTGGGGCGGGGCGAAGGTGCTGGACCACCACGGCATGACCGAGGTGGGGCCGGTGAGCTTCCCAAACGCCGCCCACCCGGACATTCTTCACATCTTCGAGTCGTCCTACCTGGCAGAGATTCTGGACCCCACGACCCTCCAGCCAGTGACCCCAGGAGAGGTGGGAGAGCTCGTGCTGACCACCCTGGGACGCCTCGGTTCTCCTCTCCTTCGCTACCGTACCGGTGACTTGGTGCAGCAGAGCTTGCGCCCCGCCGAAGAGCTGGGCCACCCGGAACTGGCTCTCCAAGGAGGCCTCCTAGCCCGTGCCGACGACATGGTGGTGGTACGAGGGGTCAACCTCTATCCCAGTGCCGTGGAGCGGGTGGTGAGAGGCTTCGAGGAAGTGGCCGAGTACCGCGTCGAGTTATCCACCGAGGCTTCCCTGGCAGAAGTGCGCCTGTTGGTGGAACCCGCCCCGGGAGTATCGGGGGCGAAGCTCAGCCAACAGCTGGCGACAGCCCTGCGCAATAGCTTTCAGCTGCGTATTCCCGTCTCCCCGGTGGCCACCGGCTCCCTGCCCCGTTTCGAGCTCAAAGCTCAGCGATGGGTGCGAGAAGACTGAGCTTCTTCCCCCTTCCCTTCATCTGGAAACGGCTCCATCTTTCAGTTCTTCGCTGAACTCCCACAGATCTGCGATATCCTGCTCCTGTCTCGGACCTGTCTCACCAACACCCCAAGGAAATTTCATGGCCGAATATATCTACACGATGCAGGACCTACGTAAGGTCTATCCCCCAAATCGCGAGGTGCTCAAGGGCATTTACCTTTCTTTTTTCCCGGGGGCCAAGATCGGCGTCCTCGGTTTGAACGGCGCCGGTAAAAGTACGCTCCTCAAGATCATGGCGGGCCAGATCACCGAGTTCACCGGCGAAGCCTGGCCGGCCAAAGGAGCGCGGGTGGGTTACCTGCATCAGGAACCTCAACTAGATGCCGACAAAACCGTACTCGGTAATGTGGAAGAAGGAGTCGCCGAGGTTCGCGCCCTGCTAACTCGCTTCGACGAGATCAACGCGCGGTTTGGTGAAGAGATGTCTCCGGAGGAGATGGAGGCCTTGCTTGCAGAGCAGGGCAAAGTACAGGACGCCATCGATGCCTCCAACGGCTGGGAGCTCGACCGCACCCTGGACATCGCCATGGATGCCCTACGAGTCCCCCCCGGGGACGCAGATGTCTCCAAGCTCTCCGGTGGCGAGCGCCGCCGAGTGGCCCTGTGTCGCCTCCTCCTTCAGCGGCCAGACCTCTTGCTACTCGACGAGCCCACCAATCACCTGGACGCCGAGTCCGTCGCCTGGCTGGAACGCCACCTGGCGGAGTACCCCGGCACGGTGGTGGCCATCACCCATGACCGCTATTTCTTGGACAACGTCGCCGGCTGGATCCTCGAGCTCGACCGAGGCCGGGGCATCCCTTGGGAAGGCAACTACTCCTCTTGGCTGGAGCAGAAAGAGCAACGTTTGGGCCAAGAGGAAAAACAAAGCTCTGCTCGCCGCCGCACCCTGCAACACGAGTTGGAATGGGTCCGCATGAGCCCTCGGGGCCGTCAGGCCAAGGGCAAGGCCCGCCTCTCCGCCTATGAGCAGCTGTTGGCGGAAGACAAGGAATACGAAAAGCACTCCGAGACCAACGAGATTCACATCCCCGCCGGGCCTCGCCTGGGAGACTTGGTAGTGGAGGCGGAAGGCGTCAGCAAAGGCTATGACGATCGGCTCCTGATGGAAGACCTGAGTTTCTCCCTGCCCCCAGCGGGCATCGTCGGTGTGATCGGTGCCAACGGCGCCGGTAAGACCACCCTCTTCCGCATGATCGTCGGCCAGGAGACACCGGATTCCGGCACCCTTCGCCTCGGCGAAACCGTCGAAGTGGCCTATGTGGACCAGAGCCGGGACTCTCTGGACGACGAAGCCCAGGTGTGGCAAGCCATCTCCGATGGCCTCGACATCGTGACTCTCGGTCGCCGGGAGGTCCCTGCCCGGGCCTATGCCAGCAGCTTCAACTTCAAAGGGTCTGACCAGCAAAAAAGGGTCAAAGACCTCTCCGGTGGTGAGCGGAACCGGGTCCACCTGGCTCGCACCCTGAAGGCCGGGGGCAATCTCCTATTACTCGATGAGCCCACCAACGACCTGGATGTCGACACTCTCCGGGCCCTGGAAGACGCCCTGCTCAAATTCGCTGGTTGTGCCGTGGTGATCAGTCATGATCGCTGGTTCCTGGACCGCATCGCCACCCACATCCTGGCCTTCGAGGGAGACTCGAAAGTGGTGTGGTTCCAGGGGAACTACCAAGCCTACGAGGAAGACCGCCGCCGCCGCCTCGGCGCCGAGGCGGACCAGCCCCATCGAATCAAGTACAAGAAATTGACTCACTAATCCGCGCTGTCGGACTGTTTTCTAGTCCGAGCCCGCCCCCTCTGCGGAGGGGGTAGGGAATCGCGTCACCGGCTGCCCCGTGACCCCCACCGGAACTCGCCAGATCTTGCCGCCTCGGCCCTTGTTGAAAGTAGTGCTGACGTAGATCGATTGGGGGTCGAAGTCCCCCTCACCGAAGGCGATGCTGGCGGCTCCATAGATATCCCGAGCGATCAGGACGAGCTCGGCGGTCTCGGGATCGAACCGCCAGACCTCACCGGCCTTGCCGTTGGCGGCGATGTAGACGCGGCCCTCCACATCCATGGCCAGGCCGTCGTTGGCGGCGTAAGGACCGAGCCTCGCGACCAGCTCAGCGGCACCGACGGGAGAACCGTCGCCCCCCAGAGGGATCGCCCATAAGGAATCGTCCGGTACCACCGGGCGAACACTCTTGAAAATCTGCGCTACGTACAGGGTTCGGCCATCGTCGGAGAGAGCTAGGCCGTTGGGATGGTTGACCGCGGTGGAAAAGAGCCGGGGCTCGTCGCCTTCTTCGACGATGTAGATGTCGGCGGTGGCATCGTCCGAGATCAGCAGGGAGCCATCCTTCCGCAGCAGAAGAAAATTCGGGTCGCCGAGACCCGTGACCTGCTCTGTCTTCTCGCCCTCCGGAGTGATGCGCCAGACGAGGCCATCGTCGTTGCGATCGTGGCGGAAAGCGTTGGTGGGGCCGAAGTCGGCCACCAATAGGTCCCGTTTCCCGATGGACGCCAATCCCAGGTTGGAATGGAGGTCCGCTACCTTGCGCACCTGGCCGTCCGGATAGACCTGCCACAAAGCCCGGTTGGCGGTCACGAAGAGATTGCCCTCGCCGTTGAAGGCAAGGCCCTCGGAACCTCCGAATTCGGCGGTCAAGAGCTCTGCCCGAACTGGAAACTCGCCGTCTCCGGGGGCATCCCCTCCAACTTGCCCATCCAACCGTTCCCAGCGCAGCGAGAAACCACTCCATTCACCATTCTTCTTGGCTTGAACATCGGCTACCAGGGCACTGTCCTCCAGTCGGTAGGAGATTCGCTGAGGAAAGTCATGCTGCGGATTCTCGAAGACAGCGCTCGTCTCCGACCAGTCGGTGAGCCGAAAGGCCGTCTCCCCACGCCCTCGGGGAGCCGCGACCAAGAACACCCCGTCGTCTCGCTCCTCCATGCGCAGGAATTCGAAGAACGGCTCGGCGCTCTTCTCGCCACCTTTCTCCAGGGGCCGGTTGACTCCCACCATGAGGCCACCTACAGGGGGCATCCAATACTCGATCACCTTCCCATCTTCACCCCAGGAACCCGCCATCCAGGCGACGGACTCGATGGAGGCGGCTTTAGGAGCAGGCGCTTCGGCACCAGGAGCAGGCCAACTCGATCCAAGGAGCCCCATCGTTACCCACATCGCAGCGAAAGCTCGTGGCACGGGTTTGGAAGTGATTCGGACCTTCATAGTAGTTTCCTTTCGCACTCTTCGAGCTATTTGCCAAGCGCTCCCTGCCCCATAGACTTCTCCAAACTTGGGAAGCTTCAATCCTTCTCATGACAAGCATCGCCATGCGACCATCGTTTTCAACCCTCAGTCGTAGCGGACTCAGATCAACCAAAGAACAGATCATCCAAGGAAGAAGGTGGTTGGAGGTTTGCCACCGCTGGTGAGAATCACATCCGACCAACCTTGATGCATGTCCTGACTTCGAGTTATTACGTTATTTCATTTGCAGGGTTTAGTGGGTATTCCCCTGGATGCTAGTGAACCCTTCCCTCCCAATGAAGTCGCGAGTAATGGTCAAATCTTGTGTACGGAGCCTCAGGCGGCGATCCTGTCTTCTCGGACTCCATCGACAAACTTCGTTCCTTGTAAGACGTCGGCCAGGAGCCTGTAACCCCGGAGGCGTCGCCATCTCTTCTCTGCACTCAGACACAGTTTGAAAACCATGGTCAGCATCGTCTGGCGTGACAAACAGCCGCGAGTTTTCGCCGTTCGTAGTCGAACGGTGGCGAAGGTAGACTCGATCGGATTCGTGGTCCTTAAGTGCGCCCAATGCTCTGCCGGGAAGGCGTAGAAAGCGAGCAATTCAGCCCGGTCCTTCGCCAGACATGAAGCCGCTTTGGGATGCTTGGCTTCGTAGATTCTCAGGAACCCTTCGAAAGCTTTCTCCGCATCCTGGAGAGTCTCGGCCATCCAGATCTCGTGGAGCGCCTGTTTGGCTTTCGGTTGCACCGATTTCGGCAAGTAGTTCAAGATATTGCCTGTCTTGTGTACCCAGCAGCGTTGCTGTTTCGTATTGCCCCAAACCTTCGAGAGAGCTTTCCAAAAGCCCAAGGCACCATCGCCAATGGCCAGCTCTGGTTCCAGGGTGAGGCCGTGGCCTTCTAGGCTGCGGAGCAGCTCGAGCCAGGAGGCTTCGCTTTCCCGGTAGCCGTCCTCCACGGCAATCAATTCCTTCTTTCCGTCTTCCGTGGCACCGATCAGTACCAGCAGGCAGAGCTTGGCGTCTTCGAGCCGGGCCTTGCAGTGGATACCGTCGGCCCAAATGTACACGTACCGTTTGCGGTTAGATCACGCACACGCCAGGAGTCATATTCCTTCACCCAGACTTTCTTCAACCGGCTAATCGTAGAGGCCGAAAGCCCCGGTGCATCGGCACCGAGAAGAGCTGCGAGGGCGTTGGAAAAATCCCCCGTGGAAATTCCTCGTAGGTAAAGCCAAGGGAGAAGCTCTTCGACACTCTTCGCTCGTCTCAGATAAGGCGGCACGAGCTTCGAGTGAAACTGGAGACCTTTGCCCGGCTCCGCGGTGCGGTCGCGGACTCTCGGAACCTTCACAGCGACTCCTCCCAGGCCGGTTTGGATCTCGCGCTCCGGCAGATACCCATTGCGGACCAAGCGCCTGCGGCCGGAAGCGTCCAGCTCTCCTCGGAAGTCGGCAAGGAAGGCGTCAACCTCTGCCTCCACAGCTTCGGCGAGAAGCTGACAGGCTCCCGCTAGGAGCACCTCCGTCAAGGCATCTCTGGGACTCTGCGACTGCTGAAGCGCAACTACGGTACTCTTGCTCACGGCGTATCTCCTCGTCGTTGAGGGTGAATCGAACTTGGTTGTCCGATTCAGGATACGCCACCTTCATTTTTCCCCCGTACACAACTTTCAACCATAGCTCTGAAGTCGCCGTGAGGCGACGTAGTCACCTGAAGATGCGGAGGCTCAGTTACGAAGCCAACACGGGCCTTCTGTCCGTCCGTCGAAAGAGGAAGCGTATAGAAAATCGCGGTAGATGCCAGTGGACCTGTCATCGCAGTAGAAACTCGCCAAAGAGAAGGACGAAGTGGGATGCAATAGCCCAAAGCACAAACCTCCCCTCCATCCCCCAATACTTCGACTCTGAGGCACCCAGGTGTATGCTTGGTCAAAGTACTATAAAAGGAAAGTTCATTTGAAATTGAAAGGGGATGGGGAATGACCACCGAGGAAGCCGTGAAAACCTTCAAGAAAGCCCTTGCCGGCGATTCCGCGGACGCAAAGATAGCTGCTGCTTTGGCGCTACCGGAAGAGGCCAGCGGCGCCACCGCTGCCTTGGAAGAGGCTCTGGACACCGCCGACCCTCGCCTCGAGATCGCCATCCTCGATGCTCTCTTTCGCATCAACGAGGATCCCCAGGTGAAAGCGCGTCTAGAGGTGATTCTCCACGCCCATGAGGCGGAGGGGGACGATAGCGAAGAGCTCTACATGATGGCTCGCATCGCCCTCAATCGAGTCGAGGGAGACGACCAGGATTTCCTGGAGGCGGAAGGCTTCGAGCTGGTGGTCTTGGGAGCTCCAACGATTCTCGGCCCCGATCGGTTGGCGGTCATCGTGCACGGCACTTGGGCAAAGAACGGTACCTGGTGGCGGAGACAGGCCGACGATCTCGCCGAAGACAAGAAACCTAATTTCCACCAATACCTCAAGACAATTTGCGGCCTGGACCACCTTTACTCCGGTGACGAACCCTTCATCTGGTCCGGTCGCAACCGCGGCAGTGCCCGCCACAACGCGGCGATCGCTTTCGGGGAGTGGGTCAGTAACCACAACCCGGATCATCTCGAAGTCTACGGTCACAGCCACGGCGCCAACGTCGCCATGCTCTCGACCCAGCAGGGGCTACCGATCCAAAAGCTCGTCATGCTCAGTCCCCCGGTGCGCAAGGACTATTTTGCCAACTGGGACCGAGTCGGCGAGGCCTACAACGTCCAAGCAGCCTTCGACCCCGTGGTCGGGATTGCACGAGGCGGCCAGCGGTTCAACTTGCCAGGGACCGTCCAGGAGATGAAGCTAGACGCCCGTAGCCATTCCGCTTCCCACGATCCCAAGACCTGGGAAGACAACGGCGTTCCTGCTTTTCTCGGTCTCGTGTCGAAAGGCCTATCCTGAGACCTCGTTTCTGGGGACCATGGGGAAGATTGAGGATCCGTCTCCCGGCAACTCCTCTTCCCAGAGGCCCGTCATGAGCTCAAAGACGCATGAAGACCTCCGCCTACGGCTTGCCGCCCTGGACTCCATGACCGAGTCGCAACGGGCTGCCGTCCTCATAGAAGTGGGCTGGGAGCGGCTCGGGCAGCCCACCCCCGGCCTCCTCCCTTTCTTGGAGGACCCGGCTCTCTTGGTCCGCATCAGCGCCGCCCAGGCCCGTTGGCAAACGGCGGGAAACCCTGAGGAGTTGGATCGGCTGGTAGGAATTCTGGTCGAGGGCCTCTGCAGTGAAGACGAGGATCTAGCTCTCGCCGCTGGCACCGCCCTGGTGCAAATGGAAGAGCCCGCGGTGGCACCGCTGATCCACTCCTTCCAGACTTCGGGAGAGAATGAAACTAGGATCGTGCGGGTTCTCGGCGAGATCGGCGGCCCCGAAGCGGTGAAATTCCTGGAAGAAGCGGCCAGGTCGGACCACTCGGAGGTCGCGGAGGAAGCGAGAGAAGCGCTGCTGGAACTAGCGGAGGAGATGGAGGGTGCCTAGATTGAAAGCTGAGGCGACAAACAACCAGGGGAAGCAAAGCCAGAGGAAGGCCCCATGAAGCCACCCGAGCATCCCATTCGGCCGGTACTGAACTTCGATTTGAAGATTCGGCCCAACGGCCCCAAGTACAAACACGAGGCCATACCTGGCCCGGACGGTAAACCAAAATGGAACTACCGCGTCGTCCTCGCCAACGACCTTGCGGGCACCGAGAGTATTTCCCATGACATCGACCTGAAAGAAATCGAGGGGGACTTCTCCTGGCTGTCAAAGGAATGGGACTCCCGGCAATGGGGACAGTTGAAGATCACTGAGGATGGTGGATCCCTGTTCTCACTGGTCTTCGCCTCCGAGGCCCTGAAACTCTACCGGCGGTTTGAGCGGGAAGCTGAAGCTCATGGCGCCATTCTCCGCATCCGCCTCGACCTGGCGAAAGATACGAGGCTCTTGGGGCTTCCCTGGGAGTACCTCTTCGATAGAGAGCACAGTACCTTTGTGCTCTCTTCACCTCTTCGCTCTCTCGTGCGGGTCTTTGGAGGTCTTGGATCCCCGCTAGCTCCGGTGAAGCAGCCGATCCAAGTCTTGGCGACTACGAGCCCTCTTGCCAACTCGGAAGCGATGACGAAAGGGACTGTGCCTTCCCGTAACATCATCCGATTTATGGCCATCCCGTCGGTTGAAACAGAATTCCTAGACCTGACTGACCCGAAGTCTTTTCCCGCTCACTTAGCAGGCCAGGATATCGACGTACTGAACTACGGTAGCCACACCCTAGCTCTCAAGGACAGCACTACGAGCCTACCTTCTGGACCTCAGAACCTGCTGTCTAGATCGGACCTGGAATCCGTCCGCTTGGTCGTCCTCGATCCTCCACCCAGCGGCGTCCCCTCTTTCTTGCAACACCAACTAAGCCCTCTCGAATTAGTACACAGTGGAGTACCAGCGGTCGTCAGCCTCCACCGGCCCCTCTCGGATATCGCATCGAACATTTTCGTCCAACAGCTCTATTCGTCCCTAGCCAAGGGCAATACCGTGGATGGCGCTGTGAGCCAAGTTCGTCAAAGGCTGGCTCAGCAGATCGAGGGTCCCGAGTGGGGAGTTCCGGTCGTTTCAACTTGGCATTCTGCCGCCCTCGAATTCGGCCTCCGAGAAGATCACGAAGGAAATCCCTTGGAGCCGATTCAAGAGCTAGAGGATCTGAGAAATGAGTTGCTGACCGACTGGATGCAAACCACCGGACAGCAACGCCAACAGAGCCAACAGAGCCAACAGAGCCTCTCCCCCGCTAACCAGAAGTTGGTCGATGGCTACTTGAAGGAGACAGCAGACCTAGTGGAGCAACAGACCTCTGAAGTCTCTCCGCAAGGGGAGTCCACGAAACCATCCAGACCGCCCAAAGTCTGGATGTTCGCCAACCACCCCAACAAACGAGATTGGCGCCAGGCCACTGCCAACAAATCCTATTCCTTCACCCCGAACCGCCCTCAGGAAATGGATGTCTTCAATGAAGTGAACCACGGCGACATAGTCGTGCTTTTTCACGCCGGTGAAGAGCAATCTCTGGTGGGATGGGGAGAGTTGATACCCAGAGACACGGATCGCCTCGGGAAAGTACCTTTCATTGGCAAAGCGTTGGAAAAATTAGCTGACGGCTTGTCTCCCGACATCGCCCTTCGGGGGGTCCTGAAGACTTCCATTCCCTTCGAGACCCTAAAGCGCGCCTGCGCCGATCTCCGCTACGTCAAGCGCCGAGGTCGGCTAACCCCCGTTCCCCGACCCGAGTGGACCAAAATTAGGGAGCTCATGCGCTTTCACAATCCTGCCCTGGAAAGCGAGCTCCCCGAGCCTCTACCCGGCCCGGAAGCCCTGGTGCCAAAAGTCGAGCTGGTCAAACTGACCGCACCGAAGACGATCCCAGGGGGACTGAGCCTTCAGACGACTCTCCTCATGCGCAACGTCGGCAGCCTGACTTTGGAACCGGAAGCCGTCACCTTCGTGGTGCAAACGGAGCTGCAACATCCCCGGCCAACGCCGGCGGAGAATTCCACGTGGGCGGGTTCGCCCACCGAGGCCGTGCCTCCCGGGTCCGACTTCGAGCTGGTCAGTCCCCATTTCCCTATCCCCCCGAAGCTGGGGAAATACCAACTGAGCTTTGAGATCTTCCCGGAAGCTGACCTCCCCGACGGTTCCCTGCTTCACATCGTCTCGGACATCCAGCATAAATTTCGAGTCGAGAAGCTAGTGGCCCAGACCAAGTCAGCCTCGGCAAAGTCCTCGAGCCAAGGTTCTCCGCCTCGAGCAGTCACCGAGCCAGAGGCAGCCCCAGCCCCACCAGCACCAAAAGCCGAGGCCACTGCCAAAGCGAAGACCAAAAGCAAGGCCAGCTCTCCTAAAAGTAGCGACAGCCAAGCCAGCAGCGCGAAAGAGCCCATGAAAGAGCCAGCTAAAGGGCCTGAAAAAAGAGAAGAGAAGGCATCGGATGAGAAGAAGAAAGGGAGACAACCTACCCTTGTGACTGATTCGGCAACGGGCCAAGAAGGAACAGGCCAAGAAGAAACTCTAGCGTCCGCACCTACGGATACCGAAGACGGTGCCCTCGCCCTCGACCCGGCCACCCCCGACCTCACCAAGGATCTCGCCAGCGTCGAAGCCGGAGTCCGCAAGCAGATTGTCCAGGTCTACCAAAACGTCCACAACACGGTGGCGCTGAGAGTCGAGCGAGCCGCGGAGGTGGTGGCCTCGAACACTCTGGATATCCACATTGTTCCCCGGGTTCAGCGACGAACCCAAGATGTCCTGGCGATGTCCGCCCCAGCGGCCGAGGAAGCTCTTCAGGCCAAAGAAGCGGAGCAGCAGGTTGCCCAGGACACGGCCCAAGACTCCACCGAGGAAACGACGCCGGAGTACCAGCACTCCGTGGTCCTGACCCTCCACCGCCACCGAGACGGCTCCGCAGCTGACAAGCGTTTTTACGACGGTCCTCTCCAGCTGGGCAACCTCAGTCGATCCGCTGGCCGGGGAGACCAACGCTACGGCCGGGAGCTTCACAAAGCGGTTTTCCACTCCACTCTCCCCCCCGAGCGGGATCGCTGGGTGAAAGATCCTTCCCGCAAGGCGACCCTCCTGTCCGGCTACTCCCAAGCTCTGGGCGCCGCCCAGGCCCAACCTCTGCGCATTCAATTGCGCATCGATCCGAGTCTCCCGGAGCTTCACCGCCACGCCTGGGAGTACTTCGTAGACGACGCCAGCGGCCTCGGCAAACCCCTCGCCTGCCACCCCAAAACTCCCTTCGCGCGGGTGCTCCACGTGAGCGGTAAGGCCGAGGGCAAGCTGCCTCGTATCGGCAAGGAAAACAAGCTGCGCATGTTGATGGTACGAGCCAGCCCGGAGATCTTGGAGACCCGGCCGCGGTTTGCTCCCGGCCCCCTGAAACGTCTTGGGCCCGTCGACAAAGCAGATTTGGAAGCGGTCGTCGAAAGTCTCCGAGACCTCCCAGGTCTGGAGTCTCCGGATGCCACCACGGGCAAGCACATTCTCCAGTCCGGAGAGGCACTGGTCACTTTGGAAGCCCTGCACCAGACCCTGGCCAACGCCCAACCGGGCTACCAAGTGCTGCACCTTCTCTGCCACGGCACCCACAGCTCCCACAGCACGGGCCAACAGCGCGGCTTGTTGGTCATGGACCGGGAGAACCTGGTGCCGGGGCAAGATCCCCTGGTCGACGAGGAAGAATTCGCCAGCCTCATGGCCACCCACGTCGACAAAGGCTTGCGCCTGATCGTTCTGGCATCGTGCTTTTCTGGCCAGCTCACCGGCGACGATGAAGCCCGGGCTGGAGCCCTCCGGGGCGTGGCTCGACGGCTGGTCGAAGCCGGCGTGCCCGCGGTGGTGGCCATGCAGGACACCTTGCAGATCGAAGGGGCTCAATACTTCTCCCAGCGCCTCTACCGGCACCTGGTCCATTCCGGCGAGATCGACAAGGCCGTCAACGCGGCGAGGCTAGAGCTCTACGCTAAGAGGTGGAAGGGCAACAAGCCAGAGAAGGGCAAACTACGACCGGATGAGTGGGGCATTCCCGTGCTTTTCATGCGCTTACCGGACGGTCGCCTCTTCGAAGTGGATGAAACCCCAGATGGGCTTGGGAGGCTCGAGCCAGACCGGCAGATCAAGGCCCGCCCCTATGAAGAGATGCCCAGCGCAGATCCGGAGCGCCTGCACCGGGAAGCGGTAGAAATGGCCTCCGCAGCCGTTGGCTCCAGCCTGACCCTCGACCCTCGAGACCTGGCGCGGACGTTTGCCGAGGCCCTACGATCCGTCCAAAGCTCTGTCCAACCGGTGGCGCCGCCAGCGGCCGTGGTCAGCGTCGGCAACCAACGGCAAGGAACGGCCGGTGAAAAGCCAGCCCCACCTCCTCCGAGACTCTTTCCCGACGATCGCGGCCTCCGGTGGGCCTTGTTGCAAGCGGCTGCCCACTATCGCCGCGACGAGACCCGGCGCACGGTGCTCTTTTTGCGCAGCCGGGCCCGCCGCCGCATCGCCCGTTTGGTGAGGGAAATTCAGCAAGCGACCGTCGGCAGAAAGGCCGTGCGCCAAGAGCTGCAACAGGCTTTCCTCGACCGGGTCGCCAGCAGTGGTGAAGTCCAAATAGGAGCTACGACACTGACTGCAAAGCACCTCGTCTCCGGCTCCCCGGAGCTGTCAAAGAGACCCTTATTGGTGTGGAGAGAGGCCGACCGGGGCTACCGTTCCCAAGCCGTCGACGGCAGCCTAGAGCCCCCCGAGAAGCTGTCCATCGACGGCAGCCTCTGGCAGCAGGAGGACGCTCCGGAAGGGGTGTGGGAGAACCCTACAGTAAAGAGCCTACAAGCTCTCCTGGACCCGAACCTCTTCCACTACGGAGCCTTCTTGAAGCTGCTGGAGCAACCCTCTAGCAACGGGCTCACCGCCACCCAACTGGCCCTCCTCCTGCACGGCTGGGACTCGGAAAAATTTGCCCCCTTCCCAGCGGACCACGGCAAAAAGATCTTCGCTTCGCCCCTGGCCGACGCAGCGCCGACCGGCGAAGCCTATGCAGCTGACTACTCGGGCTTCAACCAGCTGGTTCGAGACCTCCTTCGGGACCCGGACATGGGCCTGGCGAATACCGCGGATGCCGCACTCTTTCTCGAACGGCTCGAGCCAGAGCAGCTCAGCTTCGAGGGTCTCGAGGAGGAGCTCTCAAATCTCGAGACAAGGCCAGCAGTGCTGCCTCGGAGAGCCCTTCGAGATGTCCACTTGAACCCGGCCCTGCTGGACACCCAATTAGTGGTGCCCCCTAGAGCGTTGGACCAGGCCATGGCCGCCCTCGCCGCGGGCAAACACGTCATCCTCACCGGCCCCCCCGGAACCGGTAAGACAACCTTGGCAGAGGATCTTTGCCGGTTGGCCTTCGACCGGGAGGCCAATCGCGGCCACGTGCTCGCCACCGCCACCAGCGATTGGACCACCTTCGACACCATTGGAGGCGATCGGCCCAAGAGAGACGGCCAGCTGGCTTTTCGACCGGGGGTCTTCCTGGATGCGGTTCGGGCCCAGAAATGGCTGATCATCGACGAGATCAATCGGGCCGATATCGACAAGGCCTTCGGTGAGCTGTTCACGGTCCTTTCGGGCCAGGCCGTCACTCTCCCCTATCTGGCCCAGGGGCGGCCGGTAAAAATCCTTCCGGCAGAGTCGACCTCTACCGGTCACGAAAGCGAGTTCGAGATCCCCGAGAGCTGGCGCATCGTAGCCACCATGAATGTCTATGACCGGGCTTCCCTATTCGCCATGTCCAAAGCCTTCATGCGCCGTTTCGCCTTCGTGGAAGTCGACATTCCGGAGCCCGATGTCTATGCGAAGCTGATCAGCGACTTTATGAAACGGAAACGGCTCCGCCTCTCCGACCCAGGGACAACCACCTTGCAAAGCCTGTTCAGGAAGAGTGAGGGAGACGCCAGCAACGCCCTCATGCAGTGGCGCTCCCTCGGGCCAGCTATCGCTCTCGACATCATTCGCTATTTGGTTCGACGCATCCCCGCGCTGGACGAGCTCAAGCCCTCCGACGCCGATCGGCAGAGGCTGGAGCGCAAAGAGCTGGCGGATGCTCTGGCTCTTTACGTCGTGCCCCAGTTGGAAGATCTGGAGAAAGAAGCCGTCACCCAGATTTTGGATCTGCTGACCCGGACCTTTCCCGGAGAAACCAATTTGACTCGTCGGGTCAAAGATCTTTTTCCCTACTTTTCCTTCGAAATTGTGGATTCCTAGGGGATCGGGATGGAGGTCCGAAGCCAGGTCCTGATGGCCTACTCTCTGATGGCTCGCGACCCGTCGCTGGGGAATGAGGCATCCTTGCGTCGCCTGGTGGGGAGACAAGGTCCCCTTGGGGGTATCACCGCCGCCTGCGTGCTGCTCTCGGCTCGAGACCTGCTGGAGCGTGTCGTTCCCCGCCTACTGACTCAACTCAATCGATCCACCCACCCCAGACCAGTGGAGCTGCGGGGCCGGGCTCGGGGAACCATCGACTGGGGGGCGACGGTCAAGGCGAGGAGCAGCCAGAGGCAGGACCCGACGATCTTCGTTTGCCGGCAGAGCTGGCGCCTCTACGATCTACCGGAAAACCGGCTGCTCAAATACCTCTTGGACCGCCTCCAGAGATACCGCGAAAGGACCCCAGCGGAGTTGAGACCGTGGATCTGGTCCCCCGCCGAGACAAGGGGCGGTACCCAGGCCGTGCGCCTCGAGGATCAACTCGAACGCTTCGCCAACCGTTTGAGCCGCTTCGCCAAGAATGCCTATTTGCGAGACGTGGAACTGCCTCCGGCTATCGACAGCGAGCACCTTCGAGCGGCTCGAAGCTGCCGTAACCCCTTCTACCAAGAAGCTGCAGAATTCTATGAGCACTCTGTCTGCGCTGTGGAAAAACCGACCTGGGCATCCTGGCAGCAGATGCTACGGCGAACGGCTATTTTGCTTCCCGCCGAAGAAGCTCGCGCTCTCGAGGGAATTCTGACCCCCACCGGGAGGCAACCCGAAGGCTCGTGACGGGACTCAGACCGGACGACTGGGCTACTCCCGTCTCTTCCACGTATAGGAACGGCGCGCCTTCCAAGTGCCGTCCGGAAGAATGTCGAAGGAATCTGTTTTGAATCTTCCATCCTTCAAATGCTCATTGCGGTGACCAGCTCGGAATTCACCGCCGTCGGGCAGCAGGAAATCCTGGGCGCTGGCGGTCCGCCCTTCTCCCGTGGTGTTCATGACGCCGATGCCGAGGGTTCCGTCGCCACCGAATTGGTAGTGATAGGCCTTGTTCAATTGAGGATTCCAAACCGTGCGGAACTCCCAGAGAGTCGTGACTTCCTTACCGTCTTTGAGAGCGTACATGCGCCCTTTGAGGGTTTTCTTTCCGAGTCCCCACTGCCAATCCATGGCATAGGTATCGAAAGGCTCCGCCTCGCTTTGGAAGGCTGTATTGCTGGTCACCCAGCGCCCTCCGTCCTTAGCCATAAACTCGAGGTGGTCCATGAACCAAGCGGGAGCCTCGGCAGCAAAGGCAGTGGGGGTCGCTAGACAAATCCCGAGAAACATCCCGACGAAACCACGACCTAGGGCCCCTGCAGACCGCCTGCCCAAAGCCTTCCTACCCAGCGCCCTACGATTCCGCTGTCTCATAGTTACCTCTCCTTGTTCAGCCTGTTCCGCCAACCAAAAACGATCAAATCGCCGAATCAGAAATTTAGCACAAAACTTCATCTTGGCTCCGGGGAGGTCTCCAGTGAAGGCTCGCTGAAACACTTCGAGGCTCGCTACCACTTTCCTTGTAGACAACGACAGTTCTTGCAGAGTTCGCTTCCCGGAGATGTATGGAGGAAGAAGATGGCTCGTCAACCAGATTTTCTCGAAATGATCGACGAGGCAGCGGCATTGGTTCGGCACAAATTCCCGCAAGCTCAATTCGCTGCGGCGGACCACAACCCTTGCGGCCATCGGGAAGGGTGGCGTTTCATCTTCAATGTGCCCGCAAAGGGTCCGGAAAGTCCCGCCCCCAGTCCCGCCGACAGCACCGCCGTGATCTTGAGCCAGCACGAGGAGTTCGGGGCCGTCGAACACTATGGAGCTCCCTGTTTGGACTACCGATTGATTCCCCTTCCCATCTCCATGCACCCGGGGCAAGCCGTGAGTCTGGCGAAAGGAGCCCGCCAGTCAGAAGAGCGGCCAAGAGTCATCAATCTCCAATGGCCTCGAGGCAAGGAAGTAGAAGAGCCCCTATACATCCTCACCTACGCCACCTCCGGGGTCTCGGTAGGGGTGTACTCGAAGCAGGTCCGAGGCCTGACGAGGCCGGACAGCCCAGCGTAGCTCTCGACTTGAAGGCGCTGTCTGGCTGAGACCACTGGTTGGTTGAAGACACAGGCTGATTGAAGACGCTGGCTGGCTGAAGACACGGGTGATCTAAAGAAAGTTGCGGTTTAAAGACGCTGCCCTCCAGGACATACCGGCCGAGGATATTCTCCTTAGGTCCTGGTGGGCACGTCTTCTTTTCATCGTGGCCGGATCCAGGTCAAACGCTACCAGCGTTGTCATTGAGAGGCTCTGCGCAAGGCGCCTCTCCCTCTACGGACTGCTTCTCCTCAACCGTGAGGGACAGCGGCGGACTCCAAGAAGTCTGTTGACCACTCTGCCAAAAAGCTCGCAGGACAGCGAGCTGTAGGAATCTGCCAGGTTTTCCTTCTGTCAACAAATTCCAAGTCCGGAATTCTCAGTGCAAAACACCGGCCGGGGACAGAGCTAACTCGAATCCCGTCGCTGGCCCTCTGCATCGCCCCAGGCGACTTAGTGCAAATTTGCCTTTTGCTGACAGAGAACGATCTCCCTTTGCGCGTAACCAGGCAGTACGCACTTAACTATTTCCAAAGGAGCTCTTCATGACTCAGAAATCCATCACCCTCTTCGCTTCCTTGCTCGCATTTTTGCTCTGTGTCAGCGCCTTTGCCGGCGGGCCTAAACCCGAGACCAGCAAGACTCTGCTGCCAACACCGAGCCTCTCTGTTGACATCACTGGTTGTGAGGCCTCTGGTACGGGCGACTTCTATTGCTCGGCATCGGCTTCCGGTGGATCGGGTTCGTACAATTACTGGTGGATACACAACGGCTCTGGCCAGCTCTACCAAACCAACTCGCCTAACGCCAACATCTCAGGCTGTGCGAGCGGGGCCTTTAGCCTCTCGGTCCAAATCCTGGACCGCACCACTGGACAAACAGCAATCACACCTACCATGAATTGCGGTTGCCCAGGTGACTAGTTGACAGCATCGGCCTTGACTCTCCTTGCGCCTCGAATCATCGGGGGCAAGGAGAGTCAAGGCCTACGTAACACCCAGGATTCATCTAGGGGCAGCTCACGATCTCAATCGCCCTGCTCCGAAGACTCTCCGGCATCGTCACCTCTCCGGACCACTACCAAACCACCAGGAGCGCACGCATGGTCCGGTGGCTTCGTGGTGCCCAAATCAATCGGCAAAATGCAACAGACTGCGAGAAAGTTCTGACCATTGATCTGGAAGGGCCATTCGGCACACACCCGCCCCAGACTGGAGCATTCCTGAACGTTGGCAACGGCCCTCCAAGGACCATCACTGCTAGCAGGACCGCCAGAGGGTGATGGCCCCGGCGCACTCCAGGCAACGGTAGTCACCAGGGTCAGGGCGCACACCAACCACAAGGTCAACTTTCTCTTGAGACGACTTCTTTCTTTCGATCGGATATCCATGCAGGTAGACAACAAGAAAACCTCCTCTTTTGTATTTGGCACGAATCATCGATTACCTGTCGGCGACCGATTCGTACCTGCGGGTTGCATTCTCGACTCTCCCTGTTACGCGCAAACGACGCCAAGATTCAGTCAACGGCCCGTTTTCATGACAATCCCCTACTAGATGGCACCAAACACCACTACACGGACGTACAAAGCGCCATTCAGAGGACGCCAGCGCGGATTCCTAGAAGTCACAGCACCACCCCCCGGGCCTTACCTTCTTTCTTTCATCTGGGCTGAGGGATCTAAAGGACTCCGGCCATAGTGCTAGTTTCTTTTTGCTGACAGAGAACGATCTCCCTTTGCGCGTAACTAAGCAGTACGCACTAACTCATTTCAAAAGGAGATTCTCATGATTCAAAAATCCATGATCCTGTGCGCTTCGTTGCTCGCTCTACTGCTTTGCGTCAGCGCCTCTGCCAGCGAGCCTGCACCCGAGGCCACCAAGACCTCAGCTCTAGAGCGGGGGCCCTTTGTTCATATCAGCGGGTGTCTGTGCCATGCCTCGGGGGAGGTCAGATGTTGGGCATCGGCTTCCGGCGGTACGGCTCCGTACAACTACCTTTGGATGCACAGCGGCTCAGGCAACCCCTACCAAAACAACACGCCGACCGTCACCATCACGGGGTGTTTTAGCGGGGGCTTTTCTCTCACCGCCCAAGTCAGGGATAGCCAAGGGAAAATTGGCACGTCTGCTCCCGAATGGCACGATTGCGAGGATGGGGGATTCGGCTCCTAGTCGGCTTCATCGACTAGGAGCCTGTCGCCCATTGACCGCTCATGACTGACGCTGGGCGAGTCCATGGGCGACGGTTCCCAGGACTCGCCTTGCGCTTCGAATCAACGAGGGCAAGGCGAGTCTATGGCCCACTCGAGGTCCACGAACTATCTAGGGGAAGCTCTCGACCTGACCGGCCCTGTCACCAATCCTCACCGGCAGTGACATCTCGCCGGACCACCAAGTTGCCCGTTGAACACGCAGACTCCGGCGGCTTCGTAGAGCCCAAATCACTCGGCTGAATGCAACAGACTGCCAGAAAACGTTGACCTCCAAGATGGAAAGGCCATTCGGCACAGACCCGCCCCAGACTGGAGCATTCCGGAACGTTGCTCACAGCAGCCCAAGGACCACCAGAGCCAAAGGGGCTGCTGGAGGAGGAGGGTCGCTCCAGCTCACTCCAGGCACCAGTAGCCACCAAGGTCAGGACGAACACTAGCCACAAGGTCAACCTTCTCTTGAGACGACTTCTTTCTTTCGATTGGATATCCATGCAGGTAGACAACAAGAAAACCTCCTCTTTTGTATTCGGCACGAATCATCGATTACCTGTCGGCGACCGATTCGTACCTGCGGGTTGCATTCTCGACTCTCCCTGTTACGCGCAAACGACGCCAAGATTCAGTCAACGGCCAGATACAATACCGCTCTGGAAACCGAGTTCCGGGGCGGCGGGATCGACAACGTTCATCCCCTACCCGAAAAGAGGGGTGAGGATGGCCGAAGAGAATCAGGACGAGATCACTGAGCTGTTGTTGGCCTGGAGCCGTGGCAACCGCGACGCCTTCGAAAATCTCGCCGACGCCGTCTATGCGCGTCTTTCTCGCTTGGCCTCGAGCTACCTTCGACAGGAGCGATCGGACCACACCCTCAACACCGGAGCGCTGGTCCACGAAGCGTTTTTGCGCCTGATTCAGCAGGACCGTGTGCAATGGCGCGACCGAGCGCACTTCTTCGCCATCTCGGCGAAGCTCATGCGGCGGATCCTAGTCGACCACGCGCGCCGTTCTGACTCGTCGAAACGCGGCGGCGGCATCCCGACCCTGGTCCTCGACGAGGTTTTCGACCAAGGGCCGCTGCCCCACCCGGACATCCTGGCCCTCGACGATGCGTTGCAGGACCTGGAAACCCGCGACAGCGAGCTCGCCAACTTGGTCGTTTTGCGTTACTTCGGCGGCCTGACCCACGACGAAGTCGCCGAGGTTCTCGACATCTCACTTTCCAGCGTGGCAAGGCGATGGCGCACGGCCCGTGCCTGGTTGCATTCCTACCTGGTCGATGGAGGTGCACATGTCCTCTGAGCGCTGGCGGCGAGCCAACGACCTATTCGAACGGGCAGTCGCCCTCCCCGAGGAGGAGCGCGAGGCCTTCTTGGAAGCCTCGAGCGACGGCGACGCAACCCTCCAAGCCGCCGTCGAACGCTGGCTCGAAGCCGACGGGGAAGCGGCTGGCTTTCTGGACGAGCCGTTGGTGCCTTCGCCAGCCACGCCGCCGCCCAGTGCCTTCAAAGCTCCACAGGAGCTGGAAGCTCCTCAGCAACTTGGACCGTATCGTGTGCTCGAGGAGATCGGTCGTGGCGGTATGGGAGTGGTCTACCGCGGCATCCGTGACGACGAGGCCTTCCGTCGCGAGGTCGCCATCAAGGTCTTGTCGAGTGGTGGCATGAGCCCAGATGCTCGCCGACGGCTCGATATCGAACGACGGATTCTGGCTTCCCTCGATCACCCGGGGATCGCCCGGATTTACGATGGTGGTACCACTCCGTCGGGTCTCCCTTTTCTGGTCATGGAGTACGTCGAAGGAGAGCCGATCGATGCCTACTGCCATCGCCTCGACCTCTCGGTGCCGCAGCGGGTGAGGTTGTTTCGCCAGGTTTGCGAGGCCGTCCGAGCCTCGCACCAGAACTTGGTCGTCCACTGTGACCTCAAGCCCGGCAACATCTTGGTCACCGACGAGGGTCGCCCAAAGCTCCTCGACTTCGGAATCGCCAAGCTGCTGGGCGAGGGTGGCCTAGGCGTGGCGAGCGACCCCATCACCCGTTGGCCTCGACCACTGACGCCGCAATATGCCAGCCCCGAACAAATACGAGGCGAGGCCATCTCGACGGTCAGCGATGTCTACTCCTTGGGCGTCCTTCTCTTCAAGCTGCTGACCGGCCAACGACCGCACATTCTGGAGGGTTTGTCGGCGGCCGAAACGGAACGACACCTGGGAGCAGCCCCGGAGCGCCCCAGCACAGTCGCCGCCGCTACAGGAAGCCCGGACAGCGCCCGTCAGATTCGGGGCGACCTCGATGCCATCGTCCTGAAGGCCATGCGCAGCGAGACCGAGCAGCGCTACAGCTCCGTAGAGCAGATGTCGGCGGACCTCGGCCGGCACCTCGATGGATTCTCGGTAGAAGCCCGCCAAGGCAACACTCGCTATCGGCTCGGAAAGTTCCTGAGGCGCCATCGCGCAGCGGTTGCGGTGGCTGTGCTGTTCGTCGGCTCGCTCAGCGCCTACGCCCTGAGTATGGCTTCCATGGCCGGAAGATTGGCCCAGGAACGAGATCGTCTCCAAGGAATGAACGAGTTTACCCTCGGCATCTTTGAAGTCGGAAGTCCGGACGACGAGACCCAGGTTCCGACCCTGGTCGACGCTGTCCACCAGAACGTGGATTTGATCCAGCGAAAGCTCCAGGATCAACCCCGGGTCCTCGCTGCCGTTTTGGGTACTGCAACGGACATCTTTATGCGACTGGATAAACTAGAGGAGGCGCGAAAACGCGCCGACCAGGCGCTGGCGATCCATGCCGCCACCGACGGCGAGAATAGCCTTCCGTATGCCAATGCCCTGGTCCGTTTGGGCTCAATCTTGACCGAGTTCGGTGAGCACGAGGATGCGGAGGCGGCGATCCAACAAGGCTTGAGCCAGCTACGCCAGCACCCCGAGGTCGCCCCCGTCTTCTTGGTCGAGGCGCTCAACGCCCTGGTCCACGACTATTGCTTTCGCGGTGAGCATGCTTCCGTCGACGAGGCCTCCGCCGAAGCCTGGCTGCTCGCCCAGGAGCGACTCGACCTATGGTCCGAGGAAGCTGCCGCCGCGGCCGTCCAACGGGGCGCCGTACTCCAGCGCCGGAACCAACTGGAGCAGGCCCAAGCTCTTTACCAAGAAGGACTCGAGCGCTACGAGCGCCTTCAAGGTCGGGAACACCCCTACCGCGGGAGCTTGCTCAACAACCTCGGCAGGATCTACCTCGATCAAGAGAAATATGCCCTCGCTTGGCAGACCTACCAAAGTGCAGACGCTCAGTATGTCAGAGCCTTCCACGAAGGCAGCAGCTATCGTCGAAGACCTTTGGTGGGCATGGCCACGGCGTCTGCAAACCTGGGCAACCATGCGGACGCGCTGCTCAGATTCCGCAAAGCGGTGGAGATTTCCCTGACCCTGGAAGGCACCCCTGGAATCGCCAACGTCGCCACCTACCTCGTGGACTACCTCCTCGATCGGGAGGACTGCAGCGCTGGCGAAGATCTTCTGCGCCAAAGCCTCGAGGCAGGCCGCATCAACGCGGTCGATAGCGACGCTTTCAAGGAGCTGGAAAAGCAAATAGCGACATGTGGATTCTCCCCCGGCGGCGAACACGGGTAGGCGGCCGTCGATCCTCCGACAGGAGGTGCCCTAGGCCCACCGGGGTGTCGAGGTAGATCAACGCTCTTCGCGGTCTGAGGCCAGTTCATCTCCAAACTCTGACCAGCTACGGGAAGGCTCTGTGGTGGCTCCGACGAGCGAATCCTAGGCGACCTCAGCAAGTCAGTCCAAACGGTTTCCGCAAGATAGCCAGCCCGGACAGCCTCGACCCGTCCCCGCGGTCGGCCGACGACCAGCCTACTTCCCTACCAGGCGCGAGATCCCAGACCGGGCCAGCAGTGCCATGCCGGCTCCGGTGCCGAAAAGGCTGGTCGGGACTCCCGCCAGGGTCCCGAGGACGAATCCTCTGGCCAAGCTGGGGCCGGCCTCTTCACCGACGAGAAAGCGCTGCGTCAGGAAGACCCCGGTACCGGTGACGGCGAAGGCGAGGGCAGCCATCGCCGGCGTGGCGAGGCCAAGGGTCATGAGGTTAGAGCCAAAGAAGACGTTGTCGATGACGATCAGGAGCCCGGCGCTGTAGGGATGAATCCTTGCGGGCTTGGCCTCGTGACTTTCTGACATGATCTGTTCCCCCTCCGTTGAAGTTATTTTTCTGATCCGCCCAATCGAGATCGATCCGCCGCCCACCCCGGCTCACACCGAAGGTCACTGCAAAGGCGATCGATTTGTTGATCACCTGCTGGACCGCCCGTCCCCACTGAAGCCAAGCCTCGAGGGTGCTTGAAGTAGGCAGGCACAGGGATCGTTGCCTTCGGGGCCCCCTGCCCGAGGGTCGCGTCCGCCTCCTCCGGACCTTGCTTTGAAGGCTCACCGCCCCTGGACCTCTCTAAAACCTTGGGCGAGCTTGAGCTCTTCTTCATCGAACCTTGGGCCTCTCGATTGCTTCCTCGGTTGTTGGTTTCCTAAGAGGAAGCGGAGAAGGAGGGAAAAAGGGGTCACAGATCTTCGACGTCTTCACCGATTAACTGCAGCAGTCCCAGGCTTCGTCACGGTCATACCTAGAGTTTCCCTTTTGGAGACCGCCGAACATCTTTCCGGGAAAGACCGAGCTTGCCTACGCCAGGGGACCGACGAGAGTGCAGAACAGGACGATGAGCTGGTCGCGTATGGACAGTTGGTCACTGATGGAGCGCCGCGGGGGAACCCTCAAAGCGCCTTTGCCGGCGAAACCTGGTGGGTTTGATCAGAAAAACAACGCCCAGGGGGCCTGGTGCCACCCATCTGATGCTGGGCGATTCAATGCGGGACAGGAACCTAGCGAGGAGAGCTGAGGCGGTACGAACGGGAAGGGCCGAGAGCGTCGTAGTCGCTCTCATGGCAAGTCAGCACGATCACCTGGAGGCGCTCGCTGGCCCGACCGAGGATCTGCAACATGGCCTCCCGCCGATCGGCGTCCGTGTGTACCAGGGCATCATCTAGGACCAGAGGCAAGCGCTCGTCCTGGGCCAGAATCTCAGCCAAACCCAAGCGCACCAACACGCCAATTTGCTCCTGGGCCCCGAAAGACAGGTCAGCCAGGTTCTCTTGTAGATTCCCGGTAGCCAAGCCCGCCACTTGCCATTGATCATCGAGGGCCAGCTCGGAGCCGGGAAATAACACTTTGAGGTAAGGCTCGATGCGACGTCGCACCGGTTCCGTGAAACGTTCTTGAGCCGTCCGCCTCTCCTCTTCCAGAGTCTGCCAGAGCTTGAGGACCGCCTGGGCCCGGCGCTCGACCCGGCGGCGCTCCGATTGGGCCTCTTCCAGATCCTGCTCGGCCTCCTGAAGAGCTTCATGGAGGCCCTCCTCTCCCCTCGCCTGTAGCTTTCCTTCGAGAGAACGAAGCTCCTCCATGGCTTGGGAACGTTCTTCTTCGAGGCGAGCCAAGGCTCGCTCCGCCTGGGTCACTAGAGCTTGGGTACCGGTGCCCCCTGCGGCTTCTAACTCGCCCTTGAGGGCCTCTCGGCGAAGCAAAGCCTCTCCCTGGAGCTTCTCCTGCTCCTGAACCTCTGCTTCCAGGACCGCCGGCTCCGGAAATTGAGCCAGGCGAGCCTCGGAGCTTCCTAGGCTCTCCTCTAGGGCTCGCGCTTGCGCCACCAAGGCAGCGTTGCCCAAACGAGCCTCATGGAGTCGACTCGCTGCCGCCTCTTTCCCCTGGCGTGCTCCCTCGAGCCGACCTTCGGCTTCTTCCAGCGCGGCATCTGCCGCTTCTAGAGTGAGACCTTTGGGGATCTCCGCCAAGGAAGCAAGGTCTTGTTTCAGGCCCGCTAGCCTACCCTTGAGAGCTTCCACCCCCTGGGGAGCCCAGCGCTCCAGAAAACGCCGGTGCATCTGGCGATTCGATCGGGCTTGCTCACGGCCCTGCACCAGATCGCGCACCTCCTCCAAGGTGCTGGCGCCCCATTCCTCCAGCCTAGCGGCAGCCGACTTCTCGAGCTTGAGGACCTTTTCCTTCCAGGATTCGAGGTCCCGCCCCCCCGGTTCCATCTCAAAGCGAAGAATCCCAGGAATCTCCCAAGTTTCAGCCTCGGTCACGGTGCGTACCAGATCTCCCTTCGGTGAAAGCTCCTGGCTTCCTTCCGGCAGCGAGACCTCCAGAGCTTGGAGGGCCTGCAAGCGCACTCGGACCCCCGACGCTTCGAGGCGAACCCTCGCCTCTTGAAGTTGGTTCTGGCCCTCCTCGAAGCTCTCCAAGTCCTGCCGGGAAATAGCTACACCAGAGAGCAGCCGCTCCGCCGCAGCCAGACGATCCGCTTCCTGCTGAGCTTCCCGGCACCGCTCCTCTAGCTCGGTCACTTCCGTCGCCAGCCGCTCCCGGCGAGCCAAGCTCCGAGCATGGCGAGCTTCCAGACGAGCTTTGTCTTTGGCCCTTTCGGCAGAAGCCAGAGCTTCGCGAGCTGCAACCGAACCCCGCTCAAGATCGGCCAATCCTCTCTCTTGCGCTACCAACCGTTCGCCCAGTGCCTTCTGTTCGGCCTTTTTCTGCGCGACCGCTCGCCCCACTTCACTCCGCTGGTTCAGGCCGCTTCGAGCCTGCGCTACTCGCAACTCCAGGCTCGCCAGACGCCCTTCTTCCGCGGTGAGTCGGCGCTCCACTTGGTCCGCCGCTTGCTGCCGGCCCCGGGCCTCTTGCACTCGCCTCTTTTGATCTGACCGGCGAGGCTCCAGAGCATCGAGGCGTCGCCGGCAGCGGATCAACGCTTCCGTATCTCCCTCCGCCGCCTGCTTTTTATCCCGAGCCCCAGCGAGCGCTGCTTCAGCGGCTGCCTGCCGCTTCAATGCCTCGCCAAATTCACCGGTGGGAGCCTGCTTTGCAGCTGTCCAATAGCGTCTCATCTCCTCCCGCACCCGCTCCAATAGATGCTCTCCTTGCTCGCCGGCAGTGATCTCCCCAACTTCCCGGGCAACCAAGTTCTGCAGGCGAGCTTTGGGCTCGCTATTGAGATCCCGATGAGCTGCTTGGTGACTCGTTCCCTGGGTCACCCAGAGGAGCCGCCACAACCCTTGCTCCTCTTTTCCCAGCTCCCGGGAACCACTCGCCCCGACCCCCAGAAGCTGCTGTAGGCGCCCTTCCGCCGCTTCGTTCTTGAGCGTCTCTCCCTCGCCTTCCAGACGGCAAAAGGCTCCTTTGAGGAACTGCTTCTCGAGTCGATAGTCTTTGCCGCCAAGCTCGAAAACCACCTCGACCCGGGGCGACTCGGTGCTGATCCAGCCTTGGAGCTCTCTCTTATAGGTTGCTTGCCCCTTATGGGACTCGAAAAGCGCTACCCGTAAGGCTTGAAAGAGGCGAGATTTTCCAGCCTCGTTGGGGCCATAGACAAGATTCAGGCCCGGCGAAAAATCCATCAAGGCTTCGTGATCAAGGCCTTTCCAATGCCAAACTTGTAAAGAGACCAACCTCATTCGCTGCCCACTTCCGCCAGTAGGCGATGGAGCAGAAGAAGAGCATCTTGGGCCTCCCGGCCGCCCTCCTGGCTCAACCGGCCAGCGGCGCGCCCCACAAAGCCGGCGCGATCTAGAAGTTCCAGATCCAGGTCATCGGGTCGAGTTGCCAGAGCTTCATCATCCACCCGCAGGTAGAGAAAGGATTCCTGAGCGCTAGCGAGAAGAGCCTCCAGCCGACTCCGACCCGCCAGGCTCAGGCTACCCTCCAACCTCACTTCTAGCAGGGTCCAACTTTTGTCCGGCAACGTGCTCAGCCAGCTCTCCAGAGCATTCAGGTCTTCCTGGCTAGAAACCTCTCGGCGAGAACGCAACCAAACCGCTTTGGCTACTGATCGCTGTTCCACCTTCGGTTCGGCACCGGCCTCCTTGATCTCCACGATGAGAACCTTGCCCGGGTCCTTCTCTTGAAATCGCGTCCCTTCCGGGGTACCCGAGTACCAGGCTCGAGGACCCAACCGAATGGCGCCATGCCAATCCCCCAAGGCTAGATAGTCGAAGCCCTTGCTTGCTACCTCTGCTAGATCAATGCGGTTTGGCGTCTCGGTACTCTCGCTAAAATCCCGGACTCCGCCGTGGGCCAGGGCGACTCGGATGCCCTCTCCCTCCTGACGGGCGGGTAAGAGAGCACAAGGGTCGTCCAGGGTGTGACGCCGCTCGAGAGGCGCCGGGTAGAAAGTAGCCCCCCCAACCTCCAAGGGGTCTCGAGTCATCAGGAGATGAACGTGTTCCAGACCGTGGGCTTCGGATTTCAGCCTCTCTAGGGCGTTGCCTGCGGTAGCGGCATCGTGGTTGCCTGGCAAGAGCAATACCGGTATGGGCGAAAACTCGCTCAAGGCATCCCGGGTCTGCTGAAGAGTGTCCGGCCCGACCGCGTTGTCATCGAAGACATCACCCGCTACCACGACCGCTTGGCACTCGGTTTCTCGAGCCAAGGCGGCGATGCGCTCCACGACCCGAAAACGCTCCAGGCGCAACCTGGCCCCGCGGTCCCCAGGGACGAAACGGGCCTTCAGGCCGAGCTGCCAATCAGAAGTGTGAAGAAAGCGCATATTCTCCCCGATAGAGCACAAAGCTAGGAGAAACTTCGAACTCTATGTCACCATTCCAGCAGATTGTGGCATAACCACCCCACCCCTGTATCGGGATGGAGAGGAGATGGAATTTCTAATGAGGGGAAAACCAACGGCAGCGAGACTCTTTTGGCTCTCCTGCGCCTACCTCATCCCCATGGTCCTCTCGTCCAGCCCTGCCGACGCCAGCGCTTCACCAACGACCGTGTTGGGCATCTGGGCCTCAGCTCCTTCGAAGACCGGACGAGCTCACATCGAGGTCAAGGAGATCGACGGTGAGCTGGTGGGAGATGTCGTCTGGCTCGAGAAACCCATTTTCGAAGCTGCCGACGGGGTCGATTTGGCAGGTCAGCCAAAAACCGATCAAAACAACCCCAAAGCCTCCCTTCGAGATGTCCCCATCGTCGGCCTGAGAATTCTCCGGGGCATGAAACCCACCGGTGCAACGACCTGGGAAGGAGGCACGATCTACGATCCGGAAAACGGCAAGACCTATAAGAGCAAGATGACCTTCTCCAATCCGAACCGCATCAAAATGCGAGGTTTTATCGGAATCTCCCTTCTCGGGCGCACGACAGAATGGACCCGAGTGGAGAGGGAGCGGGAGTGAGTCGGGGAGAATGAGAATCCCTTTCTGACGCTCCCCCATCGGACGGCCCGATGGACCGGATGGCCTCAGACACCGAGCGGCAGATTGACCAGCGACCCAATAGCGAGCGGCCCAGTAGCGAGCGGCCCAGTAACGAGTGGCCCGGTAACGATGGGTGATCTATCCTCGCCGTCTCCTCCGATGGGATCAGTCGCGGAAATTCTCGCAGCGCAAATCTAGCCCCAAGTCGATCTCCTTGCTCAAAGCGATGATCTTCTGCAGATCATCTCTCTTTTTGCCGGTGACCCGGACTTCCCCTTCCCGAATCTGCCCCTGAACCTTGATCTTCGTCTCTTTGATGGCTTTCACCAGGGCCTTGGCCTTGTCCATGGGAATGCCCTCTTGAACGGTGATTTTCTGCCGCAGGGTTCCTTCGAATGCGTGGTCGGGCTCTCCGTATTCGAGATTCTTCACCGAGACACCTCGGCGAACTAGCTTGGTCTTGAGAACGTCGAGGACCGCCTTGAGACGATAGTCATCGTCGGCAACCAGAGTGATCTCCCCCTTCTTATCCCAATCGATGCTGCACTTGCTGCCACGAAAATCGTAGCGCTGATCCAGCTCTTTCCTGGCCTGATTGACGGCGTTGTCCACTTCTTGGAGGTTGGTGCTGACGACGATATCGAAAGACGGCATGGCTCTTCTCCCGCTGGTTTTCTATGAGGTCGGGCGTCGCTGGGAGCCCGGTGACCATTCAATGGCTCGGTTGTGCCACAATTCGTGAGCAACAAGCGCATTCATTTCCCGACGAGATTGTGGCATACCTGTCCTTCTCTTGCAGGTGGCAGAAATACCAGGAGGCAGACTCTTGAGCCGTCCCGAGCCGAGCCAATCCACCGCGTTCCAATCCACCGTGAGCCAATCCATAGCGAGTTCCCCCCTTTACAACAAGGACCTTGCCCCGGTTCCTCTTTCCGAGCGGACTTGGGGTCTGTGGAACCTAGCGGCTCTCTGGGTCGGCATGGCCGTGTGTATCCCGACTTACACCCTGGCGGCGGGCATGATCTCTCAGGGCATGTCGTGGAAGCAGGCCTTGGGGACCATCGCTTTGGGGAATCTCATCGTCCTGTTGCCGATGATGGCCAATGCTCACGCCGGCACTCGCTATGGCATTCCTTTTCCGGTCCTTCTGAGGTCCTCTTTCGGTACCCGTGGAGCCAATATCCCGGCTCTCATGCGGGCCCTCGTGGCTTGTGGTTGGTTTGGGATCCAAACCTGGATCGGTGGATCTGCTATCTACAGCCTCTTCTTGGTGCTGCTGGATGCTTCCCCGGCAGGCCCGGAGGACACTCTGCCGGTCTTGGGAATCTCCGTCGGGCAGTTAGCGTGCTTTCTGCTCTTCTGGGCGATCAACATCGCCATCATTCTGGCGGGAATCGAGACCATCAAGTGGCTGGAGTCTTTCGCAGCCCCTGCGCTGCTGGCCATCGGTGTCGGCCTGCTAGCTTGGGCGGTATCGGCGGCTGGGGGCTTCTCCGTAGTGCTTTCCCAGGAAACCCTGGCTCAGGTCCGGGGAAGCCTGCAGGGAGATTTTCGCTTTTGGAGCGTCTTCTGGCCCAACCTCACCGCCATGGTTGGGTTCTGGGCCACTCTATCCCTCAACATTCCGGATTTTTCCCGCTACGCCAAGCGGCAGAAAGACCAAATGCTCGGCCAGCTCATCGGCTTGCCTACCACCATGACGCTCTTTGCCTTCATCGGCATAGCGGTCACCTGCGCAACGGTAGTTCTGTACGGTGAAGCGGTGTGGGATCCAGTGCAGCTCCTGGCTCGTTTCCCCAACCCCGCTGTGGTGGCCTTTTCTCTCTTCGCCCTGACTTTGGCCACCCTTTCTACCAACATCGCTGCCAATGTGGTGTCGCCGGCCAATGACTTCTCCAACCTCTCCCCTCGGCGAATCAACTTCAAAAAGGGCGGCTTGATCACTGGCGCCTTGGGCATCGTGATCATGCCCTGGCGCCTCTATAACGACCTGGGTAACTACATCTTCACTTGGTTGATCGGCTATAGCGCCCTCTTGGGCTCCATCGGTGGCGTCATGCTGGCGGACTATTTCGTCGTCCGGGGCACTCGTCTTGCGGTGAACGATCTCTATCTGGAAGACGGTGCCTACAGCTACGGGGGCCGCGGTTTCAACTGGCGAGCCATCACAGCGGTGATCCTCGGCATTCTCCCCAATGTGCCTGGGTTCCTCGCCCAAGCCAGCGGTGGAGCCCTGGAGGTTGCCCCCTTCTGGCACCAGCTTTACACCTATGCCTGGTTCGTCAGCCTGGCGGTCTCAGGCCTGTGCCACATCGCCTTGAGCCGAGCCTTTCCCCCTTCCCGGATCTTGCCAAGGCCGGTCGACACCGGGATCCCGTCAAGAGATTGAGCCAGCGATGGGTGCCCCTGGGGTACCCGGTGGCCTGCCAGGGTTCTAGAGCTTCTTGGCCGTAGCAACAACCTGGGGATTGAAAATCGAAAGAGACATCTTTCCCTCCCCAACTTCGGTGAATCGAATCCGCGCAGAGGGAGCCCCAGAAGGGTGGAACTCGAGGTCTCCCTGATGAAAGAGCACCCGTTGGACGCCTCCGGCGCGCTCCAAGGCGAGGTTGCCGCGGCGATCGAGAAAGACCTTGAAAGTGTCATCGGAACCCGAACCGAACGAGTACTTTCCCAACAGAGCTGCCTGCTGCTCCTCCTGTAGGGGAAGGTTGGTATAGCGGGGATCTGCCCCTCCTAAAGCCTCTAGGTATTTCACCACCCCCGCCGCTTCCTCACCCCCAGCCCGGGCATGGGAAAGTAAGGTGATGCCATGGGGGCCCGGGTGGCTTTGGATGCCGGGGGAAGCAGCTACGAAGGCCTTTACTGCGGCTAGATTTCCCAACATGGCAGCGGTAAAAATGTCCGGCCGTGCGCCGTTCTCGATCAAAAACCGCGCGATTTGCTTTCGCCCGGTATGGGAAGCGGCTCCCAGGGCGGTTTCCCAATCACCAAAGCCCCAATCGTAGGTGGCATTGGCCAGCTCGGGGCGTAGAGACACCAACTCTTTGACTCGGTCAAAGTTGCCGTGGGAAGCGCCAACCACTTCCTTCACCACCGACTGCTCCTGGCTGGGGTAACTATGAGAGACTCCCGAAACAGTGGCTTCCTTCTCGTTACCGGCATTGTCTTGGCCCAGGACGACCGAGGGAACCAGCGCTACCGAGGGAACCTGTGCGACCGCGGGAACACGGGTCACTAACAGAGCTGCTGGAAGGCCAGCAAGCAGGCTGCGACGATTCAGCAATGGGGACATAGAGATCTCCTCTTGGGTTGACCAGGGACCGAGGGAACCACTTCCGAGATCGGCTTCGAGAGTAGGCTCAGCTGACAGGTTTACGTTTAGAAAGCTTCAAAGTTCAGTCAGTTCTGAATGCCGAATGGGTAACCTTCGCTTTCGTATAGGATCTTTCCTGGCTTCTTGAGAAGCTGACACCGTCTCAGAACTTTTGTACAGCTCGATCGAACACCTGTCCCTGGAAAGCTACGGCCACCATCGTGCCCTCGCTTCGTGGCGAGTTTCGAAAGCTGCTGGCAATGAATAGAGGAGTGAAACCGTGGCCCAGTACCCACCTAGTCAGTACACACCAAACCGGTACCTGTCCCATCGAATCGGTCTCCTCTTAGCGGTCCTCGCCCTGACGCTACCTCTGGCCTACCTGGCCGTAGCCGAAATCGAGGCGGCCTCTCCGGAGTCAGAGCCGACCGTCGTCTACTTGGTGCGACACGCTGAAAAGACCAAGAGCCACCCCAAAGATCCAAGTCTCTCTTCCGTCGGCGCTCAGCGGGCAGCGCAGTTGGCACTGACTCTGCGGGACGCTGGCATCGAGCATATCCATAGCACTGATTTCCTTCGCACCCGGCGCACCGCGGAACCCTTGGCAGATCGCCTACGGCTCCCGGTCGAGCTTTACGACCCAAAGGACCTGGCAGCTGTGGCGGAAAAGATCCTCTCCACTCCGGGTCGACACCTGGTTACCGGTCACAGCAACACGACGCCGCAGCTCGTCGAGCTGCTAGGGGGAGAGGGGGGAACGCCCATCGAGGAATTCGGTGAGAATGACCGCCTTTATGTGCTGCTCATCTCTCCCACGGGAACGGTCACCACTTTATTGCTACGCTATGGAGACCCATTCAACGAAGGATGATGGGGAGCCACGAGTACCATCAGAGAATGATTCGGAGAAGCTGTAATGAATAGATTTGCGATCGCCTTGGTTATCGGTGCCCTCAGTTCCTACCCCGTCTTTGGAGGGGTGGTCTTCGAAGTCGAAACGACGGACCACGAACAGAGCTCTCCAAAAGCGGAAACTACCGAGGTTGCCGCCGAGGGCAAAAACCTCAAGATGAACATCCGGTCTGGCAATCGAGGCTCCGATGGGGACATGATCTTTCGTGGAGATCGCCGAGAGATGGTGGTTATCGATCACGATGACAAGAGTTACTACCTCATGGATGAAGAAACCCTGAGCTCCATCGCAGGCCAAGTGAACCAGGCCTTGAGCCAGGTGCAGGAAGCCCTCAAACAAGTCCCCGAAGATCAGCGGGCTATGGTCGAGAAGATGATGAAACAGCACCTGCCCGGAGAGACGGAAAAGAGAGAACCGCCGAAACTCCGAAAGACCTCTGAGAGAGCAGAAAAAGGCGGCTATCCCTGCCTCAAATACGAAGTTTCTCGCGACGACCAAAAGATCCGCGAGCTCTGGGTGACCGATTGGAGCCAAATAGAGGGCGGCGGTGAAGCCAAGGAAGCCTTTCAGAGTCTCGCCGGTTTCTTCGCGGAAATGATGGAATCTTTCGAAAGCGTCAGCGGCACGGGAGGCTTTCCTTCTCACCTGGAAGACAATCCCTTTGCCTACATGAAGGATCTCGACGGATTCCCGGTAGTGACCCGTGAGCTTGGAGATGACGGCTCCTTGGAGAGCGAGTCTGTTCTCCGGTCCTCCCAACGTAGAAGCCTGGACCCGGAGGAATTCGAACCCCCAAGTGGTTACAAGCGGCGAACCATGGGACCACTCAACTAGAGACGAAACGAGTACCCTGAGGATTGACTATGAAGACGACCCAGAAGCCATCGCTCTTCCTGTCGGTGGCCCTAGCCGCTTGCCTGCTGCAACCGATGACCTCCGGAGCCTTGGGGGCATCCCCTCCGGCCGCGCCCGATGGGTTGTCAGAGGTGCAACAACCGGATGACACTCGAGGTACTGAAGAGCACTTCGAAGAGACCACTGGAGAGGTGGATGAAGCAGCCGCCGAAGAGGCCTTCCAAGAGCCGGGCAACTTCCTGCCATTGCCCCTGGAGATCATCTCCGACTTCGAAGCCTCGGAAGGCCTTCACACCGAATTCGGCTTCGGCTGGCGAACCTCTACCGATTCCATGCGCGGCGGTGATTCGACCGTCACCATGGAACGCATTGATGGTGGTGCCCAGCAAAGCCGTGGGGCACTCGAAGTTTCCGGTGAGATTCGCCGTGGCTCGACGTCCACCTGGGCCGGAGCGAAGCTGTTTCTGGGAGACAACCCAACCCAGCCGGTAGATCTTTCCGACACCACCGAGCTGGTTTTCTGGGCTCGAGGGGATGGCGGCAGCTACAGGATTAGCCTATTCACTAAGAGCCGTGGGTCGAGCAAGACCTGGATCACCTTCGAGCCGGGCCTCAGCTGGACTGAATACTCGCTTCCCTGGGCTGAATTCGAAGGCGCGGACCCGAGGGAGATTACTGCCGTCATGTTCTCTGCCGGCCCGGATATCCGCCCCTTCCTCTTTCAGCTGGACCTAGTAGCGATCCGTTAATCCGACTCCCTCCAAGTCTTCGCCCGCACCGCGGGCAGCATTGGCTAGCCTGGGGTTTCAACCCCAGGTTCCGGCCGCCCGACTCCCTCCGAGTTTTCGCCCGCACCGCGGGCAGCGTTGGCTAGCCTGGGGTTTCAACCCCAGGCTTCGACCCAAAGAACTCCTGAAACGCCTGGCCAAAACGCCAATAGTAGAGCGCTGCTGCTATTGCGGCGGCGGCGGCACAGAGAACGAATCGGGCCCAGGATTCTGGCGCGGAAACAAAGGCCGCCAGGCCGAAGAAAGGTAGGGGCACTAGGTAGAGAAAAGTCAGCTCTCCCCCAAGGCGACGGCAGCGCCGCGGATCGATGCGATAGATAGCCCAGGCACTGACCACCGCACCGAGGGGGAGGAAATTCGCGTAGGCCATGCCAATAGGGCCCCAACGGTGGGTAAGAACGAGGCCTGCTACGGTCCAGGTCACCAAAGTGATGACCGCGGAGAGAATCCACAACCTCTCCTGACGACGGGCAGCGAGGAATTGACCCGCGAAGCGCCCGATGGGATCTACCAAGGGGGCAAAACAAAGAACCCGTAGAAAAGATGGCGACTCTTCCCAGCGGCCACCACCGAGGATCGAGATTACGAGGTCCGCATTGAAAAATAGAAAGAGGGCCGCTGGCACTTCCACCGCCAGCAGCGCCAAGGTTGCTAGCCGGTAGGCATCGAAGGGCTCCGACCGTTTCTGGGCCTCTAGATTCACTAGAGCTGGATAGAGGGCCCTACCGATGGGATGGATGAGTAGAGTCGCCACCAAGAAGGCCGCCCAATAGGCAAAGGTGTACATCCCCAATTCCCGAGCGGAAAAACGAACGCCGAGAATCAAGGGGTCCACATGGCGCAAGGCGAGCATCAACAACCAAATGAAGCCCAGAGGAAGGCTCTCCCAGAGCAAAGACAGGCTCTTTCCTCGTAGCCAGAGGAGCGGCATCTTCCCCCAAGCCCGCATCCAAAGAGTGAGGGTAAAGAGTGCGCTCGAAGAAAGCTGTGCCCACACCAGGCTCCAGATTCCATAACCGGCAAAGGCCATGCCCACGGCAACGACGGCAAAGCAGAGACTGCGAAGCATCTCTGGCAGGAGAGACCGGCCAATGGCGAGCTCTCCTTCGAAGTAGACCAGGGGAACCTGCGCCAGACCTTCCAGCAAGATGAATACGGCTAAGGCCTGGAGGACCGGTACCACTCTTGGGTCCGGTTCCTGAAAAGCCATCGCCACAAGAGGCGCTGCCAGCACCAAACCCGCCATCAAGGTCCCGCCCCACAGGGACTCTACCCAGAGGAGGTTTCCGAAGGGTCGGTCCTTGACCCGTAGGATGTGGGCCGGAAGCCCGAGATCCCGACACGCGCCGAGAATCATGAATACCGCGAAGGACCAATCCCACAATCCGTAGTCCGCCTCAGGGATCAACCGACGAAGGGATAGCTGAACTCCAAATGTTATAAAGACTCGCCAGGCCTGGGAAGCGGCGGCGGCGGCGGTAGATCGGAGAATTCTCCCGGGAGTATCGTCTCCCTTCAAGGAGCAGCCTCAGAGGGAGGCCCAGAAACACCTTGACGCCAGCTACCATCCGCGATCCGAGCTGCGAAACGGCCGTAGGCCCGCGCAAAGCCCTCTCGGGTGTGGTGTTGTCGCGCGAAGGCCCAGGCAGCCCGAGCCATGGCCTCCAACTGGGCCGGTGACCGCTCGCTCAGGGCCCTCACGGAACGCCGAATCTCCTCGATAGTCGCGGCCCTCAGGACCACCCCGAAGTCCTCGCTAACATCGACACTCGCCTCCCGAGTCACCACGGGAATCAGGCCGGCATGAAGGCAGGAGATGACACTGCCCCCTCCCCCCTCTGAACAGGAGGGGTAGACCACTCCCAGGCAGCTACGAGCGATCTCCTGAAATCGCTGCCCGGCCACATCCACCCAACCCTCCGTGTGAATATTGGGAGTTTCATACAGCTCTCGAAAATACGCCCGCTCGAAATCTCTCTCCCGGCGAATCGGCCCACACACCACTAGCTCAAAATCGGGAAGGCCCGCGAAGGCTTCCAAAACCAGGTCGAGGCCTTTGTGAACCAAGCCGCCACTACCGAACCATAGAAAGCGGCGGCGAGGAGCTTCAAAACTCTTTCCTTCGGGCCACGGGAAAGTGACCGTAGAAGAGATAGGAATTCGATACAGGGGCTTGCCGGCAAAGGAATAGGTTTCCTGAGTGAATTCGTTGCCCAGCACGGTCCCGCAATCTGCCACTTCGATGCCTCGGTTTTCAGGCACCATCTTGACGGGCCGGATTTTCAAACCCCGCTCCTGCCGGAGACGTTCCAGGCGTTCCCCCTGGGCACCGTTGTTGAAGCTCCAATGACTGGTATCGATATGAAAGATCTTGACCGCGTCGGTCCCTAGCAAAGGGGCCCAGCGCTGCAAGTTGAGCCGCACATCCACCACCGCGTCATAGGGTCTCTCGGGTTGAAATTTCTTGTTGGTCCAAGAGATCGCTTCGACCCGGTACCCCAATTCAACGAAACTCATGGCCATTCGATGGGACTCCCAATAGTGGGTGTGCCAATGGGGAACCTTCTGGCCGGAACGGAGCAAAAATGGGTCGAGAATGTAGGAGAAGAGAACCTCTCCCCGTACTTCTCCGTCCGGCTCCAGCACCACCCGACGGGCATCTGGACGAATGATCTTTCGTTTCAGCTTGAGCGCGATACGACGGGCTTCGCTAGCCAGGAAAGAAGGCTCGAAGGAGTGGAGGATTCGTTTTCCAAGCACCGGTTGAGACCGCCTCTAGGTTCTTGATCCAAAATGAACAAAGCCGCGGTGACAACCACCGCGGCCTCGACGAAATGAGAACGCCGAACGAGGTCGGCCTTCAATCAGGGAATGAACTGGACGCTGAGGTTCGAATAGGTCCAGTTGCGGCTCGGCACGTGGGCCTCGGCTTCGAAGTCCGAGAACGTGATGAACCAAGTTCCTCCGAAGGTCCGAATGCGCTTCGCCAAGCTTTCGGACATGTCGACCACCGTCCGCCCGGAGAACCTCTCCGTCACCGTCACATCGATCACTCGAGAGACGGCGTTGTAGACATAGCGCACGTGGTAGGTCGTTCCCGGCTGTAGAACAGCGCCCTGAGTCATCTTCTGGTTCTCCCCACGGGGAAGATCGACCGTAACCTCGTTGCGAACGAAATCACGACCAGGTCCACGAGTGGTCACGAAGCCATAGGTATGGGAGCTATAACCACCGGTACGGGTCAGATAGAAAATGTTGTGAATCCCTTCCGGATTGCGAGAGAACCAGCCACCGTGGGCAAAATCCACCTCGACCACCAGTCGAGAGAAACTCGTGTTCTTGGTCACCGGAACGATGAATCGCTTCTTGTCTTCTCCCCGCACGGAGGTGAAGAAATCGCCCGCGATGTCGAAACACTCTGCGAACTCCGGGCAAGCGCCAGGCTGAGGAATCTGATCCGGACGCAACAGAGAGGAGTTACCGGGCCCGGCGGGCAAGGAGGTAACGACATCACCGTTTCTGGTGTCGAAGGTAGCCCCAAAGGCATAAAACGGCTGGTCGCAGCTCACTTCGCTGCGGCCCGAACCCAGGACATCCTGGCCGAGAATTCCCAGGACATCTGGAAAATGACGCATGGAAAGGGGCTGCAGGGTCACCACTGAGTCGGTGCCGATCTGTGAGCCGCCTCCCTTGAAGAGGCCGATGGAACAGGAAGCGGGCATTTGGCCCAGATTGACCACAACCAGATCCGAATAGCGGCTGGAGCTGCGGACCCAAGGTTGCAAGTGCACGATGTCACCGGCCTCGACAATATTGTCCGAGGAAATGACCGGCATCGCGGCACCGAGGTTAGCGACACCCTCGTTCTCACCGATCAACCGCGCCTGCGCTGAAAGCTGGGGAGGAAGAGTCAGTTCGAGCATTCCAACGGCATTGCCGGATACGAGATCCGACATGATGGTAGTGCTCGAAGCGGGAACCGCCACGGCACCCGTAGTGGGCTCGTCACGAATGGTTCCGTCAGAATTTTCGGCGATCATGTAGGTCTCGGCGCGACGACGCTCGAGCCCTTCGTTCGATATCCAGACCTGAGTCCTGAAAGTATTTCCCTGCACGTCGCTGTCCATTGCTAACGGGACATAAACAACTCCGGCAAAGAGGGGTGCGGCTGGTACAAGCAGTATGGCTAGAAGACAGCCGACTATCCATCGACTCATGGGTAGACCTCCATTAATCCTCTGAAAGACACTGATAAAAGCGGTAAGGGTAAACACACGTGGGGTGTAATCATAGGCTATATCGCCATAAATCACAAATTTGAATCAACCTCCGGAGCCTAGGAGACCGGTTTTCCTTGCCAGATGAAGGCGGTGACTTCGAGGGTTCGAGAAGGAGCCAGCCCCTTGGGCAACAAGACCTCAATTTCTCTCCCGTCCGGTGGTGGTTGAAAACGCATCACTAGAAACCGGGTACGGGAAGTACGCACTGTCCGGACTTCTCTCCCCGCTAGAAGTACTCGAGGAGTCTCACCGCCTCTACCTAGCTTTGGTAACCAGAGCTCCAGAGATACGAGATCTCCAGGTGACCACAAAGGAGGCAGCAAGACTTGCAACCGCTGATCGACCTCATTGTCGAAGGACTGCCGGAGCACCTTTCGACTATCCACCAATTGCCAGGAGTGCAGCCGAGCAGCGAGAGGGGCACCGCGGCCGCGAAAGGGTGAGCTTCGAAACACCAACTCTTGCTCTCCGACCGGCTCCCCCACCGCCAGCTCGAAGACTTCCGCATCGGCCCGGGAGCGAACTCCTGGGGACAGTTTTTCCAGGTCCGCAACCGCAACCACCGCTGACCGGGCGGCTCTTCGATTCTTTAGGATCATCCGACCAGCCACTTCCTCTGCAAGCACATGGCGGCCCGGAAGGGGTGCCAGAGCGCCCCGCAAATACGATGCAGCCCGTTCCACGTTACTGGGAACCACCGAGTTATAGACGTACTTGTTGGCCGGCCAAGACACCACCAGGACTGCGGCGAGGCCCGCCACCCACCAGAATCGCCGATCCCTCGAGACCGGTAGACCCGTCGAAACCAGCTCGGTACGACCGACCCAGCCCAAAATCCCGACCACCAGCCAGGCGGCAGCAAGAGAGCTCACCGGTAGCAGAGGTAACCAGTTGTGGGCGCTGGGGTTCGAGGTGGACAGGGCATACAGCAATACGTAGGACAGAGGAAAGCTGAGCAACATCCAAAGCTCGAGGCGCCGCTTCTCGCCCACTCTTCGACGCAGGGCCCAGATCAACAAACCAGCCATGCCGACCAGGGCCACACTACCTGCCACCGGTCCATGAAAGTTGTCAGTAACGAGAGACTCCCCAGCATGCAGAATCAAAGACGCCTTCGAAGCCTGCTCGGCGATGCCCTTCCTTTCATAGTCCCGGAGGGTGCGGTTGAAGTCGGTGACATAGAGTTGGAAGTCCGTCAATAAATAAGGGTTGAGAACCAGGAAAGTCAGTACGGAAGCTGCACCGGCGGCGAAAATCCAAGCCAAGAACCGACGATCCCTACGCCCCTTCCAGAAGGCCAAGACGGTCACTGGCAGGGCGATGGGACCGGCGTTGAACTTGGTTGCCAAAGCGAGGCCAACGGCCGCCCCGGCTGCCAGAAAACGGCGCAAACGGGGCGCATCGAGAGCTGCCAAGGCCAGCAGGATGGCCAGCTCGACAGTGAGGATCAACAGAATATCTGGCTTGTAAATGGCGGATTGGCGAATATGCCAAGGCACCACAGACATAATGAAGGCCGCCGTCAAACCTACTTCCGGCCCGAATAAACGGCGACCGATCAGAAAGAGAAGAAATAGCGACAGAGTCCCGAATACCGCCTGGGAAAAGCGACAGAGGCGATAGGCCAATGGCGTGAATCCTTCGCCCCGCAAGATCGCTAGCTGTTTGCTACCGGTCCACTGGTGCAGGCCGTGAACCGCCCCCAACAAAGCCGCCTGAGGCAAATAGGACAAACTCGGATGGTAGCCGTTGGCAGGGTGAATCTGTCCCTTCTCCAGGAGGACATGAATATTCTCCAAACCATAGCGCTCGTCCCAAAAACGGCTCGGGTCGAGACCGATGCTGCCAAACCAGATTCGCGCCGCGAAGCTCCAAACCAGCAAAGCCGCCAACGACCAACGAACCCAACTTGGATTGGGCCTCGAATCCTTTTCCTCGTCCAAAGTCATCACTTTCCTAAAAAGTCGGTCAGCAACAAAGGCTAACCATCTTCCCTCTCGGTGCCGGAGGGGCCAAAGACCGCCAACTCCAAGCAAGCGATTCGAAAGGTGCCCGCCTTGCCGAGTCTCCCCTTGTGATTCCGCCCCCGAAGTACTCTCAACCGAACCCGTTTCGTCTCGATGGGAGAAAAGCTCAAGTCGATCCTTCCAGAGGTGTTACCCAGCACTCGGGTGCCCGGAATCTCCACCCAACCAGAGCCATCCCAGGACTCGGCGACCAAATCCGAAGCGAGAAATCGCTGACGGTCTCGGCCTTCGAGAAAAAGCGCTGGATAGGCCCGAACCCGGTTTATCAACTGCTTCTCCCGCCAGTCGATACCAAACCAGCCGCCCACCGGGCCGGTGGTAGAAGCGGCTGAGATCGCTGCATACATGGGCGCGCCGGTGCCGAGGGACTCATCGTTGAGTCGATCCAACAGTTCTATCTCCTGGCCCCGGCTGCGACCGATGGGCCGGCCCGAGGGGGCCAGATTTCCGGAAGAGTCCGGGAGAGGGCGGAATACTTCAGGACAACACTCCTGCAAAGCCTCCAAAGAGACGTCGTAGACCATCCAAGAGTAGCCAACCTGATCCACCGGTTCGAAATTCTCCCGCAACCAAGCGTATTTCGAGGCCCCTTTTGGCTTCAACCCCACCAGACGGTTCACCCCCACCAGCAATCGACCAGCCATGGGAGCCCGAGGCTCAATGGTCACCGGAACCGGGCTTTGTGCCGCATAGACGTGACGAGCCTGGGCCCGATCTTGGCCCCAATCCAAATTGGAATCGATCAGGTAATGCCATCCCTTCTCGGGCCCCCCCACCAGGCCGTTGAAGTAGGCGAGGAAGTGAGGGTAGATGGCCAACGAGCTCCATGCGTAGGCTGCCAACAACAGTCCCCCAGCCCAAGGCCAAGCCCGAGGCCACCGACGGGAGCGGAGACTCGCCAGGCGAGAGACGAATACGAACAGAAAGGGAAACACCGGCAACAAGTGGCGAAGGCCGATCTGGTATTGGTAGAAGCCGCTGAGATAGACCCACAGGAAGACACAAGGCACCAAGAGAAAGACCCCGGCACCGTCGGCGGATCCTTCGTCGCTCCCTCTTCCACGCACCGAGAGCGCCAGCCCCAACATCAGCAGCATGGGAATAGGAACCTTGAGGGCGAAAGCGACCAGGTAGTAATACCAGACGCCCTGCGTGTGGTACTTCCCCAAACAATAGGTCCACCGATCCCGAGCCATGTCGAGAGATACCAAATCGACTCCCTGGACGAAAGGCACCGGAGCCGGTAGGGGTATCGCAGCAAGGAGAGGAATTTGCTGCAGATGCTGCAGGCGCTCGCTCTTGAAAGAGTAATCTGCGAGGGGCGTCAAAGTACCCTCGAAACCGAAGCCCGCATTGACCACCAACACCGCCGAGGCGCAAAGCACTCCAAGGGCCATCAGCTCTCGACTCAGCAGCCTCCATTGAAGGCCTCCGGCGGGGGCATCCTCTCGTCCCCGGCGGCTCCGCTGCCAAGCTCGCCAGCTGAGGATCAATAGAAAGATAAAGATCAGAAAGGCCGCTGTGATCTTGGCTAGCTGGGCCAATCCGAAGGCAAGACCGGCAACCGCCAGTCGGCTCCAGGAAGGTGCCCTCAAGTATCGCCAGAAGGCATAGGTGGCCGAGAAAAAACCCAAGGCAAGCGCTAAATCGGTGGTCACCAAGCGACCGTGAGCCAGGACATTGGGAGAAAATACGCACAGAAAGGCCGCCACCAGCCCAGCCCTAGGGCCGTACAGCTCACAGGCCCAGGCGAACACCAAGAGGGCGAGCACCAGACTCAAAGCAACGGTGGCTAGCCGAGCTCGAAAGATCTTCTGGCGTCGACTCGCCTCTTCTTCCCCACTCAGTAGATCGGCGGCTAAGGCGTTGAGCAAGGAGACGGGCATGGTGGCGTCGAAGCTATTGCGGTCGCGGTCGAAAGTTCCCTGTTCCAACCCTCTGGAACCGTAGGCCAGGTGAGTCCCTTCGTCATAGGTCGTCGATTTGGTGCGCAGGCTGAAGACCTCCAGGAACGCCATAGCGAGCAGGAGAAGAATCAGGAGCGGAAGAGTTTTATGAGGGGATCGCATACCGAGAAAGGTCGCCCAAGGTCGCGGAGGATATCAGATACCCCATGAAAAGGACTGTTATCCGATTGTCCGGAATAGGGTTCCGAGTCTAGCTAACTCTTTCTCTTCACCGGAGTCGGCGCCATCTCTCGCTTTGGCCTTCAGTGATCTCGACGATCGAATCCAAAGGTAGGCCTGCCACGCTCTCCCGCTTGCCGCTAGGCCAGGAGATTTCGAGGATACCGATGGTCTCGGCATCGCCAAGGCCGAAATGCTGCTGCAAGGGAGCCCACCCGAAGCCGGAGCCTCCGGAGACAAGTCTTCGCTGGCGGCGCCCATCCACCTCCAGAGCCAAGCGAGCCCCGATGGCATCACGATTCGAGGCCGTACCCACCAGCCGGACCCCCAAGTGGCGGCCGGTCTTGGCGATCGGTCTGTAGACCGCCGTCGATGACAAATCACCCGGGTAGAGACCACCGGAAGCCACCAACAGATGCAGACGGCCATCCCCACTCAGATCAGCCATATTGACCCCGTGTCCCTTACCAGTGAAGGGCAAACCGGCCTCGAAAGTAACATTGCGAAGCCTTCGCCCCTCGTTAGCCAGCAAGACGGACGCCTCCGTGCGATCCATTCCCGGGTCTCCATTGCCCAGGAAAAGGCCCTGGCGGCCACTGTTCTCAAAGTCTCCAACGGCAGCACTCATGGTGCCCCAACAACCGGTGAGTCCCCACTGGGCGGCGACGTTGGTGAAGGTGCCGTCTCCGTTGTTGCGAAAGATCCTGGTCGGCGAGCCATTCCGAGGGCCCTTGCCCTGGCAGAGAGTGTGAATCGCTTCCAAGGGCCGAGAGTAAGTCGTTTGAACGATATCGAGCCAGCCATTGTCATCGAGGTCACAGGCCAGAGCTACGGAACCGATTGCCGGCAAATCAACGCCGGCATGACGGCTGACATCCTCGAAAGTGCCATCGCCACGATTGCGGAACAGCTGAGCTCGCCCCAAACTCGAAACGAATAGATCCTGGAGGCCACGATTTTCGAAATCTCCCCAACAGGCCCCGATAGTCGGCCCAATCGTCTCGAGGCCGGCGTCCAAGGTGACATCGCTGAAAGTGCCGTTGCGGTTGTTGCGGTAGAGGCGGTTGGGAATCTTCCGGTCGAAAAGCCCTCCAAGGTTGTGGGCCACGAAAAGATCGAGCCAGCCATCACCGGTGGTGTCGACCCAGGTGGCTGTAAAGGCAGGCCCCCAGTCCCCTAGCCCCGCCTCGGCAGTCACATCCCTAAAGACCCCGCCACCTTCGTTGTGAAAAAGCAGGCTACGGCCATCATAGAAACCGAGACTGGAAACGAATAGATCTGGCCGGCCGTCGTTGTCATAGTCTCCAGCCGCGAGGGAAAAGCCGTAAACACAACCTTCCAGGCCCGATCCCACGGAAACATCTTCGAAGGTGCCATCGCCACGATTGCGATAGAGGCCCAGGCCGGCGTGAGCGCCAGCCACAGCGACGTGAAGATGCCCATCGCCAAAGAAGTCCGCCACCGCGGTACCCCGCCCTCCGCTGACTTTGTCGAGACCGATTTCTCCGGCCACCTCCTCAAAACGTACCGTCGTTGGGTGATAGCCATCTCGCACCTGGATTCTCTGGTTGGACGGAACCGCGTCCGAGTAAGCACCCGCCTTCTGGGCTGTCAAGAAGAGCCAGAATCGAGCTCTCTCGTTACCGGGATCCAGTTCCAGGCACCGAATCCCTTGCCCAAAGGCCCCCGCCAGATCACCACACCGATAACCGGCTACCAGGGCTAGGTAGGCAGCTTTCGCCCGTACTCTCCGGGACGGACCCTCTACCTGGCGCAGCTCCGCCGCCGCCTCCTCGAAGAGGCCACACTTCAGATAGCTCCGCCCCAGCTCGAGGCGAGCCCGACCATCTGAGGGGTCTCGAAGCACACGCTGCCGCCAGCGTTCCAACTCCTGCTGGTAACGGAGAGTGAAGTAGATGTCCAAGTCGGTAAAGGTCTCGACCACGAATTCGAGAAAGTCCGCCAAACCCTCCGGTGGCACAACCTGAAGCGCGGGGATAGACCGCAATCCTTCCTGAGTCGCCAAGCTGGCCCAGGAGAGAGGCAGTCTCCAAGGCAAGGCTAGGAGCGCAGCCGGGGAAAGGCTCTCCAATGCCTCGTGTGTCGCTTTCGCGGAACACCGAGTGATCTCTCGGGTAGCCTCTTCCCAACCAGCGGAGGACCACCAATCCCGCCGCAGGGCTCGCAGAGTCTCGTTAGCAAGGTTCGCCGTCAGGTCATCCACCTGGCGGTCATCGCGAGCTGGATCCCTACCATTGGCTGGAGGCGAGTCGGTGAGCCTATCGAGCCCGGCACTGGCGGCGGTGAGGGTGGTGTCTAAGGTTCGAAGGCTCCACTCGGCCCATTCCAGCCATATGTTCTCAGCGGGTTTCATGGTCAAGTATCCGGTAAACTCATCTTACGAGCCCCTCACCCCAAGCCACCGTTTAGGGAGAACCCTGCCATGGCGCCTCTTCATCCCCCTCAGCCCGATCCTTCGCAACCCGGACCGTCGAAGGTAGCCCCATCTCTCTCTCAGCGCCTGGGGGACAAGGTGCCCGACTTCCGCTTGCCCAACTTGGCCGGTACACCGGTCCGGTTGCAGGACAAACTCGGCGAGGCACGCGGGGTGGTGATCGTTTTCTGGTCCGGGCTCTGCTCCCACTGTCAACGGTACGACAGTTGGCTCGGTGGTTTTCCAACCCGCTACCCACTCTTGGGCCTCCTGGTAGTGGCTAGCCGCCAGAATGAAGATGCGACCTCCATCGCCCGCATCGCTGACCAAAGAGACCTTTCTTTCCCTATTCTCATCGATGGAGACCGAAGTGTGGCCCGCTCCTTCTATGTCCAACAGACCCCCCGTTCCTTTCTGGTCGATGGCCAAGGGAAGCTGCTTTATCGGGGCGCCATCGACAACTTCAAATATCCTCGCGACCCGGACTACGAGCCTCTCTTGGAAGCAGCCATCGAGGACTTCTTCGCCGGCAAACCCATCCGGCGCCCAGAAACACCGAGCTTCGGCTGCCCCATCGAATCCACGTACTACCAAGCGTGAAATCAGCTGCTCCGACCATCGATCACGAAGGGCGGTAGCGCCTTGCCGTCGAGCCAATCTGGGATCTGACGCCAAGTCTGGAGGGAACCCAGGATGGTCTGATAGTGCTGTTGGAAATGAAGGAAGAGAAATTCTTTTTCCAACTGCTCCTTGGAAATACACAGCCGCTGCCGCGCTTGCCCAAGAGTCATGAAGTCAATCAGGCGGATCGCAGGAAAGACTGGGTCGAAGCGGAGATTCGAGCCCGGCAAGCTGCGATAGAAACTCTTCCAGGGACGCAGCCAATTCTGGACGGACTCGGGACCAAAGGCATCGGCCACTTGAAATCCCCAAACCAGAGGATCCACCGACAGCTGAAGCACCGCTTTGGGTCTTTCTGCCACAAAGGTGGCGCGCACCGTCACCTCGCCTGTGTCATGGACTGTCCAGACGATTAACTCGAACGCCGGTTCCAACTCTCCCGGGCCATATCCCACAATAGAAGACTCAGGCCTTCGGACGAAGGCGTAGCCAAAGCCATATCGACCGAGAACGCCTGGCTCCGGCCTCGTCTCGTCGACGACGAAATCCGGAGAGAGCACCAGATAGTTGAACTCGCTCAACGGTAGGGACAACTTGGGTCCCTGGTCGCCGAAGGGCTTGAAGTCAAACTGGAAATCATAAATCGGGTTGCGCAAGACCAACGCATCGATCTCGCTACCGACTCGGCGCAAGTCGACAATAGAACTCTGCTCCGACTCCCGGAACCGAGTCCATCCTCCTTCCGGGGAGTGGCGGAATAGTTGCTGAAAACCAAAACCGACCTGCCCTTTGGGATCGCGAGGACATTGACTCAGAAACCCCAAGCCTGGCGGGGTGGGCAAGTGTTCCTCCGGGGCCCGTTGGGGCTGGCGAAAATCACTCACTCTCAAAAAATAGTGCAGAACGAACTCGCGGATCTGCTCGTTCATCCACTCCGCAGCCCCAGAGGAGTTACTCCGAACCGTCTTCGGTTCGTCGTAGAACATCTCCTGGACGTTGCCATTGATCCTCACGCTACCGGTCGAAAGCTCCACCGTGTCGAAAAAGCCGAAGCTGGTGTCTTCTGGACGATTGAAGACGTAGGTTTCCGGATAAGTCTCAGCGTAGGAGTCCTCTCGATGAGTCCGCTGCCACCAACGCAGCAGCTCGGTTCCGCCGCGAAGCGCTGCTGGGACTCCATCTAGAAGGGCTTGCTCGGTCGAAGTCAGAGGGGTCGTCGTCATGGCGAAATCTCCCCATCTTCATTTGAAAAATGGTCACTGCTCTGGAATGGTTTCATGGCTTGACTCAATGCTGTCACTCCCTCAAGCCGGTTCCACCTCTGGCGGTTTGAGGTCGACGTTGGAGGTCGCACCGCCATCGACTTGGATACCAACGAACTGGCCTCCTTCGGCATCGGAAATCTGCACAGAAACCTGGTGTAGGGCTCCACTGCTATCCCCGCTCCAGGTACCAAAGCCGCTAAAAGTGACGACATCGGGCAAAGAGGCTGCCGAATTGCGAGCATGGGTGAACTGAACCCAAGAGAGAGCGGTCAACCGAAAGGTGCCTCCCTGAGTGTGGTTGGTGTACTCGAATAGAGACTCTGCAGCCCGTTCCGGATCCCCCGGAATCGCGAAGCGATAGGAGAAACGCTGCTCGGTTGCCGGAGATTGAGCATCTTCGGCCCCGCCCCGAAACACGCCGCTAAAACTCTCTCCCCTCGGCCGCATCGCTTGAACCGACCGAAAGGGATCGAGGCGAGAATCCGCCTGGATCGTATAAGCAGGCTCGCCTCCGGGGTTGGGAGACGGAAACTTGAACCCCTTGGGGTAGGGAAGAAAAACCGTACCATTCCAGCGCAAAACGAGCTGGCCGTGGGCATCCCGTTCAAACCGAGCCGGTCCCTGGTAGTTGAAAGAGTCCGCGGGGGTGCAAGGCTCCACTTGAATGAGGTTTGCGAACAGAGCTTGGACCACATAGCCACGCCAAAGGAGCGGGCTGACCATCTCGCCGCTCGCCAAATGAATGCTGGTGGCGCAGACATTGAACGGATCGTCCGGGGAAGCCAATCCAGACTGAGGATAGGTTTGCTTTGGAAAATGCATCACCGTGTCGAATCCGATCTCACCGCGGGAAAGGCCCGGTGGCAGAAAGGGTGGTACCACCGGGGCATCGTTGAGCAAACCGCCTGGCGGCAGCACTTGGAGCACCAGGGGTACCGTGTCGCCGGTTTTGGCCCCGAATTGGACTCGAATTCGGCTCATCAAGTGGCTGCGCCCCATGGAGCCACCGTCCCCCAACTCTTCCGCATGGAGCCCAAAAGCATCTCCGAAATAGGTACGTAGGGAAAAGGAAGTGAATTCCTGCACCGTATTGAAGGGTATCTGGGGAACCTTCGAGGGCTCCGTCACCGAGGGCGTTGGCCGGGTGGTGAGAAAGATGCGTGGATGGAGCGAGGTCCCTCGAGCCACGAAGCTGGCCGCTGCGAGGTCCGGCGTGGTGAATGGCAATGCAAAACGTACCGGCCCGTTCCCAGCTTCGAGACCGAAAGGCACGAACATCTGGCCGGCCAGACTGACATCCAGCTGGCCGTCGCTGCGGGCAGTGAATTCGATCCAGGAGGAGCCCGCATTGGGAAGCCCAGGAAAAGTCAATGCTCCAGCCCCCAAGGCGGGCAGAGCGACCCCCGGGTTGAGGCTCAACAGAGAATAGAGGGCCGTATTCATATTCTGCACGTTGTAGTGAAAATTGGTCACCAGCCCCGTGTCCAGATGAAGCTCACCCCGAGAAACCAGCCGATCGATGTCACGAACCACCGTATGTTGGACCGGCATTCGAAACAGCTGCGGGCCACTCAGATCTCCCTCTTCCCCGTGCAATCCTCCCGGGTGGCGAATCTCGAAGCGGGTCATGCGATTTTCGTCCGGTGGGGAAATCTTGAGGTGGATCTTGCCCCGCAGCTGACTCGTGGTGGGTAGAAAGCCGCCGAAGAAAGTGTTCTCACAAAGGCCAAAGGGAGGTAGACCGGGAATCAAGGGAGGATCGTTGGGGCAATCTACCGGTCGTAGTGCGTCTCCGAAGTAGCTCAGCACCGGATTGATCTCCAGGGTGAGCTCCAAACCCTCGGCAGGAATCTCGATGGGCACGAAGGGTGCCTCTCCAGAAACGGCGTTGGGAGCCACATAGGAAGGATCAGAGAGTCCTGCAGCGGGAAATCCCACCGCCGGCGTGCAACCCACCTTCGTGGGCTGAAGGCTCGGGTAAGTGGTCTGAATCGGAATCTCCTGAACCGAGTCCGGCAAGGGATTGACGTCAGGAATCTCCTCCGTTGTTCGAGGCCGCAGGAACTCCGTCGTCGAGGGCGACCCCGGCGCCAATTCGGTCAGCGTATTGGCGTCTTTTGCGGCTACCTCGTCGATGGAAACGGCTTGAAAACTCTGATCGAAGGTCTCGTTGATCCACCGCACCATCAAGCTCGCGATCACGCTGTTGAGAGTCGCTCCCGGATAGACCCCGTTGAGAAGGTAGAGCCCTCCCAAATAGTCGGTTGTCAGGTGTCTGCCGGAAGCGTGAATTCCTGTCGTGGCGATCTCTTCTAGTAGGCCATGGAGCTCGAAGACGGAAGCGCCAGCCCGGTTCGCCGCAGCCCGGATGGCCTGGTTGGCTTCGACCACCGCAGTTCGCACCGCTGAGGCCACGGCAGAATCTACGACCGGCGAAGCCGACAGGGGACCCACCGACCGTCCCATCATCTGATACCCCATGGCATAGAGACCCGGCAGGTGGACTAGGTCGTCCGGCTGAACGAAGTAATGCTCTTCCAGGAAGGCCGGGGTCGTCTTGAGTACGCGCGCCGCGGTGTTGCGGTCGGAGAAATAGGCACTCTTCAGGGGATCGGGGATCGTCGTCACGAGGGTCAAAGGAGGCCTGCCCGGCCCGGCCAACAGCCTGGCCAGCAGTCGCTCCAGGGTTCGCCCTACCTCGCCACCTCGCGGCAGGGACGAGGTCTCGCCAGCCACCGCTGAGCGCAGAATTTCATCGTAGCCATGGGTAACGAGGGCCAGAGTGGGCTGCCGCTGGCAGGCATATTCGACTTGAGTCTTGCCGCTGGCAGGCCCGATCGCGAGGCCCGGAAGACCGAGAATGAAGTTGGTCGAGGTCTGGAGCGACGAACGCTGGTCCACCAGAGGGACCTCTGGGCGCCGCTCCAGAGCGTCGGCGAGGGTCATGCCGGGAACGGCAAGATTGTTGAGATCGGCAGCGGCTGGAATCTCGTGCAACACCGTCGATTGCCGCAGATTGGGCAGGATCGGAATCTGAGACTCCATGCCGATAACGTCTCCCAAACCGGGTGCCTGCACCAGGGGCTGCTTGAAAGCCGTCCCCAACCCTTGGGCTAACAACGCCGGGAAGCTCGTCGACTGAGCCGAACCCTCTAGGCTGAAGTGGTTCATCCCGGCGGCGAGTCCGTCGCCAAGGACCACGAAGGTACTTGCATCGAAGCCGTAGCCCGAGGTGTCAAGGGGCTGAGAACCGGGATTCTCCGCGCAGGGAACACCATCGGCTCCCGACTTCTTTCCCCCGGAAACGGCGTCGAACAGCCTATCGATGAGCTGAGACTGCATTCGGTCAGCGCTGAGAAAGATCGATTTGAGGGGCTCTTCGAGCTCCTCTCCTGCAGCCTTGGCCACCGCATCGAGCTCCGGGCCCGTCCCGTCGCGGGGGTCGATCAACCGGGTCAGGGTCCTGGCGCCAAGCAAGGTCATCCCCCAGGAAAAACTGAAGATGGATTTCACCACGTTGCGCATCATGATTCCTTTCTATTCCGTCCCGCCTCGAACCGAGTTGCTTCTTTTGAAGCGGGAGTTGACCGGAATCTCAACACCTCGGGGAATAACGTCTTCCGACTCAATCGAATCGTGCTGAATCGCATCCTGAAATCCTCTCTCGATCAATGCCTCCACTCGGTCCCGGCTGAAGTTCAGAAACCCTAGGCTGCCTTCGAGGGGATCTCTGGGGTGATAGCGATAGATTGTCAGGGGCTTCAGCTTCCTGCCTATTCGACCTCCCCCCGACTCCAAGAAGGCCTTGGCCTCGGCGCTCGGGGAACCCTCTCCATGGCGAATCTTCTCTACCGCCTCTAGGCCCCGGTTGATCCGCGAGGCGTCTCCGATGTCATCGTTGTAGGCCGCCGCCCAGGTGATCTGCATCATGCGCAGAAAGCTGTCGTAGGAGTTCTGCATGTGAGCCAGGGGAATGTTCTTGATGTCCGGGTCCAAGTAGACAAGATGTAAAGTTTCAGCCCCGGCATGAATCGCCGGGCTGAGAGGGGTGTTCAGCAACACGCTGCCGTCGCACAAAGGCTGGGACCCGTACTCGACCGGGGGAAAGATCCCAGGAATACTCGCCGAAGCGCGAACCGCCAAGGGACCGAAGCTATCGGTCATGTCGTGGTTCCAAAAAATACGCAGCTCCCCCGTTGCCCAATTGGTGGCAGCGACCTTGAGCCACCGGCTGGACCGGCGAATCGCCTCATAGTCCAGATTCATGAGCATCCTAGCCATGGGCTCGGTGGAGATAAAACTACTCAAGTTGGCCATCTCCACCGCCCGCTGCTCAATGGTTTCTTCCCGGGCGGTGGCGAAGTGAACCCCCCGCTGAACTCCATCCCAGGCCAGGGTTCCCGCATCCCGGACCCAATCCCGGAGGCGTTGCCCCGGGTCGGAGAAAAGGTATTTCGGCCGCATGACCTCTAGAGGGTTTCCGCGGATTCGGAACACACCATTGTCGTGCCAGGGCCCGGCAATTTGGTCTAGCCAGAAACTCTCCAGGTTGGACACGGAGGCGCTGCCGTAGTCGTCCCACTGAGAGGTGAGGAAGGCAGCGTTGAACCCGCCGATAGAGGTGCCTACAAAAATGTCGGGCTCGAGGGGAAGATAGCCGGTGGTGGGTGATTGACCGCTGAACAAAGCCTTGAGGATACCGACCTCATAGGCGCCGTTGGCGCCGCCGCCGGAGAGCACCACTGCCGTCTTGCCTCCGTGATGCTGTTTAGGTGAGTGTCCCGTCACGACTTCGTCCTCCTTCGAGAAGCATTGTTCTCGACCACACAACCGGCCTTCTGACAGTCGTGATGGATAGCATCCTGGTATCCGGTTTCGATCAGCTGGGAAATAAAGCGGACATCGAAAGCCAACAACCCAGCCCCACCGCCGAGATCGCTGGAGGGTCGGTATCGGTGAATGGAAACCGGGCGGTAAGGATCTCCCTCTTCCAGCCGCTCCTGGATGCGGCGACTCAGCTTCGAAGAGCTACCGGGCGAGGGACTTTGAAAATCATCGTCCAGGTGTCCCCGGCGATGGTGGTGCTCGAGATCTCGGAGAATATCCCCGGCGAGGTCCAGGTCGGCGTTGATCAAAGCGGACCCCATGATGAGGTAGAGGCGGTACATCGTGTCGAGAGTATTGGGAAGCGATCTCAATGGAATCTCCGCCACCTGAGGATCGAGGTAGATCACATGAAGGACATCGGCGCCATCCTTGATGGCTGGTTTGAGCGGGGTACTCAGCAACACGCCGCCGTCCAAGTACTGTTGTCCATCGATCTCCACCGGTGGGAACAGACCTGGGATGGCTGCGGACGCGGCGAGGGCCCGAGAACCGACTCGATCCGCAATTTCCATCCGATCGAAAAGTCGAACCTTCCCCTGCTCCCAATTGGTCGCTGCCACCGTGAGGCTTTTCTTCGACCGACGCAATCCCTCCAAATCAACGGAGTCGGAAATCAACTGATACAGGGGCTCCGCCGAAAAAAGGGATGCCAAATCGACCGTATCCAGCGCCCGGAACTCCACGGGCCGCTGGGAAGTCACAAATTCGGTAGCTCTCTCTGTCATGTACTTAGCCCAGAAACCGGCATCCTGTAGGGTCTGGCGCATCAGGCTAATGGGCTGCAAGAGGCAGGCCGGCTGCAGCCCGTTCAGGGGTCCAACCCGGGCTCGAAACACTCCGTTGCCACACTTCGTCAATAACCCTCCGATTCGGTCCAACCAGATCCTCTCGAGGCGGGCCACCGCTTCGAGAGGGGGAAGGTCATCGAGCCCGACGAGAAAGGCAGCATTGAAGGCACCCACTGATGTACCAGTAAAGATATCGATCTCTAAGGGCTCGAATCCCGTTGAAGAGCTTCGCCCTTCGCACAGAGCTTTCAGGATCCCTATCTCGTAGGCCCCTTTGGCACCGCCTCCCGACAGCACCACCGCATCCAGCGAAGAACTCCGGGGAGTGGTCATGGAGAGACTCCTAAGAAGTCCAGGCATCTCCCTAGGAGGGTGGCGAGCGAGCAGCCGATCAGGAACCTCGCCCCCAGAGTCAGTTGGGCCCACGGGAACCCTTCCCTCACCCGGAAAAAAGGAGCTGTTCTGACCCTCCTCACGACAGCACCTGCCGGTAGCGAGTCGCAAATCCCTGACCGATCCGCTCCACTCTCCCCAACTCCATGAGCTCCTTCACCTCTCGAGCTAGCGAGCTCCTAGACAGACCGGTTTGGGCGACCAGATCCCGCATTGCCACCGACCCCTCAACCCTCTCGAAGACCTCGAGAATCTGCTCATTGCTCGCCGTAAGCTCCCCTTCTCGAGAAGGTTTTCCTACAAGCTCCCGGAGAGCCTCCGACGCCTCGGTAGCCGCTTGGTTTGGTTCAGTTTGGTTGGGTTCAGTTTGGTTGGGTTCAGTTTGGTTGGGTTCAGTTTGGTTGGGTTCAGCTTGGTTGGGCTCAGCTTGGTTAAATACAGTGAATTCACCGGGATCACTGATCGATCCGGGTGCCGCCTCCTCCAGGATGCGCTCCACTCCCGCCACCGAAAGCTCCTGCATCGGCGAGGGAGGCCTGTCTCCATCAGGATCCAAAGAGGCTTCAAAGATGGCCTTCCGAATCCCTTCGAGATGAGCTAATTGACGACTCTGGAAGCGCAGGTCCGTCTTCGGCCATCGTTCTCGGACCTCGTAATGCACCCGCAGGTACTTTCGCTGTTCGAGGGGCAAGGAAGCCCGTTGCGCCTCCTGGAAGTATTCTGCAATGCGCCAAACCACAAAGGCTTCCGCGGTCATGGATTCCGACACGACGACGGCTTTGGTCTCCAGCACCCGTTCTCGAGTCCTCTGAATCGACACGAGGGAGTAGAAGACGAGCTTCACGGTATCGTCGGTCAGGAGTTTGCTCATTGGCTCAGGATGGGGAATTCCATCCGCCTCGACAGGCACTGCGGGGGGGATTGGAGTGGGCCCGCCGGCTGGCGCCCTTTCTTGGGGCCTGAGGGTAGGGGCGTTGGCTTCTGCCCACGGAGCAGGCTGAGATCTCCCACCTTGGGCACTGAGGCCCCATTGGTACACCGTCCCGCCGATCATTCGGTCGAATAGGTGGCCTAGGCGCCATGAGAGCCCTAAAGTCTGCTGGACGAGATCTCTCACAACTGACTTCGTCCCTTCAAAGCGGTGCCCTGGGGAAGGAAACGAAACAACTCCGCCACTGCAGCTCCTTCCCAATGCCCGGCGCAGGCGAGTTTCAGAGCGGCTTCACAAGGTTGGACAATGCAGCGACGCCAGGCCTCTGCCGCCTCGATTGACGGAGGACCGTAGGTCAAGAACCGCTCCAGGTAGGCCTCGTACCCAACCGCTGCATGCCAGATGAGCAAAGCGGCTCTAACGCCGTCCAGGAAGGCAGCCGCCAAGGCCGGATCGCCATCGAGATGCTGGCGCTGCTGGCGCCACCGCAACTCAACCACCTCCGGATGAGTGATGTTGACCAGGGTCAGAGCCCAGGCGAGCCCGGAAACCGCGTTGAGCCTGCCCACCTCGTGAGGCGGTAAGGTTCGGGCTTCCTCGAAGGCCCGCCAGACTCCCCACCCGGAAACCGCATGGCTCGGTGACAGATAGAGCCCCCGGCCCACGCCATGCCAGAAAACCTCTTGCCTTTCGGGGTCGACCCTACCCAGAAGACGATCAACCTCCATCAAGAGATCGGGACGGAGCTGACGAACCATGAGGCCAAGGGCCTCTCGCGCTGTCCGGCCATACCCGGGTTGGGCCACCATTTCGCATCGGGCCAGGAAATCGCTGAGATGCTCCTCCAACCCCTTCCTTCCGCCTGACCCGACGTTCTCGATGAATCGACCTGCGAGAGCGAGACCGAGTCCCGTGTGTAGGGGTACCAGATCAGTCGGCCTTAGATCCCCTGGCAGGAAGTCCCCGGTCTCCGGCAGAGTGTTCTCTTGCAGGGCTCGGACGGCTCGGGAATGCCCGAGCCCTTCCCGGGTCCACACCCCGAGGTAAGGGTCCATGGCAGCCCCTCCAGCCAGTGCTTCTTCCAGGGACTCCTGCCCCGTGGCCCCCAGAGCCAGCTCCCCGTGGCAGAAGTAATCGAAAGCCACCAACTTGTTCTCCAATTCCTGCCACAGGACCGTTCCTGGAAGGAGGCTTCCCCCCAGGGCAGCCGACTGTCCCAAGACTTTTAGCAGGGTCAGCCGGAAGCCCTGAAACAACAATCCGGCGAGATCCGGTTCGGCAAGTGAGGAGCCTCCCCGCCGAGCCCCTCCTCCTACACCCTCGAAGAGCCTGACCTCCAGAGCTCGCGACGCTTCCTGAAGCGACGAGGAGGCTCCTTTGGAGTCACCGAGAGCGAAGATCTGAGTCATCTGCCGCACTCCAAACAAGAAAAAGGCCCACGAGAATCCGGTGGCGGATTTTGCCAACTTCAACATGAGATGGTGCTCAGCAACTCGTACCCTCTAGGACTGCACTCGTTCGGCTATCGGTCAAGCTACCGTGAGCCAGGCTCGCGCTTCGGATTCAGACTCAAAAAAACGCGTTTCGAAGTCTTCTCCCGGAGCCTGATACCCCGGTTCCGGTGCTGAAAAGCCGGCCGGCACCAAATACGCGAAACGCACCAGTTGGGAAGCGTTGTAGCGCGGCACGATAGCCTCGTCCCGCCATGGGCCGAGATCTTTGGTCATGGGAAATCGAAAAGTTCGCAAATCCACCAAGGCCCCGGTGATCCCGTGCTTTTCGATGTGTTCGGTAAACCGGGTGAGCCCATCTTTGAAATCATCCGCAGTCATTTCAGCGGTCTCCTCGGTCCATAGGAACTCGAGAATTTTCCCCGCTTCGTCATGTTCGAAGGAAAAAAGATTGGTTTCAAATAGCTTCATGGTGCTGTTTCCTAAAGGTAGGGCAGCCGCCTCAGGATCTCGCGGTCCTCAGCTCTTCACCGAAGCGCAGACTCATCGCCGTGTGAGCACTGACACCAGTTCCCGTTAGGGTGAAGCTCGCACCGTGGTTCTGGTAGCTGGAGAAATAGGTCACCGCTAGAGCCTGCAATCGGCTGCCTCGGGGATCGTGTTGGGGATCTGGGAATGGGTCGTTGACGATGCAGGAGGGCGCAGCTCGGCCGTGAGCGTCGGCAACGAAGATGTTGGGCAACATGAGGGGCGTCGGTAAGGCAAATCCTGGAGCTGTCGCTGGCAGGAGACTCGCCGAACGCAACGCCCAAACCCCGTAGACCGAGTGAGGTAAGAGTCCGTGGAAATCGAAGTCGAACCCAATCTGAGCTGGCACTCCTTGAGGATTCTCAGCCAAGGGTGTCAGTCGTACCTCGCCACGACTGGCCAGGTAGTCCTTTAAACGGATCGGGCTCCGCTGGCGAAAATCCGACCGCCCATTGGGGGAAGCCTCGGCGGGTGAAGGTACTGCACCAGTATCCGTGCGAAGCCCGATTGAGAACTCCTTGGGAATGTCCTCGAGTCGGAGAACAGGAACTCGGTGCAAGGGGTGCCCTGGAATGTTGAAGTCAGCTGAGGCTGCCCCACCAGGAGAGACTGCCGCCGTCCAACGGGGCGACGAGTTCAAGTTGTAGGCACTCGTTCCTGCGGCGGGAATCCGCGGCTGCCCGCCGCCGAAATCTCCGCTGAATGGGCCACAGGAGACGGAATGGAGAACGAGGTCCTCATCGCTCGCTCCGGGGCCAAGATCGAGCTCGCGAAGAATCTTGTAGGGAGCGCCGAGGGGGTTAGAAAAATCCTCCCTACCAGCTGAAAGGGGAGGCGTCGTATCTTTCGAGACGATCAGCCCCCCGGCGTTGGGAACCGGTGCCACTTTGCCTGGTTCCACCTCCCGTAGCACGAGCCCTCCCACCAGAACGAAGTCACCGTTGGCATCCGCCATCTCACTAGGAGGCCACAACGGGCCTTGGGTCGTGCTCTGAAACGGCAACCGGCTCGCCTGTCCGCGAGCCGCTCCGGATGGTTCGGAAAACTCCTTGGGCACCGGCGCTAGGGCGAGGTCGACCCATCGACTCTGTAGAGCATCTCCAGCTTCGAATAATGTGCTCAGGCTGCCCTCGAGAGTTGCCGAGGCTGCCCGGCTAACGGCGTCGAGCTCCCGAACCGTCGTGGCCAGGGTCTTCTTCGGGATGGGCAAGAGCTGGCGGGCTCCGAACAGGGAGAGCGCCCAGGGAAATCGCATGGCTGCCTGGATCAAATCACGCATCGCATCGCACCTCCTCCACCGCAGCCCTTAGGGTGCTACCGTTTTGAAAGGAGCAATATCGAAGGTGCCGTCGGCAAAGGAGCTCACCTGGGCGTGGATGTCCACCCCCGGGCCGAATCGCGTTGGGTAGGCCCCCGGCACTGAGCAGTCCGATTTGAAACCGATTCCAACTCCGATGATCCGCAAGCCCTCCTCATCGGTAGCTGCATCGGGAAAGGGATTGGGAATCACTCGTGATTGGCGAGCCGTCCCAGCAGCGTCGGTCACAATGACGTTGGGTAGAACAGCTGTATCCGGTAAGCGCCGGATCGGATTAGGGTGAAAAAAGCCGCTGCGGACCGTAGACATCACATAGATCGAATTGGGCAGCAAATTGCGCCCCTGGAGGTCGAAACGTGCCGCGGTGTAAGCCCCTCCAGCCCCCCCCGGTCCTCTCTTGTAGTTGACCAAGGTGATCTCCAACCAGACCTCGGCCTTGAGCCACTCCCCTAACGTAATCGGCTCTTGGCGGCGAAAGTTGAGCACGCTCTCCCCAAGGCAACCATCGGGCTGGCAGTCCTGACCGTTGCGGAGCCGCGGTTCGTAGGATTCAGCGGTATCTACATCCAAAGCCCTGCCATCTCCTTGGAATCCAAAGATAGGAACCTGGTGGAGCGGGTAACTGGGCCGCGTGTAAGAAAGGCGTTGGGACGAAGCCGGGAAAAGTTCCCTGGATACATAGCCCGCTTGATTGAAGCTGTTGAGGTTGTAGCGGCTGCCATCCGCCCGGGGCATTCTCGCTCCACCTCCACCCCAATTCCCCTCCTGGGGTCCCCAGGAAAGAGTGTGGAGGACCAAGTCGAGATCCGGGCTCCCGGGTCGCAGATCGAGATCGCGGATAACTTGGTGGGGAGCTCCGAAGAGATTGGTGAAATCTTCCTTGCCCTGAGCGTCGAGGGGTGGAACCGTATCCTTGGAAACCAGAGCCGCTCCCGGCACCGGTGCGATCTTGCCCGGCGCGACCTCCCGCAGGATCAGACCGATTGCGATGAAGTTACCGTCCCTGTCCACTTGCGCAGCCGGCGGCCAGGGCGGGCCCTGAGTGGTATTGGGAAGCCGGACCCGCACTTTGACTGGCGAAACCGTATCGATCTCCGCGGTCGAGTAGTTGAGACCGCCAAAGGCAACGTCGGTGGGTGGTTCGAAAGAACCTTGGCCCACCGGCGAGACCGAGGTCTCAGAGGCAGAGGAGACGGACCCGGAAAGGTGCGCCGATGGAGCTGGTCCCGAAGAAAAACTCTGCCCAGCCGAACCCCAAAGCAACTTTTCCACATTGTTCTGGAATCGGTCTCCAGCCTTGTAAAGGGCTCCCATTCCCTCTCCCAAATACCTGGCGGCGACCTGGTTCACCGCCTCGAGGGATTGAGAGGTCGTCGGTTCCCCCACCGTTGAAGATTGAAGAAACCGGCTCGCGCTACGCGCTCCATAGAGCGGTAGAGCCCAAGAGAACCTGAGCAAGGATTTCGCCAAGTCGCGCATTCTGCTATCTCCTCAGCCTTCGTTTCAACCGCCACCCAAAGCAGCCTGGTATCGGCCGTCCGGATCGACGAGACACAATGTGTAATAGGTCGAGGTCGCGTGGGGAGCTACACCGACGATGGAATTGTCGGTCATGTAACCCTGGGCCCCAGCGAGCACACCGGTACCCTTCGTCACGGCCTGAAAGGCTCCGAAACGAAGTGCTTGCTGACCTGGAGCGCCGGGGAACTGCACATGAAACGTCCGCCCTTCGCCACCTTCGGCGGTAAACCCACCTACCGGGCTTCCGCTGCCATCCGTAAAGGTGAACTCGTTGCGACTGCCAAACGGGATCGGTGCCAGAGGAGTCCCCGGAGGAGCCGTCGGATCGAGCAGATTCAGGAAAACTAGAGAGTTCATATGGCCGATCACCTGGCCGATCTTCGTGCTGCTAAGAAGTCCACCATCTCGCCCATGGGTGGTGAACCTCACATCAACGGCCCTCAATTCCTGCTCCAGACTAAAACCTTCCATCACACCATCGGGCTTGAAGACGTACCGAGTTTTCGAGTTTCTACTCTTTTTCTGACCTCGAAAGTTGATGTACGTCATTCCCGGCTGGGGATCCTGAATATTGGTCATTGCTGGCACGCTGTCGGCAAGGAGATCCCCCTTGGGATCTACCACTCGGATCACGAGATTGCCGCTAAACCCCTTTTCAGGATCGAGAAAGCCGAAGTAGGTGTAGGTCCCTTGCTTTCCCGAGAAACCTCCGAATCCTTCCGTAATGGTTCCGACAGCTCCCGCCAGGAGCCGCGTCTGCCCACCAGTAGAAATAGGAAAGGTCTTCCCTGACCCAAAGCCGTGAAAACCGTCCTTGCCTTCTCCAAAGCGGATCACGCCGCCATACATGGCAAAGCGTTGGGAGCGCGATGAATCGAACACCGTCTCCGGCGGCAGCCTGTCTGGAGACGCCTGAAACGAGTCAGGAATCATCAACCAACGATGGTGGGAACTAGCGACCTTTTGCCCGACCTGCCGCCGAGCCGAGAGTCCCTTCTCTCGACTGGGTTGATCGACGGCGACCCGTAGACCGTGCAAACTCTCCTGGACGTCGATGCCAGTGATTCCCCCACCACTGCGAATTCCACCGCCTCCGCTCCGGGAGGGAACGGAAATTGTGTTGAGGATCGCCGCCTGATCCAAGAAATGTAAGACGACGTCGAACGGGTAGGTTTCTGCGTTGATATCCGGCAATTGGGGCATCTGGGCCGAGTTTCCCGACGCCGAACCGCTTGCTGGTGTTAGAGAATCGCTTTCGTTCACCATGCTGGCCACCTCCCATTACCTCAATGGTTGATTTACTTCTTGCCGCCGGCTTTCTTTTTTTCTTTGCGAATCGCTCGTTCGATACCATCCAGAGCCCGGAGCTGCTTCTCTTCGTACTTCAGATCCTGCTCAGCCCAACGATCCTCCACGTTGTAAGACACCCGGAGGTATTGCAGCTCCTTGTCCTTGAATCGCTTTCGCCCAGATTCTTCCAAGTACTCAGCGATCATCCAGGAAGCGAATCCCTCTCCATCCATGTTGTCGGTTACAACTCTACGGGCGGAGCTGAGTACGTGCTCTCTGTCACGCTGAATCGAAACAATCGAGTAGCTCACCAGCTTCACCATGTCGTCGCTGAGGTTCTTGTCTGCCATTGTCATCTCCTTTGGTTACTTTTTCGTTTGAACTAGTCGTCCTATTTCCGTTCTAATAACTCCAGAAAAGCTTCATTATCAAGAGGTCTTCTGGGTCTGATTCATTCCACCGGCCCCCAGCCTTGAACCGAGCTTTCGGTGGTTGCTGGCGGAGTCGTTGGGGCAGCCGATGCTCCAGCGGCCTGTGCTGTTGGCTGGGAAGTTGCGGTCACGATCCTCGGTGTCGCCTGCGGGCCTCTCGGGGAAACCGGAGCCGCCAAGCAGCTGCAGGAAGAAACAGCCTTGGTCCAGGCCAAGGGATTGAGAGCCCCCAAAGCTGAGTCGACGAATCCGCGCTGCAGCCGATCACCGGCTTCGAATACACCCTCTAACCCTCCAAGCTGCTGCCGGAGCTCGGAGGTCACGGCATCGAAGGCTTCATCCGGCCTAGCTGTGGGGCGCTGCCCTTCCTTGGGCACCAATACATTCGCCATTTGCTGCATACCAAACAGCGGCATCAGCCAAGAGAAACGGACAACCGACTTGGTTAGCTCATACATAAAACCTCCCTGGGATTCAGCCGTTCCCGCTAGAAATCCGAAATCGAGTCTCGCCTTTGATCGCCCGACTCCTTGAGCAACCCGAACACCCGGTCCAAAACTTGGCGTTGGAGCCGGTCACCCTGGTCGTAGAGGTCTCGAAGGCGAGGGGTCATTTGGTTCTGGGCCACCTCTGACAAGGCGTCAAAGGTTTCAGCGATGGGCTCTAGCGGGGGGCGCCCGCCGGAGGACACTAGATTGGCCATTTGGTTCATGCCCAATAGCGGCATCGCTAGGGAAATTCGCATCATGGATCGGGTGAGCTCTCGCATAACAATTTTCTCTCCTTCTGGATCCGTCATCTCCGAGTGATCGTTCGTATCAACAAGGCACCGAGTCCCAAAAAAGCCACAGCTGAGCCAGGCTCTACCCATGACTCCGGCACCCCTAGTTCTGGCAATTGACCGGCGAGCAGAGCCACCGCGGTCATCAGAAGCCCTAGACAAACGGCGGTAGTCAGCGCCCCCCGCCGCCGCTCTGCACTGGCATCTTCGGCAACCCGTAGGCGAAGCCGGAGGTCCCCTCCACCCTCGCCAGTAGCCACTTCGAGCAGGCGATCGAGCTTCTGGGGCATCTCCATGAGGCTCGCCAAGTTGGCTTCCAGAGCAGGGCCGAGCTGCCCGGGCTCGGCCAACTGACGCATGCGGCGGAAGCTCGCCAGCCAACGTAGATCTTCCAGAGCCGCCCTCAGAGAGTCGCTCGGAACTTGGAGGTGGCGAACCTCGAGAGCCATCTGAAACAGTCCTCTCCACAGGTTCTCCAGAGAAGCCGAGGGTTCGAAACCCAGCTCCCGCACCAGCTTCCACTGCAATACGAGGTATTCAGCAAGGGTGTCCCGGCGGTCGGTCCAACCGCCATCCCGGAACGGCACCAACTGACGCAGCCGAAGCCGCAAATCTCGCTCATCGGCACCGCGGCGCACGGCCCGCAGTTCCCCGGCGATGGCCCTGTAGGCTTCCTCCGGACGATGGCCCGCAAGGTGACGGAGGTAGGTCCAAAGCTGCGGTAGCAGAACCGCTCCCAGCCTCTCGAAACGCCCACCGACGATAGCCAGGCGGCCATCCCGAAGCTCCACCCAATCGGCGTCCAGAGGAATGTGACCGGCGATGAGGGCTTGTTCGAGCCAGGCGAGATGAAGACGACGGGCCAGCTCTTGGCGATGCGCCAAACCAGCAGCGAAACCAACATCGCCCCCTCCCCACAGCCCCGGGAAGCTCTCTCCAGGGAGATTTTCCCGCACCGAAAGTCGTTCGGTGGAGAGGGCCGGATAGACCTGAGGGACGACGAGCAGGTCACTATCGACCAGGTCCTCGGCAAAATGGAGCAACTGAGTCTCTTCGTTCCTCAGATCGAGCCGAGGGATCAGAGCTTCCAGGAAAACTCTCAGGAGTTGTTCCCAATCCTCCCCTTCCCGAGACGGCTCCAAGATCTCCTTGAAAGCGGGCCGCAGGTGAACGAGATCCGCCAAGTCGGTGGCTTCGATATCACCGAGCCCCGGTCGGCGGAGACGCACGACGACTTCGCGAGGGCTCTGGGACAGCCCGCGTCGGGCCTCCACTTCCCCTTCGACTTCCATCTGGAGCCGAGCCCGAAATTCCTCATAGAGCCATCCCTGGGTAATAGGGGAAGGATCGAATTCAGCAAAAACGTCCCCGACAGGTCGCCCTAACTCGGCGGCGAGTCGAATTTGCGGATCCCCCCTTGGAGGCAAAGTCTTGGCCAATGAATCCAGCCCAAGCTCCTCGAGGACAAATACGTCATCGAGCGAGAGTAAATCCGGCCTGGTAGACAAATAGCGAGCAAAAAGGACGAATCCAGGCCCGAGCCCTTGTACCGCTTCGCCAAAACGTGCCCCCCAAGGCCTCGAGTCCACCGCGGGCGTGGAGGCTATCGCCTTGGCCAGCCTTGGGCCGCCAACCAGGTCGAATTCCGCCAGCCGAGCCTCGATGGTGCGTTTCCGCAACCGCTCTGCCCCTTGGGACCAGGGTCGATTCATAACGCTCTCTCGCTGCCTGGTCCTGCGCCCGGGTCGGTACCTGGTGCAGCGTCTGGCTCGGCAACCAAGAGACTGTCCATAGGCGGAGCCACTTGAGCCTCCGGGACGTAGAACACGGTATTTTCAGAATCGGTGTTTTCAGAATCAAGGTTCCCAGAGTCAGGGCTCCCAGAGTCAGGGCTCCCAAAATCAAGGCCCCGATATTGGGTGCCCCGAGGTTCAGATGGGAGGGCTCTTGCGGAGAGGTTGCGCAACACGGCTCCGCCTTCAGACCTGCCATGGACCAAGGCAGCCTCCAGAGGCTCGTTCACCAGCTGCCGCCACCGCTGGGCCAACTCGACCTCACTGGCAGCCGGCCGATATTCCAGAAAAGTCGCCAGGTCGGGATCCTCCGGGGTGGTGCGGTGGCGCAACAGAACCGACGAGGTGATCCCTTCCACAAAGGCCGAATCCATCTCCTGAGGAAAGAGACGGAGGAAACGCTCGAGGACCTCCGGTTGGCCCAAGTTCACCATGGTGGCAGCGTAGGCAACTCCGGCACGGCCATTCCTCGAGGCGAGGACTGGGTCCAGGCTTGCGAGGACCTCCTGATCGAGGCGTCGCAAGGCTGCTTCGATGGTGCCATGCCCCGGCAGGAGATGAAGAGGCAAAAAGTAGATGGCGCGCCCGACGCCGTGCCAGAAATAGTCTCGCAGCGGGGGCTCGTCTACCGAGTCGCCAACTTCTCGGGAACGGTCTCCCAGAGCTCGGTCCACCGGATAGACCCATTCCGGAAGGAAGCAGCGCAGTACCAAGCCCAGGGCCTCCAGAGCCGCATCCTCGTGCTCAGGCACGGAATTGCTCCGGCAGAGCTCCACAAATCGCTCCACCGCCGGCCCTGCGCTCTCTTCGTTCCGCGGATGGAGCTCCCCGAAAACATGCTCGGCAAGGGCCATGCCCAATCCGAGGTGAGCCATCACCTGGCCTCGTTGCGGCAAGCGCACCCCCACCAACAGACCCAATGGATTCGGATCCCTAGCCAGCACAGCCTGGGCATGGCCATGGGCTAGCCCCTCGAGCACCCAGAGAGCATGGCGCGGCTCGAGTTTCAAAGCGCGGTCTACCGCGGCTTCGAAACGCTGCCGGGTTTCCGCCATGGGCCCCAAGGCGACACTAGCCCGACGCACCAGAAGGTAGACCTCTAACTTGTGGAAGATCTCCTGCCTCACCAAGGTCCCCTCGGCATCGAGACGCATCACCGTCAGGGAAGCAGCGACCTCGGCGGTGAGGCGGGCCGAAAAGCGGCGCCAGGAGCTGGCAGAAAGGTCTCGCGGCACGTTGACCAGCCATTCGTTCTGGAAGTCGTCCGCAGCCTGATAGATAGCCTTAGGCAAAGGGTCCATTCGCCGCCGGGCAGCGAGAGCAAGAGCCTCGAAAGCGGCAGCCGGTTCTCCTGCTGAGTCTCCGGCCGAATCTCCTGAGGTCGAACTTCCCGGTAGCCGAGCCAAACGCAGTAGCTGTCCAGTGCCCAACAGAGCCCCTGCCCACGACAATTGCAACACCGAACGCCCCAATCGGAACATCGTCCGGGCCGTTGGGGGCGTCGAAGACGCCATCGTGGTGGTCTCTTCCAGGGTCATCTCTTGTCGCCTCTCCCGCCGACGAATAGATCCCAAGAGCGACCGAGAACTCCCCAAGCTTCTTCGATGGCTTTTCGAGGCTCCCGCCCCTTTCCTGCACCGAGGCCCGAAACGAGGTCAGCAGCCGAATCGATCAGGCCACTCTGCAAGTGATCGCCCGCCCGGCGAAGGTTCTCGAGGGGGCCTTCCAGAGGCTGCTTGGCAATTTCAGAAAGAGCATCGAGGCTCGCCGCCGTTTCCCTTGTAGGACGCCGGGGGTCCAACAGATGGGTGGTCAGCTGGACTCCCCAAAGGCCGAGAGTCCACGGCAGACGGACCGTAGAACGGGCCAAATTCGCCATCTTGCGCACTCCCTCGTCGGATTGAGATCGATGGCTCATGCCAGCCTCCGCAAGGTACCTAAAAGAGCGATCGAAGCCCATGCTGCAATCAATAGAGCTGCAGTGAGAAGGTTGGCGCCGAGGGCCGGCTCCGGAGTCACGGCCACCAACGCGGCGGAGCCGGCCACAGTGCAGGCGAGTTGAATCGCTTTGGCTCGCTGCTCCGGACCTTTCCGTTGACCGAGGTCCAGCTCCACGGGCAACTCCCCCGAAACCAATCGATCGACCGCTCGCGCCCCGCGGGAGGGGCCGTCGTGGAGCAGCTGAGCAGCGGCGCCCGTCCAATCCAGAAACCGATCCGCTTCGAGCCATTGACTACGCTTCTGCCACTGAAGAAACTTGGTACAACGGTCGGCCAGGTAGGTCCCCAGGTCGAAGCTCGGATCGAAGCGGCTGACCAATCCATCGATGGCGATGGAGGACCGGATGTACTTGATGACGTTGCGCTCGGGCATGACCTGGGTACGGCGGGAAAGCTGCAGCATTTCGGTCATCACCCGAGTGAAATTTGCCACCAGCCGCGGCCCCTCCGGGCCTTCCTCGTACCAATCCGACGCGATCGATTCCAACCCCGAACGAAAGCCGGGGAGGTCCGATTCCTTCCCCCAGGAGGTCACTCGAAGAAACTCTTCGTGGAAGAGGTCCATATCGCCTCGGGTCAAGGCGAAAGTCATCTTCATCAGGTGGCGACGAGCGTATTCGTTCATGACGCCGGTGATCCCGAAATCGATGTAGCCGATCACACTATCGTCGAGAACCATCAGGTTCGCCGGGTGGAGGTCCGCATGATAAATGCCGTATTCGAAGGCGTTGGAGAGAAAATTGTCGATCAGATTTGAAGCCGCTTGGTGCCGGTCGAAACCCCGGGCGGTGAGACGGGCCAGCAACACCTCGTCCTGCTGGTCTGCAGCTCGCAGACAATCCAGCAAGGTCACGCCATCAAGAAACTCCACCACCAGCGTTCGCCGGGTCGTGAGGTGCTCGAAAACCTTCGGCACGTGCTGGCCAACCCGACCTTCGGCCCTCTTGCGAAGGGTCTCCGAGCAGCGGGCTTCATGGCGATAGTCGAGCTCTTCGCGGGTCCAGGTTACGAACTCTCCCATCGGCTCGAGCATCCAATACAAAGGAGAGATATGGAACTTCTCAATGGTGCTCAAAAGCCCTTCCATGAGACGGATATCGCTCCAAAACTCGGTCTCGACGCTGGGACGCTGAACTTTGACGGCCACCTTCTGTCCGTCGAGCCAAGCGACATGCACTTGTCCCACAGAGGCCGTCGCCAGAGGTTCCCGCTCGATGGACTCGAAGATCTCGTCGGGACTCCGGCCAAGCTCCTCCTCAACGATGCGCTCAACCTCTGGCCAACCGAAGGGATCGACTTTGTCGAGCAGCTTGAAGAGGGCATTGCAGTACTCCAGAGGAACGATGTCCGGCTGGAGCGCGAGCATCTGGCCGAGTTTGATGAACGTTCCCCCCAACTCCTCCAATCCCACCCTCAACCGCTCCGGCCCAGGCAAGCCGGGCTGCGGCAGCCAGCGGCTACAGCGCGCTGCCAGGCGAGGCCAACGCCGATCCAAAGCGTGCGCCAAGCCGTGACGAATCACGGTTCCGGCGACGAAGAGAAAGCGGCGTGGTGTCGAGGTGTACCCCATGTCAGGCCCCTGCTACCTCCTTGGCTTCCTCGTCGTGATCGACCTCTCGCCCCTGGGCCATGCGGACCTCCCGCAACAATTCTTCTTCCCCGACCGGTCCACGGTGAAGACCCACAATGGTTCCCGAAGCATCGAGCACCAAGGTGTAAGGGATCGCTACCCCGTCGAAGCGGGCGAAGACTTCCTGGTTCCCCAGGACCACTCGGTAGCTGATCTCCCGTTGGGCGACGAATCGCTCGATGGCCGGCCAGCCGCCCTCGTCCAGGGAGATGGCAACAACCTCGGCACTGCCGTCCCTGACCAGTTGATTCAAAACCGGAATCTCCTTGTGGCAAGGCTGGCACCAGGTGGCCCAAAATGAGATCACCGTGGGCCGGCCGGCTAGCTCAGACTTAGCCAAAGTGCCTCCACCGAGCACCGGCAACTCAAAACTGGGCGCCGGCTGCCCCACCGCCACCGGTGGGGGAGGACCCCCACAAGCAACCAGACTGCCAATGAGGCAGGTGGTCATCAACAGGACAAACCCTTGGGTCACAAGGAAAGCCCTCCTCGAGGTTGAGTCCCCAACCGATGCGGAGGAGGGGTCGGAAAAAGGTTTCAACGAAAGCCATCCTGTTGTCATGCGAAACCCTTTCGCTTCTTAGTCGCTTCAGAGGGAAAAATATCACCGAAAAAAATAGATTGCCGCCGCTGGCGCATGTCCTCCAGCTCTCGCTTCATCAAGCTGCGAACCCTCTCTCCAATCTCATGCACCACGCGAGGGTCCTCTGCCGCCTCCGGGCCGTGCTCCTTCTCGATGTGAATCGGTGCCAGAAAACGGGTATGCCATTTCGAGGGCAGTGGCACCGGCAGGAGAGGAAAGGTGGGAGTGATCGGCAGGCAGGGCCACTCCGTCAACCGCTTCCACCATCGCCAGTGGAGTTTGGCGAGAATGGGGTAGATCTCTGCGCTGCCAACGGTCACGAAAGGCAAGAGAGGAGCTCGGTTGCGCAGCGCCATGCGAACGAATTCATCGCGCCCGAACTTCTTCAGCTCGTAGGCATCCTTATAGCAGCTGAAGGCCCCCCGGATTCCCTCCGGGAAGACTCCTAGCAAGCCGTCGGCGTCGAGAATGCGATCGGCGTTCTCATTGCAAGCATGAATGCCCCCGAGCTTGGTCATATAGGGGGACAGAAAGGGAAATTTGTTCAGTGCCGGGTGGATCAGAAAGCGAGGAGTACGCCCCGTAGCTCGCCGGACCGCGGTCAGCGCCATCACTCCATCCCAGGGCATCAGGCCCCGGTGGATGCCCACTAGCACCGCTTTCCCCTGGTTCGGAAGATGCGGCGCCCCAGCGACTTCGATCCGCCAGTACCGATCGTGAAGAAAGCGAAAAAGGGTCTTCTCGAGGCGGGCCACATAGCTTTCGTCGAAGCCAAAGTCGTCGAAACGAAGGTCCCAGTCCGCCGGTGCCGGCTCTCCCTCTGGGCCCCAGGCGCCCCTTTGGTCCCCTTCGGCAAGAAGGGCTGGAGATTTCGAGCTTTCTCCGGGTAGCTGCTCCCTACGGATCGCCTTTCCCAGAGGCGCCGGCAAGGTGACCAGGCGGTCGAGGCGAGGCACCCCGCGACGACGCAGGCCAAGGGCGACCTGGGCACTTGAGAAACGGGGAACAAAACCAAGCTCGCGAGCTGCCTTTTCCCCTGACACCGTCCAAGGATGGTTCAAAGAATGGACAAAATCTCTCCCGGACCGGCCTCCCAGCTGGAGACACCAGGAAGGCAACGGTAGCCGCTGGGTACCGGCCAGTTTTAACGCCTTGGCGAGAGGAATCGAGGCGGCTGGAGCTAGGTTGAAAACTCGAACGGCTCCTGTCTCTGCGGACTCTCCTTTGGCGGACCCAGCTGCCCTCGCCGGAGTGGCTGTGTTCGTCGCCAGAACTGCCGCGGCGGCCAAGTCGCTCACCGCCATCAATTGAAGGGTGGGATCGCGCCCCAGGGGTGCCCCAGCAATGGGCCCGGTCAGCCAACGACTCCATCGGTCACCGCCATCCACCAACGGCATCGGAGGAGGTCGCAACAGAGTCAGGGCAACGGCCGGCCGAGCTTCCGCTATCTCTGCGACCACGGCCTCGAAGGCCCGCCAGGAGGCGGTTCGGCTTTGGCGCCCCTTTTGGCGCAAAGCGGGCATTCGCTCTTCGCAAGCGAGCCCCGGGTGATGATGGGATGGCTCATAGGCCGCAGAGCTGGCAATCACCACCAGGCTTTGGAAGCCGGCATCGGCACAGGAGAGAAGAGTTGCCCGGGCATCTTCCAGGCTTGGCAAGTCCCCTTCTCCACGCTCCGCGGCTGCGTAGATAGCTACCGTCGGACGCTCTTCCGGCGCCGAGGATTGGGTCCGGCTCAGTATCCTGGAGAGCTCTACCGAGTCTGCCGTGAAAACCTCCACACCATTCGCCGAGGTCCCCTGCAGGGCCTCTGCCAATCTCTCGGTGAACGGTTTCACCGAGCCGAGGAGGACGATTCTAGGCATTTCCGACTCGGTCCTCCGCTTCCAGCTCAACGCCCCCACCGAGGGGCCGCTGGGAAGGTGTCAGGTCGATGAGCTCCGCCCCTTGGCCCTCCGTTAGACGCACCGACCGACGCCCCTCGAACGGTCCGTAGATCTCCTCTTTGCCACTGGGCCAGCGCACTGTCAGGCTCTCCACGACCTCGGCAGCATCGAGGCCAAAATGTAGCCGAGAGCTACTCTGGGAAGCGTAGCCGGAGCCGGCGGTGGCGAGGCGAAGCTGCCGATGGCCGGTCGCTTCCAAGGTCACCATGGCTCCCACGCCGTCACGATTGCTCTCTGTGCCCACTAGGTCGACAGTGAACCAAGGGCGACTATTGCCCAGGTCGTTTCGCAACAGAGTTGGGCCTCGACGGTCCAGGTCGTCGTTGTCTCCCGGGTTGTGGTTGATGACGATGTCGAGATCGCCGTCCCGGTCGAAGTCCGCGATCGCCATTCCCCGAGCATCTCGGTCGTCGTCTGCCCCCAGGGCCATAGCCACGTCGGTGAATTGAGGAACTCCGTCTGCGTCACAGCCATCGTTGCGCAAAAGTACGTTGTTCTCGTAGCCATTCCAGGACATGTCGCCCCGGTAGTCGTCGGAAAAGAAGCGACCCGTCTTATATTCTTTAATGTGCGCGACCGCGCTCAAAATGTAGGGTAGTCACAAATCGTCGGTGCGTTTCCCGGAGATCCAACCGTTGACGGCATAGACATCCTGGCGCCCGTCGTTGTCATAATCGAACATTCCCGATCCCCAGTACCAACCGAAGGGGTTGACACCGGCGACCTCTGCGACATCGGTGAAGTGGCCCTCTCCGTCGTTGAGCATCAGAGAATTTCCCTTGACCATCTGATCCCCGAAGACTCTCCAGTCAGCACCGGTGTGGCTAAAGATCTCCCGGTAGGTCGAGAAATCCTCAAAAATCGTCCGCTGCCGAACACTGGCCAGCAGATAGCGGCTCAAACTCGGCGCTTGGCCGTACCAGCGCTGCCCCGAGTGGACGTTGGAGATGTAGAGATCCAGGTCCCCATCGTCATCGATATCCCCGAAGGTGGCGGCCATGCCAAAGCCAAAGTCGAGGGTGCCAGACTCGGTCGAGACATCCTCGAAAGTGCCGTCCCCCTGATTGGCGAAGAGAGCGTTCCGGCCAAAGTCATTGGCGACGTAGAGGTCCATGTCTCCATCCCCTTCTACATCTCCCCAAGCCACCCCGAGAGTGAGCCCCCCTTCTCTCACTCCGGCTTCCGCGGTGACATCTCGAAAGCGCAACCCTCCCTCGTTCTTCAGCAGGCTGTTGCCCTCGCTATTGCGGGTGTAGAAGAGGGTGGTTGGAAGCTCGGTTCGGGGGTCGAGATAGCGCCCCAGATAGAGGTCCAACAAGCGATCGCCATCGTAGTCGGCGGCAGCGGCAACGACCACGAACCCGCGGCCCAGGCCTGCGGCAGCGGTGACATCTTCGAAAGTACCGTCGCCCCGATTGGCAAAGAGCCGACTCGGCTCGGTGAAACCGCTGAGGAAAAAGTCCTTGTCGCCGTCGTTGTCGAAGTCAGCGAAGATGCCAGCGTTTGAGCTGGGGAAGGTAGTGGGCAACCCTGAGGCTTCGGTGACGTCTTCGAAGGTACCATCACCTAGATTGCGGAAAAAGCGGGGATGCTGGCCGTCGCCGAAGAAGAGATCGTCCCATCCGTCGCTATCGAAATCGACCGCAGAAACCCCAGCAGCGCCATACTTCAGAATGCCAAATTTCTCGGGATTCCACTCCGGAGTGGAGAACAACGGATTGAGCTGGGTCGAAAAATCCAGTCCCGCATCTTTGGCAACATCCACAAAGCCCTGACGAGCCCCGGTCACGGTCTCCCCCGTCAAGAGCTGTCGCCGGGAAATCTTCCAGCCTAACGGCCCTTCCTCGAGCCACATGCGGAAGGTAGCGTGACTCTCGAAGGCCTCCCCCCCTTCGCCCCGTTCCCCTCGCAGCCACAGAATCGACCGCACGACGACGGCCCCGGGCCGGGAGATCTCCTCCAAAGCAGCGAGTTTTAGCTTCGCCATGCTCAATGAGCCGACAGACTCCAGAAAACCGCCGAGCTGATTCGCCAGGTCGTCCCGGGAAAATGGCCCCGGGGAACGGCTTGACCACTGATAACGGGCGACCCCGTCTCGCTCGGACTCCAGTTCCTCGACCCAAACTCCCTCCTGGGGGCTGGCGTAGTCATCGTGGTAACAGGCGAGGGTACGATCCAAATCGCCCTCTGCAAGGGCCGCCGCATGCTCGCTAAAGAGGGCCAGGACCCCTTTACCGGTCTCAGCGAAAAGCAGGGCTTCGTTGTCGATGCGTTTCGCCTGGTAGCTCACCAAGACTGCCAGCGCAATCAACAACGCAATAGGCGAAGTGTAGAGGACGATTTTCTTCTGCTTCTTAGACATGGCTCATCTCTCTTTCGGCAAATCTAGCCGTGTTTCCTAGCTGGCTCTCCCAGTACCGATTCCTAACCACTGTTGGCTGCTCCTTCGACCAACTCTACCTGGCGATCCAGGGCCCCGAGGGCGGTCAACCGCTGGCGGTCGTAGCTCTCCCGGAGACCACTCGGCCAGTCGATCTCGAGGCCATCCAGGGCCTCCGCCTCCCCCAACCCAAAATGAACGGCGTAGGGAGATTGGGAGGCATAGCCGGACCCGACCTCGACCCACCGGGTCTGAGTGACCCCGGCGGCAGAAAGCACTAGCCGTGCCCCCACTGCTCCAGGATTGCTGTCCCGGGAGACGAGACGAAAACGCACCCAATGGCGCCCCGTTCCCAAGCGGTTGCGATACAGGGTGGGTGGAGCACCGTTGTTGGCGATCACCAGATCCAGACCTCCGTCTCCATCGAGATCCGCCACGGCCACGGAACGCCCATCCACTTGACTGGCGGCTCCCGCCGGCCAAGCGATGTCCGAAAACCGAATCTGACTCGTCTCTCCGTTCTTTTTCTCGGAGACATTGGCGAACAGGCAGTTGTTCTCATAACCGTTCCAGGAATTGTTCGCGACGAATTCCTGACTGAAGAAGAAGCCTCTCTTATACCGTTCGACGTGTGCGACCGCACCGTTGAGGAAAGGTAGTCACAAATCTGTCCCCGGCGTCGCACTGATCCACCCGTTGGCGGCATAGAGGTCGAGATCGAGATCGTTATCGAAGTCGGCGAAGGCTACTCCCCAACTCCAACCCGCCTGATGGGTCTGGCTGTCATGAAGTTCCTGAAAAGTTCCGTCCCCTTGATTGGCAAACAATGAATTGCCCTCGCCGGTCTGCTGACCTAGGCCGGACCACTCGCCGTCCAGGAGCCGGTAGAGACGCCAATACTCGGTGGCATCACCAATGGCCCATCGGGTGCGCAAGACGTTGCGTAGGTATTGACTGACGGTCATATCCTCGCCGTACCAGCGCTGATTCGATTTGATGTTCGAGGTGTAGAGATCAGCGTCTCCATCGCCATCGAAATCTCCAAAAGCTAGCCCCATGCCTCCTGAGAAATCGAGCACGCCAGCTTCCTGAGTGGCGTCTCGAAAGGTACCGTCCTGGCGATTGAGGTATAAAGTCTTCTTACCGAAGTCGTTGGCGATGGCCAGGTCCGGCCAGCCATCACCATTGGCATCCCCCGCGGTCACCGCCAGGGTCCAGCCGGTATCCCCAACCCCCGCCGCGGCAGTGACATCGGTAAAACGACTGCCAGCATCGTTCTCGAAGAGGGCGTTGCGACCACCATTCTCAGCAAAGAAAGGCAGCCGGGGAATCTCGTCGAAGGCGTTGCCATAGGCTCCCAGGTAGAGATCCAGGTCGCCGTCCCGGTCGTAGTCCAAGAAGGTTGCCGAGCTCGCCGGCAGGACGACATCGACCCCCCAAGCCTGCGAACGATCCTCGAAGGTACCGTCACCACGGTTGAGGTAGAGCTTGCTGGGGGCCAAGTAGCGCCCCACAAAGAGATCCAGGTCCCGGTCGCCGTCGACATCTCCAAAGAGAGCTGAATGGGCTTGCCCCAATCCGCTGAGGCCGGCGACTTCGGTCACATCGACAAAACGTGGCAGCCCCTCCTCCCCGAGCCCTTGATGGCGATAGAGGCGGCTGTCGACGCCGTCGGTGAAGAAGAGATCTTCCCAACCATCCTGATCGAAATCAGCCACGGCCAAACCACCCCCAGCATGGCCCATGACGGCGAAACGTAGTCCTGAATCGGGCTGGAAGCGGTCCAATTTCGGATCTCGCTGATGATGGAAGTCGATGCCGAGATCTTTCACCGGCAGCTCCTCGAAGCCGCCGCCGTCCCCGGCGACTCGTACCCCGTTCACCACCGTCTCGTCCGTCAAACGCCAACCGAGGCCCACGGATGCGTCCCCCTCCTGGGTGAGCCACCAGCGATGAAAGGAGCGATCCTCCAGCAATCTCCCTGCATGGTCCACTCCATCGAGGACGAATTTGACCGTTAACACCGCTCGAGTTCCCGCTTCGCCTTGCTCGATCAGATCGATCTTGCAAGCGGTACTCTCGATGGAGGCCATCTGACTGAGGTAGTCGACGACTTCCTCCAGAGCTTGCTGTTTGCCGTCGCCAGCTCCTGCTTCACTAGCTGCTTCAGCAGGGTTTCCGGCTTCTTCATCAGAGCTACTCCCTCGCGGGTATAGGGCCCAACGAGCGATCTGCCCCTCCGGCTCCTGGGGTTGCCACTGCCACCCCCCTCGCCGCGGCGCCCGATAGCTGTCGGAATAGAAGTCCGCCAATGCGGCCGGTCCCTGGGCAGAAACCTCTTTGAGAGCGCTGCAATAGCCCTTTAGGAAGGTGCTGATGCTGGTTCCCAGGTCATAGAACCGAGCCACTTCCGCTTCGCGAGTGTTGAAGTCGTGCAAAGTCTTGGGCGCCACCAGGACGACCGCTAGGCAGGGCATCGCCCACAACCACCAGCGGCGCCCCTTCCTACTCTTCTCGATGGTCATTTCAACTCGTCTCCATCAACGCCGGCCCGGCGGAAGCGGTCCGGTGTTCATTCCCACTGCATTTTCCAAAGAAGGCTGCCAGCTTCCAGTGACAGCTTCCGCCACCTGCATGGCGGAAATGATGACCGGGGTGATGCCTCCCCCGGGGCGAACCCAATGTCCTACCTGAAAGAGCCCCGGCACCGGTCCGACCACTCCCGGGCGAGCCTCACCGAGCTGCTCTGGGGACATCTCCCAGCCCAACATGGAGCCGGCCGTATTGCCGGTGAAACGGTGCGCGGTGGCAGCAGAAGCTGAGGTCTGAACGATGATCTTCCGGCGAATTCCCGGAATGACTCGCTCCAGCTGGTCTGTGACGAAAGCCTCGACTTGGGCTTTGTGACCCGGCCAGTCTTCGATTTCGTCGTAATTCATCTCCTGAACCTTTTGCAGAATCACGATTTGGCCACCGCTTGGCGCCAGTTTTGGTTCAAAGAGAGTGGGCACGAAGATCTTGCAAATCAACCCATCTCGGCCCACCCGATCCGGATCCCAGTGAGCCCAGTAGTAGCCCTGAGCCCGCTCGAGCACTTCGGGATCGACATCCTTGAGGCCGATGTGGGAAAGAAAGCAGGGAAAGCTGGGACGCATCTTCTTCATTTCCCGAAGCTCACCCTGGAATTCCGGCGGCAAGTGCCCAGGCCCCAAGAGTCGCTCCCAGGTAGTGGTGAGGTCGGCATTGGAGATCACCGCTCCTGCGCTCACCCGGCGCCGTCCCTTCAAGGGGCCACGGGTGGTCTCGATCTCCACCCCACAGGCCGAGCCGTTCGCCATCAGGATGCGCTCTACTGTCGAGCTCATGAGGATCTCGCCACCATGGGATTCAAAACACCGGGCCAACTCGTCCGCGAAGGCCTGGGAGCCGCCCTCCGGGTAGTAGTTCCCCAGAAAATAGGACAGTCGGAGCATGGAATCGAACACGAAGGAAGTGCGATTCGGCGGCGAGCCCCAATGGGGACAATCAGCGGTGAGCAGGAGCTTGAGCTTCTCACTCTTGAACCGCCGGTCCAGCGCTTGACGGACGGTCAGGTCCCGATATTCCCCCAATCGCTCCGTAGGGCGATTGCGGAAATAACACAAGAGCCCCAGGAGATAGGCCTCCCGAACTTCCTCGAAGAAGCGGTCCAGGGCTTCCTTCTCCTCCGGAAACTCCGCATCGAGGCGGGCTCGGTAGGGCTCGAAGTCCGCGGGCACATCGAAGCGAGAACCATCCGGAAAGTGGAATGCGTCCACGGGGTCCATTTTGACCCACCGGGTGGTCATGCCGAGATCGGCCAGCAGCTTTCCGGGCAGGGTCGAGGGATTACCCAACAAAGGGTAAAAGTGGGTCGATGCGTCGAAGGTAAAGCCTGCCCGACGAAAAGTGCTGCAGTAGCCACCCACCATGTAGTGCTGCTCCACCAGGAGTACGGAAAGACCATCCCGAGCCAGGATGTTGGCCGCCACCAACCCACCTACCCCAGACCCCACCACGACAGCATCGTAGGAAGTACGGGGAGGGTGATCCCGCAGGCCTCGAAACAACCGTTTCAAGATTCCTCCTCGGAACTTGGCCCGGGAGCAGCCCGGGGACGGTTGCGGCCGAGAGTCTCGTGGGCGGCCACGAATTCCTGCGACACGATGGCGGCACCGAATGACAATTCCCCAGCCAAGAGCGTCCCGGCGACGATTTCAGCCAACTTGGGGCCACCGCCGGTGCCGTAACAGCCGAGCATCTCGAGGCACTCTCTCGCCGTTCCCTGAGCCGTGCCCCCTCCCACGGTTGCTACCGTCATAGAAGGCAGCGTCACGCTGGCGTAGAGGTCTCCGTCACCGTCGACTTCGAAAGTGGTGATGCCGACCGCCGCGTTGGCCACGTTAGCAACGTCTTGACCACAGGCGATGAAGACCGCCGTGAGACCGTTGGCGAGGTGTCCGTTGTATCCCAATGCCGAGGCTTCGATGTGGCCGATCACCGTATCCTGCCAGAGTTGCACCAAGGCCTCCGGAGCCACCCGGAAGAAGGTCTTGGCGAGACGCCGCGGAATGCGAACTCCGGCGGTGACCCTCTTTCCCTTGCCGCCGGCAAATAAAGAGCCGCTCGCTCTTTTCTCAGAGTCATAGCCGCTGAAAATGGTGTACCGCTGAGCCTTGGAGGTTGCCTTTAGACGTTGACAGACCGCTTCTGCCGCTTTGACCGACATATTCATGCCTTGAGCATCGGCGGTAAAAAATCGTAGATCGAGGATCACCCGGCGACCGATCTGCCGTACCTCTGCTCCCAGCAGGCGGCCGTGATGGGTCGTTGATGCGGCCACTTCCCTGAGCTCTGGAAGCCGGCTCAGAGTCGTTTCCGAGAACTCCGCCGCCGCAGCCACATCTTCGAAGAGAAGCATCGGACAGACCCGATTTTGGTCGCTCAACAGGCGCGTCGTGACCCCTCCGGAGCGAGTGATCACGACCATGCCTCGCTCATAGGAGCGCACCAGAGCCCCCTCCGTCGTCGCCAAGGGTACAAAGAAATCCCCTTCCGCGTGCTCACCGACCACCCGCAGCGGGCCCGCCACGCCGAGCGGTACTTGGGCAACTCCGATGGGATTTTCGACGTTCCCCCGCATTTCCTCGCTCGACACCGAGAAGGACCCGACGTGAGGAAGCCCGCAACTGGTTTGTTGCTCGATCCAGGCTCGGCGCACCGCTACCTGTTTTCGGTCGTAGCCCTGCTTTTTGAGACGCGGTACGAGGGCCAGGGACCTCCGCCTTCCAAGCCCCTCTTCCTCGGGCAATGAAGGTGCTTCATCCGGCAGTGAAAACGGCAACTGCTTGTCCGTCATAAAGTCCCCTGCCCAGGGTCACTCCAAGGCCCGACGAGCGCCAGGTCGGAGAACAAAAATCTCGCCACGAGAGCCATCAAGCCACTTCTGACTGGGCACTACGGGCAGCGAGCTGGCTGGTAACCAATTCCAGAGCATCCTGAACGCTATCGATTCCCTGGAGCTGTTCTTCTGGTAGGCCAAGCTTGAAGGCGTAGTCGACATCGACAGCTATCTCTAGGAGAGACAGAGAGTCGAGATCCAAATCCTCCCTCAAAGAGCTACGGTCCCCGATCTCAGCGATGGGAATGCTCGAGACCTGCTGAATGATCTCTTTGATTTTGGTCTTGATCTGCGCGCCCTGTACCTCATCCATGACGAACCTCTCCTTGGAAACGGATGCTGTAATGAAGTGTCACTTCTTCACAGTCTGTTTCGCAGCAAAAAAGTTTCCCAACCCATCCCAATTCCTGAAACAACCTTAGTCTCTATAGTGGCCTAACCTCTATAGAGTGGCCCAAAATCTATTGAGGAAAACTCCCCTGCCAGAAACAATTAAATATAGACAAAAGCTCCAAATATCTTCAATAGACCAAAGGAACTAGCTGGACCTTCTGCCGAAGATCTTGGTCACCCACTTCAGATATTGAAGTGGCAGATCGCCCACTCATCCTAGCTCGACTTCGCCTATCCCAAGCCTCGAACACTGGCCCCCCTGATCTTTCGCCCGCTCCTATGTCCTAGGGTCCTAGATTCCTAGAGATCTTAAGCCCTCTCCGGAGGGGGAATCACGTTCAAGATCGTCCTCAACCTCGTTGACCTCGGCATCAGCTCTCCGAATCCGAGCCCGCGGAGGACAACGCATAGGCGACCATGCCGAAAAGGGCTGTTCCCATAAATGGCAAAGCCTTCAACACATCTGTCCCACGGAAATCGTTCTCGAGAAACCAGTCTAAACAGACCTACCCGTCGAAAAACAACGTACGACGTCACCTCTTACTCGATCGTTGGGCCAATATATCAAAACTTTCGCAATACTGCAAAATAATCATCTCTGGATATCTTTCCCGAAGAGGTCTACCCACAGCCTCGACCGGCGGATCGCCCCGCAGAAGCAGAGACAAGGACGATTTCGAAAGAAGGCTCGTCTCCACGACTCCCTGCGTTGACACTGCGGCTCCCAGGTCCCTAAGATAAGCTGTGTGGGAACTTATCACCGGCGCCCGTTGAGGGCTTTTTTGCTCATTCTGGGACTTCTCTTCGCCTCCGCTCTTCCGGCGGTAGCGCAAAGTGGACCTCTTCAAGCTTCTTGGCTCGGCCAGAGCTACATCCTGCAAAGCGCTGGGGAAGAGATCACCCTCGAAATCTCCGATGACAGCAGCGTCCAGCTACCGACCCCCAAAGGGGTTCGTTACTCCTCTCTAAAAGCACTGCAGGATGGTTGGATCGCCGTTGGAGACTTCGATGCTGACGACGGCGCCCACCGCCTTTTCCTAGTCCGGGGGGAAGGCACCAGCTTCGAGCTTCACTACCCTCCCCGCAATCAGAGAAAGCGGTCTCGACAGGACGCAGTTCTGTTGACGGAAAACGGTGAATTGGTGGGCCTCGCCTGGCTGGAGGGAGACACCCGCCGGTCATTGGATGTCCGCTTCTCGGAGTGGAACGGCAACCGCTGGCGTAGCCCCAAGCGGGTCGCCCCGCGAGCCCGGGGGAGTCAGATGGCCCTCTCCGGCGCCGTCCTTGAGGATGGCTCCTGGCTATTGCTCTGGAGCGCCTTTGACGGCAACGACGACGAGATCGTCTGGACAGTGCGAAAGAATCGTCACTGGCAGGCACCGCGCCAGCTGGGAAGCGCCAACGGGGTTCCGGATATCACTCCGGCGGTGGCGGCTTGCGGCGATGGCGCCATCGCCGCCTGGAGTCGCTACGACGGTCAGGACTATCGCCTTCTGTTGACCGTTTTTGACGGTGAGGCCTGGCACCAAGAAACCCTATTACCCGGAGCCGGTTCCCTACACCCGGTCTTCCATCCCCCGGAGGACTTCTCCGGAACGCCAAATGCCGGCCCCAACCTACTGTTTCGCGAAGCGAGCGTGCAGGGCTGGACGGCTCTCGGGCTGGATGAGAACGGCACAGTGGTGAGTCGCACCAGTGCAGAAGGCACCCCTAAAGACCGTCCGGTGTTGTCTTCCCAAGAAGGCGAGCTTCACTTTCGCTGGCCGCAGAGAGAGCAGGAGCACAACCTCTCTGGGCAAGGCATGGCTGGGCAAGCTGAGCCATGAGGCAGCAACGAGTCCCGCTACGGGCAGCGGTAGTCTTCGTGCTACTGATCTCCCCCTTGGCGATGAGGAGTCCCATCGAAGCGCAGACGGTTTACGTCGCCTTTGGAGACAGCATCACCGCAGGCATTGGGGACGACCCCAATCGCCCTCCCCGAGATACCGGGTACCCGCCGCGACTGGAAGCCCTACTTCAAAGCAACGGGCTGAATGCTTCGGTGATCAACGAGGGCGCTCCCAGTGAAGACACCGCCGAAGGCTTGACCCGCATCAACGGCGTTCTGCGACGCGGCGGGAATGTACTGCTGCTCATGGAGGGCACCAACGATCTCGGCCCGGGAATCTCGGCAGAAACCACCCGATTCAACTTGGAGGAAATGGCCCGACGGGCAGAAGCTCGTTCTTTCAGTGTGATTCACACTACGGTCATCCCCCGCCTTCCCAACGCCAACCGAGATCCCGAAAACCTGGACACTCAGGTGATCAACGAGCTGATTCGCGACCTCGCCGGCGTCGAAGACCGCGACTTGGCAGATCCCTTCGAGATCTTTGGATCCACCGACGATCTCTACGACGATTACTACGATGACGACCCCAACGACCGAGTCGGTCATCCCAACGCGCGAGGCTACGACCTCATGGCGGAGCTTTTTGCCGATGTCATCCTAGGGGAAGACAACGTGCCGCCCGTGACCGGCTTGCTCACTCCCCTCAACGGACAGACCGGTGTGGCTAGAAACGTAACCGTCGAGGTCGACATCTGGGACCTGGGCTCCGGGATCGATCAATCCAATACCGAGCTTCTTATCGATGGCTCCGTGGTCGAAGCTTCTACCGACCCGGGGGCCAGCGGGAAGAAATTGACTTTCACCTACTCGCCCTCTACCGCCTTCACCGGCCGAGTCGACGTAGGCCTGCGCTCTCAAGACAACGCCATTCCTCCCAATAGTGTCGACCGCACCATCTCCAGCTTTACCGTTTCCGGCGCTCTCTTTCTGGAAGGAGACTTGGATCGAGACGGCCGCGTGGATGGTGTCGACCTGATTAGCTTCGCCCGTGCCTTCGGTTCCCGGCGGGGTCAGGCTCGCTACGTTCGGGACTCCGACTTCAACGACGACCGCATCATCGATGGCGAGGACCTAGCAGTATTGGCCGCCAATTTCGGCGACTCGACCTTCTAGGTCGTCCCGGGTACCTGCGAGTCTCAACGTGCCGCGCACCGTTGTCCTTGGCCTCTGCTGCCTCTCCCTTTTTCTTCTGTTCTTCCCATTGACCCTGGTCAAGCCGGGTCTGCCAGCGACTCTCAAGGCAGACGAGAGCGCCTACTACCTCATGGCCTTGAGTCTCGCCCACGACGGAGACCTGCGTCTGGAAACGGAAGACCAGGAACGACTGTTTGCGGAATTTCCCTTCCGCTGGTCCAGCAACCTCATCGTCATGACCGACGATGGCTGGAAAACGGCCTTCTACGGCAAGCCGTTTATCTACTCACTGTTTGCTTCCCCCTTCGCCTACCTTTTCGGAGCCAACGGGATGGTCTTCTTCAACATGGCCCTTCTAGTGGCCATGATGTGGCTCGGCACCCTTCATCTGAAACGCTATAACGACCCGGCTCTGGCAGCGCTGTTTGCCTGTGGCTTCTTCCTACTCAGCTCGGCGTTTGCCTACGTATTCTGGCTGCAGACGGAAGTCTTCAATATGGCAGCCATCGCTTTCTGCCTCTACTTGGGCCTGCACCGGAGCCCGACCAGCAAGGCGGGAGATCCCTCCCAGGCCGATGCCCGGACGGATACCAAGAAAGATCCATTTCCGAAGCTCGCCCCCAGAAAGACAAGGTGGCGACGGCTTGCCCTCCTAGGAATGGTGGTCTCCGGAGCCTCTTTGGCCCTAGCGGTCTATAACAAGCCCGTCTTCCTCGCCTTCTGCCTACCGATACTCGTCTCCCAGGTGCGCCGACGACGCTGGTCTTCGGCCGCTGCCTGGGTACTCGGCCTAGCCTTGGGCCTGGGAGGCACCGCCGGCCTCTCCGTCGCCCTCACCGGGCACCCAAGTCCCTACTTGGGGGTCGCCCGCCAGGGAGTCACCGTCTGCGAGCCCGACACCCTGCCGGTGAAACCCATCGTCCGGGAGGACCCGAAGGCCGGCGCCATCAAAGGCACTGGATCCCCTACCGGCAACGCTTGGTGGTGGCTATTTCGCATTCCCGATCTGGCTCCGGCCGAACTGGCAGAGAACTTCAGCTACTTCCTCTGGGGACGCCATACGGGCTTGCTCCTCTACCTGCCTTTCGCAGCGCTAGCGGTCCTCCTCTTTCTGTTCCATGGCCGGCGGTCCTTGGAGGGCTGGTCTCTCTTGGCTGCCCTGGTGATCGTGGGGGCGTTCTTTGTCATCTTCATCCCCTTCAACTGGCACGGTGGCGGCGGCTTCATTGGCAATCGGTATTTCGTCAATGTCTACCCGGCATTCCTGTTTCTGATCACCTCTTTGAAACCTCGGTGGTTTCTACCGGTGGGATTCTCCCTGGCGGGTATCTTTCTGGCGCCGATTCTGTTTACTCCTCTGGTGACACCAGGGCCCGAACCCACGCTCCAAGCACATGTTCGCAATGCTCCTTTCCGCTTCTTTCCCTTGGAGCTGTCTCTGCGCAACGTACCTGGCTACCACCGCCGACCAATCGTTGATGGACGGGTGATTGGGAGAAAGGATCAGGTTCTTCCCCACGGAGAGCGACTGTGGCTGCGGGGAGCTGATCGGGTCGAACTGTGGATGGTCACTTCGAATCCCATCGACCAAGCGGTTTTCCAACTGCGCAACTTGGCCCCGGAAAATCGATTCGAAGTAGAAATGGAAGAGGCCCGGGAAGTACTCGAGTTTCAGACTGGAGAAGAGGTCCGACGCATCACCCTGGTTCCTGGCCGCCCCGGGCGGGTCCGCTACAAGCAGGGCGTCCCCTTCTACATTTACCGCCTTACCGTCGCTTCCCAATGGGGGCGGGTGCGTACCTGGACTCGCCATTACCCACCGAACCGGTGTCCCCAATTCGCCCACAACGAGACCCACAACGAGTCCTTCTACACCGGCGCCATTCTCAACTACCTCGGGGATGGTGCCCTTCTGGAAGCCGAGCTTTACGACCTCCGCTGGGGAGACATCTCCCCCCCGGGGCAAGTCAGGGCTGGCGATCGTTTCTTCCTTCCCGTGAACCTTGCCAACGCCTCTGGGGAAGATTGGCCAAACCGAGGACCCGCTCGGGTCAAACTCTCCTACCATTGGCTGGATGAGGCTGGCGAGACCCTGCACTTCGACGGCCTGCGGACGGAGCTGGAGGAAGTTGTTGCCGCCGGGGCTGAGGCCTCCTTGGAGATGGAAATCGAAGCCCCGGAAGAGCCTGGACGCTACCTTCTGGAGCTAGAACCGGTCTTCGAGCACGTCGCCTGGTTTTCCCAAAAGGGCGCCCCCACTCAACGGCTGACCGTGGAGGTAGCTCCCCCGAGGGCCCCCACCAGCGGTCCAGTAGATTCTCCCCAGGTCGGGGAAGAGGAATCGAGCCAAGGCGAGCCGGGGAAGACTCCATGAGTGGCGAGCCACAGGGCCGGGATCTGCAAGACCAGGATCTGCACGGCCGGTGTCCACGAGTGGCTGCCATCGTCCTGAGCTACAACGGCCGCGAGGTGACCCTCGAGGCCCTCGAGAGCCTGTCCCACATGAGCTATCCCAACTACGACCTCATCGTGGTGGACAACGGCTCGACGGATGGTACCTATGAAGCGGTCGAAGAGACTTTCCCGGCGGTAACGCTGCTGCGCACGGAAACCAACCTCGGAGCCGCCGGAGGATGCAATCTGGGAATCCGTCACGCCATGGAATCGGGCTACGACTATCTACTGATCCTCAACAACGATATTGAGGTAGATCGGGACATGCTCTCCGAGCTGCTGGCGGTCATTCAACCGGATCCGACCATCGGCTGCGTCGGACCCAAGGAGTATTTCTACGGTGACCGGCAGCGGATCTGGTCCGCTGGAGGCATCCTTCGTTTTCGCGAGTCCATCACCACGGAGCGAGGCTCCGGCCAGATCGACCAGGGCCAGTTTGATCGCGACGCGGAAGTGGACTACATCAACGGCTGCGCCATGCTGATGCGCCGAGAAGCGGTGGCCCAAACGGGTCTTTGGGACCCACTCTTTCACCTAGCGGTGGAAGATGCCGACTTCTGTACCCGCATGAAGACCCATGGGTTTCGCTGCTGGTATGTTCATCGGGCCAAGCTCTGGCACATGGTGTCCTATGCCACAGGGGTCTACAAACCTGGTAAGACATTCCAAACGGGTCGAAGCACTGCCCTCTATATGCGACGCTACGCCAACCCCTGGCAGAAACTCACCACCCTCGCATTCGTGGCCCTCACGCTTCCTCTTGCCTTTCTCCGCGAGCTCCCCAAAGGCAACCAAGGAGCGGCCATCTCCAAGGCCAAGGGCTTTCTCGACGGCTTGCGGGCTCCTATGACGGCTCCACCGCAGCTGGCAGCTTCCCAAGCCCCGTCCCAAGAATCACCAGACAAATCAATGATGGACAGTAGAAGCTCTGGGAATTGAGTCCATGTTGACCCACCTGCGCCAGGACACCGCCAGGCTTCGGATGCTCAAGACGAAGAAGGCACCGTGGTACGTGATCGAATCCCTGCTTTTTGAGAATGGCTATCAAGCGGTCGTCCTCCACCGCATCGCCCATTGGTTCAAAAGCCGCGGAATCCCTCTCTTCGGCCCCCTATTTGCGCGCATTTCTCTTTTCTTGACCGGGGTGGATATCGCTCCCGGAGCCCAGGTCGGCCCCGGGTTGTTGATCAGTCACGGCGTCGGGCTAGTCATCGGAGGCCATGCCCGCATCGGCGCCGGAGCCCTGTTGCTACACCAGGTCACCATCGGCTCCCCCAGCCATGGCCGCGTCGAGGAAATGCCTACCATTGGCGACAATGTCTTCATTGGCGCTGGAGCCAAGATCATCGGCGGTATCCAAGTGGGAAATGACGTGGTGATCGGGGTGAATTGCGTGGTGACCGAAGACATTCCTAGCGATAGCCGGGTCCGCTCCACCTCCGGCTTGATCATTCGCCAGGTAGCCGCCCAGCAGTCTCCCCCCCCAGACGAGGATCCGCTCCGGAGCCCAGAGTCGTGACTCAGGAAGCTCCTTTCGAGACCAAGAAGGATCCCAAGCCCTACGACCTTGAGTGGGTTCAGAAGGATCCCTTCGGCCCCTTGGAGCATGAGCTGAAGTTCGAGGTCGATCGCTTTCGGGTCGAAGCCATGGCCACCCACTTGGAAGTGCTCTGCCAACGAGACCCTCAATTTCCCGCCAACACCGTCGTCAGCCTCTACTACGACAGCCCGGACCTGCACTTCCTTCGAGACAAATTGGACAGCCACTACCTCAAGACCAAGGTCCGTCTGCGCTGGTACGAGGCAGCTCCGGGAAACCAGCAATCACCGGTCGCCAAGGCTCCCGCTTTCTTGGAAGTCAAAAGGCGGGTGGGAAGTCTGCGCCGCAAAGCGCGGGTCCCTACGAACCTCGATGGACGCCAGCTGGCGAGGCTCCCTAGAGATGCTCCGGAGCTGCTGCTGGCTCCAGAGCGGCTTCGGCAACCGGGGGCTCACCCCGGAGGCTCCCTGGAGCCCTTTCTTCTGGTGCGCTATCACCGGCGACGCTTTGTCGAGCCCCTGACCGGCGCCCGGGTTTGCCTAGACACCGCCATCCAGGCCGCGCCCGCGAGAGTCCCTGGGCCCCGACTGACCGGCCCCTTCGCCGCGGCGACTGGGATGCCGATTCCCGAGCGCCTCGACCTCGCAGTATTGGAAGTCAAAGGAAGCTCCTCCACCTTGCCTCCACCACTGGTTCACCTGGTCCAAGGGGGATGCTTCAAGAGCTCGTTTTCCAAGTATGGCTTATGCTATGAACGGCTGGCCGGAGCCGCCGCATAGATTCCCAGAGATAGATTCCCAGAGATAGGGGAGCCCACCGTAAATGAACAGCGTCGAGACTGTATTGAAAGCCATTGCCGAGTTGAGTGACCCAGAGGTCGAAGTCATTGGCCCTTGGCCCTTCTTGGTTGTGCTCCTGCTGTCCCTGGCTTGCGCCTTCTTCGTGGCGTTCCTCTACCGCCGCTTCTACTCGAACCGGGAAACCGGCACTCAGATCCATCGGGCCTTCCCTTTGCTGAGCCTTTCCATCACCGCGATCTTCATCTGTATCCAATTCTCACTCCCCCTCTCCTTGGGCTTGCTGGGAGCGTTGTCTATCGTCCGCTTCCGCACTCCCATCAAGGAGCCAGAGGAGATTGGCTTCCTCATGGTGGTCATCGCGACCTCTCTAGCTTGCGCTACCTTCAACTTCGTTTTCTTGGGGGTCATCCTCAGCTTGGCTGGGCTAGCCGTGCTGGTGCAAGAATTCGTCTTCACTCGCTTGGGCTCCACCGGACGCCACGGCATGGTGATGATGGCGTTGCCCCAGAACGACTTCGAGAGCCGCCGCCAAGACCTCCTCGAGGCTCTCGCCAGTGCTCTACCCAAGGGCCGATTCGAAAGTGTCTCTCAGCACGATGGACAAGTCGTCCTGACCTATAGCTTTCGAGACCTGGCTCCTCAGCGCATGCCACAAGTTCAGAGCCAGTTGACCGATGTCATCGACCCTTCCCACTACTCCATTTCCTATAAAACAACCGGTCACCCGTGACCCGTGACCAGCGGGGGCGGCTCACCCTCCTGATTTGCCTCATCGCCATCGGTGCTGCCGGTTGGGCAGCGCACCGATGGACCCTGCTGGACCCCTTGCGTACCGCTGGCCAACGACGACAGGTCACTCCGGAAGAGCTGGGCTCCGGTCGCCTCGCTCGCTCCCTTCAGCAGCTTTCGAAACTCCAGCCTCGCCCCTACGACCCCCAGCTCGAGGCCGACTCGCCGCGTTCAGGCCGAAAGGATCCCGTGGGATGGAGCGTCGAAACCTGGAACCTGGACGACTACCCCAGCAGCCAGGGCATTCCTCCCCAACTGGTCGCCCAGGGTTTGAATATCGTCTCCATAGCGGTTCGCCCCATCGACCTGAAGGCCATCGAGAAACAGCCCCGTGGGCGAGGCCAGGAAAGCGAACGTCCCGCCTACGTCTCTCTGTTCACAGACAAGGAGCTTACCTTCGCTTCCGGGGTCGGAATTCGCCTCCACGGCGGCTTGAGCCGGATCCACTCACCGGTCAAGAGCTATCGCCTCTACTTCCATCGCAACTATGGCGCCACTGAGATACCGTCATCGGTTCTTCACTGGCCCCACCGCCGGCCGGCGGATCGCCTGGTTCTCCACAACGATGTACGCCAAGATTTTGCCCAGCAGGATTGGCACTTCAATAGTCCTTTGGCCTACGACATCTCACGTCGCCTGGGCGCCTGGGCGCCTCACACTCTGCCGGCTCTCTTCTATCTCAACGGCCAGCGGCAAGGGATCTACTTCCTGACCGAACGGATCGACGAAAAGTTCCTCATCGACCACTTCGGCCACGACGACTTCGTCTTCCTGCGCACCAAGAGGGATAGGGGAGACAGCCGCTTTCGGAAGGGAGACCGGAGTCTCTTCAAAGAGATTCGCCAATGGGAAACCCAACAACGCCCACTGACGCTCGAATCGGTTGAGAAACGCATCGAGACGGAAAACCTCTTCTCCTGGGCTCTATCGATTCTCTTTTGTGCCACCACGGATCCGTTTCAGGGTTCCTTGCTTCGTGACCAGACCGACCCCGAGAGCCGGTGGTTTTGGATCAACTGGGATATGGACCACAGCTTCATGGCGGCCAAGGGGAAAACGGCCGGCCCGGCAAACGAAGACACCTTTCGAAGCCTTTTCACCGGCCGCCACCCGGATCTTCGAGCTCGCCTGCTGCGACGGCTCGCCCAAGAAGATCCCAAATTCCAAAGCGCCTTTGCCGATCGCTTCAGCGAAGCTCTCAACCACCAGTTGACGGATGACTTCCTAGCCCAGCGCCTCGCCTTCTACCGTCAGGTCGCAAAGAATTACCATCTTCAAGACCGTGAGTTTCTCGATTCCTTGAGAATCTTCCTCAAACGCCGCAAGAATGTCTTGAGACGACAGTTCCTACGGACTTTCCCTGGGGGAGATAGCTATCGCCTCCGAGTCATCGTACCGGCGGGTAGCCGTGTCGTCGTCGATGGCTACCCGTATTCCGAGGACTACGTCGGCTGGTATTTCACCGGCCAAAGAGCCGTGCTCGAGATCGGTGAGGAAGCCGAGGGGTTCTCCCATTGGGAAGTATCGGGCCCGGGAACGGGCCGAAGGACTTCTTCCTCGGCAAGAACTCTCCGGCTGGAGGCCCAGGACAATCTGACGGTAGAGGCGATTTTCGTCAACGACGAGAATCGTTGAGGACGCCCCTCGAGCTGCCCTGCGACGTAGCGAGGCGGGTTTTGGGGAGAGCCGTCAGTTTTCGGTGAGATGCCCAAAGAATACGGAGGCGACAAAGAATTTGATCCGCTCTCGAATCTCTGGTTCTAGTTCCAAGAACTCCAGTCCAAAACCCACCATGGGTTCCGTCCAGGCAACTTTTCCCCGGCCCTGAATGGGCACATTCGGAGTCTCGTCCGGTAGAAAGAACCGGAAAAAGACAAAACTACCCTGCTCCAGGGGATGATTGGTATCGACGAAGGCTCCCGTCTCGCTGATGTCTTCTATGCGTCCGTTGATGGGAGGACAGTTACTGGCATACTGAATCTCCATCGGCCGAACCACGCGCACAGCCGTCCGCCGGTCTGCTCCAGACATGAAGGCAATCTCCTTTTCATGGCGGCCAAAACCGCACAAAAAGCGCTCAGAACCTATGCTAATACCCCTTGGACAGCACGAATTCTAGCCCAGATGAGAAGGGCTGTCTCCCCACCTAGCCAGGAAATCCTCTCGAGGATCGATCCGAATAAGATCGGAATCACAGCCGTATCATTCTTGAACCCCGGGAGCTCGCCTCGATACAGGAATCCCTCGGGCCATTTTTCCCGGCGGAGCACCGCCTCAGAAAACTCAGAAAAAGGAGTCAACATGGAATTACGACGAATCGATCCTCTCTCTTGCGCCAAGGTAACCGGCATCCTGTATGGCGCCATGGGGTTGTTGATCGGCGGTATCTTCTCCCTTATCTCGGTCATGGGAGGAGTCTTGGGGTCGGGCGACTCGGGCTCTCTGGGTGGCCTCGAGGGGCTTATCGTGGGTGCTGGAGCGGTGATCTTTCTGCCGATTTTCTATGGTGTCCTGGGCGCGGTCTTCTCCGCTCTGGGTGCCTTTCTCTACAATCTCGTGGCAAGAAACTTCGGTGGAATCGAGGTCGACCTGTCCTAGTTGTTCCTCTTCATCGACTTCCCGAGGAGGCGCCGTCGGTGAGGTAAAGCCCCAGAAGAAGGAGAGGCAGGAGAGGTGGCAGCCGAGTGGCAGACCCGAAGCATCACTCCCAGGGAGCGCGCCCCTCACCCTCCCCGGGGCCGCACATGGAGGTCCGTTAGCTCCGCAGTGCGAGGCAGAGTGAGGGCAGCGAGAGTCGCGTGGGCTACGTCTTCCGGCTGCATCCACTGAGCCGGGTCGTAGGGCCGATCTTCATAGCGGTGGACTTCGGCCTGCATGGCACTGGCGGTTCGGCCGGGAAACACCGTAAGAACCCGCACACCGCTGGTCTGGACCTCGTCCCGCAAGCTATCGGCGATCGCTCGAAGAGCGTGCTTCGTTGCCCCATAAGCACCGTAACCGCCTCTCGCTGGAGAAAATCCGGCACTGGAATTCACGAACACGATCTGCCCCTGACGCTGCTTGACCCCCGCGAGTAAGGCTTGGGTAAGAAGAAAAGGTGATCGAACGTTGACCCGGTACTGACGGTCGAGGTCTTGGACGGAAGACTGCTCGAGAGCGCCTCCGAGAAAGAGCCCCATGCTGTGTACCAACAAATCGATCCCATCGAAGGATTGGTGGCAGCGGCCCGCTAAGGCTGCCACTCCCCGGTCCTCCTCTAGCTCCGCTACCCAAATCTGAACCTCACTTCCGAAACGGCGTGCTCGGCCCGCTAACTCCTCGAGCTTCCCCTCATCTCGGCCCGTCAGCAAGAGATTCACTCCAGAATCCGCCAAAGCCAAAGCAATGGCGCCACCGATACCGCCTGTGGCGCCGGTGATCACGGCATTGGATCCAGCAAGATGGGTACAGGTCTTGGTCATCACACTTCCTCCGGTGGGTCGAGATTCCGCAATAGGCCCGCCGCCAGAAGGGCATCGGCGGAGGCTCTCACCGTGGCGAAAGGAATGCCGGACCGCTCCGCCACATCCAGCAAGCTGTGGCTGCCGTCACTGAGGTTGAGGACCCAAAGCAGTGCCAGCTCCCGCTCTCGACTGCCTTCGCCACCGACCGCCCGGTACAGACCTCGTCGCCCTAACTGAGGCTCCCCCTTGGGGTTGAGGTTGAGGGCCCGGGTATTGCCTTCCAGTACCGCCATGACCTCTAGATAAGTTCGTAGAGATCCGGCCAGGAACTTCGGCTGCACCAGGCTCAGGTCGTCTCTCGAAGTGTGGTACTCCGCATACCGACCGTAGGGGGTTCGGGTGAGTGACCCCACCGGTAGATCGAAGCCCGGCGAGCAATATTGCCGCTCGTCGTAGCCGAACGGAACGAAGTCCTCGACTCCATAGTCCCGGCCGGACTCCCTCAGCACCAGGCTGACGACCCGGTCGATTTCCGCATCGCCCTGCCGACTCTTCTTGTAGTGGAAGGGGCCTGAATCTCCTAGGTTGGCAGCCACCAAACCATGACTGACCCGGGCCGTGGTGTCCTCGTTCTTGGCCAACCAGGTGATCGAGCCAATGGTTCCCGGCACGAAAACGAACCGATAGGAGTACCGCCGACGGGACACCGTCCCCAAGGCAGCCGCCAAGCGACTGACCACAGCCAGCCCAGAAAGATTGTCATTGGCAAGGGAGGGATGGCAGCAGTGGGTGGAAAGGAGAACCTCCTGCTGCGATTCTCCGGGTAGAAAAAACTCGCCATAGGTCAGGGAACCGTGGTCCAGGGTGGCCTCCACGCACACCTCGTACTCGCCCTCAGGGAGGGTTTCCCTCAGTCGATGAGGAAGGCAAAACCCCCAATTTTCTCGATAGTAGGAAGTTCGGTAGGGAATGACATCCGGCTGTTCCTCGAGGCTGTACAGGTGCTCTTGGAGGTCTTCCAAGGACAACTTTTGGCGCACCGGCACGCTATACCCCAAAACATGGAGATTGTGGTCTCGGGAATCCACCAGGATCTCTCCGCCTGGGCCCTTGATCCAAGCCCTCTTCAGATTCCATTCCTTGGGTACCGTCCAATCCAGCACCGGAGTACCCGTAGGCACCTCGTGAATCTCCAGGGGAAGGGTCTCCTGGATCAGGCCCAGAGTCTCACGCACCCCATCTCCCGTAAGGCTTCGGCAAAGAGGATAAGCCCGCTCCGCAAAACGGTACATATCCGAGCCAGAGCCCGCCGAATCAAAATCGGCTAAGAGTTGGGCGATCGTGATTTCCACGAGAGTCTCTCCTTCATATAGCTATCTCAGCCTTCCCGGGCCTAGGATTCCGTCGAGCTTCCCGGCTCCGCTCCCGCCCGCCACAACGGCAACTCCTGATCTCTCTCCGAGATCACCGTCACCTCGAGGGGCCACTCGATAGCGAAAGCAGGATCATTCCAACGGTACCCCCGGGCAGCGCCAGGCTGAAAGAAGTCAGACATCTGGTAGAAAACTTCTGAGTCGTCTTCCAGGGTCTGGAATCCATGAGCAAAGCCCTTAGGTATGTAGAGCTGATTGCGCTTCTCCGCAGAAAGAGTAATGGCAAATACCTCGAGGAAGGTTGGGGATGATGGCCTCAGATCCACGATCGCATCGAAAATGGCTCCTCGAGTCACTCGGACAACCTTGGCTTCTTCGTGAGGAGGTTGCTGAAAGTGTAGACCTCGTACCGTCCCTTTTCGGTGATTGAAGGAAATATTGCATTGAGCTGTCGCCGGGGAAAGGCCCTGGGCCTCAAAGTCTCGTTGGCAGAACGTGCGGGCGAAAAAACCGCGATCGTCTGACAAACGCTCGACTTCGACGACGAAAGCACCCTTCAGTGGGGATTCCCGAAAGATCACTCTAGGCCTTCCTGCTCACAGGACATCAATCTCCGGAACGGCTACGACGAACTGCCCTCCCCAGGAGCGAATCTCAGCCATTTGGTCCACAATCTCTCCCTTGAGATTCCAGGGCAGAATGAGGACGTAGTCCGGTTTGGTCTCCAGGATGCGTTCTGGCTCATAGATGGGGATTCGGGTGCCGGGCAAAAAGCAACCCTGCTTGTGGGGACTGCGGTCCACCGTGTAGTCCAGAAAATCCTCACGAATTCCGCAATAATTCAGAAGAGTATTTCCCTTGGCAGGCGCTCCATACCCCACCACGGTGCCTCGTTCTTCTTTCACCTTGAGGAGAAATCGAAGCAGCCCCCTCTTCACCGACTGAGCCGTTTCGGCGAAAGAAAGATAGGCTTCCCGAGAGGTGAGGCCGGCCTCCTCTTCCCGCGCCAGGAGATCCTCAACACGATGGCTGACTCCCGTCTCTCCAATGGCTGTTTGCCCTTCGTGTCGACCATAGATACGCAAAGACCCACCGTGGGTGTTTAGCTCTTCGACATCGAACAAAGTCAGCCCGTGGGCAGCGAAAATCGCCCTAACCGTATGAAAGGAAAAGTAGGAGAAGTGCTCGTGGTAAATGGTATCGAATTGCCCTTCCTGCATCAGGCGCAGGAGATGAGGAAACTCCATCGTGATCACCCCACCCGGGGCAAGAACGACTTTCATCCCAGCGACGAAATCGTTCAAATCCGGGACGTGGGCCAGTACATTATTTCCCACGAGCAAGTCGGCTCGGTACCCCTCCTCGACCAGCTGCTTCGCGGTTTCCTTCCCAAAGAACTGGACTCGCGTCGGAATGCCCGCTTTCTCCGCTACTTCCGCAACATTCCCTGCGGGTTCGATCCCCAATACCGGGAGATCCCTCGCCTTGAAATACTGCAACAAATAGCCATCGTTACTTGCCAGCTCCATCACCAGGTGTTCTTTGCCAAGTCCAAAACGCTCAACCACCTGCGCCGCGTAGCGTTCACAATGCTCTAACCAACTATCCGAGAAAGATGAGAAATACGCATAGTCCGAGAAGATCTTCTCCGGTGCCTCCTCCTCCGGCAACTGCACGAGAAGACAAGCGTCACAAAGGAAGACATGAAGAGGATAGAAGACCTCTGGCCGCCCCAAATTTTCTGGCTTCACATAGGAATTGGACAGGGGGGACAGGCCGAGATCGACGAAGGTCGTCTCGAGGGGTCGGGCGCAAAAACGGCAAGGAATCGGATCTTTCATTTCACCAAGTTTTCCAAGGTGGTTTGGCTTCTTTCCACAACTTATTGAGATGCAAATAGTCTCGATAGGTATCCATAGGATGCCAGAAGCCTTCATGGTGATAGACCGACATCTGGCGGTCTCGAGCCAGATTCTGTAACGGCTCGAGCTCCAGGAAATGCTCAGGATCGGAAGACAGGTACTGCAAAGCCTCCCGTTGGAAGACGAAGAAACCTCCGCTGACCACACCCTCCGCCAAGGTAGGCTTCTCGTTGAACTCCACCACCTGGCTTCCTTCTACATTCATCTCTCCATATCGGGAGGTAGGGTGAACTCCCGTAACGGTTGCGAGGCGCCCTTCTCCAAAATGAGAGTCCAACAAAGCGTCGAGATCGATACGAGCTACCGCATCGCCATAGGTAAAACAGAAAGTCGGGGTGTCGAGGTAGGACTGAACTCGATGAAGTCGCCCTCCGGTCCCCGTATCCGCTCCCGTTTCAGCACAGGTAACCTCCCAATCTTCATCGCTGTCTCGAGTATGAAACTGCGGTGCCTCGCCACTGTTCATGGAGACCGTAAAGTCTCGGTGCATCTCGTGGTAACGGAGAAAATACTGCTTGATCTCCCAGCCTTTATAACCAAGGCAGAGAATAAAACGCCGAAAACCGAACTGACCGTAGATCTTCATGATGTGCCAAAGAATCGGCTGAGTCCCAATTTCCACCATGGGTTTGGGCCGCGACACGGTTTCCTCCCGCAGCCGAGTGCCTTTTCCTCCGCACAAAATCACCACCGGTATTTCGCTGTTAGAAGGCCTGGCAATCATGGTTCGGATGCTCCTCTCGGTGGATCGAAAAAGTCACGGTGTCGAATGGTCGGTATCGATTCGGCCGGCTTCGATTGGGTGGGTATTGTACAACCCCAGAATCCCCCTTGGGGAATGAGTCCAATCCCAATAGAAGTGCTCAGATGTAGCCCAGCGACTTGAGCTTGTCCAGCTCCTGCTGGTTGCGATTCTCCCCAAGGCCACCACTGCGTCCCCCGTAGCCTTGATTCAGGAAATCGAAGGAGGGTACTGTCCTCGGCGGATGAGCGGCGACGAAGGCCGGATCCAGAGCATCCCAGAGAACTTCTCCCTCGGCATCCTCTGGAATGGGTAGCCCGAGAAGGTAGAGAAGAGTTGGAAAGATATCCAATACATGAGCTTGGTCCAACACCGCACCAGCCTTCACGGGGCCACCGGCCAGCAGCAGGATGCCAGGCGGGCCATGACGATGTTGGGTGTAGAGCTTATGCACCGGGGTCGGAGAGTGACCGTGATCCGAAGCCACCACCACCACCGTCTGAGGATCGATCTTCTCCTGAAGCTGTCCAAGGAAATCGTCGAAATCACGATGCAAGTTCGGGATGGTGTGTTTCTTCTCTGAAACCTCGTCGGCATCGACCCGCCAATAGTGACTGGGCTCGTACCACTTCCACTGCTGGTGCTGAACACTATCCGGCTCGTGGGTGTAAAAATTCACCAACCGAGGCTGGCGCCGATCCTCGAGGAGGCGAAGGAGGGCGGCAGACTGCCAATAGAAGTCCCCGCGATCGAGGATATCTCGCAACCCCCGAAACAGCCCTGGTGGCTGTAGGAAGAGAGGTAGATCTGCCACTCCGGGCTGGCCCCCGCCGCCCCCGCCAACATCTCTAGCGAAGGCATCGAGACCGTAGGCCAGAAAGTAGCTGTCCTCGACCTTTGGAGTCGGCGCCGGAAAGGAGTAGAGATAGCCATCCACGATCCCGGTAGAAATCCCCTCATGATCTGCGATTTCCCAGAGCAGTGGGGAGTGTAGAGAATACCGACTCACCAAGGTCCGGCGTACCAACCCCAAAGGCTCGGCAACATTGCTCAGCTCCTTGAAAAAAGTCCGATGTACCGGATAGATCCCCGGCGAGGTCATGCCGGGGATCTCGACTCGGTAGAAATCGTGAATACCGTGAGCTTCCACCGATCTTCCGGAGTAGATAGAGGCCCAAATCACCGCTGAGTTGGCGTCCGGAAATGTCTCCAGGGCAGCGCGGGTCCCCGTATCCACCAGGTGAGAGAAGGCTGGCAGGGCACCTACCCGCAGTAGAGGGTCGATCACCCTCCAATCAGCACCATCGAGACCGATCAAGACGACCTTGAGGGCCGATTCGGGCTCCGGCGTCGGCTTTGGAACGATCTCCAGCGAATCGCCAAGCTCTCTCTCCGACTCGATGTCCTTGGGCTCGACGCCCCTCTCAGCCCCCTCCTGGGCGATCGTCGCGGCTACCTCGACGCCTCCCTCTGGGTCGACTTTCATTTGTCCAGCTTCCAAAACTATGACGGGTGAGCTAGCTCCAGTCCACCAGGGCTGCGCTGCCAGAACCAGTCCACTGAGGACCCCGGCACCAACGGTAGCGCCTCGCAGCCAGTTCCTACGCTCCAACCACAGCAGCCCCCAGTGCAAGAACCACGAAACCAAGGCCACCATCAAAGCGACTATCACCGCCGCCGCGGCGAGGAAGACTGCCATGGGCAGAAAGCGGTCGACATCCTTGAGAGGCACCTGATCGTAGGTCAAGCCATAGAGAAAGAACGGCTCCCAAAATGCCAGGTTAAAAGCGAGAATCCCCCAAAATAACCCCCGCTCCTGGAGATTTTTCCGTCCTGATAGCCCCTCGTCGCCCCTTCCCCTAAGGAGGGTCTGCAATCGAGCCCATAGCCAGCCACCGAGGAACGCTGCCGCCCCCCAGGCGCCATAGAGGAAGCAGAAGGCGAGCCACACCACCACCGTATCTCGGCTGGAAGCCAAGCCGTTGTGGGCACCATGAATCCACGCCAATGGGCCGCCATAGAGCAGGGCGCCGAATAGAAAGCCCCTAGCGGGGAGAGAGTTCAGGACAGTCTTGATCATCGGGCTCGAAAAATCTCGAAGAGAGTAGTTGAGGTGATAGTGGCCGCCCCAAGGGTAGGCCCATAGAAGAGCAAGCTAGCAGATTCCGGGCTGGCGGAACAAGGCAACCTTAGGTGAAGGATGATACTCACTAGAAAAGTGGCTCACCTTCTCGGTCTGTCCGACTTCTTTGAGTAAAGAGCCCTCCGGAAAGAAGCTCCCGGGGAGCAGATCTCCGGGCGACTCCCCTTAGCCTTCCCGTCAAACGCCTAATCTCGAAGTCAAGCCTGTGACGACTTGATCTTGTGACGACCTAGACAGAGTGACGCGAAGGAACAGCCATGCCCCGACGATCTGCTTCTGCAGAGGCAGCCGTGCGAAGAATCCGCGAAATAGCGTGGCAGACCACCCTGTAGATATCCTCCATTCGGCTGTCTTCCTTGTCCAGGAAGTCCTCGCTGGGTACCGAAAAGTGAAGGTCACAGAGAGGGTGCGCCGGGCTGCCGTCGACCCCTAGAAGGCCGAGAGTCTTGACGCCCTGAGCCCGAGCGAAGGACAGAGCTTTCAGACAATTCGGCGACCGGCCCGAAGCTGAAATTGCGAGCACCGCATCCTGATCCCCGAGCTGCTCCTCCAGGCTGTTGAAAAAGGTCTCCTCAGAGCCAGGATCGCCCGCCCGGTCAGAAGTCTGACCCGGACTGCCGTTGAGACAAACGACTCGCAAAGGCGACTCCCCTGGTGGCTGAGACCCCGCGAGCTCGGTGGTGAGAAGAAGGGCGGTATTAACTCTGTTGTCGCCTCCGACGACATAAAGAACACCACGGTTCTGACGGATGCTCTGGAACACCGCAGCGATCTCCGCTAGCCTCCTGGCGGGTAGGCCGGAAAGCAGTTCCGCAACTTCACGGAAATGAGCAACCGCCTGTTTTTCGGCTTCGATCAACTCTTCCGCCACCGCCAAGTCGCGAAGCGGGTCGCCAGGGGTCGGCCGCAATACCATGGCCCTTCTGCCCGCAGCTCGAGCCGAATCAGATGCGGAGGAGAATTGTCTTGGCGTAGGCATCTTAAAAACCTCAAATTTTGGCAAGATTCCTCGAGGTCCACTGGCGGATGGGTGGACAGGGCGGGAAGCTCTCTCGTCGCCATGACGGAACTCTCCCTGAATGCCGCCGCTTCAGAAAGAACCACCTCGTAACCGGTCGCTCCAAAGCCCCCAGCCCTTCCTCAGATGGCTCTCTAGTTTGGGGTTCTTCGGATCGTCCTCAGAGTTTTTCAAGAAACCATCCTAAAGAACATTCTTATTCCGCATTGTAACCATTAGCTCCACAAGCCTGTCAACACGAAAAAGACCAGGAGGTTCAGAGCTCAACAGCGGAGTTGAGATCATCTCTATTGCCGGTACTGACTCGTTCGCCTCTCTCGGAAGGTACAATGCGACCGATGCGCATCTCCTGGAGTTGGCTCCCACTGGTCATTTTGCTCGCCGCAACCTTGCTAGGAGCGATGACCTTCGACCGCGAAGACTGGCCGGGCATTCGAGGCGACGAAGCGACTTACCTCATGGCTGCCCAAAGCTTGGCCTGGGACTACGACCTCGAGTACTCAAAGCAGGACTTCGATCGCTTCGTGGGGCACTGGCAACATCAACCGGAAGGCTTGATTCTCCAAAAACATGGATCCGCCGACGGTCTGACCTACGGCAAGCCGGCCCTCTACCCGCTGGTTTTGGCCCCTTTTTTACGACTCTCTCCCCTTCGTGGCCCCTTTATCGCCAATGCGCTGCTACTGGCTCTCGCCGGGTTCGCTGCGGCCGTAAGCCTTCGCCGATCTGTCGGTGCTGGGGCGCCGGTTTTAGTGGCGGCTTTTCTATTCGCCTCCGTCTCCTTTGCTCACGTGTTTTGGGTCCATGCGGACCTCTTCCTCATGAGCCTCGTGGCCCTCGCCCTTTCCCTAGCTTACGGAGGGGTCCAACAGGGAGGCAGATTCACCGAGATCTATCAAGACGTCACCAGCCAAAGTAGCCGTAGCTTCGTCCTTCGCTGGTTGTGGGTGGGCATCCTACTGGGGGTCGTCGCTCTCTCCCGACCGTTCTATGGAACGTTGCTGCTGCCTGCAGCCCTGGCGGTTCCTGCGGTCAGAAGACGCCAAGGGTTGCTGGCCCTGACCTTGGGAGCAGGGGCATTGGTCCTGGCCGCGAGCGCCATCAATTTTTCCGTTCGCGGAACCTGGAGCAGCTACGGGGGGGAGCGCCAAGGCTTTTATTCCTACACAGGCTTCCCGGAGGTCGACTTGCCAGCGGATCGCTGGCAGGACGACCCACAACTGCGAGGCGCCTCTTGGGTGCGACCGGGTTTCTGGAAAATGGGATTCGATCTCGCTCAAACCGGTTGGAACGTCGCCTACTCGCTAGTGGGTCGCCACGTAGGAATCCTGCCCTATTTCCTGCCCTTCCTGATCGGGTTCTTTGCCTTTCGTTCCGGCAGCCACCGTTGGTCTCTCCTGTTGGCCGTTGCCCTCGCCTTGAGTTGTTTTTTCTACCTGCGGCCGTTCAATTTTTGGGGAGGAGGAGATTCCATCGGCAATCGATATTTCCTGCCCCTCTACCCAGCCTTCTGGTTCCTCGCTTCCGGGCCTCGGAGCAGCGCTTGGGCCGCCAAGGCGGCCTTGGCAGTGGCATTGGTTGCGGGACCCTTTCTCTGGCCCCTGTGGTCCCAGCCTCGGGCCTATCCGGTGGATCCCGACGGCGGTTACCACTACGTGTCGGCCCTCGCAGAGCGTTGGTTGCCCTATGAGACGACCCAGAGCCACCTCAAGCCCTCTGGACATGAAGACCTGACTCAGAACGGCCTGTGGGTGAAACCTCTGACACCGCAGCTGACCCCTCTGCCTCCAGGCAGCTGGCTGCACCTCGAGGGTGGAGCCGAGGCTCGGCTACTCCTTGGGTTCAGCCGCCCCCTGGACACCCTACTTCTGGATTTCCGCTCTCCCCCTCCAGCTCGTCTAGAGGTCGAAGGGGGAGACTTGGGAGAAACTGCATTCCTTGGTGATGGGACGGCCCGATTCCAAATCGTCCTACCCAAAGAGCGAGCTCGCCACCGCATGTGGTGGACCAACAACGATGTCTTTCTCTACACCCTGAGCTTTCACCTTCCACCGGACGACCCTAGCTTGAAGGCGGGGGCGACCTTTCAGTTCCGGCCAGGAACCCCAAAGTGAATTCATGAATAGTTACCAGCAGCGTAGACCTTGGCCGAGGCTCACCGTGTTTTTTGCCCTTCTGGCACTGGTGACCTCGAGCCTCTCTGTCTGGGCTCTGTGGCAGCTAAGAATCTCCGAGAGAAGCGTCGAAGAAGAAGTCGTCGATCCTCCCATGGAGCCACAGCCAGTCCCCTTAGAGGACCGTAGAGTCCTGGTACCCACCGGGTTCGAGACCCTGCCGGGCTGGGAATTAGACGACCTCTCCCAAGCCCTGCCCCCCTTCCGCGCCTCCTGCCAGCGATTCCGGCGCCGCGGAGCTGAAGCTACGGTACGGCCCTTGGAGGTGGGAGGCCTGACCGGGGACTGGTCCAGAGCTTGCCAACTGGCTAGCCAAGTTCCAGCCGGAAGCGCCGCCGCTCGCGCCTTCTTCGAAGCGGAGTTTCGCCCCTTCCAAATTCTCAACAACGACCAAAGTGAGGGGCTATTCACCGGCTATTACGAAGCGACCCTTCGAGGCAGCCGCAAGCGTCACGGCACCTATACCTATCCGCTATATCGCCGTCCCAAAGAGCTCGTATCCATAGACCTGGGTCAGTTCCGTGAGGATCTCAAGGGCCGGCGCTTGGCCGGAACAGTAAAAGGGGGTCGCCTTCACCCCTACTCGGATCGAGCCGCAATCGACGCCGGAGCCATGGCTGGTCGAGGTCTCGAGCTCGTCTGGGTGGATGATCCCATCGATGCCTTCTTCCTCCACATTCAAGGCTCTGGCCGAGTCGAGTTACCACAGGGTGGGAGTATGCGCGTCGGCTATGCCGATCAGAACGGCCACCCCTATTTCGCCATCGGTCGGGATCTGGTGACCCGAGGTGAGCTCTCTTTGGAAGAAGTTTCTATGCAGAGCATTCGAAGGTGGTTGGAGAGCCACCCAGGGGAAGCGGCTTCCGTATTGGAAAAAAACCCCTCCTACATTTTCTTCCGGGAGCTCGAGGGGGCCGGCCCGGTAGGAAGCCAAGGAGCGGTGCTCACACCGCGGCGATCCCTAGCTATCGATCGGAAGTTTCTTCCCCTTGGTGCTCCTATGTGGCTCGATGCGGAGGCCCCCGCCCCCGACCCGGAGCTTCCCGACGAGCCCCTTCGTCAGCTCATGATTGCCCAGGACACGGGGGGTGCCATTCGCGGACCGGTGCGAGGAGATATCTTCTGGGGTCATGGAGAAGAAGCTACACAACGAGCCGGCCGCATGAAGCACCGAGGGCGCCTATGGCTCCTACTGCCGACTTCCGTGGCTGACAAACTCTCTCTTGCCGCGGCTTCTGCGGACGGTTGATGACTGACGACTGCGACTGGCGGGCCGTTACTTTGAAACCCGCCAACGAGGCGCCTCGCCTTGATCGGGCCACTGTGCTTTGGAGCTAGTGCGCGGTGGAGCCGTAGACAGCTCTCACCTCCTCCATTTGTAGCAGAGCTTCTGCGGCCCAACCGGGGCCTTCCCTGGGCAGAAATCCCGATTGCCCGCGTCGGATCACCCCCTGGGGATCGACGATCCAGCTCTGGGGGACCGCACGGCTCACCTTGAGGCTCTTGAAATAGGACTCCCCCAAAAGAACCGGAAAGCTCAGCCGATACTCCTCCACGAAGGGCGCTACCTCCCCCGGGTTGCTATCGACGTTGAGACTGATCACTTGAAAATCCGGACGCCGAGCTAGGCCCACATGCAGTTCCTGCACGAAGGGAAGCTCGAGCCGACACGGTGGGCACCAAGTGGCCCAAGTATTGATCAGAGTGACTTTCCCAAGGAGGTCGGCCGGCTTCCAGGCCTTGCCCTGGAGATCCACCAACCGAAAATCTAACAAGGTGTCGCGGCGCGAGTCCCAATCCGATTGGGCTGCTCCTCTGATCGCAGCCGTCGCCGCCTCCCCACCTGCTGGAAGAAGGCCCGGCTCGAGAGCCCTCCAGCCATCCTCCGACCCTCCCATCTCTCGCCATTGGGCTTCGGTCGGCATGCTGGCGCCGCTTTCCAAAGAGGGTAGGTTTGTTGCACTGCCGCCGAGAAGATCCGTATCCAGCAGGTCAGGCGGAACCTTGCGAAGAAACGCCATCGCATCCAACTTCCGTCCGGCCTTTGAGGCTACCTGTCCTCGGAGTTGCCAGTACCTTGCCCAGCTCACTTCCATCTGGCCTGCCTGCCGTGAGTCAGGAGACTCGATGCTCTCGAGCTTCTCCGCTGCTTCTCGGAGAGCCTCGTTGGCCCCCTCCAGCTCCCCCAGCCGAAAGGCGGCCTCGCTTTCGAGGAGCTCCAACTGAACCAGTTTGAGAGTCCTACCAACGGGAATCTGAGACCGCTCATCGCCCCCGGAGGAGCTCACGGCAGCCTTCTCTCTACTCGAGGGAATAAGGGCCCGCTCCTGCTCCAAAAGGGGCTGGACCCTTTCCACCTTCAACTGGCGATTCAACAGGGCTCGCGCCGCATGGACATAGGGAGAATCCCTCATGCGAATACTGGCTCGAAATGGCTCCCAGGCCCCCAACATCGCTTCCACCTCCCGGAGAAGGGCGTCGTCTGGCAAATCCTGGAGATTCACTGCTGCTTGGAAACGAGCCAAATGAAGCTGCCAGGAGCCGGGACAGCGAGCGATCCACCCACTACTTTCTCGATACAGTCGGCGCGCCAAGCTGTCACTTGCGAAAACCAACCTCTCCCCAGCTTCCTGGGGAGATCCCATTCCCTGAGCAAAACCATTCAATAGAGCTTCCACGGCCTCCGAAGAGCAGGGATTCTGGGCCTGACGCTGCTCGCGGAGACGGCGAGAGGCAGCTGGATTTCCAGCCACCTTATGAGTTCTTTCCAGGGCGTAGGCCCAATGCCGATCCGTCGGTGGGTGGGCGTTTTCGAACCTCTCGAGCTCCCCGCGCAGCCGTTGGCGCAAACCTTCGTGCTCGGCTACGGGAGCCAACCGGAACTCCAACTGCCACAGTCCCGGCAAGGCCAATGCCCGCTGACGGGGCGACGCTCCAGCTATCTGTTCGCGCAGAACGGGTAAGTAGCGACGCCAAAAGGCCTGGTCGGTGATTTGGGTCCGAAGAAGAAGGGGTTCCCTAAAGCGATTCGGACAAGCTACGAGAAAAGCCTCCAGATGAGCCTTCGCCTTCTCTTCGTTCCTTGCCCGGCCTGACTCAGGGGAGGTCCGTCCATAGGCATAAGCTAGCCCCCAATGCCCCCATGGATAGTCTTCTTCCGCCTCCAGAGCTCTTTCATAGGCTTTGAGCTCCTCCTCAGCATCCAGCACATAGGCATAAAGATACTGGGCCGCTGGATTCCCTTTCTCCCGAGAAGCCCGATCTCCATAGGCAGCGAGAGCAGCCTCGAATCGATCTGGTTGCCCACTCTTAGATGCGCCATAGAGGTACTGCAAATAGGGCCGGTGAAGATGAATCTCGTCCGGAAAGCTAGCCAGAATCGACTCGGCCCGAGTCAGAATTTCCTGCCAACAGGGTTGACGAGGGTGACAACCTTCATAATGGATATCGAGCTCTTCAACGAACTCTCGTGCCGCCTCTTGAGGCTCACAGGATGGGTGCTCCCGAACTGGCGCCCCCTCTCCTAGGAAAGCACCCCCACCCCACAGAATGGCAACGACGAACAAAGAAAGAACGGAAAGCAATTTGATTCTCATGGTGCGCAAGATCTCCATTCGCAGAATGTCAAACCCATAAGAAACGGGTAACAAGCAAGAAAAACCGCTCGGAACCGATCCGTTGATATTTACGAAGGCCGTGGGCCAGGCGTTGGGCCAAGACCAAGCCACAGCTCCCAACCGAATGCCCAGCAGTCCCAGAAGGGCCCCAACCGAATGTCACAGATCGTGACCTGAAGGGTACCAACCGAATATCAGGGATCACGGGCGCCCCCTCCTTGAGACTCCCACTCCCTTGAAATTCAAGAAATTCTTCTCACGATGCAAGATTCTGCGGTGCTCTTGCGTCCTTAGATAGCATGCCAAGAAGACTACGCTACGCTCCCCCGGACCCCTGCGGCTATTCTCTCTTTGAAATCTCTCATCGATGTCTTGCGGGACTCTTCCTGCTGCGCCCCTCCAAAAGACTCAACGACATCCTCATCGGAGTTCTCGCCCGGGCTCAGACCAAATACCACGTACGAGTACACGCCTGTGCCTACCTCAGCAACCACGGACACCTGCTCATCAGTGCCGAAAGTCAGAAACAGATCTCTGCATTCATGGAATTCGTGGGATCAAACATGGCCCGAGAAGTCGGCATCCTCCACGATTGGCCGGCTAAGGTCTGGGCGCGACCCTATAGCGGTATTCCCGTGGTCGGGAACGAGGCCATCCAAGTCCCTCGACTGAAGTACCTCCTCAGCCAGGGAACCAAGGAGGGGCTGGTCGATAGTCCCTTTCGCTGGCCCGGCGCCCATGCTGCCAAAGCCCTCGCCAACGGCGAAAACCTCCAGGGCATCTGGATCGACCGCACCGCCCTACACAAGGCTCGCCGCAAACGACCCCGCGAGAAAATCCGGCCCATCGACTTCGAACGGCCGATGACTCTCGAGCTCTCCCCCCTCCCGTGCTGGGAGAATCTCGCTCCGGAGAAACGCCAAGCCGAGGTTCGCGTGTTGATCAAAGAGATCGAAACAGAAGCGGCAGCAGAACACCGGCGAAGCTTCAGCCGACCCATCGGTCGCCGAGC